>NZ_LR027573.1:0-21601 GCF_900605015.1 Olsenella sp. Marseille-P4559
GACCCGGTCGTCGCCTCGGCCATCGCGGACCGGGCCTGCCACCACTGCCACGTGATCAAGATCACGGGCAAGTCCTACAGGGCGAGGGAGGTGATGGGGCAGGAGGCCCAGCCGCGAGCCCGCGGGGACGCCGGAAGCGGCGACGAATCGCTTGCCTGACCGGCGAAAGACCATTGGCGCGATTGGCGCCTGAAAGTTGTGCGGATTGGTGATTTCCTAATTGACGCTAACACCCCTCCCAGGGGCGCCTCCCGGCCCCCTGCGGCCCGCAGCCGGAGAGCGCCGCCGCGCCCAGGAACCGCCTCCTCGTCAGTGCGCGCATGCCTGCCTCCCCACTCCTCGGGCCTCTCGAGCGTGTGTCCGACGTCATACGCTTCGTACCTCGGCGTACACGTCGTCGCGCGCCGCCCGCTGCTCCGCGAGCGCCGCGATGCCGCCGTCGAGCGACCCCATCCTGCCGGCGAGGTCGTCGGTGTCGTGCGCCCCCGGCGCCCTCCCAGCCGGGGCTACAGGTCGAACCAGCGCGGGACGCCCCTGGTCATCTCGTCGTAGGGGGCGCCCGCCCCGCGCAGCTGCCTCTCCGCCTCGGCGGCGTAGAGCCTCACGCCCGCGAGGTCGAGGTTGGGGAGCCAGCAGGTGGCCTCAGTCCCCCTGGGGTCGACGGGGTCGGGGACGACCAGGTCCGCCGCCTCCATGAGGCCGCAGCCGTGCTCGCGGGCCCACCCCAGGGCCGACCCCACGACCTCGGACTGCCCCCCGGGGAACGCGGCCCGGAACGCGGAGGAGACGGCGGGGTCCGACCCCAGGAGCGAGAGGAGCCGCCCGACCGACGCGGGCGGCAGCCACGCGCCGGAGCGGTAGTTCTGCGTGATGCGGCCCTCCCTGGGGTTGGGGGGCAGGTGGGAGAGCGCGGGCTCCCCGCCGAGGTCCGCCGCCAGGCCGGCGGGCGCGCCGGGGGCGCCGAGGAAGCCCGTGAGCGATGACCCCCTGGTGTACCAGTAGGGCCCGAAGCAGGTCTGCGCGGCGCAGAGGGCGTAGCCCCACCCCGCCTCGAAAGGCGCGGCGGGGTCATCCCAGGAGGCAGCCGCAGAAAGCAGGCTCAGGTAGAGGTCCCTCGCATCCTGTCCCAGCCCCGCGTCGGCAGCCAGCTGGCGGGCGTGCGAAAGGTCGCGCGCCCGCGCCGCAGGGACGAGCGAGAGGAACGCCCCCTCCGCCCACGCCGGGTCGATGGGGTGGTACGTCACATCCAGGCCCATGGCTATGCCTCCCTGTCCGTATCGTCCAGCCAGTGGGCGAGCTCGTAGGGGTAGTACTTTGCGCCCTCGAGCGCCGAGTCGTCCACGCCGAGCCTGCGGGCGAGCGCCGCGTACTCCAGCGCCCAGTAGCCGAAGTAGAGGTCGTCGCGGTCGACCTTCCTGTGGAAGCCCCACCAGTACTCGCTGCGGCGCTTGGTGTACCAGAGCGAGACCTGCCGGCGGAGCGCCTCCGGCCTCTCGGCCGCAGGCGCGTCGGCCACCGCGCGCATGCCCGCGTAGTACCTGATGCCGGCCTCGCCCGCGATCGCGTCGGGGTCCTCCCCCAGGACCACGTCGAAGGCCCACTCCTCGCGCCCGGGGTCGCAGACGAGCGGGCGCAGGCGCGCCGGCTCGCCGGGGTCGTCCGAGACGAGGGCCATGAGGGAGGCTATCCGGAGGCCCCCGTACGACCCGCCACTGTGCCAGAAGTCGCCGGACTCGAGGTAGTCGAGCGCCCGCCTCGCCCGGCGGGCCACCTCCGGCATCGGGTCCCCGCGCGAGTAGCTGGCCTCCGTGGTCTGGAGGAGGTACAGCAGCACCCCGTACCTCACCGCGGGGACCCTGTCCTCGCGCACCTCGCCGCGCTCGATCTCCTCCGACACCTCGGCGATGAGCCTCTCCCTCCCCGCTATGAACTGGTCGAAGTAGGCCTCGTCCCTGTTCCAGTCGCGCACCGTCATCCGACCCCTCCTCCCGTGACGGAGCCCGCGCTCCCCCTCACGACGTACCCGTCCGAATTGATCTGCCTGGTCGTGACGCTGAAGCCGCCCGCCCCGTCGGGGGCCGCGCGGTAGAGCTCGCGGCTATAGCCGGCGTTGCGGATCTCCTTTGCCATGTCCTTGCCCACGGCGTTCTCCAGTCTGTCGTATATCCATTTATCGCTCATCTGCCTCGTCTTGTGGTCCGCCAGCCGCGAAAGCTGGCTCGTGCCGTACTTGCTCTCGACGATGACATACGGGGGCCGCCTGCCCTCCATGTAGTATACGCCGTCGATGCCGTGGTGGGTCGGGGCGTCGAGGCTCGTCACGCTGTCGCTGCTCACACGCGTGTAGCCGGCGCCGGTGTAGTCGGCGTCGGCCTTCATCTCCACGAAGTTGCCCTTCCTGATCGAGCTGCCGAGCTCGACCCTCCCGCTCTCGACGTCGCTTATGACGGAGCTCGTGTCGACCCTCACGTGCTCGTCCCCGGGCACGGGCACCGCCTCCGGCGTGCCGACGCCCAGGCCCACCTTGGCCTCGCCGTCAGTCGCGGGGACCCTCATCCCCACCCCCTCGCCGGACTCGGCGGACGCCTCGACCCTGACGTGCCCCTCCGTGCCGGACGGGCGCCTCAGGCCCCCCGCGAGGCCCCGGATGCCCATGGCGTCGTCCTTGAGCCCGACGAGGAGCTTCCCCGCGGTCCCACCGCCGACCAGGGCGCTGAGGGCGGGGTTGACCACGTACTGGTCCGCGAGGCCGAGCGCCTGGGACCGGAGGTAGTCGCCCACGGCCGCCCTGCCGCCGGCGAGCAGGGCCGAGGCCCTACTCCCGCCCTGCATGGCCGCGGAGAGCGCCTGGGAGCCCCTGGCGGCGGGCCCGGCGAGCGAGCACGCCGTCACGAGCACGCCCTCCACCGTCCTGTACGAGCCCTCGTCGCCGTTGAACACGGTGTCGCGCACGAAGTTGAACGACCTGGTGCCGAGTTCGTCCCAGTCCCGGGCATTGAAGCTCTTGTAGGCGTCCTGCACGCCCTCGGCCACGTCCGCCGCGCCGAACACGATCGTCGCGCCGCCCACGGCGCCGAACGCGAGGGCCACGACCGGGGTCGCGGCACCCGCCGTCGCCACTATCGCGGCCGCCCCGGCGATGGCGACACCGACGCCGGCCACGATCTTGAGCACGCTCTGCTCCTCCGCCTCCCTCTTGGCGTCCTCGAATCGCGTCTGGTCGTGCCCCTGGATGGCGGAGGCCATCTGGCCCAGCCGGCCGCTCACGTAGTCGCCGTCGGCGTAGGGGGAGCCGGAGAACGCCTCGAGGGCGTCCAGGAGGCCCGCCGCGGCCTGGGTCGTGAAGAAGTCGGCGGGCACGTAGCTCGTGCCCCCGCCGGCGCTGCCGGCCTCGATCTGCGCGAGGAACCCCTCGGCGCTCGATATGAGCTCGGCCGCGGCGGCGGCCTTCGCCACGCCGTCGGACTCCGCGGCGGACACCTGCCGGTCGAGGTCGCCCGTCTCCTGCTCGATCGCCGAGAGGCCGCTCGTGACGGCGTCCACCCCGGGCGCCGCGACGGACACGATGTCCGAGACGCTGCCGAGCGCGGAGCGCACCCCGCCGTCGACGTCGGCGAAGGTCGGCCCCACGTCCGACGCCTTCCCCTGCGCCGACTCGACCTCCTCCTGCACGAAGCGCGCGTAGGCGCTCCCGTCTATGGCATCGAGCTCGTTGAAGTACTCAGAGTAGCTGGCCGTGAGCTGGGTGAGGGCCGCGCCGAGGGCCGACGCCATGCACCCGTGCACCTGGCCCCAGTAGCTCTTCACTGCGTCGGCGGTCGCCCCCTCGAAGCTGCTGCCCAGCCCGCTCACGGCCGCAGCGGCGTCCGAGGCGCCGCCCAGCGCGTCGCCAAGGCCTCCGCTCGAGGACGCCATCCACCCGCCCAGGGCGTCCGCGTCCCCGATGGACACGTCCCAGCCCATCAGCCGACCCTCCCCTCCCTGATCAGGGGCAGCACGCCGCCGGCCATCGCGGCGCCCACGCCGCCGAAGGCGACGGCCAGCCTCCCGCTGCCGTCGGCCAGCCCCATGGCCAGCAGCGCCGCGCAGAGGGCGAGCAGGGCGAGGGCGAGGGCCCTGGCGGCGCCGGCCAGCCTGGGCCTGGACGGGGCGACGAGCAGCAGCACGCCCAGGGCGAGCAGGCACGCCCCCGCCGCGCCCACGGCCGCGGCGCCGGGCGCCCCGATCAGCCGGGCGTGGCCGCCCGCGCCCGACCCGACGCTCGCGAGCAGCGCGGCGCAGGCGACGAACGCGGCACCGGCGAGCGCCGAGACCGTGCCCATCACCCTCAGCCGCAGGCCCAGCCTGTCCCTCGTGAAGTCGTAGGTTCCCTTCTTGCCTGCCATGTCGAACTCCCTTCCGCCCGGGGCAGTCCGCCCCCGCCAGCTATTCTAATACCTTGCTAATACCTTGACGCTGTGTCGCCGTCCCAGCCCTCGAACTGGTCGATGGCATCCCGGAGCGTCCCAGCGTCCTTGGTGATGACGGCCCCGTACCGCGTGACGAGGTCATTGAGCCTCCGGGCCTGCTCGCAGAAGGCCGCGAGTGCGTCCGAGCTACCCGAGGGCTCCGGCACGTCGACAATCGCCCCCGAGAGATTGGTCCCGGCGTTCTCGCAGGTGACCCGAACATCCCCAATCGACTCACCGTCAACCACGACGGTCATCTGTGCTGGCATATGCGTCGCCCCCCTAGTTGGTCAGCTGGTCCCACCAGCCGCTGATCTGGCTGTTCCACGACTGGATGAGCCCACCGAGGTTCAGGCTCTCCGCCGACAGCGCGCTCTTCTTCTGCTGCAACTGGTTGCGAGCGTCCAGGATCGCGTCGCAGTAGGTGCCACATTCGTCATTGACTTCGTCCTTGTCCTGGTCGTAGGTGTCGCGCTTGCTCCCGGCCCAGGAGTCGCCCGCATCGAAGCCGCTGATGTCCTCCTTGGCCGACTCCGCCGTGTTGTAGCAGTCGCTCAGCTGCCTGGACGCCTCGTCCAGCCTGTCGATCTTCTCCTGGTCGGCCGCCATGGTCCCCTGGGCGTCGGCAATCGCATTGCTGAGGTCGTCTATGCGAGCCTGTATCCAGCTCTTGTCCTCGCTCATGTCTCCCTCAGCCCCTGCCACCGAGAGGGGTGGGGTTCCCCTTGGGAATGTCGAGCGTGGCGAGCGCCTTGCCGAGCGTCTTCAGCATCGCCTGCTCCCCCTCTCCCGAATAGCCCTTGGAGAGCACCCCCGTCACCGCATCGTGGTTGCAGTAGGCCACCGCATCGGACATGAGGCCCTCGGGCCACAGGCAGCAGCCGTAGTCGTAGTAGGAGCGCTTGTCGCCCTGCGGCACGACGACCGCGCGGGAGATCACCATGAGGGGCTTCTCGCTGCCCCTCACGCGCACCACCGATCCCAACGGGAGAAAGTCCGGACACTCCATGTAGGCTCCCTTCTGCTTGCGCACCCGTCCCTGCCGGGCGCCAACCCTGTCTGCCAACCGATCCGTGTGCCGCGCGGCTATGGGACCCCCACGAGCCTCGCGAGACGCGGGACGCCCCCCTCGACCGAGTAGCCCATGCCGTCGCCCACCTTGGGCTCCAGCTTGGAGGAGTAGCTGAGCGTCAGCGAGCCCTGGCTCGCCACTCCATCGCCCACCCAGAGCGCCTCGCGCACGGACGACTGCTCACGGAACCACGGCTCCCTGACATAGGAACCCGCGGAGTCCGCCGTGTCCACGAGCACCACCAGGAGGCTCCCCGCAGAACTCAGCCGCCTGACGGCCTCCGTCACGTCCCGTGACCTGGACGGGCCGAGGCGAGACAGCAGCCCGGCAAACCCTGTGACCACGAGCAGACGCAAGAACGATGTCGGTATGTCCGCGACGGCCAGCTCCTCCAGGATGGTGCCAAGGGCTTCCGCATCCTTGGCCTCGGGCGCTTCGGTGTTCTCATCATCCATCACGGAGACGATCCCGCCCGCGTCGACGAGAGTGACGCTCTGCCCGTTTGCGTCAAGGGCGTCCAGCCAGGACGAGAGGAACCCCCTGCACTGCACGGTGCGCTGGTAGAGGATGCGTTTGACGCGGCCGTCCCTTGGCTCGAATGAGGCGACGGAGAGGTCGTCCACGTGCACGCCATAGGGCACGCGCGTGGCACCGGCACCCGCCATAAGCTCGGAGAGGGCGATGACCTCAGGCAGCGACGGAATCGCCGGCGCCTCAGCGCCGTCCGCGTCCTTCGCAAGCCCGGAGGAGAGCTCTGCGCACGCCTCGTAGGGGGACCCTCCCTCGTCGACAACGTCAGCCGACTGGTACACCAGCAGGTCGTCACCAACCCGCGCGAGGCCTCTCCCGCGACCCTTGGGGATGCGCATGCCGTGCAGGGAGCCGAAGACGGCCACATACTCGTCAAGCCCAGGCAGCTCACTGGCGATGGAGAGCCTGACGTTGGACTTGAGACGGAACCTGACGGAGACGGCGGTCGGCGCAAGCGCCAGGAGGTGGACGCCCACCGCCGGACCGTCGCGCGAGACCTGCACGAGCCGCGCCTCCTCCTGCGGGAAGAGCTCCCAGAAGGCCGCGAGGTTGTCGACCACGAGGAGCACCGAGGCCATCGAGTCACCGGCAGCATGGAACCGGCGCAGCGAGCCCCCGTAGGGCGAGAGGACCTCGCGACGACGCGAGATCGCCGAGACCAGCATGTCGAGGAGCCTGCGCACTCCCTCCTCGTCTCCCCCGATGACCACCCCGCCCACCTGGGGCGCCCCGCGGAACGCGGCAAGCGTGCCGGAGCCGAGGTCCACCGCGTAGACGTTGAGCTCGTCGGCGCCGTGGTCGAGCAGCAGGTCCCAGAGCGCCGCCTGGAGCACGCCCTCCGCCCCCGACCCCACGGCCCCGTAGACGACGGCGTTGCCCTCCCTCGAGAGCGGCAGGGCGAGCGGGCGCTTCTCCTGGCGGGCCGGGTCGTCGAGCTCGCCCACGACGGGGTCGAGCTCCCAGGGCCCGTCGCCCGCGCGGGCCTCGGGGTAGCGGGCCCTCAGGGCGGCGACGGTGGGGTGGGCCTGCAGCGGCGGCAGCCACAGCCTGCGCGCCCCCCGGCCGCCCGCGGCGCGGCGGACCTCGGCGAGCACCGCGTCGAGCTCGGTGCCCGCGGCGGGGGCGCCCGCGGCGGGCCTCGCCGAGGCGAGCTGGGCCCCGCAGGCGTCGCAGAGCTCCACGGAGAGGTCGCGCGCGGGGCCGGAGCCCGCCGCGCAGGGGCCGCCGGCCCAGGCGGCCTGGCCCAGGACGAGCCGCTCGTCGTAGCCCACCAGCAGGATGAAGCGCCCCGGCCCCTCGAGCGCCGCCGCGTCGGGGCGCCGTATCATCTCCCTGGAGTCGGCGGCGTCCGCCACCCTCAGGCACACGCGGAAGCGCGAGTTGGCCTGGATCTGGTCGGAGACCACGCCCGTGGGCTTCTGCGTGGCCAGCACCAGGTGGACGCCGAGGGAGCGGCCTATGCGCGCGGCCGAGACCAGGCCGTCCATGAACTCCGGCTCCTGCGCCTTGAGCTCGGCGAACTCGTCGGCCACCACGAACAGGTGCGGCATGGGCTCGGCAAGCTCGCCCGCGGCCCAGTGCCGCTGGTAGCCCGAGACGTCCATCGTGGCGTCGCCCGTGAGCCGCTTGGCCTCGGCCAGCATGGCCTGCCTGCGCACCAGCTCGGCCCTCAGCGACGCCAGCGAGCGCGCCACCTCCGCGCCGTCGAGGTTGGTGACGGTGCCCGCCAGGTGCGGCAGCCTGAGGCCCCCGCGGGAAAAGGCGTCGGCCAGGCCGCCGCCCTTGTAGTCGATGAGCACGAAGGCCGCCTGCTCCGGCGGGAAGTGCGTGGCCGTGGAGAGTATCCAGGTGATGAGCAGCTCGGACTTGCCCGAGCCCGTGGTGCCCGCCACGAGCCCGTGGGGCCCGTCGAAGGCCTCCTGCGGGTCGAGCGTGGCCAGGGCGCCGCGGGAGTCGAGGCCGATGGGGGCCGCCAGGCTGCGCGACGAGTCCGCGCGCGCCCAGTTCCCTTCCACGTCGAGGTCGGCGACCAAGCCCGCCTGGAACGTCTCGAGGAAGCCGAGGGAGGCCGGCAGCTCGAAGGCCTCCTCGTCGCCCCCGAGGTCGAGGCGGGAGAGCCGGGAGGCGAGGCGGGCCATGCCCACGGCACCCACGGGCGGGTCCGCCTCGAAGGGCTGCTCGCTTCCGGCCACGTCGGCGCGGTCGTAGAGCCTAGACGCGCCGCTCCCGCCCAGCTCGAGCACGCGGCGGCACTCGCGCGGGAGCCCGTCCACCGCGTCCGCCGTGAAGAGCAGCGAGAAGCCCCGGTTGCCCTGCAGGCCCATGAGGCGGGCCAGGGCGTCCGAGGAGTCCGCGAGCTCGCGGTCGGCACAGAGCACCAGGTAGTAGGTCCCGTAGTCGGCAACCTGCCGCTTTGCGGCATCACCCGAGCGGCCGCCCAGCTCGCGGGCGAGGTAGCCCGACAGCTCGCGCATCGACGCCTCGTCGCTCGCGACGAGGCGCGTGCGGCCGTCGTCGGCGAGCGTATGCGGCAGCGCGGAGAGGAACTGCCACTCCCGCCGCTCGCCCGCCGGCGCCACGGCCGCCACCTTCACGTCGCGGGGGCTGTAGAGCGTGGCCACCTGCGCGACGAGCGCACGTACCAGGCCCCAGCGCTGGCCGCGCTCGCCCACCAGGCCCGTCACCCAGGATGACAGCAGGTCGAGCGCGATGGGGGCGCCCTCGAGCGCCGGCGGGCGCTCGGAGAGGCCGCGGGCCAGGTCCAAGAGGTCGTCCTTGTCCATCGTGAAGCGGCGCTCGGGCCACCTGAAGTCGGCCTCGAGCGGCAGGGTGCCTGTACCCACGCGCAGCTGCATGAAGTCTGCCTCCAGCGGGCTGCGGCTCATGAGGCGCGGGTCGAGCGCCTCCGCCCTGCGCAGGCACTCGGCGGCGCTCACGCGGTTCTCGGCGAGGATGGAGGCCTGCTCGTCGCGCTCACGACGGAACTCCATCTCGCGGGAGGCAAGGTAGTCGGAGTAGGCACTGCGGCGGCGCTCCTCGTCGCGGGCCGCCTTCCTGCGCTCGTAGCGGCGCGTGATCTGGGGCCAGACCATCATGCCGCCGAGCATGGCGACGCACATCGCCACCGACGGCGCGCACGAAAGCACGTCGGCTCCCCCCGCGATGCGCGAGACCGCGCTGGCGCCCATGAATATCGAGCTCATCGCCATCAGGAAGGATGGTCCCATCTTCACGATGGCGGGGGTGTCGTCAGGCTCCTTCGCAGGCGGCGGCTCCTCGACGTTGTAGGCCTTGCGGTGGACCGTGCGCATGAGGCGCGGTGCGGGCCAGAACGGGCGAGGGCCGGGAAGCTGGTCGTCGGGGGTGGCCTCGGGGGCGCGGGCGACGAGTTCGTCGTGGTCGATGTGCACGGCCGCGCTCCCGAGGCGCTCCGTGAGGCCGCGCGGCGCGTTCAGGAGCAGGAGCCTGCGGCCTGCGAGGACCGTGAGGTCCATGACCTGGACCACGTCGCCCGGCTCGAGGGCCACCGGGGCGTCAGGGGCCAGGGCGCACCCGTTCACGAAGGTCCCGTTGGCACTCCCCAGGTCGCGCACGGAGAGGGACTCCCCCTCCAGCCTGAGCTCGGCATGGCGGGCCGACACCCACCGCATGTCGTACGCAAGGTCGCAGGACGCGTCACGCCCTATCACGACCGAGCCGTCGTGCACCAACCCGACCTTGTGGTAGTCGGCCAGCCCCGCGTCGGCCGTGCGCACGAAGACGGTGGCACCGTCTGCTGCACGTCCGCCCTCGAGCGCGAACGCCTGGGCGTCCGTGCCCCCGAGGGGCGCCCGCTCCAGCCCCTCGCCCGCCTCGTCGGCCAGGCTCGCCCCGCCCATGGGGCGCAGGAAGACCCCCTCCTCGCCGCACGAGACGCTCGCCACGGCATGGCCACGCCCCTCTCCCGTACCATCCGTGAGGTGATGGATGCCATGGGAGAGGGTGTCTACGGTCGTGGTGTAGGCGTTCCCGTCGATGACGACGGTGATGAGGAGGCTGGGTGTCATGTCGTTCCCCCGGTGCGGGCGCCCACGCGGCCCGGAGGCCGCATGGGCGCCGTGCGGGGCGCCTTCCGCTAGGCCTGGAACTGGCTCGCGATGTTGGCGTCGGTCTCCTCCAGCGACTGCGCGGTAGCGTCGAGGGAGCCGGCGATCTCGGTGATGAGGTCCTGGGCCGAGACGAAGCTCGGGCGCAGCTCCTGGAACCTGCCAGCGTAGGCGGTGGCGGCGCTGCCCTCCCACTCCTCCTGCAGGGCGGCCAACAGGCTGTCCATCTTGGAGATGACCTGGCCGACGTTGTCGGCCTCGGTGCGGTACTCGCCCGCACGCACGCGCATCTGGTCGGGGGTGATCCTAATCTGTCCTGCCATGTCCGTTCCTTTCTGCCATGTGCCCGCGGGCACTCCTGCATGGCCTTGCCTATCCATGCACCCCGCTGTCGCGGGGGTTGCATGCGTCCGGGTGACGCTAGTGGCCGAACGGGTTCCTCCTCCGCTCGCCCATGCGGTGGTGGCGCACCGCCGCCGCCACCCCTATTGCCGCGAGGCCCACCGTCGCGACGACGGTGCCCGCCACGGCGAAGAGCGCGCCGGGGTTGTTCAGCAGGTACTGCCCCCAGTCGGCGGCCACGGTCACGCCGCGCGCCTCCTGCGTGCGCACGTTGCCCGCCCGGTCCCTCGCCACGATCGTCAGGTCGTGGGGATGGGCGTCGGCCGGCACCACGAGCGACATCCCGCCGTTTGCGGCCTCCTCGGCATCGTAGCTCACGGGCTCGCCGCCGTCCAGCGAGACCTGCACGCTCTCCAGCGCCATGTTGTCGGAGGCGGTGGGCAGCGCGTCGCGGTCGGGGCCGAAGTAGACGGCGCCCTGCGCGGCGCCCGCGAAGCCGCCCGTGGGGGCGGTGCCGTCCACCGCGAACTCGATGGAGGCCACGCCGTCGCGGTCGGCGTCCTTGTCGTCCATCAGGTTCTGCGAGAGGTTGCCGGCGAGGTCGCGCGAGGTGAGCAGCACCCGGTAGTAGGCGTCGTCCGAGAACTCGGCCGCGGGGATGGTGTAGGTGGTGGCGCTCCAGCCGGCGTCGTCTGTCTTCTCGACCTCCATGCCCTCGCCCGGCGCCAGGTCGCGCACCTCGTCGTTCTCGACCACCTCGACGTGGGTCCGCGCGTCGTCGAGGCCCGAGACGTTGATCTCGGTCACCGAGACGTCCTGCGGGACGCGCAGGTACGTGCCGCGCAGGGCGGCCGTGGCGTCGGAGTAGACGTAGTTGGAGCCAAAGCGGTTGACCGAGAAGGTCCGCGCCTCCTCCACGCTGTTGCCGGCGAGGTCGGTGGCCTGTGCGGTGAGCGTGTAGACGTCGTCGTAGGAGAGCTCGTGCGCGAAGTCCGCGTACGTGACGCTCTCGCCGGTGTCCGTGTAGTCCGTGCTCATGCCGGGCATGTATCCCACCTCGCCCGCATGGGCCCCCACGAGGGTGACCCCAGACCCGCTGAGGCTGTAGTTGGTGTCCTGCATGCTCACGTACGGCGCGACCGTCCCCGCATAGGCGGTGCGGTCCGCGACGTTCTGGATGTCTATCACGGGGCTGGTCATGTCGATGACAAACTCGGGTCCCTCGTAGGCCACGGCGACGTTGCCCGCAAGGTCGGTGGCGGTGGCGGAAAGCGTGTAGTGCAGCTCGTCGCCGAAGTATACCGTGGCCTCCTGCGCGTACTGCTCGCCTGTCTGGAACCAGCCCGACGCGCCGGGGGCGCTGGCCGCGGCACCGGAGGCGTCCGTGGCCGTGGCCGTCACCGACGCCAGGTCGGGCGAGAAGTTCCTCTCGCGGACCTCGACGGTCGCCGTGCGCGGGCTGTTGTAGTAGAGGCCGTTGCGGGCGTCGTTGTTGTCGTAGCTCACCGTCAGCACGGGCGCCGCGGTGTCGACCGTGAACGAGTCGCCCACCGCCTCGGAGGAGTGGCCCACGACGTCGGTGTAGCTCGCGCTCACGTCCCAGTCGCCGTCTGCGGTGGCATCGATGGTTGCGACCCAGGTCATGCCGTCTCCCGAGGGGTTCTGGAAGTCGCTTGCCGTGATCGCGCGCGCGGCCCCGTCGTGGGTCACGGTTGCAACCTGGAACTGGGGGTCGTTGGCCCTCACGAGGTCGAAGGTGGACTCGACGAGGGTGAGCGTCCCCGTGCGGCCGGCGTTGTAGTAGTGGCCGTTGCGCACGTCGTTGTTGTCGAAGGCAAGGGTCAGCACCGGCGCCTCGGTGTCCACGACGACCTCGGTGGCCGAGCTGTCGACGTTGGACCTGCCCGCCCGCACCAGTTCGAGGAAGTCCAGCGGGGCCCCCTCGGAGGCGGTGGCCTCGTTGCCCGCGAGGTCCGACACCGTCATGCTCGACTGGTCCAGCATCAGGCGGTCGTTGTCGTTGGGGAGGTCGAGGACGAGCCGGCCGCTCGCCTGGTCGAAGCGCACCGTCCTCCCCCCGTCGGGGACGAACGACCCGCGCGCGCTGTCAGGGTCCACGCCCGAGACGTTGTCGTCCGCCGTGCGTGCGACGCGCACGGGCCTGCTGTAGAAGAGGATTCCCCAGCGCCCGACCGGGCCGCCGGGATCCCCCGCAGTGGCCCCGGGCACGGACAGCTCCAGGTCGCCGAGCGTTGGCGCCTGGTAGTCGATGACGAAGGAGCCCTCGGCCGAGGAGGTGCCGCCGATGGGCCAGTTGTGCGTGACGGTGTAGCGGTACACCCCCTGCGGCAGGCCGTCGCCCGACAGGTCCTGGGTCGCGACCCAGCCCTTCGTGACCGAACCGTCCGGGTTGGTGACGGTCGTCGGCTGGTAGCCGACGACGTCGTAGCGGAAGGTCTGCGTCCCGCCCTGGCAGTCGTCGCAGACGAGCTCGAGCAGGTCGGTCGTAGCGGTGGTGCTGTGCTGGTAGAGGTCCAGGTACGGGTTGCCGGTGATTATCGCCGTGACCACCACGCCGCCTCGGTGGTAGCCCGCGCGCGCCGCGCCCTGGACGCCCTCGCCGTCGCTCACGTCCACCGACACCTGCGGGTCGATTTGGCCCCTGTCCATGGTGACCACGGTTGTGAGGTCGTCCGTCCCGTCGACCGACGTGGCAAGCAGGCCCGCCAGGTCGTGGACGGTCGTCACGCCGAAGGCATCCGTCATGCGCACCTGGGCGCCTGACAGGTCATACTCCCCCGGAGTGGAGAACTCCACCTCGTAGAGGTCTGCGGAGCTGCCACGCTTGGCGGCAAGCGGCGTCGAGAGCCCCTGCCACTCACTCCCCCCGTCCGCACGGTACTGCACGCCCTCGACCGTCACGTTCTGCCTGCCCAGGCCCCAGGGCAGGAGGCTGGTGAGGGGGTTCGAGACCGCAAGCTCCATGACCGGCGAGAAGCCCACGAAGTCCGAGTGGGCGTCCGTGTTGCCACCGCCGTCGTAGTGCGCGACGAAGGAGGACGAGCTGGCGTCGGAGAGGGCCACGCCCACAAGGGATGACCCGCCCGTGCCGTAGAAGACGGTCCACGACCGGGTTGCGCCGCGGTAGGTGACGTCGATGACGTACTTGCCCGTGCCCTGGTCGAGCGTGACGGCCTGCCCGTGGCGACCCCCCGGCAGGGCCGAGAGGGCGTCGGCGGCATAGGCCACGGGCGCGGAGGCGTTGCCGGCGGTGTCGGTGTAGGTCACCGTCACGACGGTGGGCCTCGTCCCCAGGTAGCTCGAGGAGAAGTCGAACAGGCCGGGATCCTGGACCCACGCCGTGACGGTGGGCACCGGCCCGCCCACGCCCGTCGTCACCATGAGGGTGTCGGCGGCGCCCTCGGCGTTGACCCAGCTCCCGCTCCCCCTCGTGACCCCCAGGCGCGTGCTCGCGCCCTTCGGGAAGTCGTCGCAGAGCAGCGCGTCGAAGTCGGCCCCCTCGATGGCGTCGGTGGCATGCACCGCCGGGCCGAGCGGGTTGCCGGCGCGGTCGCTCGCCGTGAAGGAAAGCTCGTCCAGACGGTAGACGCCGTCGGGCAGCGTGATGGCGTACTCGTCGTTGCCCGCCCGCTCGATGCCGCTCCCGAGGCTGAGGGTGCCGGCCTGGGAGCCGCCCATGGTGGCGTCGTGGCACTGGTACGACAGCCGCAGCGTGGCGGGGTCCAAGCCGGAGCCGCCCTCGTCGTCGGCGATGCTGACGACGAGCCTGTTGCCGGCGTTCACGAGGTAGCGGACGGCCTCGCCGGTGCCCGTCTCCTGGCTCCGAACCTCGAGCGTGGCGCCGGCGTCCGGCAGGCGCACCAAGGGCACGCTCGCTTGCGAGAAGGTCGTGTCGTAGTTCACGAGGCAGGTGGCCGTGGCGGTACCGGCGGAACGCGCGCCGAAGCCGTACACGCCGCCGAGGTCGTGGTGGTAGGCCAGGGTGTAGGTGTAGGTCCCGTCGGAGGTCGGCGACGCCACGTCCGTCGTCCACGTGCCACCGGAGGCCGTGAGGGACGAGAGCGGGGTGGTCGAGGTGGACGTCGTGCCGTCTGCCGAGCTCAGGCTCACCTCCAGCTCCTGCGACCCCACGGCGGCGCTCATGTTGCTGCCAGGGGCGTCCACGAGGAGCTGGGCCAGGGGGTCCGTGACGACGGCCGTCCCGGAGAGGGCGTTCAGGTAGGTGGTCGTGCCGCCCGAGGCCAGCGCGGCACCCCCGTTGCGCAGCCCCACCGCATAGCCCTCGCCCTCGACGACGAACGAGACGCTCGTCACGGAGGTCTCCGTGGCACCCGAGGACGTCACCACGGTGCCGGCGAGGGAGGAGGGGCCAGTCGAGGTGACGGTCCCGTAGTCAGGGTCCACCGCAAAAGAGAGGCCCGACACCGTAAGGGAGGCCGCCCTGCCGTCTGGCGGGGCGATGGTCACCTGGTAGCAGCCCGCCGCGGCCGACCATGTGGCCTTGTAGGTCTGGGTGCTGCCACCCACCCTGGCGCTCACCAGGACGCGGGGGACCGTGGTGACGTTGGCACCGGCGCCGTCGGTGAGCGTGAGGCCGAGGGTGACGCCCGTCTGGGCCCCCACGTACAGCGTGGTGCCGTCGGCGCTCAGGAGCTCGTTGGTGACCTCGCCATCAGGCGAGTCGGGCACCCGGATGGTGACGTCGGACACCGTGAGGCTCTTCGTGCTCGGCGTCTCGGCAAGCGTGTTCGTCGGCACCGCGCAGAGGGCCACGACGCCCACCGCGAGCGCAGTGAGGAGGAGGGCCCAGCGGGCCTTCCACGTGCTTCTGATGCGTCCCGTCACCGCTCGTCATCCCCTTCGCCCGCGCCGCTGCCTTCGCCTGCGGCGCTTCCCTCGAGCAGGGTGGTCTCCAGCTCGTCGTCCGCCGCCGCTTCCGCAGGCGCGCCGTCCGTCACGACGACGGTCATGTCCTCGTCGCCGCCGTCTGCCCCCAGGCTCAGCGTCGTGGTCATCGCCTCGTCTCCCTCGTCCTCCCCGTCGTGCCCCGAGGCCAGCATCGTGGTGACGGCCTCGTCCGCCGTGCGTGCGGGCCCCGCGGTGTCCCCGGCCTTGCGGCCTGGGACATCCACCATGCGCAGGTGCAGGCTCCCGCTGCCCTCGCCCTCCGGGGCACCGGTGCCGTCTGCGGTGAGCCGCCGCGCCACGGCCTCGCGCCGCCGGCGGGCGGCCCACGTCATGCCCCGCATCTGCGCGATGGCGGCAGCCGCCGTGCGCCCGGTAAGCTCGTCGCGCACGCTGCGGATGTGCAGGGTGAAGAAGAGGATCACCGCGACCAGCGCCAGGAGGGCCGCCAGCACGTAGCCCACCGTCGATGCCACGCCAAGCACGTTCGTCATCACTCGGTCCTCCCCACGTCCACGAAGGCGTCCTCTATGGCCTGGGTAGCCAGGGGGTAGCTCCGCTCGGCCCGTTCCTTCTCGGTGTCCTCCGCCTCTGAGGTCGCGTCCACCGACGCGGCCAGCTGCGCGGCGCTGTCGGCGAGCCCCTGCAGCTGCTCCTCGCTGATGCCGTCTGCGCGGAACTTGCGGGCGTAGGTCCTGAGGGAGTCGAGCACCAGGTCCGCCGCGTCGAGCCGGACCACCGCGTTGTCGCTCGAGCCGACCGAGCCCACAAGGTCGGTCAGCCTCTGGAAGTGCGCCGTGTACAGGCCCGAGTCGGTGCCCTCGGTGATGTCTGACACCACGTCCGTCTCGAAGTCGGCGATGTCGGCATAGGCCGCGGCAAGCTCGTGGTCCTCGAAGCTCGGGACCGAGGCGGCGTTGTGCATCCAGACCGAGGCGGCGCGCATGCGGGCGTAGCCCTGGCCGCCGGCGTCGGACCCGTCGGAGGCGTCGTAGTAGTACCAGTAGAGCTTGCCCGCGTCGTAGGAGAGCCGGGCCCAGGTCTCGTCGTTGGACCTCAGGGCGTCCAGCGCGGGGGTCGCCATCCGCTCGAACTGCAGCTCCTCATTGGTGGAGAAGACGCCATCCTGCCGGTACAGGGCAAAGATCCCCTCGTAGGGCCTGATGTCTGCCGGCAGGATGGACGCGGCCTTGACGTAGGCGGCCGCCGCGTCGTCCTCGTTGACGGACTGCTGGGCAACCTGCATCCAGTAGTCGAAGTCCGACGCGAGCGCCACGTTGCGGGCGGCCATGCAGCCAATGCCAACGGCAAGGCACACGCACGCCGCGACGATGGTCCCCACGAACGCGCGCCACTTGCGCCGCAGGCCCTTGCGGTGGCGCTCGTCATCCGTCTTGTAGCGCTCGATCGCATAGGCCATCTCGGCCGCGCTCTGGAAGCGCTCGTCGGGGTTGGGCTCCATGGCCTTGGAGACGAGCGACTCCATGCCCGCGGACAGCTCGGGCCTCAGCTGGCGCAGCGCCGCGTTGCGCTCCGCCTCCTCGGAGGGCCTCGTGCCCGTGAGCAGCGCGTACATCGTGGCGCCAAGACCGTAGATGTCGGTGCGGCGGTCGATGTCGCCGCCCCGGTACTGCTCCGGCGACGCATAGCCCCTGGTCCCCAGGTGCCGCCCGCCGCGCTCCGCCCGGTGCGCGGCGTGCTCCTCGCGCGCGATGCCGAAGTCTATGAGGCGCATCGTGCCGTCCGGACGCAGCATCACGTTGGAGGGCTTCATGTCGCAGTAGACGATGGGAGGGTTGCGCTGGTGCAGGTAGTCGAGCACGTCGCAGAGCTGGATGGCCCAGTCCGCCACGTCATCCTCGTCCTGTGGGCCCTCCTCCGCAAGCAGGGACTCCAAGGTCCTCCCCTCCACGTAGTCCATGACCACGTAGAGGACGCCCCCCTCGTCCACCAGGTCGACGATGCGCGGAATTGCCGCATGGTCAAGCCGCTTGATCAGGTTGGCCTCTGAGACCAGGCTCTCCACCACCATCTCGCGCGCTGTCGGGTCGTCGGAGAGGCGAATCTCCTTCACGGCCCACTGCTTGCCCAGCGTCTCATCCATGGCGAGCCACACCGTGGACATTCCGCCGCGCCCAACCACGCTCAGGAGCCGGTACCTGCCACCAACCACATCAGATTCGCTTGCCATGCCACCACCTATCCAGCGCCCGCACCGCCGCATGGGCACCACCGCGGGCGCCCGTGTCCTCGTAAGCCGTAAGCCTCACGTCCCCTTGGACATGGAGGCTTCCGGGCATGGGAGACGGGCCCATGTGGGGGTGGCAAGAGCCACCCCGAAAGATTCAACGCGGCCTATTTTACACGAAACGCACACGAGGGGGCCACTTTTTGCACAGACGAGCGAACTGCCATCACAGGGCGGTCAAAATGCCTGGTCATAGACGTGCGCGGGCCTATTCGACGAGGAACTCGTCACCCGCGATCGTGAACCGGCCACCGCGCCCGACGTGCGCGACATCCTGGGAGGCAAGGCGCGAGCCCGCCACGTAGGTGCCGTTCGAGGAGCCGAGGTCCCTGATCGTGAGCCCGTCGGCGGTGGGACGCACCTCCAGGTGACGCCTGCTCATCCCAGGATTGCCGCCAAAGTGCAGGTCGCAGGTCGAAGACCTTCCCAGCATGGCAGTCTCCCCCTGCACCCGCAGGCGCAGCCCGTCGCGCAGCCGCGTGACGTAGACGGCCGGCGGCGCGCTCATGCGAGCCCCGTCGCCAGGGTCGGCCTGCGTGGTCCCTTGTGGGGTCTCCCGGGGTGTCACCTGCGGGATTTCTGGCACAGCCTCGGATGCGGTCGCGTGTGGGGCCTCTTGCCAAGCGGTCGCCTGGGCGGCGTCCCGTGGTGCCTCCTGTGTGTCCTGTGTGGCCTCCCGCGACGTGCCCAGCGAGCCCGAGCCCAGGCTCGACGTGTCGCCTGAGGTAGACGGGCGCCCCTCCTCATGGGGCACGACCTCAAAGGCCGCGCGGGAGACGCGGGTCGCCACCGGGCGGGGGTCCTCCTTCTGGGCGTCCATGCCAAGGAGGCCGAGCGGGTCGAGAAGCGCGCGCCCGCGCCCCTGTGTGACATGCTGCCCGCGGTCGGCCCCAACCGTCTCCGCAGCCCTGGGCACTCCCGCAGAGCCGGCGAGGCCCTGTGCCGATGGCGCGCGGCCATATGGGCTGCTTCCCGATGAGCCAAGGGTCGGCGACACCAGGCCCGCCGCACGCCCGGGCACAGGCCGGCGTCCGTACTCCCCATCGAGGAAGCGCTCGAACCCCTGGGGCGAGAAGACGCTCTGGCGCCGGGCCCAGTCGCCCACCGCGCTCACGTGGCGGTAGTCCTCCTCCACGGCCATGTGCGCGTTGGCCGGCGACCCAAGCCATGCGAGCAGCTCGAGCGGCGTGGAGTGCTGTGCCTTGACGTAGCCGGAGACGGGAACGAGAACGAGGCGGAGCCTGCCCTCCGGCGTCACGAAGACCCCCTCGGGATCGCACCAGAGCTCGGAGGTGGGAACGTCTTGCGAGACGCACAGCGCCACGACCGAGCTGAGCTGGCGCAGAAGCGACTCGTACTGCGCAATCGAGAGCGGTGCCCTCACAAACTGCGGAAGCTTGACCAGACCCTCAACGTCGTAGTTGAGAATGGCGCCCTTCCCTTGGCCCTCGTACCTGAAGGGCAGGAAGCCCTCGCCAGGGCCTGCCGCCAGCCACTCGGAGCGCACGTAGTCGAGGCGTTCCCCGTTGCCGAGCGTCAAGGTCAGCAGCCTGAGCTCGCCCCGAAGCGACTTCTTGAGCTTCTCCTTCATGCCACTCCTACACCAGCGCCACGCGCGTGCCGTCCGCAAGGAGCCCGAAGGCCCTCAGCGCCCGCACCGTCTCGTTGGGGTTGAGCAGCTCGCCGGCATCGTCGCTGCCAGGGTCGCAGAGCATGAGGTCCTCCTTGCCGGTGGACCTCCAGAGCGCCGGCTCCTGCCGCTCCAGCAGCCGCGAGATGAGCGCGGCGGCCTCGGCCGCCGTGAGGTCCAGCGGGACCCTGAAGGTGTACGCCGCATGCGTGGGCGCCAGCACCACCTGGAGCTCGATCTTCTCCTTCACGTTCCTCCTCCCGGCCCATGTCCCCACGTCATCCCGAGCATGGCAGGCATGGGCCCGCCATGCTCGCACGGGCTGGGCATTGCACAGGCAGTCTACGGCCTGAACATAACCCGAAGCCCGGCTGCGATGCCATTGTACTTTGCGCGGGGTCGAGGATGGCACGGGACGGGGGGCTCTTGTCGGAATCTCACAGCCCCCTGGCCCGATCAGACGGACGCGGGTGCCCCCGAAGGCCCCTCGCCCGTGTTGCCGCATGGGCCGCTGCAGGCCATGTCGGCTGCAGCTCCGCCCCCACGCGCCTCGTACTCGGCGTACACCCTGTCGGTGAACCTGGTCTCGTCCGGGTTCACGAACCCCATGAAGTAGACCTCCTCCACGGCGTCGGAGTCGAAGAGGAGCGCCTTGTCAGGCCCCATGTTGCCCTCCGGCCAAGGGCAGGCCACGTAATCCCACACCTTGTCCCGGCCCTCCTGCCGCTGCAGCCGACCGTAGATCATGAGGAGCTTCCTGCCCTTCCGAAGTCTCACGACCGACCCGATTGGCAGCCTGCGCATCAGACCCCCCGCGCCCCTATCGCCCATGCCTCTCTCCTCTCCGTTCACGTAGGTGCCTTCCGTCGGCCCCAGCCCCGGTCGGGGCGACCCGCACAGCCGGACGTCCGCCATCGGGCGACAGCGCCGGCGCGGGATGGACGACGCCGGAGACGGACCCCCCAGCCACCCTCAGGGCCCCGAAGGGACCCCACCCGCCGGGCCAGGGGCAGGCAAGCAGGGAGGTGCCGTCACGACCACAGACCATGACGCGCCGCCCATCGGCGAGCTCGACCACCGAGCCAACGCCAGGGGATCGGGACGGGGGTCGGGCGGGGGAGCGCCGGGTGCGCCCAGGACGGGCGTGACGGGCCGGGGACGCGCCCCCGCTGGACAGCGAGGCCTCGACGGCGGCGGCCTCCTCGGCGTCGACGGCCCCGAGCGCCAGGACGCGCCCCACCGAGCCGACCGGCAGCAACGTCGGCGACTCCTCGCCGCTCAGGCCGACGGGCCAGGGGCAAGCGAGGTAGTCCGCCCCGCCGGGGCCGCCCCGGCCGAGGAGCGCCAGCGCCGCCGCGCCGCCGCGCGACAGCACGACCGTACCCAGCGGCAGCTCGCGCAGGGGGTCGCGCGTGAGGGTGGCCAGCGGCGCGGGGCGCGATTCGGCCGGCGGCGGGGCGTCGGGCCCGTCCGGCTCCGGCAGGCGCAGCCGGCAACCCGCCGAACGGGCCAGGCGCGCCACCGTGCCCCAGCCGCCCGACTCGAAGCCTGCCCGGCCCGCCGGGGCGAAGGCCGCGTCACGCACGCACGCGCCCACCCAGTGAGGCGCACCGAGCAGGGAGGTGTAGCCGGCATTGTCGGGACCGCGAGCGCCCACGAGGGCCACCACGGCACCGACGGGCACGCAGGCCGTGGCCTCGTCCCACCCGACGCGCCAGGAACCCCCGGGCGTGACGCAAGTCACGCCGGCGGCATCGAAGTAGGTCACGACCTCGACGGGCGGCGGGTCGGGGAGCTTGAGGAAGATGGCCCGCAGCCTGCCCATGGGGCAGTCCAAGCGCAGCTCGGGGCCATGCCCGAAGAACTCCCACATGGGGCCCGAGCGCGCGATGGCGGGCCGGGAGGGGTACGCCCATATAAGGACTACCCCACTAAGCACAAAGAGGAGCGCTAGGAGAGCGCGGGTCCACAGTAGGGCAGCCCCCAGCTCCCCCCTGGAGGCGGCACGCAGGAGACCCTGCGCAAGGACATACACCACGAGGGCGAAGGATGCAAGGTAGACGGGCACGGCCACCATGGAGGGCGTGACGCGGACCATGCGCCGCAGGGCCCGCCGGTAGTCGCGCCCCGTCACCGTCACGCGGCACACCGCCTCGGCGGGCCCTGCGGCTGTCGCGTATACACATCTGACGCTGCCGACGAGCTTACGCGGGGGGGGCGTGGGGGGCGGGCGCGGTGGCACGAAAATAAAGAGACAACATAGCGGTCGAGGAGGATGGAGGACATGTAGAGGCGTAGGACGAGTGTATCGGCACAGGG
>NZ_LR027573.1:21612-25805 GCF_900605015.1 Olsenella sp. Marseille-P4559
GTTCGGGGGCCGGGCGGCCCACCAGGGGGCGCAGGGAGGCGAGGCGCGCCTCCGCGAGCGCCTTGGCGCGACGCCGGAACAGGCCTCTCACGAGAGCACCCCACGGAAGACGTCCCTGATGCCGTTGGCCGGACTTTCGTTTCTCCAGCAGCCGTAGCCATCAGACTCAGCAAGAGGGGGAGTGCCTGTCAGGAACCAATCGGCGAGAACGCCTCCACCGACTGCCACCGCTACGCCTATCGCAACAGGTGCGCCAAACGTGACGGCGGCACCCGCCACAATACCTACCGCCATGCCAACCCCGAAAGAGGCAGCGTCCGTCGCAACTGCCGCGGCCGCGTCGGCGGCCCTGACACCATCGGGGAGATAGGGATTGCGGTCATACTCCGCACAGGCATCCAGGCCTGCGCCCACGACGGCCAGGCCGACCGCCAGCTTCCCCGTCACCCCCTCGACCCTTCCCCACGGCCGACCATCCTCGATGGCCGTCCCATACACGCCGGCGGCGTTGCCGCCGATCTCGAAGTGCTCGCCAACCAGGTCCTTGGCACGCATGACCGCTTCGAACCTCTCGGGCATGCCCCCCGAGCCAAAGGCCCCGTTCTCGGCAAGCAGCCCAATCCTTGATATCCATGCCTTGCTGTCGACGGCACCGTTCACCGTCGTCGCGTCGGCCAGGTAGCCCTGGAGCGTCGTCACGAGCCCCTCCGCAGCGCCGCCCGCATCGAAGTCCTCGCCGCCCACGCCCGACACGGAGGAGGAGTAGCAGTCCTCGAAGCCGTTGACCGCCGACCTGAGGGCCCCTACGGCATCCGAGAGGTCGGCAAGCCTCCCAGACGCATCCTGGGTCCCCTGCAACAGCTCGGCAAGCGCGTCACATGCGTCTGTGGGCACGCCGCACGAAAGGGAGTCGAACCTCTCGACAACGTCCCTCACGCCGCCCGTCAGCGCCCACAGGTCGCCGTCACGGACGGATCGTGCCTGGGACTCGGGCCAGCCCCCGTCGTCGTGCAGCTCCACCGCCCTCCCCGAAGGTGCGCCGCCGTCGACCGCGAACGCAACCGCGGCCTGCGCGTCGCACAGCCCGTCAACTGAGTCGACCATGCATTCGAGCAGCGTGGAGAGAAAGGCGACCCGGTCCTGGACGTCCTGGCTGCAGCCCACCCAGTCGTTGAAGTGCTCGAGGAACGCGTACTGCGTCTCTCCGACGTTCCCGGAGTCCGCAAGCGACATCACGCTGTCCGACGCGGCACCCGCCTTCTCCTGCAGGCTGTCGACATCGTCGTCGAGACGCCTCGAGAACCGCTCGAGCGCTTCCGCGTCCGCGTAGAAACCGCCCATCTCGGCCTACCATCCCCCCTCGGCCCCACGCGAGCCACGCTCCCACTCCGTGAGGTCCGCGATCTCCGACTGAAGTTCCTCGATCTTCCTCTCGCACGAACTTGTCGCCAGGTCGACGAAGCCCTGCCAGCCGGCCGACACCTCCCGTATGGCCGCTGACGCCCCCGCCGCACCCACGAGAGGCGCGAGGGCGTCAAGCGACGAGGCGACCTCGGAGAGAGAGCCCTCGACAGACGCAACCTTCCCACCCAACGTGCCACACGCCTCGACTATCTCCTCGAGCAGGGAGATGTCCTGCTGGCACGCCGCCTTCTCCGCACTGCAATCGAGCATCTCAACCTCCCGTTCCCATGCCCTCGTTGCTTCGCGCGCACGTCTCGTCAACCTCGCGGAAGCAGTCATCCGCCTGGTAGAGCTTTCCGCCATCGCAGAACAGGGAGCCAGCGAGCCAGGACATGTACTGGCAGATCTTGCCCCCCTGTATGGTCGAGAGCAGCGCATCCGCCGTCCTGCCTTCAAAGCCGGAGGGCACGAGGGATTGCGCACCATCGCCGAGGTCGACGGAGACGCTGGAGTACTCACCGGAAATCTCCTTGAGCCTTGACGCAGTCTCCTGGTATGAGGCATGGTTGACCTCGATTGCGTCCCCTGCCGCCACTTCCCCGCACCCCCTCGGCCTTACGGTCCCCCTACCTTCTCGCATCCATGGTACACCTGCGCCCAAGGCCTGGCGCGAGGCGACGCGCACGCAGGGGAGGCGCAAGCCCCCCGCCATCTGGTTAAAGGGGACTTCCCTATTTGCCCGAGCAGACATCCCCTGCGTGACTGTTCGGCGCATGTGATGGCAGCGATGTATGGACGCCTGAGCCCAGCTCGTTGCCCCATCGATGGCCTGCCGCCCCCCAATCGTCAGGACGAACCTGACGCCCCTCGCCGGTCGTCCCGCCTTTCGTGGAGAAATCCCCTCCCAAGCCAGGCAGTGCTGAACTCTCGGCCCGTAAGGCGTCTGGGCATGGCAGGACGTAGCCGCATCTCATCGACCGAGTCTCCTGCGGTAGGGATTCCGATGTCCATCCGTCTGCGTCAAGCACGTCCATGCGTGGGTCGCTCAAGGCAGTTGACGTGACGGAGGGCTGAAGCCGATCGGATGGGACGCGAGCGGGCAACGGTGCAGAGACAACGACGGCGAAAATGTAGCCAACTTCGCACGACGTCAACTTGGTGCGATGCCCCGCCAGTTCGAGTAGAATGTCTTTGCCCGACCTGTTGCTGAGAATACAGCGAGGGCTCTCGAGAAGGGACATGGCGATGCCAGAGGATCAAGCCACTCAGACCCAGCCGACGCAGCTCACGCCTCCACAGGCAGCGTCACAATCCCAGCCAGCTTCCCCGACCAGCGCCCAGGCCTCGGCCCCCGAGACCGATGGCAAGGCCATTAGCGGTCTTATATGCGGCATCGTCGGCCTGCTCGTGTTCGGCATCATCCTGGGCATCATGGCTCTGATTTTCGGCAGCATGGCAAAAGTGAGCATCAAACAAGGAGAGCACTCGGGCAACGGCATTGCCACGGCCGCTATCGTGCTGGGCATCATCGACATCATTGTCCCGGCATTCCTACTCTGAGACCCATCTTGCCTGTTCGTGGGGACTTGTCACTCGATTCCGCTACATGGGCCATCTGAGAGCCGCAAATTCCTAAGTCTGCCTGGGAATTTGCAGCTCTTCAGGGCGCGATGGAGCCAAGCGGGAGAAAGCCCGGCGCGTCCATGTCATGTCTGCCTTGCGTCGTGTCTTCAAGTGGATACGCGAGGGCATAGCCGCCCCTACCAACCCGCAGCAGAGCCATTCCCGGCCTCGTCCTCCAGGCGGGAGATTGCGGTGTGGAAATCCTCCTCGATGCGATCCTCCTCATCGCGAAGCCGCCTCCGGTCGAGCCTTGCCTCCTCCTCGAACCGGTCCACCATCCGATAGGCCGCCTGCACGGTGCCGAGCCGCAGCTCCTCCCCATCGACGCCTGCGCGCCGCAGGAGGTTGGGCATGGCCGCCTCGCAGTCGTCGAGGAGCGCCAGGTTGTGCCACGCGAGAGCCTGAAAGTCCCCGAGGAGTCGCTCTCGCTCGGCGTCCCGTCTGACCAGTGCGCCCTCACGCCGCCCAAGGTCGAGGAGCCTCCTCTCGCGAACGCGCGCGGCCTCCTCCTCTTTGGCGGCGAGCCTGTCGGCGCCGCCTCCCATGTCCCCCGTCATGCCGCAGACCCCCAGTCCATCTCGTCGGTGACGGCAAGCTCGCCTATGTCGCCGGCGGAGAAGCGCGTCCGTCCCTCGTTGGCCCCGAGGTAGCCCCCCACCACGAGGCCGTCGAGGGCGTTTTCCGCCCAGGCCTCCACGCCCGCGCGGGTGAGGCCCGTGGCCGCGAGGAAGTCATCGGCCGGAATCTCAGGCGCACCATAGATTCCGCTGCTACCATTGACGTCCCGGAGAAACCTCACCTTCCTCTCGAGCGTGCGCGTCTCGAAGTCGTATGTCCAGTCGACCTGCACGCTATATCCGTCGCCATCGGAGGCGAGCACGAAGCCGCTGGTGGTGTGGATGACAACCTCATAGACCTCCGGCAGGCGAGCGATGGACAGGTGCAGCCCCTTGGGCTCGTACGTCTCGCCAGGAAGGAGATCGCCCAGGCCACCGCCTTTGTAGCCGTATTCGCAGTAGCTGGTCGTGCCATACTCGGTGCCGCTCATCCGCGAAACAAAATCCGCCGGCAGCGAGACCTCGCCCCTGCCGGGGAGCGCCAGGTGGGACGAGCTTGCCGGCCCCTCCAGGTAGAGCTCGTCGTAGACGTTGCGTATCGACGCCTCG
>NZ_LR027573.1:25902-30540 GCF_900605015.1 Olsenella sp. Marseille-P4559
CGGTGCCGCTCATCCGCGAAACAAAATCCGCCGGCAGCGAGACCTCGCCCCTGCCGGGGAGCGCCAGGTGGGACGAGCTTGCCGGCCCCTCCAGGTAGAGCTCGTCGTAGACGTTGCGTATCGACGCCTCGTGGCCGTATACGGATGAGCTCAGGGCCGCGGCCGCGACCGCGGCGGCCCCCGCGACGCACAGCAGGGCGCGGCGGATGCGGCCCGGCCGGGTCCGAGCGCTCCCGAAGGCGGTCGCGGCGCCTTTGGCCTTGTCGTCCGCCCCGCCGCTCATGCCGCCGACCCCCAGTCCGTCTCGTCGGTGACGGTCAGCTCGCCGACGTCGCCGGCGGAGAAGCGCGTGCGGCCCTCGTTGGCCCCGAGGTAGCCCCCCACCACGAGGCCGTCGAGGGCGTTGTCCGCCCAGGCCTCCACGTCCTCGCGGGTGAGGCCCGTGGCCGCGAGGAACTCCTCGGCTGGCACGTCGTCGCGGCCGTCGGCGTCCCGGAGGAACTCCGTGCTCCTCTCGAGCGTGCGTGTCTCGAGGTCGTAGGCCCAGTTGATCTTGACGCAGTACCCGTTGCCGCCCGATACGTACGCGAATCCGCTGTCTGCGTAGACCTCAACCTTATGCTCCCCTCGCAAGGACGAGAAGGTCAGGTACAGCCCCTTTGACTCGTACATCTCTCCGTGAAGGAGGTCGTAAAGCCCGTCTCCGTCGTAGGTGTAGGTTAGGTAGTTATCAGCGATGCGATCAATGCCGCTCATCCGCGAAACAAAATCCGCCGGCAGCGAGACCTCGCCCCTGCCGGGGAGCGCCAGGTGGGACGAGCTTGCCGGCCCCTCCAGGTAGAGCTCGTCGTAGACGTTGCGTATCGACGCCTCGTGGTCGTATGCGAGCCAGCCCAGGGCCGCGGCCGCGACGGCCCCCGCGACGCACAGCAGGGCGCGGCGGATGCGGCCTCTCGGTTTTTGGTCACTCATCTGCCATCACCAGACCTTACATGCTCGCATTCGTGGGAAGCTGTCAGCCAGCGGCAATGACCCATCACCCGGGCAGCTCGTTGTCTCCGTTCTTGAGGGCCTCGAGAAAGACAGAAGTGTCACGCAGCTTCTCGTAGCGCCCAATGATCTCGACCTCCTCCGACACGCTGTGATCAACGTACTCAGTCACGGTCGTCGCCCCGTAGACCCCAGGGATGACGACGATCCGGCTAACGTCGGGGCCAGACACCGTCACCTGCCCCTTGAGAACGGCGGCAGGGTCGTTGGACCTGGAGAGGTTCTCATACACCTGGTTGACCACGTTGTCGTACCCGCCGTTGTTCTCCAGGAACCTGGTGGCGCGGGTATAGCTGTGGTTATCCAGGTCGGAGTAGTACTGGCGGGCTGCGGCCTGGTAGGAGATCCCTCCATCGAACGCCGCCACAGAGATGTTGTTGGCGTCAAGGTCGGCCTTGTAATCGTCGGACCCAAACGTAGCATACCCACTCGTGTTCCCGATGAGCACGCAGTCGCCCATCCAGCCCGCATACTGCGCGCGCTCCTGGGCCCCGCCGGAGAAGAAAGGGTCCTCAACAGAGCTGGCCCCCTTCTGACGTCGTACTCCGCGGCGGCGACAATGCACTGGTGTGCGAAGTCTGCACGTAGCTCTCCTGTTCTGTTTCTATTCTGATCTTTGATTTCTGCTACAAGGGTCGCATAGTCGGCCTCGCTCAGACCGAGGAACTCGGTGAAGTACTCCTCGCCGCTGACCAGCCTGTATCTGTCCGCCTCGCTAGTCGGGCTGGGATTCGGTACGCTGGCGGTAACCTCCCCCGCCGTCAGCTTCCATGGCAGGTCATCGTAAACGATGGAGCCCATGAGGTTGAGCCACGCCCAGTCGATGTAGCTCTGGTCGGCCTTGGGGTACCTCTCGCAGAGCCTCGCGTAGACCTCCCACATGATTGCGGCGTCACCCTCTTTCAGGTTAAACTGCTCGACCTGCATCTCTATGAAGTCCGCCTTCGAGACGCCGAGCCTGTCCGCCACCTGCCAGTCCCCATACTCCGCGGCGGCCGTCGCCGCCCAGCTCAGGTCTCCGTAGCCTCCGCCCGAGAGGCAGCTGGTGAGTGACTGGTCCGCCGCTGCAAGCGTCTGCATGGCGGCTTCTGTGTCGGAGTAGTAGCCAGACGACGCGTCGGCGTACGCCTGGATCTGCAGGATGACGTCGTTCAGCTCGTCGATGACCCGCTGGTTCGCCTCCATCAGCGGCTGGCAGCCCGCGACGATCTCCCCTGTGTCGAGCCCCAGGGCCGCCACCTCGTCGATCTGCCGGCGATAGCCGTCGTTGGCGCTCTCGAGGGCATAGATCCTCTCCTGGGCCTCGTCGGTGTCCGCCACGCCCGGGGACGTCTCGGAAAGCGCCGACACCGCATCCGAGTTCTGGCCGTTGTCGTCGTGCAGGGCCTCGAACACGTTGTGCTGCGCCTTGGCGAGGGGGATGCGCAGGGTGGTGATCCTCTCGCGGATCGCCCAGTACGCCTCGCTCTGGAGGCCCGTGTCGCTGAGTGCGCCTGCGAGCGTGGAGATCTGCCGCTCGCAGGCCTCCAGGCTGCTCTCCAGCATGGCGTTCTCGGTGCCGATGGCATCCATCAGCAGGCTCTTCTCGACTCTCATCCACGCCTCCTTCCCAGCAATACACTGCCTAGCGGCCGATTCCCAAGAGCTTGCTTGCGAGGGTGCCATCCTCCTCCGAGAAGGCGAGGCCCGTGGCCTCGATGGCGTCTGCGTCCGAGTACACCAGGGTGGCCCACGCATGCATGGCATCCTTGATCGAGGAGGCGAGGGCATCATGGGTGTCGCTTCCCGGAACGCCCACGGTGGCGTCCGCGAGGGTCTCCGGAGAGAAGGAGCCATAGCTGGCAACGCTGGCCTTGAGGAGGTCGGACTGGTTAGCCGCCGTGCTGGAATCGGAGACGATCTCTTCGCCGAACATGAGCCCTCCCGTGTCCTGACGGGTGCCGTGACGCCAGTACCGTGCGCACGTATCGCAACATACGTGCTACGTGCGTGTACCGCGACGCACACACCGCGACCTGCACGCTGCATCCCCGTTGTGCGAAATCATTTTAGGGTAAGGACATCGCCTGGGAAGGCCCGCTCCGGTGAGCGGCACAGGGGCGGCGGGCCTTCCGAACAGCGACTGTCCATTACAAGCGCGAGGTGGCCCGCATGAACGCCGAGCGGAAGGCCGGCGTGGAGGGGGAGGGGGCCCGCGAGATAACCGACGTCCCCGCCACGAGGCACCTCGGGCACTTCGCGCTCAGGGCCGTGGACGATGCGCTCGGCACGGCGGAGGACATGGCGCTGCCCCAGGCGCCCTCGGGATCCCGCTTCTCCCTCTCGGACCCCCTCTCCTCGCTCGCCTACGCGAGGGCCGTCGCCCCCTGCCCGAAGCTCAGGACATTCGCCGATGTATTGCCCCAGATGGAGGGCATCGATGCATCCTTCACGCTGGACCAGCCCTGCGACGGGCTCGCCTATCTGGGCGACGAGTACGAGAAGGTGGTCGAGATCTACAACGCCCACGCGGATGCCCTCTTCGGCCACGACATGTCCTCGGCCTACTTCGACTGCACGAACCTCTACTTCGAGATCGACCGGGAGGACGGCTTCAGGGGGAAGGGCCCCTCGAAGGAGCACAGGCCGGAGCCGATCGTCGGGATGGGGCTCCTGCTCGATGCCGACTGCATCCCCGTGGCGATGAGCCTCTTCCCCGGAAACGAGAGCGAGAGGCCGCAGCTGGGGAGGTGCATCGCCCAGATGAGGGAGAGGAATTCCATGTCGGGCAGGACCGTGAGGGTGGCGGACAAGGGCCTCGACTGCGCAGCGAACATCGCGGAGGCCGTGCTCGCAGGGGACGGCTACATATTCTCGAAGTCGGCGAGGGCGCTCCCCGCGAAGGAGCGCGCATGGGCCCTCTCGGCAGACGGCTGGACGGACGTCCCCGACGGGAAGGGCGGGACATCGTTCCGGTACAAGATGGCGGACGGCGACTTCGGGTACGCATTCGAGGGAGAGGGCGGAAGGAGGAGGAAGGCGCAGCTCCCCGAGAGGCGCGTCGTCACATACAGCCCGTCCCTCGCGAAGAAGCAGACGTACGAGATCAGCCGGCAGGTGGAGAAGGCCAGGCCGCTCAGGGCGGCAGCCGCGAAGAGGTCGGAGTACGGCGACAGCGCGAGGCACGTCACGTTCTCCCCCGCCGACGGCGAAGGCGAGGCCAGGGGGGACATGAAGGTCGCGGCCACGCTCAACCACGAGGCGATAAGGAAGGCGAAGGCCGTGGCCGGCTACAACATGACCGCGACCTCGAAGACCGGGATGGACCCCAGGGCGATATACGACACCTACCACAGGCTCTGGAGGATCGAGGAGAGCCTCGGGGTGATGAAGTCCGAGCTCGACGCTGTTAGCGTCAATTAGGAAATCACCAATCCGCACAACTTTCAGGCGCCAATCGCGCCAATGTTCTTTCGCCACTCAGGCAAGCGATTCGTCGCCGCTTCCGGCGTCCCCGCGGGCTCGCGGCTGGGCCTCCTGCCCCATCACCTCCCTCGCCCTGTAGGACTTGCCCGTGATCTTGATCACGTGGCAGTGGTGGCAGGCCCG
>NZ_LR027573.1:30548-80366 GCF_900605015.1 Olsenella sp. Marseille-P4559
ACCTGGGGTGGGGCTCGGCGGGGGCCCTGCCGGGGACTATCCCGCGCGTCCTGGGGTGGTGGGCGGAGCCGCTGTGGCCGGGCAGCCTGGGCTCGCCCTCGCCCCTGCGGTCGAGCGGCAGCTCGTGGATTCCCCTGGCCGTCACCCCGGGCAGCGCCGCCTTCTCCTCGATCAGCCCCCTCACGCCGTCGAACCCGCTCCGCCTGCCCGCGCGCCCGTCCTCCGGCGCGCTCCCGTCGGCAGCCCAGTGCTTCGCGACCGTGTGCCTGTCGACGCCGTGCCTCCTCGCTGTGTCCGAGAAGTTCGGCTTGATGCCGGCTTCCTTGTCCATGTCGGGCCCTCCGATCATGTTCCCGTCCATGCCAGCCTCCCGGATGCGTGCCTACGGCCCGAATCTAGGCGGTTGGCGTAATTGGTGAAACTGCGTTTGCGCGATTGGCTGAGATACATGGTCCGAACCGGTGGTTCCCATTGGCCTAACTGGCAGCTTTCAAGTTAGCGCTAACAGACGCCAGGCCCGTCTACCTCCAGGGGCAGAGCGCGGCATCGGGCCACTTCCTCGTGTGCCACGTCGCGGTCCTGCTCATGAGGCTCCCGCAGGCCAGGGTCCTGGGGGACCGCTTCTCATCGGAGGACATCATGGGCCTCTGCCGGGGCCTCGACGTGTGCCGCACCTCGGACAGGAGATACGCCAACATCTCGAGGCGCAGCCCCATCATCGAGGAGCTCGCGCAGAGGACGGGGCTCCCGCTGCTGCGCTTCGACCTGACGGAGGGCGACGTGAGGGCGATCTCCTCCTGCACGCTCCCCATGCTGCGCGGCGAGGGGAAAGGCCCCTCTGCCGGCAGGAAGCGCGGCCGAGGGGCCTCATAGCACCATATCGGGCATCGAAAAACCAAAGACCGGTATTTTTCGGTTCTTCCGCATTTCTAGTGGGTAGCAGACGCCAGTGACGTCTGGGCCGAGAAGTCCAGCTTCCCCAGCCCGGGGAAGACCATGGTCTCGAAGCAGGACATGTTCCTGAAGCCCCTGGCGGCGCGCTTTATCGACTGGATGACCGAGTTCAGCCCCTCGAGGACCGCGTTGGTGGCCCTCGACCTCCACCAGTCGGGGATGCCCTCGCGCTCCCTGCGGAGCGTGCCGGCCACGACCCTCGTCTCGGGCACGTTCGAATGCATCATCCAGGAGCAGGGCCTGTCGAGCGCGGCCGCCGCCGACTCCCTGTCGGGGAGCCCGCAGGCGTCGCGCATGGCATCCTCCATCTGGCAGGCCCTCGCGGTGTGGGGGTGGCTGGACCTGGGGTCGAGCGCCTCCCCCGTCGCCCCCTGCCTCTCCGTGAGGTTCCCCTCGCGCCTCAGCCAGACGTGCTTCGTGCCCGAGGGCATGGCCCGCCTGCCGGCGGGCTCCCCCCTCCCGCGGCACCTGACCAGGTCCACCTTCCTGGAGAGGAGCCGCGTCACGTGGAACCTGCCGACGGTCTGGGCGGCGATCGGCATCTCGGCGGCGACGCCGAGGGAGTACGCCTCGGACATGCCGCGGGCGGCCCCCGCGGCCCCCGTCCTGTCGCCGCCGTGCCCCTCGGGCTGGTCGCAGGGCCCCGAGATCGCCTTCTTGCCCCTGCCCTCCGTGACGGCGACGACGCGCCTGCCGTCGAGGCCGGCCATGGTCGATATGTGGTCCTGGCCGCGCCTCCTGGCGGTGTCGTCGGTCCCGACGCGGGTGACGTCGGAATGGTCCGCCCCCTCCCTGGCCCCGCCGACGGCGCGGTCGGGCATGTACCAGGCCCTGCGGTCGGAGACGCGCAGCTGCTTGGATATGGCGGTGACGGCCATGCCCGAGAGGGCCACCGCGAGGGCCTGCGCCCCGAAGGGCGCGGCGAGGCGCGAGTTCGGGCGGGCCTCCCACGGCATGAGGACCGTCCTCCTGCCGTCCTTGTCGCAGCCGGCCCTGGGCACCGCGCAGCGCACGATCGTCTCGCGCTGCCAGATGCCGGGGTGGCGCCACGTCCGCTCGCGCGTGTCGCAGACGCCGCACGGACTGCCGCAGACCGGGCACCTCGCGGCCTGCCCCGGGACCCTCCCGACCCTCACGTGCAGCTCGTCCGGGGCGCCGTCGCGCCCCTCGGACCAGACGTCCTCGACCCTCCACTCGGGGCCGAGGCCCATCGACCCCTCGAAGGGCTGCGCGAGCATCCCTGCCTGTGCGTCCATGCGAAGTCCCGATCCACGCCTGCCGTCAGATGCGGCAATCGTACCGTTCGGGGGAGCCGGCGGGCCGGGGATCTCGGCGTGCTACCCACCAGAAGTGTCAAAGGGCCTATTTTTATTCTATCGCCTGGGCTGATCTCCAGCCCGCCGGGGTGTCCCATTCTTTGCCGGGTTCGGGATCGAGCCCAACATGGTAGGCACGTTGTTGATTTCGCGTGAATGGTGCATTTTCGGAAGACTTGTACTCCACCAGAACCGGCCTACCGTCCTCCTCCGCCACCCCATCGAACCGCAACAGCATGGTTGATCCGTCTCCACTGGCCGAGTCCATCCTGAAGGAGACCTCCCATATAACGTTGGGGTGTTGTCGCTTGAACTCCGCGAAGTGCTCCTGTGCGTATGTCTCCCCTCTTTCATGGTTTATAGTCACCTGAGCTCGGCTTTCCCCACCGGAAACCTCAAGCGACCTTCCGGCAGCGGCGTCCGGCGCAACGTCCCCCGAGCTCACCCTGACGTGCCGGCCCTCGAGTCCGGTGCCGGCGCCCCCAGGCAGGTCGGGCGCCTCGCCTCAACAGGACTTGACACTATCGGCGCCCGCCCCCTCGAAGTCCGCGAGGTTGCTAGGGAGAAGTCCGAGGATGCCATCCCCTCAGCCTGTCACCGAGGCCTGGGAGCAGGCCGTCGGCAATCTCCGGACAGCCAAGCATGCGTCCGCCTCCGGGCGCGACGCGGCCAACCCTCCAGTCGGCCCCGGCATCCAAGAGGGCCTCGCAGGCGGGCCAGGCAACATCGGCGGTCATCCCCCTGGTCTCGAGGACAGCCGCCATCGGCGAGCTGCCGCGTCCGGAGACGTTAGGATCGGCGCCCGCCCCCGTGAGGAGCCGCACCACCTCCGCGAGGAACTCGCCGGAGCGCCAGAGGCCCGTCCTGAGTCCCACGCCAAGAGGGGTCAGCCCGTAGCCCCCTATCGGTGCGGAGACGTCAGCGCCCTCGCCGACGAGGAAACGGGTTATGCGAAGTCTCTCCTCCTCATCGCGCCTACCCGACAGGGCGAGAGACAGCAGGGTGCGGCCGAGCAGTGGCGTGCGCGCGTTAGGATCACCGTCGTAGAGGGCCCTGAAGCCCTCGAGGGTGCCACGTAGGGCCGCGTTGAACTGATCGTGGGGCTCCTCCCCAACCGGCACCCCCTCCCCACGACGAGCCCTCCCACGCCTTCCGGCGAGGTTGATATCATCAACGAGCTGGGGCGCCATGAGACGCACCTCGACGGAAAGGTTGTCCCTGCCCGGGCACCACGGAATCTCCGAGCAGCGCACCATCCACGACCAAGAGGTCAGCCTCCACGTGCATGCCTCACGCAGGCCGCCGTAGCATTCCGCATAGAAAGCATTGAGGTCATGGTGAGAGGCTAAAGCGACCTGATCCGCCGCGAGGAACCGCTCATCCTCCCTCAGCACGGACGAGACCATCGCGTCGGCATCGGCGGCGTCCCCCCGCTCGCGGAGGGCTCGTGCGGCGACGGTTCGGACGACCTGCACGCAGCTCCACAGGTCCCAGTTGCCCTCGAATTCGCAGTCGTCGAGCAGGCGGGCCGACTCGATTGCGCCATCCCGATCCCCAAGGAGGTAGGCGACGGCGACAAGCCGCTCCACGTGCGAGAGGTCGGCCACGCTGGAGAGGCTGAGGTGCCTGGAGAGCCCCCGGGCGTCCTTGAGGACTGGCCACACAGGGTGCCTCTTGGAGATAGCGCCGAGCAGCGGGGCCGCGCCCCGAGCCCGCTCCGCGGGGGTCATCGTCCCTCGCGGGCACGGACGAGCACCTGCCCGATGACCGTCCAGTACACGTCGAGGTCGGAGGACTCGAGGTTGTCGACGTCGTTCTTGCCACCCAGGAACAGCGGCACCTTGTAGCCCACGCAGGACAGCCCTCTGGGCGCGCTCCCCCCGCTGGCGCGCCACGTCTCGTAGAAGCCTGCGGCCAGGGAGGCATCCGCCTCGTCGACGAGCGTCCTGTCGACGAACTCCGGGAACGTCTTGGCGACGACGAGCGCGTCGCCCGTGCCCAGCTCCAAAAGCAGCACGTCCCCCACGCCCTTGCGGACGACGAAGATGTCACCAAGCCAGTCGAAGCAGACGGGAGTGACAACCCCCGCATAGCCCGGGTAGGCCGTGACGACGTCCTCGACGAAGTAGGACGCCTCCTCGGGGGTGAAGACGGTCAGGAGGCCGTCGCCGTAGGACCTTCCCCCGTAGCTGCGACAGAAGGCGGCCGGCATGCCACCACCACCCCCATCGGCGACGGGGGAAGTTTCATAGAGCTCAGCAAACCTCTCGAACATCCGTCCACTCCCTAGTCAATGCTACGTACGCCGGACGCGGCACCTGGTGGGCACCGGCCAGCCTGACGCTGTCCACCAACAGCATAGCAGCGGCGCCTGGGATCCCCGGCGGTCCCAGGCCCGACGAGGGCGTCCGAACCTCACGATGGCAGGCAAGGGCCAGCCTCGGGCCTGTCGACAAACTCCATTGCCTTCGGCCCATCCGTCGGGGCCGATGTTGTAAGCTGACCGGCGAGCCCACTCCAGCCGCAGCTCTGGAGCGAATGGCCACGGACGCCGTCTGGAGCAGCCATCACACCGGAAGTGTTCTCCACCGCCGGCATCGACGCTTGCTCAAGCGCGCCCGCCATCTTCTGCAGGTCCCCGCTGTCGCCCCATCCGTTCCCGAATGCCATCGGGCCCGCCGAGCGCCGTGGGCGCCTTTCGCTGGCTGTGGGTGCCCTTCTCCCGAACCGGGCTCTCATGACCTGCGGCTTTGCGGGCCCGTCCCGGGAGAAAGGCGCACACGGGCCGATTCGCACCCACACACGCCTCCGCCCGGGGCGGATGCGGGCGGCGGGACAGGCGCCGCCCAGGCCAGCCTACTCCCCGCCGAGGATCTCGGGGACGGTCGTCGCGCGGTCGCGGGCCACGTCCCAGAAGCCCGTGAGGACCCCCTCCTCGTAGACCCAGGCGAGGTCCGTGCCGTAGGGCGCGTCGAAGACCTCGAGCAGCGCCCCGGCGAGCGGCGAGCACGCGAGCAGGGAGGACGCTGAGACGACCTGGAAGTTCGCGGGCTCGGAGACGTAGTCGTCATCGTCCGCGACGGAGTAGACCGTCCAGCCGTTGAGCTGGGGGATACGGCTCCGCTCGCGCCACGCGTAGCCTATGGGCGCGCCCTCCAGCACCCTGTTCGACACGACGAACCCGCCGTAGGCGGCGTCCCTATTCGCCATAGCCATACTCCCCTGCCACGTCGAGGAATCCATGTCTCCATCCGAACTCCCGTGCCCAGTCGAGCGAGGTCTTGCCCTGCGGGCCCGGCACCGTGGGGTCGGCGCCGGCCGCGAGCAGGGCGCGCCACACGGGCGCCAGCTCCTCGCTCGTCTTCTTGGCGTTGCATACCGAGAGCATGAGGGCATCGTTGCCCCAAGCGTCGCGGCGGCCGACGTCGAGGCCCGCCGCGAGGAGCCTGCCGGTGAGCCACGCCAGACCCTCCGCCGTCCAGTTGTGGGCCCCCTGCTTGAGACACAGCATATAGGCGTCCTCGCCGTTGCGCGTGGCGAAGTTGGGGTCGCCGCCGTCGGCCAGGAGCCGCTCGACGATGCGCCTGCGCTCCCGCTCGTCCTGGGCGCCCCGGGACACCGCCATCCCGAGCAGGTTCACGCTCGGAACGACAGGCACGGCGTTGGGGTCGCCGCCATATGCCACCAGGAAGTCGTCGTAAGAGTCATACTTGGCGGAATCAAACTGATCAACTGGCCCCATGTCATCACCCCTTGGCCTCGTACCGGTGGCTCCTGTTGGCGCTCGGTGCCTCCAGCTGGAAGTTGTCCGAATTGAACTCGTGCTCCCTGAGCTGCCCGAGCGACCACTCCCCGGATCTGTACCTCTCGAAGCTTCTCCAGTACTCCTCCCCTGGCACATGCCCGAAGTCGACCACGCCCAAGAGACCTTACGCTCCCGGAGTGCCGCCCGTCCCGCGCGACACGGCGCCCGTCACGGGACCCATCGGCACCGCGGAGACCGGGAGCCGCCCACTCGTCAGGTCGCGTCCCATCAGGCCCCCTACCCCTCCTCCGGCACCGTCACCAGGAAGACGTCGGCGGCGGGCATCCAGATGGCGAAGGAGTAGGCGGACTCCGCGAGCCGGGTGCCGTCGGGCGCCGCCACGCCCCACAGGCCGGAGCCGGCGTCCCGGGCGAAGAACGCGTCCCCCAGGTGGAGGGGGGCGTTGTAGTACCCGGAGCTGACCTCTCCCCACACGGGGGCGAGCAGCCAGGAGCCGTCCGGGGAGAGGTAGCCCCAGTCTCTCCCGCAGCCGCTGTCATCCTCCTCCGCCTGCGCCGCGGCCAGGCCGCACGCCGAGAACCCGCGGCCCCCCTGTAGGGAGGGGCCCGGCCCACGCGAGGATCCCGCCGGCGCGGCTCACGGGGTCGCAGCCCCGCCGTGCCGGTCACCGGGGAGCGCCATGCGCCTCCTGGCGTCCGCGAGGGCCTCCTCCAGGCGCGACGCCTCGCGGGCCTGGCCGGCCTCCAGGGCGTCGTACGCCGCGCCCGCGTCGCTCTCCGCCATGGCGAGCAGGCCGAGCGACTCCTCCATGCGGCGGTTCCCCGGGTTGAGGGAGAGGTACTCGAGCGCCCGGGCGCGATGCAGCTCGACCTCCTCCTCGACCCGCAGCCGGGCCATGCGGGTACGCCTGCGCTCCTCGACGAGGTCGTCCATCCGGCGCTCGACCTCGCGGACGGCCGTCCTCCCGCCGTCCGCACCACGCCGCTCCCTCATCCGCGCCTCCCCCCGATGAGGCCCCAGCTCACCGCCGACGAGGCGTCGGCCCTCCCCAGCGCGTCATCGGCCTCGGCTATGGCCTCCGAGAGATCGCACACCAGCCCCTTCCACGCGTTCAGGCTCGTCGCTATGCCCACGGAGGCGTCGTCGTGCGGCTCCGCGCCCTGGGCGCTGCTCGTCCCCGAGATGGCCCTGCTCTCGTACGTGCAGTAGTCGTCGAGGCCCCTGCGCAGCTCCCATGCCTCCTGGTTCGCCGCGCCGCTCAGGGTCCTTATCTTCCCGCCCCCGACCCCGCCGGGATCCCCGTCGCTCATCGTCATTGGCATCGTCGGCCGCTCCTCCCGTGTCGTGTCTCCCAACCCATGCGGCGGCGTCGGGGCCGCCCATGCGTCACCCTCCCCGCGCCCACCTCCCGCCGCGCTCGCGCGCCCGGCGGACCGGCGGGACGGAGCACGCGATCTCGAGCTCCGTCTCCCCGGCCCCCAGCCTGCGTGTCCACTCGCCGGACTCCCGGAGCCCGCGCAGGGACGCGGACACGGCGGAGGGGTCGGCCCCGTCGAGGGTGCCCAGGTCGAGCTCCCTCCGGGTCTCGCCGGGCAGGCGCGGGCCGATGGAGACCCTCACCCTCGTGGTCGAGGAGAGGATCCCGCTCTCGCTCGTGTAGGCGACCGGGGAGGACGGGGCCGGCTCGTGGCGCTCGCCGCCGGGGCGCTCCCATGCGGCGACCCTGTCGCGCCCCCAGCCGGACGCGGCGAGCGCCTCCACGGGGAGCGACAGGGCCGACAGGGCGACCGCCGCGAGGACGATCGCGCCCTCCACGGTGCCGTGCGCCCGCAGGAGCCCCGACAGCACCCACGCGGCGACGGCCGCGGAGGCCATCCTCCCCAGCGCCCTGCACAGGGACGCCGACGCGCGCCTACCCACGGCGCACCCCCGGGGGCACGGACTCGAGCACCGACCTCACGGCGCGGACGGCACCGTCGCCGGAGCCGGCCCCCATCCTGCCGAAGAGGACCAGGAGCCCCTTTGGGACCGGTGCCACCTGCGCTATGCCGCGCGCGCCGCCGGGCAGCGAGCACTCCGCGGAGACGCCCGACATGCCGTCGGCGTCCGGGCCGAGCGCCTGCCCCCACTCGACCTCGGCCCCCTGCGAGCCCATGCCCGCCTCGACGCAAGCGAGGAGCCCGGGCGGAGTCGCGCGGGCCGTCGAGAGGAGGGCCATCACCGACCAGCCCCCTCCCTCCATGGCCACCCCCTCGCCGGCGCCGGCGGGGGGCGGGCGGACGGTCGCGTCGCCGGGACCGGCGATCGCCGCGCCGCCGAGCCGAACCAGCCGGCTCACGACGCCCCGCCTCCCCCGAGCCACGAGAGGTCCGCGTCCCAGCCCAGGTACGTGTCCTGGTCCGCGTGTCCCATCACCTCGCCCGTGGTCCCGTCCACCACGTCCACGGAGAGCGCGAAGCCCTCGCCGCCGGTCTCCTCCACCTGCAGGGTCGCCACCGCGTTCACGACCGGCCCGATCCCGAGCGCGAGGTCCTGCGCCGCGGCGCCGTCGCCCGCCGTGAAGGTGACCGAGCGGTGGTCGCCCGACACCTCCAGGCCGATGCCCTTCCCGGCGAGGTCAGCACGGAGCGACTCGAGCTCGTCCCCTGCCCTGCGAGAGATGTCCTCGGCCTGTCCCCGCGTCTGCCAGACGTCCACCGTGCCGTCCTCGTTGGCGTAGGCCGCCTCGCAGGCCCTCGGCGAGGCGTCGAGGAGGCCGCGGGCGTAGCGTGCCGCCGCACGGGCGTCGGGCCCGGAGATGATCCGCGGATACACCACCCGTCCGGTGCCCTCCGGCGCGACGCGCTCCGACTCCGGGACGATGGCGGCCTCCTCGCCCCCCGCGCCGGGCGCGGCGTCCCGGCCGTGCCGGCCCGGTCGAGCGCGACCCTGGCCCCGAGCGCCACGGCGAGGGCGACCAGGGCGACCAGCGCGTCGCGCCTGTGCCTCCTCATGAACTCCCCCATGCTGTTTCCACCTAACTCTCTATCGGCACTCCGCTCACACAGAGCCATCGAATCCTAGGCGGCGACGGCTATGGCGAGGCGGCACCGGCAACCGCACCGGGAGGGCCGGCGACCGCAAAACCGAGCAGGGCCTTCACCACCTTGAATGCCACGTAGGCCACAACGCCTGTGCCTGCCGCAGCCGCCACGCCCTCGCCGACCGTCTGCGCGTCGGGCAGTTGCACCGCGTTTGTATGCGTGGACGGCGCAGGGGACCCCGAGGCGGACGGCATGAGCACCCCGTCGAGCTGCACGCCCGTCTCGGGCTGCTTGACCCCCCATTCCAGTGTCTCTTTATCGGTCACAGAGGCAGAAGTGGAGCCAGTATCCTTTGAAACCGTAGCCTCTGCCCTTATTGCATAATAGTTCTCTGCAACATCAGCCGATGAAAGGAGCCGTGTTGTGCCCTTGACATCCTCATCAAGATCCCCCTTTATTTCAAGGCCGGTCCACATGTGTTCACCATCATATCCAGTGTATATTCCGGCGCCTTCAGCCCCTGTCAGATCAAAGCTAAGTGAGCCGGCTACCGGCCTCCCATGCGAGTCTTTCTTAATTTCAGCGGCAAGCCCCTCTGGTCCACCAACGTCTCCACTAACTGAGTGTTCCTTCGTATACAGTACGCCGTTGGGCAGCAGCACGGAGACCTTATATGATGCCGCCGTGGCGCCTATAGATGGGAACAGCTTATTGACAGCATCGTCCATCGCCTGGAGCGTCTGCTTCTTCTTCTCCTCGGACGCCTGATCGTTCGGGTCGGCACCCTGCATGTTGGTGTTGTAGACATCGGCCAGCTCCTGGGTCACAAATGCCGCATATGCGCCAGTCATCTGGCCATCCTTCGATCCCGCCTCGGCAAACGCCTCGGCGGCCCCGTCCTCAGCCGAGTACTCGTCCCACACGCGCGAGGGCCTCCGCCTCGGACGGGGTGAGGTCGTCCCCTCCGAGGAGCTTGGAGAGCTCACCCCTGTCGATGCCGCCGTCGTGGTAGATACTCCGCTCGCACTCCTCGACCCTGCGCTCGAACACCGTGGAGTAGGCGTCGTCCACTCCCGCGGCCCAGGAGGTGTCCCCGTAGCCGTTGCCGGCGAGGTAGGACGACACCGAGTCGGCTGCGGACTTCATGGTGGAGACGGCGTCCTGGGCGGAGGAGTACGTGGAGGCGCTGTTCTCGTCGTACTCCTGTGCCTTCTTGAGGTCGTCCTCGTAGCCCTGCTTCTCCGCCTCGTCGCTCTCCAGCAGGGCCTCGTCGACCTGCGCGTTGACGTATGCAGTGGTGTCCTGGGACGTGCTCGCGCTGCTGGACGAGCTGCCGGAGGACCCGCGCGCGGACGTGCCGCCCGCGTTGGCGCGACTCTGGGCGATCCGCCTCTGGGTCTCCTCTATGTCGCTCTGGACGGCCTCTATCTTCTTCTGGAGCTCGTCCGTGTCGCAGACGCCGCTGGACGACTGGGGAAGCCCCCTGATTTCCTGCGCGTCGGCCGTGCACGCTGAGTTCATGGCGTCGAACGCGACGTAGTATGCCTTCGCGGCGGGCACCGCGAGGTCCTGGGCGACGCTCCGGATCGCCGCGTACCCCTCGCCGGCGAGCTCCGGCGACTGCAGGGCGTTGGACATCCTCGAGATCTGCTCCTCCGCGGCATCGACCTTGCCCGACAGGGACTCTGACTCCCCCTCCAGGGCCGAAGCCGTGGCCTCTATCGTCACCCTCATCGTCATGCACTCCCTTGGCCCTCCGGTACGCCAGCCGCTCAGAGTCAGGGCGCCGCTCACGCGCGACACGGGAGACAGGCCCCGCAGGCACCGCGTGCCCCGTCACCATTGTAGTGCTCAGGAACGCCGGGAGGAGCCGGGAATCCCTCCGCCCTCTCGTCGTTCGTCTCGTAGGGTCCCGTGCAGACGTGGCGGACGTGCGGCGAGCCGGGGCAGGCACTGGGCGTGGCCGGCGCGCGAAACTGGAGGGCCCCCGGTACATGCCCCGGTCGGTCACGCAGCGCGGCCTAGAGGACGGCGGGGGCTCCGGCATCTCGGCAACGGACCACGGGCATGCCCTCGATGGCCCTCGCCAGGCCTTCGTCCGCCATCATCGCGAGCCTCCCGGATCGTTCCGGACCTTCGGGCTGGTGCGGGACGCCACCTGCAACGATACTGTCCAAAATCTACTGCCCAGCCATGCAACACCTTTGTTGGACAGTCGGACGGCTTCACCGTTTGCTCGCGGTCGAACAGTGGGGAAGCGCCACGGTGCGTCCGTGGTACCATACGGGCGGGAGGAGACGAGCGAAGGCCGCCGCAGGGCGGCCCCGGGGAGGCGAGGCCACGTGGCTTCAGGTTGGCTCACCAGGCTCATGGTCCCCTCCGGGGAGTCGAGGTACGCCGGCCTGACCGCGCGGCAGGCGGCGGGAAGGTTCCTGGGCCGGCGCAGGCTCACCGTGGCCGCGTACGTGGTGGCGGTGCTCGTGCTGGCGTTCTCATGCCGTGCCTGGGCGGGCCCGGACATCGAGCACCCCGGGGCCATCGCCTTGTTCGCGCTCCTGCTCATCCGCGACATCAGCGGGTTCTACGGGATACTCCACACCGACCCCCAGAAGATGCTCGACGCCATCTCCATCGTCATGGAGAGGCGCAAGGGCAGGAAGTGGGCGCAGGCCACCTACGCCATAATCTATGCCCAATGCTCCCAGCAGCTCGGCCGCGACGACGTCGCCCTCCAATGGGTCGATCACGCCGAGCGGGACCTCAGGCCGCGCACGGCACAGAGGGTCCTGTGCTGCAACGTGCGCGCCAACGCCGCCCGTCACAGCGGTGACTACGAGGAGCTCGCCCGCATGCGCGGGCAGGTGGAGGCGCTCCTCCAGACCAGCAGGGCGATGGCCAAGGCGGGCGCGCTGGTGCTCGCGGGCATAGACTTCGGCCTCGCGCTCGAGGCCGGCGACTGGGAGCGCTGCAACGAGGCGATCGGCACGATGCGGGAAGCTGCGATCACGCCGATCCAGAGGCTGTCGCCCGACGTCGAAGCCGCCCGCCTCGCCGCGGCCCAGGGCGACCTGGCGCTCGCGCGCGAGCGCTTCGCCTCCGTGGCGGCCCGGGGAGGGGGCATTCGGGCCGCGCGCGACGCCGCGGCTTGGCTCGCGGCGCACCCCGCCGAGGCCCGGGAGCCCGCGACCTCGGCGGGACGGGCATAGCCTGGCGTGCCTGACGTGCCGCCCGGTCACGCCAGGCCGGAGGCCCCAGCTGGGCAGGATCCCGCCGTGGGCGCGGTTCCCCACCCGTGTGGGTGCCAATCCCCGCGTGTGGGTGCCATTCTCCCGCAGCCGGCCCACGGAGCCGCAGGTCGCGGGAGGCCGGTCCGGGAGAAAGACGCCCACATGCAGCGAATCGCACCCACACGGCGCAAATGGCACCCACACGCCTAGGGACGCGCCGACCGCGCTCCCCCATAGTCCTTCATGACAGCCGCGTGCGCGTCGACCGCGGCATCCAGGCACAGCGACCCGTACCCCAAAGCGTACCCCGAGCCATCGGTTTCGACGCTTCCACCCTCAAAGCTTCCCAGGATGCGCGCGGCCAGCTTCCCCACGCGCATCCTGGGGGCCGCGGCCGCGACCTGCCCGAGCAGCATCCGCTCCCGGTCCCGCTCGCCTTGGGCCGCGGCGGCCTTCGCCAGGGCCATGCGCGCCTCGGCAGCCAGGCGGCGGCCGACACCCGTGCCCTCAAGCCTCGCGACGTCCGCCTCGCCGAACGACGCCAGGGCGTCATCACGAGCAGACAGGGAGAAGTACAGCGCCGCGGACGAGCGCACGGTCACGCCTCCCACGGCCTCCAGGCTCTCGTCGACGCGGCCGCGGGCGGACTGCGGCACGTGCGCGAGGCCCTCGAGGAACTGCGCGGCATATGCTCGGACCGCCCCGGCGTCTCCCAGCCGCGCGCAGAGGTCCGCGAGGAGCATGGCCATCACCGCGCAGTCCATGCTGCGGGCGGGGCGCCGGCGCATGCCGAGGCCGTCCTCGATGCGCCGGCGGACCACGGCGGCGTCCCGCGGCCTGCCCACGTCGGCCAGCGCGATCCCGTAGCGGTGCGGCAGGACGGCCTCCGCGCGGTACAGCCCGCTGCGCGGGATGGGGGCGGACAGCCCCATGGCGTCCCCCCGCCGCGCCAGGGAGGCGGGGTCGCACCGCTCGTCCAGGAGGCGCTCCGCGGAGGCGACGACGCGCAGCTGGACCAGGGTGGGGGCCAGCAGCGCGAGCGCGGTGGCGGCCAGGACCGCCAGGCTCGGCCCCAGGCCGGCGGAGGGGCTCAAGACGACGATGGCCGCATCGACGGCCGCCGCCACGACGAGACAGGCGACCCTGGCCACCCTGTACCACACGAGCTCGCTCGTCTTTGTCATTGGCCCTCCCAACCGTCACACACGCTCGCCCAAGAGCCCGCCATCCTGCGCCGGGAAACGCCTCCCGCCAGGGGGAGACGACAGGCCAAGCCCCTAGAGCCCAGTGCAGGGTCTTGCTAGTACGGCGCCTCGTCGCCCACGCGCACGCCCAGGCCGTCTATGACCTGGCGGAGCGTGAAGCCGGAGGGGTCCACGCCGGCGGCGGAGAAGAGCGCCGGCACGTCCATGCCCTCGTAGCACCAGACGTAGCAGGTCCCGCCGTCGTAGCCGACCTCGCGCACCCACGTGGGGGAGGCGCCCCCGACGGTGAGGTCGCGCACGGCCGGGTCGACCGACACGCCGAACGCGCAGGGCGACCCGGCGGCGAGGCAGCTCACCAGGGACTCCGCCACGACCTCGGCCGTCGTGTAGTCGTACAGGGGCTCGATCAGGATCGACCTCTCGCCGGGCCTCGCCGTGCTCGCGCCCCAGTAGCCGGTGACGGCGTAGCGCCCGCCCTCGGAGGCGTACGTGACCATGCGGACGGCCGGGCAGCTCGGCGAGCCCGTGGGCTGCACCACGAGCGCCTCGCCCAGATCGGGGAAGTCCTCGACCACCTCGATTGCGGGGCCGCCCTCCGTGTCTGCGGACTCCGCCTCGGCGACCGTGTCGTACCATTCCGTATCGTCCGGCACAGTCGTGGCGGCCCCGAACGTCACCTCAGTCCTCGCGCCCATGGAAATGGGCATGTCGGCCGGGGAGTCCGGGACGAAGGCGCACGAGTACACGCAGCCTCCCACCAGCAGGGCGGGAAAGGCGAGGGCGACGAGGGCGACAACGAGGAGGGCCGTGCGCAGCCGCCCCCGCCGGGGCCGGGGGCTTTTTGCCCCGGCCGTCGTTCCTCCCGCTGTGTCGTTCGTGCGGTCACAGTCGACCATGGCATCCTCGGCTCTGGCTCAGTCCCCAAAGGGGGCGACCCCCAATCGCGTCAAGATTGACCGATGGGGTCTCGGATAAGCAAGATGATAGCGACAGGACCCCCGGCAGGGGGGCGGGAACGCGAGGCCGCAGCCGCGCCGCAGGCCCGCCCCTGCTGGCGGGAGATCCGGGTGGTGCGTACGCACGACCCGTTGGCTTTGACAGGCGGGCGGCGCTTGCCCAGTTGGGCGGGAGGCCCGTGGCAGCGAGTGCGGCTCGTGCGTACGCACGATGCCGGCTTTGCGCCAGCGGGGCGCTCCCGAAGGCCGGATCTGGCAGCAACCCCGGTTCGTGCGTACGCACGACCGAGGGTTTCTGCCGGGGCCACCCGTGCGGCCGGCCCCTCTCGTGACTTCTCGCCGCTTAACCTGCGGCAACGGAAATCGCGGACGCTTAGCCGTGCCCAACCGCCGGGATTCCGCGGGTTGGCGCCCGCCCCGCAAGTCCCGGACGGCCAGCCCCACCCAACCGTCGAGAGATCACGGGTTGAGAAAGTGCCCCGCCTCCAGCCGGAGACGGGGCCATCGCCTGCGATATGGGGGAGCCGCGACTGTACTATGCGCAGCCCATGCGGCCACGCGTGCTGCTAGACACGCGGGCAACCCCAGCCGGAACATCGGAATGCGTGAGCCAACACGCGCATGTCAGACTTGCAGTCGTGCGTCGAGACGGGCACGCCCACGGATGGGCGGGCTGGGACCACCCTGCCCCTTGACAGTCGAATCTACATGTCAGTACGGCGCCTCGTCGCCCACGCGCACGCCCAGGCCGTCTATGACCTGGCGGAGCGTGAAGCCGGAGGGGTCCACGCCGGCGGCGGAGAAGAGCGCCGGCACGTCCATGCCCTCGTAGCACCAGACGTAGCAGGTCCCGCCGTCGTAGCCGACCTCGCGCACCCACGTGGGGGAGGCGCCCCCGACGGTGAGGTCGCGCACGGCCGGGTCGACCGACACGCCGAACGCGCAGGGCGACCCGGCGGCGAGGCAGCTCACCAGGGACTCCGCCACGACCTCGGCCGTCGTGTAGTCGTACAGGGGCACGATCGGGATGTCCCTGGCCCCGGGCCTCGCCGTGCTCGCGCCCCAGTAGCCGGTGACGGCGTAGCGCCCGCCCTCGGAGGCGTACGTGACCATGCGGACGGCCGGGCAGCTCGGCGAGCCCGTGGGCTGCACCACGAGCGCCTCGCCCGCATCGGGGAAGTCCTCGACCACCTCGATTGCGGGGCTGCCCTTCGAGCGGGCGGACTCCGCCTCGGCGACCGTGTCGCGCCACTGCGCGTTGGACGACACGGCCGACGACCCGACCCTCACCGTGTGCGACACGCCCACCGACTGGGGCAGGTCGGCCGGGGAGCGTGGTACGAAGGCGCACGAGTACACGCAGCCGCCCACCAGCAGGGCGGGAAAGGCGAGGGCGACGAGGGCGACGACGGGGAGGGCCGTGCGCAGCCGCCCCCGCCGGGGCCGGGGGCTTTTTGCCCCGGCCGACGCACTTTTGGCTCCATCGCTCGTGCGACCATGCTCGCCCACAGAATCCTCCACTCGGACTCAGTCCCTAACATCAACAGGTAAGTGTCCACCGGGCCAACGGCCGCGCTTCTCTGTGCGTTGCCGCCCTGCCCGGACATGACTTTCTACCTATTCGTACAAACAGGGGTAAATGATGGAGCTGACAGAAGTTGCTGGAGAGTATAAAGCCAAGCAGCCGATGCGGGAACCTCGTCAACCCCCACAGCGCCAAAACTGTTATCGCCATACGCAACTACCACTAATAATGACGCGCCGACCAGGACAACGCCCAATCCAATTTGCGGCCAGCTGAAACCCATACCAACGCTAGCTCTCGTTCCAATCGTTGTGCCAACGACATTCGGAAGCTCTGTGCTCGTTTCATATTTAACCCCGATACCAGAAGAGGAGACTTCCAAACCATACGAAGAGACAGTGTCAGTATCATTCGCGTAATTAACTGAGGCTGACACGCCCCACTGCTCTGTCCAGTTAAGAGACAATGTCGCGGATATATTTATTTCTGTGCCAGGTATGCTAATCGACGGAGTATTCAGATTAATTCCAACAACTGTATTATCTTCGTCTCGTTGTACAACAAATATGCCCCCACTCGTATGCTGGTAGACATCTCCACCAACCTCCATGCCGTTGATCTCAACGTTCTCCCCATACAACGTGCGATCGATGCCAACTATCTGTTTATCCCAGAATGTTTCAATGTCATCCATCCTGTCACTGAACCAGCCGCCCACGTCCGGCCAGCCGCCGTCGACGTCCACGAGGTTCACGGGGTCGCCGAAGCAGCACGCCCAGCGGTTGAGGGTGCGAGGCGAGGTCGCATGGCCCCGCCTCGGGTCGGGCGAGCAGAACCTGCGCGCGGAGGGGTCGTAGTCGCGCAGGCGCGCGTGGAGCAGCCCCGTCGCGGGGTCGGGCGCGTACCCCGCGTAGCCGAAGGCGAGGCCGTCCCAGCTGCCCCGCCCGAAGGGGTCCTCCAGGAGCGCAGCGGCGAGGTCCGACGTGGTCGCCAGCGGCGTGCCGTTGGCGTCGCTCACGAGGCAGGTTCCGCTCGACCACAGGGGCATCGCCCCGTCCGCGAGGGCGGGCCGCAGGTCGCCCCCGCGCCCCCAGGCCAGGGTGTTGCGCGTCAAGCGGAGGGGGTCTACCGCCCAGCGGAGGCTGCCGTCGGGCCCCTCCTGGGAGACGCGGTTGCCGAGCGCGTCGTAGCCGTAGGTGGTGGTGCCGCGCCCGCCCGTGGACGAGACGAGCCTGTCGGCCGCGTCCCAGGAGAGCTCGAGGACGGGGGTGCCCTCGCCGTCGGTCACGCGCGAGAGGCGCGAGCGCGCGTCCCACTCGTAGCGCCTGGAGCCCTCAGGGCCCTCAGAGCGCACCATCCTGCCGGCAGCGTCGTAGGCGTAGGTGGTGGTGCCGCGCGGCGTGCTCGCGCGGAGCACGTTGCCCAGGGCGTCGTAGTCCCAGGCGTCCCGCTCCCTGCCGTCCTCCGACACGGAGAGGAGCCTGCCCGCCCCGTCGTACGAGTAGGCGAGCTCGCTCGTCGCGCCGTCGCGGGTGACCGTCCGCGCCACCCTCCTGCCGAGGCGGTCGTAGGCGTAGCCCTCGGACAGGGCGTCGTGCCCGTCGGCGCCCCTCGCCGCGAGCGTGGCCAGCCTGCCCCGCCCGTCGTAGGCGTAGGAGACGCTCGTGCCGTCCGAGAAGCCCCTGCGCACGACCCTCCCGGCGTCGTCGTAGGCGTAGCGGACGCCCATGTCGCCCTGCGTGATGGCCGAGACCCTGTTGGCCCCGTCGTAGGTGTAGACGACCTTGGGAGCCTCGGAGTGGGCCACCGAGAGCAGCCTCCCCGCCCTGTCGTACTCGTAGTCCACGGCCGCACCGCCGCCCATGTCGGCGTGCGCGGGGCGCCCCAGCTCGTCGAAGCTGACCGCCACCGACGCGCCGCCGTCGCTCACCGTGGCGAGCCTCAGGTCGCGAGACAATGAGGCCTCCCAGACGCTCCCGTCCGGCCTGGCGACGCGCATGCTCCGGCCGTCCATGCTCGTCTGCAACGTGGTGATGCCCAGGGCGTCCTCGCGCGAGCGCAGGCTCCCGTCCCGCGCCCACCTGAAGGACTCCCTCCCGAGGGGCCCCTCGACGGAACTCACACGACCGCCCCTGGTGTAGGAATAGCGCTCCTTGAGCAGAGAGGGGCCTCCGGGCCCGCCCGTAACGTCGACGCCGCTCACGCGCCCGTCTGCGTCGCGCGAGACGGAGGCGCTCACGCCGTCCGCCGCCACGCGCACGACCCTGCCCGCCCAGTCCCGCTCGAAGTGCGCCGTCTCTCCCACGGCGTTCTTGGTGGAGGTAATGGCACCTCGGGTATCGCGCCTGGCCTCGAACAGGAGGCCCTCGTCGTCGAAGGAGGCGGTGGCCCTCCCGAGCGCGTCGCGGACGATGCTAAATCCGCCCGTGCGGTTGTCGGAGACGGACCTCACACGGCCATCGAAGCCGTACGCGACCGCCGACTCCGCACCAGAGGAAGCAAGCGAGCGCACCGGCCTGCCCGCCTTGTCGTAGGACCATTCGACCCAGGAGCCCGCCGCGTCGGTGGCGCGGCGCAGGCGACCCGCCTCATCGTACGCGCACACCAGCGTGCGGCCATGGGAGTCCTCGGCAGACGTCATGCGCCCCGCCTCGTCGTAGGCGGCGCTTGCCCACTGGCCGTCGTCGAGCTCCGCCCTGGTCACCCTGCCGGCAGCATCCCGCACGAGGCGCAGGGCATGGGGACCCCGACTAACCTCCGAAAGCCGGCCAGCGGCGTCGTAGGCGTAATTCGCAGCAGGAGCGCCTTCGACATGCTCGGAGGTCAGCCTACCGGCCGTGTCGTAGGTATACGTGTCCTCGCCACCCTCTGAGCGCACAGCGATGACGTTGCCGAGCCTGTCTCTCTTGATCTCAGTCGTCTGGCCTCCAGGGACCCCTACAGCGATAAGCTCACGGGCTGCGTTGAGTGTGGCTTGCAACATCGCGCCATCCGGGCGACGTACGGTGAATGTGCGTCCATCCTTACCCCAGGAGACTCGGAACGTGTTGCCCTCGCCATCCGAAATGCTGGAGGGGAGGCCCGCCTCGTCGTAGGCGAGAGAGAGGACCCTCCTGCCAGCCACAGTGACACCGGTGACCCTGCGTGCATCGCGTTCGATGACAACCCTGCGTCCGCTAGGGAGTAGGGTCTCTGTAAGGTCACCTCTCTGGTCGTAGTCATACAAAGCACAGACGCCCGCACGGTCGATGTGTTCGCTCCACAGGCCCCTAGCGGAGTAGGTGTACGTATCCGCCGCTGACCCACACTCTATCTTTGTGGCCCTCCCCGCCTCGTCGTGGGTATAGGACACGCGACCAGTACGGGGAGAGTCATGAATCGTGAGCCCATCAAGGTACGAGAGGCGCTCCTGCGCGCCACCAGCCATCCGCTGACGCACGACTCGCCCTGCCTCGTCATATGACTGCTCCAGATATGCGTTGCCGAGCGGGTCAGCTATGCGGCACAACCTGCCTTTCACGTCATACCCATATGACCACGTTGTCCTATCTGGCCTGGTGACATCCAACAGGAGGCCCCCTTCGCCATACGAGTACCTCACCTGTCTGCCAGTATGGTCTGTGATGGAGGCAACGCGGCCCTCGTGGCAGAGGACGTCCAAATGCCTGTCGTCACCCGCCTCAATTCGAACCGGTATCCCGTGATCGTCGCGTCTGATTGTGGCGAGGTGGCCCATGGCGTCACTGAGCCCCGTCAACCTCCCGTCTCTATCAAAGAGGCGCGCGGTGCCATCCCTACCCTCGAGGAGATACCCTCGCTCGTCTCTGGTAATCGTCTCCTCCACCTCGTCGATTGTTCGCCAGGTGCCATCCTGCCCAGACGGCATGAAGGTGCGCCTCCGACCGTCAGGACAGACGTGCTCGAGCCGACCGCCGATGTCGCACAGGCTCTCATCTAGGATGCTTGACCAACCTCGGCCGAACAGGCCCCTCGCTGCCGGCAGAGAGTTGTAAGTGCGCTCGATCGACACTCGCGACCCTATGCCCAAGGAGATGTCTGACGATTGGAGGATGTAGTTTCCCGTCGACATGTTGATGGGGTCGCCACCATATGCACAAGAACTTGTTGCCAGGCCACTCAGCACGTCAGCCACACCGGACGAGCGGATGTACGCATAGACGCCCCTCGCGGCAGCATTTTGGCTCATCTGGGTGGAATTGGAACCGAGCGATGCCAAGCGCGAGTTAATCATATCCACAAGGGATGAGACTCCGCCCTGATATTCGTCCCACGCGCTCAGAAGCGACTCGACCCTTGATTTCGAGACAGCCGCCGAGGCCGAGGCTTCATCAGAAACGCTTATCGAGCACATCCTGAGCTGGGAGAGTGTGCCACTGATATCCTCGACTGCCACAGACACATTTTCCAATGCATCCTCGAGGGAAAATGCCGAACTCCTGATCTGTCCAGATGCCTCGTCATCCAACTCGAGGCATGCACCGCCCGAATCGCCCTGCCCACCCAAAATGCACGGAAGGGCTTCTGCCTGGCAGCGTAGCGTCCTGGCCTCAGTGGCAACATCCGAGAGCAGGGAGGCGACAGAGGAAATATCCTCCGCAACAGGTTGCTCGATTTGGGACGAGACAATTTCCATGCGTTCCGCCCACGACTCTGCGGCAGATCCCTGCCATGCCCCCGCCACAGAATCCCGTGTCGTGTTCAGACTGGACGTCTGTTCGGTAATGGCCTCCGCCACAGAGGAGTACTCGCTGGCCGCATCAGAGCATGCACTTATCGTCAGCTTAATGGACATGCTCGGACTCCTAATCACCCGACGATATGGACGATGCCGCCTCGTTATCGACGTCGCTATACATCTCATCTGACGCGGAGACAGATTTGCCCTCGGCCTCAAGGATCACGCTCACCTCACGCACGAATGAGAGAATCGAATCGGCAACGGTGGAGAAGGCATCGCGGCCGTCTCCTTCCCAGGCACTGAGCAGGGCGTCAGACGCTGCTTCCAGACTTTCGGCCTGTCCGTCCATCTCGCTAGAAAGGGAGCTCAATGAGCCTGAAACACCGCCCAGTGCAGCATGATTGACGACGATCGTATCGGACATGCGAAGTACCTCCCATATCCTTTCACAACAGCGTCTATTCAAGGGGTTGGCGCAGTTTCTTCTCTTGCTCCAGATGGTAGTCCTCGTCCTCGGCTCTATAGGCAGCAAGCATGTAGGCGAGCCCTTCCTGGGCATTGCCAATCGCCGTTGCAAGCTGACTGCGCTCATCGCGCACATCCGACGAGTAGAGATCCGCCGTTACACTACCCATAGAGACCCCGGCAGCGCTTGCAATCGCACTAGCAAGGCTCTCTGTTGCCGACTCTATATCACTCGCAACTGAGTCAAGCCTGCTCAACTTTCCCCGTGCTGTTGACAGCAGCCGTTGATCTGTCTGGATCTTTGCGATATCAGCGCATCTGCAGGCCATGTACCCATCTCCCTCCGACAGAAGTAGGATTATTCTAACTCCAAGGGAACGTCCACGACGCGCTGTGGGCTAGTCTATGTGAACGGTACGAATCGATATGACCAACCAAAGAGCCTACCTGTCAAGATTGACCGATGGGGTCTCGGATAAGCAAGATGATAGCGACAGGGCCCCCGGCAGGGGGGCGGGAACGCGAGGCCGCAGCCGCGCCGCAGGCCCGCCCCTGCTGGCGGGAGATCCGGGTGGTGCGTACGCACGACCCGTTGGCTTTGACAGGCGGGCGGCGCTTGCCCAGTTGGGCGGGAGGCCCGTGGCAGCGAGTGCGGCTCGTGCGTACGCACGATGCCGGCTTTGCGCCAGCGGGGCGCTCCCGAAGGCCGGATCTGGCAGCAACCCCGGTTCGTGCGTACGCACGACCGAGGGTTTCTGCCGGGGCCACCCGTGCGGCCGGCCCCTCTCGTGACTTCTCGCCGCTTAACCTGCGGCAACGGAAATCGCGGACGCTTAGCCGTGCCCAACCGCCGGGATTCCGCGGGTTGGCGCCCGCCCCGCAAGTCCCGGACGGCCAGCCCCACCCAACCGTCGAGAGATCACGGGTTGAGAAAGTGCCCCGCCTCCAGCCGGAGACGGGGCCATCGCCTGCGATAAAGCCGTAGGGCTAGAGCTTGATCTCGATGTCAACGCCCGCAGGAAGGTCGAGGCGCATGAGCGAGTCGACGGTGGAGCTGCTGGGGTCGAGGATGTCGATGAGGCGCTTGTGGGTGAGCATCTCGAACTGCTCGCGGGAGTCCTTGTCCTTGTGGGGCGAGCGGATGACCGTATAGAGGTTGCGCTCGGTGGGCAGGGGGATGGGGCCGGCCACGCGGGCGCCGGTCTTCTGCGCGGTGTCCACGATGAGCTTGGCGGACTGGTCGACGACCTCGTGATCGTAGCCCTTGAGGCGGATCCTGATCTTCTGGCTTGACACTGTAAACCTCCGTAAGTGAGCTATCGCTCGTGGTCGTTAACTAGGAAGCGGTGCCGCCGGCCTTGGCGACGATCTCGTCGCGAACGGCCTTCGGAACGGGCTCGTAAGCGCTGAACTGCATGGTGTAGCTCGCGCGACCCTGCGTCTGAGAGCGGAGGTCGGTAGCGTAGCCAAACATCTCGCCCAGGGGCACCTTGGCGCGAATGACCTTGGTGTCCTTGCGGTCATCCATGCCCTCGATCTTGCCGCGGCGGGAGGACAGGTTGCCCATGACATCGCCCATGTACTGCTCGGGGGTCTCAACCTCGACCTCCTCGATGGGCTCGAGAAGGACGGGGTCGGACTTCCTGAGGGCGTCCTTGATCGCCATGGAGCCGGCGATCTTGAAGGCGGCCTCGGAGGAGTCGACCTCGTGGTAGGAGCCATCGACGAGGGTCACCTTGATGTCGACCACAGGGTAGCCGGCGATGACGCCGCTATCCAGGGCCTCCTGGATGCCCTTGTCGATCGAGGGGATGTACTCCTTGGGCACGACGCCGCCGACGATGGCGTTGACGAACTCGTAGCCCTTGCCCTCCTCGTTGGGCTCCATGTCGATGACCGCGTGACCATACTGGCCGCGGCCACCGGACTGGCGGACAAACTTGCCCTCAGCGTGGCTCACGGCGTGACCGGCGGTCTCACGGTAGGCAACCTGGGGCTTGCCCACGTTGCAGTCGACCTTGAACTCGCGGCGCAGGCGGTCGACGATGATCTCGAGGTGCAGCTCGCCCATGCCGGCGATGATGGTCTGGCCGGTCTCCTGGTCGGTGTGGACCCGGAAGGTCGGGTCCTCCTCGGCCAGCTTGGCGAGGCCAACGGACATCTTCTCCTGCTCGGCCTTGGTCTTGGGCTCGACGGCAACGTCGATGACGGGGTCGGCGAACTTGATGGACTCGAGGATGACGGGCTTGCGCTCGTCGCAGAGGGTGTCACCGGTCTGGGTGTTCTTGAGGCCGACGCACGCGACGATGTCGCCGGCGGAGCACTCCTCGCGGTCGACGCGGTCGTTGGCGTTCATCTCGAGGATGCGGCCAAGGCGCTCCTTGGAGTCCTTGACGGAGTTGTAGACGTAGGAGCCTGCCTCCGCCTGGCCAGAGTACACGCGGATGTAGGTGAGCTTGCCCACGTATGGGTCGGTCATGATCTTGAAGGCGAGGGCCGAGAAGGGCTCCTTGGGGTCCGCGTGGCGGGCCTCGGGCTCGCCCTTGAGGTTCTTGCCATCAATCTCGGGAACGTCCAGCGGGCTGGGCAGGTAGTCCACGACGGCGTCGAGGAGCTCCTGGATGCCCTTGTTCTTGTAGGCAGAGCCCACGAAGACGGGGTTGAGCTCGTTGGCGATGACGCCCTTGCGGATTGCAGCCTTGAGAAGGTCGACAGGGACGTCCCCTTCCTCAAGGACGGCCTCCATGAGCTCGTCGGAGAAGTTCGACGCAGCGTCGAGCAGCTCCTCGCGCTTCTCCTGGGCAAGGTCAACGAACTCGTCAGGGATGGCGTCCATGGGCTCCGGATAGATCATGCCCTTGGCGTCCTCCTTGAAGTCCCACGCTGTCATCGTGACCAGGTCGACAAGACCCCAGAAGTTGGACTCGGAGCCCATGGGGATCTGTGCGGCCACGGCGGGGGCGGAGAGGCGCTCCTTCATGGTGTCGATGGCGTGGAAGAAGTCGGCGCCAACGCGGTCGAACTTGTTGATGAAGGCGATGCGGGGGACGTTGTACTTGGCCGCCTGACGCCACACGGTCTCGGACTGGGGCTGGACGCCGGCAACGGCGTCGAACACGGCGACGGCACCGTCGAGGACGCGCAGGCAGCGCTCGACCTCGGCCGTGAAGTCCACGTGGCCCGGGGTATCGATGATCTGGATGACGTGGTCCTTCCAGAAGCACGTGGTGGCCGCAGAGGTGATGGTCACGCCACGCTCTTGCTCCTGCGGCATCCAGTCCATCGTGGCTGCACCGTCGTGGACCTCGCCGATCTTGTGGGTCTTGCCGGTGTAGTAGAGGATGCGCTCGGTGGTAGTGGTCTTGCCGGCATCGATGTGGGCCATGATGCCGATGTTTCGCAGGTCTTCGAGCCTGTACTTCATCTTTGCCATATGCTGCTGCCCCCGGACTAGAAGCGGTAGTGAGAGAACGCGCGGTTGGCCTCGGCCATCTTGTAGAGGTCCTCGCGGCGCTTGACGGAGGCGCCCACGCCGTTGGCGGCGTCCATGATCTCGTTGGAGAGGCGCTCGGCCATGGTCTTCTCCTTGCGTGCGCGCGAGAAGTTCACGAGCCAGCGGATGGCCAGGGTGGTTGCGCGACGGGAGTTGACCTCCATGGGCACCTGGTAGGTGGCGCCACCGACACGCTTGGGCTTGACCTCAAGCGTGGGACGGATGTTGTCCATGGCCTTCTTGAAGACGGAGAGGGGGTCCTCGCCGGTCTTCTCGGCAACCATGTTGAAGGCGCTGTAGACGATACGCTCGGCGGTGGCCCTCTTGCCATCGAGAAGGACCTTGTTGATGAGCTGGGTCACGAGACGGTTGTTGTAGACGGCGTCAGGCTGGACCTCACGACGCACTGCTGCTGCACGACGCGGCATGTTTGTATCTCCCTAGAACGGTTTGCTTGCGTTGCTTGTGGTGGCTTACTTGCCGCGCTTGGCACCGTAGCGGGAACGGGCCTTCTTGCGGTTCTGGACGGCAGCGCAGTCATAGGCGCCACGGACGATCTTGTAGCGAACACCGGGGAGGTCACGCACGCGGCCGCCACGGACGAGCACGATGGAGTGCTCCTGGAGGTTGTGGCCCTCGCCAGGGATGTAGGCGGTGACCTCGATGCCGTTCACGAGGCGCACGCGGGCGACCTTGCGGAGGGCGGAGTTGGGCTTCTTGGGCGTAGTGGTGAAGACGCGGGTGCAGACTCCGCGCTTCTGGGGGTTGTGCTGGAGCGCGGCGTTCTTGGACTTGGCCTTGGCGCTCACGCGGCCGTTGCGGACGAGCTGGTTGATGGTAGGCAAAGTTCTCTCCTTCTATACCTATCTACGTGCGTGTACACGAATCTTAAGGGCAGCGCAGCACCGTCACCCCTGGATTGGCGCGAGGAGATACGTTACGCGCGCTCACCGCAGTTGTCAAAAAGCCACGGTACCGGGCGTATCTCTTCTCCATGTGACGCACACGCAAAGGGCGCAAACAAAGAACGGCGGGGGCGCCGCCTTCGCAACGCTCCCGCCGTTTGGCTTTGCCTGTCGCACCCCACAGGGCTCGCGAGAAGGGCTACCCTTCGTCCTCGTCGTCCAAGCCCAGAGCCGAGCGACCGATGGCGTCGGTCGCCACGATGGCCGCATAGAGCTCATCCGGGGTGACGTCGCCGGCGAGGTTGTGGATCGTCTCGCCCGGGACGCAGGCATTCTTTGCGATGGTGCGGATCTCGTCATCCGTCGTGATGCCAAGCTCAAAGAGCGTGACGGGAAGCCCCACTTCGAGGCAGAACTCCTGCACGTCGAGGAACTCCTCCTCAGTGGCCCCCTCAAGCGTAAGCTGCACCAGCGTTCCGAACGCGACGCAGCTGCCGTGTGGCGCGCTATGGCCGCCGAGAGAGGTGAGCCCGTTGTAGAACGAGTGGGCCGCCGCGCAGTTGACGTTGTCCGCGCCAACGCCGGACAGGTAGACGTTCGCCTCGATGATTGCGTCGAGGGCAGGCGTCACCACGTGCTTCTCGCATGCGGCAAGCGCCTGGGTGCCATAGTCGCGAAGCGTCTGGTAGCAAAGCTTGGCCAGCACCATGCCGGCGCGCGTGATGCCCGTGCCCTCCAGGCTAGGCGACTCGGTGCGCAGCGAGGCGCGACCCTCGAAGTACGTGCCAAGGGCGTCGCCCATGCCCGCCACGAGGAAGCGGACGGGAGCGTCCGCTATGACCTGGGAGTCGACCATGACCGCATCGGGGTTCGTGGGGTAGAAGAGGTACTTGTCGAAGCTGCCGTCGTCGTTGTAGATGACCGAGAGGCCCGTGCAGGGCGCGTCGGTTGCGGCGACGGTCGGGATGATAACCACATGCTTGCCGGTGTAGAACGCCGTTGCCTTGGCCGTATCGACAGCGGAACCGCCGCCGACGGCGACAACGGCATCGATGCCGTCCTGCTCGACTATGGCCTGCATCTTGGCTATCTCGCCCTTGCTCGAGATGCCGCCGAAGACCTCGTAGCGACGGAAGTCGTCCGCGTCACCAAAGCTCTGCTCGATCTGGTCATGACAGGCCCTGTAGCCGCTCCTCGAACAGACGAAGAGCCAGCGCTTGCCCATGTAGCCCATCTCGTCTTTGAACTTGAGCAGGGCGCCCTTCCCCTGGACGTACTTCAGTGGCTCTCGCATTGCGCGCAGCAGCTTCATTGCGCTCCTCCTTGTCAGCCCGCACCGGGAGGTCCCCGGCATGCATGCACTAGATTCTATCGTTCGCGACAGGCCGCCTGACCGCCGTCCACCGAATCCCCTGGCGCGGCCGAGAGAGAAAGGCAAGCGGCATGCCGCGCGGGCCTGCCCCGACTACCGCAGCGCGCGCATTGCGTTGAGGACGCAGAGCACCATGACCCCCACGTCGCCAAAGACGGCGAGCCACATGGGCGCGAGCCCCACCACCGCCAGGCAGAGAATGGCGACCTTGACCGCAATGGCAAAGACGATGTTCTCGTGCGCAATGCGAAGCGTGCGGCGAGCGATGCGGATGGCCACGGCGATCTTCGAGGGCCTGTCGTCCATGAGGACGACGTCGGCCGCCTCGATTGCGGCGTCAGACCCCATGGCGCCCATGGCGATGCCCACGTCGGCCCGGGCGAGGACCGGCGCATCGTTGATGCCGTCTCCCACAAAGGCGAGGGTCGCCTTGCCCTCGCGCTCCCCAAGAAGGCGCTCGACCTGCTCGACCTTGCCAGCCGGGAGAAGCTCGGCGTAGTACTCGTCGAGCGCGAGCCCGCGGGCAACCGCGGCAGCGGCATCCTCGCGGTCCCCTGTGAGCATCACGCAGCGGCCGACCCCCTCGGCCTTGATGCTTGCGACCGCCTCCCGCGCGTCGTCCTTGACCTCGTCGGAGATGTGGACATGGCCGACGTACTCGCCGTCTATGGCCACGTGCACGACGGTGCCGCCAGCGGCGTGGCACCCCTCCCATGCGGCATCCACCTCGTCCATCAGGCGATTGTTGCCAACGGCCACGCGATGCCCGTTCACGGTTGCGAGCACGCCGCGTCCGGCCTCCTCGGTGACGTCTGTCACGGTGCAGCCATCGTGGTCGCTCGGATAGGCGTCACGGAGCGCCGAGGCGATGGGGTGGGTCGAGTTGCGCTCGACATGGGCAGCAAGGTGGAGGACCTGCTCCTCGCTCAGGCGGGACGGGTGGACCGTGGTGACCTTGAAGACGCCCTTGGTAAGGGTGCCGGTCTTGTCGAAGACCACGGTCTGGACTTTGGCCAAGGTCTCGAGGTAGTTGGAGCCCTTCACCAGGATGCCCTGCTTGGAGGCGCCACCGATGCCCCCAAAGAACGTGAGGGGCACCGCGAGGACCAGCGCGCAGGGGCACGAGACGATTAGGAAGGTGAGTGCGCGCAAGAGCCATGTGGCAAAGCTGCCCGCGAAGTCGCCCGAGACGAGAGGGGGAACAACGGCCACGGCAATCGCCAGGTAGACCACGATGGGTGTATAGGCCCGGGCAAAACGCTTGATGAACTTCTCGGAGTGTGACTTGTTGGCTCCCGCATTCTTGACCAGGTCGATGATCTTGCTGGCCATGGACTCGCTAAAAGGCTTGGTCACGCGCAGGCGAAGGACTCCCGAGAGGTTCACGCAGCCAGAGAACGCGTCCTCGCCAACAGCGACAGAGCGTGGGACAGACTCGCCGGTGATGGCGCGCGTGTCGAGAGTCGAGCTGCCCTCGATGACAGTGCCGTCGAGGGGGACCTTCTCGCCGGGGCGCACGAGGATGGTCTCCCCCGTCTGCACGGTTGCCGGGTCGACCACCGCCACTTCCCCGCCACGCTCCACGTTTGCGACATCCGGACGGATGTCCAGGAGCTCCTTGATCGAGCGCTGGGAGTTGCCCTCGGCGATGCCCTCAAAGAGCTCGCCCACCTGGAAGAAGAGCATGACGAAGACGGCCTCGGCAAACTGGGGCTCTCCGCCTGGGACAAAGCCGATGAGCAGGGCGCCAATCGTGGCGACCGACATCAGGAAGTCCTCGTCAAAGGGGTGCCCATGGGCGATGGATTCCGCTGCCTCTGCAACCACGCTGCCTCCCGCAACCACGTAGGATGGCAGATAGAGCAGGAGCTGCGCCCAAAGCGGGGGATTGGTCGCGTGCTGGATGACGAGCGCAGCGAGGAGAAGGCCTGCGGCAACGATGATGTGACGCTTGAGGGCCGCCGGGTCCTCGTCGCCTTCGTCCCCGTCATCCGCTTCGGCCGCCCCTTCCCTCTCGGCCTCTGCTTCACCCAGTGTGCGGGGCGCCTTCTTCTCGTCGTCATCGTCGTGGTGATGGCAGCATGAGCAAGACATGAGACCCTCCGTCGTCCGGTCCTGGCCCATTGTTCTGCGAGACCGAGGCACCCACCGCTTGCAGGCCGGCACGCACCTATCGGCGTGCAGCGGCCTTCTCGCATCGGCCTTCGCCTCTCGCCTGCGGCCCATTACCAATTATAGTGAACACATGAGCACGTGTTCATATACACAATACCATGGCGACTGGGAGGGGTCAACCCACGCGCGATCGACCCGTGGGTCTTTGGGGCGCGACTTACGGTGGAATCGCCCGGCCACCAGCCCCTGACGCCGTAGGGCGAGTTTTTTCACTCTCCTACCGCAAGAAGGCCTCTGCGGCCGCCATTGGCGGCGGTGGCCGCAAATCCCGAACGGTTAGGCCAGGCTAAACGGCGATTCCCCGCGGTTTGTCACCGGCGGCCGCGACGGACGGCTTGTCACCGGCGCCATAGCGGCACGGGCGCCGATGCCCTACTCCTCGCTCGCCCGCACGGGCTCCGCCGCGTGTTGAAGGCCAACCGAGATGAGCGCTGTCACGTGCTCGTCGGCAAGCGAGTAGATCACCCGGTGCCCGACGCGGCGGGCAGTCACCAGGCCGCGATCGCGCAGCAGCCGCAGCTGGTGCGAGATTGCCGACTGCGAAACGGCACATATCTCCTCAAGGTCAGAGACGCTCTTCTCGCCAAGCGAAAGCGCGCCCAGGATGCGAAAGCGGGTCAGGTCCGAAAGCGCATCAAAAATTTGCGTGGCGTCATAGACCACGTCATCGTTAGAGAGGTACTCGTCGAGAAGGTCCCTCGAGCACGTCTGATCCATAGGTCCTCCCCATCGTCAAGGCGGCGAGAATAGAGCCAACATTCCATCCAGGTCATGGTACCCGCTCGGGCACCCACCTGCCGCCCGCACCGACCAGTGCCTACGAGAAAGGGCCCCGGCGCAAAGCCGGGGCCCAGCAGTTCCGTCGGAGCGCCCGCGCGCTGCATGAGTCCGTGCGTGAGCTACTCGTCGTCCTCGTCGCTGTCGTCAGAGGAGCTTTCCTGCTTGACTACCTGGGAGAGCAGGTCGTCGAGAGAGCCCAGGTCCTCGTTGATGACATCGGAGTCGTTGGCCTGCGCGTCGGAGGAGCCGCCGATAAGCTCGTCGTCGTAGTGGTGCTTGGCGGGAGCCGCGGTGCCCAGCATGATGTCGGGGTCGGAATCGGGCGAGAAGACCATGTTGAGGAGCTGCGAGAGGTCCTCGGAATCCGCCTCGTCATCATCCGGCTCGAGGATGTAGAGCAGGTTGCGCGCCTCGAGGCCGTCGCGGAGCTCCTCGATTGCCTTGGCGCCAATGCCGTCAATGCGCAGCAGGTCGTCCTCGGTCTTGCCGATAAGGTCACCCACGGTCTCGATGCCCACCTCGCTGAACTTGTTGGTCCAGCGCTGCGAGACGCCAAGGTCGTCGAAGAGGTAGAGCTTTGCGTCCTCGCTGGAGAGCGTGCGGCCGTTCTTCGAGTAGACCCCACCGTAGCCGTAGTCGTCACCCACCCAGTCAAGCTGCTTGGGAAGCTTCTCCTCGATGTCCTTGAGCTCGTCGGGCGCCCACTCGGGCAGGCTCTGCGCCTGCGGGGAGGTGGGACCGTCGATCTTGGTGCCGTGGTAGGTGAGCTCGACGCCCCGGTATGCGGAAAGACCGGTACCGGCAGGGATCTGCTTGCCCACGATGACGTTGGACTTGAGGTCAAGCAGGTGGTCCATGTCGCCGGCAATGGAGGAGTCGGTGAGCACGCCAGCGGTGCGGATGAACGACGCGCTGGAGAGCCAGGAGTCGATGGAGCTCGCAACCTTGAGCGTGCCGAGGATGACGGGCTCCGCCTCGGGCGGAGTGCCACCAGCCAGGGCAACGTTGCGCACCGTGTCAGCAAAGACGTAGCGGTCAACGTACTGGCCAAGCAGGTACTGGGAGTCACCGGGGTTGGTCACCTGGACACGACGCAGCATCTGGCGAGCGATGACCTCGATGTGCTTGTCGTTGAGGTCAACGCCCTGGGAGGTGTAGACATCCTTGACGGAGGCGACGAAGGTGTGCATCGTCGACTCGATGTCGGTGAGCTTGCGCAGCTTGCGGAAGTTCACGAAGCCGCGGGTGATCTGGTCGCCGGCACGAACCTCGGCACCGTCCTCCATGCCCGGCATGAAGCGTGCGGACGCGGGAATGCGCCACTCCTCGAGGATGCGGGAGTTGTCATCGGAGTCGACGATGCGGATGAGGTACTCGGTCTGCTCAGGCGTGATGAGCAGGGTGCCGGAGATGGGAGCGAGATCTGCCTCGCGGCCGAGGATCTTCTCGTTGACGTTGCCGACGACGTCGAACATGCGGGCGACCGTGGGGAGGCCCTGCGTGATGTCGTCAGCGCCAGCGACGCCACCGGAGTGGATCGTACGCATCGTAAGCTGGGTGCCCGGCTCGCCGATGGACTGCGCGGCAATGATGCCGACGGCGGTGCCGATGTTGACGGGACGACGGGTCGAGAGGTCCCAGCCGTAGCACTTCTGGCAGACGCCGTACTTGGACTTGCAGGTGAGCAGCGCCCTCAGCTGGACCTTCTTGAGCCCGTGGGCAACGAGCATCTTGAGGTCATCCTTGGACTCGATGTAGCCGTCACGCGGGATGAGGACCTCACCGGTGGCGGGGTCGACAATGTCGTTGAGCGCACAGCGGCCGATCAGGTCACCGTCCACGTCGTTCTCGCCCGGCTTGGTCAGCGGGTAGGTGACGGCCTCGTCGGTGCCACAGTCCTCCTCGCGGACAATGACGTCCTGGGCCACGTCGACCAGGCGGCGCGTGAGGTAGCCGGAGTCGGACGTGTGGGAAGCCGTGTCCACGAGGCCCTTACGGGCGCCATAGGTTGAGATGAAGTACTCGAGCGGGAGCAGACCCTCGCGGAAGTTTGCCTTGATGGGCAGGTCGATGGTGTCACCGGACATATCGGCCATGAGGCCTCGCATGCCGGCGAGCTGACGAAGCTGCGTCTTGGAACCACGGGCACCGGAGTCGGCCATCATGTAGATGGGGTTGTCCTCGGCGAAGCCCTCGAGCATCTTGGAGCCAAGCTCGTTGGTGCACTCGGTCCACGCGTTAACGACCTCGACGTGGCGCTCCCTCTCGGAGAGGAAGCCGTCCTCGTAGTACTCGTTGATCTCGTCGACCTTTCCCTGGGCCTCGTCAAGCATCTCCTGCTTCTCGGGAGGAATGACGGCATCCCACACCGAGACGGTAAGGCCGGCCATGGTGGCGTAGTGGAAGCCGGTCTCCTTGATGGCGTCAAGGATGGGCTCGACATCGGCCGTGCTGTAACGGTCGCAAGCGTCGTTCACGAGGTTCTCGATGTCACCCTTGCTCATCTTGTAGTTGATGAAGGGGTAATCCGCAGGCAGGCAGCGCGTGTTAAAGAGGACGCGGCCAATGGTGGTCTCGATGCGCATCGAACGGTCGGTGACGTCGTAGTCCACGGGGCTGTTCCACCTGTCATAGGTGCGGAAGATCCTGCGGCCGTTCTCGACCACGTTGGCGTCCTGGGCCCTCACGCGAACCTTGATGCTGGCCTGGATGTCCAGGTTGTTGTGATTGCAGAAGGCGAGAATGGCGTCGTCGAAGCCAGCGAAGACGCGGCCCTCGCCCTCGGCACCGTCCTTGGCAGTGGTGAGGAAGTAGGTGCCAAAGACCATGTCCTGCGACGGCACGGTGACGACCTCGCCAGAGGCGGGCTTTCTCAGGTTGTTGGTGGAGAGCATGAGCACGCGGGCCTCGGTCTGCGCCTGTGTGGAGAGGGGCACGTGGACCGACATCTGGTCGCCGTCAAAGTCGGCGTTGAAGGGAGCGCACACCAGCGGGTGCAGGTGGATTGCCTTGCCCTCGACAAGGACGGACTCGAATGCCTGGATGGACAGGCGGTGCAGCGTGGGGGCACGGTTGAGAAGCACGAGACGATCCTGGATGACCTCGTCGAGCACGTCCCAGACGGCAGGCATGCCGCGGTCGATGGCGCGCTTGGCACCCTTGATGTTCTCGACCTTGCCAAGCTCGACCAGGCGGCGCATCACGAAGGGCTTGAAGAGCTCGAGCGCCATGGCCGAGGGCAGGCCGCACTGGTGCAGCTTCAGGTGCGGGTCGACGACGATGACCGAACGGCCAGAGTAGTCGACACGCTTGCCCAGGAGGTTCTGGCGGAAGCGACCCTGCTTGCCCTTCAGGGCCTCGGCAAGCGACTTGAGCGGGCGTCCGCCACGACCGGTGACGGGGCGGCCGCGACGGCCGTTGTCGAAGAGGGCGTCGACGGACTCCTGGAGCATGCGCTTCTCGTTGTTCACGATGATCGCGGGAGCGTCGAGGTCGAGCAGGCGCTTGAGGCGGTTGTTGCGGTTGATCACGCGACGGTAGAGGTCGTTCAGGTCGGACGCAGCAAAGCGGCCGCCGTCGAGCTGCACCATGGGGCGCAGGTCGGGTGGAATCACGGGGATGACGTCGAGGACCATGTTGGAGGGGTCGTTGCCGCCCTTAAGGAAGGCGTCAACGATCTCGAGGCGCTTGATCGCCTTCTCGCGCTTCTGCTTCTGGGACTCGTCGGAGGCGATGATGGCACGGAGCTCCTTGGCCTCCTTCTCGAGGTCGATGCCGCGAAGCAGCTCGCGGACGGCCTCGGCGCCCATGCCACCCTTGAAGTAGATGCCGTAGTGGCGCTTGAGCTCGGAGAAGAGCGCCTCGTCGGAGATGAGCTGGCGCTTCTCGAGCTGCGTGAACTGCTCGTAGGCCTCGCGGCGGAGCGCTTTCTCCTCCTCGTACTCCTCCTCGAGGTCGGCGATGCCGGCGCGGACCTCGTCCGCGGAGATGGGCTCGACGTCGTCGAACTCGTCACCGGAGGCCTGGCCCTGCTCCTTCAGGCGCCCGATCTGGTCGTCACGCTCGGCGTCGAGCTCCTCGAGGTCTGCAGCCAGCTCCTCCCTGAGGTCGTCGGCATCGGCCTCGCGGGCCTCGGTGTCGACGTCGGTGATCACGTAGCTCGCGAAGTAGAGGACCTTCTCCAGATCCTTGCTCTTCATGTCGAGCAGGCGGGACATGGGGAAGCTCGCAGGGCTCTTGAAGTACCAGATGTGGCTCACGGGCGCAGCAAGCTCGATGTGGCCCATACGCTCGCGGCGCACCTTGGCGGTGGTCACCTCGACACCGCAGCGCTCGCAGACGATGCCCTTGAAGCGGATGCCCTTGTACTTGCCGCAGGCGCACTCCCAGTCCTTCACGGGACCGAAGATCTTCTCGCAGAACAGGCCATCCTTCTCGGGCTTGAGCGTGCGGTAGTTGATGGTCTCGGGCTTCTTGACCTCGCCGTGCGACCAGCTGCGAATCTGATCTGCAGAGGCAAGCGAGATCTTGATAGCGTCGAAGTCGGTGGTATCGAATTCTGCCACAGTCGCTACTCCTTATCGCTGTTGGCGTCGCCGACGAGGTCGTCGGACTCGCCGAGGTCGCGGGCAAGGCCATTGACGAGGTCATCGGTGGTGTTGATGTTGGCGAAGACGTCGACGGGGTTCTCCTTTGCTGCGGGCCTCTCCTCGGCCTTGGGCTCGGCCTTCCTCCTGTAGGAGATGGGCTCGATGTCGAGCGCAAGCGAGCGCATCTCCTTGACGAGGACCTTGAAGGACTCAGGGATGCCTGCGGACGGCACGTTCTCACCCTTGACGATGGCCTCGTAGGTCTTGACGCGGCCGTTGGTATCGTCGGACTTGACCGTGAGGATCTCCTGCAGGACGTTGGCCGCACCGTAGGCATAGAGGGCCCAAACCTCCATCTCGCCGAAGCGCTGGCCGCCGAACTGGGCCTTGCCGCCCAGGGGCTGCTGCGTGACGAGGCTGTAGGGGCCGGTCGAACGTGCATGGATCTTGTCGTCGACCATGTGGCCGAGCTTCAGGATGTAAGAGGTGCCCACAGTGATGGGGTTCTTGAACGCCTCGCCCGTGCGGCCGTCGTAGAGCGTGGTCTTGCCACGGTCGTTGAGCTGTGGCACGAAGTCGGCGTCCATGTGCTTGCCGTACTCCAGCATGGCCTTGTTCATGAGGTTCACGTTGGTGCGGCGGATGATCTCGGAGACCTCCTTGTCGGTCGCGCCGTCAAAGACGGGCGTAGCCACGGGGATGGGGCCGGGCACGTAGGTCTTGGAGTCTGCCGTGGTGTCATCCCAGCCGTGGGTGGCGCCCCAGCCAAGGTGGCACTCGAGCAGCTGCCCCACGTTCATGCGGGACGGGACACCCAGCGGATCGAGGAGGACGTCGATGGGGGTGCCATCGGCCATGTAGGGCATATCCTCGACGGGCAGCACCTTGCACACAACGCCCTTGTTGCCGTGACGGCCAGAGATCTTATCGCCCTGCTGGATCTTGCGGCGCTGGGCGACAAAGACGCGTACGAGCTCGTTCACGCCGGGCTGGAGGTCGTCTCCGGCCTCGCGGCTAAAGCGCACAACGTCGACGACGCGGCCGTAGGCGCCATGGGGCATCTTGAGCGAGGTGTCGCGCACGTCGTGGGCCTTGGCACCAAAGATGGCACGGAGCAGGCGCTCCTCGGCGGTGAGTGCCGTCTCGCCCTTGGGCGTGACCTTGCCTACCAGGATGTCGCCAGGGCCAACCTCGGCACCGATGCGGATGATGCCGTCATTGTCGAGGTTGGCGAGCATCTCCTCGGACTGGTTGGGGATCTCGCGGGTGATCTCCTCGGGACCGAGCTTGGTGTCGCGGGCGTCGATCTCGTGACGGGAGATGTTGACCGAGGTGAGCAGGTCGTTCTGCACCACGCGGTCGGAGACGATGATGCCGTCCTCGTAGTTGTAGCCCTCCCACGGCATGTAGGCCACGGTGAGGTTGACGCCGAGGGCAAGCTCGGAGTGGTCGATCGAGGTGCCGTCAGACAGGGGCTGGCCAGCCTCGACGCGATCGCCCACGTGCACGATTGGACGGTGGTTGATGCAGGTGCTCTGATTGGACCGCTGGTACTTGGGCAGCTCGTAGTCCTCGGCACCGTACTCGTCGGAGTAGACGGTCACGTGGGCCGCGTCGACCTTGTCGACAACGCCTGCGTGGACCGCGCGGACGACCTCGCCGGAGTCCAGGGCTGCACGAGCCTCCATGCCCGTGCCCACGTACGGGGCGTACGAACGGATCAGGGGCACGGCCTGACGCTGCATGTTTGCGCCCATGAGGGTACGCTTGGCATCGTCGTGCTCGAGGAACGGGATGAGGTTCGCGGCGACGGAGAGCATCTGGCGAGGCGAGACGTCCATGTAGTCGACGCTCGAAACCTCGACCTGCGCAGGGGCACCGAAGGAGCCATCGAAGTCGCGCGTACGGGCGATGATGCGATCGGGGTCCGTGATGTTGCCCTTGGAGTCGACAACCACGAAACGGCCCGTCTTGGGGTCAACTGGGGTGTTGGCCGGCGCGATGTTGTGGTTCTCCTCCTCGTCGGCGGTCATCCACACGATCTCGTCGGTGACCTTGCCGTCGACGACCTTGCGGTACGGCGACTCGATGAAGCCGTAGTCGTTCACGTGCGCATAGACCGCCAGCGAACCGATGAGGCCGATGTTGGGGCCTTCGGGTGTCTCGATGGGACACATGCGGGAGTAGTGCGAGTTGTGAACGTCGCGGACGGCCGTAGGCACGTTGGTGCGGCGGCTGGAGCCAGACTTGTGGCCAGCAAGGCCGCCAGGGCCAAGCGCCGAGAGACGACGCTTGTGCGTGAGGCCTGCAAGCGGGTTGGACTGGTCCATGAACTGCGACAGCTGAGAGGAGCCGTAGAACTCCTTGATGGCGGCCACGATCGGGCGAATGTTGATGAGCGACTGCGGCGTGATGTCATCGGCGTCCTGGGAGGCCATGCGCTCACGCACAACGCGCTCCATACGGCTCATGCCAATGCGGAACTGGTTCTGGACAAGCTCGCCCACGGTGCGCACGCGACGGTTGCCAAAGTGGTCGATGTCATCGGTGTGCTTCGTGTCGTCGCCGGCGTGGAGGGCCAGGAGGTAGCGCAGGGCCGCCACGATGTCCTCGCTGGTGATCACGCGCTCGCTGGCGTCAACGTCGAGCTCGAGCTTCTTGTTGACCTTGTAGCGACCAACGCGGGCAAGGTCGTAGCGCTGCGGGTTGAAGTAGAGGCCGTCGAGCAGCGAGCGGGCAGAGTCCACGGTAGGGGGCTCGCCGGGGCGCTGGCGACGGTAGATCTCGAGGAGGGCGTCCTCGCGGGTGGTGGCGACGTCGCGCTCGATGGTCGAGCGCACGACCTCGGAGTCACCGAGAAGCGAGAGGATCTCGTCGTCCGTCTCGGCGATGCCCAGGGCACGCAGGAACGACGTTGCGCTCTGGCGGCGCTTGCGGTCGATGGAGGCCACGAGGTGACCGCGCTTGTCGACCTCGAACTCGAGCCACGCGCCACGCGCAGGGATGAACTGGACGCGGTGGACAAGGACACCAGAGTCCATCTCGGCGGCAAAGTAGACGCCAGGCGAGCGGACCAGCTGCGAGACCACAACGCGCTCAGAGCCGTTGATGATGAAGGTGCCGCGGTCGGTCATGAGCGGGAAGTCGCCCATGAAGACGAGCTGCTCCTTGATCTCGCCGGTCTCCTTGTTGATGAAGCGCACGTCCACGAAGAGGGGTGCCTGGTAGGACAGGTCCTTGGCGCGACACTCGGACAGGCTGTGGGACGGGTCGCCAAACTGATGCTCACCAAAGGCCACCTGCATGGTCCTCGCAGCGTTTTCGATGGGAGAGAACTCTGCAAAGGACTCGGCGATACCGTCGGTCATGAAGTGCTTGAACGAATCCCTCTGGACGGAGATGAGGTTGGGCAGCTCCATCGCAGACGGGATTTTGCTAAAGCTCTTGCGCGTACGGGTGACTTGCGGTTTAGTAAGAGAAGTCTTTGCGGTAGACACCAGGCTTTTCCTCCTTCAAAAGGGTGGAAGGCGGCAATTGTCGCAAACTAGTAATCTAGCCAAGCGCACGTCTCTCGTCAATGAAAAGTCTTGACTTGCCCTGCATTTTCTATTAGATTCTCTTGTTTTTCACGCGTTTCCTGCAAAATCCACGAGACGTGTGTGGAGGAACCGTGTGGGGAAGCCCTGGATGCGATGGCTGCTCGTGTTGCCCCCGGTAGTCGCGTCAATCCATAACGCGGTTGGGCGAGAATTCCTTGTCGTGCGTACGCACGACTTGGGAAATCTGACGTTCTCGCCTCTCCACGTGGTCGGGCCGGCAATAATCCGCGGTCGTGCGTACGCACGATGTAGGTTTTCTGACATGACCCCGGCGTTTGCCCAGTTGGGCGAGAAGGCCTTGGCAGCAAGCGGCCCTTGTGCGTACGCACAACGTAGGTTTTCTGACATTCTCGCCTCTCCACGTGACCGGGCTGGCAATAATCCGCGGTCGTGCGTACGCACGATGTAGGTTTTCTGACGCGGTTCCAGCGTTTGCCCAGTTGGGCGAGAAGGCCTTGGCAGCAAGCGGCCCTTGTGCGTACGCACAACCAGCAACATTTGCCAGACGTTCAAGCTTAACCAGGGAAAACGCACTCCCCGTGGCAAATAATCCCACTTGTGCGTACGCACGATGGCCCAATCCCGCCATGTCCATGTCCGGGCCCACCCCCAAGAGAGGCGGCCCACAAGAAGGGGGCCGGACCGCGTGGTCCGACCCCCGATGGAGCACGAGATGCGTCCGTGAGACCCGAAGCTACTTCAGGGTGACGGTGGCGCCGGCCTCCTCGAGCTGCTTCTTGGCGTCCTCGGCGTCCTCCTTCTTGGCACCCTCGAGAAGGACGGCGGGGGCAGCCTCCACCTTGTCCTTGGCCTCCTTCAGGCCGAGGCTGGTGAGGGCGCGGACGACCTTGATGACGGCGATCTTGTTGGAGCCGAAGGAGGTCAGCTCGACGTCGAAGTTGGTCTTTTCCTCCTCCTCGGCAGCAGCAGCGCCAGCCGCAGGGGCGGCAGCAACGGCAACGGGGGCAGCGGCGGACACGCCGAAGACGTCCTCCAGCTCGTGGACGAGCTCGGAAAGCTCGAGGGCGGGCATCTCCTTGATGGCCTCGATGATCTCTTCCTTGGTAGCAGCCATGCTAATTCTCCTTCATGTCGGGGCACCTTATGTGCCCTCGGGATTGTCTTGTCGTACTGGAAGTGCCGATGGTGCGGACAGGCGCTATGCGGCCTGCTTCTCGGAGACCGCCTGGAGCGCGGTGACGAGGCCCCTGGCGGGACCGGCGCACACCTGCGCAATACCCGAGAGCGGGCTGCCGATGACATACACGAGCTTGGCGAGAAGCTCGTCGCGGGACGGGAGCTCGGCGTACGCGAGGGCCTCCTCGGACGAGACGGCCTTGCTGTCTACGATGCCACCCAGGATCTGCATCTTCTTGAGCTTGTCGGCCTCCTGCTTCAAGACCTTGGCGGCCTCGACAGGGTCCTTCTCGTAGAAGACGTAGGCGCAGGTGCCTTTGAGCACATCGTCAATGTCGGGCATCTCGACGTCCCTGAGGGCGATGCGCACGATGTTGTTCTTGTAGACCTTCATGTGCGCGCCGGCCTCGCTCAGGGCGCGACGGAGCTCCTGGGCCTCCTTGACGGTGAGACCACGGTAGTCGATGACAAAAAGGCCCTTGGAAGCCTCGATGGAGCCCTTGACCCTCTCGAGCATGTCTATGTTGGACTGTGCTGGCATGTGAACACCTCCTTCTCACACGTATCCGGGCACGATCCGCCGACGCGGCGGGCCCTCCGCATGAGAGGGCCCCGCTTGGCGCAGCCAAACGGGGCCTCATGGATTCGTAGCTGAGACCACCTCGGCAGGCGGGTTTCCCCTTTGAGCCCGTAGGCACCGGCTGTCTTTGGCAGCGGGACGTGCGATGTATGGGTGCAGGCAAAAACCTGCAGTGGGTATTCTGGCACGCGGGGCATGCCCCGTCAAGGGAAACGCTCACGACACGGCGTTCTCACAAAAAGCCCCGCTCAGGTGAGCGGGGCGATGACTCCGGGATGCGCGCGAGGCCTAGTCCTCCATGAAGTCGCGCGTCTTGGTGGTGTCGACCTTGATGCCAGGGCCCATGGTGGTGGAGATTGTGATGGACTTGACGTACTTGCCCTTGGCGCTCGACGGCTTAACGCGAACGAGCTCGGTGATGAGGGCACCGTAGTTCTCGACAAGGGCCTTGACGTCGAAGGACGCCTTGCCCATGGGGACGTGGCAGATGCCGTAGCGGTCGGCGCGGTACTCGACGCGGCCAGCCTTGAGTTCCTTGACCATCTTCTCGACGTCCATGGTCACGGTGCCAAGCTTGGGGTTGGGCATGAGGCCACGGGGTCCGAGGATGCGGCCGAGGCGACCGACCTTGCCCATGAGGTTGGGCGTGGCGATAACGGCATCGAAGTTGATGTTGCCCTTCTGGATCTCCTCGATGAGGTCGTCGGAGCCGACGATGTCGGCACCAGCGGCCTCGGCCTCGGCGGCCTTGGCGCCCTCGGCGAAGACGGCCACGCGGACGGTCTTGCCGGTTCCGTTGGGCAGCGAGATGGAGCCGCGGATGTTCTGGTCGGCCTTTCGGGTGTCGACGCCCAGGCGAACGGCGACCTCGACGGTCTCGTCGAACTTGGCGGAGGAGAGCTCCTTGGCAAGCGTCATGGCCTCCTTGGGCGAGTAGACCTTGCCGGCCTCGACTTTGGCGGCAGCGGCCTTGTAGTTCTTTCCGTGCTTAGGCATGTGATACCTCCTGTGGTCAACGGGCGCATGCCCTCCCACATAGTCGGCGCGGGTGCGCCACGTCCTGAGAGGCGCCCCCTACAGGGCGCGTAGTGCCAAAGGTGGTAGGGTTAGTCCTCGGCGATGGTGACGCCCATGGAGCGAGCGGTGCCGGCGACGATCTTCTTGGCGGCCTCGAGGTCGTTGGCGTTGAGGTCCGGCATCTTGATCTGGGCGATCTTGGTGAGCTGCTCCTGGGTGAGCTGGCCAACCTTGTCGCGCTGGGGTACGCCGGAGCCGCTCTTGAGGCCAAGCTCCTTCTTGATGAGATGAGCCGCAGGCGGGGTCTTGGTCACGAAGTCAAACGTGCGATCCTCGTAGACGGTAATCTCGACAGGGATGATGTCGCCGGACTTGTCCTTGGTGGCAGCGTTGAAGGCCTGGCAGAACTGCATGATGTTGACCTGGGCGGCACTGAGGGCTGGGCCAACGGGAGGCGCAGGGTTGGCGGCACCAGCCGGAATCTGGAGCTTGATGAAGTGGGTGACCTTCTTCTTGGCCATGATGAATCCTCCTGGAGAGCGTGCTTGCAATCTGTCTTCACGCAGGCGCCCGAGAAGCCATCCTCACCGATACAGGGCCTGCCAGAAGTTCCTAGCTGATAACCGAAATCTGATCGAGTGTGAGCTCGACGGGGGTCTCGCGACCAAAGATCATGAGCATGACCTTGACCTTGCCAGACTCGACGTTGACCTCGGAGACCTGCCCGTCGAAGTCTGCCAGCGGCCCAGAGAGCACGCGCACCGACATGCCGGGCTCGAGGTTGGTCGAGGTGCGCTTGGGCGCCGAAGCGGAAGCGCTCGCGCGGACGCCGCTACGCCTCATGATCTTGTCGAACTCATCGCGACGCAGGGGCGTAGGCTTGCCGTCGAGACCGACAAAGCCCGTAACTCCGGGCGTGTTGCGCACGACCGCCCAGGTGTTGTCGTCGACCTCCATGCGGACGAGGACATAGCCCGGGAAGACCTTGGCCTCCTTGGTCTCGCGCTTGCCGCCGTCCTTGACCTCGGTGACTTCCTCCGTTGGGATCTGGATGTCCACGACCTGGTCACCAATGCCATAGGTCTCGATGCGGTGTTCGAGATCGGTCTTGACCTTGTTCTCGTATCCGGAATACGTGTGGATAACGTACCAGCGCTTAGCCATGGCCTTATTCCCCCAAACTCGTATAGCCGACGAGCGCGGCCACGATTCCGGTGTCGACAAGCCAGAGCACAACGCCGAAGACCACGAGGGAGACGATAACGGCAACGGAGTAGTTGCGCAGCTCTTCCCTCGAGGGCCACACCACGCGCCTCATCTCGGTGCGTACGGCACCGAGATAGTTCTTGATGCGCGTGCCAAGCCCTGGCTTCTTGTTGCTCGCCTTGGCAGGCTTGTCCTGCTTCTCGGAAGCCTTGGCAACGACAGCGGCCCGCTTTGCCGGGCCCCCTGTCTGCTTGGGGTTGGAGGCAGCAGAGGCAGCCTGGGCGGCCTCGCGCTCAGCACGCTTCTGGGCACGTGCCTTGCGGGCGCTCCTCTTGTTCCTGTCTTTGTTCGCCATCCTCACAACTCCTAAAGGCTTGCCTTACATGGAAACCGGCTAACCCCGAAGGGAAAGCCGGTGGGAAATTCTGGCACGCCAGGAAGGACTCGAACCCTCAACACTCGGTTTTGGAGACCGATGCTCTACCAATTGAACTACTGGCGTGTGTGGGCCCACCCAGTTTAGCGGGTCTCGCGGTGAAGCGTGTGCTTACGGCACCACGGACAATACTTCTTCATCTCAAGTCGGTCAGGCGTGTTCGCCTTGTTCTTGGTCGTGGTGTAGTTGCGGCGCTTGCATTCGGTGCATGCAAGTGTAACAAGTGTGCGCATGAATCCTCCTGAGACACCATGTCACTTCGAGGCCATCCTCGAAGATGGCGCGGTGGAGTACGTTATCATCAACTTACGTATCCTGTCAACCCAAAACGCCTTGCAGGCCATTGCTCATACAACATCCATGCGATGGAAACGCCAGGGGGCCGAGAGGGCTGAGAGGAATCCGCCATAAGGTATCAGACGAGTCCCGTTCTCAACAGAACGGCCCGACACCCATACGGATGCCGGGCCTTGGGGTCACTTCTGGGAGAAGCTACTCGACGATCGTGGCGACACGGCCATCGCCGACGGTGTGGCCACCCTCGCGGATAGCGAAGCGGAGGCCCTCCTCCATGGCGATGGGGTGAATGAGCTCGCAGGAGATGGTGACGTGGTCACCTGGCATGGCCATCTCGACCTTGTTGCCGTCCTTGTCGGTGAGCTCGGCGATGTCGCCGGTCACGTCCGTGGTGCGGAAGTAGAACTGCGGACGGTAGCCAGAGAAGAACGGGGTGTGACGGCCGCCCTCCTCCTTGGTGAGAACGTAAATCTCGCCAGTGAACTTGGTGTGAGGGGTAACCGAGCCGGGCTTGCAGAGAACCTGGCCGCGCTCAATGTCCTCGCGCTTGATGCCGCGGAGCAGGATTCCCACGTTATCGCCAGCCTCGCAGAAGTCCAGCGTCTTGCGGAACATCTCGATGCCGGTCGCAACGGAGGACTGGGTCGGCTTGATGCCGACGATCTCGACGGGCTCGTTGAGCTTGAGTTCACCGCGCTCGACACGGCCGGTGGCAACGGTGCCGCGGCCGGAGATGGTCATGACGTCCTCGACGGCCATCAGGAACGGCTTCTCGTTGTCACGAGCAGGCGTCGGGATGTAGGAGTCAACGGTGTGCATGAGCTCGACGATGGAGTCGACCCACTTCTGCTCGCCGTTGAGGGCACCGAGGGCGGAGCCACGGATGATTGGGGTATTGTCACCGTCGAAGCCGTACTCGGAGAGCAGGTCGCGGGTCTCCATCTCGACCAGGTCGATGAGCTCCTCGTCATCGACCATGTCGCACTTGTTCAGGAAGACGATGATGTACTTGACGCCAACCTGACGGGCGAGCAGGATGTGCTCGCGGGTCTGAGCCATGGGGCCGTCGGTAGCAGCGATAACGAGGATGGCGCCATCCATCTGGGCAGCGCCTGAAATCATGTTCTTGACGTAGTCAGCGTGGCCCGGGCAGTCAACGTGAGCGTAGTGGCGCTCCCAGGTCTCATACTCGACGTGAGCGACGGAGATGGTGATGCCGCGCTGACGCTCCTCGGGGGCCTTGTCGATGTTCTCGAAGGCGGTGAACTCGGCCTTGCAGCCCTCGGTCTCGGAGAGAACCTTGGTGATGGCCGCGGTCAGCGTAGTCTTGCCGTGGTCGACGTGACCAATGGTACCAATGTTTACGTGCGGCTTAGAACGATCGAACTTCTCCTTGGCCATTGCCAATCCTCCTTTTGGAACGAACCTCTCCGGCCATTCCATGGTACAGAAATACGTCCATTTATGCTCAGCGGCGCCGCAGCGCCGCAGAAAAGCCTGGTACCGGTGACTGGATTCGAACCAGTGACATCGCGGGTATGAGCCGCGTGCTCTAACCAGCTGAGCTACACCGGCATGGAGCCGAGCGCTTGAAGAATGGAGCCCGCGACCGGATTTGAACCGGTGACCTCTTCGTTACCAACGAAGTGCTCTACCGACTGAGCTACACGGGCATGGTGGGGATGCTTGGACTCGAACCAAGGAACCCAGAGGGAGCGGATTTACAGTCCGCCGCAGTTGCCGCTGTGCCACATCCCCATTCCGTTTTCAAGCACCACACGGGGCGAACCCCGTGCAGCGGAGTGAATAATACGACGAGGAAAAAATCCTGTCAACGCATACCCCGGTGCCGGGTGTATCTATCCCACGATTCCCGCACAATTCAGGGAAACCCGCAGGTAGTGCATGTACCGCTTGCCGGATGCGGGCCGCATTGCACACGTCCGGGCCCGGATGCGCGCACCAGCGGGCGCCGCAGTCCAAAAAGAGGCATCTCTGATGAGCCAGGGCCTGCCCGAGGATCCGGATGAGGCGCGGATGGCAGGCGCCTCTTGCCGTGTCAGCCCGATGCCCTGGCGGATTTGTGCCATTGTGCGTACGCATGACCGAGGTTCTCTGCCAAGGGGGTAGCGTTTCCCCTGTTGGATCCACGGGCCTGGCAATATGTCCCCATCGTGCGTACGCACGATTCCCACCTGCTGCCATGGCCTTCTCGGCCAACTGGGCAGATGCTGCGGCCTTGTCAAAATGCACCGGTCATGCGTACGCACAACCAAGCTTTCCTGCCCGAGGGGCCCTCCAAGGAAGGGGAGTCGTCTGCAACCAGCCGTCATGCGTACGCACGATGGCAGAGACTTGCCAGTCAAGCCGTTTGCCACGAAAGACGAAACCAGGTCACAGCCGCAGTGGCTATGACCTGGCGTCTCATCCTGGAGCCGGTAGAGGGAGTCGAACCCACAACCCACGGTTTACAAAACCGTTGCTCTGCCATTGAGCCATACCGGCGGTGAGGACATGATAGCGTGTTTGCGCGAATCTGGCACGTGCGGCACCAGAATCGGTCGTGCGGCCAGCTACCTACGGCCGCGCAGCCTGTCGAGCTTCGCCCGGGTCTCGGGGTCGAGCCTGTCCTCCAGGCTCAGGTGCGTATGGGACCCGCGCTCGCGGGCCTCCTCCACCCCCGCGCTCACGATGCTCATGTTCTGCGCGAGAAGCGCGCTTGAGACCGTGGTCACCGGGATGCCGCCCACGGTATAGCGGATGGCGTTGTCCGATGTCACGAGCAAGACGACCCTCCCGGCATGGCGCGCCTCCGTGACCAGGCGCTCTATGACCGTATCGGCGGACTCGCCCGTGCGCGAGAAGACCACGCGAACCCCAGCCGTGCTCCAGTTGGGTCGCTCGCCCGAGAGGTTGCCCGCCGCATCGAAGACCACAACCGGCTCGTAGCTGCCCTGCGCATACGCCGCCACGTCCGAGACGAGCGCCTCGCGGGCGCGGTCGAAGGGGTCATGACCGTAGGGGTCGCGCGAGAGGTGCGCCACGTCGGCCAAGGCACCGGCACCCGCATGCTCGTCAATGAGCGCGGCATAGCGAGGGGTCCCGTGAACCACGTTGTAGCCGTCGACCACGAGCAGCGCGAGACTGGCGCGACTAGGCATCCGCCTGCGCCCCCTCGCTCACGCGGCGGAGCCACTCGTAGCACATGACCGTCGTGGCCTGGGCAACGTTGAGCGACTCGACACGACCGCGCTGCGGAAGCCTGGCACCAAAGTCGCAGTGGTCAAGCACGAGGCGAGAGATGCCCACCCCCTCAGAGCCCATGACCAGCGCAAGCCGCCCATAGACGGGCGCGTGCCACACGCTCTGCTCGGCGTGCTCGGTTGCGGCGCAGGCCCAGAACCCAGCATCCTTGAGCTGGTCGATCGCACGGGCCAGGTTGGGAACCTGCGCGATGGGAAGGTGCAGCACGGCGCCGGCAGAGGTCTTGTAGGCACCGGGCCCAACGGTGGCGGCGCGCGCGTTTGCCACAACCACGCCGGCAGCGCCCACGACCTCCGCAGAGCGTACGATGGCGCCAAAGTTGCCCTCGTCGGTCACATGGTCGAGCACAACCACCAGGGCGTCCCCCTCCCCCGCCGCAGCGATGACGTCCTCGATCGTTGCGTATGAGAAGGGCTTGGTCCTCACGACGATGCCCTGGTGGGCGCCGTGGCTCGAGAGCCGGTCAAGGCGCGAGCGCGGTACGGACTCGCACTCCACGCCCGCGTCGACGAGCCTGCGCACCAGAGAGCCAAGCGTCTTGTCGGTGCCATCGGGCGAGCCAGCTCCGTCCTGCACGAAGGCAGTGCATATGGGAATCCCCGCGTCGAGCGCCTCGGCGACGGCGCGGCGCCCCTCGATGACATCTGAGCCAGGCACCGCAGAGCGACCCTGGTCGCGTCGGCCGTGCCGGTCGCGTTGGTCGCGTCCGCCCCTGCCCTGGCGCCCCCTCGGCGCCCCGTTTCCCGGGCGCGAGCCCGAGCGCTGGCTGCGGCCGTGGTGCTGGCCGCCACGACCGGCCTGCGCCGAACCCGCCCCCCTGCGGGACGAGCCCCTTCGCGCATCACCTCGTGCCATTCTCATCACCTACGCCCTGCGCAGGCGAGAGCCTGCGGCGGTGTCCTCGAGAACCAGGCCCAAGCCTGCGATGGCATCGCGGATGCCGTCCGCGCTACCCCAGTCCTTCGCCTTGCGGGCTGCCTGACGTGCGGCGATAAGCGCATCGGCGGCCTCGGTGGCAGAGCTTCCCCGATAGCCGGCGTACTGCTCGGCAAGGCCCACAAGCTCAGCGGGAAGCTCGTCCTCCTCTGCCGCAAGCGTGATGCCAAGGACGCCCGCAAGCTCGGCAAGGACGTTGGCCGCGGCGCTCGCGGCTTCGCCGCCAGCAGCGGTGCCGGCGTCGGCAAGGTAGGTGTTTGCCGAGGTCACAAGCGAGAAGATCGCCGCCAGGCCACCGGCGGTGTTGAAGTCGTCGTCCATCTGGCGCGTGAACTCCTCGTGCGCCTCGCGGACGGCCGAGAGGAGCTCGTCGTCGCATCCCTCGCCGCCCGAGCCGTTCTTGGAGGCCCAGAGTAGGTTCTTCTCGCACGTGCGCAGGCGTTCGAGGGTGCCCACGGCGCCCTCGAGGCGGTCGAAGGAGAAGTCGAGCGGAGCGCGGTAGTGGGTCTGCAGCATGAGCAGGCGCACCGCGTCGGCGGGATACCTGTCGAGGACCTCCTTGAGCGTGTAGAAGTTGCCCAGGCTCTTGGACATCTTCTCGCCGTTCACGCGCAGCATCCCCGTGTGCATCCAGAGATTGGCCAGCGGCTCGTGCCAGGCGCACATCGCCTGGGCGGTCTCGTTCTCGTGGTGCGGGAAGACCAGATCTGCTCCACCGCCGTGGATGTCGATGGGGGTGCCCAGGTAGCGATGGATCATGGCGCAGCACTCGGTGTGCCAGCCGGGACGGCCGTCGCCCCAGGGGCTTGGCCAGCTGGGTTCGCCGGGCTTGGCGGCCTTCCAGAGGGCAAAGTCGAAGGGATCGCGCTTCTGGTCGTTGACCTCCACGCGCTCGCCGGCGCGCATCTGGTCAAGGTCGCGGCCGGAGAGGATGCCGTAGGCGTTGTCCGAGCGCACCGAGAAGTACACGTCGCCGTTGTCGGCCACGTAGGCGTTGCCCTGCTCGATGAGGGACTCGATCATGGCCTGCATGGCCTGAATCTCGTGCGTGGCACGCGGGCGGATGTCGGGGTCGAGAATCCCAAAGCGGTGCATCTGCTCGACAAAAGCGCCCGAGAACTCCTCGGCGACGTCGGCGGCGCTGCGACCCTGCTCGTTGGCGCGACTGATGATCTTGTCGTCCACATCGGTGAGGTTCTGGGCAAAGGTGACCTCGTAGCCCCTGTACACGAGGTAGCGGCGAATCACGTCAAACGAGAGGAACGTGCGCGCATTGCCGATGTGGATCTGGTCGTAGACCGTGGGGCCACAGACGTACATGCGAATCTTGCCCGGCTCGATGGGCTCGAGCCCCTGCTTTCGGTGCGTCTGAGTGTTGTAGATCAGCATGGCTTGCTCCTTGGGGTGTGTGCACAGAGGTACAGGCATTGTAGCAGCACCCCGCAAGGCAATCCTTGGGAAGGCTCCTAGACACAGGCTTTGGGCGTCGCGTGGGGCTTCGGAGGCCCTACCCGCCGCAGGCCCATGGGGCATCGGCCTTGTCGAGAAGGACCACGGCCCAGGCGGCAATGCCCTCCTTTCGACCCACAAAGCCAAGGTGCTCGGTGGTGGTTGCCTTGACGCCAACCCGTGACACGTCCACACCCATGGCCTGGGCCATGGCCCGCCGCATCCGGTCGCGGTGGGGCGCGAGCCTTGGTGCCTGGGCGGCTACGGTACAGTCTGCATCGACAAGCGAGAAGCCCTGCTCGCGGGCAAGCGACGCCACGCGTGAGAGCAGGGCCATGGAGTCTGCGCCCTCGAAGGCGGGGTCGGTATCGGGGAAGAGCTGGCCGATGTCGCCGGCGCGCATGGCACCCAGGATGGCATCCATGAGGGCGTGGGCCAGCACGTCTGCGTCCGAGTGGCCCGCAAGGCCACGCTCGCTGGGCAGTTTGACGCCGCCTAGGATGAGCGGCCGTCCCTCCGTGAAGGCGTGAACGTCAAAACCATGCCCAATGCGCAACATGCCCTACCCCCTACATGAGCAGCCGCTGCTCGAGCGCGGTGCAAGCGATGGCCAAGTCCTCGGGGACGGTGACCTTGATGTTGTCGCGCGGAGAGTCAAAGCAGCGGACCTTTCCGCCGTGGCGCTCGACGAGAGAGGCGTCGTCGGTGCCCTGGTAGCCCTCCCACGCGGCGGACTTGTAGGCCGAGGTCAGCGCGCGGGTGCGAAAGACCTGCGGCGTCTGGGCCGACCAGTAGAAGGAGCGGTCCGGCGTGGCGATGACAATGCCGTCCTCGACGAGCTTCAAGGTGTCCACCGAGCGCGCGGCGCAGATAGCACCCGCAAGCTTGGGGTCCTCTCGCACGCACGCGATGACGCCCTCGATGACCTTGGCCTCGATAAGGGGGCGGGCCGCGTCGTGGACGGCCACAAAGCCGTAGCCGCGCGGCATGGCCGCCAGCCCGTGCGCAACGGACTGCTGGCGGGTGTCCCCAGAGGCCGCCAGCGTGACGGGCGTGAGCAGCGTCACGCGAGAAAGGACCTCGTCGCGCACCGTATCCGCACGGTCCGGCGCACACACCACCACGATGTGGCCAACCGAGGGCGCGTGGTCAAAGGCGAGAAGCGGCCAGCACATGAGCGGCAGCCCGCAGAGGTCCACGAACTGCTTGCCGCGTGGGTCTCCAAAGCGCTCGCCCGCGCCACCCGCAACGATGATCGCCACCGCATCTGGCTTTGAGCCACTCTCGCCCACGCGGGCAGCGGAGGGCGAGGCGCATGCCTCTGGTGCGCTCATTCGCTCTGCCCCCACATGCGATGCAGGCTGTTTGCCAGGGCATCTGGGTTCCTGACGCCAATCTCGCCCAGCTTGGAGGAGTCGTCCTCGGCCGCCTCGAGAATCTCTTGGAG
>NZ_LR027573.1:80374-303417 GCF_900605015.1 Olsenella sp. Marseille-P4559
CCTCTGGTGCGCTCATTCGCTCTGCCCCCACATGCGATGCAGGCTGTTTGCCAGGGCATCTGGGTTCCTGACGCCAATCTCGCCCAGCTTGGAGGAGTCGTCCTCGGCCGCCTCGAGAATCTCTTGGAGCGAGCCGTACTCGTCCACGATCTTGTCCGCCATGCCCTCGCGCACCACCGAGACGCGCGAGAGGGTGCGCAGGCCAAGCGGCGTCATGATGGTGTCCTCGCCGTAGTCCTCGTCGTAGCCCAGGATGCGGGCGACGACCTTGGGCGAACGCAGCTGCGGGTTGGCCATCTCGTGGAACTGCTTGCGGATGGCACGGGCATGCTCCTCGGAGGAGTCCCTGGCATAGTCGCGAATCATGAGGTTGTAGGCCTCGTCCATGTCACCGAGGAACTCCTCGCGCTGCATCTCGGTGATGCGGCCAGAGGTGCCCAGCTGGACGATGCAGCGGTCAAGCTCGTCGCCCGCCGACATGAGCACCTCGAACAGGTAGAAGATGTTCGTGATGTCACCAAGCGTGACAAAGTTGTCGAGCTCCAGGCTGGTGAGGTGCTGGAGGCTGCGGTCAAGCTGCGAGCGGGTGTTCTGCATGGCCGCAGTGAGCTGGTTCACGGTGGACATGATCTCGGCGGCGGGACGAAGTTGGTAGCCGCAGCCGTCCACGTACACATTGACCACCGAACGACGCTCGGAGACCGAGATGACCATGGCCTTGGTGAGCAGGCTCATGCGCGCTGCCGTACGATGGCGCGTGCCCGTCTCGGTGGCGGGCAGCGACGGATCCGGGTTGAGGTGGTAGTTGGCACGCAAGATCTTGGTGAGGTCCTTGTCGATAATGACGGCGCCATCCATCTTGCAGAGCTCGAAGAGTCGGTTCGCGGTGAACGAGACGTCCATGGCGAAGCCGTCATCGCCGGCAGCCAGCACGTTCTCGGTGTCGCCCACGCAGATGAGGGCCCCCAGGTGGCCGGCAATGATCATGTCGAGGGCCACACGCAGGGCAGTCCCCGGCGCCGTCATCTTGATGGCGCCGTCGATGCGCTGCTGGGTGGTGAGGGCCCCCTTGTCTAGCTTGGCAGGATCCATGGCGCCTCCTCGGACACGCCGGCCCGCACAAGGCGGGCCGGAGAAATCTCAAACCTCATAGCAGTATATGACGAGCGGGGGCACTTGGGCCGTGGGCCTATACGCCAGACGCGGCAAGCCCTCCCTCCTGCGGCGACCGGTGAGCGCCGGAGTCGACAGACCAGCGGTCGTGCGCCGAAGGAAGCTCCATGTGCTCGTGCTTGCGCGGAGCGGGAATCTCGCCTGTGCCCTTGGAGAACACAAGCTCGTCGCCGTCGGCGTCCAGCTCAATGATGTCGCCACGCTGCCACTTGCCCTCCAGGAGCTCCTCCGAGAGCGGATCCTCGATGAGCGTTTGGATGGCGCGGCGCAGCGGACGCGCACCGTAGATCGGATCGGTGCCACGCTTGGCGACAAGGTCGCGCGCAGCATCGCTGAGGTTGATCGACATGCCGTTGGTGATGAGGCGATCGCGCAGGTCAGAGACCATGAGTTCCACGATGCCACGGAGTTGCTCGCCCGTGAGCGACTTGAAGACCACGATCTCGTCCACACGGTTCAGGAACTCGGGGCGGAAGAGCTTCTTGAGCTCGGAGGTCACGCGGCTCGTGATCTCCTTGTCCGAGAGGCCCGAGGCACCTGATGCCGAGAAGCCCATCGTGGTGGTCTGCGCGATGTCGCGCGCACCGATGTTGGAGGTCATGATGATGACCGTGTTGGAGAAGTCCACGTGACGACCCTGGCCGTCGGTGAGCCTGCCCTCGTCGAGAATCTGGAGCAGCACGTTGAAGACGTCAGGGTGGGCCTTCTCGATCTCGTCGAAGAGCACGACCGAGTACGGGCGCCTGCGCACGGCCTTGGTGAGCTCGCCGCCCTCGTCATAGCCCACGTATCCCGGAGGCGCGCCGACGAGCTTGGAGACGGTGTGCTTCTCCATGAACTCGGACATGTCGAAGGTGATGAGCGCGTCTTCCGAGCCGAAGAGGAACGCGGCAAGCGCCTTGGCAAGCTCGGTCTTGCCCACGCCCGAGGGGCCCAGGAAGATGAACGAGCCGCCGGGGCGGCGCGGGTCCTTCAAGGGCGAGCGGCTGCGACGGATGGCACGCGCAACCTTGGTCACGGCCTCGTCCTGCCCAATGACACGCTGGTGGAGAACGTCCTCGCAGCGCAGGAGCTTCGAGGCCTCGGCCTCGGTGAGGTTGGATACGGGCACCCCGGTGATGCTCGAGACGACGTCGGCGATGTCATCCTCGTCCACGGTCACCACGTTCTGGGCGAGCCTCTCGCGCCAGGCGCCCTCAAGCTTGTCTCGCTTGGAGACAAGCTCCTTCTCCTGGTCGCGCAGGCGGGCAGCGTCCTCGAACTCCTGGGCAGCGGCAGCCTTGGACTTCTCGTCGCGAACGCGGGCAAGCTCGGCATCGACCTGGGCGATCTCGGGGGGCAGCGTGGTCTTGTGGACGCGCGTGCGGGCACCGGCCTCGTCGATGACGTCGATGGCCTTGTCGGGCAGGAAGCGGTCCTGGATGTAGCGGTCGGCCAGCGTCACGGCTGCCTTCAGCGCGCCCTCGGTATAGCGGACGTGGTGGTGCTCCTCGTAGCGGCTCTGCAGGCCATGCAGGATCTCGAGGGTGTCCTCGGGGCTGGGCTCGCCGATGTTGACCGGCTGGAACCTGCGCTCGAAGGCGGAGTCCTTCTCGATGTGCTTGCGGTACTCCTCGGCCGTGGTGGCGCCGATGACCTGGATCTCACCGCGCGAGAGGGGCGGCTTCAGGATGGAGGCGGCGTCGATCGAGCCCTCGGCGGAGCCCGCACCAATGATGGTGTGGATCTCGTCGATGAAGAGGATGTCGTTGGGGTTGTCCTCCAGCTCGGCGACAACCTTCTTCATGCGCTCCTCGAACTCGCCGCGGTACTTGGAGCCTGCCACGAGCGATGCCACGTCGAGCGTCCAGATCTGCTTGCCGCGGAGAATGTCGGGCACGTTGCCGGCGGAGATGAGCTGAGCCAGGCCCTCGACGACGGCCGTCTTGCCAACGCCTGGGTCGCCCAGGATGAGCGGGTTGTTCTTCTGCCTACGCGCGAGCACCTGCATAACGCGCTCGATCTCGCGGTCACGGTCGAGCACGGGGTCGAGCCTGCCCGCCTCGGCGAGCTTGGTGAGGTTGCGGCCATACTTCTCAAGCATGGAGCCATCGTCCGAGGAGGACTGGGCAGACCCCATGCCCATGAAGGTGCTGGAGTCCATGCGGACCTCGGCAGCGGACTGGCCCTCCTCCTCGGCCTTCTTGGACACGAGCTCGCTCACGGCGTTGCGCACCGCGTCGCCCGAGACGCCCATGGCGCGCAGCGCGTCCATGGCACGGCCGTTGCCCTCGGACACAATGCCCAGGAGCAGGTGCTCGGTGGTGATGTAGGTCTGGCCGTGGGTCATGGTCTCGCGGTATGCGGCCTCCAGCACACGCTTGGTGCGCGGTGTGAAGGGGATGTGCCCGCCGGGGACGGGCTCGGTCTCGTCCTGGGAGATCTGCTTCACGGTGGCGAGCGTCTCGTCGTATGTGACGTCGAGCTTCGCGAGCGCCTTGGCAGCGACGCCGTCCCCCTCCTTGATGAGGGCCAGGAGCAGGTGCTCCGTGCCCACGTACATCTGGCCGAGGCTCCTCGCCTCGTCCTGGGCCAAGCTCATGACCTTCCTGGCCCTGTCGGTGAATTTCTCGAACATGCGCTGATGTCTCCTCAGTGCCATGCGGGGGGGGCTACGAAATGCGCGGACCCGAAGGCCCGCGCATAGGGTGGCATGCCCCGCGACGTCTTCTTGGCTGTGTGTTTACCCACGCGCACGGACGGGCAAACACACGGACGAAAACGTATGCTATTGCTTCTCGGAATCCTCGAGGTGCGCGGCGAGCCACTCATCACGGTCGGGCGCGATGGCGCGCATGGCGCAGATCATGCTTGCGAACAGGTCGTCGAGCTCCATGCCGTTGAGCTCGGCACCACGGCGGATAACGTCGCGGCTGCAGCCGGCGGCGAAGCGCTTGTCCTTGAACTTCTTCTTGAGCGACTTGACCTCGAGGTCCATGACCGACTTGCTGGGGCGCATGAGGACGGCTGCCTGGATGAGGCCGCTAAGCTCGTCGGCCGCGTAGAGCACGCGCTCCATCCTGGCCTCGGGCTGGGGCAGGTAGGGGTTGTTGTCGGAGTTGTGCGTCTGGATGGCATGCACCAGCTCGGGCGTACCGCCCTCGGCCTCGATGAGCTCGCCCGCCCTCACCGTGTGCCGCACGGGGTCTTGGGACTCCTCCCAGTCAAGGTCGTGGAGAAGGCCCACCTGTCCCCAGAAGTCGACGTTGGCGGGGTCGTACCTCTCGGCGTAATGGCGCATGAGGCCCTCGAGGGTCTCGGCGTGCTGGATGTGGAAGGGGTCCTTGTTGTGGCGCCGAAGCAGGGAGAGCGCCTGGTCGCGCGTGAGGCCGGTCGAGAGCGCAGGCTCCGCCGACTCGCGCGCGACCTCCTGGGAGGCGCCCGTCTCGGCATCGTCGGCAATGGCGTCGACAGAGGCGGCGCTGTCCGTTGCCTCCGGGAGCTGCGAGGCGATGTCGGCCTTGGTCACGACCTCGGGCTTCATCTGCGGGAAGAGCAGCACGTCACGGATGGCGGGCTGGTCGCAGAAGAGCATGACCATGCGGTCGATGCCGTAGCCAATGCCACCCGCGGGAGGCATGCCGTACTCGAGCGCGCGCACGTAGTCGTAGTCGTAGCCCATGGCCTCGTCGTCACCCATGCCCTTGGCCGCGACCTGCTCGGCAAAGCGGCCGGCCTGGTCGACGGGGTCGTTCAGCTCGGAGAAGGCGTTCGCGTACTCATGGCCGCAGATCACGAGCTCGAAGCGGTCGGTGAGGCGTGGGTCCTCCTCCTTGCGCTTGGCAAGTGGGCTCACCTCCTCGGGGTAGTCGCACACAAAGGTGGGGTTCACGAGCGTGGACTCGCCCAACTCGTCGTAGAGCTCGAAGAGGAGCTTGCCGGCGCCCCAACCCTCCTCGACATCGATGCCGTGGGCCGCGCAGAGCCCGCGAAGGTGCTCGATGGGCGTGTCCATGTCCACGTGCTCGCCCACGACCTGCGAAGCCACCTCGGAGAGGGCCACCGAGCGCCACGTGCCGCTCATGTCGACCTCCTGGCCCTGGTACGTGATGGCCTCGTGACCCTCCTCGCAGCCGCAGACCTCGCGCGCGATGGCCTTGAAGAGGCCCTCGGTGAGCCGCTTCATGCCGTCGAGGTCGGAATAGGCGCAGTAGGCCTCCATCGTGGTGAACTCGGGGTTGTGCGTGAGGTCCATGCCCTCGTTGCGGAACTGGCGGCCAATCTCGAACACGCGCTCCATGCCGCCCACGATGAGGCGCTTGAGCGGCAGCTCGGTGGCGATGCGCAGGTAGAAGTCGCGGTCGAGCGCGTTGAAGTGCGTGACGAACGGCTTGGCGTTCGCGCCGCCCATGATGGCGTGCATCATGGGGGTCTCGACCTCCATGTAGCCGTCGGCCTCCATGTAGCGCCGGATCAGGCTCACGATGGCGGAGCGACGGCGGAACACGTCACGCACCTCTGGGTTCATGATGAGGTCGACGTAGCGCTGGCGGTAGCGGACCTCACGGTCCGTAAGGCCGTGGAACTTCTCGGGCAGCGGACGCAGCGACTTGGAGAGCGGACGCACGCTGGTGGGGCTAACTGACAGCTGCCCGCGACGCGTGCGCACCACGACACCCGTGGCCTCCACGATGTCACCCAGGTCGACCTGCTTGAGCAGGCCCCAGTCGGCGGGAGCGAAGTTGTTCACGCGGCAGAACAGCTGAATCTGACCGGTGGCGTCCTCCAGCACCACGAAGGCAATCTTTCCCGAGTCGCGGAAGGCGCGAACGCGCCCCGCCACGGTGACCTCGTCGGTTGTGTCCTCGCCGTCCTGCAGGTTGGCGTACCTTTGCTCCAGCTCGGCCGCATGGGCGGTGACGTTGGACCGTATGGGATAGGGGTCCACGCCCGCGTCGATGAGCGCCTGACGGCGGGCGCGGCGCTGGGCCCTCTCGTCATTGGTGTTGTTCTCGCCGGTCTTGCTCTGGTCGGCCATTGCTGCTCCTAGTGCTCACATGCGCCTGTCGGCGCGATCTCTCTCCCATGCCTGGCCGACGGTGCAATGCGACCACGGCACAGACCATTGTACTGTAGCGATTTGGCTGGCGCGTTGGCACGCCGGGTTTCTCGGTGCCGAGAAGCGCGCGGATGTGGGCAGCTGCAGGAGCCCGGCATTATTGCGCGGCATTTTGTCTTGTCTCGGCGTTTTCCCAGTTGGCCCTGCACGAATCCCAAAGTTGCGCGCAATAATCACGGCTGGGGAAGGGCTAGCGACGTGGGAGGCTGCCGAGGCGTGTGCCACGGCGTCAAGCCGGTGCCGCAGCGGCCCTCTCCTCCGGGCAGGCAGACCGAGAAAAAAGGTCCCTCCGAAGAGGGGCCCAAGTCGCAGCGCATGAGGCGTTTGCTCTATCGAGCAATGCCCACAACCGTGTAGCCCTTGGTCTTGCCAGCAGGCGTGATGAACTCGACCTGGTCACCCTTGCCGCAGCCGATGAGGGCCTGGCCAGCGGGAGACTCGTTCGAGATCTTGTGCTCGAGCGAGTTGGTCTCGGTGGTGCCCACGATGGTGAACTTGGTCTTCTTGCCACGCTCATCCTCGAGTTCGACGACAGTGCCAATGGAGACCCTAATGCCACCGTGCTGGGTACCCTCGACGACCCTTGCCACCGAGAGGGTCTGGCGAATCTCGGCGATCTTGGACTCGTTCTGGGACTGCTCCTCCTTGGCAGCGTCATACTCGGAGTTCTCCGAGAGGTCGCCGAAGGAGCGGGCCTCCTTCAGGCGCTCGACGATCTCGTCGCGAAGCTCGCCCTCACGGTACGCCAGCTCGTCAACGAGCTTCTGGCGACCCTCGGCGGTAAGAGTGATTTCCTTGCTGTTATCCATGATTCTGCTTTCCTCGTAGTGCGTGGGAGGTACGTGCGCTAGGCGCTTGGGCTACTCGCCCAGCCTGGCGCCGCACTTCTTGCAGAAGGCGGCGTCGGCAGGGTTCTCGGCACCGCATTTGGGGCAGAACTGAACATCCTTATCGCCAGCCCCGGCCTTCTCGGCGGCAGCGTCCTCGATGTCGGCGTCATCCTCGTCAGCGACGACATCCTCGGCCTCGGCCGCCTTGGGCTCCTCAGCCTTCTTGGAGTCCTTATCGCCCTCGTCGCCCTCTTCCATTCCCTCGCGCACGTTCTTGACGGTCTTGCCGAGGGCGGAGCCGAGCTTGGGAAGGTTCTTGGGCCCAAAGATGATCAGCACAACGACAACGATGATGAGCAGCTCGGGAATGCCAAGTCCAAGAAACATGGTCAGGTCCTCCTAGATGTGGATGAATGGAGCAGGCACACGTCGCGCACTGCCGCATCCGCTAGTATAGCCGAGGATGTTTACTGCTCACAATATAAACCGGGAGTTTGCCCGGGACCTCTCAAGTCGCCTGCCCCGCCATCACAACACTTCCGGTTTCCCCTGTTAGGAGCGCTTGTGCCAACTTGGCTGCTAGTCCTGGTGATCGTTTCGTGGGTCCTGTTTGCCATCGTTTTGGCACTGCCATGGCTGCTCAGGCGCCGTGGCGTCGAGATGCGCCGGACCAAGTTTGGCCCCGCGCTCATCTTTGAGGCGGCAGACGACGACGGCACGCCGGTGCGCCTGCTCAACGTCAACGGCACCTTCCAGAGCGTCTGCTACCTTCCCGACGAGCTGCGCTTTGAGCTTGCCTGCGTCTACCACCGCACCATGGCCGAGGTGAGCTACGACCTGCCCAACGCCACGCGTGCCTTGGTCATCGGCGGCGGCGGTTACTCCCTGCCCAAGTGGCTCGTGGCGCACAGGCCCAAGCTCCACGTTGACGCCGTCGAGGTCGATCCGCGTGTCACCGCAATTGCACGCGAGCGCTTCTTTCTCGATGACCTCATCGAGCAGTACGGCGCGAACCGCATTTCCCTTGTGGATGACGACGGGTGGGCCTACCTACGCCGCGCTGAGAAGCCCTACGACATCATCGTGAACGACGCCTTCTCGGGCAACCGTCCGCTCGGCCAGCTGGGAACCGATGGGGGCGCACGCCTTATCCACGAGAAGCTCACCCCGGGCGGGGTGTACCTTGCCAACCTGCGCTGCTCCACCGAGGGGCGCAAGTCACGCATCCTTGCGGAAGTCGAGCGGGCCTTCTCGGCGCAGTTCGCACGCGTGGCCTACGTACCCGAGTGGCCCGACAAGCCCGGGGACCGCGGAAACAACGTCCTCATTGCGACCGATGATGCATCGCTGACGCTACCAGAGGGTGCCGTGGTCGTGAAGTAGCGCCGTTCGCCCGTCCACTTGCGGCCATCTTGTTTAAACAAGCATTGCGTCCCGCGGCGCGATGGTCCACCATGGGCATCAGACGCAATGCCCGGCATCGCCGAGAAGGGATCCTCATGGCACAAGACACCAGCACCTCTCTTAGAAACCTTGTCATCTACTCCGTCTTTGTGCGCAACCACACCCCCGAGGGCACGTTTCGCGCCGTGATCCCTGACCTGCCTCGCATCCACGCGCTGGGCACCGACGTCGTGTGGCTCATGCCCATCCACCCCATTGGCGAGAAGAATCGCAAGGGCACGCTGGGAAGCCCCTACGCAAACCGCGACTACCGCACGGTGAATCCCGAGCATGGCACCATGGGTGACTTCCGCGCGCTGGTGGATGCCATCCACGCCGAGGGCATGAAGTGCATGATCGACGTGGTGTACAACCACACCTCCCCTGACTCCGTCCTTTACGACGAGCACCCGGAGTTCTTCTTCCGCAAGCCCGACGGCCGGCCCGGGAACCACGTGGGAGACTGGTCCGATGTCATCGACCTTGACTACAGCGTCTCGGCGCTCTGGGACTACCAGATAGAGACCCTGTGCCAGTGGGCCCGCATCGTCGATGGCTTCCGCTGCGACGTCGCCTCCTTCGTGCCCGTCGAATTCTGGAAGCGCGCGCGTACGGCTGTCGAGGAGGTCCACCCGGGCTGCATGTGGCTTGCCGAGACGGTCCACCGCTCGTTTGGCGCGGCCTGCCGCGCTGCCGGCATGACGTGCGCGCGCGACTCCGAGGCGTTCGAGGCCTTCGACATGGAGTACGAGTACGACGTTCAGGAGGCATTCGAGCGCTACCTCAAGGGCGAGACGCCCCTCTCGTGCTACCTCGACCTTCTCGACTTCCAGGAGAACCTCTATCCCCAGAACTACGACAAGCTGCGCTTTCTCGAGAACCATGACGTGCCGCGCATAGCCTCGCACGTGACGGGCGAATCTGATTTGCGCAACTACACCGCCATGCTCTACTTCAAGAAGGGCACGACGCTCGTCTACGCCGGCCAAGAGGCCGCATGCGATCATCTTCCCAGCCTCTTCGACCGCGACACCATCTCCTGGGATACGGGCACGGACCTCTCGGGGCTCATGCGCCGCATGGCCCAGATCAAGCACGACACGCTAGACGCCGACGACGCCTTCTTTGTGGCGGCAGACGACGAGAACGACATCGCCGTCCTGCGCCGCGAGCACGGGGGCGAGCGCAAGGTGGGGGTGTTCTCGCTGAGGTCCCGCTCGGCATCCGTCGAGGTGGAGCTGCCCGACGGCGCCTACACGAACCTTATCGACGGGTCTGCGGTGGCCGTGACCGACGGGCACCTCTCGTGCTCGGGCTCGCCCATCGTGGTCACGGCACACGTGGAGTGCGCCTGGGGCGTCTAGCATGGGACCTGCCGGAATCGCAAGTCGCACCCGAGGGGGGCGTAGGCGAGGCAGCACGGCCCAAAAGATGCTCGCTGGCAGATAGGCCCGGTCGTGCGTACGCACAACCGGGCTCCTTTGACATTGCCCTGGCATTTGCCCAGGTGGGCGAGAAGGCCCTGGCAGCGGATGGGGGTTGTGCGTACGCACAACCGGCAAAAGCCGCCATGAGACAAGGGGACTGTCCCCTTCCCTTGTCCCTTGTCTCACAGCAGATAGGTGTAGATGGCCTCGGCACAGCCGCCATGGTCGTTGTCGGCAACAACGACGTCCGCAGCCGCCAGCACATCGGACGACGCGTTGCCCATGGCAATGCCCAGGCCAGCATCGCGCAGCATGTCGAGGTCGTTCCCGGAGTCTCCGATGGCAACGCCCTTCTCGACCGGAATCCCAAGCAGCTGGCACAGCTCCACCAGTGCGGCGCCTTTGCTCACGTCCTTGGGAGAAAGCTCCAGCGAGTTCGCCGTGGAGAAGGTCGGCTCCACGGGAATGCCCTGCTCCTCGATGCGTTGCAAAACGTCGGTCACATACGTACCAACGGCGGGATGCATGATGTACTTGGACACGACACCAGGATGCGAGAGGAGCCACTCCTCGACGTCTGGCACAAAGTGACAGGCGCTCTTGAACGTGTCGTAGAACCCCTCGAGCCCATAGCGCGGCAGGCGCTCGAGGCTTCCGACGGGCTGGTAGGCCTCCATACCCGCAAGGACCTCAAGCATCACGTCCTTGCCCTCATGCGTCTTGAGGAGCCGCAGGATGATATCGGAATCAAAGGTGCGCTCGGCCAGCGTGCGCCCGTGAAGAAGATCGACAATCTGCGCGCCGCTCGTGAGAATGGCGTAGGACACCCCCTCCAGCTGCACGCGATAGGGGCGCACCAGGCTCGAACTGCGCCCGGTGGCGATTGTCACGACCTTGCCTGCGCGCAGGCCCGCTGCCGAGATTGGAGCAACGGCGGCATCGCGCTCGGGACCATAACGACCCCCTCCGTGGATTCGTAGACGGAACCCATATCGTCTCCATCTCCCGTGGTATGATGCCCTTAGTAAGCCCGCCTGGCCTCTCTACGATGCACACTGGCGGGCTTTCGCCTATCTAAAGGTCGTCTTGTCTATGGAATACACCAAGCCCTTCCTCACCTTCGAACAGCAAGCCGACCTTCTTATGGACGAGCGCGGCATGGTCGCCGACCGGGACGACCTCATCCGGCGCCCACTCTTCATGGCAACGTCTTCTCCCTCCGCCTCGGGCGCCCAACGACGTGCGAGGGCCGCCACGGCCAGCAGGGCGACGGGCGGCGTGCCCTCGTCGCCGGCCTGCGGTATGCGGCCACGGCCCTTGTCCGGGGAGGTCGGCTCGTCTGGGGTGTCAGGCTCATCGGGCTTGGGCCTCTCGGTGTTGGTCACGGTGAAGCCGGATGCGGCGTCGCCGGAGACCTCGGGGGTGTACCCCTCGACCGGGTCCTCGGAGACGGCGTAGGCGATCTTGCGGCCGCCGACGTGCTTGGCGAGGCCGTCGAAGGAGCCCGCCCAGCCGCCCTCGGCCGAGAGCGTCAGCGTCTTGCCGGTGTCCACCCCGTCGGCCAGCAGGCGGACGGTGACGGGGCCGCCCTCGGGGCCGACCCACCTCTTGGTGACAGGGACCGACGTGGTGCTCGACTTGTTGTCGAACGCCATCGAGGCGACCGGGGTCCCGCCTTGGTGATGGCGGGCGTCGCGGTGACGGTCGTCCTGCCGTGGGGGGCCGTCTCCCTGTGCAGGGTGACGGCCACGTCGTAGACCGTATCGTCGTAGGCGTAGGAGGGACTGTCTCCCGCCTTCTCCCCGGCGGCGTAGCGCATGGTCGAGTCGCTGCCGTCAGCAGCGAGACCGTCCTCGGAGTAGACGAGCTTGTCAAAGGGTACGGTCCCGCCATCGTTCTGCTTCTCCTGCAGGACCTCGCCCTGCCCGTCGCAGAGCTGGAACGCGAACGCCTGGCCGGAGCCCGGCGCTTGCCCGTCGACGGTCTTGGTCGCGCCCAGCTGCACGGTCGGCATCTTCGGGGTCTTGGTGGTGTTGGCTCCCACGCTGTCCTCCACCGCGTAGCCCTCGGGGACGTCCTGGTGTGGGTGACCCGCTGGTCGGCGGGGTCGGACGAGACGACGGTCTTGTCGACGCCCTTCTCACCGCACGCCGCGTTGTAGTCGCTGCCCTGGAGCACGTAGTTGCGGTGCCCCTGGTAGGTCGTGCCGCCGGACCGGTAGTTGATCTCGGCTCGGTTGGTGTACTTGACGCCGGTGCCTCCCCTGGCGCTGGCCCAGTAGTAGACCCAGACGGTGTCGGTCAGCGTCCCCGGGTAGCTGAAGGCGAGTTGCTGGCCGCTGATGCTCACGGAGTACAGGGAGGGGTCGAGCACCTCCCCCGAGGGGGTCGTGACGCGGACGTCGCGGGTGCGGTCGAAGCCCATGCCGTCGGGCAGCGTGTCGATGACGGTGACGCTGCCCATCGTGGCGCGCTTGTTGTTCACGAACAGGCGGTAGCCGATGGTCTCGTCGCTGGTCGAGTCATACACCCCTATCTGGGCGGCATTGTCGCCCATTCCCTCCGAGTAGTCGTAGTCACCATAGCTGACCTTGCCGTCGCTGGCGTCCTTCATGATGGCGTCGGTGTAGCTCCCACCCCGCCGGCACCGCCTCTGGGGATGACGGTGAGGTCCCTCGAGTCTCCTCCGACGGGGACGGGCGCGGTGGTCTGCTCGGTGACGTCTGCTGTCGTGATGTGCATGCTGAACGACCCGGCGAGCGCTACCAGGGCATTAGGGCCGAACGTGAGCTCCCACGTCCCGTCGCCCTTGTCTGCGACGGAGCTGAAGTGCAGGGGGTCGACGGAGAGCCTCACCTTGCTGGCGACCTCCGTCGGGATGCTCACGGTAATGGTGCCGCCCTCCTGAAAGGACCCCCGATCGATGGTGTACTTGACCGCGAAGATCGCCGTGGAACCGGCGGAGCAGGAGTCCTTGTTCAAGGTGATGGTCGCATGGAAGCCCGACGCACCCGGTGCGCGCAGGAGCGTGGCGGCCGTGGGCTCTGGGGTGCCCTCCCCTATGACGGCCTGCGGCGCGTCCTCGTCGGGGAAGCCCTCCTGGGCGGCGAGCCCCTCGGCGCCCTCGCCTTCCACCGGGGAGTCACCCTGGATGGCAACGGGCTACGTCCCCGCGCCCTCATCGACGATGGCGCGCATCGTCCCTCCGGGCATGAAGATGCCGAGCGCGAGCACTGCGCCCATGAGGTAGCACAACTTCCTTCTCATTCGTACCGCCCTTCTCGTGCCTATGCCGTCGCCCCCCACCTGCAGCGGACCTCTACCGAGTCATTCTTGTGCCTCATCAAGCGGAATGATCCGCGCCGAGACGACCTTGCCTCCCTCACAGATAACGCGTCCCATGCTGGGGCCGCCGGCACGAGGGTGCGTGGGGCTCCCCGGGTTCATCACAAGCACGCCCGTTGCCCGGTCCTTCTCGACAAACGGGCGGTGGGTGTGCCCGCAGATAGCGATGTCGCAGATCTTGAGGTCAAGCCTCTCGCGATAGTGGCAAACCTCCCAGCGCAGGCCACTCGAGAAGAAGACCTTGAGGCGCTTGACCTCGGGGCCAAAGTCGTAGGACCAGTCGTTATTGCCCAGGCACAGCTGCACCGTGGCCATCTCTTGCAGCGTGCGGTAGTCTGACGCCGAGCAGATATCTCCCGCGTGAACGATAACATCTGCCCCTTGAAGCTCGTCCAGGAGACGCGGCGAGAGATACCCGTGCGTGTCCGAGACGATGTCGTAGCGCATCCTTGCCACGCCCTGCCCTACCAGCACCTAGAGCCCAAGGGCACGCTTGAGGGCGACCACGCGTCTGCGCGAGACCGAAATCTTCTTGCCCTCGATGCCATTGACGCCCAGCTGGAGAATGCCGCTGGAGACAACCTCGACGTCCTCGACATACTCAAGGTTCACGATGTAGCCGCGGTGCACGCGGAAGAAGCCGTGTGGCGCGAGCTTCTGCTCGAGTTTGGCCAGAGAGATGGTCGAGAGGTAGCGGTCATCGTCCGTGTAGATGCAGGAGTAGTCGTCCTTGGCCTCGATGTAGCGAATCTGGTCGATGGGGACGAGCACCTTGCGACCGCTCTTCACCACGGGAATGCGCTCCACGGAGGAGTGCGATTGGGGCTGCGGCTTGACGCGGGACTGCACCTTGTCCAGGGCCTGGTTGAGACGGTCCGTCTCGACCGGCTTCATGAGATAGTCGATTGCGTCCACGTCAAAGGCCTCCAGTGCGTACTCGCTGTAGGCGGTCACGAAGACAACCGCCGGCGGGTTCTTGAGCTTGTGGAGGGCCTCTGCAAGCTGCATGCCGTTGGTCTTGGGCATGGAGACATCAAGAAAGATCACATCGGCCCGCGCCTCCATGAGCCTCTCGACCGCCTCGCGCGCGCTTGATGCCTCGGTGATGGCATCGACGCGCCCGGTCTCCTCGAGGAGGTAGCGCAGTTCGGAACGGGCGGGTGCCTCGTCATCGACAATCATCGCACGCAGCATTACAACAACCTACCTTCCGACTGCGACACACGTCCCGCCGCAGACACGCAGAGAAGCCTATAGCCTACCGTTTATCGTTAGTATGCTACCCTTTAGCCCCCTGACGCAACGTCAAGGCAGCCTCGCCCAAACGCAACGTTACGCAGGTACCCTCCCCTGGCTTGGAGATAATCTCCACGCCCGCATCTGCCCCATAGAAGCGCTCGACGCGCTCGGCAACGTTCTTGAGGGCAATACCGGTACCCTTCTCGGCACCCGACGGCCCAGAGGCCGCCGCAAGGAGCTTGTCCGCCGTCTTTTGGTCCATGCCCAAGCCGTCATCTGCGACCGCCACCAGCACGTCATTGCCGTCCACGGCAACATGGATGTCGATGCGGAGGGTGCCCTCCTCGCGCATGGCGTGGCGCACCGAGTTCTCGACGATAGGCTGCACCAGGAAGGAGGGCACAGGGAGGCTCTCGCAGCCGGGTTCCACGAACTCCTCCTCCACGATGCGGCCCTCGCCAAAGCGCGCTTTCTCGATCTTGAGGTAGCGCCGCGTCTGCTCAAGCTCGCGCGAGAGCGGGATGAGCTGGTCTGTGCCCTCAAGCGTACGGCGATAGAAGATGGAGAACTCGCGAAGTAGGTCGCGCGCCTTGATGGGGTCGGTGCGGGTGAGCGACGCGATGGTGTTGAGCGTGTTGAAGAGGAAGTGCGGGTTGATTTGCGCCTGCAGCGCCTTGACCTCGGCGCGGGCGAGAAGCTCCGCCTGGCGGTCAAGCTCGTACGAGGATAGCTGGGTCGAGAGCAGCTCGCCAAAGCCCTTGGCAATAGCCAGCTGCGTTCGATCGATGTCCGTACCACTGCGGTAGTAAAGCTTGATGGCCCCCATGGGTTCATCCTGCACGAGCAGCGGCACGATGATGCCAAAGGCGTGCCCCGAGCGGTTCTGCATGAGGCTGAAGTAGCTTGTGGTCTGGCCCCCATCATCCATCGATACGAAGGTCTCCATGCGCTTGCTCTCAAGAACCTCAAGCGTAGGCACGGTGTTATCGCTTCCAACCGGCTTCCCCACGCCATGCTCGCCTTCGTAGGCAAGGACCTTCTTGGTGTTGGTGACGGCTATGCCCACAGCGGCCGTTTCGGGCAGGAGCAGGCGACAGATGTGGGCGGCGTTGTCGGACGTGAGGCCGTGGTTGCAGCTGCGCAGCGTCTCTGAGGCGACGGCGAGGGTCCTCTCTGTTGCCTCGGCACGCATGGTGTCGGGCACGAGGTTGATGGTGCCAAAGGCAACGATGACAACGGCAAGCCCCGCGCCCGCAAGCATGGATGCGATAACGTTGCCCACCGCGACTCCCCATGCAACGAGAAGGAGCAAAACGGCAGTCACCGCGCTGAGAATCGTATTCACCGAGCTAGGCGAGAACGAAGACGAGCCATCACTCATGTGGGCTTCCTTTCGCGGGCGCCCCTGTGCTCAGGAGCTCACGCTGGAGGTAGTGGCTGTCCCAGATAGACGAGGCGATGCTCGGCCAGATGGTGGCAAACGAGAGGTAGCGCGTGGAGGCCTCCCGCGCGTACCTGTCCGCCTCGCCGCAGCCGGTGCGCAGGATGCGGAGGTAGTCCGAACGGTCGCGTCCCACCAGGGCACGACGAATGGCCGTGGCCGTCACGCGCGAGCGCACCTGCGGGGTGAGCCACGGGCCAGGATAGGGCATGAGCGACTCCGGCGTTATCGTGCGCAGGTCTCGCCGGGCGTTCATGGCCTCGAGCTTGCGGTACTCGTAGAACCAGCGGTAGACGTCCTGGATGAAGATCGACGGTGTCGAGGCCGCCTCCTCCGGCGGCTGCATGCGCACGTGCCAAGCGTTGTCAAACCACACGTCAATGCCATTGGCACGCAGGTCGAGAAGGTAGTCAAGATCCTCTCCGCGCGTGATGTAGGGGTCGAAGGGCACCCGCGTAAAGGCTGACGCATGGATGGAGCAGCACCCACCGCAGAGGTAGCTTGAGCGGAGAATGCGCGTGGGCGAGGTGAGGTAGCGCCTCATCATCTCGTTGAACCCAACGTGCTTGGACCAGAGGCGCTCGCACCACTCTGTCTGCACTTGTGCGTAGGGGGAGCTCCGCACGTCTACGTAGTAGCCGCTTTTGGCAAGAATGGGCAGGTCTTGACGGGTAAGGGAGTCAAGTCCGTAGACGGCGTCGATGAGGTAGTCCTCGCTGAGGGCCACCTCGTCGTCATCCATGAAGACCACGGCATCGTGCCCAAAGGCCGAAGCCACGGCCAGTCCCATGTTGCGAATGGCACCGTAGCCGCGGAGTGCGATGGGGTCTCCCCGCAGCTTGGCGTACATGCTCGCGCACTGCTCCTGAATGGCCGCCGCCCCCTCGTCGCCAATAACGATGGGGTTAAGGTCCATGTGGCTGCGGCAGATGGAGTTCACGCGAGCCCGGGCGGAGGCTACGCAGGACGGAGCCGCGACGAGAAGGACGATGACGCGAGAAACGCCGCGCACCTGTTCGAGCGACGAGAGGCACATCTCGAGCTCTGGCAGTGGCTTGCTGGTGGGCGTGGAGTAGTCGTACGAGCCGCGCTCCCCCAGCCGGCCGTGAGACTTGCTCTCGGCCCAGTACGAGGGAATCACGATGACGGGATCCACGGCTGCCTCCGGTTGAACGAACGATGGGCGCAGGCTGCGCACCGTGCTTATGGTACCTCACGAGACACGCGGGAGCCTCGGGCAGCAAGCGGAGGGTTGTGGGCGTTGCGCGTACGCACGACGGGACTTTCTCGCCAATCTTACCCTTCAGACGGGTCCGACTGGCAGCAACGAGGGATTGTGCGTACGCACAAGTGCGCATATTTGCCAGGCCTCTCGCGTTTGCCCAGTTGACCGGGAGGCGCTTGGCGAAAATCGAGGTCGTGCGTACGCACGACGCAGAATTCTTGCCAAAGAGCACCCCGGAAAGACCGCTTGTGGCAGATACCTACATTCGTGCGTACGCACAGATGCGCCTCTCCGTCGAACGGGACGTCGGCGGCCCCGCTCCGAAATCCAGGCCCATGGCGCTATGCAGCGAGCCACCAGCCCCTGCACTCCTCTCGCTCGCACGCCAAGCACTCCCCCGGCAGCGCCCACATGGGCTTCTCGAAGGCGACCTTTCCGTCCGGCAGAAATGCGACCTCAGGGAATAGGCCCTTCATGAGGCGGTGCCTCTTCGCGGCCGTCCCCTTTGGGGGCCGGCGTAGTCGCTTGTCCAAACGCTTGCTCAGCTGCCGGACCATCTCACTCAGTTGCCTCTCGTCTCGAATCTGGGTAGCGGTCGCATGCTGCAGTGTGATGCCATCGTGCATGAGTGCGAGGTCACGCTGTATATCGCGCATCAGGCGCTTGTGGAACTCGGGCCCGTCATACTCCATGGCCCAGTGGGCCTTTTCCCAGTAGATGTCGATTACGTAGTAGGGACAGCTCGCAATTGCTGCAGCCCCTTCGCTAAGCCAGACAACTTGGTTAAGTACAGGCCTCTCCAAACCATAACCGCCAAGGGAGCGCGAGAGTATCATCACCAACGCGCTTCTCGACTCCATTGGCGACCAAGAGTTATCGAGTACCCAACGAAGAGCCTTTTGTGCCTTGCGCAAGCCATAGGCCCCCGGCTCTTGAGCGTCGAGAAATGCCTGTATCCTCTCGATTGTTGTTATGCCGCCAGTAGCAACAAACCCCTTCTCGGTGCAGGAGGGAAAGTACTTCCCGCAGAGACAATAACCCAAGAGAATGAGGTCTACCAGGGGAAGCTCGCCGGCCAACTGAAGAAAGCAGAACTCCGGGCTCGAGGCCCAAAGGCCGTCGCCGAGAGAGACCAACGAACCTGAAGACACTTTGCCGCTCCAGCAATGCGGTGCAAGATGACGGGACCTGAGCCTCTTCGAGCTGGAGTCGACGAGCACATCAATGCGCCTTGGAAGCTCACGCATGCCGAGAAGTTCTAACAGCCGAGCTTGTAATCCCTCGACATCACGGCCATCTGTCCCAATCGAGCATGATGCTTCATCTAGGGTTGCCAGTTCAGATGCTGGGGGTATTGACGTTCTTCCACCTGCATCTGCCAAGGTTGCCAGAACCCAAAGCGCTGTTGCGTGAGAGAGCACGTACTTCATGGGAACCTCCTTTTGTTACCGCTTGCGGAGCCCGAGCATCCCACAAGGCCCTTGCAAGCTTCTGACGATGCACGGACAGGATGCTGTCATGCAGCTTGCACGGAGAACTGTGGCCTTGCAGACAAGGACAGCATTTCGGCTGGTAAACAGGGTTGTAACTAGAGAGTCCCGAGTTGGTGCATGCAGAGATGGACGCTCCCCATTCTCGCAGTGACGTTGGCAAAAATCCTCTGTGGTGCATACCCATACGGACTAGTCGCCGACACTGCCTTGGGGATTCTCTGGACACCTGGCCAGGTTGGCAAATATCCATAGTCGTGCGTACGCACGACGGGGAACTCCTGACAATTTCGCCCCTCCAGGGAACCCGTCGGGCAGAAATACCCGGTCAAGCGTACGCACAATGCCTAACTTTTGACGGCACCCTAACGTTTGCCCAGTTGGCCCGGGAAGGCTTGGTAAAAGGTGGGCGTTATGCGTACGCACGATGGGACTTTCTCGCCAGAGGGATCCACCTCGCATCTTCTTATGACAGATTCCTCTGCTTGTGTGTACGCATGCCGAGCAAAGAGGCCCCAACCTTGCGGCGGGGGCCTCTTGAGCTGTGCGGCTTAGCCGGCAGCAGGTCTTACCTAGCAGACGCTACGCGCTGGCGTACATGTCCTTAAGCTTGAGAAGGTGCGCATAGCGAGCCATCGCGGCCTCCTCGTTCTCGGCGAAGAGCTTCTCAGCACGGCCCGGGAACTCGCTGACGAGACGGGCATAACGAGCCTCGTTCATCAGGAAGTCCTGGTAGCCACCCTTCGGCTCCTTGGAGTCGAGCACGAACTTCTTGCCATCGGGCGCGGAGGGATCGAAGCGGAAGAGGTTCCAGTAGCCGCAATCGACGGCGCGCTTCATCTCCTCCTGGCAGTGCATCATGCCGCCCTTCTTGATGGAGTGCATCTCGCAGGGGCTGTAGCCGATGATCAGCGACGGGCCGTCGTAGGCCTCGGCCTCGCGGATGGCCTTCAGGGTCTGCATGGGGTTGGCACCCATAGCGATCTGCGCCACGTAGATGTAGCCGTAGCTCATGGCAATCTCGGCGAGGGACTTCTTCTTGGTCTCCTTGCCTGCGGCAGCGAACTGAGCGACCTGGCCAAGGTTAGACGCCTTGGATGCCTGGCCACCTGTGTTGGAGTAGACCTCAGTGTCGAAGACAAAGACGTTGACGTCGCGGTTCTGGGCCAGGACGTGGTCAAGGCCACCAAAGCCGATGTCGTACGCCCAGCCGTCGCCACCGAAGATCCAGAAGGACTTCTTGGTGAGGTAGGACTTCTCGGCCAGGAGCTTCTCGGCCTCTGGGGTACCCGCGGCCTCGAGCGCCTTGACGAACGCGGCAGCCGTGGCCTTGGATGCAGCGGCATCGCTACGAGCCTCGAGCCAGTTGGTTGCAGCGGTCTTGAGCTCGTCAGATGCGCCGGACTCGATAAGCGCCTCCGCCATGGCCACAACGCGGTCGCGCTCGGCCTCGTAGCCAACCTCCATGCCAAAGCCGTGCTCGGCGTTGTCCTCGAACAGCGAGTTGTTCCACGCGGGACCGTGGCCCTCGGCGTTCATGGTGTACGGGCAGGTGGCCGCAGGGTTTCCCCAGATGGAGGAGCAGCCGGTGGCGTTGGAGATGAACATGCGGTCGCCAAAGAGCTGGGTCACGAGACGGGCGTAGCTGGTCTCGGCGCAGCCGGCGCAGGAGCCGGAGAACTCAAGCAGCGGCTTGTTGAACTGGGACGCCTTGATGTTGGCGTCACCGGCAAGCTCGTCCTTCTCGGTGACCTTGTTGACGGCGTAATCCCAGACCTCGACCTGATCGGCCTCGGCCTCCTGGGGCACCATCGTAAGGGCACCACCCTCCTCGATTGTGCTCTTGGGGCACATGGCAACGCAGTTGTAGCAGCCCATGCAGTCGAGCGGGGACACGGCGATGGTGAACTTGTAGCCGGTGCCCTTGGGGAGCTTGAGGTCAGTCGTACGCATGGCCTCGGGTGCGGCAGCAACCTCCTCCTCGGTCATGGCAACCGGACGAATCGTGGCGTGCGGGCACACGTAGGAGCAGGTGTTGCACTGGATGCACTTCGAGGGATCCCAGCGGGGAACCATAACGGCAACGCCGCGCTTCTCGTATGCGGAAGCGCCAAGCTCCCACTGACCGTCGGCGTGGTCCTCGAAGGCGGAGACGGGCAGGCTGTCGCCATCCATCATGTCGATGGGGGTGAGCAGCTCCTTGACCTGCCTCACGATGGCCTCGCGGCCCTCAAGCGTGAGCGTGGAGGGCTCGTCCTCGGCGGTTGCCCAGTCGGCAGGCACCTCGAACTTGTGGTACGCGGTGGCACCAGCCTCGATGGCCTTGTGGTTGGCGTCAACGACGGCCTGGCCCTTCTTCATGTAGGACTTGGTCGCGGCGTCCTTCATGTACTGAATGGCGTCCTCGGGAGGAAGCACCTTGGCCAGCGAGAAGAACGCGGACTGGAGCACCGTGTTGGTACGCTTGCCCATGCCAACCTTGGCAGCAAGGTCGATAGCGTCAATCAGGTACACGTTGATGCCATTCTTGGCGATGTAGCGCTTGCCGGCAGCAGGCATCTTCTCGGCGAACTCGGCGTCATCCCACTGGCAGTTCACGAGGAACGTGCCACCAGGCTTAACGTCGCGGACCATCTTGAAGCCCTTGACTATGTAGCTGGGGTTGTGGCAAGCAACGAAGTCGGCCTTGGTAACGTAGTACGGCGAACGGATGGGTGAATCGCCAAAGCGCAGGTGGCTGATGGTGACGCCGCCAGTCTTCTTGGAGTCGTACTGGAAGTAGGCCTGTACGTACTTGTCGGTGTGGTTGCCGATGATCTTGATCGAGTTCTTGTTGGCGCCAACCGTACCGTCGCCGCCGAGACCCCAGAACTTGCACTCGATGGTACCAGGGGCAGCGGTGTTGGGGGCGTCAAGATCCATGGGCAGCGACAGGTTGGTGACGTCGTCCACGATGCCGATGGTGAACTCCTGCTTGGGGGCGTCCTTCTTGAGCTCGTCGTACACGGCGAAGGCTGCCGCGGGCGGCTCGTCCTTGGAGCCGAGGCCGTAACGACCGCCAACAACGGTGATGTTGGAGAGGCCGGCCTCGTACAGAGCGGAGATGACGTCCTCGTAGAGGGGCTCGCCCACGGAGCCGGGCTCTTTGGTGCGATCGAGGACGGCGATCTTCTGGGTGGTCTCAGGCAGGACGGCCACGAGGTGCTTGATGGAGAACGGACGATACAGGTGGACCTCGACCAGGCCGACCTTCTCACCCTTGGCAACCAGGTAGTCGATGACCTCCTTGAGCGTGTCGCAGAAGGAGCCCATGCAGACCACGACGCGGTCGGCATCGGGAGCGCCGTAGTAGTTGAACGGCCTGTAGTCGGTACCGATGCGCTTGTTGATCTCGTCCATGTAGGCCTCGACGACGTCAGGGAGCTCGTCGTAGAGGGTGTTGCAGGCCTCGCGGTTCTGGAAGAACGTGTCGCCGTTCTCGTGAGAACCACGCGCATGCGGGTGCTCGGGGTTGAGCGCGTGGTCACGGAAGGCCTGCACGGCGCCCATGTCGAGCATCTCGCCAAGCTCATCGAAGTCCCACGTGGCGACCTTCTGAATCTCGTGAGAGGTGCGGAAGCCGTCGAAGAAGTTGAGGAACGGGGTCTTGCCCTTGGCGGCTGCGAGGTGTGCGACAGGGGACAGGTCCATGACCTGCTGAACGTTGCTCTCACAGAGCATGGCGAAGCCGGTCTGGCGGCAGGCCATAACGTCGGAGTGATCGCCGAAGATGTTCAGCGACTGCGTTGCGACGGTACGGGCGCTCACGTGGAAGACCGTGGGGAGCTGCTCGGCAGCGATCTTGTACATGTTGGGAATCATGAGGAGCAGGCCCTGAGAGGCAGTGTAGGTGCTCGTGAGGGCGCCCGCACCAAGAGAGCCGTGCACGGCACCGGCGGCACCACCCTCAGACTCCATCTCAACGACCTTGACCGGAGTACCGAAGACATTCTTCATGCCCTTGGCAGCCCACTGGTCGACATGGTCGGCCATGGGGCTAGACGGCGTGATCGGGTAGATGCCCGCCACCTCCGTATAGGCATACGACACCCAAGCCGCCGCCTCGTTGCCGTCCATCGACTTGAATTTTCTCGCCATATCCTCTCCTCCTCGGCAGCACCGCCGCGATAACGGTAATGCCAAACTAAGTGACCCAGGGACTGGCTGGCCCCGAGACTTCTGCCTTGGAACTGCACGGAGCAGTTGTCCAGACGTGTTTTATGATACCGCAATGCACCCATCAAAAGGGTGCAACGGGCAGGTCCTGAGCAATGGGCGCGCTTGGGTACTGCCTGGCAAAATACCCCTATTTAACTAGGGATTATTTGAACTGGGGCAATGCAGGCCGTAGCACTCGCAGCCCTTTGCAAGCACGTGTTACCGCATCAGTAATTGAGCCAATTAAAGTACCGTTCGCCGGGTGAATTAGGTCGTTCGCCGCAAAGCGATTTACAACTACCTCTTTTTCTTCTGAGTCGCAAGAAGCCGAGCGTACCCCTCGGCCAGTCGTGCCCCGCGAGGCCCTCCGGCATCCGTCGCACATACGACGCCATGCTCGTCTGACACGAGAAACACCTCGTCGTGGTTGAGCGTGCCGTCGAGAAGGCCTTGGGCGACCCCCTCCTCACGCGTGACGGTGATTCCCACCGTATTGGCAAGGTCCTGCACGAGCGTGACGGCGCCCGAGGCATCCTCGGCATCACCCATACCGCAGACGAGAGTGTCGCCTTTCACAATCCAGAGCGTCTCTGGGGCAACGCCGGTCTCCTCGGCCTCCTGCGATGACGCGAGCGCGCGGCTTGCGAGCGCTGATGCCGTGGGAGCGTCAATCGGCGTGTAGGGGCCAACGGTCATGGCAGCCTGGCCCCTGTCGTCTATGACAATCATGAGGACACCGTCGGGGTTGCTCGCAGAGCCATTCGCGAGCGTCCACTCGATGTGCTGCTTGGCCCATGCCACCAATTGGGTCGAAACCGCTCGCCCGTTCACCATGCGTTTCGAAAGGGCTCGAAGGTGGCGGTTCTCCATGGGCAACCTGCCCGATGCCAGCCGCCATCGGCACACGAGGACCGGCTGGCCCAAGGTGAAGTCCTGCTCTGAAGCTCTCTCGCTCATCGTTGCCACCCTCCCGACACACTTCCCGTGACGCCGTGAGACCGATTGTACGACCCCTCGACGCCAAGCCGGGGGCCCGCTTAAGCCGGGCGACCACCAGACTGGCTGCGCGACGTTCGCACACGCATCGAGCATAGTACCCGATGCGCCACCTGCGGTACTGTGAGAAGATATGACGCCAAGCAAAGCCAAGTGCAGGAACGTGAGAGGTGCAGATACATGGCATGGCGTGACCAACGCACGCGTAACGAAAGGGCCCAACGGCCACCAGTGCTTTCCATTGAGGAGCCCACAGGGCAGGCACTTGCGGATGCGGCAGGGCTGATAGGCAGAACCTGGTATCCAGACGAGCCGGAGGCAAGGCGTGGTGCCTGCGAGAAAATCGAACTCGCACACCACCTCAAGCACGCAACCTACGTACGCGCGGCAATGCTCGGCAACAGATTTGCAGGAATCGTCGCAGCTGCCCCCACGGAGCTGCACCGCCATCCAAAGCCAGGCAACGTAAGCGCCCTGTGGTATCGGGACCATATGCGCGCAGTTGCTCCCTGGGCCGAGAAAACCAGCGACGGGGCCGCCATTGGCGTAGCCCTTGCCCCCATCACTGCCGAGATGGCTCTGACCCAGGAGCTCCTCGAGAGCCAAGACGACCGCGCTGCCTGGGAAGTCACACTTTTAATCGTTGACCCTGCATGCCATGGCAAAGGCGTCGGAAAGGCCCTCTTCATGGGAGCCCTCGACTACCTGAGCCACCAAGGAGCACCGGGCTTCTTCCTGGCAACCGACGACGGCTGTGACTTTGGCTTCTACGACCACCTTGGCCTCGAGCGCATTGCCGAGCGAGAGGCACCTGGCTGCACCGCGCCTTTGGCGGGGCACCACGACAAGGGGCCGTTCCACGTCTACCTCTATGGCGCGCGGCTGGGAGACGAGAGCGATGTGCGCTAGCCCTTCCTGCAGCCGACCGATGATTGCTTCGCAAGCGCCCGTCCCATCGCATCCGCGGGTAGTCGGGCGGTTTGCGCCCACTCCCTCCGGTCGCATGCACCTGGGTAACGTGTTCTCTGCTCTCATGGCATGGCTCTCCGCAAGAAACGCCGGCGGCAGCATGGCCTTGAGAATAGAGGACCTTGACCCACGGGCCCAGGGTCGTTCGACCGCAGAACTGCTTATGGAGGACCTCTCCTGGCTTGGCCTTGACTGGGACGAAGGCCCCTACTTCCAGAGCAAGCGGGGAGACCTGTACTCCGCAGCCATCGGCCGGCTGAGCAGCCGAGGACTCACCTACCCCTGCTTTTGCACGCGTTCCGAACTGCATGCAGCCACCGCGCCCCACGCCTCCGATGGCACCTATGTCTACCAAGGTACGTGCAGAAACCTCTCCCCCGATGAAATTGTCCGCAAGTCCAGGCTGCGACCGCCCGCCACAAGGCTCCGCGTGCCCCACGAGAACGACCCTACAGGCACCATCTCCTTCGATGACCTGGTCTACGGCCGCCACACCGAAGTGCTCGCACACGAATGCGGTGACTTTCTCGTTCGCAGAAGCGACGGCGTTGTTGCCTACCAGCTCGCCGTGGTTGTCGATGACGCCCTCATGGGCGTGACCCAGGTGGTTCGCGGACACGACCTTCTTGGGTCTGTGCCTCGCCAGATTTACCTCCAGCGCCTGCTTGGGTTTCCCACACCGTCCTACGCCCATGTCCCTCTGCTTATCAATCCGGACGGACGACGTCTCTCCAAGCGCGATCATGACCTTGACCTTGGCATTATTCGCGAGAGTGGCTATAGCTCGCATCAGGTTGTTGGGTTTCTCGCCTCCCTTGTAGGGCTTGCGGAGAGGGACGAGGAAATCTCGGCAGACGAGCTTGTACCGCGCTTCTCGTGGAATGCTCTCCGTGGGCACGGGCCCGACATCGTAATGGAACATAGGGCATGCCCTCCTTTCGTAGGCGCTTCCCGCAAAAACTTTGGCCGATAAGAGATGGGGAACGGTTGGGGAACGTCCCCATCTCTTAAAACTGGGTTGTGACGAGCCGGGTTTGTGGGGTATCATGCTTGGGCACAACGTTCGGAGAGCTGACCGAGAGGCCGAAGGTGCTCGCCTGCTAAGCGAGTATTCCCTCCAAGGGAATCTGGGGTTCGAATCCCCAGCTCTCCGCCAGTTGCGACTACCGCGAACCCCGTCCTGAGTTATTTCCGGGCGGGGTTCGTTGTATTTTGGGCCCATCTCACCACAGTGCGACAAAGAATATGTGCGGGAAATAACCCTTGACTCCCCGAGGCTTTCGTGTCATATTATCTAACCGCACGCGCCGTTACCTCAGCTGGATAGAGGACCTGACTACGAATCAGGGCGTCATAGGTTCGAATCCTATACGGCGCACCACGCAAACACAGGCCAGACGGGTTTTCTCGTCTGGTCTTTTTGTTGCCCTGGCTCAGCCTCCAACGCCTAGCATCCCCCTGACACCGGCCGGTATGTCACGCCCGTCGCGGAACCAAGCGACTGGTACGAATATGAGACCCTGTGCGCATCGCAGAGATCCATGAGGTCCACAAGCGCATGCTCGCCGCTGTCGAAATAGGAATGCAGGCGAGAGTTCATCTCGGCTCCAGCACCCAACGCCGATGCAAGGCAGCCAATGACCTCTGGCGCAAAGACAATCTGCAGTTTGTGCCGAGGCTCGCCGTACGCAACGCTAGCCGATGGTCCGCTTACCTCCTCGCTCACCATAAGAGAGCCGTCCCCAGAGTAGCCCGACTCGATGACCGTGACGTCGCCCATCTTCTCCTTTCGAGCTATGACCTGCATCTCTTTGCCCCACATGCTCTTCTCTGCCATCTTTATACCTCCCGACTGATTGTGTGTTGAGAGAAGTCTACTCCATCGACATGAAAAAATAGAACATATGTTCTTGTTATTCGCTCACCGATGCTTCTCTTCGGTGAGTGGCAGGCCCCGTGCGTGGTGCAGGATTTCTTTCCGGGGTACCTTAGAACCTAGTTACCGAGGGATGGAGGGCAGCATGAGCAAGGTCAACGGGGTGGGCGTTGCGTTCTGTGGCGGCGGCTTCCGCTCGTACGCCGAGGTCGCAGTTGTCGAGGACCTGGCGCGAGAGGGAATCACCATCGGTGCCGTTGCAGGCACTTCGATGGGGTCGCTCGTAGCATCCCTCGTGGGCGCGGGGCTCTCCCCTCGCCGCGTCGCGGAGCTCTTGGTAGAGCTGGACCGTCGCGTTGTGGAGACGGGCACCCTCAAGAACCTACGTCTGCGTGTCATCGCCATGGTAGCTTCAAACGGCATAGTCGAATCCGAGAAGATGCAGGAGCTTGCGCGAGAAGTCCTTGGCGAGGCGGGCGTCCACACCTTTGCGGACTTCATCATACCCGTAGCCATGCCGGCGGTAGACATTGTCTCGGGCGAGCTTGCCGTGTTCACGAACGACCCAGACCTCTTTAGGGGCACGGGAGCTGGCTGGACCTGCATCTCGGGAGACGACCTCGACGTTGCAAGCTGCGCATGCGCATCGGCCTCGTATCCCCTGGTGATAGCCCCAACATCCTACCGTGGCCACGTCTACATGGACGGCGGCTGCCGCATGAACCTTCCCACGCCGCTCTTTGACCGCAGCTCGGTTGACGCCGTGGTGGGTGTGGGGATGATCCGTCAGATGGAGCCCCTGCACGACCTCAAACCCCTTGCCATAGCCCAGAGGACCATGTCGTGCGGCGCAAACCAGCTTGACCGCCTGCACGCACAGGCCGCCGACATCTACGTTAACCTGCCCGTCTCGGGCACGGACGCCTTCCAGGCGGGGACCGGTCAGCTTGCCATCGACGAGGCGCGAGAGATGCTCCGTGCCAACCCCGTCGACTGGAGCGCCGCTCGACCCAGCGCCTTCTCCGCAATGCGGCGCGCCGCAGTCGACGCCATTGCCAGCATGGTCCGTGGCTGGCAGAACTCCCAGCAGGGCTAGGGGCAAACCACAGAGGCGCACTTCCCAGACCTCCAAACGAAGAAGGGGGCACCGTCACCAGGCGACGCCCCCTTCGTAGCGCATGCCAAAGCCAACCGCAGCCCAGCGATACCAGCTACGCGAGAGGCCTGATGACCTCCATGTCGCGCATGTACGGACGCAGAACCTCGGGCACCGTGATCGAGCCGTCAGCGTTCTGGTAGTTCTCCATGATTGCCGCCATGGTGCGGCCAACGGCGAGACCGGACCCGTTGAGCGTGTGGACCAGGCGCGTGCCCTTGAACTCCGCGGGATCCTTGTAGCGAATGTTCGCACGGCGAGCCTGGAAGTCCCAGCAGTTGGAGCAGGAAGAAATCTCCTTGTAGCTGTTGTAGCTAGGCAGCCAGACCTCAAGGTCATAGCACTTGGTAGCAGAGAAGCCAATATCGCCGGTGCAGAGCGAAACCACGTGATAGGGCAGGCCAAGGAGCTGCAGGCACCTCTCCGCCTCGGCAACCATGCTCTCAAGCTGGCCCATGGAGTCCTCAGGCTTGGCAAACTTGACCATCTCCACCTTGTCGAACTCGTGCACACGGATGATGCCGCGCGTGTCCCGGCCGGCAGAGCCTGCCTCCTCGCGGAAGCACGGTGTGAACGCGGTGTACCAGAGCGGCAGCTTATCTCCGTCGAGAATCTCGTCCCTGTGGATGTTGGTGAGCATGACCTCGGCCGTGGGGATGAGGTACATGCCGCCGCTCACGTGGTAGAGGTCCTCGTCGAACTTGGGCAGCTGGCCCGTGCCAAACAGGGATTCGTGGTTGGTGATGACGGGTGGCCACCACTCGGTAAAGCCAGCCTTCACATGCGTGTCAATGAAGAAGTTGATGAGAGCGCGCTCCATGAGGGCGCCGGCACCACCAAGCAGGTAGAAGCGCGTGCCCGCAAGCTTGATGCCGCGCTCGAAGTCAATCATGCCCGTGGAGGAGCCCAGGTCCCAGTGTGCCTTGGGCTCAAAGTCGAACTTCGTGGGCTCTCCCCAATGGCGAACCTCGGGGTTGTCGGAGTCATCAACGCCGTAGGGTACGGACTCGTGCGGGATATTGGGAATTGCGGCGACAAGGTCGAAGAGGTCCTTCTCGACCTTGGTGCGCCTCTCGTTGAGCTCCGCGATGCGGTCCTTGCTGGCTGCGACTTTGGCCTTTGCGGCCTCCGCCTCATCCTTCTTGCCCTCGCGCATGAGCTGGCCAACCTGCTTGGAGATGGCATTGCGGTCAGCCTGCAGCTGCTCCACCTCTGAAATGACCGAGCGACGCTCTCCATCAAGCTCGAAGAAGCGCTCGCGATCCCAGCGCGCGTTCTGGCGAGAAGCGCAGGACTTATCGACGAGGTCTGGATTCTCTCGCACGAACTTGATGTCGAGCATGTGTGAACTCCCTTGCTTATGTGCGTCGATACCCCGTGGTGAGGTCTGGCGCGCCAAGGCCACATCTGCGGCCCGGCGGCGTTCCAAGTATATACTTGTGCGGTATCCGTTGGCCCCTTGCGGGCCTAGCGCCCGGGAGGCTTACGTATGGAGGACTTCATCACCTGGCTTTTCACTGACAGGACCGGCGTGGTATGCCTCGTTGTGGGCGGCATGTTGGTCTGCCTGCTCATTTCCTTCATCCTTGAGCGCCGCACGCGCGAGCGCTATTACAATCACGAGAAGTCCGAGGACGACTGGGACCTCTTTGGCGACGACGAGGACGAGGACGCCGACAAGTAGGGCATTCTTGTGCCGAGAAACGCGCGACATCCTGCCTCGAGGAGGGCGGCTGGCAGAAAAGTGGGGTCGTGCGTACGCACAACCCACAACTTCTACCAATTTTGCTCCCCTAGGACTTCTCCCGGGTAGAAAAGTGGGGTCGTGCGTACGCACAACCCACAAGCTCTGACATGGCCCCGACGTTTGCCCAGTTGGGCGAGAAACCCCTGGCAACAGATGGTGATGGTGCGTACGCACAAGTGAGCTTTCCTGCCACCGCACGCCCGCCCAGGCCCGTTTCTGGCAGAAAATCCTGATCGAGCGTACGCACGAGTGGCTTTCTCTGCCACCGCACACACCACAGGCGTGAGAACTCCTATCCATCGACGCCGGTACCAATTCAATTCCTTGCTCACAGAGAGCGCCTCCGCTGGAGAATCCAACGGAGGCGCTCTGGCAATTCATGGTGCGGGCGAAAGGACTTGAACCTTCATGAACTGTCCGGGCGGGTGGAGCGTCGCGGAATCTCCCTCCCTTTTATGCCACTCTACCTGCTGTTATGTGTAACCTCGCATACCTTTGCGGTACCTCACTAACTCGCAATTCGTACCGGATTCGTACCGGCCCTGCGACAAAAAATTAGTCCATCGGGGGTCCCGGCCAAACAGCTGATAGCCTAAAGAGTGGGAGCTTTTCATTTAGGGGCGTCCGGTCGAAATCCGTGGAGGGGACGCCGGTCCACGCAAAATATTCCAGAGGGGTGGTCGGGTAGTGGGGGGGTGCCTCCACGCGGGTGGGCGGCGGCGGGAGCTACGCCGCCCACCCCTGGGGCATCAGGCCCATGCCATGGGTTGGGTTGGGTTGTGTTCTCTCTCTTATAGGGCCATTCACACCCAACCCAGGGGTGTCGACAGCTGGCAGTTCGCAACCAACCCAACCCCTACTCGTCCTCCTCCGCGTCCTCCTCTAGGAACACGGGACTGCCATCCTCGTACCTCGCGCGTCCGTCGTTGCCACGCTCGCACTCGCGCAGGGCATCGCCCGCACCTGTCCTCCAATGGGTGCATCCGTCCGAGCGCCGTGTCCAATCCTGGAACGTGCCGAATGTGGGGCGGTCTATGCCCAGCTCCCCGCAGGTCCTGTCCATGGCCTCGTAGACTGCCTTCCGCGTGGGCTGCTCCCCACGTCCCTGAAGAATCCTCACAGCCTTGGTGACGGCCTCGTCCTTCAGGTTGCGCTTCGCCTGGCAAGCCTGCCTCGTCGCGCTCCCGCCCTTCTCGTGGGCCATGTCGCCGCGCTGGCTTATCCCCCCGAGCGCATCCCACTCGTCCACCGTGAAGAGCGGCCATGTCTTGTACACGTTGAGGCTGTCGCGGTCCGCGAAGCTCCTCGGGCCGAACTGGACGCGGTACCCGCTGTGCTCCGGGCTTCCGATGCCCAGCGAAAGCGCCCTGTCCCAGGCGTCCGTCCCCTCCCTGAGGGGCATGAGTTCGCTGATGCCGACAACCAGGTCCGCGTCGCCCCCGAAGTCCCCGGAACCCCTGGCAAGCTCGTAGACGGTCTTGTTCGCCGCCCCGCCCTTGGCGCTGTGGTGGGCATAGACGATCGAGCAGTCCAGGTCCCTGCGCAGCATGTCCAGCTGGAGGAGCATCTCGTTCACCGTCTCATGGGTCTCCTCGCCCTCCTCCAGCTTGTATATCGGGTCTATCACCACGACGTCGTAGCCCCGCGCGCCTGGCTGCGCCTCTATCCAGCGCCTCAGGCCCTCCACGGTAACGCGCCTGCCGTCGATGGTCCCGCCTCCAGTCGACACGGTGTCCAGAGTGTCCTTGTAGCTCAGGTAGCTCAGGCCCATGTGCCTCCTCACCACTTCCACGCGGGCATGGAACTCGTCCTCGTCAAGCTCGATGTTCACGTAGAACACGCGCACGCGCTGGCAGCTGTGACCGAACCACTCGCCGCCCGTCGCGAGGGCCAGGCTGAGGTGGATGGCCTCCATCGACTTGTGGGACTTCATCGGGCCGACTATCAGGCACTTTCCGCCCCTGCGCATGAGGCCTTCAATGAGGGCGGGCCTGAGCGGACGCCTGTTCGGTCCCGTGCGGTCGGATGCGTGGACGATCCGAAACGTCGCGACGGGCGCTGCGTCACTGGCACCCCCTGCCCCGCTCGCCCGCTCCCTCACCCACGCTTCCCAGGAGGAGAACGATCCCATTCCCGTCTCAACGGCTAGAAGCTGCTGGACGCTCCCTCCGCGCATGGCACCGGCAAGGCGCGTGAGCCGGGAGGGGTTCTTGCATTGCGGGTCATGCGGAAGGCCGTTGGCGTCGCACACACTATAGACAAGGTCGCGTCGACGCTCCCACTCGTCGCGGGTAAGGCTCTCCCCGTCATCTGCCACACGCACGACGGCATGGACGGACTTGTTCCCGCTGTCCACCACACACGCACAGGGCAGTCGCAGGGCAACTATCCTCTCAAACTGCCGACGCTTAGCCTCTTCCAGCTCCTCGACGCTCATGTCCCCCGCACCTTCGGGGTCGCTTTCCACAAGCACGTTCCGGAAGGCGGTCACGTCCGCGTCTCCCTCGGCCTTGCCACCCCTGGCCTCATGCTCGCCACTCGTAGGGTTCACCCTGAGCCACGCGCCCGTGGCCGCATCGCACCCGTCAAGATATGCGCCCGCAACCTCACCGTCCCGGAGTGCCGCGGGGGGCAGCGTGTCACCCCCTCCGACCGGGCTTCCTCCGGAGGTGTGGTCCTTCACGAGGTTGGCCTGCTCTGCGTCCCGGAACATTGCGTGGACCTGTGCCACAAGCTGCTGAGGGCGGTCTAGCGCGGGCGGAACGGGCACGTCGGCCTCTGGTAGCCTCAGATCCCATGAGCGGCCTAAACCGGTCTTAGAGCGGCTCTCAGCCGCCCTCCGGGGGGCTTGTGTGGACTGTACCGACTCCGGTTCCCGCCCGCCATGAGACGCCCGGTAGCTATCCAAAAACTCCGAGGAGCGCCCCGCAGGCTTCCCGTATGCGCTTGCCACGCAGCGGGAAGCCTCGTTCTCCGGAAGGGGCGGGGCGCACACGGTGGAATTCTCCGCCTGCACAAGCCACTCGGCCTCATCCCGCGCAGTCTCCTTGGCGTTAAGGCTGCATGCGTAGCGATACAGGTAGTCGTTCCGTCCCACGGCACCGTTGCCGTTGTCCTGCCCCTCGTGGACTGTTGCCTGTCTCTGGAAGCGCTCTGCCAACCTAAGCGCCTCCCCCATGGGTCTTGCCCTCGCTGAAGTCGATGAGGCTCTGCTTGGGAATGCGGAACACGCGGCCCATGCGGACGGCAAACAGGTCGCTGCGCCGGATAAGCTCGCGCAGGGTCTTCTCGTTGGTCCCCAGCGCCTCGGCGGCTTGGGAAGTGCTGTTCATGTCCGGGTAGGACGCAAACGGGACGTAGGGTGAGGGCGTGACGGTACCGACAGCCCCATCGCCATCACCGTGGGTGGCGCAAGTGGGCTGCACGCTAGCAGAGTTCGGCATGGGCGCACCTCCCATCCAGGAAGGCGGCGACCCCATGCAGGCTCACTCCGTCGAACCTCGACCTCGCGGTCTCCACGAAGGGTGCGGCCTCTGGGTGGTCTGCCAGGTAAATGCGTACCAGGCACGGTATGAGGGCGTTCGGTAGCTGGGTCGTGTCCCCGCTGCTGTCCACGTAGCGCTTGGCCCGCATGTTCTCGGCGGCTCGGTACGGGGAGGCCTTGCGCCCCGCCTTGACGTCCGCGTCAAGAGCCGCGCAGAACCCGCACGCGTAGGCGGGACGGTTGTCCTCGATCCAGCGGTACGCGCTTCTGGCGTCCTGCACTGTCCTATCATGGCTGGTGGTGGCGGCATCCTTGCCGTCGGCCTCCCTGCTGTCGCGTTTGTTCTCCAGGCACCCGCGGCAGCGGGGTCTTTTCTTCCCTGCCATTACCATTCCTCCTCCCATTCAATGAGCGGGCAATCGGCGCGGCTCGCGATCATTGCGACGGCACACGTCAGGGCCTTGTGGTCCTCAAGCATGTCCGACCCTGCGGGGACGCCGCGCTCCTCGAACGGAATGGCCCAGGCGCACTCGTCGCTCCTGCACTCCTCGCCCGTCATCGGGCAGAACGTGCTCAGGTGATACCTGCTGAAGCTAGGGAACTTGTGGCCCATCTACTCCTCCACTTCCTCGAACAGCTCGGCGGGGTCTCCGGTCCACCCCAGCGCCTCGGCGATGCGCTTGCCCCGCTTGGGGTAGGCGGGTTCCTTGCCGCCCACGATGCGGCACATCGAGGAGTAGTTGACCTTGCAGAGCATTGCGGCCTTGGCGATACTCAATCCCCTTTCCTCCAACAGGTCCCTGACTCTTACGTGCTTGGAATCCGTCATGCCTTACCTCCGATTTAGTCTTGACGTTTTCAATTCACATTGAGGATAATCTCAGTGTGAGTCTGGTTAAACATGACTTTTACAAGACTTTAGAGGAGGCATGGAGTGACACGGGATGAGGCTTTCCAAGAGATTTTTGGCATTGATGACGTCACGTTCGATGACGTGCTCGAATTCGCCAACCCCCATGGTACGAATCAAACTGATGAGGAGCGCCTCGACAGGCTTGTGGAGCGATACGGGGGCTCGAACTTCCTTCCGGACTATCTTTCCCGTCTGACAGGGAATGGTGCTGGAGGCATGCGCTCCCCCCTGGACGTCGAAGGCCACAAGGAATACTGGAGCGAGATAGCCTCTATGCGGAGGGGGCGCGAAGAAAGCCACGAGAGGCGCATGCTGACGGCCATCTCCACCGCCAGCCGACTCATACGATTAGCCATAACGCTGCTCTCGACCCTACAGAGTGATTCCCACATAACCCGGGACACGCTTGTCCGGGCTGGGATTGTGACCAAGGACAGCAACCTCACGGCAGAGGACGTCGCAGCTCGTTTACCCCCTCGTCGCGCCACTGTCCACAGCAGCCTCGTAGCAGGGAGCGTCAGTTGCACGTGCTCCATCGCCCTCCCCCCCAGTGACTACCTGCCATACCTATGGGAGGGGGTTGAACGGTCGATAAATCCATACAATGCCATTGGGGCTGACTTCATTCCATCAAGCGCCGATCGGAAGAGTCCGTTGTTTCAGCGCTTTGGCTGGGTCGCAGCACAATCAGACGCAAATCTCTTTTGCCTGCTGGGCCTGGTGCCTAATTCGGAAGAAGGATACCGTCAGGCAATAGAAAACCTGCTGGGCATCCTCCTGGACCTTCACCTTAACCACGTGTCCCAGAAGCACTATGGGACGGGCCAGTTTCGTTTTCTTTCCACCGACATCGTCACTGCCCTGTGGGTTCGCCTCAGGGAGTCGGGGTCTGGTGGGCGCGTGGGCTTTTGCCGCGTCTGTGGGAAGCCGTTCATCGCCACGAGTGAGAGGAGGGAGAAGCGCATGTATTGCGTTTCGGGTGGCGGATGCGAGAAAGCCTACACCCGCACCAAGAATGTGCTTGCCCGCATCGAAGGCGGGGAGACGCCGGAAGAGGCGCAACGGAACGTGGGAAACATCAGCCTGAAGCGGGTCAGGGAAATCGCAGTCCGAAATGAGCTTTTCAAGGACGGCTTCAACTACGGAATCTAGGGGCTCAGAGAGGAGGCAGAAATGAAGGTACGCGGCAAGGGGACCATAGTCGCGCTTGAGAAGCCGGAGAGAACATGCACGTACTGGCAGCTGCGCGTCCCGGTAGGCCTGGACTACCTGTCGAAAGAGTACAAGACGAAGACGCGCAGAGTCCACGGCACCATCACTGAGGCGCGCAGGAAGCTGCGCAACTTCATCGCCGAGCTTGAGAACGGCACAACATTGGACGCCGGCACCGTCACCCTCGGCACGTTCGCCTCGGAGTGGATGAGAGAACGCGAGACCAACACCGTAAAGCCGCCCCGCAAGGGCACCCTCAGGAACAACGACCTTGCAGTAAGGACAATCCAGAAGTCGCTCGGCGGAATCCTGCTGAAGGACCTCAACGCCGAGCACATAGCGGCCTTCTACTCGCGCCTCATGAGCGGAGAGGCGTCGCTGTCCGGCAGGCCTCTCTCAGGCACCAGCGCGAGGAAGGTGTCCGTCGTTCTGTCTCAGGTGCTCGACAAGGCGGTGAAGCGTCACCTGATACCGTCCAACCCCTGCAAGCTGCTGGATGCGGACGAAAGGCCGCGCGTCGACACCAAGGAGCGCCAACCCCTCACAGACGCGGACGCCAAGGCCCTCATTGCAGCGCTCTACGACGGGATGCCGGACGCCCACCGCATGGGCGCTACCCTGGCCATCGAGTGCGGCCTGAGGCGCGAGGAGCTTCTCGCCCTCTCATGGGGGGACGTGGACCTCTTGCACGGCATTGTCCACGTGTGCGGCGCTTACACGGCAGACGATGAGGCGGTCATGCCCACCAAGAGCAGGAAGGGCAACCGCTATATCCCCATCACGGGCAGTCCCCTCCACCATCGCCTGGCAGAGTGGCAGCAGGTCCAGTCCTCTCGCCTCTCTGCCCTGGGCATCAAGCAGGTGCCCGCAACCCCCGTGGTCACGAACAGGGAGGGAGGGCGCATACACCCCAACAGCTTCTACCGTTGGTGGAGGGCCTTCTGCGAAAAGTGCGGCATCCGGTCGTGCGGGCTACACACGCTGAGGCACACGTATGCGACTGCCCTTGGACGGCGCGGGGTGGACGTGAAGACGATCCAGACCCTCATAGGGGACTCGACGGGGGACGTCGCCCTCAACATCTACATGCACTACAACCCGGAGAACGGGAGGAACGCCATGAGCGAGGTGAGCAGCTTCTTCCACGGGGGTATGGGCGTCAGCCCGGGGTCTGAAACCAGGGCCTCCAATGCCCTCGAAAGCGACGTCTCGTAGTCGCCGGTCCGCGCAATTCGTACCGGATTCGTACCGGGCAGGTGCTCGTCCAACAGAAAAAGAGCGTCCCCGGTGGTAAGTTTTAAAGCCTCTACCAGCGGAAACGCTCTTCTCGATTTTATGGTGCGGGCGAAAGGACTTGAACCTTCATGAGATTGCTCTCATACGGACCTGAACCGTACGCGTCTGCCAATTCCGCCACGCCCGCGTGCTGGGATATATTACAGCATCCCGCCGCAAATGCCAACTGGAGATTCACAAAATCGGGTAGTCTACGCCCCCATCTGGGCGCGGGTCTCGTCGATGATGCGGCGCACCTCCGCGGCGCTCCTGGCGATCTCGTCCGCGGAGCCCCTGGTGAGCAGGCTCCCCATGCCGCAGGCGTCCACGCCGGAGCGCACCCACTCGGCGAGGTTGCCGAGGTTGATGCCGCCGGAGGCCATGAGGGGCATCCAGGGCGTGGGGGTCTTGAAAAGGCCGACCAGCTGAGGCCCGTAGGCGTTGGAGATCGGGAAGCACTTGACGAAGGCGGCGCCGATCTCGAGGGCGCGGTTGGCCTCGGTCACGGTGGTGCGGCGGGGGGGGTGGGGGACCTGGTAGAGGTTGCACACGCGCGCGACCCCGTCGCTCAGCGTGTTCGCGACGACGAACTGGGCGCCCGCCATGACGGCCAGCCGAGCCGTCGTGGCCTCCATCACGGTGCCGGCGCCGACGAGCATGTCCCCGCCGAAGCGCTCCCGGATGCCGGAGATGACCCCTCCCGCGCTGGGCAGCGTATAGCTCACCTCCATGGCCCCGACGCCGCCCCCGAGCAGCCCCTCCGCGACCTCGGGGCCGCGCTCGACGGTCGGGACGCGGACGACCGCGAAGGCGCACGTGTCGTAGAGCGCCCTGGTTACGCTTGCCTTCTGGATCCCCATTGCTGTATCCCCCTTCTCGTTATTGTTTCGCAGCGCTACCCGTGCGCGATGCCGTAGTGGTCGAGCATGGCGCGGGCCCTCTCGTCCAGCCCGGGCGAGGCCTCCGCCACGGGCCTCCTCGCCGGGCCCACCGGCACGCCGGCCAGCTCGAGGGCGCGCTTGAGCGCCTGGGGGACGGAGCCCATGTGCAGCACGTCCCTCAGCGGCCCCACCTCGGCCTGCAGGCGCGCGGCCGCCCCGGCGTCGCCGGCCTCGAGGGCGCGCCAGAGCCCCACGACCACCCCCGGTATGAGGTTCGCGGTGCCCGCGACGGCGCCGGAGGCCCCGAGCGCGTGGGCCGCGGAGATCATCCCGTCGGAGCCCACCAGGACGTCGACGCCCCTGCCCCTGGCCGCCTCGACGTAGGCCGCGAGGTTCGCCATGCTTCCGGAGGAGTCCTTCACGCCCCTGACGTTGTCGACCTCGGCGACGCGCGCCACGACCTCGGGCGAGAGGTTGGCGCCCGTGCACCTGGGGATGTTGTACATGAGCACGGGGATCCCCACGCCCTCGGCGACGGCCTCGTAGTGGCCCACCACCTCGGCGTCGGAGACCCGCAGGAAGTAGGGGTTCACGACCGAGACGGCGGAGGCGCCGGCGTCCTCGGCGCGCTTGGACATCTCGACGGCCTCGCGCGTGGAGCAGGAGCCGGTGCCCACGTAGACGGGCACGCGGCCGGCGGCCCTCTCGACCACGAACCTGGAGAACCCTATCCTCTCGTCCGGCGTGCACACGTGGAACTCGCCGTTGGAGCCGAAGGCGAAGATGCCGGAGACGCCGGCCGCGACGAGCCTCTCGACGAGCTGCTCGCCGGCCTCGTAGTCGATGGTCTGCCCCTCGTCGCGCCTGAACGGCGTGACCATGGGGACGATGACCCCGGAGAACGCAGACATGCCTGGGACTGCCTTTCTGCTCTGTGCTTGCGGATACGCTACTTGCTACTTGCCAGCGCGGATGGAAGCGCCAAGCGCCCCACCCGGGTGCCAGGTGACGTACTTCTCGGGCGTAAGACCAAACTCGTTCTGGAGAAGGATGGAGAGGCACTGCAGCTCAAGCGTCTCGGCAAGAATCGAAGCGCGAGGCGGCTTGTTCATGGGGTCGCCCTCCTGCGTGACACCGGCGATGAGCACAACGTCACCCTGCTCGGCAATCCAGGAGCTGGGACTGCCGGTGACGGCGATGATCTTTGCGCCATTCTTCTTGAGGCAGGTGACCGTGGCCTTGAGTTCCATGGTCTCGCCCGAGTTGGAGATGGCAATCACGACGTCGCCGGGAACAACCTGACCGGCGCTGCCGTGGACGCACTCGGTCCCGTGGAGCTCGTAGGTGGGCGTGCCGGTGGACGAGAAGAGCGAGGCTGCGTAGCCAGAGACGTGACCAGGCTTGCCGATGCCCGTCACGTGCACGCGACCGCCGTTCCTCTCGGCGTCCAAGATGAGCTGCTTGGCTGCACTCAGCGCATCGAAGCCGATGCCGGCAATGTACTCGTCAAGGGATGCCTTGACGATGCCAAGGAACTGCTCGACCTGTTCCTTATCTGATGCCATGTTCTTTCCTTTCTGATGGCCTAAACCACAGGCAATGACGCCTATTTCTTCTCTTTGACGTGATGGCGCGCCATGGTCGAGGCAAAGCCCTGCTCAAGCGAATCGAGCGTGCCTGCCATGAATGGGCGCGTGATGCCCACGTAGAGATAGCCCGAGGGATGCTTGACCCAATCGCCCCACAGAAGCAGCCTCAGCGAATTGTCCTGGCGCACGACCTTGTAGGCTTTGATGTCCTTGTATGTGACAACCGTCGCCTCTTTGGGGTCAGCCTTCTCGTAGATGTAGACGTACGTGTGGCCAAAGTCGATGACGCCCGTCCTCATGAAGTACTTCCTGAGAAGCCTCCCCATGCGCTTAGAGACAAACCACGCTGCCGTGAGCGAGGCGATGAGCGCCAGAAGTAGCCAGACATTGCCCGAGTAGTTGGCCGCGATGCCGCACCAGAACGCAAGGAGGAGAAGGGCGAGCACAGCAACGGCAAGGAGCAGGCCCTGCAAAACGAGCCGCCTCCTGTCCTCTTCGACGGAGAGCTCAATCTCGTCCTCGGGCAAGTCTGGAATGGCGATTGGCCTTGCGATACCAACGATGTTGCCGAGGACCGCATCGCTTGCCTTGCGCGCCCTGTCAGCCGAGGAGTCCCCGGCGTGTCCCCCAACCTTCCTGGGACTCTCGACGGGCGCAGGCCCTTCCGTGGCACCTGCCTGTTTCTTGGGAGCTTCAACGGGATTTTCCTGGGCTTTTGCGGCGATCGTATGCCACTTTTGCTTCTTCTGCTGCAACACCTCTCTGCTCCCCTCCGACTACTGCGCTTTGGCTGCTGCGCTCTTGAGGCGCTCGTAGTCCTGCACTGCACCCGTGAAGGCCGAGCGCAGAAGGTGCGCGTCGATCGCGGAGACCATGAGATTCACGTCGGGCATGAAATGCTCGACGAGTCCGGCAGAGCCGATAATGCCAAATGCCTTACCACAGTCGACGCAGGCGCGATGCACCTGCTCGATGAGGGCAAGCTCCTCTGCGCAGCCAACTTCATCGGACCTTCCCATGGAGATGGCCAGGTCGCAGGGCCCCACCACCAGGGCATCGACACCACCTACCGCAGCGATCGCCTGGGCTTGGCATACGCCCTCAACGGTCTCAACCTGGGCAATGGCAAGGGTCTGGGCGTTGGCGCGAGCCATATTGGCAGCGTGGCTGCCGCTTTTCCCATATCCGGTATGCGCCCCACCAGAGTAACTCCTACAGCCGAGCGGAGGGTACTTCGCCCACTGCACCAGCTGACGCGCCTGATTTGCGCTCTCGACCATGGGAACCATCACGCCCGCTGCCCCAAGGTCAAGCGTGTGTGATACGAGAGACCTTGAGAGCTCTCCCACGCGTACGAGCGAGGGCAAGCCCAGCGCATGCGCGTAAAGCATGGCCGAGCTGAGACGCGGCCAGTCGATGTCACCATGCTCGCCATCAAAGAAGAGGAAGTCAAAGCCAGCAGCTTGGGCCATGGCCACTGCCGGAGCAGAGTCCAGCACTTGGACAAACAAGCCACCCATCTGGCGCTTTGCGAGGTTTTCCATACCGACCCCCTGGTGCAGGGGGGCACCCGTGGCGTGCCGCAGGCACCCCCTGAAATTCAAACGTTAGGGCTGAGCAGGCAGTGCAATCTGGGTTCCCACTCGATTAGGCGCCGAAGAGGCCACCGATGCCATAGATGATCGAGCCGACGATGTTGTAGTCGACGTTGGGGAACGAGGCGCCGGCGATTCCGAGCGAGGCGAACGCGGGATACAGGACCAGGGGGCCAGCGCAGAGGAAGATGCCAACGAGGAACGAGCCGAGCAGGGCACCGCGCCAGCCACCGTAGGCATAGCCGCAGACGCCGCAGGTGCCACCAGAGAAGAAGCAGATGCCGGCCGCGGGAATCATGATGGTCTCGCTGTGGAAGACAACCATGAGAGCCATAGCCACGAGGCCACCGAGGAACGAGCCGATGAAGCCGATGATGACGGCATCAGGCGCAAACGGGAAGATGGCAGGGCAGTCGACGGCAGGGCGGGCATCTGGGATGAGCTTCTCGGAGATGCCCACGAAGGCCGCGGTGATCTCGGCGATGAACTGACGCACGCCGTAGATAAGGACGGACATGCCAGCGGCGAACTTCAGGCCAGCGAGGAACGGCCAAATCCACCAGACGTCGTTGCCAAAGTAGGAAGTGAAGGGCTTGTCATTGGCAAGGGTGTCACCAAAGTGGCCGGTCACGAAGCAGGCGATGGTCACGATGTAGAAGAGCACGATCATGAACAGGGCCACAGAGAACACGAAGTCACGGAAGAGCTTGAAGAACTCGGGGAGGTTCTGCTCCTTTACCTCGTCCTTCTCGATCTCCTCCTCGTTCTTCTTGGCGAAGAGCTTGCCGCAGTAGCCGGAGAAGGCGTAGCCGATGCAGTTGAAGTGACCAATGGCAAAGTCATTGGAGCCGGTGAGCTTCTCAACGAACGGCTGGCAGAGCGAGGGCATGGCTGCGCCACAGAAGCCCAGGACAATGCCGCCGAGGATAACGGTCACGGCAATGGGGGCGCCCAGAGCGATGAAGACAAGCGCAAGGACGCAGGCGAAGTACAGGAAGTGCTGGCCTGTAAGGAAGATGGCCTTGAACGGGGTGGCCTTGGCAAACACGAGGTTCATGATGAAGCCAAAGACCATGACCAGGGCCACCTCGGTGCCATAGGTCTGGAGTGCCAGCGACGTGGCCACCTCGACCTGCGTGACAACGCCCTGGACATTGAAGGCGGCGGAGAACATCGCGCCAAAGGTGGTGATCTGCGCGGACATGGCGTCAGAGCCGATGTTGAAGATCATGAAGCCGATGATGGTCTTGACCGTTCCTGCGAACGTGTCAACGCCAGACTTCTTCTGCAGGAGCAGGCCGACAAGGGCGATGATGCCCATGATCAGCGCCGTGTCCCTCATCTGCATGAGGAATGCGTTCAGCATGTGAAATCCTTCCGATGAATCACTTGCGGGACTCCCCGCTCACTTCGTGCATATCCCTACTCAACTACGCGTTTGCTACTTGCGGGGCTCCTCGCCCTTGTGCTCGTCCAGCCACGCGTGGAGCTTCTCGCGAATCTCGTTCTTGTCAACGAGGTTCTTGACCCCCACCGCAGAGGGGACGCGAGGATCCCTGGAAAGCTCCTCGGTAAGGTCGACCATCGTGATCACGAGGTCGCCGCGGAATCCGATGATGGAGTCGAGGTTGCCGTGCTCGGTCTCGATGGGAAGGTTGTCCTCCTTGATGACCTGGTCGCACTTGATTTTGAGCATCATCGAGGAGCCCATGCCAGCGCGGCAGCACACCAGAGCATGATACTTGCGATCCATTACATACCCCTTTCCTTCTCGTGGACGAGGTCCACGACTTCCTTTGCGTCCTTGCAGGCGTCGAGTTTGGTGAAGAAGTCCGGGTCCGAGAGCAGCTCAACCAGTGACTGGAGGGCACCCAGGTGAGAATCGTTGTCCTTCGCGCTCAGCGGGAAGAGATACTTCACCGGATCGTTGTCCTCGCTGCCAAACTCAACGGGATTCCTGAGCGTCACAACGCCCACGGCAGACTCGAGGGCACCGCACTCGGGACGAGCGTGCGGAAGTGCCACGTGCTCCGTGATCACGATGTAAGGGCCAAACTCATGGACGCCTTTGATGATGTCGTCAACGTAACCCTCGGTCACTTTGCCGTTGGCAACCATGGGGGCAGTCGCCTTGCGAATGGCGTCCTTCCAGTCGCTCGCCTCGATATCGAGCTGAACGAGGCCCTCATCGAGAAGATCGCTGAGCATGCAACCACCTACCCTTTCTCGATACACGGGAAAGCCGCTTGGACTACCCCTCACCAACCGTTCGTAACCGTGGTGCTAATTGAACATCTCCGCAACTGATTTTCCATATTCCCGACGCAAATTTTCCCCAACTTCGCCCAACGGTCTTTTGAACCATTGCCTATATATGCTTTCTAACTGCAGTGTTCTATTTATTATTGAATCATGCATCATATATTGATAATATCTATAAGCATAATTTTATGTATTTAAGAGCTATTTTTATGAACGATAGAACATTGAACACTTTGATCGTATAAATGCGATTCATGCGGCGTCATGCATCAGTCTTTATGTACGATTGAGTATGAATGGGCTTTCCTGCTTCGTATAATTGATTCCGCCAGCGTCACATGAAGAGGAGTGGAGACGGCCGTGAAGAGAAGCAAGGCATACATCGCTGCGCGCAGGGATGCCATCGTCGCCCTTCTCGAGAGAAGAGGGCATGTGGGCGTGGCCGAACTTGCCGACCACTTTGGCGTCTCGGCCCTCACCGTCAGGCGCGACCTAGAATACCTGGAGGAGCAGCACGTCCTCTCTCGACAGTACGGAACCGCCACCCTGCTCAACCCCCTGGGGCGTCCCTCTGGCTCGCGTCAGATTCGTGCGAACAAGGCCATCGCACGCGAGGCGGCGCGTTACGTGAAGGATGGTGACTGCATCTTCATCAACGCAAGTTCTACCGCACTCTCGATCATCTCGCATATCACGGCACAAGACGTCACCGTTATCACCAATAATGCCAAGGCACTGCTTCTAAGCGAGCATCCAAACGCATCAATCATTCTCACGGGCGGTGAGATTCGGTCCCCCAAGGCGTCACTTACTGGGGAGTTTGCGCTCGAATGCGTAAAGCGCATCACCGCCACGAAGTGCTTCCTTGGCCTCGCGGGCCTCTCGCCCACCTATGGGCTCACGTCTGCCACCGCCCCAGAGCCAGCCATCAATGCCATGATGCTTGACCGGTCGCACATGCATGTGATTGTGGCTGACTCCTCAAAGATTGGTAGAACGTCGAGCTTCCAGTTTGGTTCCACCGACGAGGTGGATTTGCTCATAACAGATTCGGGAGCGACGGACGAGCAGGTCGAGCTGCTCAAAGAGAACGGCGTCTCCGATGTGGTACGCGTCAACCTGGATGCTGCCGCGCTGCAGATGGCAGATGAGGAGTTCGGACCGAAGGACGCCTAACGCCCATCGATGCTCTTGAAGCCCTCCCCGTACGCCTCGTGGACCTCGGCAATCACGACGATGGCGTCAGGGTCGGTCTCGGCAACTATCTCCTTGAGGTGCGCCAGCTCCCCGCGCGAAAGCACGCAGAATATAACGGGCCGCAGCTCGCGGCTCCACATGCCCCGTGCCTCAAACTCGGTGCAACCCCGATCGAGCTCATCCATGATCTGTTGGGCTATGCGCTCGTGCTTCTCGGAGATTATGTAGGCAGCACGTTGGACGCGCGGGCCATCGACCACCGTGTCGATCACGCGCCCGCAGATGTACATCGCGACGGCGGCGTAGAGCGCATTCTCGATCGAGAAGACGGGAGCAGAGATGGCCACGATGGCGCCATCGACCAGAATGGCCATGCTCCCAACGGACGCACCCGTCTTTCTCGCAATGAGTTGCGCAATGATATCGGTCCCGCCGGTATTGCCGCCTGTGCGGAAGACCATTCCCAGTCCTATGCCCGTGATCACACCGCCCCACAGCGCGCAGAGCAGAAGGTCGCCTTCACCCAAAACGGGTACGAAAGGGGCCAGGGCATCGGTGAGGATGCCCGACACGATGATCCCCGCAGCGGTGAGAATGGCGTAGCGCTTGCTCCCCGAACGCACAACATATGCAAAGAGCAGGACATTCATCGCGATGGACTGGATGCCCACGGGCAGGCTGACCCCCACCTGGAGGGCGAGTGCGTGAAACACCGTGGCCAAACCCGTTATTCCGCCTGCGGCTAGGCCATTGGGGACTTCAAAGCAGTCAAGGCCAAAGGCAAAGAGCAGCGAACCAAGGAAGATGAGGATGGCGTCGAGCGCCGCCTCGCGCAAGCTGATCTTTCTCACTGGTCCGGCCTCCCGGCAAGTACCCATCTGTGATAAGCGATGATGAACTTGTCGAGGTCGCCGTCCTGGAGGACCGAGTCGACGTTGCCGGTCTCCACCCCCGTGCGCAGGTCCTTCACCATCTGGTAGGGATAGAGGACATAGCTCCTGATCTGGTTACCAAAACCAATCTCATGCTTGGGGCCGCGGAGCTCGTCCAGCTCGGCGGCACGCTTCTCGAGCTCCATCTCGTAGAGGCGACTGCGCAGGATCTTCATTGCAAACGCCTTGTTCTGGAGCTGGCTTCGCTCGTTCTGGCAGGTAACCACAGTACCTGTAGGAATGTGGGTGATGCGAACGGCGGAGTCTGTGGTGTTCACGCCCTGGCCACCGTGACCGGTCGCATGGTAGACGTCCACGCGCAGGTCTTTAGGATCGATATCGACCTCGATGTCATCTGGCAGGACCGGCAGGACCTCAACGCCCGCAAAGGTGGTCTGGCGACGCTTCTTCTCGTCCGTTGGCGAGATGCGCACCAAGCGGTGCACGCCCTGCTCGGCACGGAGCATGCCGTAGGCGTTGTGGCCATGCACCGTGAAGGTGGCGTGGCCAATGCCAATGACCTCTGCCTGGGGTGCGTCGTTCACGTCCACAGCCCAGCCACGCCTGTCGCAATAGTGCAGGTACATGTGAAAGAGCATGTCACACCAGTCCTGCGCCTCAAGGCCGCCCTGACCGGGTGTCACCGTCACGATAGCGTCACCATGGTCGAGACCGTCCGTGAACCAGCTGGAAAGCTCGAGCTCTGTGAGGTCATGCTCGAGTGAGGCCGCAATCGAGGCAGACTCGGCAAGAAGGTCATCATCTGCCGTCTCCTCACCAAGCTCCAAGGCGGCCCGTGCGTCATCCAGCTTGGCCCGGGCATCATCGATGCCAGCCACATCTGACTTCGCGCTGGCAAGGCGTGCCATGGTCTCGCGCGCCGCATTGGCATCGTCCCAGAAGCCCGGTGCGGCACTTTCCTGCTCGAGCTGCGCCACAGTACCCCTGAGTTCGTCGACATGGAGGTAGCCCTCTACCTCGTCGAGCCTAGATGAGAGGGCATCGAGCGCAGCGCTGTCTATGTCTGCCATGGCTACCTATTCCTGCCGTGGCAGTTCTTGAACTTCTTACCGCTCCCGCAGGGGCAGGGGTCGTTCCTTCCCACGCCAACGTAAGGGTCTGGGTCCTCATCCTTGCGATAGGTGCGGGGCTTGCCGACGCCGGCGTTGGCATTGTTGTTGCCGCCCTGCTGCCGCGTGGCCTGAGCTGCGGGACGACGCGCAGGGGAGCCGTGGTCGCCGTCAACCTCGGCCGGACCAGAGTACTGGGCACCACGCAGCTCGTCCGAAAGGGCTTCCTCGTCACCCTGGGACTTCGCGGGAGCCGGAGGGCGCACGGCAACCTCGATACGGAGGATTGTGCGGAGAAAGTCCTCGTACATCGTATTGACGAGCTCGGTAAACGCAGCATATGCCTCGCTTTTGTACTCGACGAGAGGATCGCGCTGGCCGTAGCCGCGAAGGCCAATGCCGGTCTTGAGGTAGTCCATCTCCTGCAGGTAGGTCATCCAGCGGGTATCTATGACACGAAGCATGACCTGCGCGGAAAGGTCGCTCATGATCTGGTCGCCCAGGCGCTGCTCCTTATCCTTGTAGCAGGTGCCAACAAAGGTATCGATTCCGTCGATGATGTCTCCCTGGTCGGAGTCGACGGTGAAGGCAGGCGCATCCGTACGACCCGTAAGGTCACAGACCCACTTGCCGAGACCAGCAAGGTCCCACTCCTCCGGGTCAATCGCCTCGGAGCAGTACTCATTCACCTTGCGCTGGACGGTATCGTAGGTGACCTCCTCCACGTGGCTCATGAGGTCCTTGCCATCCAGAATCTTGTTGCGCTCTTCGTAGATGACCTGGCGCTGCTTGTTCATCACGTCATCGTAGTCGAGGACGTTCTTGCGCATGGCAAAGTTAACCTCCTCGACCTTGCGCTGGGCGCTCTCGACGGCGCGCGTCACAATCTTCGCCTTGATGGGCATGTCGTCAGGCATGTTGTACCTGGTCATCATCGCAGCGATGCGATCCATGCGATCACCGCCAAAGAGGCGCATGAGGTCATCCTCGAGCGAGAGGTAGAACTGGGTCTCACCGGGGTCACCCTGACGGCCGGAGCGGCCACGCAGCTGGTTGTCGATACGACGGCTCTCGTGGCGCTCGGTGCCGATGACAGCGAGGCCGCCGGCAGCCACCACGGCCTCGCGCTCCTTGTCGCAGATAGCCTTGGCCTTCTCCAGTGTGGCAGCGCGCTGTTCCTCGGTTGGCAGAAGGGGCTCCTCGCCCTCCTTGGTCGGCACATAGAAGCCCTGCTCACGAAGCATGTCCTCCGCCATGGCCTTGGGGTTGCCACCCAGAAGAATATCCGTACCGCGGCCGGCCATGTTGGTCGCGATGGTCACGGCTCCCTCGCGACCTGCCTGCGCCACAATCTGAGCCTCGCGCTCGTGGTACTTTGCGTTGAGCACGCTGTGCTTGATCCCGCGCTTGTCCAAGATGCGAGAGAGGCGCTCAGAGTTCTCGATCGAGACCGTGCCAACAAGGCATGGCTGGCCGTTGGCGTGGCGCTCGGCAACGTCATCAGCAACCGCATCGAACTTGGCGGTGACGGTCTTGTAGACAAGGTCCTCGTGGTCAACGCGGATAACTGGCTTGTTGGGCGGAATCACCTGCACAGGGACGTGATAGACCTCGCGGAACTCGGCATCCTCGGTCATGGCAGTGCCCGTCATGCCGGAGAGCTTGTCATACATGAGGAAGTAGTTCTGGAGGGTGATTGTGGCGAGCGTCTGGTTCTCCTCGCGCACGAGCACGCCTTCCTTGGCCTCGATTGCCTGGTGCAGGCCCTCGGAGTAGCGCCTGCCCTCCATGATGCGGCCCGTGAACTCGTCGACAATCTTGACCTCGCCGTCGACCACGACGTACTGCTGATCACGATGGAACATATACTGCGCCTTGAGCGCCTGCTGAAGGTGGTTCACCAGCTGGCCCGAGGGATCGGCGTAGATGTCATCAATACCCAGGCTGCGCTCGATCTTCTTGAGACCCCCATCGGTCGCAGCAATGGTGTGCTTGGCCTCATCCATCACAAAGTCGACGTCCGACGTAAGGCCACGAACAGCTCGGGCAAAGTCCTTGTAGGTACCCGCCGACTTCGTCCCCGCGCCAGAGATGATGAGCGGCGTGCGCGCCTCGTCGATGAGGATGGAGTCAACCTCGTCAACGATGGCGTAGCGGTGGCCGCGCTGGACGCGCAAGCTTGGTCGCGTGACCATGTTGTCGCGCAGGTAGTCAAAGCCAAACTCAGAGTTCGTACCGTAGGTGACGTCGGACTGGTAGGCGGGCTTCTTGAGGTTGAGCCTCATGCCATTTTGGAGAAGCCCGACCTTCATGCCCATGAAGCGATAGATCTGGCCCATCCACTCGCTGTCTCGCTTGGCCAGGTAGTCGTTCACGGTCACGATATGCACGCCCTTGCCATCGAGGGCATTGAGATAGCCGGCGAGGGTCGAGACGAGGGTCTTGCCCTCACCGGTCTTCATCTCGGCAATCGTGCCCCTGTGCAGGGCAATGCCGCCGATGATCTGCACGTCAAAGTGACGCATGCCCGTCGTACGACAAGAGGCCTCCCTCACAGCGGCAAAGGCCTCGGGGAGAAGGTCGTCGAGCGTCTCACCATTCTCAACGCGCTCGCGGAACAGCTTTGTTTGGCCGCTCAGCTCCTCGTCGTCCATTGCAGCGAAGCGCGGTTCAAGGTCGTTGATGTGCGCAGTGATGCGCTGGTATTCCTTGAGGTCCTTGTCGGCTCCGGCTGACAGCAATTTGGAGAGAAAGTTTGGCATGGGCAATCCTTCACACTCTTGATGGGCGGTGACCATCCACCGACGCATGCGCTTTTTCACTTTACCCATAGCAAACTCACCATGGCAGCAAGGTGCGTGGTCTCACCAAAAGCGCACTGTATTCCCGGTGTCTATACGCGTTTACCGGGCCTGTGGCCAACAGGCGGCAACCGAGGCGCGCAAGGCTCAACTTGCTAGGGGCTGTTTCCGATGCGTCGAGCAGATCCACCGTCTTCCCCATGCCCTCCTTCGTCCACCGCCTTCCTCAGGCGCTTTGGGGGAGGCATGTGAGTGCGGTCGACGAAGCGCACCGCGTATCTCCTGTAGCGCTGCTCCGCCTCAAACACCCGTCCGCTTGCACGGAGGGCCCGTATGAGAACCTCTGCCGCATCCTCGCGAAGGTCATCCGCCATTGTCGCAGCGTCCGCGAGTCGAGCAGAGATCCTAAATCGGCCAAGCCTCAACGCCGCCTCAGCCCCTGCGACCATAGCGTCAGCGTACAGCTCCCGCAACTCCAGGCGTCGCGCCACGACATAGCCCGAGACGTCCCTGGTAGGTACGAAGAGGTCTCCTGCATAGATCTTCTCGGCCCTCAAGACTGCCTCTAGAGCACGTTCATCATCTCCCTCCGAGGCCAAGACCTCCCTCGCAGCTTTCGCGAACTCCATAAAGTCGCATTCGAGAAGTGAGGAATCGAGCGATACAGACTTATCGCCTCTGCCCCCGAGGAAGAGGTCCAGATCCGGTGCGACAGCACCCACTTCTCGCCGCAGCGTGCTGGTGGCCTGATAGATCTTGTCCAGTCCGGCTTTGTAGTCACAGTCTGGCCAGAGCTGCTCGATAATCTCGTATCTCTTTGCTGTCAGCTTTGGGTGGAGTGCGACAAACACCAGCATCGCCTTTGCAGAGCGCCTCTCGATGCGCCACTCGGGAACCGGCTCGCCATCGGCATAGAGAGAGAATCCCCCAAGCAGGCAGAGTCTCATGCGCGCACCCGCAGCCACCTCATGAACCACGCTGCTGTCACGAGGGACGGGGTCTCTCCGGCTTAGCCTCTGAACACTCCGGGAACGCGGCGACTCGGCTAGAGCTGGCTCAAGCACAGCTATCCAGGCATGCGGAATGAGCTCCCTTATTCGCCGTGGGATATCCCCGCTTCCAGAAATCAAAACCCTGAGAAGCCACATCTCATCGCTGGGAAAAATCAGGCTCTCCCGAATGCGAAGGACATCAGCAGAAAACTCCTCCTCTAAGGAGGCACGAACCAGCGCGGCGACGGTGGAGAGCTCCTTGGTATCGCAGGCGCCCTCCCAGTCTGGGGGAGCCTCATCGCTGCAATCGGAACCCATAGCTGCCCTGCACAGGATAGACACCTCAGCCTCGAGATGGGTGAATCCCGCCCTTCCCGCAGTGGCAGCAGCAACCGAACTCCTGAGGCGAGCGCCGCGATAATCACCTAACACATACTCGGCAGCCGCGCCCATCACGAGAGCGGCCACGCGGACAAGCTCGTTTCCCGCGCGTTCCGCAGCACTTGCCAACGCGTCTATCGATGGGAGGTCACAAGAGCCCCGCATGAGCGCATCCAAGACAAGCAGGAAGGAGTCTTCGTCGCGCAATGCCAAAAAGCCGTTGCGAGCAAGGAAGTCCCTAGCCTCGGTACACGGTTCATCATCCGACTGGATGTCACCTAGAAGCGTTCGGGCAATGCATGCATCTAGACGCAGCAGTGCACCGGCAAGCGTACCCTCCAGGCTGGAAAAGGCGTAGGGACCCACTATGCGCTGAACGGCACTAGGGCGTCCATCCCGCAAAAGCTGGATGGCTTGGAGATGCACGGCAAGGCCCTCAAGCTGCCCCTCACCACCAGAGGGCACGGAGATGTTATCGCCCGCAAGTGCTGCACGGCAGGCGGTCAGGAGGATGTCTGCGGCGCGCGCTTCGGCCTTGAGGGGCATACCTCCACCACGCTGCAGGCCCCAGTCCTCCGGAAGCCTGGCAGCCTTGTCTCCGAGCGCAGAGAGGGTGCACGCAACGCACGCAGCCCTTTCGGGAGAGACGAGCATCTGGGCTTGGGCTGGCCCCACCACGCTTCGTACGAGGCCAAGCTCTCCGGCGCATACAAAGTCCTCAGCGTGGTCTATGACGGTAGCGATTGCCTCGGTCGAGGAAGTCATTCGAGCAATGATCGCAGCACGCCCATACTCGCCCCTCTCAATCAGTACGTTAAGGGCAGAATCAAATATGGGCTGCCAGGCCATGACCTTTGTCGCGAGGACAGGAGCACATGCACCAAGGCCGTCGAGCGTATCGATGCCGTAGCAGCGGAAAATGGATTCGTGACAAGAAACGCCGAAGAGCGGGGCATACTTTTCAAGGCTGAGTGCCAGCTCTGCTGGGTTGGCACACGTCAAGCTGGCAACATCATCGAAAGTCCCCTGTCCAAGAAGCAGCATTGCCAAGCGGAGCGATATTTCTTCATCGAGAAGACCGGCCCTTAGCGTAGACCCAATAAGATGCCCTAATGCATCGTAATATGTGCTGCTGACAACAAGTCTGCTTCCCTGCAGGGCCCCGTTGTCTCTCAGCAATGCGCTTACAAGAGAAGGAATGCCACCGGTAAGCGAGAGCACCTCATAAAGAGGGTCACTCGGACCAAGGTCAAGGACCTCCGAAACGAGAAGCTCTCTTGATGAGAGGCGTATACCACCAGAAAGCCGCTCAGCCAGCAGCTCGTCCTCAGGAAGCATGGAGACCGCAACTGTTGCTCCAGCAGCGACCATCCTCGAGATGGAAAAGACCTCTCGGTCAACAGTCGCATCATCCCCAGCGGGTATATCATCGAGAGCAACAACGACCCCCCTGTCCGAAAGGGCCTCTCGTTCAACTTGGCGAGCAAAGCGCGCGAGCTTCTTTGCGGCAGCAATGGGTTCTATCCCATGTAAGCGTAGGAAATGCGTCGTGGACGATCGTCTGCCAATAGTGATAAGGGACCGAAGGGCCGTGGTCTTTCCCATGCCTGGCTCTGAGCACATCACGAAAAAACTGGATGGGCAAGAACCAGACAGGAAAGAAGAAATGATGCGCGGGGTGAGGGGCCACGAGGACATTCTCCTTGCGGGTGACTCCAGATCTTCAGGAGGCGATACTTGAGAACAGCGATGGACCTTGACGGGCATGGCGCAACACCTCACTTAGACAAATAAGCTTTAGTGGGGCGATGAGTCTGGTTGGGTCACCGCCCAAAATCCTGGTGACCGAAACCTATCATTGATATGTCTTCAAAAAATGAGAAACCGGGTGAACGGCAAACGAATTGTGTCAGATAGCTGCAAGAAACATGACAGAGGATGCGAATTAAGTCATTCACAGCGCAGGCAAGGTGAACCCCACTCCCGGCAGCATCTGCGAGACACGAAGAGGGCCCCGCGCGTCGCGCGGGGCCCTCCCCTGGCGGAAACGCCCCCTGCCGGCCGGCGGCGACCTGGTCTCCCACGGGCTTACCCCGCAGTACGCTCGGCGCTCGGGGGCTTAACTTCCGGGTTCGGGATGGGACCGGGTGCGCCCCCCCTGCCATGGCCGCCGGCCGGCACGGGGCGTTTCGCCTCCGGGGGGAGCCCGTGCCGGGCCCTGGGGGCCGCACAGCGCGCGCAGGCGTGCTCTCCGGCGGACCGCCCTGCGAGGGGCAATGCGGAGGAGCTCGGCCGATTAGTGCCGCTCGGCTGAGGCGGTCGCCCGCCTTGCACCTGCGGCCTATCGAACTCGTGGTCTACGAGTGGCCTTACCGAAGGGAGATCTCATCTCGGGACGGGCTTCCCGCTTAGATGCCTTCAGCGGTTATCCCGACCGGACTCGGCTACCGGGCAGTGCCATTGGTTGACAACCCGCGCACCGGAGGTCCGTCCACCCCGGTCCTCTCGTACTGGGGGCAGCCTCCCTCAGATCTCCTGCGCCCGCAGAGGATAGGGACCGAACTGTCTCACGACGTTCTGAACCCAGCTCGCGTACCGCTTTGAATGGCGAACAGCCATACCCTTGGGACCTGCTCCAGCCCCAGGATGCGATGAGCCGACATCGAGGTGCCAAACCTTCCCGTCGATGTGGACTCTTGGGGAAGATCAGCCTGTTATCCCCGGAGTACCTTTTATCCGTTGAGCGACGGCCGTCCCACGCCGGGCCGCCGGATCACTAGAGCCTGGTTTCCCACCTGCTCGACCTGTCCGTCTCGCAGTCAGGCCTGCTTGCGCTCTTGCACTCTCGCGGGCGGTTGCCGACCGCCCAGAGCAGACCTTCGCGCGCCTCCGTTACTCTTTGGGAGGCGACCGCCCCAGTCAAACTACCCACCTGGCACGGTCCCCGCGCCGGCTCACGGCCGCGGGTTAGGACGCCAGCTCGTCGGGGGTGGTATTCCAAGGGCGACTCCCCCGGGACTGGCGTCCCGGGCTCACGGTCTCCCACCTATCCTCTACGCGACGGACCGGCGGCCAATGCCAAGCTGCAGTAAAGGTTCACGGGGTCTTTCCGTCCTTCTGCGGGTAAGTCGCATCTTCACGACTAGTGCAATTTCGCCGGGGCCATGGTTGAGACAGCGTCCAAGTCGTTGCGCCTTTCGTGCAGGTCGGAACTTACCCGACAAGGAATTTCGCTACCTTAGGACCGTTATAGTTACGGCCGCCGTTTACCGGGGCTTGGATTCGCCGCTTCGCCGGAGCTGACGGCTCCTCGTGACCTTCCGGCACCGGGCAGGCGTCAGACCCTATGCGTCGCCTTACGGCTTCGGCAGGGTCCTGTGTTTTTGGTAAACAGTCGCTTGGACCGTTCCGCTGCGGCCGCCCCGGGCTCCGGGAGCCGGTCCCATCACCCGAGGCGGCACCCCTTCTCCCGAAGTTACGGGGTGGTTTTGCCGAGTTCCTTAACCATGGTTCTCCCGATCGCCTTGGTATTCTCTACCCACCCACCTGTGTCGGTCTGCGGTACGGGCCCCGGGCGGCTGCCTAGGGGTTTTTCTCGGGAGCATGGGCTCACTCGCTTCGCTCGGTCGCTTCGTCCGGCGCCTCGGGCACCCGGCACCCGCGCTTCGCCGGGTGCCGCCCTACGCGCCATCGCGGGGACGTCCAGAACCCCGCCGAGCTACCCTCCTCCGTCGCCCCATCGGTCGTAGCGCCACCACGGGGGTGCAGGAATGTCGGCCTGCTGTGCGTCGGCTACGCCTCCCGGCCTCGCCTTAGCCCCCGACTGACCCTGGGAGGACTAGCCTCGCCCAGGAAACCTTGGGTTCACGGCGGCGGCGTTTCGCCACGCCGCTCTCGCTACTCATGCCAGCATCCTCACTCCCGGCGGGTCCACCGGGCGTCGTCGCCCGGCTTCGCCCCCGACGGGAAGCTCCCCTACCGCCGGACTCGGTCCGGCCCGCCGCTTCGGCGCCGTGCTTAGCCCCGTGTATTGTCGGCGCGTGTCCACTCGACCAGTGAGCTGTTACGCACTCTTCGAATGGGTGGCTGCCTCTGAGCCAACATCCTGGTTGTCTGGGCAGACGCACATCCTTTGCCACTCGGCACGGACTTGGGGGCCTTGGCGGGCGGTCTGGGCTGTTTCCCTCTCGAGCGCGCGGCTTAGCCCACGCGCTCTGACTCCCGGGCTCCGGGCCCTGGGTATTCGGAGTTCGGTTGGCTTTGGCAGGCGGTGAGGCCCCCGCGGCCATCCGGTGCTCTACCCCCCAGGGTGAGCGCCCGAGGCTAGCCCTAAAGCTATTTCGGGGAGAACGAGATATCTCCGGGTCTGATAGGCCTTTCACCCCTACCCGCGGGTCATCCCCCCAGTTTTCAACCTAGGTGGGTTCGGCCCTCCACGGGGTCTTACCCCCGCTTCAGCCTGCCCGTGGGTAGCTCACCCGGCTTCGCGTCTGCGGCGCGCGACTGCTCGCCCTGTTCGGACTCGCTCTCGCTACGGCTCGCTTCGCGGCTTGGCCTCGCCGCGCACCGCAACTCGCTGGCTCATTCTACAAAAGGCACGCCGTCACGGCCGCGAGCGGCCGCTCCGACTGCTTGTGGGCACGCGGTTTCAGGTGCTGTTTCACTCCCCTCCCGGGGTGCTTTTCACCTTTCCCTCGCGGTACTGGTCCACTATCGGTCACAGGAGAGTGTTCAGGCTTGGAGGGTGGTCCCCCCGGCTTCCCACCGGGTCTCACGTGCCCGGCGGTACTCGGGTGCCCACCGGCAGGGCGCGGGGCTTCGCGTACGGGGCTGTGACCCTGTCTCGCCGGCCCTCCCAGGCCGTTCCGCTGCCTCTCGCCTTTCTGACTGCCGTGTGGCGGGCCCCACAACCCCGGCGGCGGCCTCCCGCGCGCCGGTTTGGCCTGGTCCCCTTTCGCTCGCCGCTACTCGGGGAATCTCGTTTGATTTCTCTTCCTCGGGGTACTTAGATGTTTCAGTTCCCCCGGTCGCCCCCCGCCACCATATGTGTTCCGGAGGCGGGCGCCGGGCCTCAAGTCCCGGCGGGTTCTCCCATTCGGAGACCCACGGCTCGTGCGGGCATGTGCCCCTGGCCGTGGACTATCGCGGCTTGTCGCGTCCTTCGTCGGCTTCCTGTGCCAAGGCATCCACCTCGTGCCCTTGGTATCCTTCGCGCCGGCACTCGGCCGGCGCCCCTCTTTCACGTATCCAATCGTGCATGATGCGATCCACTAATGGAGAATCTTCTTGCTTGCGTCACGCTATGCGGCTCTCAGGGTGCGGCGGGGGCTGGCCCCGGGGACCGGACGCCGTGCGCCTCGCGGCGCGGCGAAGGTGGCAGGCCGGCGGGCGTGGTCGGCGGGACCCGTCCGTCTCTGTCTTTCTCTCTGGGGTGTCTCCCTAGAAAGGAGGTGATCCAGCCGCACCTTCCGGTACGGCTACCTTGTTACGACTTCACCCCCCTCGCCGGCCACGCCTTCGGCGCCTCCCCCCCTCGCGGGTTGGGCCGGCGACTTCGGGTGCAGTCGACTCGGGTGGTGTGACGGGCGGTGTGTACAAGGCCCGGGAACGCATTCACCGCGGCGTGCTGATCCGCGATTACTAGCAACTCCGGCTTCGCGGGGGCGGGTTGCAGCCCCCGGTCCGAACTGGGGCCGGCTTTGGGGATTCGCTCGGCGTCGCCGCCTGGCAGCCCGCTGTGCCGGCCATTGTAGCACGTGTGCAGCCCAGGGCATGGGGGGCATGATGACTTGACGTCGTCCCCGCCCTCCTCCGGCTTGGCGCCGGCGGTCTCGCATGGGTGCCCGGCCGGACCGCTGGCAACATGCGACGGGGGTTGCGCTCGTTGCGGGACTTAACCCAACATCTCACGACACGAGCTGACGACAGCCATGCACCACCTGTCCCGGCTCCTCTCGGCCACGGCGTCTCCGCCGCTTCACCGGGATGTCAAGCCCTGGTAAGGTTCTTCGCGTTGCTTCGAATTGAGCCACATGCTCCGCTGCTTGTGCGGGCCCCCGTCAATTCCTTTGAGTTTCAGCCTTGCGGCCGTACTCCCCAGGCGGGACACTTAATGCGTTGGCTGCGGCACGGAGGGGCGTCCCCCCCACACCTAGTGTCCATCGTTTACGGCTGGGACTACCAGGGTATCTAATCCTGTTCGCTCCCCCAGCTTTCGCTCCTCAGCGTCAGTGGTGGCCCAGAAGGCCGCCTTCGCCACCGGTGTTCCTCCCGATATCTGCGCATTCCACCGCTACACCGGGAGTTCCGCCTTCCCCTACCACACTCAAGCCCGCCGGTATCGGGAGCGGCCGGGGGTTGGGCCCCCGCATTTGACTCCCGACCAGACGGGCCGCCTACGAGCGCTTTACGCCCAATGAATCCGGATAACGCTCGCCCCCTACGTGTTACCGCGGCTGCTGGCACGTAGTTAGCCGGGGCTTCTTCTGCAGGTACCGTCACCTCGCGGCCTCGTCCCTGCTGAAAGCGGTTTACGACCCGAGGGCCTCCCTCCCGCACGCGGCGTCGCTGCGTCAGGCTTCCGCCCATTGCGCAAGATTCCCCACTGCTGCCTCCCGTAGGAGTCTGGGCCGTGTCTCAGTCCCAATCTGGCTGGTCGGTCTCTCAACCCAGCTACCCATGATCGCCTTGGTGGGCCGTTGCCCCGCCAACTGGCTAACAGGCCGCGGGCCCATCCCCCCCCGCCGGAGCTTTCCCGCCCCCCCATGCGGAGGGGGCGGCCCATCCGGTATCACCCACGGTTTCCCGAGGCTGTCCCGGGGAGGGGGGCAGGTTGCCCACGTGTTACTCAGCCGTTCGCCACTGCCTCGCCCCCCGGGGGGGTCCGGCCGTTCGACTTGCATGTGTTAGGCGCGCCGCCAGCGTTCATCCTGAGCCAGGATCGAACTCTCCGTTCGGAGCGCCGCCCGGGGGCGGCGTCTGTCTCCTTCGCGACGGATGTCCGGGTCCCGCTCCAAGACCACGCCGGTCTCGGACTTCACTGGAATCGACTCGGCGCCGGGGTCGCCCCCGGCATTCGAGCATCGCTAGTCTGTCCTTCGTCGTCCGATCTCTCGGACACGGTATCCGGTTCTCAGGGTGCCCCGCGGCGCCTCCCGCTTGGGGCGCGCCGCGCGAGGAAGTAATATACGCCCCCCGCGGGGCGGGGGGAAGGGGGAGGGGGGGACATCCATGGTTTGCACACAAACGCGGATTGCAGGGGCGGACAAGGGCACGTGTGGCTTCTCGGCGAGTTGGACCTCCTGCTGGCCCTTCCCTACGGTGCATGGACGCTTACCCATCGAAAAAGGGGCAACGGGATTGCCCCCGTTGCCCCCATAGACGTCTCCTTGCCTAGACGATTACACGCGGCGCGAGCTTAGTCGTTCGAGCGGTAGTTGCGGTTGTAGCCGCCACGATCGTTGCCGCCGCGATAGCCACCGCGGTCGCCACGGTAGCCGCCGCGATCGTTACCGCGATACCCACCACGGTCGCCACGGTAGCTGCCGCCACGGTAGCCGCCGCGGTCGTTGCCGCCGCGATAGCCACCGCGGTCGCCACGGTAGCCGCCGCGGTCGGAGCTGCCGCGATACCCGCCCCGGTCATTGTTGCCGCGGTAGCCGCCGCGGTCGTTGCCACCACGGTCGCCGCGGTCGCCCCCACGATCAAACGGCTTGCGGTCGCCGCGATCGTCGCGCTTCCTGGAAAGGCGCTCCTGCTCGCGCTCCTTCCAGTCCCCACCAATCTCGGTTGCAACGCCAGCCTCAATGCGGTCAAGGAGTGAGGCGAGCTCGTCCACCTCGTCATCCGTGAACCCATCAAGCGCGACGTTCTGGAGGTCGCGCAGCTTGGGCTGCTCCTCCTGGCCCTTCTCGCCCAGGGCAACGGACCCAGCGTTGCCATCCTCGTCCTTAGTTACCACGACGAGGTCATCGCTTGCCATGTTACCAAGCGTAGTTCCGAGGGACTCGGTGCCAATGCCGAGGACGGTCGACATCTCCTCGACGGAAATCTCGCTCTTGAGACGCAGAAGCGCGAGCACGCGCGCAACGTTGGCGTCGGTGGCCTCTTCCTGCTCCTTGCGGTTGTGACGGGCAATGTTCAGCATATGCTGGACCTCGCCGAGCTTCTCCATAATCTCTGCTCTTGTGGCCATGTACGATTTTCTCCTGTCTTGCGTGATGTGAGGGCCGTAGCCCATAAGTCCGTGCCCGTAGGCTGGGAATTGCCACACCTTTTCCTTTAGAAGCAAATTATTATTGCGGCAAAGCTGACCGCCTTTCCTCGGAATTGCTCGCCTACGCAAATTGACCACCTAGTTGGGAATCGCAGTGGAAGGGGTGCTTCTTGGAGTGCGTTGACGCCAGAGGGGCGATAGCCACAGACGCGTGCAAAGAGACCTCCGGCACCAAGCCGGTGCCGGAGGGGCATTTCGTGCGAGCAACGTGCTGTATATGCCTAGAAGTCGAACTCGTCCAAGCGCATGGGCTCGGTCTGGAAGCGCAGCGGCTCGAGCTCGTCGACGGTATGGTAGCCAGGGGCTGCGGCAAGCACCGTAGGGATGCGGTTCACGATGGTTGCGCAAGTGTGCTCGACCGTGGCGGGCTTCTCAACGTGGAAGGCGGTATCAGGCTCGCCGGAGATCTTCCAGTCGCACAGGTCACCATCATCCGGACCATAGACCTTGCCAATCTGCGAGGTCACGATATCGATGCCCTGGTAGGTCCTCGTAGTGACGCGCGTGTTCATGCCAAGGACCTTGCCTGCGGGGATGGTCGCGCCCATGGTCTCGGAGTAGGTGTCCCTCTCCGCGATGTAGGGGACGTTCTCCTGGATGACCTCGCTCACCGTGAGGCCCAGCTCCTGGGCCAGGCACTCGTTGGAGTTCCACACATAGGAGGGGACGATTTCCTCGGGGTGGGCTAGGGTCTTCTCGAACTCGTCGGCAGTGAGGCCAACGCCGTGCGCCTCAGCGAGGGCAAGACCGTATTCCTCAACGTTATACGAGACAGAGCCCTCAATCTTGGTGATGCTGTTGCAGGCGCCTGCAAGCAAGCCGACGATGCGAATCCAGAACACGTCCTCCATGCCGGCACCCACGATGGTCGCCCCGGTCTCCTTGGCAATGGCGTCCAGGCGGTTGGTGGTCGCAGCCGACGTAGTCCACGGGAACGTGGCCTCCTCGCAGGTGGTCACGACGGAGATGCCGCGACCCACGCACTTCTCGACCATGGGCGCAATGTCGTCTACCAGCGAGAAGAGCGTGACGATTGCGATGTCGGGCGCACACTCGTCAAGGACCTCGTCCGCATTGTCCGAGATCTTGACGCCGAGCTTCACCGGCAGACCGGCATAGTCTCCGGCGTCCATGCCCACGCGATCTGGGTTGGTATCGATGGCACCAACCAGCTGACCTCCGTGTTCGTGTAGGTAGCGAATGATGTACTTGGCCATCTTGCCGCATCCGTATTGGACAACCCTAACTGGTCTCTGACTCATAGGAACCCCTTCCCCACAGCCTGCTCTAGCCCCGCGGACTCGGAGCTTATTCTTTTGGTTCCCGAGAATCCGCGCACCGCCAGTCCTCATACGCCAAGCGGGCGGGTATACGCGGGCAACGGCAAGGCCGACAAGGGCATGCGCCCGAAGCACTCAATGCGTTGGCTGGGGCAGACGGTGCGTCCTGTCTCGGGCCCAGAATCACGCCAGGGGTATCTGCATGCCAGGGCATTGCCATGGTGGTGCTCTTTCTGCTCTGCGCGCTGGCTCACGTGTGGATTAATCGCGAGCGCCTTGAGAAGCTGCTGCACTCCGCGAACGAGAAGGACTAGCATCGGCGTGACCGCCCAGCCCCACTCCCGGCGTGGTGTTCTTGCGCATGTTGCAGTTCGCAACGGCTCTGACGCAACGGAGAAACACGTGGCGCCTAGGCTGTCTTTCGTCCTTGCAGGGAGAGGGGAGCCGCGTCGCATGACTGCATGGAAGCGCCTGGGTGACACCATCGCCCACAACATGGTGTTTCTCGTCCCACTCTGCCTGGCGCTTGGCGTCTGCGCACCCAACGTGTTTATCCCGCTTAAGCCCCTTATCACGCCCATGTTTGCCTTTGTGACCTTCCAGGGTTCGCTGGGGAACAATTTCCACAACCTCGCACGCACCTTTAGGCGGCCCGCCCCCATGCTGGCTGCCATAGCTATCTCCCAGGTGCTTATGCCCCTCATGGGCCGGGTACTGGGAGGCCTTCTCTTCTCGGACCCCAGTATTGTCGCGGGCATCGTGCTTGAGTACTCCGTGCCTATCGCCGTCACCTCGACGATGTGGATTGGCATCTACGCAGGCGACATGTCGCTTGCCCTGGGCACGCTTCTCATCTCGACGCTCATCTCGCCCGTGACCATCCCTGCAACGCTTGGCCTTCTGGTTGGGGCCACGGTTCAGGTGGACGCCGCCGGCATGTTCATTGACATGCTGGCCATGATTGCCGTGCCCGCCTTGGCGGCCACGGCGCTCAACCAGGTAACGGACGGTCGCACCGAGACGCAGCTCTCCCCTGCCCTGGCCCCTCTCGCCCGCATTTTCGTAATCCTGGTGATCACGACCAACTCCGCGAGCCTTCACGACTTCATGTTCAGCCTCACGCCCGAGCTGGCCGGCGTCATGGTGTTTATCGCGCTCATGGCGTCCTCGGGCTACCTGTGGGGCTTTGCGGCAGCGCGCCTCATGGGCCTGGGACGCGAGCGATCCGTGACGCTCACGTTCTGCTCGGCTCTGCGAAACATCTCGGCGGGTGCCGTCATTGCGCAGACGTACTTTCCCGCAGCGACCATGTTTCCTGTGATGACGGGGACGCTCTTCAACCAGTTCCTTGCCGCCGTCTTTGGCCGCATGTTCTCGCGCACCTTCTCGCCGGAAACCGGCGAGAAGGACGCAGGCACACCAGTGGTGGCGACGTGTACTAGACCTGTTCGAGCGAATACGCGTAGTGCGAGCCCGAGACCCACTCGTGGTTGAGGAAGTCTCGCATGCAGAACTCGACGGCCTGCTCGTGATGGCGAACCAACCAGCCGAATGAGTCGTAGCTATCGTCATCGGCGAGGTAGGTCTCGCCCTGGGCGTAGGCGTAGGCCACAGATCCCGTACCCACAAAGAGGTTGGTGCCACGGCTACGCTGGACCACGTCGGGGTACGCATGGGTGTGACCGCTGAAGAGGATGGTCCCCGGGTGCGAGAAGATCACGGAGCGGACGTCATCGTCGTCCTCGAGGGAGTTGTCGTGGCCCCACCCGCCGGGAAAGGAGTCCGTGACGGTGTACTTCAGGGGCTCGTGGACAAAGACAAACGACGGCGCGCCCGCAGCCTCGTCCTCATCGAGAAGGCCCGAGAGCCAGGACAGCTGCGTAGAGCTGAGCCGAAAGGTGTCAGTTGACGAGACGTCATCGGGCGAGACGTACTCGTCTGGCCCGAGCACGATCACATGCGAGCCTCCCACGTAGCGGTCGTAGTAGACCGAGCTGTTGTTCGTCCTCCCCAGGAAGTTGGCGTGGAGGCTCTCGACGCCTTCTGGCGTATAGCTGTCGTCACCCATCTGCTCGTGGTTGCCCATCACGCAGGTGAACGACTGGGGAAACGAGAGGCCCGCAGCCTTTGCGCGCCGCTTGAAGATGTCGTACTGGTACTGGTAGCCGTTGTTGGTCAGGTCACCGTTGAGGACGATTGAGTCTACGGCATCCCAGCGCTGCACAATGTCATCGAGGGCGTTCTCGAGGTTGCCATCGTAGTCTGGCTCGTCGTCGTCCACGTGCGTATCGCTCATGACCGCCATGGACGAGACAAGCGCGCCGTACATTCCCTCGGCGACAGGCGCAGCGTCGGTCAAGGGTTCGAGGGCACGGCCGTCCTCGCTTGCGGAGGCCGGATCGGCGGACGTGAGCCCGGCGATGGCGGTCACGGATGCGCAGGCGATGGCACCCGCCTGGATGAACTGTCTTCTCGTGAGGCTCACGGTGGCTCCCCTCGTCGTTCAGCTACCTTGAATTCCAAGGTAGGACACGAGGCTTAAATGCCACTGAAGCGCCAACGCTCAGGAGGCCAAAATGGGCCAGGCAACACCGAAGCGGCGCAACGCTCGACAGGAGCTTAACGGGAGGTTATCGCTTGCTGAAATGAGACAAGGGGACTGTCTCCCTGTCTCACTTTACAGGCGCTCGGCCATATCGCGTACCAGGCGCTCCGTGCCCTCCCAGCCAATGCACGCGTCGGTGATGGACTGCCCGTACACGCCACCGCCCACGGGTTGGCTGCCATCCACGAGGTAGGACTCCACCATAAACCCGCGGAAGAGCCCCGCGACGCGCTCGGAGCGCCGCACCGAGTCGAGCACCTCGTCCACGATGCGCGGCTGCTCAAGCGGCCTCTTGCCAGAGTTGTCGTGGTTGCAGTCGATAATCACCGCAGGGAACTCGAACTTCTCGGGATCGTACTTGTCCGCAAGGCGCTCGAGGTACTCGTAGTGGTAGTTGGGATACGTCGTGCCGTCCGGCCCCACGTAGCCGCGAAGCACCGCGTGCGCAAGAGGGTTTCCGGTGGTCTCGACCTCCCAGTTGCGGAAGATGAAGGTCTGCCGCGCCTGCGCGGCATAGATGGAGTTGAGCAGCACCGCTGTGGAGCCGCCCGTGGGGTTCTTCATGCCCACGGGCATGGGCACGCCGCTTGCCACCAGGCGGTGCTCCTGGTTCTCAACCGAGCGCGCGCCCACGGCAACATAGGCGAGAAGGTCAACGAGATACTGGTAGTTGGCCGGGTAAAGCATCTCGTCGGCCGTGAACATGCCCGTCGCCTCCACCACGTGCAGGTGCATGCGCCGGATGGCCTTCACGCCTTCGAGAAGGTCCGCCGGGGCATCCGGGTCGGGGTTGTGGAGCAGGCCCTTGTAGCCGGTGCCGCGCGTACGCGGCTTGTTGGTGTAGACGCGAGGTACCACAAGGAGCTTGTCCTTGACCTCATCGGCAAGCTTGGCGAGGCGCGTGACATAGTCAAGCACCGAGTCCTCGCGGTCGGCCGAGCAGGGCCCAGCCACCAGCAGGCGGCGCGAGGACTCGCCGCGGATAATGGCGGCGACCTCGGCATCGAGGGCGGGCTTTCTCGACGCCATCTCTGCGGAGAGGGGCATCTCCTCGCGAATCTCCATGGGGATGGGCAGGCGGCGCTTGAAGTGCATGGTCATGGTGGGCGGTTCCTCTCGTCGTGCTCGCGGGCTGCGCTCCGGCAAGAATTGCCACAGAGAAGGCCGCGATTTGTTCTCACACAGTATGACGTGGGCGAAGGACGGCGCATATCGGCAAGCGGCCACTCGTGCGCCTTCCGTAACATGCCCACAAGCCGCACGCCAGCAGCCGAGCGGCTGGGCATACTATGGCATGCGAGAGATGCGCCGGCTTAAGGCGCCGACACCACACCAGGCCAAGGAGGCACCATGCCCTGCACCACCATCCTTGTTGGCAAGAAGGCCAGCTACGATGGGTCGACCATCGTCGCCAGAAACGAGGACTCCGCAAACGGCGAGTTCAACCCCAAGCGGTTCTGCGTCATCGACCCCAGGGGCCGCACCAGCTACACCTCGAAGATCTCACACCTCACGGTGCCACTGCCAGAAGAGGGTGACGTACGCTACACGGCCGTGCCCAATGCCGACCTCTCCCGGGGCCTCTGGGAGGAGGCAGGCTTCTCGACGCGCGGCGTGGCCATGAGCGCAACCGAGACGCTCACGACAAACGAGCGCGTGCTGGGCGCAGACCCGATGGTCGTCTACCGGCCGGCAAAGGGAACGCCCGAGAGTGACGGCTTCGAGCCCGAGCAATCCGGAGGCATCGGCGAGGAGGACATGGTCACGCTGGTGCTGCCCTATGCGCGCTCCGCTCGCGACGGCGTGCGCATCCTAGGCGAGCTCCTCAATCGCTACGGCACCTACGAGATGAACGGCATCGCCTTCTCGGACGTCGACGAGATCTGGTGGCTCGAGACCGTGGGCGGCCATCACTGGATTGCGAAGCGCGTGCCGGACGACTGCTACGTCACGATGCCCAACCAGCTGGGCATCGATTCGTTTGACCTGGCAGACGCGCTGGGCGAGCAGAATGGGCACATGTGCTCGCCAGACCTCGCGGACTGGATGGGCCGCTTCCACCTGGACCTCACCCTGCGTGGCGAAGGCGATGACGAGATGGTCTTCAACCCGCGTGACGCGTTTGGCAGCCACTCCGACGAGGACCACCTCTACAACACGCCGCGCGCCTGGTCCATGCAACGCTTCCTCAACCCGCATGCACAGAGCTGGGACTCCCCCGAGGCGCCGCTTGGCCCCGAGTCCAACGACCTCCCCTGGGCAAGCGTGCCCGAGCGCAAGCTGACGGTTGAGGACGTGAAGCATGTGCTCTCGCTCCACTACCAGGGGACCGTCTTTGACCCCTACGGGCACATGGGCACCGAGGCCACGCGCGGCCGCTATCGTCCCATCGGCATCAACCGCAACAGCCAGCTCTCCGTGCTGCAGGCGCGTCCTTACGGGCCGAAGGCCGCACGCTACGTTCAATGGCTCGCCTTTGGCTCGAACCCATTCAATGCGCTACTGCCGTTCTACGCACAGGTGAGCCAGACGCCCGCCTACCTCGAGCAGACCGACCCCAAGCACGTCTCGACCGAGAGCTTCTACTGGGCAAACCGCCTCATCGCTGCGATGGCTGACGCCAACTACGCCGAGTGCGTGCCCGCCATCGAGGCCTACCAGCAAGACATCCAGGCCGAGGGGCAGCGCACGCTTGCGCAGACGGATGCGCACGTGGGGTGCCAGGGGCTAGACGGCGTCGCTGCGATCGACACTCTTGAGGAGGCCAACCAGCACGTGGCAGACTACGCGCGCGAGAAGACCGACGAACTTCTCGCCAAGGTCCTCTACGAGCGCAGCATGCACATGGCCAATCGCTTCGCGCGCTCAGATGCGCAAGATGAGGACAACGGCTAAGGCCACAGGGGGCGGCACGAGGGCCGCTTGGGATGGCGGCAATGGCCGCCCCCGACGCTCGCCTGGCCACAGCCGGCGAGCGGCCGAGAACCCTACGCGGCTTCGCGCTTCTCGGCAAAGCCCAGACCCAGAAGCAGGCCAAAGGCCGCAAATGCCACGGGTGCCTTAATCGCTCCATATACCACCAGCGCAAACACGATTGCCACAGAGCCCGTGGCCACCGTCGCAATCACGGGGGCGAGAAGCAAGAACCCCAGCACGACCCAACCCAGGGCGGCAAAGAGAACGCGCGGCAGGTTCGACATGCGCAGGTGCGCAATCGAACCCGCCACCAGCGCCACCAGGGCACCCGCCGAGAACGCGGCAAGGCCGGACGAGATAGCGTACAGGTAGCTCAGCGGCAGGCTCGAGAGGATCGTGGTGATGTTTGTCTCGGGGTCGGTGTTGAACCAGACGAGAAACACGACGCTCACGACAAGCGCAACGGCAAAGCAGATGACGGCGGCGAGCACGGGCCTTCTCATGGTGACCTTCATTGCCCGGGACCTCCTTACGTGTCGATAGCAGGAGGTGGCATTGTAGCCGGAAGGCATGGAGGCCTCGCGAAGGGCGCAGCCGCCCGCACGACAGCGCCTTGCGTCCTTGCGTGCGAGTCCGAATTGCACGTGGACCCACTGTCCTCACACAACCGTCTAAGATGGTGGGGCACGAATGAGCAACCCTTTGGGAGGAAGTATGGCACAGACCACAGACGGACAGCTTACGGCCGAGGTCGACGCATACGTGGAAGAGGTGTGGGAGGATGTCGTAGAAGACATCCGCACGCTCGTGAAGATCGAGTCTGTCGAGGACCTCTCGGCAGCCGAGCCCGGCAAGCCCTACGGTCCCAAGGCCAATGAGGCCCTGATGGCAGCCGAGGGCATCGCCCGTCGTCTTGACCTTGCCGTGACAGACCTCGACGGCTACATCGGCTACGGAGATGTGACCGGCAATGAGGGTGCACCCTACGTGGCCACCATCGCCCACTCGGACATCGTGCCCGTGGGGCTTGGCTGGAGCGTTCCCGCACTCGATGTCACCCGCAAGGACGGCTACCTTCTGGGCCGAGGTGTGCTCGATGACAAGGGGCCTCTGGTCCTCTCGCTCTGGGCTGCGCACTTCTTTGCCCGTCGCGTCGAGAGCATGGGCACGCCGCTCCCCTACACGCTGCGCTGCATCATTGGCAACAACGAGGAGACCGGCATGGCCGACGTCGGGCACTACCTCGCCTGCTGCTCCGAGCCGGCCTTTTGCTTCTCCCCCGACGCGGACTTCCCTCTCATCTGCGGGGAGAAGGGGCTCTACAGCGGCAAGTTCACGTCCGAACCCATAGGTGACGGTGTCATCGAGTCTCTTGACGGTGGCACCGTGTCAAACGCAATCCCCGGGCAGGCAACGGCCGTCGTGCGCGTAGACGCGGACAAGCTGCCATCGCGGGACGGCATTGACGTCAAGGCCGCAGGCGAGGGCCGCGCATGCGTGACCGCACACGGCAAGGGAGGCCATGCGTCCATGCCGGAAGGCACCGTGAACGCAATTGGGGCCCTCGCCGACTACCTCCTTAAGCATGTAGAGAACCTCACCGATGCCGAGAGGCTCTGGTTGCACCTCGAGCAGGAGGTCTGCCACGCCAGCGACGGCAAGTCCCTGGGCATCGCGGCAGCAGACGACAAGTTCGGCGCGCTCACGTGCGTTGGCGGCACCGTCCGCACGGTTGGCGACCGCTTTGTGCAGACGGTCGATTCGCGCTATCCCACCTCGACCTCGGGCAGCCGCATCACGATAGAGCTCAGGCGCTTCGCCGCTCTCTACAACGCAACGTTCGAGGAGGGGCGCAACGTTGCGCCCTTCTACATCGACCCCGTCTCGCCCGAAATCACCACGCTGCTCAAGACGTACTCCGAATACACGGGCCGCAAGGGCAAGGCGTTTACCATCGGCGGCGGAACCTATGCGCGCCACTTCCGCCGGGCCTGCGCCTTTGGCCCTCACGAGCCCCATGCAAAGGAGCCGAGCTGGGTTGGCACCGAGCACGGCGCCGACGAGGGCGTCTCTGAGGAGGGCCTCAAGCGCGCGCTCAAGATCTATATCGTGAGCATTGCACGCCTTATGGAGCTGGAACTCACCCAGCCCGAGGAGTAGCCCGTCCGCCTCAGCCGGCATCGCGCCTGTCTAACAGCTCATCTCGCCGCCAGTTGCCGCGCCCTTGTGGCCACGCGACTGGCGGCGAATCTTCACGCTGAGATACGTGCAGGCGCCGTAGAGCAGCGCATCGGTGATCGAGCTCGTTTGGACGCTGCCTAGAGAGCCTGACGAGAGGATTGCGCCCACGAGCTGGACTGCCGCATACGCGAGCGAGATGGCGGATACCCAGAGAAACGGGCGAATCTTCTCGGGTTGGTTAGCGCCTCGAAAGCCCAGGGACCCCACAATGAGGTTGACTGCCGAGGAGACAAGACCTGCTGTGAGGGCACGGCCCGCAAGCTGCCCCGCCATAAGCGATGCCGAGCCAAGCGTCACCGTTTGCGAGGGGTCAAGTTGCGAGATGGCATACCACAGGATTACCGTGATCACTGCATTTAGGGCTGCCGAGACCATGAGGACCTCGGAGAGCAGGCGCAGTGCCCGCTGGTGACCGTCGAGCAGGAAGGACTCCCCCCTCACACCCTCGTCGTGCTCGCGCTGCACGCGGTCGGCAAGCGACGAGCACACCACCACGTAGGTGATGGTCGCCGAGAGCACGATGGGATTGAAGATGAGCACGGTTCCGGCACCCCAGCTCCAGAGGATGGCCACGAGAAGCACGAGGCCAACCAGATAGCAGAGGAACCGATATGGCCCTACCCTACCGGAGCTGCGCGATGCAACAAGCCCCAACCACGCCGTCACGCAGAGCAGGACCCCGGCACCGAGAACCACTACCGCAAGGCCCAAAGGCGACCAGCCAGAAAGCGTGATGCCCGCAATGCTCAGCCCCGAATCGAAGGCATCCACCTGCCCGGTTGCGGCAGCAAAGAGCACAAGGCCGCCCGCAAGCAGGACGATCCCGCCCAAGATAGCCATCACAGCAGAGATGACGCCAAGCGTCACCTGAGCGGGCGTCTGTGGAACAGAGGTCACCTCGCCCCTCTCGCGCAGGCTATGCAAGAACGACGCCGCCCAGCCAGCCCCACCTGGGGGTGGAGGTAACGCCAAACTGGTTGATCCACGAGTCCAGGCTCTGGGTTGTGATCACGCCGCTCAGGCAGTGCCGGACGGTGCCGTTCCCCACGTAGATGCCAATGTGACCGTACAGGCGCGCGGCGGCGGAGTACGGCTCGGTGGGTACGGCAATGATCATGCCTGCCTGGATAGACGACTTGTCTGAGCTGGAGCAATACGACCAGTACATGTCGCAGGCGTTGCCACCAAACGAGCCGATGCCCGCATTGGCAAAGACGTTGGAGACCCACGCCGCGCAGTAGCCCGCACCGGTCGACCCCGTACTGTAGGTGGCGGAGATGACAGCCGCCTGAGAGCCCGAAGAGCCCGAGGGAACGCTTGCGGTGCCGCTCGCAGAGCTGCTGCTGGAAGAGCCACTTGAGGCTCGGCTGGCCGCCACGCGACGAGCCTCCTCTTGGGCGGCGAGAAGCTCGGCGTTTCTCTGGTCGATAAGGCTCTGCACGTTGGAGTTGAGCTGGCCGACGAGGTCCTGGGCCTCTTGCTGCTTGGCCTGGACGTTGGCAAGCTGGGACTCCTGGTCGCTCTTGAGCTGGCCGAGCTGGTCCTTCTGGGAGGAAAGGTCGGCCTGCTGGCTTTCGAGCGCGGCCTTGTCGTCCTCAAGCTGCGACTTCTGGACCTCGAGATCGGCCCTGAGGCTCTTGACCTCCTCGATCATGGAGTTGTCCTGCTCGGACACCTTGTCAAGATAGTAGATGTTTGATGTAAGCTCCTCGAAGGACGCCGAGGAGAGAAGCAGATCGATGGTGTTGGCATTGCCAGACTTGAACGCAGCGGCCATGCGGTCGCCGAGGACCTGCTGCTTCCCTTCAATCTCGTCCTGCTTGGCGTCGATGTCCTTCTGCTTTGCGTCGATATCGGTCTGCTTGGCCTCGATGTCGGATTGAAGCTGGTCAATCTGCGCGGAAACGTCATCGATCTTGCCAACAGTATCGGAGAGCTGCGAGGACAGGTCCGAGACTTCCTGACCGATCTGGTCGAGCTGCGACTGGGCGGCGTCAGCGTCCGACTGGGCGGCGTCGATGTCCGACTGGGAAGTTGCAAAAGCGGTGGCAGGGCTTACAAGAGCAAGTGCCCCAGCACCGATGAGCAGCCTGAAGGCATCCCTGCGCGTGACGGTACGCGCGGGGGCGAGCGCTTCGTTGGCACGTCGGCTGCTGGTGCCGCTGGTCTGCATAAGGCCTCCTGGGTACGACTGGGATACGTTTAGGTCACGGATGCCATTCTACCCGTTAGCCGCGGAGAGGACGAAAAACACACGGTGCCAAGCGGCCAGCGGCGGTGCCGACGCCAATGCCAGGGGCGCGCGAAACCGCCAGCCGCCAGTTCTACCGGTTCTCGATGCGGGCAACGTTACTGATCACAATCGAGATGCTGCCATCCTCTTGATGCGCGAAATCGATGTAGCCGGGACGCTCGGCAAGCTCGGAGGGAAACGCAATCTCCACGCCCGTATCGGTGCGGATGCGGTGCGTGCGCGTGAGTCGATTGGCCGCACCCCTTCGCACCGGCACCTCCTCGGGCAGCTCGTGCTCGCGGGTGCGCTCCTCGAAGCGCTGCGCCATCTCGGGATTGTCCTCAAAGACCTCGCGTCCCACATCGGCAGGCTGGATGGCCTCGTCGGCATCGGCACGGCGAGCCAGCGCCGCCTTCGCGCGGGAGACCTCCACGGCCGCGGTAAGGCCGTACTCCTCGGAGAGGTCCACCACGATGCTCGTGACCTCGTCGATAACCTCGTGACTCGAGGCCTCCTGAGTGCACTGCAAAAAGAGCTCCGGGATGATCTGGCGCGGCTCCCCGGCAGCGCTTCGCTCCTTGTCGTGGAAGTCGATGTCCAAGGTCTCGGCGTTGATCAGCACATACGTGTTGACCTTCTGTGTGGGGTTGGGAAGCGTGGCGTCCTGCCGGGCAATCTCGTTGCCATTCTCGTCCACCTCGTGGATGAACGCCTGCTTTCTGGGCAAAAGCACCACGGCAAAGAGGTGCGTCCCCTCGGACTCGTAGGCATCGGCAACGGCGTCCTCGTCCGCATTGGCCGAGGCTCTCATATCGCCCGTGTCCGTAAAATCCGCAACGAGAAGGTCGCACTGCTCGAGGTCCTCGGCACGTCGCAGCTCCTCCCAGAACCACTGGGCAATCTGGACGGAGAAGTCCGCAAACGACACCCGTCCAGCAAAGTACTCCTTGAGCCCCGAGGCAAAGTTGCTCTCGGGGGCAAACGTCCCGTGCTTGCTCTCGGCGCTTGAGCATATGCGGCGCAGCCTTCGCGTCACGTAGGAGCGGGTCTGGCGGTTGTCAAGGTCAAGCTCGCTTTGCGAGAAGAACGTGCTGCCGCTCTCGAAGTCAAAGACGTGCAGTATGGCATGGCCGATTCTGAGCATGGGCCTCATCCCTCCCGTGGGTCTGCCGGCGGGTGCCGGCTCAAGCACCCAAGTCTAGCGCAGGCACCGCAGACGAGACCTCTAGCCTCGAGGCTTTCTGTGCATCCTTCGTGCTACACCTCCCTGCCAGGCAAGCCACCCATGACCCCGGCATGGCAAGGGGCGGGCGCCCGGCCGGGCGCCCGCCCCAATCTCTAGAACTTTGGACTCTCCCCCTTAGGGAGGTCGCTCCCCTGTGGGATGCGACGTATGTTGTAGGCACGTGCTATCTCACAACGGCTCGACTGGTGCGAGCCCAATCTTTGTTCCTCTCGCGTAGTAGGAACCCATCTGGAGTTGTCGGCTCTTCGCCGACCGGGGAAAAACGCGCCTGCTCCTTCTGGGAATCACGTCGCCGTCTCGTTCGGCGTATCCGCGGTGCCACCATGTCGACTTTAACGTTGCGAAGGATCTGCTACCGTCTCGGGGGTGATTTCACGCATTCCGAAGCAGGCGCCTGAATGCTATCTCTTCTGTGCCCATCGGAATGCACCTCCTTGATCGGCCGTCCTTGCTGGGCGACAACCTTTAGTTACTGTCTTTATAACCAAACCGCTGGGGCCATATCATGTGATTCCTCGGCCATACCGCAAACGGTGCCATTGGCTCCGTGACGGAACGCCACGCGCGCTGCTTCGCGAAGAGTGGAATAATGGATAACTGGTGCAATTCCTGGTCCGATCCCATCCCCTTGCGCGCCTACTCCCGTCTCGCGCCCGAGCGCTCCACAATTCCTCTTGAGGTCTCGTAGGTCACCCAGAAGTAGCCGCCATAGAGCGCCAGCACTATCGCACCCGTGACGAGCGTCGGCCGCATAAAGTTGGCCATGCCCAGCGTCTCCACAACGTTCTTGATGACCCCAAGGACAACGAAGGAGTGCGCAAGGGCAAGCGCCAGCGGAAAGACAAAGTACACGGCAACCTGGAAGAGCAGGGCGCGGTCGATCATTAATCGCTCGGCGCCAAGCTCGCGAAGGATTCTATAGCGCGTGACGTTATCCGCTGCCGCGGAGAGCTGCTGAATGGCAAGGATCGAAGCGCAGGAGACGAGAAGCACAAAGCCAATGTAGATGGCTACGTAGGCAATCGTGGCCGAAATGCCAACGGACGCAGTGCGAATCTTTGTCGCTGTGGTGTAGTTGAAGTACGGCCAGGTGCTGAGCGTTGGCGCATAGGCATCGGAGAGCGAGCCCTCGGTCGGGAAGCCCTCGGTCGGGAACGCCACCTCAAGCGCATCGAGGAAGTCCTGCTCGGAGATGCCCGGGCGATACGTCACGTCGAGGACGGAATAGCTGCGTGAAAGCTGGTCTCCATGGGTCGCGAGGAATGAGTCGGGAACGACGATGGAGCACCAGGAGCCTCCATCGGTATCCGCAAAGAGGGCGACATCGTCTGCCGAGACAAGCGAGAGCTCCTCGCCAGCAATGGTGATTGACCCGCGCTTCGAGGCGATCTCGCACCAGAAGTCGAGGTAAGAGTGGCTGGTCGTGACAAGCATCGCCCGACCATCGGCGAGAGAGAGCTCCGCCTTGCCTTGCATGCGAAGGGCAGCGTTGAGCTGCGAGATGCCCATGATTCCGAGTGAGGCATCCCCTGACTGCTGGAACTGCTTGGGGATCTTCACGTCCAGACCTCCCAAGAGGGCGCTTCCCGTGAGGCCGTCGGCAGAATAACGGTCAATCTGGCAACTCTGCTCGACGTACTCGTCCCAGCTTGGTGCTGCAGCACGGATGGACGCAACCATGTCACCACCGACAGCATCCATTGCCGCCACATTATCCGGAAGCGTTTGGTCGAGAGCAACGCCGTTCTCGTCCGTCTCGGGTGACGCCGCAGACATGGCCGTGTAGGACGTAAAGGAGGCGTCGAACGGAGTTCTCTCCTCAATGCTCTGGTTCATCGAGTCTGCGATGGCAAACCCGCCGCAGGTAGATGTTATTGCCAGGAACAGAGCCGCGCACACGATCGAGATGGAGAGCCACGCACTGTTGATTCGGCTGTTGAGCTGGCGTAGCGAGAACATGTTGAGGCCACGCAGGTAGAGCCTCTTGTTCGACTGCACCGCGCGCAGGAGAAACCCCGAGAGCGAGAAGAAGAACAGCAGCGTGCCCACGCTCACGAGGAGGGTGGCAAGTCTGAACTGGCTGTCGATGTAGAGCATGCCGTTCTGGATGAGCTCGTGGTATGCGACACCGATGAGCGCCAGCGATACCACAAACAGCACGACACAGACCGGCAGGCTGCGAATCCTTGCCTTCTCGCTCACCTTGTCGGCGTTGATGAGGTCGATGAGCCCGAAGCAGGAGACGGCACGCACGTTGAACAGGAGCGTAACGGCAAACATGAGCAGAAAGCAGCCAAGCGTGGCAAGGGCTGCTGTGGGCGAGAACACGAGAGAAAAGCCCGAGATGGTCACAGCAAAGACGTGCGCGGTCACCACAAGCATAATCTGCGAGAGAAGAATTCCCGCAAGAAGCCCTACGGCAAGCGCCCCTACGCCAACAATGAGCGCCTCAAGCATCACGATGAGCGACACCTGGCCACGACTCATGCCCAAGGTGAGATAGATGCCAAACTCACGCTTGCGACGTCGGATGAGGAACTGGTTCGCGTAGACGACGAGCAGCCCCAGAACAACGGCGACAAAGACGGACACACCGCCGATGAGCCGCGAAAGCATGGCGATTACCTGGCGAGAGTCCTCGTTTAAGTCGAGCGCGGCAGATTGCTGCGTGATGGAGTTGAACGCATAGAAGACACAGATGCCAAAGACGAGGCTCAAGAAGTAGACAGAGAAGTCGCGCAGTGACCTGCGGACGTTGCCGAAGGCGATTTTAGCGAGCATCGGCGGCCTCCCCGCCCAGGAACGACACCACGTCGATGATGTGGTCGAAGAAGTGCTTTCTCGTCTTGGCTCCGCGGATGACCTCGTTGAACACGCGACCGTCCTTGATGAAGAGGATGCGTTTGGCATAGCTTGCGGCAAAGGAGTCGTGGGTTACCATCACGATGGTCGCGCCCGAAGCGTTCATCTGCTCGAAGCTCTCCAGGAGGTTTCTGGAGTTCTTTGAGTCGATCGCACCAGTGGGCTCGTCGGCGAGAACCAGCGAGGGCCGTGTGACGATGGCTCGGGCTGCGGCTACGCGTTGGCGCTGTCCGCCGGACATCTCGTAGGGATACTTTGCGAGGACGTCCGTGATGCCCAGGCGCGCTGCCACCTCGTCCACGCGGCCCTCAATCTGGGACGGCTCGATGCGATTGATCGTGAGGGCGAGCGCGATGTTCTCGCGAGCCGTCAGCGTGTCTAGGAGGTTGGAGTCCTGGAAAACGAAGCCCAGGCGCTCGCGGCGGAATCGCGCGAGCTGGCTCTGCTTGAGTTTCGTGATGTCCTGGCCTTCGATGAGGATGTGGCCAGCCGTCGGTCGGTCTATGGTCGAGATGCAGTTGAGCAGCGTCGTCTTACCGGATCCGGATGCTCCCATGATGCCCACGTACTCGCCTGTGCGCACCTCGAGTGAGACCCCATCGAGGGCCTTTGTGATGTTTCCCCTGGTACCGTAGTACTTTTCGACGTTTTGACAGGTAAGGATGGCTGGTGGTGAGGCTGATGGCGCTGCGTCTGACATGCCATCGATGGCCGGGACGGTGAATGAAGCCATATACGTTCCTTTCGCTCGTTGACATGACCATACTCGGCGAGCGCGCAGGCGACTGCCATCGATTGAGCTGCATCATACCTTGTGTTTTCGTAAGGAAACGGCGTCGGTGATTGCCGCGAGGCCCTGGCGCAGGGCATAACGTAACTACGCGTAACAAGAAATCGCAAAACTACACACAGAATTGAGGTTTTGAAGACCTCCGGTGCACTTGAGCGATAAGTGGGAAGAGACCCAGGCATCTCCGCAATGCATCCATTCAACACTCAAATGGGATAACATAATTATCCACTTGCCGATGGAAACCTATCGCTTGCCGGAAGTATCTCCAGGACAATTAAATAACCTTCATATCCTCAATTTTGCGTGTAGTTTCGCCAATCTCAGCTTCACGGAGTACATCGTGATGGGAGGAAGCCATGCAAAAGAGGTTGATTGTCGCCGGGGCTACTCTCGATCGAGCAATATCTGCCATGCATACGGGAGATTTGCTCTACGAACGCTGCCGGATAACTACTCTTCCCCCGAACTCATGCGTCAACACCCGCGAGGAGTTCGACAAAACAAGCCTTATTAATCTGCGATGGCTGTTGGATCCCGCAGAGAATGAGCCTGTCGAGCTGTTCGTGAGTTCACCGAGCGATCGAAATAACAGTGGCGCAACCAAGACCTACCTCCTCCCACAGCAACTGCCGATGGGTAGCCTGGTCCGACTAAGGGATAACATCTTCACGCTTTCACCCGAGTGCTATTTTGTGTGGAAATGCCGCCAAATCCCAGATTTGCCATCACGGCTCATGCTCTGCGATGAGCTGCTTGGCACCTATGCCCGGAAGATACCAGGCGAAAGAGGCTCGGGGTGTGCGTATTTCCTGGAGCCTCTCACCACCGCGCGAAGATTACACGCCTTCCTTCGGCGAGCCGGCGGCATGCGGGGTGTACGACCAGCGCGCGACACACTTCGCTGGGCATTGGGAAACTCCTTCTCGCCGATGGAGTCCATCCTCGCAACAGTCATCATCCTTCCCCAACGCTATGGCGGGTGGGGGTATCCGCAGCCTACTCTCAATCCGACGCTGGTTGTACCAGCCGACAAGCGACACCTCACCCATGGGGATAGCTATATGCCAGACATCGCATGGGCTGAGTTTCTGCTGGACGTCGAGTACGACAGCCGAGAGCGTCACGACACGCTGGCCGAACGACGCAAAGACGAAATCAGGAAGAGCGACATAGAAGCCTTGGGATACAAGGTCATTCCCGTCCACCCCAATGACCTGACAGACTTTGCCGAGGCCGAGAGGCTTCGCTTGAAGATTGGGGAACATCTTGTTGGCCACAAGGGAAGGACGATGCGTCAGCACCTCAAGAGGCTTGACACACCAGAGCTTGCAGAGGGCCGCCGCAGTCTGTTAGAGATGCTACTGCACGGATAGCCGGCAGCGCAAGCAACCGCTATTCTGGTCGCTGCGTCGTTGCCTCAGGGAAGGCAAGGCGTACCTCTGTTCCGGTGTTCGGGCCTATCGCCCGGGACTCAAGGGATATCCCCAGCCCCATCTTCTGGCAAAGCGCCCGGCACAGATAGAGGCCCATGCCTGTCGACTTGGCAAACCGCCGCCCGTTCTCCCCGGTAAATCCCTTGTCAAAGACGCGCGACACATCCGACTCCGGAATGCCAATGCCATCGTCCGCAATCGTAAGCACAGTTTCGTACGCATCCATACCGCGGCTGCGTCGCAGCGCGGAGATGCGCACGTGACCAGCAGCCGCCGTGTCTTCGGGCCGGCGATACTTGGCCGCGTTCACCAAGAGCTGCCCCACGATAAACGACAGCCACTTTGGGTCGGCGCGAACCGTGGCGTCGAGGCCCTCCCCTAGTCCGGGCGTAACGCGCGCGTCGATCAGGGCGCGGGCATTCCTACGCAGCGCATCGCGCACAACGTCTCCAAGCACGACCTCGCGAATGGAGAAGTCACGGTCAAGCGAGCTTCCACGCGCGTAGTAAAGGGCCTGCTCAACGTATCCCTCTATGCGCGTCACCTGCGCATCCATGGCATCGACATTGGGGCTGGGGTGGTTTTGCGCCACGAGGTGCGCCGCCGCAATGGGGGTCTTCACCTCATGCACCCAGGTCTCGATGTACTCGCGATACTCCCGCGAAGCCGTCCGGAGGTCCGCCACCTCGTCTGCCATCGCCTTCGACTCCCGCCCGAGGACGTCGTACAGCACGCGCCCCTCAAGGAAGTCCGGCCGCTCAAGCAGCTCGGGCGTGAGGTAGGGCCTGTCAAGGCCGTCCGCGCTGCGCGACACCTCACGCAAGAAGCCAATGCGGCGCCTGTAGTCAAGAACGTCTGCAGCCAGGCAGGCGACAAGGACGAGAGCCGCCGAGAAGCACGCCGCTCCGGCATCTGTTCCATACCCTACCAGCATAAATGCCCCAAGCACGACGGCTGCGCAGCGAAGGGTAATCGCCGCCGCATGGTCCTTGAGATACGACCCGAATCTCATGGCAGGTCTACTCGATGATGTAGCCCATGCCACGCTTTGTGGCAATGAAACCCGTGACGCCAATGCCCGCCAGCGTCTGCCTCAGGTGGCTCACGTTGACCGTCAGCGTGTTGTCATCCACGAACTCGTCGGACTGCCAAAGCTCCTCCTGGATGCGCTGCCGTGACACCACCGAGCCAGCATTTCTCATAAGAAGCGAAAGGATGCGCAACTCGTTTTTCGTAAGCTCGGCAGTGCGACCATCGCTCGACACCCCGCAGCGCGCCGTGTCGAGCGTGACCCCTCTGTGGATGACAAGGGAGGACTCAAGCGTTGTAGCAGAGCTGCGCTTGAGCACAGAGGCTATGTGGGCGAGGAGGACTTGGCCGTTGTAGGGCTTGGGAACAAAGTCATCGGCGCCGGCAGAGAGCGAGACGAGCTCGTCCATTTCGTTGTCGCGACTGGTTACCACCACAATGGGGACGCTGCTCTTGCGCCTAAGCTCGCGGCACACGTACTGTCCGTCGATGCCGGGGAGATTAAGGTCAAGGACCACAAGGTCTGGTGAGGTATTGAGGATCTGCCCCACCACGTCCGAGAAGCCCTCGATGGCCCGAGCGTCGTAGCCGTTGCGGCGCAGGAGTACGAGAAGCTCGTTTTTGATATCCAGGTCGTCCTCGACAACCACAAGGTGCTGCATACCCACCCCCATATGACGCGGCGCGGCCACTCTCTGACCGCGCCGAACCGTTGAAATGAGGGTAGCACGAAGACGCACCGAGAAGCAGCCACCTAGCCTTGGGCGGCAGACGAGGGGGCCTGGGACTGCCCACCAGAACCGCCTGGGGCCTGCGTGTCGCTCGGCACCTGACCACCCGAGCCAGGCCCACCCATACCCATGCCACCGCCTGCGCCAAAGCCACCCGAGACGTCCGAGTACGAACCGTCGCTCAAGGTGACACTCGTCTCGGAGGACCCCACGCGCAGCGTGTAGGTCCCGTTGGACTCAAGCCCCGCGCAGCTCACGACCACGCAAGCAAACTGCTTTGTCGCGGTTGTGGAGCAAAGCACGTTACCCGCAGAGTCAAGCACCTCGATCGAGTCGCCGGCGCTTCCGGACGCCGAGACGAGCATGACGCCCTGGCTGCCTGATGCCGCAAGCGTTTGGGCCATCCCGGTCGAGCCCGTCGCGATGATGGTGCCGCCCGTCACCGTACCGCTGCCTGCATAGTCAAGCGCACCGTTGCCGTCATTCGTGGGTCCGCTCACGTAGGTCTCGCCGCCAGAGATCGTAAGGTTGCCGTTGGAGTCGATGCCATCACCCGAGGCATCGACGCGCACGGTGCCACCAGAGATGGTCACATAGGCGGTGGAGTCATTCTCATCCATGCCGCCTATGCCCCCGCCCACCGCGCCACCATCGGCCGCAGACGTCTCCGTGGGGTCCCCCGCCGCGTTGATGCCGTCATCCGTTGCGGTGGCATCGATGACGCCGCCCGTGATGGAGACGTAGGAGCCCTCGAGCGCCTCGGAGCTTTGGCTCACCGTGATGGTGCCACCGTTTATGACCAGCCCGTACTCGGCGTGCAATCCGTCATCTGCAGCGGCAACGTCAATGGAGCCGCCGTCCACCTCGAGGAAGAGTCCGGCGTCAATGCCGTCGGATGTGGCCGTGGCCGTGATGGTGCCGCCAGAGACGTAGACCCAGCCCTTCTCGGCGTCCTCGTCGTTGGCGCAGTGGATCGCGTCGGTGCCCGCCGTGAGCTTGAGCGTTCCCGCCCCAATGGCTACGGAGTCCTTGCCCTGCATGGCATGGCCGGCAGCCGTGACGTCAACCGTCCCGCCATAGATCACGAGATCGTCCTTGCACACGATGCCATGCCCCTGCGCGCTTGAGACCGAGAGGGACCCCGAGCCGTTCACCGTAAGGTCAGCCTTCGAGAAGACCGCGCCGTCCACGTTGTTGCCATCCCCGGCGTCCGCAAACGAGCCCGTGGTGGCAAGCGCGTTTGTGGTACCCTCGGCCAACGTGAGGAAGACCTTGTCGGCAGCCTTAACGTAGATGGCGGCGGCATCCGCGGAGGTCACGCTCGTGCCGGAAAGGACTATCTGCACTTTGGCATCATCGGCAGCGTCAACCACGATCTGCCCGTCAGAAAGCGTACCCGAGACGACATAGGTCCCTGCCTGGGTGATTGTGACGGTCGAGTCGTCAACCGTAACGCCCGAGCCCGTAACCGTGGTACCACCGTCCGCGAGCGTGATAGCGGTTGCATCGGAGGCATCGTAGTCACCGCTTTGGTCGCGGTCCGAGTAGACGTCCGTCGTGTCGAGCAGTGTGACGGCATTGCCGGACGTGGTCGCAGCCGTAGTGGTAGCCGCCATCTCGTCCGTTAACACCGCGCTGGCCGCAGACGTGCCGGACCCCGATGACGCTGACGCGCACCCCACAAGCGGGGCCACGGTCAGGGCAAGGGCAAGGCCTGCAGCCACACAGGTGCGAAGGATGCCAAATCCGGTGTGCATGTTCCTAGAGCCCATAGCCGCTCACCTCCTGATGAGAGAGGGACACTTCCAGGTTGCCGTTGCGAGCCCTCAGCTCGTCGATCATGGCCTTCTCGCTCGTTCCCGCCTCCATGCCAACGTCGTAGGTGAGCCTAAAGAGGCTTCCCATGTTGCAGGTCCTGACGGAAGCCAGCTCGTGGTAGGTGGTGTAGCGCGCAAGCACGTCGTCGAAGGCGCCGCTGTAGTCAAGGTCCTCCGGGACGGTAATGCGCAGGCTGAGGTCGCGCGCGTGCGTGCGCGACCGACCCGTGAACTGCTGCAGCGCAAGGCAGGCCCCACCAATCACCACAGTCACCATCGCTGCGGCGGCAAGGTAGCCCATGCCGGCCACAAGGCCCACCGCCATGGCGAGAAACACGTAGGCGATGTCGCGGCCAGAGCCGGGTGCGCTCCTAAAGCGCACGAGGCTAAAGGCGCCCGCGACGGCCACGCCTGCGCCAAGGTTGCCGTTCACCATGGCAATCACCACGCACACGATGGCAGGAATCACGACAAGCGCAATGGTGAACGAGCGCGTGTGCCGCTGCCGGTACGAGTACACGGCGGCAAGCACGGCACCCAGGACAAGCGCGCACAGCGTGCAGACGAGAAGCGGCAGCAACTCGACGCTCGTGGCCGTCGACGCGGTCGCCGTGGAAGTTGAAAACAGGGAGTCAAGCATGCGAGACCTCCTTTTGCGTTGGATGGGATGCCCGCCTAGGCGTGCTAGGCCCTGGCGATGGCCCCCACTGGATTGGTGGCCGGCAGTGAGATGCCTCCCGGCACCATTACGGGAGCGGGTGCCAGCTGGGGACGATACCCCTTGGGATAGCGCAGGCGATATGCGGTTCCGTACTTCGAGAAGGTGGCCTTTCTCAGCCTCTCCTCCGAGAGAAACGCCACAAACCACAGAGGCATGGCCTTGCTCGTCTTGACCTCGAGGATGTTGAGGCCCTGCGAAAGCACCGGCTCGCCCACATCTTCGGTGAGCGAAAGCGAACTCCAACGGGCACGCACGCGCCTGTCAAACGTGAGCCTAAGATCGCGGTCCTCCGTGGAGAAAAACGCCTCCCTGTCGTAGGCGACGTAGGCCACGGGGAGAAGGCCACCCTCGCGCGCAGCGGTTACGGCAAGCTCAAGCTCCACCTGCGTCCACGGCTCGCGAAGGCATTGGCACAGGCCAAGGGCGTCGTCAAGCTCCATGGTGCAGCGACGCTTGTACACGACGCCGTCGCACTTCTTCTTGAGCTCGAGAAAGACCTTGTCATGCTCCCCTGCCGCACGGTAGCTGCGCACGCGAACCTTCTCCTTGTAGAGCGGATGCCCCAGGGAGCGACGGGCGAGAAGGAGCGTGGGTGTGTCCAGGTAGAGGTTGCGCACCGTAGAGGGGCCGAATTCGTCGGGCGCAACGTGCGCGGATATGAGGCGCTCCAGGCGGGAGCGCTGCGCATTGGTGAGAAGGTACTTGGCCTCCGTGCGCTTGAAGACCATCTGGACGTGCACCGGAGCCTGACCAGGCAACGGCTGTGCTACCTGCGATGTGATCATGCGCCACCTCCCGCATCCCGCCTTGCGCTTCGATTGCATAGCAACAATCTACGAGGTGGGACTTAAAGCGAGCTTGAGCAGCGGACCCCCGCGCCGCAATGGCACGAGGGTCCGACAACGTTGTTAGTTTGCTGAAAGGGACGTGGGCCGGCGCCGGTGACGCAAAGGCCGACGCGCTACGCCTGTGGCGCCTCGCCAGTCATGAGGACGTGCGCAAGCGCCGCCTCGTCAAGCACCGGCACGCCGAGTGACTGGGCCTTTGTGAGCTTCGAGCCGGCGGAGGCGCCCGCCACAACGAAACTCGTGCGCTTGGAGACCGAGCCCGACACCTTGGCGCCCATGGCCTTGAGCTGGGCTCCCGCTTCGTCGCGGGTGTAGTTCTCAAGCGTCCCCGTGAGCACGAAGGTAAGACCCGCAAGCGTCTGCGGGCGCTCGGGTGCCGTGACCCGCTCTTCCAGGACCACCCCCGCCTCTCGCAGACGCTCGAGCACAGCGGAGTTTTCCGACACCGAGAAGAACTCGCGCACGGAGGCTGCGATCTTTGGACCAATGCCGTCGATAGCCGCAATCTCGCCCTCGCCCGCCGCCATGAGCGCCTGGAGCGAGCCAAAGTGACGCGCGAGAAGCCCGGCGACGTTTGCGCCCACGTGGCGGATGCCCAGACCAAAGAGGACGCGCGCAAGGCCGCGAGAGCGAGACTCGTCCACCTGTGCCATGACCTTCTCGGCGATGGTGCGGCCGACAAGAATGTCCTCGCCCTCCGTGTGGCCCTTGTTGCTCGTCTCATAGGCGCGGCCGGTGGGGGTTGCCGCCAGCGCGTCAACGGTGAGCTTGTCGTAGTAGTCTGCGACATCGGTAAGTGTGCCCTGCTCCACAAGGCGCCCTACCAGCTCGTCTCCCAGGCCATCGATGTCCATGGCGTTGCGGCTGCCCCAGTGGATGAGGCGCTCGACGGCCTGGGCCGGGCAGTCGATGGAGACGCAGCGATACGCCACCTCGCCCTCCTCGCGCACCACGGGGCTCCCGCAGCTGGGACAGTGCGTGGGCATCTGGAACTCCTGGGAGCCTGCGGGGCGAAGCTCGAGCACGGGCCCCACGACCTCGGGAATCACGTCACCAGCCTTGTGCACCACAATCGTGTCTCCCACACGCACGTTCTTGCGGCGGATCTCGTCGATGTTGTGGAGCGTGGCACGCGCGATGGTGGAGCCGGCCACGCTCACGGGGTCAAACTCGGCAACGGGCGTGAGCACGCCGGTGCGCCCCACCTGGATGCGGATGTCACGCAGCACCGTGCGCCTTTCCTCCGGCGGGAACTTGAACGCGATGGACCAGCGCGGCGCGCGGGCGGTAAAGCCCAGCGCCGCCTGACTCGCGAAAGAGTCAACCTTCACCACGACGCCGTCAATGTCGTAGTCGAGGTCCTCCCGGTGCGCCAGCGCCGTGGCGCAGAAGTCGTGCACCTCGGCCGCGCAGGTGCAGCGGCGCGCGTTGGGGTTCACATGGAAGCCACAGCTAGAGAGCCAATGCAGGAACTCCCATTGGCTTGTCACCGAGAGGGGCGACTCGTCTGCCACGGCGTAGATGAAGGTTTCGAGGTCGCGGTGGGCCGTGATCTTGGGGTCTTTCTGGCGAAGGCTGCCGGCGGCGGCGTTCCTCGGGTTGGCAAAGGGCTCACGGCCAGCAGCGTCGGCAGCCTCGTTGAGACGGGCGAACGAGCGCTTGGGCATGTAGACCTCGCCACGGACCTCGATCGAGCGCCCGAGGCCGGCGCCTGCCACGCGAGAGAGGCCCTCGGACGCAAGGGCACGGGGCACGTCGTGGACGGTGAGGACGTTTGCCGTGACATTCTCGCCCACGGTGCCGTCACCGCGGGTTGCCGCGCGCACAAGCTGGGCGTCCGTATAGGTGAGTGCCACGCCCAGGCCGTCAATCTTGAGCTCGCAGGTGTAGGCGACGGGGTTCTCAGGCGTGGATCCCAGCGCCTCGTCGGTACGGGCGAGCCACTCGTCCAGCTCGTCCAGGTTCATGGCATCGTCGATGGAGTACATGCGGCTGGCGTGGCGCACGGGCTCGAACTGCTCCGAGACATAGCCACCCACGCGCTGGGTGTAAGAGTTGGGCGTGACCAGCTCGGGGTGGGCCCTCTCGAGGGCGAGCAGCTCCTGGAGATGGCGGTCGAACTGGGCGTCTGTCATCTCCGGCGCGTCAAGCGCGTAGTAGGCGTAGGCGGCGTGGCTGAGGATGCGATTGAGCTCGGCCGCGCGGGCACGCGGCGTGCGCGCGGGAGCCGGAGCGCTTGCGCTGACATCAGCATCGACATCGCCGAAGGGCGAGCCTTGCGTTCTCGGCACGTCTACGTCGTTCTCGCTGGTCTTCTCAGCCATGCTTTCTCCTCTCGTACCCGGAAGCCACTACGAAAGGGTAGCGCAAACGCGAGACGGAATTTGGGGCCACGGCTTTTGGGACGTCGCCGGGGATTGCAGAACGTTCGAATCGCACCTGGCTAGGCGAGAGCGGCCACCGAGGGCGGCATGAGTCCCGTGGCCGATACACATTCGGACCCGAATGTGTATCCCGCGCAGGTCGGTACAGATTCGGGCAACGAATGTGTACCGTTTGCTTGTCTACAGGCTCGGAAATGAGTTACACGCTCCGCGTACGCCTTCGCATACACCAATAGAAAGAGAGCCAGAGGACATAGCCTCTGGCCTGCGAGCTTGTGGTGGGGGTTAGAAGATTTGAACTTCCGGTCTTCCGCGTCAGAGATTCCTTTCGCTCGTCGTGCGATCTCAAGCCTACCATCGCTGCCAGAGGGAACCGCGCACGCGCCCCCACTCCATCGTTCCGAATTGTCAGGCCTCGCCCACCGCCCAGCTACAGCAGCACCTGTCGCATAGCACTACGGGGCGTATACTATTTCGCGATATTGACTAATTTTTGTTTTGCGTAATAGGAGCGCATCTATGAAGCTAATACAACGCACGGCATACCTAGACAGGCTCCGGAATGTCGTGGGCACCCCAGACATCAAGGTAATCACGGGCGTGCGTCGCAGCGGCAAGTCGAAGCTCATGGAGGCCTTGGCTCATTGCGCCGGCGAGACCATCCCAAGTGCAAACATCATCCAAGTCAACTTCAACCTGATTGAGTTCGAGGGGCTCCTCGAATATCACGCGCTCAATGAATACATCGAGTCGCAATACCGTCCCGACGCCGAGAACATCGTCTTCATCGACGAGGTGCAGATGTGCGAGGGATTCGAGAAATGCATCAACAGCCTCCACGCCTCGGGGCGCTATGACATCTACATCACGGGATCGAACGCTTTCCTGCTCTCGAGCGACCTAGCCACGCTGTTCACGGGACGCACCTTCGAGTTGGAGGTGTTTCCCTTCTCCCTCGCCGAATTTCGCGAATACTACGAGCTCACGGATGTTGACGAAGCTTTCGACCGCTACGTGCGCGAAGGGGGGCATGGCCGGCTCGTACCCCTACACGTCCGAAGCCAACCGATACAAATACGTGGCAGACGTGTTCGATACGCTCGTCCTACGCGACATACGACAGAAGTATCGCATCCGCAACGTGCAGCAACTCGAGAGGCTCTGCGACTTCATGATGGACAACGTCGGGAACGTTACCTCGATACGAAACATCGCCAAGGCACTCGCGACGAACGGCCTGAAGGTTTCCGACAAGACGATTGGTGCCTACCTCGGCTACCTCTGCAACTCCTACGCCTTCTACCGCGTACGGCGCTACGACATCAGGGGGAAGCGCTACCTCGCATCAGGCGACAAGCACTACCTCGTCGACCAGTCGTTCAGGTACGCGAAGCGTGGCACCAAGAACATGGACTGGGGCCACGTCTACGAGAATATCGTGGCCATCGAGCTCTTGCGTCGCGGTTATGAGGTCTACACGGGCACCCTATACAAGAAGGAGGTCGACTTCGTTGCGCTGAGGCAGGGCGAGAAGGTCTACATCCAGGTGAGCGACGACCTCTCGAACGAGAGGACCTTCAGGAGGGAATGCGAGCCGCTCCTGCAGATACATGACGCCTATCCCAAGATGATCATCGCGAGGACGAGGCACTCCGAGTACGGCTACGAGGGGATACGCATCGTCGACATCGCCCGATGGCTGCTTGGGTAGGCGCACGGCAATGGTGGCAACCTTCCGCCATTACGCAAAACCGTATATTTTCACTATTGCGTAGTGGGTGGTTCAGCGACAATCGGGGACGGACTTTTCCGAAGACTGATTGCCAGGAACGTGGTCCAAATGCGGTCCAAAAGAAAACAGGCCAGAGGACATGGCCTCTGGCCTGCGATTTCGTGGTGGGCGTTACAAGATTTGAACTTGTGACCTCTTCCGTGTCAGGGAAGCGCCGGCTCACAGTCTCTCGATTGATCTTCGGCAGTTGGCGCTGACCTCGTTCACGATCTTCTGGCCCAGGGGCCGGAAGGCGGGCTCCACGCTCTCCACGGCATCTGCTTCTCGCGCGATTGCCCCCGGGAGCATGCCTACCATAAGCTCGAACCTCTCGCAGAGGAGGCCGGCACCAATACCAAGCTCGTCGAGGTTGCCGTCGCGGACCATCTTTTCAACCTGCTCGCGTCCGACCATCCCGAAGCGATTCTCTCCTCCAATTGAGAGGGCTGCTCGCAGTGGCTTCCTTTTGCGCGGGGCAAGGCTTTCGTAGGCCGCAATGGTCGCGACGTCGTAGAGCGGCGCGAGCCTCATGTCTCCGGGAGCGATGTGGAGCAGCGAGTGGTTCTTTGCATGCGCGTCGGTAGCGCCAATCAGGTAGTTGAAGAAGAGATACAAGATGAATCGGTACGCGTTCTCGCGCGCGTTCGAGCCGGTCATTCGCATCAGGCGGAGTATGTCTGATGTCGTTGGGCCGCCCTGCTCGGCATACTTCGTCTGAGGTGGAACGCCGAGCGCCTGGCAGAGGTCCTCCTGGTGGATTCGCCTCACGGTGCCGTCAGGCATAGTGACCCTGTCGTATCGTCCGATGACTATCGCATGCTCGCTCCCGAAGCGACGGTACTCCACGTCCGCGACAGGCAAGCCGATTGTTCGCGCCACGCGCATCGATAGGTACTCGACAAGTGCCTGGCCCTCGTAACCTGCAACTCCCGGCTTGAGGATGTGAGTAGTGGCAGCAGATCCGGAGCACGCATACCACTTTCCTTCCCTCTCCCTGAGGGCAAACTTCGATTGGCACCCTCCGAGCGACCAGTGTCCCAGCGAACTGTCAACGTCTGTCCAAACGGAGGACATGTCAGCTTTCACTTCTCGGAGCCTCGCTTCAATCTCGGCATCCGTAAGCGCGACCAACCCGTCCGTGTCATCCGTGGCTGGCGGTTCGGCATTCTCCTCCAGAACCTGCACAGCTCCAGGACACTCCATGCCCACGACACCCAGAAGGCGGAACGGGTTCTCGCCCGAGACACCATACCTCGCTCCGATGGACGCGCGCGTGGAGGCCTCGTCGGGGAGAAGTCCCTGCAGGAAAGGACGGACAACCCGATTGCCATATCGCGCGAGGCCAACGGGCATGGATAGAGACAGCGGGACTCCGTCGTAGCCACGGTCGTAAGCAAACGAGATGGAGCCATGTGAGTCCTCGGTCAGGACCCCGCACCTGTTACCACCAACGAAGACCGCCTGCCTGTTGGCCCTCATCTCGTGTCCCCCCTCTCATCGAGTCGCCACTGATTGCCGAGGTCGTTCCAACCAGGCACGGCATACGAGCCATGATTCGCGTCAGCGCCATCCGACTCGCCTATAAACATCGAGAGCCCGAGACAGTCGAGAATCCTAAGGAAGTGTCCCAAGCCCAGATTCTCGGACTCCCCCATCTCAAACGAGTACAGGCTTCGTGCGCTCACGCCCGCCTCCGTGGCAAGCTTCGCTCGCGAGAGGCCCTTGTCCTCGCGGACCCTTCTGACAATGCTGCCCGCCAGTGCGCTGTTCGTGACCCTGTCATTCATAGCTCTCCGCCCTTCGCAATATCTTACTATTCGCAATATATCGCGTATCGCATTATTTTGCGAATATTATCGTATAGAGATTTCAATCTCCACATCGGAAGCCGCGAATTCCTCCAGAGATCATGCCTCACAAACGTGAACTGTCGCCAAAAGGGAGCAGGCCAGAGGAAACATCCTCTGGCCTGCGAATGTATGGTGAGCGTCAGAAGATTTGGGCTTCTGGCCTCTTCCGTGTCAGCCTGCCCGGGCTCCTGCGTCACGGCTGAGAACACCCTACGCCACGCGCGCCAGCAACCTACCCGCGGGCGGCCTCCAGCGCACGGCGTCCCAGCTCGATGCAGCCGAGGACGCCCTGGTCGCCCCTGCAGCCGGCCTCCACGATGTAAGAGTCGATGTCCGCAAGCTCCGGCGTCACGAGGTAGCCGTTCAGATTTTCGAGGACCTTCTTGCGCACCAGCGGGAAGAGCTGTGTCTGCTTCATGACGCCACCGCCGAGCACGATGCGCTGCGGAGAGTAGCACAGCACGTAGGTCGAGATGCCCTCGGCAAGGTAGGTGCTCTCAAGCTCCCATACCTCCGGGCGACCTGCCAGCTCGAAGCCCTTCTTGCCCCAGCGGTGCTCGATGGAGGGGCCGGCGGCCAAGCCCTCAAGGCAGCGGTCATGATACGGGCACACGCAGTTGCCCTCATCACCAGGCTGGACCTCAAGCAGGATGTGGCCTGCCTCGGGGTGGAGCATGCCGTGCAAGAGTCGGCCTCCCACCATCACGCCTGCACCGATGCCGGTGCCAATCGTAAGGTAGACTACCGTGTCGAGCCCCTTGCACGAGCCATACGTGACCTCGCCCAGGCACGCAGCGTTGACGTCCGTGTCATACCCAATGGGAATGCCCAGGGACTCGAAGGCGCTCAGGAGGTCGAAGTGGCACCATGCGGTCTTGGGGGTATCGAGGATCTTGCCGTAGCTGGGAAGCGATGGGTTCACGCCGGTGGGGCCAAACGCGCCAATGCCAAGGGCATCAACATTGTGGGAGCCAAACCACTCGACCATGCGGCCAACGCAGTCATGGGGACCTCCGGTGGGAATCTCCTCGTGCTCGGTCACCTTGCCGTCTGGCGTCCCCACAGAGAGGATCATCTTGGTTCCACCCGCCTCGAGCGCGCCGATTCTTGCCATAAGTGCTCCCCCGTTCGTCCCGTGGCAAGGCGCAGCACCAAGCGCCAGCCAAATTAGACATATCTAGTCTACAAGAATAAGGGCCTCGCGGCACAATGCCAGCGAGACCCTTGAACGGCATGTACTTCTAGGCGAGGAACGCCTCGAGCGAGAAAACCAGGGCCCTCGCAGGCGAGACCTTCGCCCTAGGCGACGGAGGCCTCGTAGCCAGCGTCCTTCACGGCTGCGACAAGCGCGTCGTCCGTCACGGTGGGGTCTGCCTCGACAACAGCGTCCTTGCCCTTGAGCGAGACCTTGACCGAGCTCACGCCCGGAACCCCCTCGAGGGCCTTGGTCACATGGGCGACACAGTGCTCGCACATCATGCCCTCAACGTTAAGCTTCTTCTCCATAGCATTGCTCCTCTCGCTGTTAGCCGCATCTGTGGCGGCTACGTTACTGGCCTCGGCCGTATTCGCGGCATCGTACACCACGGTAGCCGGAATTGCCTTGTCGTTGGCGGACGCGACATCCCCCTCGCTTGCCCGGCTGGGCTTCCAGGCAAAGAGCCTGAGCGCGTTAGAGACCACAAACACGGACGAGAAGCCCATTGCGGCCGCCCCCACCATGGGGTTGAGCGTCACGCCCAGAGGCGAGAGCACGCCCATGGCCACAGGGATGCAGATCGCGTTGTAGAACAGCGCCCAAAACAGGTTCTGGCGAATGTCTCGCATGGTGGCATGGGAGAGCTCGATGGCGGTTGCCACGTCAGCCGGGTCGGAGTGCATGAGCACCACGTCTGCCGAGCTGATGGCCACATCGGTACCAGCGCCAATGGCGATGCCCACGTCCGCCCTGGCAAGCGCGGGGGCATCGTTGATGCCGTCGCCCACCATGGCCACCTTGCGGCCCTCGCCCTGGAGCTCGCGAACCTTCTGCTCCTTCTGGCTGGGCAGCACACCGGCCACGACCTCGTCGACACCCACTTGGCGCGCCACGGCCTCGGCGGTCTTTGCCTGGTCGCCCGTGAGCATGACGGTGCGTACGCCCATGCGACGCAGGCGCGCCACGGCAGAGGCCGAGGTTGGCTTCACGACGTCGGCAACGCCGAGAAGGCCCAACACGCGACCATCACGAGCAAAGTAGAGCGGCGTCTTTGCCTGCGCCGCAAGTTCGTCCGCCTGCGGCGCGAGCGCCGAGACGTCCACGCCAGCCGAGGCCATGAGGCGGGCGTTGCCTGCGATTGCGGGGGACCCGTCGACTGTCGCGCGCACGCCACCACCCGCGACCTGCTGGAAGCCCGTTGCGTCCACGCCCTTGTCGGCACCTGCATTCGACTCGTCCACGTAGTCGCAGACGGCCTGTGCCAGCGGATGCTCGCTCTTGCGCTCGAGCGCTGCGGCAACGCGCGCCAGCTCCCTCTCGCCCACCCCTGCAGCCAGGCGGACGTCGGTCACGCGGGGCTTGCCCTCGGTGATGGTGCCGGTCTTGTCGAGCACCACGGTATCGAGGTCGCACGCGCCCTCCAGCGCCTCGGCGCTCTTGATGAGGATACCCACCTTGGCACCGCGCTCCGTGCCCACCATAATTGCCGTGGGCGTGGCAAGGCCCAGAGCGCAGGGGCAGGAGATGACCAGGACGGAGACGGCATGGTTGAACGCCGTCGCGAAGTCCGCGGGGGCGAAGATGGCAATCCATCCCAGGAAGGTGACGGCTGCTATTGCCATGACCACGGGAACAAAGACGCCCGCGATCTTGTCAGCCTGACGCTCGATGGGCGCCTTGGAGCCCGTGGCCTCGTCCACGAGGCGGATGATGCTCGCAAGTGCCGTGTCATCGCCCACGGCCGTGGCCTCCATGGCAAACCAGCCGCGCTGGCTCACGGTAGCGCCGGTCACGCGGCCTCCCACGCCCTTCTCGGCAGGTACCGGCTCGCCGGTGATGGCAGACTCGTCAATCGAGGCCGAGCCCTCACGGATGACGCCGTCGACCGGCACGGACTCGCCGGCGCGCACCACCACGATGTCGCCTACGCGCACCTCGTCGGTGGGTACCTCGACCTCCTCGCCGCCGCGGCGAACGCGGGCCGTCTTGGGCGCGAGGTCCATGAGCGCACTGATCGCCGAGGTCGTCTTGCCCTTGGCACGGGCCTCGAAGTACTTGCCCAGCGTGATGAGCACGAGGATGGTGCCGGCCGAGTCAAAGTACAGCGAGTGCATCATGGCGTAGTGCGCGGTTTCGAGGTCCATGGCGCCAAGCGCCAGCGCCATCTGGTAGACGCCAACCAGGCTGTAGGCATAGCTTGCGGCAGAGCCAATGGCGATGAGCGAATCCATGTTGGGCGAGAGGTGCGCCAGGGTCTTGAAGCCCATGACAAAGTAGCCGCGGTTGACAAAGAGCACGCAGGTGGCAAGAAGCAGCTGCGTCACCGCGGATGCCATCATGCCCTGCATGCCGTCGAGCCCCGGAACCTCAGGCCAGCCGAGCATGGGACCCATGGCCAGGTAGAAGAGGGGCACGCCAAAGACGATGGACCAGATGAGCTGCCTCTGCTTTGCGTCGATGGCCTTCTGGGCGCCCTCCCGAGGGTCGACGAAAGACGCGCTCCTGGAGGCGTTGCCAACTGCTTGGCGCGGAGACGCGCCATAGCCCGCATCCTCGATTGCAGAGACAACCGCAGCTGCCGTCTTTGGGTCGCCGTCGTAGTCGAGCTCCATCGAGTTCTTGAGAAGGTTGACGTTGGCGTCGCTCACGCCGGGCACGCCTGATGCGGCCTTGCCAACCCTCGCCGAGCAGGCCGCGCAGGTCATGCCCGTAATGTCGAACGTTTGCTTCATCGTGCTTGCTTCCCTTCGCTGTTGCGTCCCTGGGAGCAGGGAGTTGCTGTGGTCTGGCCCTGCCTGCGGACAGGACTCACATGAACTTCTTGAAGAGGCGCATGACCTCGTCGACAACCTCGGTGTCGCCCGCCCGAATGCGCTCGACCACACAAGTCTCAAGGTGGTCCTGCATGACCTCGCGACTTACGGCCCTCACCGCCGACTCGACGGCGGCGAGCTGGGTCAGGACGTCACCGCAGTAGCGGTCCTCCTCCACCATCGCCTTGATGCCGTTGAGCTGCCCGATGGCTCGGTTGATGCGGCAGGTGACGTCGTGTTTGAGCTCCTCGGAGCGTGGCGTCTGCTTCTTGCGGCAGCACTCTTTGGCGTCCTGGACGGCAGATAGCTCTACCCGGGCATCTGATGGTTCCATTTGAGACTCCCCTCCTTGCTAGAGTCCGTCGCACATACCCCTCATGGGCATCTATCACTGCGTACAATATACCCCTCATGGGTATGAACCAACCATGACGGCGGTGGATTGTGGAGGGGTTGGCAGCAAGCCGCCTGATCCGTGACGGGTTTGAGAGGGGCGCGGCGGGAGGGTGCGCTTGGCGTACGCAGGATGGGCTTTTGTTGCCAAGGTAGGGTCTTGGGGGCTCCCCCCTGGCAAAAGGCCTGGATTGTGCGTACGCACCACCAAGGGTTTCTGGCGTCCCAGTCGCGTTTCCCCAGTTGGGCGAGAAGGCCATGGCAGCACTTCGGGGTTGTGCGTACGCACGACGGAACTTCTCTGCCACAAAAGGCCTCTTGAGCCACCTATTTGGCGGAAGGTCTTACGTATGCGTACGCATAACAGCCTCTTCTTGCCTCATCAGGAATCCTGGAACATCCTCTCGGCAGAAAGACGTACTCGTGCGTACGCACGGCACGGCATAGCTGCCCTCAACGACACCCAGGCACCCACCCGCTACTCCACCGAATCCGGCTCGACGGCGTTGTCGGAATCCCCCTTATCCGCACGCACCTGCGCGGCCTGCTCGAAGGCAGCCTTCATGGTCTTGTTCCCGCGAGTCAAGCGCCTAATGGTGAGGTCCTCGGCTTTGTTATTGGCCAGACGAAGCTGGTTCTCGGACTTGGTGAGACTCTCCTTCACCTTCTGGAGTGACGCAATGGAGCGGTCAATCTGCTCGATTGCCTCGCCAAAGCGCTTGGAGGCCTGCTCGTAGTTACGCCCAAAGCCCTGCTTGAACTTCTCGAGCTTCTCCTCGAAGTTGGTGACGTCGAGGTTCTGCTGCCGCACCTCGGCAAGCTCGCGCCGAGCGGAGACGGCATTCAGGCCCGCGTTTCTCAGCAGGCTAATGATGGGCAGGAAGAACTGCGGCCGTACCACGTACATCTTGGGATAGCGATACGAGACGTCCACGATGCCCGCATTGTACAGCTCGCTCTCGGGCTCGAGCGTGGAGACGAGAACCGCATACTCGCAGTGCTTGTTACGGCGGTCGCGGTCGAGCTTGGCAAGGTGGTCCTCGTTACGTTTGCGGTTGACGGAGCTGTCGTCCTCGTTCTTCATATCAAACATTATCGAGACAATCTCGGTACCGGACTCGTCGCACTCCCTAAAGACGTAGTCGCCCTTGCTGCCATCGACCACATCGTTGTCCTTGTGGAACTCCGCGCGCGGGAAGGCCATCATGCGCACCTTGTTGAACTCGGACTCGCAGTGCTGCTCGAGAGTCTCGCCGATGAGCTTGACCGAAAGGCGCGAGCGCTGGTTCTTGATGCGCTCGATCTCGTCTTCGCGGTCGCGGATCTCCTGGTCCTTGTACTTCTCCTGCTCGACCAGTCGCTGGTTGAGAACGGCGATCTCTTGATCCTTCTTGGCCGAGACCTCCTGAACCCGGGACTGCAGCTCCACCAGGTGCTTGTCACGTTCGGCGGTGGCACGGGTCACAGCAAGCTCCTGCGCACCCTTGGCCTGCGCCTCCTGAGAGCGAAGCTGCTCGGTGAGGCGAGCTATCGAGGCGTCCCTCTCGGCAAGCTGGGCACGCAGGTCCCCCTCGGCCTTGGCGCGCACCGCCTCCACCGAAGCAGCCTCGCGCTGCTCCAGAAGGGCGCGCTGCTCGTCAAGCTGACGCTTGAACTCGGCATCGCGGACCTGTTGCAGGATCTGCGCGTAGCCCGCCTCGTCTACCTGGAAGACCTTTCCGCAGTTAGGGCACTTTACCTCAGCCATGGGACCTCCTCTTGGCGATACTCCTGAGTAAAGGTTACACGCCTCGCGCGACACAAATAGGCGCAACGGAAAGACGCGGCGGGAGCCACAGGACCCCGCCGCGCTTGCCAAATGCCTTGGATCGTTCCTGGCAGGCTATGCTACCCAGCCGCCAGCTGAGACGACCGTTGCGTCACCATCTGCGCCGTCCGCCATATAGTTGGCCCCGGCGCCGGTGGCATAGGAGCCGGTGGAGTCCTGGCGCTGCTGCAGGCGCTCCTCGATCCACTGCTCGAGCTCGTCCTGCGTCGTGGTGCCGTTGGTGCCGATACCGTTGCCGTTAAGACCATGGCTGTTGTCGGTGGTGCCATTCGTCGAGGTGGAATCCTGCTGTTCGCGCTCTGCCTGCAGCACCTCGTCGGAGCCCAGCGTCACGGTGACGTCCTTGGTCTCGGTGCCACGCACAACCGTCACGGTGACGGTATCGCCAATGTCATGCGAGCGAACCGCGAGGACCATGCCGTCTGCGGAGGTGATCTCTTCGCCGTCCATGGCAACGATGATGTCGCCCCGTTCGATGCCAGCCTGGTCGGCGGGACCGCCTGAGACAACCTCGGCCACGTAGGCGCCCTGGTTCACGGACAGGCCGTTAGAGCGTGCGTTCTGGGCGTTCACGGTCTGCATCGAGAGGCCAACGTAGGCGTGCGTGACCTTCCCGTCGTTGATGATCTCGTTAGCGATCTCGACGGCGTAGTTGCCCGGGATGGCAAAGCCAATGCCCGCGAAGGACTCGGTACTGGACGAGTAAAGCGTGCTGATGCCCACAAGCTGGCCCTGGTCGTTCACGAGCGCGCCGCCGGAGTTGCCGGGGTTGATGGCTGCATCAACCTGGATGAGGTTGGTGTAGATGGTATCGCCCGAGCTGGACTGCAGGAGCTCGTTGCGGTACAGGGCGGAGACGATGCCCTCGGAGACGGACTGGTCGAGGCCAAAGGGGCTGCCGATGGTCATGACCCAAGAGCCCACGTTAAGCTTGGAGGAATCGCCTATCTCGATGGGCGTCACGGAGTCGCCGTTAAGGTCTGCCTTGATAACGGCAAGGTCGGAAGAGGAATCGGAGCCAACAACGCTGGCCTCGTAGCTCTTGCCGCCTATCGTCACGCTGATTGAGGTGGCACCATCGATTACGTGGTAGTTCGTGATGATGTTGCCGTCGGCGTCGAGAATGACGCCAGAGCCAAGGCCTGAGCCGTCGTCATAGGTGACGTTCACCGAGGCCACGGAGGGCATGGCCTTGGCGGCCACGGCCTCGGCTGTCGATGCCGAGGTGTCGCTCGACGTGATGCTGATGGTGCTGCTGCTCGAGGTAGAGCTGCCCAAGGAGGGGCTGGTGCCGGTCGAGGGGGACTTGTCAAAGGTGCCGGCAAGGGTCAGCGCCAGCACGAGTGCAAGCGCTGCCACGACGCCAGAGAGGGCACCGGCGACGATGGGCTTGCCCAGGCCGCCCTTCTTGTCGTTGCCCGGCTTACCGCCACTTCCATCGGCAGCGCTTGGAGGATAGGCCGCACCCCCGCCGCCGTAATTCGCGTAGTCATGGGCCTGCGTCGGCCGTGCCTGTGTGGGCTGGGAGCCCTGATTCTGCTGAGGGTCCGAGCCCACGCCCGTCATGCCCTCGTCGGGTTCGCCCGCGGAAAAGTCTGCCATGGAAACGTCCCACCCTTCGTCTGTGGCGGCCTGGCGGGCCGTCCTATGTACGTCTGTGAATGTACCCCGATACGCGAGAGGGACCACATCCGGCACCGCATCCCCACGTCCGCGTGACAAGGCTTTTGTGTTCCTGAAACCCAGGGCACAATCCACGTCCTTCTCGCCCCAGTGCATAAAAGGAGCTGCCCTTTGGCAGCCCCGGCGACCAGTCAGTGATACGGTTCACGCGGGCAACGCCTACACACGGAAAAGATAGCCTACGCCACGGATGGTTACGATGTGGGCAGCGACCTGCGGACCAACCTTGGAGCGCACGCGACGGATGTGAACGTCGACCGTGCGGGTGCCGCCACAGTACTCAAAGCCCCACACGCGGTGAAGCAGCGTCTCGCGCGAGTACGCACGCGACGGGTGCGTGGCCAAAAACGAGAGGAGCGAGTACTCCATGAGCGTGAGGTCAACGGGCTTCTCGTCAATGTAGACCTGATACGTGGCCAGATTAATGGTCATGTTGTCGACGGTCACGATGTCTGCCGGCGCACTCTCCTCACCTGGCCACAGCAGAAGCGAGCAGCGCACCTCAAGCTCATCGACGCCAGCCGTGGAGAGGATGAAATCGTTCTTGCCCTGTGTGGGCATGCGCATGGTGGCAAGCTTGTCAGGATCTTGCACCAGAAGCATTGGGATGAAGCCGTTGTCGGCAACAAATGAATCCACGGCGCCCAGCGTATCTTGGGACATGCCATCAGCATCGAGGATGACAAGATCAAACTCATGCCCGGAAGAGACGGCCTGCGAGAAGGTCTCCTCGTTCGCAAGGGCGATGGAAACGTCGATTGCATGAGAGAGTTCGCGCATGCGATCGTGCAGACGTGTGGTACCAGATATGAGCAGGATGTTCTTGTGATGCACGCTAGCCCCCTGCCGGTTGTGCCATAGCTATTGCAGCTTGTCTCGCATAAAATCCATCAACCAGAGTAGCACAGACGTACTCATGGCTGCGCTAGCCCGAGAAAATCCAAAACAACGTGCAGGTAGACGAAACGCCATGCCCGGCAGCCGCCGGCATGGCGCCTCGTTGCCGCAAGCTGCGGACTAGCCGATGGACCCCAGGAACTCGGCCGTACGCGCGTTCTCGGGGTGGTCGAAGACCTTCTCGGGCACACCCTGCTCGACTACCACACCATCCTCCATGAAGACCACGCGGTCGGCGACCTCACGGGCGAAGTCCATCTCGTGGGTGACCACGATCATGGTCATACCCGAGTTCCCAGCCAAATCGCGGATGACGTCGAGGACGCCGCGGACCAGCTCGGGATCGAGGGCGCTCGTGGGCTCGTCGAAGAGCAGCACGTTGGGGTGCATGGCAACGGCGCGGGCGATGGCCACGCGCTGCTGCTGGCCACCGGAGAGCTGGGGCGGCTTGAAGTCCGCACGGTCGGCAAGGCCAACGGCCGTGAGCTGCTTCATGGCCTCGGCCTCGGCCTCTTCCTTCGAGCGCTTCAAGACCTTGGTCTGGCCAATCATCACGTTCTGCTTGGCTGTGAGGTGCGGGAAGAGGTTAAACGACTGGAACACCATGCCAACCTCACGACGCAGCTTGTTGGCATCGGTCTTGCTCTGCCCTGTAATCTCTTGGTCCTCAATCAGGATGTGGCCGGCTGTAGGCGTCTCGAGCAGGTTGATGCAGCGAAGCATGGTCGACTTGCCGGAGCCGGACGGCCCTAGGACCACGACGACCTCTCCCGGCCACACGTCCAAGTTAACGTCACGCAGGACCTTGGTCTCGTCGAAGGACTTGTTGAGGTGCTCGATGCGCACGGTGGGGTGCTCGCCCTCGGTGAAGCGGTGCTTGGTCAGACCCTGGTCGGCGGCAAGGGCGAGACGCGCCGCCTCCTCTGCGGAAAGGGCATCAGGAACGACGGGCATGTCCTCGCGCTTGTGATGGTGCTTACTCGCCATCTGCGACACCTCCGAGGTCGACGGTGGGATGTGAGACAAACGGCGCCGAGAGGGCCGCGAGGACGTCGGCCGCAGGGGCCGCCTTGAGCGGCGCGGCGTGGGAGGCCTCAGCGGAAGACGCGGGGTCCTGCTCGGCCGCGGAAGACTCCCGGGATGCGCTGGTCACGGTGTGATGCTTGGGCCTTGGGCCACCGCCGCGCTCGGAGCGGGCGATGTTGTTCTCGATGATGCCTACGACCTTGATGAGCGGCAGCGTCACGATGAGGTAGTAGATGGCTGCGGCCATGTAAGGGGTGATGTTGCCGGTGGTGGTGGTGAGATTCTTCGAGAACATCATGAGTTCCATGACGCCCACCGAGGAGAGGAGCGAGGTGTCCTTGTAGGACGTGATGAAGTCGCTGGTCACCGTGGGAATCACACGGCGCACGGTCTGCGGCAAGATGACCGAGGTCATGGTCTGGAAGCCATTCATGCCCAGGGAGGCCGCGGCTTCGTACTGGCCCTGGGGGATGGACTGGATGCCCGCACGGAAGATCTCGGCCAGGTAGGCAGACGAGTTCACAGCCATCACGACGATGCCGAGGACGTTGTTGTCGATGTTGATGCCCACCATGGGCAGGCCGAAGAACATGATGTAGATCTGCAGGAAGAGCGGAGTGCCGCGAAGAATGTTGATGTAGCAGATAGCGATGGCGCGCAGCGCCTTGTAACGGCTCGTCTTGAGCATGGCGAAGGCCAGGCCGAGCACAATGGCGAAGGGATAGCACGCAAGCACGATGCCCAGGCAGACGAGCCAGCCTGGGAAGAGCGACGCAAACGAGGTCAGGAGCAGCTGGGGCTTGAAGAACATGCCGAGGAACGGGTTGGAGTTCCAGGCAGCAACCCAAGGCTGGGCGTCAAGCCAGCTTACAGCCGCCTGGAGCGGCGTGTTTGCAATCACCATAATGGCAGCGGAATCATCAAGCGTGCGCGACTGGCCGTCTGCGGTGGTATAGCTACCCGAGACAACATAGTCACCGCCGTCAGCGGGGAACTGCATGTCCGTGATCTCAAGGCGCACAAGCGAGCCAGCGGGGATGCTCTCCGAGAACTGCACGCTCATCGAGTTGCCTGACGAGGTCGCGGCGCCATCGATGCTCGTGCGGTTGAGGCCGTCGAGCACCGTGACGCGGGTGGAGGCATGGTCGAAGGTCGCGCCGTCGGGAAGGCTCAGCGTGATTGAGGAGACCTCCTCGCCATCGCCAACGGTCCCCTCCCAGGTAAGACGGGTGTCCATCGCACCAATGACGCCCGTGCCGCCATCCTCGTTGGGGCGAGCCGTGGCCTTGTTGGTGGTCATGGCCAGCGCGCTCGTCGGCAGTGCTGCAAGCGTGAAGACGAGGGCGAACGCAGCTGCAAGCGCAAGGGCGAGTGCGGGCACGCGCCTGGTAACGCAGCCGTAGCAGACCTCCGAGGAGCGTAGGTCCTCCCCTCCCGTCAATACGTTCTCATGCATGTGTGCCAAGGTAATCTTTGCTCCTGAGTGGAAAGCGGGGCCATGTGGCCCCGCCATTGATTTCGTGCCTCGATGATACCTGCTAGATGGTCGAGCCAAACCACTTGGTCTCGATGGAGTCCATTGTGCCATCGCCCTTCATTTCCTCGAGTGCCTTGTTGATGGCCTTCCTAAGGTTGGGGTTGTCCTTCGATACCGCGATGCCATACTGCTCGCCCGTGGCAATCTCCTCGATGATATCGAGGTCGGAGAAGGAGTTGGTGAGCATGTACTTAGCAACAGGCAGGTCAACGACCATCGCACTGTAGAGGCCGGTTTGGACACCGGTGAGAGCGGCCGTGACGTCGTCGACGGGGACGCGTGTGGCGTTGGGAAGGTTCTCTTGGATCCAGTCGTTACCGGTGGTACCGCCCTGGCACACGACCTGCTTGGAGGCATCGTTCAGGGTCTCTTCGGTCTCGGTGGAGCCCTTCAGGGCAACGATGGCCTGGTTGGAGTCGAGGTAGGGCTCGGAGAAGTCGACGGACTGCAGGCGCTCGTCGGTGATCGTGATGGCGGCCACCGCAACGTCGGCCTTGCCGCCCTGCTTGATGAGAGGCACGAGGGTGTCGAACTTCTGGTTGGGCAGGTACTCGCACGCGAGGCCCATCCTCTCAGCAACGGCGTTGATGACGTCGACGTCGAAGCCCTCGGGGTCGCCGGTCTTGTCGTCCATGTACTCGAACGGTGCAAAACCCAGCTCGGCCACGACGGTCAGGGTGCCGTCCTTCACAAGCGCATAGGAGTCATCGCTCGAGGAGGACGAGGCGCTCGAGCTTGTGCCCTGGCTGCTGGAGGAGCTGGTGGAGCTTTCGCCGCAGCCTGCGAGCGCCGCGCTGCCCGCAAGGGCACCCGCGGCGAGGATGAACTGACGCCTGCTCATGGAATTCTTCATGGTGTTCCCTTCTCCCAGTCCCTCCCGTCCCGTGACGGGCAGTGCTTGTGCTCCCATTGTTGCTGTGCGACGTTACAAGACGTGGTCACGGACCGTTCATGGACCGTTACAGGTCTGTGCCAAACCATTTGGTCTTGAGGTCCTTCAGCGTGCCATCCTGGTCGAGCTGTGCCAAGGCGTCGTTGATTGCGCTCGTGAGCGCGGGGTTGTCCTTGGAAACAACAATGCCGTACTACTCGCCCGTAGGAATCTCGATGGAGACCTGGCAGTCCGTGAAGGAGTTGTTCACGAGGTACTTCACCACGGGGAGGTCGGCCACGGCCGCGTCGTAGAGGCCGGACTGGACGCCCGTGAGCGCCACGACGGGGTCGTCGAGCGAGACGCAGGTGGCGTTGGGGAGGTTCTCCTGGACCCAGGACTCGCCGGTGGTACCGGCTTGCACGGCCACCTTGGCGTCTGTGGAGTCAAGATCGTCCTGCGTGGTCTTGGTGGCGGCCTTCGTGGTCACGAGGCCCTGATTGGAGTCGAGGTAGGGGTCGGTGAAGTCAATCTCTTCCTTGCGCTCGTCGGTGATCGTGAAATTGGAAACGCCCACGTCGGCCGTACCGCCCTGCTTGATGGTGGGGATGATGGTGTCAAACTTCACGGGCGAGAGGTACACGCTCGTAAGGCCGAGCTTCTCGCCAATGGCCTGCATGAGCTCGACCTCAAAGCCTGCGGGCTCGTTGGCTGAGGTGTCGGTGTAGTCAAGCGGCGGGTTGGCGAGGTCGGACGCGATAGTGAGCTGTCCGTCCTTCACCAGCGTGTAGGTGTCCTGCGATGCTGAAGTTGTTGCGGTGCTGGTGGACGAGCCCGTCGAGGACGAGGCAGAGCCACATCCAGCAAGTGCCGTCGTGCCCATGGCAGCGATGGCGCACGCGAGAAAATCGCGGCGCGTGAGTAGTGATGCGAGCTGCTTCATGAGGTGCTCTTCTCTCTGACGTGAGGGGAACATTACGGCCTTGATACCACCCCTCCGTTGGTGAAGTAGTTTGACCCAACGGCTCCGCGAACGGTTGGTCTCGGTGCTTTCTTAACAAGATTGACAAAGAGCATCCGCTTGTTTTTGCAGATATTTATGCATATCCATCTCGCTGTTAGACCACGATTGACCTGAGAAGGGCCCAATGTTGTCCGGGCCCCCGCCTGCGATGCATGCCGCCAAACAAAGACATCGCAGGACGGAGGCCCGGATGGATTCCATGATGCTGCAGCGCCCGCAGAGGCTGGGGATAGCGGAGGAGCGCGAGCTCCTGGAGAGGCTGAAGGCCCTCATGGCCGGGGAGATGGCGGGGTCCGCGCTCGCAGGGTCTCCGGAGAGGTGCCCGGGATGCGGGTCTTCGGACTCCTTCCGCAAGGGGCGCGACTCCCACGGGCTCCAGAGATGGAAGTGCCGCTCGTGCGGCAGGACCTTCTCGGCGAGGACGGGATCGGTGCTGGCCATGTCGAGGCTCTCCGCGGCCACGTGGGCCGCGTATGCGGAGGGCGCGCTCGCGGGGATGACGCTCGGGTGCTCGCCTCTGCCTGCCACGTCTGCCTCAGGACGTCCTGGTTCATGCGCATGGGGCCCTCCGGGGCGATGGGGTCGGCGCTCCAGCCCTTCGGGGATGGCCCCGCCGCATCGTGCCAGGCGGGCGGCACCCACCTCGACGAGTCGCTCGCGGGCAACAGGGGGAGGCCCGATCTGAAGATGCCGAGGGGGCCCACGCGCACGGCCACGCCGTGCGTTCCCGCGGCGTATCGGGCGAGAAGGCCTGCGTGGAGTGCGCCGCGAACGGCCTCGGAGACGAATGTGCCGTGCTCTGCGGCAGGGGGCGCCCGAGCGATGCGGAGCCGAGGGACGCCCTTGCCGGCGTCGCCGGCAGCCCATGGGTCGCCACGGACGACCATGCGGGATATGCGCGCGTGCTCCCTGCGCTCGGGGTCTCCGGGCACGTGGCGACCGTTGCGAAGGAAGCCACGCACGGCGAGCTCGGGCTCGCCAACGCGATGCGCCAGAGGCCCAGGGAGTTCCTGCTCCCCTTCCATGGGGCGTCGACGAAGTGGCTGGGGCACTATCTCGCCTGCTTCCTGTGGCTCGAGCAGGCGAGGCATTCGGGACGCGACAGGGGGGATATGCTCTCCGGCCAGCTCGCGGGGGGAGGTACGTCCATACGAGACGCGCCCTCGTCGAGATGGAGCAGTCCTTCTGGGACTACTGGGAGGACAGGGGCGCCAGGTCAGTCGTGGTCTAACGGCGAGATGAGTATTCCCAGATCAAGGGCGTCGTGTGGGCACCCCATCCCAGGCAGGCAGGCTTCGAGTCTCTCGGCAACGTGCTCTCCGGCAAGGTGAACCCTTCCGGCAAGGCGTCCGACACGTTCGTCTACGACCTCACGACGGCTCCGTCCTGGAACAACTTCGGCGATTTCCCATATGACAATGTGCAAGGAATTCCAGATCGACTCCGCCCGCGGTGTCAGCTCTCCGCGCTTCGTGAACTACACCGAGGGCATCTATGTCGGCTACCGCTTCTGGGAGATGGCCGCAGACGAGGGCCTTGTCGACTACGACGCAAGCGTGCAATACCCCTTCGGCTATGGCCTCTCCTATACGACCTTCACGCAGGAGATGAGCCCTATCCAGTATACGGATGGCACCGTAAGCTTCACCGTGACAGTCACCAATACCGGCTCTGCTGCGGGCAAGGATGTCGTGGGGGTCTACGGCAACCCGCCCTACACGAACGGTGGCATCGAGAAGGCAAGCGCCAACCTCATTGCCTACGAGAAGACGAAGCTCCTCACACCGGGCGAGAGCCAGACGATACCCATCAGCTTCGATGACGATGACCTCGCATCGTATGATGACAAGAATGCCAAGGCCTATGTACTCGAGGCGGGCAGCTACACCATCTCCATCAACTCCGATTCCCACACCGTCATCTCCGAGCAGACAGTCGACGTACCCGAGACCATCGTGTACAACACGGACGCCAACGCGCACAACGGCGACTTGGTCGCAGCAACGAACGAATTCGACGATGTCAACGGCGGGCTCGGATATCTCTCGAGGGCAGACGGCTTCGCGAATGCCGCAACGGCTCGCGCGGCTCCAACGAACTACAGCATGTTCGACGAGTACAAGGCCACGTACTACAACAACGGTAACTATGACCCGAAGCAGTTCGACGATCCTTCTGATGTCATGCCCACGACGGGCGCGAACAACGGCCTTCGCCTCTATGACCTTCGCGGTCTCGACTACGACGACCCGAAGTGGGACGAGCTTCTCGACGAGCTCACCGTCGACGAGATGAACATCCTCATTGCCAATGGCGGCTATCAAAACGCAGCGGTTGGATCGATTGGAAAGATACGCCTGTCCGATGTCGATGGCCCGGCAGCCCTCAAGGACAACTTCTCCGGTGTGAGCTCCATTGGCCTTCCCTCGAACGTCGCCCTCGCCTGCACCTGGAACAAAGAGCTGGCTCTCAAGTATGGCGAGACGATCGGCGACATGGCCCACGACATGCACGTGACCGACTGGCATGCGCCCTCGATCAACCTACACCGCTCCGCATTCGGCGGCAGGAACTTCGAGTACTTCTCCGAGGATCCCGTCCTTACCGGCACGCTTGCCTCCCAGCAGGCCCAGGGGGCAAAGGAGAGGGGCGTCTATGCCTTCACGAAGCACTTCGCGCCGAACGAGCAGGAGACCCAGCGCAACAGCCAGCTCTGCACATGGGCGAACGAACAGTCCACCAGGGAGCTCTACCTCAAGCCCTTCGAGACGGTCGTGAAGGACGGCCCGACAGGCGCGGCCATCATGGGCTCGTTCAACTACATCGGCAATACCTATTCGAGTGCCAGCTTGAACCTCAATCAGAGTGTCCTGCGCGATGAATGGGGCTTCCAGGGCATGGTGGAGACCGACTACTTCTCCGGCACGAACTATAGCTATCAGAATGCGGACCAGGTCATCCGCGGCGGCACCGACATCATGCTGGCAACGACGGAAACCACGAACTACGTGACCGACTTCAGCGCCACCTCCGTGATCCAGATGCGCCGCACAGCGCACAACATCCTGTTCACGGCGGTGAACAGCTGGCGCTACGAGACGGACCCCTCAGGCGAAGTCGCCGACTGGCTCAAGGTCATGGTCGGTATCGACATTGCGGCCGCCGCAGGCCTTGCGGCTCTGGGGTATGTCGCCTGGCGCAGGTACGGCGAGCGCAAGGCCGCCTGATTCACGCTCGGTGAGGTGGCAGCCCAGCAGGAGTGAAGGAATGCCGCCTCTATAAACGACAAGGAGCTGGTCTCGGCACCACCGGGACCAGCTCCTTCTTGCAGAAGGTCGAGGCCACTCTCCGCATGGTCCGCACAATCGCAATCGCCGCGGCGTCCGCCCAAGCCCCTCAATGAGAAAGGCGCCCGCCGAGTCTCCGGAGTGCGCCTTCAGTCCCACAAGAAACGCTCTCTCGGCTACACCCCACCGTAGTAGTGCACGCGCTCCCAGTCGGTGACGGTGGTGCAGAACTCACCCCATTCGCGGCGCTTGCTCTCTACCAGGTAGCTGAAGATATGCTCGCCCAGCGTCTCACGCATAAGGTCGGACTCCTCGAAACGCTCGACCGCCTCACCCAGAGTGCGCGGCAGGCGCTCGATGCCTTTGGCTGCAAGTTCATGCTGACTCCGCGAGAAGGTATCGACCGTCGCCTCCTCCGGAAGCGGAAGCTCATCCTCAATGCCCTTGAGGCCCGCTGCCAGCGTGACGGCAAGCGCAAGGTAGGGATTGGCCGTGTTGTCGGGACTGCGCAGCTCAACGCGGGTGGCAACGTGCTTGCCGGGCTTGTGCGTAGGCACGCGCACCAACGCGGAGCGGTTCTTGCGGCCCCACGTGGCGTAGTTGGGAACCTCGCCGGAGGTGATGAAGCGCTTGTAGGAGTTCACCGTGGGGTTGGTAACCAGCGTGAACTCGGGCGCATAGTGGAGAAGACCAGCCACGAAGTGCTGCGCAAGCTCGGAGAGGTGCGCGGGGTGCTCGGTCTTGGGCGCCCAGAAGAGGTTCTCTCCGTCATGGTCGAAGAGCGACATGTAGAGGAACAGAGCCGAGCCCGGCGCATCGGAGAGGGGCTTCGGCATAAACGACGCAAAGAGGCCCTCGGCAGCCGCCTCCTGCTTGATGGCTAAGCGAGAGGACATTATGTTGTCGGCGCAACTCACGGCCTCGGTGAAGCGCAGCTCGATGACGTTCTGAGATAGGCCGCCGCCGTGGAAGGAGTACTGCACGGGGACAGACATCTTCTCAAGCGTGAGCGTTGTCTGGCGACGCAGGTCATTGGCAACGTCGGTCGGCGTGAGGTCGAAGTATCCGGCCTTGTCCAGCGGCACAGGCTCCACATCGTTGTCGAAGTAGAAGTACTCGATCTTGGGGCCTACGTTAAAGACGTAGCCCTCGTGGTCCGCACGCTCGAAGACGCGCTCGAGGCAACCGCGCGAGTCGCCAGCGAAAGGCTCGCGGGAGGGCGTGCAGATGTTGCAGAACACGCGCGCGACGCCACTCTCGGTGGGACGCCAAGGCAAAAGCTGAAAGGTTTCCGCATCGGGGAATGCCAGCATGTCCGACTCCTCGAGACGAGCAAAGCCGTCAATCGACGAGCCGTCAAAGCCGATGCCCTCCTCGAAGGCCTCCTCAAGCTCCTCGGGCGAGATTGCGAACGACTTCAGCGTGCCCAGCACGTCTGTGAACCACAGGCGAACAAAGCGGATGTCACGCTCCTCGACGGTACGCAGAACGAAATCGATGTCCTTGTCGGTGCTCATGGGTCTCCTCCCGATTGTTCGGGCGTTGCTACGTTCGCTTAGTCGGGATAACGTTCCCACAAGCGTGTTTCATGCCTGTTACCTCCGGCCAGCCGCATCGAATTATGACGTGGGGGGCACGTTGGGACAACCGTCGACCCTTAAGGGAGTGCGTCTAGGGCTTGGCGGACGACTGCCCGCTACCGAAGGCCTCGTTCGCACGACGAAGCATGTCGTCGGCGGCCTTGCAGCGGCCTCCCCCATTGCGAGCAGAGCAACCCGTCTCTCCACAGGTAGAGCAGCCATCCGCCTTCCCGCTTACAACGGCGCGCACACACAGAACCGTCACGGCTACGACGGCAAGAACGATGATGACATCGATGGGGCTCATGGCGACCTCCCACCACAGCAGTTTTAAGTTAACATATGTCAACTATACCCATTTGCGTCATACTATGTATGGATGTGCGAAAGCGCACGCAAAGCCCAGGAGAAGGGAAACCCCCATGGCCGACGATCAGAACATGCACCTTGTCATTATTCGTCACGGCGAGTCCGAGTGGAACAAACTCAACCTCTTCACCGGTTGGACCGACGTCGACCTTACCGACACCGGTCGCACCGAGGCTGCTGCCGGTGGCAAGGCGTTGAAGGAGCAGGGCTTCGACTTCGACGTTTGCTACACGTCCCTCCTCAAGCGTGCCATCCACACGCTGAATATCGTCCTCGACGAGATGGACCGCGCATGGCTGCCCGTCCACAAGACCTGGCGCCTCAACGAGCGTCACTATGGTGCCCTCCAGGGCCTCAACAAGGCCGACGCCGCTGCCGAGCACGGCGAGGAGCAGGTTCTCGTCTGGCGTCGTTCCTTTGATGTCCAGCCGCCCGCGCTCACGCCCGGCGACGAGCGCGACCCCCACGTCCAGGCCATGTTCCGCGACGTGCCGCAGGAGGACCTCCCCTACACCGAGTGCCTGAAGGACACCATCGCCCGCGCATGGCCGTACTTCGAGCAGGAGATCAAGCCGCAGCTCGAGGGCGGCAAGCGTGCCCTCATTGCCGCGCATGGCAACTCCCTGCGCGCCCTTGTGATGCAGCTCGAGCACCTCACCCCCGAGGAGATCCTCAAGGTCAACATCCCCACCGGTGTCCCCTGCTCCTATACCTTCGACAGGGGCTGGAACATCCTCGACAAGCACTACATCGGCGACCCCGCCACCATCGAGGCCAAGATCAACGCCGTCGCCAACCAGGGCAAGGCCAAGAAGTAGGCTTCGCTGTCGCTACAGCAGTGCAGTTGTCCTCCGGCGGCTCGCACCGCCGGGGGACTTTTTTGTGCGAGCAGGCATGACGCGCTCCGCAACCCTGAGCTGCCTCCCGTTTCTCGGACATAAAAAATGGGAGGCCTCTGCATGGCTGACAGGACACCTTGCGATGCGGAGACCAGGCTGCGAGCCTCGGTCCCCTTCGATGGTGGTGCGGGCTACAAGGCGGCAGCCAACGTGTTGGGTGTCCCCCGGAAGGCCGTGAGGGAATGGCTCGGCGCTTACCGGCCCTTCGGGGTCGATGGGTTGGTGGCCATGGGATCGGCGCACGCGAGCCATCCGTTCGAGGCCAGAGTGGCGAGGGCATGACAGGGGTGGGGGCAACGGCGAGGTTCGGGGTCGCCTCGCTGGCGCCTCCCAAGAACTGGACAAGGGCCCACCGGGAGGGCGGCGGGGAGGCGCTCCGGCCGAAGCGCAGGGAGGGGGCCGCCCGGGTCGGCGCGACCACGGCCCAGGGCGACGTGAGGGCCCGGGCGTCAGGTCCAGGGACCCGAGGCAGAGGTCTTCTACCTAAAAAGATCGATGGCCCTGAAAGACGGGGGGGGAGCGTCCCCGGACCGCGAGAGGGCGGTCATCGTGCGCGGGCCTTCGGGGCGGCACCGCCTCCCCGGCCTGCCCGAGTGCGCCAGGCTCGCAAGGTCGAGCTACTGCTGCGCACTGTCGCATCCGAAGCCCCCCGCCAGGCCCGGACCGTGGGACGAGTTGGTCGAGATGTTCTCGAGGGCCGCAAGCGGCTGCGTGATCCGGCGCGGGACCGACTGCCACAGGCACAGCTCGCTCGGGGGCGTGTCGGGCAGGGACCTCTCCGCGGACGGCCCGTGGCAGAGGCTCGGCGTGCAGCTTGGCGATCTCGTCAGGCTCCTCGGCGCTAAGGTGCTTGTAGTGGCGCATTTCCCCTCGGCTTCCGACGTTGACCCAGACGACCGGCATCGTAGCCCCCGGAGGTGCGCCACGCTCGTCGCCTGGCGCTATGCTGTTGCACTCAGAATGCCAATCCGCCACCTTTAAAGGGCCAAGCTTTCGAGCAACTGATGGAAGCTGACTCGAAGAGTTTCTGCGGCCCTTGTCGCCATAGTTTTCGACGAGCTTGCGAAAGCCCAGCCAGAGAGCCGTCTGTAGACGTACCCCCGCCCGGGCTACTCGCCGTGCGCGGCTAGCCACTCGGAGGACTACTGGGCCATGTAGCAGTCCCCGCCGTTCTCGGCGACGAACCCGTAACGATTGCGCGCGGTCACGATGTCACCGCGCGCCTCCGCGAGCATGCCGCGGCAGCGCTCCATGCTCACCTTCTGTTGACGCGTGACGCTGAGGGCGTCCATCGTCCCCAGATGCGCCCACCCGAGCAGAGAGCGGTCAGGCGTCCGCGGGCGTTCGCCAGAGCGTCCCCGTCACTGCGATGCCTGGCCACGACCGTGCGCACATTGCATGCTGAAAGCCCGTTGGACATGCTCAGCTTGGGATAGGACTCCACCTTGTCTACCCATTGGGGGGCGATGTCGTCATAGCCGAGCTGCACCGAGCACATGGCGTAGAGCACCCCGTAGGTCGGCTCCTCGCGACGCCTTTTGCGCTTCTCCATCAGAAGGGACGTCGCCTCGAGCATCTTTCGTACGTTGCAGTCGGCGGACAGGATGCACAAGAACCTGTTGAAGTTGCGCCTGTTGAGGGCAACTGCGGCGAACGAAACGCACAGGCACACCGCCGCGTACACGACGAGGCCCTCGATGCTTGGTCCTTGGACGGTAATGAGGGCCGCACAGACGGCCAGCGCGACGACGACGCCGAGCACGATGCAGCAGTGCCTGTCGAGGAGCCCCCGCACGGCTTCCTGCGCGCTCGCGTCTGCATAGGGAGATTTGACACGAGGGGCTTCGGGGCCGGGGCATGTCGGCATGGCACTGTTCTCCTTTCGGGGCGATGGGTGAAACCTGGGCTGCGGGCGTCGCAGGCGTCTTTGACCGTCCGCCTGCCCGTGCTGGCGAAGCATACGGGCACCGTTTGTCACCGCGCCCAACGAGGCCCATCATATCACCTTCCTCCAAGCGCCTTGCGAGCGCCCCGGGGCGTTGTGGGGCATGCGCAGGGGCATACCGAGGACATGCTGCTCGGGGCGGGACGGGCTGAGCCGAGGCGGTAATATCCCAATGGTTCCACCAGTTTGCCCCGTTTGCCACCCGAGGGTGGCAAACGGCCAGAACCTCGCCTTGCGAGAGGAATCGGTGGTTTCCTTGAGATGTCAAGAAAGTGTCATACGGCAGGTAGACAGCGGGAGGCATCATGCGGGCTGCTGGTATCGAGACCGGGGGAACGAGAAGGGCACGCATCTGCTTCGGGCCCATTAGATCGGAGATCCTCAAGGCGAGGTCCTATCCCCCGATGACGGTGGCCGCCCTCGCCATCGTGGCGTTCTCGGTCATCTCGAGCGCGTACCTCACCTACATGGCCTGGTCGAAGCCTGACGAGGCGGCGGGCCTCGTGCCGTCTGCGGCCTACCAGCTCGCGCTCCCCGTGCAGCAGGTGGGCTTCGCCCTCATGGGCGCGCTCGTGCTCTACATGGACGAGGCGCAGGGCATGGCCCCGGCGCTCCTCGCCGTCCCGGATCGGGGCAGGCTGCTCGCCGCCAAGGTCGCGACCTCGGCTGGTCTGTCTGCCGCCGTGGCCTCGCTCACCGCCGCCGCAGCGTACGGAACGCACGCCATGGTCCTCGCCCTGGTCGGAGATGGGGCGGACGCGGGTGCCGGCGAAATCGTGCGTGTGGGCGTGCTCGTCGCCTGGTGGACGGCCCTCTCGGTGCTCGTGACCTCCCTTTCCCTGCTCACGCGCAGGTCCATGCCGGTCTTGGTGCTCGCGCTGGCGATGATGCTCGCGCTCTCGTCCGTGCTCCGGGGCATCACGCCTGCTGCGACGTGGCTTCCCGACCAGCTCGCGCTCTGCCTCTACCAGGTCCCGCCGCCTTCAGGCGGCATCGGCATGCCCTCGGCGCTCGCCGGGCTGGCCTGCTGGCTCGCCACCGCCTACGCAGGTGCGTGGGCATCGCTCGCAAGGTGGGGCGTGTGAGCAGCCGGAGAGGGTGCCTGTACGGCGTTCGAGATGGGTGGAAGCCTCCCGGAATGAGGCAAGATTGCATGGAGGAGCGCATGATTGAGATAGATTCTCTTGAAAAGACCTACGGGACGTGCAGAGCCTTGGACGGCCTCACGTTCTCCGCCGGCCCGGGCCGCGTCACGGCGTTGCTCGGCCCGAACGGCGCGGGCAAGACCACGGCCCTGCGCATACTCCTCGGACTCGACGGGGCCGATGCCGGCACCGCGCTTGTCGACGGCACGCGCTACCGCGACTTCCCAGAGCCGCTGCGGGTGGTCGGGGCGCTCCTCGACGGCTCGGGGGCAGCGGGCTTCCGCACGCCACGTACGCACCTTTCTTGGATGGCCGCGAGCAACGGGATCACGCGCTCGCGCATCGACGAGGTCATCGGCACGGTCGGACTCGCCCCGGCTGCCAACAGGCGCATCTCGGGGTTCTCGCTGGGCATGAGGCAGCGCCTCGGCATGGCAGCGGCCCTGCTCGGGGACCCGGCGACGGTGATACTCGACGAGCCGACGAACGGCCTCGACGCCGAGGGCATCGTCTGGATGCGCTGCATGGTGCGGGGCCTCGCGGAAGAGGGGCGCACCGTGCTCGTGACGAGCCACCTCCTGCACGAGGTCCAGGAGACGGCCGACGACCTCGTCGTCATGGCTGCCGGACGGGTCGTCCGGCAGGGAGCGCTGGACGACCTGGTCGAGGACGCATCGGACCTCGAGGAGGCGTACTTCTCCTGGACGCACGGGCGCGAGCAGTATGCCGCACACGGGGAGGTGGAGCGATGAGGCTCGCGAGGTGCTTTCGCGCGGAGTGCCTGAAACTCCTCACGCGTCCGTCACTCCCCCTCACCGTAGCGGGTGTGCTCGCCGCCGGCATAGCCCTCGCTTGGCTCGAGACTCCGGCGGTCCTGCAGGTGATGCTGTCGGGTGACCCGGGTCTCGCACCGGGAGTGGATTTCGAGAACATGGGCTTCGACATGGTGTCCGCCTGCCAGCTGGGCATGGTCGTCGTGGGGGCGATGGCGGCGTCGGGCGAGTACGAGGGAAGCAGTCTGAGGGCGAGCCTCCTCGCCATGCCGAGCAGGACGGTGCTTTTCGCGGCGCAGGCTGCCGCGCTGGCGCTCTTCTGCCTCGTGGCGGCCACGGTCTCGGTGGTGGCCATCTCGTTGACGGCGCAGCTGCGGCTCGGGGGCTATTCGGTGCTCGGCTCCGGGCTCTCGTCCGATCTGGCGCGCGACTGGGCGGGCGCGGTTCTCTTCTGGGTGGCAAGTGCGCTGATCTCGTTCTCCCTCACGCACGTCTTCCGCAGCGTCGTGGTTCCCCTGTTCGCGATGGTGTGCTTGTCGCTCTCGACCTACGCGGCCCTGTCGCTCACCGCGCTTGCGCGGTTTTTTGCCCACCACGGCTGGCGTGCTCCTCTTCGATCCCCTCTCGATAACCGTCTCCTATCCCGATGCGGCCATGTCGAGGCCGCAGGCGGCCTTGGTGGTAGCGGTGTGGGCCCTCGTCGTGGGCTGCCTTGCCGCCGTGCTGTTCGCGCGGCGTCCGAGCAGGTGAGGGTGGAGAGGGCATGCGGTATCATGCGGGCATGGGACAGCCTCACGTCTGGGAAGGAGGCCGGAGATGAGCGAAGAGAGAAGTCCGTCGTCTGCGGGAGAGCGGCATTCCGCACCATCGCGAGGCTCCGCACGCGCCTCCGCCCTCATCGCGGCGCTTGCCCTCGTCGAGGGGTTCTCCCTGCTCGTTGTGAGCGCCCCCGACCAGCAGGGGCCTGCTTCCGCCAACACTCCCTTTGCCTTCTTGGGTGTGGTTTCGTTCGCCGCCCTCGTGGGACTTGCCTTGTGGCTCGCCCACGATGCGGCCCGATCGCGGCGGGCTGCCTTGTCGGCGGAGGAGCGTTCCGAGGAGGCGGGCAGACGCCAGCGCGGGGCGGAGACGCGTGCGCAGATCGCGGGAGAGCTCCACGACAGCGTGGGTCACGACCTCACGGCCATCATCGCGCTCACCGAAGGCGTCGGCCAGGCGCGGCAGGCCGACGCCGATGTCGTCCGGGTGCTCCGGCGCGTGAACGAGCTCGCACGCGCCGGGCTCGAGGACACAAGGCGCGCGGTCGCCAGCCTCGAGGCGGCCGAGATGGGTCGCGAGGCCCCGGGGCTCTCCCCGTCGGACGAGCGCTCGTGGGGCCAGATCTCATCGCTGCTCGGCGAGGCGCGCATGGCCGGCAGGGCGGCTCCCTGCTCGGAGCTGGGGGCGCGTCCCGACGACCCGCGTCAGGCCGAGCTTGCGTACCGCGTGGTGCGGGAGGGCGTCACCAACGCCCTGTGCCATGCCGAACATGCCGGCTGCATCGCCGTCTCTCTCGAGCACGCCCCGGACGGCTCGTGCCGTGTCGCGGTGCGCGACGACGGCGAGGGCGCCTCCGCCGATACGGGCGGCGGCACGGGGCTGCGCCGCCTGGCGGATCAAGTCGAGAGCGCTGGCGGGACCATCGGCTGGGGGGCCGACGAGGGAGGATGGTCCCTCGAGGCGGCCCTCCCGCCGTCAGGCCAAGGGGTCGCGCGATGATCCGCGTGATGCTCGTGGACGACCAGAAGGACGTGCGTGACGGGCTTTCCCTCATGCTGTCACACGATCCCTCGGTCAGGGTCGTCGCGTGCTGCGCGAACGGCGCGGAGGCGCTCGAAGCGCTGCGAGCGCTCGACGCCGCCGCTGGCGCGCTTCCCAACGTGGCGCTCATGGACGTGCGCATGCCCATCATGGACGGCATCGACGCCACGCGCCGCATCCACCGCGTCTGGCCGAATGTCGGGGTGCTCATTCTCACGACGTACGATCAGGACGATTACGCGCTCGGCGCCCTCGCGGTCGGAGCCTCGGGATTCCTGCTCAAGGACGCGCCCGCACGTGCGATCGTCGATGCGGTCCATGCCGTGTGCGCGGGAGACGCGGTACTCACGCCGCGCGTGACCAAGGAGGTGATCACCCGTGCCATCCCGGAGGCCGCGGGCTCTCGCGGCGCCGACATGTTCTCGCGGCTGCCGCCGCGCGAGCTGGAGGTTGCCTCGCTCGTCGCCGAGGGCCTCTCCAACGCGGAAATCGCCGCACGCATGTCCATAGAGCCGACGTCGGTCAAGCGCTCCGTCTCCCGCATCATCTCCAAGCTCGGCCTCGGCAGCCGCGTCCAAGTCGCGGTCGCGTGGTGGCGCTCCGGGCGGCGGTGATTCCGCGGGGCGTGCTCACTTCAGTGCTGGCCGCTGCGCGGAAAGGCGGAACATGGGACAGGACTGGCCTGCCAATTTCGCGTCAGAATACTCCTTCTCTCAACATGGGCTTTCCTAGGCTGTTCGAAAACCTCACGCGTCCTTTTGGGATTGCAAGCTCCACTGAGCGCTTGCGGACTGCAGCGCATGCATGCGGGCGAACACGCCGCCCTCGCGCGCGAGCAGCTCGCCGGGCGCGCCTTCCTCGATGACCGAGCCGTCCGAGAGCACGACGATTTTGTCGGCGTCCTCTACGGTGCGCATGCGATGGGCGACCACAAGCACGGTCTTGCCTGTCAGCAAGCGCGAGAGGGCACCCTGCACCTTTGTCTCGTTCTCAACGTCTAGGCTGGCCGTCGCCTCGTCGAGCAACACGATGGGCGCGTCCTTCAGCAGCGCACGCGCAATCGAGATGCGCTGGCGCTCGCCGCCCGAGAGCTTCGCGCCGTTCTCGCCGATGGGTGTGCCGTAGCCGGCAGGCAGCTTGTCCACGAACTCGTCGCAGTTGGCCGCCGCAGCCGCCGCAAGCACTTCCGCGTCGGTGGCACCGTGCTTGCCGAGACGGATGTTCTCCATAACCGTGTCGTCGAACAGCGTGACGTCCTGGAACACCATCGAGTAGTCACCCAGCAGCACCTCGGGGTCGACTGTCGCGATGTTCACGCCGCCCACCTCGATGGCACCTTCTGTGGCATCCCACAGGCGCGCCGCCAGGCGCGCGCATGTGCTCTTGCCCGAGCCGCTGGGGCCCACGAGTGCGGTCACCTGGCCTTCCTTCGCGGTAAAGCTCACGGCCTTGAGCACCTGCTCGTTGTCGTAGGCGAAACCCACGTTCTTGAACACGATGTCGTGGCCTGCGGGCTCAAACGTCATCACGCCCTCGGCCGTTGGCGTGTCATAGATTTGCATGAGCCTATCGGCAGAAACCTGTGAGAGGAACACCTCCGCAATCAGGGCCAGGCTCTGGTCGAAGGGTGCGTAGACGCGTGTGATGACCAGCAGGAACAGGAACAGCGTCATGAAGTCGACCTGGCCGGACACGATCAGGTTCGCCCCCACCAGGATGGTCGTGGCAACGCCCAGCCTCATGATCACGCTCGCACCGTTCACGAACAGGCCTGTCGCCAGCTCGCCCCTGATCATCGTGCGCTCGTGCGCGTCGATCCTGGCGTTCAGCGCATCAAGGAAGCGCTGCTCCTGGTTTGTGGCGCGAATCTCGCGGATGTTCTCGAGCGCCTCCTGGATTCCATCGGAGACCTCCAGGGCCGCCGCCTTGGTGCGTTCGGCATTGCGCTCGGCCATCTTCCGGCTGCCGAACAGTAGCGCGAAGGCCACGGGCACTCCCCACAGGCACGCGATGGCCAGCCGCCAGTCCATCGCGAGTAGCACGACGGCGATGATGGCGGTGGAGACGTAGCTGCCGTAGAGGTAGCCCAGCACATGGGACCACACGTGCTCCATGCGGTTCACGTCGCCCATGACCGTCTCGGTGAGGTCGGCCAGGTCACGCCTGCCGAAGAAACTCAAGGGCAGCCTGCGCAGCCGTTCGGCCAACCCGACGCGCATGGCCTTCACCTCCTCGTAGACCAGACCGTACGTCGCCCGGTACTGCTGGTAGTGCGTGATGAAGCTAAGAACGAGGAACGCGAGGGTACCGAGGAGGAACAGGGGGATGCCTGGTAGGGGACTCCCGTCTATGAGCGTGTCCATGAACCGCATCATGAGCAGGTAGAGGATTCCCATGCCGCCCACGACCACCAAGTTCACAATCACGGTCCACAGCGTCCCCTTCTTCACGGTGGTCACGCCCTCGTCCGATAGCGCGAACTTGCGCTGGAACCTCTTGTCGAACAGCATGTTTAAACCTCTCCATCGGTCGAGACCTGCCATTGGACGGCCTTGTTGTAGTCGGCCCACATGCGAGCGTACAGACCGCCCGCAGCAACCAGCTCATCGTGCGTGCCCTCTTCGGCTACGGAGCCGTCGTCGAGCACGACGATCTTGTCGGCGCCCACCACCGTGGGCAGCCGATGCGCAATCATGACGACGGTGCGGCCTCGCATCAGCGCGGCGAAGGCCTTCTGTATGAGCACCTCGCTCTCGGGGTCGGCAAAGGCGGTCGCCTCGTCGAGTACCACGATGGGCGCGTCCTTCAATATGGTGCGGGCCAGGGCGACGCGCTGCTGCTCGCCGCCGGAAAGGTAGGTACCTCCCGTTCCAATCTTCGCGTCGATGCCCTGTGGCAGCTTCGCGATGATGCCCTCGCATTGCGCTGCAGCGAGAGCCGCCTCGACCTCTTCGCGCGTGGCCTCGGGGCGCGCCGCACGGACGTTCTCCAAGATCGACGTCTTGAACAGCCGGTTATCTTGGAACACGAAGGCCACCTGATCCATGAGCACGTGTGGGTCGACCTTGCGCACGTCGACGCCGCCCACCTCCACGGTGCCACTGGTCACGTCCCAGAAGCGTGGAATCAGGCTCGCGGCAGTGGTCTTGCCGCCGCCGCTGGGTCCGACGAGGGCCACGGTCTGTCCCGGCTCAACCGTAAACGAGACGTGGTCGAGGGCTGGCTCTGACGCACCTTCGTAGGTGAAGCTCACATCCTTGAATGCGATACCGTTCCCCTGCGGCATGTCGGGGCTTTGCGCAACGTCGAGAACCGGCGCGTCCATCACGGGCCGGATGCGATCGAGCGCCGTGCTGGCGAGCATCATGCCACCCGCTGCGAACATGATCTTTGCCAGTGCCGTCGAGATTATGGCGGAGAACACCGCGTAGAAGGCGAAGTTCGTCACAAAGCCCGCAAGGTCGCCCGAGGCGAGTGCCTTCGGCGCCAGGAGTAGGGCAACGGGCACCAGGAAGGCGAACGCCCCCTCGGTGAAGGTGAGGTTGACCGATTGGGGAATCCGACAGATGGAGCCCTGATAGTACCCCGCCTTCGCGCTGTAGTCGTCGATGGCCTCCTTGAAAGCCCTGAAGGAGTTCACCGTCTGCTGGAACACCTTCACCACGGGGATGCCACGCACGTATTCCGTGCCCGCCTTGCTCATGCGGTCCTGCGATGCCTGGTATTCCGCTATGAGCTCGGCGTTCTTGCCGCCCATCATGGAGAACATCGCGGCAACGGAGATGACGGCGGCGAGGAGGCATGCGACGCCCATACGCCAGTCGAACACGAACATGAGCACGAGCATGGCAACGAACATCGTCACGGTACCCACGATGTCGGCCAGGTTGTGCGCGAGCAGCGTCTCGGTCTCGGCGGAAGCGCCGTCCAGACGGTTGCGTATCAGCCCGCTCGCATTGCTGTCGAAGTAGCCGAGCGGCGCCTCCATCAGATGTGCCATGCCCTGCTTGCGGATGTTGGAGGCCGTGCGGAACGCCGCCAGGTGCGTGCACATGAGCGCACCGAAGTATACGACGATGCCCGCAACCGCGAAGGCGAACGCCACCCAGCCGTACCCGGCGATGGCACCTGCCGAGCCCCAGTCGGGCGCAACGGCCACCAGATCGCGTACCACCAGCCAAATGCAGATGTAGGGAACCATCCCTGCGGCCATGGCGATGGCGGAAAGCGTGAGTCCCAAAAAGGTTAGGCCTCGTCGCTCGCCGGCATAGCCGAGGAGGGCGGACAGGTCCCCTTGTCTCTTCTTTGCCATAGGAGTCCCTTCATAAGTTAGTTCTATCTAACTTATATGATAGAACATCTTGGAAACAGGCGCAAAAATGGTCACGGCGCCAGCATCACCCGAGGCCTCACTTTATACAGCGTCTTGAGATGGTGCTTGGGGTTTGCATGGCAGACTCCATCCTTGTCGATGTAGGGGCTCTCAAACGGATGGTCGATGTCCCCCGATTGGGAAGTGGGGTCGTTAAGGAGCCGCTCGATGGGGTCGAGTACACGCTCGCCCAAAAGAAGGTCGGATGGCGCATCCCTGCCATACGTTTCTGCAAGCTGCCGCACACGGGCTCGGACTTTCTCCCTTACGGAGAGCGGACTCACGACAGCCCCACCGGAGACGTCCGCCGAAGCTCCTTGTATGGATGGTTCGATCTGAGTGCTCAACCAGAAGGATGGACGCTGATGAGCAAGTGCAAATCTACGAAAGACGCGTACGAAGAAGTCGTCCCCACCTCCGGCAGGAAGGTCATCCTCTCGCGCAAGGGGTTTGACAGCAACGCAGGAGGCGTAGCCAGCCCGATATTCTTTGAGGACACAAGCGACCTCTCGGGCACGCTTCTCTCGCGCCCCATTCCAGACAGCGATGCCCGAGACTCGTACGCCGAGCTCGAATACGACGGAATGGGGTATGACCAGATTCTCTCGTCTCTCAAAGCCAAGGGCAAGACGCCCAAGTGCCACGTCGACCCCGATATTCGCGAGGGAGAACGCCGGGAGCGGACTCAAGGATGGAAACCCGCGTTTGGGCAGACGGGAAAGGCGCAAAAACAGCTTTATAACGCTGGCGTCACGAAGGGAGACCTCTTCCTGTTCTTTGGGTGGTTCAGGGGCGCTGCACGAACCAGGGACGGAACCCTGCGATACATGAGCAAGGGTCGCGACTTTCGCAGCAGCAACCTCGACGACTGGTATCGCCACTCTGACCTCCAGGTCGTATGGGGTTACATGGAAATCGGCAGCATCCTCACCGATCCCAGGGAGATACGCCAGTACTACTGGCATCCGCACGCACAGCCTGGCAAACTCGACAACAGCAACAACACTCTATACATCCCCACCCAACGGCTGAGCTTTGCCCCCGAACTCCCTGGCTACGGAATCCTTGACTTTTCCAAGGATCGCGTACTGACAAAGAAGGGCATGACGAGAAGCAGATGGATCCCCCATCCCTTCCTCATGCCAGAGCATGTGGGCGGAAATCGGAAGAACGGCTCCCGCCCCAAGGCAGGGCAGGGCGCAGGGGATGCGCTTGTATACGGCGGACAGTGGCAAGAGCTCGTCTGCTACGAGTCCGACGGCCTTCTCGAATGGGCTAGATTACTGATCTGCGGCCAGCAGTAGGAAACGCCATTACGTTGGCAAGCGTCTCCCGGAACACGTCCAAGGGCAGCCTTTCTACCCTCTCCCGGATGGCTTGGGTATCGAGGCTTCAAGTTCACGGCTCTTCGGCTTGAGCGGGGCCAGAATCCTCCCATAGAGAATAGTGAGCTGACCAGAGACGGTTTTATCGACTACCCAGGCCATCAACGGCTCGATGTTCGATGACCCTTGGTCCCGCGCCCCGGCCTGTTGAGACGTCTTCAGACACATAACAGCGGCCAGAGCCGCTTTTGTCAGCTGTCGTGTCGTTGCCCCGTTGTCCCTGCCAGCTCGCCCGATACGCCGAGGCCCCTGTTCCCGAAGAGAAGTTTCGCGCAGCGCACTTCTCGTAGGGAACAGGGGCCTCGGCTAGCGTAGCGGGTGACTAGCAGATCTTGTGGACCCACCCAAACTGATCCTCGACCTCGCCGGACTGGATGCCGGTGAGCGTCTCGCGGAGTTTCTTCATGACGGGGCCGACGTTCTCCATGCCGCTCTTGAAGACGTAGTGGACGTCATCGTTGTCGACCTCACCCACGGGCGAGATGACAGCAGCGGTACCGCACATGCCAGCCTCGACAAATTCGTTGTCTAGGATCTCCCGGAACTTGACCGGGCGTTGCTCGACCTTCATGCCAAGCATCTTCTCGGCAACGTCGACCAGAGAGCGGCGCGTGACGGAGGGCAGGATCGAGTCGGTGAAGGACTGCGGCACGACGAGGGTGCCGTCCTCCTTGACGAAGAGGATGTTTGCCCCGCCGGACTCCTCGACGTAGGTGCGGGTCTTGGGGTCGAGGAACATGTTGTCGGCATAGCCCTTGCTGTGGGCCTCGACGCTGGGATAGAGGCTCATGGCGTAGTTGAGGCCGGCCTTGATGTTGCCGGTGCCGTGAGGTGCCGCGCGGTCAAACTTGGAGACCTGCAGCTTGACGGGCTTGACGCCGCCCTTGTAGTACGGACCAACGGGCGTCACGAGGATGCGGAACTGGTACTCGTCGGCAGGTCTCACGCCAATGACGTCGCCGGTCGCAAACATGAACGGACGGATGTAGAGGGTGGCACCGGAGCCAAAGGGCGGAACGTAGGCGGCATTCGCCTTGATGACCTCCTCGACGGCCTTCACGAAGCGGTCCTTGGGGAACGGCGGCATGCAGATGCGCTTGGCGGAGTTGTACATGCGCTCGGCATTCTGGTCCGGGCGGAAGCAGACGATGTCGCCATCCCTCGTGGTATATGCCTTGAGTCCCTCGAAGACCTCCTGGCAGTAGTGAAGGAGCCCGGCGCACTCGGAGAGCGTGACGGTGTGGTCGGGCGTAAGCGTGCCCTCGTCCCAGACACCGTCCTTGTAGTTCGAGATGTAGCTATAGTCGGTGTGTGTGTACGTAAACCCGAGGCTACCCCAGTCGATGTCCTTCTTCTCCATTGGCATTCCCCTCTCATCCAGCTCGCACTCAGGCACGAGTGCGTGTTTAACCAGAGTAGGACGGTAGAACCAGCCGGCCGCAATCGTTGCGTAGCTTGTAACAAAGGAGGCTGGCACCTACACGGTGGAGCGAGGGGTCGCCTCGTACGCCATGATTCGCAACGCAGGCCGTAGCTTATCGGCATCCACTGCGGTCGGCACGCGTTGCGCCCTCACTTCACGGTCTCGTACGGTAGGCGGTCCACCAGGAACCCACGCTCCGCAAGCGCCGCGCCAATCTCGTCCAGCGCCTCCTCGGTTGGGGCGCTCACGTGGTGGAAGTGATACCCGGACGTCACGCGCGAGAGGGGTGTCGACCTGCTTGATGCAATCTCTGCCAGGTAGCGGGCCACGTCTCGACGGCTCGAGACGTTGAGCGACACAGAGATCACCCCGTAAGTGCGGTGGTTCACCACCACGTCCTCAACGGTGCCTCCCAAGTCGACAATAAGGTTGAGTTCGTCTTCTATCTGCTCCTCCGAATGGCGCACCTTGAAGATGCGCCGCGGCACGTCGCTCCTGCGCACCACGTAGCCGCGATGTGTGGACTCAACCTCAATGCCACTACGCCTGAGGAGCGCGATATCCTGCACGATGACCTGCCGGCTTACGCCAAGTTCGCCCGCCAGCTGGCCACCAGAAATTGGCTCCCCGGCGCTGTCGAGGAGCGCGACGATCTTTGCTCTACGATCTTCTCCGCCCATGCACCTTAGCCTAGCATGGATTCGAGGTCACCGTGAGGTGCTTAAGCGAGAGGTCGAGAATGGGCGCGGAGTGGGTCAGCGCGCCGGACGAGACGTAATCCACGCCCAGGTCTGCAAGGTGGGCGGCGCGCTCCATCGTGACGTTGCCCGAGACTTCCACCTCGGCAGCCCCGTCAATCACGCGGATGGCCTCGCGCATGGCATCCAGGTTCATGTTGTCAAGCATGATGATGTCCGCTCCGGCTGCCACCGCCTCACGAACCTGCTCGATTGTCTCGACCTCTACCTCGATCTTGCGTACGAAGGGCGCATAGGCCCGCGCGGCGGCAACGGCCTGGGCCACCCCACCGGCGGCATCGATGTGGTTGTCCTTGAGCAGCACGCCATCGGAAAGGTTGTAGCGGTGGTTGCCGGCACCCCCCACGCGCACGGCCTCCTTTTCGAAGACGCGCATGTTGGGGCAGGTCTTGCGCGTGTCCACCAAACGCGTCTTGGTGCCCGCAAAGAGGGCCGACATCCTCCGCGCCGCCGTCGCTATGCCGCTCATGCGCTGCAGGAAGTTAAGCGCCACACGCTCGCCAGAGAGAAGCGCACGCACGTGGGCACGCACGAAGCCCAGGTCCTGCCCCTCGGAGACGCCCTCCCCTTCCGTAACCGAAAACTCGCAGGTAGCTGTAGGATCAAGCAGCTCAAACGTGCAGGCGAACACATCCAGCCCGCAGATGACGCCGTCCTCCTTGGCAATGAGGCGGACCTCCCCTATGGCCTTCTCCCCTATCACAGACGCTGTGGTGACGTCCTCGCTGGTGATGTCCTCGCGAAGGGCCGAGAGAATCAAAGGTTCGGCCTGGAGCTTAAGCGTTACCGAGTTCATGCGGCATGCCTTTCTCGTACGATGTCGCGTGCTGCAAGCCGGGAGAAGACGAGGCTCTCGAGGAGCGAGTTGCTCGCCAGCCGGTTTGCGCCATGCACGCCGTTGCAGCTTGTCTCGCCCGCCGCATAGAGGTGCGGCAGCGTGGTCTCTGAGTGTGCGCCCACGTGAATGCCACCCATGAGATAGTGCTGCGCGGGCACCACCGGAATGGGTTCGCGGCGAATGTCGTAGCCCTCCTCAAGGCAGTGCTGCCAGATGTTGGCAAAGTGCCCGCAGATCACGTCTTCGCTCACGCGCTCGAACGAGAGGCGTACATAGCGCGAGCCCTCGCTCTCCATCTGGGCATAGATGGCCTTTGAGACAACGTCGCGGGACTGAAGCTCGTCGCAGAAGCGCTCGCCCGCAGCGTTGAGAAGGACGGCGCCCTCGCCACGGCAGCTCTCGGAGATGAGGAAGGCGCGCCCGGGCTTGTCGGTGTAGAGCGAGGTTGGATGAATCTGCACGTAGTCCATGTGGTCAAGCGTCACGCCATGGGCCGCGGCCACCCGGCAGCCGTCACCCGTGAGACAGGGGAAGTTGGTCGAGCGCTCGTAGAGGCCGCCAACGCCGCCCGTGGCGAGAATGACGTCGCGTGTGCGAAGCTCCGAGCGCTTGCCGTGCTCGCCATGCGCCACGATGCCCACGCAGGCGCCGTTCTCGACCAGGAGGTCGTCCATGCACACGTACTCGTGGACCCCGACGTTGGAGAGCTTGCGCACCTGCGCCAGCAGCTTGGTCGTGATCTCTTTGCCAGTGACGTCGGCGTGGTGGAGGATGCGCGGACGCGAGTGCGCTCCCTCGCGGGTGTAGTCGTAGCCGCCATCGGACGTGCGATCAAACTCCACACCCAGGCGCACGAGGTCCGCAATCACGTCGCGGCTCGACCAGATCATGGTGTCCACGCTCTCGGCTCGGCACTCGCCATGACCGGCGCGCATGGTGTCGTCGAACCACGAGTCGTAGTCGTCGTAGTCGCGCATAACGCAGATGCCGCCCTGCGCAAGCATCGAGTCGCAGCTCTCGAGGTCCTCCTTGCAGATCATGGTCACGCGCAGCGCACGCGGCAGGTTGATCGCTGCGTAGAGCCCGGCCACGCCACAACCCGCAATGACCACGTCACTCGCGAGCGGCGGCTCTGTGGCCGCGGTCTCTCTCATCGCCCGCGCCGACATCTCTGCCATGGCAGCACCTGCCATGCAGGTCACCTCCCCGCCAGCTCGAGCATGCGCTCGAGCGGCCCAACGGCACGCCGAGGGTCTTCTGGCAGCGCCACCTCCCCTGACATGTTCTCCAGGCAGGCCACGAGCTTCTCGGGAGTGACCATGTCCATGTTGGGACATATGGGTGCTGGTTCGGGGAAGAAGATGCGCTTGTCCTGGCCCTCGGTGCGCCGCGTGATCTCTGCGGCGACGCCCACCACTGTGAGCACGATGAACTCTCGCTCCTCACCTGCGGCTATGCGCTCGATGATCTGCTTGGTGGAGCCGATGAAGTCCGCCTCGTCGAGTACCTCGCGGGTGCATTCTGGGTGCGCCAGGACCAAGGCGTCGGGGTGCGCCACCTCCAGCGCCTCGACCTCGCCGAGGCCGATCCTGTTGTGCGTGGGGCAGTAGCCACGGTTCAGGATCACGTGCTTCTCGGGCACCTGCTCGGCCACATAGCGGCCAAGGTTCATGTCGGGAATGAAAAGGACGTTCTCCTGGGGCAGCTTACGCACCACCTTGATTGCGTTGGAGGAGGTCACGCAGACGTCGGCCCAGCGCTTGACCTCGGCTGTGGTGTTGACGTAGGCCACGACGGCAAGGTCTGGCACCTCTGCGCGCACGCGGTCAACGTCCTCGCGGCGCACCATATGGGCCATGGGACAGTCTGCCGCCGGCTCCGGCATGAGAACGTGGCGCGCCGGGCTAAGCAGCTTCACGCTCTCGGCCATGAACGATACCCCGCACAGCACGACGGTGGGCGCATCGAGGGTCTTGGCGAGACATGCCAGGTAGAACGAGTCGCCAACGTAGTCGGCCATGCGCTGCGTCTCGGCCGGAACGTAGTAGTGCGCGAGGACCACAGCCCCCCTCTCGCGCTTGAGTTGCGTCACGCGCTCGGCAAGCGCACCCTTCTCGTCACGCCGCACGGATTGGTCTTCCCCCACGATGCCCCCTTGGTAGCCATGGTCGCTGGTGCGACAGTATGAACTCTGTCTTGCCATCTGACAAGACAGTTCTTGAGAAAGGCAGATGGGGCGGCACCTGCCGCCGCAGCTATGACAGGACCGGTGGCGGCAGCTACGACGGCGCCGGTGGCGACGGATGGCAAGAACCACCTGATCTGCGTATGCAGAACCCTGGATTTTTGACATTTCGGACCCATAACGGGGTCCGTCTGGCAGAAAAGTCCGGTCGTGCGTACGCACCAACCCCATTTGCCGCCAGGTCCCTCCCAGCCAACTGGGGAGACGCACAGACCCTGTCAGAGAGGTCGGGTTGAGCGTACGCACAAGTGGAACTTCTCGCCAACCAGGCTCCCCGGATGGTCTCCCGCGGCAGAGCGGCCCAGTCGTGCGTACGTACAATCCCACCACTGCCACAAGAAGAGAGCCGCCTGCGCCAAACAGGCGGCTTTCGAAAAACGCTCGCTTGGCGGCGTGAGGCTTCCGCACCCCGCGTCCCTCTCGCGCTACGCGCCCTTGAGCACCACGGAGCGCACGACGCCAGCCGTGTTGTCACACGCATCGAGCAGGTTCTCCATCTGGTCGAAGAGGCGCGTCCAGGTAACGGTATAGCGGCCGCTGGGCTCCTCCAGGAACAGACGACGCAGGGCATTTTGGTAGACCAGGTCACCTTCGTCCTCGATGTGGCCCACGGCAATGGCCTTCTCCATGACCAGCGGGTCCTTCTTGTAGTCGGGCAGGTGGTCAATCATGATGCGGATGTCCTTGACGGCCGTGAGCGTGAGGTTGGCCATCTGTGGGCCCTCCTTGCGCATCTCGTTCACGTTGAAGAGGTCCAACCCCGAGGAGATGCTGTTCATGTAGTCCACGATGTCATCCATGGCAAGCGCAAGGTCATCGATGTCCGAGCGCTCAATGGGCGTCACGAAGGACGAGTAGAGCTCCTCCATGATGTGCTTGACCTTCTCGTCGCACTTGTTCTCGAAGACCTTCATCTGCGGAATCTCCGAGATGGTCTCGGGGAAGCCGGTGATGATCATCGCATACTCCACGGCCGCGTCCTCAATGCGTGCGGCAAAGTCCTTGAGCAGGGTGTAGAAGACGTCCTCTTTTTTGGCACGGGACATGGGTTCTCCTTAGAACACGACGAGAAAGAGCTTGGTGAGCAGAAATCCAATGAGACCACAGCCAGGGAACGTGAATACCCAGGCAAGGACCATCTCCTTGGCAACGCCCCAGTTGACGGAGCGGACGTTCTTGGCGGCACCGGCGCCCATCATGGCAGCCGTGGAAGTGTGGGTGGTCGAGACCGGAAGGCCCGTGAGGGTCGCAAGAAGCAGCGACGCCGTCGCGCTCACCGAGGCGGCAAAGCCTTGGTACTGCTCGAGCGAGACCATCTCCATGCCGACCCTCTTGATGATGCGCTTGCCGCCGATAGCGGTGCCGATGGCCATGGCAGCAGCACAGAGAACCTCAATCCACAGGGGGAACTGCGCGCCGTCGACCGACATGCCTTGCGAGAGGAGCACGGCCATCATGGCGGTGGACATGAACTTCTGGCCGTCCTGGGCGCCATGCATGGTTGCCATGCCGGCAGCACCAACGACCTGCCACTTCTTGAAGATGTTATTCATGCGGCGTCGGTCCGACTGGCGAAAGATCACAGGGATTACCCTGGCGATTGCCCAACCAGCGCCATAGCCCAAAACCGACGAGAGGATGAGACCGTAGACGACCTTGATCCACTCGTTCATGTTCACGCCATCGAGCCCGCCGTGCACAGCGAGCGCGGCACCGGTGAGTCCCGCGATGAGCGCGTGGCTCTCGGATGTGGGAATGCCAAAGACCCAAGCGATGGATGCCCAAGTCACAATGCCTACGGTTGCCGCCGCAAGGGCAATGAGGGCAGCATGGGTGTCTCCGCCAAAGTCGACCATGCCGCTCATGGTGTTGGCGACGGCCGTGGAGATGAGCGTCATGCCGATAAGACCCACGAAGTTGCACACCACGCTCATCGCGATGGCCTGGTTGACGCCAATGGCGCGCGTGCCCACGGGCTCGGCGATGGCATTCGCAGCATCCGTCGCACCATTCACGAGGATGGTCCCGATAACGAGGACCATGACCAAGGCGAGGAACGGACTGGTCTGGACGGCCGCGACGAACTGGGAGAAGCTGACCATGTGGGCGTCACCTTTCGATTGTTGGCCAAAGCATCATACCTGATGCAACCAAACACGGCATTCCCACTGCAAGGTTACACGTTACCGACACTCAGTTTGCAGTCTCTTAACGTGAGAGACAGGGGGACCGTCCCCTTGTCTCATCCGACGAGGGCCGCATTCCGCTACACGTTCGTCGACGTTTGTGTTGCGACCAGCACGCGTCACACATTCGTACACGAATGTGTGACGACGCGAAGGAGGAGCAGGGGGCCTGCCTTCCGCGCGGGGCAGCGACGCGGCACCCAGCCCGTACCCGCATCTGCCTCACCTACCAGACGAAACCCCGCCCACTGAGGATGCGCTCGAACGCGTGCTCAACGGTATCGGTGCGATAGCGCCCCAGAGGCAGCACCGACGGCTGCGAGGACTCCACCACAATGGGGCAGCCCGCCCACCTGAGCATCTCCATGTCGTTCTCGGCATCGCCAAAGACCATGCAGTCAGCGGCGTCAATGCCCAGGCGATCGGCCAGCGCCGACAAGGCCATCCCTTTGTCGACCCCGTTGGGTACCAGGTCAAGCCACTGCAACCCCGAGACCTTGACCGAGCAACGCCCGCCAAAGCGCTCATGCCAGTGCTTCTCGCGCGGGACCCCATCGGTGCAATACGCCGAGACCTTCATAAACGGCTCGGGAACCTGCGTGACGTCACCGAGTTCGGTCACGTTGTAGCCGGTCACATTGGTGAGATGGTCCACCAGCTCGGGCGCGCCACTTCGCACGTAGACCGTCCTCATCCCCGAGACTACGGGCTCGCAACCGGGGTCGGACAACATGTCCTCGATGATCTCGTGCGCAAGGCCATCGTCCATCGTGGCCCTATAGACCAGCTCGCCGCCCATGATGGCAAGCGCGCCGTTCTCGCACACATACGAGATGCGATCGGCAACGGGCGAAAAAAGCCGCTGCAGGTTGGTGTACTGCCGGCCGGACGCAGGGACAAAGGCGATGCCCGCATCCACGATGCGCTCGACAAGCCCCAGCATCTGCGGCGAGAAGCGCGGTGCCCAGTTGATGAGCATGGTGCCGTCGATGTCACTGGCAATGAGCTTGGGCGTGTGCATGGGATCTCCTTGTGGCGTGGGGCCAGGCCGAGGGTTGCTTTTACCCTATCTCCGATGAGGGGCTACCGTCTAGGGCCGCTGCCGACTCGTGGAAAACCGACGGTTGGGCAGCTTTAACCGTTCGGAAAACCCATAAACGGCGAGAAGTCACGAGAGGGGGCCGGCGACACGGGTGGCCCTGTCAGCAACTCGAAGTCGTGCGTACGCACCATGCCCAAGTTCTGCCAGGACTCCTACGTTTGCCCAGCTTGGAGCGGAAAGCATGGCAACGGAAGGGGGTCGTGCGTACGCGCGACCCCTAAGATTTGCCACGACCATCTCGCCCAACTGGGGAAACGCACAGGCCTTGTCAGAAAAGTCGGGCTGAGCGTACGCATGAGTGGAACTTCTCGCCACCCAGAGGCCTTGATGGTCCACAGTGGCAGAGAATCCCACCCGTGCGTACGCACAACTGAGACTTGCTGACAATCACGGCCTCCAAGAGCCCCATGCCGGCAGGAAACTGCCCTCGTGCGTACGCACACCATCGCGTCTGTTGGACCGCCCCAAGAGCCCCGCCGAGAACCGCCTCCGCACCCCAAAATCCTTGATGCATCAACTTTGTGATGGCTGCCAATGCTGGCCAACGCGCTCATGCTCCGCGCTAGGTTGGAACTATTTACTTGATGCATCAACCAATGACCGAAGGTGGCCGCTGTGGAACAAGAGGGGCGCTCCCTCAACGATATGCACATGGCACTCTCCCGCGCCTGTCACGCGCAGACGAACTACCTGCGCCCGCGCATGGCGCGCCTGGGCCTTTGCCCCGGCCAGCCAAAGCTCCTCGCCTACCTGACCATACACGGCACAAGCAACCAGCACGAGATGGCACGCTACATCGAGGTGGATGACGCCGCAGTCTCGCGCATGCTCGACCTGCTCCGCCAGGCGGGCTTTGTGCGCACCACATGCGGGCAAGACCGGCGCACCAAGGCCAAGGCCGCAGAGCTCACCGTAACGGGCCACGGTGCCCTTGCTGCCTGGGACAACGTCTGTGACAACGAACAAGAAGCTATGCTCGCCGGCCTGAGCGGCGAGGAGCGCGAGACCCTCGCGGCACTCCTTGGGCGCGCCCACGCGAACCTCGCCGCCGCCAATGCCCAGGCGCAACTGCGGCCACCCCAAAAAGGAGGCCTGCGATGAGTGACCTCCACCTTGTCTCTCGCTGCCTCAAGCCCTACCGCAGGCAGTTTGCGCTTGCGGCACTCTGTGCCTTTGCCGAGGCAACGCTTGAGCTCTGCATTCCCTTTGTGATGGCAAGCATCGTCGACGTGGGCGTGACCGCCGGCGACATGGGGCTTGTCCTCTCGCTGGGCGCCCGCATGGTGGCGCTCTCCGTGTGCGCGGGCGCCTTGGGGCTTGGCTACGCGCACTTCTCGGCCGAGGCTGCGATGGGCTTTGGTGCGGGCCTGCGCGAGGCCGAGTACGCTCACGTGCAGGAACTTGCCTTTTCGAACCTCGATGACTTTGACACGTCTTCCCTGGTCACGCGCATGACCACCGATGTCACCGTGATTCAAAACGCCCTCGTGATGGGATTCAGGCCCATGCTGAGAGGGCCAGTCATGCTCGTGTGCGGACTCATCATTGCCTGCACCATGAGCGCCAGGCTCGCTGTGGTCTTCTTTGTGATACTGCCTGCGCTGGCCTGCGCCCTCGCGCTTATCGTGCACCACGTGGCACCGCTCTTTGGGGCCATGCAGCACGCAATGGACCAGCTCAACGACACGTTGCAGGAGAATCTCGTTGCCATCCGCGCCATCAAGGCTTACGTACGAGAAGACTATGTGGCCGAGCGCTTCGAAGGGGTCAACGCGCGCCTTGCCAACGCAGCCACGCGCACCTTTAGGACCGCAGTGATCAACACGCCCGTCTTCACGCTCTCGATGAACGTGGCCAGTGTGGCGCTCCTCTGGTTTGGCGGCCAGATGATCATGGCGGGCGAGATGGGCGTGGGCACGCTTACCGGCTTCATGAGCTACGTCCTTCTCATCATGAACTCCTTGATGATGATCTCGAACGTGTTTCTGCTGCTGGCACGTGCCATCACAAGCGTCCATCGCGTGAGCGAAGTGCTGTGCGAGACGCCCTCCATCAAGAGCCCCGCAGAGGGCATCGACCACGTGGACACAGGCGAGGTCACGTTTCGCGACGTGAGCTTCAGGTACTCTCCTACGGCTGAGAAGGACGTCCTCTCGCACATTAGCCTGCACTTCCCCGCAGGCTCCACCATAGGCGTGCTCGGCGCCACGGGCTCGGGCAAGACCTCGCTCGTGCAGCTCATGGCGCGTCTCTACGACGCCAGCTCTGGAGGCGTCGAGGTGGGTGGCCATGACGTGCGCGCGTACGACCTCGCCGCGCTGCGCGACGGCGTGGGCATCGTGCTCCAGAAAAACGTGCTGTTCACGGGCACCGTTCGAGAGAACCTTCACTGGGGTGACGCCACGGCCACAGACGACGAGCTGCTACGCGCCTGCCAGCTCGCCTGCGCCGACGAGTTTCTCGACCGCATCGGCGGCCTCGACGCAGACCTTGGACATGGTGGCGGCAACGTCTCTGGTGGCCAGAAGCAGCGACTCTGCATTGCTCGCACGCTGCTCAAGCACCCGCGCGTGCTGGTCTTTGACGACTCGACCTCCGCGTGCGACATGGCCACAGACGCCCGCATCCGCGAGAACCTCTCCGCACTCACGGATGTCACGAAGGTCGTGATTGCCCAGCGCGTGGCGTCGGTCATGGATGCCGACCAGATCGTGGTCCTCGAGGACGGCCACGTTCACGCCACGGGCACGCACGCAGAGCTCATGCAGACCGACAACATCTACCGCGAACTCTACGAGTCGCAGGTGGGAGGCACGGCCGAGACGGACACCACAAGCGGGACAGCCGCCGCAGGCGAGAATACCGCGACCGCCGCCCCCAGAGCCGGAAAGGGGGCCCGCGATGAGCAATAGGGGCGGGGCACCGGCAGGCCCCAAGGACCTGCGCCACACGCTGAGGAGGTTCATCGCATACCTCGGCCACGCCCGCTGGCAGCTTCTGGCCGTGGCGGTGCTGGTATGCGCGGCGGGTGGCGCAAACCTTGCCGGAACGTACATGATCAAACCCGTCGTCGACGCCGTGGGCGCGGGAGACTGGACGCGCTTTGCCCATCTCGTTGCCCTCACCGCGGCCATCTATGCCACCGGCGTTGTCGCGAGTGTGGGCTACACCCAGACCATGGTGCGCGCGGCGCAGCGGGTGGTCTCTGACATTCGCCGCGACCTACTTGGGCACATTGAGACGCTGCCGCTCTCGTGGTTCGACCGAACGCGCAACGGCGATGTGATGAGCTACTTCACAAACGATGTGGACACCATCTCGGAGGCGCTCAACAACGGCTTTGCCAACATGGTGCAGGCAGCCGTCCAGACCGTGGGAACCATTGTGCTTCTCGTTGCCCTGGATTGGAGGCTCACGCTCATCACGCTGGCCTGCGACGCAATCATTGTGCTCTACGCGCGTTTCTCCGGCAGGCGCTCCAAGCGGCTCTTCTCGCAGCAGCAGCGCACCCTTGGCGCGCTTGACGGCTACGTGGAGGAGATGATCGCTGGGCAGAAGGTCGTAAAGGTCTTCGGCCACGAGGCCGAGAACCTCAAGGGCTTCAAGGCCTTGAACGAGGCCTTGCGCACAAGCGGTACCGGGGCCCAGGCCTACGCATCGACGATGGTGCCGGTGACGGTGGCCATCTCGTACACCAACTATGCCGTGGTAGCCGTCGTGGGCGCCTCGCTTGCCATCGCTGGGCACATGAGCGTGGGAAGCCTTGCCAGCTACCTGGTCTTTGTTCGCCAGGCAGCCATGCCCATCAACCAGCTCACGCAGCTCGGCAACTTCATGCTCACGGCCCTTGCCGGCGCGGAGCGGGTCTTCTCCGTTATGGAGGAGCCTGCAGAGGTAGACGAGGGCACGATCACGCTCGAGCGCGTGGACGCGGCCGGTGACGCGAAGGATGACGAGAGGCACCGCATGGCCGCCGGCGCCGCTGGCTGGCAGTGGCGCCGCGAGGACGGCAGCACGGTCCCTCTCGCCGGGGACGTGCGCTTTGGCAACGTCACCTTTGGCTACGAAGAGGGGCAGACGGTCCTGGCAAACCTGACGCTCTTTGCAAAGCCCGGGCAGAAGATCGCCTTTGTCGGCTCCACCGGCGCGGGCAAGACCACCATCACGAATCTCATCAACCGCTTTTACGACGTGCGCGGCGGCGAGATAACCTACGATGGCCTCGATGTGCGCGACATCAAGAAATCCTCGCTTCGCTCGTCTTTGGGCATCGTGCTGCAAGACACCCACCTCTTCCGCGGAAGTATCGCCGACAACATCCGCTTTGGCAGACTCAACGCCACCGACGAGGAGGTGCGCCATGCGGCGCGCGTGGCCAACGCAGACTCGTTTATCTCGCGTCTGCCACAGGGCTATGACACGCTGGTCACCGCCGATGGCGCAAACCTCAGCCAGGGACAGCGCCAGCTCATCGCCATTGCCCGCGCAGCCGTGAGCAACCCGCCCGTCCTCATTCTGGACGAGGCAACCTCGAGCGTGGACACGCGCACCGAGGCGCTTATCGCACGTGGCATGGATGCGCTCATGCGTGGCCGGACAGTCTTCGTGATTGCGCACCGGCTCTCTACCGTGCGCAACGCAAATGCGATCATGGTGCTTGAGCACGGGCGCATTGTGGAACGCGGAACCCATGACGAGCTTCTGGCGCAGCATGGCGAGTACTGGCAGCTGTGGACGGGGGCGCGCGAGCTGGAGTAGAGGCGCAGGTTGGCGCGGCGGACCATCCTCTCGCCCAGCGAACTGGGTGCCCCAGCCGGCGCACGCCAATGACGGGCACTGACTAGTAGAGAAGCTCGACCCCGAGCTCCTCGCAACGGTCGACCCATTCCTGCGAGGGCCGCTCGTCCGTCACGAGGTAGGAGACTTCCGACAGGCTCACCAAGTCGAGGAAGGCAACGCGATCGAACTTCGTGTGGTCGGCTAGAACCGCAACCCTGTCCGCCGCCTGGATGATGGCACGCTTCACCTGTACCTCGTCCTCGTTGGAGTCGGTGACCCTTCCCGAGAGGTCGAGGGCAGCGCACCCTATGAGGGCAAGGTTGACGTGGAAGCGAAGGATCGACTGGACGGCCGTCTCGCCTTGGAACGCAAGGGTGCCGCTGTTGAACTGACCGCCGCTCGAGATGAGCTCGAAGCCCTGCTCGTTGGCGTCGAGAAACGGGACGACCGAGCTCGTGACCACCTTTAGGCTCGGGGCTGCGTCCATCGCGCGCAGGACGCCGAGGGCCGTGCTGCTCGCGTCAACGGCAATAGAGGAGCATCCGTTGGCCAGGTGGGCGGCCTTCAGGGCGATGAGCTTCTTCTCATTGGATTGTCGGGAGCGGCGCTCCATGAAGCGTACGCCGCTCCTGGACACGGTGGAGTTCCAGATGGCCCCACCGTAGACCCTCGTGACAAAGCCTTGCTCCTCAAGCTTGTCCAGGTCACGCCTGACGGTCTCCTGCGTGATTCCCCAGCGGTTGCTCAGGTCAGAGACTGACACCCTGCCCTTTGAGGCATGAATGTAGCTCTTTATCTCCTCTTGTCTCTCGACGCCCCTCATCGTGGCCCCCATGCTCGCCCAAATAGCAATTTCCAACCATTATGAATAATCTAATCTACAAACTTGCACAGAGATTATTCTTGCGAAACGCAGGCGCCAATCAGATAAGTGGAGCTCAGGCACGCCGCCGCGCAAGCCTGGAGGCGCGGGGCTAGGCGTCGTACCTCTCCTTGTCGAGCGTCCCCTCCAGCTTGCTCACGATGACGGCGGTCGCCGCGTCACCCACGACGTTCATGGGCATGACACCCATGCCAGGAACGTAGTTGAGCGCGAGGACCAGGGAGTAGCCAACCAGGCACAGCGGCGTGTTGAGGCCGGCCCCGAGCATGACTACCGAGACGAGCGTCGCCCCGGCGGCGGGAATCGGCGGGGTGCCCATGGAGACCGTGATCGCAATGAGGGCGGCTGTGGCGATAAGGGCGGGCGTCATCTGGATGCCCGCAGCGGTGCCGATGAAGGTGACGGCTATTATCTGCATCGTTGTGGTCCCGTTCATGTTGATGGTCGCACCCGTAGGCAGGACGAAGCTTGCCACGTCCCTCGAGCAGCCGAGCTCGTTGACGCACGTCTCCATGTTGAGCGGCAGCGTCGCCGCGGAGGACTGCGTTGCGGCACCGAACAGTGCGATCTTGGCCGACTTGCGGGCGAAGGTGATGGGGTTCAGGCGCGCAACCAGGGCGACCGCAGCTGGGTAGAGCGCAAAAGCGAGAAGGATGCACAGAAGCATCGTGGTCGCAATCCACACCGCCGCAGGGCGCAGGTAGTCGGTGCCATAGACGGCAAGACTCCTCGTGACCATGCAGAAGATGCTCAGGGGTCCGAGCTTCCCCAGAACGAAGTTGACGAAGATCTGGATCAGCTCGTTCAGGCTCTCGAGGAGGTCCTTGATCGGTTTGGCCCTCTCCCCCATCTTCGCCATGCAGATGCCCGCGACAATCCCGATGAAGCACACGGCAAGGACGGAGCCGTTGTCGGACATCGCGGTGAACATGTTCGAGGGGACGATGTTGACGATGATGGAGAGCGGGTTGTATGCGTCGACGAGCTTGGTCTCGACGACCTCGGCCTCCGGCAGGGTGACGGTGAAGCCACCTGACTGGGCGACGAGGTAGGACACGATGCCCGCGACCGTCGCGGCCGCGACGTAGAGGCAGAAGAAGGTGACGAGCATGCGCACGGCGATGCGACCGAGCCTCTCGGGCTGTGCCAGGCTGCAGATGGACAGCGCCAGGGACACGAGGACAACGGGGATGATTGCGACCTGCAGCATGTGCATGAACAACTGGCTGACTATGTAGAACAGGCCGAGCCCATTCGTGCCCGCCTCGCTGGTTATGTCGACGAACAGCGCCTGGTAAATGAGCTTCCAAACATCGCTTCCCGCACCAATCGCACCACGGAGCGCTATGAAGCCGACACCCGCGAGGATGCCCAGCAGGACCGCAACGAACATCCGCTGAACGATTGTGAGCTTCTTCCTACCCTGCGACATCTCCGCCGCCTCTCTGACTGTCGGATGGGGTGCGCCTCGCCCGTGAAGGTCAAGGCACACCCCACGGCGAACGAACCGTGTGGCGCCGGTGCGGCGCCGCAAAACTACTTGTCGAGCGTCTCCGCCATGTCGCGCATCTTGCGCAGGTCATCGTCGGAGATGACGATGTCGGCGGCACGGGCGTTCATGTCCACCTGGTCAGGCGCGGTCGCGCCGGTGAGCAGGTTGACCTCGTCGCCCTGGTTCATGATCCAGGCGAGGCACAGCGTGGGGATGGTGCAGTCGTACTTCTCGCAGAGGGGCCTCCACTCGTCGAGCATGTCGATGACGCGCTCCATGTTGCCCGGCTGCCACCACTTCTTGTTGCCGCGCGCGTTGCCGGGCTCGGGACGGTAGCCCTTGGAGATGGTCCCGGTGAGAAGGCCCTGCTCGAGCGGCGAGTACGCCTGCATGGTGATGCGGTGCTCGCGGCACAGCGGGAGAAGGTCCCTCTCGACGCCGCGCTCGAGGACGTTGTACTTGCCTTGCACCAGGTCGAGCTCGCAGCAGCCCAGGTACTCCTCGATCTGTGGGATGCTCACGTTGGCTGCGCCGATGGCGCGAATCTTACCCTCCTTCTTCAGGTCGTTGAGCGCGCCGACGGTCTCGGGGATAGGCGTCTCGAAGGGCGGCACGGAGGGCCAGTGGGTCATGTAGAGGTCGATGTGGTCGGTGCCGAGGCGCTGTAGGGACTCCTCGACCTCGAGCTTGACCGACTCGGGCGTGAGCAGCTTGTAGAGCTGGCGGTCGCCGACCTTGTTCCAGGCGGTGCCCTTGCGGTTCCAGACGACGCCGCACTTGGTGACGAGGATGACCTTCTCGCGATCGATCCTCTTCAGGGCCTTGCCGACGATCTCCTCGGAGGCGCCGAAGTTGTAGCCGGGGGCAGTGTCGACCATGTTGATGCCCTGGTTGACCGCCTCAATGATGGTGTCGATGGCGTTCTGCTCGCTGGGGCCGCCACTCCAGGCGGGACCACCGCCGATGGCCCAGGTGCCGAGGCCCATCTTGGAGACCTGGATGCCCGAGTTGCCAAGTTCCATGTATCGCATAAACCCCTCCTTCTTGGGGCGGGGCCCACAGTGCCCCGCCAGGGACTTTTCCTAACGCGCGTTCTGCTTGCGGTACCGCTCGAGCGCCTGGTCGAAGACGACCCTGTCGGTGATTCCCGTCGTGGCCCCGACGCTCTGGATCGCGATGGAGGCGGCAACGTTGCCGTACTCTGTGCACTTGCGGACGTCTCTGCCCTCGAGGAGCCCGGTGATGAAGCCCGAGGCAAAGTTGTCACCTGCCCCGGTGGTGTCGATGGGGGTCATGCCACCCATGGCGGGTACGACCATCTGGCCGCAGTCGACACCCTTGACAAAGGCACCGGCACGCCCGATCTTGATGACGGCGTGTTTGACGCCATAGGACAAGATCTTGTCGGCGACGCCCTCGACGGTCTTCTCGCCCGTCATGGCCCGTGCCTCGTCGTTGTTGGGGAAGAAGTAGTCGACGTAGGAGAGGGCCTCGGCGACGTCGTCGAAGGTCTCGCCCAGGCGGGGCTTGATCATGTCGGCGCAGATGGTCATGCCGGCATCCCTCGCAACCTTGAAGATCCTCACGATGGCGTCGTTGTCCAGCCGCGGACTGTTGAAGAAGCTCGCCATAGACAGGACGCGCCCCCTCGGGACAAGACCGAGGCCGATGTCATCGCCGCACAGCTTCCAGAGGCTGCCGTTACGGTTGGTGACGAACGTCCGCTCGCCGTCTGCCGTGACCAGGCCGACGTTGATGGAGGTATCAACGCCGTCGGCACGGCGAACTCCCTCGCGGTCGATCCCCTCCCTGTCGCAGTGGCGGATGATGTAGTCGCCAACGGCGTCATTGCCAACGAGGCTGAGAAGCCCGACCCTGCCTCCCAGTCGGGAGATTATCGTCGACTCGTTGATGGCATCGCCGCCAATGGTCATCGAGATCTGCTCGAGGGGGTACGACTCGCTGTCGAAGATGTTCCTGTCGACCGGCTGCAGGGGCACGTCCACGATTGCCGCGCCGACGCAGACAACATCAAGCGTCTTGTCCATTGTGGGCTCCAGTCCTGCTCGCTACCTGAGGTCAGCCTTGTCAGCGTCGCCGAACAGCTCGATCTTGTGTTTCGCACGATCCTTCACGGCCTGACGGACGGCACGCTCGAGCTCGAGGAAGGACTTGTCCGTGCTCTTCCTGATGGCACCCATGGCCGCGTCGCACAGCTCCGTGTGAATGTTGATCTTGGCAATGCCGAGCGAGATCGCGGTCTTGATGTCCTCATCACCGATGCCGGAGGCACCATGCAGGACCAGCGGCACGTCGACGGCGTCGCGGCACTTCTCGATGACGTCGAAGCTGATCTTGGGGGTGGCGCTGTAGTGGCCGTGGACGTTTCCGACGGCGACGGCGAGCGAGTCGCAGTCGGTACGCTCGACGAACTCGGCCGCCTGGCTGGGGTCGGTGTAGGCGTAGGCCGCGAGGGCCTCCTCGTAGACGGTCTCGTTGCCAACGTGGCCGAGTTCGGCCTCGACGGGAACCCCAAGAGGGTGGAAGTAGTCGACGGCCATCTTGATCTCGGCGATATTGTCCTCAAAGGACATGGCCGAGGCGTCGCGCATGACGGAGTTCATGCCGTGGGTGTAGGCGTTCTTGATGATGTCCATGCTGCGGCCGTGATCCCAGTGGGTGATGACGGGGACCTTGGCCTCCTTGGCCATGGCAAGCATCATCCAACAGAAGTCCTCGAAGACCGTATTGCCCACGAAGCCGGTCCCGAAGGAGATGATGATGGGCGCGTTCTCCTCCTCGGCGGCGTCGATGACGCCCATGAGCATCTCGGCGTTCCAGACGTTGAAGTGCGGAATCGCGAACTGGCCGTCCTTGGCCTTGTTCTCCCAGTACTTGATGTTGGCAAGCATGCTGTTCCTTCCAGGTTCGTGTCTTGTGTTTGCTGGCTGCGCAGGGAAGAGGCCTACTCGCAGCCGGGGGTCCCGGCGACCTTGACGACGCCCTTGACCATGTCGGCCTTCCTCTTGGGGTCGATGGCCTCGGTGAACGCTCGCTGGACGTCCCTGTAGTCGTAGACGTTGGTAACCATGGACTTGACGTCGAACTTCCCGCTGGCAATCGCCTCGATGGTGCGGGGGAAGTCGTTGCAGTAGCGGAAGGACGTCTGGATGACGACCTCGCGGTTGATCTTGAGGAAGTCGATGGGCACGGGCTTGCTCTGGGTGCCGACCATCATGATCTTGCCACCGCGGGCGACGATCTGGATGGCCTGCTGCGCGAGGAAGCCGGAGCCCGAGCACTCGAATACGAGGTCGACGCCGTGGTCGCCGAACTTCTCGTCAGAGCGCAGGTATTTGACGATGTCGGTGCCCTTGCCGTTAATGACTTCCTTTGCGCCGAGCCTCTTGGCAAGCTCGAGCTTGGAGGGGATGACATCGACGACCGTGACGTCGGTTGCGCCGAGGCTCAGACAGGCCTGCAGCGTCATGAGGCCAATCGTGCCGCCGCCGAGGATGACGATGTGGCTGCCGAGGCTGGCGCCACCGAGGATGGCGGCGTGCATGCCCACCGCGGCGGGCTCGACGAGCGCAGCCTCCATGGTGCTCATGCCCTCGGGGACATGGTAGGTCCACTCGGCGGGATGCACCATGTACTGGCAGAGCGCGCCGCGGTAGTTGGGCTGCGTTGCCATGAAGTCGACGTCGGGGCAGATGTTGTAGCGCCCCTCGCGGCAGTAGCCGCACGTCCCGTCGGGCACTCCGGGCTCGATGAGGACCTTGTCGCCGGGCTTGAACTCGGTGACGTCAGCGCCAACCGCGGCGACCTCTCCGGCGACCTCGTGGCCGAGGCCGATCACCTGGTTGGGGTCCTTGGGCGGAATGAAGGGGCCAAACTCGAAGCCGTGGATGTCGGAGCCGCACATGCCAACGTACTCGACCTTGAGCAGGATGTCGTTGGGGCCAGGCGTGGGGACGGGCGTCTCGCAAATCTCGAATCGCTTCGGCTCCACGAGGATTGCCTTGCTGTTCTTCATTGTGATCAACACTTCCTAGGGTCTTGTGGTCTTCGGGGTGCGCTCGTGCTACTCGACGTCACCGATGGACTCGACGGACTCCCCACGCGTCTCGATGCCCAAGGCGGCGACCGCGATCGCGATGATCACGGCGACGATGGCGAGGAGGACGAAGACGTAGCTGGAGTTGGCGGCCGCGAGCGAGGTGACCAGGAACGGGAAGAAGACGTTGCTCAGACGGCCCATGGCGTTGCAGAAGCCGGAGCCGGAGAGCTTGGCCGAGGTGGGCCACATCTCGGGCACGTAGACGGCGGACGCATAGCAGACGTACATGTAGATGACCGTGTTGAGCAGGAACGTGAGGGCGATGAGGCCGTTCATGTCGACGAGGCGAAGCTGCGTGGCAGCGCCAGTCGCAATGCCGAGGGCTGCCATGCCCGAGAGCAGCAGGACGCCCATGACCTTGCGTGGGACGCGGTCGATGACCAGCGACGCGATGAAGATGCCGAAGGGGGCGCCAAACAGGCCGAACATGGTCATGAACTGCGAGGTCGACGTATTGTAGCCAAGGCCGACGAGAAGCGACGGCATCCAGGTCATGAGTGTGTACTGGATGGTGTTCATTCCGATGAGCACCAGGGAGCCGACGATGGTGCGGCGCATCAGCTTGCCGTGGAACAGGGCGGCGTACGGAAGGCTCTTGACCTTCGCGGGCTCCTCGGTGACGGGCGGCAGGGGCTTGCCGGTGGACGCCTCAATCTCCTTCTCGATCTTGGTGAGGATGGCGTCAGCCTCTTCGACGCGACCCTGAGACTCGAGCCAACGCGGAGACTCGGGGAACTTGGAGGCGATGAGAAGCGATGCGATGATCGAGAGCGCGGAGGGAATCATGAACTGCACGCGCCAGTTCATGCTCATGGAGAGGCCCGAGCTGATGAGGATGAAGCCGATGAGGTTGGCGATGGGATGCGCCCAGTTGCCGATGAAGGAGGTGCGGCTGGACCACGTGCCGCGGTTGCGGCCGGGGACGTACTCGGTGAAGCCCGCGAACAGCACGACGAGCAGCGCACCGAGGGCGAAGCCCTGGACGAATCTGCAGACGTAGAGCACCTGGACGTTGGGTGCGAACGCGGCGCCAAGCATGACGAGGATGTGGAGCGCCTCGTACACCAGGATGGACTTCTTGCGGCCGATCCTGTCACCGATGGGGCCGCCGACCAGGGCACCGAAAAGCTGGCCCAAGGTGTAGACGGTTCCCCACATGGCGAGGAGCGTGGTGCCCGATTGGAGCCAGTGGACCTCGTTCAGAAGGATGTTCTGGACGGAGCCCGAGATTGCGTTCGACCAGCACACGAGCAGTGCGAACGCGACGATGAGCCACATCTTGACGTGCCAGCTCGAGTTGGGCAGACGATCGAGCCTCGCACCGATGTTTGCCCCCTTGATTTCGTTCATTCCTTCTCTCCGTTCTTGCCTTTGTCTGTTTCCTGCGGGGACACATCCCTACGAGCGAACGGCGTCCCTCAGTGCGGAGTTGACCTCGCCCTGCATCACGTCCCAGGCGCGCTCGATGTCAGCGTCCTTGTTCCAGAGCGCCGGGGGACCGAGTACGACCACGTCGGCGCCGGCCTCGTACAGCGGCCGGTAGACATCACCGTTCATGGAGCCGTCAGCCTCGATGAGGAAGTCGAGGCCCATCTGGCGGCGCCAGTCGGCGAGCGTGCGAATCTTGTCGTACATCTGCTCGATGACCCTCTGGCCCGCGTAGCCCGCGTCAACGATCATGACCGTCACCTTCGAGAGGAGGGGCAGGTAGTGCCTGATGCCCTCGAGCGGCGCGGCGGGGTTGAGGGCGACGCCCGCCTTGCAACCCAACGAGATGATTCTGTTGATGGTCACGAACGCGTCGCTCTCGATGCAGTCTGTGTGCGGCGTGATGTAGGTCGCACCCGCCCTTGCGCACTCCTCGATAATCCACTGGGGATGCCTGACCATGAGGTGGGCGTCCATGGGGGTGGTGGTCCTCCCCTTCAGTGCGGCCATGAAGTCCGGGCCGATGCTGTAGGTCTTGACATAGTTTCCATCCTTGATGTCGATGTGGAAGAAGTCCGCGCGTCCGTCGATGAACTCGACCTGGCGTGCGAAGTCAAATAGGTCGCAGCAACCCATCGACGGTGCGAGCAAGAGCCTCTTTTCCATGGCGTTGCCTCCCTGCTCGTGGCGAACCGACACCCCGTGGCCGCTAGTCGAAGTCGTAGTCGTCGGCATAGTCCTTCTCGCCGAACTCCTTGGCGTCCTTGTCATCCTCGTCGTAGTGGAAGACGACCTTGACGGCGGACTTGTCGGCCATGGCCTTGAAGCCCTCGCGCCACTGGGAGAGACCCATGCGGTGCGTGATCATCGGCTGCATCATCACGGCACCGGACTTGATGAGGCGGATGCACTCACGCCAGGAGGTGGAGTCGTAGGCCTGGTGGCCGATGATGCTCTTGTTCCACTCGGTGATGTTGTTGATGGAGAACTCAAGCGGCTTGAAGCCCATGCCGACACGAACGACCTCGCCGTTGGGGCGCAGCATCTCGAGGGACTGCTTGAGGGCGATGTTGGCGCCGGAGCACTCGACAACCAGGCCCAGGTTGTCGCGGCCGCATATCTCGATGCAGCGCGCGACGACATCCTCGGTGGAGCCGTTGACGCAGTGGGTGGCGCCAACCTCGCGAGCGATCGGGAAGCGGGTCTCGACGTCCTCCTGCAGGCCGACCGTCACGATGTTGATGGCACCCATGATTCGGGCGACCTGGACGGCGAACAGGCCCAGGGGACCGGTTCCGAACACGACGACGTCCTGGCCGGGGAGCAGACTGGACTGCTGGGCGATGGCGTTGTAGGAGTTGGAGACGGGATCGAGAAGGGCTGCCTCCTCATACTTCACGCCCTCGGGAATCTCCCAGATGGCGTGCGGGTGGAGCTGCAGGATTCCGCCGGGAATCTTGGCGTATTTGGCGAAGCCGCCCGAGCCACCGAAGACGTCCCAGTTATGGTCGAGGCCCAAACCCGACTTGTGCTCGCAGAGCATGAAATCGCCGCGCTCGCAGGCGGGACACTTGCCGCAGGCCTTGCCGGAGTTGTCGGAGACGACGCGCTGACCGACCTTCCAGTCGGTCACGTTCTTGCCGACCTTGACGATAACGCCGGCGAACTCGTGACCGCGGATGGAGTCGACCTTCTCCGAGGTGTTGCTGCCCTCAAGGTCAGCGTACCAGTGCTTCATGTCGGCACCGCAGATGGCGGCCGCCTTGATTCGGATGATCACGTCGTCGGGGCCGCACTCGGGAGCTGGCACGTCGATGTAGTGATAGCCTCCGAACTCGCCATGGTCACAGTAACGGGTCAAAGCCTTCATACGATTCCTCCCCTGTCCTTCCGGCGGCACCTTGCCCCCCGGTCTTCCTGACGCCTTCGTTCTTCACAGAATTTGTTTGCTTCAAATACTAAAACCTGTGTAGCATGTAATTTACTCTGTGTTTTAAAAGAATAATTCTGTGTTTTGAAGAATTACCGTGAACGGACCAATAGCGTCTGCAGGCGGTAAGCGAAAGGGGCTCACCATGGAGATAGGCCCCGTAACAGAGAAAATGTGGGGTTGGCCGCGTAAGACGGTATGGAGAAACGTCAGCGACGCTGTTCCTTGGGCGAGCGCCCCACAGTTATTGAACGTAATTTTGTGCGCGCGCAGCGTTTGCCCAGTTGAGCTTTTGAGCGGCGGGGATTGCGCGCAATAATCCGAGCGGGCCACGCCATTGGCTGGCGCGTGGGAGGGTTCGGAACCGTCTGTTGCGATCCGTTAAAACACGAATTGACGGTTTGTGGCAGTTTGCCGCAAATCCTTGATATGATATACATGTAGTGGCAAATCACCTACCTGCGGTATCCCAAATCTCAAAGCGCCTGCTACTCGGGAGCACCGCGAAAAACTGCCACCAACCGTAAAAATGCGCCATCCAGCAACCCCCGACGATGCCTCGGGTGCCGTCGGAATGAGCTCCACCTCGCTCGAACCCGCCTGATGGCACGTTTTTACGGTTGGTGGCAGTTTTATAGGGACAGCCTGAGTATCCAGAGGTTCAATTGTTGATAATTCGCAGGTCAGAGATTTGAGACATCGGAGCCTTCATATAAAGAATTTGCCTGAAACTGCCACAAACCGTCAAATCGCGAAGGTGGGTTGCCAGAATCTCCCTAGATTCCCCGTGCAACCACCTATCAGGCAGGATGAGCGGTCGGCAATCCGCCAGCGATGTCAAAGCCATAGGGTCATACGTACGCATCACCACGATTTTCTGGCAAGGCTGCTCGCCGCGCGCCCTTCCGTGCCAAACCCGTGTGACGGCCGCGCCAATGAGACACCACGACCCATCTGCCTGCGTCTTTCTCGCCAACATGCAAGAAGCCCCGGAGCAGCCACCCGCCCCAGGGCCCCATCCCCAGCCTACTGCCGGTAGTAGCTCAAGAAGTCCTCGAGCTTGTCCATGGCCTCATGCAGCGTATGCCTGCGCGGCAGGTAGACAATGCGGAAGTAGCCGGGCTTCTCCCAGTTGAAGCCCTTGCCCGCCGTGACGAGCACGTGCTCGTCTTTGAGCAGGTCAAGCGCAAACTGGTCATCGTCGGTGATGTGGAACTTGTCCGGGTCGAGGCGCGGGAAGATGTAGAACGCCGCCTCGGGCTTGGTCACCGTGACGCCATCCATGGCACTCAGCCGCCCGTAGACGTACTCGCGCTGCTCGTAGATGCGCCCGCCGGGGACAAGCAGGCCCTGGCTGCGCTGGATGCCACCCAAGCAGGTCTGCACGATCGACTGTGCCGGCACGTTGGAACACAGGCGCATGTTGGACAGCATATTGATGCCGTCAATCAGGTCTTTTGCGATGCGCTTGTTGCCCGAGAGGCTCATCCAGCCAATGCGGTAACCTGCGACCATGTGGCTCTTGGAGAGCCCGTTGAACGTGATGCAGAAAAGGTCGGGCGCAAGGCTCGCGATGGAGACGTGTTGCTTGCCGTCCATCACAAGGCGGTCGTAGATCTCGTCCGCAAAGATCACGAGCTGGTTCTCTCGCGCCACATCCACAATCTCCTGCAGCACCTCGCGCGGATACAGGGCGCCCGTGGGGTTGTTGGGGTTGATCACGACGATGCCCTTGGTACGCGGCGTCACCTTGCTCCGGATGTCCTCGATGTCGGGATACCAGTTGGTCTTCTCGTCGCAGATGTAGTGCACAGCTGTGCCGCCGGCGAGCGTGGCGCAGGCGGTCCACAGCGGATAGTCCGGACTGGGGACGAGGATTTCGTCGCCCTCGTCCATGAAGGCGTTCAACGCAAGCTGGATGAGCTCGGAGGCGCCGTTACCGGTGTAGATGTCCTCCACATCCACGTTAGGAATGCCTTTGAGCTGGTCGTACTGCATGATGGCCTTGCGCGCGGCAAAAAGGCCGCGGCTGTTGGAGTAGCCCTCGCACTCCGTGAGCTGGTCCTGCATGTCCTTCACGACCTCGTCCGGCGTGCGGAAGCCGAACGGGGCGGGGTTGCCGATGTTGAGCTTGAGAACGTGGATGCCTTGGTCCTCCATGCGGTATGCCTCGTCTAGGACGGGCCCGCGGATGTCGTACAGGACGTTGTCGAGCTTGGATGACTTCTTGAACTGGCGACGAGGCATGGTGGGTTCCTTCTTCTCGGTGGGATTGCTTGACGGGTCATATGCCGCGGGACTCGAGGCTGGCGGATCGGCTAGGGCTGGCGTGGCAATCTCGCCTGCGTCTCCCAAGAGCCACTCGGCACTCACGCCGAGGGAGCCGGCGAGAAACAAAAGCGTTGCCTTCCTGGGCGTGGTCTTGCCACTGAGATACTGGCTGAGCTGCGACTTCCCCAGCTTGACGCCATCGGCGACAGCAAGGCGGACAAGATCAGCCTGGCGCAAGCCCCTCTTGTTCATTGCCTCTCCAAGTCGCTCGGAGAATGTCTCGTGCTCTTGACCTGCCACTGTTCCTCCTCTTCCGGGCTTCGCGGTTGCAGACAAGAAGTTCAACTTTATCTTCACGTGCGTTCCGCCGACATCCCTGAAGTTCAAATTTTTTTTTTCCAGTGCAGTAAGTTCAATTTATGGAAGACTATCATGCTGAAGTTCATAATACGAGAAGAAAAATTGAACTTCACGACCAATGCACGTCGTTTGTCGATAGGAAGCAGCCTTGGGTATCATGTGGTAACAGCAGTTGGCAACTCGAAACGTGGAGAAGCGCACATGAAAGTCATAGCTACCGCCATCGCGTCGTTTGTCGCAGTCTCTCTCGTACCCTCGGCGTACGTGGTGGGAGAGCCCCACTGGATGGCCTATCTTGTCTTCGCCCTCATGCTTTGCGTGATAAATGCACTGGTGAAGCCAGTCGTGCAGGTCCTCTCGCTCCCCGTGACAGTCATCACTCTCGGGCTTTTCTCGTTTGTGGTCGACGCGCTTATGGTGTCGCTCGCGTCCAATCTCGCCGAAAGCGTGTTTGGGATGGGCGTCGTGGTCACGGGCTTCTGGGGGACGCTCTTTGTGGCGCTCATCGTAAGCATTGTGTCCGGAGTCCTCGGCGCCAAGGAGTGATGACGGGTCACCATCAAGTCGTAGAATATCGCCGGTTGGCGTGCGATAGCCGTCCATGAAATCCTAAACGATGGCCAGACGCGGCTTCGGACAGACTATAGCCCGAAGCCGCCAGCAAAGTCCCAGAGCCTCAACCCCACAAGCACCCATCGCCAATCCTGTTGCACGGATGCCGCCAAACCGGGCTATGCCATCACATCACCGTTCTTCAGGTGCTCGGCGTAGCCCCTTCCCCACGTCTCGATGCTTGCCAGCACCGGTGCAAAGTCCTCTCCCACCTGCGCGAGCGAGTACTCCACGCGCGGAGGCACCTCGGGAAAGACCTCGCGGCGCACTAGACCCTCCGCCTCGAGCCGTTTGAGCTGCGACGAGAGCGTGGAATGCGTAAGCTCTGGCATACGCCGCTCGAGCTCACCAAAGCGTAGGGTCCCTCCACTCAGATGGTGGAGAATCACAATTGACCACTTGCCCCGAAGAAGCCACTGAGCTGTCACAAACGGGCAGGTACCAAAGTTCTCGGGCTTGCTCTGCATGAAAGCCGTCCCTCCTCGCCCAGGCACATGACAGCAGCATTGCCTTGGCATAAGTATCTTTTCTCATACTAAGTATTGAGAAAAAACGATATTTATCAAGTCTCATTTATTGGCTACACTGAGATCAGTACAGAGTTACTACTAAGTTCGCAAACAAGAGCTGAACAGGAGATAGAAGATGTCAGACAGGAACATCCTCATCGTTGTGGGGACCCTTCGCAAGAACGGCTACAACGAGCAGCTGGCCCGGCGAATCGAGTCGCTGCTCGAAGGCCGCGCCAACGTGAGCAGGCTTGACTTCTCGATGCTTCCGCCCATGAACCAGGACATCGAGAGCCCCGAGCCGCCCGCAGTCGCAGCTGCGCGCGACGCCATACGCAAGGCCAACGGCGTGTGGTTTGTCGTTCCGCAGTACAACGCCTCGTACCCCGGCCACGTGAAGAATCTTGTTGACTGGCTGAGCAGGCCTCTTCCCGGCCAAGGCCGCGAGAGTGCCGTCTCCAACGGCATGCACGCCACCGTCTCGGGTGCGGGCGGCCAGACGGCTACGGCCGAGATGCGTGAGGCACTCGACGCGCTTCTCGCCTTCGTGGGCGCGCAGGTCATGCCCGAGGGCGAGACCGGCATCGCTCTCTCCAGCGAGTCCTGGACTACCGGCAACCTCGTGCTCTCCGCAGACGACGAGACGGCGCTTGCGGCACAGGCCACGGCTTTCCTCGATTTCATCGCGTGACCCCTGACCAATCGGGTGTCAAATAGCAAGCTTCGCGACCGCCGCCTCCTCGTGGGACGGCGCCGCCACATGCCAGCCAGGGATTGGGGAATCCATGGGCATGAAGAAGTCGAAGAAGGATGTTGTCTGCGGCTACAAGCATATGACCGGGGCGGATATCGAAGCGGCAGTGGAGGCCGGTGCAACGGGTCTCTCGGATGCAAAGCGCATGACCGGTGCCGTTGCCAAGTGCGGAAAGTGCAGGGGCGCGATGAAGAAGTGCCTAGGGAAGGCTCTCGCGACGCTGAGACCGGTGAGGAGCTCGTGGTGTACCGAAAACTCTATGGTGACAGCTCACTCTGGGTGCGTCCCAAGGTGATGCTTCTCTCCGAGACGGGCCACGAACGCCATCCATGGGCCACGCAGCGCTCGTGAGACAAGGCGGCTGTCCCCTTGTCTCCGCACGCATCGCGTCCCAGTGCTACGCTCAACTCGAGACAACCAACAGAGAGGACGCACGCATGCCAGACGGTGAGTATCCATCCGCGGGGGCTGCAACGGCCGAGGACCTCGAGACCTCAGAGCGCCTCGTCGACTTCATCCGTCATTGCCCCAGCATGTTCCACACGGCGGCAACTGTCACCGCCCGCCTTGACCAGGCCGGATTCACACACCTGCCCGAGGGAGACGCCTGGGGCGTAAAACCCGGCGGCTCGTATTACACCACGAGGAACACTTCGAGCGTCATTGCCTTTCGCGTGGGCGAGAATGCCCTCGATTGCAACGGCTACCACTTCCAGATGACCGCCGCACACGCGGACTCCCCCACCTACAAGGTGAAGTCGGTTCCCGTGCTCGAGGGGCCCGAGGAGTGCCTGCGTCTGGACGTCGAAGGCTATGGCGGCATGATTGGCTACACCTGGCTCGACAAACCCCTATCGCTCGCAGGCCGAGTCCTCGTGCGCACCGCCGACGGCATCGAGAGCCGTCTCTTCGCGCCTGACCGCGACCTGTTGCTCATCCCCAGCGTTGCTATCCACCTCGACCGCACCGTGAACGACGGCAAGGCGTTCAACGAGGCCGTCGACCTCTGTCCGCTCTTCTCGGCCGGACGCCTCCGCAAGGAGGACTTCGACCGCATGGTTGCTGAGGGCGTGGGCGTCGACCCCGAGGACATTCTCGCGCGCGACCTCTTCCTTGTGAACCGCGAACAACCGTGCGTCTGGGGCCTGGCGGACGAGTTTGTCTCGTCGCCCAAGCTCGATGACCTGCAGTGCGCATTCGCCTCGCTCGAGGCATTTGTTGCCGAGAAGAATACCCAGTGCGTGACCGTCTACGCGTGCTTCGACAACGAGGAGGTGGGCTCCAACACCAAGCAAGGGGCCATGTCGACGCTGCTCCACGACACGCTGGTACGCGTCAACGCTACGCTGGGCATGGGCGAGGAGGGCTACCTGCGCGCCCTCTCGCGCTCCTTCCTTGTGAGCTGCGACAACGCGCATGCGCTGCACCCCAACCACCCGGAGCTCTATGATGCCGTGAACCGCTGCCACTTGAACGGCGGGCCGGTAATCAAGGAGGCGGCTAACCAGATGTACACGACCGACGCATTTAGCCGCGCGGTCTTTGTGGCGCTGTGCGAGCGAGCTGGCGTGCCGTACCAGACCTTCGCCAACCGCTCCGACATGGCCGGCGGCTCGACTCTGGGAAACCTCTCGAACACGCAGGTGAGTGTACATGCCGTGGATATCGGCCTGCCGCAGCTCGCCATGCACTCCAGCTACGAGACCACGGGCATCCGCGACACCGCATGGACCATCCGTGCGCTGCGCGAGTTCTTCTCGGCAGACCTGCGAATAACCGGCGCAGAACGTGTAGAGATCGCCTCGTAGGTGCTGGTTTGGCGGCCCCGACACGTGTCGGGGCCGTCTTTTGCTGAGAAAGGCAGCCGCGTGCACGGTTCAAACCCAACCCTTTGGCACCGCACGCGGCCTCCGGAGCCCGTGGTTGGCGTGGGCGTGACAGGCTTCAGCTTCCCACGACAACGCATCCGCAGGGACAAAATCGACAGTAGGCCGATGAACGACAGGCATTCGACGTCACTGTTGCACCGGGCCGTGGACGATGCCACGCGCAGCATCGCCACTGAGCAGGCCGCATGGGGCAGGGCGGCCGTCCCCGAGCACTAAATTGACGTTTGGCGACAGTTTTTCGAGGGTGCGCAAAGTACAAACTGGTTCGAGGTTTGTTGAAGTGCTGGTCAGCGATTTGCCACTCCGGCGGTATCACATCAAGGATTTGCCCGGAACTGCCACCAAACGTCAATTCGCGTTCCGGCCGGCGGCGAGGGGCTTCCCCGGGCGCCGACGGCACCATCGACCCCTGTGGGGACGCGGGCAGGGCCGGGCGCTCGCCAGACAGCGGCCGCACGAATTTACGGTTTGTGGCAGTTCCGGGCAAATCCTTGATATGTTTCAGAAGAGGTCGCAAATCCGTGACCTGCGGATCAACAAACATCAAACCAGTTTCTACTCGAGGGGTCCCCGGAAAACTGCCACCAAACGCCAAAACGTGCCAAATTAGCCTAAATGAATTGTGTACAATTTGTCGTATGCAATCAATTCACCCTGAAACGCCAAAAAATGCGTCCATACTACAAGCAGCCAAACCAAAGGCCCAGGCATTACCTGGAGAAGGAGCAGATATGGCATTCGAGAGCGCCACCAACTATCTTGACTTTTCCGTCACAGCACAGAACGGCAATACCGTCCCCCTGAGCACCTACGCCGGCAAGGTCCTGCTTGTCGTGAACACGGCAACCGGCTGCGGCTTTACGCCCCAGTACGAGGACCTCGAGCGCATCTATGCCGCCCACCACAACCAAGGGCTCGAAATCCTGGACTTCCCCTGCAACCAGTTCGCCGGTCAGGCACCCGAGTCCGATGACGAGATCAACCAGTTCTGCTCGCTCAGATTCAACACCGAGTTCCCCCGCTTCAAGAAGCTCGACGTAAACGGCGACACCGCCGACCCACTCTTTGCCGCGCTTGCAACCGAGCGCCCGTTCCAGGGCTTTGGCGGCAGCCCCAAGGCGGACGCCCTCGACAAGTTCGCAAAGGCCAACAACAAGAAGTTTGGCGACAAGGCCTACATCATGTGGAACTTCACCAAGTTCCTCATCGACCGCAACGGCCACCTCGTGGCCCGCTTCGAGCCCACCGCCGATATGGCCGAGGTCGAGCGCGCAATCGTGGAGCAGCTCTAGTGGTAGCCCACCCTCACACGCAGGCCTCCCCCACAGAGCTCCTGCGTCTAGACAACCAGCTGTGCTTTCCGCTCTATGCGTGCTCGAAGGAAGTCGTCCGCAGCTACAAGCCGCTTCTTGGGCCCCTCGGCCTCACCTACACGCAGTACCTCTGCATGATGGTCCTCTGGGAGGAGCACTCCGTAACCGTGAGCCGCCTCGGCGAGCGGCTCTACCTGGACTCCGGCACGCTCACGCCGGTCCTAAAGAAGCTCGAGGACCATGGCTACGTAACCCGTCAGCGGAACGCCGATGATGCCCGCGTCCTCGAGGTGAGTCTCACACCCAAGGGCTCTCAGCTACGCAACCGTGCAGCTGAGGTGCCCCTTGCGCTGGCATGTCGCCTGTCCCTCACAAAGGACGAGGTCACAGAGCTCAAACGGCTGCTTGCAAAGGTCCTCGAGAACGCACGCGGGCAGGTTGAGAAAGAAGGAAATGAAGCATGACCGGCTCCGCAGCGACGAAGGACGCCGAAACGGACACACCCAACCCCCTGCCGCAGACCACCCGTGAAACCACCATCGTACGCACAAGCATCCTGGGTATCGTGACAAACGCGTCGCTCGCAGCGCTCAAGGCTGCGGCGGGGATTCTCTCCAACTCCATCGCCATCACACTCGATGCCGTGAACAACCTCTCCGATGCACTGTCCTCGGTCATCACGATTGTGGGCACCAAGCTCGCCAGCCGCGCGCCCGACAAAAAGCACCCCATGGGCTATGGGCGCATCGAATACCTCACGGCCACAGTCATCGCAATCATCGTGCTATATGCAGGTGTGACCTCGGCAGTCGAGTCCGTGGACAAGGTCATCTCGCCCGAAGCACCAGACTATTCTGCCGCGGCACTGGTGGTTGTCAGCGCTAGCGTACTCGCAAAGGTCCTGCTCGGACGCCACGTGCAGGCAGTTGGGCATCGCGTCAATGCAGGTTCGCTCGTGGCCTCGGGACAAGACGCGCTCTCCGATGCCGTGCTTTCGGCCTCCACGTTGGGGGCTGCCATCGCCTACCTTGTGTGGGGCATCTCACTTGAGGCCTGGGTTGGCATGGTCATCTCCACCTTCATCGTGAAGGCGGGCCTCGAGATGCTCTCCCAGACGCTTGGGCAAATCCTCGGCGAGCGCGTGTCGGCAGGACTGGCCGAGAAGGTCAAGACCATCGTGGCCGAGGACCCAACCGTACTTGGCGTCTACGACCTGGTGCTTCACAGCTATGGCCCTGAGCGCCTTGTGGGGTCGCTCCACGTGGAGGTGCCCGACACAACCTCGGCAGAGGTCATTGATGAACTCGCCCGACGTACGCAGGAGCGCGTCTACCAGCGCACCGACGGGCAGGTCATCGTCGCAGCCGTGGGCATCTACTCGAGAAGCACCAGCCGGAACGCCTCTGACATGCGTCGACGTGTGAAGCGCATCGTGATGTCACATGACCACGTGCTGCAGTTCCACGGCTTCCACGTGGACGAGACCCGCCACCTCCTTGAGTTTGATGTGATCATCGGTTTCGAGGCGCCGGACCGCATAGGTGAGTACCACCAGATCGTACGCGAGGTCGAAAAGGCCTTTCCTAACTACACCGTATGTGCAACGCTGGATACGGACGTTAGCGACTAGAACACCACGGCCAACAAAGAAACAGCGGCACGGGAATTCACCCTCCCGTGCCGCTCGCCGCCGTTCATTACCAGACGACCGCATAGAGTTATGCGGTCGGGAGGCCTTACGCGCGCGCGATGTTGTAGAACGCCGAACGACCTGCGTACTCGGCCGAGGACCCCAGTTCCTCCTCGATGCGAAGCAGTTGGTTGTACTTGGCCACGCGGTCGGAGCGCGCGGGGGCGCCGGTCTTGATCTGGCCGGCGTTGGTTGCCACGGCCAGGTCGGCAATCGTGGTGTCCTCGGTCTCGCCCGAGCGGTGCGAGACGATCGTGGTGTAGCGAGCGCGCTGAGCGGTCTGCATGGCCTCGAGCGTCTCGGTGAGGGTGCCAATCTGGTTGACCTTCACGAGCAGCGCGTTTGCCGCACCAAGCTCGATGCCGCGACGCAGGCGGGCGGTATTGGTGACAAAGAGATCATCGCCCACGAGCTGCACGCGGGAACCCAGGCGTGCAGTGAGCTGACGCCAGCCGTCCCAGTCCTCCTCGGCCAGGCCGTCCTCGATGGAGATGATTGGGTACGTGGAGACCAGCTTGTCCCAGTAGTCGACCATCTGGGCGCTGGTGAGCGTGCGGCCCTCGCCCTTGAGGACATAGGTGCCCGTGGCGGCATCGTAGAACTCGCTCGTCGCTGGATCCATGGCAAAGACGAAGTCGTCGCCAGGCTTGAAGCCGGCCTTCTCGACAGCCTTCATGAGGTACTCGAAGGGCTCGGCGTTGGTCTTGAGGTCGGGCGCAAAGCCGCCTTCGTCACCCACGCCAGTGGAGAGGCCCGCGTCCTTGAGGACACCCTTCAGGGTGTGGTAGACCTCAGCCGACCAGCGAAGGGCGGTGCGAAAGTCAGGGGCACCCACGGGCATGATCATGAACTCCTGGAAGTCCACGTTGTTGTCGGCGTGCACGCCACCGTTCAGGATGTTCATCATGGGCGTGGGCAGCGTGTGGGCGTTGGGACCGCCCAGGTAGGCGTAGAGCGGAAGCCCCGCCGACGCCGCTGCCGCACGGGCGGTGGCTAGGCTCACGCCGAGAATTGCGTTGGCACCCAGGCGACCCTTGTTGGGCGTGCCATCCGCGGCGATGAGGGCCGCGTCAACAGCGCGCTGGTCACGGGCATCAAGGCTGAGAACGGCCTCGTGCGCCTCGTCGTTCACATGGGCAACGGCATTCTCGACACCCTTGCCCTGGTAGCGGCCTGCGTCGCCATCGCGAAGCTCAACAGCCTCGAACTCGCCGGTAGAGGCGCCGGAGGGGACGATTGCCCTGCCAAAGCTACCATCGGCGAGCATGACCTCGGCCTCGACGGTAGGGTTGCCGCGGGAGTCTAGGACCTCGCGTGCATGGACCTTCTCGATTGCACTCATGGCTACCACCTTCCTGTGGTTGCCGAGACGTCAGGCCACTGTCCCCGCTGTCCCGGCTCTCTCATGTGCCGTACTGAAGTTTACTGCTTCTTACTTTTTGTATATACCCATATGAAGGACATGCATACCCCACAATGCCCAAGTGTTGCTCGACCGCAGAAAACCCATGGACGCAGCGTGGGGCTGTACCGAGCGGAGGTGCCGCGACACAAACGCGCCGCCGACGCAAGAAAGGGGAACGTCGGCGGCACTTGTGTTGCCGACTTGTCCGGGGAGAGGGTCCGGGCATTTCGGCGGGAGTCAACGGCTTTCCTTCCCTTGCGCTGCAGTCGCATACGCTTGGAAAAGACCTCACGTGGAGTTAACTTGCCTTAACTCTTGAACATAGAGTACACCATAGCTAACTCTATGTCGACGGCAAATTGCAAGATTTCGCGATTATTTTTGTGAGTCGCAAAAACCGCGACTTGTCATTAGGTCCCCGGGTCCGGCGCCGGAGCGCCGGACCCAACGGGCACCCTACCCCCAAACCTCCTCGGCCACCTCGCGCACCAGGCGAACCTTTGCCCACTGCTCGTCCTCCGTGAGCTTGTTGCCAATCTCGCACGAGGCAAAGCCGCACTGCGGAGAGAGGCAGAGGCTTTCCAGCGGCACGTAGTGCTCCGCCTCGCGGATGCGCCCAACCACGGACCCCTTGCTCTCCAGCACGGGCGACTTGGTGGTCACGAGGCCGAGAACCACCTTCTTGCCTGCAGGCACCTTGGCCAGGGGCTCGAAGCCGCCGGAACGCGCGTCGTCAAACTCGAGGAAGAAGGCGTCGACGTTCTCGCAGGCGAGGAGGAAGTCGGCCACGTCGTCGTAGCCGCCCTCGCACGCCCAGGTGGAGTGAAAGTTGCCACGGCACACGTGGGTGCTCACCGTAAGGTCGGCAGGGCGTCCCTCAAGCGCACGGTTGTTAACGTCGAGCAGGTCTTCCTTCACGCGCTCAAGACCTGCGGAATCGACGCCAAAGAACTGCTCGGCGTGCGGGTCGATGACCATGCCCCACGAACAGTCGTCGAACTGGAGATCCCTACAGCCGGCGGCATAGACGTCGGCAATGAAGGCCTTGTACGCGGCAACGATATCGTCTGCCAGCTCCTCTTTGCTGGCGTAGTGGCGCCTTGTGCCCTCCAGGTTGAAGGGCATGGCAAACTGCTCGAAGAACTGGGCGGGTGCCGGGATGGTGAGCTTGGCCACGCACCTCTCGTCCTCGAGCGCCTGGACAAAGCGGAAGTGGTCGATGAAGGGATGGCTGTCGCGATAGGCAACTTTGCCCACAAGGTAGGTGTCGTCGATCTTGGCCGCCTCGTCGTGGAAGGGCAGGCCCTCCTTGGTGGGCCGATGGTCCACGCCCCCAAATGCCCACATAAAGTCGAGGTGCCAGGTTTCGCGACGGAACTCGCCGTCGGTAATCACGCCAAGGCCGGCGGCCTTCTCCTTTTCCACCAGGTCACGGATGCACTCGTCCTCGATGGCGGCAAGCTCCTCGGCCGAGATGCGCCCGGCCTTCCAGTCAATGCGGGCCCGCTTCAAGCGCTCGGGACGCAGGAAGCTGCCAACAACGTCGAAGCGGTGCGGGGTCTTCTTGTCGTAGGGGATGCTCATGGGAACCTCTTCTCTTATCCAGCGCGCAAGCGCCAACGGCTGTGGTCTTCACGTAAGAGATGGTGGCGGTTCTCGAAGTGGCGAGGAAGTATCGATATGCTATCGATAGAGATAGCCTGAAGCTATGAGACCAAGATGTAGCACGACTACTCTGCATAGCCTATAGCTCGTTATAGATTAGCTCGATAGCGCTTCGTCGCCCTCCCCGCCCAAGTGCCCGAGGTAGACCTTCACGTATCCGCGCAGGTGCGCAAGGTAGCTCTCGGCAATGGGCGAGAGGGGCCTACGCGGCTGGTGGATGTAGCCCAACTCCATCACGTCGCCGTCTTCGAGCGGCACGGACACGATGTTCCCGCCGTTCAGGTCCTTGCTCAGGATGCCAGACGCAATGGTGTAGCCGTCAAGCCCTATGAGCAGGTTAAAGAGGGTCGCGCGGTCGGTGACCACAACGGCCTTGTCCACGGGCTCGACAATGTGGGGCTCCTCGGCAAAGTAGAACGAGTTGCGCGACCCCTGGTCGTAGGAGAGGCGTGGGTAGGGTGCGAGGTCCTGAAGGGTGACGGAGGTGCGCCTGGCAAGCGGGTTCTCCCTGCTCACGAAGACGTGTTCGCGCGCCTCGAAGAGCGGCTCGAAGCGCAGCTCGGCGTCGCGGATGGCACTGGAGAGCACTTCGCGATTGAAGGAATTCCTATAAAGGACGCCCAGCTCAGAGCGCTGAAGACGCACGTCCTCGATGGTGCCGAAGGTGGTTCCCTCGCGCAGGCTAAATTCGTAGCGGCTCTCGCCGTACTCGCGCACCAGCTCGGCAAAGGCGTTGACCACGAATGCGTAGTGCTGGCTCGACACGCCAAAGACGCGACGGACCGGGGCACCATGCTTGTACTGCGCCTCGAGAAGGTCGGCCTGCTCGATCACCTGGCGCGCATAGGAGAGAAAGCGCGTGCCGTCCTCGGTAGGGACAACCCCCTTGCTCGAGCGCTCGAAGATGGTAATGCCCATCTCGGCCTCAAGCTCGGCAATCGCCTTGGAGAGAGATGGCTGGGCTATGAAGAGCGTTGCCGAGGCGGCAGTAATCGAACCAGCCGTTGCGACCTCGACAACGTAACGCAGTTGCTGCAGTGTCATGGCGCCCCCCTTGCACAGAAAACCACACGCTGTGATGGTAGCGGAAGGGGCACGTCCGCGTGTGCGGGGAAGGCGTGTAACCTATGGCGGGGTCGAATGGCCCCGCAGAAGGCGCGTCCGCGTGTGCGGGGAAGGCGTGGGGGATGCAGCAGCGCAGCCACGTCCTGCATCCCCACGCCTTCGAACGGCTACCGCGCGAGCTTCTCGCCCAGCGCCTTGCACGCCACAAGGCCCTCGTCATCGACCTCGAGGTGCTGCGTCAGCGTGTCGGCAACGTTTACGCCTGCCTCACGCGCGGCATCGGACCAGATGTTCATCCACTCGCCGCCGCCCCAGTCATATGAGCCAAAGAGAGCCACGGGCTTGTCGCCAAACACGGGAACGCAGTCGTTCCAGACGGCCTCGAAGTCCGGATCGAGCTCCTCAGAGCCCATGGCGGGGCAGCCAAACGCAAAGGCATCGTAGTCTGCCACCTGGCTGGCAGAGAAGTCCGAGACCTCGATTGCCTCGGTGCCAGCACCCTCGGCCACGGCATTTGCCATGGCCTCGGTGTTGCCGCTCATCGTCCAATAAACCACCGCAACCCTGCTCATGAAAGACCTCCTTGGTCGTGTTTGGAGCCCGCGCGAAACACGCGGGCATGGTTGCCATCTGCGTGGCCGCCAGGCATGGCGCTTGCTGGAAAGGCCCGTTTGCCCGGGCCCACGTCACGCGAGCAGCGCCCCAAACGCGGCACCCCGCTCAAAGCTGTGGCGACATTGGGCCTCTTGCTTGGCGAGACGGGCAAAGCGCTCGCGTGCGGCGTCCGCATCCCCGTAGGCGCGCCATAGGCCCCGGCAGGTCTCCTTGCGACCCTCCACGAAGCCCATAACGTCCTCGAGCGGATAACCCAGGATGAGCCCTATCTCGTGCGGGAAGGGCGCCTTGGATGGCGCCTCCTTGGGTGCCGTCTCGCTCCGCGAGCGGTAGTAGCGTGCAAGCCTCCTTGCAGCTTCGCCCACAAGGCGATGGGGGCCTTCCACGGGTAGCCCATGTGCACGCAAGAACGCCATGCGCTCGGGGTCGCAAAGCACCGCGCCCACCATGTCCGGGCGCCACACGAGGACCGCAAACCTCCCATGGACCCATGAAATGCCCGTAACCTCAACGCTCCGAGAGCGCAGGTAGCGCGAGAAGGCACACAGGGCAGAGCGCGCGACCCCCGGGCACACGGCGACGTCTGGCCTCAGCGTGAAGAGCGCCGCCGGCTTTGCACCGGCTATCACTCCAGCCGCAGCCGAGACGAGCGCCTTTGCAAGGCTCACGCAGGCCCGGCACTCTTCCTCCGAACACCCGTCAAGCTCCGTCGTGTCCGCACGGACGTCCATAACAACCTCGTCACTCAACGACAGCTCCCAACTCATCCTGCGGCAACATGCGGGCCTCGCCCGACCTGCGCCATCGCAGCACCAATAGTTAGCCATAGTTTACTCACAGCTTGCCACATGGCTACAGCCCATTTGAACGGATGCATGTTATCCCCATCTAACTGGAAGTTTCTCTGTATTCGGCACTGTAATCGGTCTGTTTGGGCTCATTGGTCCGTTTGGGGTTGAGTGCGTCTTGCACAAGGCTGATGTTCTCATGAGGTGTCGCAGGACAAGCGGCCGGATGTCAAGGGAAAGGAACGACCATGGCAGCACATCACTTCTGGCTCTTCGCAGGCGGCGCTGCGGCGGCTGGTGCCGTAGCAGGGCTGGCGCAAAGCGGGCTTCTCCACAGGGGCGCCGTTGCCGTGACCAGCGGCTGCATGGCGGTTGCGGATGCCGTGAGCGCCGAGACCCAGAGCATTGCCGATGACGCGGATGACTGCCGCGCCGAGGCCCGTCGCCAGGCAAAGATCGACGCCGCGGTGAAGGACCGTCTCTCCGAGCTCGAGCCCCAGATTCGCAGGGAGGCAACCGAGAAGGTCGACGCGGCAGGCGCAGGGAAGTAGTTCAAGGGTAGCGAGGCGACGAGACCCCATGTTCTTCACAATCGCATCCGACATACCCGGCCGCCTGCGACTACGCTGTGGCGCCCAGGTGATTGATGACGACGAGGCCCGTGGAGTGTCGGTCGCCCTCCTCCAGGTGGACGGCGTGCGTCACGCGGAGGCCCATCCGGCGAACGGCTCGATACTCGTGACCTTCTCGCCAGATGCGCGCCAAGCGGTTCTCGACGCCGTGCGTGCGCTCGACGTGTGCGCCCTTCCCCGCCTGGAGGAGAGCGACCTAGCCATTCCCATCGAGGTCCAGACCGCGATGGAGGACAACCGCTTCCACATGGAGGTGGCAGGGATTGTGGGGTGGCACGTTGCGCGCGCCCTCATCCTGCCCGCCCCATTGGCGGTAGCCTACACCGTGTTCAGGGCGGTGGGATTTATGACGAGAGGGCTCAAGCAGCTCTTCTCGCACGGCCTTACGGTCGAGGTGCTCGACGCTACGGCAGTCATCGCGTCAATCGCACGCGGCTGCCTCTCGGACGCGAGCACGGTCATGATGCTCATCACGCTCTCCGACGCCATGCAGGCCCACGTCGAGAGACGCGTGCGCCTTGCACTTGGCCAAGGGCTTGTCACACGTCCCGAGAAGGTCTGGGCCGTCGTTGACGGCGAGGACGTGGCCACCCCCATCGACCGCGTGGAGCGAGGCATGGAGCTGCACCTCCTCGCGGGCTCGGTCTTGCCCGTCGACGGAGAGGTGACGCTCGGGGAGGGCGAGCTCGACGAGTCGTCCATGACCGGCGAGTCGCGCCGGGTTCACAAGGGCTCCGGCTCCATGGTCTACGCGGGAACCGCCCTCGAAGACGGTGACCTGCGCGTGCGCGTGACAACCCCTCCGGGACGCGCGCGCATCGACCAGATTGTTGACATGGTACAGGGCTCGAGCGACCTCAAGGCAGGGGCGCAGAGCAAGGCCGAGCACTTGGCCGACTCCCTTGTCCCCTACAGCTATCTCGCCTTCTTCGCCATCTGGGGCATCACGGGGCAGATTGCCAAGGCCATGGTCGTGCTCATGGTGGACTACTCCTGCGCCATACGCCTCTCCACGCCCATTGCCGTGATGAGCGCCATGAACGAGGCATACGCGAACGACATCGTGGTCAAGGGCGGCAAGTACCTCGAGGCGCTCGCCGACGCCGACACCATCGTCTTCGACAAGACCGGCACGCTCACCCACGCAAAGCCCACACTCGAGAGGGTCATTGCCTTTAACGGTGCCGATGAGAACGAGGCGCTTACCTATGCGGCCTGCATCGAGGAGCACTTCCCGCACAGCATGGCCCGCGCCATCGTCGACGGCGCGCGCAGGCGCGACCTGAACCACGAGCACGAGCTTCACGCCAGCGTGAACTACGTGGTGGCCCACGGCATCGACACCATGGTCGGCGGACGCCCGGTGTGCATTGGCTCGTACCACCTTGTCTTCGAGGACGAGGGCGTAGAGGCACCTGAGGGCCTCGAGGAGCTGGTGGAGCGCGAGGCGCCCACCGCATCGGTGATCTACATGGCCGTGAGTAAGGTGCTTACGGCAGCGTTCTGCATCTCCGACCCCGTACGCCCGGAGGCCGCCAAAGTGATTCGCGCGCTGCGCGGCCTGGGCATCGAGAGGGTCGTCATGCTCACCGGAGACTCTGAGGCCTCCGCACGCGCCGTTGCCGAGAGCCTGGGGCTTGACTCCTACCATGCGCAGGTGCTTCCCGAGCACAAGAGTGACTACGTGCAGCGTCTTCGTAAAGGTGGCCACAAGGCCATCATGGTCGGCGACGGCATCAACGACTCTCCCGCACTTGCCGCGGCCGACGTCTCGGTGGCCATGTCCGACGCAAGCGACATAGCGCGCGTCGTCGCGGACGTCTCGGTGCTCGACAGCACGCTTGAGCCTCTCGTCACCATGAGGCAGGTCTCACAGAGGACCATGGAGCGCATCCACGCAGGCTATCGCTTCATCGTGACCTTCAACTCGGCGCTCATCGCGCTTGGCGTGGCGGGTGCGCTTACGATAAGCACCGCCGCGTACCTGCATAACCTCTCGACGTTTGCCATCGCTGCGGCGAACACTCGGCCCTATCTCAAAAAGTAGCGGTTCCGCACGAGAAGAAATCCCGCTGAGAACGCTCACGATCCCGGGCAATCATCGGGAGTCGTGAGCTTATTGCGACTCAGTCTCGCATTTAGTGCTCCCAAGGGGTATAGTGCCACCAACTGTACGACATTCTCTGGGCGTCATGCATGGGCACATCAAGCGCGGCGCCCCATGATGCCTTGGAGTACCAATGAACCTAAGAGAGAGCATTACCAAAGCATATGGCGGCGAGCGAACCGGGGGCCACGGTGGCCTGGAGATTCTCAGGCACATTGGCCCTGGCCTGCTCGTCACGGTAGGCTTCATCGACCCAGGCAACTGGGCTTCGAACATGGCGGCCGGTTCGCAGTTTGGCTATGGGCTCCTGTGGGTGGTCACACTCTCGACCCTGATGCTCATCCTTCTGCAGCACAACGCCGCGCACCTGGGAATCGCCACCGGCGAGTGCCTGGCCGAGGCCACCCACAAGCACCTGCCCCACTGGCTTGGCACCACGATTCTCGGAACGGCGTATCTCGCCACGGTGGCCACGGCAATGGCCGAGGTCCTCGGTGGGGCCATAGCGCTCCAGATGCTCTTTGGGCTGCCTGTGCGCGTGGGATCCATCATCGTGGCCGTGGTCTCGATTGCGATGCTCGCAACCAACTCGTATCAGCGCATCGAACGATGGATCATCGCGTTTGTCTCGCTCATTGGCCTTGCGTTTCTCGCGGAACTCGCCCTCGTGGGCGTCGACTGGCCCCAGGCCGCAATCTCGTGGGTCCAACCGAGCTTCCCGGTGGGGTCGGCCGCCATTGTGATGAGCGTGCTGGGCGCCGTGGTCATGCCGCACAACCTCTTCTTGCACTCCGAGGTCATCCAGAGCGTTCACTACGAGAGGCAAGGCGACGAGAAGATTCACGAGCGCCTGCGCTATGAGCTTTTCGACACGCTCTTCTCGATGGGCGTGGGCTGGGCGATCAACTCCTCGATGGTGATTCTCGCAGCGACCACCTTCTTCGCGCGTGGCATAGTTGTGGATGACCTCTCCGTTGCCGCAGCCACGCTCACGCCGATTCTGGGACAGGCAGCCACCGTGATCTTTGCCGTGGCGCTCCTTCTGGCGGGCCTCTCGTCTTCCGTCACCGCTGGCATGGCGGCCGGCACCATCAGCGCCGGAATGTTTGGCGAGGAGTACGACATCCATGACCGTCATTCCTCCGTAGGCGCGCTTGCCTGCCTGGCCGTGGCTGCCCTCGCGTGTCTTCTCGTCGAGGACACCTTCCAGGGGCTGGTGCTCTCGCAGGCGCTGCTCTCCCTGCAGCTCCCCATCACCATCTTCACGCAGATCAGCCTTACAGGCTCAAGGCGCGTCATGGGGAAGTATGCCAACACCGCCCTCACCAATGTGCTGCTCGTGGCAACGGGCGTGGTGGTGACCGCCATCAACGTGATGTCGCTGGTGGGTTAGCAGGTGTGCAGGTGGTGACGCGATGGCACCGCAGGGCGCGCTTGCACAGCAGCATCGCATGAGAGATGTGGCGCCCCACCAATACGGGGCGCCAGGAGGCCGACCAGACCTTCTGCCCGTCTACCCCACGAGCGAGAGATCTCGGAGAGCCCCCTCTTGCTAAGGCTCACGCGCTCATCGCCACCGTCGTCCACCACGAGGCACGGCACGCTCATGTTGCCGCCTGCCACGGAGGGTGTCGCCGCGAGCGTCGCCACGTCGGCAACAAGTGAGGTGGCCGGCGCATAGCCCACAAACGCAAGCACGCCCTGGTAGTTCACGACCTCGGACGTGATAGTGATCTGCCCACCAAAGCGCTCCTTCTCCACCACCAGAACACGATAACGGCCCGGGCAAGGTAGAGTGCGGCGGCAATCCCGGCAGGGCCACCGCCTATCACCACCGCATCGTAGACGTTCTCGGCATCATTGTCGCCCATCTTCAGTCCCCCCACCGAGCTCGGCAAGTCAGGAATGGGCCCGTCAGCACATGGGCGGGGTCGGCGAGCATGGGGTAGGGTCACCTTAGAAATGCGGTCGGACTCGTCGTGCCAGGCCTTGTGGACGAAGTGGGTGTTACGGGAGGCGAAGTGGACCTCGCAGTTCTCAGCCTTGAAGCCGTCATAGTTCTCCTGAAGCTCCTTGAGCTCGGTGGAACAGACATAGGTGAAGTCTACGGGATAGGAGAAGAACAGGCTCCACTTGCCGAGGATGTCATCCTTGATGATGGTCTTGAAGTCAGCGTTCTGGTGAGCCTGAACGCTGAAGTTGCAAATCTCCTTGTTGATGAGGGCCGCGCGGACCCCATCCAACCTTCGATCACCAAATTATTGCGCGCAGTTTCATGCCTGCCACACGTTTGCCCAGTTGGCCTTTGAGGCTCCCCAAAGTAGCGCGCAATAATCCAGATGGGTCGATGGGTCGTACCCAGCTTCGACCAGTGCTTGGCAGAGCACCCCTCGCAGGCTGCCGTGTTCTCGCATTCCCGCAGATAGTTAGACAGCCATGCTCGCCTGTATTAGCCTCACAAGTGACCTGTTGACGTTATTGAGAAGTAATCCTAGCATTATTCCTAACAGGAATACGCTTCCGTGGCCTACTGCACTTCGATGCACCATGCTCGAAACCCAAGCAGGGCGGCTACGACGTAGGATGGTGACTGGAGGCCTGTCATGGAAAGAAGAAATACGCGTCAGCGTCAGCTGGTGCTTGATGCAGTCCAGAGTCTCTGCGACCACCCTACCGCAGACGAGATATACCTGCACGTGCGCGAGCAGGACGCACACATCAGCCGTGGAACCGTCTATCGCAACCTGCACCTGCTTGCTGACACCGGAGAGATTCTCTCGGTGAAGGCGCCTGGCGGCGAGCGCTTCGACCGTCGCATGGACCACCACGCACATCTCGTGTGCTCTGAGTGCGGCACCGTGATTGATGTGCCGCTACCGCCGGATGCGGGCCTCTGCAAGAAGACCGAGGACCTCACTGGCTACGCAAACGTGACGAGCAGCACCATCCTTACGGGCATCTGCCCTAGCTGCCAGAAGCGTCTCGAGAAAGCCGCAGGCGGCGAAGGTGCTATGCGTCCCGCGAGGATGGCTTAGGGTCTGTGGAACGAAGCCTGCATTCCAGGGCCTTCCTCCGGCCCTGCGCTCGCCAGGTGCGAGGCGTGACGCCCATAGTCTGCGTGAACGCGCGGGTGAACTTCGAGGGGTTTGAGTACCCCACAGATGCCGCCACCTCTGCGATGGAGGCGTCTGTGGAAAGGAGCGTCTCTGCAGCCAGACGCACGCGGTACTCCTTGTACCAGCTGTAGATTGGCATACCAAACGTCTCACGAAACGCCTGCTTGAGCACGGTAGGAGATGTGTCGCAGATAGCGGCGAGCGTGGGAATCGTCTTAGGTGACGACATATCACGCACCATCTCGCGCCGGGCGAGCAGGGCCACCCTCACGTGCCGCATCCGCGTGGACTCCTTGCGGACATGGCCTTTGCACGGCAGGGCATCTTTGGGCTGAGGAAGGCTGGAACCCGATATGGGCTTTGGGCTCCCCGGGTTCGCGCTCACTTCAATTCCCCCTCACATGCTAGCCTCACGCCTATGCAGGCGCCAGCAACCAGAGCCGCAAACGCGACCGCGTCAACCAAGTCCATCTCAGCCTCCAGAGGAAAACGATGGGAAGAAGGCCGGTGCCCCCCAAGAAGGCGCACGCCGCCGGGGCTCAGGGCACACCGGCGGCGCACTGGGAAAAACCGCTCGGGCAGGCTGGGCGTTACCTACAAGGCGGCGTTGTCCCTACGCTGCAGCCTCCCCGGTAAGGTCGTCGAGGATGTGCTCGTCCTTCTCGTCCCACGTGGGCATGGGACGGAAGAGCTGATAGAGCATGCCCGCGAGAAGCACGAAGGCCACGACGGTCCAGAACCCAAAGCTGCCAAAGACGAAGAGCTCGTAGAACTGGTTGATGAGAAGGCCGATGACCCAGCCAAAGCCGCACTCGTATCCAATGGCGAACCAGAACCACTTGGGGTCGTCCATCTGCCTGCGGATGGTGCCCATGGCGGCAAAGCACGGGGCGCAGAGCATGTTGAACGCCACGAATGCGCACATGGCGCCGATGTGGAGCGTGCCCGCGATGGTGAACATGCCAGCGAAGCCCTGCCACATGGTGACGGAGTTCTCGGTGGCGTCACCAAGACCGTAGAGGACGCCGAACGTAGAGACGAGGTTCTCCTTGGCGATGAGCGCCGAGATCGTGGAAGCAGTGGCCTGCCAGTTGCCAAAACCAAGGGGCATGAAGATGAAGCTCAGGGCGCCGCCAAGGCCGGCGAGGATGGAGTAGTCCATGTAGGTGTCGGGCGCGCCGTCCATGGCCTGCAGGAATCCAAAGGATCCGTCGCCGCCTTCCCAGCCGGCGAGGCCAAAGTTCGAAAGTGCCCAGATGCCCACGGCAGCTGCGAAGATAATCGTACCAGCCTTCTTGACGTAGGCAGAGACGCGCTCCCACACGTGCAGAGCCCAGCTCTTGACGCTGGGAAGGTGGTAGTCGGGAAGCTCCATCACAAACGGGACGGGCTCGCCCGCGAAGGGCTTCGTCTTCTTGAGCATCACGGCCGAGAGGATGATGGCGGCAATGCCCATGAGGTAGAACATGGGGGCAACCCACCACATATCGGAGCCGCCAGCAAGCACGCCCATGACCAGGGCGATGATGGGAAGCTTGGCAGAGCAGGGAATCATCGTGGTGAGCATGGCGGTCATACGGCGGTCGCGCTCGTTCTCGATGGTCTTCGTGGCGAGAACGCCCGGGACGCCGCACCCAGAGGACACGATCATGGGGATGAACGACTTGCCGGAGAGGCCAAAGCGCCTGAACACGCGATCCATGACGAAGGCCACGCGGCTCATGTAGCCGCAGTCCTCGAGGAAGCACAGGATAACGAAGAGGACGAAAATCTGCGGGATGAAGCCGAGAACCGAGCCCACGCCGCCGATGACGCCGTCGACTACGAGCGAGATGACCACGTCGGAGGCGCCCGCGTCGGTGAGCCAGCCAGTCACTGCGTTGGGGATGGAATCCACAAAGCCGTCGTAGTCATGCTGGTCGGGCGCGGGGTTGTCGAGGGCGGTCTCGAAGTCCGCCGCGGTCACGGAAGGCAGTACGGCGAGCTTCTGGCCGGCGGCGAGAACCGGGTTGCCGTCCTCGTCAAGCGTGGTGATGACGTTGTCGTCGACGTCGAGGTAGTTGCCGTTGGAGTCGGTGATGGGGACGTCTGTCGCCACGACGCCGGCCTTCTTGGCTGCCGCCTCGAAGGCTGCGATGGTCTGCTCGTCCTCTTCCGTCTGCGGATCCGCATCGATGGCGTCCTGGACGCCGTCGGTGTCGACACCGGCCTCCTCGGCTGCGGCGATGTAGCCAGAGATCTGGTCGGCGTAGTGGTTCTCCTGCCAGGCCTCGTTCGCCTCGTCGAAGGCCGCCTGACCGCTTGGGTTCACAAAGAAGCCGTCAGAGAAGAGGTTGTCGTTCACCCAGTCCGTAGCGGGCGTGCCCACGGCAACGAGGGCCACCCAGTAGACGCCGATCATGATGGCGATGAAGATGGGCAGGCCGAGGATGCGGTTGGTCACGACGCGGTCGATCTTCTCGGATGTCGTGAGCTTGCCCGGCTCCTTTACCACGCAGGCGTCCATGACCGTGGCGATCCACTCGTAGCGCTCGGACGTGATGATGGACTCGGAGTCGTCGTTGTGCGCCTCCTCGATGGCCTTGATGACCTTCTCCATCGAGGCGAGTTGGGCCTCGGTGAGGTGGAGGGGCGCGATGGCGGCCGAGTCGCGCTCGAAGACCTTGATGGAGTACCAGCGCAAGAGGTCAGGGCCGCAGCTGTCCTTGATTTCCCCCGCGATGGCGTCAAGGGCATTCTCGACCTCGGCCGAGAAGCACTTGACACCCTGGGCGGCCTTGTTGGCACGTCCGTCCTTGACTGCCGTCTCGACGAGCTCGTCCAGGTTCTTCGAGCGCAGTGCGGAGACCTCGACTACCGGCACGCCGAGCATCTTGGAGAGGCGCTCGGAGTCGATCTTCTCGCCGCGCTGCGCGAGCAGGTCGCACATGTTGAGGCCAACCACCACCGGGCGGCCCGTCTCCAGAATCTGCGTTGTGAGGTAGAGGTTGCGCTCGATGTTCGTGACGTCCACGAGGTCGATGATGGCGCTTGGACGGCCGGAGATGATGAAGTCGCGCGAGACGACCTCCTCCGGCGAGTAGGGCGAGAGCGAGTAGATGCCGGGAAGGTCGGTGAAGAGAACGTTCTGGTCCTTCTTCCAGACGGCCTCCTTCTTCTCAACGGTGACGCCCGGCCAGTTGCCCACATAGCCGTTCGAACCCGTGAGCTCGTTGAACAGCGTGGTCTTGCCGCAGTTGGGGTTGCCAGCCAAGGCTATGTCAATCTTCTCTGCCATTCCTTGCCTTCCTGTATTGTCCTTCTCGGTAGCCAGGGATTTGCCTACGCAGCCTCTCACGCCACCGAATTTGTAACGGCCAACTGTTATCACAGAAGTGATATTTGTTAGTGAAGGGTAACTTCCTTTCACGAAATTTGGGGGCAGTGCCCCCTCTCGCAACGGCGCCATTACGCCACGTTCGTGACTTCCACGCAGCTTGCCTCGTCCTTGCGCAGCGACAGCTCGTAGCCCCTAATGGTGACTTCGATGGGGTCACCCAGGGGAGCCACCTTGCGCACGTAGATGCGCGTGCCCTTCGTGATGCCCATGTCCATGATCCGACGCTTGATGGCGCCAGAGCCACCGAGCTTCGAAACCGTACAGGTCTCTCCCACACGAACGTCTTTCAGGGTTGCCATGCTCTCCCTTTCTTCATGCCACGCCTACGCCAGGCGCCGGCTGTGACAGCTGATATGCGTGCTTAACTCACAGGTAGGCTTTGTCGGTTAGCAGGTGACGATCTTCATTGCCATGTCGCGACCAATGCCAAACGTGGCACCCTTGACGTTCACGACCACGTCACCATTGACGCGCGAGACGACCTTGACTTCTGCGCCCTCAACGAATCCCATCTCGGAGAGGTGCTGGCGTAGCGAAGCGCCACCGCGAACCTTGAGGACGCGGATCGTCTCGCCCTTGGAAACCATGGCGAGAGGAAGCTGCGCCCCCGTGACTACGGGCTTTCCCATCCCCTCTGACGAGCCTGCTCCTGCCATCGACGCCTCGGCCTCCATGACTGTCATAGTGGCATTCCTTCCTGTCCCATCAGCCGTGTCGCGGTGCCTGTCGGCGACGCGATGCGGCAAATGGGACGTCACTGCCGCGAAGTTCAATGCATCTAACTCATGAGTAGTATATGGCTAACTAACCAAGAATTGCCCGAAAAGTCAGCACCTACTAACTATATTTTATAAAATAGCTGGTAGACTGGCTGTTTGCAGGATTTTTCGATAGCCCAATCGGACGTATTATTTGCATGGTGAGACGCAATTTGCGCGAAATGCTGGGGGACGGCATTAGGCGGCTTGCACCGCAGGACGCATTCCCGCAGGGCCACTCGTGAATTATCGACGTTTGGGTTTTTCGCGAACGGCTAGCCACACTTAACCGGCGATTTCCCACGAGAAGATAGCGGTGCCGCGGATTCCGGACGCCTAACCATGGCTAAACGTCGAAAAACCGCGGCATCCAAACAGGCCGAGCAGCTTACGCCTTCTTGCGCCGAGAGGAGCTCGCACCGCGGCCGGATGCGCCACCGCGGCCCGTTGCTCTCCCGCGGCTCGAGCCCCCCTTGCGCCCGCGGGCGCCACCGCTGGCAGCCGCCTTCTTCTCCCTGCTCGGGCAATCCATGTTCACGCAGATGCGCCACGGTCCCCTCTGCGTCACAACCTCGACGATGGGGGCGCCGCACTCGGGGCACGTCTCGCCCGTGGCGTGCAGCTCGCCACGCTGCGGCAACGGATAGCTGGTGCCGCACTCGTCATAGTTGGTGCAGCGGATAAAGCGCTTGCCGCTCTTCTCGGACTTGTGCGCCACCAGATCTCCGTGACGGCCGGCTGCCTTGCAGGCGCCGCACTCCCCCACCACGATGTCAGGCTCGCGGTTGGTGGGGCACGCCGGATTGATGCACGTCTCGTACGGGCGGTTGCGGAACGGATGCACCTTCACACGTGGCGCTCCGCACTCCGGGCACACGCCTGCCGTACCCTCGATGGGCTCGACGCGCCCCTTGGGCAGTGGATACGTCACGTCGCAGTCGGGCCAGCCCATGCATCCCGCAAAGCTCCCGCGCGTCTTGGCAGAAGTCTTCACCACCAGGTCGCGACCGCACTTGGGACACACGCCAATCTTCGCATCGGCGGTGACGGCGTCAGCGATGGCCTCGGAAAGGTCGTCCTTGTGGTCGACAAGCCCGTCCATCATGCCGGCGAGAAGCGCACGCGAGTGGTCGACCACCTGCGCCTGCGTGTCTGCGCCCTCGGCGACCTTGGTCATGTCGCCCTCGAGCTCGGCGGTCATCTCGGGCGTAGTGATGCGCGGCGCGTAGTTGGTGAGCGCATCGATGATGGCCATCCCCAGCTTGCTGGGCTCGGCAGGATCGTTCTTAAGGTACTTCACGTCATAGAGGCGCTGGATGATCGAGGCGCGCGTGGACTTGGTGCCAAGCCCGCGCCTCTCCATCTCCTGGATGAGCTTGCCCTGGCTGTAGCGCGCGGGCGGCTCCGTCTGCTTGGCGTCGAGCGCCATCGACAAGACGTCGCAGGTGTCACCCTCGTTGAGCTCAGGCAGCTGGTCGTCCTTCTTAAGGCCGTAGGGATAGATGGCACGAAATCCCGGCACGGCAAGGACGTTGCCCGTAGCAACGAAGGGCTCGCCGGCGACATCAAACTCGACCTTCGTGCCGGCGATGGTAGCCGACCCCATGAGCGTGGCCAAAAAGCGGCGCGCAATGAGGTTGTAGAGCTTCCACTCCGCAGGCTGAAGGCTGTCAGGATTCGCGGCACCCGTGGGGTAGATGGGCGGGTGGTCGGTGGTCTCCTGCTTGCCGCGCGTCGCATGGAGCGCGCCCTGGCCGAGAAGCGCCTTGCACGTGGGCGCAAATTGCGGCACCGAGGAGAGCGTGCGCACGCATTCCCGTAGGTCAAGCGAGGATGGATAGACGGTGTTGTCCACGCGTGGATACGAGATGAGACCGTCCATGTAGAGCGACTCGGCAAGGCGCATGGCGCGCGCGGGCGAGATGCCCTCTGCTGCGGCAGCCGCCTGCATGGACGTGGTGTTAAAGGGTGCCGGCGGGCTCACGCGACGGCTCTTGCGGGTGACTGCGGTGACCCTGGCGGCATTCGCACCTTGCACGTGATCGTATGCCGCCTGGGCGGCGTCGTGGTCCGAGAAGCGCGCGGTGGCGTGCGTGATGCGGAACGGGTCGGAGCCGTCGTGGGCGGCCTCGCCCGAGAGAACCCAGTAGTCCTCGGGCACGAAGGCCATGCGCTCACGCTCACGCTCGACAACCAGGGCAAGCGTGGGCGTCTGGACGCGGCCGGCAGAGCGGGTGTTGCCCAGGCCACCAAAGCGCACGCAGGTGAGGTAGCGCGTGAGCACCGCACCCCAGATGAGGTCGATGTGCTGGCGGCTCTCGCCGGCGTCGGCGAGGTCCTGGTCAAGTGCCACAAGGTTATCGAAGGCATGGTCAATCTCGGCCTTTGTGAAGGCCGAGTAGCGCGCGCGTGAGACGGCTATGGCCGGTGCCACGGAGAGAATCTGCTTGAGCGCGTCCGAGCCGATGAGTTCTCCCTCGCGATCGAAGTCTGTGCCGATAATCACAGAGTCTGCCTTCTTGGCGAGGTTCTTGAGCGAGCGGATGATCTCCTTCTCGGCAGGGAGCTTCTCGATGGGGGCCCAGACAAGGTACGGCAGGCTCGGGATCTTCCAACCCTTGATGTCGACGCCGTCGACCAGGAAGGGCTTGTGCTTGGTGGCAAACGGTGGGCGTGACAGTCCGTCGGGCACGTCTGCCGGGATGTGCTCGCCTTCTGCGGTAAGGCCGTACCAGCCCTCCTCAAGGTCAAACTTGAGCTCGGGCGGGAAGTCCGGCTGCATGATGTGGCCGCGAAGGCCTATGGTCACCCAATCCTCTCCGCCTTTCCTAAAGCGGTAGATGGGCGTGTTGTAGACCTTGTCCGCCTTGGGCTTGCCAGACTCTGAGAGGAGCCTCGCAATCTGCTGGGCGGCATCGTTCTTCTCGGTGACGACAAGGATCAAAGGAGATTACCTCGCTTGCATCGTGACGGCAGAGCCCCCCTAGTTTAAAGCTTGTCGAGCTCTGCGTTCTCGTAGTCCTCGCGGGTCCACTTGAGGGCCTGCTTGCCGTCGCGCGCAATGATGACGTAACGGGCAATGGCGAGGGCCACCTCGTACAGGCCGATAAGCGCGGCAAACATGAGAACCATGGTCACGGGCGAGGCGTCGGGCGTGACAACGGCCGAAAGCACCATGAGGCCAACGTAGATGTAGCGCCACTGGGAGCGGAAGGTCTTGTACGGCACGATGTGCAGGATCGAGAGGTAGAAGATCACAAGCGGCAGCTCGAACGCAATGCCAAAGCCGACCTCGAGCAGCATGTAGATGTTGAGGTAGTCCTCGGCGTCGGCTAGGTTGTTCGCAAACTCGAAGGACTGGTCGAGTAGCCACCCGAACGCCGCAGGCTGAATTACGTAGTAGCAGAAGACCATGCCGATAAAGAACAGGGCGACAAGGGCTGCCACCGTGGGCACGACCCACTTGCGCTCCTTGGGCTTGAGCGCCGGCATGATAAAGGCCATGACTTCCCAGATGATGATGGGTGTGCAGATGATCATCGCGAAGAACACGGCGACCTTGAAGCGGATGGTAAAGCCGCCGAGCGCGGTGAGAACGTAGAGGTCGCCGCCGCGCATGGCCTCCCTGATCTGGTCGATCATGATGTCGATGAGGGTGGGGGTGGCAAAGTAGACGATGACCGCCACCGTAAGGAGCGAGACCACGATTATGGTGAGCCTGCGACGAAGCTCTCCCAGGTGGTCCATGATGGGCATGCGTGCTGATCCGATGGGCATGGTGGTATGGGGAGCGGGGCGCTAGGCCTGCTGCTCGCCGGCCTCCTCTCCGTTTGCTGCAGAAACGTTGGTGCTGGTCACGGGGGTCACGTCGGTAGTCGCGGCCTTCTCAGCCTCAGCGGCCTGCTCGCGACGACGCCTGGGGCTCATCGCGTAGAGGTCGGCGGCCGTCGTGGGCTTGGGCTCCTCGGGCGCCGCCCTGGACGCCTCTGCGGCGGGCGTGGCCGCGGCCTCGGCAGACGTAGGCGCGATGTCGGCGTCGGCATCAGCATCGGCATCGCTCGCCGCAGCTTCGGTGGCGGCGGCCTTCTCGGGCGCCACCGCAGCCGCGTTGGCCTTGGCCTTCTCAGCGGCGGCACGCTCGGCCTCGAGACGCTTCTTGCGCTCGGCGAACGTCTCGGTCTTAGGCGTGGATTTGGGGGCACCGGAATCCTCGATGTCCGCGTCCTCCTCTTCGCTGCGCTTGCGGTTGGGCTTCTTGGGCGAGTCGCTCATGGCCTCGGTCGCGGGATCAACGATCTCGGTCTGCACGACCTGCGTGAAGCCCTCCTGGGCGTTTCTGAACTGCCGCAGCGCGCGGCCGATGGTGCGCCCCATCCCAGGCAGCTTGTCTGGCCCAAAGATGAGAAATGCGAAGAGCAGGATGAGAGCGAGCTCTGACTCTCCAATGCCAAACACGATCGGTTTCCTCCAGCATGGATCGAATTCCTACACTCCCCCCACGAGCGAGGGGTCTTGGGACGCGGCTATTCCTGTCCGGTAACGTTGAGGTCGGCACCCACGCCCAAAAGCGAGAGTACGCGCGCGACGTTTCTCTGCGGGCGCTCCACCGAGAGCGCACGACCCTGCTCCTTGGCGTGATGCGCCGCACCCACAAGGACACCGATCCCCGTGGAGTCGATGTAGGGCACGTCGGCCAAATCGATTGCGAGCGACCCCTCGCCAGAGGCGAGCTGCTCGTCAAGCACATCGCGCAGCGCCGAGGCGTTGGAGACGTCGACCTCACCAGAGACTGCCACGCGGCAGCCCCCCTCGATGGGTGTAGTTGAGATGTTGATGCTCATGAATGTTCCCCTTCCCTAGAATCCGGTGCCAGAGAGGTTGTTTAGTGTGTCCGTGAGACCCTTCGCGCCGGTCTCGCCCGAAGACGAGGAGGGCGTCGCGGACGTCGACGTGCCGGTCGTACTGCTCGACGAGGACTCGAGCGCGGCCAGGCGCTGCGTGGCGTAGGACTTTGCACCGTACTCGTCGTTGGGATCATTGTCGATGGCGTTCTGATAGGAGGCCTTGGCGGATTCCTTGTCGCCGGAGTACTCCTGGACCATGCCGAGGTTTGCCCAGGCGGGAGCATATGCGGGCGAGTCCTGCGTGAGTGTCTCAAGATCGGTCATCGCCTCGCTCGTCTCGCCCTCGTAGAGCTTGCAGAGCGCTATGTCCACGCGCACTGCGTCGGAATCCTTGAGGCCGAGGTACTGCTCGTAGTAGCCAATGGCCTTCTCGAGCAGTTCGTTGCCATGGGTGGTATCATCGTCTGAAGAGGACGCCGAGAGGACCGAAGCACCCCAGCGCATGTAGTTGCGGCCGAGGTTGAGCAGGGTCGCGAGGTTCGTGTTGTCGGAGGCGAGCTTGGACTCGAGCTCCGAGACAGTGTCTTGGTACTTGGCATCGACGGCAGCTGCGCCGGTCACGGAGCTTGAGTCGGTCGCGCTTGAATCCGTGGAGTCCGAGCTGCTGTCCGAGTTTGAGTCCTCGGAGCTGCCCTGCTCGGCCTGCTGGTTGTTGGAGAAGGCCGTGGAGAGCGTGGGCAGCATGAGCGAGACGACCATGAGAGCGGCAAAGACGACAATGACGACCTTGGTGGGCGTGGAGAGGTTGCTTGAGGACTGCGCCCCACCCTTGCTGGAGGAAGAGGAGCCGCCCTTGGCCCTTGCCGAGGCAGCGCCTTTCGAAGCGCCCTTCTTGTGCACCTTATTGCTTGGCTTCTTCGACATGCCCGAGAAATCCCTCCGTGTTGACCTACGCCCGACGAACCGAGAGCTGGCCCGCCCCTCTCGCACTACGCCGCAAGCAGCGCCGTTTGTGACTCTTTAATGTAAGCCACATCCGGCCCTCCCACGCGAGCGATGCGCGCGCTTCCCGATTCTACAGAACTCTGCGGAACCGTCGGAGCGCAAGCCAAATGCCACTCCCATGCTATGCAACGGCTTCCCGAACGAAAAATACATTCTGGAGACCGTTGCCATATAAGCATTGTATGGGTAGTTCCTCTCGGCGAACTGGCTGGCGAACGGAACCAAACAATCTGCGCCGGACGAACCGCCTACTCTGCCTTGCCCTCGCGCTCCGCCTTGGCAAGGCGCGCCGAGACGAGTTTGACCGCCAGCACAAAGACATCGAGCGCAGCGCCGAGGTCCTCGAGGGACGGATACGTGGGGGCAATGCGGATGTTGGTGTCCTCGGGGTCGCGACCGTAGGGCCAGGTGGCGCCGGCGGGCGTGAGTTTTACGCCAAGCACTGCGGCCATCGCAACGATTGCCTTGGCCGAGCCCTTGGGGCCGTCGAACGAAACGAAGTATCCGCCGTGGGGGTTGCTCCAGGTGGCGCAATCCAACCCGTCGAGGCCGGCGTGGAGCTTCTCCTGCACCAGCTCGAAGCGCGGGCGCACGATTTGGGCATGCTTCTCCATGTGGACCTTGATACCATCGAGGTCCTCGAGCAAACGCACGTGCGCGAACTGCGAGACCTTCTCGGGCGAGACGCGCATCACCGAGAAGGCTGCGCGGATCTCAGCCATGTCGGCGGAGCTTGCGGTGACAAACGCGATGCCCGAGCTGGGGAACGTCACCTTGGCCGTGGAGCCAAACTCGTAGACCATGTCGCTCTTGCCGGCTTCGGCCAGGGCATCGAAGATGTTGAGCAGGTGGTCGCCCTCACCCTCGAAGGTATGCACCACATAGGCGTTATCCCAGAAGATGCGGAAGTCGGGCGCCGCAGGCGTGAGCGCGGCAAACTTGCGCACGACAGCGTTGGAGTAGGTGATGCCGGTGGGGTTGGCATACTTGGGGACGCACCAGATGCCCTTGACCGCGGGGTCATTCTCGACCAGGCGCTTCACCACTGCCATATCCGGGCCGTCCTCAAGCATGGGAACGGGGATGTTCTCGATGCCATAGTGAGCCGTGACCTTGAAGTGGCGATCGTAGCCGGGCGAGGGGCAGAGGAACTTGACCTTGCCCTGCTGGTTCCAGGGCTTGTTGCTGCCGATGCCATGCGTGAAGGCATTGCAGACGACGTCGTGCATGAGGTTAAGACTGGAGGAACCGTTCACGATCACGTTCTTGGGATCGACGTCCAGGATCTGCGCGGCGAGGGCGCGCGCAGAGGGAAGGCCATCCGGAGCACCGTAGTTGTCAACGGCAACGCCCTGGTCATCCATCTCGGTCGAGGAGCTAAGGACGTCGAGCATGGGCTTGGAAAGGGCGGTCTGCTCGGGACTGGGCTTGCCTCGGGCCATGTCCAGCTTGAGTTCCAGGGAGCGGAGGCGGTCCGCCTCCTTCTCGAGCTGTGCAATCTCTTGCGTAAGGTCTTGGTCTGACATGAGCTCGTATGCGGTGGGCATGGGCCCCTCCTCGTGAAAACGTTGCTAAATGATGCGGCTCCGAGCAGAAGAAGTATAGCGCGCCGACTCGCATACCAAATGCAGCTGCTACCATGTGTAACCATGATGAGAAACAGTAACAGCCACCGGCACCAAACCGCGCGCAGCGTCACCCATGGTGGCCTGCGCTCCAAGGAGTATGGCGACCTTCAGCAGCTGGTAAACGAGCTCTACGCGCATAACATGTCCGGCACGGTGACAAAGATTGATGTGCTGTCACGCGCCGAGATCGATGACCTCTGCGATGACCTTATGGAGGTCGTGGACCTGCTGCCTGCGGGACACTACAAGCGCGGACGACTTTGCGACCAACTCAACAGTATTGTGACTGCCCATGGATGGGGCAACGCATACGGAACGGTGGAGTAGGCGCCTTGGGCTCCCGCCTAAGAGTGCTGCCGGCGCGTCACCCTCTTGCGGTGGCGCGCCGGCAGCGGCTTCGCCCTAGAACGAGCAGCCGCCACCAATAGTGCACGACGCACCAGCTGCAGGCGCATCGCCCTTGTCGCTGGTACCCTCGTCGCCTGCCGAGAACTCGCGGCCGAGGTAGGCAATGATGTCATCAGATTCATACATTGCCGTACCGTCGATGAACAGACACGGAACCTGCCGCTTCCCACCCACTTCGACCAGGCGATCGCGATCTTCTTCGGACTCGTCGATGTTGTGGAGCGGTAGCACGATACCGTTGGCATCCATGTAGCGCAGAACCCTGTGGCAGTAGGGGCAACCGTTCTTTATATAGAGTTGAAGGTCTTTCTCAGCCATGATGCTCCTTTCAGGGAGAGTGTCAGAAACAGTACTGACCTGCGTATACCCTGATTGGAGTCTCTGCAGATATGATATTCGTCAAGTTGCAAATCTCCACACGGGTGGGGCGCATCGGCGATGATCGGCCTCACGTGGGCCCTGAGTGGGCAAAGTGAGCTCTTGATGCGAGCCCCCAGCGCGAATTGACGGTTGGTGGCAGTTTGAGGCAAATCCTTTATGTGAGTGCGTCGATGTAGCAAATCGCTGACCTGCAGTTTATCAGAAATGCAATCGTCTGATACTCGGGCCGTCCCCGAAAAACTGCCACCAAACGTAAACGTGCACCATTCGACGATGGCCGGAGGCGTCAGGGTGCCGTTGGGGGCTCATGTCAGACTCGGGCGACGGGGCACAGGCCGCTGGGTGGCAAGTTTTTACGGTTGGTGGCAGTTTTTGTCGGTACCCCCGAGTAGCAAGCTCTTTGAGATTTGACAAATCGCAGGTAAACGATTTGTAACTAGCTCGATCTCACATAAAAGATTTGCCGCAAACTGCCACCAACCGTCAATTCGTGAATCCAGGTGGTCGCAAAGGGTGCCGAGGCCTCAGTCGGAGCTGCACTCTAGAAGAGGTAGTCGAGGATTGGCGAGTCGGCAAAGAGCGACACGATGGAGGGGATGGCTACGGCCACCAAAACCGCAATACCAATCCACATGCCGATGCCCTTGTCTTGGTCTCCGCCGTGCGTGGGTATGAGCATGGGTTTCTCCCTCACATCCAGGAGGCTGCCTGATAGGCGGCCACATCTTCTCCAAGCCAATTGCCCAAGCTGCTGAAGGGCGATATCGTATTTCTTGCGGCACAAGGTTTCGCAAAGTAGGAAGCAACTGTAAGACGAAGGGGGTCCCATGGACAACGAGGGATTCTTCCAGCGTGCATACGGTATCGTGCGACAGATTCCACCCGGAAGGGTTGCCACCTACGGGCAGGTCGCTCGCATGATGGGCGAGCCGCGGAAGGCTCGCTACGTGGGATTTGCCATGCACTCAAGTCCGGGCCTGGCTGGCGGGGTGCCCTGCCATAGGGTCGTCTTTGCAGACGGGAGCCTTGCCCCAGGGTTTGCCTTTGGTGGACCTGAAGAGCAGCGAAAGATGCTCGAGGCAGAAGGCGTTGGATTTCTCGCCAGTGGAAAAGTGGATATGCGTCGGTTTGAGTGGGAGGTATAGAGGCAGCCGCCTCCCACCGAGGAGACAGATGCGGTCAAGCCCGTTGGGAGTCCCCCGAAGCGGGGTGCCTGAAAACGTTGCCAGCACGTCGCCCATGCCCTCGAAGCTACCGACGACCCCATCGCCGCTGGTGTGTCCACCATCTCGATGGTGGCAAACGCGAACAAGCTGCCTGTGATCTGCGGCGAGAAGGGTATGGCCGACAACAGTGGCTTCGCCACCTACGGCATCGACTACAACAAGCTTGGCCACAACCGGCCAGACGGCAGTGAAGTCCCTTGGTGGCAGATCTCGTCCACGCCATCATTATCCACATCCCCCCGCCTGAATCTCGAACATAGTGTCGTTTTCCTGCAGGTAGTCACTGTCGAGGTAGGCAAACTTGCCACTGCCGTCGTTGAGTGTCGAATTTGTCGAATTGACGGTCGGCGAGAGGGTTGCCACCTCGCTCCTGTTGCCCGAGGAGTCAAACGAGAAGAGCTTTACGGCATAGCCACCGGAAATCTTCACGCCATCCACTGTGGTCGAGGCGTTTCTGCCATATGCGCGCAGCTCGGCCGCGTGATCTCTGTAACTGCCACCCATATCGAACTCGATGCTCGTGGCATAGATGCCATCAAAGCCGTTGTCCATGGCCCCCTTGAGTACGTCCAGCTGGTTGTCGCTCAGACTGGAATCGTACGACCAACCAATCTTGGGCTGGTAACCGTTGCTACTGATGTCACTGTCATCGTTTATGCCGTAGAAGTCGTAAGCACCGCACAGCCCACCGTAGTCATCGACTATCTAACTGGGGTGTGCGCTATCCGAGTCCTTCGAATAGTACTGAGCCATGTGATTCAGCCTCGAGCGGAGCGTGTAGACGTTGCTCTTTGCTCAATTCGCGGCCACATATACGCCACTGTTGGAGAGCAGCATGGTCGTGGCGCCTGTAGTGGAGGCATCGTAGGGTGCCATATCGACAGCGTTAGCAGGCTTATTGTCGTTTACCGAGAGGCCTAAGGCGGCGTAGCCCTCTTTTGTTAACTGGTTGTCGGAAGAGAATGTTGCGTCGGCCCAAGCTATGCCAGGGACGACTGCCAGCGCAAGCGCAATTCCCGCAGCGGCGGCGCGTGATATCGCTACTGGCAGCCACCACGGGTGTCAGGCGAGCTTCGCCATGGTTGCTCCAATCCTAGAGAGTGCCTGTCTTCAGGCTGTGTCCTGCTTCTAGGAAATTTTCCAAGCGCCGGCCATCGGGTGCATCATCCCAAAGGATGAGAGCCCTGCAAGACGAGAGACGGGTCCCTGCCTTTGTGCTTCTCGCCGGCCTATCCGGCGAAGTCCCGCGCTACTCCGTCGACCCCTCGCAACTCTTGCCTGGGGCCGTCGGCACACAAAAACGCCCTATCGCTGGGAAATCCTGGCCTCTGTGCACAAAAACGGCCTATCGCGGGGCCATTTGGGGTCGTAGTATCAACAATTGAACTATGTTTGCATATTTTCGCATATTCTGTAAAAAGAACTCGTAAATGTGGATACAGTAATTGCACCTTTGATGATAACTCCAGAAAAGGTCCCGCGATAGACCGTTTTTATGCACGGACAGCCGAAATTCCCAGCGTTAGGAGAATTCTGTGCAGGCTGTCCAGCACGAGGGGTCGAAAACCGGTTTCGTAAAATCCTTCAGTTTGCACGAGCCACGCAGCATGAGGGGAGCGTCGCTTCTGACTGCGGCCCTGTCCTATATCGCCCTTTCTTCTCTTCCGTAGCTGCAAATCCCGCTACTAGGCCTCGGCCTTCCCGCGTGGCCTCAGCTTTGCCCCGAGTGTATCCACACCATGATGCAGGCACATGACGGGATGCCGAAAGAGAAGCCTTAGCCCCGCATACCGCATGACCAGGCGAACCTGCTCCTGCTGTGCCGGCGCGTAGCAGTGAACGCTACACGCCGAGCAGAACGTCTTTGTCCGCATGAATGGGCAGTGCGCGATGCGACTCTGCGCGTATGAGGCAAGCGCCTCGCACTCAGGACAGAGGCTACCCCGTGCCGCATGGTGCACACCTCGACAGTAGAGCGAAATCGTCTCCCGCATGACGCGAGACTCACGTATGCGCTTGCGATCGGCCTGGTCTTCTGTCCTCGTCATTTGGCCTCAGGCTCCTCTACCACCTCGTGCGTGAACCCCTCCTTGGCCTCGGGGGCGTCAGCTGGGATCTTCACCCAGAAGAGCCAGATGTGGAAGACCCAGACGGCCACGAGAATTGCCCTTCCCCAGGGCACGGCACCCATGAAGGCAAAGCCAACGCCCAGTAATAGCGTCACGGCAAGAAAGGCCTGGACCTTCACCTTGAGCGCCATCCCCCTACCCTCCGACAGCGGACGCATCCGCAACGCATAGAGGCTCGTGCCCTTAAACCAGGCATCAAGCCGAGCAGACCCCTTCCCGAAAAAGAGCGCCGCCAGCAGATAGAGAGGCACCGTCGGCAGAAGCGGCACGACGATGTCAGCCATGCCGAGAGCCGCAAAGAGAAGTCCCAGAAAGATATAAAGGTATGCATCATGCCACCTTGCTTTCGTTGGATGCCGGAGCCGTCAGGCCGATTTCGTCAGGCCGATTTCGTCAGTCCGCCCCTAGCTGACCCTCCCCTGGTCCAAGGAGATGACCTCGTCCGCAATTGCCAGCGAGCCCGGGCGATGCGAGATCAGAAGCACCGTCCTGGTCCCCCGCTGAGCGTCGAGCGCCTTCAGGACGGCACCCTCATTCAGCGCATCAAGGTTCGAGGTCGGCTCATCGAGAAGCACGAAGGACGCCTCGTGCAGGAAGGCGCGTGCCAAGCCCAGGCGCTGGCGCTCGCCGCCAGAGAGCGTGTCGCCAAGCTCGCCCACCTCAGTATCGAATCCAGCAGGTAGGCCCTCGACGAAGTCGAGGATGGAGGCCTGCGCGCAGGCGCGCTCGAGTTCTTTCTGCGTTGCATTGGGCTTCGCAATCAGGAGGTTCGCCCGAATGGTGTCGTGGAAGAGCACGGTATCCTGCTCGACAAAGGCCTCGAGGTCCCGCAGGTACCCCGTCCGGATGTCGCGTATGTCGCTACCTCCAATGCGAATGGCACCGCCCCCAGCGTCCCAGAAGCGCATGAGAAGCCTGCAAAGCGTGGACTTGCCGGAGCCGCTCCGTCCCGAGACACCCACGATCTTGCCCACGGGAATCTCAAGGTTCACGTCGCGCAGGACCTTCTCGTCCCCATAGGAGAAGCTCACGCCTTCGGCCGCGGCACCCGTGAAGGCGGGCTCCTCGCCCGTCTCCCTTTCCGCAACCGCCGGCGCCTCGTCGAGAATGCCCAGGACCCGTCCTCCGGATGCAAGCGTCTGCTGCAGCGTGGAGCCAAGGTTGGCAAGCGCGACATAAGGGCCAAACGAGGAAAGCGTCGTCACGATCGCAAGCACGTAGGCCTCGGCCGAGACCGCCCCCGACTCCACAAGCGGCGCGCCGACGAAGAGCTGCGCCACGGCTGTGAGCACTACAAGCACGCCCACGCAGGCAGCCCCGATGACCCCCTTCGCGCGGAGTCTCCTCTGCACATCCACAAGCCTGCGGCTGCGCTCGTCAAGACCCGCCAGGCGCTTCTCGCCAGCCCCATACTGGATCACCTGCGCCAAGCCTCGCAGGTTGTCGAGGACGTAGCCGGAGAGCCCTGCCTGCACCGAGCGCGCCCGTGCCCCACCGTCCCCCGAGGCGCGGGAGACGAGAATAGGTGACGCAACGCCGACAAGCGCATAGCCCACAAGCGCCACCAAGGCAAACACGGACGAGAAGCTCGCGAGAAATCCCACGAGCACAAGGGTCATCCCTGCCGCAATGAGCACGGGAGAGACCGTGTGGGCGTAGAAGACCTCAAGGAGCTCGATATCGCTTGTGATCGTCGAGATGAGCTCGCCGCGATTCCTGCCGGAAAGCTTGGCGGGCGCAAGCCTTCTCAACGCCCCAAATACCAGGTCCCTGATGTGTGCCAAGAGTTTAAAGGCAATGTAGTGGTTGCAGCGCTGCTCGATGTAGTGGAGAACGCCTCGCGCCACGGCGAGAAAAACGAGCACGCCACCAAAGGCGCCAACGCCCCAGACAAGGCTCCCTCTCCCCGCCACCGAAAGAACCGCCTCCGCGGCCAGGACCGGCAGCGCCGTCGCGCAGGAAAAGCCCAAGATGCCACAGACAACCGAGGCGCACATGACGCCCGCCATCGGCTTCACGAAGCCAAGCATGCGCCCCATGAGGCGGAGGTTGCTTTTCTTATCCACGCTCGCCACCTCTCCCATAGGCTTCGAGCTCCTGCTGGCCTGCCCGCATGCGCGCATAGGTGCCACCAGCCGCCAGAAGCTCCTCGTGCGTGCCAGACTCGACAATGCGCCCCTGGTCCATCACGTAGATCCTCTCGGCATCCACGACGTTTGCCAGGCGATGGGCGATCATCACGACCGGACGGTCGGCCGCAAGGCGAAAGATCGAGGCGAGGAGCACGCTTTCGCTCTCCGCGTCGATGTTGCTTGTCGCCTCGTCAAACACGTACATCGCAGAGCCGTGGAGATAGGCGCGCGCAAAGGCAAGACGCTGCCGCTGGCCTCCCGAGAGGTTCTGCGCGTCCTGCGTGAGCTGCGTATCAAGCCCGTCCTGCGTTCGAAGGTACCCCGCGAGGCTCGCCGCCTCAAGGGCCGCCCACAGCTCCTCGTCCGTCGCCTCCGGCTTTGCCATGAGCAGGTTTTCCCGCACGGTGCCCGAGAAGAGGTAGGCACCAACGCCAACGGTCGTGACACGCTTCGCGAGCACCGCAGGATCAACGTCCGAAAGCTCAAGCGCGCCGTAGCGGATGTGCCCCGCATAGCCCGTCAGGCACCCCGCCATCAGCGCCGCAATCGTCGACTTGCCGGAGCCCGAAAGACCGACGATCGCCGTGACGCCCCGGGGCGCAACCGACAGCGTGACCTCGTGCAGCACCTCCCGCTCGCCGTCGTAGGAGAAGCTCACGTCCTCAAGGGCTGGCACGGCATTGGCTGCGGGCACACCTGCCCTCTTCTCAGGCTCGGGGAGCTCGAGCAGCCGAAAGATCTTGCCCGAGGCGGCGATGCCATTCATTGCCACGTGGAAAAACGAGCCAAGCTGACGCATGGGCAGGAAGAAGTCTGCCGAGAGAAGCACGATCGCAAGCGCCTGGAACAACGTAATCGAGCCCGCTGCCAGCGCGGAGAGGGCCACCCAAATGCCTGCTGCGGCACCCCCCAAAGCAACGATATCCATCACAACGATGGAGTTGAGCTGCATCGAGAGAACCTTCATCGTAACGATGCGGAAGTGCTCGGCCTCCTTGTTCATCGCCTTGTGGTGCGCCTCGTCGGCCGAGTAGATCTTGAGCGTCGTGAGCCCCTCGAGGTTCTCGAGGAACGAATCGCCAAGCTGGGTGTACCGGTCCCAGTAGGCAGAGAGGATGCGCTTGGCAATCTTCTGCACAGCCACAATCGTGAGCGGAATCAGCGGCACAAAGACGAGCAGCACGAAGGCCGCGGCAAGGTCCATCGGGGCAACCACGATAAAGAGCGTGACCGGCGCCAGAACCGAATAGAAGAGCTGCGGCAGGTACTGCCCGAAGTAGGTTTCGAGCTGCTCGCAGCCCTCGACCGAGAGCTGCACGACCTCGGCGGTCGAGGCCGAACGGTCATAGGCGGGTCCCAGGCGCAGAAGCTTCTCGAGAATCGCGCGGCGCAGCTTGCGCTTCACATCCTGTGAGGCCGCGAAGCTCTCGCGCTCGCCAGCCCAGGTTGAAGCCGCCTTGCCAACGCAGGCAACAGCGATCAGAACGACAGACGTCCCGACAGGCACGGCCGTCCCGGCAAGCACCGCCGTCAGAACGGACGCGACGCCCCAGACGAGGCAGACGTTAGCCAGAAGACCCGCCCATTTCCACGCCACAGAAAGAATGACATGGCACATCGCTTCTGGCACTAGCGCCAGAAGTCTCTTGTCCATCATGAATATCTCCCCTCTCTCGGCAATGTTTTTATGTTAGCCATTGCTTACACGAGAGGAGTTAGAGATATAAAACTCTCATGATGCCGGAACCGAGGACGCGGCCGAGCGTCGCAGATGCCCTTACGCTGACGACCCGGCGCGTTCGCGCAGGCGCGGCATCAACTGCTTGATGCAGTCAATGAAACGCTGTGCTGCCGGGGACGCCTCCGCAAGCGAGGGAACAGCTATGCCCAGCGAGATGCGCCGCGGCTCCTCGAAGGGCACCTCCGCCACGCGCCCGTTCCACCTCTCACTAATAAGCCGCTGGTTAAAGCTCACGCCGAGGCCCGCTTCGACCATGCTGTATGTGGTGAAGCCGTCACGTGTGGTGTAGCGATCCTGGACGAGGAGCCCCTCCTCGCGAATTAGGCGGTCCTGGTCAGTGTCGTGGTTGGCAAGCGTGTGGATGAATGCCTCATGCTCGATCTCGCGTAGGGGGTAGCGCACCGCGTGCGCGTACGGATGCCCCTCGGGAAGCCACATGACCATCTCGTCCTCGTAGAGCGGCAGCCAGTCGCAGTAGGTGCCATTGGCGGGCTTGGCGCAAAAGCACAGGTCAACGGCACGGCTATTGAGCCACTGACCCATCTCGGCGTTTCCGCCCTCCCTAATCTCCACGTCGATGCCGGAGTAGCTTTTCTCGAACTCGCTGAGGACCGTGGGCATCCAGATGGCGGAGATGCTGTAGTAGGAGCCAACTGCAAGCGCGCCGGCAAGCACGCCGCGAATCTCGGCGCCCGATTCCTCTGCCACGCGCTGGGCGCGTACGAGCTCGCGCAGGCATGGCATCATGCGGCGTCCATTTTCCGTGATGCGGACGCCCTGTTTGGTGCGAACGCACAGAGCAAAGCCAAGCTCTGCCTCAAGCGAGGCGACCATGCGCGTGATGCCCGACTGCGTGTAGCCAAGCTGGCGAGCCGCCGCCGAAAACGAGCCGCACTCTACTGCGGCTATAAGCGCCGCGCATTTGCTCGCATCCATGAGACCTCATAATATGATGAAACATCATTACAAACATGATTATAAGCACAATAAATCATATCTAATATCCTTCTATAGTTGTTCTCGTGCTCAGACATGTACATGGGGCGACAATGCGGAATCGGCGAAAGCGCCGACAAGGGCCCTGCGCAAGCAGGCAGAAAGGGATGCGTCCACCATGGAAAGGCTTGACTTCTCGTCCGATTACCTCGAGGGGTGCGCAGACCCCATCATGAGGCGCCTCGTTCAAACCAACCACGAGAAAACCGCTGGCTACGGACTGGACGAACACAGCGAGCGTGGACGAGCACAGCGACCGTGCGCGCGAGCTCATCCGCCAGGCATGCGACGCGCCCGATGCGGACGTTTTCTTCCTCGTTGGCGGCACGCAGGTCAACGGGGTCGCGATTTCCGCACTTCTCGCCCCGTACCAGGGCGTTATTGCTACAACCTCGGGGCACGTCAGCGTGCACGAGGCGGGTGCCATCGAGGCGGGAGGCCACAAGGTGCTCGAGCTGCCGGAGCATGACGGCAAGCTCCTTGCGGAGGAACTCGAGCGTTACATGTGTTCTGGGAGAAGGACGGCAACCACGACCACATGGTCCAGCCAAGTCTTGTGTACATCTCGCAGCCTAACGAGTACGGGCTTTTGTACTCGAAGGCGGAGCTTGCGGCGCTGCGCGGTGTGTGCGGCAGCCACGACCTGAGGATCTACGTGGACGGCGCACGCCTCGCCTATGCACTTGGCGCACCCGATAACGACGTCTCTCTTAAGGATTTGTCCCGCCTTGCGGATGCCTTCTACATCGGCGGAACCAAGTGTGGCACGCTTTTTGGGGAGGCGCTGGCCTTCCCGCGCCACGACACCGTTCCCCACTTCTTCACGATCGTAAAGCAGAGGGGGTGCGATTCTCGCCAAGAGGCGGCTTCTCGGCGTGCAGTTTGAGGCACTCTTCGAGGATGGGCTGTACGGTCGGATTGGCCAAGCGGCAGTTGCGCAGGCGCGAAGAATTACCAGTGCCTTCGGCGCTGCAGGCTGCGTGCTTGCGCACCCCTCCCAGACAAACCAGGTCTTCCCCATCCTCAGGGATGAGCAGTTGGCGCGCTTGGACGAGGCCGTGGTGACGAGCTTTTGGGAGAAGCCGGACCTGGAGCACACTGTCGTGTGCCTTGCAACGAGCTGGGCATCTACCGATGCGGGTGTGGACTCTCTCACCCATGCCCTGGCCTCGGGCGTGTTGGGATAGCGGGCTGCCCTGGCGAAGCGTGTTTGCGCATCTCTTCTTTGCAGCGTGCATGCACACAGGCCTCCCCCTCCGCCTGCGGGCGAGAAGCGGCCGCAACTTCTCTTCACTAGAGACGGCGTCTCGCATAAAAAGCGTCTATCGCGGGAAATGGCGAGTTCATTGCACAAAAGTGGCTTATCGCGGGGTACTTTTCCAGATATAACATCAAATACTTAACTATTATTTCAATTTTATGATTAAATCGATATAAATATGCATGATTTTGCAACTATAGTTTGATGATTGATGTTGCACGCCCCCAAAGGTTCCGCGATAGCCCGTTTTTGTGCACCGGACTTCTAAAAACCCTTCGATAGGGCGTTTTTGTGCAGTCCAAGGCCACTCGGGCCCAGGACGCAATCAGGCGAGTGCCCTTACAGGCTATCTACGCCGTGAGAATCGCCTGCCCAACGCAGCGTCCCGACTAAGTGCGTTCGAGCACAAGGGCAATATCGGGCTGCTCGTCCATCCGAAAGCTCACCCAGGGGGAACTCCCCGGGCAGCCTGATCGACGGTCATAAACACGTCATCTGCTTCGAAGAGATGACGCACACGCACTGGCAGGCCGTAGAAACTCCGGAGCAATTTGTCGCGGGTCCCAACCGAGAAGCCGAGAAGCGCCGCATGAACGGCACTCGATTTCCAGACTGACGCGAGAGGTCTGGCGTCTGCTGTCGCAGGTCTCGTGCGCGAAATGACAGTTGGAGACAGCCTGGGAAAATCCTTGATGTGGTATCTCTGAACTGGAAAACCCATGACCTGCAGTTTATCAGGGTACGAGCCGCTTGATGCTCGAGCGCACCCGGAAAACTGCCACCGACCGTCACTTTGGCATCTGTGGAATCGGTTCCGCCGTCTTGGGATGGTGCGTCAGTCGCATCCCTCAAAGAGAAAAATGAACCGCCGACCGCTTTGCACCACGACCGACGGTTCGTCGAGAAAAACCTGTCCGTGCTTCACAACTGTACAGGTTAGTGCCTCTGTGAAATCTTCACTCCCACAGCAATGGCAACTGCGCCCGCGGCCAGAAGCACTACGGCACCAAAGGCCAGCGACGACATCGCATCACCTGTCTGAGGTACTTTCTCAGCACTGGAAGTGGCTGGGCGCCTGACAGCCGGCTTGGTATCGGGCTTGGTGGTGTCGGGCGTGGGCTCATCGCCAGAGCCGGGATCCGGCGCGGGAGGCTCGGGCGTCTCGACAACGTAGGCCAGGGACGGAACGTCAAAATCCTCTGGGGCACGCACAACGCCGTTGGAGTTAACAGGGGAAAGCGTCGCCTTGGTGTTGGTCGCAAGCTCGTAGCTGCCCGGCTCGGTCGGGGCCTGCGCAAGCGTGAGGTTATAGGTCAGTTTCACGGGAGCAAAGTTCGAGATGGGCTCATGAGCCGTAAGCGCATAAGCATCCGCGTCCGGATCGTAGACCAAGGTGAAGCGCACCGTCGTGTCGCCCTTGCTGTGGAAGCTCCACATGTTTGCGCCCTCATTCGTTGCCTCAAGCTGCTCGTCACCAACGCTGAGCGCTGCCGACCCCGGAACGAAGTCGAAGTCATACGCGTCACCCTTGCCCATGGAGTCGATGATGATGGAGCCGGCTCCACACGCATACAGGATATTGTCGCCAATCTGCGAAAAGTCGAGCTCACTACCGCCATTTAGCTCATCCATGAACTTGACGGAGAAGTCGGAATCACTGCCGGTACGCACCGCATAGCAGTTGTAGCCCTCACCCTTCAGCGCCTGCCATGTGCCATAGGCCTCATAGACCGCCCGGTCGGGCGCCATGGCGTGATCTGCCTGGGTTCCGTGCTCGATGTAAGCGAAGTTCGGGTCGGTGATGGCTCCCGTTGCGGCGTCTTTCACCTTGGGCGTCGCATCGTTGCCGTACGTCGCGAAATCAAACGCGTACTTGTCGCCGTCGGTCTTCACCCACTCTTGGAGGTGGGAGTAGTAGTCGCTCCAGTTGCCGTACGGCATGGCATACGTTGCAGAGCCGGGCGTGCGCGCCTGCCGCCATTCGTCGATCATGCCGTAGTAGACGAAGTCCTTTGCATTGAAATCACTTGCAGGCTGCTGGGAGCTCTGGTCCAAATAGGTGTACTGGTAGTAGATGTCCTTCACGTTGCCGTCTGCGCCGGTGAACAGGCGCGTCAGGCCGTCGCTGACCATGATGACGTACTTGCGGTTCGCGGGGGTGGTGGTGTCGGCGTCGAGCATGGCCTTGGCCTTGAGCAGCCCATCGTGCATGTTGGTCCCGGACTTCATATCACCGGTGTAGCCACCCGTGATGGCACTCTTGAACGAGTCGACGTTATCGGTGGTAAGCGTCGAGAGCTCCTTCTCCACGTGGCCGTCGCCCTTGAACGACACAACGCCTAGCCGCACCTGGTCGACGCCGCCCGCCTCGGCAACAAGCCGGTCGAGCGTCGCAGTAGCGTCCTTGATGGCATCGTCCTTGCAGCTTGAGTTGTCCACGACAAAGACGATGTCGGAGGAAAGCACAGCCTCGGCACTTGGAAGCTGGAGCGTGACCTGTGCAGTCTTGCCCTCCTCAAGCCAGGTTGCAACCTTGGACTTGGGAATCGTCCAACTGGTCCCTTGGCCAGAATTGCTCGCTTCCGCCCTGGCAGGCATCGGCAGCACCGCCAAGAGGGCGAGGGCAAACGCAGCGATAAACGTGATGGTCACAGGCCTCCGTTTATGTAGTGTCACTGCATGGCTCAACATCGCTTCCCCTTCCGTAAGAACGGCCGCACAGGCTCCCAAAACCGTATTACGTAGCCTCAAGGATAGCACCGTATCAAGGGTTTCTTTAAGTGAGTTTCTCGCATTCTAAGTTAACCTATTTTGACTGTAATGGCAGGCAGAAACGGACTGGCAATCGCGCGCGGGCCAGCGGCGAGGTGAGACAAGGGGGCTGTCCCCCTGTCTCATTTTGGTTGGATGGGGCATCCGCCTTGGCTCATAATCTCAGGCACCCCGCCTGTTGGCCGGCACAAACACGACCGCATGCGTACGATACCAGCGAGAATGGACGCGACGATGCCTGACACAGCCCTCCGCATCACATCCTATTTCAGGAATGTCCTCGGCACCTCGAACATGGTGATGGTCAACTTCAGGGGAAGTGCGGTCGAGCGCACGGGGAACGGCAGGCCAAGGCGAGAGGGCTATACCGCCGCAGGCGATACGGAAGGGATAGAATCCGGAAAGCTTGCGGGTGAAGTCCTGGACAGCCTCCTCGAGTCTCTCGACAGCGGCAAGAAGCGCAAGGCTCTCCGAGAAGGTACGCTGCCGGTACTTCTCGTGCTACGCTCCATGAGAGGAAAGGCCGACACAGCCCCCGACAACCAGCAGGCACTTCTGGTGGCCCCGGCGAACGCGTCTCTCGCCAGAAGCGACAGGGGAGCCCTTGGCTATCCCGTCGACTGGCGAGCAAAGAGCCCTTGGATCCCCCGGCCGCTTCTCGAGGAGACGGCGGCTTCCAAGGAGGAAGCCGGTCGCAAGGAAGAGCTAGCCATAGGCGCCTATACAGCCTACAGCTCCTTTGTCTCCGCCTCGTCAATGCGCAGGTCGAAGATAGATGCACTCGAGGGGCGGGCCCAATGGCGAGCGTACCTGGCCTATTGCGAGGAGCTCTTCCGGGCTGCAGCTCCCGATGCGGAAGCGCGACTCAATGCGGCAGACGCCATACTCGACAAAGATGGATACGTCCTCGTCGACACGCAGGTCAATGCCTCGGCAAACGTCGCGGACCTCTATCACACAATCGCAGCGCGGCTGGACCAAGCCCCAGACGATGCCACCCTCGCACTCTATCGCGGGCTTCTCAATGTTGGCCCTCGCCATCAAGAACTTGCGTCCGACGCGACATCGCTCCGGCAGATGCTCGAGCATTGCGGCACCATGAGCAGGGAGTATCCGCTCGCACGCTCCCAGAAGACAGCGGTGCATGCCTATGCGGCGCTCAGCGAAGGCCAGGTGCTCGCCGTAAGCGGCCCTCCTGGGACCGGAAAGACCACGCTGCTTGAGTCCATCGTCGCAGACACGCTTGTACGGCACGCGCTCAACGGCCGAGAAGCCCCTGTTATTGTCGGCACCTCCACAAACAACCAAGCTGTGAGGAACATCATCGACGCCTTTGGCCAAATCGAGCAGGACGAGGGCCGCTCGGTCTTCAGGCGTTGGCTGTCAGATATCTACTATGCACCACTGGAGGGGAGCAACGGTTTCAGAGTCAAGTACACGAAGGACCGACCGCTTCACAGCCTCGGTGCCTATTCGCCGAGCGTCTCCAAGAAGATAGAGGCACAGGGCGGCAACTACCTCATCTGCGATGTTTTATACCGGGATAAGACCCTCTACGGATACGCTCTGGACAAGCGATTCAAGGAGCAGTCGGAAGAAGTCTACGTCGAGGAGGCAAGAGCCTACTTTGGGCGGGGTTTTGGCACAGCAGCGGACATCCAAGAGGAATGCCGGCACATGCTTGGCAAGATTGACGTGCAGCGCCGCAAGCTGATTGAGACTGTTGCGCAAGGGAACACGGCAGGCGCCCGGGAGCATGCCGGCTGGCTCACCGGACACGGTGCGCTCGACAGGCGGGGACAAGGCATAGGCGAGAAGGCACTTCACGACCTTGGGTCCTTGGACGATGTGCTCGACAGTTGCATACGTCCACTCGAGTTCTGGCTTGCCATGCATTACTACGAGGGCGTTTGGATTACCTGCCACAAGCAGAGGTCGCCTAGACCGGGTGTCCGCACTCCTCAGCCGGAATACGACCGGAAAAGCAAGACGAAGGCATCGGTCGAGACCTATCGCCACCAGCTTGCAGCCCTCATGCCGCTTTCTGTCATAACGCTCTTCCGCCTGCCCCGTCAGTTTGCCTGCGAGGACGGCAAGGGGCAGGAGACGCACTGCCTAAACTCCATCGATCTCCTCATCGTCGATGAGGCGGGCCAGGTAGACACCACGATCGGCGCCGCCGCATTCGCACTGGCAAAGAGAGCTGTGGTTGTTGGCGATACGGCGCAGCTTCCACCTGTCTGGAGCCTCGACGAGTCCGTTGACAGGCAGATTGCAGAAGGACGGATGGCGCTCGGGTCGGCAGAGTTCGAGAAGGTCTGGGACATCATGCGCGAGCGGGGCCTGAGCGCCTCTGCCTACTCGAGCCTCATGAGGGCGGCGCAGGCCGCCTGCCCCTGGTGCCACGCAGTCGAGGGGGATGGGGAGCGCCATTTGGATGGCGGGCTCTTCCTGCGCGAGCACAGACGCTGCCTCGACGAGATTATTTCGTACTGCAACGACCTACTTTACATGGGGCAGCTCCTCCCCATGAGAGGTGGCATCGAGAAGCGTGCTGTCTCGCTCGACTTGCCTGCTATGGGGTTCTGCCCTGTAGAGGGCAAGGCGCAGCCATCGGGTACGTCTCGAAAAAATTTTGCTGAGGCAGGAGCCGTCGCTCGCTGGATTTCGGCAAACCTGCCGGGAATCTACGACAGCTATGCCGAGAGCGCGAGAAGCAAGGACAAGGAGGCACCCGACCCCGCGACTCTCGTCGGCGTTGTCACGCCGTTTGCCGCCCAGATGCGCGAGATCAGCAAGGCACTCGGCCGGCAAAAGAGGGAGCTGGCGCTGCGTTCGATGGGTCCACGCGGCCTGCGCTCGACCTGGATAAGCTTGCCGTTGGGACGGCGCATCGACTCCAGGGCGCAGAGTGCCCCGTTGTCCTCTTCTCGCTTGTCTATGATGCAGGCTCCAGTGCCTCGTTTGTCGAGAACAACCCCAACCTCATGTACGTTGCCGTATCGCGCGCGAAGGACAGCTTTATCCTCTTTGGGAGTAAGTATCTGCTGGCACAGCAGCATGGTGACGGCGTGCTGGGGCTTCTCAGCGCGTACTGCCTCGACCATAAGGTAGGGCTGGCAAATGGCCCCAAGGTGGATGGCGCGGACGCGCCGCAAGCCGTGCCAGTTGCGCCGACAGAGCAGCCGCAGGCGACTCCCGCCGCACCAGAGGCGCAATCATGGCCCAAGTCGCTCACGGCTGCCGTTCGGTGGGCTCGGGCTGAGAAGATCTGGCCAGATACCCTGCCAGCCAAGACTCAAGACATCAATGTTCTTCTCGCCAAGCACGGCATTATTGAGCAGACCAGCACAGGTCACCTACCGACGGACTCAGGGCAGAACCTTGGCATTGCGTTCTCGCGCAACAACGAGGGAGACACCTGGTGCGTCTATACCGAGAACGCAGTACGCAAGCTGGCTGCTCTGCTGGGGGCGCCCATGGGCAAAGCCATGTCTCTCACCAGGGCAATCCGAACGGCCCAGGAAGCCAGAACCTGGCCAGAAACCCTTCCAACGAGCGCAAGAGACGTGAACAAACTGCTGGTAGATGCCGGGCTGCTTGCGGAGGACAGGCTACCGACAGAAACGGGCAGGCACCTTGGCATCTCCGTTATCAACGACACCGAGAAAGGCTGGAAGTACGCGAGCTATACGCCCACTGTGCTTGCGCAGGTGGCGGAGATCCTGTTGAGAAGAGCGTGAATCTAGCAATGCTGCAGTCGGCTGTTACGGCAGGACCTCTCATGAGGTTCAGAGGGGCGAGAGCGGCTTTAAGTACGAGAAAGGTGGGACCGGGCAACCCTAGTCTCAACCTACGCGCGTTTCGCAGCGCGGGACCCTCCCCCCCCGCTGCACAAAAACACTCTATCGAAGGGAAATTCCCGTTCTCATGCACAAAACCGGCCTATCGCAGGGGGCCATCGAGGCCTTGACATCAAATGTTGAACATTGATTGCACAATGATGCATAAACTATACGATAGATTCGTAATACTGGATACGATAATTACATCATTGATATTTGTGCCTCGAAGCGCCCGCGATAGAGCGTTTTTATACACGAGCACCCCGATTTCCCAGCGTTAGGGCAGTTTTGTGCAGCATCTCGCGACTATCGGTGCCCAAGCGGCAATCGGGCAGGCCTGAAGCGCCCGCTCGACATTCCCGTCTCTTGCGAGATTACACCGCTATGGATGGCCTGCGGGCGCCTGAGTACTTGCACGACCCGTCGGTCATCCCCGACAACGTCGATGGCGAGCATTTCATGCCCAAGATGAACGTGTGACGCCACCAGATAGTGACAAACCTCGCCCACGGCAATCTTCATCACGCCTGAACGGTGGGACGATCTCGCCCCTCCGTTTAACAAACTTACCTTCCCGGTAAGATGGGGGCCAAGGTAATCCGCGTTCGTTCCGGCCAACTGTTGGTAATTCAAGACGAGAGGCACAGCATCAATCCCTATAGAAGATCCCGCTCGCGGTATGCACCACCACTCTCGGCCAGCAACCTTCTCGCACGAGAATGTCCCTGCCGCCGTATTGATGCCACAGTGGGCGTTTTCACAGGTATTACGTATAAAAAGGCATCCCCTCTCGGCGTCGAATTGACATCGTGGGCCGTATGCGGGGCTTCCCGTCGAAAAGCGGACGTGCGGCATCACACGCAGCTGCGCCACGTCAGCCGCAACAATCCCCAGCCCTACAGCAGCCTCAGCGAGACCTCCTTGAGCTGGGTACCTGTGACTTCAGACGGGGCCGCGCTCATGAGGTCGGAGCCGCTCGCCGTCTTGGGGAACGCCATGACCTCGCGAATGTTGTCCGCGCCCGCAAGCAGCATGCACACGCGGTCGAGACCCAGCGCAAAGCCGCCCATGGGGGGCGCGCCGAACTCGAGCGCGCTCATGAGGAAGCCGAACTGCGCCCGCGCGCGCTCGGGCGTGAAGCCGAGCTTCTCCAGAATCCTCTCCTGCAGCTTGGCGTCGTGGACACGCATGCCACCGCCACCGGCCTCGTAGCCGTCCATGACAAAGTCCATGGTGTGCGAGCCCATGGCGAGAGGGTCGGTGTCGAGAAGGCCAAGCTCGTCCTCGTTGGGCTGGGTGAAGGGCTGATGCTCGGAGTCCAGGCACTTGCGGTCCTCGTCCCAGTGGAAGAGCGGGAAGTTCACGACCCACAGGAAGTCGTGGCCCTCACGTGGCACGTCGAGCTCGCCTGCCATGTGGCAGCGCATGCCGCCCAGGATCTCGTCGGCACGCAGGCGGTCTGCCGCGGCGAACATCACGAGGTCCCCGGGCTCGACATCCATCTCCGTACGAAGCGCTGCCATCTCCTCGTCCGAGAAGAACTTGACGATTGGGCTGGTCACCGAGCCGTCCTCACGGAAGGCGATGTAGGCCAGGCCCTTGGCGCCAAACTCGGCGGCAACGTCGGCCAGGCGATCGACCCTCGCACGGGGCCACCTGCCGGCACCCTTGGCGTTGATGGCCTTGACGTACTGGCCCTCGGTTGCCGCGGCGGTGGCGAAGAGCTTGAACTTGGATGCCGAGAAAATCGACGTAACGTCGTGGAGCGTCATGCCGTAGCGCGTGTCGGGCTTGTCGATGCCGTAGGTGTCCATGGCATCCCAGTACCCGATGCGGCGCAGGGGAAGCTGCATCTCAACGCCCATCTTACCGAAGGCCTCGGCAAAGACCTGCTCGAGTGCGCCCATGACATCGTCCTGGGTGACAAAGCTCATCTCAACGTCCACCTGGGTGAACTCGGGCTGGCGGTCCTTGCGCAGGTCCTCGTCGCGGAAGCACTTTGCAATCTGGTAGTAGCGCTCGACGCCGCCCACCATGAGGAGTTCCTTCAGGAGCTGCGGCGACTGCGGCAGCGCGTAGAAGTGGCCTGGCTGCATGCGGCTGGGCACCAGGAAGTCACGCGCGCCCTCAGGCGTGGACTTGAAGAGCGAGGGGGTTTCGACCTCCATGAAGTCGCTTCCGTGGAAGGCCTCGCGCAGGGCGAAGGTGAAGTCGGAGCGAAGCTTGAGGCTCTGGGTCATCTTGGGGCGACGCAGATCGAGGTAGCGGTAGCGCAGGCGCAGGTCCTCGGCAGTGTCCACGTGATCCTCAATCTGGAACGGCGGTGTCTTGGAGGTATTCAAGACCTTGATCTGGGTGACATAGACCTCAATCGCACCGGTGGCCAGCTTGTCGTTGTCCTGGCCCTCGGGACGCTCCCGCACGATGCCGCTCACGAGAATGGGCCACTCGGAGCGAATGGTCTCTGCCTCGTGGAACGTTGCCTCGTCACAGACCTCGGGGTCAAACTCGAGCTGCGTGACGCCGGTGCGGTCGCGCAAGTCGACAAAGATGAGGCCACCGTGGTCACGACGGTGCCAGACCCAACCGGTAAGCGTGACCTCCTCGCCAATGTTCGCCTCGCGCAACTCGCCGCAGGTGTGCGTATGCATGCTGTGGGACATGTGGTTCCTCTCGCCTCTTCCGCCCCGTGCCGTACGGGCAGACCAACAGATGACGGCGCGCCGACGTAGACCGCGGCGACACGCGCAACTGGCCATGGTAAACCAAACAGGCGAGAGTACCCACCAACACGCAGGTCGGCAACGACACCTTAACGAAAAGCCCGCATGGCGGGACGAGAAGAACCCCGGCAACTGTCTGTGGCCCACCTGGGGTTTACGTGTCGTTCTGGCAGGTGCCCGGCGCACGCGCTGGATTGCGTGTACGCTCGTTTGGCTAGCCGACGTTCATGATACGTAAGCGCATCCGCACCACGTAACCACACGGACAACGGTTTTCGAGCGGATGCGGTGGGAGTGATGTGGAATGCCATACCAGACCGCGATTTTCGACCTCGACGGGACGCTGCTCAACACGCTGGACGACCTTTTTGGCGCCGTCAACCACTCGCTTGTGACATGTGGCCTGCCCAAGCGCAGCCTAGCCGAGGTGCGTCTCTTCACCGGCAACGGCATTCGGCGTCTCATCGACCTCTCGGTCCCCGAAGGCACGCCAAAGGACCTCACCGATCGAGTCTTTAGCGAGTTCAAGGCCTACTACGACGAGCACAAGCTCGACACCACACGCCCCTACACCGGCATGGCCGAAGTCATCGACGACCTTCGTGCCTCGGGCGTCACCTGCGCCGTTGTCTCGAACAAGGCAGACTTCGCCGTGCAGGGCATCATCGACCACTTCTACCCCGGCAAGTTCGACTACGTGATGGGCGAGCGCGCGGGCACGAGGCGAAAGCCCAACCGCGACATGATCGACGTGATCCTGCATGAGCTGGGGAGGAGCGCGGACGGCATGGTCTATGTGGGTGACTCTGAGGTCGACATCGAGACCGCCAAGAACTGCGGGTGCGCGTGCCTATCCTGCTCGTGGGGGTTTCGCGACAAGAAATGGCTTGTGGAGCATGGAGCGACCACCATCGTAGACACGCCCACCGAGCTTGAGGCCAAGATTCTGGCGTAGGGACCGGCGCAAGCTGGGGTCAAGACGGCCGTAGCCCCAAAGGGCAGCCATCGAGCTTCATACGCTCCTGGATGCCCGCAAGGCACAAGGCGCCCGAGAGCAGTCCCCCATTACCCCTCAATCTCGTAGAGGCGCATATCGTCACGGGCGAGAATGACCTTGAACCCAGGGGTCCCGTCCGTTATCCCCTCGATGCCGTCCCACTGCTCGGGATCGTAGGACAACAGGCGCCTGCGACCCGCACCCTCGTCGGGGCCCTGGTCCAGCACAAGAACGTAGCGGGCACCTATCGATGCGACGGCATCGCGCACATCCTGGCGGGAGGCATACTCGTAGAGGTGATGTCGGATGAGAAGGCTCTCGGCCGTCTCGTTTTTGCTGCCGTCGAAGAAAGAGATCGCGCGGTAGTAGATGTTGGCGTCCAGGAGCGGATAGAGATAGACGCTGCCGTCTTCCGACTCGTTAATTACGAGTGAGCCCTCGGGGATTGCGGCAAGGGCCTCCCTCGAGAACTCGAACTCCTCTGCCGTGAGGGGATGGTGAATGAGATCGCTCTGGCCAACAACCGAAACTCCCAGATTCGCAAAGGCGGTGGAACCCTCGGTCGAGCCGGTTGGCAGGTACGCCGGGAAGCTCACCACAAGCAAGGCAGCGGCCCCCACCGCAAGCGGGACGACAGAGTCCTCTGCGCGACGCAGCAGGCAGGAGGCCTTCTCGCCCAGCCAGGACAGGCCAAACGCCGCAAGCGGCACGGCGGCAAGACTGAGGTTGGCCGCTATACGATGCGGGTCTGCATACCAAAAACCACAGGTAAGGCGCTTGATCAAACCTTCGGTAGACACGTCTATCACAAAGCAGATGAGAATGAACGCCCAGGAGACGGCAAGCCACCAGTGGTCGCGCGAGCGGTCAATCACGGCGAGCACAGCGCCAAGGATCACCAGGACGGCAAGCGCCCACTGGGCAGGATGTCCGTTCATGCCAAGGGAGAGGGCGGCAAGCGCGCCGTCACGAACCCCCATGCTGGACTGCCAGTAGTCGAACGTCACGACCGCGCGAAGCATGGGCAGCTTGTAGCAGCCCGCCCAGATGAGGCCAACGGCGAAAAACGCGATGACCCCCGCGGCCAGCGGAGCGGGCGCGCGTCGACCAGCCTCGCGCGCGAGCCTAGCCGCCCTCATGGCTGCCCACACGACATACGCCGCAAGCAGCGCTGCCATGGTGAAGATGCCATTGGGCTGAGAGAGGCCCTGGGCAACGCAGGCCAGGATAAAGACCACCAGCATGCGCAGACGCACGCCCCGCTTGCCACCGGGCCACGCGAAGACGACAAACGCACCAACACCGAGCGGCACCAGGGTATTGGTGAGCAGGTTGGGATAGAGCGGCCCAAACGTGAGGAAGTCCCACGGGAAGCAGGCAAAGCACGGAGCCACAGAGAGCCCGGCCACAACGACAGAGTCCCCACCTGGGAAAGCCTTGCGCAACAGGAAGAAGGCAGATACCGGGAAGACCACGCCCACAAGCGTTGCGTTGACGGCGTTTACGGCAAGGGTCACCGGTGCGGAGAGGGTCTGGGCGACAAGGGCGCACAGGTCATGCCAGGCGCTGGGATAAAACCCCGCCTGAGACACGAGAGGCATGGCACCCCCGGGCACGTAGTAGAAGCTCGAGGAGGACGAGAAGTTCCCCGTGGAGAGATAGGTGCGAATGGCGGCAAGATGGAAGCAGTTATCGAACTCCTGCACAAAGGCCTGGGGATCTCCGAGGTTGCGCACAAAGGTCAGGCAGCACAAGGCCACACCGACGATGCCATAGACGACAAGGACAGACCATGCGGGCACGCCGTGTCCGCAGACCTGGATGCAGTCCCCGTCAGGCGTGGCGGAGGCCTTGTCGCCTGCCGTACGGCGACGCCGCGCAGAGGCCATGGCGTAGGCCGCGGCACCAAAGACCAACATGGGGCCAACAAGCGCGAGCAGGGATGCCGGGATGCCAAGGTATGGCAGAACCATGGCGTTTATCGCTAGAAAGGCTATCCCATAGAGGGGAGCGCAGGCGATAGCGTCCTCGATACGAAGCCCCAGCGCTCGAAGCGCGAGCGCGCCCGGCAGGTAGATAACCACCAAGGCAAGCAGGCAAGCGAGGAAGAACAAGGGCCACATGGGGAGGCCGCTCCCATCTCCTCCATGCAGGAGGACGCGACTAGGGGCAAGCGGGATGCCAGCCCAGCAGGTAGTCTACCATGTGGGACATTGTCACGTTTCTCCTGCACCCCTATGGGCTAGGATGGAACGGCTGATTACACGCGCGGTGCCCCGCGCGCCCACCCTCGAGCGAAGCGGATACAACCGGCCATGTGGCTCTCATTCTATGTAACGGTCCTCGTGACGCTGCTTTACCTGGGCGTTCCGGGATATCTTCTCGGCCGCACGGTGGGGATTCCCCGCATGACGGCACTGCTTGCATCGGCACCTCTCGGCGTGGCCGTCCTTTGCCTTATGGGGCAGGCGTACTCGATGGCGGGAGTCCCCGCCACGCCCGTCATGATGGTTGGCCTGCCCACTACGGTGCTCCTGGTGGCAGCGCTTCTCCGCAGGCGCACCCCTCGCGGGACCGCCGATGGGGCCCCAGCCGTGCACCCGGCCCTCGTGGCGCTCTTCCTCGTGGCAGGGCTTGCCGCCAGCTACGTCTTTCTCGCCAGCATGCTCCCCTCCCCCAACGTCTTCCACCAGGACTACGACACGGTGCATCACATCAACTCCATCCGTGCGATGATGGACTCGCTCTCGATGTCACCGCTTGACGGCCGCTCGTACTCGACCGAATCGAACGCGCTTCTCTCCGTGCAATCGACCGGCTACTACCCCTCGGGCTGGCACGTGCTGTGCGCAACGGTCGCGCTCTCCACCAACGTCAGCGTCACCAGCGCCGTCAACGCCGTGAACCTTGCGTTTATGGCGGTGGTCTATCCCCTCTCCATGTTGCTTCTGCTCTCGACGCTCTTCCCCGGACGCACGCGCGTGGTGGCCCTCGGCGCCGTAGGCTCGCTCACGCTCACAATCTTTCCCTGGGGCATCTCCAACTGGGGGCCAGTCTACCCCAACATTGCCTCATTCGCGGTGCTGCCCGCCATCTGCGCCCTCTTCATGCGCACCTTCGACCAGGGAGACAACCGCCGGGCAACGCTTGCCCACCTTGTCGCGTGGGCCCTCGCTGCAGGCGGCACGGTGCTTCTCCACCCCAACGTGGTCTTCTCGATGGCGGTCTTCTTGGTGCCGTGGATCGTTGCTCGTGTGTGGGGCTCCAGCCTGCGCGTTCGGTGCGGGTCGCGCGTAAGCGTCGGCCCGCGTGCGCTTGCCGTGGGCTTTGCCCTGCTCTGTGTGGTCATCTGGGTGGGAGCCACAAAGATTCCCGCCTTCAAGGGCCTCATTGGCTACCACTGGGACGCCTTTGCCAGGGACGACAACGCCATCACCAACGTCTTGCACCTGAGCTACATGCGCGGCATGTGGCCGGCGCCCGATGCCGAGCAGCTCTTCCCTGCGGCGCTTTTGCTCGTGGGCGGGGTCCTGCTCGCCTCTCGCCGAGAGACGCGCTGGGCTGTGGTGCCCTACGCCATCGCGGCGTACATGACCTACGTTGCGTGCGGCTCAAGCGACGACGCCTTTCGCTCCATCCTCATTGGGTACTGGTACTCCGACCCGTACCGCATTGGGTCGTTGGCCACGATCTTCTCGGTGCCGCTGATTGCTTTTGGGCTGGACGCGGTCACCGAGGGCGCGTGCCGCCTTGTGCGCCTGACGCCCGCACAAAACTGGCGCGGGCTCTCTGTGGCAGCGGCGCTCGTTGTGGCAGCGGTGTATGTGCCGCTCGCGCTCTTCTATCCCGGCAAGGCCCAGAACGGCTTTAACTACGACAATAACAGCCCCTGGGCCACCTACCAGAACTACGTCTGGCGTGCCTACTCGCACGAAGCGCCGCTCACCTACCAGGAGGCCAACTTCATGGAGGAGGCCCACCGCCTGGTTGGCAACGACCTTGTCATCAACCAGCCCTTCGACGGCAGCGTCTTTGGCTACGGCGTCACGGGCATGCGCTGCTACTACCGGTTCTTCTCTGGCTACGGAGGCAGCGACGAGACCTGGCAGAGCCGCGTCATTCGCCAGCGGCTCTACAACATTGCCAACGACTCCCAGGTGCAGGAGGCCGTTGAGTCCATTGGCGCGCGCTATGTTCTCGTAATGAGCACCGACGAGCGCAACAACACCTTCGTGAAGGACACCTACGACGCAACCAAGTGGCGCGGCATCAACTACATCACCGATGACACACCTGGCTTCGAGCTCGTTCTTGAGGAGAACGGCTACAAGCTCTATCGCATCACCGGGTGAGACAAAGGGACAGTCCCCTTGTCTCACAACAACTTCTGGACCTCGGCGAGAGAGGGAATCGAGCGCTGAGCGCCCTCGCGCGTGGTTGCCAGGGCACCTGCGGCAGAGGCCCAGCGCATGGCATCGACGATGTCGAGGCCCTGCGAGAGCTGCGCCGCCAGCACGCCCAGGTACGTGTCTCCCGCAGCCGTCGTATCTGCAGCGTTGAGCTCGAAGGAGCCCATGCGGTACACGTCGTCGGCAATGCGCGCGACGGACCCCTTTGCCCCCAGCGTGATGACCGTGGTTGCCACGCCTCGTGCCGAGAAGGCCATGAGCGCGCGCATGCAGCCCCTCTCGGTATCTGGCGAGATGTCCGTGAGCGCCTTGCACTCGGTCTCGTTCACGCAGAGAAGGTCGATGGCCTGGTACACGTCTGAGGGAAGCATCGCCACGGGGGCGGCGTTCAAGATGGTGTAGAGGCCAGACTCACGGGCATAGGCAATGGCATCCACCGTAGTGTCCAGGTCGCACTCGAGCTGCGCCAAGAAGATGTCGCCTGGCTTTGCAATGTCGTCGATGGCCGAGCAGACCACGTCTGCCGGGGTTGCGGCGTTGGCTCCGGGGTCGACCACGATGCGGTTGTCCCCCTCGGCGCGAAGGATCGTCGCCGTGCCCGTGGGAACGTTCTTGAGCGCGCGGACGCGCTCGCAGAGCACCCCGGCCTCGACGAGCGACTGCACGACGCGGGTACCAAAGACGTCTTTGCCCACGGCGCCCACCATGTGCGTGACGACGCCCATGCGCGCCGAGGCCACGGCCTGGTTTGCGCCCTTGCCACCGGGGCTTGCGAGAAAACCGTGGCCGATGATGGTCTCGCCTGCGCCGGGGACGCGCGGGCAGCCAACCGAGAGGTCCATGTTGAGCGACCCAAAGACGATGACCTTCGACATGCGCCCTCCATCCTGAGCGCCACGCGACCGTCCACGGCCACGGCTGGCGCACTAGCTCTCCCGAACCTCTCCTGCCATGAGTCGATGGTACATGACCTGGTTGGCAGCGAGCTCCTCGGTATCGTCGAGCGGCTCAAGCTCCGCCGTGCCGTACTTGCGCTCCATCGCGCGGGCAATGAGGTAGTCCGCGACGCCAGGGTTCTTGGGCAGAAGCGGGCCATGGACGTAGGTGCCCACCACGTTCTTGTAGAGCACGCCCTCGTAGCCCGTCACGCCATCGTTGCCATGGCCATAGACCACGCACCCCAGCGGGGCTATGCCCTCGCCCAGGTGGGTGCGGCCGGCGTGGTTCTCGTAGCCCACGATGGGTTGCGGGGAAACGCTGCTCTCCACCACGATGTTGCCAATGAGGCGCGGGTCGCCGTGGTCGGTGTAGAGGTCTACGAGCGAGAGGCCCTCGACGCGCTCGTCGGCCATGAGGTAGCTCGAGCCCAGCAGCTGGTAGCCGCCGCAGACGGCTGCAAGCACGCCGCCGTCCTCGACAAAGGCCCTGATCTCTGCCTGCTCGGCCAGGAGCTTGTCGCACACGATGCGCTGCTCGCGGTCTGACCCACCGCCGATGAAGGCGATGTCCACATCCGAGAAGGACGGCGTATCGTCTACATGGACCTCCATCACGTCCGGCGCGAGGCCGCGCCACTCCATGCGGCGGCGCAGGCACAGGATGTTGCCAGAGTCACCGTAGAGGTTCAGGAGCTCCGGGTAGAGGTGGGCGATGCGCAGCGTGCGGCCGCCCTTGGCGCCACCGCGACTCTCGACAGCCTGGCTAGTCACGGCGCTCACCCATCCCCTCGAGCTCGGCCTTGGCCGGCCACAGCGCAGAGTAGTTGCACAGCACGTAGAGGGGCCTCTCGACGGGTACCGAGCCAAGACGCCCCAGCACCTCGGAGACCGTGGCCGCCACAGGCGCCTTGATGCCCGCGTACTTCATGCGCACCTGCACGTCGTTGGCGCGGTGGCCGCCCGCAAAGGCGAGGAGGTCCTTCTCGCCAAGAAGCCGCTCAAAGTCCACGTCCCAGATCCAGGAGATGTCCTTGCCGTCGTTGAAGTCGTCGTTGATCACAAAGAAGACGGCCTTGGGGCGGGCGTCGGCCTGGAGCAGCGAGATGTTCTGGTTGAAGCCCGTGGGGTTCTTTGCCAGGTTGAGCACGACCTCGCGGCCTCCCACCATGAAGTGCTGGAGGCGGCCGTTCTCAGGATGGTAGCCGTCGAGCGCGGCTTGGAACGAGGCGGCATCGACGCCCGCAAGGTGCGCCGCCGCCGCAGCCGCAAGCAGGTTGTAGACCATGTACACGCCGCCAAAGCCCGCCGAGACGTGAGCCGCGCCACCCTCGGGAAACGCCACGTCAAAGGCCACGCCATGGGCGTCCACGTGCACGCCTGTGGCAACAAAGTCCAGCTTGGGACGGGAGAAGTCGCCGTTGGGGCACCTAAAGGCGCCGAGTTGGGCATAGGCACGATAGTCGTAGGTGAGCTCGGCTCCGCAGACCTGGCAGAAGCGCGCCTCGGGCACGCGGTCGGGCGGAAGGCGAAGGTCCTCTCCCATCCCAAAGGTCAGTACCTTGGTGCCAGCCCTCTGGGCGCATAGCGCCACTCCCACGGAGAGCGGGTCGTCCCCGCACACCACAAGCGTCGTGTTGGGCGAGACCGCGAGCGCGGCGACGATGGTGTCCTGTACGTGGTCTATCTCGCCCGCACGGTCGAGCTGGTCGCGAAAGAGGTTGAGCAGCACCAGGTAGCGAGGACGCAGCTGGGGCAGGATGTGGACGGTCGAGAGCTCGTCGGCCTCCATCACCGCCCAGTCCGCGCCGGAGCCGGGAAGCATTGCGGCGGCAACGCCAGCCGCCATGTTAGCACCCGCACGGTTGCACAGCACGCTCTTGCCCGAGCGCTCGATGGCGTTGGCCAGCACGTTGTTGGTGGTGGTCTTGCCGTTTGTGCCGCAGACCACGATAGAGCCCTCGGAGAGCTTGGACGCGAGGTGCGCTATGGCATTGGGGTCGAGCGCAAGGGTGACCCTACCCGGCATCTGCGATGCATTGCGGTGGAGCACACGACGCAGGCCCCAGGACGCAAGCCGTCCCAGGCCGACGGCGCAGGCATTGCGAACTCCCATGCGCTATGCCTTCCCGCCACGTGCAGTGGCTGCGTCAGCGTCGTCGGTGCCGGCCACGGGCGCGGATTCTTCTGCACCCCTCTCGGCCTCCACGCTGCGCTTGTACTCCTCGGGCGTGAGCACGTCCTCGATACGCAGGTTGACGCCCGCGACTTCCAGGCCGGTCATGCCCGTGACCTGCTTCACGACGGCCTTCTTGACGTCCTCAAAGACCTGCGGCGCATAGGCGCCGTACTCGATGAGCACCGAGACGTTCACCTTGACGGCGCTCTCGGGCGTGACCTCAACCGACACGCCCTTCGTGGTATCAGAGGCACCAAATGCGTCCTGCACGCGGTTGAGCCAGCTGCCCTTCATGCCCACTACGCCGGGGACGTCGCGCATGGCAATGGCGACGATCTTCTCGATTACGCCATTGGAGAACGTGAGGGAGTCCTCGGAATCGGAGTCGTCTGCGATGTCGATGTCCTGAACCTGGACGGGCTCGCTCGGGGCCGTGGATGCCGTGGTGGCAACGATGCCCGTCTCTGCCGGAGCCTCGGCCTGCTGTACGCTATTCTCGGTGTCCATGCTCGCTCCTTTTACGTGGACTGATGACTGCGATGTTACGGCATAGTGGGCATGATGCGTGAGCCGCGTGCCTAGTGAATCTCGTGATCCCTAAAGAGCTTGCTTATGGCGCGCCAGATCTTGGGGTCACCGTCTGCCTTCTGGCCTATGGCCACGCCGACAAGCACGAGAAGCACGAGCAGCAGCGCGCGCCAAAATCCGATGGCCGCCATCACGATTGCGACGATCAGACCGCAGACGCCGCCCAGGAAGGCGTTCTCGTGGCCGGGGAAGGTGCGACTCACCCATGCGGAGACCTTGTCGACGCCGCTCTGCGAGCCTTCGGGGGTCGTCTTCCCGGGTGTGGCGTCGGTACGGGGAGTCTCCGTGGACGCCTTCGTGGCATCGTGCTCGTCGGCGCGCTGCGCCTGTGGGGCCTCTGCCTCGACCTTGGCCCGCGGTGCCTTGTTGAACTCGTCGCTCATGGCTAGGCCTCCCCATCCCGGTTGTCTGCGGGCTTATCGTCTGCTGAGGCGGACGACCCCTCATGTCCCGGGCTCATGGGTACCGTAATGGTGCCATAGGATGCCGTCTGGGATGCTGCCACAGGGGCCTCCGGCGCGGGGGCCTCGACCTCGGGCCCTGGTGCGAGATGGTCCTCAGCAGCAGGTGCTGCCTGCGAGGGTGTGGGCACGCTCACGTTGCCCGCAACGGGGGTGTCAGTGGGTTCCCTGGGCTCCACGAACTCGAGGCTCACGTCCTCGAGCTTGTCGCCACACACGGCCGCGAGACCACGGACCAGCTCGTCGTGGAGCTCGGTGCCCTTCTGGACCACGTCCACGCTCTCATGCGGCAGGACACGCACATGCACGCGGATGTGCCCGCTCTTCTTGGCGTTCACGTAGACGCGGTCTGCCGAGCAGGCACCGTCTACCTCGACCACATGCCTGGCCTGGGACGCAATGGCATCACGCGAGACCGAGATGGTGCCGCCGTCGACGGTGGTCACCTCGACGGTGCGTACTCGCCGCGCAAAGACCGAGCGGAAGAGCAGGATGAGAAGACCCACCACCGTAATGAGAAGCAGCACCTCAACCGCAGTGTAGTACTCCGGAAGCACGAAGAGCGCCGATGCCTGGGCCGTCCAGGGCCCCAGCCATGTGAACGCGAACGCCGCCAGGGTCAAAAGCCCTGCCAGCGAGAAGACGAACATGCAGAAGCGCTTGAACCCATCCATGCGCAACTCCCCTGTCGACCGCCGTCCCGACGGGTTTTCCGTCGGCCTGACAAAGAAGAGGATACCCCTTTGCCGAGACGCTAATGAGGGGGCGCGGCGCCCTGATCGCGCGCCGTTCTCGCCAGCCTCCCTCGCGCCGTTCTCGCCAGCCTCCCTTCTATCCGTCACACATTCGTACACGAATGTGTGACGAGCCGCAGGTCGCAACAGATTCGTCGACGATTGTGTTGCAGGCAGCAACACAATCGTCACCGCGCGGATGCCCGCGATGCTGCAGCCCGTGAGGTTGACACCCGCCAAGCGCGTCTGGAAGAGCTCGGCACGCGTGAGGTCGCAGTCTTCGAGGTGCAGCCAGCCGCGAATGCGAAGCTGCGAGAGGGACGCCTCACGCAGGTCGCAGCCCGAAAACTGCGTGCGCACCAGGACGGACTTGTGGAGGTCGGCCCCCGCAAGCCGGCAGTCGGCAACCCTCGTATCACGCCAGAAGCCGGTGTTTCCCGCAACGTTTGCCAAGTCGCAACCCATAAGCGTGCAGCGCTCGAGGCTCGGCCGACCCATCCGCGCAGAGGCAAGAACGCACCCGCTAAAGGTGCAGTCCTCGAACTCCACATGTCCAAGGTCCTCTCCCGAGAGGTCCTCGCCCACAAACTCACGGCCGCAGACGTCCTCGTCGGATTCGGCGATGGCATCGAGCAGATTGCTCATATCTCTTAGTCCTCCGGCCACACGAAATCAAAACCTCCCGCTTCGCCACCGTCGATGAGCAGGTTCTGCCCCGTCATGAAACGGTTGGTTACGGCAACGAAGTAGATCCATTCCGCAATCTCTTCAGGCGTTGCCCAGCGGCGAAGCGGCGTGAGGGCCATGATACGCCCCCAGAGCGCAGGGTCATCCATCACGGGGCGGTTGAGTTCGGTGAGCACCCCGCCCGGATCCACGCTGTTGCAGGTTGCCTGTGGAGCAAGGCGCTGGGCCAGGTTCCTTGCATACGCAAGCACGCCGCCCTTCGACGCCGCGTACTCGGGGAACTCCGCGCCGGTGTGCCCGCTGGAAGACCCCACGAGCACTACGGCGCGCACCTGCGGCGCAGGCGTGCGACCGCCCGGCTCAAACGCGTAGCGCTCGCATACGTTGAGAGCGCCTTTGAGGTTGACGTCGATGTCGGACCCGCTGCCCTGCACACCCGCGTTGCTCACGATAACCTCGGGCGCAATGCCGGCCGGCAGTGCAGAACGATTGCGCACATCGCAAACGACGTGCTGGTAGCGGGTGTGCTCGATTGCGGCGGGCAACACGTCCATCCCCCATACGCGATGCCCGCGCGACAGGAAGAGGCCCGCCGTCGCCTGGCCGATGCCGCGCGACGTGCCCGTGACAAGCACGGAAAGCGAGCGGCTGCCGGCGTCGAGCGGCAGGCCCCTCTCGGCACTCACTGCTCGGCCCCTGTCGCCTTGGCGGCATGCAGGTGCAGGTACTCCTCGCCCACGCGCTCGCGCTCCCAGCCGCGCACCACGCGATAGCCTACAGGCGAGAGGAACACCTCGCACAGGAGCTCGAAGATGGCTCCCGTGAGCGAGCAGGTGAGGACCTGCAGCCACGTCCAGCCAAAGAAGGTGTGGCTCACGATGGTCGCAAACACAAGGTTGTCGACAAACTGCCCAACGAGCGTGCTCGCGTAGGAGCGCAGGGCAAAGGCGCCAAACGTGTTCTTGCGGAGCCTGCGGCCGATGCCCTCGTTGAGCAGCGAGTTGGTCACAGACGAGCAGAGCATGGCCACAGACGATCCCGCCACCACGTACCACGAGCCGCCAAACGTGGCGTTGAGGGCGTCGTTTACCTGGAGGCTGCCCGTGTCGTAGTAGGCGCCCCACATGCCCGGCGTCATGCTCGCGAGCCAGAACAGCACGCACACCGCCAGGTTGATTGCAAGGGCGAGAAGGCTCACCTTGATGGATGCGTTGGCGCCAAAGCGCTTGCAGATCATGTCCATACAGAGAAAGCTCACCCAGCTCACGCAGAAGCCACAGTCGAGCGCGAGCCATGGTAGCGATACCAGCTCTTTGTTCGCAAGGAGGTTCATCACGATGACGCTCACCACAAAGAGGGTGACGGTCGCACTGGGGATGCTTCTGAGGAGGACTTTGTAGTCCTCAAGGGTTTGCCTGAGCATGCGCTTCTCCCGGTTTTGGATTGACAAGCAGGTTTTACCTGGGACTGCTTGGAGGGCCGCCCGCGTGGCCAGGCTACATGGTAGCGTATGAGGCAAGGGGACGGTCCCCTTGTCTCATGCAAAGTGCTTCTCGGCAAACCCCATGCGCTGGACGACCTCCATGGTGCCAAGGTAGGCGCCCATGCGGTCGCGAACGGCCATATAGCGCACGAGCACGGGCTCGCCCTCCTTCTGCATCCAGATGTCAACGGAGTCCTGCTCGCCGCTCTTGAGCGAAGAAATCACCCGTCTCACCATGGGCTGCACCTTGGGAGGATGGCACGACCACACCTCGCGGTCCAGCGCCGATGACGGGCGCTTGAAGAGCTTCTTCTCGCCGTCATCATTCCAGTAACGGTTGACGTCCTGACCGTCGATGAACGTGATCTCGAGCGGAATGGTGTTGAGCATGGCGTCGAGCTGCTCGGACGTGAAGTGGCCGGTAGGAAGGTGAATCTCGCCGGGCGTGGAGACCGCGGGCGCAGCCCCGAAGGACGCGGCGCGGCGCTGGATGAAGTCCTCGCCTATCCCCCATGTGCCAGCATCGTCGATGAGGCACAGGTCATAGCCCCTCATGTCGGCGTACATCTGCAGCCACTCGTCATTGGTGAAGTTCTGGGCGCATAGCGGGAGCAGGATGTTCGTCTCCTTGTAGACCATCTCCTCGGCGCGAGTGAGGACCTTCTCGACGCGCTCGTGCCATCCCGCATCGTGGTCGCTTGCGTCGAGAAGCGCGCGCAGCTCTGCGCGAATCTCGTCGTCCACACCCCACATGACGTCCGACGGACCGGAGTAGCCGTGGCGCACCTTGAGCGCAGGGTAGATGAGGTCGCCCTTCTTGGCGTAGTGAATGCCCAGCTTGGATAGGGTACGCAGCTCGTCTGCTGCGCCCGTGCCGGCAAGCGCCGCGCGCGTGTGCTCAATCTGGGCAGAGATGGCCTGGTTCTCCAGGGTAAAGACGCGAACCGGATGGCCCGGCGTGCGCGAGAGCACCCTGGTGGTGAAGTCGTTTGCGCCCTTGGCGAGCGAGCCCATCACGGCATCTTCGGCGTTGGCGATGCGCTCCTCGCGCGTGGCACCGTGGAAGAGTGCGGAGTGCACGTCGCACAGGCGCTGCACGTCGTCAATCTTCACGCCGCCCTGGATGAGGCCCTGCTCGGCTCGGGCAATCTCCCCGGCGTCTACACCCTCGAAGTTGGCCACGAAGTCTGCGCGCACGGACTCGAGCGCCTCGCCGGCCGAGAGGCGCGCGACATAGCTCTGCAGCAGCTTGGCGCGTCCCTCCTCGTCAAGGCCTTCGACCTTCTGGCCGCGAGGGGCGGGTGCAGCGGCTTCCGACGCAGGGGCTGTGGCAGGCACCGAGGCAGCGGCGGACGCCGGCACCGGCGCGACGCCCGAAACCGTGAAGCCGGCCTCCTCGAAGGCACGCACGGCATCCTCGAGGGAGATTCCCTTGATGGCGCAGCCCTTGGGCACGGTCATCACGCGGCCAACGGTATTGAGCGCTGCAGGCTTGGCGATGTCGGTGAAGCCGAGGCCTGCCATCACGTCGGTAAAGCCGGGATTCTCCTGCGCGAGGTCGTGGACGCTTTTGGAAAGGTCGAGGTCTGTGGCCATATGTGCCTCCTAGCTAAGTGGCTGCGGCGTGGGCTGCGGCCATTTGTCTTCTCGCATTGCAGTATAGGAGTGTTAACCATAACGAACTGTTGCCACCGCAACATTTGAAAACGAGACAGAGGGACTGTCACCTTGTCTCTTTCGTGTGGGGCGCAGGAATCGCGTAAGCTTGTCAACTGCACGCAACCGCAGTTGATAGGAGCACCGCCACATGGCCAAGCGCCACCAAAGCCAGAGCAAGAACGCTTCGCACGCCGAGAAGAACCTCCCCACCACCTTCGACGCCCTCGGGCTCTCCGCGCGCGCGATCGCCGCCGTCGTAGACATGGGCTACGTGGCCCCCACGCCCGTACAGGCGGCATCGATCCCTTGCGTCCTCGCGGGTCAAGACGTTATGGCGGCAGCCCAGACGGGCACCGGCAAGACAGCGGCGTTTCTTCTCCCCACGCTCGACCGCCTCGGCCACGCAGCCCACGGCAAGGGTCCACTCATGCTCGTAGTCACGCCCACGCGCGAGCTTGCCACCCAGATAGAGGACGTCGCGAGGGCCATCTGCACGCACACGGGTCACACGGCAACGGTGCTTGTGGGCGGCGTCACCTACGAGCCACAGCGCGCAGCGCTCCATAGCGGGTGCGACCTGCTCGTGGCCACGCCCGGGCGCCTGATCGACCTCATCGGCTCGGGTGACTGCGACCTCTCGCAGGTAGAGGTGCTCGTCCTCGACGAGGCGGACCGCATGCTCGACATGGGGTTTCTCCCCGACATGCGCCGCATCGTGTCGCGCGCGCCAACCCGCCGCCAAACGCTGCTCTTCTCGGCAACGCTCTCCGACGACGTGCTGGACAACACAAAATCTCTGGTACACGACCCCGTGCGCGTGGAGATTGCCCACAGGGGCACGGCTGCCGAGACGATCGAGCAGTTCGTGCTTCCCATCTCGTACGAGGCGAAGGTCTCCGCGCTGTTAGAGGTGCTGCACCGCGAGGGGTCCGAGCGCGTAATCGTGTTCACGCGCGGCAAGCACCGTGCCGACGCCGTGTGCCGACGACTGCGCAAGGCGGGCGTCGAATGCGCGCCCATCCACGGAAACCGCAGCCAGAACCAGCGGGCAAGCGCGCTCAAGCGTTTCTCGGATGGCGAGGTGGGTGTCCTTGTCGCCACAGACGTGCTTGCGCGCGGCATCGATATCCCCGACGTTGCCTACGTGGCAAACCTCGACGTCCCCAGCGACGCCGAGGACTACATCCACCGCATTGGCCGCACGGGGCGCGCCGGTGAGTACGGATGGGCGCTCACGTTTGCCTCGCCGGAAGAGGAGTTCGACCTGCGCGACATCGAGAAGCTCATGGGCAGGAACATCCCCATCTACCCGCGCGCCCAAGGCGTCTCGCTGGGAGACGACCCCTTGAGGCTTGACCCCGACCGCAAGCCCACCGACCGCCTCCCCGGCAAGAAGGAGCGCAAGAAGATCGTCGATGGGCGCAAGGCGGCACGCGTTGCCCACACGTTAGACGAGAGGGGTGCGCAGCCGCGGCGCGGAGCCAAGAAGGGTCGCCCGACAAAAGAAGGTGCACCGACCAGAAAGCCCAAGGCCACCCGCCAGCGCAGAAAGGCTACGCCGAAGCAGCGCTCCCAGGCAAAGAAACCGCAGGCCACGAGCCCAGCTGAAACACCGCGGCTCCGTCGGCATCCCGGAGACCACGGCGGCATGGCTCGTCGCCAGTCCTGACCTGCCCACGACGATTTGCAGTAGGAGTTGCAACTACAACAGTGCGCTGGTCTTTACTCTCGTATCCTGACTCCACCAAACCGTACCTCGTAGAGGAGCAGCACATGAACGAAATGCAGAGCGAGCTTGCCAGGGCGACGGTTGCCCTCGGTGCAACCATCACGGCAGCAATGGACGACGCGCCCGGCTTTGTCCCTTGTGGGACCCCCGCGCAGGTTGTGGTTGACGCCCTCAGCGCCGCCGGCCTTGCCGAGCCCCCTGCCGACCTTCCGCAGCGCCTTGACCAGGTGCGCGGCTTTGTTGAGCACGTGAGCGGCCATCGCGGCGTGCCCGCCCACGCCGGAACAGACATCGCTGTTCTCTCCCCTGCCGGCAAGCAGCTTCTCGATGCGCTGCTCACCTTTGCTGCCAGCGCAGACGCCGAGGCCCTCTCGCCTGATGCCGCCGCATGGCTCTACCGCTCGCTCGCAACCCTCGAGTCCGGGGATGACGAGAAGTCAAACGCGCAGCTTGTGGAGATGCCGCGCGGCTAGCAGCGGAGTTCTCACGTTCTCGTGCGGGGCCTGGGCTAATCCTGGGCCCGTCTTCGTGTGTCCAAACGCATCAGAGCGCATCAACCGCCCCGCCGTCGAGGCCTGGCGCGATAGCGTGAAGACCATCTACTGCGTGTGGAGCAAGGCGCTCGAGGTCGAGGAGTGCGAGAGCGGCTCCAGCTAGGCCAAGTCCCGGCTGCAGTCAAACGCCAGCCTCCCCAACGCGGGCGAGTACATCACGGCCAACGAGGTGAACCTGTGCCTACACATCCAGACGTTCCAGGAGTGCGTGCACTCGCAGGGCTACTTGTACATGTTCGACACCATCTGCAGCCCCGGACAGCGCAACGACATCCTCTATCAGTGGAAAACCGACGAGCACCTGCTGGCGAGAAACACCTTCATCGGCAACCTCTACAACGAGTTCCAGGAGCGCAGGGGCGCACCCGCGCTGCTGCGCGTGATGATGGCGAACTTCATCCTTGAGGGCGTGCATTTCTACTCGGACTTCATATTCTCCTACAGCCTGGCAAGAAACGACAAGATACCTGGTAGCGCGCAGGAGATTCGCTACATCAATCTGGACGAGAACACCCACCTCTGGCTTTCCGCAATATGATCTTGGAGCTGCAGCGAGAAGAGCCGCAGATCTTCTCCGAGGCTGCCGTGGCCGAGCCGCAGGAGATGCTTGTGGAGGACGTACGCCAGGAGATTACGTGGGGCGCCTACGCTATTGGCGAGGACATCCCTGGCCTCACGGGCCAGTAGGTCTCTGACTACATCCACTACCTGGGGAATCTGAGCTGGAGCTTCCATAGCTTTGGCACCTTTTGACCGGAGTTTGTCGAGGAGTCGACGGACATGGCGTGGGTTTCGCAATACAGCAACGCCAACATGGTGAAGACGGACTTTTTCGAGGCGCGATCCACGGCCTATGCCAAGTCGACCGCACTCGTAGACGACCTGTACGTAGACGACCTGTAGGAGGCATGTGGTCACCGGCACCACGGGTGACAAATCCAATGCGTCCGAAAGGGCTAGCCGCACAGGTAGGTCCTGAGCTTAGACTCATGCCTATCACCAACATACGGGAGGTTTCCATGAAGGCACACAGGTACTTCGCAGTTCTCACGCTCTTCTGCATGGCTATGACCATCATCACCGGCTGGGAAATGGCCAAGGAGTAGCGGGAGCCGGCGACCTCCTGTCGCATCGATTGTGTCGCCGCAGGAGATTGCGTTCGTGGACTTTCATGAGCTGATTCATGCGCCATTCCTCATATGACCCGAACCCCTGTCAAGCGGCAATGCGGTCGTGGAACAGGTGCCTCTGAGGCTTCCTGAACTGCAAGGATGAACGATGTTCGTCGAATGCCGCTGCGGACGCGTCCTGCAGCATGAGACATGCGGGCATCCCTGCCCATTCTCATATCCTCGGATACCGTGCAGAAGCACGGCCCGTACATCGATGTTTCGGCTTGGCGGCGGAGGACAGTCTGCAGGCGTGCGTGCCGGCGTGGCGTGAAGGCGGCGCCAGCAGAAGACGCCGGGGACGGCACCTCGGACGTCGAGAAGCAACTTGCCCGGATTGCCGAGCACTTCGAGCAGAGCTGCACGGACGAGCAGGTACGCACCATCGCTGCCATGGCAGTGGCCATGCGCCGCATGCTCAAGAAGTATCACTGCACGGCCGGCTGCATCCAGTGCTGGAACGAGCTCCAGCATGAGCTGGGCATCATGCCCTGTGCGGCAAACTCCATCCTCAACGAGGAGGGCACGCCCATCACCTGCGAGACCGATGTGCACGGTGCCATCACCAGCCTGATGGTCGAGGCTGCTGACATGGGCCGCAAGCGCTCCTTCTTCGCTGACTGGACCATCCGTCACCCCGACGAGCCCAATGGCGAACTCCTGCAGCACTGTGGGCCGTGGCCCTGCAGCGTCGCTAGGGAGAGGCCCACGATCACCGTTCCCCTGGCGTTCGATTACAACGGCGCCCTCACGGCCGAGGCCAGGCACGGCGAGGTCACGCTTGCCCGCTTCGACGGCGACAACGGCAAGTACTCGCTCCTGCTCGGCACGGCAGAAGGCATCGATGGCCCCAAGGGCATGGGCACCTACCTCTGGGTCCGCGTGGCAAACATCAAGCGCCTCGAGGCAAAGATCGTGGAAGGTCCCTACATCCATCATTGTGCCGGCATCCACGACGATGTCGTGCCTGTGCTCTACGAGGCCTGCAAGTACCTGGGCATCACACCCGACCTGTACGACCCGATCGAGGAAGACGTCAAGGCATACCTGAGGGGTGAGTAGGGTGGCGGACATTGCCGAGCTGGAACGCCTGCGCTGGGAGCTGCGCCAGGACTGTGTGGACATCATCATGGCCGGAGGCGGCGGACACATAGGCGGCGACATGTCCGTGATCGATGCCCTCATGGTCCTCTACGAGAACCATCTGAGAATCACGCCTCAGACGGTGGGAGATCCCGACCGCGACCGCTTCGTCCTCTCCAAGGGCCATGCGATGGAGGCCTACTACGCCGTGCTCTGCCACAAGGGTTTCCTCGACCTCGATGACGTGAAGGCACGCTTCTCGAAGTTCAAGAGCCCCTACATCGGACACCCAAACAACGAGCTTCCCGGCATCGAGACGAACTCGGGCTCTCTGGGACATGGCCTTCCCGTCGCTGTGGGTATGGCGCTTGCCGCTCGGATGGACGGCCGCTCCTATCGCACGTATGTGTTCCTTGGCGACGGCGAGCTGGCCGAGGGCTCCGTGTGGGAGGGGGCCATGAGCGGCGGCAGCTATGCCCTCGACAACCTGTGTGCCCTGGTCGATCGCAACCGTCTGCAGATCTCTGGCTCCACTGAGGACGTCATGCGGCAGGACCCCCAACAGGAACGTTGGGCCGCCTTCGGGTGGAATGTGATCTCCATTCCCGGCAACGACCTCACCGCCCTCGACGCCGCTTTCACCCTGGCTCAGAAGGCCAAGGGCAAGCCGACCGTGATCATTGCCAACGCCACGAAGGGCTTTGGCTCCCCCATCATGGAGGACAAGGCATCCTGGCACCACCACCTGCCGACGGCAGAAGAGCATGCCCAGATCTCGGCCGATTTCGCCGCGCACAAGGAGGAGTGCCATGCCTAACAAGATCGCGAACAAGCAGGCCATCTGTGATGTGCTGATGGAAGCTGCCGAAAAAGACAGGGATGTCTGTGTCCTCTGCTCCGACTCGAGGGGCTCGGCCTCGCTTGCGCCCTTCTTTGACAGGTTCCCGAAGCAGGCCATCGAGGTCGGCATCGCCGAGCGGGACCTTGTCGGCATCGCTGCCGGCCTTGCCTCCTGCGGCAAGAAGCCCTTCGCAGCAAGCCCCGCAAGCTTCCTCACGACCCGCTCCTACGAGCAGGCAAAGGTCGATTGCGCCTACTCTGACACGAACGTGAAGCTCATCTGCATCTCCGGCGGCATCTCCTATGGTGCGCTCGGCATGTCCCATCACTCGGCACAGGACATCGCTGCCATGTCTGCCATACCGAACATGCGCGTCTACCTCCCGAGCGACCGCTTCCAGACGGCACGGCTCTTCGGCGCCCTGCTCGAGGACGAGCACCCAGCCTACATCCGCGTGGGCCGCAATCCTGTCGAGGACGTCTACAGCGAGGATTCCTGCCCTTTCGAGATGGACAAGGCAACCTGGCTCAAAGGGGGTACCGACATCGCAATCGTCGCCACCGGCGAGTTCGTGCGCTCCGCGCTTGATGCTGCCGTTCTCCTCGAGAGGCAGGGCATCTCTGCCGCCGTCCTCGACATGTACTGCGTGAGGCCGCTCGACGAGGAGGCGGTCGTGAAGGCTGCCCAGAATGCGAAGGCTGTCCTCACCGTCGAGGAGCACTCGCCCTATGGAGGCCTCGGTGCACGCGTCGCCCAGACGGTCGCCTCCTCCTGCCCCCGCCTTGTCCAGAACCTCTCGCTTCCCGATGCCCCGGTCGTGACCGGCACCTCGAAGGAAGTCTTTGCCTACTACGGTCTCGATGCAGAAGGCATCGCTTCCTCTGCCACACAGCTTCTCGGGAAGGCAGCACAGTAGCGATGGGCGGGCTAATCCTTGCGATAGACCAGTCCACACAGGGCACGAAGGCACTCCTCTTCGAGGAAGACGGCTCCCTTCTTACGAAGACCTCCCATCCCCATACCCAGTATGTGGATGAGCGCGGCTGGGTCGAGCATGACGCAGAGGAGGTCCTCCGAAACGTCTGCTCCTGCGTGGCAGCCGTGATGGCAGACGCAGGAGCCACAGCCGAAGACATCGCTGCCTTCGGCATCTCGAACCAGCGCGAGACCTGCCTTGCTTGGGACAGGACCACAGGACGTCCCCTGGCACACGCAATCGTCTGGCAGTACGGACGCGCCGCTGCGCTCTGCGACGAGCTGGAAGAGGCACATCCCGGAGCCGTAGAGTTCGTCCAGGGGCGCTCGGGCCTCGCTCTTTCTCCCTACTTCTCGGCAGCAAAGATGTCCTGGATGCTCAAGAACGTGCCGGCAGTCGCTGAAGCTGCAAAGGCCGGCACGCTCTGCTTCGGCACGATCGACTCCTGGCTCGCCTACAGCCTCTGCGAAGGCCATCCCTTCGTGACAGAGCCTTCGAATGCCACAAGGACGCAGCTCCTGAACCTCGAGACAGCTCAATGGGACGAAGGGCTCCTCGATCTCTTCGGCATTCCCCGTGCAGCGCTCCCTAAGGTGCTGCCGTCCGATGCCCTCTTCGGCGTCTCGGACTTCAACGGCACGCTCTCAAATCCCATCCCGCTCCATGCGATGCTCGGAGACTCCCAGGCGGCGCTTGCTGCCCAGGACTGCCTTAAGCCGGGACAGGTGAAGGCAACCTACGGTACCGGCTCCTCTGTCATGCTCATGGCAGGAGATGCCCCCATCCGGAACACGCATGGCCTTGTCTCGAGCATTGCCTGGAGCCTCGAAGGGAAGCTCTCCTATGTGCTCGAGGGAAACCTCAACTACACAGGTGCCGTCGTCACTTGGCTGAAGGACCGGGTGCATATGATTCAGAGCCCTGACGAGCTCGAGGGGCTCATCCGCGAGGCCAACCCGAACGACAGGAGCTACTTCGTCCCTGCATTCACGGGCCTCGGCGCCCCCTGGTGGGACAGCGCCGCCACGGGCATGCTCACGGGCGTCACGACGCTCACCGGTAGGGCAGAGATCGCGAAGGCCTGCACCGAGTGCATTCCCTACCAGATAGCGGATGTGCTCGATGCGCTCCGCGCCGATACTGGCCTTGCCTTGGAGGCGCTCAGGGCTGACGGCGGCGTCACGAAGAATGCCTGCCTCATGCAGTTCCAGGCAGACATGGCAAAAGCATCGGTCGAGGTCTCGAAGCTCGCCGAGCTCTCTGCTGCAGGCGCTGCCTTCGTGGCAGGACGTGCAGCTGACCTCTGGACCACGAATGCGATTCACGAGCGGTACGGACATGAGACCTACATGCCCCAGATGGCGGACGCGATGAGGAAGAGCAAGCGCGCAGGCTGGCAGGCGGCCCTTCGGCAGGCCTGCTGCCATAGCTGACCCATCTGGGTAGAACAAGCAGCGGGTAGACGGTGCAGGGTCGGCAGGGAGCTGGCCCTGCCGCACAGGAAGGGGGATATGCATGGCTGGATACAAGACCTTCACTTCGGCCGCCGATATGGGGCCCTATGTCTCGAGGCTCATCCTCGAGCTCCCCGAGAAGGTACGAGCAGAGTTTGTAGACAAGGACGGCTTCAGCGTCTATGTGGAGCGCAAGGATGCAGAAACCGGCGAAGTGGTGCTTGCAAAGGAGCATCACACCGACAAGCAGGCCTTCCTTTCCAAGGGCTATGTGGATGTGCTCTCCGCCTATGCCTCTGACGGAGAGGGCAACCACAAAGCAGAAGGCTCCTACATCGCGCTCGAGCTCCCCGAAGAGCGCCTCACAAAGAGGATCGATGGAGCGCTCACCCGTGGCTATATCCGTGCAATGAGCTTCCGCATCACGCAGACGAAGGCGATTCCCGCAGAGACGCCAGGCGAGGCTCCGCTTGTAGGCATGCTGTTTGATATCGATACGGGAGATGTCTGCCCCGACCTTGCAGGCTGGGACCTTACCGGCACCGGCATATTCGACGATATCGATATGAACTATGGCTTCTTCACGCCCGATCTCGTTGCCGTCAATGCCGCACGTGCAGCACGTCCGCTTCCTCCTGTCGAGAAGGTACCACTCCTCGTCTGGCTCCATGGTGCAGGAGAGGGACAGGAGCCCTACCGTACCGTCATGGGCAACCGCGTGACGGCACTCTCCTCCCCTGACATCCAAGAAAAGCTCGGCGGTGCCGCCTACATCCTTGCCCCTTCGAGCCCGACCTACTGGATGGACTCAGGTTCGGGAGAAATCGCAGATGACAACAAGTCCATCTACACGAAGGCGCTGAAGACCTTGATCGACGAGTTCATAGAAGCGCATCCCAATATCGACCACGAGCGCATCTACGTGGGCGGACTCTCGAACGGCGGATTCATGACCATGAGACTGGTGGCAGACTATCCGGGATTCTTTGCCGCAGGCGTCCCCGTCTGCGCACCATGGGTGGCATCCCTGGCAACAGACGACGAGATGGAATCGATTGCCAAGACGCCCCTCTGGTTCGTGCAGTCTGCTGACGACCCGATTGTGACGGCAGATATCCATGCCTTGGCAGACTATGGGAGACTCAAGAAACTCGGCGCCACAGACGTGCATATCACCTGCTTCGACCACATCGAGGACGAGACTGGGCGCTACCATGACAAGTTCGGCCAGCCCCAGCGCTACATCGGCCACTTCGTCTGGATTCCTGCCTATCACGACACGATAAAGGCGGAGCTCGATGGCACGAACGTGCTGATGGGCGGTGCCCCCGTCACCCTCTGGCAATGGGTCGGTCTCCATCGGCTGACGTAGGCTCAGAAAACACGCTTCCGTACACAGGCGGCTCGGCTCCTGATGAGCCGGGCCTCTCTTTTCTGACCGCATCATTCCATAGGGGGCGCTCTTCTCTCTGCACCGCTTCCGGACTCCACGGACGATTATGTCTACCACAACGGCCAAGGCCGCCCGCAAGATGCCGACGATGGCCAACGGGGACGCCACGGAGAAGGGCACGCAGCCCGAATGGGGGGCAAGGGCCGTCAGGTATATAATGGGCAAGGGGCCAAGCGGAAGAGTTCGAGGTGAGCGACATGTTCGCACGTATCATGCTGTGGGTCATATTCGCGGCGTTCGCCGCCATGACCGTCGCCTTCCTGTCCGGCCACGGGGCAAGCCTCATCGCAGGCTACAACACGGCCACCGAGGCGGAGAGGGAGACGGTGGATGAGAAAAAGCTGCTCCGGGTCATGGGCGGGGGGATGCTCGTGGCCACACTCGTCATTTTCGTCTTGGCGCTACTGGGGGAGAGGGTCCCTACGGCATTCGTGTACGTGGCGATTGCCATCATTGGGGTCGATTGCGCTGCTATGGTCTACCTCGCGAACACGAGGTGCAAGAAGTAGCTGTAAGCTACCCGCGATACTGTTACCGATACCGTTGCTTTCGCTAGTTTCGACCCATTGGGAAAGAAGAAGCCCTGAACTGTTTGTACGGTTCAGGGCTTTGTTCTTGGTCGCGGGGGTAGGATTTGAACCTACGACCTTCGGGTTATGAGTGAACCCGGGGCGCTCGTCGTCAGGCCCAGCGTTTGCCCCCGCTTCCAAAAGGCCAGCTCAGAGGTGGAGGACTCGTGTTCTTCCCAACCCCTCTTTGCATGGCTCGTCACGTTTTTCACTACTTCCAACAACGCGTTGGTGGTCATTTGGTGGTCACGTTTGGTGGTCAAATGGTGGTCAAATGGTGGCCTCGGCACACACGCGAAGGGAGCAAGACAATGTCAGAGAGCTCAACTACACCACCCGCAGCATGAGGCGCCGCCGGGGCACGGACATGTGGGAGGTTAGCCTCTCCCATACCAACCCGCTCACGGGCGAGGTCGTGCGCAGCTACCACACGGTGGAGGGCAAGACCGAGAAACAGGCCGCCAAGAGGCGCGACGAGCTGATCCTCGACCTTGAGCGCAAGGGCGGGACGCTGGCCACGGGCATGACCGTGCGCGAGTTCATGGAGAGCTTCGTGGACTACAAGGAGCAGTCCGGGACAATCGAGCCCTCCGCGGTCCGCGACTACCGCGGCCAGGCGAAGCTCATAGCCAAGTACATCGGCACGGAGAGGCTCACGTCGGTCACCATCGGCACGGTGAACGACTGGATGGCCCGCATGACCAAGGACGGCTGCGCGCCCAAGAGCGTGGCCAAGCCCTTCCGCCTGCTCAAGCAGGCCATGAGGCCCAAGACCTCATCACCAAGAACCCCTGCGACTTCTGCAAGCCGCCCAAGCGGGTCAAGACGCCAATAAACGCCCTCAACCGAGACGACCGCACCCGCATGATGCGCCTGGCGGTGGCGGCCCAGCCCTCCCCGCTCGGCATGGCCATAGAGCTCGCGCTCACCACCGGCATGAGGCGCGGCGAGGTCTGCGCCCTCAGGTGGTCCGACCTGGGCGATGACGGAACGATCACGGTCTCCCACGCCCTGGGCAACGCCGAGGGCGGCTTCTACCTCAAGGAGCCCAAGACGGACAGCTCGGAGCGGACGATCCCCCCTCACCCGCCACACCTTCCAAACGCTCAGGTCCATGCGGGCGGAGTGGCTGCGCCGCGCAGCCGAGTTCGGCCTCTCGGGCGACTCCTTCGTCCTGGGCACCCAGGAGCCGGAGAGCCGACCCTACAACCCACCCAGCTCGGCAAGGACTTCGCCGCCTTCTGCAAGATGAACGGCTTCCGCTGCACCTTCCACGACCTCAGGCACACCTTCGCCACCATGATGATCGCGGCGGGCACGGACGTCCGCACGGTGGCGAGCTACCTGGGCCACGCAAGCGTGTCCATGACCCTCAACATCTACGCCGACGTGGACCCGGACGCCAAGAAGGCGGCAGTCTCCAAGGTCGACCGCCTGCTTCGACGTGAACATGGCGGCGGCCTCGCCCATCGAGTGCGACCTCTTCGGCAACGAGCCCGCCCCGCAGCCCCAAGGCCTCACCTTCACGGCGGACCAGCTCGAAGCCATGCTCGCCCAGGCCAGGACCTGGCAGGCAGGCGCGGCGTAAGGTCACGGAATGTGACCTTAGAGAATGCGTCCCTTCGAGATCACAGACTGTGACCTCGAAGACGGGAGAGGCGGCACGTTGATACAATCTTGAAGTCACAATCTGTGGCTTCAAGATGGGAAGGGGCAACATGGAAGAGGACGAGAGCAGGGTGACTGGTACGAACGCATCGGAAGATGAGTCAGCCTATATAGTCCCCGTCACGGACGCCCAGATACGAAGCCTCATCTACATCGTCCGAGGCCACCAGGTCATGCTCGACAGCGACCTAGCCGAATTATATGGAGTGGAGACAAAAGTTCTCAATCAGGCGGTGAGTAGGAACCCACGGCGATTCCCCGAGGGTTTCTGCTTCAGGCTGGCAAAGCAGGAAGTCGAAAACTTGAAGTCACAAATTGTGACTTCAAGTGAGGACGGTTGGGGCGGAAGAAGAAAGCCACCCCGCGTCTTCACCGAGCAGGGCGTCTCCATGCTTTCGGCTGTCCTGCGCAGCAACACGGCAATCGACGTCAGCGTCCGCATCATGAATGCCTTCGTGGAGATGCGCCACTTCATAGCCTCAAACGCGACCATGTTCGGGCAGATCCGCGACATGGAACGACACCAGATCGCCTACCAGCAGAGGACCGATGCCCGCCTCGACAGCATGGACGAGCGCTTCGAGCGCGTCTTCGACTACATGGACGCCCACGAGGAGCCCACGCAGAAGGTCTTCTTCGAGGGCCAGGTCTGGGACGCGTTTGAGCTCTTGGTCTCCCTCGTGCAACGTGCAAAAGAGTCAATCATCCTTATCGACGGCTACACCGACGCGGGGACCCTCAACATCCTGGCGAAGAAGAACGAGGGCGTGGCCGTTACCATCTGGACCCATCCCAAGGCGAGGCTCACCGCCAAGGACGTCGAAACCTTCAACGCGCAGTATCCCGAGCTCACGGTCAGGCGCACGGAGTCCTTCCACGACCGCTTCCTCATCCTCGACGGCATGGAAGCCTGCCTCGTCGGCGCATCCCTCAAGGATGCGGGCAAGAAGGCCTTCGGCATCACGAGGATCGAGGACAACGAAATTGTGCAAGCAATCCTGGAGAGGCTGGGCCAAGGAGAAGATAAGGCTCTTCCGCGTTTCTGATATGAGAGTTTCACTGTCAAGCGGTAATCGACAACTGGGGGCCCGCCGGTGCGGGTCCCCTTTTCGTTGTTCCCTGTCACCCTCCCGCCGCCGGCGGCGTCCCTGGCATGGTCCCATGGACGCGCGTGTGCGAGTCTGACATCCGCGTGTTGGCTAACGCATTCCGACTCTCCGGCTGGGGGTTGCCGCCCGTCCAGTCACGCCTGTCGGCGCAGGCCTCGCATAGGAATCTCGCGGATCCCCCCACGGGCCGTCGTCGCCGCCGGCGGCGGGAGGGCGGCCCCCTACGAGGCCGCGGCGGCGAGCACCCGGGCGGCCTCTCGTGGCGCCAGGCGGCCTCCACGAGCAGCCTCCTCACGTGGGGGTTCCCGGCCCTCGTGATCCCGCCCCTGCTCGCCGACTCGCCGCTCGAGGACTCCGGGGGCACGAGCCCGACGAGGGACATGAGGGCCCTCGCCGAGCGGAAGCGGGACAGGTCGCCGCACTCGACGGCGACGGAGAAGGCCGTGGGCGCGGGGACGCCCCCGACGAGCTTGTTGATGTTCACTAAGAAGTGACGCAAAGGGGGTGGTATCGTTTTTCCGCACCTTGCTACCAGGCTGCCAGGCCCAAGCTCTGCCTGTGTTGTAGGGGGCTCATCGAGCCCAGCGGGCGCTTGGCCCTCGTCTTGTCGTGACGTTCCATACAGGCGCCTGTCTTCTCCCTGGGCTCATCCGATGCGGCGCCCGCCCAGTCCCTGCCATGGAGCATCCCGGCCTCCATGGTGCCGAGGAGGCCCCCCATGCGAGGGTCGTCAGGGCTGCGCCCCTTGCGTGGCATGGGGCGTGTGGTGCCGGCCTTCGCGCAGACGGGGATCCACCCAGGCCAGCGGCAGCGACGGCCGCAGCCCGAACGGGTCGCAGGATGGCGGCGCCCTCCGGCCGCCGTGGTGGCCAAGGCCGCCTCGAGCGTGGGGCCGGCCACTTCGGCGTCGGGGGAGGCCGGGGCCGCCCGGCTTGCGGTGGCGCCGCCGAAGCGGTCCGAGACCGGGCCCAGGCAGAGCCTGCCGGCTGGCATCGAGGGCCGCGCGGCATCGGTGGGCCACAGGAGGTCGGGAGGTCCGGCCCCGAAGCCCTGGCGGGCCTTGTCACCGGGATGCCTTGGGGCCTCGCCCCCATAGGGGCCGCAGGCCCTTCTGGGCTTCGCCTTGCCGCGCGCCCCAAGCCTCTCCCCTGCCATCGTCCGCCCTGTCCTGCGCCCGCCGATGACACGCCCCTGTGCCTTGGGCCCGTCGTGAGTGCGACGCCTTCCGCAGGTGCCGCCGCTGGCGTCGAGAGCGGCGCAAGCCGGCTCCCGCAATCCGGCACCCCCGTCCCCGGCGGCGATGGGAGGGAGCTGGCACTGGCGGCCCGACCGGGCCATGCCGGGCGCCGAGGGAGGCTCGCACGGCCCCCGTTTGGGGCGCAGCGACCCAGTCGGTGGGGCCTCCCCTCCGTTCGCGGGCTCGCTTGTGTGTTTAGTCAAGCCTGACTTTTGGTTTTGAGCGCGGATTCCTTTCGGGTCCGCGCATGAGACTTCTTCGGGTCTCGTCACGGGCGCGCCGCCGTCCCCACCTCCCAGGCTTCCCCAGCATGAGGCCCTCCCCGGGCCTGTGGCTGGGTCCGCCGGACCCCACGGGCCTGCCGTGGCGCGCGACGCGGCCCACGACCGCGGCCGCGGGCCTGCCGTCGGCGAGGGCCGTGCCCCACCGGCCGGACCCGGCGTCGGCGGCGGATGTGGCGCCCCTCCCCTCGTAGCTCTCGGAGGTCACCTGGCAGGGCAGCCCTGCGCCGCCCGCGTCAAGGGGCGCGCAGCCGGACTCGCCCAGGACGGGGGGCCTTGCCCTGGCGACGTCCGCGAGCGGCCCGTCGGGCGTGCTCTCCCCCCTGGCCTTCCCCAGCCGGGGCACCGGCCGCGCGGCCTGCCAGAGCCCCGCCGGGTGGCCCGCCGAGGCCGCCGCGATGCCGAGGGCCGTGGCCATGTGGGCCCTGCCGCGCCCCGTCCGGCCGCGGGAGGCGAGGTCCCCGGCGTCGCGCGCGAATGCCAGCGAGCACGTCCCGTCGCGCCCCCAGCCGTCGGGGAGGGCCGCGTCCGGCCGGTCGAAGGCGTCGGGCGCCCTGGGCACGGGGAACCCCGCCTGCCGGAGCGGCCTCGCCCCCTTCGCCCTGTCGCGGCGGGCGGTCTCCGACCCGGGCGTCGCCGTGCATGCCGCCGCCCGCCCCGGCGTCGCGGAGGCGAGGAGGGCATCCATCGTGTCGCCCGACACGGAGGGCGCCCCGGCCGCCCCACGGGAGGCGGCCTGCGGGGCCCCGCGCCCCGGGCCCGTCCGCGGCATGCCGGCCACCCCCCCGAGCAGCCTCGGCGCCCCGTCGCAGGCGCCCAGGCCGACCTCCTCGCCGTACCCGGCGCGCTCGTCTCCGGCTGCCGCCCTGGCGGCGGAGGGGGAGGCGGTCGCGCGGTCGGGACCGCCTGTCGCCGCCAGCGGGCGCGCCATGCCCTCGACGGCCGCGCCCCAGCCCCTCTCGGCGCCCTCGTCGCGCAGCACCCCGGGGTCGGCCTCCAGGCTGCCTGCCGGCTCGCCGCCGGGGGAGGCGGCGGGCCCTTCGGGGGGCGACGCCCTGACGCCCGAGCCCCTCCATCCGGCAGGCCCCGTGCACGGCAGCCCCGGCCGCGGCGTCGGGTCGGGGCTGTCGGTCGGCGCCCCGCCCCGCTGGCGCCCGTGGGTGGCGACCGCCTCGCCGGTGGAGACGTCGCAGACCGTGACGTCGGAGGCCCCCAGGGCGACGGCGACCCCGCAGCGTGCGCAGGCGGGCCCGGCGGAGTGGCGGCGCGCGCCCCCGAGCGCGAGGGTGCCCTGCCTGCCGCACCTCCCCGTCTCCCGCCCGGCGCACGGGAACGCGGCCGGCGGCAGCGGCGAGAGCGCCCCTGTTAGCGTCAATTAGGAAATCACCAATCCGCACAACTTTCAGGCGCCAATCGCGCCAATGTTCTTTCGCCGGTCAGGCAAGCGGACCATCGCCGCTTCCGGCGTCCCCGCGGGCTCGCGGCTGGGC
>NZ_LR027573.1:303428-312897 GCF_900605015.1 Olsenella sp. Marseille-P4559
ACCTGGGGTGGGGCTCGGCGGGGGCCCTGCCGGGGACTATCCCGCGCGTCCTGGGGTGGTGGGCGGAGCCGCTGTGGCCGGGCAGCCTGGGCTCGCCCTCGCCGCGCCGGTCGAGCGGCAGCCCGTAGATTCCCCTGGCCGTCACCCCGGGCAGCGCCGCCTTCTCCTCGATCAGCCCCCTCACGCCGTCGAACCCGCTCCGCCTGCCCGCGCGCCCGTCCTCCGGCGCGCTCCCGTCGGCAGCCCAGTGCTTCGCGACCGTGTGCCTGTCGACGCCGTGCCTCCTCGCTGTGTCCGAGAAGTTCGGCTTGATGCCGGCTTCCTTGTCCATGTCGGGCCCTCCGATCATGTTCCCGTCCATGCCAGCCTCCCGGATGCGTGCCTACGGCCCGAATCTAGGCGGTCGGCGGAACTGGTGAAACTGCGTTTGCGCGATTGGCTGAGATACATGGTCCGAACCGGTGGTTCCCATTGGCCTAACTGGCAGCTTTCAAGTTAGCGCTAACACCGTCGAGGGCGCAGCGCGCGATGTTGGCGGAGGCGTTGGGCCCCTTGTCGGCGACCACGACGACGCGTCCGGGCGAGTCCGGCCCGAAGCGCACCCCGGCGGCGTCCATCGCGGGCGCGAGCGTCGCCACGCCCGGCACGTTCCCCGGGAAGAGCGCGTAGTCGAGCGGGACGCCGCCCGCGTCGAGGAAGGGGCCCATCTGCACGACCGGGCTGGGCCCGTGCTCCCTGGAGGCCCCGCGCATGCGGAACCCGTCCTCGCCCTCGCGCTCGAAGCAGTGGTTGGTGACGTCGCAGTAGAGCACCCGCGTGTCGCGCGGGCCGCGCGCCGCCCCGAGCGAGGCGTTCGCGTGGGCCACGGGCTCGTCCCCGCGGTCGTCCAGGTAGGTGGGCGCCCGGTAGACGTCGTCGAGGGAGAAAGGGCACTTGCGCGGGAACGCGGAGCGCCCCTCCCACGCCCCCCCTCTTCGAGGACGGATGGGCGATGCGGTCCCAGACCAGGAGCCCGAGCACGCGGTAGGGGTCGAAGGCGACCCTGCGGGCGGCCCTCCTGCGCTCGAAGAGCCCGGGGAGCCCCAGGTCGCGGTTGAGGTGGGCGTCCACGACGGCCGCGCCCAGCTCCACGCGCGCCCCGCCGTCGCGCTTGCCGACCCTCCGCAGGGGCGGGGCCTTGACGATCGCCGGCCCCGTCTGCGCCCTCCTGGCCCCGTTGCGCCTCGCGCACTCGGCGGCGGGGTGCGCCACGGGGCCGGCGATGCCCGCGCGCTCGGGCTCGTCGACGTAGCCGAGGCTCCCCACCGTCCCGGGCATGTTCTTGCCCCGCCCGTCGCGGCAGCCCTCCACGATCGTGAGGCAGGCGCGCCCGTTCTTCTTCCTGGACTTCCCGAGGTACATGTCCGGCCCCTGACCTGCGGGAATACGTTCCCCCGTTATACCATGCACCGATATGCACCGTGCAGGAAAGTCATGGAATCACGACAAAGGAAACGCCCTCTGAGCGGGGCGAATCACAGGAATCCTATTCAGTTATGTTATGCTGCAAAACTCGGGAAGGGCACGCAACTCGAATGGGGGGCAAGGGGCCAAGCAGAAAAGTTCGAGGTGAGTGAGATGTTCGCACGTATCATGCTGTGGGTCATATTCGCGGCGTTCGCCGCCATGACCGTCGCCTTCCTGTCCGGCCACGGGGCAAGCCTCATCGCGGGCTACAACACTGCCACCGAGGCGGAGAGGGAGACGGTGGATGAGAAAAAGCTGCTTCGGGTCATGGGCGGGGGAATGCTCGTGGCCACACTCGTCATTTTCGTTTTGGCGCTGCTGGGAGAGAGGGTCCCTACGGCATTCGTGTACGTGACGATCGTCATCATTGGGGTCGATTGCGCTGCTATGGGCTACCTCGCGAACACGAGGTGCAAGAAGTAGCTGGAAGCTACCCGCGATACTGTTACCGATACTGTTACTTTCGCCGATTTCGGCCCATTGGGAAAGAAGAAGCCCTGAACTGTTTGTACGGTTCAGGGCTTTGTTCTTGGTCGCAGGGGCTGGATTTGAACCAACGACCTCCGGGTTATGAGGGCGTCAGAGGCCGTTTCACCGTAAATCTTGCCAATCCACAGCACAGCCGATATGCGTCTGACCTGTAGTTTCTCTAATTTCATGCGCCACGGGGAGGGTTCGGGCACCATAGAGCCCTCCACGGTGCGCGGCCACCACGCCGAGACGCGCATCATCTGCCGCCACCTCGGCAACATGAAGCTCGCCGAGCTCTCCATACCGGACGTCTCCGGATGGATACACGACACGACCGCCGTCGGCTACGTGCTCAAAAGCTGCTCGAAGGCCTTCCGCCTGCTCAAGTGAGCCATGGCGCAGAACCTCAGTTCAAGACCACCGCGACTTCTGCAAGCCGCTCAAACGCGTGAAGACGCCGATAGACGCCCTCTCGCGCGAGGAGCGCACGCGAATGCTGCGCCTCGTCATGGAGGCGGAGCTCCAGCCCTTTGACTTTGCGGTGGAGATAGCCCTCACCACGGTCATGCGGCGCGGCGAGGCCTGTGCCCCCAGGTGGTCCGACCTCTCCGACGGCGGCACTATAGCTGTGAGCCACGCCCTGGGAAACGGCGGCGGCTTCTACGTGAAAGAACCCAAGATCCAGAGCTCGGCGCCCACGATTCCGCTCGCGAAGCACACCTTTCAGGCCCTCAGGCGCATGCGCGCCGAGTCGCGGGCGCAGATGGCTGAGTTCGGCCTCAAGTGCGACCCCTGATCCTGGAGACGCAGGAGCCGGAGAGCCACCCCCTACAACCCCACGCGGCCGGGCAAGGACCCCTTCCGTGCATCGCTGCACATTGTCAGGCTTTCGCAAAGTCAGGTGCAAATGTGTCTAGAAACTGGCAGCCACATTACTTGTACAAAGACGAAGCGAAACTGATTCAGACTAAACGGGGCGTTAATGATCGAAGATGTTAACGCCGGGAGATAATCGCCACCGAGCGCCGGGCGATTCTGTCCATTTCCAGCCGGACGATATTGGCCAATGTGCCGGCATCCGGAAATGCTAACTGTTGCCGTGCATGGTGCTCCGAGGGCCCATCGCTAGAGCCCCATCGTGCCGGAGCCCCTCTGTCTCATCGCCTGGGGCACCGCCTCCACGGAGTAGGTGTCGAGTCCTCGTCCCCTGTAGCTGGGTCCGCGCATCATGAGGACCGAGGCATTGTCGAAGAGCCTGTCGAGGGCGCACAACAGCGCATCCTCGCCCGTGAACGAGCCCTTCCAGTCGCTCGGGGACATGTTGCTGGTGAGCACCATCGTGCTCGGGCCGTCCTTCTCGTAGCGGCGGTCGACGATGTCGAAGAACATGTCGGTGCATGCCCTGTCGAACCTGCACCTCCCGATCTCGTCCACGATGAGGCACGAGGGCTTCACGAGCGCCGCGACCTCGTGCTGGGCGGACCCCCGCTCTGCCGCCCTGGAGAGCCTGTCGCGCAGCTCGCTCGCCTTGAGGTAGTAGGTCCTGAGCCCCTTCATGCAGCATGCGCGCCCGTGTGCCTGCGCGAGATGCGTCTTGCCGATGCCTTCGGGGCCGATGAAGGCGATGTTCCTGTGCGCATAGAGGTCGGCGAGGGCAGGGAGCTTCCGGAGCATCCCTGCATCGCGCCCCTGTATCCTCGAGAAGTCGAACCCCTCGAACGTCTTCGGCTCCCTCGAAGGCAGCCTGCTGAGGCACAGGAGCGTATCCACCGTCTTCTGCCGCCTCTGCTCGGCGAGGTACGAGAAGACCGCTCCGACCGCGGCGATCTCGCCCTCTCCCATGCCCCTGTCGGATGCGAGCGCGGCGAGCTCCTCTGCGGATATGCGGATGCCCATGCCGGCAGCGGCCTCTGCCGCCTCGCCGAAGATGCCCATGCCCTCTGCCATCATGCCCTCCTTCCGAAGTCGAACCTCGCGAAGGCGGGATCTGCCGCCGGTGCCGCAGACTGCCTGACCGTCGGCGCCGGCTGCTGCGTCGGCTGCTCTGCCGGGCCTCCGTCGTCGGCCCACTGCCCTTCGCAGCAGCTGTCATGCCGGCCCCATGTGACCGGATGCGCGACCAGCTCCTGCGAGAGGTCGTCGCTGTATATGTGGAGCACGCGGCCTTCGCGCCCCACACGGCATTCCCTGCGCGCATGCCAGAAGGGCACGCCGAAGCGCCTGCCCTCGTAGCTCACGAACCCGTCGAACGATATCTTCCTCTTCGGGCAGAGCCAGCGCTCCGCCTCCTCCGTGAAGGCGAACGGGCGCGCATGCTGCATGCATGCGTCCCTGTGCTCGTCTGCGGGCACGCATGCCGCCGCGCGGCGCCATCTTCCCGACTGCTCCTGGCACCACCGCCTCGCCTCCTCGTTGAGCTGGGTGATGTCTGTGAACTCCCTGCCCTGGAGGAAGCTCTCCTTCACGAAGCGTATGAGCCGCTCGACCTTGCCCTTCGTCCATGGATGCCTGGGCCTGCAGAGCCTCGTCCGGAAGCCGATGGAGTCCATGAACGCCTCGTAGTCCTTCTGCCAGACGGGATTGTCCTCGGCATCCCTCCTGACGATCACGCTCTTCATGTTGTCCGTGAGCACCCAGTCCGGGATGCCGAGCTCCATGAAGCCATGCAGCATGCCTATGAAGAGGTTCTCCTGCCGAGCGTTCGGGAAGAACTCGATGTAGGGGGTGCCGCAGTGGTGGCAGGCCATCGCGAAGCATGCGATCCTCGAGACGGTGCCGTCGGCCGCCTCCGCATTGGCGAATCCCCAGTCCATCTGGTATGCCTCGCCGGGCTCCGTCTGGTATCTCCTGCCGCGCGGGCCCCTGGGATCCGCCTGCCTCCTCGGCGCAGGCACGAGCGAGCGGTGGGCGGCGATATAGTCCTTGACCGACGTGATGCCGCCTGCATATCCGTGCTCCCTGAGCCGGTCGAAGACCGTCTGGGAGTTCGTCACCCCCTTGCGGAGCTGGTCGTCGACGATGCCCGTATATCCCGTGAGGACCGTCGTCTCTGCCTTCCTGCCTGCATTGCCGTGCGGCCCGGCGTGGAAGCCCCTCTTCCGGAGCGTCCTTGCCTTCGATCTCGTGAGGCCGGTCCTCCTGCAGAACTCCGCGAGATTCGCCTTCTCCGGCGAGAACCCCGGCCCTGCCTCGGCTGCCATCGCCGAGAGGGCCTCGTCTATAATCTTCTGCAGGCCATCGTATCTGCTGTCCATCTTTCTCTATATTCCTCCTATCGCCGGCACATTGGCATAACCAGCATAGGAGGGATGTAGCGGTGCGGTGGCCAATCTTTTCCGGCTGCAATCGGCTATTTTGTTTCGGCTATATGTGGCTAAAATCGCCCGGCGTCAACAGAAGCGATGGGAGCTATGGGTGACCATGATGAAGTCATCGGATACCTTAGAATGTTTTTTACCTCAGACATCTGCGATCGACTTGATAGGGTCTTTGTAAATCCGGCCCAAATCGTGATGAAGCAATACCCTGGCGTAGTACATGATGGCGAAACGCCTTACGAACGCTATCGGGACATCTATGACCGCATCTCCAATATCTTCTACACGCTCAAGCAAACAGAGATCAGTGCTGACATATCCCAGCGAGATCCCCTCGCTTAACTATGGCAATGAGTCCTACTTCTCTGCGATTGGGGATGGGACTTAAAGATGCGGATATAAAGGAGGGAGGAGACAATGGAGAAGAAGTATGGCTTGATGCTCCAGGAGGAACTCGATAATGCGACTATCCTGGGCGAAGAGATTTGCGAGACCTACGAGGAAGCGACAAGTGCGTCTGCGGGTGCCGCTGCTATTGGCTGCGCCGTAGCAGCTTCCTTCGCAGCGTAACGCCCCTACCCCTGGCAGCCGTTACACTGCCAGGGGTGTATCGTGGGTCCAGTGTGTTTGGGCGGCCACGCTGGCCTGCCTATTCATCACCATCCATCATCTCATTCCTTCAGATGGCAACCACATCAGGAGGCATCGTGGACGATCCCAGAACTACAGAGGACGTTATAGAGCTCGGCAACGTGAGGAAGGCGTTCGGCAGCCATGTCGTGTTGGATGACATCTCGCTGGGGGTACAGCACAGGGAGATACTCGGGCTCCTTGGGCCTTCGGGCGCCGGCAAGACGACCCTCATCAAGATCATGCTCGGGCTTCTCGCCCCCGATGCCGGAGAGGTCTCCGTCTTCTCACACCCACCCCGGGCGTTTTCTTCGGATGCCAGCAAGAGGATTGGCGTCGTTCTGGATGATCCCTGCCTCTACGAGCGCCTTACCTGTACGGAAAACCTCAAGGTGTTCCTCAAGGCACGCGGGATCAAAGACATGGGATGCGCAGACAAGATTCTGAAGCGCGTGGGCCTGGACAAGAGCCGCTCGGTCTGTGCGCAGGACCTCTCCAAGGGCATGCGGCAGCGCCTGAGCCTTGCGCGGGCGCTCATGCATGATCCCGAACTCCTCTTCCTGGATGAACCTACAAGCGGTCTTGACCCTGGCACCGCAGAGGATATCCACGCACTGCTCCTCAAGCGGCGGGCCACCGGCGTGACGATCTTTCTTACCACCCACAACATGGAGGAGGCTACAAAAATCTGTGACAGGGTCATCCTCCTCAATGAGGGCAGGATCGTCGAGGCAGGAGCCCCACGCGAGATATGCGCGCGCCATAGCAAGGAGCACTGCGTCACAGTGATTCAAGGCAAACGGAGCTTCAGGTTCTCAGACATCAATAAAGATGCGGACAAGATATGCGCCATCCTGAAGGCAGGCAACGTCACCTCGATTTCGACCGAGAGCCCAAACCTCGAGGCCGTCTTTCTGCAGCTGACGGGAAGGGAGCTGGAATGAGCGGAACACGGCCGGGCAGTGGCCCAAATGGAGTGGACGCCGTCTTTTACAAGCAGGTGGTCGACTCGCTACGCAACAAATCAGCGCTCATGATGTTTCTCATGTTCCCGCTGGTTGCCCTTATCTTCAAGAACGCCATGACCGAGACCCAGCTTGCAAGTGCCCTGCCCATGTTCATGACGATGCATGTACTGATCGTGCCCATCATCTACACCTCAAGCGTTGTCGCAGAGGAGAAGGAGGCAGGCACGCTGCGCATGCTCACGATGTCCGGCGTGGGGCCGCTTTCCTACCTGTGTGGTGTTGCCGGCACCATCGGCGTGGCGTCAATCCTCTCGTCGCTGCTCTTCCTCCCCTGCATCGACGGACTCAATGCGGGCATGGTGGAGAGATTCCTCATGACGAATGCGGCGTGTGTGGCGTGCTCCCTGCTCATTGGCCTTGCCATAGCGCTCGTGGCCAAGCGGCAGGTCAATGCGGCGCCCATCTCAGCTCCCGTTTCGATGGCGCTGGGTATGCTCCCCATGCTGTCATCGCTGAACGACAGGCTTGAAGCCTTTGCACGCTGGACCTACACCCAGCCAGCGTATGAGCAGTTCTCCGACCTCGCCAGCACCACCATGACCTCCCGGGAGGCCATGGTGGTCGCCGTCAACGCGATGGCACTCGTCGTGCTGTTCCTCGTGCTCTTCCGTATGCGGCGACTAACCGATTAGACACAAGGAGGGACTCCGTGGGGTCTGGGGAGAGACAGGTTAACCTTCATATCCCCCGCATTGCGGGAATGTCCGCACTTTTGGCCTCTATCGTAGGCTGGGTTCTTTTTTTGTGCTCGTACCCACAACTCCGTGGACAGAGCTTGCATATGGCTTCGTCGCAACCGCGCGGAAGTTGGGGCCTGTCGTCGCAGTGGTCTTGTGCATTCCCCTGGTGCTACTTAGTGTCATCATACATGAACTCTTTCATGCTGCTGCAGCTAAGCGACGGCGTCAGTCTTTTGTGGGCAGGCAAGCCTCCGGGATCCCGAGCCAGCCTTCCGACCTGAACCGGACCTCGGCGCCGAGCATCTCGACGGAGCCCCGGACAGGATATTCGTAGCCCTTGCCTTCGAATGCTAGCGCATCGCCTGCCGCAGGGCCTCCTGAATAGNTTACCCCGTCTCCTGAATATGCGGCGATCTCCTTCCGCTTCCGCCTCTCGAGCCTCTTCGGCCCCCTGCGCTCGTCGCGTGAGAGATGCGGTATGGGGCGCCCGGATGCCTGCCTCGAGCGTATGCGCGCCATGTCCGACGCTCCCTGCATGGACCATGCGCAGGGGACGCCCGCCATCCTCGACTTGTAGACATGCTGGTTCTCGCTCTCCATCGTGCCGAGCGAGGGGCCGGGGACGCCGATGCGGTCTGCATGCGAGCGCAGGTACCTGATGACCCCCGGCGCGATGTCCGCCTTCGCCGTGCCCTCCCCGGCCATGCGCTCGAGGAGGCCTGCGCACCCCTCCGCATCGCCTCCGTATATGAGCCTCATCGCCTGGAGGCGCTCCTCCTCGTGCTCCCGCCCGAAGCAGGCGGAGACGGCCCTGTTCCCGTGGAAGGGGTCCATATGCCCGACGGCGTCGCATCCGATGGCTCCGAGCCATCCGAGCCCGCCGGAGCACCACGAGGCCCCGTCGAAGCCCGAGTGGACCTCCTCGACCGTATCGAGCCTGTAGACGCTCCCCACGGCAGCGATGCCCTGGCGCCACAGCTCGTCGGGCGTGCCGGCGCATCCGAAGCTCACGGGATCCAGCCTGAGGTTCTTCCTCCCATGCCTCTCCTTGCCCCGGTATGCGGTCATCGCCTTTATCTCCAGGTGCCTCCTGCCGCCTGCATGCTGGAGGGCGACGACGGTGCCGTCGGACTCCACGCAGAGGGTCCCGGAGCTTATCCTGCCTTCCGGGACCACGCCGTCCTGCTAGAGCTCCAGCTCCCGGCTGCGGTCGTCCGCCTCGCATGCGCGCCCTGCCCTGCGCACGCACCGCATGACCGCATCCCTCGAGACGGCGGACGAGCCCGTGTATGCGGCGGCATCCGCTGCATGCTGGTAGGATGCCTGCGCGGCGAGCCAGACGAGCTCCGCCTCCAGCCCCGGCGAGATCCTTGCAGAGGGCGCGAGCCCCATGAGGGCGTCGAGGGGGGCATCCACGTTGCCTGCACGGTCCGTGCAGCGCCTGCGCCTGAAGCTGACATCGCCGAGCCTCGTCGCGACCATGCGGGTGCGGATGTCGTGGACATGCATCCCTTCCGGCAGGCTGGCGCAGAGCTCCCTGTCCATCTCCTCGAGGGCCTGCGCATAGGCAGCGGCTGCCGCCCCCATGATCGAGGACAGCACATTCCCCTCCATCTCCCAGGCGGCATCCCCGTCCTCCGGATGGGCAGCGAGGCCCCTCAGCGCATCGAGCACGATCGGGCAGATGGCAGCTGCCAGCCGCTCCAGTGATGTATCCTTCTCCATATGGCGGATCCTTCCCTTCCTTGTCTCAGCAACTCAGAAGGTTAGAGGGACCCGCCTCTTCTTTCCAGATGGCATTCCGCAGCCTGGACCCACAAAAACATTACGCCGTCGG
>NZ_LR027573.1:312903-313983 GCF_900605015.1 Olsenella sp. Marseille-P4559
GTGATGTATCCTTCTCCATATGGCGGATCCTTCCCTTCCTTGTCTCAGCAACTCAGAAGGTTAGAGGGACCCGCCTCTTCTTTCCAGATGGCATTCCGCAGCCTGGACCCACAAAAACATTACGCCGTCCAGCTAAGCTCGCAGGAGCAGAACACATTGAACTGATCGTTTCGCTCGACCGTATCGGCCATCCCATCTCAGTAAGAACACCACCCCTGCGACGTGGGGGATGGGAGCGTGTCTTCTTTTACTTCGCGGGTCCTAGCGCGAATGTCATGCTACTTTGTATTGCCATCTTAGTAATGGAAAGTCTAGCGGACATCTACGCTCTAGTACACAGCGAGCTTCTAATGGCTGTCATCCGACTTATCTGTGGGGAGACAGCAGCGGTGAATTTCGGACTCGCCCTCGTCAACCTGCTACCTACAGGATATTCGGATGGACAACACTTGCAAAAGTCCCTTCGTGACGCCATACGTACATGTCGTGCTTCTCAGGGAATACATAAATTGAAATAATTTTAGGCTACCTATAAATTTCCGATGGCAACCTTGGGTAAAGTGTCCTCCATTGTTCTTCTTACCGTGGCTAAAGGTCCTATCGCCGGGCTGACGTTTACTCCAGCGATGCATCGATAGACGCCCGAAGGAAGCATACACCCAGCCCAATCCCCACAAGCACCGATATGATAACGGTACTATTGATGCCGTTCATGCCAAAGCTTGTCTCAAGCGGCACCATCGATACCAGACAGACAACAAAGGCACCAGCGTTCATTATAAGAACCCCACGCATGCAACGGGCAATGACCAGAGAATCGGTAAGGAACCAGACAAGGGCAATCTCACCTGTGCTCACCATCACCAAAGGGAAGAGGTAGGTGTATTCCTCGATGCTCGTACCATAGACAAACCGGAGAAGGAGCACTCCTACAAACGAGAGCACCACAATCAGATCGTGTCGCGAAAGTTGGTGTAAGCCCAAAAACGGGTCGTTGATGGGCATCTGAACAAAGGTGTGGTCACCGTCCTAGAATTCGTACTGCCTAAGGTAACGGATTCGAGGAAAGGACGATGGCCA
>NZ_LR027573.1:313994-445786 GCF_900605015.1 Olsenella sp. Marseille-P4559
GATCGTGTCGCGAAAGTTGGTGTAAGCCCAAAAACGGGTCGTTGATGGGCATCTGAACAAAGGTGTGGTCACCGTCCTAGAATTCGTACTGCCTAAGGTAACGGATTCGAGGAAAGGACGATGGCCACGATGGAAAGTGTAACGGTTGACGCCGCTGTGGCGGCGGCAGAGATGCCACGTTTCGACGACGGCTGCGTGAACATGCAGGAGCTGGCACGCCTGCTGATCGAGCAGGTCGTAAACGAGGTGAGGGACACGGTGGCCGCGGCGGCCGCCGAGGACGCGGGCCCCAGCCGTAACGGTTACCGCGACCGCACACTCAACACGTGCGTCGGCACGTTGGAGCTGCGCATACCCAAGCTCCGAGCTGGCAGCTTCTTCCCAGGGGACGTGATGGGGCGCCACAGCCGCACGGACCGTGCGATGCTGGCTGCAGTGGTCGAGATGTACCGCAGCGGCGTCAGTACGCGCAAGGTGTCGGGGGTCGCTGAGGCGCTCGGTGCCGGTGAGCTCGGCAAGGACCAGGCCAGCCGCATATGCGAGCGGCTGGACAGGGAGGTCGAGGACATGAACGGGCGCCTTTTCGGCCCCGATGTGCACTTCCCCTACCCATGGCTGGACGCCACGTATGCGAAGTGCCGCCGCGAGGGCCACGTCGCCTCCACCGCGGTGGTTACCGCAATTGCCTGCGACGAGAACGGCAACCGCTATGTAGTGGGCTTCGACGTGGTAGACACCGAGTCGTACGAGTCGTGGCTGCCGTTTTTGAGGGGTTTGCGCGACCGCGGTGTACCCGGCGTGCTGCTTGTCGTCTCCGACGCCCATGGCGGACTGACCAAGGCGATCGCTGAGGTCTCTCGGGGTGCGGCCTGGCAGCGCTGCGCTGTCCGCCTGATGCGAGACTGCTGTGCGGTCGCCAAGTCGAAAAGCAAAGGAAAGCGTGTCGCGAGGCTCCTCTCGCCGGTTTTTAAGGCCAAAGATGCGCTGGTGGTGCGCGCCGCCTACCACAAGGCAGCTGAGATGGCGGACACCTTCTGCCCAGCCGCGGCCGAAATCTTAGACGAGGCGGAAGCTGACGCGCTGGCCTACCTCGACTTCCCGCCCAGCCACTGGAAGCGCCTGCGCGCCAACAATGTGCAGGAGCGCACGAACCGCGAGCTAACGCGCAGGTCGCGCGTGGTGCAGGTGTTCCCGAGCCCTGAGTCGCTCATACGCCTGGCGGGCGCGATCATGGCCGACGCGGACGATACGTGGCAGCAGTCGCGCTGCTTCTCTCAGGAGAAGGTGGGCGAGTCATGGGCACTCGTCGAAAAACGAGGCGAGGATGGCTGGGATACCTCGCTGCCGACGGAGGTCGAGCTCACGGTCGCCTCCAGGTTCGCGGATAGCATCCTCGCCGCAGCTGAGGTCGAGATGGAGAGGGAGGCGGCGTAATGAACGTCAGGGAGCTTGCGCGGCTTATCGAGGGGGCGGGTCCGAATGCCGAGGTGAAAATAGAGATCCGGCTGCCGGACGCGGGGCTGAGCGCCAGTTGGCTGGAGGTAACGGGCGCCGACGCCGATGACTTCACAAGCACGCTCACGCTGAGGGCGGACCTGCGATGCGAGGACTTTGTTGGCCTGCCCGGCAACTACGGACTTGTAGGCGGGATCTGCGATGCCAATGCGACCCGGCGCCGTTGGGAGGAGGCAGAGCAGAAAATGCTTGATTGCATCGGCGATGAGGAGTAGCTTCTGGCCTAGTTGCGAATTCTGGACGGTAGCCATAGGTCTCAACGAAATGTCCGATACACCAACATTCTCGACACTACCCACAATCATTGCAACAACCACTACCACAATAAGCGCAAAAACCCTGAGGTAATACTGACGCTCGACATATACGCAGGCTTTGATTCGGAGGCCAAGCACGCCGCCGTGGGCAAGGCGGACGAGAGCTTCGGCATTGACATGAGCTCGACGGCGCTCTGGGGACCGCAGGCTGCATAGCCAGTCGCCGAGCCGGAGGGCCCCACGTTCACCGTTGGGCAGCTTGAGGCCATGCTCGCCGAAGCCAAGTGGAGGGAAGCCGACCATGAGAGCGCTTAGAGCACTGCTGCAGTTGCTGAAGGCCGTCGCGCGCATAGCGCTCAAGTTCATGCAACCAGGCTTCTGCTCGAACCTACTTGAACCTGCTCGAACCCGAGGTTCGACCTCCGTGGGCTACCGGACCTGCGGGCCCCTCGGGCGGGCCGTTTTTACTCTAACCCACTATGCCCTTCTGGTAATAGCCCTGCGCCTGCCCTTACCTGCGAAACGCCCGGAAGCTATGACCGAGCTCTGCCCTACTATGCCCTGTAGAGGTCATAGTACTGGGATGGGTCCGTCGGACTCGTGCCGTGCCAGCCGAGGATACCCTTCTTCGAGAGCGACTTCAGCGCCGCGCGTGCCACCCTTGGCGCTACGACCCAGATGGCCGGCGAGCTCCTTGACCGTCACCCTCCCCCTCCCGTACACGTACTGGAGGGCGGCACGCTCGTACTCGCCCAGGGCGCCGACCACGTCCTCGCCGAGGTCACTCGCAATCGAATCGCCCCGGCGCAGGACGCGCGAGGTCGCGCTGTTCTCCAGGGTGAGCCGCACCGAGGCGCCGTTCGGCTCCGAGAAGGTGGGCTCCCTCAGGAAGAAGCTCGCCATCTCATCGTAAATGCGCTGCACGCCCTCGCTGAGCTCCCTGACCCAGCCGAACTCCACCAGGGCGCGCGCGATCGTGGGATTGCGCGACCGGCGGGTGAACTTCATGTTCTCGAGCGTCACGATGTTGGGGAGCCTGCCCGGGCTCGTTATCTCGAGGCGGTCGTCGTACATCATCACGCGGATATGGTCGCCACTCATCGCGTAGTCGCGGTGCGTGACCGCGTTCACGAGCCCCTCGAACCAGGCGAACTCCGGGCACTCCGGTATGACCTTGAACCTCCCGTCGGCCCCGAGGTACTGGAACTCCCTCAGCTGGCTCGAGATGAACTCCTTCGCACCCTCGATCGTCTTGGGGAGCGGCCCGTCGAAGGTCCGATCCTTTACGATGTTGAGCCTGCGACCCGTCTCCATCTTGCTGCCGTCGAGGCGGATGACGCGCACCCGAGCCCATGGCATGAACCTGGCGGGGTTCTCCGAGAAGAGGAGTACCCCCGCGTTGGTGAGGTGACCATCCTGGAGGAAGCCGTAGCTCCGAAGGACCAGCTCGTCGCTCGCCTCCGTGCCAAGCTCGGTCTTGTAGCGAGACATCACCTCGGGGTCCACGTCCCCCATCGAGGAGCGCTCCTGCACCTCGTCCTCGTAGCGGCGTTGGTTCTTGTCGTACTCGAGCGCCAGCACCGGATCGCGCTCGAGCTCGACGCTGCTGTCCTTCTGGCGCAGGAAGACCGCCCTGTCGCTGCGCCTGGAGATGACATGGCCCGATGAGGGACCTATCTCAAGCACGAGGATGCAATCGTCCTCGCCGTGCGAGTTGACGACCGGGATGCGCATGGGATGGACCTCGGGCACTGGCTCGCACCCCATGAGCGCCCCTGCTCGAACTCCTCGATGTTGCGGGCGCCATCCCTCCTGAAGCCCGTGATTTCCCCATTGTCCTCGATGCCGATGACGAGCTTGCCGCCCGAGGCGTTGGCGAAGGCGCAAATGTGCCGGGCCGTTTCCTTCGGGTTCAGGCGGGCGCTCTTGCGGTCGAAGTATTGGTTCTCCCTCTCGGTGGAGAAAAGCACGGGGTTGTTCTCGTTTATTGGCTGTTGCATGCACGTCTCCAAATAGCTCGGTACGCACATTCTACAGTACCTCGCAGCCAACTTGAGACGCTCGTCGGGCCGTCTGCCCGTCATATCGGCTAGGGCTGCTGCGAGAAACGCGCTCCCCGCGCTTTCCACCGCGACGGGCGGCGGAGGGCCCTTCCGTAGCCCATAGCCGGCCGGCGCGGTGGGCAAGGGTGGTGAGCGCCGCCCTCCATGCGACATCGCATGCAACGTCGAGGCGCCAGCGTCCATCCCCCGGGTCCCCTGCGCTGCCAGGACTCCGGAGCCGCTATCGCCTGCCATGCCCTGCATCCGGTTGGCCTCCCCTGCCGCGTCCCTCCCGGGACTTTCCTCGGACCTTCGCAGGCTCGTCACGGGGGCGGGCCGGAACCGAAGGAGACCAGCTATATGAAGTCAAGACCTGAATACTAAATTTCCAATCTTAGACAAGCAGGCGTTTACTGCACCTTGAGAGCTGAATATCGAATGCTTCCAGAGACCGTTCCTAGCGATCGGGGTCGTAGGGAGCCTGGTCGCGCATGACAGCGAAGACGATATTGCACAGTTTCCTTGCTACTGCCGTCACAGCCACCCTGTGAGGCTTTCCCTCGCGGCGTTTCTTGTCGCAGGAGACCTTGAGCTTCAAGTCGTACTGGTAGGCTCTGCTGGCCGCAAGCCAGATTGCCCTCCTGAGGTAGGGCGAGCCATGCTTGGTGATAGGGCGCCCCCACTGTCGAACTTGCCCGACTGGCTCACCTGTGAGTTCAGCCCTGCGTAGCTCACGAGGGCGAAGGCGTTCTTGAACCTGGAGATGTCGCCGGTCTCTGAGACGATCTGGGCACCGGTCGCGTAGGAGGTGCCGGGGATGGTCAAAATGAGGGGCTCGACCCTTCTCGAGGAGACCCCTCACAAGCTTTGAGACCTTGGCGCACTCCTCGTCCGGGAAGTCCATCTGGCGCACGAGGGAGCGCACCTGAAACGATGCGGCCTCTTGTCCCAGCGCAATGCCCACTGATGCCCTGGCGCGTCGTCTGGGCTCTTCTGCCTTGCTACGGGCGGCCCCCCTCCCCCCGCCTCGAGGCATCTTGGATGTTTCGGGCAAGTGAGCCCTGCCTTCTGCGCCTGAGCCCGAAGGGCAAAGGTGACTTTGAGAGCACGGCCCTGGCGCCTTGGGAGAACATGTCCGGGAAGACGCCGTCGAACTCGGAGAAGTAGGAGTCCATAAGACAGATGCACTGGGTCTTTATCTCAGCAAGCTCTGCTTTGAGCGACTGCAGGTAGCGCGAGAGCGTGCGCAGCGGCTGCACCTCGTCGGTGGCGAGTCTGGTCGTGTCGAACTGCCCTATGCGCAGGGTCTCGGCCATGAGGCGGCTGTCCACCCGGTCGTTCCTGGCGCCGGAAAGCCCCTTGAGCCTGCGGACGGCCCTGTCCTGCATGGGGTTGATGACGCAGACCGCATAGCCGCGGGACGAAAGGTAGGCGTAGCGGGCCATCCAGTAGTGGCCGGTGGCCTCCATGCCGATGACCACGTCCTTCGGCTCCTCGGCCACCCCCTCGAGCCAGCTTACAGCACGCTCGAGGCCTTGGACCGAGTTCTTGAAGCCCATTGGCTTGCCAAGCTCTTTTCCATGTTCGTCCACTGCCGCAATCACGTGGTCTATCTTTGCGATATCCACACCTGCGTAGATCATCCTGACCTCCTCCTGTGACTGCGGCGGGCCTACCCAGCACCTAGAACCGCAACCTCCTAAAAGAGATCCGAGGTAACGAGAAGCGAAGTTCCTCATCCAGCTCATTCGCGGCCTGCTCTAGATGGGGTAGGATGCCACTCTCCTTCGCGAGGTCTTGTAGCCTTAGCTGACATGTCGGCATCCCTACCCGCCAGATTCTGCATTGCATCTGGAAGCATTCGATATTCAGCTCTCAAATGCAACAACTAAAAGATAGGAGGCTTCCCATGGGCGTCCTTAGGCTCGTCTGGCGCTTCGTGCGCTGGCTCTTCCGCGCCGTTTCGCGGTGGATGTGAGCGCGCTTGATAGAATTGCATCAACGGTTCGAGGAGAAAGACTAAAGCCACGCCCGACAGAGAACTCGACGGGAACGAAACGGCAATCATCGCTTCCAGCGATGCGCATATCAGGGACATGATCTACACCGTGCGGGGGGCCGGCAGGTCATGCTCGACAGCGACCTTGCCGAACTATACGGAGTTGAGACGAAGGCACTCAATCGCGCTGCCAAGAGCAACGAGGACCGCTTCCCCGAGGACTTCCGCTTCCGGCTTACAAGAGAGGAGCTGGACAATCTAAGGTGCCAGATTGGCACCTTAGCAGGGCAGGGCACCGATTCTTCAGTCGGCCGCACGTACCTCCCCCGCGTGTACACCGAACAAGGCGTAGCGATGCTCTCAGGCGTGCTCCGCAGCAAAGTAGCAGTCGATACGAGCGTCCGCATCATGCGTGCATTCGTAGAAATGCGCCACTTCATCGCCGATAACGCTCATTTGTTCAAACAAATTAGGACCATCGACCGCAGGCAGGTTGAGTTCCAGGCGAAGATGGGACATCGCATAAGCGACCTCGAGCGCTCGACCTACGAGCGCTTCGAGCGCGTCTTCGACTACATGGAGGCCCACGAGGCACCGAGCCAGAAGGTCTTCTTCGAGGGCCAGGTCTATGACGCGTTCGGGCTCTTGGCCTCCCTCGTGCAGAGGGCCAGGCGCGAGATCGTCCTGATCGACGGCTACGTGGGCACGGGGGGCCTCAACATCCTCGCCAAGAAGGCGTCAGGAGTTGCCGCCACCGTGTGGACGCACCCAAAGACCAGCCTCACCGAGGGCGATGCCGCGACCTTCAACGCGCAGTACCCGAACCTGGGAGTCCACCGGACCACGACGTTCCACGACCGCTACCTGATCCTGGACGGCGCCGAGGGTTACTTCGTCGGCGCCTCGTTTAAGGACGCAGGCAAGAAGAGCTTTGCAATAACCAAACTTGAGGATTCTTCTATCGTAGGACCGATTGTCGCCGCGCTTGACGAGTAGGTGGACAGGGTGTCCAACCTCTAAGGTCACAAAGGTACAGAGATTGCTTCCGAGGCGTCTCGCCCCCCGAGGAGATAGTCGCAGCACCTGCGTCCGGTTCCTGGCGACACCAAAGAAAACGGAGCGATCGCACCTGCCATCCCCCAATAGGGCGCAGCCTCGCCTCGGTGTTCATGTCCAATTCCCAGATGCTGGGCCGCCACACAAAATGGGCCCAGCCAAATCGAGGTTCATTCCAAGGCCGTTCCGGCCTCATTCGCAGGGCCAATGTAGTACCAAGAAAGTAGGGACCCTCACGAGTCCCTACCAAGTGTTTTATGGTCGCGGGGGTAGGATTTGAACCTACGACCTTCGGGTTATGAGCCCGACGAGCTACCAAACTGCTCCACCCCGCAATGGGTTGCGCCTCAGCGCAAGAAGTAACTATAAGCTCGCAGGAACAGACGGTCAACGCAATGCAGCATCTTCACAGATTGGACAAACGCCGCAGCTGAACCGAGAGCCGAGAGACGCACACCATCATCGCTCCCCTACTCCAACCCCTTGAGAATCGCGCGCATCTCCTTCTGCACGGCGTGCTCGACGTTGGTCCCCACGACCTTCTCGGCAATCTGCTTCACGGCGTAGCGCGCGTTGCCCATCACGTAGGGATGCCCCACATACCGAAGCATCGCGTAGTCGTTCATCGAGTCGCCAAACGCCGCCACGTCCGCACGGTCAATTCCGTAATAGCCAATCAACGTCTCCAGGCCCGTGGCCTTGCTTATCCCCTTTGGCGTCACGTCAATCCACGTGTTTCCCGACGGCATGAACGAGAAGACATCGCCCAGCTCGCGCTCGAGCACATAGACCATGTCCATGATCTCGCGCGGGCGGTCGTAGCAGATTGCGGCCTTAATGATGCTCACGTCCGGTGACGGCGGGTCAAAAACGCGCTCGGCGTTGGGCAGGTCCTTGTCCAGCTCGCGCACGTAGCTGCTCTGGTCATTCAACAGGAAAGTGTGCGTCCGGTCGTAAAGCACCAGGTGGAAGCAGTCGAACTCCTGGCAGGTGCGGAAGAGCCTCAGCACCGCCCGCGTCGAGAAGACCTCGCGGCCAAGCAGCTGCCCATCCGCATAGACCTGCCCGCCGAGAGACGCCACGTAGTCAACCCTGTCCGCCACGGGCTCGAACATCCAGCGCAGCGTGTCGTATCTGCGCCCGGAGCTCGCACAGAACATGACGCCTCGCTCGCGCAGCGCTTCTATCAGCTCAAACGTCTCCACCGGAAGTTGTGAGTTCTCGTCGAGCAGCGTGCCGTCCATGTCGGTCGCGATGAGTCGTATCATTGTCTCTCCTTCAAAAACGCCGGCATCTCGTGCGACCGCGCCGCACGGGCAATCTCGAAGAGCGCATCTGCCACGCCTTCGTCCGCGGACGCGCCGCAGGAGAAGTTCGCAACATCTCTGACCTCGGGCGTCGCGTTGGCCACGGCAACGGAGTAGTGAACCTCGCTCAAGAGCGCGATGTCGTTGCCGGAGTCACCAAAGACCACGACCTCGTCGCGCGTCGCCCCCACGGCATCAAGAATGGTATCGAGCGCCGAAGCCTTGTTAATCCCACGGGGCAGCACGTCAAACCAGTTGGGAACCGCCATCACGGTCTCCATCTCGGGACATGCCTCGGCGATGAGCTTCTCGCAATACGCGCGTCGCTTCTCGTCCCCGTTGCAGGCAATCGCCGCGGCAATGAAGTCGATCTCGGGCACCTCGTCCACGCGGCCGCCATTGAAGTGGATGAGCCGCTCGTACTTGCTCATCTCCTCCTCCGTGGCGTGCACGGCATAGGCGGGGTTCATGAGGTTCGAGTCCATAGGGAAGCACACGAGAAACATCCCGCGCTCGTGCCGAAGGGCATCCGCGATGCGGCACAGCCACTCGTGTGGGATGACGTAGGTCCACACGTCTCGCCCGTCCACGCGCACGCGCTTGCCATTGGACATGATGCCCGTCATGAAGCACGATTCGTCCATATGGAAGAAGCGCATGAGCTCAACATAGTCGCGGCCGGTAGCAGGACCAAAATGGATGCCGGCGTTGGTGGCGTCGTGGATGGCCTCAAGCGTGCGCGGCGAGACGTGCTGCGCCCCAAACGGGACGAGCGTGTTGTCCATGTCGGAGAGAACGAGCTTGATCACGGCGATAACCCCCGAAAACGCGATTGTGCAACTACGTACCATGATAGGGGTGCGCGGCCGCAGAACGAACGACAGATATCAGGAGCAGGCAAGCTCCGCGCAAGCGGGTCGCTGGAGGCGTACCGTGGCGAGAGGGCGCAGACAATCAGGACACGGCGGGCCTCTCGCCTAGCGGACCTGCGACATGCCGCCCACCAGCGCGTCGTCGCGGTTGATGCGCACAAGGATGTGCTCCAGGTCGAGCACGCCGGGAAGCCTTACCGGACGTTCCCCTGCCGGGCGGATCTCGAGGCTCCTAAAGCCCGTGCCGCATCGCACGCCGCGCCACTCCATGCGCTCTATCTGGTCGTATCGCACCGTGCGGAGAGGCCCAATGTAGGGCCTCACGTCCATGAAGTCGTCGTAGAGCGAGACCCGGTAGCGACGCATGAACGCCCACAGGGCAAAGACCACGATCACGAATGACGAGAAGAACGGCACCACGATGTCTGCGCTGGCGTTGAATGCGCCAACGTTGCAGAGCCAGCCCAACATGAGCCCGATGGCCCCCATGAGCAGCATCGCAAACGCCAGGGAACGCAAAAGCGCCGAGGAGATCACAAAGGTGTCGTGATGGCTGTGGTGCCGCTCCGAGATATCAACGCTGCCCACCCACTCGACAAGGCCTGCGAGCACCGGCAACACCGCAGCCGCCACGGAGAAGAGGTCTGCCACCTGGGGACTCATCGCACTACCTTCTGCGGGACGGCGAACTTGGCAACCAGGTTCTGGAGTATCTCGACCGTGGTCTCAAGCGAGGAGACCGGGATGAACTCGCGCACCGAGTGCGCATTGTAGCCACCGGTCGCGATGTTGGGGCACGGCAGGCCGCGCAGCGAGAGCTGCGAGCCGTCGGTGCCGCCACGCACAGCGACAACTGCGGGCTCCACGCCAGCCTCGCGGTTTGCCTCGAGAGCATCGTCGATGAGGAACGGGCAGTCGCCAAAGGCCTCGACCATGTTGCGGTACTGCTCGCGCAGCGTCACCGTGACGGTGCCCTCGCCGTAGCGCTCGTTCAGGAACGCAGCGATGTCTCGCAGCGTCTGCTGGCGACGTTCGAAGGCCTGGGCGTCATGGTCACGCACGATGTAGGCAAGCGTGACCTCGGCTGCAGTGCCGCGAATTACCGTGGGATGGTAGAAGCCCTCGCGGCCGCTTGTGTGCTCGGGGCGCTCGGCGGCGGGAACAAGCTGGTCAAACTCGGCAGCCAAGGCGATGGCGTTCACCATCACGTCCTTGGCCATGCCCGGATGGACCATCACACCGTACACGTGCACCAGGGCCTCGGCGGCATTGAACGTCTCGTAGTTGAACTCGCCCAGCGCCTCGCCGTCGACCGTGTAGCCCCAAGCGGCACCGAGCTTTTCGAGGTCGAGCAGGGCGGCACCGTGACCGATCTCCTCGTCGGGAACAAAGGCCAGCCTGAGGGTGGGGTGAGGGATGGTTGGATTTGCGAGAAGGCGGGCAGCAAGCGCACAGATTTCGGCGACGCCGGCCTTGTCGTCTGCACCCAGAAGCGTCGTGCCGTCAGAGCACACGATGTCCTGACCCGCGAAGTCCTCGAGATCTGGCACCTGCTCGGGCGTGGTCACGACAGGCTGGCCGTCCACGATGCCGGCTACGAGGCCACCGCCCTCGTAGCGGACCACGTGCGGACGCACGCCCAGCGAGGGTGCGTCGGTGGTGGTGTCAAGGTGCGAGCAGAGGCAAAGCGCGGGCAGCCCCTCGGCGCCCTCAGACGCCGGTACCGTGCCCAGGACGTAGGCGTGCTCGTCGACGCTCACGTCCTGGCAGCCCATCTCCATGAGCTCGTCCGCCAGAAGACGGGCCATGCCGTGCTCCAGTGGGCTCGAGGGCACCTCCTCCTCGTTGTCCGGGTCGGAGGGGGAGTCAACCTGCACGTAGCGCAAGAAGCGCTCGAGGACATCGCTCATGCGGTCTTCCTTTCGGCTTGCGTGTGACGGCCCGCAGCCCGTGGGCCCGATTTCTCATCAGGCGAAAGTCTACACCGTTGTGGGGCGCGGGTCTCGGTGGCGCGGCGAGTGAGGGACGGGCGGAGAACCCCGGCAAAAGCGTGCGGTCGTGCGTACGCACTAGTCGGGTCTTTTGCCGAGAAGGGCCCCCAAGGAGGCCGGTCTGGCAGGTTTTACGGCTCATGCGTGCGCACGAGTGAGGCTTTCTGACAGCCGTTCGGCGTTCGCCCAGGTGGGCGAGAGGGGCCTGGCAACAGGCGGGGCTCGTGCGTACGCATGACCAGACTTTCTCGCCAGCCCGTGGCCCAACTCGTGGATTCTCGCCGGTTAGGGCCAGATAACCGTTCGGGATTTACGGCACGCCCAGCACCTACGCGCCCGCGGAAGCAGCGCGCAACACCGGATGAGACAAAGGGGCTGTCCCTTTGTCTCACTTCACGCCGGCGCGGCGCTTGGCGTCCTCGATCTGGGCGAGCTGCTCGTCCGTGAGGCGAATCGCCGACACATCGTGGCCCAGGTCGTACCCCATGCCGCCCCCGTTCACGATGGAGTCGTGGCGGTAGCGCGACTCGTCCACGTACGGTGTCACGGCATCGTTCACCGTAGGGTCGTTGGGGTTCTCCAGGCGGAAACCGCGCGAGTGGTCGTTGCGGTAGTTCTCCTTGGCCACGCTGATCATGAGCTTGATGCGGTTGAGCTGGTTCACCTCGGACGCACCGGGGTCGTAGTCCACAGCCACGATGTTGCTCTCGGGGTGCATCTGGCGCAGGCGCTTGATCACGGACTTGCCCACCACGTGGTTGGGCAGGCACGCAAACGGCTGGGCGCACACGATGTTGGGCGTGCCATGCTCGATGAGGTCGACCATCTCGGCCGTGAGCAGCCAACCCTCGCCCATGGTGTTGCACAGCGACAGGACCTGCTCGGCCTTGTCGGCAAGGTCGAAGATGTCCTCGTAGGGCTCGAAGCGCGACGACTGCGCCAGCATGCGGTCCATCGGCTTGCGCGCGGCCTCGATGAGCTTGATGCCCGCCATGTGCGTCAAGCGCTTGGAGGCCTTGGAGCCAAGCTCGCCCTTCATGTTGATGGGGCCCATGAGGCCAAAGAGGAAGAAGTCGACAAGGCCAGGCACGTTTGCCTCGCAGCCCTCAGCCTCGATGACCTTGACCAACTGATTGTTGGCCGTGGGATGGAACTTGACGAGAATCTCGCCCACCACGCCAACACGTGGCTTGGAGCGGTCATTCACCAGGGGAATCTGGTCGAAGGCGGTGATAGTATCCCGGCAGATTGCCTCGAAGCTGCGCCTGTTGAGCGTGTGCACGGCCTCCTTCATGCGGGCCATGCACTTGTCGTGCAGCGCATCAACCGAGCCCCTCTCGGCCTCATACGGACGGGTGCGATAGACGCACTGCATCATGAGGTCACCGTAGAGGAGGATGTAGGTTGCCTTGGTGAGAAGCGCGGGGTCTTTGATGGACCAGCCAGGGTTGTCCTCGTCGAGGCCCGTTGCCATGTTGATGGAGATCACGGGGATGTCGGGGTGTCCACTCTCGCGCAGGGCCTTGCGGATGAGGGCGATGTAGTTGGTGGCTCGGCAGCCGCCGCCCGTCTGGGAGATGAGAACGGCCGTGTGCGAGAGGTCGTACTCGCCGCTCTCGACGGCCTCCATGATCTGGCCCACCGTGAGGATGGACGGGTAGCAGATGTCATTGTTCACGTACTTAAGGCCCGCATCCACCGCGCCCTGGTCAACGGAAGGCAGAAGCACCAGGTTGTAGCCATAGTCGCGCAGCAGCGCCTCGGCAAGGTCGAAGTGCACAGGGCTCATCTGCGGAGCAAGGATGGTGTAGTGGGCGTCCTGCATCTCCTTGGTGTAGCGCACCTTCTGGAAGGCCGCGCTTTTGGCACCGCGGTAGACGGGCGTACGGCGTGAGAGGTCGGTCCTGCGGGCGTGCTCGAGCGAGCCGTCGGCCAGGTGCACGCCCACGGGCTCCATCTCGTGCGCTTCGCCCTCGGCGGTCTCCTCCTCGAGCTGCTCCTGCCGCTCCTTGAGTGCCGCCATGAGCGAGCGGATGCGGATGCGCGCGGCGCCAAGGTTCGAGACCTGGTCAATCTTGAGCACCGTGTAGATCTTGCCCGAGGCCTCGAGGATCTCCTGGACCTGGTCGGTGGTCAGGGCATCAAGGCCGCAGCCAAACGAGAAGAGCTGGATGAGGTCAAGGTCGTTTCTCGTCGCTACAAAGCGCGCGGCGCGATAGAGCCGGCTGTGGAACATCCACTGGTCAACCACGCGGATGGGTCGCTCGGGGCCCATCTTGTGCGCCACCGAGTCCTCGGTGAGCACGGCAAAGCCAAAGGAGTGCACCAGCTCGGGGATGGCATGGTTGACCTCGGGGTCGTTGTGGTAGGGGCGACCCGCCAGCACGATGCCATGGGCGTTGTGCTCCTCCATCCACCTCAGGGCCTCGTCACCGGCGCGGTGCATGGCGCTCTTGAAGTCGAGGTCCGCCTGCCAGGCAACGTTCACGGCCTCGTCGATCTCGGAGCGTGTGATGTGGGGACCGCGGAAGCGACCCTTGCCCTTGGCAGCGTCCTCCTCGCGCTGGACCGAGATGAGTTCGTAGAGGCGGCGCTTGAGCTCGCGCTTGTCGTCATACGGCACGAAGGGGGCGAGATACTCAACGCTCGGGTCCGAGAGCTCGTCCACGTTGAGTCCCAGAGCCTGCGGGTAGCTCATCACGATCGGGCAGTTGTAGTGGTTGGTGGCGGTGTCGTCCTCCTTGCGCTCCCAACGGATGCAGGGCATCCAGATGAAGTCCGGGTCCTTGGAAAGGAGGTCCATAATGTGGCCGTGGCTGAGCTTGGCCGGGTAGCACGCAGACTCCGACGGCATGGACTCGATGCCGTCATCGTAGGTCTTCGACGACGTCTGGTCCGAGATCATCACCGAGAAGCCCAGCTTGGTGAAGAAGGCATGCCAGAAGGGGTAGTTCTCGTACATGTTGAGCGCGCGCGGAATGCCCACCGTGCCGCGCGGTGCCGTGTCGGCGTCGAGCACGGGACGGTCAAAGAGCAGCTTGTTCTTGTACTCAAAGAGATTGGGGGCGTCGTTTTTGGTCTTGCCCGAGCGACCGGCACCCTTCTCGCAGCGGTTGCCCGTGATGAAGCGGTGGTCGCCGCCAAAGTCGTTGATGGTGAGCAGGCAGTTGTTCGAGCAGCGTCCGCAGTGGACGTTGGTGTGCTTGACCTTGAGGTTGTCGACGCCCTCGCGCGAGAGGACCGCCGAGGTACCCGTGGCGCCCGCACGGTCACGGGCGAGGAGGGCCGCGCCATAGGCGCCCATGCAGCCGGCGATGTCGGGACGGATGACCTGACGGCCGGTGAGCAGCTCGAAGGCGCGCAGGGTGGCGTCGCTCATGAAGGTGCCGCCCTGGACCACGCAGTACTTGCCAATCTCGTCAAAGTCGCGCAGCTTGATGACCTTGAACAGCGCGTTCTTGATCACGGAGTACGAGAGGCCCGCGGCCACGTCGCCGATGGTCGCGCCCTCCTTCTGGGCCTGCTTGACACGCGAGTTCATGAAGACGGTGCAGCGGCTGCCCAGGTCAACGGGGGCCTTGGCCGTAACGGCCACCTTTGCGAACTCCTGGACGGTCATGTCCATGGACTTGGCAAAGCTCTCGATGAACGAGCCGCAGCCCGAGGAGCACGCCTCGTTGAGCATGATGTGCTCGATGACGCCATTTCTCACCTGCAGGCACTTCATGTCCTGGCCACCGATGTCGAGAATGAACTCGACACCGGGGACGAAGGCCTTCGCGCCGCGCAGGTGCGCGACGGTCTCGATCTCTCCGGAGTCGGCGCGCAGGGCCTCGATGAGGATGCCCTCGCCGTAGCCGGTGGTGGTCACGTGGCCGATGGTCGTGCCCTCGGGCATCACGTCGTAGATGCCGTCCATGATGTGGCGAGCGGTGCCCAGGACGTCGCCGTCGTTGCTGCCATACCAGGTGTAGAGAAGCTCGCCGGCATCGCCCACAACGGCGCACTTCATGGTGGTGGAGCCGGCGTCGATGCCGATGAAGACGCGGCCGTGGTAGCTGGCCAGGTCGCCCTTGGGCACGACCTCCCTGTTGTGGCGCTCCTTGAACTCCTGGTAGTCCTTCTCAGTGGCAAAGAGCGAGTCCAGACGCTGGACCTCGGAGCCCTGGACGTCCTTGAGCTGCTCGAGTGAGCGGATGACGTCCGCGAAGGTCACGAGCTTGTCGGACTCGCCGGCAAGCGCCGCACCCGTGGCCACGAAGAGGTGCGCGTTGGTGGGCACCACACGGTGCTCCTCGTCGAGGTTGAGCGTGACGTAGAAGCGGTGGCGCAGTTCGGAGAGGTACTGGAGCGGTCCGCCGAGGAAGGCCACATAGCCCTTGATGGGGTGTCCGCACGCCAAGCCCGAGACGGTCTGCGTGACCACGGCCTGGAAGATCGAGGCGGCCACGTCCTCGGGGCGGGCGCCCTCGTTGAGCAATGGCTGGACGTCTGACTTGGCAAAGACGCCGCAGCGGCTTGCGATGGGGTGAATCTGCGTGGCACCCTTGGCCAGCTCGTTCAGGCCCATCGCATCGGTCTTGAGCAGCGTTGCCATCTGGTCGATGAAGGCACCCGTGCCGCCGGCGCACGTGCCGTTCATGCGCTGCTCGATGCCGTTGTCAAAGTAGATGATCTTGGCGTCCTCGCCGCCCAGCTCGATGGCTACGTCGGTCTGGGGGATAAGCGCCTCGACGGCGCGCTTGGAGGCGATGACCTCCTGGACGAACTCGAGGTCAAGCCACTTGGCAAGCAGCATGCCGCCGGAGCCGGTGATCGAGACGCGCATGGGGACGTTGCCAACGATGCGCTGGGCGCCGGCGAAGAGTTCCTTGGCCGTGGCGCGGATGTCTGTGTGGTGGCGCTCGTAGTTGGCATAGACCAGGCTTCCGGACTCATCGATAACGGCAAGCTTGACCGTAGTCGAGCCCACGTCGATGCCCAGGCGCAGGCGTGTGCCGGTGAGGTCCTGTGGCATTGCGGGATAGAGCTCGGCGCCGTTCTGGGTAAGCTCGAGGGGCTCGGCGGTTGAGTTGTTCTCGGTCATCAGTTGTTGTCCTCCTCATCGGGAAGCATGACTGCCAGCGCGAAGCCGGGCAGGTCGAGCTCGATTGGACTGTCGTACAGGTCACCGGGACGCACGAACATGAGGGCGGTCATGATACGCGCCATAGTGCGCACGCTCTCGCGCATGCCACCGTCGAGCCAGCGCAGAAGCACGCCGACCTCGGCGGATATCGCAAAGGTGAGGTAGTAGTCGAAGAACGCGCCCACCGCGCGCACGTCGATACCGTCAAGCGCGCGGTCGGCCACGACCGTGTGGACCATGGACCGGATGCGCTGCGAGAACGCGGGGTCTCCCCCCTCGCCCAGAAGCGGGCGCAGGTAGGAGCCACGCTCCTTGAAGTACGAGAGAAGCTCCAGCGAGCCCGGGCAGGGTTCCTGGTGGTTGATTGCCTCGGCAAGCTCGTCGAGGTGGACCTGGGAGAGCTTGGCCACCAGCGGGCGAAGCTCTGCAGCCGTATCGTTCTCGATGCAGTTTACGAGGTCTGGGATGTCTTTGTAGTGCGAGTAGAACGTGCGACGCGTGACGCCCGCGCGGTTGGTCACGGCGGTCACCGTGACGCGGCTGAGGTCGCCCGCGGAGCAGATCTCCTCCGCGAGCGCGTCGCGGAGCGCGAGGCGCGTCCTGCGCGTGCGGCGGTCGGTGACCTGCGGGAGGTCGGTTGCAGCCCCTCGCGGGACGTCGCTGACAGTCTGGCTCAAGTCTTTTGCCCCCGATTCTTCACACCGTGAGTACTATTTCACGCCTTGTGAAGTATTACACAGAGTGAGTAGTTATTTCCCGACGCGATTGCCACGGCGCAAGCGTCACATCTGCTCCACAATGGGGCAGGGGGAGTTTCCCTTTGTCTCATTGTGGAGGAGAAGGCCGTGAAGACCTACAGCTTTACCGCAACAATCGAGAAGGTCGAGGGAATCGACGGTGCGTTTGTGCAGGTGCCTCTCGATCTCCCTAAGGCATTTGGAGCGGGGAGCATCAAGGTTCACGCTGCTATTGGCAAGGACCGGGGGGTGGCGTGGACGTTTCTCTCGTCTGCGCGCAGATAGACGGGCCCGCCAGGCGCTACGTTGACCTTTACCTTGCAAAGGTCGAGCGAAAGGGCCGCAGCCGAGAAGAGCTTTGGGCCGTGATCGAGTGGCTTCTCGGCTATGTGCCGTCAGACCTTGCTGACGAGAGGCTGGCGGCGGCAAGCCTTGCTGCGTGGCTCGATGACGCGCCGGCGTACAACCCGGCGGCAAGCCTCGTGCGCGGCAAGGCCTGCGGCATCGATGTTTCCCAGATAGAGGACCCGACCATGCACCGAGTCCGCGTGCTGGACAAGCTTGTGGACGAGCTGGCCAAGGGCCATCCGCTCGAATGAGCCAAGGGGGCTGTCCCCTTGTCTCACAGCAGGCAATCAGACCACTCAGGCTCCTTGAAGCCGACAAGCACGAAGTCATCCCCCACCACAATCGGGCGCTTGACCAGCATGCCGTTGGTGGCGAGAAGGGCAAAGGCCTCCTCGTCGCTCATCCCTGCGTCAAGCCGGGCCTTCACGCCCATCTGCCGGTAGAGCTGACCGCTCGTGTTGAAGAAGCGACGCACGGGAAGGCCGGAGCTGGCCTGCCACTCTGCGATCTCGACTGCGGTGGGGTTGTCCTCCACGATGTGACGGTCGGTGTAAGAAACGCCGTGCTGGTCCAGCCACGCCCTTGCGCGCTTGCACGTAGTGCACTTGGGGTACTCAACGAAAAGCAGGTCGGACATGGTATTCTCCTTGTAGATTTGATCAATGATGCATGCCGCTCAACGCCCAGCATCCGCCGCCTACAAATCTCTCCGCGTGAGAATCTCCTGCGGGATGAGGCGGCAGCCCTCCACCACGGTGCGCGCATAGACCGCGGCCTCCTCGGTGAGGCCGTCACGGAGAGGCGACATGTCAGGCATGCCGATATTCACCTGGCAGGTCTGCTCGTTGTCGGCGGGATTGGGGTAGCGCTCCTGCGCCCTGTCAATCATGAGCTGGTAGGCGGGGATGAATGGCGCAAACGGGTAGTGCTCGCCCAAGACATCGCGCAGACGCACCATGATGTCGATGCCCGCGCGGTCGATGTCTCCCCAGTAGAGAACCTCCACCGAGTCCGCGCCTAGCGTGTCGAGCAGCAGCGCCAGGCGGTTGTGCTCCAGGATGGGCGTGCCTCCGCCCAGAACCACGGCATGAATGCGCTCGCCCAGGATGGTGGTTCGTCCCTCCTCGTACATAAGGTCATGCACATCAAGCCAGGGGTCGAGGTTCTCGGTCACCAGCACGCGCATGTGCTTCCTGCGGCGCGGCGCGTGATAGAGAAGGTCCGGCTTGGGCATGGGCCTGTGGCGAATGACGTCCTCCATGCCCATGGCACGCAGGAGGCGGTGACCATCCGAGCCGTACTCGAAGAACTTCTCGTCTCCGCCCATCTGGTAGGCAAGCTGGCGGCGCGTGATGTCGCCAGGCAGCGCGCCGTTGACCAGCGCGTCGTTGAGCGCGGTGAGCTGGCGCTCGAAGAGCGTGTAGGCACCGGGGTGGCTGAGAAGCCAACCGTTCATCCAGAAGCGCTGGTCAAGCTCCAGAACTTTGGCGCGCATCTCGGTCTCGGCAGGGCCACCGCGACGGACGTAGGGGACGTCCGAGAGCTGCACCGGCTTTGAGGGCGAGCCCTTCCCCATGCGGCGGACGCGACCGTGCGTCTGGCGAACGGGCGGCCTGGCAGGTGCGTCGGGCGCAGGGGGCTTCGTCTCCTGTGGCGCAACGAAATCAGGCGCGGTAGGCTCGGGCGCGCTGGGCTCTGTTGGCACAACCGCAGCATCGTCTGGCTCGGCCACTGGCCTCCGCTTCGAGATACGGCGGCGAGCAGTGTGGCGCGGTGCGAGCGTTGCAGCCTCGACGGGAGGCTCAGTCGCATCGGGTGCCGCGACAACTGGGGCTTCTGGTGTCTCCGCAGGCTCTGGCGCTGGGTCGGACGTGAGCCCTGCCTCTGGCGCGGCGTCTGCCGGGGCAACCGGGGCCTCCGAGTCCTCCTCCATTGGCTTTCCCTCGGGAACGCGTAGTGTGTAGACGCCCTCCTGACCCTCGACGGGATTGAGTGCCCGAGACCTCACCGCTGCCTCGATGGCCTGGGCATCCTTTCCGCAGCGCTTGAAGATGGGAGCCAGGTCCTCCTCGGTCACAACCTCGCTCCGCACGCGCACGAGCGCGCTTGCCACCGACGCAGCCTTGTTCTTCTGCGAGGGCTCAAGGACGGCGCACAGGGCCTCCCTCAGAAGGTCCAGGTTCCTGCGTTCCTCGTCCGTCAGCTTGCGGGCCATATTAATCCTTTCGTGCGGTTATGCAAGAAGGATACGGCAAACCCGAGAACCACCCCAAATGGGGCCTGTGCAATCTTGTATAACTCCACTGTGGGACGATCGCTAACCAGTAAGCCTGCCCTCTTCAAGACCCTGCTTGGCCGAGAAGCACGCTCGTGCGTACGCACGATGCCGACTTTCCGCCGAAATGGGCCCCCCGGGAACCCCGCCTGGCAGAAAGGTGCAATCATGCGTACGCACGACCGTGGATTCCCGGCATAGCCCCGGCGTTCGCCCAGTTGGGCGAGAGGCCCATGGCAACAGGCGGGGCTTGTGCGTGCGCACAATGCGGCTTTCTCGGCAGGGTGTGGTCCCCAAAGGGCCCAGCCGTCAGATAACCGCATTTATGCGTACGCACGACGACAACAAACTGCCACCAGGAGGGGCGGCACCGCCGCCGAGCCCAAATCGCCACGAGCCCCGTTTTGCGAAATGACGGTTGGTGGCAGAATCCGTTGCATTACTTATATGTCATGATGCCAGTCGCAAACCCCTGACCTGCGCTTCATCAAACCTAGAACCGCTTTGTACTCGGAGCGATCCCGAAAAACTGCCACCAACCGTAAATTCGTGCCAAACGGGATCCCACTCTCCGCCCCCGCACAAGAAAAGGCCCGCCGACGCAAGCCGACGGACCCAGACAAAACACGCGGCAACGAGAGAGACGCCTACTCGTTGTCGCCGCCCGTGGCCTTGGTGGCACTGACCGCAGTGGCAGCGTCCTTGGCGTCGTGCCACACCCAGTCGGTGAAGGCGGGGTGGTCGTAGCCGTTGTCAACCGCAAACTGGAAGGCATCCTGACGGAACTTCTCCCACTTGGCAATCTGGTCGGCCCACTTCTCGGCGTCGATAATGCGCAACGCGTCGGCCGCGAGCGCCCAGCGGTCCATGTGGTTCAGGCGCAGCATGTCGTAGGGCGTGGTCGTGGAGCCCTGTTCCTCGTAGCCGTGGACGTGGAAGCTGTCGTGGTTGGGACGGCCCCAGATCAGACGGCGAATTGTGCCGGGATAGGCATGGAAGGCAAAGAGGACGGGCCTGTCGGAGGTGAAGAGCGCCTTGAACTGCTCGTCGGTGAGGGCCTCGTCGTTCTCGGAGGCGTTCTGGATCTTGAGCAGCTCAACCACGTTCACCAGGCGGCACTTGACGCCCAGCTTGTCGAGGAGCTCGAGCGCGGCCATGGTCTCCTGCGTGGGCACGTCACCGCAGCAGCCAAGGACGATGTCGGGCTCCTCGTCGTCAGCGGTGTTGGACGCCCACTTCCACTCGGTGGCGCCAGCCGCGAGCTCCTCGCGGGCCTCGTCGAGCGTGAGCCACGTGGGGGCGGGCTGCTTGCCGGCAAAGACCGCGTTCACGCAGTTGGCCGAGGTATAGCAACGCTCGGCCACGGCCAGGAGCAGGTTCGCGTCGGCGGGGTAGTAGATGTTCACGACGTGATCGTTGTTGAAGCACTTGTTGAGAAGCACGTCCACAAAACCGGGATCCTGGTGAGAGAAGCCGTTGTGGTCCTGGCGCCAGACATGGCTCGAGAGGAGCATGTTGAGGCCGGAGATCGGCTTGCGCCAGGAGATCTCGCGCACGGTGGCCTCGAGCCACTTGCAGTGCTGGTTGACCATGGAGTCAACAATGTGCACGAAGCTCTCGTAGCTCGACCACAGGCCGTGGCGGCCGGTCAGGATGTAACCCTCGAGAAGGCCCTCGCACTGGTGCTCGGAGAGCTGCTCGATCACGTTGCCCACGGGCGAAAGGTGCTCGTCGTTGGCAGGGTCGTCGTTGAGGTCGCCGTTGAACCACTGCTTGTCCGTCACCTGGTAGCTGGGCTGCAGACGGTTGGAGGCCGTCTCGTCGGGACCGAAGATGCGGAACTTGTCGCGGTTGTTGTTGATGAGCTCGGCGGTGTACTCGCCCAGGACGCGGGTCGCCTCGGTGGCACCAAAGCCGTGGCCGCCGCCCTTGACGTCAATCTCGTACCTGGAGGTGTCGGGGAGGTCGAGGCCCTCAAGGAGCTTGCCGCCGTTGGTGTTGGGGTTGGCGCCCAGGCGCAGCTCGCCCTCGGGCATGAACTCGGTGACCTCGGGACGGATGGCGCCCTTCTCGTCGAAGAGGCCCTCGGGGCCATAGGACTCGAGCCAGCCCTTGAGGACCTCGAAGTGGGCCTCGGTGTCGCGGGCGGACGCCAGGGGCACCTGGTGCGCACGCCAAGAGCCCTCGGTCTTCTTGCCGTCGATCTCCTTGGGGCAGGTCCAGCCCTTGGGGGTGCGGAAGATGACCATGGGGTAGAACGGGCGGGACGCCTCGCCGGCGGCCGCGCGACGCTTGATGTCGCAGATCTTGTCGAAGACGGCCTCGAGCAGCGCCGCAAAGCGACGGTGGATGGAGGCGTGGTCCTCCTCGTCGAAGCCGGCGACGAAGTTGTAGGGGTGATAGCCCATGCCACGGAAGAACTCGTCGCGCTCGGCATCGGAGATGCGGGCGAGGATGGTGGGGTTGGCAATCTTGTAGCCGTTGAGGTGCAGGATCGGCAGCACGATGCCGTCGGTGAGAGGGTCCATGAACTTGTTCGTCTGCCAGCTGGTGGCGAGAGGGCCGGTCTCGGCCTCGCCGTCGCCCACCACGGCAACCGCGAGCATGCTGGGGTTGTCGAGCACCGAGCCATAGGCGTGCGAGAGGACATAGCCCAGCTCGCCGCCCTCGTGGATGGAGCCAGGGGTCTCGGGAGCGTAGTGACTGGGGATTCCGCCGGGGTAGGAGAACTGGCGGAAGAACTTCTGGAGGCCAGCCTCATCGTTGGTGATGTCGGGGCGAATCTCGCGATAGGTGCCGTCAAGGAGGGACTGCGCGGTGCCGGCGGGTCCGCCGTGACCGGGACCCATGAGGAAGATGGCGTTCTGGCTGTGGTCGCGGATGAGTCGGTTCACGTGGCCAAAGAGGAAGTTGAGGCCGGGCGTGGTTCCCCAGTGGCCGACGAGACGGTGCTTGACGTCCTCGCGCGTGAAGCCGACGGGGCCGTCCTGGTTCTTGAAGTCCGCACGCATGAGCGGGTTGGAGCGCAGGTAGATCTGGCCGACGGAGAGGTAGTTGGCGCAGCGCCAATACTTGTCGACCCACGCGATCTCGTCCTCGCTCACCGGTCCGTCGAGCTTCTTCCAGGGAGTTCCCAACACGGGCTGAGCCATACTCGTTCTCCTCTCGCTGGCGGCATGCTGTGCCGCTCACCCACCGACTACTACTGTCTGCACATTTCACAGTGTAGTAGGTAAAACGTTTTATCATCGTGAGAACAGATCGGATTTCTCAAGCGGTGCGTAAGGTCTGCACAATTGGGGAGTGCGAGGCAGGCGGGCAGCGCTAAACGTTCGGGATTTGCGGCGAGAGAGACCTTCTCCGTAAAACATCGCCGGTTAGACGGTCGTAACCGGTCGGAATTTACGGCAGCGCAATCATGCGTCGTCAACCCGCTTGAGCGGCAAGGATGCGCACCGTTCCCCACGCACGCCACCCGCGGCCAGCCGACCGCCATGAACCCACCGCCTACAACCACCGGACGCTGTCCTTCTCGACCAGCCGTGGCGTGAGCATGCGCTCGACCGACGGCGCAACCTCTGCATCGTCACCGTGCTCCCCCACGCGCGCGAGCATCATGTCGGCCGCAACCTTGGAGATCGCGGGCACGTTCTGCTCGATAGACGTAAGCGCCGGCTCGAAGAGAGAGTCGGCCGCGCTGTTGTCGTAGCTCACCACCGAAAGGTCGTCCGGCACACGCAGGCCGTGCTCGTACACGCGCTTGAGCAGCCCCAACGCAATGTTGTCGCTGCTCGCAAATGCCGCTGTGGCATCGGTGGCAAGAAGGCCCTCGGCCGCCTGCCAGGCGTCGGGAATGTAGTAGTCGCTCTCGAAGACCAGCCTGGGGTCAAAGTCAATCCCATGCTCGGCCAGCGCGCGCCTATAGCCAGCAAGGCGCAGTCGACCCGTGTTGGAGCCTGGGTTGATGATGCATGCCACCCGCTGGTGCCCATGCCGCAAAAGGTGATCCGTAGCCAGGTAACCGCCAAGCTCGTTGTCGTAGCGCACGCGGTCTCGGCTCACGCCTTCGATAAAGCGGTCAACCATCACAAGCGGCACCGGCAGCTGCGCAAGGGCGTCGATAAGCTCCTGGTCGGTGGTGAACTCGTCCGCAACCACGAGGAAGATGCCGTCGACCCCGCGGTTCACCAACAGGCGGACCAACTCGGCGTCGCTCTCGGACGAGCCTACAGAATTGGTGATCAGCAGCAGGTAGCCCCGCTCGCGACAGAGAATCTCGAGGTTGTTGGCGAGAGACGCAAAGTAGCGGCTCTGGATGTTAGGCACGACCAGCCCAAACGAGTGCGACTGCTGCATCACCAGGCTGCGCGCAATCTGGTTGGGGATGTAGTGCTTGCGCAGCGCGACCTCCTTGATGCGGCGGCGGTTCTCCTCGCTCACGCGGCACGGTCGGTTGTTGAGAACGAGCGACACCGTGGCAGACGAGAGTCCCACTTCGCGTGCGATATCCTTGAGCGTCACCTTTGCCATTGCCACATCCCGCCGCAAGTAGTAAGCCCGCATGTCGGTATAGAAGATAGCCTGAGAACAAACTCCACGCGAGCCAGGCTCGCAAATTTGGGATCTTGGGCTGCGGAGCCCGTCACTGCGGGACCACCCCGCATCTGCGTGCGGGCTGACTCCGCTCGGGCTACACTGTTAGCAGCCGTAACCCTACGTCTACCGGAGACCCCATGGAGTTCAATATCGTCACCATCGTCCTCATCTGCGTCGCCGCAGCCTACTTCATTATCGAGCAGGTGCTACGCACATCAAGGCTTGGGAAGTTTGCGCTGCTCCTTCGCTCCGACAAGTACGACGAGGCGCTCGACCTGCTCGAGACCCCAGGCTCGAAGTGGCTGTTCCCGCCGTACAACCGCGAGTACATGAAGCTCAACGCCTACCTCATGAATGACGACGAGAAGAGCGCCGCCAAGCAGTTTGACCTGCTGTTCTCCATGCGGCCCTCCAAGAAGCAGCGCGCCGACCTCGTCGTGAAGGCGTACCGCTACTACATGGAGCACGAGCGCTACAAGGACGCCAAGCCCCTGCTGGAAGAGATTGAGAAGACCGCCGACAAGTCCGTGGCGGATGAGTCACGACTCATGTGGGACATCTTTGCCGAGAGCGACTACAGCCACATCGACGAGATGGAAGTGCAGTACGAGAAGGCCAAGAGCGCGCAGGAGCGCATGAGGCTTGCGCTGCTGATCGCCACCCAGTACGAGAACGCCAAGAGAAAGCCCAAGGTCGAAGAGTGGCGCCGCAAGGCCGAGGGCGCCGCAAGGGAGCTCGAGGAGAACGCGCGGCATGTTGCGGAGAAGGGCGCGAAGGACGACCCAAAGGACACAGGGAGGAGGTAGGCGGGCGGAGCCATCAGAGCGACCATCAATGCCGCCCGACAGGCAACCGCCCCGATGGCAGAAGATCGCGGTCGTGCGTACGCACGACCTCGACTATCTGTCAATTTCACCTGCCAGAGGTCCCGTGATGGCAGAAAATCGCCATCGTGCGTACGCACGACCTCGATTCGTTACCATGTTCTTCTCGGCCAACTGGGCAAACACCAGAGTCCCGGCAGATTTACTTACTCATGCGTACGCACGATTGAGACTATTTGCCCGTCGGGACAAACCTGCGACTCAATTGCACCCCTGGCGGAGCCACGACCTGCAATTAAGCCGTAGTTTTCCCTTGGGCTGGCCAAACGGCTGGCCAAGCCAGGGCCAGCCCCTCCCCTAGTCCAGCATCGCAGGGTTGAGCATCACGCCGAAGTCGCGCGCGATGGCACGTAGGTCATCGTCGGTAATCGTCTGGCGCGCGCCGCCACAGGAGAGAACGCGCACGTAGACGCCCGCGCTCTTCTCGATGGTGTGGGCAAGCCCAAAGGCGGCATCGAAGTCTGCGCCGCTCACGAACAGGCCATGCATGGCCCAGACCGCGGCCTGGTAGGTCTCCATCTTCTTGCTCGTCGCACGCGCGATGTCAACGCCGCCGGGAACCATCCAAGGCACCACGCCCACGCCCTCGGGGAAGACCACCGGGCACTCCGTGGCACTCTGCCAGAGCGGCCGCGTAAAGTCGCGGTCGGTGAGCGGCAGCACGTAGGTGAGCGCGATCACGTTGGTGGCGTGGCAGTGGTAGATCACGCGGTTGGTTCCGCCGGTCACGCGCTTGCGCACGCTGTGGTTCATGAGGTGCGTGGGGAACTCGCTCGTGGGCACGCTGCCGCCGAGAAGGCCCCACACCACGCGCCAGCGCTCGCCCCTCTCGTCCAGCTCGCAGATGCCGATGTTAGCCGCGGGGTCAAGCGCGACGTTTCTCAGGTACTTCCCCGAGCCCGTCGCCACGAAGTACTCCCCCGCCAGGTTGGGCAGGGCAACGCCAATCTCGTGCCATCTGCGCGGCTCGTCAAAGAACGGTCGCGCGGCCTCCACGTCCTCCTCGCTCAGGCGATACGTGAGGTTGCCGCCGTTGCGCTCGTGCCAGCCCTGCAGCCAGCCGTCGTTGCACATGCGCGCGAACCCCTGCACAAAGTCCAGATCGACCATAGCCATGATCGCTGCTTCCCTTCTCGCCAGACCACCCGCCTACGCGCGGGCGCTCAGAACCTCATCCTCGTATGCCTTGACCTTGTCCCACAGTTCGCTTTCGACCGGCGCACCCTCGCGACGGCAGTACTCGTCCCACACGTCGCCGAAGGGCATGCACTTGAACTGCTCGAGCACGATCATCTTGCGCGAGTCTTGGAACGTGTCCTGCATCTCCTTGAGCTGGTCGTTTGGCTGGAGCAGCTGGAAGAGCAGGGCCTTCTCCATGGATCGCATGCCGCACGCCCATGCGCCAATGCGGTTGATGGCGGCGTCGAAGAAGTCCATGCCGATCATCGACTTCTCCCAGGCACCCGGCACGCGCACGATCTCGCCCGCAAGCTCGCGCAGGTCGTCGTTGAAGAGGGTCACGTGGTCCGAGTCCCAGTGCATGGGACGCGTGACGTGCAGCGGCAGGTGGTCAAAGAAGAGCGCCAGTGCCGAGAGCTTGTCTGCCACATTCTCGGTGGGGTTAAAGTGACCGGTGTCGAGAAGCACGCAGGCGCTCCCGCCGTGGCGCGCTGCCCAGCCCTCGTAAAGTTCCTGGTCGCCCACCGTAAAGCCCTCGACGCCGATGCCAAAGACCTTCTGCTCGAAGGAGTCAACCACGTGCGGCGCGGGCTCGGCATAGATGCGATCCAGCGCGTCTACCAGGTTCTTGCGCAGGCCATAGCGGTCGGTGGGGGTATCCTTCAGGCCGTCGGGAATCCAGAAGTTGAGAAGAACCTCGTCGTCCAGCTCCTCGCCGATCCTCTCGGAGATCTGCCTGCAACAGATGGCGTGACGAATCCAGAACTCGCGGGTTTCCTCGTCTGGCGAGCTCACCGTAAGGCCATGGTTGACACGCGGATGCGAGAAGAACGTGGGGTTGAAATCGATGCCAAAGCCGTGCTCGCGCGCCCACTCGACCCAGGGGCGAAAGTCCTCGTAGGTGAGTTTGTCGCGGTCGTGCCAGGGGTTCTCGTCCGAGAAGACCGCGTAGCTGGCGTGCAGGTTCACGCGCTTGGCACCCGGGACGAGGCTCGCGGCGTAGGCGAAGTCCGCCTTGAGCTCCTCGAAGTTGCGGGCACGACCGGGGTAGTCGCCCGTGGTCATGATGCCGCCCGATGCGGGGTTGTCGCCCTGGTCAAAGCCCTGCACGTCATCGCCCTGCCAGCAGTGCATGGAGATGGGCTTGGCAGCCAGGCGCGCGAGAGCGGCCTCGGTGTCGATGCCGTAGGCGGCGTAGCGGGCGCGGGCCGCCTCGTAGGCGGCGGGTGCGGCGACGGTGGATGTGTTACTCATGTGGTGTGACCTCCTTGATATCAAAGCTTTGAGCGATTGCCGCGCGGGCAGCGGCAAGGTCTGGAAGCTCCCCCGCAAAGATGAACTGCACGATCAAGTTCCCTAGGGCGGTGCCCTCCGTGGGGCCGGCGTAGACGGGAAGTGCGCAGGCGTTGGCCGTAGCCTGGTTGAGGTAGGCGTTGGCAGCGCCTCCGCCCACAATGTTCACGCTGGTAAACGGCGTACCCGTGAGCGCCTCCATCTGGTGCACCGTGCGCGCGTAGTCCGCGGCAAGCGAGTCGAAGACCACGCAGGCCACCTCACCCGTTGTCTTGGGTGCGGGCAGGCCAGCCTCTTCACAGGCGGCGCGCACCTCCCCCACCATCGAGGCTGGCGAGAGGAAGCGCGCGTCCTCGGCGTCCACAACCGCACGGAAGCCCTGCTCGTGAGCGGTGCTGGCGGCAGAGACAAGCTCGCCCCAGCTGGGGAGGGTCCCATCCGGGCGTGCGGACTCGCGGCGCACGCGCTGAATCATCCAGAGGCCCATGATGTTCTTGAGGAAGCGATACCTTGCCTGGTAACCACCCTCGTTCGTGAAGTTTGCCGCCGCGCTGACGGGCGTGGTGACAGGCGCCACAAGCTCCGTCCCCAAAAGGCTCCAGGTGCCAGAGCTTAAGAAGGCGGCGTGGTCGTCCCGCGCGGGGACAGCTAAAAAGGCCGAGCCCGTGTCGTGCGTGGCGGGAAGCACCACCTCGGCGTCAAAGCCCACGCGACGGGCGACCTCTGGGCGAAGGCGGCCCAGCGAGCAGCCCGGCATGCGGACAGGCTGGAAGATGTCTGCCGGCAGGCCCAGGCGGGCGAGAAGCTCGCGGTCCCAATCGCGCGACGTAGCCCCAACTAGCGCGGTTGTAGACGCGTTAGTGTACTCGTTGGCCTTCTCGCCTGTAAGGAGGAAGTTGAGGTAGTCGGGCACCATGAGGAGGGCTCGGGCGGAGACCAGCTGCTCGGGATGCTCACGCTTGAGGGCAACCAGCTGGTAGGCTGTATTGAAGGGCTGATACTGGATGCCCGTGCGCGCATAGTGCTCCGAGAAGTCGAGCACGCCCGTGCGCCCCAGCTCCTCCCGCACGCCTTCTGTGCGGGGGTCACGGTAGCCAACCACGCCGCCTACGCGGCGGTCGTGGTCGTCGAGCAGCACAAAGTCCACGCCCCAGGTGTCGATGCCCACCGTGGAAGGCGTGAGGCCACGCTGGTGGGCGGCCGAAAGGCCGGCGACGACATTTTCCCACAGGGCGTCGATGTCCCAGCAGAGATGCCCGTCTTTGCGCGTGAGGCCGTTCTCAAAACGGTGGACCTCCGTGAGGCGGATGCGGCCCGTCTCGTCCAGCTCTCCCACGATGGCGCGACCGCTCGACGCCCCGATGTCTATTGCCAGGTGGCGCGAAGTCATGTTGCCTCCCTGAGTGTTGGGCAGAATATCGCTGTCGGTGTCTACGATACCTGTCTGTTCCCTCTTTTCGGTTGTGACTTAGGTAATTAATACCATAAATTCGCTAAACATTGGAAATTGTTTTCCAACCGGCATTCGAGCGTCTCTAGGGAACCTGTCACCGGCATAACCCAACCGTCTGCAAACTATTTTCATATTTTTCTGAATTCTTGTTAACATATTCCATACCGAGCCAAGCACTTGCTGGATTCGTCATCATTTCGGGCCAGTGGCCCACAACGCCTGACAGGGGGAAGCACATGGCAGAGACAGCAACGTCCCAGAAGCCCAGGAAGGGACTCTGGGAGAGTCCCTTCACCAGCTCGCTCGCGAAGCGCGACCGCGTCACGCCGCCCGAGGTCATCTTTGGATACTTCCTCGGCCCGTTTGGCGGACTTCTCGCCTCAGGCATCTTCACGAGCCAGCTGCAGAACTACTTCACGGACGTCCTGCGCCTCGATCTCTCGTTCCTCACGGCGCTGCAGCTGGTCTCGACCGTTCTCATCGTCATAGCGAACCTCATGGTTGGCCAGCTCATAGAGCGTACGCACTGCCTTGCCGGGAAAGCGCGTCCTTGGATTCTGCTTTCCGCCCTTACCCTTGCGGCGTCCACGGTCCTCATGTTCTTCGTGCCGTTTGAGGGCACCGCGCGCATGGTCTGGATTGCCATAGCCTTCAACCTATATTACTCGGTGGCATATCCCATCTACAACACTGCCAACTCGACGCTGGTCGCGGTCTCGACGCGCGACACCGAGAAGCGCGGGACCATGGCATCCTTCACAAACATCGCCGGATTTGGCGTCATGGGCGCCGGCACCATGGTCTTCCCCATCCTCGTCTCGTTCTATCTCAAGGAAGACCAGAGCCTCTGGCTCCCTGCGATGTCCGCCATTGCACTCTTTACTCTCATCACCGTCTACCTGCAGTTTCGCTTTACACGTGAACGCATCACCGAGGAGGTGAGCGCCTCTCAGGCAGAAGGCGAGAAGAAGGAGGCGCCGTCGCTCTCGCGCCAGCTCTCCTCCGTGGCGCACGAGCCCATGTGGTGGATCATCATCGTCGCGTACCTGCTCTACCAGTTCAGCGGTGCCTTCAAGAACGGATCGATGGTGTACTTCTGCAAGTGGGTCCTCGACAACGGGTTCTTTGGGACCGCAGAGGCATGGGGTGCATCGCAGTCGCTCCTCAGCATCATGGGCGCGCTTCCCATGGCGGCAGCCATCCTCTTCGTAATCCCTCTCTGCAACAAGTTTGGCAAGCAGCGCGTGTGCATCGTGGGCATGGTGGTCGGCGTTATTGGCGGAATCATCGCCGGGCTTGGCGGAAGCAACATCGTGCCCGTTGCAGCGGGTGTCGCCATCAAGTGCCTTGGGTCCGCTCCGCTTGGCTACATGATCCTTGCCATGCTCGCTGATGTAATTGACCACATCGAGTACAAGAACCACATCCGCACCGACGGCCTCACCATGTCCATCTACAGCTGCATCGCAGTTGCCGCCACGCCCATCTGCAACGCGATCTTCTCGGGCATCCTGGGCAGTGTGGGATACGACCAGGCGGCAGATATTGCGCTTGGCGTTGCCGCCCAGTCTGCCGCAGCCCAAACGGCAATCGCCGGCTGCTACATCTGGGTCGAGACCGTGGCATTCGCTATCTGCGGGGTGCTGCTTCTGTTCTTCACGGTCGAGAAGAACCTCCCGGTGGAGCAGGCCACCCTCAAGGGGCGCAACGAGGGGGTGGCAGCGGGGGCCGAGAGCGCATAGCGCAGAGCTCCTCATTGAATCGCGCAGTAGTCCGGGCACCGCAGGCAAGTTGCGGGGCCCGAACTTTTCGTCTGCCGCTAGGCAACCCTGCCGGCTGTGCCCCCTGCCGGAGCCCCCATCGCTGGCCCCTTTCGGAGCCCCCTCTGCCTTTCTTTTGCGGAATCCGTGAATCGCGATACTCACGAACTGCGGAAACGTCCAGTTCGATTCACGGATTTCGCAAAAGAATGATATTGCCACCGCGCGGCATTGCCGACAACCGGATCGCAGCCGAGCGGGATTGCTGCCGACTAAAACCGCCGCCGGCAGCACCTCCGGCGGCGGCATCGATGGAGTTGGAGGCGAACCCGCTAGCGAATGACCGGAACCTCCAGCGTCGCTGAGAGCGTGCCATCGGTGACCGAGAGGCGCACGCCGCTCGAGTCCGGTGTCGGTCGCACGACCGCCAGGGCCTCACCAAAGTAGGTCTGGGCCTCCCCCGTGACAAAGCTGCCCTCGTTGAAGGGCGAGGCGCATCCAAAGCCGAGAAGGTCTCCACCCTTGAGGGAAGCCTTCAACACACCCCTCGCAAGTGGACGCGTCTCGCCTTCCGCCCCGGTATAGCGCACGCGGACAAAGGCGAGCCTACCAGCGCCAACGCCGACGACCTTCTCGTCTGCCCCACCATGCCACACGTCCCGGCGCACAAACCCGCCCGGCACGCCGGCATACTCGACCTCGGCACGAAGCTCCGTTGGACCCTCGGCGCTTCTCAGCGCATGCCGCCTCAGCTCGCGTCCATCCTCGTCAAAGGCAACGGCCTCGAGCATTCCCGGCTCAAACCTGCAGGACATTCGGGCCACGCACGAGCCCCTGAGCCTCCTGCGCCCGACCTCTCGGCCGTTGAGGAGCAGCGTCACCTCGTGCGCATGCGCGTAGACCTCGACGTTGGCGACCCTCCCCTCGCAGTCATCCCAGCTCCACGATTCGATGGCGTTCGACATCTTCCAGGCGCTCGGCGAGTGCCGCTCGCCGGTGTGGTTCACGGGACAGACGGCGAGGTAGGGGCCAGCCTCTCCGGCAAGCGCTACCCGCGTGTAGAGTGCCTCGCCCAGGGGCTTGCCCGTGAGATCCACGCGACCCGACCCCGCCGTGAGCCAGCCAAAACCACTCTCGCGCGGCGCGTAGTCCTTGTACTCCCAAGATCCAACGCCCGTCTCGCCGAGGTAGTCCATGCCCGCCCACACGAAGTCTCCTATGAGCCGCGGTTCCCTCTCGGCGAACTCGCTGAATCGCTGCGCGTCGGAGCAGAAGGTCTCGCTCCCCAGGATGAGCCGGTGCGGATACGCTCGCAGGTCGTGCTTGTAGCAGTCGATGCCGTAGTTGTAACCGGCAACGTCCATCTGCGCGAAGGCGTCGCGCGTAACTCGGTCGCATGCGGGAAGCGCAGCGCCCTTCTTCATGAACCCAGCACCGAGAAGTCCCGCCAGCCTGTTGTAGAACTCGCTGCCTACCGCGCGGTGAGGAGCAACGTCCTGCCGTGCGGCCCGCTCGGCCTCTCGACGTGCCTTCTCGTCGGAGTACTGGCCCAGCCCCAGCGAGCTCAGCAGGTTGAAGAAGATGTTGACGCCGCAGGTGACGGGTCGCGTGGGGTCCAGCGCGTGCAGGCGCTTGACCATCTGACGGGTGAGAAGGACGCCGCGCTCCTGTGCCGTCTCGGCAACCTCGTTGCCAATCGAGTAGAGCACGACGCTGGGGTGGTTGCGGTCCTTCTCGACCATGTCTTCCAGGTCCTTGCGCCACCACGCGTCGAAGTGCTCGACGTAGTCGTGGAGCGTCTTGTGGATGTACCAATGGTCCACGTACTCGTCCATCACCAAGACGCCAAGATGATCGCAGGCGTCGAGCAGCGCCTTCGAGCAGGGGTTGTGAGCAGAGCGCAGGGTGTTGTAGCCTTGCTCGCGCATGAGAAGGACCTTGCGCCACTCCGCGTCGGCATAGGCGCAAGCGCCCAGCACGCCATTGTTGTGGTGGACGCAGGCGCCTCGCAGCACGATTCGATTGCCGTTGAGGAGCAGCCCGTCGTCGCCCCACTCGAGGGTGCGGATGCCGCAGAGCGTCTCGGCGTGGTCGATGCGGCCGTCCTCACTAGCAAGGGCGACGCTGCATCGGTAGAGGTCCGGATGCTCCGGCGACCAGACGCGGGGCTGGGGCACCTCGAGCGTGAGCGCTCCGGTGCCATCAGCACCCAGCTCGACGCTGCCAGCGGCGACGGGCTCAGAGGAGTCTTCCGGCAGCAGTTCGACCGTTGCCAACCCAGTGTCGCTCGCCCTGAGGGCAACCCTGACGCTGGCGCAGCTGCCGTCCAGCGAGAGCGTGCGCACGGCGATGCCGTTTGGCAGGAGCCGCACCCGCTCACCCACCCACAGCGTGACGGGACGGTAGATGCCCGCCCCGGAGTACCAACGGCTGTTGGGCTGGTCCGAGTTCCTTGCAACAACGCGCAGCTCGCACGGCCTCCCGGGCTCTGCCAGCCCGTCGAGGTCAACGTAGAAATTCGTGTATCCGAAGGGCCTTTCCGCCACGAGCGCGTCGTTGACCCACACCTCCGCGAGGTGGTAGACCCCCTCGAACTCGAGAACGAGCGACTTGCCCGCCAACTCCTCCGGCGGAACCCAGGTCTTGGTGTACTCGTAGTCGCGCCCCTCGAACCAGCCGCTGTTCTGAGCCGATACCGCCTGCGGGCTGCGCTTCTCGCCAATCATCGCGTCGTGGGGAAGCGTGACGTCCTCGAGAGGCGCGTTCTTCTCGCCTTCGAGGGCAAGCCTTCGGAACTGCCATCCGTCATTGAACGACTGGGCCCTCATCGCTATTCCCCCGCTTCCTTGGCTGCCGGCATCGTGCAGACGAACGAGTACGTACCACACCACACCTCGTGCGCGCTGCCATCGGGCAGCACGACCTCGCACGAGGTGCCCAGGGGCACCTCGACATCGAGCGAGAATGCCGTCCCATCAAGTTTCCAACTGCTTCCAAGCCTGCCGAACGGGGTCTCCACCGTGCCGCTGGCAGACCGGAGGCCTCCCCCGACGAGCGGCTGCACGCGGGACCTGCGGTATCCCGGCTCGAGTGGCTCCAGGCCCGCCACCCGCCGGTAGAGGAAGTCTCCCACCGCTCCGCTCGCGTAGTGGTTGTACGAGATCATCTGATCGGTGCCGTCGTCGCCGATGGGGCAGCTGCCGTTCTCGTCCAGGCCGTCCCAGCGCTCCCAGATCGTCGTTGCGCCGTGGACCACCTCGTAGAGCCACGAGGGACACTCCGTGCACTCGAGCATCTTGAAGGCCACGTCCTTCTGGCCGTGGTCCGCAAGGGCGAAGAGGATGTACGGGGTGCCAGGAAAACCGGTGCCAATGCGGTATTCACCCTGCTCGACCAGCTGAGAGAGACGAGCCACCGCCGCACTGAGCTCTTCGCCCTTGAACATCCCAAACTGAATCGGCAGGACGTAGGCGGTCTGGAACTCCCGCTTGAGCCTGCCGTGGCCGTCGGTGAAGACGTTACGATACGCCCTGGCAACGCGCTCGCTCAGACGCCCGTACTTCTCGGCGGCGTCCTTCTCGCCAAGAATCTTCGCAATGCGCGCAACGAGGCCGCTCGTGTGCTGCAGGCTCGCCGTGGCCGTCCACCTACTGCGGCCCTGCCACTGGCTCATCTTCGGTACGTCGGGGGCAACCCAGTCACCAAAGTGGAGCACCGCGGGCGTGTGCCAGATGTAGTGGTAGTCACCCACGCCAAAGCCAGCCCAGAAGCGGCATGCGTCGACATAGCGCCTCATGGTTTCAAAGTTCTCGCGCAGTACCTCCTCGTCCCCCTCTGCCAGGTAGAGCGCCCACGGCACCAGGACGCAGGCGTCGCCCCAGAAGTCCACCGCCATGGGAGGGATGGTCGTGGGGAAGCCAAAGCCCTGCGACGGGACGGTCACGGGGATGCCGCCCGTGCGGTACTGCTCCACTCGCACGTCGCGGAGCCATTTACGCAGGAAGCGACCCATGTCAAAGTTGAAGCAGGCGGTTGGGGCAAAGACCGCGATGTCACCGGTCCAGCCCATGCGCTCGTCTCGCTGCGGGCAGTCGGTGGGGATGTCCATGAGGTTGGACTTCGAGCTCCACACGATGTTTTCCTGCAGGCGGTTAAGGCGCTCGTCTGAGCAGACGAACTCGCCGGTCTGGCGCAGGTCGGAGTAGAGCGCCCGGGCGCGCACCTCGATGTTCGCCTCGTCCACACCACTCACCGACACATAACGAAAGCCCATGTACGTGAGACGCGGCGAGAACTCCTGGCGCCCCTCGCGGCAGACGTAGGTGACGGTTGCCTTCGCCGTGCGCAGGAAGTCCGTGTTGAGCGTTCCGTCCGGCTTCAGGATCTCCGCGTGGCGCACGACGATGGTCTGGCCTTCGAGCCCATCCACGACGAGGTCGACGACGCCTGCGAAGTTCTGCCCAAAGTCGTAAACCAGCTCGTTGCCCACCTTGGTGCAGCTCTCGGGCCGCATGAGCTCGTGGGCGCAGACGGGCGCGCCATCCTCGGCGAGAAGCGCCGGGCTCACGTGCAGGGTCTCGCGCGCGGCCGGGCGCCAGGCGGCGTTGTCCAAGCTCACGCGTGCGTCGTACGTCTCGCCGTCGTAGAAGCAGGCCATGTGGCACGGACCGTCCTCGGTGACCTCCCAGCCGTCACCGGTCCCCAGGACTTGTGTCGACCCGTCTTCATACTCAACGCGCACCTCAAGAAGGAGCGCCTGCCTGTCGGCGGTGACGCGGTTCGCGCGCGTGTAGGAGAACGGCCCCACCGCCCAGCCGCCGGCGACGGTCACCACAAGCTCGTTCGTCGCAGCAAGCCGGTCTGTCACGTCATAGGCCTGGTACTGGAGCGTAGAGGCGTACGAGGTGAAGCCTGGCGCAAAGTAGCGCTCGCCCACGCGCTCGCCGTTGAGGGAGATGTCGTAGATGCCAAGCGCCGTGGCGTAGACGCGGGCACGGCGCACCCCGCCCTCGAGCGGGAAGCCATACCGAAAGACCATGGGCACAGGCGCAACGCCCCTCTCGCCAAAGTGGTAGGAGGCATCGCTTATCCACTCTGCCTCCCAAGCACCGCCGAGAAGCCCCGTCTCGAACTCGATCGTGCCCTTCGCGGACTCGCCAGCATCATCGGTTGCGCAAATGCGTGCCTGGTAGGTGGTGCATGGCGAGAGAGGCGCACCATCGTAGCGCACAGACGCCCGACCGGTGTCGCGCCATGTCCAGCCATTGGCCTCGAGCGTGACCTCGCACAGGCTCGCCCCGCTGCGGTCGCTCTCGAAGGCGAACGAGAAACGCGGGTGCGTCTCGTCTGTCACGCAGCCGTTCTCAAGGCCCTCACAGGCAAATCGTCGTAGTCTCAGCATGCCATTCCCCATTTCAAGAAGGGCGGGCATGGGACGCATCCCCTGCCCGCCCGCTGCTGTCCATTCTCACCGACGCGAAGGCGTCGGCCATGCGCTCGCTACTTGGTGCCCTTACCCCTGCCCACAAAGGCAGAGACCACAGAGAGGAGCCAGGTTACCAGGGACACCACGATGATCGCAACCGCCTGCATGGCGGCTTCGTGGGCCTCAACGTTGCCAAGCTCGAGGTTCGAGCCAAGGACCTGGGCCAGTGACTCTACGCGTGCGGAGATGAACATCACGCCCGCGACCGCGACGAAGGCGGGAACGGCAACGCGAAGGACGTCGGAGAGGACCGCCTTGGCGCCTCCTCGCGAGCCGCACCCTAGCGCGATGACCAGGACCTCGCAGGCGACTGCCAGGACGAGAAGCACGACGATGACGGGGCTGAGGTCGACATAGTACGCGCGGGTCGCGTTCATGACATAGAGCACGAACGTCACGATGCTCAGCAGGCAGACGCTGACGTAGAGCACACCCGCTGCCCCCAAAGACTTCTTCTCAGAACCCATTAGTTCTCCTCCTTAGCTTCCTTCTCGTCACGCGCGCCCTTCACGGCGTCGCGCACGTACAGCGCGCCGAACACGGCGGCAAGTCCATAGCCGGCGACCGTGGCTCCGTTGAGCGCGGCCTCCCACCAGGGCGTGACCCTCACGGTCTTGATGTTCTGGGCGGCACTCTGGGCAAACGCATAGAGCTGGTACTTCATGTTCTGGCGGGCGTACTCGACGAGCGTCGCATCCGAGACGATGAGGTCGTGGGTCATGTAAGGCCAGCTCTCCTGGACGTCTGCCAGGGTCTCGTCGGTCGAGAAGTCGGCCATCATCGTCACGCCACCGTAGATGCACATCTCGGGACGGAAGTAGCCAGGGTTGCTCACCATGTCGGTCGACATGAGACCGTTGAAGCCCCACTCACCGCGAAGGATGTTGCGCAGGAGGCCCCACGATCCGTTGACGGGCGTCGCGCCGACCCTACCGAAGGCGGTCATGATTCCAAGGGCGCCAGCATCCTCGAAGGAGGCGCGGAAGGCGCGCAGCTCGCCCTCGCGGGCCTTCTGCTCGGTGAAGTAGGGAGCAATGCCTCCGCGCCTCGACTCCTGGTCGTTGAAGGCAAAGTGCTTGGGGCCGATGATCACGCCGTACTCGAGCGCACCCTCAACCGTGCGGACGGACATGGCGCTCGAGAGCACCGGATCCTCTGAGTAGTACTCGAAGTTGCGTCCGTTGTAGGGGCAGCGGTGAATGTTGGCAGCGGCACCCCAAAGCAGGTAGTTGCCACTCCAGAGGCCATCGTTGCCCAGCAGCTCGCCCCAGCTCTTTGCGATGTCCTCGCTGAAGGTGCTTGCGATGGCCGTCTCGCTTGCCATGGTATTGAGGACATAGGAGGCATTTGCGTCGTCGGTGTGGAGGCCGCGGCCAGAGATCGTAGTGTTGAAGCCATTGGGGCCGTCGTTCTGGTAGACGACGGGATTCTGGATCTCGGGGATAAGGTCGGACTGGCTTCCGCCCTTGATGATCTTTGCGAACAGCGTGTCCACGGGGATCTCGTCCACGAGCCTGTCCCACTGGGAGTCGTCGACGTTGTCATCTCCCGCGAGGTCGGCGAGAGTCAGGCCCGCCGAGGCGCCGTCGATGTCAGTGACCTCGCCGTTCTGGGTAATCTCGTACTGCTCGCAGCAGAGGTTCTTGATCCACTCCTCTTGCTTGTCACCGTCGATTGTCAGGTCGTCGTAGGTGCGGGGGAAAGTGCCGTTCCAATCGCTTCTCGTGAGCTGGGTGGCGTAGTCCGGCTTGTAGTAGTTCACGTCGGCGCTCGCGAGCTGATTCGTAACCTCGGTGCCATTCTTCGACTTCGAGAGCGTCGAGTCATCGACGGTGCCCTCGGAGCCAATGGACTTGATGCTCACCATGGACGCGTCGCCCTCCGCGCCCTTGCCCTGGGCAGCCAGGACGTTGTTCACGGCTGCATGGGCGTTCTCGGCAATGAGGAAGCAGTAGTCTCCCCCATCGAGAATCCAGCCACCCTTGCCGCTCTTTGCGAAGACATCCCAGCTGGCCATGTCATACAGGTCGGCGGTGATGGTGAGCTGCTGGTCGTCACCTGGCTTGAGCTCGTCGGTCTTCGCGATGCCAATGAGCTGGATCGCGGACTTCTCGACGCCCGCCTTCTTGTCGTAGTCGGTGTAGGGCACGGAGACGTAGAGCTGAACGACATGCTTGCCAGCTACGGAGCCGTTGTTGGTGACGGTAACCTTTGCGGTGACGGTCTTCTCGTCCATGTTCACCTGGACGTCGTCGAGCGTCTGCTGGAAGGTGGTGTAGGACAGGCCATAGCCGAAGGGATAGGCGACCTCCTTATCGTAGTCCCATGATGAGGCACCGTTGGAGGCTCCGGCAGAACCGGTCGCGTTGCCTCCGCCGACCACGGCATCGTAGTAGCGGGTCTCGTAGTACTTGTAGCCGGTGTAGATTCCCTCTGCCTCGATGAGGTAGTAGGCGGATGCCGTGCTGTTCTCGCCACCGAGGAAGCCGCCCGCGATGTCGGTGCCCATGGTGCCCATAAGCGAGCCTGGCCAGGTGATCATGGACGTGTCGGCGATTTTGATGGAACCGAAGTTCTGCGATGCGGGGGCCATGGCGGTGTCCACAGCGAAGGTGTCGGGGAGGCAGGCCGAGGGGCTCACGGTACCATCGAGGACGTCTGCCACGCCGAGCATGCCATACGCGCCGGGGAAGCCGATGTTGAGGATGGCGGTGATCTTGGAGGCGTCCTTGAGGTCGCCCAGCTCCATGGTTGAGCCGCTATTGACGAGCACAACCACCTTGTCGAAGTGCTCCTCGGCGAGCTGGATGAGGGCGCGCTCGTTGGTGCAGATTCCCAAGGGGTTCTTAGTTCCATAGGTCTCGGCGTCGATGCCTGCGGCACCGGGGTAGTAATCGCTGCCCTCAGAACCGGGACGGGAGAGCACCACGATCGCTGCGTCTCCGTACTCAGCGAAGCTGCTGGCAAAGTCCTCGCTTGCGCCACCCTCGCTAACGTAGGTGTCGAAGGACGGCTCGTTAGGCACGTAGGGGGTCGCAAAACCAGCGGGGCGATACTTGTAGGAGACGGACTTCATCCAGGGCGTCGGGTTGGCGGCGGCGGTGTCCTCGACGGCGCCAAGGGTCTCGTAGATGCCGGTCATGGTGGGGTTGAGCTCAAAGCCCGCCTGTTCGAGTGCTGTCACCAGATCGACCGCGGCGTCAGTGGTAATTGTTGAGCCCATCTTGCCGCCCAGGAAGGGGTACATGGAGCCCATCCCCAGGAGCGTCACCTTTGCACCCTTTGCAAGCGGCAGCGCCTGGCCCTCGTTCTTCATGAGGACGGTGCCCTCCTGGCCAACGCGGCGCCCCAGATCCTCGTGTGCCTTAATCAGGTCATCGGTCGTCGCGATGCTCGGAGTGAACTTGTCATCCGCCGTCTGCTCGGAGCTCGTCGTACCCAGAGCGGAGTCGATGGTCCCCCTCCAGGAGTCCACAACGCCGTGCAAGCCCGTCAGTCCAAGGCCGGCAGACAGTGCAAGGGCAACGGCACCACGGCGCGTGACCTGCTTCTGTTCAATCCCCATCTGATTGCTCCCTCCAAATGCGTGATTGCCGGCCGCAAACTCGTTCGCCGCTTACGCGGCCCTTCATGTGGCCAGTCTCTGCGGCACTCATGCCGTTTTCATAAAAAAGAATGCCATAGAAATCAAATTATATGAAAATGATTTTCCGCCAATGGTACTGTGGACCCTGCGAGCGCGATATAGAAGGGATTGGCGTTATCCCCATTGCACAGAAGCGGGCGATACTCCCCTCGGGGAAGCATCGCCCGATGAAACAGCGGATGCCCGGTAAGGCCGGCGCTTCTCGCTAGCCTTCCTGCTTGCCCGCCTTCCTTCTCGCTAGCCATTCTTCTCGCTAGCGATGGTACGGTTAAAGAGCTGGAGGTTGTACTCGTTTGCGTCACGCGAGCTGTGGAAGAGCAGCAGGAGGATCGACTCGAGCACGTAGTTGATCGAGTTGTGAGAAAAGTCAAAGTCGTTTACGAGCAGATAGTCTCGGGAGGCAACCTTGAGGAAGACGTCCGCGCGCTCGACAAGCGGTGAGCCCTCGTTGCGCGTGACCACGATGGTGGAGACGCCGCGGTCGATGGCATTGTTCATTATCTTACGCAGGCGGTCCGACCGACCGGAGTTCGAGATCACGACCAGGCAGTCCTCCGGCTGCATGAGCGAGGCGGTAATCATGGCACCGTCGCTCGTAGAGGGGGAAATGGCGTTGACGCCTGCCTGGGAAAACTTGATGGCTGCGCTCTGCGCCATAGGAAGCGAGCTGCCCACGCCCACGAACATCGCGATGCGCGCAGACGAGAGCATGCCCACCGCCTTGGTGACGCTTTCCTCGCTGAGGGCGGCGAACGTGCTTCTCAGCTCCTCGATCTTTGTTTCGAGCACATAGTCGAGCGAGCCACGGATATCGGAGAGGCCTATGCCGCGCGAGTCATCGAACGAGCGCTCCTTGCTCGCGGTCTCCTCGCGCGCGAGGGCATAGCGCATGTCCGCAAAGCTTGCGTAGCCCAACGAGCGGACGAAACGCGAAACGGTAGTGTTAGAGATGCCCGAGAGGCGGGCTATCTCGACCGCCGAGAGCGACGAGACGGTCCCCTTGTGGTTGAGAATGAAATCCGCGACGGCCTTCTCGGCATCCGAAAGGTCCTCGTAGCGCTGCAGAATTGCGTCGATGACCCCTCCGCGGGTCTCGTTTCCTGTCATGGCTTCCCCTCTCTGGATAGGACTCTAGGGTAGCACCCAAAGAACTCCAGGACTCCAGGAGAGACATCGCCGGCGCGAACCTAGGGCACCGTCGGCGGAAGCGAGCTCCTTGCGCTATTCTGAGTGCGCACATGCGTTAACGAGGGGAACCACATGGACAAAGATCGCATGGAGGCGTTCAGCGATGGCGTGATTGCCATCATCATTACAATCATGGTTCTTGGGATTTCTGCGCCGGAGGGCAATTCGCTCGCCGACCTTCTCAGCCTTGTCCCTGCCATCTGCGCCTATGCGGTGAGCTTCGTTGGCGTGGGAACATACTGGAACAACCACCATCACCTGCTCAAGCTCGTCTGTCGCGTGAACGGCCGCATGCTCTGGGCCAACCTCGCTTTCTTGTTTATGCTCTCGTTCTTCCCTCTCGCAACCGACTGGATGCAGAAGACTGGATTCTCGGCACTGCCCACCACCTGCTATATGTTGCTCAACATACTTGTTTCGCTTACGTATATGAATCTGGAGCGCATCATTCGTCACCAGTTGAGTGGGAGCACTCCGGCTGCGGCAGCCACCGAAAGCGAGATGGCAAAGCGTGCCGCCATGGAAAAGCGCTCGCTCTTGAAGGAGCGGCTAACCTTGGCATTTGAGACGGTAGCGCTGGTGCTGACGCTGCTTTTACCCAGCTCACACTATGCCGTTGTGCTGCTTGCCCTGGCCTTCCTCCTGTGGATTGTGCCCGACCTACGCATCGTACGGCTGCTCGATTTCCTCTCCGAAGAGGATGGGTAGACTTCCGCAGCTGCACAAAAACGCCCTATCGCGGGGGATTCGGCACCTCGTTGCACAAAAACGCGCTAACGCGGGACACTAAAAGCCAGCCAATATCAAATTTACAACTACATATACAGTTTCTATAATATTTTACCTATTATTTCCATTATTATGTATCAAGAAGTTCAAACACTGATATCGGTCTCCCAAATGCCCCCGCGATAGCCCGTTTTTGTGCACCGTACCCGAGATTTCCCAGCGATAGGACGTTTTTGTGCAGGAAGTGCTTGGCGCACCACCGCCGGCCACGCGAGCGACCTTGATTCGCTACTCGTTCATGCCAGGATGACGTCGCAGGCGCTTGACTGCGGCGCGTCGGCCCTTCTCATCCAGCCGCCGACGCACGGACGCCCGCGTGGGCTTGGTCGCATGCCGCTTCTTTGGCCGGCGTGAGCGTCGGGCCAGTTCGGCATGAATTTTCTCGAGGCAGCGCTCACGATTCCGCAGCTGACTACGCGACTCCCTGCTCACCACGGTAATGTCCGTAGGCACATGGCGCATGCGAACGGCGGAGTCTGTCGTGTTGACGCCCTGTCCGCCCGGACCCGTAGCGCGAAATGCCTCCGCCTCGCACTGGCGCGCAAGTTCCGCCGATGAAAGGTTCGCATAGTGGGCATAGTCACGATATGTTAGTTTCTTCTCCATGGGCAAACCTTACGCCAAGGCGGGAATCGCGTCGAGAGGATGTCGCAGTACCTGGGCGCATCAATCGTGCTCGAGATTTTCAGATAACTTAAGTCATATGCCCCTGTCGTGTTCACCCTAGGAAGCCGCAGAGGATGCCCCCGCTGTTGGATAGAATCCAGACAACCGCAGGCTATCCCATCAGACAAAGAACGTGCCACAGCCGGTTCACACCTTGGCGCGACGCGGTGACGCGATTGGGGGATACCATGTCCAAGTCCAACAGCAGCACTACCGCTGACGCAATCACAAGGCGGTCGTTCGTCCTTGGTGGCGCGCTTGGAGCCCTCACGCTTGCAGGCTGCTCCAACAGCAAGTCTTCGGAATCGGCCAAGGGCGCGGAAGGCGCTGCAACGGCGGGTGCGTCGACTGACACTCTCGGCACTAACCCCACAGATCTCTCATCCGTCACGATAGACCCCGCCGCTTGGTGCAGGCCGTCTACTACGCCACGAAGGCCTACGTCACCAGCTGGTCGAACGCCCTCTGGCGCGAGCTCAAGGGCACCGGCGTCACCGTGACCGCCCTCATACCCGGCGCCATGCAGACGGGCTTCGCCAACGCGGGCGGGCTTGCCGACACCAGGCTGTTCGCAAACGCGGTCGACCCCATGCAGGTGGCACGAGACGGCTACGAGGGAATGCTCAAGGGCGAACTCAACGTGACGAGCGGCCTGCCCGGCTGACAGCGTCCCATGATGGCACTGGCACCGCTCTTCCCCAAGAAGACCATGCTGGACTTTGTGTATGACCAGCAGGTCGCCGGCAGCGCCAACAAGTAAACTGCTAGGCAGACGGAGGTGACCACCATGAAGCGATACATCCTTGACCGCGAGTACTCGCGCATGCTGGCGGCGTTCGGTGTGAGCGCCGAGGAGGCCCTGCGCCGCGCGGGAGCTCCCGAGGACACCTTCGTGCGGGAGACGCCCACCATGACCGCCGAAGACTACTTCGCGTTCATGGAAGCCGTGGGCCAGCTGGCAGCCGGCGAGGACGCCGCTGTGCGCATGGCCAGCGCACAGGGCATCGAGCAGTTCAGCCCGCCTATCTTCGCCTCGTATTGCGCACGTGACGGCCGCGCCTGCATCGAGCGCCTCATGCGCTACAAGCGCCTCATTGGCCCCATGGAGTTCATCGTGGACGAGAAGGGCGGCCTCCTCTCCGTCGAGATGACCTGCGGCGATGCGGACCTCACCATGCCCGGCTTCCTCGTGCAGGTGGAGTTTTCCTTCCTGGTGAACCTCCTGCACACGGCAACGCGCCAGCACATAGGCGCCGCCGAGGCCCAGATGCAGGAGCCGCCTGAGGGCACGTCCTTCTCGGCATTCCTTGGGTGCGAGCCGCAGAAGGGCCCGCGCAACGTGCTGGCGTTTGTCTCGACGGACATGGACGTCCCCTTCGTAAGCCACAACGATGCCATGTGGAGCTACTTCGAGCCCGAGCTGGGCCGGCGCCTGGCGGAGCTCGAGGTGGACGAGTCCCTCTCCGCCCGCGTCCGCAGCGCCCTGGTAGAGATGCTGCCCGCCGGCGAGTGCGGGGCGGACGACGTAGCGCGCAGGCTTGGCATGAGCCGTCGCACCATGCAGCGCAAGCTGGGCGAGGAAGGCACCACGTTCCAGAGGCAGTTCAACCACACGCGCGAGCTCTTGGCCAAGCACTACCTCACAACCACGTCCATGGGCACCGACCAGATTGCCTACCTGCTGGGATACCTTGAACTCAACAGCTTTTTGCGCGCATTCAACTCGTGGTGCGGCATGAGCCCCAGCGAATGGCGCAAGCGCAACACAACTGACTAGCAAGGAGACAAGGAAAGCGGCCACATAGCTAGAGAGTAGGCCTGGGACGCTTGTTCGGCATCCCAGGCCTTACTTGACTTAGAGCGTTACCAAGACGGCACTCGGCGCCGGCGCTACTTCTGTACCTTCTCGGCGGCACGCTCGGCTGCGCGCTTCTTGTGGTTCCTCCAGCCGGTCCAGACGATGAGGGCAATGCCGGCCACGCCCACGACATTGATGCCGATACGGACCTTCATCGCGAACTGAACGCCCGGCACATAGATGCTGCCCGGCATGGAGCCGCACATGGCCTTGGAGTTCACGATCGTATAGAGCAGATGGTGCATGGCCTCGCGGGCATAGTGGTACTGCTCGGAATCGTTCGAATCGAAGGCCCACTCGTTGCCGGTCGTAGGCATGTACGTGAGCTTCGTGTCGCCACCAGCCTCGATCATCTGCTGGGCACTCATGAACTTGCCGTCATTGGCTGCATCGGTGATGACCCAGCCCTCGAAGCCCCACTCGTTGCGAGCGACTTCGGTCAGAAGCGCATAGCTGCCTCCTGCCCAGGTGGCACCGACCCTGTTGAACGATGTCATGATTGCCTGGCAGGCAGGATGCTCGCGGGTGGCGTTCGTGTAGGTGCCGTCGCCGTTGTCCTTCACATAGCTCTCTTCGACGGTGCCCGCTTTGGCGCACATCTCGAAGGGCTTGAGGTAGGTCTCGCGGATGGACTGCTCGTTTGCCCAGGTGACGAGGCTTCCGCCATCACCACGGTCACCACGGTGGTTTTCCTGGTCGTTCAGGGCAAAGTGCTTCATCGTGCAGTACATGCCCTTCTCGGCAGCGGCACGGATCTCGAGCGATGCGCAGGTGCCGCTCAGGAACGGGTCTTCCGAGTAGTACTCGCTGTTGCGGCCGGAATACGGCGTGCGGTGGATGTTCATGCATGGGGCATACCAGCCAGAGGCGCCACCGAGGATGGCCTCATTGCCAATCATGTTGCCGAAGGAGGTGGCAAGGTCCTGGTTCCAGGTCTGCGCCAGCACGATTGGGCTGCAGAACGACATGGCCCCTCCCGCCACCATGGATCCGGAGCCTCCGTAGATAAGGCCCGACGCAGAGTCGGCATCGAGGCCGAAGGGCTTGCCGACGCTCTCGAGGTACTCGGTGCCGTAGCCGCCACGGTTGATGCTGATGTCGTAGTCGGAGACGGTAAGCTCGTCCAGGAGGCTGTCCCACTTGGAGTCGCTGTAGTCAAGCCCGCGCATGTCGGCGAGCGTGAGGCCGTTCTTCTGCCCATACGTGGGCGTATCGCTGAAGTCGGAGCTTTCCGTCTCTGGGTTGCCCGAATCGTACGAGTTGAGCCTGTCCAGAAGTGACTGGCTCGCTACCTTGCCATACACATAGCTCTTGCCATCTGCATCGTTGATCTCGTTGCCCCACGTAGAGATCTCGTCCGTGACCCCTCCATCGTGCTTCGGGAACGTGCCCGTCCAATCAGAGCGCGTGAGATAGGTCACATCTCCTACTGCATCGTCGAAGCGGTTCGTGACCTCTGCACCGGTCTGCGTATCCGTTGCATACGTCATCGTGTCGACCTCGGTGTTGGCAGGGACGTACGTGGCAACCATCACAGTGTCCCCTGCCGCATCGGCAGGGGTAGCACCCTTTGCCGCAAGCACATTGTTCACGGCGTCGTGGCTCGTATGAGCGACGGTGAGGTAGTAGGTACCGGCATCGAGGATCCAGGTCTTGGCGCCGTTCGAGTCATACGAGGCAAGCTGGCTCTGGTCGAACGTGACGGTCACGTCCTGGCTCTCGCCGGGCTGAAGCTCGTCCGTCTTTGCATAGCCCACAAGCACGACAGAGGACTTCTCGACGCCGTTTGCCTTGTCATAGTCCATATGGGGAGACTGTGCATAGAGCTCCACGACATCCTTGCCGGCAACGTCGCCGGTGTTCGTCACCTGTACCGTTGCCGTGCAGGTTGTGCCGTCCCAACTCGTTTGGAAGCCAGACCAGTCGAACGTCGTGTAGGAAAGTCCGTAGCCAAACGGGTAGACGACCTCATCCGCATACGTATAGTCTCCGGCATTGCCCTGTCCGAGCACAGCATCCTCGTAGCGCGTCTCGTAGTACTAGTAGCCGACATAGATGCCCTCGGCATAGCTCACGTAGTTGTAGCCGGTATCTGTGCCATCCTCATTGAGATAGGCGTAGTCGCCGAAGTTCTGGGCTGCCGGGCTTGCAAGCGTATCTGCAGCAAAGGTATCCACCGTGCGACCGCTCGGATTGATGCGCCCACTGAAGATGCCGGCGAGAGAGTTCACGCCATACGTACCCGTACTCGGCACATAGAGGACGCTCTTGATGTTCGGGAACTGGGAGAGCCAGCCAAGCTCCATTGCCTGGGAGGTATTGACTACGAGCACGACATCAGAGTAGTTGTCATTGAGGTACTGCAGGATCTCGAGCTCCGTGGGGTCAGGCTCGAGGTACGTCTTTGCTTGGTCCTCTGCATTGCCTGCATGGTTGTACATCGAGCGTGCGGCATCCCTGCCCTCGCCGGCAACGCGCTTCAGAACGAAGACAGGAACCGTGCCCTTGGCAGAGTCGAGCACGCCGTCAGAACCCTGGAGCACAGAGAGCGGGCACTCATTGATGGAGAAGTCCTCTGCGTCGCCCCAGCTGATGGAGCCGTTGCCTAGGCTGTAGTCCTTGCCAGCACCTGTGAGGTAGAAGTCCTCGAGCGTGGCATTGACGTTCATGCCCTCCGCTTCGAACGCCTCGTTCAGGCTGTCATACGAGCCGCTGGTGCCCAGATAGGAGCTTGCGGTCGTTTGACCAGAGAGCGTCTTTCCCGACTCGCCAAAGAAGCTGAATGTGGTGCCTTGCGCAAAAGGCATCGTGTTACCGTCGTTCTTGAGCAGCACGTATCCCTCACCAGCAATCTGCTCGTCGAGCGACTTCTCTGCGTCTTTGATAGTGTCAGTCGTGTAGTCAGCCTTGTTGTACTCGAGGTCGAGTCCTGCGGTATCCACCTTCGAGTTGTCCCAGGACTGCTCGTAGCCGAGCATGTTGTTCAACATGCGTGCATAGGTCGGCAGCACCGTATTGCCCGCCACCATAAGCACGGAAAGAAGCACCACGAGCACAGTCTTTAGCACGCTCTTTATGACCCGCCCTACCTTGCGGGCAGTGCTGATCCTTTTGACCATTGCCCCTCCCATCAGAGTATCGATGCTGCCCTTACCAGCGAAAACATAGCTTCAGCTGGGCTTGGGTGCTTGGGTGTTGACTGATTCTGCCGGCTGCGCGACAGAAGCCGCTCTGCCAGACCGTGAGGACAGGACCGGTTGAATCTAGTACGCTACAGGAGGTGGGGATGGAAGGGGTGTCTCATGACAGACTGCAGGATACTCATGGTGGAGGACTCCGATGAAGAGGCCACCATCCTTCTCAACCACCTCGAGCACTATGGGAAAGTGCATGGCATCCGCTTCATCACGACGCGCTCGGTCACGGCCTTCGAGCTGGTAAACGACGCCATTCAGGCAGACCTCGTCTTCATGGACATCGACCTGCCCGGCATCAACGGCATGGAGGCGGCAGAGATGCTTCGCGAATCAGACACCACGACGCCACTCATCTTTGTGACTAACCTCGCTCAGTATGCGGTACGCGGCTATCAGGTCGATGCACTGGACTTCATGGTCAAGCCCATCGCATATGGGGACTTCTCGATGCGCATGGACCGGGCCATGCGCGCCGTGAAGAAGAACGCAGGCAGGACCGTGGCGATTCCCACCGCTGGCGGAATGCGACTCGTTGAGATTGATGACATCATCTATGTCGAGCTGTCCAAGCACGACCTCGTGTTCCATCTGTGCGGAATCCAAGGGGGCCTTCGGAGACGAGGCAGCATAAAATCGCTGGTAGATGAGCTTCCAACGGACAAGTTCCTCCTCGTGAGCCAGGGATGCATCGCAAACATGGGGCACATCGCGACGGTGCGCGGGGATGCGGTCATGCTCGATGACGGCACGATGCTCTACTTCAGTCGATCGCGCAAGCGTCCAGGCATGGAAACGCTCGCACGATACCTGGGTGGCACCATATGACGCCGATCCCCATAGACATCGTTGCCCAGGCCATCTCGTCCACCGCGATGTTCGCGGAGGTCCTCTGCGCATCCAGCCTGTTTGCGCATGGGCAGCCACGCAGATCTCAAGCGCCCGTGCGCGCAGCGGCCATTGTGGTTGGTTTTCTCGGTATCTCTGTAATCATGATCTGCGTGACGTTTCTCGTTGCCAGTCCCGAGGACATCCAGTGCGCAATGGAGATTGGGAGAATCGGAGCGGAGCTCCCCGCGGTCATCGCCCCCTTGGCGTTTTGCGCCATGGCCCTCGTTGCCACCATACCTGCGTTGCCCTCCTGCTTCGAGATGAGCTTTCTCGCAGCGACCTATTGCGCGACAGCGGGGTATGCGCTTCAAAACCTGGCGAGTAGCGTCTGGGAGCTTATTGGCCTGACTCCCGTAGGTGCGAATCGCCTCTTCACAGCGATGCCCCTTGCTCTCACCGTTGCATACTACGCATTGGTATATGCAATGGCATGGCAGGTGTTCATCCGTCGCATTGACCCCTCGGGGCTTGCCGGGCATCTCGACCCAACGCTTCTTCCCATGATTGCCGTGGTTGTGTTTGGCGTGATTGGCTTCGACCTCATCCTGAAGTATGTGGTCCTTGGCGCACTCCGCATGGATGCGGTCATATGCCTGCGTCTCATCCATATATTGGTCTGCTCGTTCGTGATGGCCGCAGAGGTGCAAGTCGTGGCGGTACACCGGCTCGCGGGCGAGAAGGCCACGGCAGAGCGCCTGCTCGCCGAGCGCGAACGCCAATATGCCATGAGTCGGGAGAACATCGAGGCCATCAATCTCAAGTGCCACGACCTGCGCCACCAGATAAGGACGCTCGCCGACGGTGGCACCTCCGTAGACAGGTCCGCGCTCGACGGCGTGGCCAGCGAGATTCGCGTATACGACTCGGCAGTGCGCACGGGCAACGAGGCCTTGGACACGATTCTCACGGAGAAGAACCTTGTGTGCGAGAGAAGCAGCATTACACTTAGCTGCATCGCCGATGGCACGGCGCTAGCGGGGATGGCACCCGCTGATATTTACTCCTTCTTCGGAAACGCCCTCGACAACGCGGTACGAGCGGTGACTGCGCTCGACGACCAAGCGCACCGGTCAATCTCGCTCATCGTTCGCATGCGCGCTGGCATGGCAAGCGTCCATGTCGAGAATTACTATGATCCGGGTACCCATGACCTGGAGTTTTACGACGGCCTCCCACGGACCACGAAGGCCATTACCGCAGACCATGGCTTTGGCACCCGTTCCATGCGCGCCATCGTAGAGCGCTACGGCGGCACCATCAGCTTCTCCGCTAGCGATGTGACGTTTTGCGTGGATGCCCTGTTGCCTATGGAGAAGAACGGTGCGCCGAACTCGTGCTGAGCACGGCACCGCGGCCGCACTGGCTTTTGAGGCCGCCAACTGACCCTGCCCCCACCTACAGCCCCTCCCGCCCAGCGAAGGGCAGGAGCAGCAGATGGGTTCACATCCATGGGAACCGACCAGATCGCCTGCCCCCAACCTCGAAGCTCATCGCGTGACAAGGCAAGCCTTACGGACATGGCTGAGTAGAGAGAAGCCTGTCTCACAACCAAGTGAGTGATGGGGCAAGGCAACCCGCCTCCAGCGGGGTGCGCCACTCCCAGCACGGCACGCCACCCCGTGGCCCTGGTGTCGCCAGACCTTCGGCGGCAGCAATTAATGCACGTAACTTTACGGTTGCTTCTCGCCCAACTGGGCAAACGTCGAGGAGACCAAAAGCTGCGCGCGATAATCTCAGAGGCACCAGTTCCAGACGGCCCCAAGGGCACCCGCAACACCTAGGCAAGCTCCAATGCCAGCAGGTCCAGGCACCCATTCAAGCACGCAAGCTCAATCGAGACGCGAGCGCCGAGTCCATGCACATCCACCTGCGAGGTCTGCCACTCGGCACTATCCAGCTGAAGTCTCCCTACAGAGGCACCGTCCACTCGAACCTCCAGCGATCCGCTGCCGCGCCCCACAACTCCGACGCCACGGGTTCTCGTCAGGTCGAAGTAGCGGTAGAGCGCATAGCAGCCGCCAGACATTCCTCCCACGAAACGCACCGCATCTGACCCCTCGCCCTCGTGGGTCACCATGGGGATGCCTTGCACTGCCCGGTTGCCCGTATGCGGCATGTGCCCGTTCGTGAGGTGGCAGCAGATGGTGGCGGGATAGGTGCCCCGCCCGCGCAGGTTGCCCTCGCTAAGTCCGCACGAGGTCAATGGCACCTGCGCAATCGAGCCATCTGCCTGTGGAAAGATCTTCTCGGCACACATCTGGCGAGACCAGTCAGTGCCGTGCGTCAGCCGATGGTAGAACACATACCACTGGTCACCGATGCGCTCAATGGAGCCGTGCGTGGTGCCCGTGGCATTGGCGCGGTCGCGCTCGTCGCGGCCGTCCACGCCCACGTCGCCGTTGCTCACCAGCACTCCACCATACGTGAAGCCCCCGTCGGGGCGGTCGCTTGTGGCGTAGCACAGCTCGTGGTTGTTCACCGAGGAGTATACGAACACGTAGCGCTCCCCCACCTTCCGTATGCTGGACGCCTCGAAGAACCCATGGCCCACCATGCCATGCCCCGCAGACAGTGCTGGAATGGCGAAGTGGCTGGCGAACGGCGTGTGCCTGGTGTCTGTGGGTAGCACCCGGACGGGCTGCGTGGCCACCGTCAGCATGTCATCCTGCAGCGTGCAGGTGACGGGTCCCATGACGCCACCAGGTTGCGCGGCTATCTGCTGCGGCGTCTTGCCAAACATGCCCGCCTCCACGCGACGGAAGACCGGGCGCAGCACGACAGGCATCTGGTCGAATGGCCACCACGTGCCGTAGTACAGGCGGATGGTGCCGCCGTCGTTCATGACCGCCGGGTCGAAGGGCACGAAGCGCCGCAGGAGCGAGCCATCCTCATTTCGAACGAACCCCAGGTAGTCATAGTTGCCGTCGGGCTCATCGCACACTGCCACGCTGATTGGCCCCTGGTAGCCGGCCAGACAGTAATACAGGTAGAAACGGCCGTCGTTGCCACGCACTACGTCAGGGGCATAGGCGTAGCGACGCCGAGGGCTCCACAGCGGGTCCTGCCGCGGACTGTAGCTGACGCCCCTGCTAGTCCAAGCCGAGAGGTCATCTACCGGTGCCGAGAAGAACTCGTAGTCGCCCATGCAGAACTCATTTCCGCCCTCGACGTCGTGGCTGCCAAAGAGATAGGCGCGCCCGCCAAAGACGTGCACCTCGCCGTCAGCCACGTAGACGTCCTGCGGCAGGAAGGGGTTCACCGCCTGGCCCCGCAGCCCGTCGAACTCACGCAAGCCAGTACTCACCGGCCGCCACCGTCCATGAACGCGAACGCCGCAGCCAGCGCCGCACGTGCCTCGGGCATGCGGGTGAAAACCTGGAACGCGTGGCAACACCCGTGCTGGATGTCGATTGCGCAGGGGTGCCCCGCGTCGCAAAGCCGCTGGTGCAGCTCGCGCGAGTCGTCCAGCAGAGCCTCGGTGTCTGACGCGCTGAGAAACACCGGCGGCAAGCCCGCATAGTCACCGTACAGGGGCGAGACGATGGGGTCGCGCAGGAATGCCCGGTCGTCTCGGTGCTTCCCGTAGACCAGACGCAGCTGCCCCTGCTCGACAGCGTGCCGCAGCATGTAGTCGGTATCCGCGTTTGCCCTGTGCGAGGCAAGCACCTCAGCCTGCGTCACCGAGGCAGAGAGCGCGACGATGCCCTTGGGCTGTGCCATTCCCCGCTGCTTGAGCAGCAACGCCAACGACAGCGCCAACGTGCCACCAGCGCTCTCGCCTGCCAGGATAACCTCGCTGGGATCGACCCCTAGGGCGAGAAGGCCCTTCCACGCCGCAAACGCGTCATCCACCTGTGACGGCCACAGATGCTCTGGCGCCAGCCGGTAATTGCAGCTCACGCAATTGTAGCCAAAGCGGTCGGCGATGTATTGGCATATCTCGCGGCGCTCGCGTGCGGACCCCACGGTAAAGCCACCACCATGGATGTAGAGCACCCAACCGTGGTGATTGCCGGGCTTCGTGACACGCTCCCCACCCAGTCCGTTAAGGTCAATCTGCTCGACCACCACGCCCCTGGGAGGACGAGGCGGCTTGCGGTCGTTGCGTTGCCTCTCGGCCACGTAATCGTGGGACTGGCCGGGCTCATCCTGCGGCATCAGCCGGAAGACCACGTTCATCAGGTGTGCAAACGCGCTGGTCATGGCTAGCCCCTCCTGCAGCTCTGCGGAGCAACCTCGTCGAGAGCGGGCAGGATGTACCCGTCACGCCACGCAAGCTCTCCCTCGTGGTTCAGGTGGATGCCATCACTCCTAAAGAGGTCGCTACGATACTCGCCTGCGTCATACGTCATCGCAGACGCATCCACGAACGTCATGTAGTCCGAGTGCTCCTCGCACAGCTTTGCAAGCTCCTCGTTCACACGCTGCGTCAGCGCAGTGTACTCGGAACGGCCCGGGAGCAGCAGTCCGCTCATCACCACGAACTTGGCATCGGGAAGCCTATCGTGGAACGTCGCGTACATGTCCCTCTTGTAGTCCATGCACTTGCGAAGCTTCTCGTCATCTGTCCCCACCATCTGTGTGTAGTCGTTCGACCCAGTTTGAAACACCACGACCGCAGGGTCATACGGATAGAGCAGACGGTCCGCATACTTGACCAGAAGCTCGTCCGTACTTCCGCCGAACCCATGGTTCTGGACCCTGTACTGCGGGAAGTCGTCATCCAGCTGGCTCCACAACGTGAAGTTGCTCATGCCGTAGAAGACGACCTCCCCCTCGCGCGAGCTCGCGTCGTAGCGGTCCTCGATTGACCTGACGTCGGGCTCCCAGTCGCGCAGCCCCGCGAACGGGCCCCAGCCTATGCGCTGCCCCGTGACCACGAGACCCACAAGCACCGCCACGGCACCTGCGGCAACATCGAACACCATCTTCTTTCCCAGGTCCATACGCTTGCACCTACCTTCTGTGCCAGGGCGCGTGGCCGTTGGCCAGGTTCAGGAGCGCGTTTGCCAGCCACACGGGCATGGCACCACCCGAGCAGTTCACCAGGCCAAACAGCGCACATCCCGCGCTGGACATGATTGACATGCGGCACTGCGGGTCGGTCTTGTCCTCATAGCCGCGCTCGATGGCGCCCTTGATCTGGTCGGCGAAGAAGCGGCAGGCACCGGAGGTCTCGGCCATCTCGAGCAGCGAGTCCGTCTCGTCGTAGCTGCCCTTGGTGTGGCGTGCCTCGGGGGGAATGGCGTACCCGAGCAGGGCCTCGAAGTCTGCCTGGGTGGGCTTTCCCTTGGGCGCCTGGTACCACGTGCCGGCAAGCGCATCGGGAGCAGTGGCCCCGGCACCTGTCACCTCCAGCGTGCCCGAAAGCCGTACGTCCTCAACCGAGGAGCCAACAAAGACCTGGTAAATGCCACTGGAGATCTTCCAACCACCATCCCAGGCGGAGAGGGACCTCTCGTCCAGCTCCACGCTCACACGCTGCGTCTCACCCGGCGCAAGCGGCACGCGCGCAAAGCCCGCAAGCTGGACGCGCGGCCGGGGCACCCCATCCGCAGGCGCGCCAACGTAGACCTGGGCCACCTCCGCACCAGCACGCTCCCCGGTGTTCGTGACCGCAAAGCTCGCCGTGCGGCTAGCGGCATCCACCTCAAGGTCACCGTACGAGAAGCTCGTGTACGAGAGCCCGTGCCCAAAGCAGTGCGCAACGGGGACGCCTGCGGTCTGGTAGTAGCGGTACCCCACAAACACGCCCTCGCGGTACTGCGACTGACGATGCGGGTTGCCCCACCACCCCATGCACGGAGCGTCTCCCGCGCACAGCGGCCAGGTCTCGGGCAGCTTGCCGGAGGGATTCGCCACGCCCTCGAGCACGTCGACCGTCGCCTCGGCACCCGCCTCCCCGCCAAGACCTGCGTACAGCGCCGCGGCAACGTCCTTCTCCCAGGGCATCTCGACAGGGCTTCCGCACTGCAGCACCACCACGGTGCGCGGGTTGACGGCGGCCACGAGCCGGTCCATCCCCTCGGGCAGGCGCATGTCATCTCGGTCGTAGCCCTCGGACTCGATGGTCTCGGGCAGTCCCACCACCACAACGGCCACGTCCGCCTCACCGGCCGTGCGCACGGCCTCCTCTACCAGCTCATCCGTCGTCTCCCCGGTGCGGGCGTTATAGCCTGCGGCGTATGACCAGCCAGGACGCAGCTCGCGCACGCTTGAAACATGCCGTGCGTTGATGTGGCTGGAGCCCCCACCCTGATAGCGGGGCTTCTCAGCCAGCTGCCCTACAAGCGCCACGCTCGCGCCCGCCGCAAGCGGGAGCACACCATCGTTGGCGAGAAGCACGTGCCCCTCGGCGGCAGCACGACGCGCAACCGCACGGTTGGCGACAACGTCCACGGCAGGCGCTCCCTCCGCATCGTTCGCATGCGCGATCGCCAGCGCGGCCAGACGCCTGGCAGACTCGAGCACGCGCTCGCGGCGCAGCCTACCCGAGGCCAGCGCAGCAGACGCCTGTCCCTGCAGGTGCCTGCCACCGCCGGGCATGGCCAGGTCGCAGCCGGCCTCGTAGGCGTCAGCGCGATCGTGCATGCCACCCCAGTCGGTCACCACGACGCCATCAAAGCCCCACTCGTCACGCAGGATGTCGCGCAGAAGGTGGCTGTTGTCGCTGCAGTAGATGCCGTTGAGCATCACGTAGGCGCTCATGACCATCTGGGGCTCGGCCTCGCGGACCACCATCTCAAAGGCACGCAGGTAGATCTCGCGCAGCGTCCGCTCGTCCACGATGCAGTCGTTGGAGAAGCGCTTGTACTCCTGGTTGTTCACGGCAAAGTGCTTGATGCACGAGCCCGCGCCCGTGAACTGGACGCCCTGCACGTAGCGCGTGGCCAGGGTGCCCGTCAAAAGCGGGTCCTCGCTGAAGTACTCGAAGTTGCGGCCGCAGAGCGGGCTTCTCTTGATGTTGAGCCCCGGCCCCAGGACAACGCCCACGCCAAGCGCACGAGCCTCGGCCCCTATGGCGCGCCCCACCTGCCCGGCAACGTCTGCGTCCCAGGTGGCGGCAAGCGTCGCCAGCGCGGGGAAGCAGGTTGCCGGCTCCGAGACGGTCATGCCCTTGGCGTCGGTGCCGGGCTTTTGGTAGCGAAGCCCGCTGGGGCCGTCGCTCACCGTGAGGGCTGGCACCCCCGCCTGGGAAAACCCCTTCGACCTCCAGAAGTCCGCGCCAACGCCAAGGTCCACGAGCTGCTCTTCGCTCAGTGCGCCCACGGCCTTCTCGGCGGCCCTGGTGTACTTGGAATCCATCTTCTAGCCCTCCCTTGCCGCACGCGCGACGCACTCGAACTCGTGAACACCGGCACCCACCTCGCGGGTGGACCCGTCCGGCAATACCACCGTAGCCGCACAGTTGGCAGGCACCTCCACGGCAAACCTCCAGCCGTCCCCCACACGCTGCCAGCCACAGCCGACAAACCCGCAGGGGCTCTCGTAGCCTGCCTTTGCATACGCGAAGCGGCCTCCCGGACGCGATGCCACCGTGAAGTGCCGCTCGCCGTCGGGCGTGATGCCGCACATCACGCGGAAGAGCCACGCGCACACGGCACCCTTGGAGTAGTGGTTGAGCGAGGCGATGCCTCCCTGGGCCTGTGTGCCCTCCCACGACTCCCACACCGTGGTGGCACCCATCTTGGGCATGAAGAGCCAGCCCGGCATCTCCTCGTTTTCCAGCAGGCGGTAGGCGGCATCCAGGTCATACTCGGCAAGCACGTCCAGGATGAGCGGCGTGGAGAGAAACCCCGTGCCCAGACGCCACCCGTAGCTCTCGCATGCCTTCACCAGGCGCTCGCGCGCATATGCGGTCTGCTGGGGGTCCAGGAGGCCAAAGGCCAGAGGCCGCACCAGACGCGCCTGCCTGCCCGTGTCGAGCGAGAACTCGGGCAGCCGCGAGAGCTCTTGGTAGGCAAGCTTGCAGCCCTCGGAATACCGGCGATACCTGGCCTCGTCCTCCTCATGCCCAAGCTCGCGGGCAATCTGGGCCATGCATCCCAGCACGTAGGCCGTGTAGGCGGTTGCCACCTCGGGATGCGGTGCCACGGTGTCCTTCCAGTCCATCTTGTGGACGTCTGCGGGCTCGGCCCACTCCCCATAGCACTGACCCATGTTGACCAGGTACTTCTTTGCCTCGCCATGGATGCCAACGCGCTTGGAGAAGGGGCCGCGCCGCCCGCAGTGACGAATCATGAACTCCGCGTAGCGGCGCATCCCGTCGTAGAGCTCCACCAGCACCGAAGCATCGCCGTAGTGCCTCCAGTAGCGGTACGGGATGAGAATCCCGGCATCCGCCCATCCCACCGAGCCGTCAAGGAAGCGCATGTAGGAGTCGACGCCGCCCGCAGGCGCCACCTGGGGGAGCTTGCCATCCCTCTTCTGCCAGTCGAAGAGGTCATGCAGCCACTTACGCTCGAACGAGCGGCAGTCGAAGAGGTACGAGAGGGTCTCGAAGAAGATCTGCGCGTCTCCCGACCAGCCGTGGCGCTCACGCGTGGGGCAGTCGGTGGGAACGTCGAGCGAGTTGCCCTTCGTGGACCACACGGTGCTCTCGAAGAAGCGGTTCAGGAGCTCGTTGGAGCATTCGAAGCTCCCGGTCTGGCGCATGTCGGAGTAGAGCGCAATGGCCGTAAGGTCGCCTTTGCCCAGCCTGGCGTCTGTCTCCACCTCGACGTAGCGAAACCCGAACACGGCAAACGTGGTGCAGTAGTGGTTGTGGCCCTCCCGGCACACGTACTCCACCTGCTGCAGCGGCGTGGCAAAGCCCTCGCGAGCGCACTGGATGTTCTTGAGCGTGAGGTTGCCCTCCTTGTCCAGCATCTCCCCGCAGCGCAGAAGCACGTGCTTTCCCTCGTGGGCAAAGAAGTCGAGCTCCACCCAGCCTGCGATGTTCTGGCCCAGATCAAAAAGCATCCGTCCGTTTGGGGCAGTCACGGGCGCAGGTGAGAAGCGCTCGTGCATCGTGACCGGCACGTTGTTCGAGGCCGTGGGGGCAACGTCATGGCGAGCAGCGCGGGCATGCCCGGCGTAGCTGGGGGCGCGCGTGGCGTCGACTATCTCGCCGTCCTTGTTGTCGGCAAAGAGGATGGGGCCGTCATTTGACCACTGCCAGTCCGTATCTGTGGCAACACGATCAACGTGGCCGTCGGCATACGTCACCTCGAGCTGCGCCAAAAGCTTTGTCTGGGTGCCATACTGGTTGAGAAGCCCCCACGCGCCACAGGACCCGCGATACCAGCCATCGGCAAGCTGGACCGTGAGCTCGTGCGCACCCGTCGCCAGCGCGGCAGTGACGTCGTAGGTCTGGTACTGGACGCGCTTGCGATAGTCCGTGTGGCCCGGCGCCATGCAGAAGTCCCCGACCTTCTCGCCGTCAATGCGTGCCTCGTAGAGGCCGCATGCGGTGATGTAGAGACGTGCCCGCACCGGAGCCTTGCCCACAGCGAACGCTCGACGGAAGCAGTCCACGGGGTAGCGGCCCTCGAGGATGGGCTCGGTCACCACCTGGTCGGGGCTCGCTGGGCGCATGGCGGCGACCATCTGCCTGAAGTTGCCCATCGCACCTGTGCGCGGGGTGGGAACGTCGTAGCTGCCGCTGATCCAACGGGCGCACCAGTCATCTGCCGAGAGAAGCCCCTCCTCGATGCTTGCGGACTCGGACCAGGGACCGCAGGCGTCACCGTCATCCCAGAGGCGCACGCGCCACGTAACGCGCTCGCGGCTGGCAAGGGTGGCACCGGGCCAGGCGATGCGCATGGAGGCGCTTGCGACCTTGCCCGTGTCCCAGAGCGTGGCACCCGCACCATCCTTGCATTCCACCTGGTAGGCGCTCTGGGAAAGACCGTCCTCGTCAATCCAGGCAAGCTCGGGGCACCTGACGTCTATGCCCAGGGGATTCGTGAGACACGCTGCGGTGAGGTTTGTGGCTCGCATGGCTAGCCCTCCTTGGTGGTGACGGCTGGCGCATCGGCCGCGCCAGAGGCCTCGTGACGCGCCTTGATCTCTTCCTGCTCCTGCTTGATGGTCTTCTCGACGTTCAGGCGAGAGAGCAGCACCACGATCACGATGGACGTGATGATGTCAAGCACCAGGAAGAAGACGAAGACGGCCTTGGTGGCGTCGCTTTGCTGAGCGGCAACGGTGACGCCGTCCACGACGGAGGGCGGCACGTAGCCCGTGACGCCAAGCATGAGGTTGAAGACGCCGTTGGCAACGCCCACGCACACGGTCTGAATGATGGAGTAGATGGCGCTGGAGAGGCCGTCGCAGCGGAAGCCAAAGCGCCACTCGCAGTGGTCAAGCACGTCGGCAAAGAGGGCCATGAAGACGTAGGAGGCTGGCAGGCACCCCACGTTCTTGATGAACTGGCCCACGAGGACCACGGGCATGCTCGTGGGGAAGAGCGCGCAGACGGCAGAGCCCACGGCCATGATCACAAAGCCCCAGAGCGTGGAGTTGCGCAGGCCGACGCGCTTGGCGACGGGCCACACGGCAAAGATGCCTAGGCCCATGGGGACGCCGCCGATCACGTTGATGAGCGTCAGGGTGATGCCGTCGTTGTAGGAGCCCAGCACGTAGTTGCAAAAGTAGAGCAGCGACAGGTTCTTGAAGTTAAGGGAGAGCGTGTAGATGAAGAGGTAGAGCATCAGGATGACCCAGTACCTGTCGCCCATCACGGTGCGGATCTGCTCGCGGAAGGGCACGAGCTCCTCGGCTGCCTGCTCGCCCTGCTCCTCGGTCACGCGCTCGCGGGTGAAGTAGTACTCCATGAGGATGAGCGGCAGTGCGACGGCGCCCAAGATCCAGCCCATCACGGCCCATGCCGCCTGGTCGGCGCCGATCACCGGCAGCACGAGCATGGGGAAGAGCATCGCGATGATGATGCCCGTGGCCATGGTCTGCGCGATGTTGTTCATCACCGAGAGCGAGCCGCGCGCCTCGGAGTCGCGCGTGGAGAGCGGCACCATGAGGTTGTGCGCCATGGTGTAGAGGGAGTTGGCACACAGGTAGAAGAGGTTGTAGCTCACCACCACCCAGATGACCTCGGCAACAAGGCCCAGGTTGGGCACCGTGAAGCAGAGGACCGTGGTCGCAAAGAAGATGGGGGCTGAGACGAGCAGGTACGGGCGGGCCTTGCCCTGGCGCGTGTGCGTACGCTCGATGAGCTTGCCCACTCAAAGGTTCACCACGGCGTTTGCAACCTTGGAGACGATTGGGAAGATGAGAAGGAAGAGCCCTCCCCAGAGCAGTGTGAGTCCCAGCACGTCGGTGTAGAACACGTTGAGGTAGCTGGCGAGAACCGAATTCACGAGTGCCGGGCCAACGGGTCCCACCAGGTAGCCTAAGATCTTCTCGGCCGGCCGCACCTCTTCTGACCTCACCCGAGAGTCAAAGACCGGTTTGTTGGCAAATGACAGCCGCAGGCCTCCCATGGCGTGTTTCCTCCCCTTCTCTGCGCCCCTATGGGCTTTCGCTTTCATCTCGTTGTCTGTACTGTACGGGGCGGGAGAACCAAATTCTTACGTATTTGTGTTGTAGCTATTCGTTTTGTCATGAGACAAGGGTGAGACAAGGGGAAACTCCCTTTGTCTCATTTTGGATACTCGCGCATCTCGTCAGGCTTGTGCAGGGGGTTCCACACCTGCGCGAAGAACGGGTCAACCTTCGCACGGGCACCGTAGTTCCAGCTCTTGGCCTCGCAGGTCGGGCACCAATGGCCACCTTCAAGCACGAGGCGCGGGCTGGCCTCGAACTCGTGCCCAAACGCGCAACGGAAGCGCAGCTTTGCTTGCCAGTTGCCCTTCTCCATGCTGGTGGAGAGAAGCTTACCGCCGCGGAACTCCGCAGCGCCGCGCATGTCCTCCAGCGAGAGCTCCTCCTCGGGCTTGGACTCGTCATAACCGTGGTCGATTGGGACCACGTGGTCCCAGTCGGTGAACTCGGGCATGTCGCTTACCCTCTCGGGCAGCGCCTCCCAGGCGGCGCGGCTGCCCCAGTAGGCGTCGATCCTGTCGTCCATCCCCTCCTGGATGAAGTGGCGCGTGCCGTGGTCGGCGTCGAGCAGCTTATCGAACGTCGACTTCTTGATGATCGAGCCCATGAGGCGCTGCCCGCCGGGAATTCGACAGAGAAAGCGCGCGGACCCTATGGCAGCAGGCCCCATGGCCCTGAGGTATTCGTCATAGAAGTACTGCATGGAGTCGCTGCGGAAGTGGAGGAGGTCCTCGAGCCTGTCGGAGTCGAGGTAGTACTGGCCATGGAAGTTGCGGGTGGCAACGTACCTGTTGTCGATGACCGGGTCCAGGCTCGTGAAGCCCAGCTCACCGTAGAGCTTGCGGTACATGGCGACGGTGCTCACGCGGCAGCTCTCGCCGCCGCCGATGTTGTAGACGTGGCACCAGAACGAGGGATCGAGCGTACCCTTGGCGTCATAGGAGGCAAGGTGCGCCATGGCTCGTCCGGAGTCTCGGTCCGAGCAGTACTCGAGCACGTTGAAGAGGCAGTTGTGGAACTGAATCGCATCTCGTACCTGCACCATCGCGGGCCCTATGATGCCCGTCTGGCGAAGGCTCGCCCAGCGCGCAAGGCCAGACTCGATCACGTAGCGCTCCGCAGCCACCTTGGACACGGCGTAGTAGTCAAACATGCTGGGCTTGATTGGGTCGCCCACACGACCCCAATGGATGGGCGGCATGCGGTCGCCGGTCTCGGCCACGGTGCCGATGTAGACAAAGGCCGTGGTATCGTCTTGCCCCAGCTCGTGGATCGTGTCGATGAGGCGTTTGGTGCCACCGAAGTTCACGCGCATGGCGGTCTTTGGATGGTAGTCGGCCGCCGGCGAGACAAACGCCGCGATGTGGAGGACAAGGTCTGTGCCCTCGAGGCAGCGACGCAGCGCCGCGCCGTCGTCGAGGTCGCCCCACACGACCTCAAAGCCGCGCGTTCCCTCGAACGGTGCCATCTCGCTGCGGTTCTTCTTGGAGTCACGCACCAAGGCCACGAGGTCGTAGGCATCCCCGAGCTCCGGCACCATCTGCCTGAGCGACGCCATGCCCATGCCGCCCGAGGCTCCCGTCATGAGGACGCGCGCCTTTCTCGGCATGCTGGGCTGCCCTGCGGTTGCCATGGCTACTCCCCCTTCATCGAGATGACGTCGGCCTTGTTGTCGGCAACGTCAAGCGAGAGGCGAATGGAGTCCCCAATGGCGGCATCGATGTCGTCATCGGTCACGCCCAGGGGCACGGCTCCCAGGCTCTTGTCGATGAAGAGCTCGGAGGTCTGGATGTCTGCGAACTTCACCATGTTGAGACCGCCGTCGATGCCGCTCCTCCTCTGGTCGCGGCGCAGCTTCCAGCCGCTGATGGCGTATATCCAGGTGGGAATGGTGCGAATGGGCTTCTCGGGGCAGCCCATGTGCTTGTGGACATGGCGCAGCATCTCCTCCCACGTCATGTTCCACCAGCCAATGGGATAGCAGTTGCCGCCGCGGTTGCGCTCGATGGCACCGGCGATGGCCTGCCCCACCTGGCGCACCGTGACCATGGCCGTGCCGCCGCGGGTCCACAGGGTGGCACCCTTCATGCTACGGATCTGCCCGACGAGAAACACCCACACAGGCTTTCGGCCGGGCTGCGTGCCAAAGATGTAGGGCAACTCGAGCACTGCGACGTCAAAGCCGGGTCCGGCAACGTCCATAGCGGCGTTCTCCTGGTCGATGCGGCTCCTGATGTAGGGGTGCCACTTCGTGAGCTGCATCTGCGGCCACTTCTTGGCAGCGTAGGCGAAGTAGCTGCCGCAGATGGCAACGTGCTTGACGCCGCACTCCTTGGCGAGCGGCAAGAGGCGCCTGATGGGATCGATGTTGAACTTCCTATAGAGGTCATAGATGGGGGCCGGCCCCTCCACGCGCTCGTCGACGCCGGCGGCAAAGACAAAGGCGTCGCAGCCGCGCAGGTGGGAGCGCATCTCGTCGTCGCTCATCTCGAGGTAGTTTCCAAACTCGACCTTCATCTCAGGCGGAAGCGTGGCTCCCTTGGGCACGGGTGGAAGCGCCAGTGCCGTAACCTCGTGACCACGTGCGATAAGCTCGCGCGCTGCCTCGCTTCCCAGAAGTCCCGTTCCGCCAATCATGAAAACCTTCATGAAGCACCTTCTCCTTACTTTGCCGAGCATCATCGAACTTCATCCAGAGTAGTCATGCCCGTACAGTAGGGATATCTTTTGTGTCATCGTTTTTGTAGACTTGTCCTCATCCAGAGGCCGCGACCACGATTGGCGGAGAAGCCCTATGGACCTCGAGGGGATCGACTACCTGGCAACGCTCATGGCGAGCATCGCCGTTGTGCCCGCGCACGTCTACCAGCGAAACTCCCTGGCCTCGGCACACATCCCCGTGAGGCTTCCCGCAGACCCGCTTGCCCTGTGGGAAAAGCAGGCGCTCGACGTCGACGGCCCTGTTGGCTACGTTCCCGTCGACGACAACCTCTACCTTGGCGTTGTCGTTGCCGGAGACGCACGGCTTGTGCTTGGGCCCATACCCGAGGCTCCCCTCCAGAGCACCCAGGTCACCGCCATGGCAGCCCAGCTCGGCGTCTCCCCCGCCGACCTGCCGCAGTTCACGGCCGGCATGCGCTCGCTCACCACGCTGCCGACACTCACCACCGTGCAGGTGCTCTGCGCCATCGCGTTTGCCACCAGCGGCGAGAGGGTCGACATCGACCAGGTGATGGTCCACGACGACGTGCAGCGCGTGCTCGACTCGAACCTCGCCAAGGAGGAGTTCCGAGCAAACGAGTTCTCCACACACGAGGGACCGAAAAACTCCTCGCTCAAGATCGAGGAGGTCGTATGCGCCCTCGTGCGGCAGGGTCGCCCGGACGAGCTGCGCGCATACTTCTCGCGGCTCCCGTCGTTCAGGGCAGGCGTGCTCTCCTCGAACCCCCTGCGCAACGCCAAGGACACCTTCATTGCCGCCACAACGGTCATCTCTCGAGCGGCAATCTCAGGAGGAATGGGTTCGTGCAAGGCGCTTGCGCTCAGCGACTCCTACATCAACCGTTGCGAGCTTGCCGGAGACACCCAACGGGTGGGCGAGCTTGGCTACCACATGGCCGTCGAGTACGCCGAGCGCGTGGGTCGCCTGCGCCTGGGCGAGAACCCCTCCGAGCTCGTGCTCAGTGCCACAAACTACGTTCGTGCGCACATCTTCGAGCCCATCCGCACCGAGGACGTGGCCAAGGCGCTCTTTGTGAGCCGTGGGTTTCTCTCCACGCGCTTTAAGCAGGAGACGGGCATGGGACTTGCAGACTACATACGGCACGAGAAGATCGAAGAGGCAAAGTCGCTGCTCGCAAACACCGACCAATCGCTACTCGACATCAGCACCTACTTGGGATTCTGCTCCCAGAGCCACTTCAGCGAGGTGTTTCGCCGCGAGACCGGCATGACCCCTCGGGCGTGGCGGTTGCACGGATAGGCAACTGACGCGCAACACTCTTCTCGTATAATGGCTGGGCATGCACGCAGCGGCCACCAGCGAAGGACACCATATGGAGATCACCCCGCAGGAAGTCTCAGAGACGCTCGCCATGGTCACGGAGCAGAACCTTGACCTTAGGACCATCACCATGGGCATCTCGCTTGCCGGCTGCGCCGACGAGGACATGGGCCGCATGTGCGACAAGATCTACGACCGCATCACGCACCAGGCAGAACGCCTCGTCCCGGTTGCCGACGACCTGGCAGCAGAGTACGGGATTCCCATCGCCAACAAGCGCGTCTCAGTGACGCCGGTGGCGCAGGTGGCGGCCGGCTGTGCAGACGAGGACCTCTCCCCCATCGCACATGCCATGGACCGTGCCGCACGGACGCTGGGCATCGACTTTATGGGCGGCTTCTCGGCGCTGGTACAGAAGGGTATCGGCAGCGCTGACAGGCGGCTCATCACCTCCGTTCCCGAGGCACTGGCAACGACGGAGCGGGTGTGCTCCTCGCTTAACATTGCGTCGACGAGGGCGGGCATCAATATGGATGCCGTGCTTCTCTCGGCCGAGACCATCCTCGAGTGCGCGCGGCGAACCACAGACATCGACTGCTACGGTGCGGCGAAGTTCGTGGTTTTTGCCAACATGGTGGAGGACTCCCCATTCATGGCTGGCGCCGTGCATGGGTCTGGCGAGGCAGATGCCGTCATCAACGTAGGCGTCTCGGGCCCAGGCGTAATGGCTGCGGCGTTGGAGCAGCTGCCCGATGGCGCAAACCTCATGGAGGTCGCCGAGGCCATCAAGCGGACGGCGTTCAAAATCACGCGCGCCGGCGAGCTCATGAGCCGCGAGGCGTCGCGGCGCCTGGGCGTGGAGAAGGGCATTGTCGACCTGTCGCTTGCACCGACGCCTGCCGCCGGGGACTCCGTGGCGAAGATCCTGGAGATCATTGGCGTGGGCGAGTGCGGAGGCCCTGGTACCACCTGTGCTCTGGCGCTTCTTAACGACTGCGTCAAGAAGGGCGGCGTCATGGCCAGCTCCAGCGTGGGCGGTCTCTCAGGTGCGTTCATTCCCGTCTCGGAGGACGCCGGGATGATTCGCGCGGCCGAGGACGGGTCGCTCTCGATTGAGAAGCTCGAGGCCATGACCAGCGTGTGCTCCGTGGGTCTGGACATGATTGCCATCCCTGGGGACACGCCGGTCGAGGCCATTGCCGGCATCATCGCTGACGAGATGGCTATCGGCGTGATCAACACCAAGACCACGGCCGTACGTTTGATTCCCGCCATCGGGCACGCTGAGGGCGACACGCTCGAGTTTGGTGGCCTTTTTGGCAGCGCGCCAGTCATGAGCGTGAACCGATTCGCTGGAAACGTGCTTGCGCACCGCGGCGGGCGATTCCCCGCGCCACTGAACAGCCTCAAGAACTAGGGGCAGGTTCGCCACAGAGCGCGCCCGCGCCCCGCTTGCAGCATTCTGTTCCGGCGTCTCTCTCGCGGCGCTTCGCCAGCATTCCCCACGGCGAGACCCAGGCCACATACTGCGCATTCATGCATTGGCATGCACGCCACATTGGCCGCAAGATTGCCAAGCGCAACGTTGCCGCCGTCTCCTCTGCAGGCCACGAGCCCTACCGCATTGCCGACGACGAAGCCGAGGCGGTCGGGCTTGCCTGCAGAGGTATTGCGGGCACCTGATGGCGCGTTCTTACGTTTGGTGGCAGTTTTACGGGGAGCCCCCGAGTAGCAAACGGTTCGACTTCTGATGGAGCGCAGGTCAGCGAATTGCGACTCCGACGGCTTCACATAAGGAATTTGCCCAAAACTGCCACCAACCGTCAAAGCGCGCCATCCGGACGGATACGCACACACGGCCCTACCCCAAAAAGCGCACTTCGGGCTGGAGCCGCACACCAAACTGGCGCTCAACCTCGTCCTGCACGTGCAGAATCACGGCACGCACATCCGCGGCCGTGGCACCGCCCAGGTTCACCACGAAGCCAGCGTGCTTCTTCGAGACAGCAGCCCCACCGACCTGATAGCCGCGAAGGCCGGCGTCGGTGACAAGCTTGCCCACAAAGTAGCCCTCGGGACGCTTGAATGTCGAGCCGGCACTGGGAAGCTCGAGCGGCTGCTTCTCCTCGCGCCTGTGCGTGAGGTCGTCCATGGTCGCGCGAATCTGCTCGGGGTCACCACGATTGAGGTCAAAGGTTGCCGAGAGAACCACCATGCCTTCGTCGGCAATACGACTGTGGCGATACCCCAGGTCAAGCTGGTCGGCCGGGATGGTCTCCTCGTGGCCGTCCTGGTGCAGGACGTGCACGCTCTTGAGGACGTCGGCGATGCAGCCGCCATAGGCACCCGCGTTCATGAAGCACGCGCCGCCGATGGAGCCCGGAATGCCGCATGCAAACTCGAGGCCAGATAGCCCAAGCTCGCAGGCCATCTCGGAGGCCTCGCGCAGCGTTACTCCCGCCTGGCACCACATCTCGTCGTCATTGACGCTCACGCCCACGAGCCCGTCGCCCACCGCAACGATCACGCCACGGTACCCCTCGTCTGAAACCAGAAGGTCCGAGCCACGGCCCAGCACAAAGTAGGGCACCTCTGCCTGTTTGCAGGCATCGATGACATCGTGGAGATCGTCAAAGTCTTCGGGAATCACGAAGAGGTCGGCCGGACCGCCGATCTTGAAGGTAGTGTGCTCACTCATCGGTTCGTCTGCCAGGACGTTGTCCTCGCCGACTATCGAACGGAGTTTCCAGGCGAGCGGTTGCAAGTGGTCGTCGCCAGTAGTGCCACTTTCGGACATCTTGCTCCTCAGTTTGGGTTTTGCACGCTGTGTGCACGTGCTCGGCACTTGAGTATAGCAAGACGGACTAGATGTTGAATGCTGCGCACAGACCTTCATCCTGCTCTTGCACTCCCAACACCACAGGCACGGAAGATCGGCTCGCTGGCCCGTTGCCCCACCGTCCCGTTGGTATCCGTCTCAGGCCCGCATCACTTCACGCTCGCGCATGGCGAGAAGTGCTATAGTTCCCATGACGGTTTCAGGGCGGGGTGAAAATCCCCACTGGTGGTGACGCGCTCGGCGCGAAGTCCGCGACCCGCTAAAAAGGCGGCTGACCTGGTGAGACTCCAGGACCAACGGTTACAGTCCGGACGGAAGAAACGGAGATGCCACATGGCAACCACTTCCCCGCGCACATCTATGCACTCCACGCACAAAACCTCTGCCAATGCCTCGGGCTGGAGCACGAGGCGCATCGCGGTGACGGCGCTCTTCTGCGCCGTTGCCGCCATATGCACGCTGCTGCTTGAGTTCCCCATCCTCCCCGGAGTCACGTGGCTTAAGTACGACCCCTCGGGCATCGTGGCGCTCATCGCCGGCTTCGCGTTTGGCCCCGCAACCGGAGCCGTGGTCTCGATAATCCCCTACCTTGTGCACCTTGCCACGGCAAGCGGCATCTACGGCGTGGTCATGGCGGTCCTCGCCACGATCTCCCTCGTGCTTCCCGCCGCGCTCGTGTACAAGCACCACAAGAGCACTCGCGGCATGGTGACAGGCCTCGTCCTTGGCGGTGTCGTGTGTCTCGCCGCCTGCATTGTGGGCAACCTCATCGTGACGCCGTTCTACACCGGTATGGCCCTCAATGACGTGCTTGCCCGTGTGGTACCGGCGCTCCTGCCGTTCAACCTCATCAAGATTGTGCTTAACTGTGTCGTGTTTGCCCTCGTCTTCAAGCCGGCCTGCAAGGCCATGGGCGTTGACGCGCTCGCTCGGGGCGCCAACGAAGCGTAACGGTCACGGCGGTGAAGACGGCAACAGTTGATAACGTCGCTGGCCCAGGCGAGAGCGAGGCGATTGTCTCGCTCTCGCACGTTACGCTCTCGTACGGCAACGTCTGCGCGCTCGACGATCTCTCGCTTGAGGTAAGGCCTGGCGAGAGGGTCTGCGTCCTTGGCGCCAACGGCTCCGGCAAGTCGACGCTTGCCTCTGTGGCGTGCGGGCTTCTCGCCCCTGACGCCGGTACGGTCACGCTTGTGGGAGAGCGCGTCTTCACCGAGGGCGGCCCCGACTTTGATGCCTATGCGCGCGCGCGGAGAAGCCTGGGACTGGTCTTCCAGAACCCCGAAGACCAGATTGTGACCAGCGTGGTCGAGGAGGACGTGGCCTTTGGCCCCGAGAACCTTGGCCTTCCACCCGAGCGGATCGATCACCTCGTCCGCCGTGAGCTCAGGCGCGTTGCCATGGAGCGCTACGCCAAGGCAGACCCTGCACGACTCTCCAGCGGTCAGCGCCAGCGCGTGACGATCGCCGGCGCGCTTGCCATGGAGCCGCGCGTGCTGGTGCTCGACGAGCCGTCGTCTGCCCTGGACGTGCGTGGCCGACGCTCCATCATGCATGTGGTCGATAGGCTGCGCGGCTACGGCTGCACCGTCATCCACGTCACGCACTTCATGAGCGAGGCGTTGGGTGCCAATCGCGTGGTGGTGCTCGACCATGGCCGCATCGCGCTCGAGGGTACGCCCGAGCAGGTCTTCTCGCACGTTGACATGATGTGCGAGCTGGGGCTGGAGGAGCCCCTCGCAGGAAGGCTCTCCTCTCGCCTGCGCGACCTGGGACTGGGCGTTGCATGGACCTGCAACGAGGAGACGCTGCTCGAAGGCGTTGCAAACGCGCTTCTCCACCACCCTCGGGATGACCAGGCCGCAGCGGCATGCCATGCGGACGCGGCGACCGTGACGTGCCCCATGCCAGGCGCTGCCTCGGCGTTGCCGCACGCTGCAGACGCGGGGCCGGCCGTGGACGTAGACGCGGTCTCGTTCTCGTATGCCCGGACTCACTGCCTGCGCAAGCAAGGCCTCACGGCTCAGGCACTCGACAACGTAACGCTTCGCGTGGGACGCGGCGAGTGGGTTGCGCTTGTGGGCCAGACGGGCTCGGGGAAGTCAACGCTCCTGCGACTCATCGCCGCGCTCGAGGTTCCCGACGAGGGCAAGGTCACAGTGGACGGCATCACCACAGCCGATCGTCGCCTCCGCCGGAGGCTCCACGGGCACGTTGGCTACGTGATGCAACGCCCCGAACGGCAGCTCTTTGCCGAGACCGTTGCGGCAGACGTCGCCTTTGGCCCAAGGAACCTGGACCTTCCCTCAGACGAAGCCGAGCGCCGCGTGCGCGAGGCGCTCGAGCTTGTGGGGCTCGTGGGGAAAGACAATGCGTCGCCGTTTGAGCTCTCTGGCGGCCAGCAGCGGCTATGCGCCATTGCGGGCATTCTCGCCATGGAGCCACAGGTACTCGTGCTCGACGAGCCCACGGCGGGACTCGACCCACGCGGCAGGCACAAGCTCCGCTACGTGCTCGAGGACGTGCGCCGCGCCGGGACAACGCTCGTGGAGGTCACCCACTCCATGGAGGACGCAGCTCGGGCAGACCGGGTCGTTGTTCTCGACGAGGGCAGGGTTGTTCTCGATGGCGCGCCCTCGGGCGTGTTCTCTCCAGCACACGTCGAGAGCCTCCACGACATGGGGCTGGGCATCCCCAAGCCGCTCGCGTTTGCCCGCGCGCTCGAGGGGCTGGGGACCCCGCCTCTTGGCGACCCCCTCACGGACGAAACCCTGGCGCGTGCCATTGCCTGCGCGGCCGGCGTCGCAGAGGGGCGTGAGGAGTAATGGCGCTTCGCATCTCGGTTGGTCAGTACTATGCCGCAGACTCCCCCATCCACCGGCTTGACCCCCGCACGAAGGCGGCATGTGCCGTGGCACTCATGGTTGCGACCTTCTTCGTGCATGGGCCACTCTCCCTTGTCGCCCTGGTAGCGTGTGTGCTGGCGCTTCTCGCCATCTCGCGTGTTCCGGCCGGAGAGGTGCTGGACTCCGTGCGCGGCGTGTTCTGGGTCCTGCTGCTCCTCGCGCTGTTCAACCTTTTCCTGGTACGCGAGGGAGACGTGCTGCTCTCGGCGGGGACCCTCACCATCACCCGGGGAGGCGCGTGGGCAGCCGTGCTCTACCCCGTCCGCGTGCTGGCGGCAATCCTGGCAGGGGCGCTGCTCCTGCTTACCACAACGTCCACCGAGCTGGGCGACGCGTTCGACGCATTCTGCTCGCCGCTCACGAGGATTGGCCTTCCGGGGCACGAGCTTGCCATGGTCTTCTCGCTTATGCTGCGCTTCATTCCTACGCTGGCAGACGATGCCGCCGCCATCACGGACGCGCAGACCGCGCGCGGCGGCGAGGTGTCAAGCGGAAGCCCCGTGCAGCGTCTGCGCGCGCTGGGCTCTGTCCTTGTCGCGCTCATGGCGAGCTCCATGCACCACGCAGACGACCTTGCACGGGCCCTTGACGCCCGCTGTTACGTGGGCGGTGCCACGCGCAGCCACTGGCATCCGCTGAAGTTTGCCGCGCGAGACGCCATTGCCGTCGCCATTGTCGCCGCGATGACCGCCCTTCTCGTAGCGCTATGAGACAAGGGGGCAGCCCCCTTGTCTCACCCTTGTCTCATCGGATGAAGTTCATCCAGCCGCCGCCCTCGGCCTCGGGCGCGGGAACACCCGCGGCGCGTCCGACCTCGATGCTCTTGAGCAGCCATGCCATGTTGCGCCCCAGGTTGCGCATGGTCTTCATTCCCTCGGTGTCCAGGGCGGCCTCGCCGCTCTTGGCGCCGTAGACGATGTTCCAGTACGAGGACCCCACCGTAATCATGTTCGAGATGCCCAGGTACTTGTTCATCACGTCGAACGAAGATGTGCTGCCGCCGCGACGTGCCACGGCCACGCAAGCACCCGGCTTGAAGGCAAACTGGCCATGCTCGCTATAGAACACTCGGTCGAGAAAAGCCAGGACGCGACCGGCAGGGTGCGCATAGTAGACAGGCGTGCCAAAGACAAAGCCGTCCGCCGCCGAGGCCTTCTCGACAAACTCGTTCACCCCATCATCATCAAAGACGCAACGACCAATCTCGAAGCACTTGCCGCAGCTCACGCAGTCGCGCACGGGAGCCAGGGGAAGATGGCAGACCTCGGAGTCTATGCCCTGCCCGGCGAGCACGCGGCCCACCTCTGCCAGCGCGATGCCGGTGTTTCCCTTAGGGCTAATGCCCCCGTTAAGCATAAGAACCTTCATGTGTGCCCCCGCCAAACGCCTTCTGGATGAGACAAAGGGACTGTCCCTCCGTCTCATTCGAGCGTACCATTAAGTGATGCAAACCCATCAGGAAGGCCGCGGCATGACGGAGCAATCGACATTTCTCGCCATTGTCTCGAGGATGAAGTACATAGAGCGCTGGGCCCTCATGCGCAGCGCGCGGCCCGAGAACCTCTCCGAGCACTCCCTGGAGGTCGCGGCGATTGCCCACTGCCTGGCCACGCTTGGCAACGTGCGCCACGGTCGTCATCTCGACGCCGAGAAGGCCGCGCTCATCGGCCTCTTCCACGACACGACCGAGATCGTGACCGGCGACATGCCCACGCCGGTGAAGTACGCCAACCGCGGCATCCGCAACGCCTACAAGGACGTGGAGAGAAGCGCTGAGGATACGCTGCTCGAGACGCTACCAGAAGACCTGCGGCCCACGTACGAGCAGATCTTCCGTGACGATCCTGCAGACGAGAACGACCAGTACCTGCGTTGCCTGGTGAAGGCTGCCGACAAGATATCGGCCCTCATCAAGTGCATCGACGAGGGCCAATCGGGAAACGCAGAGTTCAAGACCGCCGAAGAGGGCATCCGCGCCAAGGTGGACAAGATGGCCTCGCGGATGCCCGAGGTCGCGGACTTCGTGCGAGAGTTTCTCCCCAGCTACGGAAAGACGCTGGACGAGCTGCTGTGACAGCGGGACCGGCGAGCGGCTACGGGCCGTGCGCCGGCCGCCATCGCTTCTACTCCACCATCACCGGCACAAACTGATACCCGTGGCAGTCCACGTAGCCTCGGTTGGTGAGCCTGAGGTCGGGGATGCAGGCAAGCGAGAGCAGCGCCATCGTCATGAACGGCGAGGGCATCGTGCAGCCCATCTTCGCCCAGGCGGCCTCGGCTCCGCGGACCTCCTCGGCCACCTCCTCAACGCTCTTGGGACTCATGAGGCCCAAGACTGGCAACTTCACCTGGCCGAGCACCTCTCCGTTGGCAACGGCCACCTCGCCTCCGCCGCAGTCGATAAGCAGGTTTGCCGCAAGGGCCATGTCCTCGTCGTTATCGCCAATGACCAGCAGGTTGTGGGCATCGTGGGCCACGGTCTGCGCAAGGGCACCGTGGATGCCAAAGCCTTTGGCAAAGCCATAGGCATACGTCCCCGTGTTGTGGTGGCGCTCGAAGACGAATGCCTTCAGGATGTCCCTCTCGGGCACGCACGCAAGGCAGCCGCTAACCACGGGCACCTCGAGGTGCTCTTCCTCGGTGACCGTTGAGCCTGCGCTCGAGGTCATCACGCGTACGAGGGCACTCTCGCCCTTCACCGGCGAGCCGTCGGTGTGAGCTGCGGGAATGCGGAAGGTCTCGGGCCTGATGTCTGTCGCAACGTGCATGGAGTTAAACATGAAGCCGGGCCAAGGGTATGGTTCTGGCGAGAAGAGCGCCACGCCGTCTTGCGCCACCAGCTCGCCGTCGATGAAGGCGTGCGTCACTCGGAAGCCCTTGAGGTCCTCGAGGATCACAAGGTCAGCGCATTTGCCCGGCGTGACGGAGCCGAGGTCGCGCGCCATGCCGAAACACTCGGCCACGTTGATCGTGACCATCTGGATTGCCGAGACGGGATCGATGCCGTAGCCCACGGCCTTGCGCAAGATGCGGTCGATATGCCCCTCGGAGACCAGGGTCTCGGGGTGGTTGTCATCCGAGACGAGATTCACATGGCGCGCGTCAATGTTGTTCTCGGTGATAACGTGCGCCAGCTCTTCGAGGTTTTGCCAGGCAGAGCCCTCGCGCAGCTGCGCGTACTGACCGAGGCGCAGCTTGGTGAGCGCCTCCTCGCGGGTGATGGACTCGTGGCAGCACGAAATGCCAGAAGCGATGTAGGCGTTGAGCTGGCGGTCGGTGCCTGGCACGGTGAAATGCCCGGTCAAGGTCTTGTCGGCCCTGAGCGTCTCGTCCATCTCGGAAAGCGGGCCCTCGTCGCAGGCAAGAACGCCCGGGTCGTTCATCATCTCGCCGAGACCCACCACAGAGTCCCAGCCCATGGTCTCGCGGATGTCCTTGGCATCGATCTTCGAACCGGTGTCCTCAAAGCCCGGCACGGCAGGCACGCAGGAGCCGGGAGTGACCATGCACTTGAGCGGAACGCGCTCGGAGTCGCGGACAAGCTCTTTGAGCGCGGGGAGGCCAGCGACGTTCATGGCCTCGTGCGGGTCCCAGTAGATGCCAGTCGTGCCATGCGGCACTACGGCACGGGCATATTCGGAAGGTCCAACCATGGCAGACTCCACGTGGATGTGGCCATCCATGAAACCCGGGACCACGTAGCGGCCCGCGGCATCGATAACGGTGGTCTTCTTGCCAATGCAGTGCTCGGCCGTGTGGCCACCGATGCCCAGGTAGGCGATGCGCCCAGCCGCAATGGCGATGTCCGTGTCATCAAGGATTTCGTGCGTTGCGACGCTTACCAACCGAGCGTGGCGAATGACGAGGTCAGCCGGCTCCTGGCCTTGAGCCACGCGGATGAGCGTGCGGTTGCACTCCCACAGTGGACACTTGCAAAAATGATTGAGCATAACAAGCTCCTCTCGACGCCCAGCTCTTTAATTGCCAAAACGCTACCTGCTCCGCGTCACGGTGGAGAAAGAATTCTGCGAGCGGTATGCAACGATTCTGCAGGTGCGCGCGCCGCTACTGTGGCGCAGGGTTTCGCTAGTTAGACGACCGTAACCGTACGGAAGTTACGGAGAAGTCCCAGCGCCGCGGAAGGCCACTCGAAGGAAGGAGGGTCGCCCAAGAGGAACGGCCTGCCAAGAGACCGAGCCGCGAAGGTATAACCCTGCATAAAAGTGGCCTATCGTACGACTTTTTGGCTTCCTCTGCATGAAAACGGTCTATCGTTCGGTCGATTTCGGGATTCCACATCAAGAATGTAACTATAGTTCCAAATAACTGAGTATTTTCCAATAAATATGCATTATCTTGGAACATTAGTTTCAAAATTGATGAAATACTGTCACAGGCACCCTTCGATAGGGCGTTTTTATGCAGCGACTCAGGAAAAACCGTTCGATAGGGCAATTTTGTGCACAGGAATCTACCGTAATCTGCCGCAGAGGAAAAACGCCTCTCAAGAGCTCCCTGCTGGGGTCGCCATGGCCAATTTGCGAACTATCGGCCGGCTGCGTCGGGAAGACCCTGCACCTGAGAAGGAAGCTCGGACATCAGGTCCTGCGCCACGCTGCCCATACCCTCGGCAACGTCGCCCAAGGTTGTGGCGGCATCGCCCAGCGCCTCTCCGAGGCCATCAAGTTCGAAGCCGGTGTCGGTACTGGTGGTGCTGGAGTTCGTGCTGCTCGTACCGCTCGAGGCCACCCCGCTCGCAACCCCCGATGCCACGCTCGACACGGCATCGCTCACGCAGCTCGAGACCACGGCAAAAACAACAAGCGCGACAAGCGCCCCTACCAGCACAAACGTTATGCGCTTGAGGTTGGGACCTCGCCCGTGCCGAGGGCCGCCATCGCCGCCGCTCGCGCCACCATAGCCGTAGTAGCTCGTCTGCGACGGCGACGGCACCGCATTGCGAACTGGCTCCGCACCGCGCCGTGGCGACGGAGCGGTGTCTGAGCTGGCAGGCGGGACATGCACTGTGACGTCAAGGTCGCCATCGGCGCCCATCACGCGCGTCTCGCCATTCTCGTCCATGGCCCCCCCAACGTCACCAAGAGCCCGGCCGTGCACCGCACGGTCCTACTCCAACCCCCCGATAGCGGGCGTCTCGCCCTCCCACGTGGTGAGGCAAGCGTCAAGCCCACGCTCTACGGCATCGCGATCCATGTGACGGCCGATCACGCAGAGGCGCACCATGCGGTCGCCCACCTTGGGGTCCCAATCGCGGCGCAGCTCAGGCACCTCGGCCATGGTGTTCTTGAGCACGTCGGCAGGCATCAGCGACGCCCACTGGCCGTTCTCGGTAAGCGTGAACTGCTGCCCTGCCTGCTCGAAGACATAGCACATGTCCGGATCGCTATTGACCCACACGAGACCCTTGACGCGAATCACGGACTCGGGCCAGCTGTTCACAACAAACTCGGAGAGCGCATGGTAGTCGAAGGGCTTGCGGCGCTGGTAGACAAAGGTAGAGACGTCGTACTCCAGGGCCTCGGGGTTCTCGTGCTCCTCGGGATGCTCCATGGCGTCAACCCAGGCAGCCGAGCCGTATGCCTCGTCAAAGCTAAAGCGTCCGGTGTTGAGCAGCTCGTCCATAGGGACGTTGCCGTTCACGGCCTCCACGATGCGCGCGTCGTGCTGCAGGCCGCGCACGATAGCCCTGAGCTCGGCCACCTGCTCGTGCGTCACGCGGTCGCACTTGTTGAGCACGAGCGTGGTGCAGAACTCAATCTGCTGGATGAGCAGGCCCTCGACGTCATCCTCCTCGATGTCGTCGGCAAGAAGGGCGTGGCCGCCGTTGAACTCGTCATACATGCGAGCGCAGTCCACCACGGCAACAATGTTGTCCAGGTCAAGCGGCGCGGTGCCACCCTTGGTCTGGTCGCAGATAGACGAAATGGTGTACGCAATGGGGACGGGCTCGCAGATACCCGAGGCCTCGATGATGATGTAATCGAAGTTGCCAGTGCGCGCGATGGAGTCAAGCTGCTGCGCCAGGTCGGATGAGAGCGTGCAGCAGATGCAGCCGTTGCTCATGGGGATGAGGCTGTCAGTTGCGGAGAGGCCACCGTTCTTGATGAGGCTTGCGTCGACGTTGATCTCGCCGATGTCGTTCACGATGACGGCAGCGTGGATGCCCTCGTCATTGGCGAGGATGTGGTTGAGCAGCGTGGTCTTGCCCGCCCCCAGATAGCCAGTGAGCATGACGATCTTGACTGGAGTCGTGATGTCCTTGGTTGACGTGGGCATGCGTGCCCCCTTCTGCCGACGCGAGCGGCGCAGGCGACGTGTCTGGTGGACTTGGCAAGTCTAGGGCATGCGTGTGGTGAGATTGAGGGGCCGAGAGGAGCCGCCGCCATGGCAGGCCGCCATGGCCGTCAAGCGTCCCTACAGCGCGTAGCAGTCAAACCGTATGGCCTTGCCACCCACGGTATAGCTGGGCTTCTCGCCCGCAAGCCACGGCCCCTTGGCCGGCCGCTTCACCACGATACGGCAAGGCCCGGCGGCGCGAGCGGCGGCCATAAGGCCTCGCTCGTCGTCGCATGGTTGCTCAAGACGCTGGATGAGCTGCAGTTTCTTCTTGACGGCCGCACTCTTGCGGCGCTCGGGAAACATCGGGTCGAGAAGGACTACGCCGGGTGAGAACCCCAGCGCGGGGAGCGCCGTCACGGAGTCTTCGCCCCGAAGCTCCATGCGAGAAACCGCCTCCGCCAGGGCAGAGTCGTCCGCCGCACGCGCAAGGGCGTCTGCCAGAAGCGCACACATCACCGGGTCGCGCTCAAAGAGCGTCACCGAGAAGCCCGCAGCGGCCAGAAGCAGCGAGTCCTCCCCCATCCCGGCGGTCGCGTCCACGGCCGTGAGCGTCCCCTTTGCCCCATGGAGGCGCGCCGCGCGAACCACCAGCTCGCGGCTAAGGTTGCCCGTGCGCAGGCGAGGCACCATACGCGAGAAGTCCGCGGCAAGGGACATCCCGTCACCTTCAAGCGAGAGACCCTCCTCGGCTACACGCAGGCAAAGCGCACCCGTAGCCTGCGCGGTACCCAAAGGTGCCACAGGGACCCCCAGGCGCTCCGCAAGCGCTTGGGCCCGCGCGACGTCTCCATTGGGAGCAACCTCTACAACCAGGCCTTCCACCAATGCTACACCCCGTACGATCCGCGCATCGAGTACCACCCGTCATGCTCGTCCACCAGAAGCGGCACGTCGAAGAGGTCCGAGAGGACCTTGTCGGTGAGGATCCCCACCTTGGGTCCATCGGCGAAGATGGCTGCGTTCTTGATAAGCATCACGCGTCCGATGGCCGGGATGATGTCCTCGGGATAGTGCGTGACAAGGATGATCGAGCGCCCCTCGGCGGCCAGGGTGCCCATGGTCTCGCGCACGTGATACATGCCCTCGGGGTCAAGGCCGGTGCACGGCTCGTCAAAGACCAGCACCTGTGGGTCGCGGATAAGCTCGCGCGCAACCAGGACGCGGCGGGCCTGGCCGGTCGAGAGGGTCATGACGTCGCGCTCGGCGACCTCGGGGATGCCCAGGCGCCCCAGCGCGTCGAGTCCCAGCTGCCGGTCCCTCTCGGTAACCTCAACCTGCTTTGGCAGGCCGAGCGTGCCAAAGAGCCCGCCCGTCACGATGTCGATGGACGGCAGGTGCACGCGGATCTGGTCGTGCATGGTGGAGCTCACCACGCCCAGCGTGCGGCGCACGTCGGTGAGCTGCGGACGCGGGTTGCCACGAAAGCGCACCGGTGGCTCGTCTCGGTACAGCGGGAAAACTTCCCTGGTGAGGAGCTGTATGAAGGTCGACTTGCCCGCACCGTTTGGGCCGAGAAGGGCCACGTGCTCTCCTTCGTGCAGCGTGAAGTCGTCCACGTGGAGGATGGTCTTGCTCGCCCTCACTACGCTTGCGTCGTGGATGGCAAAGAGTGGCGTATCGCCGCCAGCGTTGTTCTCGCCCTGCATGCGGTCTCCCTTACATGAAACTTCACACAAACGCACCACCATCTGGCGGGCCGTGAAGACCTACTATAAGCAATGCGTGCGCGCCTGTGGAATGTTGGCGACGCGCCGTAACATCTCACACGCCATTCGCGCAGATAGGGGTTCCACATGCCAGAGATGCTCACGCTTGAGGCGTTCGAGGAGGCATCCGAGAAGGTCAAGGAGGTCACGCTCGAGACCAAGCTCGTGGGGAGCCCGTACCTCTCGGCGGCAACCGGCAACCGCATGTGGCTCAAGCCCGAGAACATGCAGCGCACCGGTGCCTACAAGCTGCGCGGCGCCTATTACAAGATCTCGAAGCTCAGCCAGGAGGAGCTCGACCGCGGCGTGATCACCGCAAGCGCCGGCAACCACGCCCAGGGCGTTGCCTATGCCGCCACGCACGCAGGGGCGCACTCGATCGTGGTGATGCCCACCACGACGCCACTCATCAAGGTTGAGCGTACCAAGGGCTATGGTGCCGAGGTCGTCCTCTATGGCGACGTGTTTGACGATGCCAAGCAGCGCGCGGTCGAGCTGGCCGAGGAGCGGGGCCTCACCTACATTCCGCCGTTCAACGACACCACGGTCGCAACCGGACAGGGCACCATTGCCATGGAGATCATCCAGGAGCTGCCGCTGGTGGACACCATTCTCGTGCCCGTGGGTGGCGGCGGCCTTGCCTGCGGCGTCTCGACCTTCGCCAAGCTCTACAACCCCAAGATCCGCGTCGTTGGCGTTGAGCCCACGGGAGCGGCAAGCCTCACGGCGGCGCTCGAAGCTGGGCACGTGACGAAGCTCCCCGGCGCCAACACCATCGCCGACGGCACAGCCGTTCTCGAGGTGGGCGACAAGGTCTTCCCCTACCTGCAGCAGAACCTCGATGATGTTATCTGCGTGGACGATGACGAGCTGGTCGTCTCGTTCCTCGACATGGTCGAGAACCACAAGATGATCGTCGAGAACTCCGGCCTGCTCACCGTGGCAGCCGCCAAGCACCTGCCCGCCGAGGGCAAGCGCGTGGCGTGCATCCTTTCGGGTGGCAACATGGACGTCATCACGATGTCGAGCGTGGTACAGCACGGGCTCATCCAGCGCGGGCGCATCTTTACCGTGAGCGTGCTGCTCCCCGACCGCCCCGGCATGCTGGTGCGCGTGGCCAGCGTCATCGCAGAGCAGAACGGCAACGTGATCAAGCTCGAGCACAACCAGTTCGTCTCGACCAACAGGAACGCCGCGGTGGAGCTGCGCGTGACGATTGAGGCGTACGGTGAGGAGCACAAGGCGCAGATCGTGGATGCCATCCGCGAGGCCGGCTTCAATCCCACGCTGGTACAGACGTCACTGTAGCGTACTGCGCACACGCTGCGCTGCATTCGAGTTGCAAGAAAGCGCCCTCCGGCGACGGGAAATCGCCGGAGGGCCCCAAATATTGCAACTCTCGCCAAATACGCGCTTCCGGCGACCGGACACGCCCCCGTCGCCAGCGGCACGTCGCCCCTACAGGTACTCAACCACCTTGTCGCCCATGGCGGCGGTGCCCAGGACGTGGTCCGCCGGCGTGGCGTCGTCGGCGAGGAACCTCGTGTTGGCGTCATCCCGTAGCGCACACCTGAGCTTGGACAACGTCCTCGCGCCGGCGATGGTCGACCCTTCGACGCTGAACGAGAGGATGTACAGCTCGCCACCCTCCGCCTCGTAGGTGCCGACGGCGCCACGCGTCACCCCGTCGGGCAGCTCCTCGCTGAGGAACCTGTCTTTGACCTCGCGCTTCTGATGAGGTACGTGAGCTGTATCAGTACGACCCCATGAACTTCCCGCCATCGAGGTGGATCATGTGGTCGGGCGTGTCGGCGCACCATGCCTCGGTCTCCCACGCGAGGTCGCCGAGGTAGTCCTGCATGACCTTCCTGCTCGGGAAGCACGAGACGTAGGCGATCGGGTGTCCGCAGTCGCCGAACAGCTCGATGAGCTCGTTCTTCCTCGTGACGTCCACCGGGCCGTGCGTCGAGCACGCCTCCATGAGGTAGAGCCAGCCCTTGTCCTCGCGCCAAACGATGAGATCAGGCTCTTTGCCGCGCTCGAGCAGCTTGACCCCGATGCGTTCCAGCGTCTCGGCATCGACCGTCTCGTCGACCTTGCTCGTGTCGCCGACGTAGAGCACCTTCCCGCCCGGTGCGAAGCGCGGGCAAAACTCCTCGACCATCGCCTTGATGAGCATGTTCTGACCGCCCGCCGAGAGCTTGACCTCGGTGCCGTCCGGGAGCGTGACCGGCACCTTCGCCATCTCGCGACGCTCGGAGCTGTACTCGACCCACGTGGTTATCCCCTCAAGGCAGATCTCGAGCTGGTCGGGATACCACGATGTCCCGCACCATGTCACGAGGTCGAGCGTGTCGAACGTGAGCCGATAGTTCCACTTCGGGGAGTTGATCGGGCGCGTCGGGTCGTCCGCGTTCTCCTCGATGATGCCGACCTGCACGAACTGGTGCAGCGTGAACCGCCTGATCTTCTCACGCGTGTTCGGTTTGTACTCGACACCGAACGCCTCAGCGATCCGGTCCATGATCGTGCGTATGCCGTACATCCCGTTCGTCGCGCTGCGCCAGTCGTCGCCGGGCTTGAGATGCGCGAGCGCGAGCAGCACCATCGCAGAGCGCTCGTTGCTGCGCTCGTCGTCCATACCGAGGTCGCGCAGCAGCTCGCGCGTGCCCTCGACGCTTACGGAAGGACCGATCGACACAGCCCGTCCACCTCCTCCTGCGTGAGGCCGAGCAACCAGCGACCGCCCAGCTCGATCAATTGCCTCGCGCTCGGCACGGGCATCGCGTTCAGGTCGCTCGCGTTGACCTGCGTGCTGCCCGAGCGCGCCCGAAACCACGCGTCAACCTCACTCGACGAGAGCCACAGCTCGAGGCCGCGCGCGAGCGCCGGGTCGAGCGGCACCGTCTTCCTCGGCGTGCCCGCGTGGACGTAGTTCAGATGGTTCTCGAGCGTTTGCGGCTCGCCGAGGTCGAGGACGTGCGCCTTCACGCGGCGTGACTCCTCCTTCGACGAGAACCGCTTCACGACAACGTAGCTGCCAGCGGGTATGAGCTGCTTGGCGAACCTCTCGCTCGAGCAGTCGATCCACTGGGGTTTGTAGCTGTCGACGGGGTGTGTGTAGCCCTCCGACGTGAAGTTCCACGCGTAGATGAGCCGGTTCAGCCCCGGCTCGTAGTCGCGTCGCAGCACGTCGCGCGAGCGGAAGTCCACGACCTTGCCCGTGCTCGCGCAGAGCCCGGACGCCTTGAGCGTCGCCATGCCGTCGAGCGGACCGCGTCCGGCGGGCGTCACGCGCACCGCGAGGTCGCCTCCTGTGTCCACGAGCTCGTCGAACGGGTACTCGCGGACGACGGGCTCGCCGTCCTTCACCTGCGACTCCGACACGCGGACGGTCGGCGCCTGCGGCCGCTTCGAGAACCGTACGAGCATCGTCTCCTGCAGCACGTTCGTATCGGAGAAGATTTCGGTCCGCGAGCCGTAGACGTGCATCGCGTCGAACGAGCACGTGGACAGCGCCCATGCCCGGAACTGCTGGAAGTACTGCCCGTTCGTCCACGAGCGCGGCACGATTGCCACACACTCGCCGCCAGGCGCGAGGGCACACAGCGCGACCATCATGAACGCCGAGTACAGGTTTGGCGAGCGCGCCGGGAGACCTGCCTGCCGCACGTCTCCGGCGGCCATCTTCCTGTACGGCGGATTCAGGATAACCCGGTCGTAACCGGGCCCGATCGGTACTATGAGGGCGTCGCCGACCGCCACGCGATGGGGAATCTCGAGCTGCGACAGCTCGCCGTCGCAGATGCGGGCGAGCTCGGGGTCAAGCTCCACGCAGTCGACGTCGACCCGGCCGCCGTAGCGCTCGGCGAGTGCAACCGAGAGGATACCGGTCCCCGCACCGAGGTCGAGGCAGCGCAGCCTGCCGCCGTCCGCGTCGGAGAGCATCGAAGCGGCGAGGTGCGCTGTCTGGTACGGCGTGAGGTACTGCGAGTAATCTGAGCGCGCGGTGTCGCCGGTCGTCGCGACCACGTGCGACCTCGTCTCCTCCGCCATCAGCAACGCGCTCGCGACCATGCGATCACCTCGGTTTCGAAAATCATCGGTTTCCCTGCTCGGCGAACAGTCTACCGGACCGTCCGGACATAAATTGAATCAAGCGTAAGAGTCCAGCGTAACAGCGGATTCCAGATTTACGTGGTCTGCGAACACACAGAAGCCCCGCCGCTCCTCGGCGCAAATCCGAGTGGACGACGGGGCTTTGAAACACCGTCAGCGTCGCAGAAGGCTGCCTGAACCGCCCAATCCGGCTATATCCAATTGAGACGCGAAGCTTGCCTCAGCCCGCCTGAGTCTTCTGAAGACACGACGCCGGGCGTGAGCCCCTGTCACAACACGTTGTGATATTCCCAGCGATACAGCTTCGCGTCACGTTGCACGAACAGCTTACCGTACGTCGAACCCATCACATATGCCGTGCGCAACGTCCTCCGCGTGGGAGTTGAGGTTGGCGACACAACCATAGCAGCCGTCTCGAGGCAGTCTATCTCGTCACCAGCAACAAGGCACTTCTCGCCAAGGCAACGGTAGCCGTTTCAGCCCGCAGAGCCTCAGGCTGTCCTTAGGGCCTAGTGGCACAACACGCATCATGTGCATTTTGAGGGACCCCAAGCCATACGCTATAGTTCAGCCGATGTGCCCGATAAGCCATTGGGCGCATCCCTTCTTTTCCGTCGGTCGCCCACCCCCAATGGGCGGCCGACGGTTTACGTGACGCTGCCCTAGAACAGGTCTAGCGCCCGTGGCGGTTTCTGCCGGTCGTGAAAATAGCTTACAAGCATCTCTGGTAGCTGGATATGGGCCGCAAGCTCGTGCGCAAGGCGCACCGCCCCTCGCGCGGCCTCGACACCCGGACCGCAGGAAACGAGAAGCCCGCAGGCCAACTCGCCAGTCGGCACGCAGACCGCCGAGCCGCCCGCCATGTTCACGGACTTGCAGACCGCCTTGGAACGCACGTGTGCCACCATGTCAGGAGCCACGCCGCCAAAGCCGCGAGGGATGGTCTCGTCCGCCGAAAGCACGTCGATAGGCCCCTCAAACGTCACCACACAGGCTAGGGGTTCACGTTCCCACAGAGCACCCAGCTCGGGCACAGTGCGCTTTCGATCATAGACGTCGGAGAAGGCGTAATCGGAAGCAGCAGGCAGGCCAGCCTCAGTGAGAAACCCATCTACCTTCTTGCGCATGTCTTCTCCGCCGGGGAGCAGCGTCGAACCAGCGACGGGTGCCACCACCCGCGGCAACGCACCACCCGCAAGCGACTCCCCACAGGCAAGCTCTGCGGCTGAAATTACCAGTCCCAAGCCCCTCCTGATGAATCCCACACCGCCTCGAAACACAAGCCCGTCCGTCGAACGCCCCTCGCCCGTTGTCAGAAGCCCCAGCCCCTTTCCCATGACGGCAAAAAGGTTTGTTGCCAGCGCCGGGGCAAGCACGCTCCCGCCGCCGTCGGTCCCTATGCAAACGTCGTTTACCCCCTTCAACACGTTTATCGGGCCACCACTGGTAGACCCCGTCATCGCCCTGTAGGTCAGCGGGTTCACGAGCTCCGTATCCACACTTCGTCCAAGGTCGGCCTTGTGGTCAACGGTGAGCACGAGCCAATCGGGCGACAGGAGAAAACGGTCGAGAAGCTCTTGGGGCAGCCCAGCATCATCTTTTACGCCAAGGCACGAGAAGCCCTCGCACTTGTGCGATGCCTCTTCACGCGCATGCGGGTTTATCGCCACGACGGAGCGACCGAGGGCGCGGCCCGCCACCACGAGCCGGTCCTCGAGGGAAAGCGTCATCCCTAACCCCTGATCTGCGGCCAGAAGCTCGTGCCGTTCTCCGGCGAAGGACACCCAAAGTAGTCCGCAACCGTGGCGCCCACATCAGAGAGCGTGGCGCGCGTCCCGATGCAGCCCACCGGTGCCCCTTCGTGCGAGATAAGGAGAGGCACGTACTCGCGGGTGTGGTGCGGGTGCCCAATGGTGGGGTCGTTTCCGTGGTCTGCTTGGACCACAAGGACGTCCTCAGGTGCCAGCGATGCGCGAATCTGCCCGATGATGCCGTCAGCAATCGTGAGCTTCTCGGCGTAACCAGCAACGTTCTCACGATGTCCCATGAGGTCGGTCTCCTGCACGTTGGTGCAGATGAAGCCGCTGCCCGGCTGCCTGACCAGCTCCAGAGTTCGCGTCAGCACCTCAGCGGTATCAACAATGGACTCCGATTCGCCAAAGCGATTGGCGCAGACGTCTGCCACCTTGCCCAGAAGGCGCACGTCAACGCCATGCTCCCCCAAGATGTAGGGCACCTGGACCTTCTCGTCGACGCCATAGCCCATATGGATGCAGTGATAGTCATCGTTATAGACGCCAGAAGCAGGCGCGTTCACGCCAATGAAGTCATCGTGCTCCTCGACGGCGGCAAGCAGATTGTCGAGGTGGACGCTGCGCCCGCCAAAGGTGATGACGCGCGGGGTCTTTGCGATGCCGCGAACAATGCGACCAATCCTGAGTTCTGTATCAAAATCCAGGTCGTCGATTGCGGCGGTCACATTGAAGGCCTGGCCAGGGTCACACTCGACATTGTCCGCCACGGTACAGGCATCATTGACAATGATGAAACGCATCCCGGATTTCTCGGACGTGTAAAAGCGCACCGAGAAGCCCTTCCCGGTCAACGCCTCGGCAATTTCGTCAACTGCGACCTGAATAGGCTCGGTCAACGGCACCGGCGGCTTGGTTCCCATGATTTCCTGGTGCCCATAGAAGGTGTCTGCACCCTGATGCGTAAGGGTGCCGCGTCCCCAAGTGGCACCAGGCGAGAAGGGTAGGCCGGCAAACTCCTTGCCCGCCGCATTCGCCAAGCCAAGTTCGGCCAGGTTTGGCAACGCCAAGCCCGGCGTTCGCTCGAATATGTGGACGCAGGTATTGGCCCCAATGTCAGCCGGCCGGACCTCCGGAACATCGGGCATCTGCCCCACGCCAAAACCGTCCAGGACAATGACGACGAACTTTCCGCGCTTCTCCTGCATGAGAGTCCCCCTTCAATGAAATGGCTCCCCCGCTGATAACAAGGGAGCTCATGGCGAACTATCTGACACGACGCCCCTGGGTGTCGAAGATGCCCTCCAGGCACGGCTTTCCCTCCGAGATGCCCGAGACCACCGCAACCTCGCTTCTGGTAACAAAGAGCTGCGTCCTGAAGCACATGAGGACCGGTTCTCCAACAGGCAGACAGCGCGAAAGCTCGAAGTGGTAGTCGATGCTCTCGTCAGTGGGCGGGGTGACCTCTACACGGCATGCGGAGTCAATCGAGCTTCCAACTAAGGCGCTTCGCAGGTGCCCACGGCGATAGTGCCCGCCGCCGTAGCAGTAGGAGACGTTAGCTAGGCCATGGCTGATTTCGCTCACATACACGTAAGCGACCCCCTCGGGCTCGCCGGGATGTGCGACGTGATATGGCGTAGTGCCAGAAAGTCCGTGTCCAGGCTCCATGTGGGTGCCGCCCAAAGCGGCCACGATAGGCACAGCGTGAGCGCAGCTTGCGGACGGCATGTTGAGCTGGAGCCCATCGTAGCCGCGTGCCTTCAGCAGCTCCGCTGCCTCGCGAACGGTTTGCGCGTTGGGCTGAGGCTCAAGCTCGCCGCTCTCTTCAGAGAACAGCAGGCACGGGAAGGAGCAGACGCCAGCAATTCGAACGCCGGCAACCTTCTCCAGGGCATCAACCACCCTTCCAAGCCCGTCGAGGGCAAAACCACCATACTGCCCCGAATAGAGGGTGTCGTCTTTGCCAAGGACGCGCAGCATGATGGGCTGCACGAAACCCTGCCGCTCGGCCTCGGCTCCGACTTCCGCAGCCTTCTCAACGGAATAGACGGTCATGATCTCGGGGCGTGCGGCCAGAATGCGCCCGAGCGCCGCATGCGGCGTCTGGACGAGATGGCCGACATTTCCCAGGGGAACCCCCGCCTCGGCCATCACCAAGGCCTCGCGGAAGTCCACGCACACGGCACCCGAGAGCCCCAGCTCCGCAAGACGCTGCCCAAGGAGCGGGTTTCTCCCCAGCTGCTTGAGCATGAAGTAGAGCGAGATGCCCGCCCCATCTGCGGCAGCCTTCATGATGGCCGCATTCCTGCAAACCATGTCAAGATCAATGAGGTAGGTGTCGGGAAGAATCTTGCCATCCGCCTCCCAAGCGAGTGCGAGCTCAGCTAAGGGACGATTTGTCTCAACCAGCCTGTCAAGAAACATGGACGCCCCTAACCTGCATAGACCGCGGCAAGAAGCTCGCGGAGAATGCGGATGACGGTATCCGGACCAGAACGCATGACGTTAATGCGAATCATTCGCCGCTGCCAAGCGGGGTCCTTGGCGCGAAACGTCGCGCTGATTCGATAGAACATGGGTACGAACTCATAGCGACTCTCGCAGCCCACAGGATGGGGTGCCGCACCATGGGAGGGCGCCAACGCCAGAACTTCATCAGCCACGTCCTCGTCAAACTCCACGAGCACCGCCTTGCTCTCGGCATTCGCCACATACGCAGCGCGCACATGCTCGAGCTCGCCATCGTTCAAGCGTCGGGCCACCTCATGACATGTGGCGCCAGTAATGGAGAGCGCCACCGGAGCATAGACCAGGCCGCGCAACGCCTCCACGGCCTCATGGCCCTGAACCTGCGATCCGCCGGAGTACTGCATGCTGCGGATTTTCTCGACGAGCTCCTTCTTACCAAGAACCACGCCGACGCCTTCAGGACCCAAGACCTTGAAGCACGAGAAGGTGGCAAGGTCAGCCCCAAGCTGATTGCCAATAGCCATGACCTTTGTGGCGGCGTAGTTGTCATCCGTCACGATGGGCGCGTCCCCCAACGCAGCACGAACTTGCCCGATGACATGACCGAGCTCATAGGAGTCATCTGGCTTCTGACGCGAATGCTGAATCAAAACACCAGCGATCTGCTGCCTGTGGCCGGCGCAAACGGCAGCTATCGAGGAGTCATCATTGAAATCAGCCATTACGGTCTTGCAGCCCATGGTGTCCAGAGTCACCTGCGTGGTCGGATACACGGGAGCGTCATGGACCAGAACCGTAGCTCCCGGCTCAACGCAGGCTACAATAGCCCAACGAAGCGCCCCAGTACCGGCACCGCGCACGAGCACGGCATCCTCGGCATCAAAGACCTCGGCGAAGACACGCTCGACCCGAATGGTCTGGAGCGGTCGGTTGGTGCCCTTGTGGACTCCCAGGTCCCCAAGGTCCAGCAGCTCCTCGCCCGTAAACGCGCGCGACGTCGCATCCACAACCTTGAACTGCAAATCCCGTGCCTCCTCAAAGGTGCGGGAGTAGAGCGGATAGGTCTTCATCGCAGACCACCCTCGATGTCGAAGATGCGAGCAGGGTTGCTCACCATCATTGTGTCAATGTCATCTTCGGGAAGGCCCGCCTCGCGCGCCATGGGGAGCACGCGGTCGATGACGGCGGTATAGCCAAACCCGCCCTTTCCGTGCATGTAGGACTGACGCGAGATGTCCGTTGACAGTACGATCTGCCCAGCAAAGCCCTCTGCGGCGAGCACGGCAAGATTCTGGGCACGCCTCTCGTCGGCAAGGTAGGCAACCTTGCCGCAGGTGTCAAACCCAATGTTCACGCCGCGCGCCAAGACGCGACGGTAGTAGTCAAGATCGTCGGCAAGGTCAAGGTGGCCGAGAATGACTTTCTCGGGCTTCATACCTGCCCCAAGCAACAAATCGGCCTGCTCGGGAGCCATGCACCCAAGCTGGCAATGAGTGGTCACGGCGCAGCCGACCTCGGAGGCAACGTGAGCTGCGGCAACCATGACTTTGGTCTCCGACTCCGTTATCTCGGTCTTCTCGCCTGCGACTTCGCCAATGACGCCCGGATTGACGTCAGTGCCGTCGATTCCTTCGGCGAATTCACGGCGAAAGGTATCCTCGATTTTTGAGACCGGAGCTTCCTTGAGCCATGCAGGATGGTATTTCTCCAGGTAAAAGCCAGTAGAGCAGATAATATTGAGTCCGCTTGCACGTGAAATCTCAACAAGCGCACTCGCATTGCGGCCCATATCTATGCAGCTGACCTCAACCACACTGTCCACGCCGGCGGCATGCAGGCGCCCCATCTCGGAGCGGACAAGCGGGGAGTCGGTGAAGATGGAGTCCTCGTCGCCACGAACGCTGCCGAGATCCACGGAGAGATGTTCGTGAGCCATCGTAACGCCGAGCTTTGAGGCCTCAATGGGGCCGAGTACGGTCTGAATCATGCTTATGCCTTCCCCCTCCGACCTACAAATAGCAGGCGAGAAGGACGTTGAGGGGGCTTCTCGCCCCGCAGAATCGGCCCACCGCCGAGAGAGGCGGCGGGCCTCAGGACAAAAGGTGCGATTACGCAGCAGCGAGGGCAACGAGACCGACGGCGTAGAGCAGGTTCAGGATGATGCCAGTGCCCAGGGCGAAGACGGGGCCGATGGCCATGCGCATAATCTTGCGACCGGTGGCCTCGTTCACGTAGAAAATGGCGGCGGCGATGGCAAACGCCAGAGCGGCGTTACCCACGGAGGTGCCCATCACGATGACGGCATTCAGAGAGCCAAAGAGAACGGCAAACTCAACGGTAGTACCCATAGCAGAGCGGATGTTGTCCGCGGCGTCACGAAGGCTGGGGAAGCGGCCGAGCTGCCTGCCGATGACAGACAGAAGCATAACCTCGCAGAAAATAATGGCGGCGCCAAGGGCGGCGGCGACAATCGGGTTCGGAGAGAGGTAGCCAGCAACGTAGACGAAGGTGAAACCCGCAACACCGTAGACGCCGGTGGTAATGGCCGTGACGGCAATCAGCGGGATGAAGCTAATGCCGCGGAAGAGCTCGTTGACGGCAGCGGTCTGAATCAAGCCGGCGGTGTCAGCGCCCGCAGTGTAGTAGGCGTCATGCAGGTTGAACATAGAGACAGTAGAGCCGGCAAACAGGTGCAGGTTGCAGACCACGGCAATGAGGGCACCGCAAATCATCAGGAACGGCACGTTCTTGCGGATGCGCGCGACACGCTCGGTGAACACGTTGTCCTCGAACTCGCCAGGACCGTCCTTCTTCTCCTTGCTGTCCTTAATGATGCAGAAGATCACGAGCGCAAGCACGCCAACAAGCAGGCACCAGGCATCGGCGCTAATGGAGGTCTGGGTGGGGCCGAACTTCCACATGGGGCCGACAACGCGGGCGAGAAGCGCAATGACGGCAGTGATGATTCCACGCTTCCAACCAAACTGCATGATGATGGCAACAACGGGGAACAGGGCAAAGCCGGTCACGATGTAGGTGCCAAGCTGGCCAAGGGCCCCAAGGACGTCAACAGGCAGGAAGGTCAGAACGGTATTGATGCCGCCGAGGCCCACAAGGCACAGGACGCCCCATGCGGCTCCGGCAACAGCAGCCGACACCTTATTGGGGCAGAAGGCACCGATGATGTCGGTTGCAAGGAAAAGCAACCAAGGGTTGAGCAGGTTCGTGGCAAGGGCGTTACCGATGCCGACCGACGCGATGAAGCCGATGCAGAGACCAAAGACCGCCACACCGTACTCGGGGCGCGGCATGCGACCCTCAAGCATCTCTGGCACGAACGGACGAACGCCGTCGTTGAACACGGCAACTCCAAGATGAGAGCAGAGAGCCGTCATGGCGCAAAGTGCGCCAACGAGCAAAATGCTAAAAGCGTTGACTTCCATTGAGCACATCCCTTCTTTTCCGTTTCCTTCCGAGCGGCCTTATCCGCCCGGCGAAGCCTACGTGCATATGCGACACGGCCCCCACGACCTCGCCGCGCACGTCAGAGCGCGAGTTACTTTGCGCTAAGCGCTTCAATGAGCAGTGGCACCGTCTGGTCGATGGTGTCCACCGTCATACCGAAAACAACCTTGCCCTCACCGACGAACTTCTTGATCTCGTCCAGCTTGGGGGTGCAGCCGTTCTTGCAGACCGTGCAGCATTTGGGATATCCCACCAGGCCAATCAGAATCGAGATGGCGGCGCCACCACCCGAGTTGCACGCACCGAAGTAGTAATCGACCTTCCCCTGCTTGATGAGCTGGGCACCCGTCATGTCGTTGGTGACGGTAACCTCCACATCGGGAGCCGCCTTCTTGATGGCGGCCTCCATCTCATTTTTGTTGAGCCCACCGACCGCAATTCTCATTGCCCTCTCCTTTCTACCTGGAAGCCCGCGACATGAGCAGGCCCCCTATATGCACAAGCACGAAGTCCCTCTCATCAGCCGAAAGGTCGTTCTCCATGGAGCCCAGGAGCTCATGCTGGATGCGCAGGGCCTCTGGATAGACTTCGCTGTCCACGACGTCAGAGATGACATCGGCAGCGAGCGGATTGATCTTCTCGCCATCACGAGCACGTTTAAGCGCCGCCGCAACGTGAGCGATGAGCGTGCCCAGGACTTCGTCATTACGAGAGACCCCGCATTCGGAAACGAGAACCTCCGCAATCCTGTTGAGGTCGCGCATGCCAGAGTCATCTACAAAGCCGCAGCTTCGGAGCACCTCGATCCTCTCGCTCAGCTCATCCATCTCTTCTCCCTACTCTTGTCCCCTGGGTTTAATCCCCGGTCAGTACCGCGCGGCCAACCGTCCTTCCATGACCTGCCGTTGGATGTCCTCAATCTTCTCGGCGCTCGCAAGCGAACGAATGAGCTGGCGCGAAAAGGGATCGTCCGCGCGAACGACCACCACGGCACGGGTGTTTGAGTCCTGTGCTCCAAGGTCGCTCAGAGGACGTGTGGCAAGGCCGGAGGTCTTCATGTGAACATCGTCCTCGTTCCAGATGCCCACGTCGAGTTCGCCAGCCAACAGCATGTTCACGATATGCGTGTACTGAACAGGTACGTAATCGACCTGCTCGTCGGCAAAGTAACGACGCGTGAGGCTGCTCTGGTCAACCGAAGACTCGTCGATTCCCACGCGAGCACCCGACCAATCCGTCCTTGCGGCATCCGCGACAAGGAGCACGTGACGCCCAACGTAACTGAAGGAGCCGCACGTCAAGGCCACCTCAAGATCACAGCCAGCACGGATATATTCCTCAAGTGCCATCTGACTCATAACGACGTAGTCGGTAGAGCCGTCAAACAGCATCTGAACGCGGGCCTCCGAACCACGCAGAAACGTGATGAACGAGCGCATGCCGCCCTCATTGAACAACGTGTAGAGAGCCGTTGCCAATCCTTCGTAGCGCCGCGTATAGGGCAGGGGCATCGTACCCACAAGGTGCCGCCTACCACAGGCGTCAGCAAGCGAGAGATAATCGACAGCCGTAAGCAGAGTCCCGTTCTGGCCGTGCGCCTCCAAGGTTACGGCACCAGAGTCTTTCAGAGCGGCAAGGGCCTTCTGGACGTTGCCGCGAGAAGCCCCACAAGATTCCTGCAGCTCAGAGACCGTTGGAATCCTCGTCCCCAAGGGAATGCCGCAGAGCTTGACGGCAACGCGTTGTGTGGTGATTCCCGCTTTGTTGAGCACGTCAGCCATCAGCTCCCCCTTTGAGCGGATGAATATACATTATTTTGTACTTTCATTTCATAAGACAATAATGATTGTTTTGCGGGCGTATTCAAGGACTCCAGCGTTTAAGAGGTTGTAAACGGTCGATTTCTTGGCGTCAGTGGTAAGAGGGCAGCCTGTCACCCGACTTTGCCGCCTCTCGATCTTATACGCCAAGCTGGCATGATATTTAGTTTGAATTTACATATTCGCAGGCAGTTGGCGAGACAGACTCGTTCGCCAAGCGTTTTGGCAATACAAGATAGAAAGGCGGATGCACAAGATCGTAGGGGACCGATACATGTACAGAAAAGCGGCCCGCACGGCGAGAAGACCGTGCGGGCCGCAGCCAGATGCTCTAAACCAGGTTCTAGGTGTCTAGGCCAGGCTGGCAACGACCTTGTCGCCAAATACGCACTTCAGTCGACCGGACACGCCCCCCGTCGCCAGCGGGACGCCGCCCCTACAGGTACTCCACGACCTTGTCGCCCATGGCGGCGGTGCCCAGGACGTGGTCCGCCGACGTGGCGTCGTCGGCGATGTCGCGGGTGTGCCAGCCCTCGTCGAGCACGCGCCCCACAGCAGATTCGACCCAGCCGGCCTCCTCGGTCATGTCGAAGGCATAGGTGAGCATCATGCCCACAGAGAGGATCTGCGCCAGCGGGTTGGCGATGCCCTTGCCGGCAATGTCGGGCGCGGAGCCGGCGGAGGGCTCAAAGAGCGAGACGCCGTCACCCAAGCTCGCGCTCGCAAGCATGCCAAGCGAGCCCGTGATCTGCGCCGCCTCGTCGGAGAGGATGTCGCCAAACATGTTCTCGGTCACGACGACGTCGAAGTCCGCAGGACGGTTGATGAGCTGCATGGCGGTGTTGTCCACCAGAAGGTCCTCAAGCTCCACCTCGGGGAACTCCTCATCATGGACTCGGTGCACCACCTCGCGCCACATGCGGGAGGTCTCCAGCACGTTGCGCTTGTCGACGCTCGTCACCTTGTTGCGGCGCTTGCGCGCGGCCTCGAAGGCCTTGCGCGCGATGCGCTCCACCTCGTACTCGCGATACTCCATGGTGTCGTAGGCGCGCTGACCGCGACCGCCGTTGGCACCAGCGCCCTCCTCGTCGTAGAAGCGCTCGCGGTGACCAAAGTAGAGGCCGCCCGTGAGCTCGCGGACAATCACCAGGTCAACGCCCTTGATGACCTCCGGGCGCAGCGTGGACGCGCCCGCAAGGGCGTCGTAGATCTTCACGGGACGCAGGTTGGTGTAGAGGCCCAGCCCCTTGCGGATGCCGAGAAGCCCCTGCTCCGGGCGAGGCGCCGTAGGGTCGGTGGAGTCCCACTTGGGTCCGCCCACGCTGGCGAGAAGCACGGCGTCCGCAGCGCGCGCGGCCTCGAGCGTCTCGTCGGGAAGCGGGCTTCCGCTTGCGTCGATTGCCGCGCCGCCAATGAGGTGGTCCTCGCAGACAAAGTCAACGCTGGCCTTCTCGGCCACCGCTGCCAGGACCTTCTTGCCCTCAGCCATGATCTCGGGACCAATGCCGTCGCCCGGCAGCGTGCACACATGGTAGGTCGCCTTGGCCATTGCTACTCGCCCCTCTTCTCGGCCAGCACGCGCTTGGTGCGCGCGACAAGCCCGCCCTCGTTGATGATCTCCTGGATGAACGGCGGGAACGGCTGGGCGTGGAAGACGGCGCCCGTGGTCTCGTCAGTGATGGTGCCGGTATCGGCGTCAACGCTCACCACGTCGCCGTCGGAGATTGCGTCTACGGCTTCGGGGCACTCAAGGATGGGGAGGCCCATGTTGATCGAGTTGCGGTAGAAGATGCGCGCGAAGCTCTTGGCGATGACGCACGAGACGCCCGCAGCCTTGATTGCCACGGGCGCGTGCTCACGCGACGAGCCGCAGCCAAAGTTCTCGTCGGCCACGATGATGTCACCCGGCTTCACGCGCGAGACGAAGGTCTTGTCGAGGTCCTCGAGGCAGTGCTTGGCAAGCTCTGCCGGGTCGGACGTGTTGAGGTAGCGAGCAGGGATGATGACGTCGGTGTCTATGTCTCTGCCGTAGCGAAAGACGGTTCCTCGGAACTGCATGGGTTTCCTTTCTCCTACAAGAGGGCCGGCCGCCTTTGCCATCCCGCTCAGACAGTCCTCGCCGCACAAAGCGCGGCTGCGGAACTCGCGGGCCGGCAAAGGCGACCGACCCGCCCGGGCAAACAAGAACCAACAGGTGGAGGAACCGTCTTTCGCGTCAGAGCCCTGACGGAACCTCCACCCCGGAAGAGCAAAAAGAGGAAAAGAGCGCGGCCGGTGGGGTGCCTGTGGCCGACGGCGCTCCCTTCCGTCACGCCCCGACCCCTCCCCGCTAGAGGTCAGACGGAAGCGCAATGTGACCGGCCACGGCCGATGCGGCACACACGGCCGGGCTCGCCAGGTACACCTCGGACGTGGGGTCTCCCATACGACCGACGAAGTTGCGGTTCGTGGAGCTCACGCACCTCTCGCCTGCCGCCAGGATGCCCATGTAGCCGCCCAGGCACGGGCCGCAGGTGGGCGTCGAGACCACGCAGTGCGCGTCGATGAAGACGTCCATGAGGCCCTCGTGCACGCACTTGAGCCACACGCCCTGCGTCGCGGGAATCACGATGCAGCGCACGCCGTCGGCGACAGTCCGCCCGCACAGCACCTCTGCCGCGGCGCGCATGTCCTCGATGCGGCCGTTGGTGCAGGAGCCAATGACGGCCTGGTCGATGGCAATGTCGCGGCTCTCGGCAACGGGGTGTGTGTTGGAGGGCAGGTGCGGCCAGGAGACCTGCGGCACAATGTCTGCCGCGTCGATCTTGATAACCTGTTTGTAGGTGGCGTCCGGGTCGGGGTGGTACTCGGTGTACGGACGCTCGGTGCGACCGGCCAGCCAGGCGCGCGCGGTGTCATCCACCTCGAAGAGGCCCGCCTTGCCGCCGGCCTCGATGGCCATGTTGGCAATGGTGAGGCGACCCTCCACGGAAAGATCGCGGATGGTCGAGCCGGCAAACTCCATGGCGCAATAGAGCGCGCCGTCCACGCCAATCTTGCCAATAACGTAGAGGATGATGTCCTTGGCGCTGGCACCCGCCGGGAGCTTCCCGTCAATCTCGAAGCGGATGGTCTCGGGCACCTTGAACCAGGCGCGACCGGTGGCCATGCCCACGCCGGCGTCAGTGGAGCCAACGCCCGTGGAGAACGCGCCGATGCCGCCATACGTGCAGGTGTGCGAGTCCGCGCCAATCACGAGGTCGCCCGGGCCCACGATGCCCAGCTCGGGGAGAAGAGCGTGCTCGATGCCCATGCACCCCTGCTCGTAGTAGTGGGTGATGCCCATCTCGTGGGCAAAGTCACGCGTGACCTTGGTCTGCTCGGCGCTCTTGATGTCCTTGTTGGGACTGTAGTGGTCCGGGACGAGGAAGATCCTCGTGGGGTCCCACACCCCAGCGCCAATCTCGCGCACCGTCTTGATGGCGATGGGTGCTGTGATGTCATTGGCAAGCACGCCGTCCAGGTCGCACTCGATAAGCTGGCCGGGCACCACCTCGTCGAGACCCGCGTGGGCGGCGAGGATCTTCTCGGCCATGGTCATGGGACGTGCCATTTACTTGCCCTCCTTGGAACGCGCAGTCTGAATCATGCGGTTTATGGCGTTGACATAGGCCTTGGCGCTGGAGACCACGATGTCGTTGTCGGCGCCGCGACCAGTGCAGACCTTGCCATCCTCGGCCGTGATGCGCACCGTGACCTCGCCGATGGCATCGATGCCGCGGGTAATGGCCTTGACCGAGAACTCCACAAGGTCGCCCTGGACGGCAACGACCTGGTCAACAGCCTTGTACGCAGCGTCGACGGGGCCGGTGCCGGTGGCGCACACCACGTGCTTCACGCCCAGCTCGTCCGTGATGGTCGCCGTGGCAGTGGGCACCAGCGGGTCTCCGCAGGAGACCTGCAGGGCGTCCAGCACGTAGACGGCCGCTACCTCGCGCTGGCGCTCCTGCACCATGGACTCGAGGTCCTCGTCGTAGACTTCCTTCTTCTGGTCTGCGATCTCGAGGAAGCGGTTGTAAATCTCGTCGAACTCGTCGTCCTTGAAGGAGTAGCCCAGCTCGGCCAGGCGGTGACGCAGCGCGGCGTGGCCAGAGCGCGCGGAGAGGATGATCTCCGAACCGGCGGCACCCACGTCTGCCGGGTCGATGATCTCGTAGGTGTCGCGGGCCTTGAGCACGCCGTCCTGGTGGATGCCAGAGGAGTGCGCAAAGGCGTTGGCACCCACAATGGCCTTGTTGGCCTGCACGCTCATGCCCGTGATGCGGCTCACCAGATGGCTTGCGCGCGTGAGCTCGCGGGTGTTGACGTCGGTGTGGGCGTCCAGCTCGTCGCCGTGCATCTTGATGGCCATGACGACTTCCTCGAGCGCGGTGTTGCCGGCGCGCTCGCCCAGGCCGTTGATGGTGCATTCGATCTGCGTGGCGCCGTTCTTGACGCCAGCCAGCGCCAGCGCGGTGGCCATGCCAAGGTCGTTGTGGGTGTGGACGCTAATGGTGACGTTCTCGATACCGCGCACGTTGTCGGCAAGGCCCCTGATGCGCGCGCCAAAATCGTCCGGCATCTGGTAGCCCGTGGTGTCCGGAATGTTCACGACGGTCGCGCCGGCGTCGACGGCGGCCTGGATCACGCGCTCCAGGAACTTCTGGTCTGCGCGGCCTGCGTCCTCGGCGTAGAACTCGACGTCCTCAACGTACTGCTTGGCATACTTCACGCAGTGAATGGCGCGCTCAACGCACTCGTCCTCGGAGATGCGCAGCTTGTCGCGCAGGTGCTGCGGTGAGACGCCCAGGCCCGTGTGGATGCGCGGGCGCTTGGCACACTTCAGCGCCTCGGCCGCGCGGTCGATGTCCTTGTCAACGGCGCGCGTGAGGCCAACCACCACAGCGTCGTCACCTGCGAGGCGGCCAACCTCCTGCACCGAGCGGAAGTCGCCCGGGGACGAGATGGGAAAGCCCGCCTCGATAACGTCTACGTGCAGGCGAAGCAGCTGCTGGGCAATGACGAGCTTCTCCTCGGTGTTCATGGAAGCGCCGGGCGACTGCTCGCCATCGCGCAGGGTTGTGTCGAAGATTGCGATCTTGCGGGTCATTGCTACCTCCATTGGACATGGGACCTGGCACTGGTACCGGTTTGCCTTGGGATGGTGGCATGACACACGACAAGACCCAGCTGCCGCTGTCCCAAGGCGGGACGCGAACGCAAGCTGGGTCTAATGATACCTGCTTGACCTCGGACCTAGCGTGCGCTCGCGCACGTAAGCTCTAGGCCGAGTAGATCGAGGGCGAGAAGATGCACATACCGTGTGGTGCCGTGCATGCGCATGTGCTCTCCCCTCGTCGTTGGGACCACCGGACGTGGCCGATGGGACTACTATGGCACACACGGAGCCGCGGTGGCGACGTCGTCTGCAATCCGGTAGCGCAACGGAAACATTGGGGGCGCGGGGGTGGCGGCGGCCCTGGCAGCGAGAGGCCTCTCTCCAAACCGCCAGCACAAGGTCGAGGGACGTTCTCGATGGCGAGAAATGCCCGACGTGAGTACGCATGAACGGAGAAATCTGCCACAAACGACCTTCTGGGAGCACCCACTGGCGAGAAACCCGGGTCGTGCGTACGCATAACCCCCACCCGCTGCCAAGCTCCTCTCGCCCAACTGGGCAAACGTGGGGCCTCGTCAAAAATGCAGGGTCATGCGTACGCACCACCCCTAACTTTTGACAGATCGGGTGCCCCGGGGCCGCCCACTGGCGAGAAACCCGGGTCGTGCGTACGCATAACCCCCATCTTTTGCCAGATGGGTTCTCCGGAAGGCCGAAATCGTCAGGGGTTCCCAATCGCCCAGCAACCGGACAGTCCTTCCCCAACTGACAACAGATATGACAAACGCCCAGGCCGCGTTCTCGTATCATCCCGCGCGGATAACGAAGCGCGGAGACGGGAGGCAGTGCGTGGGCAGAGTTCACGTAGTCACAGGCGGTGGTTCGGGCATTGGACGCGCGGTTGCAGAGGCGCTGCCTCGCGAGGATACCGTGGTCATCACGGGCCGAACCCTGGCCAAGCTGGAAAGGACGGCAGGGACCCTCAACGAGAGGGGCCACCACATCGTTGCCGCCACCTGCGACGTCTCAAGCAGGGAAGAGGTGCGTGCCCTTGCCGAGAAGGCCGCTGGTCTCGGCAGCGTTGCGACGGTCGTTCATGCGGCGGGCATCTCGGGCTCGATGGGGACGCCCGAGAGAATCGTACGCATAAACGCACTGGGCACGGTCTACGTGAACCAGGAGTTCTTCAAGGCGATGAACGGCGGCGTGATTGTGGATGTGGCCTCGAACTCGGGCTACATGCTACCCCGTGCGATGATTCCCCGCCGCTCCTACCCCCTTGCGCTCTCCGACGAGGACGCCTTTGTCAGGCGCCTGGTGCGTCGCGCAAGCGTCATGCACAACAAGGCCGTCGACCCGCAGATGGCATACATGATCTCGAAGAACTTCGCACGCTGGTACTCCGCCGGCTGCGCGCTCAAGTACATGCGCCAGCGCGGCATCCGCGTCTTCTCCGTGAGCCCGGGCTATGTGGAGACCCCCATGACCGAGAAGGAGAAGGGCAAGGCGACCGACATCCTGCTCTCCTACACCGGCCCCAAGCGAGGTGCCAGGCCCGAGGAGCTAGCCCACCTCATCGTGAGCCTTGCCGACGAGCGCTGCGGCTACCTCATGGGCACCGACGTCCTGTGCGACGGAGGCAGCATCGCAGCTGGATACAAGCTCACCGTGGCAACCAGCGAGAAGAGACGGCCCCCGGAGGGTGGCCGCTGGTAGCGCTCTCGGTGCGGGAGCGCAGGACGAGCGAGAGCCGCAATCCGCGCCGCCCTACTCCGCATGGACCCGGATCATCTTCCTCACGGGCGCACGCGAGATGAGCAGCGTGAAGTCCGTGTCGGTCACCTCGGTGAAGTAGGCCTTCTCGACGCTGTTGAAGACGTACGGAATGTGGGCGACGTACTCGGTTCCCGGACGAATGTGCACCTGCATGCCAACGCCACGCTGGGTCTGCGGCCACAGGGCAGAGTCGTTCATGATGTCGGCGATCAGGTACTCGTTGCCCCGCGCCGGCACCAGGACCATCTGGAACGCGTCCAGCACGCCATCGCTGTTCCCCTCGTTGCGTATGTGAAGCTCGACGTCCACCACGCAGTGGGCGTCACCGTGGGTTCCCGCAGGCTGGGCCGGCGCATCGGCGTCCTCCGTGCGATACGTCTCGACGAACTCGTCATATGTCATCAGCTTGGCGCCCTGGACCATGAGGGAGTAGCCGTTGGTGTTCTCCTGCGAGTCGATCTGGAACGCCCCATCGAGGCTCGCCCATTCTCCCTGGTCGTAGTACTCGTTTGGGATCTGCGGGAGGTTGGTGTTCACCCAGTATATGCGGGCGGCGAGGGCCGCCACCGCAACCGCCGCCACAACGGCTACGGCCACCCTGCGCATGCGGCCCGCGCCGCGTTCTCCACTCACGCCTGCCCCCTCTCCTCGGCACCGCGCACCTTGCCGAACGCCATGTGGTACACGCGGGTGGCAACGGCATCGATGAAGTTCGCGTCATGGCTCGACACGAGGAGCGCCGCACCCCTCTCCCGTTCCTCGCCAATGATGCGCTCCAAAAGTGCAACGCCATCCTCGTCCAGCGCGTTCGTGGGCTCATCCAGGACGAGAAGCTCCGGCGCCTCCATGATTGCCATGGCGATGCCCAGCCTCTGCCGCATGCCCAGCGAGAACTTGCGCACCGGCTTCCTGCTTGCGGGGTCCAGCCCCACGCGCTCGATCGTGCGGCGCAGGTCGTCCCTGGAGGCAACGCCGCGTATGGAGGCCAGAAGGCTCAGGTTGTCCAGCGCGTTGTACCCGTCGAGCAGGGCCGGCGTCTCGATGAGCAGGCCCACGCTCGGTGGGAACGAGACCTCGCCCCAGAGCCTCTTGCCCGACACTTCCACGGTCCCGGAGTCCGGCCGCACGAGGCCGCACACGACGCGCATGGCCATGGTCTTGCCCGACCCGTTCTCCCCCTCAAGGCATGCGACCTCCCCGGAGTCAACGGAGAAGCTCACGGAATCCAGCACCTGCTCCGGCCCTATCCTCTTGCAGACGTCACGCACCTCTACGTAGCTCATGAACGGCTCCCTCCCAGGTAATCGCGGCGCAAGACCACGACGAGCGGCAACAACGAGAACAACAGGCAGCTTGCGGCTGCCGGCAGGAGCACCCGCGCCGCCTCAATGCCCGGCAAGAGCATCCCATCCCTCATCTCCACGGGGTAGGCAACGGTGAACACCGTGCTTCTCGCCGCCATCATGAGGTTGCCGGGAAGCACGGGCGACATCACGAACAGCGACCCCGTTACCAGTGCGACTGCAACGAGAAATGCGACGCGCACGCCCGTGACCTGCGAGAGCGCAAGCTGCCCCAGGCAAATAGCGAGCGAGGTGACCACGGCGAGGGCAACGCCCGCCCCCATGTCGTAGGGGGCCTCGGCAAGCGTGGCCCGTTCCATCGGCAACAGGTCGGGGAGCCAAGGGGAGGCCAGAAGGGTCAGGCCCCCGTTGGCCACTACCGTTGCCACGGCGCAGCACGCCATGACGGCACCCCAATAGAGCAGGCACTCGACCACCATTGCCACGACATGCCCAAGCCAGAAGGACCACCTGCTGCCAACCGCCACAAGGCAGGCATCGAGGTAGCCATCCTCCCTCGCAACGGTCACGGAGAGCACGCACGGCAGGAGCACGACCGTGAGCCACCCAAAGGGAATGTTCAACGGGCGCATCTCCGTGGGCTGCGATCCATGGGGATAGGGCTGAGAGATGCCGGCCATCACGCTCACCCAGAAGTCACCCATGCTGGGGGGCGTGGCAACACCCGCCATCTGCACGCGAAGGGCGAGCGAGAGACACAGGACGCCAGAGATCACCAGGCCGCCCACACAGACCGCGGCCAGCTCCCTGCGAGACGACCGCAGCACCGCCCTCGCGGTTCGCAGGACCGGCCAGGCAAGACGCCCACTCATCGCCTTGCCTCCTTGCCCTTGATGCCAAGGTCCATCCTCGAGAAGCGCAGTGCGCCAACGAGCACCATCACCACGGAGGGCACGATAAGCACGGCCAGCCCAAGCTCGGACGGAAACGCCGGGCCGCCGTCAGGCGAGAGCCCCGTGCCCAACGGGGCAACCCTGCATGCCATGAGGAACGAGCCCGGAAGCGGCACGGTCGGTGCAAGCGCAGAAACCGCGAGCATCGCAACGGCAAGCCCAAATGAAGCGGCACCACCCGCCCAGAGCCCAACCGCCAGCTCGAGCAGGCCAAGGAACGCCGCACCCAAAAGTCCCAGCCCGAGATAGGACAGCACGTTCCCCATCGTGCACCCCGGCGCGACAAGGCCAAGCGATATGTCCTGTATCGACTCTGGGGAAAGCGTGGGGGCAAGCCCCGCCAGTACAGACCACATAAGGCAAGCGACAATCATGAAGGTGTAGGTCAGGACGGCGAGCAGCGCAGCGCTACAAGCGTAGGCCACCCAAGCCCCGCATCGGCTGCCGGCGGCGACGATACCCTGATCAAATTCCCCTGTACCCTGGATATCTATAAGGGCCATCACGCTCACAGTGCACCATACGGACGCCCATCCCGCAGCGGGCAACGACTGGTGCCCCATGAGAAGCCACAAAACGGCGTCACCAACGCTTGTCGTACCGGCCCAATCGTATGCCTGCCGGATAAACTGCATCCGGCCAAGCATGGCAAGCATGAAGAGTCCCGCAACCAGGACGGATACCGCGAGTGCCAGGAGCGGCCTGGCGCGGCGGCGCCCCATGAGCGCATGCATAAGGCGGATGGGCCTCCGGGCCCTCATAGCAGATCCCTCTTGCGGAGCGCGACCGGGGGGACAATAGAAAGCACGGCCAAAGCCAGTACGGTTGCAACCAGAGCCGGTCTGCTTCCGGTGCTGGCGCGCACGGACACCGTAGGGAGCACTTCTAGGGACAGCATCGCGGCGTACGAGTACTGAGCGTATGCTTGGGTATACATGGTGATTTGGTCACCGATGAACGCAAGAACGTGCAGGGACAGATAAGAGACAACCAGAGACGGCAGGTAGCTCCCCACCAACATCGATAGCGCCGCCACCACTGTTGCCCAGAAGCCACCCAGCGCCCCCGCAACGAACGTCCAGAGGATGCAGAACGCAAGGGGATTGTTGTAGAAGAGGATCGAGAACGGCGTCTGCTCCCACACCCTCGCATACAACCCATCGCTTATCCAAGCGGGCATCGCTGGCTCGATGCAGAGGTTGCAGAGAAGATTCACTGCATACGGCACCGCAATGATTGCAAACCCGGTCAAAAACACCGCAATCCACTTCGAGACGACGGTCGCACGGCGACCCGCCCTCACACACTCCTGCTCGATGAGTCCCGACCTCATCTCCGCAGTCCACGTCCAAGCGTAGGGAACGGCGGCAAGAATCGGCCACACCATGGAAAAGATGCCGGAAGGCAGATCAATGTTGTAGAGAGGCATCCAGAGCGAATAGGCACCAACCGTCGAATACCCTACCTCCTTTCGTTGCCAATCAACGTTGGCCATCTCAAGGGTCGAGAAGAAGAGCTCTGACCTCACGATGGCAGTCCAGACCGCAAGGAGCACGCCAAACGCCAAGGCTATCCAAAACCAAGGGTTTCTTCCGAAAGCCTTGCGTAGCTCCATGTGCGTGGACAATTTGAGACTGTTCATGACGCGTCACCTCCCGATAAATCTTTGGACTCTATGACCCCAGAGGGGCGAGAGGCAGGTTTCTTACATCCAGATTCGTGTAGATCCGTAGCCAACTGATGGTCGATTGTTGTATTGCTCAGGATGACCGCCCCTCCCCTAATCGAGGGGGCACGCTGCAAACTCATCCTTTCACTGCGCTCCTTTCGCGTTGAGCGCTAGTTGAGTGACGTGTGCCACGGCTCGTTGGAATCAGGACTCCAGGTACCACAAACGCATGCTGCTCGGTGGAAGTGGATGGCGTTACTCGCGGCAATCTCCAAACTGTTCAAACGTGACCAATAGGGCCGGAGACTGGCCCGGTGCGGTGCCTACGAGGCATTCGCCTCCGTGGCGTCCTGGGCGGGGCCCAGCTCGACGACGGGGAGCCCCGACGTGTCATAGGTCTTGCCCATTGGATCAACAACCAGGTAGTAGGACGCGTCCCTGTTGTGCGACTCATCCTTGTCGTCTCTGCCAAACACCTCGTAGCCCAGGCGGACGTCAGCCGACGCCCCCTGGGGGACCCACGTGTAGCCGCTCGCCTTGTCGCTCTGGTAGACGAGGCCCTCGACCCCCGGGGCGTCGTGCTCCAGCAGATCGGCAAGCGATTCCACCGCCAGGGACCCGCCGGTCGTCGGGGCCAGCTCGAACATGGTGAGGAGGAGGGAGTCCGCACCATCGATGCTTCTCACCGACTCCCTGCACTGGGCGTCCACGTTCTCGATGTGGAGCGTCACCACGATGACGCCCCGCCCGCTGGACGGATCGGCGATGTACGGGAACTGCGCGGCCTCCGCCGACGGGTACCACACGGGCTTGGAGGCGGTGACCCTCATGGTGCCGTACCACGGGAGGGAGTCCTCAAAGCTCCCCGTGTCCCCGCTATCCCAGCCCCGTGCGGTCTCGCGCTCCTCGTAATACCTTCCCGTCAGGTCGAAGGCCTCGCCGGCCTGGTACGACCAGCCGGGGTCGACCTCGTACGACCAGCCGTCGGACTCCCCCGCCTCGCCACCCTGGCCCCCCGGGGCCTGCGTGAGGGCCCGGTACGCCCCCGGGGCGTACGCGACGGCCAGCGCCGCGACGAGCACGGCGGCCACGGCGATGGCGGCCACCGTCCCTCGATTGACTCGCTTTGCCCTCCGGGCCATGGCTCCTCCTCCGGCGCGGCGGCGCGCGTGCGCCGCCGCGGCAGCTTCGTTAGTTGAGGGACGTGTGCCACGGCTCGTTGGAGTCCGGGCTCCATGCGCCGTAGACGTATCCGGAGCCGTCCGGGGACATGGCGGTGAGGCGCGCCCAGCTCTCGCCGTTCTCGTGGACGTAGTTGTGGATCACGAAGTAGCCCTTATAGTACGCGGTGGCAACCCCGCCACGCGTACGGTTGGTGGCGTGCCCGTCGTACGAGGTGCTGCCGTCGATGTAGAAGTTGACCCGGTTCATGTCGAGGTCGTCAATCCTGAGGAAGCAGACCGAATCGGTATACTTGCGCCGCCATTTCTCTCCCTGAGTGGCATATGTGCCGGAGAAGTAGAAGTCATAGGGAGAGTTATCGGTGTTGCCCGCCGCAAGGGCGGGGGTCGCGGTGAGCAGGACGGACGCGAGCGCTATCTGGAGGCCCAGCAGGACGCTTGCTGCTCGGTGGAAGTGGGTGGCGTTACTCATGGTCTCTCCTAACTCTGTCCGATTGGCTGAAATGGCTAATGGCTAGCCTAGGAACAACCTATCACCAGCCCCAAGGCACGCGCCCTCATATAGGCGAACGCTCGATTCTCTCCCGTAAGCGGATGCTCTATACCAAATACCGTATTTTGAGAGCAGCTTTTGAATCAAGACAATGTGCCGCAGATATCGATTCTATAATTATATCGAATAAATTGATTGTTTACAGAAAGAATTATGTTTTCATTTTCTAGGCATGATGTATGTTTTTTAGGATACATTCAGATTTCCAAACACGCGTGTCACAGGCGACGGATGCTGCGCTACAGCCCCAACCCCACCGCGCCCTTCGTGCGGAACAGCTCGATCATCTCGCCCGTGAGGCTGGCGTGGTCGTTCGTCCGCTCCAGCGGAATCTCGTCCGGGGCAAACCAACGCGCCTCGGCAAGCTCCTGGTGGTCGGTCTGTATGCGGCGGCTTCCGTCAACGCGACACCAAAAGCCCATGAGCAGCGTGTCCGAGAAGGGCCAGGGTTGGCTCTTGTAGAAGCGCAGGTCGCGCACGCGCAGCCCCACCTCCTCCATGACCTCGCGGCGCACGGTGTCCTCCACGGACTCGCCAATCTCGGTGAACCCGGCCACAAGCGCCCACAGCTTGAGCGCGCGTCCCTGGTAGCGCGTGAGCACGATCCTCTCACCATCCGTCACGGCGGCAATCACGCCCGGCTGAATCTTGGGATACACGATCCTTGCGCAGTTGGGGCACACAATCTCGCGGCTGCGAGGGGCAAGCTCCATCTCGTGGCCACAGCGCGAGCAGAACCTGTTGTCCCGGTACCACGAGGCAAGCTGCGATCCCACGGCCGCCGCAAACGCGAGGTCGGCAGGCCCAACGCCGCGCAGCCAGCCAACGCATTCGTAGGTAAAACCTGCCGGCGCCGCAACGTCCTCGTCCAGCGCAAGGAAGAAGTCCTCCTCGCCCACGTGAAACGCAAAGACGGTGCACTCAGGTGCTGCGGGGTAGTCCGCCAGCCGCGGCAGCTCGATCGTCTCGCCCGAGGAGAACTCGTCCGCGCCGCGCTCCCCGGCGGCCACCACGCGCACGAGGGCCGACCGGTCACGATAGTGCAGCACGTAGCTCTGGGGCTCCGGCTCCTTGGACTCGAAGTGGTTATCGTACGCCTTGCTCGTCTCCTGGATCACGTTCGCTCCTCCCCGATGAGACAAAGGGACTGTCCCTTTGTCTCATCTACAATAGCTACAAGATGCGTTGAACTATCACCACACGGGCTGCGGAGGCAACCATGGCAGACTACATCCTCGTCACCGAAACCGGCTCCGACATCCATGAGGAGACCGCGCGCCGCCACGGCATTGTAGTTGTTCCCATGCACGTGAACTTTGGCGAACTCTCCCGCGACGACGACTCCTTCCCACCCGAGGAGCTCTACGAGTACTACAAGACCACGGGCAAACTGCCCCAGACCTCGGGATGCACACCTGCGGACTTCTCCGCGGCCTTTGACCGCATACACGAGGCGTACCCCACGGCCAAGATCCTCTACCTGGCATACTCCGCCGCGACCACGGTCTCCTACCGCAGCGCGCACCTCGCCGCGGAGGGCCGCGACTACGTGACCATGATGGACACCAAGTCCGTCTCGTGCGCGCTGCGCCTGGTGGTCACCAACGTGGCCCGCATGATGGAGGTCAACCCCGATGCCACGGAAGACGAGGTCAAGGCCTTCGTCGAGAGCCAGGTGCGCCGCATCCGCTTTGCCTTCATCCCCGGCGACCTGGAGTACCTGCGTGCGGGTGGCCGCCTCTCCAACGTGGCGTTTCTCGGCGCGACGCTTCTGCGCATCAAGCCCACGGTCGAGGTGCTCGACGGCAAGCTCGTTGCCACAAAGAAGCGTCGCGGGGCCATGGTCAAGTGCGTGGGCCAGCTCGTCGAGGACTTCGTGACCCGCGAGCCCATGGACCTCTCGCGCGTGAACCTCACCTACACGGTGGGCAACGCCCCCGACCCGCTGATAAGGGCGCTGGTCGAGAAGATCCTGCGCGACCACGGGGCGCAGGAGATCGAGTGGGTCAAGTCCGGCTGCGTGATTGCAAGCCACTCCGGCCCGGGCGCCTTTGGCATCGCGGCCGTGGCCGCGGAGTAGGACGCAGCTGGTCGCTTGCAGCCCCCGGCACCTCGGTGCCGGGGGCCTTTGTGCGGCTGGCATCGGCTGCGGGCCCGGCAGATTGCCCCTCTCGGCAGTCCGGTTTTCTCGGCTGTCCGCTTTTCTCGGCAGTCCGCTTTTCTCGGGATGAAATTATTGCGCGCTCGTTTGCAATCGCCGGCCCGTCAACTGGGTAAACTCTGTGAGCACCCGGACCAGCGCGCAATAATCGAGCAACTTACCAGAGAAGCTTGGCTCCAGCGGTTCCCGGACGGCAATTATTGCGCGCTCGTCCACATCTACCAAGTGGCCAACTGGGAAAATACTGTGAGCATTCAAAAAACGCGCAATAATTTTGGGCAGACCGCCAAAAACCTGTGCAGCAACCACTAAGGAGGCCGATGAGGCAACCGCCGAGAAGGCCAGGCGACAGGTCACCGGCAAGGTCGATGTCAAGCCCGCTGTACCCGCCCCGAATCAACCGCGACTGCGGCCAGCCATACGCGGCCCGAGCTCGCTTGCAAGCACGCCGAGAAACACCAGCGAGAACCCCAGGACCAGCTGGGGCGTGAGCAGCTCGTGGTAGAAGACCACGCTCGCGATGACCGCAAACACGCTCTCAAGCGAGAGGAGCAGCGCAGACTGCGCCGGCGGCACGACGGCCTGCCCAACGTTCTGGATAAGCGTTGTCACGCAGGACGAGAGAACCACCAGGTAGGCAAGGGAAAGCCAGAACGAGGTGCCAAGCCCAGACAGCGCAGGCGCCTGCTCGCCCAGAACCACCGAGAACACGGCGCAGGTCAGAGACATGAAGCCCAGCTGCACAACAGAGATGGTGGTCATGTCGTGCGAGCCAGTGAGCCTGTCGACAAACACGATCTGGAGGGCAAAGAACACCGCCGAGAGAAGCGTGAGCCACTCGCCGGATCCCAGCGACGGGCGCATGTCATCCCCCAGCGAGATGAGCGCGATACCCACGATGCTCAGGAGCGCCGCCACCAGGCTCGACGCGCCGGGGTGCCTGCGGACGACCACCCAGTTGATAAACGGCACCAGCACGCAATAGGTCGCGGTGAGAAAGGCGCTTCTCCCCGGCGTGGTGTAGGCGAGGCCGAGGTTCTGGACGGCAAACCCCGCGCCATACAGCACGCCCAGGATTCCCCCCGCAAGAACATGGCTCCAGTCAAAGTTGTCGCGCAGCCGCTTCCGGAAGATGACCGCCATGAGCACGGTGGCGGTCAGGAAGCGGATGGCCATGAGCCAGCATGCGGGGGCAACGTCCAGTGTGTCTTTGATGACGACGAACGATGCGCCCCAGATGACGGCGCAGGACAGCATCCCTATCTTCCATGCCCACAGGGGGGCGGCCCGTATGTCTCGCGCGTTTGGCATGCGGGCGATTATACGACCCGAGAACGGTCTCACACGGTAGGCGCAGGGATTTTTCTCACGCTCGTCTCCGTAGCCCCGTGCATGCCTTAAACTTGGAGGTGCTGGAGGAATTCCGGCACCAGGGCTCTAACCGGCATGGCCGGTAACGATCGCGTCGGTGCAAGGGGCACCGGCGAGGGAGTTCGGAGAGGAGAACACATGCAGTATTCGGCAGAAGTGGAGCGCATGTGCCCGATTGCCAAGGGCGCATACCACGGACCGGCGCCCATCCCCGAGGAGGGCAAGTGGGTCCAGGCCAAGGAGGTCACTGATATCTCCGGCTACACCCACGGTGTTGGCTGGTGCGCCCCGCAGCAGGGTGCCTGCAAGCTCAGCCTCAACATCAAGAACGGTGTCATCGAGGAGTGCCTCGTCGAGACCATCGGCTGCTCGGGCATGACCCACTCCGCCGCCATGGCCGCCGAGATCCTCCCCAAGAAGACCATCCTTGAGGCCCTGAACACCGACCTTGTCTGCGATGCCATCAATGTCGCCATGCGCGAGCTCTTCCTGCAGATTGTCTACGGCCGCAGCCAGACCGCTTTCTCCGAGGATGGCCTGCCCGTTGGCACCGGCCTCGATGACCTTGGCAAGGGCCTTCGCTCCATGGTGGGCACCATGTATGGCACTGCCGCCAAGGGCGCCCGTTACCTCGAGCTCACCCAGGGCTACGTCACCCGCATGGCCATCAACAAGAACGACGAGATCGTGGGCTTTGAGTTCCTCAACCTCGGCAAGTTCACCGACGCAGTCAAGTCCGGCGTCGACCCCGCAGAGGCTGTCCAAGAGGCCATGGGCCACTACGGCCAGTGGGATCAGGCCGTGAAGTTCATCGACCCTCGCACCGATGAGGAGACCCACAGCACCGAGTCCACGTTCCCCGTCCATGAGTAACCCCGAGTAGAGAGAAGGAGGTACAGCACATGGCCATCACGTTCGAAGGCTACGAGCGCCGCATCGACCAGATCAACAAGGCGTGCGAGCAGTACGGCATCAAGGACCTCGAGGAGGCCCTCAAGCTCTGCTGCGACCGTGGCTTCAACCCCTATGACATCACCACCGGCATCCAGTCCATCGCGTTCGAGAACGCCAAGTGGGCCTACACCCTGGGCTGCGCCATTGCGCTGAAGAAGGCCGAGAAGGGCGAGGCCACCACGGCCTCCGAGGCTGCCGCCGCCATCGGCGAGGGTCTGCAGGCCTTCTGCGTCCCCGGCTCCGTTGCCGACGACCGCAAGGTCGGTCTTGGCCACGGCAACCTGGGCGCCATGCTCCTCGGTGAGGACACCGAGTGCTTCGCGTTCCTGGCCGGCCACGAGTCCTTCGCTGCCGCCGAGGGCGCCATCGGCATTGCCAACAACGCCAACAAGGCCCGCAAGAAGCCGCTTCGCGTCATCCTGAACGGCCTTGGCAAGGACGCCGCCCAGATCATCGCCCGCATCAACGGCTTCACCTACGTGAAGACGCAGTTCGACTACTACACGAGCGAGCTCAAGGTCGTCGAGACCATCCCCTACTCCGACGGCCCGCGCGCCAAGGTCAACTGCTATGGTGCCGACGACGTCCGTGAGGGCGTTGCCATCATGTGGCACGAGAACGTCGACATCTCGATCACCGGCAACTCCACCAACCCCACGCGCTTCCAGCACCCCGTTGCGGGCACCTACTTCAAGGAGCGCGTGCTTGCTGGCAAGAAGTACTTCTCCGTGGCGTCGGGCGGCGGCACCGGCCGTACCCTGCACCCGGACAACATGGCTGCCGGCCCCGCCTCCTACGGCATGACCGACACCATGGGCCGCATGCACTCCAGCGCCCAGTTCGCCGGCTCCAGCTCCGTGCCCGCACACGTTGACATGATGGGTCTTATCGGCATGGGCAACAACCCCATGGTCGGTTGCACCGTTGCGTGCGCCGTTGCCGTCGAGGAGTCCCTCAAGAAGTAGGGCTTCTCACCATGCAAGGCATTTGGCCCGCTGCCCCATCTGGGCGGCGGGCTTTTTTGAGCCCTGGGCCCTTGCCGGGCACGCCGACGCGCTGGCTGCGCTGCGGTGGCTCCCTCGCACCGTGGGATGGTATGCTCTTCACACGCCCAAGACGATTCGGAGGCCCAGGTGCCTAGCTACATCCTAAGCTGCTGCTCGACCGCAGACGTGACCGAGAGCTTCCTCAGGGAGCGCGACATCCGCTACGTCTTCTTCAACTACGAGCTGGACGGCGAGCAGTGCAAGGACGACTTCGGGCAGACCCACTCTCCCGCCGACCTGTTCGCGCGCATGGAGGCAGGCGCCAAGACCCAAACCTCCCAGGTGTCCGTTGGCGACTACATGGCCTTCTGGCGCCCGTTCCTCGCAGGCGGCCAGGACGTACTCCACGTCACGCTCTCCTCGGGCATCTCGGGCACCCACAACTCGGCCTGCATCGCGCGCGACAGGATTGCCCGCGAGTTCCCGGGCCGACGCGTGGTCGTGGTGGACTCGCTGGCCGCCTCGTCCGGCTACGGCCTGCTCATGGACAGGCTTGCCGAGCTGAGGGAGTCTGGCATGGGCCTGGGCGAGCTGGCCGCCTGGGCGGAGAGGCACAAGCGCGAGGTCCAGCACTGGTTCTTCTCGTCTGACCTCTCGTTCTTCATCCGCGGTGGCCGGATCTCCAAGACCGCGGGCTTCTTTGGCCACGTGCTCAGGATATGCCCCGTCATGAACGTGGCGCCGGACGGCTCGCTGGCCGTGTGCGAGAAGATCCGCACCAAGCGCAAGGCCGAGCGCCGCGTGCTGGAGCACATGACCGAGCTTGCCCAAGGCGGCAGCGACTACCGGGGCAAGGTGTTCATAAGCAACTCCGCCTGCCTGGAGGACGCCCGCGACGTCGCCAAGCTAATCGAGGGGCAATTCCGGCGTATGGACGGGAGGGTCCGGCACTTCGACATAGGCGCGACCATAGGCTGCCACACCGGCCCTGGCACGGTTGCCACGTTCTTCTGGGGCAAGAGGCGTGCATAGCGAGAGGACAGCGCCACCACGGCGGACCAGCCCGAAGGCACCTGGGACGCGAACGGGCGCAATCCCTCGGTATCGCCGTCTGTATCCCATCACCGCTAATTTATGCGTTTCTCTCGCAGAAATGAGAAAATATCCTCATTCTGTTCCGTTAACGGTATGATTCTTGCAGCGAACGGCAGATTTCACCCGCACACCCACCCACACGCAACACGTCGAGAAGGAGCCCCCATGCCCTACAACATCCTTGCCGAGTTCGGGAGTACGGCCCTCATGATCATCTTTGGCGTCGGCGTCCACTGCGACACCGTACTCAAGGGGACCAAATACCAGGGCTCCGGCCACATGTTTGCCATTACGACGTGGTCGTTTGGCATCTCGGTGTGCCTCTTCATCTTTGGCGGCTCCATCTGCATGAACCCCGCCATGGCGCTTGCCCAGTGCATCCTCGGCCTTGTCCCTTGGTCGATGTTCGTCCCGTACGTGATTGCCGAGATGCTCGGCGGCTTTGCGGGTGCCGCCATCGCTTGGTTCATGTACAAGGACGAGTTCGAGGCGTCCGAGGGCGTTGTGGACCCCATCGCACAGCGCAACATCTTCTCGACCAACCCCACCAGGAACAACCTCCCGCACGACTTCTTCTGCGAGGCGCTCTGCACCTTCTTCTTCATCACCGGCATTCTCGCCATTGCGCACTACGCGGGTGATAACCTGCTTCTCTGCGCCATCTGCGTTGGCCTTCTGGTGTGGGCCATTGGCATGGGCATGGGTGGCATCACGGGCTTTGCCATGAACCAGGCCCGCGACCTTGGCCCTCGCATGGCTTACCAGCTGCTTCCCATCAAGAGCAAGTGCGACAACAACTGGAAGTACGGTCTCACCGTCCCCGGCATCGCGCCGTTTGTGGGCGCGGCGGTAGCAGCCCTCTTCGTGCACGGGTTCCTCGGGCTGTTCTAGGGGTTTGGGCCTTGCCGTGCGAGAAGGGCCGGCACAAGGCCCCCAGCAGCAAGCGGGGAGCCACCAACGGCAATGGCTGCGCGCACGGCCTCGGGGTCCGCAACCACACTGCCCGCAACCGCGCTTGCCCCAGCATCGAGAAGCGCCGAGGAGAGCGTGGCTGACGGCCCCACGACGGTCACCCTCGCTCCCCTCGCAAGCTCCAGCAGCCTCGGCATGGTCCGGTTCGTCTCGGCCATGCCGGTGATGAGGGCAAAGTCCGTCTCGGGAAGAACGTACTCGCAGGCGGTGTCCGGAAGGTCGCGCCTGTCTCGCCGCTCGCGCTCAAGCACCAGCACGTCCGCCGCCGCCTCAAGCCCTTCCATATGGGGGAAGCGCCCCACCACCACGAGCTGGGCGCGACGTCCGTGCTCCCGCTCGAAGGCAGAGAGCTCTCCCGGCAGCTCGCGAAAAGGGTCGCCACCAGTTGGGCCCCCAACGCGACCCGAGGCGTCACGGACCAAGTCCTCCCTGTTGTACCAGGCATTTATTGCAGCCACACCGAGCGTGGCCACCTCGAGGTCCCATGAGCGCACAAGCGCTCCCACCTCGGCCAGGGACTGCCCGCGTACCCCGCTCAAGCGCTCGCGCCTGCCACCCCGACAGGTGGCCGCCACGCCCATGCCGCACTCCGCCTCGACGTAGCTCCAGTGCGTCCCCAGGCAGGCGTCCCTCACGCAGATGCCAGGCGGAATGGGGGCGAGAAGCCCGTCGTAGAGTGTCCACGCATTTGTCATGTCGTACCTGCTCCCATGCACCGGATCACCCACACGGGTGACCCACCGTCAACCAGACCCACGCCTACAATGGGAAAGCGATCTGCTCCCCCATCTTTGCTCCCCGTCCCTCGTTGGAGGCCACATGCTTGCCATTCTCAGCTCACAGCGTCAGACGGGCAAGACCCGCTGGTTGGAATCCGCCGTGGCAAGGGCGAGCAGGGCGGGCATCCCCACCTATGGCGTCCTTGCGCCCGGACGCTGGCGGCGCCTTCCCACGGGAGCCTTGGAGAAGACGGGCATCGACAACGTCCTGCTTCCGGGCACCATCCGCATCGTCTTTGCCACGGCCGCCGCGAGTGGCTGCGGCTGGGACTTCTCGGATGGGGCCATCGCCCGCGTGAACGAGCACCTCACAGGGCTTCGGTCATGCGCCGCCGCTGCACGCCCAGGGCTTCTTGCAATAGACGAGCTGGGCCCGCTCGAGCTTGTGCGTGGAAAGGGCCTCACTGAGGCGCTGACCCTTCTCGACCTAGGCCCCCAGCCTGCCTGGCCCCATGCCATCGTGGTGGTGAGACCGGAGCTCTGCGACCAGGCCACGCAGCGCTTCTCGGCAGCATGGGGTACGCCTGCGGTTTTTGGGCCCATGCCCAAGGACGCGGATCCTGTGCTTTGCGCCCTCGGGCTGGGTGAGGCCTAGGGAAAACGCCTTGCCCTACTCTCCCTTGGGAAGGGCGCCTGCCAGGATGATCGTGCACTCCTCGTCGGAGAGGTCGTATCCGTAGAGCGTCTTGAAGTACGAGACGGCCACGTCCTTGACGCCCGTCTGGAAGCGGTCGGGGTAGCACAGGCGAGCAAACCACTGCATACCCAGCACCTGGTTGACCGACGGAGGGCTGGAAAGCCAGTTGTAGGGCACACTTGGAACCTGGAAGTAGTTCTGGTCGCGAATCGCGGCAATGCCTGCCCAGGCAGAATCCGACCCCACCGTGTCGTAGATGCTGTCCGGCCCAAAGACGATCATCTCGGGGTCCACGGTAGCGATCTGCTCCAGACTCACCTCCTGGCCCATACCCGAGCCAGATGCCTTTTCGACCTCAATCGCGTTCTCCGCGACAAAATCGATGACGTTGTCCTGGTAGCTACCCTTGGCAATGGCGTTCAGGCCCGAGTCGCCCAGGAGGTAAGCCACCTTGGGCCTATCGGTGTCGGCAAGCGTCGAGACAACCGCGTTTACCTCGTCGTAGGCGTTTCTGCAGTACGCAGAGAGGTCCGAGCACCGCGACTCCTCGCCAAGGAGCCCTCCCAGCTGCTCGTAGACGGAATCGTAGGTGTCAAGCGTTGCCTCCACGTGCACGCAGGCAATGCCGAGCTGCTCCTGGAGGTTGTCCATGTCCTCCACGATGGTGTCCTTCGCCTCACCCACGTCGATGATGAGGTCGGGTGCGGCATCGGCCACGGACTCCTTGTTGAAGTCACCCTTGCCGCCATAGATCTGGCCAAAGACCGGAAGCTCGACCGCGGCGTCGCCAAACAGCCTCTTCTGGTCGTCGCTGAGCTTGGTGGCCATGCCGCAGAGCTTCGAGGTGTCAACCGTGAGGAGGATCTGCTGGGCCAGGGGACCCGAAGGCGCAACCTTGGCGACCTCAGCCGGAAGCTCGACCGTGCGGCCGCAGGAATCCGTGAAGGTCCGTGTTGACGAGGCCTCTGCGGCAGACCCCACAGAGGAGGACGAGGCGTCATTGGCGCCTGTGGACGCCTGGTTGCCACAGGCGGCAAGCCCCCCGGTGATGCCCAGGCCCAACGCGCATGCAAGCGCTGAGGCAAAGCCCCTTCTCGTCATCTGATGCTGTCGTGTCATGTCAATCGATCTCCCTTCAGCCGTGACGGCTCGCGGCCCTCCCGCGAAGGCGCCGCCGCGGACGAACGCAAACACGAGACGGGGACGCAGGCGCGCGCCCTGTCGCCAAAGAGGGGGCTCACCAGCACGCCCATGCCGTAGAGGCCGCTCACACCCTCCGACGTAACCACCTCGGCAGGACTCCCCACCGCCGCCACCCTCCCGTCCGCAAGCGCGATCACGCTATCGGCGTAGAGGTAGGCCTGCTCGGGCTGGTGCGTGGAGAGAAGCACGGACCGGCCCTCGTCTGCCAGCGAGCGCACCAGCTCGAGCACGCGAGCGGTATTGCCGAAGTCGAGCGCACTCGTGGGCTCGTCCATCACGATGGAGCGGGCGTCCTGCGCTACCGCACGCGCCACGAGCACCAGCTGCTGCTGGCCTCCGGAAAGCCTCGTCACCACGCGATGGGCGAGGTCGGCGATGCCCACGCGCTCGAGGGCGTCCATGGCGCGTTCCTCGTGCTCGCGCCGGGGCGCCCGGAGCATGCCCATGTCTGTCCCGCAGGCCATGAGCACCACGTCGATGGCCTCGTAGTCAAAGGGCGCTGCATGGGCCTGCGGTATGTAGGCCATCTCGCGTGCTCGCTTGCGCACTGAGAGACGCGCGACGTCGTGGCCGTTGGCCTCGATGCTTCCCCGGTAGTCGTCGCGCAGCCCCAAGACGCAACGGAAGAGCGTGGTCTTGCCTGCTCCATTGGGGCCAAGGACCGCGCCCAGGCAGCCATCGCCAAGGCTGAACGAGACGTCGTGGAGCACCTCTCGCTCGCCGTAGGAAAACGAGAGGTTCGAGACGTTGAAGCTCACGCCAGACGCCCCCTCACTTCTGCCTCCCCTTCGTGATGAGCCACAGGAAAAACGGGGCGCCCACGAATGCCGTGAGGATGCCGATGGGGATCTCCGCCGAGGTGGCAAGACGCGCGACGTCATCCACAACCAGGAGAAACGTGGCACCGAGCAGCATGGATGCGGGAAGGAGGTGTCGGTAGTCCGCCCCAACCAGCCCCCGGGCAAGATGCGGCACGACAAGTCCCACCCAGCCGATGATTCCCGTCACCGAGACGCCTGCTGCCGTCACAAGGGTGGCACAGACGATGGCCAGTGCCCGCACGCGCGGTGCATCCACGCCCATGGAGCGTGCCTCGTCGTCGCCCATGGTGAGGGCGTTGATGCGCCAGCGCAGCGCAAGGAGTCCGGCGTTGCCCGCGAGCATCGGGATGGCGACAAGGATGAGGTCTTGCGTGCGCGCGCTGGTGAGCGACCCCATGAGCCAAAACGTGATGGCCTGCAGCTGGGCGGACGGGTCTGCGACCAGCTTGGTGTAGGAGACGCTCGCCTGGAAAAGCGAGCTCACCATGACACCGGCAAGCACCGTGACCAGCACGCGGTTGCCCTTTGCCACGTGGCTGATGAAAAGCACGACCACGACGGAGAGCATGGAGAACACAAACGCGGAAATCGACGTTGCCAAAGAGCCCGCAGAGAGGAGAATGGCGAGGCAGGCGCCAAAGGCCGCGCCCTGAGATGCGCCCAGGAAGTCGGGGGACACGAGGGGGTTCTGGAAGATTCCCTGGAAGGAGGCGCCGGCAGCCGCAAGCGAGCAGCCCACGGCAAGCGCAAGCACCACACGAGGAAGCCGCACGTTAAAGAAGAGCGTCTCCTGCTGCGTGGTCCATTCCCTTGTCAGGGGAAGCACGCGCCCCGCAATCATGCGAAAGACGTCCCCAACGGGTATTTCGAACCTTCCCAAGGCGAGGGAAAGCACCGTAGCCACCAGCATGGCTGCGGCAAGACACCACAGCACGCCGGCAGGATGCGAGCGCACCTCCGACCATCGCATGAAGCTGTACCTTCCTATCCTCGCACGCCCAAGGGCGCATCCTGCGTTATCCATTGGCATGGGCAACGACTGCCATGGTAGCGCTCCGAGTCACCGAGGATGCAAACTATTCGTACTTGGGCAAGACCATTTGTGTGTTCGGAGGGTTACGCCCGATGAGCGGCCGGCATCGTTGGCGTCAGGGGGGGCGCGGTTGCACAGCGACTTTCATATGAAAGGGTCCCTACGGCTCCGACCCCCGCGCAAGGTCGAAGAGCCTCCGGTACAGCGCCAGTTCCCCCGGCGTGTCGATACTTGAGCGAAGCTCGACGCTCCCCGCCTGGGAATCCGGGGCGAGAAGCCCTGCCGCCCCGAGGCGGCGGCGGGTCTCTCGAGCCGTGCCCTCTCCCCCGTCGAAGAGTGCGACATCACCCATGACCTCGAGAATCTGGTCGCGAACCAGCGGATAATGCGTGCAGCCCAGCACCACCGAGTCAACCTTGCCACGCCACGGGCCAAGGTAGCGCTCGAGAAGCCCGCGAATCTGCGGTGACCCAGGGTCGCCCTTCTCGATGAGGTCTGCCAGCCCCACGCACGGCACCTCAATGACCTCGGAGTCTGTGCCCCAACGGTCCTCGAGGCGCTGGAACTTGCCCAGGCGAAGCGTTGCCGCCGTGGCCATGACCAAGATGCGCCTGTGCCGCGGCGCAAGCGTCGCCGGCTTGAGCGCCGGCTCCACGCCGATGATGGGGATCCCCGGGTACACCTCGCGAAGGGTCGGTGCCGCAACCGAAGTCGCGGTGTTACAGGCAATGACCAGTGCTTTTGCGCCTTCGTCCACCAATGAGGCAGCGGTGCGCCGCGAGAGCGCGAGGATCTCTTCGGGAGGCTTGTCACCGTAGGGGGCATGTGCGGAGTCGCCAAAGAAGACGAAGCGCTCGTGCGGCAGCTCGGCCACCAGGCGGCTCAGGATGGTAAGGCCGCCCACCCCTGAGTCAAACGCCCCTATGAAGCCGTCCCTCTCTGCGCCCATGCGTGCCTCCCCACGATACCTGCATGGAACCAGTATGCCACTCGCGGCGGGTGACGTTGTGGCGTAGAGTTTTTGGCACTGCGGCCACGAGCGGCCGCGCACGGCCATCCCAAGGAGGATCCATGGGCAACGCAGGCAAGAAGGTCAAGGTGCACTATGTTGGCACCCTCGACGACGGCACCAAGTTCGACTCGTCACGCGACCGCAACGAGCCGCTGGCATTCACGTGCATGGCAGGCCAGATGATCAAGGGCTTTGACGATGCCGTCAACGAGATGTCCGTAGGCGAGACAAGACGCGTCTACATCCCTGCTGCCGAGGCCTATGGCGAGAGGCGCGAGGGCCTCGTGCAGACGCTTCCCGTCGCCATGATGCCCGGCGCCGAGCAGCTCTCCGTTGGCCAGCACGTGACGCTGTCCTCCCCCACCGGCCACCCCTTCCCTGCCGTGGTCGCAGCCAAGGATGATGCCAACATCACCTTCGACCTCAATCACGAGATGGCTGGCAAGGACCTCAACTTCGAAATCGAGCTGCTCGAGGTCGAGGGGTAGGCCTTCGGCACGACGTCAGGGCCCTCGCCGTGGCACGACACACGATGGCGCCGAAAGGCCCTTTTCCTATGAGAAGCCCACGACAATCGACCCTCCGGCACCAAGCCGATGCCGGAGGGTCGATTTCCGTCAGGGACCGTGCGCCGGGGAGACACCCCTGGTGCACTCGCCCCCGCGTCTGCGTCCCTACTGCAGCCCGGGAACGTGCGGGATGGTATCGAAGCCCGCTTGGAGCTCCTCGTCGGTAGGGACGTGGTCCTCGAGCTCGCCCTTGTTGTACTTGTCGTAGGCCACCATGTCAAAGTAGCCGGTACCCGTGAGGCCAAAGAGGATGGTCTTCTCCTCGCCCGTCTCGCGGCACCTCTCGGCCTCGCGAATCGCCTGGAGAATGGCGTGCGAGCTCTCGGGGGCGGGCAGGATGGTCTCAAGCTTGGCAAACTGTTCGGCGGCGCCAAACACGTCCGTCTGCTTCACGGCGACGGCCTCCATGTAGCCGTCATGCTTGAGCTTGGAGACGATGGGGCTCATGCCGTGGTAGCGTAGGCCACCGGCGTGGTCGGGGCTGGGGATAAAGCCGTTGCCCAGCGTGTACATCTTGCAGAGCGGGCAGGTCTGGCCCGTATCGGCAAAGTCGTACGCATAGACGCCACGGGTGAGCGTGGGGCAGCTCGTGGGCTCGACGCCAACGAAGCGTGTGTCAGGATGCCTGCCGGTGAGCTTGTCGCGCATGAATGGGGCGATGAGGCCGCCGAAGTTCGAGCCACCGCCACAGCAGCCAATCACGATGTCCGGGTACTCGCCCAGCTCGCGAAGCGCCTCGTAGGACTCGAGCCCGATGATCGACTGGTGCAGGAGCACCTGGTTGAGGACGCTTCCCAGCTGGTAGCGGCCCTTGTTCTGGGGCACGTTGAGCGCACGCTCCACGGCCTCGGAGATGGCAGTGCCGAGAGAACCGGTGCACTCGGGGTCTGCGGCCAAGATCTTCTTGCCAGCCTCCGTAGTGGGTGAGGGCGACGGCGTGATGGTTGCGCCAAAGGTCTGCATCACGCTGCGACGGAAGGGCTTCTGCTCGTAGGAGCACTTGACCATGAAGACGTCGAGGTCAAGGCCAAAGTGTGCGGCCGCCTCGGAGAGCGCGGTGCCCCACTGGCCAGCGCCCGTCTCGGTGGTGATGTTGGTGATGCCTTCGGCGTAGGCATAGTACGCCTGCGCCAGCGCAGAGTTCAGCTTGTGCGAGCCCGAGGTGTTGTTGCCCTCAAACTTGTAGTAGATCTTCGCAGGCGTGTCGAGCGCGCGCTCCAGGTTGTACGCACGGCAGAGCGGGCTGGGGCGATACACGCGATACATCTCCATGACCGGCTCGGGAATCTGGAAGTACGGGGTATCGTCGTCGAGCTCCTGCTCGCAGAGGGCGCGAGCAAAGACGGGCGCAATGTCGTCCACTGTGGCAACCTTGCCGTTGGGAAGCCTCATGGGCTCGGGCTTCTCGGGCATGTCGGCACGCAGGTTGTACCACGCGGCGGGAATCTGGTCCTCACGCAGGTAGATGCGGTAGGGATCCTTGGTTGCAGTGTCTTTTGGACTCATGGTGCGCCTTCCTTTCATATGCTTCCTGACAAAGTCGAGCTTGCGTGCCATGGCCTGCGCCGCGCAAAAGAAAAGGACCCCCGGAACATGTCCGAGGGCCCTTGTGCGTGCGTGTGCGCGGATGGCCATCGTCAGTCCGGGAGGGTCTCGGTCCTTGTCCACCACCACGCACCAGCGCACACGCGTGCGCCGAGAAGAGCGATGCCAGCGGAGAGGGACATGGGGGGATTCCTTCCTTGGGGTGACGATGCCAGAGACTCTATCAGATGTTTGTTGCGGCGATGTTACGCCCTTGCGCCTCGCCGGGCATCTTCCACGCATGCTGGTCGGTATGCAGCAGCCTCTCCGCGCGCTCGGAGAGAGGCGCGCCCAGGTAGTCTCGGTAGACAGCCTGGATGGAGGGGTTCTCGTGGCTGCGCCGCAGCTTGGCCGTGCGGTCAAGCTCCCACAGCACGTCGCCACGGACACCCGCAAGCTCCTCGCCGTCGTGGATGGGAAGCCCGCCGCCACCGGAGCAGCCGCCCGGACACGCCATGACCTCGACGAAGTCGTAGGAGACCTCGCCGGCCTCGAGTGCGTTGAGCAGGCGGTTTGCGTTGCCCAGGCCATTCGCCACGGCAACGCGCAGCGTGGTGCCCGCAATGTCGAAGCTGGCCTCCTTCCAGCCGTCGAGCCCGCGCACGCCCCTGAAGGCCTCGGCGTCGCAATTCTCGCCGCATACCAGATAGTACGCCGTTCGCAGGGCCGCCTCCATAACGCCGCCGGTTGCGCCAAAGATCACGCCGGCGCCCGTGGCCGTGCCAAGCGGCTGGTCAAAGTCGGTCTCGGCAAGCGAGAAGACATCGATGTGCTCGGCGCGAATCATGCGGTCAACCTCACGCACCGTAAGCGAGACGTCCACGTCGGGGTCCCCGCAGGCATCGTTCATCACGGGTATATCGACCTCGGATTTCTTGGCCAGGCAGGGCATGATCTCCACGCAGAAGATGCGGCGCGGGTCTACGCCCAGAAGCTCTGCGTAGTAGCTCTTGGCTATGGCGCCAAACATCTGGCCGGGCGACTTTGAGGTAGAGAGTTGGCCGGTGAAGCGGGGGTGGCGTGCCTTGCAGTAGCGCACCCAGCCGGGGCAGCAGCTCGTGAACATGGGAAACCTCACGCCCTCGGGGTGCCTGAGGTGCTCAACTAGCTCGGAGCCCTCCTCCATGATGGTGAGGTCGGCCGAGAAGTCCGTGTCAAAGACGTAGTCAAAGCCCATGCCCTTGAGCGCGGTCACCAAGCGCTGGGCCGTGGCCTTCTCGCGCGGCAGGCCAAACGGCTCGCCCCAGGCCGTACGCACGGCAGGCGCAACCTGCACCACGACAATCTTGTCGGGGTCTGCCAAGGCATCGAAGGCGCGGTCGGTGTCATCGCGCTCGCGCAGGGCGCCCGTGGGGCAGTGGGTGATGCACTGTCCGCAGAGGGCACAGTCCGAGTCCTCGATGAGGCCGCCCCCACGCACGCCCACACAGGTGTGGCTCGAGCGGTTGGTGAGGTCCCAGATGCCCTCGGCCTGGACCTTCTCGCACACCTGAATGCAGCGCAGGCAGTTGATGCACTTGTCATTGTTGCGAATGAGCGGGAAGTCCTGGTTCCACGGCTGGTGAGGCAGGTGCTTGGCGTAGGGCAAGCTCGTGATGCCGAGGTCGTTGGCAACCGTCTGCAGCGCGCAGTTGCCAGAGCGCACGCAGCTCGTGCACTCGGAGTCGTGCTGCGAGAGGAGGAACTCTACGTTGGTCTTGCGAGCCACGCGCACCTTGGGACTGTTGGTGCGCACCACCATGCCGTCAAGCACAGTGTTGTTGCAGGCGGCAACCAGCTGGTCGATGCCCTCGATCTCGACCACGCACGCCCTGCACGCACCTATCTCGTTGATGTCGCGCAGGAAGCACAGGGTTGGAATGTTGATGTCGACAGACTTGGCCGCATCCAAGATGGAGGTGCGCTCCGGAACCGTGGCCTGCTTGCCGTCGATGGTAAGGGTTACCACTGCTCGATCCTCCCTCCACGGAACGCGCCAAAGCCAAAGTGGTCGCACCTCAGGCACCTCGATGCCTCCTGGTGGGCCTCTTCCTCGGTGAGACCGTCCTCGATGAGGTCAAAGTCACGCTTGCGGTCCTCGGCCTCACGCAAGGTCATTTCGCACCTGGCGCAGCTCGTCTTGCCCTTGAACTGCACGGGCGGCAGATCCACGTCGAGTGTGACCTGGTGATTGAAGCCCAGGTAGTTGTCGATGTTGCCTGCGGCCACCTTACCGGCGTTAACGGCACGGATGACCGTGGCGGGACCGCTCTGGCAGTCGCCGCCCGAGAAGACGCCGTCCATGCCGGGCACGACGGAATCCGCCCCCACGTCAATGCGGCCGCGCCTGCATGGCACGCCCTGCTCCTCAAAGGGGCCAGACTCGATGGCCTGGCCAATGGCCACCACCACACGCTCGCAGGGAATGACCTCCTCGGGAGCATCTGCCTCGCGCGGAGCGAAGCGCCCGCGAGAGAGCCCACCGATGATCTGCCGCTGCACGCGCAGGCCGGTCACGTAGCCGCCCTCCGACTCGATGGCGATGGGTGCATGGAGTTCGAGAAGCTCGCAGCCCTCGGCCTTGGCACCTGCGATCTCCTCGTCCTGAGCGGTCATGTCGGCAACGCGGCGGCGATAGACGATCGTGACCTTCTTGGCACCCAGGCGAATTGCCGAGCGCGCAACGTCCATGGCCACATTGCCGCCGCCAATCACGCAGACGCGTTCCTGGCTAAAGTCCGGGCGGGCCTCATCACCCAAGGCGCGCAGCATCTCAACCGCGGAGAGCACGCCCACGGAATCTTCGCCAGGAAGCCCCAGCTTGCGGTCGAGGTGCGCGCCAATGGCAAGGTAGACGGCATCGTAGTCTGCACGAAGCGCCGCAAGGTCATCGACCTTGGAGTCACGGTTGACCTTAATCCCGCAGTCCAAGATCCACTTGATCTCGGCGTCAAGGCGCTCGTGCGGCAGGCGGTAATTGGGGATGCCGTAGCGCAGCATGCCGCCCAGCTTGTGACGGGCCTCGTAGATGGTGACATCGTGGCCCATGACCGAGAGGTAGTACGCACACGAGAGGCCCGCAGGTCCGCCACCCACAACGGCCACGCGCTTGCCGGTCTTCTCGGCCATGCCAGGGCGGTAGTCCGACTCCATGTGGTCGACGGCATAGCGCTTGAGGCCGCGGATGTTCATAGGGTCGTCCACCATGCCGCGACGGCAGTTCATCTCGCAGGGATGCTCGCACACATAGCCGCAGACCAGGGGCAGTGGGTTGTCCTTGCGGATGAGCCGCACGGCGTCTGCGTAGCGGCGCGCCTCCACCAGGCTGATGTAGCCGGGGATGTCCACACCCGCCGGGCAGCCGGAAACACAGGGCACAAGCTGGCTCTGCGTAAAGCCACAGGCGCGCTTCTGAACGTGGTGCTCGAAGTCGTCGCGGAAGCCGCGGATGGCCGTAAGCGCCATGTCACCGGCCTCGTAGCCAATGGCGCAGTCGGCCGAGAGGTAGATCGTGCGAGCCGTACGCTCGATAAGGTCAAGCGTGTGCTCGTCGGCACGGTTCTCCAGGACGTCGTTCAAGAGGTCCGAGAGCGCTCGCAGCCCAACGCGACAGGGGGTGCACTTACCGCAGCTCTGCGTAGCGCACATGTTGACATATGCCGCGGTGAACTCCACCGGGCAGGGAGCGAGCGAGCTTACCGCAAGGCGCCTTCCCAGTGCCTCGTGCAGGCCGTCCATCACGGCCTGGGCCTCGCTCCGCTCCATCACGTGAAGCCTAGCCATATGTTCCTCTCCTTGTCGTGGACGCCCACCGGGTCCCCACCCGGCAGGGCACATAACATTTCTAGTCTCACGGTTGACGGGACTCTTTGATTCGCCAATCCGCAAGCGGTACAAAGAAAGGGGTGGACGCGTTGCCCACCCCCTCTACATGGTGTTTTCTTGTCGGTACGCGCACGTGCAGAAGAAGCCAGTGCACGCCAAAATGCGAGAAGACCTATGCGTGCGCGAGTGCCTGCTCAACGTCTGTGACGAGGTCATCGGTACCCTCGATGCCACAGCTCATGCGAACCGTCGCGGGAGAGATGCCGGCTGCAACCAGCTCGTCGTTGGTCATCTGGCGGTGCGTCGAGGACGCTGGATGCAGACAGCAGCTGCGAGCATCGGCCACATGGGTCTCAATCGCAAAGACGCGCAGCCCGGCCATGAAGCGCTCTGCCGCCTCGCGACCGCCTGCGACCTCAAAGCTCACCACGCCACAGCTGCCGTTGGGCAGGTACTTCTCGGCAAGATCGTGGTACGGGTCTCCCGGAAGATCCGGATAGCGCACGGATGCCACCTTGTCGCTCTTGGAGAGGAACTCCGCGACCGCGCGGGCGTTCTTGCAGTGCTGCGGCACGCGCACGTGCAGGCTCTCGAGGCCGAGGTTGAGGTAGAAGGCGTTCTGGGGGCTCTGGATGGAGCCAAAGTCACGCATGAGCTGCGACGTTGCCTTGGTAATGTAGGCCCCCGCCTGGCCGAACTTCTCGGCATAGACAATGCCGTGGTAGGACTCGTCCGGCGTGGTAAGGCCCGGGAAGCGCTCGGCGTTGGCCATCCAGTCAAACTTGCCCGAGTCGACAATGGCACCGCCCACGCCTACGCCATGGCCGTCCATGTACTTGGTGGTGGAGTGGGTCACGATGTCGGCACCCCATTCGATGGGACGGCAGTTGATCGGCGTGGGGAAGGTGTTATCCACGATGAGGGGCACGCCATGCGCATGTGCAGCGGCGGCGAACCTCTCGATATCGAGGACAGCCAGTGCCGGGTTGGCCACGGTCTCGCCAAAGACGCACGTGGTGTTGGGGCGAAAGGCCGCATCGAGCTCCTCGGGGGTGCAGGTGGGCTCGACGAAGGTGCACTCTATGCCCATCTTGGCCATGGTGTGGGCAAAGAGGTTGAAGGTGCCCCCGTAGATGGTGGAGCTTGCCACCACGTGCCCACCCGCCTCGCAGATGTTGAAGACGGCAAAGAAGTTGGCTGCCTGGCCGGAGCTGGTGAGCATGGCCGCGGCGCCACCCTCGAGCGCAGCGATCTTTGCCGCAACATGGTCGTTCGTGGGGTTCTGGAGGCGGGTGTAGAAGTAGCCCGAATCCTCCAGGTCAAAGAGGCGGCCCATCGCGTCGGAGGTGTCGTACTTGAAGGTGGTGGACTGGATGATGGGCACCTGGCGCGGATCGCCGTTGCCCGGTGTGTAGCCCGCTTGCACGCAGCGGGTTTCGATGCTCATATCGCTCATTGGGTCTCCCGTCTTCCGTTGCCCATGGCACGCCGTGGTGACGCGCCTAGACCATCTCTTCTGGGTGGAACACCTCGTCGAAGCGCTCGGGACTGAGAAAGCCCAGCGCCACGCAGGCGTCGCGCAGACTCATGCCCTCATCGAAGGCCTTGTGAGCCACCTTCGCTGCGTTCTCGTACCCAATGTAGGGGTTGAGGCAGGTAACCAGCATGAGGGAACGGTGCAGGTTCTCGTCCATGCGTTCCCGAATCGCAACAATGCCTGAGGCGCAGCGCGCATCGAAGGAGCGAATAGCATCCGAGAGGAGCCTCGTGGACTGCAGGAAGTCGTGCGCAATGACCGGCATGAAGACGTTGAGCTCGAAGTTGCCCTGGCTCGCCGCAAAGCCAATGGTGGCGTCGTTGCCCATGACCTGCACGGCAACCATGGTCACCGCCTCGCACTGCGTGGGGTTGACCTTGCCGGGCATGATGGAGCTTCCCGGCTCGTTAGCGGGGATGCGTATCTCTCCCAGGCCACAGCGCGGGCCCGATGCCAGCCAGCGTACGTCGTTGGCGATCTTCATCATGCCGGCGGCCAGCGTGCGCACCGCCCCATGCGCAAACGAGACAGCATCCTTGCCAGAAAGTGCCGCGAACTTGTTTGGCGCCGAGACAAACGGCATGTCCGTGAGGCGAGCCACCTCGGCGGCGACAGCCGTGCCGAATCCCACGGGCGCGTTGAGGCCAGTGCCCACCGCAGTCCCGCCAAGGGCCAGCCGATACAGCCCCGGCAGCGCAGCCAAGAGTTGCTCGCGGGAATCCTCGAGGAGGCCACGCCAGCCAGAGACCTCCTGGGAGAAGGCGATGGGCACAGCGTCCTGCAGGTGGGTGCGGCCGCACTTCACGATGCCCGCGCTTCTCTCCTCTAGGTCGCGCAGTGTAGCGATGAGCCGGTCAATCGCGGGGACGAGGTCCTGCGTGATGGCCATGGCCGCAGCGATGTGGAGCGCTGTGGGGAAGGTGTCGTTGGAGCTCTGGCTCATGTTCACGGTGTCGTTGGGGTGCAGGCGCCGCTCGCCGGCAAGGGCGTTGCCGCGATTGGCAATGACCTCGTTCACGTTCATGTTGGACTGCGTGCCCGACCCCGTCTGCCAGGCCACCAGCGGGAACTGGTCGTCGAACTTGCCGGCGAGAATCTCGTCAGCCGCCTGGGCAATAAGGTTGGCGTCCTTCTCGTCCAGGCGGCCCAGCGACGCATTTGCCAGGGCGGCCGCCTTCTTGAGCACTGCGAACGCATGGATTATCTCGCACGGCATGCGCTCGGTGCCTATGGGGAAGTTCTCGTGGCTTCGCTGGGTCTGGGCGCCCCACAGGGCATCCGCGGGGACCAGCACCTCCCCCATCGAGTCATGCTCGCAGCGATACTCCATGCGCTGATGCCTCCTATTCTGCGGGCCCCTCGGAAGAGGCGTCATCGGGCATGTCGGCCGGCACGCTATCGGCAACCTCGGTTTTGGACCCGACGTCAGCCGTCGCGGACTCGGACTCGGCATCGGCCTCGGGCTCCTCGGCGGCCTCGCGGCGCCTCATGCCCGACACGATGGCCGAGACGACCTCGCTCTGGTCGCGCCCGGCCACACCAAGGTCGGCACGCACGCCGCGGAAGCGAGGGCTGTGGCGGAACTCGTCGGCAAGGGAGGCGTTGGTGCGGGCGTTGCAAAGGGCTCCCAGGTCACGCTGAATCTCGTCCATGTACTGGCTCATCTGAGCGCGCTCGTCGCCCAACACCACGCCCAGGCGATTGGCAACGTAGTGGAGCTCCTTGGCGTCGCGGCGGGCGTCGTAGACGGCGTTGGGACTAGAGAGGTCAAGCCCAAAGAGCGCCTGGTCGAGGGTGTCAAGCTCCTCGTCAAAGCGGGACTTCAGGTCGTTCTCGCCCAAGCCGTGCGCAAGCACGGACTTCTTCCAGCGAAAGCGTGAGAGATCCTCCACCAGGGCACCGAGCTTCTTGGCCAGCCCCTTCTTGCGCACCAGCTCCATGAACGAGCTGCACTCGAGCTTGCGCTCGTGAGCGCAGGCAACGGGAAGCAGGCTGTTCTCACCCAGCTCGCCCGACTCCACAAGGTCATCGACGGTCTGGGAGAAGATGTCGATACCGCGCAGGCGCGCGGTGGTGTCAAGGAGGTTGCGCAGGACCTTGTCGGCACGCTCTGCCTGCTTCTTTGGCTCCCAGGGAGAGAGGAACGAGACGAGCGAGCGAAGCCTGCGCACGTCCATGCGGAAGTCGCGGAGAGCATCGACGTCATCTGGGTTGTTGAAGAAGGACTCGGCGCCGGCAGAAAGCTCGCCGGCAGATGCGATGACCTCGCCCTCGATGGAGACGAGCGAACCCCAGGCGCTGGACTTGGGGCCGTCGACAAACCAGAGGGGCGATGCGGGCGTTGGCAAGGCTGGCACCTCCGCCGTCTCGCCCGTGGGAGCGGACGGCCGTGGCAGCTCGACGGCAAGCGCGGCACCCTTGCTGAGCTTGATGGGAGAGCCCAGAAGCTGCGTTGCAATGGTGTCGAGCGAGGGAACGTGGCCAACGACCACCACGGTATCCTCGGGCGTGGTAGCAAGTTGCGCGAGAATGGCGTCTGCGTCCTGGTCATAGAGGGTCTGGTCGACCTCAATGCCGTCGACACCCAAGGCGGTTGCGACCACCTGTGCCGTCTGCATGGCCCGAATCGCGGGACTCGACCACACGTTCACGTCGTCATAGTCATCGAGCAGCGAGAACGTGCGCGGGTACGCAATCTCGAGGGCGTGCCTGCCGTCTGGCGTGAGCTCGCGGCAAAGGTCCGACGAGCCATCCCGTGCATTCTCAGCCTTGCCGTGCCGTACGAGAACAAGGGTCCTGACCATGAGATAACCTCCGCAGATGCAACGCTTACACCTACATGAATGCCAACCAACAGCGTGGGCTCTCCCCGCCCATGAGGCTTTAGCATAGCAGTCTGCCGTGGCATTGGCGTTAACTGGCGGGCTCGGCGGTCGACCGACGGGGACAGACGCGATTCGCCTGCTTGGCTCAAGGCGCACAGATGGATAACATAACGGTGGTCCTGCATTTTAACGATTGGGAAACCACCCAAAACGCAGTTTTGCTATCATAAAGGCGCAATCTTGAGCAAAAAATGAGGGGAGCGGTCAAATGAATCGGGAAACGGTAACCGCGCACAGCAAGAACCTCGGCAAGGACATGAGCATCCGCGTCTATGGAGAGTCCGGATGGCCCATCATCGCATTTCCCATCCAGGATGCCATGAGCGACTGCTACGAGCAGTTCGGTATGGTCGACGCGATGAAAGACTACCTCGAGAGCGGAAAGGCACAACTCTTTGTCCTCGATTCTGTCGACGCTGAGGGCTGGTCGGACCGCGGGGGCGACAACATCCTGCGCGTCAAGGTGATCGAGGCCTTCTACAACTACGTGTGCGAGGAGGTCGTCCCCTTCGTGCACGAGCGCAATGGCTCAGACCTGCGCCCGCTTACGATGGGCTGCTCGCTGGGCGCCACCCACGCACTCGTGGCGTTCCTACGTCGCCCGGACCTCTTCCAGGGCGTCATCGCGCTCTCCGGTGGCTACGACGCGCAGTTCTTCTTCGGCGACTGGATGAACACCACTCTATACTTCAACTCCCCTGTGCACTTCCTGCCCAACACGCCGCACGACCATCCCTACATTGGTCTCTACAACAGGCGCGAGATCGTGCTGTGCTGTGGCCAGGGCGCCTGGGAGGAAGAGGGCCTGCGCACCGAGCACATCGTGGATGACGCCTTCCGCGCACTGGGCGTGAACGCCTGGTGCGACTACTGGGGCTCCGACGTCGACCATGACTGGCCGTGGTGGCAGAAGCAAATCCAGTACTTCCTCCCCTACGTACTCGATGAGGCTGAGAAGTACCGCGCCGAGGAGGTTGCCGAGGCCGCCAAGAACACCCCGGCAAAGCCCCTGACCGAGAAGAAGCCTGCGGGCACCAAGGCCACGCGCACGTCTCGCGCAAAGACGACGGACACCGCAAGGAAGGCACCTGCCGCAAAGGCGGAGCCCAAGACCGCAAAGGCATCTGCAGCCAAGGCTGAGCCCAAGGCGACAAGCAAGGCAGCCCCCAAGTCTGCGGCCAAAAAGGCCGAGCCCAAGGCTTCCGCTGCGACTGCAAAGGCCAAGGCTGCTCCCAAGGCCAAGGCTGCCGAGGCAAAGCCCGCTGCGAAGGCTGCACCCAAGGCGACTGCCAAGCCTGCGGCCAAGAAGCCTGCTATCGCGAAGGCCAAGCCCGAACCCAAGGCCACTGCCGCCGCGAAGGCTGAGCCCAAGGCCCCTGCGACTGCAAAGGTCAAGACTGCTCCCAAGGCCAAGGCTGCAGCCACCAAGCCTGCCGAGGAAAAGCCTGCAGCCGCAACCAAGGCTCCCGCGAAGAAGACCGAGCCTGCCGCGAAGAAGACAACGCGCACGCGCAAGTCGACTCACTAGCGGCACGGATCAAAGCACATACGAGGCGAGGCTGGGGCCATCCCCGCCTCGCCTTTCTTGTATGTCTCGCCGTCGCCCTTCTGGGCCTCGCGCAGGCCCGTTTGGCAAAAGTTCGTTGTTGTGAGTACGCACAATGTAGGATTTCTGACAAAGTGGCCCTTCCCTGGGGCCAGTCTGGCAGAAAAGTAAGGTCTAGCGTACGCACAACGATCATTTTCTGACGAGGCTCCTGCGTTTGCCCAGTTGGTCGCCTGAGCCGTGTCAGAACTTGAGGGTTGTGGGTACGCATGACCCTCAAGTTCTGCCAGATTGGCTCTCCCGGGGCCGTCCATTGGCGAGAAAGTCCAGATATGCGTACGCACGAACCCCATCCTTTGCCCGAAGGCCCGTCCGGCATGCCCCTACGACGAACTCCACACGCAGTATTGCTCATACTCGATGTTGGACCCCACCTGCCGCGCGTTTACGCGCACCGAAAGGCTCCCGTCAGCAGGGACCTCGCACGTAACTGTGGCGTTGGGACTCCAGTCCTGCAGCACGCTGGTCACGTTGCCGCCCTCATCACACAGGCAAAACTGGTACTCCACCTGCATACTCGTACCCGTGTACGGCGTTGCCTCCAACGTAGCCACACCGTTTTCCACCGACCCGTCAAGCGTCACGGCCGATATGTAGTCAATGGACGCCAGGTAGTCCGACCAGTCCTCGTACGAGTAGGACATCTCCGATGCGTCCTCACCGGCATCAAGCTGCTGGAGATACTCCGCAAACACCGCAGAGAACTCCTCTGCCCCCGCAGCATTGAGGTGCTCGCCGTCCCCGAAGTCCTCGGCTGTAGGTGCATAGTGGCTGCGCTTCAGGAGGTTGGCGTCGAGAAACACGCAACCCGAAGACTCGACCAGGTTGCGCATCCTTGTCATCTGCTCAGGGTACGCATTGCCATAGTTGAGCACGTTGAACGCCGGCCGCGGCGTGACCACAACCACGAGCTGCACGTTATTCTCGCGGCACAGGTCGATGATTTTCTGCATCATGGCCATGTTGTCATCGGTAAAGTCCCCAATCGGGTGGCTCGTGGTAGACATGAGGGACTTTGCCTTGGTCGTGTCGAGCAGGTATTCGTAGTTGCCGTATCCCTTGCCAACGTAGGAATAGGCCGGCTCGCGTACCTCTGCGGCATCTATTGGCGTCATGGTCATACGCTGCTCAATATTGCTGGCAATACCGCTGAGTCCACCTTTCACGTGCAGGATCGTCCACGGGAAGAGAAGGTCGAGGCATTTTGCATCGAAGAAGAACTCGGGGTCCGTAAGCATGCCCGCATAGTCGCAAAGCGCCTTGGGCAGCGACTCGTAGCTGGCCTTGGCCTGGATGTAGCTGACACTGGAGTTATCCCCAGCCCCAAGCGACATGGTCTCGTAGTCAAGTCCCAAGATCACGCGGCTCACCTTGTGGTCCGCGATGGCCTCGCTCACGGCCAGATAGCTTAGCGAGAGCGGCTGGGCTGGCGACGCAAGCGTAAAGGAGCTCGTGCCCAGCTCATCATCCAGGACATTGGGGTCGAAGGAGCGCTGCGCCGTGGAAGAGCCAACGATCACGGCATCTATGTCCTGATCGGCGGCCGCACTGTACTCCGACCACACGACCTCGCTCAGAGAGCCGTACGGAAAGAGCGCATAGGTGAGAAGGACGTCTATGCCCACGACAATGGCAACCACCACGAGGGTCTCGACGATGCGCCTCAATGCGCTGCGCGGCCCTTGAGGGGCGTGTTCCTCCGTTTTTCTCGATGACACCGAAGACCCTCCTCTGGCATGCGTGGCTGGCACCAAAACATGGCACCCCAGCCTAGTGCGGCATCCGCTGCATGCAGTAGCGCTCATAGTCCGCGGTCGAGCCCACCTGCCGCGCGCACACCATGACCTGGCCCCGAGCCCCGTCTGGCACCTCGCAGCTGTCCGAGCTGCCCCAGTCCTGGATGACCGTCTTGTTGCCATCCTCGCCAACGAGCAGGAACTGGTACTCGACCTGGACGTCCGTGCCCGTGTAGGCCTGGGCGGTAACCGTGGCGGAGCCATTGTCGCCCACGTCAAGTCTCGAAACCACGGCAGAGATCTGGTGAATGGAGGCCAGGTACTGGTCCCAATGGTCGTAGGAGTACGAGAGTGACCCTTCGTCCTTTCCCGCATCGAGCCCCTGAAGGATGCTCGCAAACGCCTGCGAGAAGCGGGTGGCGCCGTCGTGGTTCAGGTGCTCGCCGTCACCAAAGTCTGTGTCCTGGGGGGCGTACACCTCGGAGCGCAGGAGGCTGGCGTCCACAAAGGTGGCCCCGTTCTTCTCGACTACCTGCTGTAGCCGCGACATCTGCTCGGGGTACGCATCGCCGTAGGCAAGCACGTTGAAGGCTGGGCGCGGCGTGGCCACGACCACGAGCTCAACGCCATTCTCGCGGCAGAGCTGGGCAATGTTGGCCACCTGATCGAGGCAGGTCTGCTTGAACTCGCTGAAGCCATGAATGGACACAGAGGCGTCCTCGTGTGCGCGAGAGTAGTCGATGACGTTGTCGTAGTTGCCGTATCCCTTGCCGTAGTAGGTCCAGCCTCCGTTTACCACCCGCGCCGCCGCGAGGGTATCGTCGCCGCTCAGGCGCTCGCGCACGTTTGCAGCGATACTCTCGCGGTTGAGCTTCACGTGGTTGTACCCCCAGGGGAAAAGCGCACACAGCGAGTCCGACCTGCCGACGAACGCGGGGCTCACGAGGAGCTCCCAGTAGTCCGCCACGGCCTGGGGGAGGGGCTCGCCCTGCATCTTGGCGCGCGTGAAGGCCACGTGCGAGCCCGGCCATTCGACCGTCGAGATCGACTCGTAGTCCACGGCAAGAATCACCCGACGCACGT
>NZ_LR027573.1:445886-479164 GCF_900605015.1 Olsenella sp. Marseille-P4559
GTAGTCCGCCACGGCCTGGGGGAGGGGCTCGCCCTGCATCTTGGCGCGCGTGAAGGCCACGTGCGAGCCCGGCCATTCGACCGTCGAGATCGACTCGTAGTCCACGGCAAGAATCACCCGACGCACGTGGTGGTCCTCGATGGCCTGCCTGGCCGCGGTGTAGGAGTCGTCCAGCTCCTGCGCGGGCGTTGACATGTTGAACGTGCTGGTGCCCAACGCCGCGTCGAGGACGCCCGGGTCGAGGGCGCGCTGGCCGGTCGAGGAACCCACCACCACGGTGTCGATGCCCTCCCCCGCCGCGCGGTACTCCTCCCACATCACGTTTGCCAACGAGCTGTAGAGCTCAAAGCCCAGGTTGGTGAGGACATTTGCCGCAACGATGAGCAGGACGATAACGGTGACCTCGATTGCGCGGCGCCAACCATGACGCGGTGCACGGGGCTGGCGTACGGGAGTTGCGGGAGTCTCGGCCGTGGGGGTCTTCTCGCTAGAAGTTCGCATACATGAACCCCCCGGAGGCGTTCTGGGTGAGGAAGCTCGCGACCACGATGAGGCCGATGGCCGCCGAGTAGAAGAGGCCGCGGGCGACGCAGTTCCAGCCCAGGATGCGGCCATCCACGTCCACGCCGCGCTCCTGCGCGAGGCTCACGGCAAGGACGACGAGGCACGCCACGGCCGGGAAGGCCATGAACTTGAGGGTGGAGCCCTTCACGCCCGCCTGCGCGAGCCACAGGAGGAACTGCTGCGGCGCGAAGTTCGCGACCGTGTTGCGCAGGCAGAGGAGCGAGTCCCCGAGGTCGTAGACGCGGTCGAAGTACCAGCCCACGTTGACCACGAGGAAGGTGCGGAGGACGCGGAACAGGTGGTGGGCGCGGGGGCGGTCGCCCACGCGCAGGGCCTCGTCCGCGCGGCGGAAGGCCGGCGCGAGGAGGTCGGCGGCCGCGATCACGAGGCCGTTGTAGAGGCCCCAGGCCACGAAGTGGGGCTCGGCCCCGTGCCAGACGCCCACGACCAGGAAGACGACTATGTTGGCCACGCAGGCGGGCAGCGTGCGGCCCAGGTGCCCGCCCAGGCGCGAGGACGCCCGGCGGCCGAGGCCGGCCACCGGGCGCGGGACCGCGAGCGGGAAGAACACGTAGTCGCGCATCCAGGCGCCGAGGGTGATGTGCCAGCGGCGCCAGAAGTCCGCGAGGCTCGACGAGAAGTACGGGCGGCGGAAGTTCTCGGCCATCTCCACCCCGAAGAGCGAGGAGGCCGCCTCCACCATGTCTATGCCGCCGGAGAAGTCGCCGTACTGCTGCGCCGAGTAGAGGAGTATGCCGAAGGCCACGACGGAGCCGGGGATGCCGGGCGTCACGTTGGAGAAGATCTGGTCGATGGTGCCAACGAGCATGTTGGCGATGGCGTACTTCTTGAGCGCGCCATACCCAAAGCGGAGGAGCGAGCGTCGCACCGGGATGCCCTTGGCGGAGTGCCCCTCGAGAAGCTGCGGCCCCAGCTGCTCGTAGCGGTTGATGGGCCCCTGGATGACCTGCGGGAACCAGGACACGAAGAGCAGGTGCTTGAGGGGGTTTCGCTGCGGCTCGAAGCGGCCGTTGTAGGCGTCCACGAGGTAGGAGGCCGACTGGAACGTGTAGAAGGAGATGCCGAGCGGCAGCGCCAGCCCCAGGCTCGCGGGCGAGGGGGCGAGGCCCACCTCGTAGATGATGACGTTCCAGTACTTGAGGTAGGCGAGCATCCCGAGGCACGCGACGAGGGCCGCGACCAGCACGGCCCGGCGCCGCCCGGCCCAGCGGGCCCTGGCCGCCTTCCTCGCCGCCCGGTCCGGCGCGGCGGCGCGCTCGGCCCCGCAGGCCGCGTCCATGCGGGCGAGCGCCAGCGGGGCCGCCCAGGTGACGAGCGCGCACGCCACCATGTAGGCGAGCGTCTGCCACCTGCCCACCAGGCAGTAGAAGGCGAGGCTGGCGACCAGCAGGACGACCCACTGGATATGGCGAGAGATGCGGCCTACCAGGTAGTAGGCCGCAAGCGAGGCTGTGAGGAACAGCACGAACGAGAGCGAGAGCAGATCCAACGGTCGGCTCCTAGCCCTCCTCGTCCACCAGGCGCTTCACCATGTCGAGCATGGCCTGCGCGCTGTTGAAGTTGTCAGGGACAATGTCCTTGGCAGGCACCGAGACGTCAAACTCGTCATTGATGGAGCTGATGATGGAGAGGATGTCGAAGGAGTCCAGCACGCGGTCGTCCACGAGCGTTGTGCAATTCGCGTAGTCGACATTACCCTTGACGTCCTCGAGCAGTTCGATCATATGGCCGAGCGTCAGATCGTCATCCATGGTTGCCTCCAAATGTCCAACAGATTTCGTAGCAAGCGATGAAAGTCTATCGCAGCCGAGGCACGGGGAGCCCCTAGCAGCAGTTGCTATTCCAAGTCTCCATGTGCTCGCGGACCACTCGGACCCCACGGGCGTCGCGCAGGGCAACGAGGGGCATGGTCCGGCTGAGGAAGAGGTAGATGCCTTCGGTCACGGAGTAGGCGCCGATGTTGTCGAAGGCGAGAAGGTCGCCCACGCGCAGGTCAACGAAGGGGGCCTTGCGCACCAGCACGTCAGCCGTGGTGCAGAGGCTGCCACAGAGTGCCCAGTCACGGGCGTTGTCCGCGTCCTCCCCCGCCTTCACGCGTGCCTCGTGCGAGAGGTTGCGGATCCTCGGCTCCTTCATGCCCATCATCTGGCCAAAGTACGTCACGTGGTTCATGCCGCCATCGATGAAGGCGTAGCTCGTGCCCTCGTTGTCCTTCTCGTCCACGATGCGTGCCAGGTAGTGACCGCACTCGGTAGCCAGGAAGCGGCCCATCTCCACCTGCAGCTCCACGCGCTCCGCCATGGCCGCGAGGTCTGGCGCGAGATCGAGCGCGGGTGTCAGCGTATCCGAGAAGTCCTGGCCCTCGAAGAGCGGCACGGCAAGTCCGGGACCATACTCGAGGCGCTGCGCCCGCCAGCCATGATTGCGCTCGAGCTCGTCCATAAGCTCGGCGAGCATGGCAAGCTCCTTCTGCTGCCACTTGAGCTTGGCGCGCTGAGTGCCCACGAAGTAGTGGATGCCCACAAGCTCGCAGCCCACAAGCTCGTCTCTGTGGTCGACTGCGCGGAGAAGGTCTTCTCGACTCATGCCAAACTGGCTGCCGCCGTTCAGGCGCAGCAGCGTGGGTACGCGCATGCCGACAGCAGCCGCCTCGGCGTCAACCAAAGCCAGCTGGCCGAGCGACTCGGCTGTGAAGGTGCCCGCGCCAAAGCGCAGGGCCTCGTGCACGTCCGCAGCCTGCTTGCACACACCCGAGTAGACAATGCGCCTCGGGTCCACGGCGTCACGCTCGCAGATGGCCAGCTCACCAGGGCTGCAGACCTCAAGGGCATAGCCGTGCGCCATCGCCGTGGGCACGAGAAACGGGTTGGCCTTGACCGAGTAGCACAGGTCGACCTTTGGCCCCCAAATCTCCCGCACGGCATCAAGGCGCGTGCCAAGCGCCTCGGTGTCAAAGACGTAGGTGGGCGTCCCCAGCGTGTTTGCGCAGGCGAGAAGCTCGTCGTTGGTCATCATTGCCTTCCCATCTCGTCAAGGGCCTTGCGGTCGATCTTGCCGTTCTTGGTGAGCGGCATCTGGTCCACGCGGCACACGTGGTTGGGTTCCATGTAGGGAGGAAGCGCCATGGACAGTGCGTCTGCCAGGCCCTTCTCGTCAATCGTACCCATATAGTACAGGCGAATGCGCTTGCGGCGATGGTCGTAGGTGCAGCAGGCACGCCCGACGCCGTCGGTTGCCTGTGCTGCGGCCTCGATGTCACCCAGCTCGATGCGCTGGCCCATATGCTTGATCTGGAAGTCCTTGCGCGACGAGTACACCAGGTTGCCATCCTGGTCGTAGGTCGCAAGGTCACCAGTACGATAGATGGGCTCGAGCCAGCGGCTGTTCAGCGGGTTCTGCGCGAAAGCCGCCGCAGTGCGCTCGGCGTCTCCAAGGTAGCCCAGGCCCAGTGCCGTGCCCGAGACGCAGACCTCGCCTTCCACACCCGGCTCCGTGACCCCGTGGCCCTCCTCGTCCAAGAGGAAGACGCGCTCGTTGGGGAAGGCCCTGCCCATGGGGATGACCTCGTGCTTGCCAAACTCGCGCTCCACCACGTAGTACGTGCAGTTGCACGTGATCTCGGTGGGGCCGTAGAGGTTCACGTAGGTGGCGTCGGGCAGGTAGCGGCGCCATACTGCCAGCTGCTTGGGCGGCATGACCTCGCCCGAGAAGAGCACGCGACGCACCGTGGTGGGCACGCGGTACTCAAAGCCGTTCATGATGGAGACGAAGCACATCGCCGAGACCGCCCAGATAAGCGTTGTGACCTGGTTGTCTGCCAGGTAGTCCATGAGCCTGGTGGGCTGCGTGAAGTACGTGCGCGGTACCAGCTGCAGCCGGGAGCCGCAACGAAGCGCCGAGTAGATGTCCTTCACCGAGACGTCGAAGTCAAAGGGCGCCTGATTGGCAATAACGTCGCACTCGCCAATGCCAAAGATCTGGTCGAACACAGGGATGAAGTCGATGACCGAGCGGTGTGAGACCACCACGCCCTTAGGCGTACCCGTGCTGCCGCTCGTGAAGTTCACGTAGAGCGGGTCCACATCCAACGCCTGGGCGCGCCTGCGGGCGAGAAGCCCCTCGTCAACAGGGCCTTCCACGATGTCCTCGATGCGCGCGATCTCGACGCCCTCATGCCCGAGAAGCTCCTGCGCCCGTGCTGCGTTCTCGGCATCGGTGAGCACGCAGGATGGCGCGAGCGCGTCGACAATGGCGTGAACGCGGCCCTCCGGCTGGCGGATGTCGATCACCGAGTAGAACCCGCCCGCATAGACGGCGCCCAGCATGCAGGCAAGCGCACCGCAGCTCTTCTCGAGAAAGAGTGCCACGGCCTGGCGGGGCCTCGTGCGCCCCGCAAGCCACGTACCAGCCGCCTCGGCCTCGCGGTGCAGCTCGCCATAGGTGAGGCTTGCGTCCGGATCGGCCACGGCCACGCGCTCCGGCGTTGCCACGGCCGTGGCCTCGAGCCATTCGATCACGTTTCTCATGTCTTCTTCCTTCCTGTGCCAGGTGCCTGTGTGGGGCTGCCTAGCTCGAGATGTCTACCAGGCAGTAGCGTTCGTAGCCCATGGTCGTGCCTGCCTTGCGCACGCAGACTTCGACCTGCCCCGAGCACGGGGGAGTCTGGTCCCGAGGGATGGTGCAGGTGTCGCTTGTCCCCCAGTCCTGGATGACCGTCGTGCCTCCGTTCTCGCCCACAGATGAGAAGCGATACTCCACCTGCACGCTGGAGCCCGTATAGGCTGTCGCCGTCACGACGGTGTCGGTTTCCTCCAGGGTAGTCGTGGCAGTCACCGCCGAGATGGCGTCAATGGAGGCAAGGTAGCCATCCCACTGGTCGTAGGGATACGTGAGGTCCGAGACCGAGCCGCCTGCGTCTAGCGTTGCGAGCGCCTGGGCAAACGCCTGCGAGAAGCGGGCGGCTCCGTCGTGGTTCAGGTGCTCGCCGTCGTAGAAGTCGGTGTCCTCGGGGGTATACCAGCTGCTCTTTGCCATGTTGGCGTCAATGAGGGTGCCCCCGCCCTCCTCGACCACGCTCTCAAGCCGCGACATCTGCTCGGGGTACGCATCACCGTAGGCAAGCACGTTGAAGGCCGGGCGCGGCGTGGCCACGACCACGAGCTCAACGCCATTCTCGCGGCACAGATCGCAGATGTCCTGGATCCAGTCGAGGCCCTGCTGGTCAAAGCCTGCCGGCTCGTCTCCCTTCACCGAGATGTGATCCTGTGCCGTGGAATAGTCGAGCACGCCGTCGTAGTTGCCGTAGCCCTTGCCGTAGTAGGTCCAGCCGTTCATGACGCGCTCGGCGGCCTCGACGGGTGCCGTGCCGCTCAGGCGGTCGCGAAGGTTGGTCAAGATGTGCCTGGCATCGAGCTCTACGTGGTTGTAGCCCCAGGGGAAAAGCGCACAGATAGAATCCGGCCCGTCGAAGAACGATGCGCTGGTGAGGAGCCTCCCGTAGTCCGCCACGGCCTGGGGGAGGGGCTCGCCCTGCATCTTGGCGCGCGTGAAGGCCACGTGCGAGCCCGGCCATTCGACCGTCGAGATCGACTCGTAGTCCACGGCAAGAATCACCCGACGCACGTGGTGGTCCTCGATGGCCTGCCTGGCCGCGGTGTAGGAGTCGTCCAGCTCCTGCGCGGGCGTTGACATGTTGAACGTGCTGGTGCCCAACGCCGCGTCGAGGACGCCCGGGTCGAGGGCGCGCTGGCCGGTCGAGGAACCCACCACCACGGTGTCGATGCCCTCCCCCGCCGCGCGGTACTCGTCCCACATCACGTTTGCCAACGAGCTGTAGAGCTCAAAGCCCAGGTTGGTGAGGACATTTGCCGCAACGATGAGCAGGACGATAACGGTGACCTCGATTGCGCGGCGCCAACCATGACGCGGTGCACGGGGCTGGCGTACGGGAGTTGCGGGAGTCTCGGCCGTGGGGGTCTTCTCGCTAGAAGTTCGCATACATGAACCCCCCGGAGGCGTTCTGGGTGAGGAAGCTCGCGACCACGATGAGGCCGATGGCCGCCGAGTAGAAGAGGCCGCGGGCGACGCAGTTCCAGCCCAGGATGCGGCCATCCGCGTCCACGCCGCGCTCCTGCGCGAGCCTCAGGGGAGGGCCGCCGAGGCACGCCAGGGCCGGAGAGGCCAGGAACTTGAGGGTGGAGCCGTTCACGGGCGCCTGCGCGAGCCACAGGAGGAACTGCGGCGGCGGGAAGTTCGCGACCGTGTTGCGCAGGCAGAGGAGCGAGTCCCCGAGGTCGTAGACGCGGTCGAAGTACCAGCCCACGTTGACCACGAGGAAGGTGCGGAGGACGCGGAACAGGTGGTGGGCGCGGGGGCGGTCGCCCACGCGCAGGGCCTCGTCCGCGCGGCGGAAGGCCGGCGCGAGGAGGTCGGCGGCCGCGATCACGACGCCGTTGTAGAGGCCCCAGGCCACGTAGTGGGGCTCGGCCCCGTGCCAGACGCCCACGACCAGGAAGACGACTATGTTGGCCACGCAGGCGGGCAGCGGGCGGCCCAGGTGCCCGCCCCGGCGCGCGGACGCCCGGCGGCCGGGGCCGGCCACCGGGCGCGAGACCGCGAGCGGGAAGAACACGTAGTCGCGCATCCAGGCGCCGAGGGTGATGTGCCAGCGGCGCCAGAAGTCCGCGAGGCTCGACGAGAAGTACGGGCGGCGGAAGTTCTCGGCCATCTCCACCCCGAAGAGCGAGGAGGCCGCCTCCACCATGTCTATGCCGCCGGAGAAGTCGCCGTACTGCTGCGCCGAGTAGAGGAGTATGCCGAAGGCCACGACGGAGCCGGGGATGCCGGGCGTCACGTTGGAGAAGATCTGGTCGATGGTGCCAACGAGCATGTTGGCGATGGCAATCTTCTTCAAGGCTCCGTAGCCAAAGCGCAGGATGGACCGGTCGTAGCGAACCGAGCGCGCCTCGTGGTACTCAACGAGCTGCGGCCCCAGCTGCTCGTAGCGGTTGATGGGCCCCTGGATGACCTGCGGGAACCAGGACACGAAGAGCAGGTGCTTGAGGGGGTTTCGCTGCGGCTCGAAGCGGCCGTTGTAGGCGTCCACGAGGTAGGAGGCCGACTGGAACGTGTAGAAGGAGATGCCGAGCGGCAGCGCCAGCCCCAGGCTCGCGGGCGAGGGGGCGAGGCCCACCTCGTAGATGATGACGTTCCAGTACTTGAGGTAGGCGAGCATCCCGAGGCACGCGACGAGGGCCGCGACCAGCACGGCCCGGCGCCGCCCGGCCCAGCGGGCCCTGGCCGCCTTCCTCGCCGCCCGGTCCGGCGCGGCGGCGCGCTCGGCCCCGCAGGCCGCGTCCATGCGGGCGAGCGCCAGCGGGGCTGCCCAGGTGACGAGCGCGCACGCCACCATGTAGGCGAGCGTCTGCCACCTGCCCACCAGGCAGTAGAAGGCGAGGCTGGCGACCAGCAGGACGACCCAAGCATAGTTGCGAAAAATATGTCCCACCACGTGGTAGGCAGCAAGGGATACCGCAAGGAACAACAGGAAATGCAAGGAGAACAATTCCAAGGTGCAATCTCCCCGACCTTTGGCACTGCACGCGAACAGATGTGTCTAACTCTATCCATCTGGTATCCCGCGGCCGGATATCCGACACAAGAAACATGAAAGGGCGCCCGTCCATGGCTCCCGTGGTTCTCTCGCCCTCAAATTATTGCGCGCTCATTGACGTCAAAGGAGCATTTGCCCAGTTGGCCTTTCTCTCAACGCAAGGGAGCGCGCAATAGCTCTCGGCCGAGGGCGAGCGGGCCGCCCTGTCGTGCACAATCTCGGGAGGCGCGCGAGAAGCCCGGACACAGCGAGAGCCCCAGCCATACCGAAAGCCCTGGTCGTTCTATCATGGACAGCAGACCGAATCAGCGGAGATACACCGAGCAGCGAGAGGGAGGGCCCGTGAACTTTGTCTTCATCTCTCCTCAGTTCCCAGAGACCTACTGGCTGTGGTGCGACCGCCTGCGCTCGTGCGGCGCCTCGGTCTACGGCATTGGCGACACCCCCAGCGAGGCAATATCCCCCGAGCTGCAGCGCGCGCTCGACGAGTACGTCTACGTTGACTCGCTTGAGAATTACGACAAGGTCTTCCGTGCCGTTGCATACCTGTCCTGGAAGCACGGGCACATGGACTGGATCGAGTCGATGAACGAACACTGGCTGCCGCTCGACGCCCGGCTGCGCGACGACTTCCACGTCACGACCGGCGCCAGTCTCGCAACCATCGACCAGTGGCAATCCAAGGCCCAGATGAAGCCGCTCTACTCAGCGGGCGGCGTTCCTACTGCAAGGCAGGTGCGCGTGGGCTCGCTTGATGACGCCCGTCGCGCCGTGTGGGAGTGGGGCGGGTTTCCCGCCTTTGCCAAGCCCGAGTACGGGGTGGGCGCGGGCGGAGCCATGCGCATAGACAACGACGACCAACTCAGAGACCTCATTGACCGCTGCTCATGGCAGGGTGCCCCGTCCTACGTGCTCGAGGAGTTCGTCCCGGCGGCAGGCATCGCCGCCTACGACGCAATCATCGACCCCTGGGGGAAGCCCGTCTTCGAGAACCAGGAGGAATTTCCCCCCTCGATGTCCGATGTCGCGCGGCAGGGCCTCGACCTCTCGTACTACTGTTGCCCCGGCATCGACCCGCGCCTGCGCGACCTGGGCCACGCCGCGGTGCACGCCTTTGGGATACGGGCGCGCTTCGTCCACCTGGAGTTCTTCCGTCTCGCCGAGGACCGCCCGGGGCTGGGGCGCACAGGCGACTACGTTGGCCTTGAGGTCAACTGCCGTCCAACCGGCGGCTACACGCCAGATATGATGAACTTCGCGCACTCGACCAACGTCTACCGCATCTGGGCCGAGATGGTGTGCTTTGGGAAGCGGCATCTGCCCGACGCCCATGACAACTGGTTTGCCGTGTACGCGGGACGGCGAGATGCCCACAGCTACTCCCACAGCCACCGCGAGATCCTTGCGCACTGGGGAGGAAGCCTCATGATGGAGCGCCGCGTGCCCAACGCCCTCTCGGATGACATGGGCAACCACATGTACGTGGCACGCGTGCGCACCGAGCGGGAGCGCGAAGAGTTCATTTCATACGTACAGGAAGGATAGGATAACAAATATGCAGGTGAGAAGGGCCATCGATGCAGACATCCCCGGAATTGACAGCTGTCTCTCGCAAGTGCTCGAGGTGCACGCCAAGGGTCGTCCGGACCTCTTTCGCTCGGGGACGCGCAAATACACCGATGACGAGCTGCGCGAGATTATCGCGGACGACGCAAGGCCCGTCTTCGTGGCCGTGATCGAGGGCACCGCACCCAGCGAAATTCTCGGCTACGGCTTTTGCATCGTGGAGGACCACACCCACTCCAACAACTTCCAGCCCATTCGCACGCTCTACATCGACGACATCTGCGTAGACGAGGGTGCGCGGGGGCAAGGCGTGGCCACGGCAATCTACCGGCACATCATTGCCTTTGCGCGCGAAGGTGGGTTCCACAATGTGACACTTAACGTGTGGGAGTGCAACCCGGGGGCCCGCAAGTTCTACGAGGCAATGGGCATGGACGTGCAGAAGACCTGCATGGAACAGGTGCTGTAAGGGTGGCGCAGCCAAGTGGTCGCACCTGCGGCAGACGCAGACGCCCTAGCGCACCACCGGATCTGCCCAGGCGAAGTTCTCCATGCCGGCACCCAGCTCGAAGTGGAGCTTCACGATACCCAGGTCAACACGGGCACAGGGGCCACCGTTGGTGCTCAGCCCCACGAGCGGCATCCCGTCCGCATTCGTCTTGCGCGTCAGCTGCAGCCAGAAGGTCTGCTGGTTCATGGCGGTGGGGGCGAGCAGTGCGTAGCGAACGCCGCGGGAAAACCACTCGGGCGCATTGGTGACCGGGCGGGCCACCTGCGCGACTGTCCGCGAACGGTGCGCTTCTCCCTGCGTGGTACCGTGACCTAACGCGATGATGGCGACGAGCTTGTCCTTCTGCGCGAGCGTCTGACGGACAGTGCGGCGCTTGTAGGTAGCGGCAACCCAGCAGCTGTTGAGGCCGAGCCGCTGTGCCTCAAGCGCGACCTTCTCGGCAAAGTAGCCGGCACGCATGTCGAGGTTGTTGCTGGAATGGCCAGCCACCACCAGGTAATTATTGACGTTGACAAAGCCGGCGCGGCGAGCGAGCGCGCTCGAGAACACCTCCGGGTCGTCATAGGCCAAGCGCATGTGGAGCGTGCCGTCTGCGTTCGCTGCGGCAACGGCCTCCTCCAGTGCCGCGCGCTCGTCCGCAGAGATGGGCTCCTCGGCAAACCTTCTCACGGCATGCCGCGACTCGACGGCCTCATCGCTGCTCATGCAGTAGCTCATCTCGCCACCCTTTCCGTCGGATTCGACACGCCCCATAGTACCGTTCTGGCCGGTGTCGCGCCCGACATTCCCACCAGCGCTTTGACTGGCGCGGCATCTCTCGCCAAAACTGCCAAAGCCAAAACTAAATTGTGTACGATTTATTAAGGCCTTCTGCCGCCCTCGATGTGAAATGGAGCGGCACTAGACTTCTCGGCGACCAAGAAATGCTACGCCATCGATAGGAGTTACCATGTCCGTCATCACTATCGTGCTTGCCCTGCTTGTTGCAGCCGAGTTCCTTTTCATCTTCTACCTGGAGACCATCGCGACCACCTCACCGCACACCGCACGGACGTTCAGCATGACCATCGACGAGCTTTCTCGCCCCTCGATGAGCACGCTCTTCAAGAACCAGGGCGTCTACAACGGCATCCTGGCGATTCTGCTGCTTGTTGCCGCACTGGTCATCCCCAGCAAGACGGCGGTGATTGCGCTCAGCGCGTCGATGGTTGCCGTTGCGGCGTACGGAGCCGCCACCAGCGATCCCAAGATTCTCCTCAAGCAGGGCCTTCTCCCCGCAGTCTACCTGGTGAGCTGCCTCATCTAGGTCGGTGCATCAACCGCACAGGTACAAGACGGACACAGTGGACTCGGCGCGACTATCATGGGAGACCACAGTGACGGCAGCAAGGAGAGGGGGTCACGGAGTGAGCGGGGGAAAGCAGCACAGCATCTATGAGAATGGCGCTTGCGACGAGCTGGCCGCCCCCGCAGGCGTGTGCCAGCATACGGTTTCCACAAGCGAAGATGCCCTGGTATCCTGTGTGGCGAGACCGGGATTCGCCTTCGCTGGCTTCAAGTTGGCCGAACAGGGCTAGCCGTGGCGTACGAGGATGACATAGCCTGTCAGCAGTGCGCGACCTGCGGCTACAAGGCGGTCAATGGCACCTACGTGAACAAGATTCGCCTGTTCGCAGGGCTGCCCGATGACGCAAAGCGCGATCTGCTCGCCCGCTCCACGCGCTCCACCCACCGACGTGGCGACATCCTGGTGCACGAGGGTGACCCCATCGACTCGGTTCTTATTGTCCGGTCGGGACGAATCAAGACGTTTCGTATCGATCCGGACGGGGTGGAGTACGTGCTTGACGTGTTGCATGACGGACAGGCCATCTGGCATGGAATGTTTCTCGAGGACAACGTCTACCACTATTCCGTGGGCTGTCTCACCCGCCTCGAGCTGTGCTCCATTCATCGCACGGACTTCGAGGCCATGCTGGCGAAGCACCCTGACGCCGCCATGGGCCTCATTCGCATGGTGTGCACGGAGCTGGATGACGCCGAGGAGAAAGCCATGATGCTCGGCATCCGCGACCCCAAGCGACGCGTGGCGCAGTATCTGCTCCTTCGTGACGAGCGCTGCATCGGAGCCGAGATCCATCTGGGACTCGAGGACATTGCGGCATCGGTGGGCCTTAGACCCGAAACCGTTTCCCGGGCGATTTCCTCGCTAAGCAAAGACGGACTGGTCGAACGTGTTGGGCGTGGGCGGCTGAGGCTGCTCGATCGCGACGCCATTCGCAAGGTGTAGCGGCCTGCGCCCAGTAGCCTTTGGATGGCACGTGTATAAAACCGGCCTATCGCGGGGATTTTCGAGGTCTGCTGCACAAAACCGGCCTATCGCGGGGCGCTTTTAGTCACCCATCATCAACCTTCAAACTATATTTGCATAATCGTGCATAATTTGTATTATTTATGCATATATTTGCAACAGCAGCTAAATAACTGATGTTACACCCATAAATACGCCCGCGATAGGCCGGTTTTGTGCAAGCGGACGCCAAATTCCCTTCGATAGAGCCATTTTGTGCAGAGGGTGACCCCGGGCAACTCCGTCAGCGCGACCCTGACACCACTCCAGTCGGCATTCCCAACGCGTACGATGCGCCGCCTTGGAAAAGTATCATAGTTATTTCCAACATATTCCTGTTCCTTGATTACAGTCAAGGAACAGGCCTCGCCCTCACCTTACATTTGAGTTCGCACAGCTGGGTGGGTCATTCTTGGCGGACGGAGGCGAACCATGCAAGGTCTTGTTCACTCGACAGAGTCGTTCGGGTCGGCTGACGGCCCGGGCGTGCGCTTCGTCGTCTTCCTCCAAGGCTGCCCCATGCGCTGCCGCTACTGCCACAACCCCGACACCTGGGCCCTCGACCGCGGCACGCCCATGGACGTGGTCGACCTCCTTGACAGGGCAGAGCGCTACCGCAGCTATTGGGGCGCTGACGGCGGCATCACCGTCTCGGGTGGCGAGGCCCTGCTCCAGCCGGAGTTTGTGGCAGGGCTCCTCGAGGGCGCCCACGCTCGCGGCATCAACACCTGCCTGGACACCTCCCTCGCGCCCTTCACCCTCAGCCAGCCCTTCTACCAGGCATGGAAGCGCGTCATGGCCGCCTGCGACCTGGTCCTCGCCGACATCAAGCACATCGACCCCATCGGGCACCAGAGGCTCACGGGCCATCCCAACGAGAACATCCTCGAAGGACTGAGGTGGCTCTCCGACCACAAGATTCCGACCTGGATCCGCCACGTCCTTGTTCCTGGCATCACCGACACCGAGGAGTACCTCGAGCGCACCCGCGACTTCATCCAAACGCTCGACAACGTCCAGCGCATCGAGGTCCTCCCCTACCACACGCTCGGCATCTTCAAGTGGGACGAGCTCGGCATCCCCTACACGCTGAGGGACACCGAGCCGCCCACGCCCGAGCGGGTCGAACATGCGCTTCATATTCTTCGTGCCCCGAAAGGGGCACAGGCGAAATAGGAGGTTCTGCATGGCACTACGCGAAGAATGGAAAGGCTTCTCGGCAGGCCACTGGACGGATGACGTGAACGTCCGCGACTTCATCCAGCGCAACTACACCCAGTATGACGGGGACGAGTCGTTCCTCGCCGGCCCCACCGAGGCCACGGACAAGCTCTGGGGCAGGGTGCAGGAGCTCCAGGCGCAGGAGCGCGCCAAGGGCGGCGTGCTCGACTGCGAGACCGAGGTCGTCTCGGGCCTTACCGCGTACGGCCCCGGCTACATCGACCCCGAACTCAGGGACCTCGAGCAGGTCGTGGGCCTCCAGACCGACAGGCCCCTGAAGCGCGCCTTCATGCCCTACGGCGGCATCAAGATGGCCCAGCAGGCAGCGGAGAGCTACGGATACAAGATCAACCCCAAGTACGACCAGATCTTCAACGAGTACCGCAAGACCCACAACCAGGCCGTCTTCGACGCCTACACCCCCGAGATGCGCGCTGCTCGCCACAGCCACGTGATCACGGGGCTACCCGACACCTACGGCCGCGGCCGCATCGTGGGCGACTACCGCCGCGTCGCGCTCTACGGCATCGACTTCCTCATCGCCAAAAAGCAGGAGGATCTCCTCAACTGCGGCGACGGCACCATGACCGACGACGTCATCCGCCTGCGCGAGGAGATTGCCGAGCAGGTCCGCGCCCTCAAGGGCATGGGGGAGATGGCCAAGGCCTACGGCTACGACATCTCCCAGCCCGCGCGCGACGCGCACGAGGCCGTGCAGTGGCTCTACTTCGGCTACCTCGCCGCCATCAAGACCCAGAACGGGGCCGCGATGTCCGTGGGCCGCATCTCCACGTTCCTGGACATCTACATCGAGCGCGACCTTGCGGCAGGCACGCTCACCGAGAGCCAGGCGCAGGAGCTCATCGACCACCTCACGCTCAAGTTCCGCATGGTCAAGTTCGCGCGCATCCCCAGCTACAACCAGCTCTTCTCCGGCGACCCCGTCTGGGCGACGCTCGAGGTGGCCGGCCTTGGCCAGGACGGCCGCCACATGGTGACCAAGAGCGACTTCCGCTTCCTCCACACGCTGGAGGACATGGGACCGGCCCCCGAGCCCAACCTCACGGTGCTCTACAGCCAGCGCCTGCCCGAGGCCTTCCGCCGCTACGCGGCCAGGATCTCCATCGCCACCAGCTCGATCCAGTACGAGAACGACGACGTCATGCGCCCCATCTGGGGTGACGACTACTCCATCTGCTGCTGCGTCTCGGCCACCCAAACCGGCAAGGAGATGCAGTTCTTCGGCGCCCGCGCGAACCTCGCAAAGTGCCTGAACTACGCGATCAACGGCGGCAGGGACGAGAGGTACACCGACAGGCAGGGCAACCACATGCAGGTGGGCCCCGAGCTCGCGCCCGTCACGAGCGAGTACCTCGACTACGACGAGGTCATGCACAAGTTCGACATCATGATGGACTGGCTGGCGGACCTCTATGTGAACACCTTGAACCTCATCCAGTACATGCACGACAAATACTACTACGAGGCCGCCGAGATGGCCCTCATCGACACCGACGTGCGCCGCACCTTTGCCACGGGCATCGCGGGCTTCAGCCACGTGGTGGACTCGCTCTCTGCCATCAGGTACGCCCGCGTACGCACCGTGCGCGACGAGACCGGCCTGGTGGTCGACTACGTGCCCGAGGGCGACTTCCCCCGCTACGGCAACGATGACGACCGTGCCGACGAGATCGCCGTGTGGCTGCTCAAGGCCTTCATGACCAAGATCAAGAAGCACCACACCTACCGCAACTCCGAGGCCACGACGTCCATCCTCACCATCACCTCGAACGTGGTCTACGGCAAGGCCACCGGCGCCCTCCCCGACGGCCGCCCCGCGTCCACGCCGTTCGCCCCCGGTGCCAACCCCAGCTACGGCGCCGAGAGGAACGGCCTTCTCGCCAGCCTCAACTCCGTGGCCAAGCTCCCCTACGAGTACGCGCTCGACGGCATCTCCAACACGCAGACCATCAACCCCAGCGCGCTTGGCACCGATGACGAGCAGCGCAGGAACAACCTGGTGAACGTCCTCGATGGCTACTTCACCCAGGGTGCGCACCACCTGAACGTCAACGTCTTCGGCGTGGAGAAGCTCAAGGACGCGATGGAGCACCCGGAGAGGCCCGAGTATGCCAACTTCACGATCCGCGTCTCCGGCTACGCCGTGAAGTTCATCGACCTCACGCGCGAGCAGCAGCTCGACGTCATCGCCCGCACCTGCCACGACCACATGTAGGCGCAGGTAGGACGTAGCATTGCCGCCCCTTTGGTGTCCGAGTGACGCCGAGGGGGCGACTTTGTTGAGTGGGGTCCTGGCGCATGGGCCCATTGGGACGTCTTCGGAAAGATTTGGCTCCCCGCGACCAGGAAGTGCACCTGTTACTTCTCGCGCCCGTGCCGACGTACCGCCACGAGCGTAGGGGCAACTGCGAGAGACACGAGCGCACTTGCCAGAAAGACGAGCGACGAAGGCGTGAAGCCGTCCCCCACCACGCCAAAGCCCGCAATGGCACCGGAAGACGAGCTCACCGCCGAGCCGATCCACGGCCCCACCAGCATGGGAACGAGCACGACCATGAAGATGCGCACCCCCTGGAGAAGCCCCGCACGATCCGAGGGCGTGTTGTTGCGCACCTCGGCAGCAAAGCAGGCCACCGCCGAGAGAAGATACCCGCACAGCATGAGAACGGACCCCGCAAAGACTCCGACGATGTCCGTCAGCAGCGTGAGAAGCACGCATCCCACACCAAACAGCGCGAGCGGCAAACGCACGGCCCGCTCGAATCCCACGCTGTCCAGGTGCCGTCCGTAGAAAATGGTAAACGCGGCAGCAATCACGATTCCCGGTGCCATCACGAACACGTAGCCCTCCCCCAAGACGTACGGAAGTCGCAGGTAGAGCACGTAATACGGCATGAAGACCTGCAGTGCCGTCGAGAAGGCGCAGTAGCCGAGAAGCACAAGGTAGAGCCTGGGATTCGCGCGCATCGCGGAGGGCGAGAAGCCATGCGCCACGCTTGCAAGCCAGCCCTTCTCGGCGGCACCTGACGGATGGGAGTCATCCATGAGGGCTGCCGAGACAAGCGCCGCGACCATCACGCTCACACCAACTACCACGAAAAGCGTCGGGTAGTCATAGGTCACGGCACCCCCCGCGCCTACATGCATGAGGGCCATCGCGCCGCCAAAGACGGAAAGCATCGCGATGAGCGGCATCGCTGAGTTCACACCCTCCACGCGTCCGCGGTTTGTCTCGTCAGTGGTGTCTGTCACCCATGCGTTGAAGCTCGCATCGTTGGAAAGGCTGCCGAAGAAGGTCATGATACAGTCGAAGACGATGGTCAGGGTGACGCCCAGTCGCGCTGCAGCGGTAACATCAGAAGAGACCGCGTCCGAGAGGCCCTGGATCAGCGCGAACCCAATAATCGATACGCCCCAGAGCAGCGCCCCCACAACCACGAAGGGCTTGCGGCGGCCCACATGATCGGACCACGCACCCACCGCAAGCGTGGTCAGCGTGGCCGTGAGCGCGGAGGTGGAGACCATCAGCGCCACATCGGCAAGAGACGCCCCAAAGGCATCCTGGATGAACAGGTTGAGGAAGTTGTTCTCAACGGCCCAGGCCACCTGCCCCACAAAGGCGAGGAGCAAGATAACCAACCAAGCAGTTGGAGAGATTGGTGTCTCAGCCCTGCGCGTTACAGAAGGGCGCCCCCATCTTCTCATGTGCGTCTCCTCTCCTGCGCACCCGCTACATCGGGAGCTTGTCCACCCTGCGATCGTAGCTGAGAAGGCCGTTGGTCTCCTCCTCGACATCAGAGAGCTGCGTGTACACAAAGCCGGAAAGCCCCTTGGCCTCGAGCGCATCCGCCTCTGCGAGAAGCGCCCGCACTGCCGTGCGCCACTCTTCCAGGCTCTTGTATCCCGCATAGCCGTAGGAGACCTCGTATGAGCTATGGTCCGGGACGTACCAGGGAAGGCCCCCGAACTCGGATATCACAAAGGCGCGCGGCGGTGCCGAGGCACTCTGGTGGCGCACGCTCAGGCGGCGGAAGTAGTTGTGCTCGCTCAGGTAGTCGCCACAGCGCTGGTCAAACCACCCGCTGGTAGCGTCGACGGGCCGCGTGGGGTCAATGGCGCGCACACGGCACACGGCATCGCGCGCATCAAACTGGCCCCAGCCCTCGTTGAAGAGGACCCACGTCACGATGCAGGGGTGGTTGCGCAGGTAGCGCACGGCCCCCTCGCAAGTACGGACCCACTCCCCCTGGTAGGCCTGGTCTGCCGAGGAGAGCCGCACCCAATGAGAGGGGATGTCGTCGCGGTAGTGCCCGCAGGCAAAGCGGGAGGCCGTTGGCTTCTGGTTGACCTGCCACATGTCATAGGGTGCGGTGCCGCCGCTCACCATGTCCTGCCATACGAGCATGCCCGCGCAGTCGCAGAGCCAGTAGAAGCGATCCTGCTCAATCTTGATGTGCTTGCGCAGCATGTTGAAGCCGTGGTCTTTTGCAGACTTGATATCTGCCGCAAGCGCGTCTGCCGAGGGTGCCGTGAGAAGGCCGTCGGGCCAGTAACCCTGGTCGAGAAGGCCTCGCAAGAAGAGCGGCTGGTGGTTGAGGCAGAACCGCGGCGTACCGAGATCGTCCTTCTCCACCGTGATCGTTCGGAAGGCACAGTAGCTCGTCACCACGTCCGTGCCGTACTCTATGCGCAGGCCGTAAAGGTAAGGGTCACCCGGACACCACAGATGCGGTGCTGCAACGGGGATGCGCACGGCAACGCTTCGCTCCGTTGCCACAGCAGAGCCACTGGCGAGCACCGCGCCATCTGCCGAGAGGAGCGACACGAGCAGGCCGCTGCCCGGCCACGTGACCCGTGCGCAGACCGTCACATCCCCCGCATCAGGGCTTGCGTCGACGAGCAGGTCCTCGATGTGGTTCTCGGGCACGCGCTCCCACCAGACGTCCTGCCAGATGCCACTCTGTGCGGTGTACCAGATGGTCCCGCACTGGAGCAGCTGTTTGCCGCGCGGCTGGGATGCGGTATCGCTTGGGTCACGCACGCAGAGGGTCAGCTCGCTTTTCTCGCCAGGCACCAGCAGATTGGTCACGTCAAACGAGAAGGGCAGGTAACCACCGGTATGCGTGCCAGCAGGACGCCCGTTTACAAAGCAGGCGCAGGCGTAGTCAACGGCATCAAAGTGAAGCAACAGCCGCTCGTCCGTCCCAAGGTGGGGCGCATCGAACGTTCGCCTGTACCACAGGAGCTCATCCGGCTGGAGCTGGCGTCCCACACCCGAGAGCGGCGCCTCGGGCGAGAAGGGCACGCGGATGCGTTGCGGAAACGTCGCGGGCACGGGCGCTGTGCACTCCGGCGTGGCGCCGCCGGGGCTGGGCGCAAAGGCACACTCCCACCAGCCGTCAAGACTCCCCCACGACTCACGGGCAAACTGGGGATGCGGATGCCCGTCGAGCGCGCGGGCACCGGAGCTATCGGTTTTGGCGGCCTCATCCTCTCCCGTACGAAGCCCTTCACCCCAAGGCGTCCAGAGAGAAAACGGCTCCCGCCACTCGTGCGTGCGGATCCTGCCCGCAAGCATGCGCCGAATGTCCATCGCCCCTCCGTCCGAGGTTGGCCACGTACTCACATACCTGTGCCGAGTTTAGCAGCAATGCGGTTGGCTCACTTGATGACCCGGGAATTGCGCGGGAGAAGGTGCGGCCAGCGCGGCGAGTAGTCCAGCTTGCCGCTCTTCGAGGGTTCGCAGCGCCACCCCATACCAAGCGGCACCGAAGCCCGCGCAGGCTCCGGCGCCGGCGCCCCCCAGCCCCGGGAGAGGCCCGCCATGGCAATGGCAGGCCCGCATGTGGCTGGCACGCGCAGGGCAATCTACCGAGACTCCAGGGACCTCTCGTAGGTCGCGGACACACACCCAAGGTCGGTGAAGCGAACGAACATGTTGTGCCCGTCGTCATCGACAATCCTCAGCTCGCGGTTGATGAACCGCACCATCTCGCAAAGCCCGTCGCAGTCCACCGAGTGGAAGGTGACCTTCCCCACAAGCTGATGCTGCTTCACCGCGTCACCGGGATGGACGAGCAGCTCCACGGAGGCGGTCTCCTCCTGGCTGGCCGAGGGCCCCGCCCAGTTGGCGACTGTCTCTGCCCCCACTATCTGGGAGACGACCCCCGCCCGTTCCGCGAACAGCAGGTAGGCGCTCGCGCAGTCCCTAAACGCATGCTCCTGCGACTGGGGGAGCTGATCGGCAGTATGCCTCACCCCGAGCTGGCACTCCACCATCCACCTCACGGCATCGAAGCCCCTCATGGTGACCATCTTGTCGAACATCATGTCCGCGCTGAGGCGGTGGCCCATCTCGAGGACGCTGTACCTGCCCTCGTCATCGCGGATGGCCTGTATCCAGGCAAGACCGTCGTGACAGCCAGCCTCCTTGAGCATGCGGGTCACGGCGGGGTTGATGTCACGCACGTACTCCTCCACGTGTTCCGCGACGGTCGTGCCAAGGATGTACAGGTTGGTGGGATAGCCAGGCTGTTTGAACCCCGTGCGCACGCACAGCAGTGACGCCTCGCCGTCGGCCAAGGCGTAGACGTTGCAGTATTCCACGCCGCTCACGTATTCCTCGACAAGTACGCGCGGGTTGTCTGAGACCTCCCTCACCAGCTGCCATGCCTCGAGGAGCTCCGCCCTGCCATGGCAGAAGCTCACGCCCTGGTTGCCGCAGCCGTCCACGGGCTTGACCACGACGGGGAAGCGTAGCGACGCGTCGGGTGCCTCCGGTGACGCCGGCGAGCCGGCACGCAGAGCGACAATGTCACCCTCGTCGAGCCTGAACTCGTCCGCAACCGGCACGCCCGTCGCACGGCACAGCTCCTTGAACCTCGCCTTGTTGCGGGCATACTCCCAGGCGTCTCGGTCAAAGTAGCAGGGCAGACCCAGCCTCTCACATAGGTCGAGCACGCAATCGAGATTGAACTCGCTCACGCCCGCGAACACGGCGTCGACGCCCTCCTCGCGGCATCGCAGCTCAAGCTCGTCCACCGCTCCCGTGCTGATCGTCCACTGCTCGTCCGCCCCCCGTTTGGCCGGCGAGAGCTCGGGTGGCAGGTAGTCGGTCACGATGACATGGCAGCCCAGGGCCTGTGCCGTACGGACGATATCGAGGCTTCCCAAAGACGTGCCCAGCATCAGCAGTTTCTTCAACGTATACCCTTCCCGGGTCGGGACTGAGGACCTCTCATCAGCCCCGGACTCGTCACCCATCAGATTCGCAAGCACCTATGCGCCGCGGAGCTCCTCGGCCATGCGGCCATCGCAGTATGCCACAAAGTCCTCGAACGTTCCAAAGGGGCGGGTGGGTGCGACGGCGTCGAGGCGCCTCTCGCTCAGGGGGCGCGAGCCCTCGACAAGGTCCATCACCGCATCGAACTCGGGCGTGGCGACGATCTCCCCCCTGTCGCAGAAGAGCCAGAAAAACTCTCTGAACTCCTCCTTGCGGGCGGGATGGCCGTACCTCGAGACATATCCGCAGTATTGGTAGTAGGCCTCGTCGACCTGTCGCACACGATACCTCTCGGCGTACTCCTCGATGGTGCAGATGGGCTCGCAGGGCGATCCTGCCGCGACGCGCCCCGAGGCTATGTCACGGTTGACCAAAGACCCTGCGCCGATGACCACGTTATCGCCGATGTGGGTCCCCTTCAGGATGGTGGTGTTCATGCCGATGAAGACGTTGCTGCCTATGGAGACCTCAGCACAGGATCCCAGGACGTCGCCGTACACCCCCTTGATCACCGACCAGCCGTAGTCGTGGGTGAGGATGGTCACGTTGCTGGTGATTTGGACGTTGTCCCCGATGGAAATCATGTAGGGCCTTGTGAGGTCGACAAGCGCGCTGCCGGGAGAGAAGAACTCGGTCCCCCTCCCCACCCGTACGCCCTTGTCTCTCAGGAAGTCGCAGTACGCATCGGAGCTGCGCCTCTCACGAAGGACGACACGCTTTGCAAGCTCGGTTAAGAACATGGTCGTGCTCCGTTCAGATCGTCTGCGGACCCTAGGCGTGCACGATGGACACGCGCCTAGGGTGAGCCATTCCCTTTCAGGGGACACTGACACATATTCAATTGTGAATGGATTAGTAACACATCCTGCGGAGACCGCAGATGATGTCACAGATTCTATCCACTTCTTTAAGCCTGATGTCAGCGTAGAGCGGCAGGGTGAGCACTCGCTTACTCACATGGAGGGCGACAGGCGTGAGGTTAGGATCGAAGCGACCGTGGTAGCAGTCATACGAGCTCGTGATGGGATAGAAGTACTTGCGCGCCATGACCCCGTTACGCTTGAGTTCGTCGAAGACCTCGTTCCTGCTTGCACCGAAGGCCCGTTCGTCCACGATGATGGGGAAGTAGGCGTAGTTGGGCGTGACGCCCTCCTGGACGGGGTTCAGCTGGATGCCCTCGACGTTGGCCAAGCGGCTCCGGTAGCGCTCCACGATCACGCCCCTCTTGGCTATTTCGTCATCGACGTGCCTCAGGTTGCAGATGCCCATAGCCGCACAGAACTCGTTCATCTTTGCGTTGGCCCCAACGCCATCCACCCGCTCCGGTCCGCGGATGCCAAAGTTCTTGAGACGGTAGAGCTCCAGGCCGAAGTCCTCGTCATCGTAGCAGGCGGCACCGCCCTCTATGGTATTGAACACCTTGGTCGCGTGGAAGCTGAAGCAGGAGACGTCGCCAAAGCTGCCGATGCCCCTCCCCCCGTAGCGGACCCCAAAGACGTGCGCAGCGTCATAGATGACCTTCAGGCCGTACTTGCGCGCGATGCGCTGAATCTCCTCCACGTCGCAGACGTTCCCATACACGTGGACGGGCATGATCGCGCTTGTTTGGTCAGTGATGAGGTCCTCAATCCTCGTCGCGTCAATCGTGAAGTCTGTGGGATTGATGTCGCAGAAGACGGGGGTCAGGTTGTTCCGGACAATCGCGTGCGTGGTCGAGGCGAAGGTGAACGGGGTCGTGATGACCTCGCCAGAGAGCTTCAAGGCTTGCAGCGCCAGCTCCAGTGACATGTGCCCGTTCGTGAGCAGGTCGACGTGCGACACGCTCAGGTAGTCCCGCAGGAGTCCCCGCAGCCGCTCGTGCTTCTCACCCATGTTCGTCAGCCACCGCGAGTCCCAGATGTCGCGTATCTCCTCGACGTACTCGTCGAGCGTGGGTATAGAGGGGCGTGTGACCAGGGTCTTGTTGTCCATATGACGTCGTACTCCCAAATCGTCCTTGCCGCTATCCTGTGACCTCATGCGGGGGTTCCTCGGTGGGGTGGTCCTGGAGGCGGTCATGGCGCAAAAGGCCGAGGAAGCGGTAGCGCAGCCTCCGGAGGCTGCCGAGCTCGCTGCCAAGATCCTTGTACTTTCCGTTGGAGATGGCACGGTAGTTGTGTGTCGCGAGGTCGTACAGAAACTTGCGCCTAAGGACGGCCCGCTGTATCGCGGTGGCGAACCTTCCCTGGCTATAGGCGTCAAACGCCTCGAGGCCCCGTATGTATCCGAGCTGCACCCTCTCGCAGAACGAGCCGCCCTTCCCCAGGCTCGTCATGAACCCGCCGCTATCCACCGTGTAGCACGACATGTCCCTATCGATGTACCAGGCGGGCCCCTTTGTCAGGCAGAACAGGAACAGCGGCTGGTCGCCCACCCGGTAGTACTTGCTGGGAAACTCGCTGGTGGAGATTTTCTCGTACTCCACCATCGTCTCGCGCCGGGACATGAAGCTGCTGAGCTGGAACATCCACTTGTCCTCGAACAGCTCGTGGTGGAGGTACTCCTCGGGCGTGATGGCGCCGGCGGCTACCCTGATGGGTGGGAAGTGCTGCGGAAGCCTGTCGCCCTTGACGTTAACTCTCTGGGTGTTGTGCACGCAGAACGAGCACTCTGGATGGGTCCTGAGAGCGTCGACCTGCAGCTGGAGCTTGAGGGGGTCGGACCAGAAGTCGTCAGTCTCGCAGTAGGCGATGTAGCTCCCTCGTGCCTCGGCGAGCATCTTGCCCAGGAAGTGCCGACCCTGTCCGTACTGGTTCTCCTCCTCCAGCATGGGTCGCACCATCTGGGGGTACCTGCGCTGGAACTCCCTGATGATGTCCTGCGAGCCGTCCGTCGACGCGTCATCATGGACGAGCAGCTCGTACGCGAAGTCCGTCTTCTGCGACACGAGACTCTCCAGTGCGCGTCGCAGTGACCTCGCGTGGTTGTAGCAAACGCAAAGGACCGTGACCACTATCTCATCGTGTGCCATTCTTCCTTCACTTCTCCTTTTTCCCGCAACGCGCATAGATCCCAAGCCCTCCGTCATGCAGGCCCCTTCTTCTTTCTGACCAGGCCCATAATCATGAGGAGAACCTCGTTCTTGGTCACCAGGCAGAAGGCGAAGTAGGTGATGACGGCCAGAACCACGTCCACGAGAAGCCCGATGAAGACATTGTGCACAAGGAAGTTTGCGACGAGCATAGGCACGGCCATGGCGGCGCATGCCAAGAACGTGTCTATCATGAACGGACGGTCCAGGCTCACCTTGAGGATCCTTCTCGAGTAGTGCAGCAGAATGGCGTTTACCAGGAGCTCGGTGACAATGGAGGCGAAGGCGGCCCCGTTCTGCGCGAATCGGGGTATCAGCACCACGTTTAGCGCCACGTTGGCCGCCGCCGCCAGGAAGTATGCGGCGAGGAGCCTGTTTTCCTGGCCGGAGCTGATGATGACCTGGTACGACACGATATCCCCAAGCCCCTTGATGAGGACCAGGGGCGCCAGCAGCTGCATCGTGAGCGCGGCGGGCCTGAAGGGCTCTCCGAACATGACTACCACCAAATCGTTGGCAACGAGCACGGTCCCGACGGTCAGCGGCAGGGCAAAGAAGAGCACAATCCGGAAGCCCATAGAGACGAGCCTGTCAAAGCGCTCCTTGTCCGTCTCGTACAGATAGCTAATCCTGGGCAGGAAGATCTCGGAGATGGCCGTGGCGAGCGTCAGCACCAGCCCGATGACCTTCTGTGCGTTGTTGTACCAGCCGACCACGTCGGAACTCTGCGAGGCGCCCAGCATGAGCACGTCGATGTTGTTGTAAAGCTGGGCACCGGCAGCGCAGGCCACCAGGACGAAGATGGGGCGCAGATGCCGCCTGAGCTGTAGCCCATGGAGCGTGAACGTGACGTATCTGCGAGCGCGTACGATGTTGAAGACGTAGTTGCCGCAAATCGCGAGCGATGAGATGAGGGCGCTCGTCACGTAGTCGCTCTGGCTGCGCACGAAGAGGAGTATTGCCACGATGGAGAGCCCCTTGATTAGGATGCTCCTGACGGCGATGTAGACGTACTCCTCCTTGCCCTGGTAGAACCAGTCAACGTTGATATAGTTAAAGACGATGGGCAGGCCACAGGCCACATAGAGGGGGATGTCACCGGAGAAGTACGTGGCCACCAGATACGCGTAGAGCAGGAGGGCGACACTTGTCGAGCAGAAGTTGATGACCAGCACCTCGCTGAACAGCTTGTCCGTGGCCTCCCGGCTGTCCCTCCGCTTGGCGATCTCCCTCACGCCATACGTCGGGATTCCCAGGGCACCCAGCAGCACCATGTACGAGACGATGTTCTGCGCATACGAGATCTTGCCGACGCCCGCAGGCAGCAGCACGCGGGCGAGGTACACGGCAGAGATAAGCGGGAAGACCACGTTGAGCACCTTGTACAGAACGTTGAACGCCGCGTTGGTGGCCAGCGATATCTTTGGTGAGGACTGCTCCTCTTTCACGCGCTCCTCCGTCTTCCTGTCCGACGACAAGTCTCTTCGCGTCTGCTCTCCGCAGCTGCCACGGCCACGCTAGCAGCCCTCTCTCCGCCTGGAGACGAGATAGTAGGCGCCCGCACCCACAAGCCCGCCTGCCGTGTTGTACGCGAGGTCGGAGAGCTGGAAGGTTCCCAGGTGGAACAGCAGCTGGGAACACTCGATGAAGAGGGAGAGGAGTGCCGAGGCCTGGACCGACTTCGTGAACGCAGAGGCGCGGGTCTCTGTGCCAGCGACGCTCCCCCTCCTGCACAGCACGTCGGAGAGCAGCAGGCCAAACGGCACGAACAGGATGAAGTTCTCGACCGCCTCGGCCGTGAACTTGCCGTCCCTGTCGTACAGCCCCCAACCGCCCAGGACGTCGGAGAGCGGGTCGAACCAGATGTCGCGCGAATACAGCGTCTTGAAGAGCACCAGCACGACAAACAGCACAAGGAGGAACTCTATCCTGAAGAGCTTCGACGTCCGGAACGCCCCGATCCACGCCCTTGCCCCGCGCGATGCGGACTCATGCAGGGACCACCCGTGCTCGTGGGCATAGACGAAGAAGAACATGACAAAGACCGTGAGGGTCAGCGCAAACAGGAATGGCTGGTAGATTGATGTGAGGACGTCTCCAATAATATAGGCGACCATGTGCCAGACGCCACCACTAAACGCTGGAACCATGCGTGATATCTCCCGTCTTTCTGTATTTGTCCAAGATGAATGGCACGGCAAGGAACATGTATACCAGATAGCCCGACTCCACGGTCAGGGAGCTGTTGTAGACCGAGAGCAGCAGCGCCATCAGCGCAATGACGCTAGTACAGTTGACCACTGTTCTCAAGTCCGGATCTCTGTATCGCCTGAGTCGGCTCACGATGAAGGCGAGGACGAAGAACGCCTCGAAACACGCAAGGCCGACGAGCCCTGTCTCGAGGTACACGTATGCGTCCGAGAACCACGCATAATGCAGCCAGCTGAAGTACTGGTAGAAAGAGCTCGTCAGCATCGCGAAGTTCGAGGAATAGCTGCAGTTGCCAAGGCCAAAGCCAAAGAGGAGCCTCGTCAGGTCTCCCGAGAAGAACATCGACGTGATACGCGACAGTGCGTTCATGCGGCTGAGGTCGCCCGTGCCCGTGTAGCCTGCGTCCCCCATGTAGGTCGCCAGTGCGTCGCTTGTGAAGAAGTCGATGCCCGAGCCGCTGAAGAAGAGCTGCATGATATACAGACCGACAATGATGCCCGCCAGCATGACAAGGGCAAGGGCCAGCGAACGCACGGTCAGCCTTTCGCTGAGGGTTGCCACGGATACGACAATCATCAGTTCGAGGAAGTATACCTTGAGTTCCGCGACGGCCATCATGTAGAAGGACAGGGCAAGCACTGATGAGAGCTTGAGGATGGACGTCCTTCCTGCCAGATACTCCGTGACATAGATGGCCGTCGTGATGACGAGCAGGATGTTGAGATAGCCGTTACCCCCCTGCTGCACGCCAAAGGAGCCGCCGACGTAGTCACCAGAGTAGCCCATGGCATATTCGAGCATGCAGAGAGGCACGTTTAGGAAGAAAAGGGCCTTGAAGAAGTCAGGCATGCGCAGGACGTCCCGAGCGCCCCAAAGCGCCACGCAGCATGTGAAGAACACATAGAACCGGAACGTATTCCTGAGGCCCCACAGATACAGCACTGCAGAACCGCCGACCGTGAGGGCCCTCAGCAGCGTGAGGAACAGGAACACCAGTACGAGCGCAAAGGCAGGGCGGCAGTACCTCCCATCGTTGTCGTACTTCCCTCGCATGAGGATGGCGACGAAAAGGAACACGTTGATGACGTCGAAAAGATAGGTGATCGTCGCGGGGGCGCCGAGGATATCACGCAGGAACCCGAAGGTTGCCAGCAGGCACGCCTCACCCCAGATCAGGGTCCCGCTCTTCCTCCCAATCCAGACGTCCCCCAGGCGGCGCATGGCCAGCCCCCGACCCGCACCCTCCATCCCCCTGGGCGATGATCGTAGCTCGATGCCAGCGCTGTGCATGCCATCCACCATAGCTAGCGCAGGTGTAGGGGTACGTGTCCGGCACGCTGGTGACGCTCGCCGTACATGAAGCCGACAATCTGCACGTCTGCGAGCCGCAGGCGCCTCAGCGTCTCGGCGACGTCGGCCTTCCTCGTCTTGCCCGCGCGGACCGAGAGGAAGACCTTGCCGAACAAGTCCGCCAGGACCAAGGCGCTGTCATCGGAGAGAGCGGAGGGGATGGCTGCAACGACGTAGTCGTAGCCCTTCTCGAACCCCTTAAGCAACAACGCCATGCGCTCATCCTGGACACGCCTTCCAAAGTCGCCGATCGGCCTTCCCGACGCAAGGAAGTCAATCCCCTGTCCTACCTCCTGCACGACGTCGGAGGCCTGGCCATGCTCGAGGAGAAGGTCCGTCAGCCCGCCGGCCCCGCTCGCCCCCAGCGCCTTGCCGCAGGCATCGCTACTGACATCGCAGTCGATGAGGAGGACCCGCGCACCCCTCGCAGCAAACGACGTCGCAAGCGCGATGGCATTCGATGCGGCTAGACCCTTGCCGTCGGCGTCCATCACCCCAATCGTGCGTGAGGCATGGCGCGGCAGCAGGGGCAGGAGCTCGCCAACGTCGACGACGGAGGGTATCCCGAAGCGCTCCTCCAGCTCCTCCTTGCTCCCGACGTTCTTGTTCTTGCCGTCCTTGCCCACGACAACGAGAGCCGCCACTACAAACCCAATGAGGGAGCCGGCTGCCGTGTTGAGCAGGAGGGAGGGAGAGCTCTGCGTAGTGCTCACCTTTGGCGACTCAACCACCGCCATGGAACTATCCTTGGCGATGCCCGAGATGTAGTCTGGTGCGATGTCGATGAGGGACACCGCGATGTCATAGGCATCCTGGGGAGAATCGGCTGTCACGGTCACGGTCACGAGGGGAGTCTTCTGCTCGACTTCGGTGGCGACGAGCGTGCCGTCGAGTACCCGGGAGTCGTAGCCGTCCAGGCCCGTGCCCTCGACGGCCTTCGAGACCATCTCGCTGCTCTCGAAGATGAAGGCGTAGGTGCTTGCCAGGGCATTCGAGGCATCGATGTCACCGCTGCCCAGGTAGTTCGTGATGGGAGATTCCGTGGTCACCTGCTGGTTGGCAGGACGGTTGGTGACATACACCGTGAAGGACGACTGGTAGTGCGGGGTGACCTGCGTCATCGTGTACGCGAAGGCGAGCGTCCCCAAGGCGGCAGCCGCCAGCAGGCACACGAGCAGATGCCTGCCCACGGCCCTGAAGGCGTCACCCAGCCGGATGCCGTTGTCCTCGTCATAGGAGACGTCGATGTACCGCTCGTCCATGGGCTAGTTGCGCTCCGTGATGATCCTGCAGCTTGCAAGCATGTCCTGTGACTCTTCCTGGGAGGTGTTCATGATGACGTCGATGATGGAGAGGCAGGGCACGAACTCCTGGGCCTGCTGCCGATAGGCGATAGGGATGCATTCCAGGAAGCCGAGGGCCAGGCCATGCTCCCTGAAGGTGTCGAAGGCATAGAGCTCCCGCCCCCCGATGGCGTTGTAGTAGGTGTCAGCCCCCAGCTGCCTGCAGTAGTCGAAGATCCTTCCCTCCTTGCGCAGGGTAGGGTCCTGCGGGTAGTCGGACGTCCTCACTAACCGCGTGGTGATGCCGAGGTAGGAGCAGACGACCGAGATGGTATGGAACAGGAAATCCGCCAGGTTAAGGGTATCGCAGGTCAAGGCATCGCGCATGACGTCCAGGCCCGTCTCGAGGTTGGGGGCCTTGCGATAGCACCCGCGCAGGACATTGAGCCTCTCCCCCACGTCGAGGGGCTTAATCATATGGTCGCAGATGTGCCTGTTCTGAGACATGTGGCTCACGGTGACGTTGAAGTAGCACACGTCGCCCTGGCGTAGGATCCTGTTCCGGTGCACCCAACCACCCTTGATGAAGTTGTAGTTGTCCGCCGACGCAAAGACGTCGACCGCGTTTATCAGTTGCCAGTAACCAAGGTATGGCATGAAGTATGGCTGATGTATTCCGGCAATCAAGGCATCCCCCTCAATGACACAGCGTGCCAATGATATAAGGCCAACTGAGCTAGTTTAAAGATAAGTGTTCACGTAAGGTCTCCCCCCAGCAAAGTTCCATAGAACGTCTGTACCTCGCCTTTGCGGGTGGGGAACGACTGCTTCCACGTGAGCTTGAACAGGCTCGTGTCGCTCGAGAGCTCCTGCCACCTCTGCCTGTCGAAGGGCTCTCCCAAGCATTTGCCCAGCTCATCGCAGAGAGGGTTGTTCGGCCGTATGGCATCGAAGGCCCTAGCTATGGAGGGGTCATGCCTCTGCGCCAGAACGATCATGTAGTCGACCAGGAGATAGTCGACCATGAAGTCGTTTTTCTGCCAGTACTCGAGGAAGAAGTCCCTGATGGTTGCGAACACCCTCCTGTGCGCCGTGTCGCAGGCGAGCGAATAGCCCGCAAAATAGCCCGAGGCAACGGAGGCGTGCAGGTAGTCGGGCCGTTTGATCGAGAACAGGGGTTGTCCGAAGGCCAGGTCCCCCAACGGGCCACAGCAGAAGAAGGTGGCGTCGAGCCAGAGGCCCCCGTGCTCCGCCAGCAGGCTGAGCCTCAGGAGGTCGGAGAGGTTGGTCCTCGTGATGGTCCCCTCCGCCACCTTTCCCATCACCCAGTCGGGGATATGCACATAGTCGCGATAGTTCCTGTCCGTAATGATGGTCACGGCATGCCCGTCCGCATTGCGGCATATGGATTCGACGCAGGCCCTCACGATGGCAGGGGCGCGCTCGATGCCCTGCCACCAGCACAGCCAGATCCTCCCCTCCAGGTCCGGGTCGCCCGGCGGCAGCTCTGCCGCATAGTCGTACGACTCGTAGTAGCCGTGGGACCTCGCCTCGAGATACTCGAGTACCGTCTCATGCTTACGCATGAGACGGTCGCGGACCGCAGGGGGCTCCTGGAACCCGTTGCGGTTCATCACCTGGATGTCCACCTTGGCACGTAGCGTGTCGAGGGCGTCTCGCCATGAGGTCTCGCCGGCGATGGCGCGTGTCGCATGGAACTCCTCGGCAATGCGATGGGACACTCGCCTGAGATTCATATGGCCTGCCATCATCGTCCGCCTTTCTTCATCGCAAGCCTCATCCTCAGCAGGAGCAGCGCCGTGCGCGTGTGCCTCCCGGCAAGGCTCCTCTGGAAGATGCGCTGCTGGACGGGGAGGGCATCGATGGGAAAGCCCATGCAATAGCCCCGGAACATCGCCGAGTCGACGAGCCCGAGGACCTCGCTGCGCTGTTCTCGGGGCGTCAGGTCGCTGGTGGCCACGAGACCCACGTACAGACGGGCATAATCGACCGCCGTCCGTCTCACGCGCAGCATGCAGTCCTCGCTATCGGGCTCCATGCGGGCGAGGGCGGCAAGGGCGTCGACAAAGTCCGAATAGAGGCCCAGCTTCTCCCGGGAGAACGTCTTGGTAATGGAGCTCTGGTCATCCTTTCGGTAGCAGTAGTCGGTCGACCCCACGAACGAAATCCTCCGGGCAGACCCATATGCATCAAGGTTGAATAACGTGTCCTCGGAAAGCGCGTTTCTGAAGGCGAGCCCGCAGGACTCGATGAGGGATCTTCTGTACAGCGACATGCACACGGACATCGGGAATGACTCGACGGCCGCATCACCGGGGGCGTGCCCGTAGAGCTCCCTGCGCACGCCAAGGATATCCTGCCTGTCCTCCAACGTCCTGCCCGCAAGGGGATGGGGCTTGACGAAGGTCTTGCGCCCATTGGTCACGTCGCAGTGCCCGCTCACCACGATGTCCGACCCCGACTCCACCGCCTTGCCGTAAAGGCGCTCGTACATCGTGGGCTCGACCCAGTCGTCGGAGTCGACGAAGGCGACGTAGTCGCCCATGCACCGGCGGATGCCCACGTTCCTCGCGGGACCGAGGCCCTCGTTGGGCTGATGGACAACCCTGATGTTCCCATGGCACGACGCATACGCGTCGGCGACCTCCCCCGCGCCATCGGGGGAGCCGTCGTCGACCAGGACGATCTCGATGTCGCCGAGCGTCTGGCCGAGCAGGCTGTCCACGCACTGGGGAAGGTACTGCCTGGTATTGAATATGGGCACCACGACACTAACTCTCGGCATCGACAAGCCCCCCATACAGATGGACCAGGGAAGCCACGTACGCATCCTGCGAGCAATGGTCGAGCACATAGTCCCTGCAGCGCTGTTGCATGGCATGGTAGCCGACGACGTCCGAACAGAGCCGCACGCCCCGCATGATGGCGTCCGCGAGCGACCGTACGTCACCGGGCTCACAGAGCAGACCCGTCTCACCGTCCATCACGAGTTCGGGTATGCCACCGATGCGCGAGCCGATGACCGGTGTGCCCGCCCCAAACGCCTCGATGACCGAATAGGGCATGTTCTCGCGCCAACGCGAGGCGGTGACGGCAAGGGAGGCCCCCTCTATATTTGCGCGCAGGGCATCCCCCTGCTGAAAGCCAACGAACTCGACGCGACTGGCCCCTGGCATGCTCTTGGACAGTGCCTCGGCCGCCGTCCGCTCGGGACCTTCCCCCGCGATGACCATGTGCCAGCCGTCCGGAAGCGTGTCGATGACGCCCTGAAACGCCCTGACAAGGACGTCCACGCCCTTCTCCTTTGAGATGCGCCCGAAGAAGAGCAGGTAGGGATGCTCGTGGTCCGTGCTGTCGGCGCCTTGTGCCCGAGCCTGGTCGCAGATGGCATCGCTCGCGAAATTCTGCATCCATACGACCTTGTCATCGGGCCATCCCCCCTCGACCAGCTTCGACCGCATGAAGCGCGAGGGGGCAATGACCTTGTCGATTCTCTCGTTGAGCCTGTGGAGCTGGATGTACCTGGCCTCGACGGCGGCGAGGGCGCTTTTCGCACGCGACCCCTTGACGCAACATCGCGCAACGCACTGGCCGAAGCGGCCACCAAGGCAGGCGTCGCAGACCTCGCCGGCACCATCGAGCATGAGGTAATTGGGGCACACAGTGATGTAATCGTGCGCCGTGTAGAGAACGGGGGTGGTCCCAAGCGAGGGCGCATCGAGTATCGAGAGGGTGATCTGGCGATGCACGTTGTTCAGGTGGACCACATCGGGTCTGAAGTCCCGCAGGAGCGCGTCAAAGCTGTTGCGGGCCTCGCGGGAATACATCAACGACCATCCGTCCCGTAATGTCTTGATAGGGTTCTGGGCCTCGTTGTACTCACGCTGGGTGACAAAGTACGCATCCTGCGCACAGGGTACGTTCGAAGGGTGCCGCATGGAGAAGTAGGCCACGTCATGGCCCATCTGCTCCAGTCGCTCGCCGAGCGCGAAGTAGTAGGTCTCTGCCCCTCCCTTGGGATAGTGAAACTTGTTCACGAGCAGCACTCTCATATAGGCGAGGAGCTCACCCCCCCCCCCCCCCCCCCCCCCCCCGCCCCCCCCCCCCCCCCCCCCCCCCCCCCCCCCCCCCCCCCCCCCCCCCCCCCCCCCCCCCCCCCCCCCCCCCCCCCCCCCCCCCCCCCCCCCCCCCCCCA
>NZ_LR027573.1:479173-506482 GCF_900605015.1 Olsenella sp. Marseille-P4559
GGGAATACAAAATTGGAGTCCTTCTTGTGGGCTGGGAGTAGTTTTTAAAATAAAATCCTTTGGGTTAGTAAACTTTTTATCAAGGATCCTACTCCTTTTGGCGTGGTACGTCACCCCCCCCCCCCCCCCGATAGAGGGCAAGCGTCCGTGCTACAACGGCATCCCACCCATGGGCGGACGACACGCGCATGCGCGCTCGGGTGCCCAGCGAAGAGACGCGCGCCGGATTCTCGAGTAGTTGGGTGAGGGAGCTCCGCAGTGCCACCACGTCTCCCCTCGGAAACGTGGCTCCCGCGCTGCTGAGGGTTTCGGCGCACTCCGCTATGTCGCTCGTGAGGCAGCAGTTGCCGTATGACATCGCCTCAAGGAGGCTCATGGGCATGCCCTCGAGATCGGAGGGAAGCACGTAGAGGTAGGCGTTGCTGTAGAGCTCCTCGAGCTCGCGACCTTGCACGAAGCCCGTAAAGAGGATGGAAGGGTCATCGCCCGCGAGGTCCCTCACCCGATTGAAGTACGCCTGGGAGTCGGACGGGCCGCCAGCGATGACGAGGCGCTTGTCCGTCCGCATGCCTCGCCAGGCCTCTATGAGGTAGTGGACGCCCTTCTCGGGGACGAGGCGTCCCACGAAAAGGACGTAGGAGGCTGCCGAGAGACCATACTTGGACGCGATGGCCTGCACGGGAACCGGTGTCTTCACCGTCACCCCGTTGGGGATGTAGTGCGTCTCGCGACCGTAGGTGTCGCGGAAGTAGTCCTGGACGTTCCTGCTGAGGACGATGAGCTCGTCGGCCTGGGAGACGGCGAGACGCTCCCCATGCCTCAGATAGCCCGAGGCGAGCCTGCCCCACTTGGCGCGTTGCCAGTCGAGCCCGTGTATCGTGGCGACGCTGCGGATGTGCGCGCGACGGGCCAGCGGGATCATGGCACAGGGGCCCTCCGCATGGAAGTGGATGACGTCTGGCCTGTCGGCGACGGCGGCGCGGGCCGCAAAGTACGAGGAGCTTGCGGCGGCAAGCCCCCTCACGTCGACGGTGGGCACCGTCTTGATCCGAACGCCCTCGTACTCCTCCGGCGCCACGGGACTCAGGCCCCTGCCAGCCACGTCATGGCCCTGGCGATTGTAGACGGTCACGTCATGGCCGAGGGCGGCCATCCGCGTGGCGAGCTCCGTCACCACGACCTCCACGCCGCCCTCGCGCGATGGCATGCGCTTATGTCCCAGCATGGCAATCCTCATACCTGCGGCCGGCTAGCATCCCTGCGCGGTGAGGACCACGCCCACTGTCTGGAATATGAGCTTCAAGTCGGTGAGGAAGGACCGGGTCCTCACGTAGAGGAGGTCGAGGTCGACCCACTCATCGAAGGTAAGGCTGTCGCGGTTGCGCTGGACCTGCCAGTAGCTGGTGATACCGGCATCGCAGAGGAGGCGCTGGGACTGGTAGGGAGTGTATTGGGCGACCTCGCTGGGTAGCGCCGGGCGAGGCCCCACGATTGACATCTGCCCAAAGAGCACGTTGAAGAACTGGGGGAACTCGTCCAGAGACGTCTTGCGTATGAAGTGACCGACCCGTGTGACCCTGGGGTCGTGCGCCATCTTGAAGACGGGGCCGTCCTTCTCGTTGTAACGCATGAGCCCCGCAAGCCGCTCCTCCGCGTCGGAGTACATGGAGCGAAACTTCCACATGCTGAAGGTCCTGCCCCCCCTTCCCACGCGCGTCTGCCTGAAGATGACGGGCCCCTGGGGATCGTCCAGCTTGATGGCAAGGGCTATCAGGGCGAAGAGCCACGAGAACCCCACGATCACAAAGAGGGAGAACAGGACGTCAAAGGCACGCTTGGCCACTTCGTAGGCACCATGGGACTCATCATGCGCCACGACAAGCGCGTCCCCACAGTCTTCAAGCTTAGTCGCGGAATCCTCGACCTTCATGATGAGAGTATGGTTGCCTTTCCGTCTATCCTCGCCCGTCGGACGATACGATGTGACTGTCAGGTCGTCCCGACAGAGCCCCCAACCCCCGGTAACGACCATAGCAATATGCGCACAAAAAGAACGGCGCTGTGTTTTCCCCACGAAAAAATAGGCACAGCCGACCCCAGCCGAAACACATGGCCTTATATCGCCATCTTCTGGGAAGCGCGTGCCCGCATTCGCCTTGTAGGCTACACCCGCCCCATCAAGCTGTCAATAGGGCACTATGGGGGAATCATTTCCCTGTCACGGCTCAGCCGGGCTGCCACGACCACGGTCACCCGGGTTGATCAACCCGGACCTCGCTGGAGGCCAGGGTCGCGCAGATGGTCGCGGCGAGACCGTTGGCTCTCACACCAACAAGAGACGCGCCATCCCAAGCGTTGCGGAGAGGCGGGCTCTTGTCTCGCTCGCTTCCAGCCATGCGTAATTTGTCCGACGAGAAGCCCCCGGTGGTTGGGAATTTCGCGAACGCCTAACCCGGGGCCTAACCGGCGATTTCTACGACATCGTTCTCGACTCGTGGGGAATTGCCAGCTAGCAGGGTCTATCCGTTCGAAAAATGCGGGGCCGCCATTAACTCGTGAGATATCGCAGTTTAGAGCGAGAGGACCGCAGGGATGCCCTCCCTCGGCGTCGCGCAGACGCCGAGGGGCCAGTTGTCGCAGCCGCCCTGTCACTCGCCGTACCTCTCTATGCCCCTGCGGCGTAGGGCTTCTTCCAGAACGAGAGGATCAGCGCACCAACCACGGAGCCAACTACCAGCGCCACGAGGTACATCACGGGATTGCCGATAACGGCAATGACCCAGGCGCCACCGTGAGGAGCGGGGCTCGTGCAGCCGCACGCCGCCGAGATCGCACCCGCAACGGCAGAGCCAATGATGCAGGAGGGAAGCACGTGACCGGGGTCGGCAGCGGCGAACGGGATGGCGCCCTCGGTAATGAACGAGAGGCCCATGATGTAGTTCACAATGCCCGCGTCGCGGTCGGCCTTGGACCACTTGTTCTTGAAGAACGTGGTGGAAAGGGCAATGGCCAGAGGGGGAACCATGCCGCCAACCATCACGGAGGCCATGATGATCTGGCCGGACGTAGTGCCAGCGGCAAGGGCTCCCGTGCCAAAGACGTAGGCTGCCTTGTTGAATGGGCCGCCCATGTCGATGGACATCATGCCACCGACCACGGCACCGAGCAGCACGATGTTTGTGGTCCCCATGCCATTGAGCCAGTTGTTCAGACCGGTGTTGATGGCACCAAAGATCGGGTTCAGCACGAACATGACGGCGCCTATGGCAAGCGTGCCCAGAAGCGGGTAGATGAGCATGGGCTTTATGCCCTCGAGCGAGGCGGGCATGCGGTCGCAGAGCCTCTCGATGCCAAGTGTCATGTACCCGGCGGCAAAGCCGGCGAAGAGCGCCGCGATGAAGCCGCCAGAGACGCACGCCGCAGAGGCGGCATCGGGGTCAGCGTTCAGGAGCGCAAGGTAGGCAAGGCTGTAGCCGCCCTTGGCAAAGAGGCCACCAACAAAGCCAGGGGCCAGGCCGGGCCTGTCCGCGATGGACATGGCGATGAAGCCGGCAAGGATGGGCAGCATGAGGCCAAACGCCTCGCCGCCAATGGTCTTGAAGAACGCAGCCGCCGGAATCGACGAGCCGTACGTCGAGGTGCCAAGGCCCGGCTGGTCGACGAGGAACGCGATCGCCGTGAGGATGCCGCCGCCAATGACGAAGGGCAGCATGTGGCTCACGCCGTTCATGAGATGCTTGTAGATCACATGCCAGGCGGAGTCCTTCTCGGCGCCTGCGCTGGCGGCCGCAACCTCGCCCTCCTGCACGGGTGCCTCGCCATCGAGGATTGTCTGGATGAGCTTCTCGGGCTCGGAGATGCCCGCGGTGACGTTGGTCGAGAGGACCTGCTTACCCCCAAAGCGGGCGCGGTCCACGTTCTTGTCGGCCGCGATGATCACGCCCTTTGCGTGCGCGACCTCCTCGGCGGTAAGGACGTTCTTCGCGCCCACGGAGCCCTGCGTCTCCACCTTGATGGTGACGCCCATCTCGGCGGCCTTCTTCTCGAGGCTCTCCGCAGCCATGTAGGTGTGGGCGATGCCCGTGGGGCAAGCCGTGATTGCAAGGATGTCCGGCAGAGAGGAGGCTGCCTTGGCCACCGGCTCGGCCTTCTTTGCCTCAGCCTCTTCGCGCGTGGCCTCCGCAGCGTCGATGGCTGCCATGAACTCCTCGGGCGTCTTTGCCGCACGCAGCGCGTCCGCGAATTCTTGGTGCATCAGAAGCTTCGAAAGCTGCGCCAGTATCTCGAGATGCGCGTTGTTCTCACCTTCGGGCGCCGCGATCATGAACATGAGGTCGGCCGGCGCCCCGTCGAGTGAGTTCCAGTCGGTGCCGCCGGGCACGGTCATGGCCGCAAGGCCTGGGCGCTTGACCGCGGCCGTCTTGGCGTGCGGGATGGCGATGCCGTCCCCCACGGCAGTCGAGAACTCCTCCTCTCGCGCCATGATCGCCTTCTTGTAGGCCACCTTGTCTGTGATGTTGCCCGCTGCATCCTGCAGGGCAACCAGCTGGTCGATGGCATCGTCACGACTTGTGGCGGTAGCACCAACCTTGATTGCCTCGGGCCTGAGCAGATCGGTGATCTTCACTCGTGCTCCCCCTTCCTGTGCACGGACATCCGTCCGCTCCCGGGCACCCAGGCCTTCTCGCCATGGGTGCACTCACTGCTAAAAATGCACCTGCGCCTACATGTTGGCGAGCAGGGCCTCAACCTCGGGCCGCGTGGCAAGGTTCTCCGAGAAGGCGCTGGCAGACCCCGTGCAGACGCCCATCTTGAATGCCGTCTCATAGTTGCCGTTGCTCTCAATCCAGCCCGTGAGGAACCCGGCGACCATCGAGTCACCCGCGCCTACGGTGTTGACCATGGCCCCCCTGGGGGCCTCGGCCATGATTACGTCCCCCTTCTCGGAGACGAGAACCGCACCCTCACCGCCCATGGAGACCAGCACGTTTCTGGCGCCGCGCTCCTGGAGCGTGCGCGCATAGGGCTCGACCTGGTCGCGGCGCGTGATGGTGGCGCCCACGATGTCGCCCAGCTCGTGGTTGTTGGGCTTTACCAGGAAGGGGTGGTACGGCAGGACGTTGACGAGAAGGTCGCGCTCGGCATCCACCACAATATCGATGCCGCGGCCGTCGAGGCGGCTCATGATGCGCTCGTAGATGTCAGACGGGAGCACGGAGGGCACGTTTCCGGCAATCACAAGCAGGTCACCGGACTTGAAGGTGTCAAGCTTGGCATAGAGGGCATCGATGTCTGAGGGCGTGACCTTGGGCCCAAGGCCGTTGATTGCGGTCTCCTCCTTGGCCTTGACCTTCACGTTGATGCGGCTCATGCCTTCCTTGACCTCGATGAAGTCACACGCGGCACCATAGGCGCTCATCCGTGCCTCAATCTCTCGCCCAGTGAACCCGGCCACAAGGCCCAGCGCCGTTGACGCATGCCCAAGGTTGGAAAGCACGATGGAGACGTTGATCCCCTTGCCGCCGGGCAGAACCTGCTCGTAGCTTACGCGGTTTATCTCGCCGAGCTTGAACTCGTCGAGACGAACTATGTAGTCGAGCGACGGATTGAACGTTACGGTGTAAATCATGAACTACTCCCCCACTTCCACGACGTTGCCCGCATCTTGAAAGCCTCCGTCTTCCGGAAGCTTGTCCGTAAGTACGGTCGCGTCCTCAAACGACGCAAAGGTGACGAGAGAGACCTGGTCGAACTTGCTCTGGTCGGCCAGCACGTAACGCCTGAGCGTATGCACCATGCTAACCTCCTTGACCTTGGCCTCGCTGAACTCCGGCGTAGTGAATCCCGCATCGAGCGAGATCCCGTTGGTGCCCCAAAAGCCAATCGTGAAGTGGAGGTTTTGGAGGGAAGCGATGGCAGCCTCTCCCACGAGAGCCTCCGTGACGGGCTTTACCAGCCCACCGGGCAGATACGTCTTGCATCCCCTGGCAAGCAGCAGCTGCGCATGCGGGATGGAGTTCGTGAAGTACGTTGCGCTCATCTGTGCGATTGCCTCTACGAGCTGCATCGTTGAGGTTCCGGCATCGATGTAGACAAAGTCGTCTGGGCCGATGAGAGACGCTGCGTAGGTGGCAATCACCCTCTTGGCGGCCGCGTTGACATCGCGCTTCTGCGCCACGGAAGCGTCGTGGAGCACGAGACGCCCGCGCGGCACCGGAGCCGTTGCCCCGCCATGAACGCGAATGATCTGGTTTTGCTCGTCCAAGGCAGCGAGGTCGCGCCGAACGGTTGACTCCGAGGCATCAAGGGCTTCCATGAGCTCTGGCATCGTGGCCGAACCGCGCTCGCGTACGAGCCGCGCGATGATGTCCTGGCGCTCCCGGGCAAGCATGGGCACCCCTTTCCGTTATAGGCGGCCTTCTCGACATGTCAAGCGCGCGGAACCGTATGGTCCCCCTGTTGTGCACTCCCCACTGGGTCCCGCGCTGATGACATTATCCATCAATTGCAGTCATAGTCAGTCATAAACAATCATTTCCAGTCATATTGCCGCCAATGGCATGTTTTTGACGACAAGCGGTAGCAATTGAATTAAAGCCATGCGTAGCGTGAGACGGCAGGCTACTCGCCCGAGGCAACGCCTCGGAGGCAGGCGAAGAACGCCACGAAGCCAGGCAAGAGGACTATGGCCGCAGCAGCATCCCCTTGAAGCCGCCCCTCCATCCCGTACATAACGAGCGGGATAGCAAACGTGAGCACAAGTGCCGCAAGGCCTCCCCAGGTGCCTGGCGCAAGGCGGGAACCAGCTCCAAAGAACAGATGCAGCGCCACGGCAGGAAGCCCAATCATGGTCACCACGCCTGCGGTACAGACAATCGCACGGGCAAGGGTCCCCAACTGCTCTGCCACTTGGAAGGCCACCGCCATGCAGACGAACACGACGAGCGCTCCGCCTGCAAGCTTGAGAAGCTTCTCCTCCATTGTAGCCTCCTCTCGTTTGACCTGTACCCAGGCACGTGAAGTGCAAAACATAGGGAGGCGCCGAGCAGCGGGTATAGTGCTCGAAGGGAAGTGCCGAGAGGCACGTGACCAGGGGAGGCGCATGCAGTCAGAGCAGAGCGGCGTGCACCGCATCGGGCAGGTCGTCAAGATCATACTGGCAGTAATTGGCGGCATCACTGTGGCGCTGGTGCTGCTCGGAGCGGCACTGGTGTACGAGCTCAACTACGCCGTGCGCACCGTCGACACGTCCACTTCCCCAGATGGCAGGCTCACGCTTGAGCTGCAGGCAGTTGGCGAGCCCCTGTTCTTCTCTTCGGCGGATGCCCGTCTTGTCCTCAGGCTGGATCGCTACGAGATCTCATGCATGGACACAAGCATCGCAGACGACGGCGTGCAGGTGCGCGCCGACAGCTGGCAGGTGAGTTGGAACGATACGGGAGCCGAGGTGCGGCTTATGGGATCTGAGCAATACGACGAGCTTGTGACCATGGGTTTTGATGGCAGCGCCATGACCAGGCAGACAAATGAACGATACGGCAAGCCGCAAGGGACCCAAACACCCACCGAGGTAGATGGCGGGCCCGTCACGACAGAAGGCATGCAGCAACAGGCCGACGAGACTGACACCGCCTACAAAGCGGTCTACGACGCCATGCTCAAGTCCCAAGGCTATGGCTTCCAGGTGACATACAACGCCCGCGGTGACGAGCAGATTGTTCTCTCCCAAGACAGCGAGAGCATCGTGCTTCTCGTCTACGACCGCGATTCGGCCAACGGCGCGTGCACGTTCCTTGCACTGGAGAGCTGCCCCGTTGAGGACTGTGGCAGCTGGTCGATCGACGAGGCCACGCTGCTCGACGAGTATGCCTACGCACATGATACGGGCGAGGTCATCGCGTCCGGTAAGACCTCGTGGTCGGATGCTGGCACGCAGGCCTTCCGCGACGCCACGGGAGAGTAGCGGGCCATCGACCCCAGGTCTGCCTCGAACGAAGAGACCCGCACCCGGAAGGCCACCAAATGTGACCAGTGGTGCGGGGCTCATAGAGAAGCAAGGGCGGCACGGCTAGCCCTTCGCTGCCTTGATGAACGCTTGGGCACGGCTTGCGTCTACGTTGTTCCAGAGAACGCCGTCTCGCTTGATGCTGGTGCCAACGATGACGCCATCGGCATGGGGAAGGAGGTCACCAATGTTGTCGGCCCTCCCGCCGCTGCCAATGATGATGGGCACCTCCGGGAAGCGCTCCTTCAGGTGGGCGATGTGGGACTCCTCTGGCGGAAGCCCAGCGTGGGCCCCGCCAAAGAGCGCACCCGCAATGGGCATGTTGGCAACCCCCGCCTCGAGCATGTCCTCGCTCGAGCGCGTGTCGAGGCACGTCCCCGCATGGGCCTCGAAGTACGTGTACACCCTGACGTCATCGGCGCCAATACGATGTTGATAGCGGAATATCTCGCCGGGGTTGAACTTCTGGGACCCAAACAGGCCCTCGTAGGACCCGCTCACGTAGGTCCTCACGAACTTGGCACCAATAGCCTTGGCAACGGCAAGTGTCGCGATGGGATCGATCAGCACACCGCACCCAAAGGGCACGTGAATCTCGGATGCGACCTCGGTTGCGATCCGCACGTAACTCGCCACCGTCTCGGGACCAACGGGAGTGAGGTAGGGCCTGTCTCCCTCGTTCGCGAACACCAGGGCGTCAAATCCTGCGTCCTGCAGGACACGAGCATCCTGCCTCAGGCGTCGAATCTGCTCCTCGAGGGTCATGCCGTCGTCGGCAAAGGGGGTACCGGGCAGCGCTTGCATGTGCAGGCACCCAATGACCGGCCTGGGTACCCCAAACGTCTCGAGGTGCTTATCCATCAGTGAGGGCATGCTTTACTCCTTCTTTGATAAACGATGCCGCTTGCACGTGTCGTGCTACGAGAGGATTCCGAGCGGAGAGAGGATGATGGCAATCACGAACATCGCGATGATGACGGTCGTGGGCTTGGTCCCTTTCTTGATGAAGTGGTAGGTAGCCAGGAAGGAGATGAGCGGCAGGAGTCTGGGGAGGATGGTGTCGAGGATCGAATGGATCTCGATGGTCCCCGTGGCCAGCTCAAAGGTAAGCGGGCAGGTTATGGGAATCACGGTAGCGACCAGGCATCCAAGCACCATCATGCCCATGGCGCCAAGCCCCTCGGTAAGCTGCTTGACAAGCCCGCCGGCCAGCAGCTTGGTGACGGCGCTCTTACCAAAGCGATATCCGGCGTTGTAGCAGAAGTAGCCCACACCAAGTGCGTAGATGCTGAAGAGCACGACAAGCAGGATGGGTCCGAGGGCGCTTCCCTGAGATGCAAGACCTATGGCAATCGAGAGGAGAACCACCTTGACGAGGCTCTGGGTCACGGAGTCTCCAATGCCTGCCATGGGACCCATGAGCGCGGTCTTGAGGTTGTTCTCCATGTCGTCATCGATGTCGGCACCGTTTGCGCGCTCCTCCTCCATCGCAGCGGTGATGCCCGGAATGATGGAGCCCCAGGTGTTCTCGGTATTGAAGTAGGCGAGATGACGCTTGAGCCCGGCTGAGATTGCCTCGCGATCGTCGCCGTAGAGCTCCTCGAGGACGGGCGCCATGCAGTGGCAGAAGCCCAAGCCCATCATGCGCTCGTAGTTGTAGCAGATCTGGCCCCAGCTCTGCCAGATGAGCCAGGACTTGCGAAGGGTCTTCTTGCTCAGGCGCCTCTGCCCAGCGGCGGCCTCCTCAGCGATGTCCGACGCCTCCTCGGAGCCAAAGGAGAAGCCCTCAAAGACACTCACGCCTTCCCTGGAGGTGTAGATGAGGTGCAGCACGCCTGCCGCCGCACCAATGATGGCGATGGGCATGGTGCCAAGCTGAAGGTAGGCGGCCAAGGCAAAGCCAATCGCAAAGAACGGGAGAAGGGATGCCTTGAAGAGCACGCTCATGAGCATGGCCAGTCCAAGAGCGGGAATCAGGTGGCCAGCAAGGGAGAGAATCGAGGTCACCTGCGTCGGAATCACTGTCATGAGCGATTCGAGGGCAGAGGAGCCCAACAGCACGCACAGGAACGAGGGAATCGCATATGTGATGAACGGGAAAATCTGCGAGGCAAAGAGATTCATGGCAGCAACGCCACGGGCATTGCCCTGCTCGGCGTATTTGTCTGCCTTGTGCACCCAGACCGAGTTGAGCGACATCTTGACGTTAAAGCTCAGCAAGCCGAGAAGCCCAAGCGGCACCGCGATGGTAAGCCCCACTGAGGGATCCGCACCAGCGAGCATCGTCATGGCCACGCCGAGATAGCCCGCGAGCGCATAGTCGCTCGGAAGGGATCCGCCAATGGCAACCATTCCGATATAGGCCATCATCACGTTGGAGCCAACCGACAAGCCGTAGGTTAGATTTCCGAGAAGCAGGCCGTTGACCAGGCCCGCGACGAGAGGTGCGCCAAAGTACACTGACCACCGCAGCCACATCGGGCAGGCTGTCGCGGCGTACCATGTGCAGAGTGCAATAACGAGCGCTTGCAATGCCAACATACTGTCACACTCCTAAATCGTCACCACATCCGCCTAGAGAACGTCGTCGATTGGAACTTTGGGATCGGTATAGAGCATCTGCAGGAAGACGTTCACCCCCAGGTCCTGCAACTCGCGAATTTGTGTCCGCTCCTCCTCAGAGAGGAAGATGTTCTTGGTCACCTGGACGCGTCCGGGCACAGAGCCGAGATTTCCAAGATTGAGCTCGGTCATCTCGGACGAGCAGCCCTTGAGCTCATGCGCAAGCTCGAGCGCGGCAGGAATCTTCTTAAAGAGCAGCATGGTGTGGACGGAACCTCCGTCTGTCTGCACTGCTTTCGCCGCATCTTTGACCGACAGGATGTCAATCTGCATGCCAGCAGGTGCCGACATAGAGAGCACCGTCTTCATGAAGCCGTCCTCGGCGATCTGGTCATCCACAACGACGATGCGTGCGAGCTGCAGCCTCTTTGACCAATATGCCATGACTTGTCCGTGTATCAGGCGTTCGTCGACTCTCGTTGCAGCAACGTTCATGGTGCCTCCTGTCCGACTCCGTACGTCCCGCGCACATCACTCAGTCATTGCCTGTCCTGTTGCATAAATCATTCTAAATTGATGGAAACATCCATTCGTTCTTGTATGGATGATTCACCATGAGCGGTAGAATCGTGCCGGTAGACGTAGGTAAACTACGGTAACTTTCTGTACTGTTTCTCTGTGTTACCTAACGCCTGAAAATTGCTCTACTATATGAATGGATAGTTCATTCATAATTCTGGAGTATGACATGGATGCTTTCGAGCAGATGAGGCTGCACGCCGAGGACCTAACGCCCACTGAGCGAAAGGTGCTAGACGCTGTCCTGGACAACCCCGAGGGAATCCTCCAGAGCACGACGACGATGGCGGCACAGCAGATTGGCGTTTCCCAGAGTGCCGTAAGCCGCTTCTGTCAGAAGGTTGGCTATGAGAACTTCGGCGACTTTAGGATGAATCTCATGTTCTCGCTCTCGAACAGCACCCCCACGTCAAATTCGAGGGAGAGCCAAGGGGCAATCGACTATCTCTGTGACATGATGAGAGCCACAAACGACGCTCTTAATGTGGACGTTATCACCGGACTGGCGGAGCGGATACTCTCGTCCAAGACCATCTATACCGCCGGCGCCGGGTTAAGCTCCCCTCCTGCCCTCATGCTCTCCATGGAGCTGCTTAAGTACAAGATTCCCTGTCACTGCATGCAAAGCGGGCAGGAGATGATCTACATGCACGTCGCAAGTCCCGATGACTTGATCATAATCTTCTCGTCGAAAAACGACACGCAGCGCATGCTCCTCAACGTCATTCAGGAGATGTCACCGCAGAAGCGGCCCCATACCGTCATGATTTCCCACACGGCAGCGCACCCCCTGCGCAAGATGGCGGATGAGTTCATCCTCCTTCCCACCTGGCAGACCGAGCGATATCCCGTCTACATCGAACCTATGACCTCCATGCTTGCGTTCTGCAGCATACTCATGGTGGAGGTGTCAAAGCGAACGGGGTCCGACCCAGAGATGCTGCCTTCCATCGTAAACGGCAGGAGGATGCGCACCCAAAGAGGTTGACATCTCCATGCCTGCTTGCGCGAGGGCATCTGCACCTAGGCGCTAGACGCGATGCAGGCCCATGGGACAGGCACTTCCCAAGCAGTCGCTACGCTTGACTCCCTTATTGATAGCCTGTAAGCTCAAATTGAAATTGAAGTTCAATTTCAATTGGGGCCGCCAGTCGCAGTGCGGCCGAATCGCGAAACGGGAGGCACGGACGTGACCAGCAGGGGCACTTACAACACGCGCCAGCGCCAGGCCGTCCTCGGCTACCTCACTGCGCACGCCGACCGCTACACAAGCGTCGACGGGGCATTCGAGGCGTTGAGGTCGCAGGGGGTCGAGATTGGACGTTCGACCATCTACCGCACTCTCGAGGCGCTCGCAGGCGAGGGCATGGCATCGAAGGTTGTCGCCCCCCGTGGGGAAGTTGCCCTCTATCGCCTGGTAAGCCAGGGCGAAGAGGTCGCGGGGCAGCTGGTCTGCGCGGAGTGCGGCCGTGTCTCGACCATCAACTGCGATGCCTTCCAGGAGTTCTCCCGCCATGTGCGCACGGTGCACGGCTTTGCCATCGACCTCTCGCGGACCGTGCTCTATGGGCGTTGCCCCCTCTGCGCGAAGGGACGGGTCACAGACCATGCGTGAGGCCTCTCGCCACATGGTCTGCCACGGCGTCGCCCTCCGGGTGTCCACGCTCGCTCTTGCGGTCCTTCTCGCCGTGGGTGCGTTCCTCTCGGCGGTGGCGCTTGGCAAGGAGGTCCACCACCAGTGCGCGGGTGAGGACTGCCCGGTCTGCCGGCTCATGGCGGGTGCCGCGAGGATCGTTGGCCGCAGCTCCACATCCGCGCCGCAGGCGCCGTGCATCCCCTCCGCACGCCTTGTCGCAGCGCAGGTCACGCCACTTCCCGACGTTGTCCTGATCGCGCCCTCTCCCGTCTCCCTGGGGGTCCGCCTCGATATCTGATGGGTGCGGACTGCCTCATACAGCAATCCGCATGACACCCCAGACAAGAGACCAGGAGACAATCCCATGGACAACCGCATAACCCTACGCCACAACCCCGTGATGGGGCGACGCACCCTTCTCGGCCTCCTCGCCATCTCGGCCGGATCGGCCCTCGCGGGCTGCTCGAGTGCCGCCGGAAACAACGAAGGCGATACCCCTGCGCAGGCAACTGGCACGGACGCCACGTCCACGCTCTCGATCTGCGCGAGCTTCTACCCCATGTACGACTTTGCGGCCAAGGTCGCCGGCGATCGGGCAACGGTCACCTGCCTGGTGCCCGCCGGAACCGAACCGCACGACTGGGAGCCCTCGGCCACGGACATCCGCACCATCTCCACCTGCGACATGCTCGTCTACAACGGGGCGGGCATGGAGCACTGGATCAAGGACGTGACAGACGGCCTCTCGGGTGAGAGGCCCGTCCTCGTGTGCGCGAGCGACGGAATCGACCTGCGCGAGCTCCCCGAAAGCGAAGCGGAGGAGGGCGAGTCTGGCACCGACCCGCACGTCTGGCTCTCGCCGAGAAACGCCAAGCACGAGCTCGAGGTCATAAGCGACGCCCTCGTGTCGCTCGACCCGGACGGACGCGAGGCATACGACGCGAACTACGAGCGCTGGGCGGCGGAGTTCGAGAAGCTCGACTCCGAGTTCTCCGACGGCCTTGCGGACCTCTCGAGCAGGAACCTCGTTGTGTCCCACGAGGCGTTTGGCTACCTCTGCGACGCCTACGGGCTCACGCAAGTCGCGATAGCCGGCATCGACGCCGAGGGCGAGCCAAACACCCAGCAGATGGCCGAGATAGCCCAGTTCGTACGCGAGAACAACGTGAAGACGATATTCACCGAGGAGCTCGTGAGCCCAAAGGTCGCCCAGGCCATCGCCAGCGAGACCGGGGCAACGGTCGAGGAGCTCAACCCGCTCGAGGGCCTCTCCGACGAGGAGCTCGCCGCCGGCGAGGACTACCTCTCCGTCATGCGCGAGAACCTCACGGCGCTGAGAGAGGCTCTGGCGTGACGGTCGCTGGTCCCAAGGCGCCGGAGCCACCCGCGCCACCCGTCGCACTCTCGGGCGTCCACTTCTCCTATGGCCGAGAGGAGGTCCTCCACGGTATCGACCTGGTCGTTGGCGAGGGGGAAATCTGCTCCATCGTGGGTGACAACGGTGCCGGCAAGTCGACCGTCGCGCGTCTCGCCGTGGGTGAGTTGAGGCCCACGGCGGGCACCGCACTCCTCTTTGGCAAGAATCCCACGCGCTTCGGCCGATGGGACCTCGTGGGCTATGTCCCCCAGCTTCCCCCGGAGGCCGTCTCTCGCTTCCCCGCGACCTCACTCGAGCTTGTCAACGCCTTCCAGCTCTCTGGGGCGCAGGGCCGCCGTCCGTCGCAGGTGTGGCGCCGTCAGCGAAGCCTCGACGCACTGGGGCAGGTGGGGATGGACGGGCATGCCGCGAGAATGGTACGGGAGCTCTCGGGGGGTCAGCTCCAGCGCGTGCGCCTCGCGTGCGCGCTGGTGAACGGCCCCAGGCTTCTCGTCCTCGACGAGCCCACGAACGGGCTTGACCGCGAGAGCCGCGAGGCGCTCTGCTCCCTGGTGGCAGCCACGCATGCGGAGCGCGGGCTGGCAGTGCTTCTCGTCACGCACGATCAGAGGGTCCTGGGAAGCCTTGGGGGGAGCGTCCTCTTCGTGGAGGACGGCCGCATTGTGAGGAGGGAGGGCTAGGCGATGCTCGAGTACGCCTTCATGCAGCGCGGGCTCCTCGCCGGGCTGCTCCTTGGCGCCGTCATCCCCCTCGTGGGCATGACGGCCGTCCAGAGGAGGCTTTCCATGATAGGAGACGCCCTCTCGCACGCGTCGCTCGCGGGCGTGGCCGCAGGCCTGGTGGGCGGGGCGAGCCCCGTCGCCGGGGCGATTGTGGCGTGCCTGATGGGAAGTCTCTGCATCGAGGGCGTGCGGAGGAGGCTCCAGGAGCAGTCCGAGCTCGCCGTCGCCATCATCCAGGCAGCGGGAGTGGGTGCCGCAGGCGTGCTCTCGGGCTTCGTGCCAAACGCCTCGAGCCTCAACAGCTACATGTTCGGCAGCATCCTCACCATGTCCGACGGCGAGGTTGCCACCATCGTCGCGGTATGCGCGGTGGCTGTTACCACCTGCGTGGTCCTGCGGCGAGGCCTCTTCCTGATGTCCTTCGACGAGCGGCAGGCACGCACCGCGGGTGTCCCCGTGGGAACGGTCAGTCTCGCCTTCATGGTGGTGGTCGCCCTGGTGGTGGCCGTGGCGTCGCGCACGGTGGGCTCGCTCATCGTCTCGTCGATGATCGTGGTGCCCGTCGCCTGCGGCCTTGAGCTGGCGCGCAGCTGGCGGCAGGCATGCCTGCTCTCGAGCCTCACCGGCGTAGCCGCCACCGTGCTTGGGCTCGTGGCCTCGTACTACCTGGGCCTGAGGCCCGGCGGCACGATAGTCCTCGTGGCCATCGCACTCCTGCTCGTAACGTTCGCCGGCAGGCGGCTGACGAGAGGGGCGTGAGGCAGAGGGCGCCAGCCACCCGCCACGCTCCGGCGACCCGCTCATCCCTCTCGCCGCCGCTCACAGATACTCGAGGAACCGGCGCGCAGCGCGCGGGAGTGCGCCCTCGCGGCAGACCACACGGATGTCTCGGTGCGTGGCTGGGTTGAGGGGCTTTGCCACGATGGCATAGGGGTTTCTCCGCAGAATGAGGGCTGGCAGAATCGAGAGGCCCAAGCCGCTCTCGACCATCGACATGATGGCATAGTCATCCCAGGTGGAGAAGCGCGCGCCAAGCGAGAGGCCCGCACGTTGGAAGATGGGGGTTATCTCGTCATCCTGACCGCGCTCGAGCACGATGAACGGCTCCTCGCAAAGGGCCGAGACGGGCACCGCCGCCTCTCCCGCAAGCTTGTGGCCCGACGGTAGCACTGCCATGAGCTCATCCCTCTCAATCACGCGCTCGGCAAGCCCATCGTGGTGCGAGGCGCGCGGCAGAAAGCCAAAGTCCACCCGACCCGATGCGACCCACCCGTCTATCTCTGTGTAGCCACCCATGAGCAGCTCGTACTCAATGGCGGGGTAGTCCTCTTGGAAGCGCCCGATGACCTGGGGCAGGACGTGCGTGGCCACGGACGAGAAGGTCCCCATGCGAATGCTTCCGGCAGCAAGCCCGTTAAGGTCATCGACCTGCGACTCCAGGCGCCGAAAGTCATCGCACACGCCCTCCACAAGGGGTAGCACCGCGCGGCCCTCGCTGGTGAGCGTGACGCCCGCGCGACTTCGCTCGAGCAGCGTCATGCCCCAGTCGCGCTCGAGGTCGGCAATCATGCGGCTCACGCCGGACTGCGTGTAGGAGAGCGACCGCACAGCACGCGTGAAGCTCCCCGTGCGCACGGTCTCGACAAATGCCTGGTACTTCTGGATGTTCGCGTCCATGGGACCCTTTCTTTGGGGCTGGGTGACGCACGGCACGAGCCATTCCTGGCTTAGCCATGTGCCAGCTGAGATGCATGATGATTTCTCATGTATCTCATGATAAACATTCGCTTTTCTCGGCATACACATTCTGCGAGAGTGGAGGGGCAAATTTGGGTGTCATGGGAGGTCGTGCATGTCGCGCGCATCGAGAAGGTATCTGCTGTCGCTGCTCGTCTTTGGCTCCAACGGAATCATTTCGAGCCAGGTCTCGCTTCCCAGCTGGCAGATCGTACTTCTCCGCACCCTGCTTGGCGGCGCGCTGCTCGCTCTTATCGTGCTGGGCACCCGCAAGCGCCCCGCCTTTCTCGACCACCCGCACGATGCCGCCTCCCTTGCCGCCTCTGGCGCGGCGCTGGGCGTGGGCTGGGTCTTCCTCTTCGAGGCCTACCGAGTCATTGGCGTCGGGATCGCATCCCTCGCCTACTACTGCGGGCCGGTCATCGTGATGGCCCTCTCTCCCCTCCTCTTCCGCGAGCGCCTCACTCCCGCCAAGCTGCTGGGCTTTGCCTCTGTCGTCTGCGGGGCATCTCTCGTGGTAGCCCAAGGCCGGGGAACCACGCTCTCGCCGTGGGGCCTTGTGTGCGGTGGCATGTCTGCCGTGATGTACGCCGTGATGGTCATCTGCAGCAAGCGCGCGAGCAATGCCGTGGCCGGCATCGAGGCGTCTGCCATCCAGCTCGTCGCGAGCTTTGCCGCCGTTGCCGCGTATGCGCTCGCGACCCACAGCTCCGAGCTTGCCGTGCCCCTCACGGCAAACTGGCCGGCCATTCTCTGCCTGGGCCTTGTGAACACGGGTCTTGGCTGCTACCTGTACTTTTCTGCCATGGGACAGCTGCCTGTGCAGCGCGTCTCGGTGTGGGGCTACCTTGAGCCGCTCTCTGCCGTGATTCTCTCGGCCCTCGTTCTGGGAGAGACGATGACCCCCGCAAGCATTGCTGGCACGGCACTCGTCCTTGGCGGCGCCATCTTCTGCGAGGTTGCTGGCAAGCGCCGCGCAGTGGCCAAGGCCGTGGGCCGCCTTGTGAGTGGCCCATCCGCGAGCAACCTCGCCGCATAACGGGTACAAAGGCCCATCTGCAGCACCCTATCGGACGGCTCTGGCATCTCAAGGTTCGTGCCAATTCCCAGAAGGGGATGGAAGGGCCGGCCGGCTGTAACCAGCAAAAGGCGCATACTGGGCATGCAAGGCAATGCCAGCAAATGGGGGCGGTCATGCACGACATGCAAAAGGGCGAGGCATGCGGGTGCCAAGGCAAGAGCCCCTCTATGGTGCAAAAGGACACAGGCGGAGAGTCCCTTCTCTCGCGCCTCTCCGCCCGCTTTGGTCGCGTTGACCGTCGTACCCTCGTCTATGTGCTGGTCATTATCGCTGCCTGCGCCCTGGCAATCATCGCAGTGGCCACCGTCGCCCAGGTAGTGCTTACCCCTCCCTCTGCGGCGCACCAGTGCGTCGGACGCCGCTAGCCGGCGAGCCAGCCCCACCTGGGGGCGCATCCCCCCTTACAAGACGCCGGTAACAAACAGCACGATGAGCAGTATCCCCACGCCAGCCCCAACGATTGCGGCAACCACTATGGCGTCATGGCGCGCCTGATCGCGACGGCGCTTTGCGTAGATCTTTGCCTCGGCGTCCCGCGCGTCGACAGCGCTATAGCTGCCCATCTCATACGAGGCCGGCGACGAAGCTCCGTCGCTTGCGTGCTTCACAGGAGCCACCGCAGGGGCTGCGCTTGCCACGCGATGCCCGTCTTCACGGCCTTTCGTGTCGCCATCATGCCGCGACGCCGTTGGCGGCACGCGGACGGCGCCCGAAGCTGCACGTGCGCCCTTTGTCTTCCTTTCAAACAACGCCATAGGAGACCCCCACCCTCACTGGGGCAACTGGCCCCTCGCGACGCAGTGCACCGATGCGGCACGACGCCTGCGATGTGATAATACCGAGACGCAACAGGCAGTCAATCGCTGTCACGCAACCTTCGGTATGCGGACAAATACCCTGGGATAAGGCAGACTCTGCAACAGGCCAACGCGCAGCAGGCCAAGACCGGCCGCGGCACTCGCCCGCACCCTACCCTACCCCATACGCTGCCTGGTACTCGAAGCTCCCCAGCTCGTAGGTGCCAAACACGCGCATGCGCTTGAGCCGTGTGGGATCGTCGCCTACGTGCACCTGCCCATACTGCGTGGTAAACGCGAGAAGGAAGCCCGATTGCTTCACCGCAGAGGGTGCCGCGTCGGAGACGTCGCCATACGGGTAGGCAAAGGCGTCACTCGTCTTGAGGACATCCGCGGACTTCTCGAGGTCCTCGCCAATCTCTGCGGCGGTGAGGTCGTAGATGCGCCCTCCGTGGCCCTTGCCTGAGGAGCCCGCGCGATGCAGGTCATACGAGTGTGACTGGAAGATGACGTAGGGGCTGGCGTAGTTTGACAGCTTGTCTTGGATGTCGCTGTCACTGCAGATAACGAACGAGGTCGCAGGAATCTTGTGGCTCTCGAGCAGCGGGATTCCATACGTGAGGAAGCCCGCCGAGCCGTCATCGAAGGTGAGCACCACAGACTTGGCGGGCAGAGAGTGGCCGCCACCGATGAAGGCACGCACCTCTGCCCATGACGGGAAGTAGTAGCCATTCTCGTTGAGCCAGGAGAGCTGCTGGTCAAGCCGGGTGGTAGAGATGAGGTTCTGGTCGTCCGCCGCATCCTCCGGCGGGTTGGAGGCGTCATAGACATCGTGGTACATGAAGACCGAGATGCCGTCGCTGTCCCAACCACCGTCGATGTCATCCACCACATGCACGGTGCGCGTGGTCGTGGCAACCATGCCTGCGGAGTCCTCCACGGTATAGGTGACGGTGTAGTCTCCAAGCGTGGTCGTGTCGACCTCGCCCGAGGCGGTGGCCTTGTCCGTAATCATACCGTCGTCGCGATCGTGCGCGTAGCAGCCACCGTCAACGTAGCCCTCGCCGCGCTTGACATAGGTGTCTGCACTGCCGCCCAGAGTCATGACGATGCGACCGTCATTCTCGGTGGCCGTGGGCTCGGCGCCCTGCATGCCGGCCGTACCCTGGTCGCCCTGCGTAGCGGCATCGCCACCGCTGCCAGAGCCACCAATGCCACGCGTTGGCAACGCAAGTCCAGCTCCCCCGTTGGCCACCACGATGCCCGCGACAAGTGCGGCAACGCAGGCAGCGGCGATAACGACGCCGCGGCGCACGGCACGGGAGCGCCGCTCCTTGCGATGGCGCTCGGCATACGCGTGGGCTTGCTCGGCACGGGCATGGGACTGCTCGCGAGTCTCGCCCTCGGGTCGGAGCACGCGCACCTCGCTAGCGCCCTGGCGGCGATGCTGGCCCTGCCGCTGCGCCCGCTGTGCCGACTGCTGGCGAGCAGAGCCACCTGCGTCCTTCTCGCCAGCATTGGCCCCAGAACCCTCCGAGGCATAGTGCGAGACGCGAATGTCGCCCTGTCCCATACGCCCCCTGTAGTTGTTGTCCCTGTTAGCCATGACCATCACCCATCCGGTTGAGGCTGCCCAACACAGCCTTCGCCTTCCAAGAATAGCAAAGGTCGTAGGCTACAATTGGCCCATGCGTGCTCGACACCAGACGCGCGACCATCATACGGCCTCGTCGAGAGGGACACCATGCCCAAGGTAAGCATCATCGTTCCCGCCTACAACGCACAAGAGACGCTGCGCAGGTGCGTCGACAGCATCCTCGGACAGGAGTACCGCGACTTCGAGCTCATCCTGGCAGACGACGGCAGCACCGACGACTCCCCTGCCATCTGCGACGAGTACGCCGAGAAGGACAGCCGCGTGCTCGTGCTCCACAAGGCAAACTCCGGCGTCTCGGACACCCGCAACAAGGCGCTTGACGCCGCGCGGGGCGACTACGTGCAGTTTCTCGATGCCGATGACTGGATTGCGCCGGAAGCCACGCGCCTTCTCGTCCGCGCCATGGAAGAGAACGACTGCGACATGGTCATTGCAGACTTCTACCGCGTGATTGGCAACAAGGTCTCCCGCAAGGGCGACATTGGCACCGAGGGGACTCTCTCCCGCGAGGAGTTTGGCGACTACATGATCCAGAACCCTTCCGACTTCTACTTTGGCGTGGTATGGAACAAGCTCTATCGACGCGACATCATCGACAAGTACCAGCTGCGCATGGACGTCACGCTCAGCTGGTGCGAGGACTTCATCTTCAACATGGAGTACGAGTTGCACTGCAAGCGCATCTACCCGCTGCAGGTGCCCATCTACTACTACGTGCGAACCAAAGGATCGCTGGCCAGCCAAGGTGCCAACCCCGCCAAGGTTGTCCAGATGAAGCTCAACGTGATCGAGTACTACAACGACTTCTACAAGCAGGTCTTTGACGAGGAAGACTACCGGGCACGCCGTCCCGACATCTACCGCTTCTATATCGAGTCCGCAGGCGACGGCGATATCATGCCCTGGCAGCGTTCGGCCAGGCTGGGCGAGGAGCGCGTGCCCGTTTACGTGAACCCCGAGATGAAGGACGATGCGCTTCTCGGCCTGTACTTTGAAGAGAAGCTTGTCGAGAGAAACCTCGAGCTTGTGGCCTCGCGATTTGATCTTACCCCGCGTGACGTGCGTCTCCTTGCCTTTGTGCGCCTGGGCACGGTCTTTTCGGGTCGAGAGGAGCTGGCCGACTACTGCGGGCTCTCCACGATGCAGCTCGCACGTACCCTGCAGCGATTGCTGTCAAGGCACCTGGCCGCGGTCGAGACGCGCGTGGAGTCCGGCAGCGAGGCGACGGTTGTTGCCGACGAGACTTCCGGGCCCGGTCCCCTTGGCGCCGGCACGGCGAAAGTCAAGGTTCTCGTGGTCACGCCCACCGAGCAGGCACAGCCCGTGATGGAGGCCATCGCGCAGGCGCTGCGCGACTGCGACCGCGTGCGTTGCTCGTCCATGGACGAGGACGAGGCAAACCGCTATCGAAGCGACCGCAGGAAGGCACTCGAGAGCATGAGGCGCACCCTGGCGTAGGATGGCCCTTCTCACGTTGGGATTATTGCGCGCTGCTTTATAGTAACAGTGATATCTCTCCAGCTGAGCTCTGGACATCAAATAGCAACGCGCAATAATCCCACGCCGGTCCATCCCTGCCAGCGAGTACGCGCAAAAGGGGCCTTCAGTGCCGAGACGACACCGAAGGCCTCCCTTGACCGCCCGCAAACGGCAAGAAATCCGCGCCAGCCCACCCCCGCGCCAGCTGCCGCGCCTCTACTCCGCGCTCGCGGGCTTCTCGGGTATGACGTGGTCCACATAGCCACGGATGATCGAGCAGGAGTTGCGCATGGCACGGCGCTCGTCGTAGGAAAGGTCGATCTCGAGCACGGAATCGATGCCGTTGGACCCCACGATGCAGGGCGTGCCAGCAGAGATGCCCGACTCGCCGTACTCGCCCTCGAGGTGCACGGAGAGCGGCAGCAAGCGCTTCTCGTTGTGCAGAACAGCCGTGATGACCTCGGAGACCACCGACGCGATGCCAAACTCGGTGCAACCCTTGCCGCCCACGATCTTGGCGCCGGACTCCTTGACCATGCGCTTGACGTAGTCGAAGTCAATGTCGGAGTTGGAGTGGTGGTTCATCGCGAGGTACTCGTGAAGGGAGATGGAGCCGACGGTGACATGCGAGGTGGGGATGAACGAGGAGTCCCCGTGCTCGCCCATGCAGAAGGCCTGGATCTGCTTGGCATCGACGTCGATGATGCCCGAGAGGATGCGGCGCAGGCGCACCGAGTCAAGCGCGGTGCCCGTGCCGAAGACGTGCTCGCGCGGCAGGCCGAGGTTGCGGTACAGATACTCGGTCACGATGTCGGCAGGGTTGGAGACGCTCAGGACGATGCCATTGAAGCCGGAGTCGCGTACCGGGCCCACAATGCCCTCAAGCACCTTCATGGTACCGCCAAGCATGTCAAGGCGAGACTCGCCAGGCCTGCGGCTGCGGCCGGCGGTCAGGACGATGAAGTGGGCGTCTGCACAGTCGGCGTAGTCGCCAACGCGGATGGTGAATGAGTCGCCCATGCCGGAGGCAAGGTCCTCGAGGTCCATGACCTGGGCCTCCGCTGCCTCACGGTTGATGTCGAGAAAGACGATCTCGTTCACGAGATGACGAAACATCAGGCACAGCGCTACGTGGCTGCCAACGCGTCCAGCGCCGATGATAACGACCTTACGCGTCTGGAATGGCTTCTCAATGGGCATGGCTTCCTCCTCGATGGACGAACAACTACTGTGCAACCGCTCACCAAGGGGAATAATACGTCAGACGAAGGCGGGCGGGCGGCCTCACGACCGTCCGCTCGCCGACTGGTTGGGTTACGCGCCAAAGCCCGCGTCGAGAGACGTGCTGTAACACGCCCAGCCCGGTGCCCACCCACGCCCTAATCGCGCGTGAGCTTGCGGTGCAGGCGATGCGGCTTGGACGCCTCGGGACCCAGACGCCGTTCGCGATCGGCCTGATAGGCCTCGAAGTTGCCCTCGAACCAGTGCCAGCTACCAGGGTTCTCGTCCGTACCCTCCCAGGCAAGGATGTGCGTGGCCACGCGGTCGAGGAACCAACGGTCGTGGCTCGTGACCACCGAGCAGCCGGGGAAGCGCCCGAGGGCGTCCTCCAGGCTCTCGCTCGTCTCGGTGTCGAGGTCGTTGGTGGGCTCGTCCAGAAGCAGGAGGTTTCCTCCTTGGCGAAGGGTGAGGGCCAGGTTCAGGCGGTTCCTCTCGCCACCAGAGAGCACGCCGGCAGGTTTTTGCTGGTCGGTGCCCTTGAAGCCGAAGGTCGCCACGTAGGCGCGGCTGGGAATCTCGGTATCGCCCACCGTGATGTAGTCGTTGCCGTCAGAGACAGCCTCCCAGACGCTCTTCTTGGCGTCGATGCCGGCGCGCATCTGGTCCACATAGGAGAGCTTCACCGTCTCGCCCAGCTCCAGCGTGCCGGAGGTGGGCTGCTCCTGGCCCACGATCATCTTGAAGAGCGTGGTCTTGCCCACGCCGTTGGGGCCAATCACGCCCACGATGCCGTTGCGCGGCAGGTCAAAGGAGAGGTCGTCGATAAGCACGCGGTCGCCAAAGGACTTGGTGAGGTGCTCGACCGTGAGCACCTTGGCGCCTAGGCGCGGCCCAACGGGAATCTGGATCTCCGAGAAGTCGAGCTTCTTGGTGGCCCTGGCCTCGGCCTCCATCTGCTCGTAGCGTTCCAGGCGCGCGCGGTTCTTGGCCTGGCGCGCCTTGGGGCTCTGGCGCACCCACTCGAGTTCGGAGCGCATCTTCTTGGCGCGCTTGGCGTTCTCGCGGCCCTCCGCCTCCAGGCGGGCGGCCTTCTTCTCGAGGTAGGTCGAGTAGTTGCCCTCGTAGGGGTAGAGCTGCCCGCGGTCGATCTCGCAGATCCATCCGGCAACGTCGTTCAGGAAGTAGCGGTCGTGCGTGACGGCCATGACGGCCCCGGGGTAGTTGTGCAGGAACTGCTCGAGCCACAGCACGCTCTCGGCGTCCAGGTGGTTGGTGGGCTCGTCGAGAAGGAGCAGGTCGGGAGCCTCGAGCAGAAGGCGGCACAGGGCCACGCGACGACGCTCGCCGCCGGAGAGCTGGGCCACCGGGGCATCGGGGTCGGGGCACTGCAGGGCGTCCATGGCTTGCGAGAGCTGGGAATCAAGGTCCCAGCCGTCAGCAGCATCTATCTCGTCCTGGAGGCGGCCCATCTCGGCCATGAGGGCGTCGAAATCCGCGTCGGGACTCGACATCTCCTCGCCAATCTGGTTGAAGCGGTTGACCTTGGCGATAACGTCCGAGAAGGCCATCTCGATGTTCTCGCGCACGGTCTTGCCCTCGTCAAGGGGCGGCTCCTGCTGGAGAAGGCCCACGGTATAGCCAGGCGTGAGGCGGGCCTCGCCGTTCGAGATGCCCTCGAGGCCGGCCATCACCTTAAGGAGCGTGGACTTGCCCATGCCGTTGGGGCCAACGACACCGATCTTGGCGCTGGGGAAGACGCCCACAGTGACGTCATCGAGGATGACCTTATCGCCCACGACCTTGCGGGCCTTGTACATCTGGTACACGAACTCTGCCATCGCTTTCTCCTTTCGCTGGGAGCACCCTCCCGCAGCATGAGACAAGAGGAGGCGTGAAGAAATGGTACTGGTTTGGATGGGTAAATCTATCCGTCACGGCTTGTATACTAGATGAAGTCTATCAAGCAAAGGGGTCACATGGGCTTTCCCAGAAACCAGCAACCAACTGCCATCTCCCTCTTTTCAGGCGCTGGCGGCATGGACCTTGGGTTCACAAGGGCTGGCTTTCATGTGCTCTTCTCCAACGAGATGGATCCTGATGCCGCAGCCACGTACTGCTCCAATGCGGCCTACCTTGATGCGGACGCAATGCATATCGGTGACATTCATGACTTCCTCCCAGCGATATGCAAATTCAGCGGTACTGACCTTGTCTTTGGCGGACCCCCATGTCAGGGGTTCTCCGTTGCTGGGAAGATGGACCCCTCTGATGCCAAAAGCGAGCTTGTGTTCACTTTTATGAACGTTGTAGAGAGCCTCAAGCCACGCGTGTTTGTCATGGAGAACGTAAGGGCCCTTGCCAAGTTGTCCAAATGGCAGCCTGTTCGCGAGAGGCTTTTCCAGCAAGCCCGAGAACTCGGCTATGGATGCTGCCTTCTCCTGCTTAACGCTGCCGACTACGGCATTCCCCAGGCACGAGAGCGCATGTTCTTCATCGGTGCGGCTGGACTACCGTCTACAATGGTCGAGAAGCTTGTCGAAGACAAACTGTCTGAGTGCAGACGGGTGGCACCCAGCGCAGGAGAAGTTCTCTCCTCCCTGCCGACATACGGCTCTGACGGCAACCCCATTACCTGCACCGCAGCGATTCACCTAGCAAAGCACCCAATCATCAGGAGAAGCCCGTACGCGGGGTCGCTTCTTTTCAACGGCCGAGGCAGACCGATAAATCTCAATTCGGTAGCGAAGACACTGCCGGCGGAGATGGGGGGGCAATCACACTCCCATCGTAAATCAGGCGCTCCTCGACAATCCATCTGCCGAGGACTGGCTCGTCTCGTATCACGAGGCTCTCTGCAATGGGACCATAACTCCAGAGACAGCTCACGTACCGAGCGATTTTCGAAGACTTACCGTCCTCGAAGCCGCCGCATTGCAGACGTTCCCCGCTGGCTACCACTTCTGTGGAAGAGTCGCGAAGCAGTACCGCCAAATTGGCAACGCAGTCCCCTGCCAGTTAGCAGAGCTTGTGGCAGGGGCGGTCGCATCTCAGCTACTTCCCCGAACTTGCAATCAGCGTCCTGAGTTCCTCTCTTGTTGATGTGCTGGTACGCGCCTTTACTTTGGCGTCGGAGAGAATTTGGTTTGTATGCCCCCTTACGTAGTCAAGGTCAACCATACCGATGACCAGCAGCAGCGAGTCAACCAGTGACTCGAAGCCAACGCAGCCCCCAAAGACTCCGACACCTTCCTGTTCCTCGTAGTCTGTGGGAGAGAAAGTCCCATATCCTACGACACCGGCACCGTATCCAAATACGAACAGGAATCGAGGAAAGCCCGCACCCCAGGCATCCTTCGCTGTACTAAGAACTTCTGCAGACGAGAAAGACTTGTCTTTCAGCTCGAGCGCCGCCAGCTTGCTGTCACCCTGATAAAGCTCAAGGTCCCCCTGGTACAGTCCGCCGCGACGTGAGACGTTGCTTGGGTACAGGTTCACCGAGAAGCCATCCTCTTCCCTATAGAGCAGCGACAGAAGAACAGCCACTGCGACGTTGAGTCCCTCACCATCGCGGCCCCTTTGTGCCACGCCGCATAGGAACCTTCGGAATGCCGCAAGGTTAACATTGCCTCTGGCAGAGATCCCCTCGACGGTGTTTTCAGACTGAGCCTCTTCTAGACGCCGTTTGCACACGTACAGGAAATACCCCAGCGCACTACGAGCTTCATCTGAGGTCGTAATCGAGGAGAGGGCGTCGACCATCGTATTCAGTATCTGCCGGTGCGCAGGCGACACATTATTCGTCTTTGCAAGCTCCGGCTTCTGCGCGGGGCTATTGTTGTACGGCTGCTTTACTCCTCCCAAAATCCCGCAAAGGACGTCAGGCTCAAAGCACCCATCTCGCGATATTACATGCTCACAGAGACTCCTTGCATCCCAAGCGCCGTCGAGTGTACTGTTCTTGTGCACGGCGAGAATGTTAACCCGCTCATCGGTCGCCTTTCCCAGCAATTGGGTCATGAGAATATATGGCCAAGCCTTGGTGCACGTCTTCACAAGCACATAGTCGATAGCGCCTTTTATTGTGCAGCCACCATATTTCTGAGGATGAAGGCAAACGTCATCCCAGATATCGTTGAGAAGCAGAGCGGCCTTGTTGTTGAACTCGGCATCTACGGTGATTTCCAGTCGTGACATTCGCACTCCTCTCAACGATGTTTGAGATAATCGTCCTTCGTAAACAGCCATGAATCAAACTCCCCAAGAACCGGCGGATTGTCAAGCTGAGTGCAACATCTCCCTAAAGACCTCGTTGGCTGTCCTGTATCCAAGGACCCTCCTCGGCCTGTCGTCGATCAGGTCCACCGCATGCTGGACCTCCTCGTCCGTGACCCTGCCGAAGTCGGTGCCCTTGGGGAAGAGCTCCCGCAGGGGCCCGTTGGCGTCCTCCACCGTCGG
>NZ_LR027573.1:506490-528803 GCF_900605015.1 Olsenella sp. Marseille-P4559
AAGGACCCTCCTCGGCCTGTCGTCGATCAGGTCCACCGCATGCTGGACCTCCTCGTCCGTGACCCTGCCGAAGTCGGTGCCCTTGGGGAAGAGCTCCCGCAGGGGCCCGTTGGCGTCCTCCACCGTCGGCCTCTGCCAGGGATGGTGGGGGTCGCAGGAGCAGGACTGCACACCTCCCAAGGCCTTTGTGACATCCGCGTGCCCTGCGGACCCCTTGCCCCTGTCCGGGGTGAGCGTCTCGAGGGGACGTCCCTGCAGCAGCCCGACCTCGGCCCTGCAGACGCTCCCGCTGTCGTGGTGGCATCCCTTCGCGAGGAGCAGCCTCGACGCCCTGTCGGCGAGCACGGGCAGGCATGCCGGCCCCGGGCCGACGACCGTGCCGCCCTCCCGGTTCCCGGGGCGAGACCTCCCATCGGCCTGCTTGGGCCTCTCCTCCACGGTGCGCGAGGCCCTGACCCTGCCCCTCGTCTCGGGCCCCTTCCTGCGCAGGTGGCGCCGCACCTTGCCTTCGGGGCAGGATCCCGGCAGGCCGGGGGCGCCCGCACGGGCCTCCCGGCAGGCCGTCGGGAGGCCCGCGACGCACCTTCCGCCGTTCTCCAGCCTGGGCCTGCCGCCTGTCTCGTCCGGGGACCAGTGGCCGTCCATGATGAGCGAGCGCACCTTCTACGCGAGCGCGGGGCCCGAGAGCCGCCTCTTCGGCCTGCATCTCCTGCGGCGCCCGTCCGCCCTCCCCTGTGCGGCGCATGCCCCATGGCGGCCGTGGCGGCCGTTCCCCTTGGGCTCGCGGCAGATGGTCGACCTGTCCCTACCGGTCTCTCTCGCGATGTAGCCGATGGACCTTCCCCCTGCATGCAGCGTGGCCATGCGGTCCCTCTCCTGAGGGCCAAGATGCCTGTAGTGGCACATTCCTTCCAGCTTCCGACGTTGGCCTAGACAACCAACATCGTAGCCTTCCGGAGTGTGCCACGCCTTCATTCGGCGGGCCATTGTGTTGCACTTAGAATGCTAATCCACCACCTGTTTTGTCTAGCTGTCTCAGGCAGTCTCACAAGGATACTTCTCAATGCCTACGGTGAGCCCTAGGACGGATGCGGTTCGACGGCAGTCAGCCTCAGCATCGGCACCAATCACCGCACAAGGCGCGGCCCTTCAACGTTTATGCACAATCGGATGCCGTTGCGTGCCCAAAACCAGCGGTTTCACCCATGTGTGCATCTTTTCTGTCACCGGCGGTGGCACAATCAGGTTGGATGGGATACACCAGTACGACCTCGGCCAACCCAGCGGTCGGCATGGTGCACGGAGAACATAGGGGGATACATGCCTGAGACAATCCGCAAGATCAACGTCATCGGCCACCTGCATCCAGATACGGACAGCATCTGTGCCGCCATTTCCTACGCATACCTCAAGAACCAGATCGACGAGCCCATCTACGAGGCCAGGCGCGCGGGCGCCCTCAACCGCGAGACGGCCTTCGTGCTCAAGCACTTTGGGTTCGAGGAGCCGCCGCTCATCACGTCAGTGACCCCGCAGATCAAAGACATCGTGGTGCAGAAGCAGCCCGGCATCGATGCCGAGATGAGCCTCTTCGCCGCCTGGAACATGATGCAGGACACCAAGGTTGATACGCTCTGCGTCACCGATGAGGACAAGCACCTCACCGGCCTTATCGCCGTGAAGGACATCGCCAACGCGAACATGGACATCTTCGATGCCGCCATGCTCTCCGAGGCCCAGACCTCCTACAGGAACATCATCGAGACCCTCAACGGAACGCTTCTGCTGGGAGACCCAGACGGCCGCATGACCCAGGGTCACGTGCGCGTGGGCACCACGCCCGAGATGATGGAGGACACCATCAAGGCAGGCGACATCGTGCTGGTCACCAACCGCTACGAGACGCAGCAGTTTGCCGTCGAGTGCGACGCCGGCTGCCTTGTGATCTGCTGCAGCGCCAACGTGTCCAAGCGCGTCATCTCCTCGGCCGAGCACCATGGCTGCACCATCATCACCACGCCGTACGACACCTTCGCCGCCGCACGCCTCATCGGCATGTCCATGCCTGTGCGTGCCAAGATGCTTCGCAAGGGAATCCTGCAGTTCTCGGTCAACACCACGGTGGATGACGCCCGCAAGGTCATGGCAAAGTCGCGTCACCGCTTCTTCCCCGTCATCGACGAGGACGGTTCCTACTATGGTCTGGTGAGTTCGCCCAACCTCATCAACATCAAGCGCAAGCACGTCATTCTCGTTGACCACTCCGAGCGCTCGCAGGCTGTCGACGGCCTTGACCAGGCCGAGATCATGGAGATTCTCGACCACCACCGCATTGGCACCATCGAGACAAACGCGCCCGTCTACTACCGCGCCGAACCCGTGGGCTGCACCTGCACGATCATCTACAGTGCCTACACCGAGGCCGGCGTGGAGATCCCGCCCAAGATCGCAGGCCTCATGCTCTCGGCCATCCTCTCCGACACGCTGATGTTCCGCTCCCCCACCTGCACTGTAAGGGATCGTCACGCAGCAGAGGAGCTGGCCAAGATCTGCGGCGAGGACATCGAGGCGTACGCCGACTCTATGTTTGAGGCAGGCTCAGACCTCACGGGCCGTACCGCCGAGGAGGTCTTTCACCAGGATTTCAAGGTCTTCAGCCGCGGCAATGCCAAGTTTGGCGTTGGCCAGGGCAGCTATATGACCAAGAACAGCCGCGTGGCCGCCGAGAACCTCGTGCGCCCGTTCATGGCCGAGGCCGCCAAGGCCGAGGAGCTGCCGATGATCTTCTACATGTTCACCGACGTAAAGTCGCAGAGCACCGACCTCATGATCTTTGGCAACGGCGCGGAGGACGTGGTTGCGCAGGCCTTCGACGTCAAGCCCAAGGACGGCATGGCGCTGCTCAAGGGCGTCGTGAGCCGCAAGAAGCAGATCATCCCACCCATCATGGCGACGCTCCAGAAGATCGACGAGGACGCGTAGGGGCTTTCTCACGAGAGCTTCATGCACCCTGGACGAGTGCCCGAGTCGAGCAAATCGGCCGCGAATGTGTATCCAAACGTCACGCATTCGCGGCCGAATCTGTTGCGACCTGGGGCGCGTCACACAATCGGCAACGAATGTGTTGCGGGCGTCGCGGCTTCCTGCGCCACAGCCGGCTCTGCCGTAGAATGGTGGGCGTTCCTCCGCGTCGCGTCCGCGGCGCAATCAGCCCACACCCAGCAGGAAAGGTGGCCTCGATGGTCTCGCGCATCTACGTGGAGAAAAGGGACGGATTCGACGGGGAGGCGCGGGCGCTCAGCCATGAGCTTAGGCACATGCTGGGCATCTCGTCGCTCACCGGCCTGCGCATCATCAACCGCTACGACGTCGAGGGCATCCCGGAGGAGCTCTTCGAGCAATGCATACCGGTGGTCTTCTCCGAGCCGCAGACGGACCGTGCCACGCGCGAGATGCCCGAGGTTGCCGAGGGCGCGCAGGTCTTTGCGGTGGAGTCTCTGCCGGGCCAGTTTGACATGCGCGACGCGTCGGCCGCCGAGTGCATCCAGCTCGTCTCGCAGGGTGAGCGCCCCACGGTGAGAAGCGCCAAGGTATACGTGCTAGAGGGCGCGCTCACCGACGACGACTTCGAGGCGATCAAGCACTACGTGATCAACCCGGTCGAGGCGCGCGAGGCGTCGCTCACCGCACGCGAGACGCTTGCCACCGTCTACCCGGAGCCTGCGGACGTCGAGGTCCTGGACGGTTTTCTCGACCTGGACGAGAAGGGCATCGCAGACTTCGTGAGCGACCGCGACCTTGCCATGGACGTCGCCGACGCCAAGTTCTGCCAGGGCTACTTTGCCCGCGAGGGGCGCGCGCCCACCATCACCGAGATTCGCATGATCGACACCTACTGGTCCGACCACTGCCGCCACACCACCTTTGGCACCGCCCTCACCGATATCCAGTTTGACAACCCCCAGGTGGCGGCAGCGTTCCGCCGCTACATGGACATTCGCCACCGGCTTGGGCGAGACGACAAGCCCGTCTGCCTCATGGACATGGGCACCATTGGCGCCAAGTGGCTGAAGCACACAGGCCAGCTCACCGGCCTTGACGAGTCTGAGGAGATAAACGCCTGCACCGTAAAGGCAAAGGTCGACGTGAACGGCCGCGAAGAGGACTGGCTCTACCTCTTCAAGAACGAGACGCACAACCACCCCACCGAGATCGAGCCCTTTGGTGGTGCAGCGACCTGCATTGGCGGCGCCATCCGCGACCCGCTCTCCGGGCGCAGCTATGTGTACCAGGCCATGCGCGTGACCGGCGCGGCAGATCCCACCGCACCGGTCTCAAGCACGCTTCCCGGCAAGCTCCCGCAGCGCAAGATCTGCCGCACGGCGGCGGCGGGCTACTCCTCCTATGGCAACCAGATTGGTCTTGCCACCGGACAGGTCTCCGAGCTCTACCACCCCGGCTACATGGCCAAGCGCATGGAGATAGGCGCCGTGGTGGGTGCCACTCCCGCAAGCCACGTGCGTCGTGAGTGCCCCGCGCCAGGCGACAAGATCGTGCTTCTCGGCGGTCGTACCGGCCGCGACGGTATCGGTGGCGCCACGGGCAGCTCCAAGGCGCACAACGTAGAGTCCCTCGAGAAGGACGGCGCCGAGGTCCAGAAGGGCAACGCCCCCACCGAGCGCAAGCTGCAGCGCCTCTTCCGCCGTGGTGACGCATGCCGCCTCATCAAGCGCTGCAACGACTTTGGCGCCGGCGGCGTATCGGTTGCCATTGGCGAGCTGGCCGACGGCCTGCTCATCGACCTCGACCGCGTGCCCAAGAAGTACGACGGGCTTGATGGCACCGAGCTTGCCATCTCCGAGTCGCAGGAGCGCATGGCCGTGGCGCTTGCGCCCGAAGACGTGGACGAGTTCCTGGGCTATGCGCGCGAGGAGAACCTCGAGGCCACGATTGTCGCCGAGGTCACCGAGGAGCCCCGTCTGCGCATGGCGTGGCGCGGAAAGACCATCGTGGACGTGAGCCGCGAGTTCCTCTCGTCGAACGGTGCGCCCAAGTCCACCTCGGTGCGCGTGTGCGAATCCCACGAATACCGCCACGAATGGAGCGGCGACACCTTTGCCCAGAAGATGGCCTCTCTCGTGAGCGACCTCAACGTGGCGTCCAACAAGGGCCTGGCAGAGAGGTTCGACTCCACCATCGGAGCCGCCACCGTGCTCATGCCGTTTGGCGGAACAACCCAGCTCACGCCCGCGCTTGGCATGGCGGCCAAGCTGCCCGTGGACGGCGAGACCACCACGTGCTCGGGCATGGCGTGGGGCTACAACCCCTACCTCATGAGCGAGGACGAGTACACTGGTGCCTACCTGGCGGTTGTCGAGTCCGTCTCAAAGCTCGTGGCCATGGGCTTCGAGCACAAGGACTTCTACCTCACGTTCCAGGAGTACTTCGAGAGGCTCCGCGACGACCCCAAGCGCTGGGGCAGGCCCACGGCTGCGCTTCTCGGCGCGCTCGTGGCCCAGCTTGACCTGGGCATTGGCTCCATTGGCGGCAAGGACTCGATGTCCGGCTCGTTCGAGGACCTCGACGTGCCGCCCACGCTGGTCTCGTTTGCGACCGGCCTGGGCACGGTGGACCGCGTGACCTCGCCGGAGTTCAAGCACGCAGGCGACCAGGTGATTGTTGTGGTGCCGGAGTACGCCGACGACGGCATCACGCCCACGGCGGAGTCTCTTCTCGCCGCGTTTGACTACGTCGAGAAGCTCATTGGCTCCGGGGCCGCGCGCGCGGTGAGCACGCCGGGCTATGGCTGCATGGCCGAGGCCATGTTCAAGATGTGCGTAGGCAACTTCATCGGCCTGCGCGTACGCGAAGAGTTCACGGCGGACGCCTTGCTCAATCCCGCGTACGGCAGCTTTGTGATTGAGCTTGTGCAGGGTGCCAACCTGCCGGACGCCCCGGCGGGCGTTACCGTGGCGTCGTTTGGCGAGACGCTTGCGGAGTACGCGCTCTATGCCTGCAGCGAGCGCATGTCCATCCTGAACGACCTGCAGAAGCCCTGGGAAAGCGCGCTTTCTAGCGTCTATCCGTACCTCGGCAAGGCCGAGGGCCCAGCATGTACGCCCCTCTCGTTTGACGCCGAGAAAGCAGGCGTTACGCCTACGCGCCACACGGCCGGCGCAAGCTTCGCCAAGCCGCGCGTGGTAATTCCGGTCTTTCCCGGCACCAACTGCGAGTACGATTCTGCACGCGCGTTCGAGCGCGTGGGCGGCATAGCCAAGACGGTCATTGTGAACAACCTCACGCCGCAGGCGGTCTCCGAGAGCGTGGATGCCATGGTGCGCGCAATCCGCGAGAGCCAGATCGTCTTTCTCCCCGGAGGATTCTCCGGCGGCGACGAGCCGGACGGCTCGGCCAAGTTCATCGTGGCCTTCTTCCGCAACCCCACTGTCACCGAGGCGGTGCGCGACCTGCTCCAGGCGCGTGATGGCCTCATGCTGGGCGTTTGCAACGGCTTCCAGGCCCTCATCAAGCTGGGGCTGGTTCCCTATGGCGACATCGTCGACGCGCGAGAGGACTCCCCCACGCTTACGTTCAACCCCATTGGGCGCCACCAGAGCCGCCTCGTGCGCACACGCGTGGCGTCGACCATCTCGCCGTGGCTCTCCAAGTGCAAGGTTGGTGACGTGCACAACATTGCGATCAGCCACGGAGAGGGACGCTTTGTCTGCGCCGCAGGCGAGTTCGAGCGCCTTGGGGGCGCAGGGCAGATTGCCACGCAGTACGTCAACGCCGACCGTCTGCCGTCCATGAACCTGCGCTCCAACCCAAACGGGTCCTTCATGGCCGTCGAGGGCATCACCTCGCCCGACGGACGCGTGCTAGGCAAGATGGGTCACACCGAGCGGAGCGGCGTCGGCCTCTATAAGAACGTGCCCGGCAACGCGTACCAGCCGCTATTCGAGGGAGGAATCAGCTACTTCGCATAAGTGCAGCCGGGGAGGGGTATGCCCTTGTCCCCCGGCATCGAAGAACATCAGACCCACGACCTCTGGGGACAAGGGCAGAGCCCTTCCCGGGGGTCGCTTTCTTGCCTGCTGGTGGTGCGCAAAAAACGGGCTATCGATGGGAAATTCCGAAGCTCGTGCACAAAAACAGCCTATCGCGGGGACCTTCCGTGATCTTTTATCAACTATTGAACTATCATATGCGTATTTATGTAAATTTTCCATAAACTATACGAGTAATTGCATATGTAATTGCATTTTTGATATTAGCTTGTCTATAGGCCCCGCGATAGAGCTTTTTTGTGCACGGAGGTCTCGAAAACCCCGCGCTAGAGCCTTTTTATGCAGCGGCAGCCGGGCCAGGGCGGGGTGGTTGTAAGGCCCGGCAACCGCGTATACTAAATCGCCGGAAACGAGAGGGGACGCATGACACAGGGGGCGGACGCAGAGTTCCATATGAACGCGCAAAAGGAGCGCTTCCTCACAAGCACGTGGGGCGCTCTTCTCGTTGCAGCGCTTTGCTGCCTCCTCTGGGGATCAGCCTTCCCCTGCATCAAGGTTGGCTACGCACTCTTTGGCATTGCCAGCACCGACACGGCATCGCAAATGCTCTTTGCTGGCACAAGGTTCGTCATTGCCGGCTTCATGGTCACCCTCTTCGTGAGCATCGCTTGGCGAAAGTCTCTTGTACCCCGACACACCGATATTGGCCCCATTGCCCTTTTGGCGCTCTTCCAGACCTTTGGGCAGTACGCCTTCTTCTACCTGGGACTTGCTCATGCCGCGGGAACCACGAGTTCGGTCATCGAGGCAAGCGCCAACTTCTTTGCCATTCTGCTCTCAGCGCTGGCGTTCCGGCAAGAGCGACTCACCGGCAGGAAGGTCGCGGGCTGCTTGCTGGGGTTTTCTGGCGTGGTCCTCATCAACCTCGGAGGCAGCCTGGGGAGCCTCTCGCTTTCCTTCTCGCCGATGGGCGAGGGGATGATTCTTCTGAGCACGCTGTGCTCGGCCACGTCCTCCTGCCTCATCCAGAGGCTCTCCGCGCGTCATGACCCGGTGCTTCTCAGCGGGTGGCAGTTTGTGGTGGGCGGACTCGGACTCATGGCGATGGGCGTGGCTGGCGGTGGGGCTCTCTCGCCCGTCGGGCCGAGCGCCATTGCGCTTCTCGCGTACATGGGCTTCATCTCGGCGGCGGCGTACAGTGTGTGGTCGCTCTTACTCTCCGTGAACTCGGTCTCGCGCATCTCGGTCTACGGCTTTATGAACCCCGTGTTTGGCTTCGTGCTTTCTGCGGTACTTCTCGGTGAGTACCAGCAGGTTGACCCCGTGCGGTCCGTCTGCGCGCTAGCGCTGGTGAGCGCAGGTATTGTGGTGGTCAACCACGTGAGCGCGAAGCCTGGTAGCACGGTGGGCGCCTCCGGAAGCGAACTGCGCTAGCAGACGGTCCCGAATTAGGTACGGATGCGAGGTATTGTGTAAGTAGGTGACCGCACCGGGGGCTATTGACCATCGTTGGGCAACATTCGTGAAGGCCTACAGAAATCGCCAACAGGGAAAATGCCATCCGGCTGGTACTGCACCCACCGCCTAGGACTCAAAGCGCTCCTCCACACAGGAAAATAACCTACATATCTTGGCTTCCGTACGCAATTTGAGCTATCCGTCTTGCACGGGAAGTCTGCAGCCTTCATAGACGCAGGGCTGTCACTCCGAAACAAATACCACCGCACTACTCTCACGCGCATTGCACAATTTTTTCTGTTCAGCGGGAACATTCGACCCCGCTAGCGCATGCAAATGGTAACAGTCACAAGATGAAGCGGAGGACATACATGCGGGACAGCGAACACCATGCGCCCTGCAGTGGGAGAGAAAGCTTCATCCGTCGTGCAATGGACCTCCATGGAGACGCCGTCTACCTTGTTGCCCTAAGCCAGACTCGCTCTCAGATTGATGCCCAAGATGTCTCTCAAGACGTATTCCTGCGCCTTCTTACGAGCAAAACGGAGTTTGCTGATGAAGAACACCTCCACGCCTGGCTATTGCGAGTAACCATTAATCGATGCCACGAGCTGTATAGATCCCCTTGGCACAAGCGCATTGCCCCGTCCGACGAGATGATTGCCGCGATCCCTTCTACAGATCTCGATCCTGCGGAAGCGGCGGTAAGCGCTCTTGAGCAAAATCCCGTCTGGGCGGCGCTCAAGGCACTGCCCGAGAAGCTGCGTGTGGTCGCCCTTCTTCACTATGTTGAGGAATACCCAACCGAAACAATCGCCGCGATAGTGGGCTGTCCACCAGCCACCGTACGTACAAGACTCCATAGAGCAAGGTTACAGATGAAGAGATATCTCGAATCTATGGGAATGGAGGGCAATAATGAGTGACAAGCTGCTGGAGAGGGAACTCAAAGCACTAGCCAAGGAGGTACGGCTTCCCAATAAGGTACGAGAAAGGGTTGAATGCAAGGCTCGCCAAATGGGCGGCGACGCAATCGTTTGGACTAGAACAGGATGCTCCGTCATAAGACGGCATCTCCTGTGGGGAGGCGCTGTGTCAGTAGGTGTCGCCGCTTCTCTATTGGGTTTGGCGATTCTCGGCAGAAATCAGCAGAACGACCAGGATTCGATTACAGAGAGTCCAAGTAATCCCTTTGTGCTGCGTGCATACGCCGAAGGCATGCCCCAAGAGGACGGGAGCGTGCTTACCACGAGATTCATTAGCACACTTGGCTCCTCAGGCACCACGGATGCCGGAATGTGGTATGCTTCGAGAGATATCGATCTTACCTGCATGGGGGATGGAATCGAATCAATTGAATACTCGCTCTCTGGGCCAAACACAAGTCTTGCGGCTGGTCAAAATGCGACAGGGCAAGCTATCGTAAGGTTCGATGCACTGTATAACGGGGAAACGGGCGAGAACGAGCCTCTTCCAGAGGACAACGGTACCGCCACGGGCTACGTAGTGGCTTACGATGTGCAGGACGAAGACGAGCGCGCATTTAACAGAACTCTGTATACAGAGTTTCCAACAGACGACGCTCTCGACGCGGCAAAGGCGCTTTCCCAGCAACTATCCGAGAAGGGCCTTTCTGGAACCCCAACCTGGGAAGAGGCCGTCCAACAAGCCGAGGCCGGCATCGCGTTGCATAGGCTCCTCGAAAGGCGCAGTGCGGATCTGTTGGCGTCAACCACTCTCACCATGACAGCGCATCTCCGAGAGGGCGGCGTGCAGAGTCACTCGTATTCAATTTCGCTACGCGAGGGTTTTGACAACATTTTGGATGAATGGCTGGATTCTCAGGTCGAGCCAACGGCAACCATCAGTTGCTACCGTGATGACCCAGATCATGCAGGCGACTATGCCGCTGCACAAGAGCGCATTCAATACATCTGCAGCCAGCCACCCGACCTGTTCGTTCTGACTGAGCTCTAGCAGAAATAAGCCCGCCCACTGTGTTGTAGCTTCGCTCCGCACGGTTACTTCAGCACTGTCCCGTGTTCACAGACATCACCGCACTGGCGAACAGTCCTGATTTACGTTCAAAAGTAAGGTTGTGTGTAAGTCCAGAGCCGCGGGGGGCATGGGTAGCCCTCGCTAGCGCACGCCCCTTCCACCCGACGTTATCTCCAACAGGGAAAACGCTAGCGAGGGCGTCCGCATGTACTCGCCGAACTCCGCACCGGGGCATCCGACACAGTCTCATACGGCTTGTGCTAGTAAAAATAATCCACATATGTTGACTTCCGAACGTAATTTTGGCCACTCAGCTCGCGCGAAGCCTTCCTCTTGTCGGTTCACAGCAATTCCTGAAGATTCCACAGTGAATAATTGCGTTACGCTACATGCAGGGAGTACCCATGGAACGCCCCGTTGGACGCCAAACCGCTCTTTCCCTCCTCGATTTGCCCGCAGTGCAACGCTTCACGCGAGCAAGAACCCATCGCTAACGCCCTTGCAGACCAATGGCAACGCACGCGCTGTTTGACTTCACTGTTCGTCTTCTTCAAGTCGCCTATCTCACAAACCGGCAGGCAAAACGCGCTTGCCTCTCCTCTCTCGGTACCCCTTGCCCTGGCCTTGACAGCAGCCGGAGCCGTAGGAGATATGCTCTCCCAGCTAGAGACCACATCGCCGCAGATGCACAGCTCAACGACCAGCTGTCAGGCATGGGCACGCAATGCCTTAGACACCATGCTCACCGTCTTCTCGCACATGGCTACCCTCAAGGACGGTAACCTTGCCATAAGCACCATGCTTCAAAAGACCTTCATCGACGTAAACGAGACCGGAACAAGGGCGGCAGCGGTCACCGTAATAAACATGGTTGGCTCAACGGCAACGCCGGATGAGCCCGAGGTCCGGGAGGTCATCCTAGACCGGCCCTTCGTCTACTTCATCCTTGACAACATGACACCAACGCCACTCTTTGCAGGCACCATAACGGACATGGAGCAATCACCATGAGTCTCGCCGACACAGCTCGCACATTATTCGTTGGAAAAATGTGCGAGTCTCCCACATTTTCCTAGGGAATCATCCGTAGCCGTAGCAATCGAAGGATTGAGTAACGCAGTCCTTCAGTTGTCGCGAAAAAAGAGGGCGGACCAAAGGCCCGCCCTCTTAAGCCCATTCGAATGCTCGAACGCTAGATCCTCGCAACCCCGCTCTTGCGTGCGGCGTCGGCCACAGCCGCAGCCACGGCGGGCGCGACGCGCTTGTCGAAGGCACCGGGGATGATGCAGTCCGCCGCGCGGTGCTCGTCGTCCACCAGGCCGGCGATGGCGTAGGCAGCAGCCTCCATCATGTCGTCGTTGATGTCGCTCGCGCGCACGTCAAGCGCACCGCGGAAGATGCCGGGGAACGCCAGCACGTTGTTGATCTGGTTGGGGAAGTCCGAGCGGCCGGTCGCCGCCACGGCGGCACCAGCGGCGAGCGCCTCGTCGGGCATGATCTCGGGCACGGGGTTCGCGCAGGCAAAGACGATGGGGTCCTTCGCCATGGTGCGCACCATGTCCTGGGTGAGCGCGCCGGGGGCGGAGACGCCCACGAAGACGTCGGTGCCCTTGACTGCGTCGGCAAGGCTTCCGTGCACGCCCTCTCGGTTGGTCCAGGTGGCGACCTCCTCCTTCACGGAGTTCAGCCCCTCGCGGCCCTCGTAGATGGCACCACGACGGTCGCAGATGATCACGTCGCGCACGCCCATGCGCTTCATGAGGCGTGCGATGGAGATGCCCGCGGCACCGGCGCCCGAGAAGACCACCTTGACATCGGCAAGCTCGCGCCCGGTGAGACGGCACGCGTTGATGAGCGCGGCGCAGGTCACGACGGCGGTACCGTGCTGATCGTCGTGGAAGACGGGGATGTCGCAGGTCTCCTTGAGGCGACGCTCGATCTCGAAGCAGCGCGGTGCGGAGATGTCCTCGAGGTTCACGCCGCCAAAGCTGCCGGCGAGCAGCTGCACGGTGCGGACGATCTCGTCCACATCGTTGGAGCGGATGCACAGGGGGAAGGCGTCCACGTCGGCGAAGGTCTTGAAGAGGGCACACTTGCCCTCCATGACCGGCATGCCTGCCTCGGGGCCAATGTTGCCAAGGCCGAGAACCGCGGAGCCATCTGTCACCACGGCGACGAGGTTCCAGCGACGGGTGTACTCGTACGACAGGCTCGGGTCCTTCTGGATCTCAAGGCAGGGGACGGCGACACCCGGCGTATACGCCACGGCAAGCTCCTCCGGCGTGCCAATCTTTGCCCTGCTCACGACCTCGATCTTGCCATGCCATTCCCTGTGCGCGTCGAGCGCGCGCTGCTTTGCATCATCAGCCATCTTGGCTCCTTCGACATTCGAGGACATTCACACGACAGTTCCATCTTAAGCCATCGAACGATTCCCCAAGCACAATGAGAACTCGTAGGGCTTATTCATCCGTCTGCCGATTTCACATCACTTGTCCGAAGTGATGTGAGACTAATCACCATATACCGTACTTATCAAGATGAAGGAGTCGGGCTGAGCGGATGAGTTGGCAACAACAAGTGGGGCGATGACGATGAAGCACGCTGCAAAAGATTAGTTCGTTTTATTGCCCCTATGCTTATCGTCATCACCCTGTTTACCGTGTCTGCTCCTCCGCAGTTTTTTGGCTACCCGGATTTTAGTAAGGTTAATCGCGTGCTGATTATTGGTAGTGATGGCGGCTCGGAAGAACTCTCCGAAGACGACTCGGAAGCAGTAGTCGGCATGCTTAGCAATCTTGATGTAAATGGACCGCCGCTTGCCACAATATTCAATATTCCTGAGGATGGTTGGTACACTGATATGTTTGAGATATGCTACCAGAATGGGACTAGTTCACGTATTTATATTAGGTCAAATTATATAAGAATAGGTGACGTCTCTTGGTTTGCCGACGAGGAAAACCTATATCAACTGACTGAATTATTCTTCTCTCTATATAAGACATACGTCATGTAATCCTTCCTTGTTCCTAGTCGAGCATTTGCGCATATAGGCACCATATCGGTATCGAAAAAACAAAATCGGGCACGTTACCTGGCCTATACTTCTTGGCAGGCACGCATCGGAAGGATTGGCATGAAGGCAAACGATATCAAGGTAGCCGCATCTATCTGCGCGGGGGTCATCGGTTACAGCTATGCGCTCAAGTTCGCAATGGCGGGCCTTGAGGTCTGGGCTCAAAACCGCACGCCGGAGTCCAGCTCGCTTGCGCGACAGCGCGTACAGGCGAGCTTGGACTCCCTCGTCAGGAACAGCGTCTACACGGAGGGACAGGCGCAGGAAATCGCGTCCCGCATCCACTACACCAATTCCGTCGCCGAGGCCGTGAAGAACGCGCAGTTCATTCAGGAGAGCTCTGCGGAGCACTATGAGGTCAAGTGGGAGATCGTTGAGCAGATCGAGGCCGCAGCCGCCCCCGACGCAATCGTCGCAAGCTCCACCTCTGGTCTTCTCGTGACCGAGATTGCAAAGAACGCCAAGCACCCCGAGCGCTTCTGCGGCGGGCACCCCTACAATCCGCCCCACCTCATCCCCCTCGTCGAGATTACACGCAGCGAGAAGACCACGGAGGAGACCGTCGCGTGCGCAAAGGACTTCTACCAGCGCATCGGCATGGAGCCTGTTGTGCTCAAGAAGGAAACCCTAGGTTTCATCTGCAACCGACTTCAGATGGCGCTCTACCGCGAGGTGGCAGACCTCGTGATGAGCGGCGTGTGTTCGGTAGAGGACGCGGACAAGGCAGTGACCTTTGGACCTGGAATCCGCTGGGGCATCATGGGACCGTCCCTCGTGTTCGAGCTTGGCGGCGGCAAGGGAGGCGTCGCCGGCCTCATGAACCACCTGCACGACTCCACGACGCTCTGGCTCAAGGACATGGCAGACTGGAAAGAGTTCCCCGCCGAGTGGTCTGACATCGCACAAAGGGGCGTGGACGAGGAACTCTCTCACCGTACCCCCGAGACAGGCAACACTCCGGAGACCCTTGCCGAATACCGTGACCGTATGCTCATTGAGGAGCTCAAGCTCCATGGCAAGCTCTAAGGAGCGCCCGCGCATGACACAGAGCATCCTCATCAAGGACACCACGAGAGAAGAGCGCGAGGAGATCGTGCGCCGCGGGCTCAGCTTCTGCGGCGACGGCTCGTGCGAGCAGTGCAGCGGCTGCTCGATGGGCGTTGGCTCTATCGACGCCATGTACAAGCCCTACATCGACGGCAAGCTCGAGCTGGCGGAGGTCAACATGCTGCATGCCGCCACCACGTTCACGCTGGGCGGCGGGCGAAGCGCAAACGCCGCGTCCGCGTCCAGCGCCGAGACGAGCACAGAATAGCCGAGGTCCCATGCACGCACGAACTCCCAAGCACTTCGTCCTCGAGGAGCGTCTCGAGCGCTACGCGGACTTCATCGAGCCTGCGCCGCAGGACTACGCTGGCCGTTGGGCCGAGGCATGCTTTCCCGTTGGCAGCACAGCCCTCGAAAAAGGCGCAGCGCAGCCGAGGCGCTTCCGCGAGGTCCGTCTCGACCTTGGCTGCGGCAAGGGTGCCTTCACGGTGGAGTCCGCCCGCTGCGAGCCGGACGTGCTCTTCCTCGGTATGGACGGCGAGCCGCTCTGTATGGCCTACGCCGGCGGCATCGCCGCGAAGAGCGGCCTTGAGAACGTGGTCTTTCTCGCCTGGGACGGCCACCGCGTGACCGAGGCCTTCGCCCCTGGCGAGCTCTCGCGCATCTACCTCAACTTCCCCACTCCGTTTCCGCGCAAACGCCAGGCGCGCCTGCGCCTCACCGACGCCACATACCTTATGGACTACCGCCGCATCCTCGCGCCAAGTGGCGCACTTCGCCTCAAGACCGACAGCCGACCCCTCTACCTCTTCACGCTCGAGGAGCTTGCCGCTGCCGGGTACGAGGTACTCTGGACCAGTGAGGACGCACGGGCAGACTTCCCCAACGAACCCACGAGCGGCTACGAGGAGCGCCTTGCGGCCAACGGTGCAAAGGTCTTTGCCCTGGAAGCCGCGCCCGGACCGGAACCCCCGCACTTCTCGCCCACGCCACAGCGCGGCCTGGTGGAGTACCTCCCCCAGGACCTCGAGAAGCTCGACTACGTCCCGCTGGGCATGGAGGCCACGGTGTGGAACATGCGCAACCGCGAGGCCAAGCTCTGGGCAAAGGGTCACAGGGACGAGAAGCGCGCCAACAATAGCGAGAAGTGCGCCGCCCTGCATGAGCAAGGCGGCGACCCAGTTGGCAGTCTTTCTCGCGAGCTTACGCCGTAGCGCCCTTCCAATGCGCGTTCACGCAGGACTGCGGAGCAGGCAGGAAACCTTCGAAGATCACCGGCGCACCCTCGGCCTCGGAGGCGAGCATGTCTCGCTCGCTTCGTAGGGTCCACGTGATCAGCTTGCCGCCGAGAAGCCCGCACACCAGGCGCACCACAGGCTGCTTGCGGTCATCAAACTTGTACGCAATGAAGTCCGGCTTGGCGGCCACGTTGCCGAGAAGGGCAGTTGCCCCCACGCGCAGCGGCAGCGGCAGTGCCTTGGCGCTTGCACCGGCATCGCTGGCGAGGAAGTCCATCGAGAGCTGGCCGCGAATGACCTCGGGACGGTTGCGGCGCAGCCACACCAGCACCGCCGGGTCGAAGCTCTCGATGCAGTAGCGCACGTCGAAAGTGTCCAGGCACTCCATGACGCGGCTGGTGAGAAGGTCAGCGTTCTCGCAGTAGGTCTTGATCTCGATGATGAGCGGCGCGGGCATGGTTCCCCTGCCATCCCACTCGAAGATCCTCAGGACCTCACCAAGCGTGGGGATGCCCTGGTCGGTTCCGTTGAGACGGTACTCCTCGAGCTGCGGGCGCATGAGTTCCTCGACGATGCCCTCCCTGCCCGTCATGCGCTTGAGGTCTGAGTCGTGGATCACAACCAGACGGTCGTCCGCCGTGAGATGCACGTCAAGTTCAACGCCAAAGCCGTACTCGCGGGCGCGCCTAAAGGCAGCAAGCGAGTTCTCTGGGGCGCCTAGGGAATCGTCGTGCAGACCGCGATGCGCATAGCGGTAGCGGGCAAACTCGTCCCAGCGCTCGTCCACCGTCTTGTTACCCGTGCGAGGCGCCATGCCGCACACGGCAGCCGCCCCCAGGCCCACGGCCATGCCGGCGGCGAAAAGCACCGGGTGCTTGCGAATCATGCAGCGTACCATCGACAATCCTCCTCAAAACCAGTGGAACCAAACGCGATGCCCCTAGGATATCGCTAGTCCGTATCAAATGCCTCGAGTCCGCGCTTCTCGACCAGCTTAGAATCGCCGTGATGCACAAAGAGCATGGTCACGAAGCTCGCGGCGACAAACACCGTGGCATAGATGAAGAGCAAGCGATAGCTCACGTGGTGCATGAGCCAGCCCGCAGCGATGGGCGTCACCGTCTGCGCAGCCATCGAGAACGTGTAGTAGAGACCGGTGAACTTGCCGGTGTCGGAGCCCTTGCACATCTCGACCACCATGGGCAGCGAGTTCACGTTGATACCCGCCCAGCCCATGCCCAGGACCACCATCACCACGTAGAGCGCAGGCGAGAAGCCCATGCCCGCAAAGGTCCAGGCAGCGCAGAAGGCAAAGCCCCCGCCGAGAAGCACGATGCCACCCAGGATGGTGCGCTTGCGGCCCACGCGGCTGGCAATGGCTCCCACGGGAATGTACGAGACGATGGCGCCCACGTTTGCCACAATGAGGCAGCGCGACGCCTCACCCAGTGCCATACCCCACTCTGCCTGCGCATATGTCGTGAACCAGGTCTCCATGGCGTTGTAGCCAATAAACCAAAGGGCAATGGAGGCGAGAAGGAAGCCCAGCGAGCGCTTGACCGGTGCGGGAAGCACCTCCTTACCCGTCGCGGTATCCTTCTCGACGAGGTTCTCCTCGGGATGCCTGGCCTCGTAGGCCGCGACCTCAGCCTCGAGCTTGGGCTCCTTCACGGTGAGGAACACGATTGCCACCGAGACCACCATGATGGCCGCCACAATCGCAAAGAGCGGCAGGTAGTCCACGTGGTCGAGTCCGGCGGTGCGACCCTTGTTGTAGAGGACAGAGGCAATCCCCAGGTAGATGATGCCACCGACGGCACCCATGAGGTTGATGATCGCGTTTGCGGGAGAGCGCAGCGGCTTGGGCGTGCAGTCTGGCATGAGCGCAACGGCCGGGCTTCGGTACGTACCCATGGAAACCAGCACAAAGAGCAGCATGCCGATGAAGGCGGCAAGAAGGGCTCCCGAGCCGTCCGCGTAGTATGCGTTGTCGATGACGGGCAGGAAGACCATGCCCACCACGGCGAGCGCGGTGCCCACAAGGATGAAGGGCATGCGACGGCCAAGACGGCTGTGGCAGCGGTCCGAGAGCGAACCAAAGAACGGCAGGAGGAAGAGTGCAAGGACGTTGTCGGCGGCCATGATCATGCCCGAGAAGGTCTCGTCCAAGCGGAACGTGTTCGTGAGCATGAGAGGGATGACGTTGTTGTACATCTGCCAGAACGCACAGATGGAGAAGAACGCGAAGCCGATAAGAACGGTCCTGCGGACGTTGAGTTTCACGAGGTTTCTCCTTGCGCCGGAGCTGCCATGCATCTTTGATGCTAGTCGGGTGCGCACGCAGGGGGCACCGTCGGCCGTCGGCGGTCTGGCGGGTGGTGCCGCCAGCTTCAGGGAGCGGGGCTCCTGAACTCGTAAATCCCGGACGGTTACGATGGCCTAACCGACGAATTTCCACGAGACGCCCGCGATACCGGAAGTTGCGAACGTTTACGCATGGCTAACCGGAGAAATTTCACGAGTCGGCCCTCGAGGTCCAGCCAAAAAGGCGGACACGAAACTCGTGCGGGGCTCCCCGGGCCATCCCAATTCGCAAAATGACGGTTGGTGGCAGTTTTGGGAAGATCTTTGATATGAGATATCGAGAGTAGCACATCGCTGACCTGGGGTTCATCAAGGCTCAAACCTCTTGATACTCGGGATATCTCCGAAAAACTGCCACCAACCGTAAAAACGTGCCATCCGGAGGCCCGACTCCCCATCTCCATCCGCGCCGAAATCCCTGTGCGCCAACACTTGCGGGTGCTACTGTAGAAACTTACAAACTCAGCCCCCACTGCGGGCGGCTCTTAAAGAAAGGCCGCAAACGATGCCCAGAATTACACCAGGAAACAGGCTTTACCTGTACAGGCTTCTCTCATCCACCCTCGGGACCAACCGTCAGACGCTGCTCTCGCGCGTCGAGGAGGTGCTCCAGGAGGACGGCATTGCGCCGCAGGACGTTGGACAGAACGACATTCAATCTCTTATGGAGGCGCTCCCCGAGTTCGTGCGACTCACCGTGTTCAAGAAGGGACGCGTCTACGCCACGATCGTGCCCAACGAGGAGTACGACGGCTACCTCGACCGCTCGGGACAGGCTGGTTCCGGCAGTGGCACCGAGAAGGGCGGCAAGGGCAAGCCATGGAAGCGGCGCAAGGGCTCGCATGACCCCAAGCCGACAAAGCCGCGCCACGTGGAGCAGCCCGCAGCGGTGCCGGAATCTGCACAGGAGCCCGAGCCAGAAGTCACACCAGAGCCCGCGCCCGAGGCGCAAACCACACCGGCCACCGAGACACCCGAGGAGACAAACAAGCCGCAGGTAGAACCTGAGACACCCGGGGATACAGCGCCCGAGACGCCAGCTGGCCCTGGCATCAACCTCACCATCACCTACGACCCCTATGAAGACATGGAGGCGGATCTCGCGGCAGCGACTCAGCCGCAGCCCGAGACGCCAGCTCCTGTCGCAGCGCCCATGCATGCTCCGGCGCCCGCACCCGTCTCCGCGCCAGCGCCAAGCGCGCAGCCGCTCCCCCATCAGAACCTCCCCGAGCGCTTCTCGGCAGAGGTCCACTGCAAGGACGAGCTTCTCCGCATGCTCTACCAGAAGCTTCCCATCGATGCCGATGTCACGCGCACGCTCGACGAGGACTGGCGCGTGGCCCGCTCGACGGGCACCCTCTCGGGCACGAGAAGTCGCATCACCTTCCCGCTCCGCTACCTCCATGAGGACGGCTCCGGTCCGGTCGAGGTCACAATCCGCCGCACGTCGCGACCCTCGTCCGGCAAGCAGTGGAGCCTCTCGCTGGTTGACGGTGACGATGGGACCAGCGCGGTTCATGAGCAGGTTGGCCTCGAGGGCCTGCCTGCGGCAGACGAGGGCGCGTGGAGCGACCTCGCAAGCACGTCACAGCGGGCGGCAGGTGCGTCTGCCGTGAGTCCGCTTCGCGAGTTTGCGCAGTTCGCGCTCATCGGCTCCTGGGAGCGCACGCTGGGGACGCTTTCCACCATGGCGGCGCCGGAGCGCTGGAACTTCCCTGGCGAGGGCGTGGGAGGTCCCTCTCGCTACGGCATCCTGCGCGAGTACCTCACCGTGACCTTCCATCGTGCCGTTGAGCAGGGGCGCGTTGCCACTGCAGCAGACGGCTCGCTCGCGGCATTCGACACGGGGCTGCTCACGCCCTTTGCCGAGGACATCTATGCGGTCTTCTCGCCCAATGCCGGTGACATCCCCTGGAAGCTCGACGGCTTTGCCACCGCAGGCTCGGGGGAGCCTGGCGCCCGTCTTGTGGCAACGCTATCCGAGCTCCCGCAGCCGACGAGCTACCTGGGGCGCATTGAGGACGTGGCTTGCCAGCGGGGCCACATGCTCGTCCTGGACACCGAGGCGCTTCTCGGCAGGCAGGTCGGACGCCTGCCACGGGCCTTCCTCGAGGAGCAGCTGTCCGGAAGCGATGGGGCCTCACTCCTGCTACGCGACGGTATCGACACCGGAAACGGTCATCTAAGCCGCAGCACCTGCAGGGAGCTGGCGCGCGCAATCAAGACCGATCCTGGCCTTTACCGGCGCATGGGCCAGGCACTTCAGGACGCGGCGTCCCTCTCGCTACACCTCGCACAGGCAAGCTACCGCACGGCAGCCCCCGCATACGACCCTGCCACCGAAACCATGCGTCTCCTTTTGCCGCTGTGCCTGGTAGACGATGGCGTGGCAGACTGTGCCGTGTCGCTCGAACTCATGCCCTCGGGCGCGTACCGAGGGGCTGCGATCCTCTCGCTGCCACGAGCCTATGCTTGCGCGCGCGTCGTAAGCCGCGACCAGCCCGCATGGCTCTCGCCCGAAACCGTTTTGTAGCCTTTGTCGGCTAGACTTGAGCTGTACGGGTGACATTGGGCCGCAACACAACCACGCTGGAGGAATGCATGTCGAAGATCGCAATGAAGACCCCCCTTGTCGAGATGGACGGCGACGAGATGACTCGCATCATCTGGCAGCTCATCAAAGATGAGCTCATCTGCCCCTACGTCGACCTCAGGAACGAGTACTATGACCTGGGCCTCGAGCACAGAGACGAGACAGGCGACCAGGTGACCGCCGACTCCGCCGAGGCAACCAAGCGTCTTGGCGTGGCCGTCAAGTGCGCAACCATCACCCCCAACGCCCAGCGCATGGAGGAGTACCACCTGCACCAGATGTGGAAGAGCCCCAACGGCACCATTCGCTCGATGCTCGACGGGACCATCTTTCGTGCCCCCATCGTGGTCAAGGGCATCGAGCCCGTGGTGAAGTGCTGGAAGCGCCCCATCACCATTGCCCGCCATGGCTACGGTGACGTCTATAAAAACGTCGAGTATCGCGTGCCTGGCGCAGGGAAGGCAGAGCTGGTCTTCACCGACGCCGGAGGCCACGAGGAGCGTCGCCTGATCCACGACTTTGACCAGCCCGGCGTTATCCAGGGCATGCACAACGTGGACTCCTCCATCGAGGGATTTGCGCGCAGCTGCTTTGAATACGCCCTCTCCACCCACCAGGACCTGTGGTTTGCCTCAAAGGACACCATCTCGAAGATTTACGACCACCGCTTCAAGGACATCTTTGCGGACATGTACGAGGCCGAATACCGCAGGCGCTTCGAGGCCGCCGGCATCACGTACTTCTACACCCTCATCGACGACGCTGTGGCACGCATCATGAAGAGCGAAGGCGGCTTTATCTGGGCATGCAAGAACTACGATGGCGACGTGATGAGCGACATGCTGTCCTCGGCGTTTGGGTCTCTCGCCATGATGACCTCGGTGCTCGTCTCGCCCCACGGGCAGTACGAGTACGAGGCCGCTCACGGCACGGTCCAGCGTCACTACTACAAGTACCTGCGCGGGGAGGAGACGTCGACCAACTCGGTTGCCACCATCTTCGCGTGGACCGGGGCGCTTGCCAAGCGCGGCGAGCTCGACGGTACGCCCGAACTTGTGGACTTCGCAAGGCGCCTAGAGCGCGCGACCGTGAAGACCATCGAGGGCGGGCGCATGACCGGTGACCTCGCCCACATCACCACGCTGGAGAACCCCACCACGCTCAACACGCGCGACTTCATCCTTGCTATCCGCGATGAGCTGGAGGTCGGCGGCGAGTAGGACGGGCGTCCTCCAAGGGTCCAGAGTAAGGTTGGGGGCGAGGCCATGGCCTCGCCCCCGCTTTTCACTCGCCAGTCGACCATGAGACAAAGGGACTGTCCCTTTGTCTCACTACCTTACCGTCGCCCAAGGTCTGCGAGTGCCACCGCAATATTGTGCTCCTGATGAAATCAAGAGTTACCTACACCAGTGCCTTGACCTTCGCGAGCAGGGTGCGGACGTCGTCGGTCCTCGTGAGCCCGGTCTCCTTGTCGATGATCGAGCCGTAGACGTGGGGGATGACCCTCCTCACGCCGGCGTCCAGCACGA
>NZ_LR027573.1:528897-634743 GCF_900605015.1 Olsenella sp. Marseille-P4559
GTTACCTACACCAGTGCCTTGACCTTCGCGAGCAGGGTGCGGACGTCGTCGGTCCTCGTGAGCCCGGTCTCCTTGTCGATGATCGAGCCGTAGACGTGGGGGATGACCCTCCTCACGCCGGCGTCCAGCACGACATGCATGACCTCGTCGAAGTTGTCGAGGGTGATGCCGCCCGTGGGCTCGAGCACGAAGTCCTTGCGCGCGCAGGCCTCCGCGAGCGCCCTCAGCTCGTCCTCGCAGCGAAGGCCCCCCATCGGGAAGAACTTGATGGAGTCGCCGCCCATCTCGCGCACGATGTCGATGGCCGTGTCGGCGGGCACGAGCGCCGGCGCCTTGGAGCCCTTGGAGACGGGGCCGGTCGAGACCTTCACGAGGCCGGGCACGCCGGACGGCGCGCACATCGCGTTGATGTGGCACTCGTCGCTCCCGACGTTCGCGCGGGTCGCGCTGACCTGGCAGAACGCCTGGTTGAAGTGGTTCGCCTTGACGCTCCTCGCGACCTCGGCGACCATGTAGCACTGCTTGGGGTCGCCGCCACCCAGGCCGACCGAGAGGTTGCCATCGAGGGCCTCCATGTAGCGCCCCATGTCCCCGACGCACGTGGGGACGTCCGGGTAGTCCGCGGTGAGCACGCCGACCTCGACGTGGTGCTCGGCGGCCTCGTATATATCCCGAGCGTTCTCCAGGCTCCCACCCAGGACGTTCAGGCAGACGCGGTCGTTGTAGTAGTCGATTGCCATGGTCTATGCCTCCATGATCTCCCTCAGTCGCTCCGCGACGAGCTCCTTGTCGCCGTCGAGCATCGGGCGTGGGTCGAAATCGATCTTGCCAAGGTTCAAAAACTCGGTGCGCGCCCAGACGATCGGGTCCCCTGCGCGCAGCCTCTCGTTGACCCCCTGCATGGTGATTCCGGCGGGAGCCCCCTCTCTGAGGGACACGCGGCAGCGGTAGATCGCGCGGCCCGCCTCGTCCCGGACCTTCTCAGCCCTTAGGCCGTGAATCCCGTTGACCGCGCCGACGAGCCAGTCGACCTTCGCCTCGTTGGCCGCAGCCTCGGCCTCGTGGTCGCGAGCGTCGTACTGGTCGAGGGCAGCGAGGAGGCCGACGATCTGCTCCTTACCCACCTTCATCGCGCGGCCGATGCCCGCGTACTGCCTCCGGACGTTGGCCACGATGTCCGCCCGCCCGGTCACGAACCCGGACGTCGTCGCCTCGATGGCCTTGGCCCCGCTGTACATCACGGCGTCCGCCCCGAGCGCGATGTACTTCCGGAGATCCTCCTCGGCAGCACAGTCCATCACGAAGGGGAGCCCGTGGGCGTGCGCGATGTCGCGCATGACCTCGGGGGCGACCATGCCCTTCTGCACGCAGTGGTGGCTCTTCACGTAGAGGAGCGCCACGGTCCTGCCGCAGATGGCCTCCTCTATGTCCTCCGGCCTCACCTCGTTGGCCTGGCCGGCCTCCACGGGCACGCCGCCGCCGAGCCTGATCATCGTAGCCATGGGGGCGCCGTAGTTGATCGAGTGCCCCTTCTGGAGGACGACCTCGTTCGGCAGGCCGGACGAGTCGGGCAGGCGCATCATGTCCGACCACCGGCCGCGCGTCACGAGCGCCGCGACCGTTAGCGCTATCGCGGCCGACGCGCACGACGTGGGGCAGGAGTCCTCCGCGCCGGTGTGCCGGGAGATAAGCTCGCCGGCGCGCCTCATGAGGTCCTCGACGACCACGTAGGACTGTCCGCCCTCCTTCGCGGCCTCGGCGACCCGGTCGCTGAAGGCCGAGACCCCGAGCACCGTCACCCTGCCGGACGCGTTGACCACGCGCCTAAGACCGAGGTCCTGGTAGATTCCCAAACCAAACCTCCTAACCGAGCAAAGCGCCCAGAATCATCGCACCGAGAATGGCTCCACCGGTCATTTCCTTGCCCATCTTGTAGAAGATTGCAGCACCAATGATTGCGCCAATGCCCGCATACACGTTGTAAGAAGCAGCAGAGATCATGATGAGAGGAGCGAGGTAACGACCGGTTGTGTTGCCTGCGCCCATCATGATTCCGGTTCCGCCAACCGCAACTCCCTCGGGCATGAACTTACGAATCAGAATGACCACGGCGCCAATCGCAGCACCGATAAGCGCACCGATAATCAGGGCAATAAAGAAGTTCGAGAACGGAAGCTCCCATCCCATAGAGAGGAAGAGGCCGGGAAGACCGATGCCTACGCCTGTCATGAGCGAGCCACCGATATCCATCAGGCCGACCAGCGGACCCTCGAGGATGCGGGCAATCAGAAATCCTGCGGCAAAGCCTGCAGCGGCTGTGAAGTCACCGGTGTCGATACCACCCTGGAGCATGGCAACAATCGACACCTCATTGAAGGCTCCAGTGTGGAACTTGAGGTACATGAAGGTGCCGGCGAAAATCGCCGCTGCAGCACCCATAGCCAGCAGAATGAAGGTTGAATCCCTCATCATGAACTTGCTAAATGCAGACATCTTTGGCGCCTCAACGACCGCCTGGTCGTTTGCTTCGTTTGCCATAGTCAGATCCTCCGTTTCTAGAAGTTGTTGAAGAAGCCGCGGAAGTAGGCAATTGCGATAAACATCACGACAACGATTGCGATGAGGATCTTAACTACATTGCTCTTGTAGCCATTCTCATCTGCAGTCTTGCCAATCAGGATACCGAGGACAATTCCAGGAATAGCGTTGCCGCTCACGAGCGCAGAGATGCCACCGAGGACGGTTCCCCAGATGCCGGTGCTCTTTCCGCCATCAAACGCCGCGAGCCAGAACACCGCAGGCATGACGGGATTGATCAGCCACGTAGTTGCGGGCACAAGAACTCCAGAGGCAACGTCAGAGAGCTTCTGAGGAATAACCGAAGACAGGGAGTTCAGGAAGGTAACGAGAACCGCGCCTACGCCCGCGCCGGCGATTGCCATCTTGCCGGGGTCTTGAACGGTCTCTTCGACATTCTTGTTCCTCGTCAGGAGAATACCGGCTGCCCAGTTAGGAATGATACGGTGCATGACGTCCTGGGTAAGCGCACCCGCTGCAACAGCAGAAGCTGCAGAGGAGAAGAGAAATCCCAAGCCAAATGAGAAGTGCGCAACGGAGTCCCCACCGCATGCGTTCATCTCGCCGAGAGTTCTAAACGAACCCATTGACTGAACCTCTGGAGCATGGAACATGCGGGAAGCACCCGCTGCAATGCAAGCGCCACCAATGGCTCCGATGATGATTGAATAGATAACGATTTCAACCATTAGACCTCGCCCCTCTCGAACTTCAAGTACTTTACGTTCACCTTTATGCTTGCCGTGACGTCATAGCGCGTTCTCTCCCTAGGCATAAACACGCCCAAGAAATGCTCAGTGAACTCGTTCTTGACGACTCGGTCGAACACCACGCTTTCCGCGGTCATCTGGACTATCGGAGCCTCAATCTCCGAAAAGACCTTGTTTCGTAGCGCCTTGAACAAATCGTTGGAGGCATCGACGAGGGTCTCTCCTTGGGCATGAACCCGTATCGTGCGAACGTCTTCTGCCAGGAGCTCCTCTCCCTCGAGAGAGCTCAGCTCCTCATCAACGCCCTTCTCGAACACGGCATCCATGACTTTGCCGGCAGTCCGAACCGCATCTTCCTTACTCGTCATGGGTCTCACGCCATGCCTGGACTATCTTCTCACCAAGCTCCTCGACATCCAGAAAGCCTAGGCCGATGACCTTGTTGCCTTCCTTCACGGCCGTATAGGCAGCATCGGTGCTTCGAAGCTCGGAAATGGCAGGCCATCCGTACTTGGTGTGAGCGGTCAGAGCGCCAGCGCCACCAGACCCGCAGAAGCTAACGCCGAGGTCGGCACCCTTCTCGTTCATCACATCGCCAAGCTTCATGTCTGCGGCCATGCCAGGGATAACGTAGGCGGTTCCGCCAGCCTTTTCGACCCCGCAGGCTACGGCCTGGCCCTTTCCAAGCCTGTGCCCAATTACAACCAGAGGACGCTTTACTTCGCTCATTGCATGCCTTCCTTTCTCAACGCAACTTCGATATGAGTAGCAAGGAGGAAAATCTCCGACTCGCTAATCCCCTTCGACTCGTCTCCATAGACGAGTCGAGCTACCTCACGGGCAAGGTCGAACGCATGGGAAGAAACCTCTCCGAAAGCATCTTCGAGACCCTCCGTAAACTCACCCGTCTCTATTCGACGCTTCAGGGCATCAATGTGGTTGCGGAACATGGGCTCCTGCGTGCCATCGAAAACAACGCCCTGAGACGATAGGAAGCTTTCGACACGATCGACCGTCGAGGACAAATCAAACGTTTTAGAGGAGGCCGCAGGAGTGGATTTAGTGGCGGTATCTTTCAATGTTCTCCCCCTTTGAATAAACGCTCTCGATAACCTCGACCTTCTTCTTAAGAGAGATGGTGTCTCCGGTTGAATCGGCGACCACATCATCTGAATCAGTGAGGGAGACAAGGTTGACGTCGCCAATCATGCCCGGCTTGAGCTGGCCCAGCCCCTTGAGATGGAATTGTGCGGCGGGGGCGCTTGTAACCTTCCTAACGGCGTCAGGGAAAGACTCTCCGAGGCTTACAAGCTTGCTCATAACAGCCGCGATGCTGTAAACGGGACCCTCGTAATTCTCTACATGGAGATCGGTGGAAATCGTGTCGCAGTCGAAGCCGAGGGTAAGCGCCTTCTCATACGTTTTGAAGCTGAAGCTCTCGATTCCATGGCCAACGTCGAACTGAACTCCACGGGCACGTGCATGCAGCGCCTGGGGAAGAATTTTGCCTTCTTCCGTAACAATGCCACCGGGCTTGCCGTGGTACGTATGAGTGATTCCATCGCCCTTCTCAAGAAGGTCAAGAACCGTCATAAGGGCAGGCGGGAAGTTGCCTACATGGACGAAGAGCGGAAGTCCCAACTCATGGGCAGTCCGTGCGGCGACGACTATCGGACGCAGGCCCTCTTCCCCCACAACACTCGACGATGCACGCGCCTTGATGCCAACAATGTTGTCGGCATGCTCACGCGCAACTCGCTCGCAGGCTTCGACATTGATCTTTGATGGGTCATTGAGCTCGTGACCGCGAAGAATTCCCTCCTTAGAGATGTTGAGAAGGGTGAAGACTTTCGTCTGGGCCTTATCGATATAGTTTGTCTTGAAGTCATCATAAGTATCGGATCCACTGCTGCCTGCGTCGAGAACCGTAGTTGCTCCCCGCTCAAGCCCAAGCACATCGGGCTCCAACCCCAGGAATGACTTTGGGTAGACGTGAGTGTGAATGTCAATGAATCCAGGGGTAACGTAAAGCGAAGACGCATCAATTACCTCGCCTTTCTCAGGAAGGCCCTCTCCAACTTGGGCAATTCTGCCATCTCTGAGAATCACGTCTCCGCGCTCGCCCATTAGGCCATTAACTGGCGAGAGGAGCATTCCGTTCTTTATGGTTACCGATCTCACGTTGACTTCTCCCTTCACTGAGGCCAAGCAATAGCACTCACCCGGAACAGCCTAGATTATTGTCCCGATACAATTCGTATGTGTCTCGATTGTGTTTAACGGTCGTTTCGAGACTGCAAGCGGTATCGAAACGGGGAAAGGCACGGAAGAATACTAAAGTGTGTGGAAGAGCCGCTTGCTATATCCGCGCTTAGCTATCGACGAGGAATCATGTACAAGTACGAAGAGATCGTTCGAGACATCGAGGAATGCATCGCAAATGGCACTCTTAAGCCCTATGCGAAGCTTCCTCCCGTTACAGAGCTCTGCTCCGCATACGGAGTCAGCAAAAGCACCATCAATCAAGTGCTCCAAACCCTGTCTGACGAGGGCTTGATATCGCGTAGGCAGGGGTCGGGCATATATGTCAAGGCAATTGAGACAAGCTCGATAGGCTGGAAGGCTCCGAACCAAGTTGTTCAGATTGCTCCGAGAGCAGCGAAGATGCCAAGCAAAGACTCCGTCGACGTCATTGACTTCAATGTCATTAGGCCAGAATCCCGAATTTCTCGTCTGCTGGGAATCAACAGGCAGTCATTCTTGTACTTAGTGACGCGCTTGCACCACAATGGACCGCTACCTACTTGCATGGAATACGTCTATCTTCCCATTGAGTCTGTCGGCAGCCTCTCTATGGCCGCTGCCGGCGGAGACGTCACCACAGAGGCTACGAAGCACACTGGAGTGCCCGCAGGGAGCTTTGAGAAGACCGTACGTTCGGTACTGTCAACCAACGACGAAAGAGCAAGGTTAAAGCTCGAATACGGGATACCACTCCTCGAGGTCGAAGAGGTGGGATACCTTATGGACGGCAAACCCTTTGGCGTCTTCATTAAGCGGTTTCCCGGCGATCGCTTTGAGTTCAAGGCAACGGGCAGCGACGCCAGCTCTTCTGGAGGCTCGGGAAAGGGACTCTAGCAAACCAACAAACCAAGAGTTGTCCCATGTTTTTGGACAAGCAGCACTTAAACCGGCAGCGAGTCCGAGTCCACCGTCTGATAAACAGCCGTATCGCCGGGAAAACGAGCGGCTAGATACTCAAATGGTCTTCCATCATCGAGGTAGCCTACCTGCTCAATCTCCAGAAGCGGGGTCTCCGATTCGACACCAAGAATCTCTCGCTCCTCTGGTGTTGGGCTCACAGCCCTCAGCATCTTGTGATAGGTATCTGGCGTCACCTCATAGTTTTCCTCAATCCATGAGCGCACCGAGGTCTCTGCAGAGGAAAGCCGGATATCTCGAAATATCTCAACCGGATAGTACAGATATTCGACATCCAGAATTGTGTCACCAAGCATGTGGGACCTGCAGATGTAGTATGTAAAGCTGTGATCATGAAGGCCAAGGAAATGGATAATCTTGCTGTCGGGTTTTACGATTGTGAACTCATGCACTCTGCATACAGGATTGCTCTGCAAGTCGACGTTTGTGCCATCAGTAAGCGCAATGGTATTTAGTGGTGCTCCAGCAACGCTTTTAGCAACCTTTTTTACATAGACGCCGGAACCACGCTTACGAGAGACATAGCCCTGACGCTCAAGGTCATCCATAACAAGTTCAACCGTGCTTCTACTAACATGGTACTTTCCGCAAAGCTCTACGACAGTAGGAAGCTGGTCATATGGTTTGAGGTCACCACGCCTGATGGCTTCGATTAGCTCCTTGACTATAGCCTTGTACTTAGGCATGTGGTTCCCGTACTCTCGGCGGCATTACTCCGCAAACCTATAAACCCATCGGACGGGCACCGATTGGCTTCGGGCCCGTCCGCTTTTTCCTCCAACCTGAGTGATTATACCCACTCGACCTCAACAAATTGAGAAGCCAGAACCTTTGCGACCGCCTACACCAGTGCCTTGACCTTCGCGAGCAGGGTGCGGACGTCGTCGGTCCTCGTGAGCCCGGTCTCCTTGTCGATGATCGAGCCGTAGACGTGGGGGATGACCCTCCTCACGCCGGCGTCCAGCACGACATGCATGACCTCGTCGAAGTTGTCGAGGGTGATGCCGCCCGTGGGCTCGAGCACGAAGTCCTTGCGCGCGCAGGCCTCCGCGAGCGCCCTCAGCTCGTCCTCGCAGCGAAGGCCCCCCATCGGGAAGAACTTGATGGAGTCGCCGCCCATCTCGCGCACGATGTCGATGGCCGTGTCGGCGGGCACGAGCGCCGGCGCCTTGGAGCCCTTGGAGACGGGGCCGGTCGAGACCTTCACGAGGCCGGGCACGCCGGACGGCGCGCACATCGCGTTGATGTGGCACTCGTCGCTCCCGACGTTCGCGCGGGTCGCGCTGACCTGGCAGAACGCCTGGTTGAAGTGGTTCGCCTTGACGCTCCTCGCGACCTCGGCGACCATGTAGCACTGCTTGGGGTCGCCGCCACCCAGGCCGACCGAGAGGTTGCCATCGAGGGCCTCCATGTAGCGCCCCATGTCCCCGACGCACGTGGGGACGTCCGGGTAGTCCGCGGTGAGCACGCCGACCTCGACGTGGTGCTCGGCGGCCTCGTATATATCCCGAGCGTTCTCCAGGCTCCCACCCAGGACGTTCAGGCAGACGCGGTCGTTGTAGTAGTCGATTGCCATGGTCTATGCCTCCATGATCTCCCTCAGTCGCTCCGCGACGAGCTCCTTGTCGCCGTCGAGCATCGGGCGTGGGTCGAAATCGATCTTGCCAAGGTTCAAAAACTCGGTGCGCGCCCAGACGATCGGGTCCCCTGCGCGCAGCCTCTCGTTGACCCCCTGCATGGTGATTCCGGCGGGAGCCCCCTCTCTGAGGGACACGCGGCAGCGGTAGATCGCGCGGCCCGCCTCGTCCCGGACCTTCTCAGCCCTTAGGCCGTGAATCCCGTTGACCGCGCCGACGAGCCAGTCGACCTTCGCCTCGTTGGCCGCAGCCTCGGCCTCGTGGTCGCGAGCGTCGTACTGGTCGAGGGCAGCGAGGAGGCCGACGATCTGCTCCTTACCAACCTTCATCGCGCGGCCGATGCCCGCGTACTGCCTCCGGACGTTGGCCACGATGTCCGCCCGCCCGGTCACGAACCCGGACGTCGTCGCCTCGATGGCCTTGGCCCCGCTGTACATCACGGCGTCCGCCCCGAGCGCGATGTACTTCCGGAGATCCTCCTCGGCAGCACAGTCCATCACGAAGGGGAGCCCGTGGGCGTGCGCGATGTCGCGCATGACCTCGGGGGCGACCATGCCCTTCTGCACGCAGTGGTGGCTCTTCACGTAGAGGAGCGCCACGGTCCTGCCGCAGATGGCCTCCTCTATGTCCTCCGGCCTCACCTCGTTGGCCTGGCCGGCCTCCACGGGCACGCCGCCGCCGAGCCTGATCATCGTAGCCATGGGGGCGCCGTAGTTGATCGAGTGCCCCTTCTGGAGGACGACCTCGTTCGGCAGGCCGGACGAGTCGGGCAGGCGCATCATGTCCGACCACCGGCCGCGCGTCACGAGCGCCGCGACCGTTAGCGCTATCGCGGCCGACGCGCACGACGTGGGGCAGGAGTCCTCCGCGCCGGTGTGCCGGGAGATAAGCTCGCCGGCGCGCCTCATGAGGTCCTCGACGACCACGTAGGACTGTCCGCCCTCCTTCGCGGCCTCGGCGACCCGGTCGCTGAAGGCCGAGACCCCGAGCACCGTCACCCTGCCGGACGCGTTGACCACGCGCCTAAGACCGAGGTCCTGGTAGATTCCCAAACCAAACCTTCCCTTCACACTCGTGCCCGACGCCAGCCAACTCTGGCGTCGGGCGATACTCTTGTACCGTAACTGTTAAAGAATGCCGAGCAGAGCGCAGACGATGCTGATCGCGATAATCGCAAGAAGAATCCTGTTGTATCGTGGTCCCTTCTTCTGCATATAGAAGTAAATGGCAAACACCGCAATAATGGGAAGAACGTTGGGGATAACGGCATCAAGAATTGACTGAATCTCGAGCGTGTTTCCAGCTGCCATCGTGAAGGACAGCGGCGTCTTGATGTTGATATACGAGCTCGAGAGCGCACCCATCATAATGAGACCGAGGATGTTGGCCGCATAGATGATGGACTTCATCATTCCGGACTGAAGAATACCAGAGATTGACTCGCGGCCAAGCTTGTAACCGTAATGAGTAATGAAGTACTGGATGAGGATAGTGATTCCAGGCCAAAGGATGAGGGGCATAATTCCGCCAATAGGGCTTCCCTGCTCAGCAAAGGGAATGAAGATGCCAAAGATTACTGGCATGACGACTGCCCAGACAATGCCGTCTCCCATACCCGCAATGGGACCCATAAGGCCAGTCTTGATAGAGGTGATGGCAGAGCCGGGAATCTTGCCGTCGATGGCCTTCTCTTCCTCCATTGCGAGAGAGATGCCCTGGATGATTCCGCCAAGCGTTCCCTCAGTGTTAAAGAAGACAAGGTGACGCTTCAACGCATCAGAAAGGTCTTCTTTTTCGGGATAGAGCTTTTGGAGAACAGGTGCCATAGAGGCGCAGAACACCAAAGACTGAAGACGCTCGTAGGAGTTCGACTCCTCGCAACCAAAGTAGTACAGCCAGAAGGACTTGGTAACATCTGCCTTGGAGAGGATGTGCTGCTTTTCCGCCTCCTCCTCAAGAGCAGTCTTGTCTGCAAAGATGCTCACGTTGGTAGTGTCGGGGAACACAATCATTCGCATGACAAGAGCAATTATCAGGCCAAAGATTGCCATTCCCATGACAGGAATCTGGAGATACGCAACGGCAAAGTAACCAAGGAAGAAGAAGGGGATGAGCTCCTTCTTGCCAATCACCATGATGGTTAAGGCAAAGCCAAGTGCCGGAAGAATGCCTCCCATGACCTCGAACGAGTGGAGAAGGACATCCGGAAGTACGTTGATGAGCGCCTGCGCCCAATCCGCTCCGAAGTAATCAATCACGAAGACAAACGGGAACCTGATGACAAAGCCCATCAGCGCCGGGAAGAGATAAGCGCACCTCATGATTCCGGCAACGTTTGCCTCCTCAGCGTACTTATCAGCCATGTGAACCCAGAATGCGTTGGTGGTACGACGAAGCTGGTCAACGAACACGCCAATGACGCCGAAGGGAACGGCAAGCGCCACCGCAAGCTCAGGACTCATGTTCGCCATAACGCCAAGGGGGATGGCAATAGTTCCCGCAAGGGCGGGGTCATTTGGTACGTTGCCGCCAGGTGTTGAGGTGACGCCCAGATACACAAGCTGAAGCGCAGCACCGATCTCCATCGAAAGCGCCATTTGGCCTGTGATGAGGCCAACAAATACTGCAATTGTGGTTGGCTGGAGCAGCGCGCTTGAAATGGTGTATCCAAACCTAAGTCGTGCAATCCAGTAGTACAGACCCATACAAATTGCAATGCCCATAGTGCTCATGCAAGGTCTCCTAACGTGTGAGAAAAGGCCGAAACAAACAATGCCAGCGCATTACCCTCTATACTTTTTTAGGATTGATTGGACGTCTTGGGGAGTATCCTCGGGAATGGTCTGGAATGTAACCCTGACCCCTTTGTCTGCAAGCCACTGGCAGATATCTGCATCTGCATCGTCCAGTGTGATGTTCTGGAAGACGACCTTGCGAGAAGGCCCTCCTCCAAGCCCTCCAATCTGGACTGACTCGACGGTGACGCCCGCATCGTAGATGTTTTTCAACGCCTGGAGACTCGGAAGCAAGAGCAGAACGTTTCCTTCGCCAAAGCAGTTCGCCTTAAAAGCTTCGACAGCCTGAGACTCCGAAAGGCAGTCAACCGTAATACCAGCAGGCGCGCTCATAAGGTAAATGCTCCTCATGAACTCATCCGCAGCGAGCTCATCACTCACAACGACAATCTTGTTGGCTTGAACCTGGTTCACCCATTTGGTCATCACCTGCCCATGGATGAGACGGGAATCGACTCGAGTAAGAACAATCTTTCCCATACCACAACCTCCTTTATACTTGCTCATGTTTTCGCGAACAGCTGCAACCACGTCCTTGCAAGCGCCCTGCCCAGCGGCGAGGATGGCGTCGAAATCAAGGTGGCCATCACCTTGCAGCTCGACGCATGCCTCGAGAAGCATGGGCGCGTTAAGGCCAGAAAAGACTCTGATACCAGTTTGATTGCCAACCATAGCGGCGACGTTCGATGGCGTTCCGCCTATGAGGTCTGTCATGATGAGGGAGTCATTGGATAGTTGCTCCGCATATTCACGAACGAGACCGAGGTATTCGGGAAGGGTGTACGAAGGCAGAAGAGGTATTTCATGAACGCAGTATATGCTGCCGAGAATCATAGTAAGGCTATCAACCAAAGCAGTTCCCCATCCGTCATGGGTCAAGAGAAGTACCTCGGTGCGCTTGTCAGCCATAACCGCTCCATTTCATTCCGGATTCCCTATTTGTAATTCCAGATTGCAAATTAATTTGTATTGGCATTTTTGTCAATGTGTACTGGAATACTTTTCTTTGAAATCGGTACAATTAGAAAAACGCTGGTAACGAACGGTATAATTTCGTCTGTAAGCGGTAATGATCCTGAAATGTCATACCACTTCACAGGGTTACGTTCACTCGTCTTGAACCGATTGGGGTAGCCTCGAATCAAGTCCAATCCAAAGAATTCGGTTAGTGGCAGTTTCCGTTGAATCCTTTATATGTCTGGTCTATGGTCGCAGTTCCCTGACCTGCGGATAATCAACTCTTGAAGCGATTTGTACTTGAGGTGTCTCAAAACAACTGCCACCAACCGTGAATTCGCGCCATAGTGGCTCAGTCGGCACTCCTCGAGGTCACCTATCGTCGTTCGAGGTCTGCAAGGGCCCCGGCGACGTCGTCCACCAGTACATCGGCACCCGCCCGAACGGCCTCCGGAGCGCGGTTGAACGTATACGCCACATCTGCCTCGTCAAGAAGCGGCAGGTCGTTGAAGGAATCACCGATGCCACCAACCAAGCCCAGCCCCAGACGCTCGCGTGCAATCGCGAGTCCAGCGCCTTTGGAGCATCCCGCTGGGACAACGTCCACGGAGTCGAGGTTCTGATACGCCGCGACCCTTCCGCCAAGCAGCTCTCCCACCCCGGCAACAAAGCGCGCAGCCCTCTCTTGGCTGGCAAAGCCCAGCGAGACAACCTGAACCGATTCACCACGCTCCCCTGGCTCAGCCGAGAGCGCCTCATCGACGGAGCTCACAACCCTCAGCCGCTTGAGAAACGCCTCAGGCAGCCCAGGGATGCTGCTCTCCCCCAGAACCAGATAGCCCGATTTCACGGCCAGAAATGACGGCCGCGACGTCTGCCCACGTGCGACGTCCAACACCGCCCGCACGTCGTCGCTGGGTATCTCACGCGAGAAGAGCGTGTTCCCCTCGGCATCGCTCACGCACGCGCCGCTGCTCGTGATGGCAAAGTCAAAGCCGAGCGCATCCCCCGCATCGTCGAGAACGGCACCGAGCGGACGGCCCGTGCACACGCCAAACAGGCCGCCTCTCGCACGAAACTCGCGAATGGCGTCTAGGTCACGAGGAAGGAAGCGGCGGAGCGGATGGACACGGCTGCCAATGCCAAAGAAGAGCGTCCCGTCGAAGTCGCTCGCCATCGCTCTTCTCGAAATCACTGCGCTTTCCATTATTGGGCTATCTCGAATGAGCAAGCCACCTCATTCTCCTATTGACCCCGTTGGACCCACGAGCCGGTGGAGAAATCCTGAATCCAGCCAGTTGGATGCCAGTTTTTTATGTCATTGGCATCGCCGGCGATCTCATACTCGACAAGCCCATGCTCGACACCCTCGCTGTCTTTGCTCAAGAGACTGAAGTACCTCACGCGGCCGGGATCATCCTCCGTAAGCATATCGACGCCATACTCTGACTTGTCACAGTCAAGCCCAGCCAGCGCTGTGGGCAGAACATCGGCATTGCTCACCGGTTCTTGAGAGACGGCATAGGGCTGGCTTCCCTGTTCATGAGTCTCGGGTGGTTTCACGAGCATAATCGGATTTGCAGCAAAATCAGTAAGGGCAAACGCGTCGGATGACGCGAAGTAGCCGTGGTCAGCAGTAATGATAATTGTCGCATCATCGTAGAGCCCAAGAGCCTTGAGCTGCCTCAGGTACTCGCTTACCGTGTTCATGCTACCGGCTGCCTGCTGCGCACGAGATAGGTCGGTCCCAGGCTGACCGTTCTCATCCATGGTGTAGGGGTAATGCGCCCCGTTGAGGTGGATGAACCTAAAGGCGCCTGTCTCGCCCTCGTCCACCGCAGCAAGCCCAATCGACTCCAAGTCGCTCGCATATCCGATGTCGTTCGTCGTGTAGGGAACCTCCGAGCCGCGATTGGGGTCGGCCTCGCCTGTCGGCTGCTCGCTAGCCTCTACCATCGCCTGGTTGATGTCGTCCGTGTAGAACCAGAAGAACGGCTTGAACGGCCAGGGAAGGTCGCGGAACAGGGTGCACTTGTAGAGCACCCGCAGCGTTCCCTCCTCGTCGAGGGCCGCATCGGTGGGCCGCCCGTCAGTGGGAACAATGTTGAACGCATTGTCCCGGTAGTAAGGGTTGTCCGTCGGGAGGATATCGCTGTAGAGGCCTACGTCATATCCGGCGCTGGCAAGGTCGGTCAAGTACTGATGTCCCTCCGTGTAGTCAGGCACCGCACTATTGGCGCGTTGCTGCCCTACGAGCATCGTGGGAATGGCGTTTCGGGTTGGCGTGACGACGGCACTCGAGTTCTGATACCACGTGAACCCCGTCATCTCGTCGAGAAGGGCTGGATTCTCCTTAACCGCAGGCATGAGGTCCATCGAGGTGTCATACATGTCGAGTACGAAGACAATGATGTTCTTCTTGGGAGAGACCGTAAACAGTCCACGCTCCGTCATCATGTATTCTGAAGCCTCTTTGGTCGTGATTGCCGAGTCTGAGGAGAAAAGGCTCGCCACGCCGACACCCTGAATCACAATCAACGCCGCAGCCACAAAAGAGACGACGCTCTGCGCAACGGAGCGGTTGATACGGCTCAACTCGAGTGGCGCAAGGAGTATCGCTGCCCAGACCAGGGTGGTCCACACCGCCGTCCTCGCATACTGGGTCCAGTCGACCACAGAGCCATCCGCGCTCGGAAGATTGCCGTTAAGGAAGATGGCTTGAACGTAGGAGGCAAGCACGAAGCCAAAGGCGAGCATCAGCGCCACATTGGAGGCACGCCCGCGAAGGAGCACGAGAACGGAGGCGATGGCAACCGCCACGGCAACCGCCGGCAGCACGAACACCTGCCATGTCTGCGAGAGGGAGAAAATGAGACTTGCGCTGTTACCGGCGATGAGCTCGTACGGGGCGGAAATCATAAGCGTCAACGAGAAGAGCGCCCCGACCAGGAGGCCGGAGACCAGACGCCTCGGCCAGCTGGGTGAGTAGCCGTTCTCGGGCCTTTTTCCGCCAGCCCCGCGTGCGGCCGCGCCGGCCGAGGCGAGCGCCTCGCGGACCGCAGAGTCGGCCGCAGGCTTCCCGGAGGGGTCGATGCGGGAGACCGCGGGCTCGGCCACGCGGCCGGCGTCCTCATCGATGTGGAGCATCCTCGCCAGCGCCTTGCGCGTGCGCCTGAAGGCCACGCCCAGCACCGCCGAGAGCGCCACGGCCACCGCCGCCAGCGCCTGGATCGTGTAGGTCATGACCGAGGGGTCCACGTAGGCCAGCGCCGGGGTGGCGGGGACCAGCACCCACACCGCCGCGAGTGCGGCGGCGTAGAGCGCATCGTGCAGTGCGAGCGCCGCCGTCGACTTCCTTCTCGTGCTTCTCAAGGTCTCATTCCTTTCCTGCTCGAACCGACGTCAGTGCCAGATGCGCTCCGCATCCTCGTCGGTGATGATCCATTCGTTGCCATCAAGGCGCCAGTTCGCGAAGTCCTGGGAATCGCCCGAGATCTCGTACTCGCGCCAGCTGGTGTCCAGTTTTCCGTTGCTCGTCGTCATGAGGTAGTAGCGCAGGCGATCCGCGGAATCGCTGCGATCCTCGATTGCCTGGTTGAACTCACCGTAGTGGTCAAGCACATCCTGCGAGGCACCCATGCCCTTGAGCATCGTTGCCTGAAGGTCGTAGTGGCTCGCGGGCTGCTGGGAAATCTGGCAGGGCACAGAATCCGCCTCGGCAGACTGGGCGGGCTTCACGAAGATGATGGGCGTCGAGACGCCATCGAGGTCATCGGGCGTGAGATACCAGGTGCCGTGGTCTGCCGTGATGACCACCGTGGTGCTGTCATAGAGCCCCAAGCGCTTGAGCTCGCCCAGATACGTGCGCACGATCTTGAACGCGCCCACCATCTGGGACTCCCAGTCATTCGACTCCGCGACCCTGTTGCCCTCGGCATCCATGATGAAGGGATAGTGGGTCCCCTCAAGGTGGATGAAGCGGAACGAGGCATTCTCGCCGTTGACGGTTAGGCCGCTCTCCTTGAGCTTCTGGAAGTATGCGGGATCATCGATGGCGTAGGGCGTGGTGTCGGGAGACGAGGCACCCTCGCTCGAGACCATGCCCTGGTTGAGCTGGTCGGTATAGAACCAGAAGAATGGCTTGGCAATCCACGGCATGTCGCGATAAAGCGCGCACTGATACAGAATGCGGAGGGTACCCTGCCAATCAAGGGCGCTCCTTGCAACATCCGAGTTACTCTCGAAGTTCTCGGCATGCTGTCCTAGATACTCTCTCCAGCCATCGATCCAATCCGCAGAGTCAGAGTAGATGTCCGTGGTGTAGCCCTGAGCCGCTACATCATCCAAGAAGTGGCTGTCTGAGTACATGGACGAGAGGAAATCCGCCGCATCCTCGCCCTTTTGTGGCCGCACGCCCGTAAGCAGAGAAGGGATGCCATAGCGTGTGGGAATCATAGAACCCGTGCTGTTCTGGTACCAGGTAAAGCCATCCAAACCGTCAAGCATGTTTGGGTTGTCGGCATATGCTTTCTTGGCATCCGCAGTGTCCGTCATGTCCAGCACAAAGCACACCACGTTCTTCTTGCCCGAGACGTCAAAGAGGCCCTTCTCGGTAATGGTGATGGACTCTGGCTCGGATGCCGCCTTAGACACAATGTCAACAACGCCGGCAACCTGCACGACGATCAGAGCAGCGCTCAACGCTGCGGCAGCGGCCCTCCCCACGCGCGGACGCTTGACCGCAAGAGCAACAAGGACGATGACGATCGCCGCCCACACAAGCAGGCTGATACCAGTGATGGACGCAAACTGGGTCCAGTCCACAAGGTTGCCATCGGCGACTGGCAGGCTTGAATTCATGAAGAGCACCTGCACATAGGCGCCAACGCCAAGTGCCACGGCAATGGCAATGACCACGTCAAAGACGCGCCCACGAATTGCCGAGATGGCAAGGCCGGAAACAGCTGCGATAGCGAGGCCAGCCACCACCACAACCTGCCACACTTGCTTTACGCCAAAGAGGAGGCTGTCGGAGCTGCCGGCAACAAGCTCAAGCGGTGCCACCACGAACATCGTGAGGGCGAGAAACACGCAGGCGAGAAGCGCGAGCACGATGCGGCGACGCCAGGGCAGGCCCGCCGGGCGGCGTGCGCTGGCCCCGCGCGCGGACGCGCCGACCGAGGCGAGCGCCTCGCGGGCGGCGGCGTCGGCGGCCGGCTTGCTGGCCGGGTCGATGCGGGAGACCGCGGGCTCCGCCACGCGGCCCGCGCCCTCGTCTATGCGGAGGAGCCTCACGAGCGCCTTGCGGGTGCGCCTGAAGGCCACGCCGAGCACCGCCGAGAGCGCCACCGCCACTGCGGCCAGCGCCTGGATGGTGTAGGTCATGACCGAGGGGTCCACGTACGCGAGGGCCGGGGTGGCCATCGCCGTGAGCAGGCAGGCGCTTATTGCAGCAAGGCCAAGGACGTCCCACACAAGGACCATCAGGTGCCCAGCAATGCGGTTCGCACCCTTCAGGGAGCGGCTACTCATCATCGCTGCCCTGATCCCCCGTCCCAAACGCGCCAGCCGCGGTGATGTCCTTGCCGTCCTGCTTTGCGAGGACCTCGCCGAGGATGTACTTGCCTGCCGTCTCGCCGCCGTGGCCGAGGTTGTAGATGAAGCCGTCGCGAATCTGGCGGATCTTGTCGTTCCAAGCGGAGGAGTTCGTGACCATGTCATCGATGACGCCCTCGAGCTCGGAGAGATCCTTGGGATCAAGCGAGCGGCCAATCTGGTTGCGCAGCGTGATGTCGGTGGGCGTGATGCCAACCTGCTCGTAGTCCGGGTTGATGACCTTCATGGGGGTGTCAATGAAGAGCGACGGCTTCAGCGTGGTGAACGAGAATTCCTCGGCGATCGTCGACCAGTCGGTAATCAGCACGTCGGACTCGAGGATGGAGCCGTGGCCGGAGAAGTCCGCCTCGATGGTCAGCTCGTCGGGGCTCACCTTGGAGTAGCGCTCGACGAGCGCCTCCCAGCGCGGGCGGTAGCGCTTCACGTACTCGGGGTGGGGGCGAAGGATCACGTGATAGCCGTGGCCCAGCAGGCGGCCGAGCATGTCGTCGATGCAGGTGTCGAGGATGTTGTCCGTGTTCCACGAGGGGGCGATGAGGATGATGGGGCGCTCGTGCCTCTCGTGCGGCATCTTCTCGTAGTCCGCCATCTCGCGGTCGAGAAGGTCGTAGCCGATCTTGGGGACCTTCTTCTTCTGCGTGTGGTAGGCCTTCTCCATGGCACGGATCTCTGCCTTCTGGTGGGGGCCGACGCACATGATGGTGTCGTAGTTGTCGTACTCCTGCTTGGTGCCAGTCATGTGCATCGAGGTCATGTGGTGGCACATGTAGATGTACTCGATATCCTTGCGGATGTAGGAGCGCTTGATGTAGTACACGTCGAGTGCGCCGAGGGAAGTCACCATGACGTCCGCGTCCATCTTCATCATGAGGGTGATGAGGCGCTTCTGGTCGAGGAAGTACGGAATGAGGCGCGGCTCTCGCTTGGCGATGTCAAAGACCTGGTCGTCTGGGTCACTCGTCAGGTAGTGGATACGCACGTCGGAATTGTTGAGCAGCCACTCGATGGCACCCTGGAAGTACTTGTAGAAGCCCGAGCTCTCGGAGTAGAACGCCAGGTGCTTGCCATCGATCTTGAAGAAGCGCTTGTAGTCTGCCTTGGCGCGGCGGGCAAGCGGATCCGGCTGGTACCACTTGCGGTCGCTCTTGGTGGCCTCCTCGATGGCGTTGAACTCGTCGCGCGCCCTGTTGAGGTCCTCGTAGTCGATGTACTTGCGCGGCTTAACAATCACGTTGCACAGCGCCTGTACCGCAATGGAGAGCAGGTTGGAGCACACCCAGTAGAACGCCATGCCGCACACCACGTAGAAGCCCAGGAAGAGCGAGAGCGCAATGGAGAGGCCGTTAGTCGTGTTCTTCTCGGCACGAGACTGCTCGCGCTGGAGGGGGTTGATGTGGTTGGACGCCCAGCCCATGATGACTGCCGAGAGACCCGCGAGGAGCGGCATGATGAGCGACGCACCACCGTTCTCGATGGGGACAAGGCCCAGGAACTCGGTGCCGGGTGCGCCGGAATCTGTGATGGAGTGGATGACGTCCACCAGGCCAAAGAGGATGATCACCTGGATGGCGAGGGGGATGAGCGAGAGCAGGGCATGGTAGTGCCTCTCGTGATAGAGCTCGTTCTGCTTCTCCTCGATGGTCTCGCGGTCGCCGTAGTAGCGGCACTTGATGCGGAAGAGCTCTGGCATGAGCTGCACCATCACGATGCTGTTCTTCTGGCACCACACCGAAAGCGGCATCAGGATGACCTTGGAGAACAGGGTGAAGATAAAGATTGCCGCCCACCAGCTGCCGGTAAGGTCATAGGCCGGCTGTACGATAAGCGAGAAGAAGTTCGCTAGAGCCTCGAACATTGTGTGTGACTCCCGGATTTTCAGGTGACATTGGGACCGTGTTACCTTACCACGCCAGGGCCCATGCATGACGTCTCACTTACAAGAGTCGCGCCGAGAGGCGCAGCGTCCACGCTGCCTGCGGTATCCTCGTTCGGTGAAGTGCACGTTCGCGAGAGGAGCTTGGCATGGCAGCTGTTGGCACTACCGTTCTGGTCGGGCAGTCCGGAGGCCCCACCGCCGCGATAAACGCAAGCCTCGCAGGGGTCGTGAGCGCCACGCACGCGGCCGGCCTTGACGCGGTAGGCATGCGCTACGGCATCCAGGGGCTTCTCGACGGGCGCACGGTTGACCTTGACGAGCGGCTGGGCAGCCCGGCAGAGCTCGAGCTTCTCTCCCACACGCCTTCGAGCTACTTGGGCAGTTGCCGCTACAAGCTGCCGGACCCGACAACGGACGAGGCGCCCTATCGCAGGCTCTTCGAGCGCTTCGACGAGCTTGGGGCCCGCACGGTTCTCTACATTGGCGGCAACGATTCCATGGACACCATCGCGAAGCTCTCCCGCTACGGCGGGGCCATGGGCTCCGGCATTCGCTTTGTGGGCGTGCCCAAGACGATAGACAACGACCTCATCCTCACCGACCACACGCCCGGCTACGGCAGCGCGGCCAAGTTCATTGCCGCCACGATGGACGAGCTGGCATGCGACGCAGACGTCTACGACCTTGGGAGCGTCATGTTCGTCGAGATCATGGGGCGCGACGCCGGATGGCTTGCCGCCTCTGCCGCCCTTGCAGGAGAAGCTGGCGGCCACGCGCCCGACCTCGTGCTCCTTCCTGAGGTGCCCCTTGTGGAGCAGACGCTGCTCGAGCGCATCTCCGACCTTATGGTCAGAAAGAACACCGTGGTCGTGGCGGTAAGCGAGGGCGTACGCACGCCAGAGGGCACGCTCGTGTGCGAGGCGAGCGGCGCCACGGCGCGCCTCGACGCCTTTGGGCATGCAGCCGCGCTCTCGGGCACGAGCCGCTACCTTGCAGACCTCGTGCACCAAGAGCTGGGGTGCAAGACGCGCGCGGTCGAACTCTGCACCACCCAGCGCTGCGCGGCGCACCTTGCGAGCCAAACGGACCTCACGGAGGCCGCAGGCCTTGGCGCGTACGGCACCAACGCTGCCCTTGGGGGTGCGTCTGGGGTCATGAGCGCACTCGAGCGCGTGTCCGACAGCCCCTACGAGGTGCACTACAACCTGGTTGACGTGAATCGCGTGGCAAATGCCGTGAAGGGCGTGCCGGCAGAGATGGTGAGCAAGGACGGGATGGGCGTAACGGAGAAGTTCTTGCGCTATGCACGTCCGCTTGTCACTGGCGAGCCGTCGCTCTCGTTCGTGGGTGGCGTACCGGCACACGTGGCGCCGCTGGCGTAGTGACCGGGGCTACCCGAAGAGCGGGGCATCGCGGGATTTTGTTGCCGGGCAATGGAATCCCATTGCCTGGCAGCGGGATTCCATTCCGGGGCAGGGCCGGGGTCGATACACATTCGTCACCCGAACGTGTATCGACCTGCACGGGTCACGCATTCGGATGCGAATGTGTAGCGGGGAGGGCTCCCGGAGTCGGGCAGCGAGCCAGGCGGGGCAACGCCGGCCCCCCACCTCCCTTCTCTAGCGGAATCCGTGACTCGACCTTCTCGGCAACTGGATAAACGCGACCCTCGGTTCATGGAAACCGCTAGAGAATGATGACGAGGACGATTCCGTGACGAATCTCGAGGCGAACCCTCGCCAACTACACCGTTACGCTGGGCCTGCCGTGGCGCAATTGCCACGTTTGCCGAACAATTAGCTCTGCCCAGCGGCGAAGAGGGCATAATGGAAGCAAAGTGCGGAGGCATGTTGTCTTCCGCAGACGAGTGGTGGGGGCTACTCGCACAAGGAGGGGATTCGCAGAACGGTGACAGTCGCATTGTGCAAAATAGGCATCTGGGGGAGGTTTGTGCAATGCTGAGAAGCATAAGGAATGGAAGACGGAAGCCCATGGAGATTAGCGCAGACCGATGGGTCTCCATGGTCGGCAAGGGTGCACTCCAGGATTACCAGGATTGCTTCGTCCGAGACTATCGGATACCGCTTCTTCTCGTCGACACACAGGGCAAGCCCCTGCTCGTCCCCTCGCTTAAAGTCGACTTCTGCGACTTTGTGCAATCGGGCGTCCCCCATGACTGCTCGGGCGTTGCAGGGCATGACGCAGCAGACGTCGTTCGCTACTTTGAAAGCAGGCGGGTCTTCGACCCTCTGCTTAGGACCTGCAACTTTGGCATAACTACCTTTGCCGTTCCCGTCTTCTTCAACGCACGCCTCGTCGCCCTGTGGCGCTGCGACGGCTTCGTGTTCGACGACACCCCCCATTCCGAGCAGCTTAGCGCCAAGTTCGACATCCCCGTCATCAGCCGCGGGGAGTTCAAGAACGCCACCTCATGGCTCGAGTGCATCTGCCGTCTCCTCGACATTCACCTCGACGCCACGGCAGGTTCCAGCAATCCCGCACCCACTCGCGTCCTCTCGCCCGTCCTCACCCCGCGCGAGAACGAGATTGCCATCCTGGTGTGCGACGGGCTGAGCAACTCCCAGATAGCCGACCGCCTGTTCCTCAGCGAGAAGACCGTGAAGACCCACATGAGCAGCATCCTCGCCAAGCTCGGGGTGAAGAACCGCGTGCAGCTCATCTGCGAGTACTCGGATTCGTTCGACACGGACAAGCGCCAGACCATGGCGGTGTGATGCCATGCGGCCTCCCAAGCTCCTCTTTGTGTGCTCCAACGAAGAAGCGCGCCGACGTTTCAAGGATGGCCTCGGCGCATATGGCTGCAACGTCGTCCTCTGCTACCGTGCCGAGGAGGCGTTCCGCATCGTTCGCACCTATCGCATCGACGTTGTGATCTTCTCCGTGGAGCTGCAGGACATGAGCGGGTATGAGGCCTGCCGACGCCTTCGCGAGCTCTACAACATCGTCGAGCAGCCCGTCGTCATCTACTCCACGCACGACTCCCCCGAGGAGCGCCTCGCCGCATTCCGCGCCGGCGCCAACATCTTCACCTTCGAGCCGATACTCTTCGACCGGCTGTACTACGTGGTGATGCTTCTCGTGCGCGGCAAGCGCATGATGCAGCGATCGATGCCGCTCGAGCAGATGCTCCGAGTGGCCGACAAGCAGGCCACCAACGCCACCGAACCGCCCACAGAGATCGTTGGCTCCAACGGCACGCTCTTGAAGTCCGACGCGCTGCGCTGGACCGACGTCCTCACGCAGAACGTGGGTCTCGCGCAACAATCCCAGGCCATCGTCCACGAGATGGTCAACCTCACGCTCGACCTGGTGCCGCGTTACGGCTCCATCGAGAAAGTCCTCTCCTACCTCGACGACCTCTGGGAGGGCACGAACGCCCGGATAGAACTCGACTGCGTATTTGGGAACGAGGGCAAGCGCTACTCGCTCGACGTCGACCATGCCACGACGGACGGCGCATGCGCCCTCATACTCATGTTCTGCGAGGAGATTCTTGACGGATACGCCCCCTCGGAGGCGCTCGACCGCATTGCCGCAGACGGCTCCGTGAACCGCGACGAGGTCGAGTCGCTGCGCCGCGTCCTCGTCGCGGACGACTTCATATCGAACATCTTTGGCTAGAACGCGCGCGGGATGCGGCGAGAGACACGTCGCATCCCGCGGCAGCGACATCAGAACGGAGTCTCGCTCCCCACGTAGCACTTAACGCCATGGCCCTGAACCACCTTACGGAGGCTCTCGAGCTTCTCGGGCGCGGTGGGCTTGTCGTCCGCAAAGGCGTACGTCATCGAGAGCTCCTCCCACTTGCTCACGCCAAGACGGTGGAACGGGAGGATGTTGAGTTCGTCCAGGCCCACCTCCCTCATGAAGGCGCCAATCTTGTCGAAGTCCTCCTCGGTGTCGTTGAAGCCCCGAATGACCGGTGTGCGCAGGATGAGGCGAGCGGCGCAGTTGGAGTTCGCGAAGGCACGGATGTTCTTCAGCACCTGCTCGTTGCCCATGCCCGTGTACTCGCGGTGCTTCTCGGTGTCCATGCTCTTGAGGTCGTTGAAGGCAAAGTCGATGTGGCGCATCACGCTGAGGTAGACGTCCGTCGCGGCAAAGGCCTCCGTCTCGATGGCCTTGTGGATGTATGCCTCGTCGCAGCGCTCCAGCACGGCGAGAAGGAACTCGGGCTGGAACATGGGGTCGCCGCCCGAGAAGGTCACGCCGCCGTTGCCGGACCAGTAGTGGCGGTCACGCTCGAGGATGTGCATGATCTGTTCGACCGTGTATTCCTCGGATATCGTGGCCAGGGCATCGTCGAAGCAGGCCTTCACGCACTCGAACGTCGTGCAGACGTGGCACTTCTCCCAGTCGAACTTCATGGGGTGGTCCGGGCTCTGCGAGTTGTCGCTCACGGCACCGTAGGGGCAGGCGTCCATACAGCGCGTGCAGCGCTTGTCGGCACGGTTCACGCACTTGGAGGCGCGATAGAGCTTGCCCTGCCGGTTGTAGAAGCTCTCGGGGTTGCAGCACCACCTGCAGCGAAAGGGGCAGCCAGACATGAAGATGAGCGTCCTGCAGCCAGGGCCATCGTGAACGCTGTAGGACTGTATGTCGAAGACCCTTCCCTTGAGCTCTCGGTCCCTGTCGCTCAATGGTGCGGAAAGACTTCTCCTCATCGTCTGTCTCCTCTCGCGTTGGCAAACATCACAGCCTGGAAACTGTCCGTTTGGCCTTGATTATTGGCGATGGGCGAATCTCGTCCGTAGTGCCAAGGTCCCGTCGGCGGGCGGAATTCGGGAGACGGACATACGACTTTGGTCCTAGATGCGACCTTTGGCGCTAGTGGACGCCGAGAAGATACGACCGCCAAACACGAGCCTGGACCCATCTCAAATTGCTATTGGCCACGCACAATGACGGTTGGTAAGAGGCGGCACAGAGCCGTCATGGTTTTCTATCGAGGAGGTCAGAATGGCACAACTCCATCCGATGAAGCTGACCGAGGTCCTGGCAGAGAGAGGACTGTCGCTCGAGAGCCAGGCCAACGGAGAGGCCCCGAAGGAAATCCAGGACCGCGAGATCAAGAAGGAGCCCACGAAGCGCGCCAACTATCTGCGCAACATATACTTTGACACGCTTTCATCGCTCGACGTGCAGGAGTCCTATTGGTACACGCGCGCCGCTATGGAGCATGATGGCGAAGTCCCCATCATGCGCCGCGCCTACGGCCTGAAGAGCGTGTTCCAGCACCTCGACACCCCCATCTGGCCGCACGAGCTGCTCGTTGGCGCCAAGGCCGGCTTCTATCGCGGCTCCGCACCGCTGCCCTGGCTCACCGAGAGCTTCTTCATGGACAAGGACTCCGACCTCTACAAGGCCGCCCTTGCCACGGGTGCCGAGTCCAGCGCCGAGGTCTCCCGCTTCGGCGCCGGCGGCGGCAACGTCACAAAGAGCTTCGGCAACGTGGTCTCCGTAGGCGGCAAGTATGGCGTCCGCCGCGAGATCGTCCCGGCCATGCACCGTCTGGCCTACACCTGGGCCGGCAAGTCCGTCGAGGACGTGGGCCGCAAGTACGAGCAGATGGTCCCCGAGTACAAGACCAAGGAAAATATCATGAAGTCCGTGGTCTGCAACTTCGACTCGGGTTTCACCATCCCGCAGGGCCGCGAGGTCATGAACTATTACTACGTCCTCGAGTACGGCTTTGACGGCCTCATCGACTACTGCGAGAAGCGCGCGGGCGAGGTTGCCGGCGACGCTGGCGGAGACGGCATCTCCGGCATGGACCGCCTGTACTACTACAAGTCCATGGCCGAGCTTTGCCGTGGCCTGTCCACCTGGTTCGATAACTACGGTCGCGAGGCCGATCGCCTGCTCACCTGCACCGAGGACGAGACCGAGCGTGCCGAGCTCCAGGAGATCGCCGAGCGCATGCACCTTCTCGCCCATGAGAAGCCCAAGACGTTCAAGGATGCCTTCCAGACGATCTATCTGCTACACCTCGCCGAGCTCAACGAGGACGCCATGTCCGGCCTGTCCCCCGGCCGCATCGGTCAGGTCCTCTACCCGTACTTCGAGCAGGACATCGAGGCCGGTCGCCTCACCGAGGCCGAGGCCGAGGAGTGGAACGAACTCTACCGCGTCAAGATGACCTGCATCGACGCCTTCGCGTGCACCGGCGTCGTGGGCGGCGTCCTCTCGGGCAACACCTTCAACAACGTGTGCATCGGCGGCCTCGACCGCGACGGCAAGTCCGCCGCCAACCGTCTTGAGATGCTCATCCTCGAGGCCGGCATCAAGTGCCAGACCACCCAGCCCACGCTCTCGCTGCTCTACGACGAGGCCACGCCCGAGGAGTTCCTCCTCAAGTGCATGGAGTGCATCAAGACCGGCGCCGGCTACCCCGCCGTCATGAACAACCGCATCGGCATGGAGTTCATCCAGAACCAGTATCAGCACGAGGGCATGACCGTCCGCGAGTCCCGCGCCTGGTCTGTGGGCGGCTGCCTCGAGACCTCGCCCGGCACCTGGATGCCCCTGCGCCACGGTGGCAAGCTCTACTGGATCCCCGGCGGCTCCGGCCAGCCCACCTCCGTTGGCGTCCACTTCCTGAACAACCCGAAGATCCTCGAGCTCACGCTCAACAACGGCTTTGACCATCGTACCGGCCTCCAGGTCTTCGAGCCGCACAACCGCACCTTCGACACGTTCGACGAACTCGTCGACCAGTACAAGAAGTACTACGAGAAGTCCGTCGAGGTCCTCAACAAGTGCATGAACATCCAGCACGACGTCTGGCGCAAGTTCACGCCGTCGATGGTCAACTCGCTGCTCAAGCCCAACTGCCTCGAGCGCGGCCTTGGCATCGCCCAGAAGGGGTATCGCTACAACGCCACGTTCAACATCGAGTGCTGCGGCATGTGCAACCAGATCAACTCGTTCGCAGCCATCAAGAAGCTTGTCTACGACGACAAGAATTACACGCTCGACCAGCTCAAGGACGCTCTCGACCACAACTTTGGCTACAAGACGTCCAAGGAGGTCGGCTCCGAGTCCCTGAAGGACCAGGAGAAGCGCGACGACGATGACGGCCGTTACGACGAGATTCACGCGGACTGCCTGCGTGCGCCCAAGTACGGCAACGACGAGCCCTATGTCGATGACATGCTCTACGACTGGGAGCACTGGTTCTGCGAGGAGATGCCGCACAAGTTCGAGTCCCTGTACGCCGAGCCCCTCTACGTGTGCCAGATGTCCGTCTCCACGCACGGCCCCGAGGGCGCCGTCACCGGCGCTACCGCAGATGGCCGTCTCGAGGGCACAACGTTCGCCGACGCCTCGATGTCCGCCTACCCCGGCACCGACACCCATGGCCAGTACGCCCTCTTCGAGTCCGCGACGGGCTGGGATCACGCCATGTCGCAGAACTCCCAGATGAACCTCAAGATTCACCCCAGCGCCACCAAGGGCATTGAGGGCTCCCGCAAGCTCCTGGACCTCACCCGCGCCTACATGCGCAAGGGCGGCTTCCACATTCAGTACAACATCGTGGACTCCCGCGTGCTCAAGAAGGCTCAGGCTCACCCCGAGAACTACCGCACCCTGCTCATCCGCGTCGCTGGCTTCACTCAGTACTGGGTCGAGATCGGTAAGCCCATCCAGGACGAGGTCATCGCCCGTACCGAGTACGAGTCCATCTAGTCCAGCCACGCACTCCCACGACCTTCTCGAGAAAGGAATCCCACAATGTGCAAGCACTCTGATTGCGCGAACTACGTCCCCATCGACGTGGCCAAGGGCATCTGCCACGCCAACGGTGACATCACCGTCCAGATCGACACGCCCACCTGCCCCAAGTTCACCCCCGGCTTCAAGTGCAAGTTCTGCAGCCACTACCAGGCCGGCGAACAGAACATGGGAACCTGCACGGGCTTTGAGGACAAGTTCTGGGCATTTGCCGACAACGGCGCCAAGAACTGCGAGAAGTTCGAGTGCGGTGCGGCCGAGAAGGTCGAAGCGTAGCTTCACCTGCACCACCCATATGCTCCAACCCTAGGGATTGGATCTTGTCCCGGGGAACCATGGCTCCCCGGGACGTTTTTTCTCGGACTCAATACCTCTCAACAGATTGGTGGCTTCCATGTCTGCTGCTCAAACAGTGACGTCCGGCGAGACCGGCAAGGAGCCAACGACCGAGCAAATCACCAAGGAGACGGCGAAGAAGTATGGCACCTGCACCGTCATCGCCGCCTGGCTCGCGGTCTTCTGCCTCTTCGGCTACCGCTCCTCGTTCTCGATCATGCAGTCCTCCCTCATGGAGGGCATGAGCTGGACCTCGACGCAGGCCTCGCTCGGCTACTGCTTCATGATGACCTTCTACGCCATCACCGCCTACTTCTCGGGCGGCCTCATCGACAAGAGGGGCACCAAGCCCGCCTACACGATAGGCGCGGCCTGCTGCTTCCTCGGCTTCTTCCTCACGTCCTTCATCCCCGAGGGCGCGAGCTGGTCGTTCCCGGTGTACCTCGTGACCTATGGCATCTTCGCCGGCGTGGGCACGGGCATGCTGTGGGTCTCGTCCACGATCTCCTGCCGCAAGTGGTACGTGGGAACCGAGTACGGTACCAAGTGGGGCCTCGCCTTCATGGGCGCCCCGATGGCGCAGCTGCTACTCACCATCGTTGTCTCCCCGGTCCTCAAGACCGCCGGCTGGTCGATGGGCATGAAGGTCCTCTCCGTGATCATGGCGGTCATGCTCCTCATCGCCGCCTCCGTCGCCAAGCCCATGCCGGACAAGGTCGGCGCGAAGCCCTTCGGCCTGGACTCCCTCCCCAAGAAGGACACCAAGGCCAAGCCCGCCAAGGTCTGGACTCTCGGCGAGGCCTTCAGGACCCGCGCCCTCTGGTGCGACATCTTCGCTTTCATGTTCGCCGTGATGGGCGAGTTCCTCATCTGGTCGCAGATCGTGCGCTACTTCACCGTGGACCTCGGCTGGACGCAGCCGTCGCTCCTGGGGATGCCCCTCGCCAACGTAATCTACATGGTCATCGGTCTCGCGGGCATCTTCACCATGCCGCTCACCGGCAAGGCGTCCGATGCGCTCGTCAGGAAGATGGGCGTCGAGCGCCCGGCCCGCCGCATGATGCTCGTCATCTCCCCGCTCTTCGGCATCGCGGGCGTGCTCCTCGCCCTCTCTGGCAGCCTGCCCGTCGTCGTCATCGGCATGGTCCTTCTCGCCGTGTACTGGGGCATCGAGCCCGGCGGCGCTGCGGGCTACGCCGGCACCGTCTTCGGTGGCGCTTCCCTCGGCAAGATCTGGGGCCTCGCCACGCTCATCATCATGGGCATCGGCCCGTCGTTCGGCACCTTCATGGGCGCCTTCCTGTTCGACACCTTCCAGTCCTACGTGCCCGCGCTCTACTTTGGCATCGGCGCGTACGTGGTATCGACCATCTCGGCACTGCTGCTCCCCGGCAAGGTCGAGGGCGAGTAGGGGCCACCCCGCACAAAACGTGACACTCCCCCACGGGGCGCCAGCTCGGCTGGCGCCCCTTTCTCTCACTGCGAACACGTCACCCTTTAAGGAGGCGAGGCTCATGTCTGTTTCCGAGCTTGTCGAGACCGTGCTCAGCCGGGAGGACGAGGATTTCGAGCGCGCGCTCCAGGAGCCTAGCCCACCGTGCAATGCCGAGTCGCTGGGACTGGTGCTCAACCGCTTTCGCTCGTCTCAGCTTGCCTTGTGGCCGGAGCCTCTCCTAGAGGCATACCTACAGGACCTCGAGAACGCCCGTGCATGCGAGAAGTCCATCGTGCTGGAGCGGGCTGCCTATCTCTTTGGCACCTCATACCGTCCCGACGCCCATCTCATGCTGCCGCCCAAGCCCTACGAGTTCTGCGAGCGGGTCGACCTCGTCGCCAAGCTCTCGCTCATCTGGGAGGTTCGCGCGCGGGAGACCGTCCCACGCTTCACCTCTCGCCTGGGGGCCCTCATATCCGAGGAGGACCGGCCTGGCTCGCCATCGTACGAGTCTCGCCTGAGGGCAGAACTCATGTCCTACTCGCAGCGCACCATAGACGAGTACGGCACCTGGGCCTTTGGGTGCTGGGGCGCGGGGAGAAACCCCAACCTCCAGACCTATGACGGAGCTGCCTTCGAGCTGGGGTTCTCTGGCGCCTACGAGGCCAACTACAAGGGCGCCGTACTGTAGGGAGCAGTGCTGCAGGGCCCTGGTCTGCCCTAGTCCGCCCAACGCAACGCGCCCCTCTCGGCCAGTGCCGGGAGGGGCGCTTGCTGCGAACGCCTTCCGCGCTGATGTTAGAGCGCCGCGCGATAGATCTCCACGATGTCATCGGCCGTGAGGGGAACGAAGCTACCCTTGCTGCCAGCGGCGGCCTTCTCGGCCATCACGCGGAAGTTCTTCTCGTCATCAATGCCAACAGCACGCAGGTCGGCCGGCATGCCCATAGTGGCAAAGAAGAACTCGCGGGTCTTTGCGATGGCATCACGTGCGACGGACATGTCGTTTGTGCCCTGAAGGCCCCAGACGTTGCGGCCGTACGTCGCAAACATGGGCGCGGTCTTGACGGAGAGCACGTGCTCCATCCACGCGGGTGTGAGGATGGCCAGGCCCTCGCCGTGGGTGATGTCGTAGAACGCGGAGAGCTCGTGCTCCATGGGGTGCACGCACCATGCGTTGGCCGCGCCAGCGTTTACCAGGCCGTTGATGGCATGCGAGGCCGCCCACATGAGGTTGGCGCGGGCCTCGTAGTTGTCCGGCTCCTCAAGCGCCACAGGGCCGTAGTGAACCATCGTGCGGAGAAGCCCCTCGGCTATGCGCTGCTGGACATAGGCACCTGGCTCCATGGTGAAGTAGTTCTCGAACGTGTGGCTCATCATGTCCGCCGTGCCCGCTGCCGTCTGGCGGCGCGAGACGGTAAAGGTGTAGGTGGGGTCAAGCACGGACATCGTGGGCTTGAGGCACTCGGCAGCAGTGCCCCACTTCTCGTTTTTGCTCATGTCCGAAATCACGGCGAACGCGTCCATCTCGGAGCCGGTAGCAGAGAGCGTGAGCACCGAGAAGATGGGGAGCGCGGCGGCAATCTTATCAGGATGAATCACCAGGTCCCAAGGGTCACCGTCGTAGCGGGCACCTGCCGCGACCACCTTGGCGCAATCGATTGTGGAGCCGCCGCCAATGGCCAGCACCATGTCAACGCCTGCGGCCTTGCACGTCTCGACGCCACGACGGACGGTCTCGATGCGGGGGTTGGGCTCTACGCCGGAGAGTTCCTCGACCTCGACGCCCGCCTGGTCGAGAATGCTCAGCGCCTCATCGTAGATGCCGTTGCGCTTGATGGAGCCGCCGCCATAGCAGAGCAGGGCCTTCTTGCCGTACTGGGCAAGTTCGGAGAGGTGAGAGATCTGGCCCTTGCCAAAGTGGATGGTGGTGGGAACGTGAAATGTGAAGTCGTACATGCTGCTTCCCTTCTCGTACCTGTGTGCGCCAGTCCGCAGGCGCCCGCGATGGCCCTATGGTAGCGCGTCTCGGCAGCAGATTCTTGGTCGCCCAGCCGACTCCGGGTCCCGATGACGGCAGTTATTGTGCGCTGATTCACAGTTCTCGATCTCAACTGGTGAGACATCACCGTTACCGTAAAATAGTGCGCAATAGTTTTTGGGGAAGCTCGGAGCACGCTTGGGAGGTCCCATGAACCTCACGCCTGATTGCCTCAGTGTGCTTGCTGTAATCAGGTCAATCAGAAGTGGCACGGTACCTGACGTGCACACGGTCTTTCCTCACTAAAAAGGACGAGCACCGCCGCGCCAAAGCCACCAGAGAAACGGTGCCGCTGGAGCGCAAGCTGCGTCGACCTTTCTGGTCTGGGGCTTTCGCGCGAGGCGTGGGGCAAGCGCTCGTCTAGTGTTGCCGTGGCAAGCACAGAAGCGCAGGTGAGCGCATCCGGTCCAAGGCCTTCTCGTCTGTCATCCACCAAGCCCCTCTCTCTGCACAGGCATTCCTCGACGTGGGGAATGGTTTTCGCATTGCCTCCCCCAAGCTCGTCTTTGTTGAGATGGGCGCCGTCATGCAGCCGGAGGTGCAGGTACTTCTCGGCTACGAACTCACGGGCAGTTTTTCGAGAAACCCCCTGGATCCTCGTGGCGGAGCCGCAGCCTTTGGCACGCCACCAGCAACGACCGTCGAGAAAATCGGGCAGTTCCTCTCGCAATGCGAGGGCCTTCCCGGCATCGCGCAATCAAGGCGCATGCTCCAGCATGTTGCCGACAACGCCTGGTCTCCCGCAGAAGCGGTGGTCGCAGCTCTCATGACCCTTCCGTTTGAGTACCTTGGATACGGAATGGGACGGCTCATTCTCAACGAGAGGCAGGTGGCGCCAGACGAGCCTGCACGCGCCGGAGCGCGGGCATCTCGCGTGCCAGACATCCTTGTCCCCAATACCTGCATTGGCATCAATTACGACAGCCTCTACCACCTTGACCTGGATGGTGTGACCAAGACAGCTATGTCCTACGCGCTGGCGCCAGGAGATGCTAGCGCGGCTGAAGCCCTCAGGGAGACACAGGGCTCAGTGCGCGAGAAGGTCGTAGATGTGACCTGCGCCGCAACCGGGAGCTGACTGCTCAGGGGCTTGTGGTGCTCCCGGCAACAAGCGAAGACCTCTACGAGAAGTACGGCCTCGACGCTCTGATGCCCGAGGTGTTCCGAGCAATCGAGCCTTTCTCTGGATGGGGCATGTCTGAGAGCCGCCTCGCACTTGCCTCGCGAACCGTTTGCAGGCGAAGGCAGGACCTCATCTGGTCCCTTCTCGCCTGGGAGAAGGGGTGCCGCTACGCGCGCGGACTGCTTGAACGAGGTCCTGGACGAGAGCAGGCAGAGTTCCAAAGGCTCAAGAACCCAACGGTTATCGAGGCGGAGATGGTCCTGTAGGGAGGCAGGTGCGCCGTGGGGAGTGGCGGCAGGCAGTGCCTGCAGCCGCGCGAGAAGGCCCGCGACACCGGCTGTGCCCGTGGTGCCGATAGGGCCTCTCCGCCGACAAGTATTGCGCGCTCATTCTCAGCTATTAAGAGCCAACTGGCATGATATCGTAGGTATGGTAAGAGAACGCGCAATGATTTGTTACGGGCGGCTTGGGAATCAACGAAACCAAGGCCCTGTTAGCACCTACGCCTGCCGGTCTATATCACGTTTGCGGGGTCGTTCGGGCAAGCGGGCACGAACACCGCACGCGATGCGTAAACTGTTCTTGTCTGCACAGATTGTCGACCCAGTGACCCAGGAGGCAGCATGAGCGAGATTGGCTTCCACATCAGGGAGGCGGGCAAACTTTCCGATGATGAGTTCAACGCCCTGCGCCGCCACTACCTTGTCTATGCCTGGGCCGAGAGGGATGAGCACCGCAACCTGCACAAAGACCTTGACACCATATACACCGAGATAGACGGGCTCGTCACTCGAGGCGGCCTTCTGCCCATCGTGAACTCGCTCAACACGTGCAAGCGCATCGTGGTCTTCTCAACGGAGTCGTCGACACTGGCGCTGCGCGAGTTCCAGCAGGCCATGCTCGTTGAGGACAAAATCGTCCACCTTGTGTCCGAGGACTCGCCAAGCGTGGGCCTCATCGACACGCTCACTCCCAGTGACCTGCTCATTGTTGTGACAACCTCGAATGGCTTTGCCCGCAGGCAGCGTGCGGCAATCGAGCGCTGCCATGCCTATAAGGTCATCGTTACGGCAAGCGAGGACCCAAAGCTGCACGCCATCTTCGATGACGTGCTGGCGATAGGCAGAGACGCAAGCGAGGGTTCGTCGCTCCACCGGATCTATGCGACCTTTGGGGTCACGTACTTCTTCGACCGACTGTTCGCACAGTACGCGCGTGCGTTTGACCCGCTGCTCTAGGGAGTGTCCTGGCCGGCCGTGACTCGACGATTGTGTTGCAGACCGCAACACAATCGTCGACGTTTCTGTGACGACCTGCGCGCGTCACACATTCGCACACGAATGTGTGACGGCGGATGGCCTTGCTCGTGTGTATTGCGCGCGACCTAGTTGGCCTTGCCCTCGCTGCCAGGGGCCTTGCGCGTGCGAGAGGACCGCCTGGTGCTGGTCGCAGGCTTCTTCTCGGCGGCAGGCCTCTTCCTCGTAGCGGGCTTCTTTGCCGGCGCGGCGGCCGGCTTGGCGGCAGGCTTCTTCTCGGCTGGCACCGTGGCCGGCTTCGCCGCGCCCGCCTCGTCGAGCACGGCCTGCAGCTTGGCCTTTGCCTCGGCCTCGCGCGCACGCGCTGCCTTGACGGCTTCCTTGGCCCGCTCGGCCTCGCCGCTCGCCGCAGCAAGTCCGGACTTCGCGCCCGCGACGGCAGCCTCGGCCTCGCCCGCAATCCACTCCGCAGAAGAGAGCTCTGCCGCGGCCCTATCGGCCTCTGCCTGGGCTTCGTTTCCCTTCCTAATGGCATCCTCGAGCAGTGCGGCAAGACGGTCCTTCTCAGCCCACGCATCACGCGCCACAGTGGCGAGGCGCTCCGCCTCCTTCTTGCGCCCCAAGACAGACTGCCGCTCTACCTTGCTGCGCTCCTCTGCCGCGGTCAGCGCGCCACGCGTCTCGTCGAGGTGATGCCTTGCCTGCTCAAGCCTCTCACCGGCACCGGCAAGGTCCACGCCCGCAGCCTTTGCAGCCGCACGAGCATCCCCCACAACCGAAGCTGCATGCCTGCGCTGCAACCCGCCCTCGTCGAGCAGGCATGGGAGAAGCTGCCGGGCCTCTTCCTGCCACCAGCCCCAGCTGTGGTCGACATCTGTGCCCCAGTACTCGAAGGTCGCGTCCACGCCCGCGGAGGCAAGCTCGCCCTGGAGCGTGCGCTGGGTCTCTCCGCCCTCCTCGCCAGCGCCCGTACCGCACACAAACGTCAGCAGCTTCTCAGACAGAGCCTCCACCAGCAGCGGATTGTCTCCCAGGCCGCGCACAACATCAACGGGCGAGAAGGCACGCCAGCCATCGCTCATGGCATCTCCCACGACCCATGCGGCATCGTAGGTGCCCGAGAGCGCAAGCAGCCCGCCGTAAAGATCCGGCCGACGCAGCATGGCTATGGTCGCGTTGAGCGCACCTATGCCCGCGCCAGCAACGATGGGCGCCTCGGTGTTGGGCGCCTCGTCGCGCACCAGCCTGCGAAGCTCGTTCTCGACAAGGTCGAAGTACCCACCAAGGCTCGCCAGGCGGTAGTCCACGGGAGCACAACCTGCATACCAGCTGGAGCCATCGGCCGAATCGACGCAGAAGAGACGCACGCGGCCAGCGTCGATGAGACTGGCCAAGGCATCGACCATGCCGCCTTCCTCCCAGCTTGCACATGAGGAGTCCCCCTCGGGGAACACAATGATCGGCCGCCCAGCGGTGCCGTACAGCGTCACATCAAAGTCCCCGTCCACACCGTCGTGATGCAGGGTGAAGTCCTTGATCTCCATGTTGCCTCCGTCTCGTGTGCCCAATGCGTCTATTGTGCGCCATTGCAACCCGCATCGGTACAGCCGAGCGAAGAGCGTGCGAGAAGACCTCGCAAGCGGGCAGCAAGATTAGAGCTTCATCCCAGACGCAGCCCCTGAAGCCCCGCGCCTGTCGAGCGCACAAACTCGCAGAGGTACTTGTTTATCTCCCCAATCTCTACGCCAGGGCAGTCTCCCACGATCCATGACCGGTAGGTCTGCAGCACGCCTCCGGCCACGTAGTCGGTGAGCACGGCGCTGGCGCTCTTCTCCTGCGGCGTACGCACGGGGATGCGCCGCTGCACCCACTCGCGAAAGCGGGCCTCAAGCGCAAAGACAAATGGCTCTACGCTTCTCGACTCTACGAGCTTGCGCGTGAGCTCCCTGTTCTGGTCGAGGTAGTCGCCCACCTGCGTGAGCACGGGCATGGGGTCCTCGAGAAAACCGGTCTCCACCGCCTTCGAGAGAAACTCCGAGATCCTGTCTGCTGCGTCTGCCATTACAGACCTCATGAGGTCATCCACGTTGTCAAAGTGCGCATAGAACGTGCCACGGTTAAGGTCTGCCTTGCGAGCCACGTCGGAGACCGTGATGCTTTGGTAGGACTTCTCGGCGAGCAGTTCCATGAACGCCTCCTTGAGCAGGCGTATGGAGCGTTGCGCATTTCTGTTCATGGCCCTCTCTGCCATTCGTGCCCCCTCCAAAGTACAACAGATGACGAAGCTAGTGTACAAGTCCGGACGAAGTGAATGCTGCGGTGACCCGAAGTCTCTCTGTAACATTCATGATAATTGAACCTGGGTAGAAAACAGCCATGTGTTTGACAACATACAGATGGCCAATATAAAAGAGAGAAGAAATGAGATGGAGCGGCTGTTTCGCGGAGTGCTTCGCCACAGGAGACTGGTCATCACGGTCTTTGTGATACTCACCTGCCTGTGCCTGGCGTGCATCCCCCAGGTGAAAATCGATGCCAACATGAGTGACTACCTGCCACTCAATGCAAAGTCATCGCAAGACCTCGATGCCATGAAGCAGATCTACGGCAACGACATCACAAACGCACGAGTCTATGTGACGGGAATCTCCCAAGTGGATGCGGCCTCGTTTGACGAGCAGCTCAAGGGCCAGCCTGGCGTTACCTCCGTTACCTGGCTCGGCGACGAGGTCGACCTAGACGAGCCGCTCGAAGTTGCTGGCGCAGACACCGTCAAAGAGTGGTACGACGGCAAGGGGTACCTCTATCAGTGCGTCTTCACCAGTAGCGTGGACCAGTCTGAGATAGGCTCCATCCGCTCCATGGCGCAGGCAATCCCCGGCGCGCAGACCGTGGCAATCGATGGCTCGGCCGTAAGCGATGCGGCAAACCTCGCTACCATCAATACCGACATGGCCAAGATTTTGACCATCGCCGTGATAGTGGTCTTCGTGATGGTCATGCTCAACACCACGAGCTACCTGCACCCCATTGTGATGCTTCTCACCATTGGCGTGGCCATCGCCCTCAACATGGGCACCAACATCTTTCGCGGCACCATCTCCTCGATCACGCAGCTTGTGGCAAGCGTGCTGCAGCTGGCAGTCTCGATGGACTACTCGATTGTGCTACTCACGAACTTTGGTCGCTACAGCCAGCATACCGATGACCAATTCGAGGCCATGGTGAAGGCCATGACCAAATCCTTCCCCGTAATTCTCTCCTCGGCAGCCGTCACGTTCTTTGGGTTCCTCTCGCTTGCTGCCATGCAGTTCCTCATTGGCGCCGACATGGGCATCGCGCTGGCAAAGGGAATCGTGTGCTCGTTCTTCTCAATTACGCTACTCATGCCTTGCATCCTCTACAACATGAGGAAAGCCGTCGAGAAGACCTCGCACAAGCCGTTCTTCTCATCTTTCAACCGCTTGGCCAGGGTATGCCGTGCCGGAGCCGTACCTGCACTCATCATCGCTTTGGTGATTGCCGTCCCTGCGTTCAAGGCGTCAAGCGCCGTTAGTTTCACGTATGGCTCGGCCGCAAACATTGCCCAAAGCTCCCAAATCAAGATCGATGGCGACATCATCAACAATGCGTTTGGCGAGTCCCAGACGTGGGCCATCATGATACCCGAGGGCAACTGGGCAGAAGAGGATAGCCTGGTCGATGACCTAAAGACACTGCCAACCACCAAGAGCGTGCTCTCGTACTCCACCGTTGCGGGTTCTGCCCTCCCCTCCGAGCTTGCCGATGAGAGCCAGGTTAAGCAGCTCCTCAACAATGGTTGGAGCCGCATCGTGCTCACCTCGAATATCCCCGACGAGTCCAAGGGCGCCTTTAACCTGGTGGATACCGTGCGTAGTCTTTGCCAGAGCCACTATGGCGACAACTACAGGCTCGTGGGCAACGCCGTGAGTTACGCAGACATCAAGTCTGTCACCACAACAGACAGTACCACCGTCAAGATGGCTTCCATTCTCGCCATTAGTGCCGTGCTGCTCGTCATGTTCAGGAGCATCTCGATTCCCATCATCCTGGTGAGCGCCATTGAGGTCTCCATCTGGATCAACGAAGCCGTACCCTACTTTGCGGGCGACACAATCAACTTTGTGGCATTCCTTGTGATAGATGCTGTCCAGCTTGGCGCAGCCGTGGACTACGCAATCATCTTCACCGAGGAGTATCTCGCACGGCGCAAGCGCATGGTCAAGAAGGATGCAGCGTCCCAGTCTGTCGAGAAGACCGCCCAGCCCATCATCACGTCGAGCTCCATCTTGATCCTTGCTTGCGCGGGCATCACGGTTGCCGTCTCAAGCCCCATGATTCAGCAGGTGGGCGAGCTTATCGCCCGTGGTGCGCTCATCTCCGTCATCGAAATCTTCTTCATACTGCCGCTCCTCTTCCAGCTGCTCGATGGCTTTGTGCGCCACACCAGCTATAAGATTGGCTTCTACCAGGAGCCCGGCAAGGGTTCGAACCAGACGCTACCGGACTCAACGGCAGCCTAGCATCCACCACACACGTTTGGAGTGAGGACAATGAGCAGGACCATGAAATACAGCAGCGAGAAGGGCGTAGCCTCCCTTGGTCGCAAGGCGCTTGCGGGTACCATGGGCGCGCTGATGGGCGTCTCGATGAGCATTCCGTTTGGCGCCACCCAAGCGATTGCCGACGAAATGAACGACCAGCCGAGCGAGCCCGACACCAACACCCAGAGTGGCGAGCCCCAAAGCGCGAAGACGGAGATTGTCTACGCGCGCACGGACGCAACGGGAAAGAAGAGCGGCATCTACGTGGTGAACGATTTCCAGGCGGCCACCGCAGAGACCATAAAAGACCCAGGCACCTACACCAAGGTGCAGAACCTCTCGACCACAGAGGCGCTTGACAACGCGAACGGCTCGGTAAGCCTTACCACCCAGGCGGGTGAGCCCACCTACTACCAGGGAGACCTTGACGCCTCCACGCAGTTGCCTTGGGACATACAGGTAACGTATCACCTTGATGGGAAGCCTGTCTCGCCTGACGAGCTTTCTGGAAAGAGCGGCAAGCTCGACATCGAGCTCAAGGTCACAGGCGTGGATGGCAACTCGCCGGAGTCGGACTTTGCCAAGAGCTTCATGCTGCAGGCGCAAGGCACCTTCCCCAACGACAACTTTGACCTCGACGACTCCGACGATGGCACCGTGGCCGTGGTAGGCAGCAACACCCTTGTCACCTACCTGCTATTGCCTGGTACCAATGGAGACTGGCACATCACGGGTGACGCCAAAGACTTCACGTACTCCGGTTGGCAGATAAGCGCCATGCCGCTTTCCATGGACGTGAGCGTACGAGATGCCGACACGTCAAAGCTCACAGATGCCACGTCAAGGCTCACAGACGGTGTGGACCAGCTTGACTCTGGCGGGCGCGAGCTTGCAGGCACGCTGGACCTCATCAATGCCGGGGCCGGAAGTGCGGCGAGTGGGTCTGGCTCGCTGGCAAGTGGTGCGGATGGGCTTGCGGCGGGAGCTGCGGAGGCCGCAAGCGGGACGTCGCAGCTTGCAGATGGCGGGCACGAACTCGCAGGCGGCACCGCACAGCTTGACGCCGGAGCCCAGAGCGCGAAGGCGGGGTCTTCTCAGCTTGCGAGCGGTGCCGAACAGCTCAGGGCAGCACTCGAGGCGAAAGACGGCTCGCTAACGGCGCTGAAAGATGGGGCATCGCAGGTTGCCGATGGTACGCAGCAGCTCTATGACGCACTATCTAGCACGCTCCCACAGCAGCTTGCAGGCATGAACGCCAAGCTCAACACCGCTAAGACATCTGTAGATGGCATCCAGCAGGAGCTTGCGACAATACAGACCTCCGCCCAGGGCATGGACGAGGAGGGGCAGGCCGCCGTGACCCAGGCTGAGGCTGTGAAGGCTGACCTTGAGGATCTTTCGGAGGCCACCTCAGGCATGGGAGAGGCGCTTGGCTCTGCAGCCACGAAGGCAGGCGCCGCCGCCGGCGAGGCTGCAGCAGCGCAGGACGCAGCAACTCAGGCGGCGAGCAGCGCTTCGGATGCCTACGGCACGCTTGCTGCACTCGATAAAGACACAACGCTCACTGACGACCAGAGGTCCGCCGTCGAGAGCGCCATGGCATCCGCGAAGAATGCAGCTGACGCCGGCACCACCTCAGCCAGCGCTGCAGGTAGCGCTGGCGGCGATGCAAAGAGTGCGGCGGACACCATCCGAGCACTTGCGCAGGGCATACAGGGCGTAAGCACAGCAGCGCAACAGCTCCAGACAGACTCGCAGGCACTGAGCAGCACGCTTTCCTCCCTTGAGGGCAGTGCCGGCGATGGCACGGGCATCCAGGGCATGCTCGCGCAGTCTCAGGCCGTACTCACGCAGTCTGACGAGCTCGTAAAGAACTCGCAGGAGATAGTGGGTGCCGCTCAGCAGCAGCTCGGCAGTATCGACGTCACGAGCCTCCAGAGGCTCAACGACGGTGCGCACCAGGTGTCTGCCGGTGTAGACGCGCTGGCCGGGTCGATGCAGACGGGCGGCGGGCTCAAGGGCGGAGTTGATGCGCTTGCTTCCGGCGCATCTGGCCTTGACGCCGGGCTCGGCACGCTTGCTGCCGGGGCCTCCTCGGCAAAGGATGGGGCTGGGCGGCTGGCCGCGGGGCTCGACACGCTGAGCAGCGGCTCCACCAAGCTCGACGCAGGGGCGAAGGGCCTTGCCGCGGGCGCCCACGAGCTGGACGACGGTCTGGGCACGCTTGCCGATGGCACCTCTCAGGCAGCAGGCGGCAGCCACACTTTGTCCGACGGTCTCGACGAACTACAAGAATCTGTTGACGGCATGGACGAGAGGGTCCTCGACGAGCTTCAGGACACGATTGACGAGGAGCTCGGGCGTGGCTATCAGCTGCACTCCTTTGTCGACCCCACCAACACCAATGTTCGTGAGGTGCAGTTTGTCTACGTGGTAGACGGTGTGAGCAGCTCGTCTGACTCCTCTAGCACAGACGGCCAAACCTCGCAGGCAACCGATGACAGCCAGCAGAGCCAGTCGTTCCTCGACCGCCTCACCGCCCTCTTTACGAAGTGAGACAAGGGGAGTTCCTCTGTCTCACTTGGGAAGCTTGCCCTCGTCCTGCGCGCGGCGAATGGCCATCTCCATGTGAGCCAGCATGGGGCCGGACGATGGGGTGTCTGGCAGCGGCTCGCCGTGATAGGAGTTGTCGAAGAGCACGCTCACCACATCGTCAAGCGGGCTCTTGTAGCCATCCGCCGAGGGCTCCAAGCCATGCACGACAAAACCAGACGCCTCGAGCGCCAAGGCGATAACGCTTGTCTCCACGCCCAGCTCAGAGGCAATCTGGGGGATGGTCTTGCCCGTGTCGACGTTCTCGATTCCCATCTCCTCAAGAAGCGCGGGGAGGTCGGGATAGCTCGAGAAGAGCTCTCCTGCTGCAAGATCAAAATCGATGACCTTCTCGTCCTCGTTAGCCACGGGCACCTCCTAGACCAGCTTGCCGTTGCAATGGTCAACCATGTGCTGCACCATCTGGGCCTCCCAGCCCGTGAGGTCGCGGCGGCGCTGCACGAACTGGCCGTCGACAAGCTCGTCGTAGGAGACCTTGACCTTGCCGTAGCGCGTGACCTTGGCAGGCTCGTCATGCGAGAGGCAGCCCTCGGCCGTGCGCACAGCGTTGAGGCCCATCATGACGCGCGGGTTGTAGAGCACGTGCGCCTCGCCGCTGTCATCAAGGTAGACTGCGACGGCCTTCGTGACGCCAATCTGATTGGCCGCCAAGCAGGCACCATCCTCAATGGAGTGCAGCGTGTCGATGAGATCCTGCGCCAGGGATGCGTCCTCGGGTGTGGCGCGCTGGCACTTCTTGGAGAGAATGGCGTTGTCCTTGCAGAGCTCGCGAATCATGTACGTTCCTTTCGGAAGGGGCACCCGTTTGCAGGGCGCTGTTTTCAAGCAGACCATATCTTAGCGCCGCGCGTGGATGAGACAAAGGGACTGCCCCCTTGTCTCAGTACTTGACCCAGGCGTTTGGGTCGCCGGTTTCCTTGGCCAGGCGGTCGGACAGGCGGCCCTTAGGGCTGTTGGCCCACATGGGCGCGGACTTCTCAGCCCATGCCGCAGCTGCCGCCTGCGTCTTGCTCTCGAGTTCGTCCACGTCCTCGGGATGCACGTAATCCGTGGACTTGGCTCCGGTCTCGTGCACCATCTCGGAGAGCTTGCCGGGGTTGTCCAGTAGAGGACACGGCCTCAGCATGTTGGAGCTAAACGGCTGGTGCGCCTGGTAACTCTTGAAGAGCGGGCTCTTGTAGCACTCGAGCAGGCTCTTCTCGCGGATGTTGGAGTCGGAGTAGTGGATGAACGCGCAGGGCTCAACGTCACCCGCAGCGTTGATGTGCATGTAGCGGCGGGCGCCCGCGATGCAGCCGCCCGTGTACTCGCCGTCGTTCCAGAAGTCGGCGAAGAAGATGGGCACATTGTTGCGCCAGTTCTTGCGCACCTTGTCATACATCCCCGCGCGCTGTTCCGCCGTGGCGAGAAGCTCCACCGGAGCGCCCAGGCCCACAGGCATGTACGTGAAGATCCATGCGAACAGCACGCCCTTGTCGACAAGGAGCTGGATGTACTCGTCGCTGGTAATGGAGTCGTAGTTCTCGCTGGTGTAGCACATGGAGGCGCCAAAGGGGAGCTTGCGCTCGCGGAGAATGTCCATGGCACGCGTGACCTTCTCGAACGTACCTTTGCCGCGCCGGGAGTCGGTGGCCTCCTCAAAGCCCTCGATGGAAAACGCGGGCATGAAGTTCTTTACGCGCAGCATCTCGTCGGCAAACGCCTCATCCACGAGCGTTCCGTTGGTAAACGCCGAGAAGAAGCAATCCGGATGGTTCTCGCACAGGCGGATGAGGTCGTGCTTGCGCACCATGGGCTCGCCGCCAGTGAAGAGGTAGATGTAGGTGCCCAGCGCTTTGCCCTGCGTGATGATGGAGTCGAGCTCCTCAAACGTGAGGTCCTTGTGGTTGGCGCTAGTGTAGTTGGCTGCCCAGCAGCCATTGCAGTGCAGGTTGCAGCGGGTAGTGGGGTCCATGAGGATGGCCCACGGGCAGTTGCAGCCCTCGGTGTCGTTGACCTCGCGCTGGCGTGCGCCGCCAATGGTCACGGAGTTCACGAAGAAGTTATGCGCAAAGGTTTTGACGACGTCCCTGTCAACATTGTTGATGATGTTGTCGACCAGATGACGCCAGTTGTTAGTGGGGTCTTTCATGTAACCCATGACCATGTTGAAGAGCTTGAGCTGGGCATCGTTGATGGAGTCACCAGAGCCGGCAAACTTGTTGATGAGAGACTCTACCTTGGGTAAGTTGCCGTCGAAGTCATCGTAGAGCATGTTGACTCCCTGGTCGACGGCAACACCGATGGCCTTGGCCTTGATGGAGGTGAACGCGGACATGGGCCTCTCCTTCTCCTGCGGGTTCTACGGGCAACCACCTCAAGGCAACTATCGGAATGCCTGACGCCGCGTGAAGCCGTGGTTCCCATCGCATAGAGAGTATCATCCCCCAAGCCGTGCGAGATGAGTCCGCTTTTTGAAATACGTTCAAATCTAGTAGGTGAGTGGCAGCCGCGATGGCACAGCGATGCACAAAAGGAGGTGTCCCGGCCGAAACCGGGGCACCTTACGCGTTGCGTGTTGTAAGGGGCAAACGCATCGCTGTTAGTCGATGGCAACCTTCGTGACGTTGGCCTTCTCGGCCTGCTTGGGAACATTGATGGTGAGGACGCCGCCATCCATCTTGGCCGTGAGACCCTCAGTCGCGGCATCCTTCAGATACACGCCACGGCTTGCCTGCCACTCAGAGGTTTCCTTCTGCAGGTAGTTCTTGTTCTCCTCCTCGTCGGACTCTTTCTTGTCCACGCTAATGGAAAGCCTGCCCTCGTTGAGCTCGACGTCTACCTCGTCCTTCTTAACACCCGGGAGCTCCGCAGTCACAATGTACTTGTCACCCGCGTCCTCGACGTTCATCTTGAAGGCATCATCGGCGTTAATCGCTGCGAGAGGAGCGAAGAAGTCGTCGAAGGCTCCAAACGGCCATGCCCTGCGAAGTGCCTTCTCGTAATCACTATAAGGAATCATGCCAGCCATCGTTACCACTCCTTCTATGTGGTGGAAGCCCCTTCTTTGGGCTTCTTTGGGTCCATTCTTGTATGTTCCCCACTATGGTTTCTTTATACAAGCAATCTAAGGTTTTCTAAGTTTACTACGCTTGGATATTGAGTTCGGCTGCAGGTAGGGCTGCGCGATGCGCACCGTTGATGACGGAGGGGCGCTTTTGTACGTAGTTGCTGCGGGAACGAGCTCCGCAATGTCATTTCAGCGCCGAAGGGGTCTTGTGATGGCTGCGCAAACGCAGGCTCCGGCGTCAAACCGACGCCGGAACTGGCAAAATGACAACAACCGACAGCGGATTAACGCGGCCATTGCGGATTTCCGTTCGCCTCGGCGAGCACCTCGGCGATGGCCTCCGCCGGTTTCTTCCAGCCCAGCACTCGCCTCGCTTTTCTCTCGACCAAGACTTGCAGGCAATGCTCTTCCCCGGCTACTGCCAGTTCTCAAAGTCTCTCATGGCTGCCCTGGCAACGGCCGCAAGCATAGCCCCCTTCGCCATATGGGACTGGACACCGTTGGCCTCGTGGCGGCGGCAATCGCCACGCTGGTTCACCGCATACGCCACCGCAAGCGCTTTCTCCCCTGGCTCTCGATGGTAGCTCTGACCATAGCAGTAACCGCGTTTCTCGGCACCGCCGGATGGGCGCTCAACCACTACGCGCCGGAACTCTCCCGAGACCTTGGCCTTGAAAGCTCAGCACAGCGAGGGCCAGCTGGCAAGCGTCACCGCGTACTATCTGGGCCAAGCCGCCAGCCGCGCGTCACTGGTTCCGCGCGAGGAGGACGGTACTCCCCCAACAGGACTCCTACGAGCTCGCAAGCATTGCCGAAGTGTCGTATATCCCGCTCGCCCAGCGCTATGAGGTCTTCTCGGGAAGCACTGCACCCATAAAGTCGCACCTGCTTTTTGACGAGCCCCTGCTCTACAGCGGCCACACAGGTATCTTCTTGACACTGCAGAATCCAGCGTACCGCTCAAAACCGCGACCGCCGAGCTGCCCTTCACGATGTGCCACGAGGCAGCCCACCGCCTGGGCACTGCCAACGAAGGGGAGGCGAACCTCTCGGCCTTTCTCGCCTGCTCTTGTAGCGATGACGTGCGCCTCTCGTACTCTGGCTGCTACTCCGCTTTCAACCACTGCGTAAACGCCCTGCTGGCAGAGAACCCCAAGCGTGCCCAGCGGGTGGTCTCAGAGGCTCCCGCGGGCGAGGACGGCTCAGGCGTTGAGCTTGTACTGCAAGACCGAACAGCCGCACGGCAGCACTACCAGGCCTACAAGGGCCCCTTTGAAGACGTGGGCACCACGGCCAACGACACCTACCTCAGGAGCTTTGGCGAAAAGGATGGGGCTCCTCATACGGCCTGGTGGTGGACTACCTGCTTGCCTGGTTGGACGCGTAGCGATCGGCATCCCGCTTGATGCGGTCTGCCTCGCGCTTCTCCCCTGCACTCGGAACCGGCAGATGCGAGCTCAAGTCTGCGGGGGCATCCTGGCCGTACCGCACGATGTCGTTCTCGAGAACGCCAGCCGTATCCTCGGGCAGATATGCCGAGAGGCTCCCCCCGTTGCAGACGAACTCTGCGCAGCCATCGTCGCCCACGCAGGTATCAGACTCTCCGCCAAGAACGGAAACCCACCGCTCGCCGGCATGGCGAGCGCCCACGTACATGCGCTTTGAGCCGCCCTCGCGATCGGTAAGCACGCAGGCAACACCAGAGCCGCCATGGCGCCCGTCACCCTCGCGTGCCCAACCAATAACGTCCGGGTCGTCCAGGTAGTCGTGCTGTGGGCCGTAGGCAAAGCGACGGCGAAGCTCCATGAGGAGAGGCAGCTCGCGAACGGCGGGGATGTTGCCGTCATTAGGCATGCCAAAGAGGTCACCGTAAAAGACGCAAGGGTAGCCCGCCTCGCGCAGCAGGATGAGCGCGTACGCCGAGGGCTTAAACCAGCTCTGGACAAAGGACTGAAGCGCCTGGCCAGGCTGGGTGTCATGGTTTTCAACAAAGGTAACGGCACGCATTGGGTCTGACCCCACAAGGGTCCCATCGAAGAGATGGCGCAGGTCAACGTTGCCAAAGGAGCAGGACGCCTCGTAGAGGTGGTAGTGAAGGGGCACGTCAAAGAGGCTCATGGCACGCTCGGCACCTAGGTAGGCCTTGAGTTCTCCCAGGTCGGGCGACCAGTACTCCCCCACCGTGAAAAGCTCCTTGCCAAACTCCTGCCTAAGCGCAGGAAGCCAGCGGAGAAAGAACTGCCGGCCCATATGCTTGAGCGCGTCGAGCCTGAAGCCGTCAAGGTTGCAGGTTGAGAGGTACCATTCGCCCCAGCGCAGGAGCTCGTCATAGACAGGCTGGTACATCTCGTCCACATCGCAGCCCATGAGATAGTCATAGTTGCCGTTGTCGTGATGATCGACCTGCTCGCTCCAGTGTTTGCCGTCAAAGAGGTAAATCGCATTTGTGTGGGTGGCCTCGTCATAGTCGACCCCGTGAAAGCAGGTCCAGTTCCACTTGAAGCCAGAATACGTGTCACCGCGCCCCGGAAAGTCGAAGCGCGTCCAAGCGGTAATGTCACGCGGGGCCGATGTGGGCTGCTCGCGGTTGTACGATGCCATCTCTGTTGCGCGCACGCGCTCAGTGCCATCGGCGCCCATGCGGTGGTCGAGAACCACGTCGGCGAGAACCTCCATGCCCGCCGCGTGCAGGGCGTCTATCGCGGCAAGGTACTCTTCCTTCGTACCATACTTCGTGCGCACGGAGCCCTTCTGGTCAAACTCTCCTAGATCGTACGTGTCATACACGCCATAGCCAACATCGTCTACCCCAGCCATCCCCTTGTAGGCAGGCGGCAGCCATACGGCAGTTATTCCGTTGTCGGCAAAGAGCCGGGCGTCTTCTGCCAGCCGACGCCAGTGCCTGCCATCTGCGTCTAGGTACCAGGAGAAGCCTTGGAGCATCGTACCGTTCACGCGCACGCCCCCATCAAAATCCAAATGATAATCATGCCCTCATCCTACACGCGTGGGGTGCGCGCAAGCCGCAACGGCGACAACAATTGCCAAGAGAATGGCAGGCGCAAATCCAATGAGCCCAAGAACGAGCGACGCGGCGAAGAGCCACCAAAACGCCCGAAGCCCCGCGCCAATCACCCATCCCAGGGCACGGAAGATGCCCACAACAAGGGCAAAGACCAGCCAGACCGCCAGCACGGCGAGCATGACCGGCGCCAAGACAACGGCAAGGGCTGATGCGAGAAGCAACATAATCATGAGAACCTTCCCTTCGGGCGCGCGCAGATGCGCCGCAGCCAAATCGTACCCCATTCGCTCACCCGACTAGCGTTATGCGTGCGGTTCACGTGGTCTTTGCATCGGCCAGAGCCACCGGCAAGCCGGCAGGAGAGACCGTTGCCCGTACTTCTCGTAACATACTTGAAACAATATTGCCGACGTGTTACAAAAGAGGTGCAAAGTTGAAGGCCGCTCAAGAAAGTCGCAGGTGACGGCATATGCCCATCATTTCCACATCCAGCCCGCCCATCATCCTAACCGTGTTCCTCATCATGCTTGCGCTGCTCTTTGGTACCGTGCTCGCAGCGGCAGCGGCGCAGGTAATCGTGAACAAGGTTCGTGGCCAGCGTGGCCCGCAGGAGAATGTGACCACCTACCCAACCATGCTCTATCCGCGCTTCTAGGCGCCGGCGAGAAGCGCAGGCGAGAGCGCTGGCACCAAGCGCATGGGAGGCTCGCGACGGCCTGGGCGGAAACCCCGCCCGGGCCGTCGTTGTGTATGGTGCAGCCGAACAGTTTGCGGTCCGCAGCGCTAGCCGCGCCGGTTCGCTCCAAGCCGCAGCTGGTGAAGCCCGCGCAGCGTGAGCGTCTCGTCCACCTTGGCGGCATGGGCCATGAGCGGCGCCACGCGACTGGCGCTGCTGCCTGTAAGAACGACGCGGGCCTCTCCACCAAGCTCTTCGAATACGCGGCTGAGAAGGCCGTCCACGCGGGCAGTCTCGCCAAAGACCACGCCAGACTGCATGGCCTCGCGCGTGGAGCGCCCGATAGCCTCCTTCGGCGCCTGCAGCTCGATGACGGGCAGCCGGGCGGCCGCATGGGAGAGCGCCCGTGCCCCAAGTGCGAGGCCCGGCGCAATGATGCCACCGAGAAAGACACCTTCGGCATCGATTACCTCGATGTTCACGGTTGTCCCAAAGTCCACTACAACAACGGGCGAGCCATATGCGGATTTGGCTGCCACAACGTCGGCTATGCGGTCGGGGCCAATCTCGGCGGGGTCTCGGTAGCGCATGCGTAAGCCGGTCTTGAGGCCCGGCCCCACCACAATGGGGCGCGTATGACAGGCCGTGGCAAGCGCTGCCGACCACGCCTCGGTAAGCGGCGGCACCACACACGAGAGGACTGCGTCAAGCGGCGGCTCGGCGGCTGTCGCGCGCTCCGACGAGAGCGAGCGCTGCCCGGCCACGTCACGCGCAAGCACGCCCAGGACCTGCGCCACCTGCATGCGGGCCTCATCGGCCGTGATCCTTGCGGGCGTGGTGAGCTCCCAGGTCCCCAGCGGCTCGTCCGCCTCGCCAGCATCTGCCGAGAAAAGGCCAAAGCCGGTGGAGGTGTTTCCCACGTCTACGGCCAGGACGCAGTGCCCCTCGCCGACAGGCACTGACCGCTCGGCCTGCTCGCCCTTTGCCATGCGTACTCCCCTCGACGCTGACGGATCGCCCCTTTCGCTATACTCTACCAAGTCCGCGCGCTGGTCCGGCGCATGGGCATAGGTAACCCGACTCCTCGGCCTGCATTCGCCGGCCGCCAGGGGGAGCGGATATACGCAAAGGAGAGCAACATGGGCGATTCTTCCGGCCACGCCACGTGGCGTGGACAGCTGACGGCGCGTGGCGTCGTCATTGGCTGCATTGGCTGCGTCGTTATCACCGCATCCTCGGCATACACGGCGCTCAAACTCGGTGCGCTTCCGTGGCCGATTGTGTTCGCAGCCATAGTTTCGCTCTTCTTCCTCAAGCTTCTTGGAGACGCCAGCCTCAACGAGGCCAACGTCACGCATACCATCATGTCCGCAGGTGCCATGGTCGCAGGCGGGCTTGCTTTCACCATCCCTGGCGCCTGGATGCTCGGGTACGCCGGCGAAGTGGGGTTTGTTCAGATGCTTGCTGTGGCCCTTGCCGGCACGGGACTGGGCCTCGTAGCCACCGCTATCATCCACCGGCACTTCATCGTTGATGTAAACCTCGAGTTCCCCATGGGGGCCTCCGCGGCGCAGACCCTGCGCGCGACCGAGGCCGGCGGCAGGACCGGACGACACCTCTTCGCCTCGATGGGGCTTGCCGGTATTTATGCCGTGCTGCGCGACGCCCTCGGCGCGGTGCCCTCCATGCTGGCGACGCTCCCCATCCCCGGTGTGAGCTTTGGCATCTACAATTCGCCGATGATGGTCTCGGTGGGCTTCCTTGTGGGTGGCGCTGCCGTGGCCTGGTGGTTTGCGGGGGCTCTTCTCGCCAACTTTGGCGTTGTGGTGGCGGGCAGTGCCGCTGGGCTTTGGGAAGTTGGCGCAGCGCAGGGCATCGTGAAGAGCCTGGGCATGGGACTCATGATGGGCGCTGGCCTGGCCGTGGTGGCAAAGGACATCCTGCCGCAGCTTGCGGGCATCGTGCGTGGGGTGCGAGGCCCCTCAAGCGCCTCGGACGGCGCGGCAGGCGGTCAAGGGTCGCTCGTCACCGGCAGCGTCCGCACTGACGCCGGCACCTTCGCCGTGATTGCCGCTGCCATCGTGGTCCTCATGTGCATGGGACTCGGCCTCTCGCCGCTGGTAAGCGTTGTAGTGGTGCTTCTCGCCTTTGTGACCACCGCGATGAGCGCGCAGTCGTGCGGACAGACGGGCATCGACCCCATGGAGATCTTTGGCCTCATCGTGCTGCTGCTTGTCTCGGCGTTTGCACAGGTACGAGACGTACAGCTCTTCTTTATTGCCGGCGTGGTGGCTGTTGCATGCGGACTTGCCGGCGACGTGATGAACGACTTCAAGGCCGGGAGCATCCTTGGCACCGACCCGCGCGCCCAGTGGCTTGGGCAGGCGATCGGTGGCGTGCTGGGGGCGGTTGTCTCCGCTGCCGTCATGATGGCGCTGGTCAGCGCCTATGGGCCCGACGCCTTTGGGCTGGGAAGGGAGTTCGTCTCGGCACAGGCGAGCGTTGTGGCCACGATGGTCTCGGGCATTCCCAGCGTTCCGGCGTTTGCCATTGGACTTGTGGCAGGCATTGGCCTCTACTGGGCGGGCCTGCCGGCCATGATGCTGGGACTTGGCGTCTACCTGCCGTTCTACATGTCGTTCACCGCTGCGTTGGGCGCTGCGCTCAAGTGGGCCATTGGCCGTGCACGCACCACTCGCAACGCGGGGCTTCCCGAGGACGAGCGTGCCGCACGCGATGCCGATGCGCAGGAGGCTGGCGTTGTTGTGGCCTCTGGCGTGCTTGGCGGCGAGTCGATCGTCGGCGTCATTGTCGCGATGGCGAGCGTCATCGCGGGCCTTGCGGGGTAGCCTATGCGTTGAACACGTAGCGGTCGAGTCGGCCAAAGGCCTCCTGCACGCGCAAGAGCGGCAGCGCAAGGCTAACGCGCACGTGGCAGGGTCCGTGGAACACACGCCCATCCTGCCAGTCCACGCCCACGCGCCATCCCGCGCGCTCAACCCAGTCGATGTCGCGGCCGTGCCTCTCGCACCACTCGCTGCAGTCGAGAAGCAGCATGTAGGTTCCCTCGGGCCGGCTCACGCGCACGCCCTCGAAGTGCTCGCAGATAAAGTCGCACGCCCAGGCCACGTTGCCGTCCAGCACCTGCAGAAGCTCGCCCGGCCACTCCTCGCCCTCGCGGCTGTACGCGCCGATAAGCGCATGCATCGAGAGCACGTTCATCGAGTTGTAGTGGCACTTTGAGCCCCTGGACGCCACGCGGTCGCGCAGGCAATCGTCATAGATGATGTGATGGCTCCCCACGAGCCCTGCCAGGTTGAAGGTCTTGCTCGGCGCATAGAGCGCCACGGTACGTCTGTGGGCGTCGTCGCCCACAGACTGGGTCGGCACGTGATGATGCCTGGGGCAGCACCAGGTCGGACCAAATCTCGTCAGAGGTCACCACGCAGTCGTGCTCTCGGTAGGCCTCCATCGCGCGCTCGATCTCCCAGCGCTCCCACACGCGCCCGCACGGGTTGTGCGGCGAGGCGAGCAGAGCACCGCCACGTGGATGTGGTTCTCCTCCAGCTTTGCAGCCATGTCGTCAAAGTCCATGCGCCACACGCCCCGCTCGCCCTGAACGAGAGGCGAGAGCACGATCCGGTAGCCGTTCTCCTCGATGCAATGCGTGAAGCCTATGTAGGTGGGACTGTGGAGAAGCACGGCGTCGCCTGGCGCCGCAAGGGCCGTGAGCGTCGAGACCACGCCGCCAAGGACTCCGTTCTCGTAGCCTATGTGGCCGGGCTCAAGCCCATCCACACCGTTACGACGTCGCTGCCAGTCAATGATGGCCTGGTGGCACTCACCGCGCGGCGAGAAGTAGCCAAAGGCCGGGTGCTCGATTCGCTTGGCCATGGCGCGCGTGACCGATGGCGCCGTTGGGAAGCCCATATCGGCGACCCACGTGGGAATGGCGTCAAAAGCCCTCCGCCGAAGCATCTGGCGCGGTGCCACCCAAACCAAGCCCGTCCACCGCGATGGCACCCATGCCCTGCCATCCCATGATTGATGTGAAGTCGTCCGCCATGCGCTCTCCTCCTTTGGTGCCACGCCCTACTCGGCGGTGACGACCTTCTTCGCAACAGAGGCGACCAGGCCATCCGGGTCCGCGTCCATGATCACCACATCAACGCCATCTGGCTTCGCGAAGCGCACGAATGACCTACCCGCACCAACCTTCGACTCATCCATGAGGATGGTGCGCGTGCGCGCGTGCCTCAGAAACTCAACTTTCGCGATGGCCGTCTGCTCGTACTCCGCAAGGAATCCGAAGCTTGGCTCAAAGCCGTCCGCGCCGAGAAACACTTCCTCCGCGTACACGTCGCGCAGGCTAGCCACCACGAGAGGCCCGCAGTAGTGGCGATACTTGCGTTCGAGCTTGCCGCCGGTACTCATGATGGTGACATCGGGGAGGTGGGCCTCTGCGTAGTCGATGACGTGACAGGCATTCGTCACGATGGTGAGGTCGCGCTTCTTGTCGAGCGCCATCACAAACTCGAGCGTGGTGGAGCCCGAGCCAACGAGGATCATCTCGCCATCATGCACGCGCTCTGCAGCCAGCCGGGCGATCAGCCTTTTTGCGCTGGCGTTCTTGCGCAGCCTCTCCGACACGCGGGGTATCACGTTCTGGGTCACGGCAACCGCACCGCCATGGGTGCGCTTGAGAAGGCCCTCCTGCTCGAGGTAGTCGAGGTCCCCGCGCGCCGTGACCGCAGACACGCCAAACTCCTCGCATATGGAGGAGACGAGCACGCTCTGGCGCTCATCCACCATGCCCACGATGCGCTTCCGCCGCTCCTCGGCAAGCAGGCGTCCCCCTGTGGTCCCCATGTGCAATACCTCCTCGACAGAGCGCACGGCCGAGGCGCATTACGCAACCTGGGTGATGCGAACCTCCCGCTCGAACTCCTCCACCTTAGCAAAGTCTCCGAGCCCTGCGCTCATGGCAACGTTGGCCCCGGTGGCCATTGCACGCGCGAGCGCCGGCACAATCGCGCTGCGGTCCGCGTACCAGATCGAGAGGAAGCCGGCAAGCGTGGCGTCCCCCGCGCAGGCCGTGCTCAACACGGGCACGCGGACGGCTTCGGCTCGCCACACATGCTCCCCGTCGGAGAAGTACGCTCCGTTGCCACCCAGCGTGAGCAGCACGTTCTGGGCACCGCGCGCGTGAATCTTTCCCAGCGCCACAAGGATCGCTGACTCGTCGCCCACATCAGCGCCAAAGACTGCCGCAGCCTCCTCGTCGTTGGGCTTGATGAGCAGCGGGCGCTTCTCCACAAGCTCGGCCAGGTGCGGGTGGGAGATGTCAAGGACAAGGTCTGCGCCCCTCTCGTGCACCACGTCGATGAGCTCGTCGTAATAGGACGGGTCGATCTGGGGGGGCAGGCTGCCAGACACCACCAGGCAGTCGAGGTCCTGGGCCTGGCGGAGAAGCCCGAGCATCTCCTCCTGCTTCTCTCTGCCCACGGGAGCCCCGGCGTTTGGGAACTTGTATTCGCCGTCGGGAGTCGCGATGAAGAGGTTCACGCGCGTGATGCCGTCGATAAGGACGGGCTCCACCTCGCAGACCTTCCGTGCACCGCAGACGATGTAGTCACCCGAGAAGCCTCCGAAGAACCCCAGGATCTTTGAGTCCACCCCGTAGTGCTTGAGGGTGAAGCTCACGTTGAGCCCCTTGCCGTTGGGGGTGTACACGGCATTGCGCGTGCGGTTGACGTGCTGGGTCGACGGGCGGTCGCTCGTGACGTTCATGTCAACCGCGGGGTTGGTGGTGAGGGTGTAGATCATTGGTCCTCCAGGATCGCCGGACTCATCAAGGGGGCCCGGCAGAAGCCGGGCCCCTGGAGGAAACGAACGGGTTGGGATGGGTCGTGCCAGGGACGCCAGGACCACCCTACTCCGCAACGACGCCGCCGCTCTTGTCATACTCGTACTTCTTGAAGATGACGTAGAGGATGCCGCCTACGACGGTGCCGGCGAGAATCGCGAGAACCCAGAGGCCGCCACCGTCGACAACGGGCAGGACGAGGAACCCGCCGTGAGGCGCAGGGTCATGCACGCCAAAGAGGATCGTGAGGATGGCGCCAATGGACGAGCCGAGCATCATGATGGGCATGACAGGCCAGATGTTCTTTGTCATGAACGGAATGGCACCCTCGGTAATGTGCGTGCAGCCGAGGATCAGGTTCACGATGCCGGCATCGTGGTCGGCCTTGGAGAAGTACCTCTTGCCGACAATCACAGCAAAGGTGGTGATGAGGGGCGGGACGATGCATGCGGCAGAGACGGCGGCCATGAAGTTCGTGCCAAAGTTGTACGTCTCGGTGCCAACGCCTGCGGCAAGCGCCTCGGTGAGCATCATGGTGCCAGTGACGTACGCTGCCTTGTTGACGGGACCGCCCATGTCAAATGCGCACATGCAGCCAATTGCAAGGCCGAGGACGATGGGGCCAGAGGACTCGAGGCCCTTCAGGAAATCCATCATGCCGGTGTTGATGGCAGCCATGGGGCCAGAGATGCCCAGCATCACAAGGCCAACCACGAATGCAGAGAGAAGCGGGTAGAGGAAGATGGCCTTCAGGCCGTCAAGGTTCTTGGGCAGCCCGGACAGCAGCTTCTCGAGGCCGAGAATGACGTAACCGGAAAGGAAGCCGCCGACGATGCCGCCAAGGAAGCCAAAGCCGACGCCGGTGCCACTCGCGTCGATGAGACCAGTCTCAGGCGAGACGGGCAGGCCCTGGATGGCAATCATGCCGGCGATGAAGCCGGGGACCAAGGCGGGGCGCTTGCCGATGGACTCGGCGATGTAGGCCGAGAGCACCGGGACCATGAGGTTCATGGCAATCCCGCCGACGATCTTGAGCATGGCGGCGAAGGAGTTGTAGTCGGCTGCGGTGGAATCATACGAGGTGATGCCCCAGAGGAACGAGATGGCCGTGAGGACGCCGCCGGCGACAACGAAGACCAGCATGTGGCTGACGCCGTTCATCAGGTGCTTGTAGATGATATGCGCGACGGATTCCTTCTCCTCGGGGACGTCGCTCGTGGCCTTGGCAACCTCTTCAGAGAGCTCACCTTTCGCCTTGGCTGCAAGCGCCTTGTCGATAAGGCCGCTTGGGTCCTTGATCGCGGCAGTCACGCCAGCGCTCACGACGGGCTTCCCCTCAAAGCGCTCGGGCTGGACATCCTTGTCCGCCGCGATAATGACTGCCTTGGCGGCACGAATCTCCGCAGGCGTCACCTCGTTCTCGGCGCCAACCTGCCCTTGGGTCTCCACCTTGATGGTAAGGCCCCTGTCCTTGGCAGCCTTCTCAAGGGCCTCCTTGGCCATGTATGTGTGCGCGATACCCGTTGGGCATCCCGTCACAGCCAGGAGGTCATAGGCGGTGTTCTCGTTTGCCATCCTCGCTCCTCTCAATGCAGCACGTGCGTGATGCATGCCAGAGAACTACGTAATTTACACGTACAAACCATCGTTAAACCATGCATCCATCACAATCTCTGTACGTGAAGACAGTATACGTAAGTTTTCGTAAGAAAACGAAAGTTCCTAGCGATAGCATCGCGCATACCGCTCGCCAAGGCACAAGGGCCGCTCGCCCTTTCTGTTGGAGCTGAGACGCGAGAAAGGAAGGGGCCTGTGCCCTACGCGCCTTGGGGGCTCTCCTCCCGCCAGCCCTTGCACACGTCCACCCAACCCTCGGCCGCCGAGCAGCGCTCCAGCTGCTCAAGCGTCAGGCCAATCGCGCTGTTCTCGCTTCCCGCTGCAGGAAACACGAGGTCAAAACGGCGCAGCGAGACGTCCAGGTACGTGCGCACGCCGGGCTTTACGGCAAACGGGCAGATGCCGCCCATGGGGTGGCCCACCACCTGGGGTAGGTCGTCGGGCGTCACGAAGCGCGGCTTTGTCCCGCACTCACGCTTGAAGGCCGAGCTCCAGAGCTTGGCGTCGTCCGCGCACACCACGAGGACGGCGCCCTCCCCCGCCACGCATGCCATGGTCTTCGCGATGCGCGCGGGCCCGCACCCCAGGTCACGCGCTGCCAACTCGACCGTGGCGCTCGACTGGTCGAACTCGATGATCTTATCGGCAACGCCAGAGGGCGCAAGGTAAGTCTGGACGTCCTGAACTGACATGCCCAGTGTCTCCCCTCGAAAGGCGCCCATCGCCAGGCGGCGCCCAGAAGGGTAGCCCATCACCGCCTGCCGCAGAACTACCACCGCTGGCCATAGGACTGCCCCGCGCCGAGAAGTCCTTCCTCCTGCGAGGCAATGCCGTCGCTCTCGCGCAGCGCACGCCTGTTTACCAGGTGTTCCTTCCAGCCGTACGAGAGCTGCCGCGGTACGGGGGCGTCCAGCTCAACGTGGCCGAAGGCGTTCACGACTCGCGTCCCGCAGGGAAGCTCCCGCTCGCGCGAGAAGTTCGTGAGGTAGTTCGCGTGCACGTGGCCGTGGACCATAAGGGCGGGCCGCCAGCGCTCGGCCAGGTCGTTGAAGCACTCGAAGCCCCGGTGCGGCAGGTCGTCGAGGTCGCCCATGCCACGCGCAGGCGCGTGAGCGAGCAGCACGTCGAAGCCGCCCAGCAGGCGGATCCGCGGCTCAACCTTACGTATGCGCTTGCGCATCTCGCGCTCGGTCGACATGTAGGTGCCATCCTTGTAGCGCATGGAGCCTCCCAGCCCCACGATGCGCAGGCCCCGATAGACGTAGACGGAGCCGTCCACGCAGATGCAGCCCAGTGGCGGCTTTCGGCGGTAGCCCTCGTCGTGGTTGCCATGGACATAGAGCACCGGGCACGAAAGCATCGTGACGAGAAACTCGAGATAATCCGCATCAAGGTCACCTGCGGCAAGGACGAGGTCGACATCCTCGAAGCGGGAGCGGCAAAACCCCTCCCAGAGGGCACGCTCCTCAACGTCGGCAACGGCGAGAATCCTCATGAGACCAAGCCTCCGCCCACAGACGTCTCGTCAACGGGGTGCCAGTTTTCGGGAAGGGTGCCCTCTATGTTGTCGTTGAGCCAGCTCATGGACACAACGTCTTGCTCCTTCAACCTGGGCGACCCTGCCGGCTGCACCACGCCCAGCTGGCTACGAAGCTCCCCCGCAAAGGGGTCAAGCACACCTCGCTCGATGCCATGCGTGACCTGCTCGACAAGCTTACGCGAATAGTAGGGCAGGTCATCCGAGAGGCGTAGCCCGATGACCCCCGCCGACATGCCGTACCAGTAGCTTACCGCCCACGGACGCCCCTCTCCATCGGTGTCCTGCCACGAGCCGTTGAGCAGCCCCTGGACGATAAGCTCGTAGTAGCGGCCCCAGTTCCACACCGGCAGCGCGAGGTTGTGCACGCGGCCGTTCACCATCTGGTAGAGGCCCAGCGCGCAGGAATCGTCCCACGGCGCCGTGACATCAGAGCCCGACATCACGGTGACGCCCTCGTCTGCCATCCTGTGATAGAGGGAGTCGCCGCCACGCGTGGACCAGACCAGGCGAACCTTGACCTCGGGGTCCACAAGCGCCGCTCCTATGGCAAAGGCATTTATCTCGGCAACCGACCCAAACATAGGGACGTTTGCCTGGTAGCCCACGCGATGGTTGGTCGAGAAGCTCGCAGCCAGGGCGCCGGTCACAAACTTGGCCTCGTACATGCGCCCATAGTAGGAGCGCACGCGGCTGTGCGGCAGGTTGCACGAGCAGTTGAGAAAGCGCACCTCTGGGTGGGCGATGGCCGCCTTGGCTGTGCTCGTCATGAGCGTGGGCGAACAGGAGAAGATCGCCTGCGCGCCATGCTCGACGGCCACGTCGACCACGGCCGAGAAGTCGCCCGGGGAGGCGCAGGCGTCAAAGGCTGTGGTTTGGACCAGGCCATTGAAGCGCCTCTCGACCCCGAGGCGACCGGCGTCGTGGGCGCGGGCCCAACTGGAGGTTGTAAGGGGCTTCTCGTAGAGAAAGGCAAGGCGCAGCGGGTTTGCCTGCGAATAGGGCGTACGGAACGAGAGACGCGAGAGGGCACCGTGCGAGGACGGCTCCGCGCTTGGCTCGCTCACGAGCACCACGTCCTCACGCGGGCCCGCCAGCGCGAGCTCTGACCACAGGCGGCCGATGCGCTCCACCACGATGGAGGGCGGCGTGTCGAGCAGCCGCTCGTCCGGGAAGTAGCTCAGGTACGCAAGGAGAGCGTCACCACAGGTGATATCAAGGTGTGAGCCGCCAGCACGCTGGCAGAGGGAGCGGAAGTACTCGTATGTCGAGGTGAGACCGCAGACGGCGTCATCGGGCCAGGGCTTGTCGAGGTCACGGCCCATAAGGGTGGCAAGGCGCCGGTAGGACCCCTCGCGGGAGAACTCGATCTCATAGGTGGGCACAGCACGCCAGAACTCGAGGAACTCTCCGTAAAGGCGGCGCTCGGGAGCGTCCCACTGACGCGGGAGAAGGCGCGTGACCTCGGCCTCGATGGAGTAGGCCCCCACGTAGCTCATCACCGAGACGCGCTTGTTCCCCTCTTGGACGTAGAAGCGGTGCATGTACTCGTAGACCTTGACGGGGTCGCGGAAGCCCTCGGAGGTCTGGATGTCGTAGAGACGCGACCACTTGAAGGCGAACTCCGTGGTTGGTGCGAGCACAGGCATGAAGGTGCGCGAGAAGGTGCGCTGGCGGCCCTCGGTACGGGTGCCGACGACCATCTCGAGCGGAATCTCCATCGTGCCCAGGCGAACCTCGCCAACCGTGTCCCCCGGCGCAAGGACGGAGTCGAGCGCGGGAAGGTAGGGATAGACGCCAGCCGACGCGTCATGCCGCAGGTCACGCTCGCCGCGACGGAGGGCCTTTCTGTACTCCTCGCCCATGATGGCTAACGCCTCCTTTCGGGGACGGTGGCACGGGACCGGACCAGCCGGGAACCACTTGTCTAGGCAAGTATACCGTGGCCGGGTGCAGCCGAGAGGGACAACACGTGGGGCGCGGCCTCTCGTGCATTCTCGCCGGAAAAGCTGCCCCCGCGCAAGGTGTGGAATTTACCTCCTCGTTACCGTACGCACCCAACCGATGGCGTAGAATCGTCCACACAGTTTCAGAGCAAATGTGATGACAGGGCGAGTACTTGCCACGCCATCCCACAGCAAGCGGGACCGCTGAGAACCCGCGGTGGGTGGCAAGGAACATTCCCTCGAGCTGCTCGGGCGAACGCACGCCGCCTCTGGGCCACCCCCCACCAGGCGATTCGCAACTACCTCGGGCCGGAGTCCACCGTAACGGGCATCGGGAGAACGCACCACTCTCGCCTGAAGTCGCATTTCTCGCACGCAGCAGGTTGCACAGGAAGCGAGAGGTGACCATGGGACTTCGAAGCGATGCCATAAAACGGGGCTTGGCCCGTGCTCCACACAGGAGCCTGCTCAAGGCCGACGGCCTCACGGACGAGGAGCTCGACCGGCCGCTTGTGGCGGTCGTCTCGTCTCAGAACGAGGTCATCCCCGGCCACATCCACCTGGACAAGATCGCCGACGCCGTCAAGGCCGGCATCCGCATGGCGGGTGGCACCCCACTGCAGGTCAACACCATTGGCGTGTGCGACGGCATCGCCATGAACCACGAAGGCATGCGCTTCTCGCTTACCAGCCGAGAAGTGATTGCCGACTCCGTCGAGTGCGTCATCCAGGGCCACCAGTTCGACGCCATGGTCCTGATCCCCAGCTGCGACAAGGTCGTTCCCGGCATGCTCATCGCCGCCTGCCGCCTGGACATCCCCACCGTGCTGGTCTCCGGCGGCCCCATGCTTGCCGGTCGCGGTCGCCACGGCGAGCAGACCGACCTCAACACCCTCTTTGATGCCGCAGGCCAAGTCACCGCCGGCACCATGACCGAGGAGGAGATGCACTGGCTCGAGAACACCGCCTGCCCCACCTGCGGCAGCTGCTCGGGCATGTTCACCGCCAACTCCATCTGCTGCCTCTCCGAGGCCCTGGGCATTGCGCTTCCCGGCAACGGCACCATCCCCGCCGTCTACTCCGAGCGCATCCGCCTTGCCAAGCACGCCGGCATGAAGGCCATGGAGCTCCTCGAGAAGGGCATCACCGCTCGCCAGATCATCGATGAGCGTGCCATTCGCAATGGCATGGCACTTGACCAGGCCTTTGGCGGCTCGACCAACACCATGCTTCACCTCACGGCCATCGCACACGCAGCCGGCTGCCCCGTGACCATGGACGACTGGGACAGGGCCTGCTCGGCAACGCCCAACATCGTGCGCCTGGCGCCTGCCGGCCCGCTCCACATCCAAGACCTGAACGACGTGGGCGGCGTCCCGGCAATCGTCGGCGAGCTGGGTCGCGCCGGCCTTCTCGACCTCACGGCCAACACCTGCCACGGCACCATGGGCGAGTGGGTCGAGCAGTGCCCGCCCGTCGACGGCACGGTGGTCCGCCACATTGACAACCCCTACTCCCCCGACGGCGGCCTCAAGGTCATGCACGGCTCCCTCGCGCCGGACTGCGGCGTGGTCAAGAAGAGCGCCGTCGACCCCAGCATGTACAGGCACACCGGCCCGGCGCGCGTCTTCGACTCCGAAGAGACCGCCTGCGGGGCAATCTTTGGCGGCAAGATCAATCCCGGCGACGTCGTGGTGATTCGCTACGAGGGCCCCGCCGGCGGCCCCGGCATGCGCGAGATGCTCACGCCCACCTCGGCCATCTGCGGCATGGGGCTTGCCAAGTCCGTCGCGCTCATCACGGACGGCCGCTTCTCCGGCGCGAGCAAGGGCCCCTGCGTTGGCCACGTGAGCCCCGAGGCCGCGGCCGGCGGCCCCATCGCCCTTGTGCACGAGGGCGACCAGATCGCCATCGACATCGAGGCCGGCACGCTCGACCTGCTCGTCGAGGAGGACGAGCTCGCGCATCGCCGCGCCGCCTGGGCGCCGCCCGCACCCAAGTATGCCACGGGCGTCCTCTCCCGCTACGCCAAGCTCGTCACCAGCGCAGACAAGGGGGCATACCTGTCATGACGAACACCGACAACCACGCGGCGTCCGTTGCCGAGAAGCTCGCACGCAAGCAGACCGCCATCGAAGGCAAGCCCTTTGGCATGGGCTCGCACTCCGAGTACGAGGGCAAGACCATGACCGGCGCCCAGGCGATCATCGCAAGCCTGGAGTGCGAGGGGGTCGACACAATCTTTGGCTACCCCGGCGGACAGGCGATCAAGATCTATGACGCACTCTATGATTCCAAGCGCATCCACCACGTGCTGGCCAGGCACGAGCAGGGTGCCGCACACATGGCCGATGGCTATGCCCGCGCCACGGGCAAGGTTGGCGTTGTTCTCGTCACCTCTGGCCCTGGTGCCACCAACACCGTGACCGGCATCATGACCGCCTACATGGACTCCGTGCCCATGGTGGTCATCACCGGCCAGGTCACGCGCGGCGTCATTGGCACCGACTCGTTCCAGGAATCCGACATCGTGGGCATCACCATGCCCATCGTGAAGCACTCGTTCCTGCTGCAGTCGACCGACGATCTCACGCGCACCTTCCGCGAGGCGTTCTACATCGCCTCCACCGGCCGCCCGGGACCCGTCCTCATCGATGTCCCCAGCGACCTCTCCGGCACGCAGATGGTCTTCCGCTACCCCGACTCCATGAGCATTGCCTCCTACAAGCCCACCTACCGTGGCAACGCGCGGCAGGTCAAGCAGGCAGCCCAACTCATCATGAGGGCCAAGCGCCCGCTCATCTACGCCGGCGGCGGCATCGTGACCAGCCACGCCTGCCAAGAGCTGGTCGACCTTTCCGAGACCATGGACATCCCCGTGGTGACCTCGCTCATGGGCAAGGGTGCCATGCCCTGCTCGAACACGCACAACCTGGGCCCCGTGGGCATGCACGGCTCGAAGTACGCCAACATGGCCGTCATGGAGTGCGACCTGCTCATCGCCGTGGGTGCGCGCTTCTCCGACCGCGTGACCGGCAAGGTCTCCGAGTTCGCCCCGCACGCCAAGGTCATCCACATCGATATCGACCCGGCCGAGATCGGCAAGATCGTGAACCCCACGGTGCCCATCGTGGGAGACGCCAAGGTGGTTCTCGCCTCGCTCAACGAGCGCCTGCACAAGGAGGGCGCCAAGCCCGTGGACGACGGCTGGTTTGCCGAGGTCTGCTCGTGGCGCGAGCGCTGGCCGTTCTACACCGAGGACTTCGCCAGCACTGTGGACTACCCCGACAAGATCGCGCCCGAGGTCGTGCTCTCCATGCTCTCGGACAAACTCGACCCCGAGGCATCCATCGTTACCACCGAAGTGGGCCAGCACCAGATGTGGGCGCACCAGAACATCCACCGCGAGCACGCACGCACGTTCATCTCGTCCGGCGGCGCCGGCACCATGGGCTTTGGCCTCCCTGCGGCCATTGGCGCCAAGATCGGCTGCCCCGACGACGAGGTTGTGTGCGTCGCCGGTGACGGCTCGCTCCAGATGAACGTGCAGGAGATGGCCACAGCCATCCAGGAGGGTGCACCGATCAAGGTACTGGTCATCGACAACCGCGCCCTCGGTATGGTCTACCAGTGGCAGAAGCTCTTCTACCACAAGCGCTACTCGTTTACCCAGCTACCGCCCGTCCCCGACTTCGTGAAGCTGGCGGAGGCCTACGGCTGGCACGGCAGGCAGATCTCTCGCCCGGAAGAGGTCGAGGGCGCACTGGACGAGATGCTCGCATCCAAGGGACCCTACCTTCTCGACGTCTTGATCCCTACGGACCAGACGGTCTACCCCATGGTTGCTCCCGGTGCGCCCATCGACGACATCATTGGCGCCCTGGACGTGACGCTGGGTGGCGTGCGCATAAGCGGCAAGGGCTTTGGCAAGGACGGACACCCCGCCATCACGGATGGCGAGAAGGACGGTGACGAATGATGAAGCACATCCTCTCGGTGCTGGTCGAGAACAAGCCTGGCGTGCTCTCGCGCGTCACCGGCATGATCAGCCGCCGCGGCTTCAACATTGGCTCGTTGACCGTGGCGCCCACCGAGGACGAGAGCCTCTCGCGCATGACCATCATCGTCGAGGCCGACGACGTGGGCTTCGAGCAGATCACCAAGCAGCTGCACAAGCTCGTCTCGGTCTTCAAGATCTCCGACCTCACCGAGGATGACGCCATCGAGCGCGAGCTGGTGCTCTTCAAGGTGCAGTGCACGCCGGAGCGCCGCCACGAGATCATCGAGATCGCAGGCGTCTTCCGCGCCAACATCGTGGACGTGGGCAAGAACACGCTCACGGTGGAGGCCACCGGCACCGAGAGCAAGCTCGACGCGCTTGAGGACCTCTTCCGCTCGTACGGCATTCGTCAGCTCACGCGCACCGGCAAGATCGCGATCTCGCGCGGGCATGACCAGTAGCCCAACGGCAATCCGGACACCACGCGGTTCAAACCGCCAGCTGGCGGATGAACATAGCAGGAAACGGCACAAACGAAAGGAAGTACGACATGGCCGTCACCATCTACTACGAGAAGGACTGTGACCCCTCGATCATCCAGGGCAAGAAGGTCGCCATCATCGGCTATGGCTCCCAGGGCCACGCCCATGCGCTGAACCTCATGGACTCCGGCGTCGACGTGCGCGTTGGTCTGCGTGAGGGCTCCAAGTCCGCCGAGAAGGCCCGCGAGCACGGCCTCAAGGTGACAGACATGGCGACTGCCGCCAAGGAAGCCGACGTCGTGATGATCCTGACCCCCGACGAGACCCAGCCGGCGGTCTACAAGGAATTCGTCGAGCCTAACCTCGAGCCGGGCAACACCCTGGCCTTCGCCCACGGCTTCAACATCCACTACGGCTACATCAAGGCCCCCGAGGGCGTCAACGTGATCATGGTTGCCCCCAAGGGCCCGGGCCACATCGTGCGCCGTCAGTACACCGAGGGCTCCGGCGTGCCTGACCTGGTCTGCGTTGAGACCGACGCCACCGGCGACGCGTGGGCGCTGGCCATGTCCTATGCGTGGGCGCTGGGCGGCGCTCGCTCCGGCCTCATCAAGGCGACCTTCGCCGAGGAGACCGAGGAGGACCTCTTTGGCGAGCAGGCCGTTCTCTGCGGTGGCCTGGTCGAGCTGGTCAAGGCTGGCTTCGAGACCCTCACCGAGGCAGGCTACCCCGAGGAGCTTGCCTACTTCGAGTGCTATCACGAGATGAAGATGATCGTGGACCTTATGTACGAGAAGGGCATCCACTTCATGAACTACTCCATCTCCAACACCGCCGAGTACGGCGAGTACTACGCCGGCCCGCTGGTCATCAACGACAAGTCACGCGAGGCGATGAAGCACATCCTCAAGCGCATCCAGGACGGCTCGTTCGCCCAGGAGTTCGTTGACGACTGCAACAACGGCCACAAGAAGCTGCTCGAGGAGCGCGAGAAGATCAACACCCACCCCATCGAGACCACTGGCGAGCGCGTGCGCTCCATGTTCTCCTGGCTCTCGAAGGACGAGGACTAATCGAGTAGGCCGATCGATTCTCGCTTCCTGCGGTTGGTTGCCTCGCAGCCCTGCCGGACACGCTTCCGGCGGGGCCGCCTCTTCGATGGAAAGGCTTAGCCATGCGCATAGCGTTGATCACTGGTGCGTCAAGCGGCTTGGGGCGCGAGTATGCGCGCTGGGCAAGCGAGGAGGGCGCATACGACCAAATCTGGGCTGTGGCCAGAAGGCGCGAGCGCCTGGAGGAGCTTGCGGAGGAGCTTGCGACCCCCGTGCGGGCAGTCGCTCTCGACCTCACCGAGAAGGCATCGATTTCGCAGCTCAAGGGGCTTCTCGACCAGGAGGCATCGCAGAGCGGGGCGCATGGCGAGAAGTTTGGCGTGGGCCTTCTCGTCAATGCGGCCGGCCTGGGGAAGTTTGGCACGTATGCAGACATGACCTGCGATGAGGTCGACACGATGGTCGACCTCAACTGCCGCGCGCTCGTCGATGTGACACAGGTGGCGCTGGGGTACATGGGGCGTGGTGGACGCATCATCCAGATCGCGTCCAGTGCGTCGTTCCAGCCGCTGCCGGGACTCAACGTGTATGCGGCGAGCAAGGCGTTTGTCCGCAGCTACTCGCGGGCGCTTCGCTTTGAGTTGCGCGGTCGCGGCATCTTTGTGACCGCCGTGTGCCCGCTGTGGGTGAAGACCGAGTTCATCGGTGTCGCAAGGCAGACGGCCAACGGGCAGACGGTGCGCCATCCCTTCCCGGTGCTGGGGGCGCGTCGGGTGGTGAGATGGTCCATGCTCGTCAATTCCGTGAACTACCCCATTGCCACCTGTTGCGTCACCGGCCTACTTATGAGGATTGCCGACAAGATCATCCCCGCACCGCTCATCATGTGGATCTGGGAGGGCGTTCGCCGGATGTGACGCCCAAAGGGCATGCTCGTACGCACTTGCTGCGCAAACGCGCACTGCAGCGCTATTTCGGCACCGGAGGGGCCCCTTCCTAGTGCGGGCTGCCGCCGGGGCCGCCACGATGACCAGGGCGGCCATGTCTCCCGGCCCCGCCAGAGCCCGGCCCCATATCGCCGCCGTAGCGTGGGCCTCCCCAGCCGCGTCCCCAACCATCCCACATGGCAGGGCCTCCAAACCAGCCTCCCCACATGGGACGGCCCCAACCAAGTCCGCCAAAAAGAATCCCCCGGAACAGCCTTGCTACAAGCGCGACCAGTAAGACGACCACAACCAGAAAGAGGATCATCGAGCTCACCTCCAAGCGGCATGCAGCTGGACTACCGTGTCCGTCCCACATTGAGGTACAACTGCCGTGCCGTTGAGCGAGAGAATACCCGTCCCCCTCGCCCCAATCACCATCGCAAACGACCATCACACACCTGTCCCAACGCTCCAACGAACCTGAAGCCTGCGGAGAGGGGCTGAGACAAAGGGACCGTCCCTTTGTCTCAGTGCGGTGCAATCGCCTGCACCAATTACAGCCCAGGAGACACCGTGCAAAAGGCGCCACAGACAGCGAGAGATACAGCCCGAGGGGTTTTATTGGTTGCTTGGCCAGTCATGCTCTCGTACGTGGCAGTCGGGCTTCCCTGCGGTGTGCTTGCCGCCAAGGCGGGTATGACGCCGCTCATGAATTTTGTTCTCGCCCTCACGTACCTCTCCGGCGGCGGGCAGTTCATGATGAGCAACCTCTGGCTGGCAGGGACACCCATGGTCTCGATCATAGCCTCTGTAGCTGCCATCTCTACGCGCTTTGCGCTCTACTCGGCCTCTCTTGCCCCGTACCTTACGCGATTCGACCACAAACAGTCGCTCACCATCGCCTGCACCTATACCGAAGAGGCTTACGGCATCACGCTTTCTCGCCTGACCTCGGGTAACGCATGGACGGCGAGACACGCGCTGAGCCTTAACGTATGCGTGCAGCTCACATGGGCCATATCCTGCGCGGCTGGGGCCGCCCTGGGCTCCGCAATCGACATCCCCACCGCCATCGCTGGCTTTGCGATGACCTCGCTTTTCCTCTACCTTCTCTACGCGCAACCCCACACCCGCGGCACTGCCTGCGCGGTGCTAGGGGCCACGACAACGGTCGCGCTCTGCAAGTGGAACGGACTGAGCGGCGTCGCCGTTCCGTTGGCTGCCCTCGTTGGTGTCGCCGCGGGAATGACATCAGGGCTCCTGCCGCGGCAAAGGCCGGCACCAAGCTCTACAAACGCCAGGGGTGACACACGGTGAGCACCGCTCAGTTCCTTGTGCTGTGGCTGTCCTCGTTCGCGTTCATTCTCGCCTGTCGCGTGGTCCCCGTGGTAGCGTTGCGCGGACGTCCCCTCTCGCCACGCGTGGTGGAAGCGCTTGGCTACATCCCGCCGGCCGCCTTTGCCGCGCTCGTCGCAAACGACTTGCTCTCCCCCACCATGTTCGACGCTGGCCTATGGACGGGCATTATGCCCATCTTGGCGGCAGGCATTGTGGTCTTCGTGGCATGGCGAACCCGCTCGATGCTATGGTGCTGCGTGTCGGGAGTCCTGGCCTACGTGCTGCTCTCCCTTATATAACGCCGAGGACAGCGGAGACGGACATGGCCAAGCACACCTTTGGGGCCGAGGGCGAGAAGGTCACTGTTCACATTGCCGATCTGCCTGATCGCGCGAGCGGCTCACCAGCCCTCATCCCCATGGTCTACCTGCATGTATTTGAGGGCGATGGCACTGGTGTGTGGCAGCGCCTGGAGGAAGAGGGGGACCAGTCTCGGATAGCCCTTGCTGCGATAGCGCCCAGGAGTTGGAACAACGACCTCACGCCGTGGCCATGCCCTCCCGTCTTTCGTGGCAATCGCCCCTATGAGGGACTTGCGCTTGTGCAGCTGCACCTTCTCGAATCCCAGATTGTGCCCCAAACCCAGGCACTTCTCACGCAGCACGGCGTAGCGCCGTCCTTCTCGGCGCTTGTCGGCTACTCGCTAGCCGGGCTCTTCTCGGTGTGGGTAGCTACACGAAGTGCGGCCTTCGAGCGCGTGGCTAGCGTGTCCGGCTCGCTTTGGTATCCGGGCTTCTCCAAATACGTCGCAGGTCACATACACCCATCCGTAAGGCGTGCATACTTCTCGCTGGGGGACAAGGAGTCCCATACGAGAAATCCCGTAATGAAGACCGTCCTTGAGAACACCCAACAGGTCGTGGAGAAGTTCGAGCAAGCCGGTGTAGACACATGCTTTGAGCTCAACCCCGGCAATCACTTTGTGGACGAAGACCTGCGCACGGCGCGGGGCATCCGTTGCTGCTAGGGGGCGGCCCTGCCGCCGCCGTCCCCACTGGCGAGAGGCCCTAGGCCGCCTGGGTCGGACGCGACGTGACCCACGCCATCGACACCAGGGGCACCACAGCCACGCAAGCCAGAAGCAGATACGCCTCGCGCGTGCCAACCATGGTCGCCCAAGCCATGTCTGTGGCCCCTACCTGCACCGCATTGACCACCGCCGTCACCACGCTGGTACCAATGGCACCAGCCAGCTGCTGTAGCGTATTGATCACGGCATTGCCATCGGCCTTGATGGCCGCCGGCAAAAACGAGAGCGACTCGGTCATGGTGTTGCCCACCATGAGGCTCTGTCCAAAGGCAAAGCACACGTAGATGGCGATGGCAACCGCCGTTGCCAGGCTCTCGGAAAGCGCGGCGAAGAGCGCCGTGCCGAGAAGTGCGCAGGAGGCGCCCACAAGGATGGGCCTTCTCGGCCCAAAGCGGTCGAGAATCTGGCCCGAGAGCGGTGCCATGCAGGCACCCACCACGCAACCGGGAAGCAGGATCGAACCGGCCTCGGTCTCGCCGGTACCCATCACGAGCTGCGAGTAGTTGGGGATGAGAAACGATAGTCCCAGCACCACAAACTGCAGGCACACCAGCGCAACCACGCCCATCACAAAGCGCCTATGCGAGAAGACCGCGAGCGAGATGAGCGGGTGCCCTGCTCGCCCTTCTCGCCGCACAAAGACGACGAGAAGCACCGTGAAGGCCACAAGCAGGCACAGCTCTGCAGGGTTTGTCCAGCCCATGCTCGACCCCAAGTCAACGGCAAAGACGAGCGAGGCGAAGGCTGCGGCGATGGCAAGCCAACCCGGGATATCAAAGGGGTCACGCGAAACCTCGTGGCTCTGGCGTATGGAGAACACGCCCAGCACGGGAAGGAGCGCTGCAAAAATCATGCGCCAGCCGAAATTCTCGGCAAGCCAGCCACCCACGGAGGGGCCGACCGCCGGCGCCATGGCCGTGACCAGCGTGCCGATACCCATCATGACGCCCATGTTCTTCTTGGGGGCCTGCTCGGTGATGACATTGAACATGAGTGGCAGCGCGATGCCTGTGCCCACGCCCTCGAGGGTGCGCCCGCACAAGAGCATGGGAAATGACCGGGCGGTAAATCCGCACATGATGCCCGCGATGTAGAAGGCCATCGCCGCAATAAAGACGCTCTTGGTTCGGAAGCGCTTGTTGAGATAGGACGACGTTGGCACGACGGTGGCAAGGACCAGGAGGTAGGACGTGGTCATCCACTGGACTGTCGAGGTGGTGATGTTGAACTCGGACATGAGCGAGGGGAACGTGACGTTCATGGCGGTCTCAACGGTGACGCCGGAAAAAGACATGATGCCTGCGGCGACAACAGACATGACGAGACGGGCATCGAGCACGTGCTCGAAGCCTTGGCTGGCAGTGCTTCCGTTCATGAGCAACTCCCTGGATTGGCTGGTCCCGACGGAGATGTCTCTGGTTCCGTGCGGGACAGAGGCACTATAGCCAAATCAGGTGGAGAGCGCTTTCAGTTTCAGACGGCACGGACTTGTGGCGAGGAGCAACCTTGGCTTCCTCAAGCCGGGTCTGGCAGCTCACAGACGTCCTCAAAGTGCGTGATGCCTGCATAGGGCGCAAGTCGCGAGTCCGACATGAAGGAGCGAGCCTCGGCACCCCTATCCCCGTAGTGCATGGGGAAGAGCGCGCGGGTGCCCACAGCTTCCATAAAGTCCTCAACACCTGCAGCGGGGTCCTTGAGGCGCGGGTCTAGCGGGACAAACGCAAGGTCAACGGGACCCGGTGCAATGCGCGCAAGCTCGCCGCGGAAGAACTGGTCCGACGCCTCGTTCTGCTCGCCTGGGCGTTCCCACTGCCACGAGTTGAGGTCGCCGGAGAAGTAAATCGAGATACCACACGCGTGGACGAGAAACGCCACGCCCTCGTCGTTGGACTCGAGGGTCTCGACGGACAGCAGCGCGGGGGCGATGCCGGCCAGCGGCAGGTCGTAGGCCTCGTGCGGCTCGACGGTGGTCACGTTGGCATCTACCGGAGCATCTGTCGCCACGTCCTTGTCCAGCACGTAGCGCACGTCGGGAAACTGCTCGCGCAGCGGCCAGATGCAGCGCCCGTAGTGGTCAGAGTGCTCGTGCGAGACAAACACAACGAGCGGCTTGTCGCGCGGGATGCCCGGAAGCTCGCCCGTATACCAGTCAAAAAGTAGCGTGCAGGCAGAAAGCTCGACGGCAAAGCCGCTGTGGTAGATGTGCGTGACGCGCATGGTTCCCCTTTCGATGCGTATGCGCCGAAGCGGTGTAGCTACTCGGCCCAGAAGACGCGGCCACCCTTGCGCGCGGGCTGGGCCTTCTCGGCGTCGGGGTAGCCAATCACCACATGGCCAATTCCCTCATAGTCACCCTCCACGCCAAGGCGCGCGAGCAGCTCCTTGTAGCGCGGCTCCTCAAACTCCTCCTTGGCACGGTGGATCCAATGGCCACCCAACCCAAGCGACTGTGCTGTGAGCAGCATGTTCTCGATGGTAGCCGAGCCGTCGTACACGCGCGTGGGCACCGAGGCCTCGGCGAGAACCACAAGGACGACAGGTGCGCCGTAGAAGGGGTCCATGCCCTCGCGCGCACCCATGATGCGACGGTTCTCCTCGGCAAGCTCGTCACGAAGGGCGCGGTTGGTCACGGCCACGATGATTGGCGACTGCTTGCCCATGCCAGAAGGAGCCCAAAGCCCCGCCTCGATGACGCGCTCGACAAGCTCGCGTGCCACCGGAACCTGCTTGAACTTTGGCGTGCTTCGACGTTCGCGGATGCACTTCTCGACTTCGTTCATGGCTCCTCCAATGCCGACGGCTCAGTTGCAAGGTCCACGCGCGTGACGCGTGGGCCTTGCTCCCCATTTTCTTCCCAAACCAACGTTTTAGGAATCAGGACAGCCTGCCGGGGGGCACAGCGCCATCTCGCAAGGCCCCCAAACACAAAATGACGGTTAGTGGCAGTTTGTAAAAAATTCTTGATATGAGGTTAACCCGATATCAATTCGCTGACCTGCGAATCATCAAATCTTAAAGGGATTGCTACTTGGGAGCGCCACCCAAAACTGCCACCAACCGTAAATCTGTGCCATTCGATGGGGCACTGCGGCGCTCTGGCGCGCCAAATGAGGGACTCTGCCATGCATGGGACCGCCGGATGGCATGTTTTGACGGTTGGTGGCAGTTTTTCGGAGATGGCCCAAGTATCAAGAGATTCGATACTTGATGAATCGCAGGTCAGCGATTTGCCACTTTTGTAACTTCATATCAAGAATTTGCCACAAACTGCCACCAACCGTCAAATCGTACCAGCGGGGTCGACGGAGACATCCCACGAAACCACCTGTCGAGCAAGAAGAGAAGGCGCGAGTCACGCAAAGCCGGAGGGGCCTCGTTCCCCGGCAAGCAGGTGGCACGGCAAGTTGCTCGGGCACCAAAACCCTGCACCCCATCGCAGCCTCTCGCGTAACGAAGCGTTTACACAATGTGGGTTGCACATCTGGCACGCGAGGGCGTATAGTCCTCCACAACACAAGCACAAGTCGCAGTGCGACAGGGCATCTGAGAGGAGCGCCAGAGATGAACCGCATCGCCACAGTCAACGTACGCATGTCCATGAACTGGTGGTGGCGCGCTTCGCAAGCGGTCGGTCGATCGTGAGTCTCTCGCGCCATATATTCGCGACTTAGGAGGGCTCCCGGTTTGACCGGGAGCCCTCTTTCTTGTGCAGGCACATCCCATGAGCCATCCAAAGCCAGTCACAGCACCACCGATCAGAAGGGAACCAAGCATGTCCGAGAACACCAGCACCCAGCAGGCCCGCACCATCACCTCCGAGGACCACGGCAAGCTCGACGTCCGCGCTCTTGTCCTTCTCGCCGTGCTTCTCGCGGCAGGATTCATCCTCAACTTCACGGTGGGCAAGGCTATCTCCGGCATCTCCGGAGGCATGATCAGCCCCGAGTTCATCATCTCGGCCTTCTGCCTCACCATCCTGGTCGTGCGCCCCAACGTCCCGCAGGCTCTGGTCATCGGCCTCATCTCCGCTGCCGTGATCCAGATCACCACCACCTCGCCTTTCGTCGACTTCGCCGCCGAGGGCGTGGCAGCCATGCTCATGGCCGTCATCGTGAACGCCGGTATGCGTGGCAACGCCAAGAGGTTCGTCCCCGCAATCGGCACCTTCGTGACCACCGTGGTCTCCGGCGTCATCTTCATGATTATCCGCATCGCAATGGTCGGCGCCGCACAGGAGCTCGCCGCTGCCATGCTCCCTGTGGTCCTTGCGACCGGCGTCTTTAATGCCATTCTCGTCCAGGCGCTCTACGTCCCCGTGTGCAAGGCCCTCAAGGTCAACAACTAACAGCTCGTGACCACACCGCTAACCCCTGCCAGCAGCCACCTACCGAAAGGAGCCCCGCCATGTCCGAACAGAACGCATCCCAGGCACGCACCGTTAACACCGCCGAGCGCTCCGGCAAGGCCGATGTCTCTTCCCTCGTCCTCCTTGCCGTCCTTCTCGCCGCCGGCTTCATCCTCAACATGACCGTCGGCAACGCCCTTGCCATTGTAGGCATCAAGCCGCAGTTCATCATTGCCTCCTATGCACTGGCAATCTTGCTCTCAAACGCCAGATTTGGCCAGGCAGCCATCTTTGGCCTGGTATCTGCTGCCGTCATCCAGCTCACCACCTCCATCCCCGGCCTCAACTTTGCAACCGAGCTCATCGCCGCGCTGGTGATGGCCGCGCTCATCCGTCGTCCCCTCGAGGTTGGCGGACGCAACGTTACCCCGCTTGTTGCCGCCTTTGCGACCACGCTCGTTTCCGGTGCGCTCTTCGCCGTCGCTGGCACGCTCGTCATGGGCGCAGCGCTGGGCACCATGGTCGTGAAGATTCCCATCGTCCTGGGCACCGCCATCTTCAACGCCATCGTGGTGCAGGCGCTTTACTTCCCCCTGAAGAAGGTCCTCAAGAGGTAGTTCGGCTACCATGAGACAGCTGACAGTCCCCTCGCATGAGACAAGGGGACTGTCCCCTTGTCTCAGAAAGGTATGACAGTGCAGGAAGCAAAGCCCATCATCAAGATGACCCACGTCGCGTTCTCCTATAGCGCCCGCGCCGATGGGGACGCCGAGGACAGTGATGGCTCCGCGCTCCGTGATGTGTCGCTCAGCATCGGCGAGGGAGAGTTTGTGGGAGTCATCGGCCCCTCGGGCGCAGGCAAGTCAACGCTTGCGTCTGTGATGTCGGGTGCCATCCCCCACCACTACCACGGCACCCTCTACGGCGCCACGCTCGTGGACGGCCGCGACACCTGCGACGTCACGCTCACGGATATCTCGCAGGTGGTGGGCAGCGTCCTGCAGGACATCGACACCCAGATGGTGGCTTCGGTGGTCGAGGACGAGATGCTCTTTGGCCTGGAGAACTTCGGTGTACCCCATGACCGAATCGAGGGGCGCATTGCCCGGACGCTCGAGACCGTGGGCATCTCCGACCTGCGTGAACGCGAGATAGCCACGCTCTCGGGCGGCCAGAAGCAGAAGGTCGCCATCGCTGCCATCCTCGCCATGCGCCCGCGCGTGCTGGTACTCGACGAGCCCACGGCCGCGCTTGACCCCGCCTCTTCGACCCTCGTCTTTGACACGCTCCGCAAGGTGCGCGAGGAGGGCGTCACCGTTGTGGTCGTCGAGCAGAAGGTGGCGCTGCTCTCGGAGTACTGCGATCGCATCCTGGTGATGAGCAAGGGCTCGCTCGTACTTGACGGCACACCGCGCGAGGTCTTCTCGCACGGCGATGAGCTGCGGCGCATTGGCGTCGACAGTCCTCGCGTAGTCCGCGTGTACAACTCCCTTGCAAAGGATGGCCTGGTGGCGGGCACCACGCCGTGCCTCACGGTTTGCGAGGCGGAGGGGCTCATCACGGGCCTGGTGCAGCCCACGTCTAAGGCAAGCTGCCATATGGCAAGCGCCGAGGAGAGCGCACACGAGGCGAGCTTCCACGCCGGCTCCAAGCACATGGTGACCCCACGCCCGCACGCCGAGGGTGCCAAGCCCGTGGTGAGCCTCGAAGACGTGAGCTTTGCCTACCCTGGTGGCACGGCCTCCGTCGACCACCTCGACATGCGAATCTTCCCAGGCGAGGTCGTGGGCATCGTAGGCCAGAACGGCGCCGGCAAGACCACGCTCACCAAGCTCCTCAACGGCCTTCTGCGCCCGGCGTCCGGCACCGTGCGGCTGGCCGGACTCGACACGCACGAGGTTCCCACCAGCGCCATTGCAGCGCACTGCGCCACGCTCTTCCAAAACCCGGACTATCAGCTCTGCAAGGACACCGTACTCGACGAGGTGTCCTTTGGCCTCCTGCTGCAGGGCATAGGCGAGAATGACGCGCACAGGCGTGCCGGAGCGGTGATCGAGCACTTTGGCCTGCCCGCAGACGAGGCGCCCTTCTCGCTTTCGCGCGGCCAGCGGCAGATGGTGGCCCTCGCCTCCGTGGTGGTGATGGAGCCGGAGGTCGTGCTTCTCGACGAACCCACAAGCGGCCTTGACTACCGCGAGTGCATGACCGTGATGGACACCGTAAGCGACATGGCAGAGCGCGGGAGCGCCGTGGTCATGGTCTGCCACGACATGGAGGTCGTCTCGGACTTTGCCGAGAGAATCGTGGTCATGGCAAACGGCAGGATCCTTGGTCGCGGGGGCACGCTCGAGATGTTCTCCAACGAGAGGCTCATGCGTGAGGCAAGTGTGAGGGCACCGCAGGTCATCGAGCTGTCGGAGCTGCTTGCACGCCAGCTTTCGCCCGAGTTTGCCGGAATCAGCCAGGTCTCTGGCATCGTCGACCTCACCGAGGAGATGGTCCGCCGTGGTTAACGTGATCGACTACGTGCCGGGCGACACCCTGCTGCATCGGTTGAACCCCGTGACCAAGCTGGGCATCGCCGCAGCAATCATCATTGCAATCTTTTTGGCAGATGCCTACCCCATGCTCTTGGGGCTTCTCGCCCTCACCTTTGCGCTGGGTGCCTACGCGCACACCACATCCAAGCTGGTCTCGCTCTTGAAGCTGCTGGTGCCGCTGGCCGTGGTCATGCTTTTGCTGCAGACCGCCTTCGTGCGCGGCGGCAGTCCCGTGTTTGCCTGGATGACCGCAGACGGCCTGGTCACCGGCAGCAAGGCATGCCTGCGCCTTCTGGGCGTGGCGCTGCCGCTCATCCTCGTGCTGAGCGTAACCAAGCTCAACGACCTCGCAAACGCCTGCGTAGAAGTGCTGCATATCCCCTATCGCTACGCGTTCACGTTCACGACCGCGCTACGCTTCGTGCCTGTCTTTAGCCAGGAGATGAACGCGATCATGGAGGCGCAGACGGCGCGCGGCGTTGAGTACGACACCAAGAATCCCATCCGCAAGCTGCAGCTCATGCTGCCACTGTGCGTGCCACTGCTGGTGAGCTCGGTGGGAAAGACCGACGCCACCGCACTTGCCGCCGAGCAGCGCGGCTTCTACCTGCGCACACGCGAGAGCAGCTTCAAGCGCTATCCCATGGTTGGCCGCGACATAGCCGTACTTGCAGCATGCGTGGCGCTCGTGGTGGCGGGTGCGCTGCTGTAAGGGCACAGGTCGGCGGGCCTTCTCGGCGCCTCGGGCCCCTCGGCAGAAGGTCGGTCTCCGCATCCCCTTGGCACCTGTTCCTCGCGGAGTGCCATCATGGCAGTCGCCATGCCCTCCCCTGCACGCCCGGTCAAGCGGCACTACAATACTGCTTGGAAGATACCCCTCCCCCGTAATGGAGACACCGATGCGAGACATCCGAGATACGTGCAAGATTGCCGTGGTGCAGTCGCGCCCGCGACCCTTCGACCGAGACGCGTGCCTGGCAGGGGCCATTGACGCAATACGTCGCGTAGCCGAGGAGCGGCCGAGCGACCTCGTGGCCTTACCGGAGCTTCTCATCCCCGGCTATCCACATGGCCTGACCTTTGGCTTTGTGGTTGGCGCGCGCAAGGCCGGCAGCAAGGAGCTCTGGAAGCGCTATTACGACGGCTCGGTTGTGGTGGGTGGCCCCGAGACCGAGGCCATTGCTGCAGCAGCGCGCGAGACGGGCACTTGGGTGAGCGTGGGCGTCTCCGAGCGCGATGCCACATCCGGCACCCTCTACAACACCAACCTGGTCTATGCTCCCGACGGTCACCTTGACGCCTGGCATCGCAAGCTCAAGCCCACCGGTGCCGAACGCCTGGTGTGGGGTGACGCGCAGGACCGCTTCTTCCCCGTGAGCCAGACTCCGTGGGGCCCCATGGGCACGCTCATCTGCTGGGAGAACTACATGCCGCTGGCGCGTGCTGCCCTGTACGAGAAGGGCGTGGCCATCTACCTTGCGCCCAACACCAACGGCAACTCCGAGTGGCAGGCAACGGTCGAGCACATCGCTATCGAGGGTCGCTGCTTTGTGGTGAACTGCGCTCCCTACCTGCTGCGCGATGACTACCCAGAAGACCTTCTCGCCACAGACGAGGTCGCACGCCTTCCCGAGGTGATATATCGTGGCGGATCGAGCGTGGTCGACCCGTTTGGCCATCCGGTATCCGGTGCCGAGCCGCTGTGGAACACCGACGGCATCCTCTACGCCACGCTCGACATGCAACAGGTACCGGCCTCCAAGTGGGAGTTTGATCCCATTGGCCACTATGCCCGGTCCGATGCGGTGCGCCTTGAGGTGAACGACATCTAGCGGGCGGCCACCCAGCGAGCCTAGGATGCCGTACCCACTGGGCTCGCTGGCAGAAAAGCCCCGTCGTGCGTACCCACGAACATAGTTCTCTGCCACCCGGCGCCCCTTGGAGCCCTGCCTTGGCAAAAACGCGTAGTCGTGCGTACCCACAACGCTGGATTTCTGACATGATTGCAGCATTTGCCCAGTTGGGCGAGAAGGGCCTGGCAGCAGGCGGGGTTTGTGCGTACGCACGACTTGGGTTTCTCGCCAGCGGACCGCCCTAAGAGGCCCCATCCGCCAAAAAACATGGCCATAGCTAACAGTGATGGCGGCCGTGAATTTTCTTCAGGTTTGTGAGACAAGGGACTGTCCCTTTGTCTCACGTGGCCACGCATGCCTGCGTTGTGCATTTTATAATGCCGGTAGATAATAAAAGTCATAAAGTTATTTATCAGTAATTTGTCTCATCTTTTAAAGTGTGAGAGGAGCCTACATGAGGAGGAGATCGGAAGAGCGACGCCGGGGCTTTGGCCTCGGTGCCCGTACGGTGAGAGTCTTTCTCACAGCTGCGCTCGTCATGTCCATGTCGCCCCTTCCCTCAACGGCCGCGTTCGCAGCGGATATGCAGGAGGAGGGTTCCGTGGAAGCACAGACTGCCCCACAGGAGGAGTCTGTCCCAAGCTCGGATGCCCCAAGCGATGACACCAACAACGCTGCAGATAGCACCAACCCTGACCAGGCAGAGCCTGCAACCGTTGCCCCCACAAGTGCCGGCGCAGCAGCAACGCCGCAGGACAGCACTTCTCAGCCGTCCCCTCGTCGCGCGCCCGCGGCGCTGACCGCCGTCTATGTTGACGGCACCAACGGCAACGATGCCAATGACGGCTCGTCGTTCGACGGCGGCGCTGTCAAGACGCTTGCGAAGGCGCTTGAGATCCAGGCGGCCAACGCGTCGGTCACCACCATTTACGTGAGGGGCAATGTCGCCCTTTCCGCGACGGCGAGCATCCCCTCGGGCGTGACGCTTTCCATCGCATCTGATGGCGCGACGATCAGCGGTAGCGGCAACAGCATCGATGGCATCGTGCTCAAGAGCGGATCCACCCTCACGGGAGCAGGCACGCTCACAATGACGGGCTTCAAGACGGCTCTCACCTCCCAGAGCGGCTCGACCATCACCGACGGCACCTACGTGTTCAAGGACAACGCAGGCTCGAACGGCACCAGGGGCATCTTCCTCGCCGGCACCGTGAGGGGCTCCTCCGGCAGGGACAAGCTCACCATCACGGCAGACGACAAGTGCAACACCAACTTCTACGCCTCGGGCATGACGTTCGAGAACTGCACGGTCAACGTGGCCTCCCAGACCCGCACTTGGTTTGACGGGCACGATGTCACCCTCAAGAACGCATCGCTGACCGTCAAGGGCTTCGGGCAGACGTTCTACGTGAACAACCTGAACATGGAAGGCTCCGACCTCACAATCAATCCGTCGTGGTACGGCGCGACAGGCATGACGATTCAGTCGTCCGCGAACATCGTGAACTCTCACATCACGGCAAACGCCGGTTCCACCGCCGGCATCTCGATTGGTGCGGCGGGCGGAACGATCAACGTCACCGACTCCACGCTCGAGTTCACCAACGGCGGCACAGGTGGCCTCAACGTGAACACGGGCAAGGTCATCCTCACCAACTCCACCATCAAGGGTGATGGAAGGAACAGCGGCGCCCTCTTTGGCGCACAGACCAACGGCTCTATCGAGTTCAGGGAAGACTGCCTGGTCGAAACCCCTGCGGCAGGCAATGCCGACAATGGCGCCGGCCAGACGAAGAAGAACTTCATCGTGACGGGCGGCTCCTACCTCGTGAAGTACGCACCCAACTACAATAGCAGCCTTGGCAGCACCATCCCCACCAACGGCGCTGCTAACGGCGATGAGCAGCTTTCCCTGTTCACGCTGGCCGATTCCTCGGCCACGTCGTTGAGCCCTCTCAACAAGAACGGTCAGGCATACGACTACTCCGTTTCCAAGGCATCGAGCGACGGCGAGAAGCACGTCTGGGTGCCCGCTGCCAAGGTGACGTTCAAGCTCAACGCCGATGACGCGACGGAGCAGGTTTCCGCATCCTATGCGGATGGCTCGACTGCCGACCAGACGTCGCTTGCCATGCGCGGCTATGCGCTTGAGGATGCCAAGTCCGTGGCGGGCGGCTCCACTGCGCTTCCCGATGACCCCCTTGCCGCAGGCTACAAGTTCCTCGGCTGGTTCTACAAGGATGCGACAGGTGCCGAGCAGCAGTTCTCCGGAGACAATACGATCACTGCCGATATGACGGTTTACGCGAAGTGGGAAAGCGACGCGACGTCGTACGCCGTCAAGTACCATAACGAGGCCGACACCGACGTGACGTACCTCTCCACGTCCAGCAACCCTGATCGTACGATCACCGTACTTTCGGCCGACGACATCATGAAGGCCAACCCGTCATTCGCCCGCGAGGGCAAGACCTTCAAGGGCTGGACCACACAGCCCAATGGCGCTGGCGACAAGGTTGCCGTAGGCAGCACCCTCACCATCCCTGCCGGTACCGCCGTCGTTGACCTGTACGCCGAATGGGAGGACCAGACCGTAACGGTGAAGTTCTCCGCAAACGGCGGTACCTTCTCGTCTGACAGCGTGTTCAAGCAGAACCCCGACGTGTTCGATATCCAGACCGACGAGAACGGCGGCGAGGTCGCCGTTGTCAAGAAGCAGCCCAAGCTCTCTGACAAGATGACGCTCGATGCGCTGCTCAAGTCTTTGGGTGATGGATCTGTCTCCGCTTCCACCAAGGGCATCGCCAGCCCGGTCAAGACCAACTCTGATACCGCCTACACGGGCATTGCGACCTATAGGTATCACGTGCTTGGAAATGAGGCCGTTGAAGACACTCTCTGGGGATTCCCCTTGGGGACCTATAGCTATTACTACTGGTTCAACGACGCCGCTGGCACCGACAAGGCGACCATCGATGGCAGCGGCACACTGACCCAGGACGTGACGTACTACCTCAAGTGGGCTGTTGACCCCAACGTCGAGATAGTCGAGGCCACGAGCCAGATTCCAAGCGACATGTGGAGCGGCTCCCAGAGCGACACCACGTCCATCAGGGAGGTCACCACGGGTGAGACCTTCAGCATGACGGGCGCCGTCGATGCGTCGGGCATCGTCAGCCAGATGGATGCGCTCGAAAGCTCCATCGCCGGTGGCCTGGACGACCTCACCAAGATCACGCTCTCTGACGCCTCCTCCACCTTCACGGCGACCATCACGCTGCCTGACGGCGTCGTCGTGCCGTCCAGCCCCACGGTCACGGCAACAGGACTTGGCAGTTGCTTTGAGCTGAAGGGTGCGACCGTCGATGGCCAGAAGGTTACCGTGACGTTCGGCCTGAAGGGCACGTACGAGAACTACAGGCAGCTCAAGGATGCCGTGGTCTCCACCGGCGGGGATGACGCGCCCACCGCCGCGCTCCCCAAGCCCATCACGGTCACCGTCGACGGCCTCACGCTCGACGCCAGCAGTGTAACCAATGGCCAGGAGCTCACGGCCACGGGCGTCGTGAGCGGCACGTTCTCCTCCTTTGCGGAGAACACCGTGACGGGCAAGGTCAAGAAGTTCGACTTCACCTGGAATGGCGAGCAGATTGCCGCCAATGCAGATCCGCGCGGCACGGACATCCGTCAGACTCTACTTGTCGTGAAGCCCGCAGACCAGACACTTCCCGCTGACATCCTGGTTGGAAACGACACCGAGCACGACGCCGTCTATCCGGTTCTTCCGGGACAGACGATCGATTTCACAGGCGCCATCGAGGCGTCTGTGGTGAAGGCTCAGATGAGGGGCATCGAATCGCAGTTCCCTGGAACGACGGACTATGCCGACATCAAGCTCACGGACATGTCCTCCTCCTTTACGGCCACGTTCACCATCCCCAATGGCATGACCCTCCCCGAGAACCTGACCAAGGATTCCGTCAGGCTCGAAGGGTTCTCCGACACCTTCTCCGTGACTGACCTTTCTGTCAGTGGAAAGGCCGTCACCGTCAAGATGACGCTCAAGGATGGCATCGAGACGTACAAAGATCTTCAGGAGGCCGTCATCGACAACCTGGGCGACACGATGAAGGTCACCCTTCCCGGCGTGAAGATCAACGACGACTTCCCCGCAGGGGATACGGCCACCGTCTCCGGTACCGTGAATGGCAACTTCAAGGCCCATGCAACGAAGACCGCGACGGGCACTACGAAGGCCTTCTCCTTCACGTGGGAGGGCGTGCAGAAGCCCGATGGCATGGACGCCACGGCCAACTCCGTGGATGACGGCATCCTGTTCACGGTTGCGGCGGTCTCGCCCATGGAGTCCAACCTTCCGGGTGACATGCTGGTGGGTGCCAACACCGAGCACGACGCGGTCATTGAGCTCCCCCAGGGCTCCACGTTCGACCTCACGGGCGCCATCCTTGCTGCTTCCATCCAGGACCAGATGAACAAGATCGAGGCCGCGTATCCCAACACAGGCCACGATGACATCGCGCTCGATAACCTGAAGTTCTCGTTCGTAGCCACGTTCACCGTCCCCGATGACATGACGCTGCCGGCCGACCTCGATGCGAGTAAGGTCACGGCCACAGACTTTGGAGATGGCTTCAAGGTGAGCGACGTGCAGGTAAGCGGCAGGACCGTAACCGTCACCTTTGCCCTAAGCGACCCCGACTCCATCAGGACCTACACGGACCTCGAGAGGGTCGTGGACGGTGCCGGCACAACCGACGGCTGGATGAGGCTCACGGTTCCCGGCATCAAGATTGATAGTGACGCAACGGTAGGCTCGAACCTCACCATCGTCGGCACGGTCAGGGGCTCCTTCAGCGCCACCGCCGAATCTGCGGCTGGCACGCACAAGGCGTTCTCCTTCGTCTGGAACGCGACGCAATGGCCCGATGGCAGGGACGCGGTGGCAACTGACGACGAGACCATCCAGCTGACGGTGCGGCCCGCCGGGGCGACCGGGCCCTCCGCACCCGGTCCCGACACGCCCGGGCCCTCCACACCCGGTCCCGACACGCCCGGGCCCGCCACGCCCTCCGCACCCGGCGGCGGCCCCGCCGTCACGCCGGCGAGGGTCCCCAACACGGGTGATGCCTCACTTTCCACCTTTGCCATCCTGGTGGTTGCAGGCCTAGGTGCCGTAGCCATTGCCGTTGGCGCACGCGCTAGGCGCAAGTCCGAATAACGCACGGGCACAGAGCACCAAACCACAACTCCCAGGACACGTTGGTTGCCCTGGGAGTTTCTCTTTATCGCCCCGCTGTCACACCCCTACCCGCGGTAGTAGTACACGGCAATCTGCGTGCGATTGTGCAAGCCAAGCTTGGCGAGAATCGCCGAGATGTGGTTGCGCACGGTGCCCTCGCTCATGTAGAGCGTCGAGGCAACCTCGGCGTTGCTCATCCCGTCTGCAATTGCGCGGACTACCTCGCGCTCACGCTCGGTGAGACCGTGCATGTCGCGCTCTTTTCGCCGTGGCCCCGTACCATCGGCCGAGAGCGCTGCCGCACGGGCCAGCACCTCGCCCTCAAGCACGCTCTGCCCGGCCATAACCGAGCGCAGTGCGGGTGCGATAGTCGCCACGTCCTGCTTGATGAGATAGCCTCGCGCCCCAAGGCGCAGGGCACGCACGATGTAGTCATCATCGGAGAACGTGGTGAGAAAGACCACGCGCGCAGCAGGGTCCGCAACCAGAATCTTCTCGGCGGCACCCAGGCCGTCTCCGCCAGGCATCTGAATGTCCATGAGCACCACGTCGGGCGAGCATGCCGAGAAGAGCGAGACCGCCTCATCCCCGTTGGTGCCGCAGCCCACCACGTCGATGTCCTTCTCGGCACCAAGAATCGTCGCGAGAGACCTCACCACAAACTTGTCATCATCCACCACGATGATCCTCACGGTTACCTCCCCCTGGGGATGGACGCAAACACCGAGAAGCGCTGCCCGTCCGTCGCGACCGTCAGCGTACCACCCCGTCCCTCAACTCGCTCGCGCATGCCGCGAATGCCCATGCCGCATTCCTCGAGCCCAGAGGCTTCCCTCGGCACGCTGCCGTCGTTCACCACCTTGAGCTGCCAGATGCCCGGCATGCCGGTCGCCTTGACCGAGGCATGGGTGGCATGCGCATGGCGAGCGGCGTTTGTGAGCGCCTCGCGCGTGACGGCAACAAGGCATCGGCTCACCTCGGCGGGCGGCAGCGCATCGGTATCGCAACTCACCGTAACGTCTGCAATGCCGCTTTCCCGGGCAAGTCGGTTGAGTTCCACCCCAAGGTCGACAGACGAGTCGTCCAGCGCGTGCATGCTCTGCCGCATGGAGCTCATGGCCTCCCCCAGGCCCGAGGCAAGCTCGCCAAGTTCCTCGGTAGCCTGCGAATCGTCGCGGTGCACCACCTTGAGCGCCTCGACCTCGAGCACCAGCCGCGTGAGCAGGTGCCCCACGGAGTCGTGGATCTCTCGTGCGATGCGCGTGCGCTCGGCAAGCGCCGCTGCGTGTGTCTCGTGCTCGCGCGCGTCCTCAAGCTCGCGGTTCTTCTTGCTCAGGGAAAGCACCTTGTCAGAGAGGTCATCCTCAAGCCGGTGCAGCCCTTGGGAGAGCCCCACCTCGCGCCCGCAGCGCCACGACAGCGCCATGGAGCACCCCACAAAGGCGAGAAGGACGGTAGCGCGCGATACCGGAAGCGCACCCGCCACCCACGGGCATGCGGCAACGCACAGCCCAACCACCCACGTCCAACGCCAGCGAATGCGGGGCAGGTCATAGGCCACAAGCGGCAACGTCACCCAAGCGCCGGGGACGAGCGCTGCGGCCACGCACGCAGCGCAGCAGAGCCCGGCCGCAACGGCCGAAGCACACGTGTACGAAAGCTCGAATGCCGCACTTGCGCATACCGCCACGGCCACCGCGACCACAATCGCGGCAGACGCCTCGCCGGCCAGCACAACCAACGCCAGGCAGGCGAGAAACACAAGGCACTTGTCGGCGAGTCTCTCCATGAGGCAAGTATAAGGGTGGACAAGCGTGAACGCCGCGCGCCAACCCATGACAAACGTCATGGGTGTCTCGAAAACAGGTGACACCGGTCACTTCCGCCACGCGCGCCAAAACGCGAGACTTGATGCAGCACAGGAAAGGAGACCGGCCATGGAACCCCAAGTCCCTGTCGTTCGCATTACTAACCTGGTCAAGCGCTACGGCGACCTCGTTGCCGTGGACCATCTCTCGCTGGACATCGCCCAGGGCGAGGTGTTTGGCCTCCTGGGCCCCAATGGCTCGGGCAAGACCACCACCATCAACTGCATCCTGCAGCTCCTCACCCATGACCACGGTGAGATAGAGCTCTTTGGCCAGCCCATGCGACCCACAAGCTACGAGCTCAAGCGCCTCATTGGCACTGTGCCGCAGGAGGTTGCCGTCTTCGACGAGCTCACGGTGCGCGAGAACGTGGACAGCTTCTGCGCGCTCTATGTGCCCGACCGCACGCGCCGTCGCAAGCTGGTCGACCGTGCCATTGCGTTTGTGGGGCTCGAGAAGTTCGAGGGCTTTCGCCCCAAGAAGCTCTCGGGCGGGCTCCTTCGCCGCTTGAACATCGCCTGCGGCATAGCCCACCAGCCCAAGCTCATCATCATGGACGAGCCGACCGTCGCCGTGGACCCGCAGAGCAGAAACGCCATTCTCGACGGCATCGAGCGCCTGAACGCCGAGGGGGCCACGGTAATCTATACCTCGCACTACATGGAGGAAGTCGAGCGGCTGTGCAGCCGCATCACGATTATGGACCACGGGCGCAGCATGGCAAGCGGTACCACCGACGAACTCAAGGGCATGGTGGGCACAGGCGAGAAGGTCTCCATCGAGGTGGGTGCCCTGGACGAGCCCACGCTCGAGCGCGTGCGCGCCCTTCCCCACGTGCGCTCGGTGGAGCTTGCGGATGGCATGCTGCACGCACAGTGCTCCACGGGCGCCCACAACCTTGCGGACATCCTGGGCGTGCTCGGCTCCGCAGGCGTTTCCTTTGGGCGCGTGCTCTCGGAACCGCCCACCTTGAACGACGTGTTCCTCGAGATAACGGGACGCCAGCTCCGCGACGAGGCATAGGGGGCAACCATGCTCACAAGCTTTAGGACCTGTGTCATCTCCCTTGTGCGCGACCGGGCGCTGCTCGTATGGGCGCTCGCGTTTCCCATCATCTTGACCTGCATCTTCATGGGAATGTTCTCGGGACTTAACGATGCATACTCCATGGTGGGCTCTACGCTCGGCGTAATGCGCGACGCCAACTACCAGGCCGCAACGGGACTCGACGAGACGCTTGGCGCCATCTCGGATGCAAGCTCGGAAGACCACATCGTGGACCTTGTGTACTACGACAGCGCCGGGAAGGCAGAGGACGCCGCCAACGCAGGCGATATCGACGCCTATCTCGCCGTGGACGCGGACGGCACACCCCAGCTGCACGTAAGCCCGGAGAGCATCGCCGAGAACGGCACCCTGCCGGCCTCCGTCCTCACCGAGGTGCTCGACTCGTACATGAGGATACGTGCGTCTATCGAAAACGTGGCTGCCCAGAGGCCAGACCTCGTGCTCTCGGGTGCCGCCCAGGCAGCGTTTGGCAAGGGTGCCGTGAGCACCGTGCACCTGCAGGCAACCAAGACCACGCCCAACCCAGATGCGCGCTACTACTACGCACTTCTCGCGATGGCCGCGGGCCTGGGCGCAACGGCAGCGATGGTCTCCGTAAGGGGGCTTCTGCCCACGGCAGGGGCGCTTGGTGCGCGTCAGTCCCTTGCGGCCACACCGCGCTGGCGCATGCTCGTAGGCACGCTCCTCGGCACGTGGCTCTGCCAGTTTGCGTGCATGCTCGCCGCGCTTGCGTTCATGCGCTTTGTGGCCAAGGTTGACTTTGGGGGCAATGGCGCGCTGGTAGTGCTTGCCATCTTCGTCTCGACGCTTACGGGCTGTGCGGCCGGGGCGCTTCTCGGCACCATTCCTCGCATGGAGACCGGCATGGCCTCTGGCATCACGTGCCTGCTCTCGCTCTTCACGGGGCTGTACGGAACGGCATCCCAGAGGATTGCCGACCAGATTGAGGCCACGGCGCCCGCGCTTGCGCACGCAAACCCACTCTGGCAGATGACGAACTGCTTCTACTCGCTCCTCTACTACGACACGCTTGACGCCTTTGCCACAAGCTGCGTGACGCTCGTAGCCATGGCGGCGGTCTTTCTCGCCCTGGCATCCCTGGGCATGAGGAGGCTTTCCCATGAGCACCTTTAAGACCTATCTCAAGATCCTGTCTGCGCACAAGGCCTATATCGCTATCTACCTGGTCATGATGTCTGCCTTGGGCGTTGTCATTGGCCTTATGAGCGGCACGTCTACCGCAGAGGAGTTTCGTCCCACATCCGTAAGCGTCGCCGTGATTGACCGCGACAACACCGAGCTCTCGCAGGCGCTGGCGGTACGTGTGGCAAACGGCAACAACGTCGTAGAGGTTGCCGACGAGAGGCGCGCCATCCAGGACGCAGTTGCTCGCGATACAGTCTCCTACCTGCTTGTTATTCCACAGGGATGGGGAGATGGGCTCTTGGATGCGGCAGCCGGGGGCACCGACGCCCCCTCTCTCGAGACGTACATCTCCTACCAGTCCGGCCGTGGCAGGCTTCTCGACCTCGAGGTGACAAGCTACGCCAATGCGCTCTACGGCAATGCGGCCACACTTGGCGGCAATGCTGTAGAGATTGTGGACGCAACCGATGCCGCTTGGGAAGAGTCCGCCGAGACAAGCATTGTCCAGCAGGCCACAACTCCACTGCCCGAGTCCTTGCACGTTGCCGCCGAGTTCGCCTCCTATCCCCTCTTTGCCAGCGTGACTGTGTGCATTGCCGTTCTCATGGCGTCAATCAACCAGGAGCCCGTGCTGCGACGCCGGCTCGCCTCCCCGGAGCACGCACGCAATCGCAGCCTCTCCCTGCTTGCGGCATGCGTGACCGTGGCCCTTGTCGCCTGGGCGTGGAACTTTGGGCTGCAGATCGTTGTGCTGGGGGCAGACGCGGTTCAGAGCTCTCCTGTGCAGATGGCGCTGATGGGTTTTGCCCTGCTCGTCTACTCGCTGGTCTCGGCGGCGGCAGGCTTTCTCGTAGGCCAGCTGGGGTGCAGCGAGAACGCCTCCAACGCGATTGCGAACATTTTTGGCATGCTGCTGTCATTTCTCGGCGGTGCGTGGACGGGACTGGCGATTCTTCCAGACTCCATCATTGCCATAGCGCACTTTGTTCCCTCGTACTGGACGGAGCGAGCGCTCGAGGGGGCGGCGGCCATGGGGTCCGTCTCGCTTGAGAGCGTAACGACCCTGCTGGGAGACATTGGGATCTGCGCACTGTTTGGGGTTGCGGTTCTTCTCGTGGGGATGGCCGTGGGACGCAGCCGGGGCCGTACGCAGGCCGCGTAGAGGGGCGAGGTTGCCGGCGGTGCCACAACGCACGTGTGCGTACGCACGTGGGTGACTTGCTGCCAGTTTGGCCCTTCTTGGGACCTTGGGTGGCAACAGGTGGGAGTTGTGCGTACGCACGAAGCCCACCTGTTGACAGGCCTTTCTCAGCCAACTGGCCAAACGTGAAACCGCTGTCAGAAAACCGCAATCGAGCGTACGCACGACGGCTATCTTCTGCCCAATCGGCCGCTCCAAGCCTCCCGCCTGGCAGCAAGTCCGCTTCGTGCGTACGCACGATGGCCATTTGTTGCCAGGCATACCGCCATCCCCTACAGCTCCCCTGCCCTCAGACGCCCAATAGTGCGAGCAACACCGTCCTCCTCGTTTGTCTCGCACACAAGCCCGGCACACGCCCATGCCTCAGCCGTACCGTTCCCCATCGCCACGCCCAAGCCTGCCGCCTCAAGCATGGGCACGTCGTTTGCGGCGTCACCAAAGGCAATCGTGCGAGAGGGATCGATGCCCCGCAGCTCACAGAGGTCGTGGATGGACATCGCCTTTGTGATGCCACCCGCATTCAGCTCGACGAGAATGTCCGAGGACGTCGACACGTGCATCGAAGGGAGCCTCTGCGAAAGCGCGTCGCGCACGGCAGGCGTCACCGCAGGGTCGCAAATGAAGAGCAGCTTGTCCACGGCTTCGTTCTGTCCAACTGCACGTGCCCCTCCCTCTTCGGAGCACGTCTTCACGATGCCCTCCTCGCGCACGATCCTGGGGTCTTCCCTCGAGTCCACAAACCAGTGACGCGCCGTGAACACGCAGCAGGTCACCGCAGATCCAAACGAGTCCTTCACGAAGTCGGCAGCCTCGCACGCCACCTCCCTGCCAAAGCCATGCTCGGCAAGCACCTCTCCCTGCTCGTCCAAAAGAAGTGCGCCGCCAAAGGCCGCAATGCAGCCGCGCACAAGGTCGTTCTCGCAAACTATGGGCTCTATGCCCTGCGGGCTTCTCGACGAGGCAAGCACGACGGTCATGCCATCTGCCGCGCACGCATTGAGCGCATCACGCACAGCCGGGCTCATTGAGTGATCGCCCTTGAGGATGGTGCCGTCGATATCCGTGAACAGCGCATCGAACTTCATGTGTAACATGCTGGGCCTCCCCTTCTCTTCACCCAGCATGCTAGCGGAGCTCGGGGGCCAATCTCGCCTTGCAAGCAAAAAAGGTATGTTAGTACCATACCAATAAAACCAATATACGAACCAGGGGGCCCTTATGAATTCTCTTGACCTTCTCGTGCACACGAGGGTCGACCCGCGCCTTCCCAAACCGCTCTGGGAACAGCTCGGTCAGGGCATCCGCCAGCTCATTGCCGCAGGAGCCCTACTCCCCGGAGACCGTCTCCCCTCGGAGCGCACGCTCGTCGAGTCCCTGAAGATCTCTCGCTCCACCGTGCGCCTGGCCCTCGCCTCACTCGAGAAGGACGGCCTCGTCTCTCGAACGCGCGGGCGAGGAACCGTTGTTTTGGATGCCGCCGAATCGAGCGGCTATGGCTACAGCTTCACTGCCGAGATGCGCGCGGCGGGGCGGGAGCCCTCGTCACGCGTCCTAAGGTTTGCCTGCACGCCCGCCAACCCCAATCAGTCCGCCGCCCTCAACGTTGAGGTTGGCACGGACCTTTGGGAAGTTCGTCGTCTCCGCCTGGCAGATGGCCAGCCTATGACCTACCATCGCGTTTTCATCCCCTGCGGGCTATGCCCTAGCCTGTCATCCTCAGACGCGGAAGCATCCATACAAAGGGCGCTTGCCGAGAAGAGCGGGCTGACCCCAGCCTCGATGGATGGTGCCTACGAGGCAATTCAGCTGGACGCCACAGAGGCACGCCTTCTCAAGACGCGCAGTGGTGCCCCTGCCCTGAGGCTCGTGCGGGTGAACTACACCTCGGCAGGTGTCCCTTATGAGCTTGCCTACATCACTTCGAGAGCAGATCGCTACAAGCTGGTGGTGCACTACGACGGGACATCGGCGAGCTTCCGCAAGGCGCTCTGCTAAAAGAGCGGGCCATCTCGGCACTTTTCTTGCGCGCCGCTCGTTTGGACTCGACGCCGTACAGAGGAAACCATTCGATGGACGCTTCGTGCATCGTCCGACTTGGGGTATCCTTCATCCATAAAACGCGAGGATGGCCGAGGAGACGCTGGAGCGGCATGGAGGGCACAAAGGGGAAAATCGAGAAGGCCGCCATCTCCCTCTTTAACAGCAGGGGGTATGAAAATGTCTCGCTCAGGGAGATAGCCTCCGCCGCAGGCACCACGATTGGCAACCTCACCTATCACTTTCCCAGAAAGCGTGACCTTCTGGAGAGCATCATCTCCGCACCCTTGGAGGAATACTGGGCGCTCCTCGACACTTCACTTAAGGGCGACGAGCTACTTGAGCGCTTTGTCGTCCTCTTCGTCGAAGGAGAACGCATGGCCGAGGCCTATTCCTTCTTCTTCAAGCCTGGCGTATCCGTAAGGGTTGGGCGCAAGGCGTCGGAGAGCCTAACGGGAAGCGACCTGTCAAAAGACCTCTTGGGGTTCTTCACCTGGGGACTCCAGCGCCTCCGCAAGGATGGCTACATCAGCCCCAAGCTCTCCGACTGGAGCCTCGGCGTCATGGCCTCGACCATCACGACGGTGGAGTCAAGCTGGGTGCTCGACGCACGCGCCGACCACACGAAGAACGCCCGTCCGGTAAAGATGGCAGATGCGCTCTGTGGGATCCTCCTGCCTGCCATAGCCGATGAGCATCGTGATGCCTTCGAGCGGATGTGCCGAGAGCATGGGATAAAGTACTAGTGGTGCCATCCCGTTGGCAGCCTTTCTCACTCATTCTCACCGTATGGCGTCATAGCCATGGGACATGCGATTGGGATGCCACTCGCGGATGAAAACATGCCTTTCACGCGCTCCAAAACGGTTACAGTACATTGTACTGTAACCGTTTGATATAACGAAGCTACTTCGTGCGTTGCATCGTGTCGCACGAAGGACATACTCCACGCGGGAAGGGGATCCTGATGAGGTACTTACTGCTCGTGAGTCACGGAACGCTCGCCCCCGGTATCAGCAGTGTGCTCGACATGCTGGTTGGCCACCACGACAACGTCCTTGTGTGCAACATGCCGGATGGCATGGGCGCCGACGCGTTCGTGGCAGGCCTCAAGGGTGTGCTAGCGCCCGTTACCACCAAAGACGAGCTCGTCGTGTTCGGCGACGTGATTGGGGGTTCCCCTCTCACCAACACCATGAACGTGATAACCGAGAAGGGGCTTCTCCCCATCACCCACGCGTTTGGAGGGATGAACCTCCCCATGGCCATCACCGCCGTCATGGGAGACGACGTCCCCACAGACGAGCTTCTGAAGCAGGTCGTCGATGAGGGCCAGGCAAGCATCCGGGAGCTGGAGCTTGACCTTGGGTCCGATGACGACGAGGAAGACCTCTAGGCTCCTCGCCCTTCTGATGGCACGAGGCAGGCCGCGCAGCCTGCTTGCACCAGCAATCGGTCAAAACGCGCGAGAGGAGAAGGCATGATTTCGTTTGTTCGCATCGATGACAGGATGATTCACGGCCAGACGGTAACCCGGTGGGCACTCGAATATCCCTGCGACGGCATCATCGCCGTCAACGACGCCGCGGCGTCGAACAAGGTACTCAAGGCAGCCTACAAGGGGGCGGCCCCAGACAAGAAGGTCTTCATCTGGACAAAGGAGCACTTCCAGGAGAAGGCCGACACCGTACTCGCAAGCGAGAGCCGATACTTCCTCATCACCAAGAATCCGCTCGATATGAAATGGCTCCTCTGTGACCTCGGGTTTGTCCCCTCAAACGTGAAAACGGTCATCGTTGGCCCCTGCAACGACCGTCCCAACGCGGTGAAGCTCGGCAACAACCAGTCCATCACCCCTGAGGAGGCCCAGGCCCTCGAGGACATCTCGAAAAAGGGCTATGACGTCGTCTTCGCCCTCCTGAAGGACAACTCCATCGGCCCTTGGTCCAAGTTCCGTGACCAGTTTGACCTCAAGTAAGGCAGCGGCCTGAACAGGAGAAAGGAATCGTCATGGCAATCAACGCGTTTCAAGCGGCGCTTCTCGGCATCTTCGCATGCCTCGCGTCACTGCCGGGCATGGGCGGAACGACGATAGGCAACTACACCCTCGGACGGCCGCTCGTGGGCGGACTCGTCGTGGGTTTGATTCTGGGCGACATCACGACCGGCATCATCGTGGGTGCTGCCATCCAGGTCGTCTACATCGCACTGGTCACCCCTGGCGGAACGGTCTCGGCAGACGTACGCGCAGTCACCTATATCGGAATTCCCCTTTCCATTCTCGCCATTCGTGCACAAGGGCTTGACCCCGCCAGCGCCGAGGCAGCGTCGCTTGCCGCAGCATTTGGCGCTATGGTCGGCACCCTCGGTACCGTCCTGTTCTATGGCACCGCAACGCTCAACCTCGTGTGGCAGGGCATTGGTTGGAAGGCAATGGAGTCCAACGACTGGGGCAAGATCAGGCGCACCATCCCGCTTGTTGACTGCGCCTACCCCTGGGTGTCTCACATCCTGTTCTCCTTCCTCCCCACGTTTATCATCTGCATGGCCGGCGCGGACATGGTGCAGGTCATGAAGGACTACCTGCCCATGGATGGCATTGCGATGAAGACGCTGTTCACGGTTGGTTCGCTGCTTCCCGCGGTGGGCATTGGCATCCTGTGCAAGCAGGTCATCAACAAGCCGCTTGACTGGCTCACCTTTGCCTTTGGCTTCACCCTTGCCGCCGTCCTGCACTGCAACCTCATCGCATCCGCAATCATCGCGGTGTTCTTCGCGATGATCAACTTCGAGATTCAGCAGCTTCGCACCCAGCTCAAGAGCGGCCATGTCGCCCTTGCCTCCGGTGACGACGATGACGAGGAAGAGGAGGACATCTAACCATGGCCGAGATGACTAAGAAGATTTCCGAGAAGACCCTTAGGAGGTCTTTCCGCAACTGGATCTACGGCAACCTCACCTGCTTCTCCCAAGAGCACATGCAGACCTTTGGCTACCTGTTCTCCATGCTGCCCGTCGTGGACGAGCTCTATGACACAGATGACGAGAAGGTCAAGGCACTTCGTACCTACACCACGTTCTTCAACACCGAGCCCCAGATTGGCACCATGGTCGTCGGCCTCACCGCTGGCCTCGAGGAGGCACGTGCCAACGGCGAGCCCGTTGACGACGAGACCATCAACGGCATCCGTGCCGGTCTCATGGGGCCGCTCGCCGGTCTTGGCGACTCCATCGTCGTGGGGACCTTCATCCCCATCCTTCTGGGCATCGCGCTCGGCCTGGCGCAGGGAGGATCGGCCCTTGGGCCCGTCTTCTACATCGTTGCTTGGAACGCACTCATGTACTTCGGCATGAAGTATGCCTACAAGCGCGGCTACGAGCTCGGCGGGTCTGCGGTCGAGGCGCTCGTCGGGCCACAGTCCGAGGCGCTTCGCAACTCCATCGTGATGGTGGGTACCATTGTCATTGGCGCCGTGGCAGCCACCTGGATCTCCATCGACACCGCACTGGTCCTGCCTGGCCTTGGCCCTCTGTCCCAGGTGCTCTGGTCCAGCAGCCAGACCGTGACGGCAGAGGCGCTGCAAGGCGGCTCTGTGACACTTAATGTCTTTGGTTCAGGCATCTATCCCAAACTCCTCAACTTCGTGTTCGTGTACCTGTGCTGGTGGCTGATGACCAAGAAGAAGGTTTCTGCGACCATGGTCATGCTCATCATGGTGATCATTGCCTTCGTTGGTGTGCTGATTGGGTTCTTCAACCCTGGTCTGTCCTACTAGAACGTCGCATGGCGGCGGCGCGGATTCCCCTAGGGCGTCCGCGCTGCCCATTTTTGGTCGATCCCTCGTTTGCCACAGTCTCCTTTGACGTTGCCACGCGAGGTTCTCCGCACCTGAGAGGCAGGGGGTATGGAGCGCATGGATTGCTTCAAAGGGTGCTCCCCCGAGAGACGTGCCACCCTCATTTCCGAGGCTCGGGCACAAACGGACGCCATCCAGCGACTTGAGGTCTGGGCTCGGGCGGACTACGGCCTTCTCGCCCTTGGGGTGATACTTGGTTTGTGGCGCTTCACCTACAGCGGTCCTGCGTGGGCCGGCGGCGTGGGAATCGCGCTCGCCGTGGCGGCAGGTGCCCTAGCGGCTGTCTTCTATGTAGGAATTAGGAACGCCAAGCGCAACGTAGAGCATATCCTTTGCGCAGCGGGCATTGACCTCAAGACCGGAAGACCCATCGACGAGGCAACAGGCAAGCCCGTTGCCGCCACAACCGATACAGGAGAGGGCGCAGGCGGCGCCAGTACCCTCAAAGGCCACTCGACCAAAGGCCACGCCCCCTCAATGGCAGACCTCGCCCAGGCGAAGGAAATCTTCAAGATTCTCTATGGCCGGAAACGGCAGTAGAAGCGTATTGCGGACAAGCGCGAGACGGTCTCGTGCAGCCATACGGACCGCATAATCGTTTGTGCGGCTCAAGGAGATTGTGCGGGCCAGAGCGCTAGAACGTGACGTTGCCAAACTCCGAGAGGCGCAGATTGGGGTTGTGCTCGATGGCCCAGTCGAGATTCCAATCGCTCGTAAACAGCAGCAGGCAGCCGCCGCGCATATCCTCCACGCGGCAGGTCTCGCGCGTGAGCTTGAGCGTGCGCACGTCCAACTCGTCCGGTGTGTTCTGAATCCAGCGGATGATCGAGTAGGGCAGAGGGGTCCTGCTCACCCCAACGTGGTACTCGCTCTGAAGCCGCTGCTCAAGCACCTCGAACTGCAGCACGCCAACGGCACCCACAATCACGCTCTCGAGGCCCGTGCCCAGCTCGCGGAAGACCTGGATTGCGCCCTCCTGCGCCAGTTCCTCCATGCCCTTCACGAACTGCTTGCGCTTGAGGGTGTCCACCTGAGTGATCCGGGCGAAGTGCTCGGGCGCAAAGGTGGGGATGGGCGGGTACTGCACGCGCATGCCCGGTGCGCAGATGGTGTCGCCAATCGAGAAGAGGCCCGGGTCGAAGAGGCCCACGATGTCGCCGGCGTACGCCTCGTCCACGGTGGCGCGGTCATCGGCCATCATCGCCGTGCCGGTTGCAAGCTTGATGGTGCGGCCGCCCTGCACGTGGCAGGCGTCCATGCCGCGCTCGAACCTGCCCGAGCAGATGCGCACGAACGCGATGCGGTCGCGGTGCCTGCGGTCCATGTTGGCCTGAATCTTGAAGACAAAGCCTGAGAACTCGTCGCGCGAGGGGTCCACGGGCTGCTCGCCCAGCGTGTCGGTATAGGCAAGCGGGGGCGGGGTCAGGCGCAGGAAGTCCTTGAGGAACGGCTCCACGCCAAAGTTGGTGAGGGCCGACCCAAAGAACACCGGCGTCAGGCGACCGTGCCGCACGGCATCGAGGTCAAACTCGTTGTCGGCACCGTCGAGAAGCTCGATGTCGCCCATCAGGTTCTTGTGGTTCTCCTCGCCGATAAGAGAGTCGAGTGCGGGGTCGCCCAGCTCTGCCTCAATCTCGCCCACCTTCTTGGTGGCGTTCGCGTGGCCATCGCCCTCGAAGGCGATGACGCGGCGAGAGCTGCGGTCGAAGACGCCCTTGAAGGTGCGACCGGAGCCGATGGGCCAGGTCATGGGGTAGGTGCCAATGCCCAAGACGTCCTCGATCTCCTCCATGAGGCCGAAGGGGTCGCGCGTGTCGTGGTCGAGCTTGTTCACGAAGGTGAAGATGGGGATGTGGCGCAGCGTGCAGACCTTGAAGAGCTTAATGGTCTGAGCCTCGACGCCCTTCGCACCGTCAATGACCATGACAGCGGCGTCGGCAGCTATGAGCGTGCGGTAGGTGTCTTCGGAGAAGTCCTGGTGCCCGGGGGTGTCGAGGATGTTCACGCAGGTACCGTCATAGGTGAACTGCAGGACGGAGGAGGTAACGGAGATGCCGCGCTCCTTCTCGATGTCCATCCAGTCCGAGACTGCGTGACGCGCGCTGGCCTTGCCCTTGACCGAGCCGGCCGTCTGGATGCTGCCGGTGTAGAGCAGGAGTTTCTCGGTAAGCGTTGTCTTGCCGGCGTCCGGATGCGAGATTATGGCAAAGGTGCGCCGCGAGGCCACCTGTTCCGCAATGCTAGGCATGTGCTTCCCATCTTGTTTCTATGCAACTATGCAACTGGCCTCGCGTATTGTAGCTAACGGAGGGGCATGCGCGGCCTATTGCACAAAATGATGAGAGAAGGGGGTACGGCACTCGCCTCTCATTGTAGAGACGTCTTCAAATACTTTTTCTCGTCGCAGACACTATTACGTGTCGGAAATCGCCCGACAGCCCCAGGAGAAGGGCACGACGCCGCGCCTAAAAACGCGGCGCCGGGAGTGGAAGCCTTCCGACGCCGCCATGGCACACCATCTAACGAAACTTACATCGCAAACGGGTACTCCGCGAGGGTGTCGTATGTCTTGCTGTCATAGATCTGAATGGTACCCTCGACGTTCACCAGTGCGTCCAAGTTCGCGACGTCACTCGTACTGAACCATAGGAAGGTCTCGGCGTACTTTCCAGGCTGGATGGTCTCGTAAAGCAACGGGTCGACCATCTTGCCGTCAACCGAGAACGTCCCGTACTTCCCGCTCACTGTGATAGCCTTGTCCGTCTTGTTCGTAATCTTGAGCGTGTAGCCGGGGTCGTCAGCGAAGTCGGTCGTCTTGTTCACAATCTCGATGGTGCAGATGCTGTCATCTGCAAGCGTGGTACCAACCGCAACCTCGGTCTTTCCGCTGTCACCACCTGAGGTAGACGTGGGGCTGGTGCTGGTATCAGACTTGCCCGTGCCACTATCACCGCTGCCCGGTGCGGACACTACAGCCGTGCCCATCTCAAAGATCAGCTTGGTATCGTCCTGCTCAAGCGTGAGCTCGCTCCCATCAAGCTTGGCGCTTGCCGTCTGCCCCTCAACGGTGAGCAAGGCCTCGGTCGGGCTCTTCACCTCCCACGTGCCGGACGTCTCCTCCCCGAACATGTTAAGCGTAAAGCTCTTGTCCTCCTTGAACGTAAGCCCAACGCCGAGGCCAAGATCCTCCATGGACTTGATGTCATCCTTGCTCAAAACCTGTTCGCTATCTTCCATGCCAACGAGCTTCCAATCCCCAATGAAGTTCTTGGCAGGGTCACCGCCGCCCAATACGCCACCCAGACTGCATCCCGAAAGCACCAAGCACAGTGCAAACATTGCGCTTAGTGCCGCAACCCACTTCCTCATGGACTTCATCCACACCACTTCCCTTCTCCCTTGTGCCTATGCGCCCAGTGCGCCGCCGCAGTACTCGCAGTGCCCACGACCTTCTCGCACTCCTTCCCTACCTGTGTGAGCGCCTCCCCGACCTTTCCCGCCAAGCGCTCCGCCTCGTGGAATCCCACCGAGTTGCGCTCCTCGATCTGGTAGTCGTCCACCCTAAACGTGATGGAGTCGTGATAGGGCATGCTCACGTGCATCATAACATGCGCACCTCATGGCAGAGGGGTAAGCGATAGAGCTTTTGGGGGCTGGCATAGGCGCTATCGGCGATGTTCTCGCCGATAGCTGGCGGGACTACCTCTGCCGTGGCCCGCTTGATACAAACACCCTTGTTGCCAAGGGACGCAAGAGGGCATCGTCGCAGGGGCGGTCGTCTAACACCCGCGGCGAGGACAGCATCATCTCGAAGGCTCCATCATCGCCGTAAACGAAAGGCAGTACATAATCATCGTGGAGAAGGGTGCCGTAGTCGAGGCCTGCAGCGAAGCCGGCGAGTTTGTATTCGACACCTCGATGGAGCCGAGCCTTCTCTTCAGTGGAGGCGATTCGATTTGCGAGCGCATCCGCGCGTCTTTCGAGCGCGCACGCGCCTCTCTTTTGGCGGCGACCCCGGCAATGACCAGCGGATTTACTTCTTCAACGCGAAGGAGGTCCTTGGAAACAGACGTGCGCAATTCGACAATCAGCGGGTCGGCTGATGCCCACCGTGCGGCCCATGAAGTGCGGTGGTCAAGTTGGATTTCCGTGCTCGCCAAACTTTTCGGCTGGAGCTAACTAAGTGTCAGCGGAGACGGCCTAACTTCCTCAGCACCCTCTCAGTGGTAATCTCCTGCATGAAAATGCGATATCGCACGGTTTTTAGAACTTCGCTGCATGAAATTGGCTTATCGTAGGGCCATTTTGACACAACGATATAAAAAATGAAACTATAATTGCATGGATATGGATATTCTCATCGAAATATTTAATTTCATGCATATATAGTTTCGACTTTGATATCAGGACGCCAGAGGGACCTTACGATAGCCCGATTTTATGCAACGTTCGCCAAAAACCCGTGCGATATCGCGTTTTCATGCAGGCTAGGGTGGGCAAGCGATACCATCAAGGGCCTCGACCCTCTGAGTGCCTATTGAGGAAAGGCAATAAGAGGCCAGGCTACGGCAGGCTCTGCGCCCGTTGAATAGGGACGTCCGCAGTCCGAATCACTCCTCTCACAGGCTCTTCGGAAGTTTCTTATAGACACCCTATTTATGACTGACACAAACAGCATCGATAATAGGTTCGTCCTGCAGTAACTCACTCTGCATCCAATGCCATGCGCTTGACCTCATTCGTGGAGTAGAGAACGCCGTTGTCGTTATTGAGCGCGTCCTCATAAGCTTGTCAATCGGCTGCGGCCTCGACCATCTCGAGCACCGCCTCCCTAACAACATCGGAAAACGTTTCCCCGACAGAATCGGCATACCCCTGAACCCACGCCTTCTCTTCCAGCTCGAAGCGAACCGTGGTGACCTCCATCGCCATTCGTATTCACCCCTCCCACAAATCGTAATTCAAGGTAATACGTTTGCACCCGTCCGCCACTCCCTCGCTAGCCTTGGCTTAAAAGATTGTGTGAACTACAAGCTCATCCGTGCCGTCCTTCTTCGCCTCCAGCCTCGTGCAGCGTGCCATACTGGGACAAAAGACAGAGGAGGAACCCATGGCGAGAAGCACGAGAATCGCAGACACCACGCGCGAGGAGCGCATCCAGATCGTGTCCGAGGCACTGGCCTGGGGCGACGACTGCGGAGATTGCTCGCTCGACGCCTGCGGTATCGACAAGTTCTACCAGCCCTACATCGACGGCGAGCTCGAGCTGGCCGAACTCAACATGGTCCGCGCGAGCACGACCTACGTACTTGGCGATGCGGACCGGGGAGAACGCGGCGGCAGCTGCGTAATGTAGCGCAGCCAGCGGGAGGGACGCATATGCAATGGATCGAGGGCAGACTGTGCGAGCTTGCCGACAAGGATGGCAAGTATCGCACGTTCAACGCGCGGGTCGTAGCCACCGCCGACCCTGCCACCATGCTCGGCGTACGCGTTCCCAGGCTCCGCCGGCTTGCCCGCGAGGTCTCGCACTCGCAAGACCGCGACGCGTTTCTCGCTGAGCTGCCCCACCGCTGGTACGAGGAGTACCTGGTCCACGCCTTCGTGCTCAACGAGACGCGCGGCCTTGCGCAGGCCACACGCCTCCTGGGCGCACTTCTCCCCCATGTAGACAACTGGTGCGTGTGCGATGCGCTCAACCCTCGAGCGCTCCATGATGAGAAGGCCTTGGCCAGCCAACCCGCGGCCGCGCTCATCCCTCTCGCCCAGCACTGGATGGTCTCAGAGCACACCTACACCAGGCGCTTTGGCATCTCGGTTCTCATGCGAGACCTTCTGGGCGAGGGCTTTGACCCCGCACAACTGCGCATGGCGATTGCCGCCGACAACGGCGAATACTACGTGCGCATGATGATTGCCTGGTACCTGGCCGAAGCGCTCGTCTCGCACGAAGCCGAAGCCCTGACGGCAATCGCCATGCCCGGGGTAGGCCCGCAGCTCAGGCGCATGGCCATACGCAAGGGCATCGAGAGCCTGCGTGTGCCCGAAAAGGCCAAGGGCACGCTGCGCCAACTGCGTGGGTAGGCGCGGAGCAACGTCACCCGCAGGCTGGGAGCATCTTTGTGAACGACGTGTCAGCAATGCGTCCTGCACAGAGAAGGGGGCGCGAATCCAGTTTCGTGGACCCACGCCCCATGCAAAGGCGATGCATCAGGTCGTTTGCCTACTCCTCTGGAGTGTGGTTGATGACGGGGCTCTTGGTCTTGATGAAGTTGGGGATGAGTGCCACGACGACCAGCACAGCGAGAATGGCATAGACGCCGGTGGGCCCAAAGGCTGCGGCGGCGCGGCCAAGGGTGATGCCAATCACGCCAAAGTCGAAGTCACCAAAGGTGGTGTTCTGGAAGCCGAAGACACTCAGAACCGGGAGCAGAAGGGCTGGCGCGAAGGTGATGAGAAGACCGTTGACGAACGCGCCAAGGGCAGCACCCCTGCGACCGCCGGTCGCGTTGCCAAAGATGCCGGCGGTAGCGCCGCAGAAGAAGTGGGGAACCATGCCGGGGATGATGAAGACGCCCATGGTTGCGCCGACGATGAACATACCAACCACGCCGCCGATGAAGGAGGCAACAAAGCCCAGGATGACGGCAGTGGGGGCATAGGGGAAGAACACGGCGCAGTCGACCGCCGGGATGGCACCGGGGATGAGCTTGTTGGAGATGCCCTGGAAGGCAGGCACGAGGTCGGCAAGGATCATGCGGACGCCATTGTAGACAATGGCGACACCGACAGCGAAGGAGAGCGCGCAGTTAAGGGCGTAGACAACGAAGTTGTCGCCTGCAGCCAGCCCGTCAACCACAGAGGGATTGGCAACCCATGCGACAATGGCGGTAAGCAGGTAGAAAAATGCCATGGTCAGAGCAGTTGAGATGGTGGTGTCACGCAGGAAGGCAAGGCTCTCGGGAACCTCGATCTTCTCGGTGCTGGTCTCCTCGGCATCCCTCTTGAAGATGCTGCCCACGGCGGCCGAGATGTAGTACGCAAGAGAGCCGAAGTGGCCCATGGCGATGTCGTCGCCATCGGTGACCCTCTCGGTGAAGCGCTGGCCAACGGCAGGAAGCATGGCGCTCACAAGGCCGAGGAACAGGCCGCCGGTAACGATAAGGGGCACATCCGCGAAGCCGGATGCCTGAAGGACGGCGGAGAGCAGGCAGGCCATGAACAGGCTGTGGTGGCCGGTAAGGAAGATGTACTTGAACTTGGTGAAGCGCGCGACGATGATGTTGACCACGTAGCCTAGGATGAGAATCATCATCGTCTGGACGCCAAGGACCGTCTGCGCCATCGAGACGATGACTTCGTTGTTGGGGACGACGCCCTGGATATGGAAGCCCGTCTCAATGAATGTCCCGAGTGGGGCAAGGTTGGTCTGGATGAGACCGGCACCGGCAGAAAGCATGAGGTAGCCGAGAATCGGTTTCATGGTGCCCGTCATGACCTTGTGAGCGGGACGCTTGAGGGCCAAAAGGCCAACGAGCGAGAACAGGCCCATGATCCATGCGGGCTTGGTGAGGATTGACTCAAAGAACTTCAACACGACAAGAACTGCGTCCATCTGCATCTCCTTTGACCGTCACTTACAATCGCAAAGTCCCGAGGGCCTTTCCCGACTAGGCCTTGGCCACAGCCTCCTTGATTGCCTCGAGGGCATCTTCGCGGATCTTCTTCTTGTTCACGTAGCTGCGGACAATCACGATGTTGCCGTGCAGCTCGGGGGCAAGCTCCTTCACGGTGATGAAAAGGTCGGGGTTCGCCGAGGTGGCACCGTTCAAATCCATCGACTCAACGTCGGCCGAGATACCCTCCTCATCGCAGATCTCCTGTACCTTGCCGGCGAGCATCAGGCTCGAGCCAATACCGTTACCGCAGACCGTAATGATGTGCATGCTTCTTCCTTTCCCTCGGGCCCACTTTCGCACGGGCCGCGTGTCCATCTCTCGGCTCTCCCCAAACCGTCCCTCAGCTCTCCCTGAAAAAGGGCTCCAACGTGGAAATCACGTCGCCTGGCGTCTCGCACGCCGCAAGCTTGGGAATGGCCTCCTCGTCATCGAAGATCTTTGCAAGCTCGGCAAGGCAGTCGAGATGCTCGCGTGGGTTTGGGGCGCAGATTCCAATGAGGACGCTCACCGGGTCGTAATCCTCGTGCCCAAACCGAACGGGCTCATCGAGCGTGAGGATGCAAATGCCCCGGTCGGAGACATTCCCGTTGGACTGGGCATGGGGCATTGCCACGCCTTCCTCAAGCACCACGTACGGGCCGAGCCTTTCGATTGAGGAGACCATCGACTCCGTGTAGCTGCGATCGCACTTTCCCGCCGCCTCGAGCAGGGCCCCGGTCTGCAGCACCGCGTCTCGCCAGTCAGCCGCGTGGGCATGACAGCGAATCACCTCAGGGGTGAGTAGGTCCTTCAACATCCCAATCACCTACGGAAGGATGCGGAAGCCCAGAGACTGGGCGTCCTTGCTGAAGCCACGCACGGTGTCGAGCGAGTACTCGAAGAGGTCCTTCCCCACGTCCCTGCGCTTTGCGAGGATGGAATTCTGCACGGTGATGACCTGGCACCCCACGGACTCTGCCTGGAAGATGTTGAGCAGCTCACGCGTACTGGCCCACAGAATCTCGCACAGGGGCTTGGGCGCGGCAAGCTTCACGGCATCGGCGACCGTCGGCATGGGGTCAACGCCAGTGTCAGCAATCCTACCGGCGAATATCGAGATGATCGACGGAACATCGGATGACACCGCATCGATGAAGTCGGCGATCTGCTCGCTTGTAAAGAGGGTGGTGACGTTGATCTTGATGCCGTCATTCGACAGCTTGCGCACCAGCTCCTTGGTGGACTCACCCTTGGTGTTGAGGGCGGGGATCTTCACATAGACGTTGTCCGCCCACGTTGCGATTTCGCGGGCTTCCGCCTCCATGCCTTCGGGGTCATCGGCAAAGACCTCGAAGGAGACGGGAAGGTCGGTAATCTGGGCGAGCACTTCCTTGGCAAAGGCGCGGTAGTCCGACACTCCACCCTTCTTCATGAGAGAAGGATTCGTCGTGAAGCCCTGGACGTTGCCCTCTCGATACATCTCGAGCATACCCTTGATGTCTGCTCCATCCGCAAAGACCTTGATGCTCATGCTTCCGCCTCTCATCCCGAGCTGCATGAAGTTCAGACTTTTGTTTGTAATCTATTCGTTTATGTTCTGAACTTCAATTACAAGGGTGTAGTCTACACAGATGAAAAGAATGTGATTGATTCAACGTGATATAATCTGTATACGGTTTGTTATACGTCGCGAACGGTATTATCTATGCTTTGAGGTGCGATAACCCACTACTTTCGATATCGAAACTATATGATGAGTTTGACCTGAGAGACCTCGGGCCAATTCATCGGCAAACGGAAGGACTGATGACAGGTGCCCCCTGAGGAATCCTCCCCTGCGGAAAGGCAGTCGTTCATTCTCGAATGGCTTGACTCAAACCCAAGCATAGCCGTAAGCGACATTCGAAATAGGTTTGGCGTTTCTGACGTCACCGTCCGGCACGACCTCATCGCGCTGGAATCTGCCGGAAGGGTCAGAAGGGTCCGCGGCGGGGCCGTCTCTCTGGCTCGCACGATGCTCATGAGCTATCCAGAGGAGCGCATCAACTTCAATGTCGAAGCCAAGGATTGCATCGCGCGTTCTGCGGCAGGGCTTGTCGAAGACGGCGATGTGATAATTGCCGACATCGGCACCACCGCCTACCAGTTCGTACGCCACCTTGTCGGCAAGAAGGGCATCACGATAATCACGGGCGACCTCTCGATCGCCCATTTCGCGAGCTTCAACCTCCCCAACGCCGAAGTCATGCTTTTGGGCGGGAAGGTGCGCAAGGAGCACCTCTACCTTGCCGGTGCCATGACGCTGGACTCGATGTCAAAGCTCTACGCCGACAGGGCCTTCCTGAGTTGTGACGGCTTCCACAGGGACCACGGCTTCACCGTCGAGCACGACTTCAGCATGACGATCAAGCAGACGTACATCGCGAACTCACGCCAAAGCGTCATGATGCTCGACTCCAGCAAGTTTGGTCGCACAAGCTTCTATCGCTTCTCGGCGCTGGACGACTACGACGTCGTCGTCACAGATTCCGACGAAGAGGGGTACCTCTCGGGCGCACTGAAGAAATCGGCACACGCCCCGCAGCTCGTCATCGCAAGCAAGGCGGCGTCTGACGGCCCAGGAGCCGTCCGCGGGACCACCTCCCACACCATATGGAACCCCACCGGGGTCTTCTCGTAGAACGCGATGGCCCTCTCCCTGTCCAGCGCGTGCGTGCAACGGCGGACGGACTTGGCCTGCATGCCTTCCTCTACATTTCGGCACGCCTGTGCCTAGGACACCAACACGCCGGCCAAGTCTGTCACGCGCCTACTTTCGGCTGGCCAGCATCTTTGTGAACGACGTGTCGGAATGGCGCGCCCACAGGACGTAAACGAGCACGCTCGCCACGCACGCCAGGGAGACGACGGCCCACATGGCCGGGTAGCCCATCCCCGTGATGAGGGACCCGGCAATGCCGCCACCCAGGCCGTAGCCGATGTCGTAGCCGCAGAGGAACGTGGAGTTGGCCGAGCCGCACGTCTCGTCGGTTGACGTGTGGACGGCCATCGACTGCAGCGACGGCTCGAGGCCGCCGAACGCGTAGCCGGCGAGCGCCGCCGAGAGGATGTAGGCCGCGGTGCTGGGCACAAACGCCAGGAGCGGGAATGCCACGAGCATGGCCGCGTTGCACGTGTAGACGAAGGCGGCTTCGCCCCTCTCGTCCACGAGCTTGCCCAGCGTAATGCGCACGAGGAGGAGCATCGCCGACATCACGAGGAAGTAGATCGAGCCCGAGGGCAGGGAGTTCTCCGCAGCGAAGATCGCCACGAAGTTCTCGAGCGCGCCGAACGCGAACATGAAGGCGAGCATGGTCACCGTGGCGGGCAGCGAGTCCCGGTTGATGATGGTGCGCAGATCGAGCCTCTTCTTGGACACGTCGACCTTCGGCGCGCGGATAAAGGCGAAGAGCACGAGGCCCAGGCCGGCAATGGCTACCGCCACGCCATAGAGCACGTTGTAGCCAAGACCCTCCATGAGCGAGAGGCCCAGCGCCGGCGCGATGGCCGAGGCAAGCGCCGTGGCCATGCCAAAGTAGCCCATGCCCTCGGCGAAGCGCAGCCGGCAGATGACGTCGGAGGCCACGGTCGCCGTGGTCGAGTTGGAGAACGACAGGCCCACGCCATGCAGCATACGGAAGGCAATCGCCACCGAGAGCGTCGGCACCATGACGCAGCCAAGGGGTGCGAGCCCCATGAGGACAAGGCCCAGCACCAGCGCGGCCTTGCGTACGCCGTTGTCAAGCCACCACCCCACGAAGTGGCGGATCACCACGGCGATAAACGAGAAGACCGCGGCGCAGATGCCCGCGACGGCCTCGGTGCCGCCAAGGCTCTGGATGTAGAACGGGAAGGTGGACAGGCTCATGATGTGGTTGGTGAACACGCACAGGTTCACCAGGATGATGAGCACGCGGTCCCGCGTCCAGAGCTTGGGCTGGGCCCCAGCCTGGACGCTCGCGTTGTTCTGCTCTGACAAAAAAGATCCCTCCTAGACAGGTTGGGACGTCCGTCCAGCAGGGAAGGCACCGCGGGTCATTGTCATTGCGGGATGCGTCATGGCTGGGCGGCGAAGCCATCAATTGGACTTACGCCGTGGGGCAGCTCATTGACGCAGGGATTATAGCCGAGAAATGCGCTCGGGGGGCGTGAACGCACGGACAATCCTCTCGGCAACCAGCCGCCCCAAACCGTGTTGATTTTGTCCCCAATCCCCCACGCGGTGCTAAGGTGCCTCTCGCGTGTAGCGCAAAGCTGCTGCGACCAGATGCCACGCAACGCCACCAGGAGCAGCGAGAAAGTGTAGTCAGCAAAGCGTGCGGTTGCCCATCGCGGGCAGCCGCACGCTTTTTTGCCGCATGCCGCACCGCGACAGGCGGTTGAGCGGAGGGGAGCAGGAATGCCAAAGAACCGTATCCAGGGAGCCATCTTCGGGGTTCTCATGTCCGTCACCATGGCCTACGGGATGGAGGTCTACAACGTGGCATGGAAGATGGGAATCCCAACCATGCCCGGGGGCTTCTCCAACATGACGAACGACGTGTTCCTCGGCGCCCTGTTCGAAGCAGCCTACATGTGGATCTTCGTCTTTTTGTTCTCGAACCTATGGGGCACGCGTGGCGGAGCGGCGCTTGCCGAGAAGCTCGTGGACCCCCAACGTGACAGCGCATTCGTCCAGGGCGCCGTTCGCTCCTGCTGCACCGTTCTCATCATGTGCCCCACGATGAGCCTTGTTGCATCCATCCTCTTCAACGTGATCCTTGGCGGCATGCCCGTGGTGCAGCTGCCTGCCATCTGGGTGGGAACACTCATCAAGAACTTCCCCATGGCGCTTCTCTGGAACCTCTTTGCGGCAGGTCCCGTATCCAGGCTTGCGTTCGAGAGGCTCTTTAGCTGCGTGGGCATGAAGGGCCGTACGGCCGGGGTGGAGCTCGAGCACGAACCCCACTCCGGCCTTACTCCGGAGTACGCTGAGGCGAACTCGCAGGACTAGGCGCTTGGCCCTCTCGACGAGCCGCACTACTTCGCCGGCAGAACCTCAATCCACTGGCCCTCGGGGTCGGCGATGAAGTAGAGGCCCATCGCGTGGTTCTCGAACACGATGCAGCCCATCTCCTCGTGGAGGCGGTGGTAGGCGTCGTAGTCGTCCACCTCGAAGGCTATGTGGGTGTCATCGCCCCCGTTGGCGTAGGGCTCGGTGCGCCCACGGTTCCAGGTGAGCTCCAGCTGGAAGGGGGACGCGTCGTTCTGCATGAACGTGTTGGTCCAGGAGCCGTCCGCGGGGCCCGCCTCCCTCACCACGTGAAAGCCTAGGGCCTTCTCGTAGAATGCGATGGTCTTCTCCCTGTCCAGCACGTGCGTGCATCGGTGGATGAACTTGGCCTGCATGTTTTTTCCTCCCTTGGCGTCTGACATGGCCCGAGCGCTCCTTATGCGCAGGGATGTCATTACTAGTTGAATCTTAAGACCTACTACCTGTCCATACAGTACTATCTATCGAGAAATCCCAAGTGTTGGGCCATGTCGGAATGTCATCTGGAGACAGACCATGGCGAAGAAGCGAGATGCCCAGGGTAGGCAGGTCTTCCACTGTCCCGCTGAGGCCACGATGAGCAAGGTCGATGGCAAGTGCAAAGCCATCTGACGCCCCGGGCGGCGCCCGGGTTCCAATGCCGGGGACAGGACAGGCCCGAGGGCCTCTCCCCGTAAGGACGCACTAATAAGTGCTGCACTTTGGAATCCGAGACCATGGCGCCCACTCCCTTCGCGCCGGCGAGCCCATTCCTCGCATCCCGACTGCGCGCGGCCATGAGGAACGGGCGGGGTGCCCGGGAAGTCGACGCACCCCGCCCACGC
>NZ_LR027573.1:634842-671384 GCF_900605015.1 Olsenella sp. Marseille-P4559
TGCACTTTGGAATCCGAGACCATGGCGCCCACTCCCTTCGCGCCGGCGAGCCCATTCCTCGCATCCCGACTGCGCGCGGCCATGAGGAACGGGCGGGGTGCCCGGGAAGTCGACGCACCCCGCCCACGCATGAGCCAGCCGGCGCTTGCTGACGAGAGGCATTACTCCACCTCAGTAACGTACGGGGAGTGGGAGATTGGCTCGCGCTCGCGTTTCCGCTGGTCAGAGGTTTGCGGAAACTGCTCCTTCCGAGACTGGGTCTCATACTGGTACGAATCATACTCAGGCTCGTACCGGGACCGCTACATCCTCTTCGCGCGCACCTCCTTGAGGATGCCCTTCTTGAACTGCGCCCGCGAGCCGAAGAACTTCTCGTCGGTTGACGTGGTCTGCTTGTCGCGGTACCTGAGGGCGGCGAGTTCGACCGTGCAGATGTAGTCCGCCGCCTGCCCGAGGCGGTAGTCGGCGGGCGACGCCTTGCGGAAGATGACCGCGTTCCTGGAGAGCGCGTAGTCCGCTGCCTCGTGAATCGCGCGGGCGATCGAACGCTGGCCGTCGTCGTAGTAGACCTTGATATTGTCGAAGCCCTGCAGGTAGACCATGTTGTCGAACATGAACTCCACGAGCGCACGGCGCATGCCGACTGTCACGTCGTCCGGCGTAGTGAAGCCCTTGGTGTCGAGCGTCAGGCACGCGTGCCGGATGGGAAGGTGGCGGAAGAAGACGCGGAAAGACGACAGCAGGCGCTTCCTCGTCTCCTCGTCCATGCCCTCGTAGGCCTTCTTGCGGTAGAGCAGTGGGGTCGTGTGCACCGGGATGTCCGGCAGGCCCCTCTCGCGCAGCGACCGCTCGTAGAGCGCAATCTCGCTGTCGAGCGAGTTGCCCTGCTCGTGTAGGACGAGGGCGAGGATGTAGTATGGGGCGTCCAGGCCATCGCTTCCAGATTCGTCGATGAAGATGCTGAGCTCTCTCAAAACCGCTCCCAAAACGAAAAGAGCCGGGGAAAACGTCCCCGGCACTTGGTAGCCCTCCGCTTGCGCGGCAGTAGCCAATCACTTTATACCACGGGCGGGCGGCGCTGTCGAGGGGTCGCCATCCACCCACACGGTCAGAACCTGACTTCCGCAGCAGTTTTCAGAAAACATTACCTCTGACCTGCAGGCATGTCTTAATCTCCGTGATTATTCTGCATGTGGCATTTCCCACCTGGCAGCCTTGGCCGGGCAGCGCCCGGGTTTCAATGCCGGGGACAGGACAGGCTCGAGGGCCTCTCCCCGTAAGGACGCACTAATAAGTGCCGCACTTTGGAATCCGAGACCATGGCGCCCACTCCCTTCGCGCCGGCGAGCCCATTCCTCGCATCCCGACTGCGCGCGGCCATGAGGAACGGGCGGGGTGCCCGGGAAGTCGACGCACCCCGCCCACGCATGAGCCAGCCGGCGCTTGCTGACGAGAGGCACTACTCCACCTTGAGGGTGAAGCCCTTCCCCTCTTCCTTCTTGACGCCGATAACCATAACCGCCACAAGCGCACAGACGAACGCGACGATACCGGAGACAACCAGGCCAACGAAGCCAGTGTCGATGCCAGCGGGGTTGATGAAGCTCGGGAAGCCAAGCGGGCCGGAGGCACCGAAGGAGTACAGCTTGGCACCAAAGAGGCCTGCAATGGCACCGCCGACACCAGCGGAGACAAACGTCGCCCACATGGCCTTGGGACGTGGGATGAGCAGGCCGTACAGAGCAGGCTCGTTCACGCCGAAGATAGAGGAGATCAAAGCGGGAACATTGACATCCGCATTCTCCTGTCCACTCCTCGTGCGGACGATGATGGCGATGCAGGCACCCACGATGGCGCAGCCGCCTGCATAGACCAGCGGGTTAATCGGGTCGTAGCCATAGGTGGCCACGTCGAGGAACCAGAGCGGGATGATGCCCCAGTGCAGGCCGAACATGACCAGCAAGCTCCAGAAGGTGCCGATAACGAAGCCGGCGATGGCAGGCTGGAAGTTGATGAGTGCCATGATGATTGCGGCAACGATGTTGGACAGAATGGTAGTGACAGGGCCGATGATAACGAGACCGGCAATGCCGCAAACGAACAGGGTGATGATGTTAGCCAGGAACGACGCGACCAGCGCAGGCAGGGCGCCCATGAGCCACTTGTGGAACTTTGCCGCTACCCACACGATGAAGATCGCCGGGATGATGGTGCTGGAATATGCCTGCATGACCAGGGGAATTCCAAAGATGTCATCGTATACTTTGGACTCGAAGATTGTGCCGGCGCCAATCGTGTAGAGCGGGTCCACACCGGTGAGCGCGACGAGCGTCGGATACACGAGAATGCCACCGAGCGCCATGCCCATAACGGGTTTGAGTCCGAACTTCTTGGCGGAAGTCCACCCGATGATAAGCGGGAAGTAGTAGAACGCCGAGTCACCGATGGCGGAGAGCACCATATAGGTGGAGCTGTCATTTGCAAGCCACCCCGCGACGGCGGTGAGGGCAAGGAGCGACTTGATGAAGCCGCCGGCCATCAGGACGCCCAACACCGGCTGCAGGATCTCGGAGATCACCCCCAGCAGGCGCGTGAAGGGGTCCTTCTTCTTGCCCCTTGCGAGGTCCTTCTCGGTATCTGGGTTGTCCTGGACCTCGGCATTCTCCTGGAAGCCGCCAACCTGAACAAGGTCCTGGTATATGGCGTCCACCGTGGCGCCAACCACGACCTGGTACTGGCCGCCGGCCTGAATCACGTCGATGACGCCCTTGGTCGCCCTAAGATCCTCGGTGTCGGCCTTGGACTCGTCCTTCAGGTGGAAGCGCAGGCGTGTGATGCAGTGGCTCACGTCCTTGACGTTGTCCCTACCGCCAACCTCTCGATAATGGTCTCGCAGAGAGCCTGGTACCTCATCGTTCCCTCCTCATTGAGAAGCGCATGCTGTTCGGTTGTCTTGTGGTCGATTGGTTGTGGCTCCCGTAGTCGACGTTTGGGAGGATCGCCTTTGGACCCTTGACGAAGTGCCTTGTGGTGGGTCTTGCCTCTCTCCCACCCTCTGAGTACAAGTCTACGAAGCTATTTATTCCACAGCAATTCTGTATTTACCTTGATTTATTCCGTTATTGCATCCTGAATGACTAGGGGCAACCCTAGATGCCACCCAGAAGCTTGGAGGCCTGCACGAACTTGTCGCAGATGCGCTCAGCTCGCCCTTGGGAACCTCGGTGTGAGCCGTCTCAAACGACAAGCCGTACTCCCATGAGGGCAGGAAGTACTCGTGGTACCCATTGGTGTAGCCAAACACCAAACCCTGTACCGGGCACTCCTCGCGCATGCGAATGCCAAAGTCGCCCCCAAACTCGCTGGGGAACACGAACAGGTGAAACCCTCCAAGAGAGATGACCTCACAGCGCAAGTCCAGATGAAAGTCATCATGCGCGACGGTGTGGTACATGGTCTGCACCACCATGCGGTCGAGGGGCACCTGCGTGATGGGTTCTATGCGGGCGATGGCCTCCGCCAAGCCCTTCCTCCAGCGCGCGAGCGGCCTCTCCCGCAATGTCGCCAGACACGGCATGCAACCCATCGCTGCTTGCAGATCCACAGAGCACCGAGGGCTGCACGTCTGCCGAGAAGAGCGTGGCAACAACGCCCCCATCGCTCGCATCGCGCGCCACGAGTGCTCGCACCCCGTGGTCAGAAAAGCCGTTTGGATCGCGGCCCAGCCACCAACCGGCAGGTGTCTCCACGTCGCGGTTGACGTTGGCCGTGGTGGGCGCCGCACCCCAGCCGAGCGTGACCTCGCGCAACGATGCGGTTGCATGCCTCACAGCAGCGGTCACTGCCAGCCCGTACGCATCACGCAGCCTTAGGTTGCGTCCGCGCTGGGCATCATCCGCAAGGTGAGAGGGTGCTCGCACGTGTGGGGCGCTAAACGTGTGGGACACGCACACCCACAGATGCGGTCCCGTGCAGCCGGAGGCCGTCGTTGCTGCGGCGCGCAGAGAGGTCATCAGGTCCGGCGCGATGGACGTTGCGTCCGGCACCACGATGCACACTCGCTGCGCACCGTCCCCGAGCACCGCATCCAGCACCAACGCACGTGCACAGAGGGAGTCACGCACCGAGCCGAACCCGTCGAACGGAAGGATCCCGTCCAGGTCCACCACAGCCTTGCCCCCACCAGCCAGCAGCATGCTCTTCTCTCCTTCAATCGTATGGCAGGATGGACGCATTCTACCCGCCGATGCCGTAAAGCTCCTGAGCGTTGCCGGCCAGCACCAGCTCTTTGTCAACCTCGGATATGTCCAGGCCGCGCACGAACGAGGGCCCATCCAGCAACCACTCGCGCCGCACGGGATAGGACGTGCCGAACACCACGCGATCGGCGCCCATGACCCTGATTGCGCACTCCAGGGCATCCCTGCCCCAAGGCTGGGCATGTGACATCTCGAAGTACACGTGACTGCGCAGACGCTCGGCCAGCTCGCCATCGTCCGTCTTGAAGCGCTCGACGGCATCCTTTCGCTTACTCGCGTGGGGTAGCAGCATCTGCTGGATGGCGAAGAAGCCACCACCCAGCATGGAGTGCACCATGCGCAGATGCGGGTATCGCTCGAAGAAGTCGGAGAAAAGCTCCCTGCCCACCGCCGTGGTCTGGTCCACACAGCGCCCGTATGAGCGACGAAGGTTGTTGTAGCCCAACAGCGACTCCGCATGCACCGGCACCGGCACATGGTGGACATACACCGTGGCCCCCAGCGTGTCCAACTTGCTGAACAGCGGAGAGAACATCTTGTCATCCAGGTAGTGGTTGCCGTAGTGGGCACACAGCTGCACTCCGCCAAAGCCCAGCTCCCCTAGGCAGCGGTCTATCTCGGCATCTACGCGAGGCCCTCCCGTGGCCGCACACTACTGCCAGCGGAACGAGCCTGCCGCCGGACTCGCGTGCATAGCGCGCCATGCCGTCATTGAAGAGCTGGCACGTCTCGAGCGACATCCACTCGTTGCAGCCCGGGACCTTCAATACGGCAGCATCCACGCCCGCCTCATCCATATCGGCGAGCATGCGCTCGAGAACGTAGTCCCCCTGCGCGTAGTTCAGGCTGGGGGCTCGGCCAGGCCATCGGTGCCGTCACGGACGCCACGCACGGCATGACCCTCTCCGCCGTGAGCCTCCCCTACCATCGCCTGGTCATGCCCTACGGTGTGGAGAAGTTCGCGCGCTTTGCCCGTGTGGTGTGGAACGTGGATGACGCCGGCAGGACCGAGCGCGAGGTCGCCGAGGCCGGCCTTCTCGCCATGAGCGCATGGATGGACCAGATCGGCGTGGTCAAGCACGCCCGTGAGCTGGGCCTCACCGAGGGGAACATCCCCGCGGCGGTCAAGGCCACCTTCATCCTGGACGGCGGCTACCACAGGCTCGAGCCCCAGGAGGTCGAACGGATCTTCCGTGAGAGCCTGTAGGGAAGCATCGCACGCGGAAGGAGACCAGCCATATGAAGTCAAGGGCTCCCGCCCAGTTTTCTTGAGGCGAGGCTCATCAAGCGTCAGCAAGCAGGGCATGACATTGCACCTTGAAAGCCGAATGCTTCTGGAGAGGCTCCGGCCTACCTGCTGGGATCGTAGGCGACCTAGTCCCTCATGATGGCGAAGACGATGTGGCAGAGCTTTCTTGCCACCGCCGTCACGGCCACCCTGTGGGGCGTACGCTCGGACCCCTTCTTGTCGTAGAAGGCCTTGAGACCAGGGTCGTATTGCCTTGTCCCGTTGGCAGCAAGCCAGAGCGCCCGTCTGAGGTATGGCGAGCCATGCTTGGTGATGGGGCCTCCGCCCGAGTCGAACTTCCCGGACTGCCCACCGAGGAGTCGAGTCCCGCGTACTTCGCGAGGGAGGGTGCCTCCGAACCGCGAGACATCGCCGACTCCCGAGGCGGCCTGGGCCCATGATGTGGGAGACGCCGGGATGGTGGGGATGAGGGGCTCCCGTATGGGCCTCTCGACCTTGGCGCACCCCCACTCGAGGAAGTTCTTGAAGGACATGGGCCTGCCAAGCTCCTCGCCATGCTCGTCCACGGCCCCTGTCGCGCGGTCCGCCTTCGCGACGTCCACACCTGCGTACGGCATCGAGAGTCTCCCATCGTCTCCTTTCTGGCGGAAGGCCTGCCCGCGTCACCCGGGACCGCAACCCCCTGGAGGAGATCCGAGGTGGCCGTCCGGGTTCCTCATCCAGCTAATCCGCGGCCAAACCCGGGTGGGTCAGGATGCCGTTCTCCTCTTGCCGGAACCGGCCTGATTGCCCGAGACGAGCACCCCCATGAAACGCCGGGCTCCAAGCGGACGGATGGCGACGGCGAGCGGCGGCAGGCAACCTGCGGATACGCCGTCCTGTGCCACAACATGCAACGAACATGTCAGTTGATGAATGAATCATGAATGAGACATATCATGAAGCCAAGCGTCCGGCCGTGCGCTGGACAAGGAGGGCCGAGGCAGGGCCGAAGACGCTTGAATGGGAAAGCAGGCATGATGGCGGGAGAGGGAAGCCAAAGGGATGGGCTCGGGCAGGGCACGCCGCACCTGGACAGCATGCCGCGCCGTGGCTTCAGGGTGCATCTCGAAGAGTACCGCCCCCTTGCCAGCACCGCAGAGAGCAACATCGTGGAGTTTCTCCTGTCGCATCCCAAGGATGCGGTCGGGATATCCACCCACCGTCTGGCCGAGCTGACCTATACCTCGCCCTCGACCGTGGTGCGTCTGGCGCGCAAGCTCGGATTCGCCGGCTATCGCGACCTACAGCAGGCGCTTGTCTACGATCTGGCGGTAGCCGAACGCAGCGCGAGCGTCATCTCGGAGGGAGCGCTGCAGGGAGATTCGGTCCAGGCCATCATCAACAAGGTCGCAGCCCGCAACATCGCCACCCTCGAGCTGACGCGCGATGGGCTCGATCCGGCCGCGATCGAGCGTGCTGTGGACCTTCTGGTTGGCGCCCGCCATATCTGCCTCTACGGCATCGGCGCCTCGCTCCTCGTTGCCCATGACCTGCAACTGAAGTTGCTACGCCTCGATGTCTCCTGCGACCTGTCGGACGACCTGCATTCGCAGATGCTCTACGCCCGGAACACGAAGCCGCATGACCTTGCGGTCGTGGTCAGCTACTCGGGGATGACAGAGGACGTGCTGCACTGCGTGCGCATCGCGAAGGGAAATGGGGCGACCATCATCTCGATCACCCGCGGCAGCTTCGGCTCCCCGCTCGTAGCGCTCTCCGACGTGGTGCTCGGCGTGGCCGCGACCGAGCTTGTCGTCAGGAGCGGTGCCATGTCATCGAGGATTGCGCAGCTCAACGTCGTGGACGTGCTGTTCACCGCCTATGTGGACAGGACCTACGAGACCAGCATCGAGCGCCTTTCCACGAACTGGATCGGGAAGGGGCAGGGCCCTGGCGGCGTGCCGGATGAGAGGCCTGGCGAGGGGAGAGGGGGAGAAAGATAATCGATCTGATGAAGCTGTCGACCGAAGGGCGCAACCCTTCGACCATGCATCTGGACGAGATGAGCCCACGCGAGCTGGTGGGGGCGATGAATGTCGAGGACCACAAGGTCGCCGATGCGGTCGGCGAGGTCCTAGACGAGGTTGCCCAGGCCATCGAGTGGGGCATCGCCTCTGTCAGGGCCGGTGGCAGGATCGTCTACTTCGGGGCGGGGACCTCGGGCAGGCTCGGGGTGCTCGATGCAGTCGAGTGCCCGCCGACCTTTGGCGTCTCGCCTGATGTCGTGGTGGGCCTCATCGCCGGAGGGGAAGGCGCCTTCGTGCGGGCCGTCGAGGGCGCAGAGGATTCATTGACCCTCTGCGGCGAGGAGCTCGACGCGATCGGCCTTTCGGAGCGCGATCTGGCCATCGGCATCGCTGCAAGCGGCCGCACCCCCTATGCAATCGGCGGACTCAGGCATGCCAGGGAGCTCGGCTGCCACACGGTCGCGATAGCCTGCAACCGGCACTCAAAGATCGGCGAGGTGGCAGACCTGGCGATCGAGCCCTGCTGCGGTCCCGAGGTGCTCTGCGGCTCAACGCGCCTCAAGGCCGGCACAGCCCAGAAGATGGTGCTAAACATGATCTCGACCGGCGTGATGGTGGGGCTCGGGAAGGCCTACGAGAACCTGATGGTGGACGTGAGGCAGTCCAACGAGAAGCTCGTGGCCCGTGCCCAGAACATCGTGATGGCAGCATGCGGCTGCACCCGAGCCGAGGCGGCTGCGGCACTGGCTGCCGGGGGCGGCTCTGCCAAGCGCGCCATCGTTGCCCTCAAGGTGCCCTGCTCGGCCGAGGAGGCCGCGTCACGCCTCGAGAGGGCTGCAGGCCGGGTGCGCGAGGCCTGCGCACCCGGCAGATAGCGGTGTTCCGCGGATGGCAGGGCGCATCCGTCAGACATAATGCATGGACGGGAACGAGAGAAGGAGCAAGCATGAGCATGGACTACGGAAAGGTCGCCCAGAGCATCCTCGATGCGGTCGGCGGCAAAACGAACGTCGTGAGCAACATGGCGTGCATGACGAGGGTGAGGATCAAGGTCCATGATCCCTCCAGAGTCGACGAGGCTGCCATCAGGCAGATCAAAGGCGTGATGGGTCTGGTCGCGGATGGGGACCACTACGAAATCGTCCTCGGGCCGGGCACGGTGAACAAGGTGCTCGAGCCCCTGTCGAAGCTTACCGGCATTAGGCCTGACGATGTGACCAACGAGGTGCTCATCACGGCTGCTGCCAACAAGACTACCCAGAAGGCAAAGCACGACAAGCCGGTCCAACGCTTCCTGAAGAAGATTGCGAACATCTTCGTGCCGCTGCTGCCAGGCATCATCGCTGCCGGCCTCATCAACGGCATCGCCAACGTCATCAACGTCTCGAGCGGCGATGCCTTTACAGGCGTCTGGTGGTACCAGTGCATCCGCACCATGGGCTGGGCTCTCTTCCTGTACCTGCCGCTCTTTGTCGGCATGAATGCCAGCAAGGAGTTCGGCGGATCGGGCATCCTCGGCGCCATGGCAGGTGCCCTGTCCATCGCGAATGCCGCCATGCCGCTTCTGGCCAAGTCGAAGGATGGTGCGGTCCTCGTGAGCCTGCCGCTGGCCCTCCCGGTGCCCTCGTTCGCCGATGGTGCCTTCGCGGTCAGCTTCTCGACGGTCTACAACCCCGCTGCAGGCGGCCTTCTGGGTGCCCTTATCTGCGGCATCTTCTTTGCCTGGCTTGAGAAGAAGTTTCACAAGGCGATGCCGAGCATGCTCGATACCTTCCTGACGCCGCTCTTCACGGTCTGCATCGGCGCAGTGGCGTCTGTCCTTGTGCTGCAGCCGCTCGGCGCCTTCCTGACCCAGGCCATCTTCGTGATCCTGTTCTTCTTCTACAACACCCTCGGCGTCTTCGGTGCCTACCTACTCTCCGCCATCTTCCTGCCGCTCGTGTCGGTCGGCCTGCACCAGGCCCTGACGCCAATCCACGCAATGCTCAACGATCCTGCCGGCCCTTCGGCAGGCGTGAACTACCTGCTCCCGATCTTGATGATGGCAGGCGGCGGCCAGGTCGGCGCAGGCATCGCCCTCTATGTCAAGACCAGGAACGAGCGCGTCAGGACCTACCTGCGCGAGTCCATCCCGGTCGGCATCCTCGGCGTCGGCGAGCCGCTGATGTATGCCGTGACCCTGCCCCTCGGCAAGCCCTTCGTGACGGCCTGCCTCGGTGCCGGCGTCGGCGGCGTCCTCGCCTGGCTCTTCCACCTCGGCACGGTCTCCCAGGGCGTCTCGGGCCTCTTCGGGCTCCTGATCGTGGTGCCAGGCACCCAGCTCTACTATGTGATCGCGATGCTCGCCGCCTATGCGGCAGGCTTTGCCTTCACCTGCTTCTTCGGTGTGGACGAGGCCCGCATCGACGATGTCTTCGGCACGGAGGCATAAGGCGCGAGGCTCATGGTCTTCCTGGAGCCTGCAGGACCGGTGCCGCAGGCTCCATTTGGGCAGGAGCCCCAGAGACCAGCTATCAGGGAGGACTCAATGGAAACTGGCATATCCATCTACCTCTCTCAGGATCCAGAGGCGCAGGCAGCGCTCGTCGAGCGCTCTGGCACCGCAGGCGTCCGCTATGCCTTCACGTCGCTCCATATCCCCGAAGAGGCGGGTGTCGACTATAGGACCCGCGCACGGCAGCTGCTCGCGCTCTGCCATGGCCACGGCATCGCCCTCATTGCCGACATTGCGCCGGCGACCCTGAAGAAGCTGGGCTGCGAGAACTTTGAAGAGCTGCGGCGGCTCGGCGTCGAGTATGTGCGCCTGGATGACGGGTTCGACGCCACGCGGACGGTGGAGCTCTCCGGCATCTTCCATGTGGTCTTCAATGCCTCCACGATCTCTGAGACAGACATCGTGGCCTGGAGGGCAGCCGATGCCGACTTCTCCCGCTTCGCTGCCTGCCACAACTTCTATCCCAAGCCGCTCACGGGCCTTGCGGTCGAGGATGTTGCCGCCATGAATGCCCGCCTCAAGGCTCTGGGGTTCCAGGTCATGGGGTTCGTTCCCGGCGACCGCGACCTCAGAGGCCCGCTCCATGAGGGGCTGCCGACAGTCGAGGCACATCGGGGAGACACCGGGGGAAAGCTGGCCCTCGACATGCTCGAGCTCGGAGATGCGGGCTGCGATGTGGTCCTTCTGGGCGACCCGGGCGCCTCGCCGGAGCTCTGGCGGCGCATGGCAGAGATCTCGTCGGGATGCCTCAGCCTGCATGCCGAGCTCGACGCTCCCTTCCGGCATCTCTTCGGCCGCATCCAGCACGAGAGGCCCGATTCCTCGCCCTGGATCGTGCGTTCGCAGGAGTCGAGGCTCTGGGACGACGTACCCGAACCGCCGTCTCCCCAAGAGCATCCCGGTGCCGTAGCGCAGCCCGGCGACATCCTCATGAGCACGACGGCCTACGGCCGCTATGCCGGTGAGCTCGAGATCGCACGCAAGCGCTTCCCCCTCGACGGGCGCGACATCAAAGTCGGGCAGGTGGTGGCGACAGGCCTCCCCTTCCTTCCCCACGTCAAGAGAGGCGCGGGCTTCCGCTTCGTGGAGGTCTGAGATGGGGATGGCAGCATGCTGACAGGGCGGGCAGACCCTCACGGATCTGCCCGCCCGTTTTGTGTTGGCTTGCAAAGGCTACATCTTGAGGGCGCTGTGCAGCTGCGTTGCGATGTTCTCGACCGCCGGACCGTAGATGACATGGACGTGGGTGTCGGACATCCTCTTAACGCCCAGAGAGCCCGACCTCTTGAGCATGTCCTCGTCGATCAGCGACATGTCCCTCACGTCGACCCGGAGACGCGTGATGCAGTTGTTGATGCTGACGATGTTGTCTGTGCCGCCAAGGCCCTCGACGATATAGGCAAGCTGCGGCGTCATGACCCCCTCGGCGATCTCCGCCCTCTCGGCGGCCTCGGCCGAGTCGTCCGACGCGTCGATCACGACGTGCCTCGCCGTAAGGTACCTGTAGAACACGAAGTAGTAGGCGAAGAAGTACGCGGCACCAAGGGGTATGACCATGTACCAGCGGGAACCAGGCTGCAGCACGCCCCAGATGAAGAAGTCGATGACGCCGCCGCCCGTACCGCCAATCGAGACGCCCAGCATATGCGTGAGCATGAAGGAGAGGCCCGCCATCACGGAGTGGAAGGCATAGAGCACCGGTGCCGCGAAGAGGAACGAGAACTCAAGCGGCTCGGTGATGCCGGAAACGAACGCCGTCACCGCACCGGCGACGACGAGTGCCTTGACGCCGTCGCGCCTGCTCTCAGGCGCGGAGCGGATGATGGCGAGAGCCGCAGCGGGAAGGCCAAAGAGCATGAATGCGAACTTGCCTTCCGCGAGGTAGCGGGTGTAGTCAGACAACGCCGCCGTGCCCATGCCATCAACGTACTGATAGAAGATATTGAGGCAGCCCTCGGTCCCATTGAGCACACCGCCGATGGAGGTCGTGCGGAAGAGCTGGTTGATGATGTGATGGAGGCCGGTCGGGATGAGGCCGCGCTCCGCCAGACCAAAGAGGAAGACGCCCAGGTTCCCGAGGCTTGCGATGGCCGTGCCAAGAGCCGTGATGGCGACCGAGAGGGGCAGCCAGACGAACGGCGAGAGAATGCCCAGGATGAGCATTGCGGCGAACACGACGATTGCCACAGAGCGTTTCCCGCCGTAGAAGGAGATGGCAACGGGAAGCTTCGTGTCGATGAAACGGTCGTGCAGCGCAGCCGTGAGACAGCCGACGACAATGCCCCCGAAGGCGGACATGTTCGGCGTACCCTCGACTCCAAGCACGCCCGCCGTATCGAGCGAGCCGAAATCGACGAGGCCGCTCTTGACCATTGCCGCGCCGGCGGCGATGAACGTGTAGTAGCCGACGAAGCCCGCGAAGGCGGCTATCTCCTTGTCCTTCCGGGCGAGCCCTAGTGCAAGGCAGACGGCAAACAGCACGGGGATCTGTGCATAGACCGCGTTCGCCACCGATTTGACCGTGGCGAAGACGAACCCAACCGGTGCCGTCGGCGCGAAGGCCGGCACTGCGGCAATGACCGCATCCTTCGTCAGGGCGCTCATAACTCCCAGAAGCAGGCCGACCGCCGAAAGCGCCGCAATCGGCAGCATCAGGCTCTGCCCCAGCTTAGAGAGGTAGTCCATGACCTTGCCCCTCCGTCTTGTATCTCCCATGCTCTCCCCTTATCGCAGATGTTCCCGTCACAGAAAGCCGCCACATCGCGGCAGACGAGCCATACGGCCTGCGTCGGCCGCAATTGCCCTCAGCCCGACGCAGGTCGCTTTGCACGCTTCCGATGGCCCTCGACGCTACTTGAGCTCCGGCCAAAGGCCCTTGTTCTCCTCAATCAGGACATCGAGGATCTCGCGTGCCTTCTTCGTGTCGTTCACGAGGCGGTTCAGCGTCATTGCCTCGAGCGCCTTCTGGTAGCTGCGTTCGAAGTACGCGTCCACGAGCAGTTTCTCGCAGGAGACCTGCTGGACGAGAAGGCCGAGGTAGAACTGCGGGATGTTGCCGACGCCCATCGGACGGGGGCCGTTGGCGGTGAGCTCGGCGACGACCTCGACCATCGCGTCGTCCTGCATGTTGTTGATGAGGCCGTTGTTTTCGGTGATGATGATGTAGCGACGGCCCGTGTTGTGGGCGATGGCGGACGCCACCTCTATCATCATCTCGGCGTGAGCGTCAGAGTGGATGTCGACTATGCCCTTCGTCGTGCCGGCATCGATGCAGCGGTGGCTCTCGCCGAACGCACGCTTCTCGCGTCCTTCGATGACCTCGTCGGCGCGGGTCTTGTTGTCGGCGGCCAGGCGTTCCTCATTCAGGTGCTGGAACTTGTAGAGCGGATAGAGATAGTACTGGTCGTATGTGTTCGGCAGGAACTCGGGGTAGTCCTCCATCATCATCTGCACGTTGCCATACGTCTCGAGCCAGGAGGGATCCCGCTGCTCCGCGTCCTGCGGAAGGAATCCCCTCTCATGCACGAGCTTGCGAATCCTGGGCATGAGGTCCTCGCCCGTCGGCTTGTAGTACATGTGGGTGAACCAGCCGTAGTGGTTGAGGCCAAAGTAGACGGGCTCGAGATCGTTCCAGTCCACGCCAAGCAAACGGCTGGTGGAACGCACGACATTCTCGGGCTGATCGCAGATGTTCAGAATCCTCTTGTCATCAGGGAACTCGCGACGCAGCGCCTCTGCCACGATGGCGGCAGGGTTCGAGTAGTTCAGGCACCACGCCTCTGGGGAATACCGGCGGATGGCATGGATGGCGTGAATCATGTCGCCGATGGAGCGCATGCCGTAGGCCATGCCGCCGGCACCGACCGTCTCCTGGCCGATGATGCCGTGGTCGAAGCAGGAATGCTCGTCTGACCAGCGGCCCTCGAGCCCGCCCGAGCGCATCTGCATGAAGATGAAGTCCATGCCCGCGTACGCGGTCTCCTCGTCAGTGGTGTGGCAGATCTCCGCATCCGGGTACATCTCGCGGAAGAGAATCTCTCCGAACTTTCCCACCGGCTCCTGGCGCGGGCCGTTGGTGTCGAAGAGAACGAGCCTTGCGAGGGGAAAGTCCTTCTGGAGCCTCACGAAGCTCTTGAGGAAGCCCGGCGTATAGGTACTGCCGCCTCCGACGATACATACGTTGTAACGCTTCTCTCCCATTGCGCCCACCTCTCCGGTCGGAGCGGGCAGGAATGGGCCCTCCCGCCGACCTTTTAATAAAACGCAGGTACGATAAGGCATTTCCTTCTCTTTCCTGCTCTCGGCAAGAAAGATACCGCCTGTGGGATTCCAAGGGACGGCCGAGGTCGGTTACAGAAACTCATGCCATAATTTGTCACATGTTTCAAATTCTGGAACGCTCCCGAGCAAGTCGTTTGCCAGAGGAGGCGCGTAGCTTGACCGACACAGCGTCCAGCTTCACGCCATCGGAGCTTGCCGTCCTTCGCTGCATCCAGGCCCATGGCGGAAGGGTCGCCGACCTCAGCGCAAGGGAGCTCGCGAGGGAGGCGGGATGCTCGGCCGCGACCGTAGTCAGGCTCTCCCGCAAGCTCGGCTATTCGGGCTACGCGGAGTATCGATTCGCGCTCATGCGACGAAAGCGCCCGTCGGTCACCGCGACCGGGCTACCCGAGCGCGACATCCTCGCGGAGATCGCCGCGGTTGCGCATCTCAACCAGGCCAGGATGATAGAGCGCGCCGCGGACCTGCTTGCCGAGCGCGAAGCCGTCATCCTCGTCGGAGGGGGCCTCACGCATACCGCGCTCGAGTATCTCCACCACTACCTCTTCTCGGCATCCTGCCCTACCATCTGCATGCCGAACGACGAGCTGTCATTCGATGCCATCGCAAGTGCGCCGTCAGACGCCGTCGTGCTCTGCGCGAGCGTCTCTGGCGCCGGATCCACCCTTGACCTGGCACGCAAGGCCCACAACCGTGGCTTGTTCGTCATAGGCATCACCAGCTCGCTCACAAGCGACCTCATTACGTTCTGCGACATCCACCTCATGGCGACAAGCGCACCAAGGACCAACCCGCGCATCGCCTCGCGCCTCGGCATCATTGCGGTCATCGACGAAATCGCCCGCACCTATACCCATCGCCATCTCCATGGACAGGTGGTTGCCGAGGAGGCCCACGAATGATCGAGACGTTCCGGGACGACATCCTTTCGACGCTTACGCCGGGAGAGCTTGACTTCCTCTATTTTGCAGAACTGCACCTGGGGGAGATCGCCGGGTGGGGCATCGAGGAGGCCGCCGGCGCAAGCTATGCCTCCACCGCCGTCATCGAGCGCGCCTGCAAGAAGCTTCGCCTCTCTGGCTATGCCGAGCTGCGCTTCCTTGTCAAAAGCGAGCTTGAGGGACGCACGCTCTCCGCACAGGACGGCGTCTCCGACTATGGGGCCGAGGCGGCGCAGGACGCCCTTCTGCGAGAGGCGAGCCTCACGTTCCGGAATGCGCCGCCCCCTCCGCTGTCACAGGCCGCCGCCATTGTCTGGCAGGCACGCAGCCTCGTCATCTTTGGAAGGGGGCTCTCGGAATTCCCTGCGGAATACCTCTCTGAATACCTGACGCGCATCGGCAGGCCCTGCCGGCGCTATCTAGACCCACCCTTCGCCTACCGCGACGCCTCCGCCTTCACAGAGCGGGACGCCATGGTCATCTTTTCTTCCGGAGGCAGGACCATACCCGTGGTAAAGGCCGCGGCCATCGCAAGGAAAAACAAGGCGAGCGTCATCGGCATCTGCTCGGACCGGGAAAGCCCCCTCTGGAAGATGGCGGGCATCGCGCTCCATGCCGCATCGGACCGGCTCACCATCAGCCAGATCGACCTCAACTCCCGCTTCACCGAGTTTGCCATAGCCGATGCGCTTGTCGACGAGCTGCTCCGCAGGAGGGCAGACGGCTCGTCTGCGCCCGGCCCGAGTTAGCAATTCGGCTCTACGCCCTCATGACGTCAATCCAGCCCTTCAGATGGGCGACAAACTTGTCGTAGGTCATCAAGGGATCCGGTTCTTCGACAACACCGTTTTCCAAATCGACAACTGCAACCCATACGGCCTGGTAGACTCTCTCGCGAAGCAATCTTTTGCCTAGGATGGTGAATCGCTCGACATAAGATGAGTCTTCGAACTCCTTGTCAAACGCATAGCGTGACTTCGCGCCAATCTTTGATGGTCTTGTGCTCTCGGGGGTCTTGCGAACCAGCAGTACATAGCCGAAGTTGGGAGGAAGGTCATTCGGCTCGAGGAGGTGGTTGTGAGTAGCGTAGTCCACATCGGAAGCACTCCCCAGGGCCTCCTCCGCCCGGTTGTTTGCGTTGTTCCCAAAGCTGCTGCTGATGCTTTTCAGTTCGATTGCTGCGACAAGGACCCCATCCTCGAACGCGGTGATATCCCACTTCTTGGAGGGGCGGAACCATCCGGGAAGGGTCACGTTAACGTCATCGAGGAAGATGTCGTTCCGGTTATAGCCCACCTGCTCCATGTCCTCGGCGATTTTCATTGCTAGAGGCGCGATGTGTCTCCCACTTTGCGTCCCCTTAATCACCGCGTAGTTCACGCAGTCGAGAACCGCGTCCTTCACGTCATCACGCATGGATGGCCCCCAGCCCGTACGCTCGTCGGCTTGCATTGTTTGCACGAACACGGTCTCCGGCGGCGAACGCCTCGGTCAGCTCGTGCTTTGTGTCGTCGTCAACCTCATCGGCCCGGGGAATGTGCACCATTCGCAGGTACTGAGCCTGGAAGCGCAACGTCGACCCACGCATCTTCACCCCGAAGGCGTCCACGTAACCCTCGACGAGGTCGCTCATCATGAGGCCGCCGAGCGCCCGAACATCCCACTCTGTCGACGTCATCCAATAGCAGTTGTGGTGGGGATAGCGCGAACCGTCACTGTACACGGGGTCTGATTTCGCCGCCATATCGGGGAAGAGAAGCATCTCCTTCCCCAAAAGGTTGTGGTCTGGCTTGTCGAGCGTCCGGTACCACGAGTCGGGATGGTCCCTCGCAACCCTGCGATGTCTGAGCCTCTCCTCGTTCTCCTCAAAGTATCTCTTCAGCCTCGGGAAGTCATCAAGGTCTACGAGGGTTCCGTCATCGTTCCATGGATTCACGAGGCACTTCTTTACGTCACGCCTGCCAGCGCGCCAGTCACGCATGAAGAAGAGGGGCATCATGCGATCATGCTCTACAAGATTGGGGTCCTCTGTTATGTAGACCTCATCGCATCCCGAGGCGATGCCGATGCCCAGCCTGATGCCCGCATCTTCCAAGGTCGGAAATTTACTGGCCAGGTCATCAAGCACTTTGAGACGCTCGGGCGGCGCCAAGGGTATTGACGACGCCCCCGAAAGGGGGGGCAGGGTTCCAGCGGAGGCATTAGTCAAACCAGCCAAGCCACCCTCTCCAAGCAGCCATGCTTTTGCAGCCGAGGTATCATCCCGAGAGAACTGAGCCTCGCAGTCCATGTATCGGATTGCCCTTCCAGCCCCTCTTTTGAGTAGGGAAATAGCCGGATAGGCGGCGACCTCATCCTCGAAGGCATCAACGCCATGCATCCGGACGTGGGCATCGAGGCTAAAGCCCTTCGAGACGAACGAACGAAGACGGGATCCGTATCGATTCTGGAGCCAGCGGTCCGCACAGATGAAGCAGAGGGATCCGTCTTCCGTCAGCGCACTAAGCCCCTTCTCGAAGAAACCGACGTAGAGATCAGACCCCATCGTGCAGCACGAGAGCCTTTGCGCATAGAGTTCGCGTCGTTCCTTCGGAATCAAAGTCGCCCGAACGTAGGGCGGGTTCCCAACCACCCAGCGCGCCGAAGGTGCGTCGGAGAGGAGGAAGTCTCCTTCTGACACCCAGACATCCGCGAGGCCCTTCGACTGCTCCGAAGCGAGACCATAGCCTTCGAGAACATCGCGAACGGCACGCCTGCTCTTGTCCACGGATACAGGGTCGAGGTCATAAGCGCGGATGCATCCCTCTAAGGTGCCAATGGACAGTCTGCCCTCGCGGCTCGCGCTTTCACAGAGACGCTCCGTCATGCACCGTAAGAATGCGCCATCGCCACACGAAGGTTCTATTGCGCAGTAGGATGCAAGGCTTCGCTCCGAGGTGTAGCCAGCAATATCCAAAACAAAATCGGCGACCCAATCTTTTGTAAAGACCACGCCTGGACTTGACAGCACCTCTACCTTCCTCCGAATACGAAGCGAGCCATCTTTGCCATGGGAACCATCATACCCGTGGCCCGCAGCAAGATTTTGGCTGAATCAGTGTTCGGGCGCGAGAAGCCCACAGAGGCTATCTTGGGTGTATCTGCCTGCATGAATATCATTCATTGGGCACATGTGACGGACAAGCAGAGAAGAACAAGGCGAGCGTCATCGGCGTCTGCCCGGACCGGGAAAGCCCCCTCTGGAAGATGGCGAGGGGTGCGCTCCATGCTGCATCGGACCGGCTCAGCATCAGCTAGATTGATCTCAATTCCCGCTTCACCGAGTTTGCCGTAGCCGATGCACTTGTCGACGAGCTGCTTCGCAAGAAGGCAGACAGCTCGTCTCCCGGCAATGGTTGATTGGCTATGGCATCCTAGGCCAGGTTGCGCTCGATGGAGCCGTCCAGGAATCCCATCTCGTCTGCACTCAGCTCGAGTGTAGAGGCAGCACTGTTCTCGTGCGCCCTCCTAGGCGAGGAGCATCCCACAAGCGCCGTCGTGACGAATTCCTTCTGCATGGTCCAGGCAAGGGCCACCCGAGAGACCGGACATCCATGCTTTGCTGCTACGGAGTCCATATCCTGGAGCAGCCTCTGCACTTTCGAGAACAGGGGCTCCTTGAAGGCGGTATAGAACGTGTAGCGGATATCCTTCTCCTCGAAGTGCGGAAGCATCCTGAAGGCACCCGAGAGGATACCTCCGCCAAGCGTTCCGTAGGTCAGGGTTGCAAGGCCTCTCTCGTGTGCCCACTTCATGACCGTCTCATATGCTCTGTCCACCATGGAATACCTGAGCTCAACCGCATCGATTTTTGCATAGCGCATGCATTCCTCAAGCTGCGGGATGCTAACGTTGCTGACACCGATATGGGAGATTTTCCCTTCCTCCAGGAGCCGGTTCAGCGTATCCATGGTCTCTGCCACAGGAACCTTGTCATCTGGGTAGTGCATGAGGTAGAGGTCGATATGGTCGGTCTGGAGCCTCTCGAGCGATTCCTCGATCTCTCGCAGGATATCTTCCCTGCTATCGTCAATCACTCTCGCCCCGGTCTTGGCATCGCAGTAGTCGCCGAACTTCGTGACGAGAAATGCCTTCTCGCGGTAGCCGTCCTGAAGCGCCTTTCCGACCAGCTTCTCTGCAGAACCGCCCATTCCATAGACAGGTGCCGTATCAATCACATTGACGCCTTCGTCGAGAAGCGCCCTCAAGGTTTTGATGGAGCGTTCCTCTTCGGTCTCGCCGAAGACGAGGCCATAGGCATTCCTGCCACCCATGGCCCAGGTGCCAGCTCCCAAGACAGAAAGCTTTTCTCCGATACTCTTGCCAGTTCTATAGCGCATAGAAAGCTCCAATACAGTGATGAGACGCCACAAGGCGCTGCTACACTTCGTTGAATCTCGTGCGCTCTCTGCCGATGTCGCTATCAACATCCTGCCCAACGACCAGGTCTCCACCGATGAGCTCCAGCGTGGTGCCTGCATCTGAAGCTTCTATAGCTTCGCTCACTTTTCCATCAGGGTCGTAGTCCATCACCATGGCATCGAAATCAGCAATGTCACCGAATTTGACAAAGCGTGGAGCTCTGACCTTCGAGGCATCCATCAGCATGATCCGGTCTCTTGCTTGTGCCAGGAAGCTGCGCTTCACTTCGGCGTTGCCCATAAATTCTGTCGTAAAGCCTTTGCCGGGAGTGAAAGCATCCGTCGCCAGAATGGCCTTATCCACGAATATCTCTGACAGATTCCTCAGCGTCATCATGCCAGTGATATAGCGGTGGTTCTTTCTCAGGTGGCCGCCGAGGCAGATGACATCAGCATGGGGAAGGTTTGAGTCGGCATATGTCGCTATGGAAAGGTCGCTTGTCACGATGGTGATATCGCGCTTGTCGGCAAGGGCACGCACAAATTCAAAGGTCGTCGTACCAGTATCGACCATCAAAGACTCGCCATCAGATATAAGCCCAGCCGCTTTGGAGGCAATCGCACGCTTGGCAGCTGAATTGACATTCATGCGCTGGTCCGGATAAGAAATCGTGATAGTTCGCATAATTGATACGGCGCCGCCACGTGTCCTGCGGAGCTTGCCTGCATCCTCGAGCTTCTTCAGGTCGCTCCTGACGGTCACTTCCGACACATCAAACTCCCTGCAAAGATCAGCGACGAGAACCGTGGATTTATGCTCAAGCTCTTCCATGATTCTGGCCCGCCGTTCATCGGCTAGCATTTTGTCCTGCTGACGGCTCATCAGGATACCTCCATAGCATCGAGCCCCTATCGGCTCAGATTATCGCGCATATCACTTGAACCACTCATCGCAATAATCCGGATGAAAGGTATACTCGGTCGTCGTATCCATTGCGTCGAGAGCCGCCATCGCCTCGTCGCCAAGCGAGAAATCGAAAATTTCCGCGTCCGACTTGACTCGCTCTGGATGAATGGATTTCGGCAGGGGCAGGAACCCTTTCTGAAGGGACCACCTGACACATATTTGGCCAATATCTTTGCCTTGACGACCAGCGATGTCTTTCAGCTGCTGGCTCGAGAAGGCCCTGCCTCTCATAAGGGGTGCCCAAGCCTCAAGCTGTATATTGCGTTCCCGGCAGTACTGCACCGCTTCGCGCTGCTGATATGACGGATTGAGCTCTAACTGATCGACCATCGGCAAGATGTCTGCCTTCTGGGCCAATGCGTCGAGATGATGGGGCAAGAAGTTGCTGACGCCAATTGCACGTATAGCTCCATCCGAATAGAGCTTCTCGAACGCTCTCCAGGTGTCCCAGATTCTTTCATGCCAACTATCCCGATACCCCGGGCAGATAGGCCAATGAATCAGGTAGAGATCAAGATAGTCTGTCTCGAGCCATTTGCAGCTGCGCTCAAACGCTGCAAGAGTCTCTTCGTAGCCCTGGTCATCGTTCCAGAGCTTGCTCGTAATGAAGAGATCGCCGCGGGAAATGCCGCTTTCCGCCACAGCCTGTCCAACCATCTCCTCGTTGTGATACGAAGTGGCAGTATCGATATGCCGAAACCCGAGAGACAGAGCGGCAAGCACTGCACCCTTTCCCGTCTCATCGGCTGGCATCTTGTAGGTTCCGTATCCAATGCACGGGATGCGGACGCCGTTGGAGAGCGTGTAGGTATCGTTCTTGTCCTTCAGATCAATCATCTGCACACACCTTCCTGAACAGCTCGAATGCATTGGTTACTTCACCAGGTCCTATTCCGCCCTCACGCATGTCGCACAGCTCTTCAACGGCTTTCTTGGCCGTCTTAACCGGCACCGCTGAGTCAGCATGTTCGAAGGTGGATTCATCTCCAAAGGCAATCACATAATGAATTGGCACCTCATCGCCCAGGGTCTTCCTCAGAAACTGCTTCTGCTGCGCAACCAAAGCCAAGGGCGAAGGCATTCGCACCGTTTTTCCCTGCCGCGTTACCTTCCAGTTGCCATTGCCGACTGCAGAGACGACATCGCCGCTGTATGGCATCAAACAGATTGAGATAAAGCCATGCTCGCTGAATACCGTCACGAAATCCGCCAGCTTTGCACCCTTCTTGCCAACCGCCGCGTTGTAGACGATGCGATGACTTCCGACCTTGCTCTTCAAGTATGAAGACGTCGAAAGATCGTGCTGGAATCTCATGTGCCAGAAGTACTCAAGAAAGCTGGAAAACAGCTCCTGATATATGGTCCCCCTGTACGAGGGCCATAGCTGGATGCCTTGAGCAGCAATGAGCGCAACCAGCACTGCCACGAGGGCAGCCAAGACAGTCGAATCCATCGGATTCCTTTACCTATAGATTTCTTTGTACAGCTCGATAATGTCTTGCTTGCTTGGCTGCCGCCACGTATTCTGCGGGCTTCCGCTTGCAAGAGCGTCATCGGCCATCTTTTCAAGGACGCTGCAATAGGCACCCCGCTCGATGCCAAGCTCGGACATTGTCGGAATCTGGAGTTCAATCAGCAGCGCATGAATCCTTTCAATCAACGACTCAGCAGCCGCATTGTCATTCGCATCGCTTGCAATTCCGCAATAGCGAGCAACTGCAGCAAACCTCCCGGGTGCACCAGTAAGCGCAAAACGAAGGCACGCTTCCATAAGCAGTGCATTGGAGAGCCCATGAGGCACATGGAACATGGCGCCAATAGGCCTCGACATGCCATGAATGATTGTGACTGATGCATTGTTGAAACCAATGCCAGCCTGCAAAGCAGCCAATGACATTGCAGAACGTGCACTCAGATCATCCGGCGTCTCACAGCACTTGCCGAGATTCTCGAGAATCAGTTTGGCTGCAGACAGAGAAAACACTTCGGAAAGCGCCTGGGCCTTGCGGGAGGTATACGATTCGATGGCATGACAGAGGGCGTCAAGGCCTGTGGTTGCAGTGACTCCATGTGGAGCGCTTTTCGTAAATGCCGGATCGATCACCGCAACATCGGGGATGAGCGATTCGCTGGCAATGAGCATCTTCACCTGCGCGGCGGTATCCGTGATGATGGTAAACTGCGTCGCTTCTGAACCTGTCCCCGCTGTTGTAGGTATGGCTACCATTGGGCACGCTGGCCTCGTGAACCTCTTTCCCATGAAGTCAGAGATCTTGCCTTCATAGCCATTCATAAGTGCAATCGCCTTCATGGCATCCATAGGCGAACCGCCGCCAAGGGCAATCAGGAAGTTGCATTCATCCGAGGCAAAACGTCTGACTCCTTTATGGACCACGGTGTCTGTCGGCTCTGCATTGACCTCGTCGTATACGGAATATTGCACTCCGGATGCATCGAGGGCTTCTGTCAGCATCTGCAGGTTGCCAAGTTCTTTCATGACAGCATCTGTAACGATGAGCGCTTTCGATCCGCAACGGGCAAAGGCCGGGGCCGCTTTAGCCAATGCGCCTTCGCCATTGATGATTTTCTTTGGTACGAGGAATTCGCGTGCCATAAACGACACTTCCAATCTTGGCTAGTTTCCGAATACAAGAACATGCAGCGGCTCCTGAAGGAACCTGTTGACGAGATTAATGACGTGCCCAAGGAACAGGGCGGAGACCACTGTTGCCAGTCCAAAACCAGCAAGACTGCCGAGCATGCAGATTGAAAGCAGCACAGCGCTGCAGCACCCAGCCCACTCTTTGTCTGGACGACAATGCCGGCAGCCAGTGCAAGAAGCCCAATGCAATAGATGCGACTCTCAGCACGAGACGCGTCAGTGCGGATTTCTTTTCCGTACCATCAAGGCAGCTCTCGTCATTGTGTGTCCGACTCTGAGACGAGGCGCTATGCACGTGCTACCATCTCGCCATAACGCGATTTCTCGTCTTCGATAAATTCGGCGACCTCTTGTGCCGTCGGCAAAGAATCAGAGCAGTTGTTGCTCCTCACCATCATCGATGCTTCGGCAGAACCGAATTCCAGACAACGAGCAATATCCCATCCTTGGAAAAGACCATAGAGGAAGCCTGAGCCATAGCCATCTCCTCCCCCAAAGCCCTTTCTGGCCTCTACCGGGAATGGCTTTATCGAATAGCTCTTGCCATCGCCCGTATAGGCCGTTGATCCCTGCATTCCATGCTTGATGACAACGATTGTTACGCCTCTGCTCCGCCAATAGGATGCGCTCTGCGTATCGTCCATGCCCGGTGATACGAGATGCTCCATCAGGTCAAATTCTTCACGCGATCCCATGATGATATCTGCCTCTTTGGCGACAGCAGAATAGTAGATTGAGATCGTATCGTCATTTTCCCAGTTATATGGGCGGTAGTCGATATCAAAGATGACCTTTGTGCCAAGTCTCTTCGCAAGAAGAGCAGCCTTGAGGGCGGCTTCCCTAGATGGGCTGGACGCTAATGCCGTACCGGAAATGAGGATGGCCTTTGCTCTGCCAATATAGTCAGGATCGATGTCATCGACACCCAGCTTCAGATCGGCAGCATCGTTTCTATACATGAGAATGTCAGACTTTGACGGGCCCATCATCTCCGTGAATGTAAGGCCCAGCTTCTCTCCGTGAGTACATCTCGTAATATGCGATGTGTCGATACCCAGTCGATTGAAGTAGTCCGATGCAAAGTCACCGAATTGGTCATCGGATATCTTTGCAAAGAAGCCTGCCTTCATGCCATGATGCGTAATCCCAACTGCAATATTTGCTGGAGATCCGCCAATGAACATCTCGAAATAGTGCACATCCTTGAGGGGCTTGAATTCCTCCTTGATAGCATCGCTATACGCAGGGTTGAAATCGAGGGCAATCCTGCCGAGGCAGATGATATCGAGTGGCCGCGATGCATCATAGCCGAACAGATCCATGAGAGCCTCCATAATCTCACAGTTTAGAAGGGGAAGAAGACAAGCGCGAGCGCAACGCCGATGCAGATCAAGGAGGCAATCCTCGCCCTGTTTTCTGCCTGGCTATAAGAATTCACGTTCGAATCCTTTGCGACCCTGGCTGCAAAGGAAGCACGGACCTCTGCCAATAGGCCTATCCCAATGGCCACGGAAATAAGCTGCATTGCCTCTGAGATTTGCATCGTCATCTCTCCTGATAAGGCATATGCGCCGACGCCTAAAACCAATGGCACCAGCGCATAGCGTCTCGCGAACAACAGACTAGGTGTCAGTCAGCTTCTACTCGGCAAGCTCCTTAACAAGCGCCTCAAGCTCCGGATTCTGGCAGTTTGCATAGAAGCAATCGAGGAAATGGCCCGTAAGAGCCGCCTGCACCATTTCGGGGTCAAGAGCGCGAATGATGTCGGGAAGCGGCTTTGCGACGCGCTTCTTCACGTCATCGAGGAGCCTGACGTTGCGGTTCTGCGATTCCTTGCGGTCAGCGGGATAGCCCATGCCCTTCGGCGAGCTGAATGCCCTTGTAAAGATGTTCTCGAGGTTAATCTCTGCGCCCCAGCCAAATCCCTTTGCGTACGGGATTGAAAGAGCGTTCCCATCATTGATCTGGAGGAACAGATACGCATCCGTCGGCTCGATGCAGTAGCCGCAGACAACACCCGGATACATGTTGCAGCTCATGAGAGCTCCCTGGCCAGTGCCGCAGCCCGTCACAACGAAGTCAACGGCCTTCGAGTTGAGCAGAAGGGCAGCCTGGATGCCAATATGCAGATAGGTCAGGCGCGGATTCTCGGGAGTGTAGTCCGACGGCAGATCGTTCGGATTGTCAACCTGCTGCATGCCCGTGTTGTAGACCGTGTGACCAAGAGGCTCGACTACTTTCTTGAGCGTCGAAAGAATGAGCCCGTTCTTGGATGCTTGCGAAAACTCGTTAATCAGTGCGATCTTCATTGTCTGTCCTGCCTCCTCGTGCGTTTTCAGAATGAGGGGTGCGGCACAGCTGTGTCGCACCCTTGTAAGGCCCATTCCTTCGAATCCGAATAGGCTCCGCCATAAACGTATTGGTCATTGGAACCGATAATGTGAATGTAGTCCTTGACGAACTTCTTTACACCTGCCTCGGCTGCAATCTGCAGGGCCATGAAATCAGCCTTCGGATCGTCAGCCAGAAGATCAGTCATGGCATCTTTTGCAGCGTGGAACGCATCGGTGCAGACATTGATCTTGTTGATGCCCCCCGCAACCGCCTTGCGGAGATTCTCCTCTCCCGACCCAGAGCCGCCATGAAGCACAAGCGGCATCTGGAGTTCATCCTTGAGCTCAGCAAGGCGATTGAAATCGAGGATGGGCACATATCCCTTCGGATAATTGCCGTGAGCAGTACCAATGGCTACGGCAAGGGCATCGACCTTCGTGCGATCAACGAACTCGCGTGCCTGCGCAACGTCGGTGTACATGTCATCAGTGCGCCCGTCGCCATCGGCAGCCTGGCCGACATGGCCGAGCTCCGCCTCGACGGAAATGCCCATCGGATGCGCAAGGCTGACGACAGTCGAGGTCTCCTTGATATTCTCCTCAAGGGGAAGAGAAGAGGCGTCAATCATGACATTCGTGAATCCGGCCTGGATTGCACGGATTTCGTCTTCGAGCTTGGAACCATGATCGAGATTGTAGGCTACAGGCACGGTAGCCTTGTTTGCAAGCTCCCTAACGACCGGAACAATCTCGTCAAGATGTGCATGCTTTGCAATCTGTCCTGGACCCATCTGGACGATGATTGGCGAGCGCTCCTCTTCAGCCGCCGTAATCACGGCACGCACCATTTCGATGTTGATGCTGTTCACCGCCATGACGCCGTAGATGCGTTCGTTTGCATGATCGAGGATGCTCTTCATAGAAACTAGCATGAGCCTGAACTCTCTCTTCCTCTTTGAGGTTGAATCAGCCTTTGGGGCCTCGGGTTAGAAGTCGATGTCGAGGTCAACAATCTCTTCCTCGGCGCCCTCCTCTTCGGCCTGCTTCTTCTTGATGATTGCGTAGATAACGCCGGTGACCAGAGAGCCAACAACAAGAGCGACAACAGCCCAAAGCGGATTCGCCATCATCGGGAATACAAAGATTCCGCCGTGGCCAGCAACAGATTCGACGCCCATGCCAACTGCGATAGCGCCAGCAACTCCCGAACCGATCATGGAAGCAGGAATGAAGCGCAGGGGATCTGCCGCAGCGAAGGGAAGAACGCCCTCTGTAATGAAGCAAAGGCCCATCGGGAATGCAGTGATAGCCGTATCACGCTCTGCCTGGCTGAACTTGTCCTTGGCAATGAGGCTTGCAATGAAGACGCCGCAAGGAGGGGTCATGCCACCGATGATCTTTGCAGACATGGGACCATAGACGCCATCGGCACCGAGACCATTTGCAGCCATAGAAGCTGTCTTGTTGACAACACCGCCCATATCGAAGCCCATGCATGCTCCAATGACCGCGCCGATGACTGCCTTGGAGCCGCCATTGAGAGAGATAATCCAGCCCTCAAAAGCGGTCATGATAGATGCCAGTGGACGAACGATGAAGCAGAGGAATATGCCCCCACATACAAGAGTGGAAATAACGGGGATGATGAATACCGGCATGAGGCCGACGGCCCACTTGGGAAGCTTCCACGTCTTCATCCAGAGGACGAAATAGCCGATAACGAAGCCCATCAGAAGGCCGCCGAGGAAGCCGGCCTTAGACATTGCGGATGTATAGCCAATAATGAATCCAGGAACGATGCCGGGGCGTTCCGCAATGGCATAGGCAATGCCTGCCGTAAGAACTGCTACTGCGAAATTCATCGCGTAGGTACCCAGCATGCTGATGCCCCACCAGAAGCCCTGCCATGTAAACGGCTCCATGCCAGAAAATGGTGTTGCCCAGCCCGTAGTGTCATAGAGCGAGCCGATGGTGTAGCCGCCGAAGCCCTTCGCCAGAGCGCCGAGAATGCCACCTGCAACAACCATGGGAATCATGTATGAAATGCCCGTCATGACCGGCTTCTGAATCTCGAACTTCTTCTCTGCCATAAGAACTCCTCCCTTCTTTCTCCTTTTGCTTTGCGCTTGCACGCTCAAAACACAACAATCACTCGTTGAGCTTCTTCTCAATCGTTGCAATGAGACTCTTCGGGCTCTTCATTGCGACCTTGATGGGAATATCGACGACACGCTTGCCCTTGAAGCGGCTCTTGTCTACCGCAATGTCATGGCAGATGATTACAACGTCAGCATCGCGGACCTCATCTTCCGCAAGCACATTCTCTGCGCCGATCGTGCCCTGCGTCTCAATCTTGCACTGATGCCCTGCGGCTTCGGCGGCCTCCTGGATCTTCTGCGCGACAATATACGTATGCGCAATTCCGGCTGTGCAAGCAGTTACTCCGACAATCTTCATGACGCTCATCCTCTCTCGAACCCCACCAGTGCCGTCATTCGCTATTTCGTAAGGACGTCTATCAGCTCCTCCTTTGATCCGACATGCTGAAGCTTGTCAATGACTCCAACGCTCCCCAAACGCCTAGCAAGTTCAGCTTCCGCCTGAAGCTTGGTCGTATACGTTCCGGAGTTCTCCGCACCGTGAATGCAGAACAAGAAGATGAGAGTTACCGGCTCATCGTCGTAGCTCTCCCACTCGATCATCGAGGACGCTCTGCCAATCGCGATTCCGATCCTCTTGGCATGAGAGCTAATGCCATGGGGAATCGCGATGTGGTCCCCCATGCCGGTGATGCCTTCAGCCTCGCGTGCATATATATCAGACACGAATCCTTCTACGTCATCTATGTAGCCATGAGCCAAAAGCAGCTTCGAGAGCTCACGAAGCACCTCACCCTTTGTCGTTGCTTTGAGATCAAGCTCGACGATGTCTTCATCGAGTAATTCTTCAAGTTCCATCGCCTTGCCTCCCGCCTGTTTCAGCTCGCGATCATTACTATCAGCTGTTTGCACATCACGGGAAGCACGCCGTAGGCAGGCGGTATATTTTCGTTCGTAAACGGTTATTAAATACTAGAGAAGCCCGTTATCTTAGGCTTAAAGAATCTAATAATTATGCCTATTAGCCCTTTTATCTGCTATTTTATCATTATCAAAGAATTCGTACTTAAAAATACAAGATTGTGAGCTGAGGATAATATCGAAGATATCGTCTTTTTAAACCTTATTTTCTTATGTTTTCTTTCGTTTTCTATAATTCATTGGAGGATGCCAAGGTCAGCGCATTTAATTTCTACGATTCCACTGAAACGAAAGTGATTCCGAAAGGAGCAAGTAAATGGAATATGAAGAGGTGTTCAGCCTTGAGGACAAGGTCGCTCTTGCGACCGGGGCATCGCATGGCATTGGTTTCACAATTGCGTCTGCGCTTGGCGAGGCCGGCGCAAACGTCGCATTCAACCGTCGTAACGAGGAGCATCTATCCAGGGCTCTTGGGCAGCACCGCAGTGAGGGAATCGATGCGGCCGGCTCTATCTTGGAAAGATGCCTAGGCCGGATAAGCAACCCTAGCGCATAACATAGTCCCCAGGAGCGGTTAGCTGCCAAAAGCAATCTATAGGAGTCCTATGGTGCGCCTCATATTCTCTGACCTGGACGATACATTCCTTGCAAGCGACAAGACCATACCGTACCCAAACCGCCAGATGCTCGAGAAAGCCGCGGCAAGAGGCATCCAGTTCGTTCCCTGCACCGGCAGAAACATGAACGGCATCCCGCCCGCGCTTGCAGAGTACGAGTGCGTGCATTATGCCGTATGCTGCAACGGTGCCCTTGTTGCGGATCTCGACCATGGAAAGATCCTCCACGAGATAGATATCGAGAAGGAGGAAGTCCATCGCCTTTTCGACGCGCTCAAGGACCTGCCCATCACCTTCGACCTCTTCGCAGATGGCCATGTCCTGACCGCACAAGACCGCTGGCACCATCTCGACGAGATTCCCGTGACCGAGGCGACGCGCGCCCATATCAAGGAGGTCAGGACCTGCTACCTAGGAACGACCAGCAGCATGATCGATGCTGCAGGGCGTATCTGCCGTATCAACATCTTTTATCTCGACGACGGGACCAGAGACAAGGTCTGGAAGGCCGTGGATTCCTTCCCTGACCTCATCAGGGCATCCTCCCAGCCCTGCAATGTGGAAGTCACCAAGGTTGGAGCGGACAAGGGAGCAGGACTTCTCTGGCTCGCATCCTATCTGGGCGTGCCAAGAGAAGAGACCGTAGCCTTCGGAGACTCAAGCAACGACATCGCCATGCTCAAGGCGACAGGAGACGGTGTCGCCGTTGCAAACGCACGACCTGAATGCCTGGCCGCAGCAGACCACACTGCCCCTGAGAACAGCAACGGTGGCGTCGGGCTCTACATGGAGGAGCTCTTCAAGAGACAGCCGCGAGAGATCGGATATCGACGCTGAAGTATTCCGTGTTCCCCTGGTTCAGGAAGTTGTTGTATATCTATCGCGACGGTATTCCGCACACGAGCGGCAACGCAGCAAGCCAGACAGGGTCATTCTGCATATGAATGGGGTGCCGCACCATGTGCAGCATCCCATTTCGTTACTTGCCGTTTCCCTATCTACTGCTTCAGAAGCCCCACTCCGTCATGCCATGCCTTTCCGACTTCCTCGCCGACGACCCGGTAGCCGTTGGCAGAAGAATCGAAGATGGTGTGACGGAGCTTGTCCAAGCCGACATGCCCATACGTCAGGATGCTCTCATCAGCCCGCTCGGCCACGACCTTGTCGGTGGGCATCCCGTGCTCATCATCGGAGAGTTCGACCGTGCATTCAGGCGTGAGCGGATGCTCCTCGACGGCCGAGACATCCACATGGGCACCCTTGTGGACATGCGCGTTAGCTTGATCAACCTTGTTCTCTCTGGCCTTCCCGGCAATGCCGAAGTAACCCGCCCCCCAAGAAGGGGCAATCCCTCCTCTTTCGCACTGCGCCAATGAAATACGGGCGATCGGCGTTCCATCTTGTGGGAGGCGGGAGGAATTGGAGACACCAATGCATAGGGCGGGCCGGTACGGCAATACGTTTCCTGAGAGGACTGGAGGCAGGGACATGGGAAGCAGGAAACGCTCAGCACGCGCAAAGGAGAGGGCGAGGTTCCTCTCCGGTCTTGGCGGCATGGACGATGTCTTTGCCGAGGAGGAGGCGCATCAGCGCAAGGCTGAAGACGAGAAGGAAGAAGCCCGCCTCATGAAGGCCTGCCTCTCGAAGCAACGCTATGCAACGCGCCAGGAGGCAGAAGAGACCGCTGCGCTCTGTGCCCAGCATGGAACCCATGGCCTTGCGGTCTACCGGTGTTCCCATTGCGGAGGGTGGCATCTCACGTCGCATCCGTGGAAAGACTGACCTTTGCATAGGACCGCCGCCGCAGCATAGTGCCTGCATGGCGGCCACCAGGACACCTTCGCCAAACCCTCCGTCTGCAGACATCAAGGGCAAATGCACCCGGTTTTATCTGCATGGATTTCTTTTCTGCCAGAAGGGGCAGAACCGACCTTGCTGGGCATCTGGACATCGCACGGCCTCTGGCAAAGATGGAATCTATTTCGTGATGTAACGGTAGGTATCCCCCACCTGGACGAACTCGATTGGCGCATCGGTGCCAATCGCCTCTGCCAACCACGTCGGGGCATAGCGCATGCCAAGCTCCTCGCAGTTGAAGTGGCCCATCTCGAGGATTGCCTTGTGGGCTCCCAGGGTTGCCGCATCCTTCACATACTGCGTAAGCGTGAAGTCGCAGATCTCGAAGGGAACGAAGACGTTCACGTTTCTGGCCTCGCAAGGATGTCTGCATCCATCCTGTCGCCCATCGCATGGCTCGAGAGCCAGATGCGACTGACGGGCATCGAGGTTGCCGACACAGCGCAGGCCATCGAGATGAAGGGCATCGATGAAGAGTTCCGCAAGCTCTCTCGGCGTCGTCTCGGGAATTTCGAAGCGCTGGCGCTGGCCAGGGACGGCAAATACGATGAGGCGAAGGCCAGGCTCGAGGCTGCGGACAAGGCACAGCTTACGGCCCACAACCTCCAGACGGAGCTTCTCCAGAAGGAGGCATCGGGCGACCACACGCCGGTTGATGTGTTTCTTGTCCATGCACAGGACCATCTGATGTGCGCGATGCTCGCTGTCGAGCTCATCAAGGAGATGGTGTATCTCTACGAGTGCAAGCGGGATCGCTAGGGATTCCGCACAATCTGAGGGCGCGCAGGGCATAAGGCCTGCGCGCCTTCTTTCATATCTCGGCATGTTGATTCCCGTCTGGCTGAATGAGACTCCGTCCGGATCAGGCAGTACGGCAGGGTATAGGTTTGCTGTCCAGGTACTTGCCATGCAGAGGGAGACAGCGGATGGAGACAGTCCTCGCGTTTCTCAAAGACACCTTCATGCCTGCAACCCTTCTGCCGGAAGGTCAGGGCTGGCCGGGGCATCTCGTCCCCCATGCCCTTGGCATCCTCGGTATCTGGGTCCTCATGCACAAGCTGTATGGGAAGCTGCACGGAATCGAGAAGGCCGCATATCCCCTGCTTGGAGGCTTAATTTATGCCGAATGCTGCAAACGCCTCATTAACAATTCGGCCCTTTCTTGATGAGATTGTGAAGTACTGGGATACTTGCCTCTCGTAACTGATGGTGGTGGTATCCGGAAGGCAGGTGCCTTCTGCTTCTTGGGTACTGTCTTCGCGAGAAAGGGTACAGATGGAAGCACTCAAGCTCCTTGGCATCCTGATCGTCGTGATCGGATTCGCACTCAAGTGGGATTCGATCTTGACGATTATGGCTGCCGCTGTCGTCACTGCCCTCATTGCCGGCATGGATCCTCTGGTGTTCCTGCAGACGCTCGGCAAGAGCTTCGTCTCGAACCGCAACATGCTCATCACGGTCGTCGTGTTCCTGCTGACAGGCACGCTCGAAAGGAACGGCCTCAAGGAAGCGGCGAGAGACGTGATGGCAAAGGTGAAGAACGCCACAGCCGGCCTCGTGCTCGGTGCCTACGGCGTCTTCCGTGTCATCTTCGCTGCCTTCAACGTGAGCTTCGGCGGTGTCGCCGGCTTCGTCAAGCCTGTTGTCATGCCCATGGCTGAGGCGGCAGACGAGGCAAGGGGTCACAAGATGTCCCACAAGCACCATGAGGGGCTCAAGGCCATGGCAGCAGGCATGGAGAACGTTGCCTGGTTCTTCGGCCAAGTGCTCTTCGTTGGCACCTCGGGCATGCTGCTCGTCCAGGGCACGATGTCCGATCTCGGCTACACGGTCGACCTTCCCCAGCTCGCCGCCATCCAGATTCCCGTTGCGATCGTCGCAGTCGTCGTCACGACGATCTACTACGCAATCGTCGACAAGAAGCTCACGAAGGAAGACCCAAAGCAGCTCGAAGCTGAAGCAGCAGCAGGCGTGAAGGGGGATGAGGATTGATGGGCATCATCGAATTCTTCCAGAGCGCAGATGTGACGCTCTCCCAGAAGCTCCTCGAGATCGTCTATCTCATCATCGGCCTCGTTTGCATCTATGCCGGCGTCCGCAACACAAAGGATGAGACGAACGAGAAGAGAATCGGCACGACCTTCTTCTGGTGCATCCTGGGCGTCCTCTTCATCGTCGGTCCCTGGGTGCCCTATGAGGTCGATGGCGTCCTCGTGATCCTCATGGTCATCCCGCCAATCACAAGGCAGGTCGGCAAGGGCGAGGATGTCACGAAGCCCACAGAGGCAGAGACCCATGCCGGCTACAGGCAGCTCGGCACGAAGATCTTCATCCCTGCCTTCTCAATCGGTGCCATCGCTCTAGTCTTTGCACTGTTCACGAAGATCAGCTCCCTTGTCGGCATCGCGGTTGGCGTCTTCATCGGCATGATCATCCTGCACTTCATGCGTCCAAAGCAGAACACGATGAAGGTCTACCTCGAGGATTCCCGCCGCATGCTTGATATCGTGGGGACGCTCATCATGCTCCCGACCCTGCTTGCTATCTTGGGCTCTGTTTTCACGGCGGCAGGCGTTGGCACCGTCATCTCCGATATCGTCGGTGCCATCATCCCGCAGGGCAACATGGTCATTGGCATCGTCGTCTACTGCGTCGGCATGGCCCTCTTCACGATGGTCATGGGCAATGCCTTTGCCGCCATCACGGTCATGACGGTAGGCATCGGGGCTCCGTTCGTGCTGTCTTTGGGCGCAGACCCTGTCATCGTGGGCTCGCTGGCCCTCACCTGCGGCTACTGCGGCACGCTCATGACGCCGATGGCAGCGAACTTCAACATCGTGCCTGTCGCGATCCTCGAGATGGACGACGAGTACGGCGTCATCAAGAAGCAGATCGTCCCTGCCCTCATCATGCTCGCCTTCCAGATCCTCCTCATGGTCTGCCTGGTCGCTCTGTAGGATGCGCCGTATCTGGGTAAAGAGATAGAAAGCGCAGGAAGAGAGCCTGCCTTCGGGCAGGCTCTTCTGGGAGAGAGAAGGATCTCGATGAAGAAGATTTTGGTAACCGGCTTCCAGCCGTTCGGCGGCGAGACCATGAACCCGGCCTGGGAGGCCGTGCGCAGGCTTCCCGACACGATTGCCGGCGCCTCCGTCACGAAGGTCGAGATTCCCGTCGTCTTCGGCAAGGGTCCCGAGGCCGTGGAGAAGGCAATCGACGAGGTCCAGCCTGACCTCGTGCTCTGCGTCGGCCAGGCAGGCGGACGTGCAAAAATCACGCCTGAGTTTGTCGGCATCAACTATGCCGATGCCCGCATCCCGGACAATGACGGCAACCAGCCGGTGGCAGAGAAGATCGCAGAAGACGGCCCTGACGCCTACTTCGCGACGCTTCCCGTCAAGGCCATGGTCCAGGCCATGGACGAGGCAGGCATCCCGGCAGAGGTCTCCTACACGGCCGGCACCTACGTCTGCAACGACGTGATGTATTCCCTGCTGCATACGCTTGCGACCCGCCGCCCGAGCGTCCGCGGCGGCTTCCTTCACGTCCCGTATGCGACGGAGCAAGCCTGCCACCTACCATCCTCGACGCCGAGCATGTCGCTCGACATGATGGCCCACGGCATCGCACTTGGCCTTGCGGCTGCTGTCGAGCACGAGGACGATGTGAAGACGGCGACCGGCACGACGCACTAGCCAGACATCCGTGAAGGATCTGTGGGAAGCCCCGGAAGATCCTGCTCTTCCGGGGCTTCCTTCGTCTTTTGTCATGGATTCGTCGACCCCTATTACTGGCAGGTCGTGAATCAGGCAGCAGAGTGGCTGCGCACCCGCATCTGGCACTAGCCACAGCAATCCGACCTCTTAGGTAACCGCATACCGCACACCCAGCCCCCGGTCGAGCATGACGTCCCACCCGCCGTCAATCACCACGTGGCGAGCATGGATGGCGTGCGGCTCGTCCAGGTGGTAGGAGAAGTCGATTCCTATGGGCCGCAGGGATTCGGCGATACGGTTCAGGTAGACGGTCTGCTGGGAGTCAGGATACTCGTCGGGCAAGGTCAGCAGGCGGACACCCGCCTCGGAGGATGAGCAGTTCGAAGTGGCTCGGGATCACCTCGAGGGGCTCCTTGAGGTTCCTGCGCTGGTAGAACTGGCGGATGTAGGGGTCAACGATCTCGACCTTGCGCACAACGTAGCCCATGAAGTTGTCGTTGCGCTTCCTGTCGAGATCGTCCGGGCCAGAAATCCCGCCGGCCTTCCCCCTCGTCAAGAGAGATGCGAACCTTTCGGGCCAGAGGGCATAGGCAAACCGTTCGCACCCTCCTCGACACCAAGTACAATCGCTCCCCCGTCAGCGAGAGTGAGCGATAGCCACATCATCTCCCGGTCAATAGCCGTCCGTTACATCCTTAAAATCCCCTCTTGCAGTGTGGATACGAGAAGATGCCGGGCGCGCATGCGCCGATGTAGAATCGAGGCGAGGGGTTCCGTCGGCGAGAGTGCGTCGGTGGGCGGCGGCGCTCTCGTGACGTGGTGGTCCTTGGCGCCGCCGTCGACCGATGCGGCAAGGACCACCACCATGTCGGCCAGATGGCACGTCCCATCAGCCTCCGCCACGCCCTGGGACGGCGTCGACGACGCGTCGCTCACGCCCGCCCAGCGCCTGGCGGTGGGGGCGCAGAGGGACGCATACGAGAGGGCGCACTCGCCCGGGCCGCACGACGCGGCCTTCTCCAACGGCTACCGGCGCGTCGCGTGCCCCGCGTGCGGCTCCGCGGCCGTCGTGAGGCGGGGGCTCGACGGCCGGGGCGTCCAGAGGTACCTGTGCGGGTGCTGCGGGAGGGGCTTCACGCCGCTCACCGGCACCATCTTCGAGGGTCACAGGCTGTCGCTCGCGGGCTGGCTCGAGTCCCTGCTCGGCATCATGTCCCACGAGAGCCTCGCGGGCATCGCGAGGCGCGGCCGCAGGTCGCCGACCACGCCTCCCTACCAGCTCGCGAAGCTTTTCCTCGTGCTCGACGGCATCCAGGACGGCGTCGTGCTCCCGGGGCGCGTGCGGGCCGACGAGGTGATGTACCCGGTCCCCGCGGCCGCGGCGGCCGTCTCCCCTTCCGGCCGCAGGCAGGGGGCTCCTACTCCCGCAACAGCACCTGCGTCGCGATAGCCTGCGAGGAGCGCGAGGGCGGGTCGTCGGTCTTCCGCGTGCTCGGGCGCGGGAAGCCGGGCGGGGAGCGGACCAAGGCCGCCTACTGCCTGTTAGCGTCAATTAGGAAATCACCAATCCGCACAACTTTCAGGCGCCAATCGCGCCAATGTTCTTTCGCCACTCAGGCAAGCGGACCATCGCCGCTTCCGGCGTCCCCGCGGGCTCGCGGCTGGGCCTCCTGCCCCATCACCTCCCTCGCCCTGTAGGACTTGCCCGTGATCTTGATCACGTGGCAGTGGTGGCAGGCC
>NZ_LR027573.1:671395-718756 GCF_900605015.1 Olsenella sp. Marseille-P4559
ACCTGGGGTGGGGCTCGGCGGGGGCCCTCCCGGGGACTATCCCGCGCGTCCTGGGGTGGTGGGCGGAGCCGCTGTGGCCGGGCAGCCTGGGCTCGCCCTCGCCGCGCCGGTCGAGCAGCAGCCCGTAGATTCCCCTGGCCGTCACCCCGGGCAGCGCCGCCTTCTCCTCGATCAGCCCCCTCACGCCGTCGAACCCGCTCCGCCTGCCCGCGCGCCCGTCCTCCGGCGCGCTCCCGTCGGCAGCCCAGTACTTCGCGACCGTGTGCCTGTCGACGCCGTGCCTCCTCGCTATGTCCGAGAAGTTCGGCTTGATGCCGGCTTCCTTGTCCATGTCGGGCCCTCCGATCATGTTCCCGTCCATGCCAGCCTCCCGGATGCGTGCCTACGGCCCGAATCTAGGCGGTCGGCGGAACTGGTGAAACTGCGTTTGCGCGATTGGCTGAGATACATGGTCCGAACCGGTGGTTCCCATTGGCCTAACTGGCAGCTTTCAAGTTAGCGCTAACACTGCCCCCACCTGGGGGAGGGGATCACCCTCGTGCACGACAGGGAGAACTCGCACGACGCGGTCGTGAGGGAGCGGCGCCTCGAGAGCGAGGCGTACGACTCGCGCGAGATCAAGAGGCTGGACGACGACGAGAACCCGCTCTGGAAGGTCAACCGCCTCTGCTTCCTGCTGAGGCTCCTCCTCGACGGCCACTCCGGCTTCGGCAGGTCCAACTTCGGCGGGTGGCTCGACCTCTTCTCCGTGATGATGAACCCGCCGGAGGACAGGCTGGGGAAGGTGGCGTTGGTGCCGGACCGGGCAATGGCCTCCCCGAATACGCTGCGATATCGGGACTTCTACGGACAAAGGGGCAGCTCAGAGGAGCCTTGGCTCGCCCTCTCGTATCCACACTGCAAGAGGGGATTTTCCTTGTTTTTGATAATGGGCCGTTGGCTCATCCATTAAGGTGCCTGGCATCCACAAGCCCCGCGTTGAGGGGGATCTTAGGGTCGCACGGAATAGCGATCCTCAAGAACATGTCGATGAGGCCGCCGTAGTCGCGCTCCTCCGCCGCGTCGCGGCTGGCCCGGTCGTTCTCCTCGCCCGACACCGACCTCCACATGAGGTCGTATCCCGCATCGTGGCACACGAGTGTCCAGAAGAGCCTCTGCGTGCGATCATTCCCCTCACGAAAGGGATGCACGAAGTTGTAGTTGTCGTAGTGGTAGGCGAGATGTCGTGCGAACTCGTCACGTCCCATTCCTCTCAAGTGGTCGTCCTTCTCCAACTCGGACAGGGACCAGGCAATACCCATGGGTATGTTCGCCGACGGGAGGAAGAACTGCGACCCCTCCTCGTTCTTCCGTATCTCCACGGTCCTGATCTCCCCGGCCCAGTCGTAGATGTCCTGGAACAGGTAATGGTGGATGGTCTTTAGGTCGTCAAGCGTCCTTACGACGTGAGGCGAGAACTTGCTCACGAACTCGGCAGCGCGGGATGACACGAGTTCCCCCTCGGCGTTGGCCAGCTCGTCGTACGAGGTCGCACCAACGAGGTTGCGGAGTACCCCGTTTCCGGGTCGATGTAGGGGTCCACGAACTCATCCGGCATGGGATGCACCCTTCTTACGCTTTGGGTCCCAGCGCCGCTTGGTGCGTCGCATGAGGTCCTCTATGGGGATGTTGCCCTTCACGTACTCGTCGGCGTCTTTGCGGAATTCCGCGGAAACGTAGGCGCCTTCCATCTCGCCCGAGTGAATCGATTCCTCTACGAGCGTCTTGCGATCCATACCGATCCTCCTTCTGACTGTCTAGACGAACATCCTCTCGGGCAGGGACTTCTTGACCTTTTGGAGCAAGTCCAGCTTACGCCGATGAAGGGCGAGCCAATGGCAGAAGAGAGGAACTCTCTATCCCGAGATGTACGTCCATGGAATGTTTGCTTTCCTCTCCAGCTCAGCCGTGCGTAAGTCGGGATCCGGACACGCTGCGGGCACATCCCGGCGGCAGCGACGCGGTCGCGAGCACCTCTCGCCCTCCATCGGCGCATGTACAGGCTCGTTGCAAGCGACATGGACCAGACGTTTCTGGGCTCTGATCACAAGGTGCCCCAGGCCAACATCGAGGCGATTCGTCAGATGCGCGAGCTGGGCTGCCTCTTTGTCCCTGCGTCCGGCCGCGCCTACGGCTCGGTCATGGACTCTATCGCCACGGTCCCCCCCCCGAACTCCTGGAGGGCTCCTACCTCATCAGTTACAACGGCGGCTGTCTCAACCGCATAGGCGACCCCAAGCCCCTCTACTATCACACCCTGCCGCACCAGAAGGCGGAGGCGCTCTTCCGATACGGCATGGACCTGAGCTGCGTGAGTCTGCACGTCTACGAGGCGTCTGGCATGACATAGAGCTGGAGGCTGCAGCCGGAGGAGGTCAGCTACCTAGCGGGCCACATGGACTACGAACCGGCGGACGAGCCAACCCTCGACTTCCTCGCAGACGTCGCAATCGCGAAGATGCTCTACTGCATCCCCAACGAGACGGACGAGCTGTGCGCCATTGAGAGGGACATGCCGGCGGACCTCAAGGCAGGCGTCTCCACCACCTTCAGCTCCGGCCGCTACCTTGAGTTCAATCCCGCTGGTGTCGACAAGGGCGCGGGCCTTCGCAAGCTCGCCGACTACCATGCCCAGTCGACCAACGACGACGGAGTGCTGAAGGAAATATACGAGAAGATCGTCCGGCCAGCGCTTAGCGACTAAACTGCGGACCGACTCCTGCACTCGAGGCCCTGTCCGATAGAGCCTTGGAGCTCGGCCGCTCTAAGGCCTGGAGATCCTGTTCCTGGAACCATCCCGCACGAACTTCAGCGTGCCTGCCGACAGCATCGCATCGACCGTGGTACGGAGCCTCTTCGTGATGCCCTTGTAGCCCAGGAGCCTCGCGAGCTCAGAGATAAGCACCGGACGCTCCGACAGCACGTCGAGTATCTGCTGCTCCAGGTCTCGCCGCCCCGCATCTCTCCTACTTTCTCGCGGCTGGAACGCTGGGTGGACGTGCAGCGTCACCGAGAGGTAATCGCGGTTCTCGTCCATCTGGAAGTCGGGCATGGGGGAACCGTTGTCCGCCAGCGCCCTGAACGTTGTGGGGAATCCTGTGTTCCTCCCCTCAATGAGGTGAAGCTCCTTGAGAAAGTCGCCGATGCGGCGGTTTCGGTAGATGCGCCCACGGATGTTGCGTGCCTGGATGTCACTGTCCTTGATGCTGCGATCGAACCCGGGATAGCTGGTGATTTCGAGCACGTCAGGCGTCTTTCGCACCGTGATTGGCTCACTAACCTGATAGGACCGGTGGTACACGGCGTTGGATAGTATCTCCTCTACAGCAGCATAGGGATAGTTGAATACGGTCTGGGACTCTGCCCTATCGGCAAACTTCACAGTCTTGGACTCAAGCATGTAGTTTTTGATATAGGCAAGAGCGTCTCGCAGCTGCCGCTGGATGGGTCCGGTGAAGGTCTTCTCCATCATATTCTGACCCGTTGGGTCGGGCAGATCTACAACCTCGATTCTCGCGTAACGAAAGTACGTATGAATGTGGTCCGAGAACATGAGGATGCCGACATTGCGTGGACGAAGGCCCTCGGGCGGCCCTGACAGCAGCTGTAGGTCGTCAGCAAGCTCTTCAAGAGTTGCATGCTCGGACTGCTCGTAGAGGCTACTCCCAATCTCCTTTAGGTGGTCACGCATCAACGCAAGGCTCAGGTCACTGGGGGAGGCGGCAAGGTTTGCCTGGTCATCGAAGGGGATGGTACTGGACACATAGTAAAGCTCCCTCTCCTCCTCGGGCGTAGCTACGGTAGTGCTGGCCATCTTTCGAATGTAGTAGAGTCTCTCGGTCGAACCCTTCTTGTAAACGTTCTTGTACGCCTTGTACGGCCTACCCTGCCCGCCGGGACACCATATGACGATTACGTACCTGCCCTCGGCAACCTGCCTGGGCTCCACGATGGGCTCGTAGTGAGGCTCGATTCCCCGGCACAGCTGGAACAGCCTCTTGAGAACGCTGTCAACCTGCTCGCGTGATATCCCCTTCGGTGGCAACTGGAGCAAGGTGTTTTTCTCCGCAATTCCTATGAGCACGTAACCGCCACCGATGTTGTCGATGTCATTTGCGAAAGCGCAAATCGTGTGCACGACGCGCTCGGGGTTGAAGTCCTCCTTCGCCTCGATGCGAGACGACTCGACAACGGAACCGCTCACCAGCTCCTCGAAGTTGATGGGTATCGCCATCTGGATCTCCCCCTGCTCTCACGGCCCGATATAACTCGATAGCTCGATGATAAACTCATCGAATATTCGATGCAAATATTGTCGAATATTCGACATAATCGTCGAGTTATCGAGTTTCCCTAATGGTAGGCAGCCGCAAGCCCCCTGAAGGACATGCCCGCAAGGGCGCCTTCAGCCTCTCCAGGAGCTCGCGCTTCTCCGCGATCCCATCCCTTCCACGCATGACAGTATCGTTGAGTCCATCCGGGCCCTCCGTTCCTCGATGTCTTTGTTTGGCAACCTGCATTGCAGGCGAAGGCCCGGACATCTTTGAATCCTGTCCAGGTCAATCGTGGTCTCATATGTCCCGAACCCTGTCAAGCGGCATGGCATCCCATGTCCGGAAGACCCATGCCTTCCGGCCCGGGGGGTGTTGCCGTCCGCTGCCGAATGCCCCTGGAAGCGCGTCCTGTCCCCGTGAGACCATGCGAGCCTCCCACTCGTTCCCATATCCGCAGACACCGCGCTGCCGCGGCCCGCACATCGGTGTTCCGGCATGGCGGCAGGACAGCACTCTAACGCCGTGCGCAGCGGACATGCCGCTGCACATAGACCACTCGCGTCTGCCGCCGGAGTCTCGCGCATCCAGGGCGCCCCCAGGGGCATTCCAGATATCCCAGGCCCCTGCGTGGGGCCGTCCTGCCGCCTTCCCCTATGACGCCTCGGCCACGGGCGACTGCTGCTCGCATCCCAGGGAGAGGGCGCAGATGGTGGTCGTCCTGGCATGGCTGTCGATCCCGAAGACCGTGGCCATGCCGGCCGTGCTAGCGAAGTTGGTGCCACCCTTGCCCATGCGGGGCCTCCCGTCCCTCGTGGCGTCGCGCGCCCTTCCCTGCGATGAGAGGCATCGTGCGGCTTTGGGAGGCCCTGCTCCAGCGGAATCGGCAGAGCCTCCCAGGTCCATGGGTTCGGGTCATACTGTCTAACAGAGAGAAAGTAGTACACAACTTAGATGCGAGCTCACCTCGGATGCCTGAGAGACAGTCCCACATTAGCTGGAACTGCCATCCGGTTTCATGGGATGCCGTTTTGACAACGAGGCCTTCCCGAAGGCGGGCGATATCCATTGCGTGCTCGAGCGAGGAGACTTCGCGCTTGCGGGTCTTGGGGTGCGACATGTCTGCCGTGGCCTGTATCGGCAGATAGGGCTCTGCAAGATGCGCGCCCGGAAAGCCTCCCTGGACAAGATGACGGTCGTAAATGAGACAAAGGGACTGTCCCTTTGTCTCTTCCTTTGTCTCTTCCTGTCAGTTGCCGAGAAGCGCAGAGACAAACCCATCGAAGTTCGTGCTCTCCATTATGCTACGCATGCTGTCCGTACTGCTGAAGCGGTCGATGATGACGTCGAAGGTAAGACCGAGCTTGTGTATATCGGCCTTGGAGAGCCCGAACATCATGACGACATTCACATCGTTGCGCCCCCATGGTATGGGCTCATCGCTCTGGAGCACGCAGACGAAGGAGCGCTTGGCGAAGAGGCTTATCGAATGTGGAATCGCAAGACCCTCGATGAACGCCGTCGAACTGGTGCGCTCCCTGAGCTCCACGTCATGTATGAACTCTTCATCGACATAGCCGTGCTCAAGGGCGAGATTTCCCATGAGTTTGAGATAGGCCATGACAGAATCCTCATGGGCATTGTGCAGATAGAGCTCCCTGTGCATCAAGCCTTTGAGAAAGAGCCGTGCACGCTCCTTGTCGCGCTGCTGCTGTATGAGATCGAGCTCAATGCCGATGCGCTTCAGATCCAGACGGCTTACAAGAGGCGAGACGAGAACGCTGCACACCTCGATATCATCCGGAAGAGGAACTGTGGTAACGATCAGATCCGCCCGCGGCCGTTCGACGAGAAAGTCATCGTAGCCAATCGTGCGGCTGATGGTGAGCCTATTCGCAAAGGCATCCGAGATGGAGGCAGCGACCCGTCCGGCATAATCATGGTAGCGTTCCGATACGACGGTGCAGGATATTCGGTCATCTCCTGCGATATTGCTGGCAAGATAGGCACCGAAATGAAACGCGAAGAAGGCGAGTTCCTCTTCGCTCATGGATGTGTCAAGCTGCCGTTCGAGCTTGTGGCAGAAATAGACTGCCATGTCGTAGACGAGTGGGTGGCTCTGCTTGATCTGGCTGCCGATGGGGTTGACACAGGATACCCCATATACAGCGCGCTGATAGGCATTGTAGGAATGGAGGGTCAGCTGCATGAGGAAGTCCTCGTCGAATGGCTCGAGGCCATACCGGCTGGCCGTCTCCTCTGCCGCACCGTGCACAATGTTCAGGAAATCGGTGTCTACCAGCTGCGCCATCGTGCTTGCATTCAGCTCGTCGTAATCGAACTGGTCCGTCGAGAGTGCGATGAGGAGCAATATCTGCTGGAAGTCGCCTTCCGATATCTGGATGCGGCATCTGTCTTCGAGCATGTGCGCGATCTGGTCGCCGCATTGCGCAATCTGGCGGTGGAGTCGCAGATGTTCTATGAGCTGGGTGGCGTCAATGAACTCTTCTGGAGCAGCCGAATCGTCACCCGCCTTCATGCGCACGACGATAACCATGAGATGAACAAGCAGGTTGTTGAGCGAATAGTTGTTGAGGAACAAATCGGAATCCTGACAGATTCTCACCAGCTCAGACATGATCGAGCTCGTGTCAAATCCCGGAAACATCTGCGCAAGGGTTTTCACGGATGTGAAATAGCCATAGGAGTGCTGCGTCACGAGATAGCGAAGCAGTCGCCTCTTGTCACGCTCCGAGCCTTCGAGGAGCAGCTTGAAGTTACGCGAGGACAAGGTCAGACCGAAATCCTGGGCAAGGCCGCGGGCAGGAGGAACCACGGCGTTCATTACCGTGCTTTCGCTCACGCCGAGGTCATCTGCAATGTCGTAGACACTTACGCTCTCCTTGGATGAGAGCAAGGTCGTAATGAGCGTCGTGGCCCGTCTCCGGCTGTCATCCGACTGAAGGTCTGGCACGGTATGCGAAGCGCTCTGCTCGGATTTGGCTTTCCCCGCAAGACGGTAGCCATTCTGAGATGAGAGGACGGTGTATTCCTTGCCGAGCTGAGAGATGTAGGACCGAACTGTCCGGCTTGAAACCCCAAGCATCTTTGCAAGGGTTGAGGCAGGCACCCAGGTATCGGCATTCTTGAGTATATGTACGAGCCTGCTCTTCCTGTCTTCTTTCATTGAGCCATCCCTCCTCTGTCCCATGGTAGCTAAGCTGGTCCCGCAGCCAGGGATGAACGCCCCCTTTCGGCTACAGAAAAACTTCCTACCCGAGGAAACTGTGCTGTTTACCTGCGCAAATGTAAGGCTCTATTGCCGCTCTTCTTCCTAACCCCGGAAGCATGACTGTTAGAGGAAAAACCTGCGACCCGCGAATATGTATGGCAGTAAGAGGCCAGATGGCCTCCGGGGATTTGAAGGGCTTCACCGAGATTGGAGCACATCATGTCTGAAGGACAGCCCATCCGTATCCTCCTTGCCTGTGGCATCGGGGCTTCCACCGGATTCATGGCAGCAACCATGCGCAAGGTCGCGAAGAGGGAAAAGCTCAATGTCACCGTCCATGCGGTGAGCAAGTCGGAGATCATGCAGCATGCCGACAAGGTCGACGTCATTCTCCTTGGTCCCCACTTTGCAGCCGAGGTGCCTACGGTGCAGAAGGAAGTCGCGAACTATGGCGTCAAGGTTGGGTCGGTGAAGCCGGACTATTACGCGTCGCTTGATGGAGAGGCCATTCTTCGTCAGGCCATCGATATCTATCACGAGCAGTAGACAGCAGATCGAATCATTGAGGGCTGGGGGTTCAAATGGCTGAAGAGACAGCGGCAAAGAGGGGCTTTATGGACCGGATGCAAGCCTGGATTGAGAAGCATCTGGTACCGGTTGTAAACAAAGTGACTTCGGCATATTGGTTCAGCATAGTGGCAGATGCCGTTCTCTACATTGTGCCGTTCTCCATGATCAGCGCGATCCCAAGCATCTGGAGTGTCTTTAGACGTTTCTGGACATTCCTTCCCGATATTTCTGCATTGAGCACCTATTCGTTTGGCATCATTGGCCTCTGTGTTGTTTTCACCATTCCGTACAACACGATGGTGAAGGAGTCCCGCCAGGATCGCGGTCTCATTGCCGGCTTCACTGCAATCGGCACGTACATGCTGGCAATGAATTTTGTCAAGGTCGACAACGGCTACCAGGTCGACTTCAGCAAGTTTGGTGCCGGCGGCATGTTCACAGCCATCTTCATCGGACTTTTCGTCGCTGCGGTCTACAAGAGGTTTGCGACCAAGTCATTCTTCTCCGAAGACTCCGTCATTCCTGACTTCGTGAAGAACTGGTTCGATAACATTCTCTCGATTCTGATCTGCCTGCTTGTTGCCTACATCATCTCCGTCGTCATGAGCGTCGACCTCTTTACGTTCATCCAGATTCTTGTCTCCCCTGTCACTGGTTTTGCCCAGACGTTGCCCGGCGTCATCTTCATGGCATGGATCAAGGACTTCTTCTACTTCTTTGGCATCTCTGGCTGGGTCTTCACTCCGGTTACCCGTACGATCACGCAGGCTGCCATGGCAGAGAATGTGGCTGCGCTGACTGCCGGTCTTCCCATTCCCAACATCAACGCATACGGCTTCTCTCGCTATTACATGATTGGCGGAGAAGGATCGACGCTCCCGCTTGCGTTCTACCTTATCTTCCTGGCCAAGAGCAAGCGCAACAAGCTCATGGGTAAGGCCACCATCGTTCCATCGCTCTTCAACATCAATGAGCCGCTGGTCTTCTCCACTATCGTTAACAACCCGTATATGTTCATCCCCATGATGCTGCAGTCAATCATTCTGCCCGCCAATGCTTATCTGTGGATGTCCATGGGGTGGGCTGGCTACCATTGCCAAATGTTCGATATGAACTTTGCACCCAATGCAGTGTCTGCGTTCTTCCTGTCGAATGGCAATTGGGGCAACGCGTTGCTGTGCGTGGTCAACCTCATCATTGCAGCCATCATTTGGTATCCATTCTTCAAAGCAGACGATAACGCGAAATACCGCAAGGAACAGGAGCTCGCTGCCGCAGAGGCTGCTAAGTAGGGGTTTCTGGGCAAACATCAAGAGGGCTGCGCGCAGGCGCACGCAGCCCTGGCTGGAAGGAGTCACCATGGATGAAGACGAGATAAGCTCGGTTGCGATGAAAGTTATCCTCAATGCGGGCGATGCGCGCAGCTGCCTGGATGAGGCGACCATCAAGCTCGGGACATTTGATTTTGCTGGCGTCGAGAAGGCGCTGGAAGATGCAGATGAGAAAATCCTTCTCGCACACAATGCCCAGACAGGAATGATTCAGCGGCAGGCGGCTGGCGAGAAGTTCGAGTACTCGCTTCTGTTCGTCCATGCCCAGGACACGCTCATGACCATCGACGCAGAGCTGCACCTCTTCAAGAGGCTGGTCCCGATATTCAAGGTACTCAAGGCACAGGGCTAGACGATGGCCGGATATTCCGGCAGGCAACGCGTCTTATAGAAAGGATTCTCCAATGTCTGAATCTCCATTTCCTGAGGGCTTTCTCTGGGGCGGAGCAACCGCTGCGAACCAGATAGAGGGTGCCTACAACGAGGGTGGCCGCGGATTCGCCACATCCGATTTCTCGGTGCTGTTCAAGAAGCCCAAAGAGGGAGAGCCAGAGAACCATCTCCCCCACAACTGCGCGACAGCCCAGCAGCTTGGGGAGCGCAGGGCCCATCCAGAGCGCTTCAATATGCCCAAGCGCCGTGGCATCGACTTCTACCACCGCTACAAGGAGCAGCTCGGCATGCTGGGAGAGATGGGATTCAAGGTCTTCCGCATGTCCATCTCCTGGAGCCGCATCTTCCCCAACGGCGACGATCCCGTGCCCAATGAAGAGGGCCTCGCCTTCTACGACGCGGTGTTCGATGAGTGCCATCGCCTTGGCATGGAACCGCTCGTGACACTCTGCCACTTCGATACGCCGCTCCACCTGGCCGAGGAGTATGGCGGATTTGCGAGCCGCCATACGGTCGATGCCTTCGAGCGCTATGCAGAGACCTGCTTCAGACGCTACAAGGGCAAGGTCAAGTACTGGCTGACCTTCAACGAGATCAACAATGTCCTGACCAATCCCTATACCTGCTCTGGCCTCATCCTGCCCGACGATGGCTCTGGCAATCCATACGCAGGGAAGTGGCAGCTCAAGTACCAGATTTCCCACAACCAGTTTGTGGCAAGCGCCAAGGCCGTCATCAAGTGCCACGAAATCGACCCCGGTGCGAAGATCGGCAACATGACCTGTCGTCTCGAAAACTATGCGGAGACCTCGCGACCCGAAGATCAGCTCCAAGTGCTCTTCGAGGACCACTTCAACTGGTTCTACAGCGACATCCAGGCCAAGGGCGAGTATCCGTACTACATCAGGTCCTGGTTCAAGAAGAACGGCATCGAGATCGAGATGGAGCCGGGCGACGAAGAGATCCTGAAGAAGGGCACGGTGGACTTCCTCTCCATCAGCTACTACATGACCTACATCATGCGCTACAAGGGTCTCGAGAACCCGATGCCATCGGGGTCTCTGGTGACGCACCTCAAGAACAGGTATCTCGAGATGTCGGCCTGGGGCTGGCCCATCGACCCGATTGGCTTCAGAATTACGCTCAACCACATCTACGACCGCTATCATCTGCCCATCTTCATTGCCGAGAACGGCCTGGGCCAGCGCGATGAGCGTGACAGCAAGGGAAGGGTGGCCGATGACTACCGTATTGACTACCTTGCTCGCCATATCGAGCAGCTCGGCAAGGCCATCGAGGATGGTGTCGATGTCTTCGGCTACGCATCCTGGGGCCCGCTCGACGAAGTGTCTTCCGGAACGTCCGAGATGGTGAAGCGTTACGGGTTTGTCTACGTCGATGCCGATGACTACGGCAACGGCACCTACGACTGCAGCCGCAAGAAGAGCTTCTACTGGTACAAGAAGGTCATCGCCTCGAATGGCGTAGACCTTGCGAACGATATCGTCGACTACCCCGCATAGCGCTGTTTGTCAAAGATTCATCTGGACTGGAAGGAGGCCAGCCATGGTGGAGCGGCATGCCACCGTAGGTCTAAAGACCGGCCTGCATGCACGGCCTGCGACCAGATTCGTGCAGGCTGCCCGCAGCTTCCAGAGCGAGTCCTGGATCGCACGTGCTTCTGGGGGGCGGGTAGCGGATGCGAAAGATGTCATAGCGGTGTTATCGCTCGATATTGGCCTCAACGACGAAGTGATCATCGGTGCGGATGGTCCTGACGAGGAGGAAGCTCTGATTGCGCTCGCTGCGGCACTCCGCGATTGAGCCATCTTGGATGAGACAAAGGGACAGTCCCTTTGTCTCATGCCTGCTGGGAGTAGTCGTTGGGACCCCAGACCCATGCGGGAGCCTCATCGGGAACACGATAGTACGGCTTCTGGGGAATCCGGTTGATTGCCGCCATCTCTTCATCGGTGAGCTCGAAGTCGAAGATGTTCGCGTTGTCAGCCATGTGCTGTGGGTTGAGCGTCTTGGGGAACACGATGTTGCCCTCCTGCATGTGCCAGCGGAGAATCACCTGCGCCACGGACTTGCCGTACTTCTCGGCAACGCCCTCGAACACGGGGAGGCTCAGCAGCTTCTTGTCGCCGTGTCCCAGGGGATACCAGCCCTCCCACACGAAGTGCTCATCGGCAAAGACCGACTTGAGCTGGTGCTGGTTCCAGCGTGGGTTGATCTCCACCTGGATAACGACAGGCTTGATCGTGGCCTCGAGGAGAATCTCCTTGACCTTGCGATCGTTGAAGTTGGAGAGGCCGATGGAGCGGACTTTGCCCTCCTTGACGGCCTCCTCCATGGCACGCCAGCCGTCAACGTACTCGCCGTAGGGCTGGTGGAAGAGCAGCAGGTCCAGGTAGTCGAGGTCCAAGCGCCCAAGCGTTGCGTCTATTGCAGCCTTGCACTTCTTGTACGGGTAGTCCTGGGGGAAGAGCTTGGACGTCACGAAGAGGTCCCCTCGCTTGGCGCCGGAAGCCTTGATGGCCTTGCCCACGGCCACCTCATTGTAGTAGGCGTTCGCCGTGTCGATGTGGGTGTAGCCGGCGGCGATGGCCTCAGGCAGGTGTGCCTCCACCTCAGCAGAGGACATCTGGAAGGTTCCGTAACCAAGCTGGGGAATCTTGTTTCCATCATTCATGGTCAGGTATTGCATGCTACTCTCCGTTTCTCGTGGTTATCGTCATTGATTTCTTGTCGTCACTATGCCTGCTTGGGCGCATTCTCGAACCAATTCATGAGACCGGCAACCACCTTGGGGTTGCGGTGGTCGAAGATGATGGACCTATTGGCATCCATCGCAGCGATCTGCCTGCGGTCCTCGTCGGAAAGCCGGAAGTCAAACACGTCGATGTTCTGTGCCATACGCTCCTTGTGCGTGGACTTGGGGATGACAATGACACCCAGGTCCATGAGGTAGCGAAGCGCCACCTGACCAACGCCGCGACCGTACTTCTGGCCGATCGCCGTGAGGGTGGGATCCCCGAAGAACCCGTTGGCACCCTCGGCAAAGGGACCCCAGGCCTCATGTGCAACGCCGAGCTTCTGCATAACCTCATGGTTCTCGCGCTGCTGCCAGTAGACGTGCGTCTCGATCTGGTTGACCATGGGCTTGACCTTCGCAAAGGTGCAGATGTCCAGGATCCGGTTGGCATCGAAGTTGCTGACGCCGATGGCGCGAACCTTGCCCTGCTCGTAGGCCTTCTCGAGGTCACGATAGGCACCGTAGTAGTCACCATAGGCCTGGTGCAGGAGCATCAGATCGAGGTGGTCTGTCTCCAGCTTCCTGAGGGAGGCATCGATCGAGCGCATGGCGTTGCCGTCACCGTAGTTGGACACCCACACCTTGCTCGTGATGAAGAGCTCGTCACGCGAGACGCCCGACTTTGCGATTGCGGCACCAACACCCTCCTCGTTGCCATATGCCTGCGCCGTGTCAATGAGACGATAGCCGCAGTCGATGGCATCCGCCACGCATGCCTCGGTCTGTGCGTTGTCAATCTGGAAGACCCCATAGCCCAGCATGGGCATCTGGACTCCGTTGGAAAGTGTCGTGTACTCCATAGCGCTTCTCCCCTTGCCTTTCTCCTGGCATCTAACACGTTGCGTGCTACAGGCCGAGCCCGCTCACCCAGTTGTCCACCTCGTCGTCACCTGCGTTCTCCCCAAAGCGCTGGCCGTCTTGCCAGTCGCCAGTCCCCGCGACCGCGGCAAGGTTCTTCGCGGAGCTGCCGATGCTCGATGACATCGACGTGCAGAACGGAATCACCGTCTTGCCGGAGAAGTCGTTGTCGCTCGCGAAGTGCGTGACAGGCCAGGCGTAGTCCATCCACCAGATGGGATATCCAACAAAGACGACGTCGTAGTCGGCCCAGTTATCTGGGGTCGTCGTGCTCAGCGGGATGTCCCGCAGGCTCGTGTCCTGGTACTCCCTCACCACGCGGCTCTGGTCGTTGTTGAAGTTGAGGTCCTCGTCGGAATAGGGCTGGGCCGGGGTGATCTGGAATGTGTCCGCGCCGAGGTCCTGGGCGATGCGCTCCGCAACCCTCTGCGTGTGCCCCTGGGCCGAGTAGTACGCGACAAGGATCCTGTGCGAGCCGCTGGTGCTCGGCGTGGCGCTGGTCGAGCCGCTGTCATTGGACTGGGACTGAGAGGAGTCCGAGCCCGCAGCCGACGATGCGGCGCTTGTCTGGGTGGCCCCTCCACTTGCGCATGCCGCAAGACCCATCCCGGCAATGAGTGCAAACGCACCTGTGATGAACGTCCTCCGAGTAATACCACGCTGATCCGACATGTTTTGCTCCATTCGCCTTGCTTGTTACTAATACAAGAGTAGAGGCGATAAAAGACCAAGTACAATGCCTAGTTCGAACGCTTTGTATGCGATGAATGCATAGCAGAAACTCAAGATTACGAGAAGAGCCACCCCATGATCTGCTCGTCGTGGGGGAAGAGCATCCCACCACCCGCATGCTGGCTGGCGCCTGCCGCCCTGCCCCTGTCGGTGAAGTAGGAGTCCGGCTTGACGTCGAGGGTCACCAGGTTGGAAACCTCATCGTCAGACAGTCCCCTCTCGCGGTATGCCTCGCATATGCGCTGATAGGCATCACGGTCCGGGGAAGACCCGTAATAGTCGTCATGCTCGCCGATGGCCATGTACACAGGAACGCGGGCATCTGCGAGCACATCCACATCTCCGTCCCATTGGGATATGGTGTGGAGCACCCTGCGGAACAGAGTGGGCCTCTCGCCCATCACAAGCGAGGCGGTCTCTCCCCCGCCGGAGTTTCCAGAGAGATACACGCGCTCCCTATCGATGTTGTACGCAGAGAGAAGCCACTCCGTGAGCGCAATGACGTCACGTGCCGACTGCTTACCCCAATCGTCGAGCTGCGGAGACACGACAATCATGCTTGGGATGTAGTCGTTCGCGACAAAGGGATAGTCCTCCACGAGGTTGGCACCAACCCCTTGGAAGTAGAGTCCCTCCCAACCGGGACATGACACGTAGAGCGAGAACGGCGTGCCCCCGTCGTAGGAGTCAGGGACGTGGAGGCTGAAGTGCAGCGTACGTCCACCGACCTCGAGCGCGTTATCCACCACGAAGCCGCGGTCGACCACGCTACCGGCAACGAAAACCGCATCAGCGGTGGAATCCGGCTGAGACGAGGCATCCGAGGGAGTAGGAGCCGATGCCTCCCCACTCGCACCCGCCGCGGCAGCGCTCCCGTCACCGGCATCAGACGTCCCCTGCGAGCAGCCCGAGAGCATCGCTGCGACGCCCAAGCCACAAAGGGAGAGAAGGAAGTCCCGTCGGTCCACAGCTGCCCTAGTCACAATGATCACCCCAGCCTAATGTGCATACGTTGGGAGCTAGATGCCTTGGCCCAGGCGCTTTGCCTGTGCAAGCGTCGTCGCCATGCCGCCCCACGACATGCCGTAGAGTCCAGCAAAGCGACTCATCGTGTACTCACCGGCGTCGAGCATCCACTTCTCGGGTGCCGCACCCTGGAAGACGAAGTAGAGCTTCCTGCCCGAGAGGCCACCCGACTCGACGGGGCCATAGCAGCGGTCAAGCAGGTTGCGAAGCAGGCCGCAGATGTTGTGCCAATAGACCGGTGACCCCATGATCACAACGTCCGCGTCTTTGATCTTCTGGAGCACCTCGTCGAACTGGTCGTCATCAAAGTGCTGCCCGTATGCGTAAATCTTGTAGTCCACAAGATCGAGCTGTTCGTAGTCGGTTCCCGAGGCAAGCGCCTTTGCGAGCGCTGCGGTATTGCCATCGTGGTTGGGGCTTGCGTTCACAAACAGGACCTCGCTCATTTCGTACTTCCCTTCCCTTGGCGCGCAGGCGCCATCTTTTTGGACGCCTTCAAGGCTAAGGGCATCCCACACCCAAGTACAATGCCAAGGTCAGAAGTTTGTATTAATAAAATGCATACAAGTATCTTTAATAATTACAGTTATTGCTCGTAATTACCAATACACTTTGTACCGTCTAGTGTTTACTCCGTATAGCTCGACAGGGACAGCCACCAGGAGCACAACCCTCTCGGCAGCATTGGGGGACCTATGAAAAAGGAGCGCCTCGTCGCGTTCACCGACGCGATTCTCGCAATCATCATGACCATCCTCGTACTCGCACTGGAACGGCCGGATGAGCCGACCCTCTCCGCATTCTGGGCGCTGAGGAACAGCTATCTGTCCTACGCACTCTCGTTCTTCTGGCTGGGATCGCTCTGGATGAGCCTCAACGAGGTATGGGACAACGTCAAGCGCATAGACAACGCCACGGTCATGTGGACGCTCATCCTGCTGTTCCTCGCGTCGCTGATTCCCTATACCACCGACCTCGTGAGCTACTACTTCGAGAGTCGCATCGTACAGTGCGGCTATGGTCTTGTGGTCCTCCTGATGACCGGCGCGAACTGGATGCTGCACCGGACGCTCGAGGCTCCCAACGCAGACGTCGCGGAGCTCGTGGGGGCCTCGCGTTGGTACAGGAAGGTCTTGGGACCAGATATCGCCATCAAGGTGAGCGCGCTCCTGGTGTCGCTTCTCGTCTGGTCACCCGCCACCATGGTGGACGTGCTCATCGCGGCTGCGTATTTTTACGTGATGCGCTGGAGAAGCTCGCGCCAGCCAGCCTAGGGAGCCTTGCAAGGACCTTCACTCATGGCTCCTCCCCGGAGCGGTAGCAAACACGCGCCCTAGTAGTCCGTGCTTTCGCTGATGTCGCGCCATCGGGCAATCTCGGCCTTTCGCCCATCGAGCGTCTTGGATGCGGCATCGATCATTCCCTTGCCAAGGACCAGCACGTGAGGCGGTTCCCCAAGGCTCGCGGCGAGATATACCGCCTCGCCTGCCTTGGCTGGGTCCCCCGGCTGGTTATGGGGGTTGTCGTTGAGGTACTTGCGAGAGGCGCCGGCGGTATCTGCGTAGTCAGCAATCTGGGAGTCGGCATGCTGAATGGCCGAGACCCTAAACTCTGTCCGGAATGCCCCGGGCTCCAGGATCATCACGCGTAGGCCCAAGGGAGCAACCTCGTTGCCAAGCACGTTGCTCAGCATTTCCAAGGCGGCCTTCGACGCGGTATAGTAGGCGTTGCCCGTGCCATTCTCGAACATGACACCTATGGATGACGTGTTCACGATCAGACCTGTTCCCGCCTGTCTCATGTAGGGAAGGGCCTCGCGAATCATTCCCACGGGACCAAAGAAGTTCGTCTCGAAGAGCAGGCGGACGTCTTCCTCCATGCTGTCCTCCACGGCGCCAAAGTGGCCTCTGCCCGCATTGTTCACCAGAACATCAATCCCGCCGAAGGCATCTACCGTCCGAGCAACCGCTTCGTGCCGCTGGCGTTGATCGGTCACCTCAAGCGAGAGGGGAAGCACCCTGTCGCCATACGCATTTCTCAGGTCAAACAGCTTCCGGGGGTCTCTTGCCGTTATGACAGCACGGTCCCCATGTGCCAGAGCTGCCTCCGCGATTCCACGGCCAAGGCCAGTCGATGCACCCGTAATGAGCCACGTTTTCATGTCTTATTAGCCCCTCTCCATGTTCAGCCTTTGCTTGCGAGCGTGCTTGCTGCCCATCAACAGGCGAACCAGAGCGCCCGAAAATCCACGTGAGGCAGACAGCCGTCGCCCACCAGGAACTCAGTCCTGCCCACGCATCACTCTACCTCGCGCTCTCAAAGGAACTCTGGAGAAATGCGTCATATCCGTCGACCCAGCCGCCCACTGCGCCAAAACCGTGCGGCCACCCGCGGAGCGCTACTCCTTGGACGCTCACGCCCGCGCTCTCCAGAGTCTGTACGTTCGCCTCGAACTCGTGCACGAAGGGGTCACGCGAGCCGTACACAAAATAGGTGGGAGGCAGGTTGCCAGCGCGGAGTTGGCCCGCGTCCTTGCTCGCAACGGAGAGCCGCCCGTAGAAGGAGTAGATCATCCCGTCCGCCGCCACGTCCGCGGAGACGGAGTCGAGCTCGTCGGGCACGTAGTCCGCGTCGTATGCCTGGGGGCTCGTCGTTCCGTCCCAATCCAGGAGCATCTGGCCGGCCGCAATGCCTCCGGCAGAGAATCCCATGACGGCGACGGAACCTCGCTTGGGAAGGCCATAGTCCTGCCAGTGGCTCTCCACGAAGCGCACCGCCCTTGCAAGGTCAATGGCCCCAAGGTCGCGGTTGAGGCGATAGTCCACAACAAAGCACTGGTAGCCCCGCTTGGAGAGCTCCTCCGCGGTTGGGTAGGCATCACCAAGGGCACCACGGAACATGAAGGCGCCACCAGCCTCCAAGAGTACCGCCCCACGGATCTGCGTGCCCTCCGGAACGGGTACCGTGGTCAACGCAGCGCGGAAGCCATCCCCATCCGCTCCCAGGGGCCTCTCCCCACCAGGGGTATTCCCCTCTTCCCACAGGTAGAAGACCTGTGAGCTCGTCGGGTCGATACGCTGGGGGTTCGCCACGGTTCCAGCCGCAAGCGATATATCGGGGGTAATGTGCTGCGTGAAGTACGACTCTGGGATTGACTCAAAGGCACGAACCTCTTGTTCAGACGGCGTATATGCCGTAACGCTCGGACTTGTAGGCACGTAATCCTCCCCTACTGCGCTCTCATCCAGCCTCGATGCCGAGAGAACATCCTGTCCCGCACTGTCGGAAGCCGTCGTGCCCGGAGGCTGCTCTTGTGCTGTCGAGCAGCCCGTCAGTACAAGGACGAGAATAGCTGCAATTGCTGACCCCGGTACTCTCATCTCTGCGCCTCCCAAAATGCGACCGCCTGGTCAATCCAACCCTCAGCCTCCGTGCCTGTTCCCAACCCAAAGCCATGCCTAAGCCCCTGGTACACGTGGAGCTCGGTGGGAATGCCTGCCGAGGACATCTCGTCAGTGCGCTCCTGCATGACGCGCCAGTTGGCAATGGGGTCTGAGGTACCAACATTCGCAAAGGTCGCGGGGTCAGACTCCTGCCACTCGGAGAGACCCGTGTACTGTGTTACAACGGCAATCTGCTGAGGATGGCCCGGCTCGCCAAAAGCTGCGGTTCCGTAGCCGCCCACCCAGGCAGACATGCGTGCACCGGCGGAGCCGCCACCAAGCAGGTACCCATCGGTGGAGACGCCAAGCTCCTCGGCATGATCGAAGACAAACGAGACGGCACGCGAGAGGTCCTCGCATGCCGTCTGCGCGCCGGGCCGATAGACAACAGCGAACGCGTTGTATCCTCGCTTGGAGAGCTCCAGCGCATGGGGGAAGCTGTCGTGCATGGCGGCCACGTAGGCAAAGCCGCCGCCAGCGTTCCAGATGGCGAAGGGCGCGTCTTTCTCGCCCTGAAAGAAGAAGAGCCCCGTGTCACTCTTGCCAGGGTTGGCGGCCTTCTCGTCATCCGAATAGATGTCGTAGAACACCTGGGCGCCCGACGCCGCCTGGTCATGCAGATAGTTGCAGATCTCGACCGTCTTGCTGGGATCGATGCAGCTGTACCAGGTAAGATTCAAGGCTCCCAAGGTATTGCCGCTCATGAAGCCCTCGTCCACGGGAAACAGAAGCCTGCCCCAGCTGCCAAAGGTGGCATCGCTGCGCACATTGTCTATTGGAGTGTCCACCGTATAGGGGAATCCGCCCGAGGGGGTCCCGGCCTCTGTGCCACTGCTCTCCGCCACCCCTGGCTCGCCTCCCGAGCACCCCGAAAGCCCTGCGAAGGCAAGCGACGTCAGGGCGCCGCCCAGTAGGGCCAGGACTTGCTTTCTTGAAAGATTGCCCATGCGACCCCCCACATCAGACGAGGATTAGCGGCACTCGGTCAGGATCTCGAAGAGCTCGTCGCTCGTCAGCTTCTTTGCGCAGCCCTTCGTGAGCACCGTGGAGTCCGCAACCGAACTCAGCGTCTGATCGGAGGCGTCACCGCCCAGCTCGGCGAACGTCGTGGGCAGTCCCATCTCCTTGATAAACGCCGCCAACGCGTCGATGCCCCGGTTGGCGGTCTCCAAGTCGGTCTCGCCCGCCTCGACATCCCACACGTCGCGTGCCCAGCGTGCAAACTGCTCGGGGGCTGCAGGCGCGAGATGGCGGTACAGGTGCGGATGGATGACCGCGAGACCCATGCCATGGTTGGTGTGCGTATAGGCACCATACTGGTGTTGGATCATGTGGCACTGGAAGTCGGTGACCTTGCCGATCTTGAGCACGCCGTTCTCGGCCATCGCCGAGTCGTACTCGAACTCTGAGCGGACATCCATGTCTGCAGGGTCATCGAGGAGGCACCGCATGTTGCCAATCACATTTCGCTGGACCGCGACGTTCAAATCATCGGACACATCGTTCACGCGCGGGGTTCCAAAGTACGTCTCCATGCAATGGCTCAGGGTGTCAAACGCACCGCTCATGAGCTGTTCCTCGGGGACCGTGAGGGTGAGCTCGGGATCGAGCGCCGCCCACTTGGGAAGCGCCCCGAGGAAGGGGGCCTTCACGTGCGTCTCCTCGTTGGTGATCACGGCGCCGTCGTTCTGCTCAGCGCCTGTGCCAAAGACCGTAACGATGCAGGCCATAGGGATGAACTCGGTGGGAGCCCCGCCCTGCCCGTGCTCAAGGCTGTCAATGTCGACGTCGAGGTTTGCCTGGGCGGAGACGACCTTGCAGCAATCGAACACCGAGCCGCCACCCGCGGCGATGATGAAGTCGATGCCCTCCTCGCGGGCAAGGCGCGCCCCCTCCTGGACCTTCTCGTAGGTGGGGTTGCTCATGATGCCACCAAACCCTACGACTGTCTTGCCGGCTGCCTTGAGCTTCGAGACAAGCTTGTCGTACAAGCCGCTGCGCTTGATGGAGCCACCACCGTAGGCAAGCATGACCCTCTCGCCCATGTTGGGGAGTTCGGCGTCAAGCGCACGCCATGTCGCACCGTTGCCAAAGTAGTTCTTAACCGGATAGTCGTACACGAAAGATTCCATTGTGATCCCCTCTATGGATGCTTTGCTTTTCTCTACTTGCTAGGGCATGCCGCAGCTGCAAGCCTCTTGCCGCACGACTCGCTCACGAGCACGAGCACACCACAGATGCCGGTGAGGACGATGAGGGCCAGCATCATGCCCTGGGCTGCGTCAATCGAGGCAGCCTCGTCCATTCCCGCAACGGCCGTGGAGACGGCAGCCAGACCGATAGCGGCACCAACCTGGTGAAACACGTTCACCACACCCGAAGCGGCACCGGGGATGTCCTCACTCGCTCCCGCGACGCCTGCCACAGTGAGCGGGCTCACGATGAGCGCCTGCCCCATGCCGATGAGGACCATCGAGATGGCAACTCCCAGCAGATAGCCAGCGGTGACGCCCATGCGCCAGCCCAGGAGCAGGCCAAGGGCATCTATGACGCTTCCCATGATGAGGACGCGCGCGTTGGAGAGCCTACTGGTGAGCGCAGGGACCGTGAGGGACGAGAAGAACTGCGTGACCGTGAGCGGCAGAAAGCCAATCGCCGCCATGAGCGGAGTGAAGCCATATACCTGCTGCAGTGCCGTGGGCATGAGGAAGAAGTACGACATGCTGGCACCCATCATGAGGAAGCGCCCCACGTACGCGGCGCTACGGCCGAGGTTGGCAAAGAGGCCCAGCGGCATGAGGGGCACCTGGGCACGCCTCTCGCGAAGCACGAGGGCAGCCAGGGTGACGACGGCGATTGCCATTGAGATCTCACGCCCAACGCGGCCATCAATCCCGTAGATCAACCCAGCGAACCCGATAACGGAGAGGATGGCACCCACCCAGTCGACATCGGCACTGTCGGAGCCGTTCTTGGAGCGGATGAAGCGAAGCGTGAGGACGATCAGCAGGACGCCCACCGGCACGTCGATATAGAAGGCGTAGCGCCAGGACGCGTATGCGGTGATGAACCCACTGAGAACCATGCCCACGCTGCTGCCGATTCCCGCCACGGTGCCATATGCCGCAATGGAACGCGTGCGCATCTCGCCCTCGTAGTTGTCAATGAGAAGGGCGAGGGTAGACGGTGCCAGCATGGACGACCCCATGCCCTGGATAGCGCGCATGGCAACCAACATGCTTCCGCTCGTCGCAGCACCAACAAGGAACGATGCGACCGTAAAGACCACCAGACCTGCCAGAAAGATCCTGCGTCGACCGAGGATATCGCCGAGCCTTCCGCCCAGCAGCAGAAACCCGCCAAACGTGAGTGCGTATGCCGTACTCACCCACGAGACGGCGACGCTGTCCATACCCAGCTCCAGCGCAATGCTGAGGCTGCTCGTGAACACGACCGAGTTGTCCATGAGGATGAGGAAGTACCCCAGGAGCACTATGGGAAGGACTGCCCCGAATCCCCTTTTCTGTCCGTCTGACATGTAGTTCCCTCCTAGCCTGCCGCATTGGGCGTCACTCGTGCCCGTCCGATGCATCCGTATTTCTATCTATACAATTTACGGATTGCTAAAATGGAAGTACAATGCTTAAACTAGCTGTCACTATTACATCTGCGAATAGTTAAGAAGGGTCTCATGGAACTGGAGCAGCTTCGCCAGCTTGTGGCAATCGTGGACTGTGGCACCATGTCCAAGGCGGCCGAGCGCCTGCACATCTCGCAACCCTCTATCAGCAGGAACATGCACGCCCTGGAGACGGAACTCGGTCAGGAGCTCTTCGAGCACGCGCGCAACCGAATAACGCTCAACGACGCTGGGGCCATCGCCTTGGACAGCGCGCGCAAGGTGCTCGCAGACGTGGACGTGATGCGCGGCGACCTCGACGAGCACGCGAAGCGCAAGCGCACCATCCGTCTGGGCACCGTAGCGCCGGCACCCATGTGGCTCCTCACCGAGCGAACCGTGACGGCCCACCCTGGCACGATCTTCTCGACGGAGTACCTGGGCGAGCAGGACCTCGAGAGAGCGCTGCTCGACCGCAGCGTGGACCTGGCGATCCTGATTCGCCCGCTCGCCCTGCCAAACATGACATCGCGCCAGCTGATGACCGAGGCACTCTCGGTGGAAGCGCCGGCAGACGACGAGCTCGCAGGTCGTGACCACGTGACCTGGGAGGACATCAATGGGCGGCCGTTTCTCGTACTGGAATCCATAGGTTTTTGGATGGGCATCGTGCGCGACAACCTGCCCGATTCGCAGATCATCGTGCAGCAGGACCCACAGGTCTTCACACAGCTGGTTGCCTCGTCCGACCTGCTTAACTTTGTGACAGACGCCTCTGCGTTCTCTCACCCGTCAACGGGACGCGTGCGAATCCCCATCTGGGGCACGGGTGCCAGCGCAACGTACTTTGCTGCGTGCTTGAACGACTCGAGCGAGCAGGTGCGTCGCGTGCTCGACCTGTTTGGATGAGACAAAAAGCGCGGCGAGAAGAACGTTTCCTTCTCGCCGCGCATCAATTCGAACACGTCTCCCCCGTTTTACGGGAACAGCTCGTCATGACTTCCCGTGCGCTCCATCAGAGCGATTTCATCATCCGAAGTCCAGATAAGCAGCCAATCCCCTGCTTTTGCGACATGACATTCGCTGCTGCCAGCCCACCTGCCGACTAGGTCGTGCATACGATGCCTCCGACGAAGCTCCTCAAGGGCCTCGGGTGTGTTCTCTATGATGAGGTCGATAACCGCGGCGAGCGGACTGTCATCTACGTGCTTCTTACGCAGTCGCTTCACGTCACGCGCAAAGGCAAGGCTGTACTGGGCTTTGAGCCTACCCATTGTCTCACGCCTTGTAGGCAGCATCGAGAAGGTCCCGCCCAGTTGAGAACGAACTGGCGTTACCGCCCCTTGCCATGATGTCTGCGCCCTCCTTGAGCGCCGCGGCGGTCTCGTCATTGGGGGTCTCATGAGACAGATTCAGCGGGATGCGACGCTCACGAACAATCTGCCGATAGAACGCCCTGGTGACCGAGGAGAGATCGAAGCCGAAGTCCTCTACGATCTCGGTTGCCTGCTCCTTGGTCTTCTCGTCCACACGCACCGTAACCGAAGCCATAGCATCCTCCATTCGTAAGACATTATTATTGTATTGTCTTACGAATGCTCTGTCAATCTATGATGAACGGCCATCAGTAAGTCAAACAGTCTCGTTGACCCCCTACAGGTCGAGCTCCTTCACCCAGCTGTCGATATCGCCGTTGCTCGCATCCTCGCCGAAGCGCTGACCCGCCTGCCAGTCACCAGATCCCGCAACCGCCGCGAGGTTCTTTCCGGAGCCGCCTATACCCGAGGAGACCGAGGTGCAGAACGGAATCACGGTCTTGCTCGCAAAGTCGTTGTCGCTCGCGAAGTGTCTGATGGGCCACGCGTAGTCATACCACCAGATGGGGTATCCCACGAAGACCACGTCGTAGTCGGCCCAGCTGTCAGGAGCCGTCGCGCTCAGCGGGATGTCCCGCAGGCTCGTGTCCTGGTACTCCTTCGAGACGCGGCTGTTGTCGTCGTTGTAGTCGAGGTCGTCGTCGCTGTATGCCTGCTCAGGAACGACCTCGAACGTGTCGCCATCCATGTCCTTGGCGATGCGTTCCGCGACCCGCTTGGTGTGCCCCTGCGCGGAGAAGTACGCCACCAGGACCTTGTGGGAGCCTCCGTGCCCCTCTGCCCCGCGGCTGGATCCGGAGTCGTCAGCCGCGGACTGTGGGGAGCCGGAACCGTCGCCCGTCTGGGTGGAACCGCCGCTTGCGCACGCCGAGAGGCCCAGCCCGGCAACAAGCGCGAGCGTGCCCGTGACAAAATCCCTGCGGGTGATGCCAATCTGGTTCTTCATACCTCTCTCCATTTCCCTCACGCGGCGCCGGCACCCGAGCGGGCGCCGCAACCTGATAGCGCACGAACTAGCGTAATGAGACAAAGGGACTGTCCCTTTGTCTCACGCTGCCCCATGACAACACGCGTGCCAGCGCGCCGAGGGCCACAAACGGGAAGCCCGCCAGCAGCACCTCGAGCACCCCGTACGCGACGGGCGCGTCAACGGCGACGCCCGCAAACCCGTAGGCAAACGCAAGGTGTACGGGAAATCCCATGACCACAAAGTCGTAGGACCCCAGGGCGAGAAGAACGGCGCACCCCACAAGCGCGATCGTGCGTGCCAGGGGCCGCGCCCTTCTCCACCAGGCCCACACGCCGCGACCGCAATGCGTTCCCACGTGGAGCTGGGCCAGCACGTACATCCAGCACGCAAGCCCCGCGTGGACGGAACGCGACTGCCACAGGCCCAGGGGGCTCGGCAGGCGCAGGGGCAGCGCCGTCGTGAGCGGACCGACCGTGAGCAGCAGCGCCACACAGACAACCACGAGCAATACGATGGGGACGATGACCACGGCCCTCAGCGGCGTCCACCGTCCCCTGCCAAGCGTCTTCCACCAGGTGCGGTTGAGAAGGTTGTGCGCGACGGCAAGCGCAAAGAAGCCGATGCCCAGCCACTCGTGGAGGGCGCTCCCCGTGAGCGAGCGTGCCACGAGGAGTGCCAGATCCAAGATCATGGCCACGTCTACCAGGACCTTGAGGCCGCGGCGCAGCTCCCTCCGCATGATGCTAGCCAAGCTGCTCGTACGCCTGGGCGTCAACGGGCTCCAGCCACTCGGCGCTGGCACCCTCGGCGGGCACGGCCAACGCGATGTGCTGGAACCACGAGTCGGCCGCGGCACCATGCCAGTGCTTGACCTCGGGCTGGATGCTCACGACGTCACCGGGCCTGAGTTCCTGCGCGGGCTTGCCCCACTCCTGGTACCAACCGCGGCCGGCGATGCAGATGAGCACCTGGCCGCCCTTGTGGTGGATGTGCCAGTTGTTGCGGCAGCCCGGCTCGAAGGTGACGTTGGTGGCACCCAGCTGCGGGTCACCCAGCGGGGCCACCCAGCTGTTGCCCACAAAGTACTGGGCGTAGGCGTCGTTGGGCACGCCCTTGGGAAACTCCTTGGAGAGGCCAGACGGTTCGGCAATGCGCACGCCCTTCTCGCCCGCAGGCTCCTCGTCGTCCGTCCAGACCTCCTTGGCGAGGCGGAAGGCCGCCCAGCCCTTGGGCCAGCCGCTATACATGGTGGCATGCGTGATGATGGCCGCCGCCTCTTCGCGCGTGACGCCGTTTTTGCGCGCGTTCTCCATATGGTGGCGCAGCGAGCTGTCGGCGATGCCCTGCGAGATGAGCGCCACGATGGTGACGATGCCTTGGTCTTGGTGGAGATGGCCTCCTGGTCCCACACCTCGCCAAAGAGCACGTCGTCGTTGAGGTGCGCGAACATGGGGGCGAACTCTCCGAGCACGTCCCTGCCTGCGGTCTGCTTCATCTTAGTTCCTCTCCTTTGCCAAGGTGGCCACGCGGCCAGCCCAGTCCGTAACCTTGCGAGGGTCCGTCGCCATGCGCGAGCCGCCATCGGATCCAAACGTCACCGCGAGCGACTCGGCCACCCGTGCGCCCTCTGCCAGCCCCGACATGTCATCCAGCGCGGTGCCCTCCCAGCCGTCGCAGGTCGAGAAGGGCACGACGACCTTGTCGCGCCAGTCCCGCGCGTGCAGGAGCGTACGGACGGCAGGTGCCATACTGTACCACCAGGTGGGCGTGCCCACCGCAATCACGTCATAGTCGGCCGAGTCGTGCGCCAGGGGCTCAAGCTCGGGCTCGAAGCCCGCCTCCACCTCGCGCTTTGCCTGGTTCACCGTACCGTCGTAGTCCTTGGGATAGGGATCGACTGTCTCGATGCGCTCGACGTCGGCGCCACAGGCGTCGGCCAGCTCCTGCGGCACGCACTCCGTGTTACCGTTCGACCAGCTGTAGTACAGAACCAGAACCCGTCCCATGGGCACCTCCATCACGCCCGCAGTATCCTTTGCCGCGGCTCCTCGCCTACAACGGTAGTGTCTACGTCGCGCAATGTGAAATGCCTATGTGGGGGTGGTACCGGAAATCCGTACCAGACGATGACGTCTGGAGGATGGCGCGTGCTCCCTTGGGCAGAGGACAAGGGCGGTCGAGCCCTACATCAAGTACGGCCTCAAGGCCACGGCAACCATACGGGAGCTCGGATGTCCCAGCCGCGCACAGCTGGTGAGCTGGCACAGGGAGTGGCAGGAGAACGGAGGAAGGCTCGCGGACCGCAGCCTCGGGCAATGCACGCTGGAGCAGAAGGGGGCCGCGGCCAGGCACTGCCTCACCCATGGGAGGCGCAACGCCTCCGCCAGGCGCGGGCTTGGATACCCCAAGTGCACGGCGAGGCTCGCCGAGCGGATCGACGGGTACGCGCCCGGCGAGAGAGGGGCGACGCGGCCCAGGGTGTTCGACGCGTCCGAGAAGGCCGCTGCCGCCAGGGCCCCGGCATCTCGGGCATCGTCCGCCCAGGAGGTCGCCGACCTGGTAGGATGTACGAGATCCGCGCTCTGCAAGTGGAGGCGCGGGCTGCTTGAGGAGGAGCCCCCGATGTCCGAAGGCCGCCCCAGCAAGCCTGCGCGGACGCGGGGAAGGTCGCCTGCGACCCAGGCGGGCACCGCCGCCCTCGAGGCCAGGAAGGCCGAGCCCGAGGCCGAGCTCGAGGGGCCCGGGCTCAGGCGCGACATCATGGAGGGTGCCCTCGAGGTCCTGGGGAAGGGGGCGGGCGCCGACCCGGCAAGCGAGCCCGCGAACGGGGAGAAGACCCTGCTGATCGGGTCCCCGCGCCCCAAACGGGGGCCGTGCGAGCCTCCCTCGGCGCCCGGGATGGCCCGGCCAGGCTACCAGTGCCAGCAGGGGGCGCCCCGCGCCCCCGACAGGGGCGAGGGGGGCCCGCAGGAGGATCTCGGGGGTCCTCGACGCCAATGACGGCACCTGCGGAAGGCGCCGCATCCACGACGGGCCCGAGGCGGGGGGCGAGGCCATCGGGGGGCGCAGGATCGCCCGCATCATGGCCGGGGAGGGGCTCGAGGCCCGGGGCAGGACGAAGCCAAGGCGGCGCTGCAGCCCCTGCGCGGGCGAGGTCACGGAACATCCGGGCGACAAGGTCAGGCAGGACCTTGCGGCGGGGCTTCCCAGCTTCCTGTGGCCCGCGGACGTGACGCAGCTCTCGGTCCCCGCCGGCAAGCCCTGCCTCTCCCCTGTCCCGGACTGCTCCGGCGGCTCCATCGTGAGCTGGGCGACGTCGACCTCGCCGGACGCCGAGATGGCCAACTCGACGCCGGAAGCAGCCATCAGGCTTACCAAGCCCGGTGAGAGGGCCCACCTCGTCGTCCACGGCGGCTGCGGATGCCACCACCGGTGGCCCGGGTGGATATCGATCTGCGAGGAGGCGGGAGTCATCCGCTCGATGTCGAGGAAGGGCAGCCCTCCCGACAACTCCCGCATGGGGGGCCTCCTCGGCACCATGAAGAACGGGATGTCCTGCGGGAGGGACTGGGAGGGCGTCAGCCTGGGGGGGCTCGGGAAGAGGATCGATGGCTACATAGGGTGGCACGACACAAAGAGGATCAGGCGCTCGCTGGGCTCGATGGGCCCCTTGGCATACAGGCAAAGCCTAACCCTTGCAGCCTAGCGAGAACGGTACGGAAAAGCGGTACCACCCCCTGTACGCGAGTTTGGAATGCATGTCCTACATGCCAGACACGAGATATCTCGCTCGATATCCAAGCGAGAATGGTCAGGGGCTGGCGACGCTCAAGCTTTGACGCATTGTTTTGAGAAGTATTTCAGGAAAATGCTGCTATAGTTTCCTAAAATGTTTCGCGAAAGGGGATCCGATGGATGAAAAGACCCTAATCGAGAGAATCAGTTCCGGTGAGTCAGCAACGTGCGAATTGAAGCGTTGCGGAGGAAGGCCGGAAAACGACACGTTCGAGACAATCTGCTCCTTCGCGAACCATATGGGAGGCAACATCTATCTGGGTGTTGCCGACGATGGAGAAGTGCTCGGCATACCCGAGGCAAGCACCCTTTCCGTTCAGCGCAACATTGCCAATGTCGTATGTAATCCCAAGCTTTTCTCGCCTATCGTAACGGTCGAGACCGAAGCCGTAAGGTGCCAGGGAAAGGCCGTCGTCCGAGTGTGGGTTCCCATGAGCCCCGACGTCCACAGCTATAAGGGCACCGTCTACGACCGGGTAGCCGATGCCGATGTGGCAATACGCGGGGGAGGTCAACTAACCCAGCTCTACCTGCGAAAAGGCGGAGTGAGCTCCGAACGTCGGGTGTATCCCTATCTTTCCATAGAAGACTTGGACCCCACACTCATCGCCCAGGCTCGCAACATGGCAATCCTTCGTCGGCCAGGACATCCTTGGGGAGAGCTCTCGGACTCAGAGCTCCTACGGAGTGCCGGACTCTGGCAACGCAACTACGCGACCGGCGAGAAGGGGCTCACATTGGCCGCAGGCCTCCTCTTTGGTCCCGATGACGTCATTCGCTCCATCGCGCCCTCCTATCGAACTGACGCGCTGCTGCGCGTAGAGAACACCGATCGCTATGATGACAGGCTGTCTACTTCCACTAATCTGATTGACGCGTACAAGCAACTCATGACCTTTTGCGAGCAATACCTTCCCGACCCGTTCCATCTGGAAGGGGATGTTCGAGTAAGCGTTCGGAGCATCGTATGCCGGGAGCTGGTCTCGAACATGCTCATCCACCGTGAGTACTCCAGCCCAACCGCCGCCCAGCTTGAGATCAGTCGAGACGGCATAAGAACTCGCAACGCAAGCCGGACCTTCTTCCAAGGTCGGATACGACTGGACGACTTCAGCCCCGTCTCCAAGAATCCTCTTATTGCGTCCGTCTTCGCACAGGTCGGCCTTGCCGAGGAGCTTGGCAGCGGGACGAAAAATCTCTACAGATACTCGAAGCCGTTCCTTGGCGGAGACCCCTTACTTGAGGACGGCGACGTGTTTCGCGCCTGGATACCTAGAGACCCGCACAATCGACCCGCAAGGGAGACCAACACGAGGATTGGCGTGAACGACATCATCATGGAACTCGTTGCAAACGATGCCGAGACGACCGTACGCGACGTGGCGGAGCGGGCAGGCGTTACGCCGAGAACAGCCAGTTCGCATCTGAACGCCCTTGCCAATGAGGGCAGGCTCGAGGCAACCGGCTCGACGAGGGACCGCCGTTACCGCAAGGCTCGTAAGTAACATTAGCCACTCTCGTCGAAGCCTGCAGAGCCGCTTTGCCCGTCACCAATCGTTGTGAGGCGCAACCATGGAGCTACGAACCCTGAAGTACTTCCTCGACGTCGCGCGGGAGCAGAACATGACCGAGGCCGCCAACGTCCTGCACGTGACGCAGCCCACGCTGTCGCGCCAGATGACAGACCTCGAGCGCGAGCTGGGCTGCACCCTCTTCATGCGCACAAACCGTGCGACTATGCTGACTGCGAACGGGATGCGCCTGCGCCAGCGCGCCGAGGAGATCCTGCAGCTTGGTGCAGCAGACCGAGGACGAGATGGGCACCAAGCGGGAGGTCGCGGGCCTCGTCCGCATCGGCGCGGGCGAGACCCAAGCCATGCGCGTGCTGACCGACGCCTTTGCCGAACTGCGCCGCAACCACCCCCGCGTGACCTGCCAGCTCTACACCGGCAACGCCGACGCCGTGGAGGAGCGCCTGGAGCGCGGCCTCGTGGACTTCGCGCTGATGATCGAGCCCGTGGACGTGCGGAAGTACGACCACCTGGAGTTGCCCGCGCGCGACACCGTGGACGTCATCGTGGGGACGCGAAGCCCCTGGACAAGGTTGGACATCGTGACGCCGCAGACCCTGGTGCAGATGCCGCTGCTCGTGAGCTCGCGCACAACGCACCGGTCCTTCGACCTCGCGGCGTGGTCGGGTGGCCTCGTGACGTCCGGACGCCTGAACGTGGTAGGCACCTTCGGCCTCATAGGCAACGCGTCACTTCTGGTCGAGACCGGCGGCGTGTGCGCCCTGGGCATCAACCACCTGCTGGGGCTGCAGACGAGCGCGCTGCGCTTCTTGCCGCTGGAGCCGCAGCTCACCACTGGGTCCGTCGTTGCGTGGAAGCGGCACAGGATCTTCTCGCCCGCGTGCGAGGCGTTTCTGGAACAGCTGCGGGCCACGCTCGAGCAGTGATTACGCCCCGTAACGAGCAAGGATGTCAGCACGGTGCTGCAGCAGGTACTCGCGCATGAACGGGATGGAAAACGCGACGAATCCCGGCGCGGTACTCTCAATGATCTGCCGCTCGATCAGAATCCTACGATACGTGTTGGCGCTTGATGCCGGCATGCCCATACGTTGGGCAATCTCGGACGTAGACGATGCTCCTTCGTCCTCGGTCATGGCCAGCAGGTAGTCCACGGAGGGCTTCGTCAGCCCAGATATGGCTGTCTCCAGAACCGAAGAACCAAACTCTTGGAGCGCAACCTCCGAGCCACGTTTGGCATCCGCCAGCGTGATGGTGACGGAGTCTTGCGCATGTCGACGTCCTTCTCGCCAGACATAGTAGCCAACAAGCTGAATCAGATACGCATAGCCATGCGACTGCGCGGCTGCGTAGGACAGCGCGCCGTCGCCAATTCGCAGGCCCGACACCTCGATTGTCTTTCTGAGCGCCTGGGCGACCTCATCCGTCGGGATGCTGGCGAGCTCCTCCGCCTTTGCACGACGCAGGAACGTGATCCCCTCGCCGTTCAGGAGGTCGAGTGCCCCCGTAGTGATGCCCGCAAACAGCAGGCCGATGTCCTGCTGCTCGCGAATCATGTACTGAACGCTCGTGGCTATGGTGGCCATCTCGTCGTGAGAGGCATCCTGCACCTCATCCACGGTTATCAGCAAGCCCGAGCCGTGATTTGTAAGCGAGCGCGTCGCACGGGACAGCACTTCCCGGAACAACAGCTCCTCGGCTGCCCCGCCCAAATGCGCCTCAGCCGAAACGATGGGCAGCGAGATCTTTATGTCGAGTGACCTAATGCGTGCGTCATGGGCAAGCTGCTCCTGAATCGAGGCGCAGAGCGGCTCCCTACCCGAGACGTTCACCACCGTCCAACCACGGTCGTTGGCAATGTCACCCAGCTGGGTGAGAAGAACGGTCTTTCCCGATCCGCGCGGTCCCGTGATTCGCATCAGGCGGCCAGGTGCACCTGGGCCCTCGTCCAAGCCATCCATGAAATCATCGATCACGACCTCGCGGCCAATGAGCACCGGAGGCGTCATGCCCGCCGTGGGCTTGAACGGATTGACAAGTCTTTGCTGGCTCGGCATGGCTCCTCCTCTATACTCGACAGTAGAAATTATAGAGGATGTAGAAATTTTAGAAAAAATAGAAATTGTAGAAACTCTTGGAGCTTCAGACAAGACTATTCCCGGGGCCTCAAAGTGACATCCTGGTGAGGTCCCTGCTGCCGAGGAGGAAGCGGCGAACCTCCATCGCGTTGCCTTCGACTACGTAAAACACCATATAGTTCCCGACTGGGAACCAGTAATAGGCCTGCCTCCCGTCCGACCGACGATACACGGTTCCGAAGGCAGGTCGCTTGGCATGCTCCAAAATCGCCCGTTCAGTCTGGTCCAACAGGTTCTCCGCAGCTGCTGGGTTTTTCAATTGGGTCGCGATGTACGTAACAGCCGAGTTGAGGTCATCCCAGAAAAGGGGCAGGTATCTCAGCTCGTAGCTCTTGTCGACCCCGTCAGGCGCGCTTGGCATTAAGCCCCTCCCGAATCGAGCCGAAGACCTCCTCATGCGTATAGCGCAGCGACGTCGTCGAAGCCTGCACATCGGCCTCGTCGAGAGCAGCATCGACCGATCCGTTGATCCGGTCAAACTGGTCGATTGACATGACCACCATCGAACCATAGCCATTCTTCGTGAGAAAGACGGGACCATGCTCCTCGACGTCCTTCTCGACGTCTGAGTAATGATTGCGCAGGTCAGAGATGGGACGGATGTTCATGAGCACCTCCTGACGTATCGTTATCTTATCGATATTTTATCATTTTCGTCCCACTAACAAGGGTATGGCAAGAAATGACCTGGAGGTCCTACCCCAGCCGCTCACGGACGGCAGAGAGCGCCTGGACGGCGTCGCAGTCCAGGATGATGCTCTTCTCGCCCAGCTCGGCGGGGGCGAGCATCTCTCCCCTGTTGAGCTGCACGTACGTGGCGTGGCGGTTCTGGGATGCCATGCGCCAGAACGGGTACTTGACGATGCCCGGGGTGTTGCCGCCCACGCCCACCTCCAGAAGCACCAGGCGGTCGCGGCGGTGTCTGTGTAGGAACGCGTCGTAGCGCCGGGCCGCGGCATGCCAGCCCTCGTCCTCCACGAAGGCGTCGTCGCAGCGCAGGTTGGGCACCATGGGCTCGCCGCAACGCGGGCAGCGCGGCACCAGCTCCGTAGGCACGCGCAGGTCGCGCTGCCGCTCCACCATCTGGCAGACGATGTCCTCGTTGTCGTAGGTGGCTTGGTGGCAGGGCTTGGAGCACTGCAGCAGGTCGTAGTCGCCCTGCGTGTAGAACAGGCGGTCGCGCTCGATTCCCGCGCGCTGGAACTGGTGGTCCACGTTGGTGGTCAGCACAAAGTAGTCGCGGCTGTGCAGCATCTGCACCAAGGCCTGGTAGGGCTGACCCACGGGACAGACATAGCGGTTGAGCCAGATCATATGGCTCCACCAGGCCCAATAGGTCTCCTGGTCCGGGAAGGGATAGAAGCCGCCCACGTACATGTCCGTTATGCCATATGCGGCGCGGAAGTCCGCGAAGTTGTCGTCGAAGCGCTTCCCTGCGTACGAGAAGCCCGCCGCAGCCGAGAGGCCTGCACCGGCACCCACCAGCACGGCGTCGGCACCGCGCACCGCATCCGCAATCCTATCCACGCACTCCGAGAAGCTCCCGGTAGATGTCGTGGTCCACTGGCTTGAATACATCAAATATCACCCTCATCTGGCTGTCGGTCTGTCTCTTCCAGTCGCGCACCGCGGCTACGGCCACCTGCGCCGCATCGCGGTTGGGGTAGCTGAACTCCCCTGTCGATATGCAGCAGAACGCCACGCTGGCAAGCCCCCGCTCGCACGCCAGCTCCAGGCAGGACGTGTAGCAGCTGGCCAAGAGCTCACGGTCCCGCCGCGACGGACGCACGCTTCCCACGATGGGTCCCACCGTATGCAGCACGTGCGCCGCCGGCAGGTTGTAGCCGGGCGTGATGCGCGCGACGCCGGTGGGCTCCTCGTGCCCCTGGTCGGCCATCTGGCGCGCGCATGCCAGTCGCAGCTGGATGCCTGCGTAGGTGTGGATGGCATTGTCGATGCAGCGGTGGTTGGGCACGAAGCAGCCCAGCATCTGGCTGTTGGCCGCGTTGACGATGCCGTCCGCCGCAAGCCGGGTAATGTCGCCGCGCCACACGGCGATGCCCTCGGGCGAGAAGGACACGTCGTTCTCGCCTACGGCCCCGCCGCGCTCGACCAGGCGTTCCCGCAGGTACGCGTCCTGCACACGCAGCAGCTCGGGGTCGGCCGGCTCGGGCGGGCGCATGTTCACGAGGGCCCGCAGCAGCAGGCGCTGGCCCTCCTCGTCTGCAGGTATCTCGGGAACGTCTGCACCCCAGCTACGCCTCTCGTTGCAGAACGCGCGGATGAGCCAGAGCCTCCGCTCGTCCTGTGTCATGTCCTTCTCCATCGGATTCCTCCGTTCGCATTCACCTGTCGCCGTGCTTGTTGTGGCAATACTACCAAACGTGTCAAATTCTTCTTGACACGTTGCATGTCACAACATATATTACATGTAAGCCAAGGGAGAGGAACCATAATGGACGCACAGGACTGCCTGCAGACGCTTCGCGAGATCAGGGACATCTCGTTCGCGACGGTAGACGCAGAGGGCCACCCACAGATCCGCATCATCGACGTGATGCTCGTGGGCAAGGGTGCGCTTTACTTCTGCACCTCGCGCGGCAAGGACTTCCATGCGCAGTTGATGCGCGAGGCGCATGTGGCCATCGTGGGCATGACGCGCGACTACAAGATGGTGCGCCTGGCGGGCGAGGCGCACTTCGTCACCGACGACCCGCACGCCTGGATCGACCGCATCTTTGACCAGAACCCGTCGATGAACGACGTGTATCCCGGCCAGTCGCGCTACGTCCTGGACCCCTTCGTGATCGATAATGGCTGCATTGAGATCTTCGACCTGGGGGTCTCCCCCATCTATCGTCAGACCTTCTCGCTGGGAGGCGCGTCCGTGCACGTGCAGGGCTTCCAGATTACCGACGCCTGCATCGGCTGCGGCACGTGCGCACGCAACTGTCCGCAGCAGTGCATCACCCGGGGCAAGCCCTTCGTCATAGCCCAGGAGCACTGCCTGCACTGCGGACTGTGCTACGAGAACTGCCCCGTCCAGGCCATAGTGAAAAGAGGATAGATGCTTGCACAGACTTGGGACCTGCTCGTCCAACGCTGGGACTTCTTCTCGGGCCTGCTCTTGGAGCACGTGGAGATATGCCTGGTTGCCATCCTTATCGCCATCGTGTTTGGCGGCATCGCCGGCATCCTCATCAGCGAGTACCAGAAAGCGGCCAAACCCACGTTGGCCGTCGTGAACTTCCTGTACACCATCCCGTCCATCAGCATGCTGGGCTTTCTCATCCCCTTCAGCGGCGTGGGTGACGCGACGGCCATCATCGCGCTTACCGTCTACGCGCTGCTGCCCATGGTGCGCTCCACCTACACGGGCATGACCAACGTGGACCCCGCCATCATGGAGGCCGCCAAGGGCATGGGCGGCACGCGCATGCAGACGCTCGTGCGCGTGCAGCTGCCGCTGGCCCTGCCCGTTATCATGAGCGGCATCCGCAACATGGTCACCATGACCATCGCGCTTGGCGGCATCGCGTCGTTCATCGGTGCGGGCGGCCTGGGCGTGGCCATCTACCGAGGCATCACCACCAACAACGCCGCCATGACCATGGCAGGCAGCCTTCTCATTGCCGTGCTTGCCCTGGTAGTAGATGCCATTCTCGGCTTTGTCGAGAAGCTCATGCAGATGCGCGGTGCCAAGGCGCGCCGCACCAACCGTAGGCTGGCCATCGGTGCCGCGGCGGCATGTGCAGCCGTGGCGTTGGGTGTAACCGTACCGGGGATGCTCGCCGGGGCCAGCGACACCATCCACGTGGCCACCAAGCCCATGACCGAGCAGTACGTGATGGGCGAAGCCCTCAAGATGCTCATCGAGCACGACACCAACCTCAAGGTGGAGCTCACCGAGGGCGTGGGTGGCGGTACCTCCAACATCGAGCCCGCCATGGAATCCGGCCAGTTCGACCTGTACCCGGAGTACACGGGCACCGGTTGGGCGATGGTCCTCAAGAACGAGGGCACCTACTCCGAGGACGAGTTCGACCAGTTGCAGGCAGGCTACCAAAACCTTGGCATGAGCTGGGTGGGGATGTACGGCTTTGGCAACACATATGGCATAGCCGTGCGCAAGGACGTCGCCGAGAAGTACGACCTCAAGACCTACTCGGACCTGGCCCGCGTGACAGACCAACTGACTTTAGGCGCTGAGGCAGACTTCTTCGAGCGAGAGGACGGCTACGATGCCCTCTGTAACACCTATGGCATGAGCTTTGGCAGCACCATGCAGATGGACATCGGCCTCAAGTACGACGCGCTGGCCCAAGGCAGCGTCGATGCCATCGTGATCTTTACCACCGATGGCAAGCTGAGCACCGCAGACGCCACAGTCCTCACCGACGACAAGGGCTTCTTCCCCTCCTACCAGTGCGGCAACGTCGTGCGCAACCAGGTGTTGCAGCAGCACCCCGAACTGCGCGACGTGCTGGAGAAGCTCCAGGGCACCATCTCCGAGCAGGACATGGCACGCATGAACTATGAGGTGGAAGAGGAAGGCAGGGACCCCAAGACCGTGGCCGAGGAGTTTCTCAGCTCGAAGGGACTGATCTGATGAACACCACGACGACCAACGACGTCGCTATCGAGTATCGCGACATCTGCAAGTCCTATGGCGAGAAGAGCGTGCTTGAGCACCTGGCTCTCAAGGTCCCCCGGGGCGAGTTCGTCACCATGATCGGCTCCTCCGGCAGCGGCAAGACCACGGCGCTCAAGATGGTAAACCGGCTGATGGAGCCCACTTCGGGAGACGTGCTGGTCAATGGGCGCAACGTCCGCGACGTAGACCCCATCCAGCTGCGCCGCAACATCGGCTACGCCATCCAGGGCAGCGTCTTGTTCCCCCACATGACGGTGGAGGACAACATCTCATACGTGCCCAACCTGCTGAACAAGCGCGACCACGAGCGCACGCACAAGGCGGTGCGCAAGTGGATGGACATCGTGGGGCTCTCCGACGACCTGCTGGAGCGCTACCCGTCCGAGCTTTCGGGCGGCCAGCAGCAGCGTGTGGGCATCGCGCGCGCCCTGGCCGCGTCGCCGGACATCCTTCTGATGGACGAGCCGTTCGGCGCCGTGGACGAGATCACCCGCGCTCAGCTGCAGGCGGAAATCTCCCGCATTCACCACGAGACCGGCATCACCGTGATGTTCGTGACCCACGACATCGGCGAGGCGCTGCGCCTGGGTACCCGCGTGCTGGTGCTCGACGGCGGCAAGGTCCAGCAATACGGCGCGCCCGAGGAGATTCTGGCGAATCCCGCGACGGAGTTCGTCGAGCAGCTGGTCTCACGCCAGCGTCACACCTGCGACCTGCCGGATGACCAGCTGTGCGCCTGCGGTCACAGCGGCGCGGCGCGGGCCGGGGCGGCACTCGCAAGGTAACGATCAGAGGAGGTCTTTCGATGGCAACTTCCATTCCCGAATCTATGCGTGCCATCGTGGTACACGAGGCCGGCGGACCCGAAGTCCTGCGTCTAGAACAGCGCCCCGTACCCGCATTGAGGCCGGGATGGTCGCTCGTGCGCGTACGTGCCCGCGGCCTCAACCACTCCGAGGTGTTCACGCGCCAGGGGCTCTCGCCCTCGGTACGCCTCCCGCGGGTCCTCGGAATCGAGTGCGTGGGCGAGGTCGCGGCAACGACCGACCCATTGCGCCTGCCCGTGGGTCAGAAGGTGGTCTCCATCATGGGCGAGATGGGCCGCGCCTTCGATGGCAGCTATGCGGACTACGCACTTCTCCCCAACGAGCAAATCCATCCCATCGAGTCGAGCCTCCCTTGGGAAGCTCTCGCGGCCATCCCCGAGACCTGCTACACCGCCTACGGCTCCCTCCTCAACCTGCACCTGGAGGCAGGGCAGACGGTCCTCGTACGCGGCGCAACCAGTGGCGTTGGCATGGCGTTCGCGAAGCTGGCTCGCTCCATGGCTCCGGGGCTGCACCTTGTGGGCACCACCCGCAGCGAGGCGCGCACAGGCCTGCTGCTCAAGGGCGGATACGACGACACGGTGCTTGACCTGGACGGGACGCTGCAGGTGGAGGGTCGTCCCTACCAGCGTGTCCTGGAGCTTGTAGGACCGGCAACCCTTAGGGACACGTGCAGCCATGTGTCTGCGGGTGGCATCGTCTGCAGCACAGGCCAGCTGGGTGGCGTATGGTACATGGAGGACTTCGACCCCATCGTCGACCTGCCGAGCAACGGCTTTCTCACCAGCTTCTACTCGGGAAACGTGGATGAAGAACGGCTTGCCGGACTCATCTCGTACGTGGAGGAGAAGGATGTGGACGTCGGACCCGCAGCGGTCTTTTCGCTTGGCCACATGGCAGACGCCCACCGCTTCCTGGAGGGCTCGAAGGGCTTTGGCAAGGTTGTTGTTACGGAATAGGTGAACGAATGCAGATAACCAGCAGGCTCACGATGGCGGCGCACATGGTGTGCGCCATAGACTACTTTGGTGACACGAGGCCCGTGACCAGCACCTTCCTCGCGGGAAGCATCGGCACGAGTCCCGTCATGGTGCGCACGATCATGGGCATGCTCAAGCAGGCGGGCATTATCAGCTCAAGCAAGGGCAAGACCGGCATCACGCTGGCCAGGCCCCTGGATCAGATAACGCTCTTGGACCTGTGGCGCGCCGTGGACCAAAGCGACGCGGACTCGCTCTTCCACTTCCACGAGAGCCCCTGCCCGCAGTGCCCTGTGGGCGGCAACATCCACGCCGCCCTGGACAGCAGGCTTGAGGCGGCGCAGCACGCACTCGAGGACCAGTTGCAGCGCACCACCCTGGCAGACGTCGAGAAGGACGTCCGCCTGCTCGCCGCCAGCCAGGCTTTGCCAGGCGGCCCCATGGGAGAGATGGTTGCGTTGTGAAGTTCACGTCTGTCTCGCCTGAAGTATCCATGTTTGGCAATACTATCTTCTAGTAAAAACTACTTCGTGTTGGAGGCATCTTGGACGAGAAGACCAGGCAGCAGCTGTGGCAGGAGGAGAACTCCCCCGCAGGCCGCGTGACGCGTGCGATGGGCCAGATCCAGAGCCGCAGCCTCTCGAACGCGCCGCAGGTGTCGCGCGGCGAGATTGGCGTGCTGGGCTTCCTGGAGTCGCACGGAGGCTCGGCGGCCCCGTCCGACCTTGCCGAGGCTCTCAACGTGACCACCTCGCGCATCGCGAACACCTTGAAGGCGCTCCAGCGAAAGGGCTATGTCACACGCGACATAAACCCCGACGACCGACGCGGCGTCATCGTGACCATCACGCCCTTGGGAAGGTCCTTCGGCGAGGAGCGCTACCTCGAGGCCGTCCGGAACACCAGCCGGCTGATGGCCGTGCTCGACGCCTCCGAGCAGAAGGAGCTGACTCGCCTCGTCCAGAAGATCGCGCACGCCGTCACAGGCGAGAAGGACGAGCCGTTCCGATAGGACGCTCTTCTCCCCCATTTAGCTTTTACTATTTGTTACTTCTACCACTAGCTACAAACGACGAGAAGGGGCGCTGGTGCTCAAGACACTTCGATACCTTGACGGGAAGCAGCGCTGGCAGTGCCTCGTGGTCCTGGCCTTCGTGGTCGTGCAGGTGTGGCTGGACCTGACCCTGCCCGACTACATGGCCAACATCACCACGCTGGCCGAGACCGCCGGCTCCTCCCTGTACGCGATCCTGTGGCAGGGCCTCATGATGGTCCTCTGCGCGCTTAGCTCCATGGTGGCCACCGTGGCCGCGACCTACTACGGCAACAAGGTGGCCGCCGGGCTTGCCGCCACGCTGCGCCAGGAGGTGTTCGACCACGCGCTCGACCTCTCCAAGGCGGACGTGGACCAGATGGGCGCCGCCAGTCTGGTCAACCGCTGCACCAACGACATCACGCAGATCCAGACCCTGGTGTCCATGGGACTTTCCGCCATCATCAAGGCTCCCATCATGGTGGTGTGGGCCGTCGTCAAGATCATGGGCTACGGCTGGCAGTGGACCTGCGCCACCGTGGTGGCAGCCATCACCCTGTGCATCGTGCTGGGCGTCACTATGTCCATCGCCGTGCCGCGCTACCAGCGCATCCAGGGCCTGACCGACGGCTCGGGCCTCACGCTCTTCTCGCAGATGATTGTCTTTAGCAACTACGCCATCCAGATCATCATGAGCTTCATGCTGCTATCCATGGTGTTCATCCTCTATCCCAGGGCGCAGGTGTCGGCAGGCCGCGTGATGGAGGTCATCGAGCGCACGCCGCAGATCCAGGATGGACCGGGCGTCGAAACCACGGACGAGAAGGGCACCGTGGAGTTCCGCAACGTCAGCTTTAGCTATCCGGATGACGGTGCCCGCGCCCTGGACGGCGTGAGCTTCCGCGCGGAGCCGGGCCAGACCGTGGCCTTCATCGGCGCCACCGGTTCGGGCAAGACGACGCTGGTGCAGCTGGTGGACAGGCTGTTCGACGCCACCTCCGGACAGGTGCTGGTAGACGGCCACGACGTGCGAGAGTACACGTCAACGCAGCTGCACCAGCGCATAGGCTACGTGCCTCAAACGACGACGCTCTTTGCCGGCACCGTCGCCAGCAACGTGTCGTACGGCAACGCGGGGCACGAGGTCACGCACGACGAGTTCATGCGGAGCTGCCCCACCTACCAGAAGATCGTCAGCTCGCAGCTTTCCAAGGAGGAGATTGCACATGCCTAGGCCAGGAGAGATGCCCGTGGGCACGGGCGAGAAGGTCGACCTCGGCTCAGCGCTCGGCAGGCTGGCCCGCTACGCCCACCGGTACGCGAAGGTGGTGCTGCTTGCCGTCGTGCTGGCGGTTGCCGGCGCCGTCCTGAACCTCATGGGACCGGGACGCCTGGGGCAAATCAGCGACCTCATAACCCAGGGCATCGGGGGCACCATCGACATCACGACCATAGGCCGCATGGGTGCCATACTGGCCGTCATCTACCTGCTGGGCTTTGCCGCCAACTACGCGCAGGGCCGGATCATGGCCGACGTGACGCAGGACCTCACGCGCGACATGCGTCGCGACATGACGGCCAAGATCGACCGCCTGCCGCTGCGCTACCTGGACTCCACCCCGCAGGGCGACACGCTGTCGCTCATGAGCAACGACGTGGACTCCGTGGGCTAGAGCCTCAACCAGTCCGTGTCGCAGCTGGTCAGCGGCGTGGCGCAGTTGGTCGGCGCGGCAATCGTGATGTTTGCCGCCAACTGGCAGATGGCTCTGGCGGGCATTGCCACGGCACTTCTCGGCATGTGGCTCTCCATGGGCGTCATCAAGCGCTCGCAGCCCTACTTTGCCCACCAGCAGAGGGCGCTCGCCAGCGTTGACTCCCAGGTGGAGGAGGTCATGGGCGCCCTGGACGTGGTGAAGGTCATGAATGGTCAGCAAGGCGAGCGCCAGCGCTTCCGCCAGCGCAACGCCACGCTGTACGACGCAGTCTGGAAGAGCGCCTTCCTCAGCGGCATGATGATGCCCCTCATGACCTTCATCGGCAACTTCGCCTACGTGGTGGTGTGCATCGTGGGTGGCACCTTAGCACTGGAGGGCACCATCAGCTTTGGCACCGTGGTGGCCTTCATGATCTACATCCGCCTGTTCACCCAGCCGCTGCAGACCATAGCCCAGGCGGCGACGTCGGTGCAGACCATGGCTGCAGCCTCCGACCGTGTGTTCGACTTCCTGGCACAGGACGAGGTGTCCGACGAGTCCGAGAAGACCGCACATATCGGGCGTGCTGCCGGCAACGTGGAGTTCGACCACGTGCGCTTTGGCTACGATTCCTCACGTGAGATCATCCACGACTTCAGCGCGGCCGCAAAGCCCGGCCAGAAGGTCGCCATCGTGGGCCCCACCGGTGCCGGCAAGACCACGCTGGTGAACCTCCTCATGAGGTTCTACGAGGTGGACGGGGGCTCTATACGCATCGACGGCACCAGCACGGCAGACCTCACCCGCGCCAACCTGCGCGACCAGTTCGCCATGGTGCTGCAGGACACCTGGTTCTTCCAGGGGACGCTGCGCGAGAACATCGCGTTCGACACGCCGGGCGTGACCGACGCCCAGTTGGACGCCGCCTGTGACGCCTGCGGACTCACAGGCTACGTGCAGAGCCTGCCCCAGGGCTACGACACCATGCTGGAACCCGACTCCATCAGCGCCGGCCAGCACCAGCTCATCACCATCGCACGCGCCATGGTAAAGGATGCGCCACTGCTGATCCTCGACGAGGCCACCTCCAGCGTGGACACCCGCACCGAGCTCAAGGTGCAGCAGGCCATGGACACCCTCATGCGCGGTCGCACGAGCTTCGTGATCGCGCACCGCCTCTCCACCATCCGCAACGCCGACCTCATCCTCTACATGGGAGGACGGCGACGTGAAGGAGAAGGGCACGCACGATGAACTGCTGACACGCGGTGGACGCTATGCCAAGCTCTACCTGAGCCAGTTCGACAGCGCGACATAACGAGCTTGCCAGCCAACGGTACGGGGAGCGCCTATGCAGTGAGCGCCCGTGTGGGAACCGCACAGACACCCTGCTCCACGAGATGGGCGTACTCCGATACTCCCGTGATCACCGCCATGAACTCTGGGGGTCGCACACGAGCATCGGCGTTGGGAATCAATTCCTCGCACAGTCTCCCCAGGCTGGCGACCCCGCCACCGACCCTGGCTTCGCTGGTCTCTGCCTCTAGAGCCGCCCAACGACCGTCCACAAGCTCGATGGCGGCATCTGCCTCAAGCCCGGTCGCCGCGCTGGGCCCCGTGCCGTCGGGCCGGTCTCGGCGATCGGCGGCGCGAAGAGGACTATAGTGTACGTGACGCACGCGGGCGGCGCCGATCGGGCCTGCCCGCGAGACGGCGAGGGCATGGGGGGCAACGTGCCCGAGAGGGGGAGGTCTGGTGAACGTTGACGACTACAGGAGGGCTCGCCTCGCGCTCGAGGATCGTCTCGACCAGAACCGCAAGAGCCGCGAGCGTGCCGAGCAGGGAAACGAGATCCTGGAGATGATCGGCCGCGACATGTGCGCATGGTCAGACGAGTTCGCCTACCTGACGCGCGGGATTCCCGACATGGATGCCAATGTGGCTGAGCTGCAGGATGGCGTGAACCAGTCCATGCTCGACATAGCCTACGGCTGTGACGAGCGGCTGCAGGAGCTCGATGCCGAGAGGCGCTCCATCGAGGACCGCATGGAGTCGGTCGACGGCGAGTTTGCCCGCTGGGCACGCAACGATCGGGAGGCGAACGGCGCCCGCAGCGCCCCCGATGCAGGACGGTGGGGCAACCCGATGCAGGGAGGCAGCCGATATGGCAGGTGACGGCGAGAGGCTCTCGAACGAGGACCTCGCCAGGTCGTATACGGACAGCATCACCACAGACTTCGAGGCCGAAGAGGTCGGAGGCGTCGACGGCGACAACACGAGCGCCGCCGCAGGTGCCAAGAGCACGGCAGACGCCATACGCTCGCTCATGGCAAATGCGGCGACCGAGGTGAACCTGGACGCAGCGGCAATCAGCAGCGTCGCTGGCGACTTTGCCGCCTGGGACGAGCTCATGTCCCGCTGAGAAGGAGAGGCGCATGGGGGCAATCATCAGACCAGCCGAACTCATCTCGATGCTCGACAGGAAGTCGACCATGATGGACAGGGCCGGCGAAGAGTGCTCGGAGCGTCGACAGGCGGTGAGCGAGTTTTGCAACGACACCTACCTCACGGCCGAGGCGTGGGACGCAGCACGCAGTCGGCTCAGCAACTACAGCGTGCTCTACGCGGGCATCACAGAGGCCCTCGAGAGGGTCAGGTCGGCAGACGACACGGTCAGGGACGCGCTCTCGTCCAACTTTGGAGCCGTCGCCGAGGTCAACGAGGACGAGTACGTACGGAAGAGGGACGAAGCCCAGAACATGCTCGACAGGATCGCAGAGCTGGAGTGCACGCCCTACGGCAACGACCCTGGCTTCAGCGCCGGGCTCTCGCTCATGCGCTACTGGTGCGACCGAGCTCGCATCGCCGCCCAAGACATGCTCGACAGGATCGCGGACTACCTGAGCACCACCAACGGGATCTACGAGGGCGCCGGCTCCTGCTCCGACATGCTCGCCACGCTGGCCAGGGGCACAGCCTCCCTATCAGAATCCGAGTTCAGCAAGAGCGGCGTTGGTTGGCCCAGCGCGGCGGACGCGAGCTGGATCGGCGAGCTCAAGGACATGCTTGGGAGCAGCGTCAAGTCCCTCGAGGACCTGTACAGCAACGGCGAGCTCGATGACGGGACGCTCGGAGGGATCTTCGACAGGCCCGTCGAGCTGTGGACCGACGGGGAGGCAACCGCCGTCGCGGAGCTCTACCGGAGAGCGGGCAGCCAGGCCGCCGGGGGCGACTCCACGCTGCTCGAGCGGTTCCTCAACGACGGCTATTGGCCATGCGAAGGGATACGCCATATCGGCTATTCGAACTACCAGAGCCCCAGCGAGATCTATATGGTCCGATACTCCATGCGGGACGGCCTCGCGGGGTTCCTCTCCGCCTATGCCGTCGCAACGACATCAGCCGCCTTTCAGGCCAACTCCCCGCTGAGCGACACGGAGAGGCTCCTCGCGAGCACCGCTGCGGGCCTCCTTGCCAGCGGGAGAACCTACACGCGCATCGGGGGCTTCAACTCGTACACCACTGCGGAAGACGCCCTCAAGGAGCTGGGCCCGAACATCAAGGTGAGTCACAACAGGTCTGAGACCGTTCGAGACGGCAAGGGCGAGGAGCACACATACATATACACGGAGATCACATACGGAGGGCAAGTGGAAGTCCCGGCAGACGGAGGGGGCAGTCTCTACTCCCACGGTGGCTTCGTTGCGATGACCGCGACGACAGACGTCAACGCCGCGTTCTCCGAGATGCGCGACATCGTCGCGGGCAGGAACTACAAGAACGAGTACCAAGCCGCCGGGGAGGGCCTTATTGAAGCCGCCGGCGACGCGGTCTCTGGCAAGATCCTCGACGGCATTCCCGTCCTTGGCACCGCGAAGAGCCTGGTCACCAGCACCGTCGAAAGCTACAGAGAGCAAAGTGCCGCCAACCATTCGATAGACACCGTCTTCGAGCTCGACCGGGCGGACACGGAAGCCCATTACAGCTTCTACGAGTACGGCACGCTCGTCTCGGACGCAAGCGGGGACGGCGCATACGTCGTGGCCCCCGGGTTTGCCAACGACGGGGATCGTCAGAAATTCACCAATGCATACAGCCAATATCGCTACGACAACACCAATGGTGGTACCACCTATGACAGCTACCTCGACTGGGCGCGATCGAAGCCCGAGGGTGGATACTCGATGACTTCCTTGGAGGGCTGGGCCAACACGAAGCCAACCAATTACGAGATTGCGAACAGCCCCGACAAACTTGCCTGGAGTGATCCAGCTACTAAGTACTAAGTAACAGGGAGGTAGCCACATGGAGAGGCCCGACACCATGACGAGGAGGGGGTTCGCATCCCTCGCGGCGGGCGCGCTCGCCTCCCTCCTCCTCCCACTCGGGGGATGCGGCGCGAGCCCGGCGGGGGACCCCGGCGACGCATGGCGCGTCATAGGCTCCAACGGCGAATGGGTGGGCACGGCCCGATTCTCCGACGCCGACGAGTACGGCTTCGCCCCCAACGGGCTTGCGGCCGTCGAGGACGCCGGGACGGGCCTGTGGGGCTTCGTCGACGAGGCAGGGAGGTGGGCCCTCCAGCCGACGTTCCTCAGGGCCCGCGAGTTCGCCCCCAACGGACTTGCCCCCGCGCAGGACGACGGGACGGGCCTGTGGGGGTTCGTCGACGAGACGGGCTCCTGGGCCATAGAGCCCCGATACGCGGACGCCTGGTCGTTCTACGACAACGGCACGACGCAGGTTCTGGACGAGTCGGGCCACAACATCGTCTGGCTGGACGGGGAGGGCAACGTTGTCGAAGACACCACTGCCGTGCGCCGGTGGGCCAGGAAGGACGACGGGACAGGGTTGTACGGCATCGCGGCGGCCGGCGGGGACTGGCTGTGCGAGCCTGCCTTCTCCTACCTGCAGACCGACCGCTACTCCGACTACCTCCTCGCCCGGCCGCAGGGCTCGGGGCTCTGCGGCGTCGTCGACGCGGGCGGCGGGTGGGTGGTCGGGCCCGCCTTCGCCGACCTGGTCATCGCCTTCGACGCGGGCGTCCTGGCCGCCAAGGACGCCGACACTGGGCTCTGGGGCTACGTCGGCTGGGACGGCGGCTGGGTGGTGCAGCCGGCCTTCTCCGACGCGACGCGGATGGGCGACAACGGGCGCGCGCTGGCCAGGGCGGCCTAGCTTGGGCCACGACGGGGGGATCGCATGAGGGGGCCGTGCGGCATCACGAGGAGGGGGCTCGCCTCCCTCGCGGCGGGCGCGCTCGCCGCCTGCCTCTGCGGCTGCGAGGCCGGCGGGGACCCGTCCGGCGCCTCGGAACAGGGGGCGCGGTGGCGCGTCATAGACTCCAGCGGCGACTGGGTGGGCACGGCCCGCTTCTCCGACGCCGACGGGTACGGCTTCGCCTCCAACGGGCTGGCGGCCGTACAGGATCCGACGACGGACCTGTGGGGCTATGTGGATTCCTCGGGAGGCTATGCCATCGAGCTGTGCTTCAGCGAAGCCAAGTGGTTCTCACCGAATGGCCTTGCCCCCGCCTGCGATACCGAGACGGGCCTGTGGGGGTATATCGGGAAGTCGGGTGAGTGGGCCATAGAGCCCCGATACGCCGACGCCTGGTCCTTCTACGAAAACGGCACTGCCTTTGTGCTAGACGCAGAAAGAGAGCGTACGACGTGGATTAACGAGAAGGGGGAAATCCTAGAGGGAAGAAGAAGCCCGCGCCCCCAGGCGAGGGAGGACCCGGCCAGCGGGCTCTGGGGCATCATAGCAGAAGACGGCACGTGGGCGCTCGAGCCCGCCTTCGCCGACCTCGCCACCGACGGCCACTCCGACTACCTCCTCGCCCGGCCGCAGGGCTCGGGGCTCTGCGGCGTCGTCGACGCGGGCGGCGGGTGGGTCGTCGGGCCCGCCTACGCAGACCTGGTCGTCGCCTTCGACGCGGGCGTCCTGGCCGCCAAGGACGCCGACACGGGACTCTGGGGCTACGTCGGCTGGGACGGCGGCTGGGTGGTGCAGCCGGCCTTCGCCGAG
>NZ_LR027573.1:718857-825134 GCF_900605015.1 Olsenella sp. Marseille-P4559
GCCCGCCTACGCAGACCTGGTCGTCGCCTTCGACGCGGGCGTCCTGGCCGCCAAGGACGCCGACACGGGACTCTGGGGCTACGTCGGCTGGGACGGCGGCTGGGTGGTGCAGCCGGCCTTCGCCGAGGCGACGCGGATGGGCGACGACGGGCGCGCGCTGGCCAGGGCGGCCTAGCCTGGGACGAGACGAGGGGGGATCGCATGAGGGGGACAGGCGGCATCACGAGGAGGGGGCTCGCCTCCCTCGCGGCGGGCGCGCTCGCCGCCTGCCTCTGCGGCTGCGAAGCGGGCTCAACGGAAGACCATAGCGGGGAGTGGTACATCATCGACGGCCGGGGCGAACCCGCGGGCACGGCTTCCTTTGGGGGTGCCTCATCCTACGGATTTGCCTCCAACGGGCTTGCAGCAGCCATGGACGAGAAAGCCGGGCTCTGGGGCTTTGTGGATGCTGACGGCAACTTCATTATTGCCGCGAAGTATGTTCGTGCCAAGGGCTTCTCATCAAACGGTCTCGCGCCCGTCTGGGATTCAGTCACAGATAAGTGGGGGTATGTGAATGAATCCGGGGCATGGGCTATTGACCCGAAGTACGACAACGCCTCGCAGTTTAGAGACGATGGCGCCGCCCCCGTAGTCATGGGAAGCGAGGTGCTCTGGATAGACACATCCGGAAACGAAGTACCCACCCCAACTCAGGAGGCAACGGCAGTAAAAGACGAGGAGTCGGGCCTCTATGGGATTAGGGGAGACGATAGGTCTGAGTGGGAGCTTACTCCGACATTCCCGTACCTTGAGGCGGACTACCATACGAGCTATTTTCTTGCTGAGAGCCAGGAGACGGGACTTTACGGCGTCGTCGACGCGGGCGGCGAGTGGGTCGTCGAGCCCGCCTACGCAGACCTGGTCGTCGCCTTCGACGCGGGCGTCCTGGCCGCCAAGGACGCCGACACGGGACTCTGGGGCTACGTCGGCTGGGACGGCGGCTGGGTGGTGCAGCCGGCCTTCGCCGAGGCAAGCGGATGGGCGACGACGGGCGCGCGCTGGCCAGGGCGGCCTAGCTCGGGCCACGACGGGAGGATTGCATGAGGGGGCTAGGCGGCATCACGAGGAGGGGGCTCGCATCCCTCGCGGCGGGCGCGCTCGCCTCCCTCCTCCTCCCGCTCGGGGGATGCGGCGCGAGCCCGGCGGGGGACCCCGGCGACGCATGGCGCGTCATAGGCTCCAACGGCGAATGGGTGGGCACGGCCCGATTCTCCGACGCCGACGGGTACGGCTTCGCGGACAACGGGCTCGCGGCCGTCGAGGACGAGGGGACGGGCCTGTGGGGGTTCGTCGACGAGTCAGGATCCTGGGCCATAGAGCCCCGATACGCGGACGCCTGGTCGTACTACGACAACGGCACGACGCAGGTTCTGGACGAGTCGGGCCACGACATCGTCTGGCTGGACGGGGAGGGCAGCGTTGTCGAAGACACCACCGCCGTGCGCCGGTGGGCCAAGAGGGACGACGGGACAGGGTTGCACGGCATCGCGGCGGCCGACGGGGCCTGGCTGTGCGAGCCTGCCTTCTCCTACCTGCAGACCGACCGCTACTCCGACTACCTCCTCGCCCGGCCGCAGGGCTCGGGGCTCTGCGGCGTCGTCGACGCGGGCGGCGGGTGGGTCATCAAGCCCGCCTTCGCCGACCTGGTGGTCGCCTTCGACGCGGGCGTCCTGGCAGCCGAGGACGCCGACACGGGACTCTGGGGCTATACTGCCTCCCGTTTCTTGGACAACGAGAAATGGGAGGCAGTTCACGTGGGCCGTCCGCTCCTTCTGGGAGCCGCGACGGCTAGGACCGCATGCCCCAACGTCCCTCGCGCAAGTCGCGTCCCTACTCCCTACCTCCGAAGGAGACGGAGGCGCAGGCCCGCGGCGAGGGCGACGGCTCCTGCCGCCGCAGTTGCGAGGACGGCCGCCACTGGCGTCGACCGGTCCCCGGTCTGCGGGAGGGAGAGCGCCTCTGCCGCAGCCGGCTCTGCCTTGGCGGGCTCGGCCTTGGCTGCCCTTGCCGCAGCCGGCCCGGTCTTTGCGGGGCTGGACGACTCGGCCTCCTGCACCGAGGCCTCGGCGGGCACCGTGGTCGTGCCGCCGAACGTGTTCTCGTCGACCGTCTGCGGGTTTCCCGCGGCCTTGATCTCCACGTGGGAGCCACCCGAGTTCTTGGTGCTGGAGGAGAGGGAGTCCACGGGTGCCATAGCTATGGTCATCCCGTAGAACTCGCCGTTGTCGATCTTCCTTCCCCGGACGCCGGCGGGCGTGACCGTCGCCGGCATGCCGACCTTCACGACCCCGGGGAGGGATTGGTTTCGGGAGTACGCGGTGATTGCGGGGTCCCCGTCGGCGACCACGTCCGAGTTAGTGATGGTGACGCTCGGGCTGCTGGTGACGTAGCTGTTCCCGTAGGCGCCGATGCCGCGGTTCCACCCTGGCGCCGCTCCCTCGGAGGACGCCGTGACGGTGGAGTTGTCGATGGTGACGCTTGCCTCCGTCCCGTCCACGGTGTCGGAGTATATGCCGTACGTCCCCGCCTTCTTGCCCTCCTCGCCGGACGCGGGCGCGATGACGGTCTTGGCGTCGACCGTCGAGCCCTCGATGGCGACGGAGCCGTCGGCTGCCTCGATGGCTCCGGACTGGGCGTAGTTGTCCGTCGCGTTCTGGGTGGCGCTGACGGTGGTGTCCTTGATGCTCAGGTCCCCATTCACGGTCTTGATCGCCCCGACCGCGTGGTCGTTGTCCGCCGTTGCGTCCAGCGAGCCGGGCCCCGTGACGGTGAGGTCGCCGTCGGCGACCGCGATGGCGGGGGTGTCGTTGTTCGGGTTGCCGTCCTTGGAGGCCGCGGCGACGGTGTTCTTCCCGGTCGTCGTGATGGTGAGGTCGCCGAGGGCGCCGATCTTTCCCCCGTCGTAGTCGACGAGGGACATGCCGTCCTTGCCGTCCCACGACCAGGTGCCGCCCCTCGAGCCGGATCCGCTGGCGGCTGTGGTGTACTCGGTGTCCTGCACGCTCACCGACGTCGCGGCGTAGGCCGAGGCCGGGAGCGCGGCGCCGAGCGAGAGCGCGGCCGCGAGGCCCGTCGCAACGACCCTGCGCGCATGCGTATGTGCCTGAATGTCGCTTTTCATCATAGAGCACTCCTAGATTGATGGAACAGTGGCAACGCATATTCACTATACACCCTCCCGCCCATGAAACCTGCATTCCTGCGACAAGCGACGGCATGCAAGTTTCATGGCTCAATTACAGACTTCATACGAACGGTTCCGGAAGACAGCCGTACACGTTCGGATGGGTGGCAGGGCCTGTGGTGCGGGGGCCGGAGAGGCCGGCCTGCCTGCATGCCGCAGGAAGAGGCTGACATTGCATGTCCGGAAGATCCAGGAAGAGGGGGAGGGAGCCCGGGGCAAGGGCAACCGGCCATGCCCGTCGCCCATGCTGCTCGGGGCCTTCGGGCCCGGTGCTCGGGCGCTCCTCGACGCATCCCATATAGGGCCCATCGGCCCCGACAGCATCGTCCTCGAGCCTGAGTGCCTCGAGGGCCTGCACGGGAAGGAGGGGAGGCCAGCGCTGAGGCAGCCCTCCGGAGAACAGCATGGACCGCCATCCGGAGCCGTTCGGATGAGTGCCGGAAGCATCCCGGAGGGCCCTTGAGTCATGCGCCCCCGGAACCCGTCCGCACGCCGCGCCACGGAATCTGCACACCGTTCCGGCAGGAAGGAGGCCATGTGCGGCCGTCCGCAGCCGTTCGGCTGGCTGCAGGAATCCGGCCTTGCCCCTAGGGTGTGCGGATGACAGGTGAAATCAACCGTCTTGGAAGAATGCAGCGGGCATCCTGCGAGATATTTTGCAGGGAACTATTGGAACATTGGCTCGCTATTTTTCTACGCTCTTCTCCACACGCAGGACCGAGGCCTGGCAAAGCATCGACGAGCCACAAGAAGGAAGGGGCATACTGTGGGCAGCAGCATCTGCGACTCTGTCTCCAAGGCCATGATGCACGGGCGCACCGAAGCTCCTGATTCCCCTCATAAACGAGGCATTCGGCCGACGCCACGAGACAGATGCCCCCATCGTGCAGTTCAACGAGGGGCACGAAGGACCGCTCGGCACCAACATATCCGATTCCGTCTTCCGCATCGAGGACGTGACCTATCACCTGGAGTGCCAGAGCACGCACGACGCTAGCATGGTCGTGAGGATGATCGAATACGATCTCAGCACCGCCCTGCAGGACGCTCCGGAAAAGGCACGCCGCAGCGCATGAAGTTTCCCTCACCCTGCGTGCTGCTCCTCCGCCACACTGTCAAGATGCCTGGCTATCTGGACATGGAGGCAGAGCTGCCAGATAAAGTTTCCTTCCACTGTCGGGCAAGAATCTTCAAGGCACAGCTCGTGAGCGAGGACGAAATATTCTGCAGGCGCCTCCTCATCCTTCTCCCCTTCTATCTCATGCGCCATGAGAGGGGGCTCCCCACCATGGATACCGATTCAGAGACTGCAACAGCCCTCATAGAAAAGTGTGACGGGATGCGCATGCATCTTGCCGACCTCACGCTCCTGCGGGGGGACACGCTCCTCCACCAGCAGCTCATCGAGCTTATGATCAGGGTGTCAGACCATCTGCTTGCAGCCAACGAGCCGCTCAACAGGAAAGCGAGGCCAGCCGTGGGGGGAGAGGTCCTCGAGCTCCTGAACGACAGAATCGAGCGCAGGCATGAAGGAGGCGTCCAGGGGGGAATCAAGCAAGGAGCCAAGCGAATAGAAAGCGGCCCGGCAGAGCAGATGGCCGCGAACGCGAATGCCGCCTTGGAGAAGGGTGCCATCCAGCAGCGAGTGGACAGCGCATTATTCATCAGAGGCGCCCTGGAGATGCACTCTCCAGGGCGTCCGCCTATTGCATGGCTTGTCGTTGGCTCATTCAGGCGCTGTGCACGGCGTCTGCCATGGACTTCACGTACTCAGCCACGAAGGGCACGGCACCCTCCCCGTGCTCTGCCACGAGGCGCACGATGGCGGAGCCGACGATCGCGCCGTCCGAGAGCCCTGCCATCTTGGCAGCCTGCCCGGGCGTGGAGATGCCGAATCCCACCGCCACCGGCACGTCGGTCCCCTCCCTCACGAGCTCCACCATGGCCCCGATGCCGGTCGTGATCTTCGAGCGCACGCCCGTGACGCCGAGCGAGCTCACGCAGTAGACGAAGCCCCTCGCCTCCCGGGCGATCGTGCGGATCCTGTCATGGGAGGTGGGGGCGATGAGGCTCACGAGCTCGAGCCCCTCCTTTGCCAAGGGTTCTGAGAACTCCTCCTTCTCCTCGAACGGCACATCAAGCAGGATGGCGCCCTGGACGCCTGCCTCAGCCGCCTTGGCGGCGAAGCGCTCGGTCCCATAGCCGAAGACGACGTTCGCGTAGGTCATGAACACCAGAGGCACCGTGAGCCCACGGCCTCGTACCTCCTTCACCATCCCGAAGGCCCTGTCCGCCGTGACGCCGCCCGCAAGCGCCCTGATGTTCGCCTCCTGGATGACGGGGCCCTCTGCCGTGGGGTCTGAGAACGGGATGCCGAGCTCGATCAGGTCCGCTCCTGCCTCCTGCATCGCGAGGAGGGCGCCCCCGGTGAAGGAAAGCGTCGGGTCCCCGCAGGTGATGAAGGGGATGAAGGCCTTCCTGCGCGAGCCGTCCTGGGCCGTGAAGGCGTCTCTGATCCTAGTCATGGAGGTCCTCCCCCCTATAGCGTGCGATGGCAGCGACATCCTTGTCGCCGCGTCCTGACAAGGTGACGATGACGGACTCGTCCTTTCCCATCGTCGGCACGAGCCCCATCGCGTAGGCGACCGCGTGGGCGCTCTCGATGGCAGGGATGATGCCCTCCGTGCGCGACAGGCACTCAAAGGCATCCACTGCCTCGTCGTCCGTGATGCCCACGTACTCGGCACGTCCCGTATCGTGGAGCCAGGCATGCTCGGGGCCGACACCGGGATAGTCAAGTCCGGCGCTGATCGAGTAGACAGGAGCGATCTGGCCGTACTCGTCCTGGCAGAAGTAGGACTTCATGCCGTGGAAGATGCCGACGCGTCCCGTCTCGATCGTGGCTGCCGTCTCCCTCGTGTGGATGCCGCGTCCTGCCGCCTCGCAGCCGATGAGGCGCACGCCCTTGTCGTTGATGAAATGATAGAAGCTGCCCATAGCGTTCGATCCGCCACCGACGCAGGCAATGACCGCAGAGGGGAGCTTGCCCTCCTTCTCGAGGATCTGGGCACGTGCCTCGCGGCTGATAACGGCCTGGAAGTCGCGGACGATTGTCGGGAACGGATGCGGACCCATCGTGGAGCCGATGAGGTAGTGCGTGTCGTCGATCCTGCTCGTCCATTCGCGCATGGCCTCGGAGACGGCGTCCTTGAGGGTGCCGGTGCCAGAGGAGACGCCCCTGACCTCGGCACCAAGCAAGCGCATCCTGTAGACATTGAGCGCCTGGCGCTCCATGTCATGCACGCCCATGTAGACGACGCACCCCATGCCGAGAAGGGCGGCGACGGTCGCCGTGGCAACGCCGTGCTGGCCGGCGCCGGTCTCGGCGATGAGACGGGCCTTGCCCATGTGCTTGGCAAGGAGTGCCTGGCCGAGCGCATTGTTGATCTTGTGGGCACCCGTGTGGTTCAGGTCCTCGCGCTTGAGGTAGACCTTGGCACCGCCGAGGTCCTCTGTCATGTTCTTCGCGAAGTAGAGCAAAGACGGCCTGTTCGCATAGCTGTCGAGCAGGTCCTTCATTTCGGCATTGAATTTCGGATCGTCCTTGTAGCGCGTATAGGCATCCTCGAGCTCGATCACGGCGTTCATGAGGGTCTCAGGGATGTACTGCCCCCCATGCTCGCCGAAGCGCCCACGCGATTGCTGAGAATTAGGCATGCGCTCTTTCCTCGATTCCTGTAGTTCGTATCTACGCTGCGCTGCGTACGGCAGCAACTGCCGCACGCATCTTTGCCGAGTCCTTCACACCGTCTGTCTCGATGCCGGAGCTCATGTCCACGGCCCAGGGATGGAGCCGCTCCACGGCTGAAGCCACGTTCTCAGGTCCCAGACCCCCTGCAAGCACATAGGGCCTGCCGGCATCTGCGAGAAGCGTCCAGTCGAACGTCTTCCCGCTCCCCGCTCCGGAATCGAGCAGGACCCTGTCTGCCGCGCTCTTCTTGGCAGCCGCCAGGTCCTCTGCGCCCCCTACCTTGAAGGCCTTCCAGATGGGGACATCCACGAGCGATCTCAGCTTCCGGATATACTCTTCATCCTCATGCCCATGGAGCTGAATCACGGAAAGGGAGCTCTTTGCGAGACGGGCCACAACATCGACTGGCTCGTCCACGAAGACCCCGACGGCCTGGATGCCACGATCGAGCCCGGAGGCGAGCCCTGCCGCCCTCTCGGGGCTCACGTTCCTCTTCGAGCGGGGGCAGTCGACGACGAAGCCGCAGAAGTCGGGACGTGCGGCATTCACGGCAGCTATGTCCTCTGGTCTGAACATCCCGCAGAGCTTGATCTTGGTAGCGCCCAAGCTTGCCTCCCCCTTCCGTCCAGCTCATGAAGCGCTGCTCCCCTATCGTCCTTCCGCATGAGCGCCTCGCCGACAAGCACGGCGTCAACGCCGCCCTGACGAAGGCGCTCGATATCTTCCGCCGTCCTGACGCCGCTCTCCGAGACGAAGATGCGCTCGGGTCCGACCAAGGGGCGAAGCGCGAGGCTCCGTCCGAAGTCGACCGCAAAGGTCCTGAGGTCGCGGTTGTTGGCGCCGACGGCACGGGCTCCCGCCGCGAGCGCACGCGGCACCTCCTCAGGCTCATAGGCCTCGACGAGCGCCGACATGCCAAGCTGGTGCGCGAGCGCCACGAACGAGGCCAGCTCCTCGTCCGAGAGGATCGAGCAGATCAGAAGCACGGCAGAGGCACCCAGCTCCTTTGCCCGGAAGATCATGTACTCGTCGACGACGAAATCCTTCCTGAGCACCGGGATGCTCACGGCATCCGCGATGGCTGCGAGGTACTCGTCCTTGCCCAGGAACCAGCAGGGCTCCGTGAGGCAGCTGATCGCAGCTGCGCCTGCCTCCTCGTACTGGCCAGCGATTGCGACAGGGTCGAAGTCTGCCGCAATGAGGCCCTTCGAGGGAGAGGCACGCTTGACCTCGCAGACGAGGGACGTGCCCGGGCGCCTGAGCGCCTGCTCGAAGGGGAAGGTGAACTTGCCATCACGAGCCAGCTCTGCCGCTGCACGTACACGGGCACCTGCCTCAGCATCTTCGAGCGGACGTGCCTCCTTCTCCTCGGCGACACGCTGCCTCGTGCGGGCGGCTATCGCCTCGAGCACATTGCCTTCGGGCCGGGGCAGCGGCGTGGGGACCTCACGCTCCATCAGCGGTTGCTCTCCTCGATGAAGGCGTCGAGGGTACGCAGGGCCGCACCCGAATCGATCGAGTTCTCCGCAAGCCTCACGCCGTCGGCGATGCTGTCTGCGAGCTCTGCCACGTAGAGGGCAGCACCGGCATTGAGGACAGCGGCGTCGCGCTTGGGCCCGCGGTCTTCTCCCGCAAGGATGGAGCGGACCGTTGCTGCATTCTCCTCCGGCGTGCCGCCGAGGAGGTCTTCCTTCTGGCAGCGGGTGAAGCCATAGTCTTCCGGCTTGATCTCGAACGTGCGATAGTGGCCGTCCTTGAGCTCGCAGACCATAGTCGGAGCGGAGAGCGAGACCTCGTCCATGCGGTCCTCGCCGTAGACGACAAGGGCACGCCTCACGCCGAGGTTCGAGAGCACCTTCGCGATAGGCTCGACAAGGTAGCCATCATAGACGCCGAGCAGGAAGAACGCAGGCTTTGCCGGGTTCGTGAGCGGCCCCAGGATGTTGAAGACGGTCCTGATGCCGAGCTCCTTCCTGATGGGGCCGACATGGCGCATCGCTGCGTGATAGCGCTGCGCGAAGAGGAAGCTCATGCCGCAGGAGGCGAGCTCTGATCTCACCCTGTCCGGATCCTGGTCGAGGTTCACACCGAGCGCCTCGAGGCAGTCAGCCGTGCCGCACTTCGAGCTTGCGGCACGGTTGCCATGCTTCGTGACCTTGGCACCGGCGCCTGCGCAGATGAGGGCTGCCGTCGTGGAGATGTTGAACGTGTTCGAGCGGTCGCCGCCCGTGCCCACGATCTCGAGCGTCTCCGTGCCTTCATGCTCGACCGGTGTCGCAAGCTCGCGCATCGCAGCTGCGCAGCCTGAGATCTCGTCGATCGTCTCTGCCTTCGTGGACTTCGTCGAGAGCGCAGCGAGGAATGCCGCATTCTGCGTCGGCGTCGTCTCTCCGCCCATGATCTCGCGCATGGTCGTATAGGCCTCGTCGTAGGTGAGGTCCTCCTTGCTGACGATCCTCTCGATGGCTTCCCTGATCATGATTCTCAATCCTTTCTGTCTGCTGCGGAGCAGCTCATGTCCGTTTCATGCACAGGCTCTCAGTACGTCTCAGGCCCTCCCCTCCCGCCATCGCCTGGCCACCTCGAGGAAGCTCTTTGCCATGGCAGGACCTGCGGGGGTCATGACGGACTCGGGATGGAACTGGACGCCGAAGGTCGGATGCTCCGTGTGCTGGACGGCCATGACCTGGCCATCGTCTGCGCGGGCCGTGACCTTGAGGCAGGCAGGCAATGCCTTCTCGTCTGCCGCGAGCGAGTGGTAGCGCGCCACCTGCGCAGGGGATGCGATGCCGGAGAAGAGCGGGCAGGCTGGATCGAGCGTGGCCGGAGAGGCCTTGCCGTGCATGGGCTCGGGCGCATAGGTGATGGTGCCGCCGAAGGCCTCGACGATTGCCTGATGTCCCAGGCAGACGCCCAGGATGGGGACCTTGCCCGAGAAGGCACGCACCGCATCCTCGAGGATGCCGGCATCGCAGGGACGTCCTGGTCCCGGCGAGAGGATGAGGGCCGTAAGATCGAGCTTTCCCAGCTCCTCTGCCGTTATCCCGTCATTCCGGAAGACCCTGATGTCGGGGCCGAGCGCTCCGAAGAGCTGGTAGAGGTTGTAGGAGAACGAGTCGTAGGAATCGATGAGGGCAAGCATCAGGCGACCCCTCCCTCGGATGCCTCGAGCGCGACGACGACCGCACGGGCCTTGTCCCGGCATTCCTCGAACTCGCGCTCGGGCACGCTGTCTGCGACGATGCCGGCACCGGACTGGACGCAGACCTCGCCGTCCTTCTTGTAGGCAAGGCGGATGCCGATGCAGGTATCGAGGTTCCCGGCGAAGTCGAGGTATCCGATGGCGCCGCCGTAGACGCCGCGCTTCCTGCCCTCGAGCTCGCGGATGGCCTGGCAGGCACGGACCTTCGGCGCTCCCGAGAGCGTGCCCGCAGGAAGGATCGCGTCCACGGCGTCCACCGCGTCATGGCCCTCCGCGATCCGTGCGCTCACCGTCGAGCCGATGTGCATCACGTGGGAGAGGCGCAGGACCCTGTGGGACTCGTCCACATGGACGCTGCCCAGCTCAGCGATCTTTCCGAGGTCGTTCCTGCCGAGGTCGACGAGCATGTCGTGCTCTGCGAGCTCCTTCTCGTCTGCCAGGAGCCCCTCCTCGAGTGCCCTGTCCTCCTCCGGCGTCCTGCCCCTGGGACGGGTGCCTGCCAGGGGATAGGTGAAGAGCCTGCCATCCGTGAGCCTTGCGAGCGTCTCGGGGCTCGCGCCCGCGAGCTCGAGCGTGTCGCTCGCGAGGTAGAACATGTAGGGGCTCGGGTTCTCGGCACGCAGGAGCCTGTACGTATCGAAGAGGCTGCCCTCCGCCTCGGCGCAGACAGGGTCCGAGAGCACGACCTGGAAGACGTCCCCCTCGTGGATGTAGTGCTGTGCCTTCTTCACCATCTCGCAGTAGCGCTCCTTGGCAAAGCGCGGCTCGAGAGGGCTTGTGAGCTTCAGCGGCTCGAACGTGGCCTCCTTGCCGTGGCGCAGGACCTCCCCCATGCGCGCGATCTTCTGCCCTGCTGCCGCATAGGCCTCTTCCAGCTTCCCTTCCGAGCCGTCCTCCGGAACCTCGACGCCGGAGATGAGGGCGACGCGGCTCCTGTAGGAGTCGAAGGCGATGACGGAATCGAAGAGCATGAGGTCCATGTCCGGGAAGTCCGCATGCTCGGCTTCTCCACCCCTGAGCACCGGCTCCGCGTACTTCAGGTAGTCATAGGAGAAGTAGCCGACAAGGCCGCCCGCGAAGGGCGGCATGCCCTCGAGCTGCGGGCTCCTGTGGGCGGCCAGCACCTCGCGCAGGAACGCACCGGGATGGTCGACCGTCTTTTCTGCGACGCCGCCCTTCCCTTCCTCCGTGCCGCGCCTCACGCGAAGCTGTCCGTCAAGGCAGGTGATCTCCATCGTGGGGTCGAGCCCCAGGAACGAATAGCGGCCGCCCCGCTCGTCGGGCTCTGCGCTCTCGAGCAGGAAGACATGATGGCTTGCGCCCCTGAGCCGGCGCACGGCCTGGATGGTCGTGAAGCCATCCGAGAGGATCTCGCGGCAGACCGGCACGCGGCGGTAGCCGCCCGTCTCTGCAACCTCGCGCACGTCCGCAAGCGTTGGGTGCATGTCCCGCCTCCCTTCCCCGGAGACGGGAAAATGGACCCGTCCCCGACTTTAACTGCCCTGCAGCTCGGTCAAGGACGGGTCCATGGCTATGGACTCGCGGTGCCACCTTGATTCACAGGCTCTCGCCTGTGCGCTTGGGGGCGCCATCACGCCCCTGGCAGCTGACGCGTGCCTGACGTCGCATACTACTGGGGAGCGGATGCCCCCTTTCGGTGCGCCCTCGGCGGCCCAATCAACGTCCCGCATTCCGGCCCGGATCTCAGCATCCCGGACTCTCTGTGCGTGCGCTGGCGTCTACCTTCCGCCTCGATGGTTTGGTGTTGCTATTCGATTGGCGCACACTGTAGCGCGCCGGACCCTGGAATGCACGCATGCCGACCGAACAGTTCATCGCAAGGAAACAATCTCGCGGAATCGGTTGATTAGCGACTTCATGGGGCTGTATCAGAAGATACCGCCCCGCATGAGGCGGAGTCAGAGACGGCTCCGCCCCTTTTTTGATTAGGCATCGAGCCACATGAGTCACTGGGCTGAGCCAACCACGGGCATCTGCCATTCAATATATAAATATCTGATAGGATAGGGACATCCGGATGAAGGGGCCTTCCCATGCCAGGCCCGAAGTTCGACCGCTTCCAGCGGGACCAGCCGACGCTGCCCCCCACCCGCTCGGAGCCCTGGCCCCCGAGAACTCGCCCCCGCGCGTCATGGACATGGTCGTCCACCCCTTGACAGGCAGATGCCCACCGCCCCCATCCCGGCGGGGGGTACCCCGCCTACGACCCCGAGATGATGCCCAAGGCGGCCCCTCTCGCCTACGCGAAGGGGACCTGCTCTTCGAGGGTGTACATCCGTCCTCCTACGTTTGGACGCATCGTCGGCAACGTCCTCTGCCGCAAACGGAAGGACCTCCGAGATGCTCGAGCAATCATCCCCGGAATCCATGCGTGCGGGGACAATGGGGCTCGCGAGGTCAGAGCAGATGCTCCCCATGCGCCAAATTCCCAACCCAAGGTCCCCTGCCAAGATCCCGAAGTTGCATATAAGGTGCGGCTGTTGTGCGTGCAGCCGGCAATCACCTCGACAGACAGGCTGTCCGCATTCGCCTGAGGCCTGACGATTGGTCCGTGCCACTCTATGATGCTCATCCCCGTTCAACGCCGCATTTCGTGCTTTCTCGATTTGGCCTGAGAACAGACATGCCTACTTTTCTCGATGTGCCAAGGTCTTTCGATTTGACATTTGCGCACTACGAGGCATTTGCCAGAGATCCACTGGTAGGACTCATCATCAGCGAGCACGGTTTTATGGATTCGGCCGGCAGCCTACATACTGCGGGCAGCACTAGTCACGAGTTCTCAACAGATGAGATCTCGTACATAACAGATGAGATCTCGTTAAAGGATGGGTTTGCCGCCGCGGCACAGCACGTGGGGCGCACTGGCGACGATGGCGTGGAACTCTACTCCAGCCATGGATATCTGCTCGGCCAGCTCTCCTTGCTGCTCACCAACGTTCAATCCGACGAATGCGGGTCGAGGAGCATCCAGAACCGGACACGTTTCCTGGTAGAGATGCTGCAAAAGACGTGCCTTGCCGTGGGGGAGGGCCTCCCCATCTCGGTTCGACTGGGTGGCAGCAACTGCGCCTTGGGCGGGAGCACCATTGCAGGCGCGGCTCAAGCTGCACATTTCTTGGAGCGCGAGGGCGTTGACCTGGTAGACCTCGCGGACGGAACGAACGTCTATATGTGTCGGGGCCACCGCGAACCCGGCTGGTCCTCTGACATGTCCACAGCGGTGCGGCAAGCCATTCACACGCCGCCATGCTTGCTGGCGGCGTTCGCACGACCAGCCAGGCAAAGCAACTGCTGAAGGACAGGGACGGGCCTCATCGGCGCTGGCCGGGCAATGCTCGCAGACCCCTGCTGGAGACAGGTGGGACGATGGAAGCGGCAAGGGGGCGCGCAATGTCAGAGAAGACGCTGATGGTGGGCACGAGTCCGCGGCTGCATGGCAGCCCCAACATCCTTGCGAGGGCATTTGCCGATGAAGCCCGTCAGGTGGATCATGAGGTGGAGCTCGTGCCTCTCAACGCCCATCCGAAAGTCATTCTGGACCGTACGAACTGCCCGTATGCGGTGGAATGCCGCTTCCGCGACGCATGGTCTGCTCACAACTGCGAGGCAACAGCGTCCGAGGCACCCGAGCATGCGATTGGCAACCTGCGCGGCTAGCTCAAGGCGTTCAATAAGGCCCGGTTGAATGGCATTGTCTTTGCAGGAGGCACCGCGTCAGACGACACCGCGAAGGGACATCTCGCAGTTGATGAGGTGTGTACGCTTGGTGAGCGCGCTTGGGCACCTTGCCCGCAGTGGCGAACAAGGCGAAAGGTCACATATGGCTACTCCGAATCCCTTCACGCCGGAGTTCGGCAGCGTCCCTCTGGTAATGGCAGGACGCCAGAACATCCGAAGAGAATTCCTCGAGGCCTTCGAACAGGGACGCGGCAACCCCAACCTGTCCAGCATTCTCGTCGGACCCCGAGGATCCGGGAAGACCGCCCTCCTCTCTTACCTTGCCAATGAGGCATCCAGCCAAGGCTGGATGGGCGTCAACGCTGTGGCAATGCCGGGAATGCTGGAAGACATCTACCAGCAGACGTGTCTCGCCTGCGAAAGAGCCTTTGGCGACAAGGCCAAAGGAATATCTCGGCTTACGGGGATAGGCGTAGGACCTGTGAGTGCAAGCTGGAGTGCGGCACCTGTCCAGGAACAGAACTGGCGGACACGTATGGAGGAGCTCATAGAGAAGCTCCAGAACGCTGACCTTGGCCTTCTCATTACAGTCGACGAGGCTGTGGCATCTTTGGACGAGATGGTCAGCCTTGCCGCCATTTACCAGCTCTTTGTACGCGAGCAGAAGCGGGTCTCCCTGGTGATGGCAGGCCTTCCCCACAATATCAGTGGGCTTCTCAACGATAGGAGCGTTTCATTCTTACGCAGGGCTCAGCGTCACATGCTGGGCACGATAGCGGATGCCGATGTGCGAAACGCCTTCAGCGAGACCGCCGCCATCGGAGGTCGCAAAGCTACTAAGGGTGCGCTTGACGCTTGCGTGCAAGCAATCGGTGGATACCCCTATATGCTGCAGCTAGTTGGGTTTAGAAGCTGGCAGGCCTCGGAGCTGCACAATGAAATCAGTCTTGCTGATGCCCGGCAGGGGATTCGCGACGCGCGGGAGGACTTCACACGGAGAATCCTAGCCCCAACGTATAGAGAGCTCTCTGACATAGACCTTCGCTTTGTTGAGGCAATGCTTGCAGACAGCAGGGAGAGTCGCATCGCCGACATCGCCGGACGCATGGGCGTCGAGAGCCGCTATGCCTCCAAGTACCGCAGCCGCCTCCTGGCGGCAGGCGTGATAGAGCAGGTATCACGTGGCGTTGTGCACTTTGCCTTGCCTGGCTTCAGAGAGTTCGCGACGCAAGAGCTGGGCGCATAAGGTCGCAGACGTACCCTGGCTTAGCATTGGGCCAAGGGTGTCACCGCCGCCATCGTGGGCTACGACAAGCCGAGTCGTGTGGGTGACGCGGTGCGTGCCCTCACCGTTAAACTGACACCGAGGGACGTCAACTTCCTAGATGAGCGCTGCCAGCCCCACGAACGCGTTGGCCCAAGGGCGCTCCCCTGCAAGAATCCCCTAACAAACACGGACCACACACAGCTGAGCCTTGAGCTCTTCAGCGCCGCAACACCTATCCCCGCAGGCCAGAGCGGAGAGGAACACTCCCCCGATGCCGGATTGACTCCAGGTCTGTGTCGCCATCGTCACGTGATGCTGCGCCCTGAGCTGAAAACCGCCTTGCAGTAATGCTGTTCTTGCACACAAGAAAAGACGAGGGGCCCCGAGCACCCAGACCGCAGCTTCTGGGTGTGCACGCCGCAGGCAGGCATCGGCACAGACTCGGCGGACTTCCCGATTGTCTCGTCACTCACGTCCAACGACGCGGCGATTACTCAGGACATCGGCCTAGCGGGCATCGTGTTAGGCCGAGGCGCCCGCGCCATCGGCGTGTGCGGACACGCGTACAACCCCCTGACCATAGACTCATGATGTTCATCCGCCACAAGGAGAAGAGGGTCAGACGTTCTGAGGGCAGGGCCAAAGGGCCGGCAGCATTCACCGGCGAGGACCGCGGGCGCTTCTCGCGCAACCTGCGACAGCTGGTGCAAGAGGCCAGGCGCGCAGACGACGGCGAGCAGAGCAGCCCATCCAGGTGGTGCTTGGCATCAGGGGAAGGGCAATCTGCGCCCTGCTCGAGATATTCAGCCCACACCATTGGATGCAATTGTGCAGCCTCAACTACCTGCCCAATGGGATGGCGGTCCTTCCCTTCCAGGACGTATCGTGGCATGCGTAGCACACCTTGCGCAGCAGGGAGTTGATTACCAGCACTCCCCCACAAATCGCAGCGCATCCGCGAGCGACTTCTGGGCCGATGCCCAGCACTCGTCGGGGTGCCTTCGCTCCATCTTGAACAATCGCTTCGAACGCAGTTGCACGGGCACCAGGAGGTGGCTGGCATACCGGTAGCGAATTCACTCGTGCGGATAGGCAAAGCCCGCCGCGTCCAGACGTGCCATCATGGCGTCGCACGACTTTGCCGAGGGCCACATGGAATCGTCCTCCGGCGTCTGCAGCAGGATGGGACCCTGGATCTTCTCCACCGGGATGAAGGCCTCCGCAGGCGCCTGGTCCTTATGCCTATAGCACGACTGCACGCTCATACTGCCGAGGCGGAGACTGTCGCACACGACACGTCCCATATGTAGGTCAAGGGGCATCCAGGGGATGTCCTTCTCGCGAAATGAGAACGCAGAACCGGGGTACGTCTTCCCCTGGCTCATGCCCTGGGTGCAGGCATCACCTGGGCTCACGGCAATAACGCAGCTGACAAGCCCTGGAAGATAGACCCCCGAAAGCAATGCGAGAAGGCTGCCCATTGAGATGCCCCATACGCCCACCTTTTGGTAGCCAAGCGCGTTGAGCCTCGTGGTCGCGCGCTCCACAAACTCCAGCGGCACATGGCTGATTGCCCGGGGCAGTTCGGGCAGGTTCCAATACGCAAGCGCCATACTCGCGAGACCCGCGCTTGCAAACTTGTCAGCCATCGCTTTCACGAAGTAGTAGGAGCCGTCACTGCCGCCCACGAAGATAAGTGCCTTCCCGGGATGCCTGCTCTCGTGCGGCTCATAAAATGTTGCCTCAAAGCCATCGGCATTCACATGCATTACCGCACTCGGCCCACGCTTGGGCTCCCACTGCGCCTTCATGGTGGAATTCGTCTCTCCCCAACCCTCTAAGACATTTATAGTTAACTTATTCTAACTAATTGACCGCAATGACAGCCTGGAAAGAAGGGGCTGCCCCTCGCAACACACGACATCTTCTCGAAGGCAAGATGCGGCGACACGGATGCCTTCTTGGATCATCTCAGGCATATGGGCTGCCAGGAGGTGCGGTTCATCGACACAAACGAGATGGGCGGCCAGATGAAGGCCTTTCTGGACCGCACGAACCGCCTGTACACGGCGGACTGCCGCTTCCGCGACGTCTACCTGCTCGTAGCTGCAGAGGCGACGGCACCCGAGACCCCCCGAGCATGCCATCGACGGGCTTCGCGGATGGCTCAAGGTGCTCAATGGGGCCCGGCTGGGGAGAAACGCGTAAAGCCCCTGACACGTTAAAGCCCGAACTGCGGGTGCCGGAATCTGCGCTTCGGGTCTCCGGCACTCCACTCAACGTCGAAGACTGTGACCATGCGGACACCCTCATCAACGATGTAGTGCAGCGTGAACGGAGTATCCGACACGTGTAAGTGACGGCATGGAAACGGAGGGCGAGCAGCCTGGTAGTCTGGACTGTAGTCAGACCCCACAAACGGATAAGCCCCTAGCAGCTGAAACGCCTCGACCATCCTGGCCAGCGTACGCTCTAAAAGAATGTTCTCGTCCAGAAAGGTCTCCGCATAATCCGTAAGGAGAACTTTAGAAGGCTCGCGGTCAAGTCCCTGTGAACGTTTGGAAGCCATCACTTCCAACCCCTCTCCGCGCGTATGCGCGAAATGGCATCCGCAGCGGGAATCGTCTTGCCATCAAGAACATCCTGATAACCACGCATGAGGCCGTCGTAAACGGCTAGTTCCCTCTGACGAACCTCGTCCCTGAGAGACATGGCTCGGTCAAATGCCTCGGCGTTCATCACCACGACGGCTGCCTTGCCATTACGCGTGAGGGAGAGTCAAATAGACTTTGAGATACGTCCTATGCATATCAAAGTTATAGAAAGAGGCATTTCACATAGCAGACACCCGACCGTAGACTGGACACAGGCAAAGTGAGAGGAGCCCCATGGAGTACACGAACCTCGGCCAGACGGGCATCAGGATCAGCCGCATCTGCATCGGCGGCATGAGCTTTGGCAAGGTGTTTCCCGACTTCCACCAGTGGGTGATCGACCAGCCCGCAACGCAGGCGGTCATAAAGGAGGCGATCGAGAGGGACGTCAACTTCTTCGATACCGCCAACGTATACGCACACGGCACCAGCGAGGAGTTCATCGGCCAGTCGCTCAAGAACCTGGGCGTCAGGCGCGAGGACGTCGTGCTGGCCAGCAAGGTCCACTTCAACGAGGGTTGCCTTTCTCGCGCGGCAATCGAGCGCGAGATCAAGGGTACGCTCAAGCGTCTTGGCGCCGACTACCTGGACCTCTACATCATCCACCGCTTCGATTACGACACGCCGATCGAGGAGACCATGGAGGCGCTCGACGGCCTGGTGAAAGCCGGCAAGGTCCGCGCGCTGGGCGCCAGCGCCATGTACGCGTACCGGTTCCACAACATGCAGGTCGTCGCGGACCAAAACGGCTGGACCCGCTTCAGCAGCATGCAGTGCCACTACAACCTGCTCTATCGTGAGGACGAGCGCGAGATGATTCCTGTCTGCCGCCAGTACGGCGTCAGCATCACGCCGTACAGCCCGCTTGCCTCCGGCCACCTGACGCGCCCGACCTGGGACTCCGACTCCAAGCGCTCCACCACCGACGGCACGATGAGAAACAAGTACGACCACGACCGCCACGCCAGATTGACATGCCGGTCATCGAGCGCGTGCATGAGCTGGCGGAGCGCCTGGGCGTGCCCATGGCGGACATCGCCCTGGCCTGGCACTGGGCCAAGGGCGTGGCCGCACCCATCGTGGGCTGCAGCAGGCCGAGCCGCGTGGATGACGCCGTGCGCGCGCTTGACGTCAAGCTGACGCCGGAGGACGTGGACTACCTGAACGAGCTATACCAGCCCCACGAGCTCGTGGGACCCAAGGCGCGCCCCGGCGAGAAGCCCCTGGCGGGGACCGACCGCGTGCGGTAGCGGACACGCGACATTGTTGGGGCCATGCGGTCCCAGGCGGAGCTTGAACCGCCTGGGGCCGTTCTTCTCGCCAGGTGAACTCCTATCAAATGCAAGTTACGTACTACATAGTACGGTACGATATAGTACGGTACTATGTAGTACGTAGGAAATCATCTTGTAGATCGGGGGCGCCATGTTTGTCGCACGCGAGAGGGAACTCGACGCGCTCGAGCGCATGTACCACAAGGACAGCTTCCAGATGGCGGTCATCTATGGCAGGCGCCGCGTGGGCAAGACGTCGCTCATCGACGAGTTCGCCAAGGACAAGCCCACGCTCTTCTTTACCGCGCAGCAGAAGACCACGCAGCAGAACCTCGAGCTGTTCAGCGCTGCCGCGTACGCGTTCCTTCACATGCCAGAGACGCTTCCGGCCTTTGGAACGTGGCATGACGCGATCTCCTTTGTTGCGCAGAGGGCTGCCAGCTGGGAGGCGTCGGACCCCTTTGTGTTCGTCTTCGACGAGTTTCCCTATGCCGCAACGGCAGACCCCTCACTCCCCTCAGCCCTGCAAATCGCAATAGACCATGGGTTCCTGCAGACAAACACAAAGATTGTCCTCTGCGGGAGCAACGAGGGCTTCATGGAGACTGAGGTGCTAGGCAGCAAGAGCCCCCTCTTCGGCCGTAGGACCATGCAGATCAGGCTGCAGCCATTTGACTACCTGGACGCGGCGCGCATGCTACCGGGCGCAAGTTCCGAGGAACTCGTCGCCTACTATGCCACCTTTGGTGGAACCCCCTACTACCTTGCGCAGATCGAGCCAGGCAGGGGGTATGCGGCCAACGTACACGACCTGTGCTTCGATCGGCTTGGCATGCTGTACGAGGAGCCCCTCATGCTCTTGCGCGAGGAGCTGCAGGAGCCCGCGCTCTACAATTCCACGCTCGACGCAATCGGGTCAGGTGCCACCACCGCCTCGCGCATAGCGCAGCAAGCCGGCATAAACCAGAACTCCATCGGCAGGTACCTCAGAATCCTGAGTGACCTCGGCATCATCGAGAAGGCCGTTCCGCTGGGTGGCGGAACGTCCTCAAGGGACGCTCGCTGGCACATCAGGGATCCCTTCTTCGCATACTGGTACCGCTTTGTCAGCAGGTACCTCGGCAGCATCGAGGAGGGCGCTGGAGAGATCGTCTCAAGGTACGCAATCCAAGGCCAAGCCTTCGACACCTATGTGGGAAAGCAGTTCGAGAAGGTCTGCCTCCAGTGGACGATGCGCCAAAACGCGGCTGGCGAGCTACCCTTTGCTGCCCTGGAGTTTGGACAGTGGTGGGGCACGGACCCCACGGCGCACGAACAGGCAGACATCGACGTGGTGGCAACCAACGCCATCGAGCACGAGCTCCTGGTGGGCGAATGCAAGTGGCGGAACTCGTTCAACGAGAGCGACGCCATCAAGACCCTCGATCACCGCTCAACGCTGCTGCGGGGATTCAACCGGACGCACCTCGTGCTCTTCTCGAAGCGAAGCGTCAGTCCAGCAACGCAGCAAAAGGCATCTGAGCGAGATGACCTCCGTCTCGTAAGCGCAAGCGACCTGTACGCCGAACTCGAATCCAACTAGCACCGAGCAAGCCCAGGGGAGAAGAACGGATCTTGGAGGCCCGATGACCGTACTCTACATCGATGCGGACGCCTGCCCCGTAACTCGCGAGGCGCTGGCCGTGGCTCGCGGCGAGGGCATCCCCTGCGTGATCGCGGGCAACTCCACGCAGAACCTAGAACGCTCCATCCGCGCGACGGACCGGCGCGAGCCGCGCGACCCCGAGCACCCGGACCGCGGCTTCTGGGTCAGCACGCTGCAGGTAGGAGTGGATGCGGACTCCGCCGACTTCGCCATCGTCCAGCGCCTGGCACCAGACAACGTGGTGGTGACGCAGGACATCGGCCTGGCGGACATCGTACTGGGGCGCGGGGCGCGGGCCATCGGTGTGCGCGGGCGCGTGTACAACCCGCTGACCATCGACTCCATGATGTTTATCCGTCACGAGGAGAAGAATGTCCGCCGCGCCGGCGGCCGCACCAAGGGGCCGGCGGCGTTCACCAGCGAGGACCGCTCGCGCTTCTCGCACAACCTGCGCCAGCTGGTACGGGAGGCACGGGACGCCAGTCATGGCTGACGTCCCCCGCGATCAGGCGGGAAGGCAGCCCCGCAGCATCCCGTGCAGCGCGCGGTGCAGTTGCGGGGACAGATCCTCCGCTGGCATGGCGTCACGGTGCTCGTACCAAAACGAGCACCCGCCGACAAGAGCTTGGAATGCCATCTCCAGAGCAATGCCCCTCTCCCAGCCCTCGCGGTCGGTAACCCAAGGCCCGAGGTAGGACATGACAACGTCCCGCAGGCTCTCCACGAATCCCGGGTCGGTACGGACCAGCAGGTAAATGTGCTCGCCACACTCCACGTACAGACGCGCGAAGCTCTCGATGGTCGCCCCCTCCGGCATGCTCTTGCGGGGCAGCGCCACAAGCTCCGCAGCGACCCGAGCGACGAGCTCGTTCGCCAGCTCGGCCCGCAGCGCATACACGTCGTCGAAGTGCAGGTAGAACGTCGATCTGCTGCACCCGGCAAGCGAGGCAATCTCCTTCACCCCGATCTGGCCGATGGGACGCTCCGCATACAGCTGCCAGAACGCATCCGCCAGATTGCGTCTGGTTCTGGCAACCACCTCCGGTCTCCTGTTCATGACAACCCCCTACTCTGGACAGATGGGTTGGATGTGTCGCTTGTCCGGCACCTCGCGAATGCCCTAGGCTTGCATCATAAGACACGGCGTCGTGCGTTCTACCACCTATTCCTTGGAGATATCATGCAGGAGCCACCCATTACAAGACCCACATCCGACAATGCGGCGCACCACGAGGACGCCCTGCCGGAAATCCCCGCGGACATCGCCGCCGCGCTGGACGAGCAGAGCATCACCCTGACGCCCTTCTCACAACGGAACGACATTCTGCTGGACCCGCGCCTGCAAGGCGAGGCCGGCTACCGCTTCTTTGACGACGGTGTGACGCTGGTGTCCATGTACTGCCCCATGCCGGGCGTCACGCGCGAGATGGTGGACTGGTGGTTCTGGTGGCACCCGCAGGCGAACGCACGCTACCAGGCCTGGTACCCGGGGGCTCACAAGTCCATCGGGTACGCGCGATGCGATGCGGGCTACTTTGCCGCACCGGAGCAGCCACCGTTTCGCGACAACGACCAGTACCCGGTGGAGACCATCGGCGGTCGGACGGCGAACCTGGTCATACACTTCCGTTCGCCCAAGGAGATGGGCTTCTCGCCCGAGGCCATGCGCCGGGCCGGCGTGGGAACCGTCGTGTGCGGGCGCGTCGACCTGCGCCACCTGTTCACCCACACCGAGATGGCCCACGTCTTCCTGCGGGAGGAGGACGGGCTCATGCTCGTCAGCCGCTTCTGGATGGGGCAGGACATCCGCTGTAAGTCGCTGCGCAGGGCCGTCATCACCGACGAGCTGGCGCGCGGCATGGCAGAGCACTGCTGCGTGGAGTACCGCAACCTGGCTCGGATCCTGCCATGGATATACCGGGAGTTTCACTAGACGGCCGTAGGCTCTTCTCTTTTCTTGTTTCCATGGATACAAGTCTGTGCTATGCTCATCTTGTTTCCTAGGAATCAAGTAAACGAGGTGTCGCATGGAGGACGTGCTCAACCAGCTGGCCGAGTACATGGAGCGGCAGGAGGTGCTGTCGCGCCTGACCGAGTCCGAGGGGCTGCACGGCTACAGCTACTCGGAGATCCACACTATTAGGGCCATTGGCGACCTGCCGGAACCCAACGTGAGCTCCATTGCGGAGCGCATGGGCATGACGCGTGGGGCGATCAGCAAGATTGCCAAGCGCCTGCAGGCGGACGGTCTCGCGGAGTCCTACCGGTTGGAGGGTAACCGCCAGAAGGTGCTGTACCGACTGACAGACGCAGGGCGCGTGCTGTACGACGAGCACGAGCGCAGGCACGCCCTGTGGCTGGAGCGTGACCGCAGGTTCGTGGGCGGTCGCAACGCTGCCGAAGTGTCCGCCGTCCAGCGGTTCCTGGCCGACTACAACGACTACCTCAAACGGAAGATCGAAGAGCTTGGAGGATGACATGAGCCTGCATGACCTAACGCTGCGGATAACCCCAAAGATGGTGCGCGACGCGCAGGGAAACGAGAAGAAGGCCCTGGTTGGGCACCTGGGCACGCACTTCGACGTGATGGACAAGGAATTCCCACTCGAGTACTGCGTCCGCCCCGGCGTCGCTTTCGACGTGAGCACCGTCGCCGACCGCGAGATCGGCGTGGACGACGTCGACCTCTCGCGGTTGGAGAAGGGCATGTTCGTGGCGTTCCGCACCGGCTTCATCGAGGAGGAGGGCTACGGTTCGCGTCGCTACTTCACCGAGCACCCGCAGCTTTCCGTCGAGCTGCTCGAGCGGCTGATGGACCTGCACGTGAGCATGGTGGGCGTCGACTTTGCCGGCGTGCGCCGTGGCCGCGAGCACACCCCCATGGACCAGCGCCTGGTCGACCAGGGAATCTTCGTAGTGGAGAACCTCTACAATCTACAGGAATCTACAGGAACTGGTGCGTACCGAGAGTCCGGCGGCCGTCTACACGTTCCCCATGAACTACGAGGGAATGACGGGGCTCCCCTGCCGCGTGGTGGCAGACGTCTAGCGCCAGCTACCAGCACTCCCCCACAAACCGCAGCGCGTCCGCGAGCGACTTCCGGCCCGAGGCCCAGCACTCGTCGGGATGCCTTCGCTCCATCCTGAACAGCCGCTTCGAGCGCAGCCGCAGGGGCACCAGGAGGTGGCTGGCATACCGGTAGCGAATGCACTCGTGCGGCTCATAAAATGTTGCCTCAAAGCCATCGGCATCCACATGCATTACCGCACTCGGCCCACGCTTGACGAGCCTGCCCTACCGGCAGGTAAGGAGTAGGCGTATCAACCTCGATTCTTCTTGCGTTTGGCCTTTGCCTTTGGCGCGTAGTCGTGATCGTAGCCAGGGACATCCATGTGTGAGACGGCCCATAGGTACAGGCTGGCCACGCTCCCATAGGGAGAGTAGCGCCTGCGGTAGCGCTCGAACATCTGTCTTGTCACCTTGCGGTGGTGGTACACCATGCGCATACCACGCTGGATGGCAAGGTCACCATACGAGAGGATGTCGGAACGGCCGAGGTTGAACAGCAGAAGCATCTCCGCCGTCCACTCGCCTATGCCTGGAAGCGAGCTCAGGGCCTCGATGGCTTCCTCGTCAGGCATGTGCTCCACTGCATCCAAGTCGAACTCGCCGGACGACACGCGACTGGCGACGCCCTTCATGTACTCGACCTTCTTGAATGTGGTGCCGCACGACTGCAGCTCCTCCACAGTCGCGGCATTCACGGCCTCGGGCGTGACCTCTCCGAGCCGCTGCTGCAACCTCGCCCACACGGTAGCCTGTGCGGCACTGGAAACCTGTTGTCCGATGATGTGATGAACGATGCCCGAGAACAGGCTTCCCTCGTCCATCTGGCGGTACACGTGCCCCACCGCATCCATGGCAGCGGCGAGCTTCTTGTCGCGCGACCTGAGGCAGTCGACCTCCGCGTCCCCGTACTCGAAGTAGCGCGTCATGAGCCGCTTCCCTTCAGTCGCTCTGGGTGACACAACTTGCAGGAGCGGAACCCCGCTGATTCGGCGTCCTCGGCCGTGGGGAAGTAGCGACAGTTCTTCTGCATGGGGACCTTTGCCCGGCAGTCGGGACGGCAGTAGACCCCCGTGGATGTCACGCCCACGAAGAAGACGCCTGCAAAAGAGCTGTCACGCGCCTCCTGCACCAAGCGCATCTGGTCGGGAGTCAGGTCTTCGAACCTGTACTGCTGCCCCCGACCCACAAGGGCAGCGTTCGGGACGCCCTCGAGTGCCGTGCCCTTGCGGGGAACCTTGAATTCGGGTTTGAGTGCATTCTCGTGCTCAAGCAGGGCAACCTTCCGCGCAATCCCACCGGCAAAGCCCGTCAGGCTGCCGTTCGCTGCAACCACACGGTGGCAGGGCACCATCACGCACAGCGGATTGTGACCGACGGCACTGCCCACTGCACGCGGGGACTGATGCCGACCCGTCTTGGCTTCCAGTCGCTTGGCAATGGCACCGTACGCCATGGTCTCCCCATAGGGAATATCGAGGAGGGCCTCGCGCACAAGCAGCTGGAACTCCGTACCGCGCGCTGCCAGCGGAAGATCACGGGAGTTGGGCTTCTCGCCAGCGAAGTAGCGGTCAAGCCACGACTCCGCCTGTCGGAGCACGGGAAGATCCTCGTGACGCTCCAAGGTCTTGTCAGTAAGCCCATGGCCGAAGTGGCGGTCGTTATCAAACCAGCAACCGGTTATTCCCTCGCCGTCACTCGTAACGGTGAGCGTTCCTACGACGGGGGTGTGATACTCGCAGAAGTACATGACTCTCCTATCGTTTTTTCCGAATCGTATATTGCCCTCCAAGCAATCGGTGTTTGGGCACCCTTCCGTTCACGAAAGCTATCGCTTTCGACGGGTGGCGCCTCTCGATCTGACAGGCTTGGCAGTTGTTGCACTGCTCGGCGTCATACTCGGGCACGATGCACCCTTCGATACCAAAGTCGTTCAGCGACGGCTTCATGCAGCTATTAGCCCGTTCGGGCATCCGCGTGACGCCCACGCGAGATGGAATGGGGCTCTATCGCATGGCGCGGGGGGCCCTTCAGAGCTGCGACCAGATCTACGCGGACTTTTCCCAAAGGCCCGAAAGCAGCTACCGTGTACATGTGGGCGTGCCTCCCATCCGTTCGACCGTGCTTTTCCAAAAGCTACTCTCCGAAGGAGAACGTACGTAACCGTCGGGGACCTGCGCGACGTCCCTCTCATACTCCAGATCAGATGACGGCCTCGCCCGACAGAGTCACTGCTGCCCTTGAGAAGGGTAACGATGGCTCCCTGGTCACGATTCCGTTTCACCCGAAGAGCACGGGCGCCTTCGTGCTCGTATGGCCAAGGGCTGGCTATGCAAACCGCAACGTCCGGGCCTGAACCGAGCTTGTGAGAGGGGCATTTGCAGGCCAGGCTCCAAGCTAGGTGGCCCGCTCGGTCGTGGCAAGCAGCAGATTGCCACATCTCGTAAGCCGCGACTATCTCGCCGTAGTAGGCGATGTGCATGTCACGGTTGGAGCCGAAATCCGTACCATAGAGGTCCTCGGGATGGAAGCGCTTCAAAAGGCCCGCAGGCAGAGCATCACGATCCTGCAGTTGACGATGCGCAACGCAGCATTCCAGCGTAATTGATGCCTCGGATATGGCGGGCACCGAAACAATCTGTAGAGCCACCGCATGCAGCCCCAGCTCCCTGATCTTGTCGGCGTCTCTCCCAGACACGCTGCCCGCACGCCCCAGAATCGTGCGGCCGAAGCCCTCTTCGGGGATGCCAATGGCAGACTCGCCCATCCTGTCCAGCAGGCGTGCGAGAGAAGCGACCCTTGCACACAAACGTAATGAACACGGGCTTGGCCCATTCGACACCCAGCATGCCCCACGAGATGGTCGTGGCGTTCACACGGCCGCCCGCAGCCATAGCGAGAAGCGCACCCCTGTTCACCGCTGGCAGAACCCCGTCGGCACGCGCCAGCACGTCAATGCTCTGTCCCATATGTTGCCCCGCCTCTCGAGTCTTGCTTCTCCGGAGATTATGCCACGCCAGCGCGACGACAAGCCAGTTCGAAAGCCCAACTGCCATCGGCACGCGCAGGCGATGGCTGATGTCGTGTCACATAATAAGGTCAGTTCTGTCTTTCACCGACTCGCCCTGACCACAAGATTGCCAGTGCACGACATAATGGATATGCAGTACAGTATGGTGTCACTATCCAGGGGAAATGAGGAACACATGAAGTTGCGGGGACTCCTCTGCATCGCAATCACGGCACTCCTTGCTGCCTGTATGGGCATCCAGGTGAGCAGTACGACTGCCTTCGCAGAGCAAGAAGAGAATGGCAGCACTTCTTTCACGGAACCAAGTGCGAACGAGGTGACCTCCCCAAGCCCGGCCAACGGAAGCCCCGTGTACGTCAACGGCTCAACGGGTGATGACGCAAACCCAGGCACCGCGGAGTTGCCGGTCAAGACCTTTGCCAAGGCCAAGGCGCTCATGGAGGCCAACGACGCAGACACCATCTATGTGACGGGTGCCATCGCACTCTCCGGCACCTCCGAGACGTGGGACCTCGGCGGCAAGACCCTCGAGCGCGAGGCCACCTACACAGGGGAACTCGTCCACGTGGATCGCGGGGCCACGCTGACGCTCGAAAACATCGTCATTGACGGCAGCAGTGGAAGCGGTTCCACGGGGAAGGCCACGGCAATCGATGGGAGTGGCGGCTCGCTTGTCGGCGCCTTCAATGGCAGCACGGTGACTGTGGGGAATGGCGCCATCCTGCAGAACAATAGCATCCAGAGCAATGGCCACTGGTATCCCGAGGGCGGCGGGGCCGTCTTCGCCAACGGAAGCATCGTGAACATCGAAGGTGGCACCATACGCAACAACTCAGCCGTGCAGGGCGGCGGCATTTATGGCATCTACGATTCGACCATCAATATGTCGAGCGGCACCATCGAAGGCAACCGCGCGATCGAGGGCAACAGCGCCACCCTGGGAGATGAATACGGCGGAAGTGGCGGCGGCATCTGCGCGGCCAACGGTTCCGACGTCAACTTCTCCGGCGGGACCATCACGGACAACTCCGCCTTCGAGCGCGGCGGCGGAATCTCGATGGGCACCTACTACGCTTCGGAGAAGGACAGCCCCGTGCTCACCATGACGGGCGGCACCATCTCGAACAACACCGCGGGCGGCGGCGGTGGCGGCATCTTCGTACAGGCGGGCTACAGTGCGGAGGGCAACGACGGAACGCCCACCTACAGCATCGCCCACATCACGGCCGGCGACATCACCGGCAACTCCGTGACGGCCACCGGCAACGGCAGCGCGATGTTCGGCGGCGGAGGCATCTATGTCAACGGCTACTCCAGCGCCTACAGCGCCTTCCACAACGGCGAGCTCTACCTTTCCAACGTAGAGGTCTCCGGCAACTCGGCGAGCACTGCAGGCGGCGGATACGCGGCCTGCCCCGTGTCCGTGACCGAGATCAGCCTGACCAACGGCGCGGCGTTCTACGGCAACACCACCGACGAGGGCAACGCGCGCGAGATCTACATCCTGGCGGCGACCTACCTGGGCACGCACAGTGGCAACCCTCCCTATGAGATCTCGCCCTCCATGCTCGGCGGAGGCACGTACAAATGGGTGTACGACGACGGCACCGAGGTCCCGCTCGACCAGCTCAAGGGCATCCTGAGCGCCATAGACAACCAGAGCCTGTCCCTCAGCAACGACTTGGGCACCGGCAGCCCCAATGTGCAGAAGGCGCTCACCCTGTCGAGGGTGCACATCACCGGCAACACGTCCGTCACGCGCGGCGGCGGCATTGGGTCCAACGGCAGCGTGTTTATCGGCAAGCATGTCGACACGACGGAAATTCCCGTCACCAAGGCCTGGGAAGACGAGAACGACAAGGACGGCCTACGCCCCAAGTCCATCGGGGTAAACCTCTATCGTGACGGGGAGTATGTGGGCTACCAGACCGTGACCCCCGACAGCAACGGCGTGTGGACGGCAACGTTCGCGAACCTCCCCAAGGACGATGCCGAGGGCCACGAGTACTCCTACACGGTCGAGGAGCGTGCAGTCGACGGCTACACGTCCAAGATCGCAGGCGATGCCACAACAGGCTTCACCATCACCAACACGAGGGAAACAGTGCCTCAAGAGCCGCCCAGCGAGGGCCCGACCACGCCGGAGGTGCCAACTACGCCACAGGCTCCCAAGGACGAAACGCCCGCCTCTCCAAAAATCCCGGACACCAGTGACGCCTCTATGGATGTGACGGGGTTGCTGGTCATAGCTGCCATAGGCTGTGCCCTACTCTGTGTGGCAGCCATCGTGCGCCGAAGGAACAGTAGAAAGTAGGACTAGGATTTTGGGGCTGGGGACAAACCGTAGCGTTTGCCCCCAGCTCACGCGTGCCGCCCATCCAAATGACTATCATCGATGCATTCTGGAGAGGAGGCCGCATGGGGCGAAGAGCTACCGTCATTCTGACAGTTGCAGCACTTGTCTTGGCACTTGCCGGATGTGCGTCAGGCCTGGGCGGCTCGTCTTCCTCGCCAGATGGCGGAAATGAGGGCTGGCGCTTCTACCCAGGCCCCAGCGAGAATGACGACCGCGTGATTGTCTGTTGGGGAGATAGCCTGACCCAGGGTGTGGGCGCAGACGATGCGCTTGTCTCGCTTGCAGACGGGGAGCCGTACGACACGAGCTACCAGTCCTACCCGCAGGTCCTTTCTCAGCTCACGGGGCTGGACACCTACAACTTTGGCGTCGCAGGGGCAACGTCTGAGGAGATTGCCATCATGCAAGGCGCCCTTTCGCCCAAAGGTGCCGAGGAGCCAGGCGCCGCAGAGGATAGCGAGGGTGAGACGGCCAACGACGATGACAGGGAGACCATAAGTCACATTGATTCCATGGTCATCGAGCAGGGCCAAGAGCACGCAGGTGACATCCTCATCCTCGAGATTGGCAGCAATGGCGGCTGGGATGAGGACTACCAGACCCTCATTGACCAGTACAAAGCAATGATCGACTATTCGGGCTGCGAGGACTATCTCATCCTGGGAGACACCGATGACCCCGGCACCTCCGTGGGCGATACCAACCAGGAACCCTTCACCGAGGACTACGCCCCCAAGGAGACCGACTGGGAGTCTGCCCTGCGTGAGTCCTTTGGCGACCACTTCATCAACATGCGCGTTTTTCTCATCAAGCATGGCCTGCAGATCTCGGGCCTCGAGCCAACCGAGCAGGACTTCGAGGACGCACAGCGCGGCTGCATATCGCAGCAGCTGCGCTCCGACTGGACCCACCTTAACGCGCGCGGATACTTTGCCGAGGCGGTCGCGGTCTACATGCGGGGCATTCGCCTGGGCTACTGGAACGAAGGCGAGGGCAGCATAGAGGTGCCGGAGGTTCAGCGTGAGTGCCCTGCAAGCACGGAACAAAGCGCTCCCTGAGAAAGCCCCCAGCACCATTCCCGGCACGTTCTACCAGGACAGAAGCTCGTAGCCACCCTCGGTAACCACGAGCTGAACCTCCCACTGAGCAGAGTCGGAGCCGTCGGCCGTACGCACAATCCAGCCGTTGCCCCTGTCCGTCCTGATGCCCGGCTTGCTCGCGTTGACCATAGGCTCGATGGTGAAGCACATGCCTGGAACAAGGACGGGGCCAGTGTCTTCCTCGGAGACAAAGCTCACGAAGGGATCCTCGTGGAACTCGCGGCCAATGCCATGGCCGCCGTACTCCTCCACCACGCTGAAGCCGGCATCGCGACACACCTTGTTCACGGCCGCACCCACGTCGCCAAGGTGACCCCAGGGCCTGACCGCATCAAGACCCGCGTTCACAGCGTTGTGGCACACCTCGACCAGGCGCTTGCGCTGCTCGCTCACCTCGCCGATGCAGTACATGCGACTGGAGTCCGAGAAGTACCCGCCCTTGATTGTGGACATGTCGACATTGATGATGTCGCCATCCTTAAGGATGTCTTTCTCGTTGGGAAAGCCGTGGCAGACGACGTCGTTGACGGACGTGCACACGCTGTAGGGGTAGCCCTCAAAGTTGAGGTCCGCCGAGACGGCATCGTGGGCGCCGAGGTACTCCTCGACCCAGCGATTGATATCCATGGTCGACGTACCTGCGCAGATGCGTTCACCCACGTAGTCGAGAACACCCATGTTCACGGCTGCCGAAGCCTTGATGCCTTCGATGTCTGCGGCAGTCTTGAGCAGCGAGCGGGGCAAGACCTCCTCGCCTTCCAGGTACAGGCTTTCCATGCGCTCGTCGGACGGGCCGTGGCACTTCTTGTACTTCTTGCCGCTCCCGCACCAACAGGGGTCGTTGCGTCCGGGAACGGGCAGGTTGTCAAACATGGCGATTCTCCCATCGGATCGAACTCTGATAGCGCTTTCATGACTGATAACGCTTTCACGATACCCCCACAGGGGGCAGGCTTGACGTCACGCTGACAAGTTAGACTAATCTAATAGAGGTGGGCGTGTGGCGCCCCGCTTGCGCCAACGTGCATGCTTCAAGGGGAAACGCCCCGCAACGGCACGTCGGCCTCCCTACGTGGTAACCTCCCATAGCGTTAATACCAGCGAGAAGCTCTGCGCTTCCACACAGGAGGAACCATGGAACTCACCGGTCGTCAGATTCGCCAGCTCCGCAGTATGGCCAACCGACTCGATGCGACCATCGGCGTTGGCAAGGCCGGCATCACGGATGCCGTCGTGCACCAGGCCAACTCCGCGCTCGAGGCAAACGAGCTTATCAAGTGCTCGGTTCAGGGCACCTCTGGCATGGACACCCGCGAGGCCGCCATCGCGCTCGCGCGCCCCACCCATGCCGAGGTCGTCCAGGTGATTGGCCACAAGTTCGTGCTTTACCGCACCTCTCAGCGCGAGGACATCGAACATATCCAGCTGGTGTAAGGCAGCCTCACGCGTAGCGGCGAGCGATGGAAAGCGCAAGCCCCATGTAGCTCTCGCCAAAAAGCACGCAGTGCAGAAGCGCCGGCACCAGCTGGTGGATGCCAATGCGCTCGCGCCAGCCATCGGCCAACGGTGACACCTCGTTATATGCGGCGAGAAGGTCGTCCAGGTAGGCACAGCCAAAGAGTTGGAGCATGGCGAGGTCGGTCTCGGCGTGGCCGCCTGACGCCATGGGGTCGATGAGTGCGGCACCCGTGACCGCAGCGCGCGAGTCGTCAGCCGCCCAGAGCAGGTTTCCGGCCCAAAGGTCGCCGTGGATGCGCGAGCACGCGTGTCCCTCACTGCGGACGAGCTCCGGCTCCGGCGAGTCAAAGTCGCCAGCCGCCATGCGGTCCGCCACATGGGTGAGAAGCCGTACCTCCGATGCATCTACCAGCCCATCATTGCAAATCGTACGCACATGGGGCATTACGCGCCACTCGGCGCAAGCGGCTCCCCAACCCATATCGCCGACCGTCCCAGAGGGAACCACGGGCGTGCGCGAGCGGCCAATAGCGTAGCCTCTTCCGTTCCAGGCAGGCGGAGGGCAGCCGTACCAGGCAGCACCTGCCGCATGCGTGCGAGCGAGCGCTGCACCAGCAAGGCACGCCTTCTCCCGCGTGGGCACGCCCTCCTCAATACGCTCCTCAATCAGGCGATGGGCGTCGGCGTGCACAACATGCGAGCACACAAGGCCGCCGTCCCTCTCGGCCTCGCCAAGCCAGCGCAGCCCAGCTGCCTCACCGGTAAGGTCTACCTGCGGATTGTTGTCTCTCTTCTCAAAAGTGCCGGGCATCGAAGCCTGCTTACCGCTCGCTCTCGATGGCAGAGATCTTCGCTATGCGGCGCACGTGGCGCTCGTCTCCGCTGAACGGCATGTCGAGGAACGTGTCCACGATCTTGAGCGCAAGACCAGGGCCGGTCACGCGTGCGCCCATCGTGAGGATGTTGGCGTCGTTGTGCTGGTGGGTGGCCTCGGCCGAGAAGCAATCACCGCACAGCGCTGCGCGGATGCCCCTGAACTTGTTGGCAGCGATCCCACCATGGTCACAGCCCAAAGCAATCATTTCTTATCCTTCCCTCGGTATTGAGGCCCGCTGGGCACAAGATGCCGGCGCAGGCAACACTCATGGTACGACTGGGAGACACGCGGTGCCGGCCGAAAAGTGCGACATCACGGTAACGCCTACGACGTCTCTGGCGGTGCCCACAAGCCTGGGCTGGGCGATGAGTCGCAGAGACGGACGCCGAGTTGGAACCAACCCCTCGCTGAGATGGTCTAACAATCCGACCAAGACAGGCCTGCGCAACAACGCGAGCTGAAATTGCACACAGAATTGAGGATAAGTAGGTTATGTTCTATCTTTGGGGCCCTTCGATACGACGAGAAGCAATCTTTCGCAGCGAGTCGACAAGAAAACCCCAGATGGCAATGGGGCCACGCTCCATCAAATCCCGTCGAGCGTAGCCCAACGGGTTCCAAGGTCAAAACATAACCTACTTATCCTCAATTCTGTGTGTAGTTTTGCCTTATCTTGTTGCACGGATGCCCCCAATCGCCGAATCCGGGACTTGGGCTCGATAGCCGCAGTCGCACATGTGGTTGCGCCAACACCTGCACTGCAAAGCAACTCCGGCCGCATGGTAACCCAAGCACCGGGGTTGTGCCTTAAGCCAGCTCCCTAGCCCGGAACCCACGACTTCGAGCAATGCAAAGTGCGCATGATTTGTTGCGGACCCTCATTTCATTTGGCTACAGGTTGGCGGCTGCCATACTGGTGGTAGCCTAAAGTTCTTGTTTTATGTATTGTCTCGTCCTAAGCGAATCAAGCTGCTAGCGTGTTTGGAGAAGCGAATGCAAGACGATGCAAGCTCCCTGGTTTCTGTTATAGTTCCCATCTACAACGCCGGCAAGTTCCTGCGCCAATGCCTGGACAGCATCTGCGGGCAAACGCACAAGGAGCTCGAGATCATCCTCATAGACGATGGCTGCACGGATAACTCGCCCGCCATAATTGATGAATATGCAGCACGTGATCCTCGTGTGAAGGCGATTCACAAGGAAAACGGCGGCTATGGAGCAGGCTGCAACCGAGGCATCGACATCGCTACCGGCAAATGGATATCGATTATCGAGCCAGATGACTACATTGACGCCGAGATGTATCAGGACATGCTCGACTTTGCATCCAAATCCTCAAGCCAGATTGACATCATCAAGTGCCCCTGGACGGAAGTGTGCAACTGGGACGATCCCACAAAGACCGAGACGCGTCCCTGCCTGCTTGCCTCAAGGCTCGCGTCCCGCAACAAGCCCTTTACCCTCTCCGATGAGCCAATGCTCATCACCATGCACCCCTCAATCTGGTCTGCGCTGTATCGTCGAGACTTCCTAAACGAAAAGGGAATCCGCTTCATCGAGTACCCAGGGGCTGGCTGGGCGGACAACCCATTCCTCGTCGAAACGATGTGCCAAGCTTCGTCAATCCTGTACCTCAACAACTGCTACTACAACTATCGCGTTGACCTGCCTGGCAGCACCCACAACCACAAGACGCCGGAGCTGGTGACACGACCCTTTGACCGCTGGGTCACGATGCTCGAAGTCATTAAGCGGCTTGGGATTACCGACGAGCGCATTCTCGCGGCCCACTATCAGAAGGGATTCTCGTACGCCTTTGGCGCCGAGATCGACGATGGCAAGGACAACCCGCTGGTCATTGAGAACGAGAAGCGCATCTTCAGCATGATGGACCCCACCATCGTCGAGCGCATGTGCGAGGTACCAATCGGGCGCATTCGCCGCTATTGCGAGCTTATGGGTAGGCCAATGCCGCGCCATACGCAACTCAACAGGGGGGCGTACCTGCTTGGCAGCGCCATGTATACGGTACACTCCTTCGGCATCGGCAGGACTGCCGTGCTCACCATGCGTCACTGCTATATCACAGCGAGAGACAAGATCTCGACTTAGGGTTCCTCCCGCAGGGCGAGCGCATGCGAATAGCCGCCCGTACACGAGAGCGACAGCTTGGCGAGAACGTCAGACTCGCGACCGACAGCCCGGCTCCTGGGCGGCACCGCGCATCGCCGTTCCCTACAGGCTTGTCAACCACGCATGCCGACCGTCGTGGCAACACTCCACAGCGTCCACGAGCCACGTTCCTGAGAGGTCGGGATCACGCAGGGTGAACCGCAGACGCTCGGTGTGAGGTCCCTCGGGAAGGTCCATGTGGCGTGCCCATCCGGTGTCGTTGGCAAAGGGGAACGACATCTCGAGGTGCACAAGCTTAGCACTCCTCTGCGAGAACGTGAGCGTACAACCCCAGTCGAGAAACGAGTAGATCGATGGGTACTGCCAAGCGCAGCTGCGCTGACGGCTCATCTGCCTGGGCGTCACGTGCGGACCCACGAGGGTACAGTGACGCTCGAGGTAGGCGGAGAAGAGGTCGTCCGTATCCGGCATGCGCTCGCCACGCCGATGCCTCTCCCCAAGCCACTCCTCGTAGCGCCTGCCAAAGGAAAGGTAGCTCTTGTTCTCCTCGCGTGCAATCTGCCTGAGGAGGGGAAGCAACTGGTCACAGACCACTCGCGCGTTGCCCGCGAAGCGCTCAGGCGTGTCTGGCGAGACAACGAGCCTCGGCTCTACCGTCGGCTTGTTCAGCCAGCGCGTGACGTCATCGGAAAATCCCATCTTGCCACCTCCACCGTCTCGGGAGCGATGCCCTCGTAAGATACCGCCTACCCCACCAGGATAAACACGGCCACGACGAACGCCGTGGTGAGGACGACGAAGCCAACGACAATCGCCCAGGCGGCCGGTCGTGCGAAGTTCAGAGTCCAGCCAAAGCCGAAGCGCTTGGGCAAAAAGACGCTCGCGTCCTCCTGGTTGACGTAAAGCACACCGAGCTTCCAGTGCTCATCGTCATCCGACAGGAGCTTGCCGCCGTCCCGCATCCTCCTGAACACACGCGAGCCCGCCTGACCGTAGGTGACCGAGAGTACCACGCCACCTATGGCAAGGGGGACGCAGAGCATCATGATGCCGAGCCCCGCCTGGCCAAGCCCGATGAATCCCGCTGATGAAAGCAGGAACAGAAGGCCGGTCCCCCCGCTCACGAGCACGCCCATGACAAGGAGGAGCACGCTTTGCGCATGGGCAAAGAGCCCGTATGCGAGCGCGGACGTGGCAGGCGCACCGGGGTCTACCGGATGCTTCGAGCGTAGGATCGTCCAATGGGCAAAGACGAAGCACGCCACCGTGAACGTCTCGATGGCAACGGGAAACCCGATGGCGCTACCAAGCGTCTTCGGTACGTAGCTGTTGACGTTCCCCATGAAGTCGGCATGCATCGGCAACTGCTCGGGCATGCCGGGATAGAGCACGAGTCCCAGGCAGACCGTCCCCAGGACGACGGGGGCGTAGACGAGATCCCATGCGAGAGGAATCGCACCCGGCAAATCCTCCTCGGCAACGCTGGCGACCGCCTGACGGCCCCTCACCCCCCAACCCTCGGAGCGCTTGAGCGCGCTCACCCTGCGGCGATTGCGCAGCATGAGCACGAACGACATGACCACAGGGACGAGCAGGGCGGCACACATAAGCGCCGTACCAATCCCTTCCTGGCCAGAGACCATCAGCATGCCAGCCGCCAGAGAGGCGACGGTCGCCACCGCCGTCAGGACGAGCATCACCATGGCATAGCGCCTCTTGAGGGCGACAAGACGCGGGTCGTGCTGAACGGAGGCGGGCACCGTCACGGCAAAGCACTCGCTGCGGCGCATGAGGTACGGAGTAAAGGCAAGCAGCAAGCCAACGGTAAGCGTCAACGATGCCAGCATGCCAATCGTGGTGGCAGCGATCACAGTCATGCCCCCTCAGACGAAGAGCCTGCGGCCGAATCCGCAAACACGCGCCTGGCCTGGGTGCGCGCGGCCTCCAGGAACGTCTCCTCGGTCCCACCCTGGGCGCAGTGCTCCAGGGCAAGCTGGCGGAGGCCTGTCGCAAGCCGCTCCGCATTTGCCGCCACGCGCTCGGGTGTCGCAACCTGCCCAAAATCTGCCACTATCGCCCCCGAGCGGCCGCGCATGAGGAGGTACCCCTCGTCCCGCAGCACGGCGTACGCCTTGTTCACGGTATGGAGGTTCACGCCGAGGTCGCCTGCGAGCGTGCGCACGCTGGGGAGCCGGTCTGCGGGAAGGAGCTCCTCCCGTGCGATGGCCGCCACGATCTGGTCGCGAATCTGCTGGTAGACGGGTGTCTGATCCATCTGGTCAATATGGAGGATCATGTCATCCCCTTCTCCGCGCATGTCTCTCTGCCATAGGCTGAATATACCATCGGGCCTCGCACCCGCCCTTCACCGTTCCTGGAGCGAGGTGTGCAGGGCAGACTTTCCAAGAAGCGCGGACGCCACAAGGACTGCCAGGGCGACGGCTAGGCCCGCCACGGAGCCCAAGCCACTCGCAAGCAGTGACGCCACAGCCCCAGCCATCGTCGCGAGGAAGCCCACGCCGACGCAGATGCCAACGTTCACCGAGCGCTTGACCGGCTCGTATTCGCTCGTCCAGTCGTAGTTGGGACGCCGCGCGTCCAGGAGGGCGCCCAGGCACGAGGACAGGGCCCCCATCGCCAGCGGGGCGATGACGCACAGGATGGCGTCGAGCGGTGTCCTCGCGACCCCCACGGCGACGATCGTCCCGGAAATCACGGAAGCAGGTCCCGTGACGAGCAGGCTCAGTGCCAGCTTGGCACCGACTATCGTGGAGGAGGGCACCGGCGCGGTCTGCGCGATCCAACGCGCACTCCCCTCGAGCGAGGTCGACGAGGCGGCAGGCGACGTCATCGCCATGCAGAGCCCCAGGGCCCAGGGAAGCACCTCCGCCATAAGGGTGGCGATCGCGTCTCGGCCTGCCCCCGGAATGTTCATCGCAGACGCGATGGCATCGGGCCCGACCGCGGCTGTCGCGATAGCGATGACAAGGGCGAGAATGGGACCGGGTGCGGTGTTCATGAGGTATATCGGAGTCCCAAGCCACAGCCTGAACTCCTTGCGGACCAGCGCGACCAGAGGGCTTCGAGGGGCGCCCGCCCTCGTGGGCTCACTCCCCGCCCTACGCAGGCCCCCGGCACAGAGCAGGGAGTTCATGGGTACCAGAAAGCGCGAAAGCACCGCGACTGCGGCAACGCCAGACGCCGTCGAGACGCCCGCGTACAACGCAAGCGCGGACGTGCTCCCCCCTATCGCGTCCGCCGCCCATGCGGAGGGTGGCCACAGCGCCGACACGGCCCCTCTCATCTGCTCGCCCATCACGGCAAGGGCATCGAGGCCCCCTTGGCCAGACGTGCCCGTGCCTCCCGTTGCGAGCATGACCCCCACCACGAGCGCGACCGTGGCAAGCACGCCGACGATGCCGAGTGCGCGGTCGGCGAAGGGCGTGCGTGACGCCGCCCAGGCCACGCAGAACGAGACGACAAGGGCGAGCGCCAAAGGGATTGCCGGAGCCAGCAGCAGAACCAAAACGGAGACGATGACGCCTGCGGGCGTAACACCGATCGCGAGCAGGTAGGAAGCCATGAGCGGTGCACCGAGGACCAGGGAGCACACAAGTCCCATGCCATAGAGCGGGGCGACACGCGAGACGACCACGGCCCACAGGGGCGTGGGCATCGAGACGACGAGGTCGAAGTCCCTGAACCTGAACAGAAGCCCGTTCGCCTTGATGAACGTGGAGAACACGCAGCCCACGCCCGCCGTCGTAACGGCGAGGCAGGGCAGCGCCTCCACAGCACCGAGCGCAACAAGCATCTGCCCGACCATCCACATATACCCTACGGCATACGCGACGAGCAGGCTAATGCCCACGGCGGCGAGCACGACCCTCCTCCGTGCCTTGGGATCGCGCTCGTTCATCAGACGGCCCACACTGAACGCGCCGAGCGCCTGGACCCTGAGCAGGGGCGCGAGGCTAGCCATTGCGCGCCTCCCTCGCGAGTTCGAGGAACACCTGCTCGAGGCTCTCGTCCCCTCGGACCTCCTCGGTCGTCCCCGCGCGGACGATGCCGCCCCGGCGGATGATCGCGACCCTGTCGCAGAGCCTCTCCACGGTGTCGAGCACGTGGCTCGAGAGGAAGATGGCGCTGCCGCGCGACGTGAGCTCGTGCATCATGGCGCGCAGCTCGTATGCCGCCTCGGGGTCGAGCCCGACGAAGGGCTCGTCGAGCACGAGCAGCCGTGGCTCGTGAAGGAAGGCTCCGATCAAAACGAGCTTCTGCCTCATGCCGTGCGAATACGCGGAGACCATCTCGCCAAGCCTGTCTTCCATCCCCAAGCGCTTGGCGAAGCCGTCTATGCGCCGTACCCGCTCATCGGAACCAACGCAAAACAGGTCCGCCACGTAGTCGAGGTATTGCATGCCGGTGAGAAAGCCATAGACGTCCGGGTTGTCGGGCACGTAGGCGCACACCCGCTTGCAGGCGACGGGATCCGTGCGGACCGATTTCCCGCAGATCCGGATGTCGCCCTCATCGAAGGAGAGGGCACCCACGATGGAGCGGATGAGCGTCGTCTTGCCCGCGCCGTTGTGCCCCACAAAGCCGAAGATGCTTCCCGGGAGGACCGAGAGCGCTACATCTTCCACGACCCTCTTTTTCCCGTAACTCTTGGAGTAGCCCTCGACGGCGAGAATCGGGCTGATCGGCTGGCGCATGCTGCCTGCGACCATTGCATGGCCTCCTCTGGAGTTGTCCCCGCCGGACGGCCTGATTCTATCATATCTATACTAGTATAGATAGAACAAAAACCTAGAAGTCAAGGCTATTCGCATCGAGCAGGAAGTCGTAGACGTTCATCGTCAGCACCCCATGCTCGTCATAGTGAGGCTCAAACCCCTCCTTGGTGATGATGGCCTTTTTGAACCCATCATCGATCCTGAGGAGAGACCGCTCCTCCTGCTCGCGCTTCTCGGGAGTGGGCATGGCAAGGACGGACTGAACGTAGTAGCGCTTGCTCCCCTTGTCGCATACGAAGTCAACCTCAAGCTGGGTACGGCACACCTTGCCATCCTTGCCCCTGACGCCCGTGGGCACAACTCCGACATCAACACCAAGGCCTCGACCCCTCAACTCGTCGTAGATGACGTTCTCCATGATATGGGAGCCCTCCATCCGTCGGAAGTTCATGCGCGCGTTGCGCACCCCAGGTCCGAGAAGTAGAGTTTGAATGGGGTGCCGATATACCTCCGGCCCTTCAGATCGTAGCGCTTCGCACGACTCACAAGAAACGCGTCCTCTAAATGCGATAGGTAGCGATCAACGGTCTCGGGGGCAATCGTCGTGTCCTTTTCGCTCCTGAAAGTCGCCGAAATCTTGGAGGGATTCACGAGCGATCCGATTGCCGAGGACAGTACGTCTATAAGCTCCTCAAGGTTTCCCGTGTCGCGAATGCCATTGCGCTCGACAATATCGCGGATGTAGAGCTCATCATAGAGAGAGGACAGATAATCGGCCTTCTCTTGGGTCATCTTCTTGGAAAGCACCGCAGGAAGCTCGCCATACGTGGCGTATTCGGCGTAGCCGTCGCGTTTGTCGCCACCGTATGCACTCATGAATTCCGAGAAGCTCAATGGTGCCAATGGTGCCATCGCCATCTCCTGGCCGCGTCCCCTAAGCTCGGTCACCACGTCCTTGGACAGCAGCCGCGCGTTGCTACCCGTCACGCACATGTCGACGTCGGGCATGCAATGAGGTCTATAAGAACCTCAGGGAAGCTGTCAAGCAGCTGCACCTCATCCAGAAGCACGTAGCGTCTCCCGCTTGTCTTGCCGAGTTCCTCCATCACATAGGAATAGAAGATCTCGGGGTTTCGATATCTTCTGTTGCTGAACCGATCGAATGCCATCTCGATGATGTTGGTCTTGGGGATACCCAGCTTGACCAGGTAATCCTTGAACAGGTTGAACACTAGGAACGACTTGCCGCAGCGCCTGAGGCCCGTAACGGCCTTGACCTGATCCGACCCCATTCCAGAGATGAGCCCCTGCATGTAGCTGGGACGATGTATGATCATGGCAACTCCATCTGAAATTCATGGGCACTGTTGCGGAAATTTCAGATTGAAGACGAAGACTCCCTGCATGTCCACGGCGCACGTAGGCACGGACTAGTGTGCCAGCAGGTGCCCGAGGTGGATGCCGATGTGGCCGATGCCAAGGACGACGGCAGAGATGACCACTGCCGGTGATTGGCACCAGACACCCAGGAGGCCAAACGCGGCCACAGGCAGAGACGCCAGGGGCACGGGGATGGGGCCGAGAGGCGCGTACATACCGGCGAGCTCCTCCCCTCCCCTGAAGTAGCGGACCCAGGCAAGCCCGTACAGGAGCATGAGGGCGGTAGCGGCAACGAGCCAGAGCAACCAAGGCAGGGAGAGACCCTGCGGACAGACGAACACGATGGCGGCGCAGGTGGTGGCGGCCTGGACGACCCTCTCAAACGCAAGCAACACGCGGCTCTCGTGCCTTGACACCTCGTCGTAGCCCGAGGGTCGGCTTCTTGTCCAGAGGACGTTGGGGATGAACAGCAACGCGAGGAACGCCATACCCACCGCCGAGAAGCCGAGTTGCATCTTCACCCCAAACCGCCGCAAGAGGCCTCCTCGACATTACATGGCACAGGTAGGGTTGACATGGGCCCCAGGCGCCGGCTATGAGGCAAAGCGGCGGTCGTGGCGCGCCGCCGAGCGTGCGACCTTGAAGACGATCAGGTACACGGCCACCACGACAAGCAGGAAGAGTCCGCCCGACGCATCCGTCGCCATGGCGGCAGCCGAGTCGTACAGGCCATGCGCCACAACCGAAAGCACATAGCCGCCCACGGCGCAGAGGGCAGACGCAAGCCTGTACCCGCGTACGCCGCAGAGCTTGGCCTGCCCGTAGAACAGGCCAAAGAGCACGGCAAACCCCATGTGGGCCGGGATGGCCATGATAGCGCGCGAGAACAGCACGCCTGGCCCATATGCCAGGCCATACGTGATGTTCTCCATGCCCGCAAAGCCCAGCGACGTGAACACGGCGTAGACGACCCCGTCGAAGCGACAGTTGAATGCAGGGCTGTTCCAGGTCCTTCGAGCCATGAGCGCATACTTGGCGCCCTCCTCGATCACGCCGACCACCATGAGGTCGCCCATAACCTCAAACTGCATGCCAGAGGGGTCAAGACCCGAGAGGAGCCCGAAGGCCCGCATGCCGATGGCCTCAAGGAGGCTTGCAGCGAGTGCCGCAGCGACACCCCTCATGACGAGCGACCACAGCAGCCCAATCGGCTCCCGGTCAAGGGTATCAAGCCGATACACATAGACCATCAGCACAATGGCAGGACCCAGCGCAAGCAGCATGAACAGGTAGACGTATGCACTCAGGCCAGACATGAGGAAGAGCATCGGCTTGCCTCCGGTTTTCTCCAGAACCCCGTGCAGCAGACGTCCGCAGGGCATTTATCTCTTACTACCCCATTGCACCAGAGTCATCCCGATGGTTCCGTGGTGTCCGATGACGTCGAGAAGGCGCGCAGGCCGGAGATGCGCCTTGCGGGTCGGGAGCCTAGCCTACTACCGTAAGCGCGTAGCCCATGGGGCCCTCCGATATCGTCCATGCGATGCGTGTTGCGGCCCGGATGAGCGCGGCGTCGTGGGAGACGAGCAGCAGCGCCCCGGGGAAGGCCGCGAGCAGGCGCTCCAGGGCCTCGATGGACCCGAGGTCGAGGTGGTTCGTAGGCTCGTCCATCACGACGAGCTCCGGTGCACCCAGGATCCCAAGGGCGAGCATGAGCTTGCGCATCTCGCCGGGGCTGACGTCGCCGCCCTCCAGGATGCGCTCCGGCTCTGAGTTGAGCCGCGCCACAACGGAGAGCACGCGACCACGGTCGGTGCTGCCCAGGTCGGCCAGGGCGTCCATCGCCGACCGCCGCTGGGGCCGCGTGGGCTCCTGGGGGACGTAGAGGACCCTCATCGCATCGGGCAGGCTCTCCACGATGCGCCTGACGAGCGTCGTCTTTCCGCTGCCGTTGTCGCCGACCAGCCCGATGTGGTCGGTGCTGCCGATGTAGAGGGTGGGCACCGCCAGCGCTGCCCCACCGCCGAGGGGGATGACGGCCTCCTCCATGCGCAGCAGCACCTTGCGCTCACTCGGAGTTGTGTCGAGCCAGACGTCGGACTCGTAGCGCCTCTCGACCCGCACGGCATCGAGCCTGCCCGCCGCGTCGGAGAGCCGGGCCTCCATGCGCGATGAGAGCCTTCCGGCCTTCCCGTCCTGCCCAGAGACGATGAAGCGCCGCCGCTTCTCGCGGGCATCGCTGTCGTTCTTGGCAGCATGCTTCCCGCTCCTGCGCGACACGACCCGCGACGCCTCCTCGCGCCGGCGCTGGGCCTCGCGCTCGAGACGCTCCCTCTCCCTACGCGCCGACTCGCGGGCGCGCGTCGCGCTGTCGCGCTCGAGCTCGGCCTGGCCCGACCCCTGCGTGTAGCCACCCGGCCGCATGGTGGCCGACCCCCTCGAGACGAACAGGCACTGCGTGCAGAGCGCGTCCAGCAGCTCCCTGTCATGCGAGACGAGAAGGCCGATTCCCCCAAAGCGCGAGAGGGCCTCGGATATGGCATGACGGGTCGTCGCGTCAACGTGGTTGGTCGGCTCGTCCACGGCCAGGACGTCGGGCCGCGCCCACAGGGCGCAGGCCACCTGCAGGCGCTTCTGCTGGCCGCCGGAGAGCGTGTCGTAGCGCCACGCCCATCCGTCGTCTATGCGCAGCTCGTCCCGGAGCCGCACGGCGGTCCCATCGTAGGCCAGCGCGAAGTCCTCAAGGTCGTCCGGCGGGCGGGTGGCGTCCTGGGCGCAGTAGCGGGCCACGAGCGCAGGGGCAACACTTCCGGCATCCGGGCGCATGACGTTACAGGCCACGAGCGCGAGCGTGGTCTTGCCACACCCGTTGTCGCCGACGATGCCGGTCCATCCCTGCGGGAACGTGGCCGTCACCCCACACAGGGCCGGCTCGGGCGACGCGGGGTATGTGTATGTGACGTTCGACAGGTTGAGCTGCATGGGGCCTCCGGTCTCGGCGGGAGGCCATGCGAGCGTGGCAAGGCGTCTTGATGGAACCTATCGGGGGCGCCCGGCTCGAAATGGGCATGCAATCGCGATGCTGCACCCGTGGGCATGGCCGCCAGCGCGTGGGTCTGGTCGTGGGTGTCTTGTGGGCATCGCTAGTTCCTCATGCACCTGGGCCCTTCTCGCACCGGCGCTTGCCAAAGGCCCCGGCTTGCTCTCGATGTACCCATTGTAGACCGTTGGGGCACGTGGGGCACAGAGGGATGGAACCTGTGCAGTACACAAAGTATTCTTCCTTTTAGACTCCGTCAGTACGCAAGGCTCCGAACAACTGCCGCCTTACAGACCGATGGGAACTCTGAGGCAGACCATCCCGTCCTTGAACCTGCCCCATACGTTCCGAGCCACCACGGGCTCGCTCGGCCAGAGGGACATGCTGCGATTTCAGCCAGCCTTCGACATGGTGACCAGGTGGAAGGGTGGACACCCCAGCTCCACACAGCGCGCAACGGGGTAGGCTGGTCGCGTAGGGAGTCGCGACCGAGGGGAACCACCATGGAGCGTCAGCACATCGATCCGTTCGAGCACGCAGGCACGATCACGCGGGCGAACCCCGGGGGCATCCTGCTCACCACCAAGGCAGGCGGCGAGGTTGACACCATGGTGATCGGGTGGGGTCTCATCGGCACGCTCTGGGGCAAGCCCACCTTCACCGCCTTCGTCCGCACGAGCCGCCACACGCATGCGCTGCTCGAGGAGAACCCGGAGTTCACCGTCAACGTTCCCCTTGAGGGGGAGCGTCTGGACAGAGATGTCCTCGCCGTCGCCGGCACCAAGAGCGGTCGCAGCGTGGACAAGGTGGACGAGCTGGGCCTGACCCTGGTGGACGGCAGCACGGTGGACGTCCCCGCGATCGCCGAGGTGCCGCTGACGCTGGAGTGCAGGGTCATGTACCAGCAGCTGATGGACAAGGGCTCCGTCCCCGAGGACATACAGGAGCGCTTCTACCCCGCCGACGTCACCGACATCGATAAGGGCGGCAACTGCTACTACCACGTCATCTATTACGGCGAGATCGTGGACAGCTACATCGTGCGGTAGGAAAGGCACCAAGACGAGGAGGCCCTCATGGAGTTTGCGGAAGTCATCAGAGATCGCTATTCCTGCAAGAAGTTTGGCGACAAGGCGATTAGCGAAGAGGAGCTGGACGCGATCCTGGAGGCCGGACGCCTCGCGCCGACCGCCAAGAACCTCCAGGAGCAGAGGGTCTACGTGCTCGAGTCCGACGGGGCGTTGGCGCGGTTCGACGAGGTCTGCCCCTGCCGCTACGGTGCCCCCACCGTCCTGCTCGTGGCGTTCGACAGCACCAACGTCTTCACCTATCCGGGCGGCGTGCGCGATTCCGGCATAGAGGACGCGAGCATCGTGGCCACGCACATGCTGCTTGCCGCGCAGAGCCTGGGTGTGGACAGTTGCTGGATCAATCGTTTTGACCCCCAGAGGATGGCCGAGGCGTTGGGGCTTCCGAGCAACGAGGTCGTCCTGATGGCCCTCGACCTGGGCCATGCCGCCGAAGGGACAGGGCCCCTACCCAATCACGCCAGCAGGAAGCCGCTTTCCGAGACCGTCATCCACAGGTAGGCCGCAGATAGCCCCAGCCGCGTTACTCCATCGCGGCGCAGAAGCTATAGGGACTGCTCGTGCTACAAGGATGGCCCGTCACGAATGACGGACGCGACACAGCTCGTTCGAGCTTATGTGAGGCCACCTCCAGCAAGGGCGCTTATCCTATAGAGGTCGTCCTCATAGAACATGATGCAGTCCTTTTTGCTGCTGCCTTTAAGCACAAGCAGGACGTTATATACGTCTGGATAAGGCGAGATCATACCCATACAGGCCATCCCAAACATCATTCCGTTGAGAAGATGGTTCGCAGGCGGCGAAAAGAGAAATGCCGCCAGGGGGACAAGCCCAAGCATATAAGGCAGCAGGCACATCTGTATGAAACGACGTCTCTTCATCGGGTATGACGCAAGTGCCACGAATACGAGCTTCCCCCTCATCTTTCCCACCGTAACGCTCGCCTCTTTGGGATAGACAATCGCGTGGAGCAGCTCGTGGACAACCAGCAGGAGACATCCCGTAGCACAGCCAGCAAAAATCCCCCAAGGCGATACGACCGCCTCATGGCACGCACGTGTCTTCGCAAAAACGATTCCAGTCATCAGGAGGCAGAGCGCAACGGCAATTGGGGCCGCGGCCCTCATCATTGTGTCGTCGGAAGAGGGGCTTTCGATCCTAACTGCCCCCTCAGGCACACTTTCCCTCTGCAGTGATGAGACGTCTTCTATACTCCAATCAAATCGAATCATTTCCTTGCTCGCTTATCATGTGCTCAGAGTGATTGCCCTGTCTCATACTTTACATGCTTACCATCATCCAAGCCGCGACGGTGGCACCCTCGCTACTATCCTTTATGTGCTCTCTCATGTCCCCTCCCTCACCTACAATTGAAAGGGTGCGCCAACGGGTGAGGCACACATAGGTGAGGGAGTTCGCATGTCCACAGCAGAGCAACAAAAGATAACCGGAATCTTCGATGTACTTAGCTACATAGAACGTATGTCAAAGTCTACCAAGGAGAGAGGCGACCTGTGGGAACGCGTCACCGCATGGTACCTACGCAACGATCCGCAGTCCCAACAGACGATGGGACGCGTGTGGCTGTGGTCCGACCCGGCCAACCCACTCCATAACGGACAGGATACAGGCATCGACATCGTCTGCGAGGACAGGGACAGCAAAGGCCGCTTTTGGGCCGTCCAGTGCAAGAACTACGACCCCACACACGAGCTCACCTACAAGGAGCTCTCCACCTTCTTCGCAAAGGTGGAGGCCAACCCAAAATACAGTGGCTACGTCGTGGCAAGCGCCTCTGACGCACTCTCTTCCAATGTCGAAAGTCACATCCTGCAGCTGCAGCAGAACACGGGCATCACGACCGAGCTACTCACTCCAACCGAGATGGCCAAGTCCAACGTCGACTGGTCGCACTGCCTCACGAACTCCACGTTCGATCGCGTGACTTTCGACCCTAGGCCGCACCAGGCTCGTGCCATCCGCCAAATCAACGTCTCGCTCGAGATGCACGACCGCTGCAAGGCCATCATGGCCTGCGGCACGGGCAAGACGCTCATGTCGCTCAGGCTTGCCGAGGATCGTTGTCCGCACGGCCTCGTGCTCTTCGGTGCGCCCTCCATCGCGCTCGTATCGCAGGCGATGCGCGAATGGACGAACCAGTCGCGCGAGAGCCTGCGCACGCTCGTGGTGTGCTCCGACGCCAAGGCATCCAAGGTGAGGGAAGACACCATCCTAGACAGCGTCGCCGACCTTTCCTATCCCGCCAACACCGACCCGTCGTCGCTCGTCGCGCGCTACCGGCAGATACACGCGGACGACCCCAGGGCTATGGTCGCTGTCTTTTGTACCTACCAGTCCATGCAGGTCATCCAAGATGCGCAAGGCATAGGTCTGCCGGCGTTCGACCTCGCCATCTGCGACGAGGCACACAGGACGACGGGCGTGCGCACGCCCGATATGACGGATGACGAAGTATCAGCCTTCCAGATCGTGAACGACGGCGCCCGCATCCGAGCAGCCAAACGCGTCTACATGACGGCGACCCCGCGCATTTACGGAGACAAAGTCAAGCAAAAGGCCAAGGAGACCGCCTCTACGCTCTGCTCTATGGATGACGAGGAGACCTACGGTCCTGTTGCCTACAACCTGCCGTTTGCCGAGGCGGTGGAAAAGCGTCTGCTCTGCGACTATCGCGTTGTCGTGCTCGCCGTGAGCGAGGAGGATGTCCCAGAGAACATCCAGCGCCTCATTTCCGATGGGTCGGAACTGAGGGTGGATGACGCGGCTAAGATCATCGGTACGTACAAGGGTCTCGCCAACCATGGTGTCGCGGCACAGGAGCGCCTGAATCTTGCTGAGGGCGACGAGGCGGATATCACCCCGGACTTCCTCCTCATCGATGATCTGCTTGACATCGATGAGCCTGATGACAGCCTCACTGAAGGCGTCAAGCCGCTCCATCGCGCCGTGGGGTTCTGCGGACGCATCTCCGACTCCAAGCGCATCGACAGGGCATTCAAGCAGGTTGTCGAGCACTACGTCAACGAAACCGGTGACGACCAGGGGCTCACGTGCATGCTCGACCACGTGGACGGCAGCATGGACTCGAGAGAGCGGGCCTCCAAGCTCGAGTGGCTTGCATCTGGTGACGCCGCAGACGAGTGTCGCATCCTCACTAACGCGCGCTGCCTTGCCGAAGGCGTGGATGTGCCCTCGCTTGATGCCGTCATCTTCTTCGCCCCACGCAAGAGCGAGGTGGACGTCGTCCAAGCGGTTGGCCGTGTCATGCGCACCTTCAAAGACAACGCCACGGGTGCGGAAAAGGAGCTGGGCTACATCATCCTTCCCGTGGTGATTCCTGCGCATATGACACCCGAACAGGCTCTCAACAACTCGCGGACCTTCGACGTTGTGTGGAAGGTACTCCAGGCCCTGCGCTCACACGATGAGCGCATGGACGCTTATGTGAATTCCATCCCGTTCAGAACTGCCAAGAAGGGCAGCGGTACCGGGGCAAACGGTCGCAATGCCATTGGAAGGCCTGCGCAGGAAGGCATGCAACCGGGCCAGGGCACTCTCGACCTCGACTTCGGCTCCACCGACCTCGAGCGTGCCGTCTACGCCAAGATGGTGGACAGGTGTGGCACCAAGGTCTACTGGGATGCCTGGGCAGACGACGTGGCGCACATCGCGGAACACTATGTAGCGCAGATTGGGACAGCGCTCAAGAAGAGTGCCGGTGCCCGTGCGGGCTTCGACAAGTTCTTGCGTAGCCTGCGCGCATCGCTCAATCCCGGCATCAAGTCGGATGATGCCGTGCAAATGGTCGCCCAGCACATGATCACGCTACCCGTCTTTGATGCCCTCTTCGGCGACTACAAGTTCGCAGGCTCGAACCCCGTCTCGGTGGCAATCACCGACTTCCTCGCCACGCTCGAAGGCGAGGGCGTGGGTGAGATGGGCCGCGATGACCGTCGCGAGCTCGATGACCTCTACGACTCCGTGCGTCGCCGCACCCGCGTGGCACGCACCGACGCCAACCGTCAGGAGCTCATCAAGGATCTCTACAACGACTTCTTCTCGAAGGCATTCAAGGCGACCTCCGAGAAGCTCGGCATCGTCTACACGCCTGTCGAGATAGTGGACTACATGCTCCACATAGCCGACCGTACGATGAGGAGGGAATTTGGACGAGGCATCGCCGATGCAGGCGTGCACATACTCGACCCGTTCGCAGGGACGGGCTCCTACATGGCCGAGCTCATCAGCGACCCCAAGCTTATTCCGGTAGACCGGCTCAAAGACAAGTACACACGCGAACTGCACTCCAACGAGATTCTCCTTCTGGCCTACTACATCATGGTCGTAAACATCGAGTACGCCTATCACGAGCGCATGGGAGGAAGCTACGAACCCTTCCCGGGAGCGGTACTCACTGACACCTTCCAGATGTACGAAAGTGACGACGAGCTCGACCTGGGCCTGTTCGTCGAGAACTCGGAGCGCGTACTCGCTCAGCAGGAGCAGGACATCTTCCTGGCAATCGGCAACCCGCCCTACTCCGCAGGCCAGAGCAACGCCAACGACGACAACGCCAACGAGCACTACCCGATGCTGGAGCAGCGGATCAGGAAGACCTATGCTTCGCAGAGTGAGGCAAACTTAAAGAATTCCCTCTATGACTCCTACATCGAGGCGTTCCGTTGGGCATCCGACCGCATCGGTGAGGAGGGCATCGTCTGCTATGTCTCGAATGCGGGATGGCTGCGCTCCGACGCAGGAGCGGGCGTACGTCGTTGTTTTGTGGAAGAGTTCAACTCCATCTACGTATTCGACCTGCTGGGAAACCAGAGAACACAGGGCGAGGAATCGAGACGCCAGGGTGGCAAGGTATTCGGTTCGGGCTCACGTGCGCCCATCGCCATCACCATGCTCGTGAAGAACCCAAAGTCGAGCGAGCAAGGAGCCATCCACTACGTCTCCGTGGGCGAGTACAAAACCCAGGCGGAGAAGCTCCAGGTTGTTGCGAGCTATATCGACAAGGAACCTGTATGGCAGACACTCACGATGGACAAGCATGGCGACTGGTTAGACAAGCGCGATGACAGTTTCTATGAAATGGCCCCGATGGGAGTTTGGGATTGTTCAAAGAAGACTGATAAAGGGCTTTTCTCAATTTGGTCGAGGGGACTGACCACAAGTCGTGACTCATGGATGATTGGTTTTTCTAATCAAACTGTCATCGATAACATGAACAAAATGATTGCTAATTATAATCACCAAGTCCGACAGTATATTCTCAACGGCCCTTCATTTGAAATCGATAGGTCTAAGGACAGAATTTCATAGACAGATGGCCTTGAGTCTATGCTGCAAAAAGGGAACGAGTTGACCTCTTCATCAGAGACAAGAGCAATACAGTATCGTCCATTCGTCAAAGAACAAATATATGTTGCCGACTACCCGCTCGTACACCGCCCTTATCTCCAACCGAAACTCTTCCCGCTCATAGCACCGCACGAGACTGCGCCGAATGTGGTTATTGATACGGGTGAACGTGGCACGTTCATAAGTAATATCCTGCCCGACCTCGAGCTGAACCATCATGGACAATGCTTCCCACTTTTCTGGTACGAGAGGGACGAGGATAACAAGCTCTTCGCCGCTGAAGGCGAGAAGGTCGTACGCGATGCATGGGGTGGGCGCTACGTGCGCCATGACGGCATTACCGACCAGACGCTCGACGTGTTCCGCCATGCATATCCCTTAGCGTTCGCGACGCGTACGAAGAAGGATGGTGGTACGCAGATCTCCAAGGAGGATATTTTCTACTACATCTATGGCGTGCTCCACTCACCCGATTATCGTAGACGTTTTGCTGCGAACCTTGCGAAGGAGCTACCGAGGATTCCACTTGCCCGTGAGCTTGAAGCGTTCTCGCGCGCGGGGCGTGCCCTGGCCAAACTGCACCTGAACTATGAGAGCATTGATCCGTGGCCCAATCTTGTTGTGGAAGGCGTGCTCCCTGGCATGGATCCAGGGCGCGTGGTGAAGCTCGCATGGGGCAAGAGGCGCGATCCCGAGACTGGCAAGAAGGTCAACGACTACACGCGGCTCGTCTACAACAAGAACGTCACCGTCTCGAACATCCCAGAGGCCGCCAATGACTACAAGGTGAATGGCCGTAGTCCGCTGGAGTGGATGGTTGACCGCTACCAAGTGAAGACCGACAAGGCGACGGGCATCACCAACGATCCCAACAACTACAGTGATGATCCGCGCTATATCCTCGACCTCATCGGGCGTCTGGTCACGGTGTCGATGCGCACACAGGAGGTCGTAGCTGGGCTTCCGGATATCAATGAAGTTGAGCATCCGGCCTGTTGGCCAACGGCGTGGGGACAGACACAGCATGAGTTAGATTAGAAAAGCAAAGGGACACGTTGATGAGCCAAGAAGTTCGTAACATACCGATAGATCAGCTGCACATGTGGACGGAGAACCCCAGGGATCCTGTCGATGCGTCCGCAACCGATAGGGACATCATTCTGCGGGCCATAGACAACGAGAGTGGAAACTGGGAACTCGACAAGATGCTCTCGGAAATTGGCGATGAGTACTACTACAACGAGATTCCCACAGTCGTTGAGATAAACAATCGCTATATTGTGTACGACGGAAACAGGCGCCTTGCGGTAATCAAGTGTCTCAAGAATTCGGAGCTGTACTCCATCGCCACAAACCGTCTACCTATATTCAACGCCCCTCTCGCGCTCGCATCGCTCGACTCCCTCCCATGCAATGTGTGCGACCTCGAAACCGCCCTCACCATCGTGGAGAGAACCCATGCGAGTTCAGGCAGATGGGGGAAACTCCAATACGAGCAATTTCTCCACGTACATAGGAATGCTCCAAAGGGAAGGCTCATGGCCCTAGATGAAGCAGGGGGTGGCATCGTATCAAGGACACCAAAACTAAACGGGGAGTACGTTCAGCAAAGGCTACTCTCAGAGTCAAGTCTTAATCCGGTCGGCCTATCTATCAAGAATGGTAAATTATTTTCGAGTCTCAGCGAAGAAGAGAGCCGTCACATCATCGAGGACATAGCCAGAGTCATGGAGGAAGGCCTAAGCAAGGCTCGCAAGAACCCAGGAGACCTCAAGGGCGCCCTCGTCGAGTTAGACCATGACCGATATATCAATGCCATCTCATACAATCCCGAGTCATCGCATCAGGTGACACCACCGACCGAAGCAGCGCCACACGATACCGGCAATGCCAACTCCCGCGCAAAAACAAGACGCCTTCCCGTGCAAGCACATAGACACGAGAAGATATTCGGTGGGTCACTTCGCCCAAAGGGCAACCGCTCGAATGAAATGTACCGCGCCATAGAGCAGGTCTATGCGATGTACTTAAGGGATACGATAAAGAACTCGCACCTGCTCCCATTCATCGGGTTCTCTATGCGCCTGCTCCTGGAAACCATAGCCCAAGAGTACTATGCAGCTCAAAATCCACCTTCGAATCACGGGGATAATGCTTGGAAGGACTTTGCGAAGGAAGTCGTGAAGCCTTTGCTAAGAAAGGCAGGCGATTCTAAGCTTCTGAACGACTTCAGTCTGGATCAGTCTTGGGTTGATGGGGACATGAACTTAGAAGCAATAGTAGGTAAATGGGCACATGGAACTATGGATGCCGCCGAGATGAACATCATTAATTGCTCAAAGATTGCTGGGTATGTCATACGTCAGGTTTGGTCAAGATAGCTAGTGTGAGGTTATTTATACTGTTAGCAGGACGTACCATTGCATTGGAAGTGGAGCTAAAGTCGATGATAATACGCAGCATTCATATTAATGACTTCAGACAATTCTCCAATGTTGAGATTAAGCTTGGCAGGCGGATTACTGCTATTGCTGGAAACAATGGTACTGGCAAGTCAACAATACTTGGTTTACTTGCGAATTCATCAGAGCTGCCCGCTGTTTACAAAACATACCTAGGGAAGCGCTATAGAAGTGAGTTCTCAGAGCTGTTTGCCGCATCGCCCAAGTATGATCTGTCCGGGAGTGACAGAGCGCGCATTACCTTTGAAAGGCATGGATCTGGAGAATCAAAAAATAGCATTACTACAGAGGAAGTGTCGTTTAGAACAGCATGGCAAGGCAAGAAAACGCGTTTTCGGATTATACCACGTAGGAAAAATGAACAAGGAAGAATGGTATCGTCAAAGATGCCTTCGCCCATCATTTACCTCGGACTGTCGCGTCTTTACCCGCTTGGCGAAGCTGACGACAAAGCCGTATCGTCACGCACGCAGAAGTGGAAAGATTCTGCAGACGAAAACTGGTTTAAAAATAATTACACAAGTATTTTGAGCATGAATGATTCTATCGATTCAGTAAGTAGTCTTGGCATAAAAGGGCTTGCACGCAAACGAGGAATGGGCGTAGGAACTGATTTGTATGGGCCAACTACGAATTCCTCGGGACAAGATAACCTTGGCCAGATTCTCATGGCAATTCTGTCGTTTAAAAGCCTTAAACGAGAGCTAGGAGATGATTGGGATGGCGGACAACTAATTATCGATGAACTCGATGCCACTCTTCATCCGGCGGCACAGGAACGACTGATCAAGCTCCTTTTGAAAGAATGCAAGTCTAATGGGTTTCAAGTTATCTTTACCACACACAGCACTGTTCTTCTAAAGCAGCTAAGCGATATGAATCAAAGAAATCCAAATGATGGCCCGGGGGATATTGAGGTTGCCTATTTGACAAACGGCAACGGCAGACTTGAGGTGAAGCGCAACCCAAGCTGGAGCTTCATCAATAATGATCTACTCATTCGCTCTGCCAATCAGCACATACCGAAGGTTGGCGTCTTTACAGAGGATGCAGAGGCAAGATGGCTGGCATCAAGGCTTCTTAAGGAGAAGCGTCCGGATATTCTTGACAATGTCAACTTCATTGATGCATCTATTGGTTGCGGGCAGTTGATGCAGCTTTATAGTCAGGACTATCCCTACCTAAGAGACAGAATAGTGGTCTTTGATGGTGATGTTTCCAAAAGTAAGTTGGAGGAGTATATACCTCTAGATGACATTCAACGTGGGGCGAATATTGTGCTCCTTCCCGGGAAAGGTACCGATAGTGAGGTTGGCAAAGGCGAGCGTCCTGAAAGCGTGATTTGTGACTATCTCGAGTCGCTTATTAAATCTGACAGTCCAGTAATAAGCATCCTTGAGAGACAGTATGATTTGACGTTACGAAATATTGTTAAAGACAATGGTCCTCTGTCATCTAAATATGACAATGAAAATTCCCCTCGCAATAAATACAAAGAGTGGTTTAGGGCTAACAAGGCTGTATTTGATGGAATTGATATCGTTCACTATTGGGTAGAGGACAATCCTAAAGAGACGGATGAGTTCATTGCTAGCTTTACTAGAGCATATAACACAGTAGCAAAGAGGACATCGGCCCGAGAGATATCAGTGGCTGTGTTAAAAATACTTGATGTTAGTTGAGGAGGTGCCCATGCCGATCACGTACACGCCTATTCGCTATCCCGGTGGTAAGTCCAAAATCTACCCCATCGTTGATGCCATCATCGAGGCGAATGATCTTAGCAGCTGCACGTACGCCGAGGCCTTCTGCGGTGGTGCAGGGTTGGCCGTCAAGCTCCTACTGAAGAACCGTGTCTCCCACATTCTCCTCAACGACCTCGACCCTGCTGTCTATAGCATGTGGGACGCCATCATCCACCATTCTAGCGAACTTTGTCGGTTCCTCATGGAGGTCAAACTCTCCGTTGACGAGTGGTCAAGACAGCGCGAGAGGCTTCTTACTGCCGACGCTCCATCATTGGCGCTCGGCAAAGCGGCTCTCTACCTCAACCGCACAAACCGATCGGGCATCCTGGGAGCAAGGCCCATCGGAGGCCTAGAGCAGACCGGAAAGTACAACATCGGCGCTCGCTTCAATAGAGTGGGGCTTTGCCGCAAGGTACAGGCAATTGCGGCCAGAGCTGATGACATTCTCCTGTACAACGAGGATGTGACTGACTTTATAGAGAGTGTGCTCACGTTGGAGAAGAGCCCACTCCTCGTCAACTTCGATCCGCCCTACGTCGAAAAGGGCCCGGAACTCTATACCAACTCGTTCTTGGTGGAAGATCATCTTTCCCTGGCCAAGAAGATAGCCTCCTGCAACTTCCCATGGATTGTTACGTATGACGCGGTGCCGCTAATCGACCATGCATACGCAAACTTTGAACGATACGATCTCTCCATCGGCTACAGTGCAGCCCGGACAAGGGTTGGGAACGAGATTCTTGTCGCAGGGCCAAGTGTAACGGTACCAAGTGGACTACTTCCCATAAGGGAAGCTGCATAACAATCCCACCCCGCGCGTCAGCGGCTCCCCCGGATCCTCTCGTCCAGCAGTTCAGCGTACTCGTCGGGACGGGCGCACTGGTAGCCGCAGTGGTTGTAGCCGGGCGCATCGACGTCGAGAGGACGGCTGGGTACCTGACTGCCGGATAGTTCAACAGCTCGCTACTGTGGAAGTTACTGTGGAAGCCAGATTTCCCCAGTACTCAGTTCCAGAGTCAGCTATTGCTGCTGTCGTCGAACCTTTTCCCCGTCAAGCGGTAGCGCCTCCTCGGGCTGTTGAGCGACCCGATCCCCTCAAGGATGCCTTCGTCGATGAGGACGTTGATGTACCCGCGTGCCGTCTTCTTGGACACGCCCGCTGCGTCAGCGATCTCTGTCGCCGAGACGCTCTCCCGCATGGAGGCGAAGTCGAGCACCGCTTCGAGCACATTTCTGCGCGAGTATTCCATGCCCTCCTGCTCCGTCATGCTGCGATGCCTGAAGATGATGCGGAAGCCGTCGAGGTCGTTGTCAATGATTGGCTTCTCCATGAGGGCCTCAGCGAGCGCGTTGCGGATTATACGGTACCCGGTGCCGCGGTTCTCGACCACCTTGCCCTGCTTGCCGTCTATGTCGGTGTATGGTACCTGCTCCAAGATACGCGAGAGGGCCTGGTTTCGCGACGTGGTTCCTCCTCGCTGGCCGAGCTGATCAACTGTGAGCGATCCATAGAGTCCGCCAGGATTGCTGATCTCAAGCCTGTCGGGATACAGGTCAACCATCACGGGCTCGCCCTGTCCCTCGGGAGAGTAATCACGGTGCATGAGCGCGTTGGCCACCGCCTCGCGCACGGCATCGAGGGGATAGTCCGGCACGTCCTCCCTGAGTGCGCCCTTCACTATCGCCCCGTGCTTGATGTTGCGGGACACGGCGCGCAGCGTGTCAACTATCATCTGCGGAATTGACCCGTCGAGGTTGGCGATGTCCTCGAAGCGCTTCCCCTGCGGTGAGAGCGTCCCCTTTTCGCTTGCGGGGTAGCTTGAGAACACGACGTTGAGCCGCGGAAAGAACTTCTGAGGATACTTGCCGAGGGCGAGGATACCCGCGAGCGTGGGGCGCATCATCCCGTCACCGTCGTCGACTATCACCCTGCGGTTGGCCAGCAGCGTCTCGTCGTCCACGGCGTCAGCCCTACCGAAGGAGGAGTTGCGCTCCGCGGCAATCCAGGCCGCCAGCAAGTCCTTGTCGAGGTCGTCCATGGTGGCGTCCGGCACGACGACGGTGTCGTTTCTCGCGCTCCGAAGCTGATTCTCGATGAAGCGGTCAATCTCGTAGGGCGTCATCTTGTGGTCACCGTCGCCCGTGCGAATGTAAGAGCCGTTGCGCTGTCCTTGCTTCCTCACATAACAGGGCTTCTGCCTAGCTGGCGCCTCGGGGATGTTCGCCACCACGACGGGCGCTCCCTCGAAGGCGAGCACGTGGATATCCGGGGCGAGCGCTGGAATCACGCCTTCTCGCGCCGTCTGGGCGCAGCCTGCTTGGGTCGCCTTGGCGTCGAAATCCTTCACAGGGTGGAACCTGCGCCCCTCCCGAATGCCAAAGATAATCGTCCCGCCCGCAGTGTTGGCGAACGCTGACACCGTCTCTGCGGTGGTCTTGGGAAACCCGCCCGACGCATCCTTCAGTTCGTACTCGGCGAGGTCCGTACCAGCGAGGCGCATGCGCTCGATTGCTGCAGAGAGCTCTTTGTCATCAACTATCGCAGGCATGTCAACCTCCGCCCCTGCACCGATGAGCTAATCCACGCAACCACGGCACATACTCGACTTGGGAACATAGTGTGGAACTGTGGAAGATAGACTTCCACAGTAACTTCCTAAGTAGAACTAAAAACTTCTCCAGTATTATATGACGATTAGCAGTAACGAGACAGATATCGGCACGGAAATAGGCCATGCCCTCGGCCTGGGTGAGTTCTTTCCAATTCTCGGTCATTTCGGTGCTTCTTCTTCCCACCACCTGAACTGCTGTTCTGCGACTCAGAAATTCGAGATTGGGAAGACCGATAAGATGACTCTTGCAGAGAACGAGGAAAGAACCGCAGATTGCATGGACTGCTATAACGACGAGAGGTGTCAGAAGCGTCTTGGCAACGTTACACCAACCACCTATGCAAGAAAGCTAAAGAAGCTGGCTGCCTACTGGAATTGACCGTCCGTTGGATGGGGTCCACATCTCATCGCACTTAGGCACCTACTCCCCCACCCCGCGCGTCAGCGGCTCCCCCGGATCTTCTCGTCCAGCAGCGCAGCGTACTCGTCGGGACGGGCGCACTGGTAGCCGCAGTGTTTGTGGCCAGGCGCATCCATGAACTCCGCCCCCGGGTACCTCCTGAGCACGCGCCCGCGCGACGTGCGGGCCGACTCCCCGCTCCCCCACAGGAAGACGCGGCGCCGGACCACGTCCGGCGGCAGGCCCGGCAGCCTGCACTCGCAGAAGGTCGCGGACTCATGGGCCACCGACGCGTCGGGGACGAACGAGCACACCTCCATGCAGTCGCGCGCCACCTCCCTGTAGACGGGCGCCCCGTCACCGAGAAAGCGCCCGAGCATGCCCCTCTCGAGCATGGCGTCGAGCGCATCACCGGTTGCGCCAGCAGCACCATCGCGCCTGGCAACGCGGACCATGCGGCGGAGGACGGCTCGCACGGCGAGCTCGACCGGCTTGGGGAAGTCGAAGAACCAGACGTCAGAGGCGATGGAACCCTCCCGTGCGATGTCGAGCGCATTGATGGCGCCCATCGAAGTGCCATGCGTCATCGCAAGGTGTCCGACGCCCCGGTCACGCAGCCAACCGACGACCTTGTCCGTGGCATCCTCCTTGGAGAGGTAGTCACTTCCGCCGCGAACGTGTCCGTCCAACGTGACGAGCACGACGCAGTAGCCTTCGCTCAACCTGTCGGCCACAGGGCGCAGCGTGGCGCCCGTGCAGAACGAGCCTGGCAGCATCAGTACCATGGGGTTCCCCGGATCTCCCACCACGTCAAACCTCATGTGCGTCTGTCCCCTCGCATATCCGACATGTGCCCACACGAACCCGGACAAGGCTTTCGCATGGTCCAACATCCCATGAAGTATCGTACTATAAATTAGCCAAAACTAACTGTTGCGATATACTCTCGAATGGGCGGAGACAACCCTCGGGGCCACTTTAGTGTGATGAGACGAACACGCAGGCGACATGATGAAAGGACAGCGCATGGGACTGTTCGCACGCTTCGTCAACAACACCCGCAAGCCCGAAGGGATCCTGGGCTCGCTCATGGTCAGCGGGATGAACTCTGGGCACGCGGCCCTGGCTGATTGGGGCATGGACAAGTTCCCACCGATGGCCCCCGCAGACATCATCGACCTGGGCTGCGGCGGTGGCAGGAACGCGGCAACGCTCATGAGACGCTACCCGCATGCGCGCATGTGCGCCCTCGACTACGCCCCCCTCTCCGTCAAGAAGGCCACGTCATACAACAGGGCTCAGGTAGACGAGGGAAGATGCAGGGTACTGCAGGGGGACGTCTCGAAGCTCGACCTTCCCGATGGCTCATTTGATCTGGCCACGGCGTTCGAGACCATCTACTTTTGGCCCAGCCTTAAGGAGTGCTTCGCACACGTGCATCGAATCCTGCGCGCCGGTGGCCACTTCTGCATAGTCAACGAGTCGGATGGGACGGATGCGGCGTCGCTCAGGTTCCAGCGGATCATCGATGGCATGCGCTGCTACACCACAGAGCAGATCGGTGACGCGCTGCGGGGCGCGGGATTCACGACCGTAACCTGCCACCACCACGAGTCAAGGCCATGGATCGCGGTGACGGCACGGGCGTGAGCGAGATGCCGACCCATCCCAGCCCGCACGACAAGCCGACATCATCGACGGTCCGCCCTCTGCCGAACCTGGTTGCCGCCCTACCGCAGCTGTCGCGCGCTCTCCTCGAGGATGCGCATCTGCATCATGGTCTCCTCGGGCGTAACGAGTTGGGGCACACCGTGGGCGACGGTCTCGTACAGCGCGTCATACCACTGGGAATAGTTGCTGCGCACCGAGGAAACGCGCTCCTCGTGCAGGCCCTCGGCGTCCTCGTAGCGCAAGGTTCCCCACTGCCCTGGCGCATCCAGGCCAAAGTCATCGTGCCCTGAGGGCAGGTAGAAATGCTTGAGGTCACGTTCCTGCTGGTCCTTGTCCCACTTGATGTAGGCGCCCCTGTCACCATAGAGCGCAAAGCTCGGACGTGGAAAAGCTGTCGAGTAGTTGTCCTGCGCCGTTGCCTTGAGTCCAAGGTCGTCGTAGTAGAGGTCATAGTCGAAGTAGTCGTTGGCCATTCCCTCGCCCTGCAGCTGCCTGAATTCGCCACGCCAATGGTCGGGCATGCCAAACCAGCTGATGAGCTGGTCGAGGCAGTGCGAGGCGTGTCCATAGGCGGCCTGGCTGACAACGTCGAGCGGCTTGCCGGCAAGCATCCGAGGGCGCCAATAGTCGTAGCTCGTCACCACCTCGAAGACATGCCCCAGCCTGCCAGACGCAAGCACCTGCCGTGCCATAAGGAAGTCAGAGTCAAAGCGGCGGTTCTGGTAGCACTGGACCGTGACGCCCTCGGCACTGGCAAGGTCGAAGAACTCCCGCGCCGGCGCAGCGGTCGCCGAGAAGGGCTTGTCAACCGTCACATGCTTGCCGACCTCAAGGGCCTTCTTGGCCATCTCGAAGTGAAGGTCGGAGGGCGTCGTCACCTCGACGATGTCCACCTCGGGGTCGTCCAGCATGCCCTCGAGGTCCGTGGTGTACGCCACGCCAGGCACCTCGGGCCATGCCGTGTGATCTATGTGACGAGCCTCGATGGCCTTGATGCAGAGCTTCTCCTGACGCGCGAGCACGTAGGGTATGTGATAGCGGTTGACAATCTTGCCATGCCGACGCATGCAACGTTGGGTGTTCGACCCTACATGAGATGACCCTCCTTCATCCTTGGCTCAGTCATGTCTCCTGTACGCCGAACCCCTGGTCCTGCGGCACACGGGCGCGACCATTCCCTAGAGCCTTCCGTCATCACGCGTCAGACCCAACGAGGAAAGACGGCTGCACTGAACAGTGTAGCGACGAGTGCCGCTCTGGCAAACAGAACCGCAGAAACCAGCGACAGATGGGCTCTCGCGCACCCCCCTGTACATGCAGTCGAGCCTGCACGCCTCACGCAACCTGAAGGCAGAGGCGCACCGTAAGAACGTGATTGTGACCCCTCCGTTGTCGCCCCTCTTCCGCGGTGAGCTACAGGTAGCCCCTGACACCCGCAAACACCACGCAGATGTCAGGGGGAGGCTCCTGGAATCGAATCACTCCCGAAGTCGTACTCGCGTGCTTGTGCCATGATGCATGCAACCTTCTTGGCACCTGACAGGAAACCAGCGAGCATGACAGGGATGAAGCCGTCGATACAGCGTGATACAGCGTCAGGCATGCGACAAGGACGGACCCGCCCGCGTCTACGCCCTGAAGACCACGACTGCGTCAGGGTTCTTGACACGCGGCAGGACGGTCTCAAGCACACGGAAGTCCAGGTTCAAATCCGAGCTTCCCAGGAAACCTGTAATCAGATCCTGTCCGATGACAAGGTCCATGTTCTGCTCACCTGCACTCAGCAGGACGGCCGTACTCTTAGGAAGCACTGGAGTTCTTAGGACGCCTCCATCCAACAACGCAGATACCCTCTGGCTCTCCAACATGCCGGTACCAGGTTGGATTCTCTGGAGCGCAACATAGAGGTCCGAACTCACGACAAGTGCGGTCCTGCCATATGTGTGGGCATCAAGCATGTGCTCGAGCCCTTCGCTCGTGTCCGCAAAGGCGTTCTCGCCCTGCGACCAGTCGCGTATCTTTACGGTCTTGGCACCGGGGGTTCCTACCAGGCCCCTTACGCCCAGCTCGTCGTTGCCCAGGAAGACGAGCTCGTCTTCCTGCAGAGCAACACTGCTTGCGGCGGCCGTCACCTTCGAAAGCGAGAGGGGCACACTCAGACGCTCTGCCTCCTGGAGGTCACGCCACGCGAGCGTGAAGTCCGTCGAGAGCACTGGGACTTCGACGGGGCGCACCTTGCCCCCAGTCGCATCCTCCAGCTCCACAGAGCGCACACCTGCACCCAAAGGACCATAGAGACCAAGCACGTGACGCCCCACGAGCACAGAGCGCGCGGCAGCTATGACTTTTGCATCTATCTCCCGCCACTGGCCTTTTGTCAGGTGGCTATCATCTCTCATCAAATAGTCCATGGTCTTTACCCATCCTCCTTGTAGACTTGAAATCAAGATGTAATCAGAGCAGGCTGCCTACGGTCGGCGCGGCAGATGAATCGTCTTCGCCGTCCGAGCTCTGCGCTGGGGTGGTGCCATTGGCCGCTGCGGGCAGATCTCCCGCCCCGACGCCAATCTCATCCAGCAGCTCGAGCACCTCCTGGCGACCCGACGCATAGTGCTCCCCCTCCTTGGGGTCAAGGTAGTTAAGCAAGGTCAGGAGCTCACCCATATGAGCCTTCTCCTCGTCGCGGATGTCAGAGAGCACCGCCTTTGCAACGGGGTCGTCGGTTGCCTGGACGTGAGCGTCATAGCCGTATATTGCTTCGAGCTCTCCGGAGAGATCGGCGCGTACCGCTTGAATGAGCTCGCCTTTTGTCATCTCTCGCTCGACGTTGGCAGAAAATGGATTTCCAAACATGCGAATCACCTCTCGATGGAACACGACGTTACACATGCCAGCCGCTCACTAGTTGCTGGTTCTTGCAGCGGCCATGTATCAAGATACTACCCTCGTCTAACTTATTTAGACGCAACGTGCTTGACCTTACACGAGACGCCATGGCAGAGAAACCAATGGGATGACCAGAGGCCTTGGAAGCTGGGGGCTCGTGACCAACGCCCTACCTGTGCACAACCCATACGCCGGCTCTTGCGCTCCCCTCTCGCCCCAGCTTGCCGGCCACCTTGAGCTCCGCAACCACACGCTCGGCGGTGCGCTTCGAGCTGCCAAGGCGTTCGGCGAGGGCAGAGACCGTGCCCCTGGGGTTCTCCTCGAAGAATGACAGGGCATCCGACAGCTCAAGCTCGTGCGCGCTCTGCGGCAGGGCAAAGGGAATGATGGTGTCGCGTATGGCCTCAAGCATGAACTCGACGAATGCCTCGCTCGATTCTCGTGCATCCGATTCGGCAAGAGCCGCGTAGTATCCCGCCTGTCGGCTGCGGATGGTGCTCTCGACGGGCAGCCATGCGAGGATCGGCCTCCATCTTGAGAGCAGCAGCGTGTGCCAGAGCCTGCCCATCCTGCCATTGCCGTCGGCGAATGGGTGGGCGAACTCCAATTCAAAGTGGAAGATGCACGAGGCAAGCAGCGGATGCATGGTGGTGCTCTTAAGCCATGCGAACATGTCGGACATGACCTCAGGCACGCACTTGGCAGGCGTCCCGGCATGGATGAGGGTACCACCATCAAACACACCAACATTTCCCGAGCGAAAGCGGCCGGCCTCGGGGACAAGCCCTCTCATCATCACTCCATGCGCTCTGAGAAGGTCATCGATTGAGTACGGATTGAGGCATGGAAGCAACTCATAGGCACGCTGGGCGTTCTTCACCTCAAGAATGTCGTGAGCGTCACCCAATACGTGCTTGCCATCGAGGATCGCCGTCACGGCCTTCTCGTCAAGCTCGTCCCCCTCAATGAGAAGCGAAGAGCGTATCGTCTTGATGCGCAGCTCGCGGTGGAGCGTAGGACTCGCGGCAAAATTCGACTGGGGAGGTATCTTGCCGACGAGCTCGGCAATCTCCATGCAGAGCGAATCAATCTGGTCGTTTCGCTCGAATGGTGGGACGTAGGCCATGGGCATCCTCTCATGTATACCGCCATAAGTATACCGCCATTGGCGGTATACATGGCCACCCCCCCTGCAAGGCCTGCCAGACGCCCCTCCTAGGCTTGCCGATAGCAGCAAGCCCGCATCCACGGCACACGTGCATCCACCTACCGCCTCACCCTGTATGCCGTGGCACGGGCGGCACCGACCCGCTCGATGGTGCCGTCCGCCTGCAGCCTCTGGAGGATGCGCTCGATGGTGCGCTGGCTCATCGAGGGGTTAGCGTCCATGATCTCGTACTTGGTGGCGGCGCCCATAAGACCATCGAAATACGCACGCAGTATATCCTCATTGCTCTTACCAGACGACAGGCGCGCGACGCGCTCGTCCAGCTCCCCATAGCAGGCGATGAGGACACCCAGCATGTAGGTCACGAATGGCGCATAGTCACTCGTGGCATCCTTCCAGCCCACAGAGCTTGCCGCAAGCGCCTCGTAGTAGGTCTGCCTCGTGCGCTCCATCTCGCGCTCGATGGATACGTACTTCCCCACGAGGTAGCCGCTGCGGTACAGGAGAAGCAGGATGAGCAGGCGACTCATGCGTCCGTTGCCGTCGTTGAACGGGTGGATGGACACAAAGTCGAAGGCAAAGACCAGCGAGACGAGCAGTGGGTCATGCCTGCCGGTGCCAATCTGCCTTGCATACTCGTCGCAGATTCGCTCCATCGCATGGGGAGTCGCGACGGCGCTTGTGGGCCTGAACCGGATGACCATCTCACCGGACTCGCCTTGCTCGGCAATGACGTTGTCCGAGTCCTTCCACCGCCCGGCAAAGCCGACCCCGGTGAATCGATATAGGTCGCGATGGAGTTGCAGGATGACGTTGGGCGTAACGGGAATGTCATCATGCAACACGTGTATCTCATCAAGCACGTAGCGATAGCCTGCAATCTCGCATTCGTCACGGGTATAGGGCTTCGCGCCTGCCGTCACAAGCTCGCGTAGGCGTTTGTCCGAGGTGGATATGCTCTCGATTCTGTTCGAGGCCCCCGTACTCTGAATGCGCGCCGACTCGACGAGGCTGTCCAGAACGTCGGGTGCCATGGTGACATAGAGCTGCTCCCTGCCCCTATGTTCGTGCACATCCGCAAGTGCAGAGAGCACCTCTGGCACTAGAAGACTCGCAAGCATCCTGTCATAGTCGAATTGCTCCGCCATATCCTCGCCACCCCTCTACTATCTTAGCCATTATAAGTTATTTAGCTAAGATAGTAGTAGAACAGGGAGCAAGATAGCCTAACTGCTAACGTCAGAGACAATTGATTCCTACGGCAGGCACTTCCCACTTGCAAGGTAGAGGCCGTACCACTCCTCGCGGGTCAGCGTGACGTCTGCGCCGCTCACGATGTCCCTCAGGTGATCAGGGCTCATCGTGCCGACGATTGCCTGCATGTGTGCCGGGTGCGAGGTGATCCACGCGATGGCGATGCCGGCCTTCGTCGTCCCGTACCTGTTCGCAAGCTTCTGCAGGGCGGCGTTCAGCTCTGGGAACTCCGGGGAGTCGACGAAGCAGCCACCCGGCTTGCCGCCCGCCGGGAAGCCATAGGACAGCGAAGACCAGGTCTGTATCGTGATGTCGTTCACGCGGCAGTAGTTGAAGGTCTCGTTGTCGCGGTCCACGGAGCGCTCGGTCGTGAGGTTGTTCACATAAAGCCCCTGATCGATGAGCTGCGACTGCTCCAGCGAGAGGCTCATCTGATCAAAGACCAAGGGAACGCGCACGTGCTTCTTGAGCAGCTCTATCATCATCGGGGAGAAGTTGCTCACGCCAAAGTGGAGCACCTTGCCGCTGGCGTGCAGCTCATCGAACGCGTCGGCGACCTCCTCCGGGTCCATGAGGAGGTCCGGACGGTGCAGAAGCAGCACGTCCAGGTAGTCGAGGCCCATGCGCTCCAGGCTCTCATCCACGCTCTTCAGGATGTTGGCCTTGGAGTGATCGAAGACGCCGCGTGCGAACTCCAGACCGCACTTGGTCTGCATGACAATCTGGTCGCGAGAGAGACCAGACAGCGGGAAGGCCTCGCCAAACCTGCGCTCCGCCTCCCCCTGCGCGTAGCAGGTAGCTTCATCAAAGAAGTTCACGCCGAGGTCGACGGCATTGGCCAGGACCCGCGCAGCCTCATCCTTCGCCAGCGCCGGCATGTGCATCAGACCGAGGGCGATGGCGGGAATGCCCGAGGGCCCTTCGAGAACGTTCAGCTTCTTCATGACCAACCTCCCATGGACGCCATCCGACAGACACGCGAGCCTGCACCCATCTTGCCAAAGATGACGCCCCATGCCAGTGTCGCCCACAATCTCCAGAGAGACAGAGGAGGGGTCAGGAAGCTCCTACGCGCTCACCGTGCCGCAGCTGGCAGCCCCACGGTGCAGGTGCACCCGCCGCCCTCGCCCGCAAGTCCGTCGAAGACGCCCATGAATTCCGAGAACAAAAGCGGTCGCACCATAAGCCCCATCGCGTGCGCCCACCTCACCACCACAGGAACTGCTGGCACCGTCTGTCGATGACGGTACACCTCAGGTTCTGAATCTTCTATTTCTACAACCAGCCGAAGACGATGCGGTCTTGGGTGAACGTGGAGCGTTTGGAGCGCGTGAGGCGTGACGACACACCGGATTCAAAGATGCAGATGAACACGTGGAGGCGCGAGCTCGGCATCTGCGTACATGCGGCCAGAAAGGCCAGGATGAGGCGCTTGTCCTATGAGTGGCTGGCCGGGCTGCGCGAGATTGTGATTGACCCGGATAGGTGTCCATTGACCTTCTCCGAATTCACCTTGAAGGAGTTCGAGAGGGACAAGGAAGGTAACCGGATAGACGACATCCCGGATGGCAACGACCATTCCATAGACGCGGTGCGGTACACAATGATGGACGACGTCTTGCGAGGCTAGGGCATGGCTCCCGTCGTTCTTCTCATCATCCTCGCTCCCCTCGGCATCTTCGCCATCTTCACCATTGTCGAGGCCCTGCCGCTGCTGGCTGCGGAGCTGCTGATGCTGTGCTTTCTCGTCCTTGTCAGCTGAACTCTCTGCCTATGCGCAGGCCTCTTCCCACTCTTCCCTCATGATGCAGGTGGCATACTCTGTCCGGAGCAAGCCTCCGATCTGGCAGGGAACGTTCTGGGCGGTGTGGTGATAGCGGAAGCCGCACTTCTCCTGGACACGCCTCGACTTCTCGTTTCCGTCGAAGTAGCCGCACCAGAGCCTCTCCATGCCAAGGTCGTCGAACGCATACCGCATTAACTCACGTACGGCCTCCGGGATGAGGCCCCGCCCCCAGTAGGGGACGCCCATCCAATATCCGATCTCGGCCTCGCTGTCGGGGATGCCAACGTTGCTTTCGGCGCCGATCATAAGGCCGATGCTTCCAACGGGTTTGCCCGTCTCCTTCAGCATGACGGCGTAGGTCTCGGGTGCCGAGAGCACGTCCCGTATGATCTGGCGACTGTTCTCGACGCTCGTGTGCATGGGCCACCCGGCGATGGGACCAACTTCAGGATGGCTCGCGTAGCGGTACAAATCCTCGGCGTCAGCCTCCTCCCAGGGCCGCAGCATCAGGCGCACGGTCTCATGTGTCATAGCGACCCTTTCGCGAGCAATTCCATTTTCGTCATTCTACGGCACGAGCGGGGTTGTGACGGGGCGGACACTTTGGTCTGCGAGGACCAGAGGGCTACCGGCTGGATCAACGTGTTCTTCTCTTCCACAAACTTCATGAACGCTGCCCAGGCCACCGTGGTGAGGGCGTTCGGTCTCGGCACGGTGGCCTGGGCGCTGTGGCTCGATCTGGACAAGAAGAAGATTCGCGTTTGGCACTACGACGCATGCGTGGTCACTCCCCTTACCTGGAACGAGGATGGGATCACGGAATGCGCCTTCGTCACTCGCGCCTTCTATCGGGGCAAGGCCGTGAACCAGCTGCAGATGCACCTCAAGGACGGCATGGGCTTCTCGGCAGACTCGTCCTTCTCGTCCACGCTCGTATTCGCAAATGACCTTCCCACAAACGAAGGCGAGGAAGTATACCGAATCGTCACCGTGTTCTTCGGCCACGAGGGAAACGAAATCTCGCCTGCCGGCATCGAGCCGGTCTACGACACGGGCTGCCCTTTCCCCACCTCCGGCATCGTCAAGCCAGCAGTCACCAACACGCGTGTGGACATGAGCCCCCACGGGCAGAGTAATGTGGCCCGCAATATCTGGACAGTAATTTGACGTTCGAAAGAGAACCCGCACACTGTGCGCAAGCACGGAAAGCGAGACTCGAGAATGCCAAAAGGAAAGCCGCGCCCCGCCGAGCTCAAGGCGAGGGTCGCGGTCGAGGTCATGCACGGAGAGAAGACCATAAACGAGATCGCCTCCGAGCACGACCTTAACACCGGCCTGGTCAGGAAATGGGTCGCAAAGGCCGAGTCCGAGATGGCGTGCGTGTCCACGTGTCCGAGGACGAGCGGACGCGCGAGCGGGGAGTTCGCCAAGCACCGGGAGGAGGTCGATGACCTCCGTCGCAAGCTCGGCGAAGCATTCCCATCCGATGAAGAACCAGGCGATACGCTTCCCGAACCAAGTTTGGAGCGTCGATGTCATAGTCAACAGCGACCAGAGGTCGGTCTTCTCCTCCGCGGAGTACGGGGGCCCGCTGGCCTTCCCGGAGCATCCGGCAGAGCATGGACGGCAAGGCTCGCTGGGTCGACAACGTCATCGTGGAGAGGTGGCTCAGGAGCCTCAAGAACAGCCGCGTGAGAATCAACGAATACGGAACGCCCGCCGAGCTGAGTAGGCTCATCGCAGGCTACGTCGAACAGTACAACGACGAGCGGCTCCACCAGTCGCTCGTCTATGAAACGCCCTCGGAATGGCATCATTCGGGGCTGATAGCGGCTTAGGCCGCCAGGTCGAAGGGGGCGGGCGCTCTTTCAGGGCTGATTTCAGTGTCCAATTAACTGGGCCCGTTTACATCAAGCGCAGGCTCGTGGATGTCTCGGCAAGTGACTCCGCATTCAAAGAAAGGCTCGAAGGTCCCATCTACGACGTGAATCCGGACATGACGCGCTACATCCTCACCGTGCTCGCCAAGCCGAGCGTGACCAAGGAGATGAAGGGCCTCTGGGAGCGCTGCCCATCCGGCAACTACGTGTGGACGATCGAGCACGTCTTCCCGCAGGGAGAGAACATCCCAACAAGCTGGGTGGAGATGATCGGCGGCGGCGACAAGTCCAAGGCCCAGGAGATACAGAGCTCGCGTGTACACACGCTGGGAAGCCTGACCATAACGGCTACAATTCGAAGCCGAGCAGCATGCCCTTCATAGCCTTCATAGAGAAGCGTGACCGCAAAGACTCCAACGGAGCGAACGTCGGCTATCGGAACGGGCTGAACCTGAACGAGGACCTTGTGAGCGTGGATAGCTGGACCAAAAAACCAAATCGAGACGAGAACAGCCAAGCTCGTGAAGCTCGCTCTCTGGGAGCCGCACGTTGATGAGGCCGACAAGCTCGACTATATCGTCGCCGTGAGCAGCGGTGTGCTTGCTGGGCTGATCGACGTGTTCTACGTCAGCGCATTCTCGCTCGATCGGGCGAGCGAGTGGGGCAAAGAACAAATCGAGCAGGTCGTGAAGAAGGTCGCCCGCATCGAGGGATATCAGGGAGACGACCTGAACGACGTGATAAAGGCCCTTGAGAAGGACCACCCGCTTGCCGCAGACGGCGGCACCAACGACTTCGGCGGCGGGCTTCAGCACCATCTGCGGGACTTCTCGCACCACTTCAGCATCGGCGGCCTTTTCTTCTCCATCCTCACCCAGTTTACCGGCATGGTCGTCGGCACGGACAAGGCTGGCGTACTGCACGTCGTTCCCGTGCCGGAGTCGCACCGCGCGTGCATCGGCAAGAACTTCCAGGAGAAGATTGCCTTCGGGACAATCGGCTGGTTCTTCCACATGGTGAGCGACATGGCCGGCTCAAGCGGGTCGCTCATGGGCGGCACCGGCATCCCCGGCCCGCTCGTGTCGTTCATGAAGGAGCTCTCGGCGCTGCCGTTCTTCAAGGACTCCGGGGACGGCGACATGGGCTTCCGCCTGTGGGTAACGAAGCTCTTCAACGGAACGCTGCTCGCCGACCATGACGAGAACGGCAAGATCATCAAGGACAGCGTTAGGAAGTTCGACCTGCGCACCGAGATCGGCATCCTCGGCGAGATGGGCAGGCAGACGGTGCCGGTGCTCATCAACCAGTGCGTCGTTCGCAGCTTCTACTTCTGCCGCAGATTGGCACGGGAGATCCACGACCTTGGCATACACAACGTCGGGTATTTGGGGCGCATCGCGCCGGAGGACGTGCTTCCCTGGGGCACGCCCGCCATGCGACGCATGGTGACCGTCTCCAGCGGCGTCTTCACCGGCGTGGACATCGCCGACGCGGCCGTGCGCGCCATCAAGAGCAAGGACCCCGTCACGTTCTTCCTGCGCGTCAACTACGTGGGCGTCGCCACCTTCGTCATCGCGTGCGTCGTGGACGCCCGCGCGACGATGGGGGCAAGGAGGGCGAAAGCGCAGAGGAGGCGTACAAGCGCAACCTTTCCGACCTCGGATGCCTCAAGCTCGACTTCCAGAGGGCCCGCATTCTGCACTCGATCATGCGCCAGATTGTCGCCCACGACATCGTTATGGAGAAGCACGACAAGCGCAAGGCACGCAAGCGCCTATGGCTCGAGGAGTGGAGCGGGCTCATGGCAGAGACGGTGAGCCTCGCCTGGGCGACCGATGCCGGATACTTCCTGGATGAGAGGGCGATCTACGAGACGATGGAGAACTTGGGCGCAGACGGCTCGTGGGTCTGGCTCGTCGCGATGGAGGCCTGCAAGTTCAAGCCCTACACCCCGCTTCACGGTGACAACGACAAGTGCTACAAGGGCCTCAAGCTGGGCGCGGATTACCTTGCGAACGTACTCTGCAAGCGGCACGGCGTCATGGATGCCAAAGAGCTGCGTAAGCTCGACAAGGCCGTCGACTCGACGCGCGGTGCCCTCGACGGGGCGATTACCAAGAGAATTGTCGGCGGCGTCGGGACTGTCGTCGTCGTGGCGGCGTCGGGCGGCCTTGCGTTCTACTTCGCCCCGGCCATAGCGCCCGCGCTCGCTGCGGCGCTCAGCGCGGAGACGGCGGCCCTATCCGGTGCAGCGCTCACCAGCGCGAGCCTCGCTTTCCTCGGCGGCGGTGCCCTGGCTGCTGGCGGCGCGGGCATGGCCGGCGGCACCATGCTCATCGCCGGCGGGGGCGCACTGCTCGGTGCCGTCGACGGCTTGGAAGTATCTGCCATGACCTCCATGGCACTTGCGACGGATGCGAGCTATGTGCTCGACGAGTGTGCGAAGCTCGTAACCTTCTGCGAGGAGGTGCTCATCAAGCGGTACAGTGACCTCGCCTCCGTCGTGGAAATACATGGCGTGCTCAATCAGCGAATCGTTGAGTTGGAGGCGGAGATTGAGGCTATCAAGCGCGGAGTGCCCCCTGATGAGGCACCTGACAACGAGGACGATGCAGCCGACGAGAAGGAAGAGATCAGCCCGAGGAAGATGATCAAGATCCTCAACCGAAGCCACAAGTTCCTCAAGAGGAGCAGCGACAGGCTGACAAAGGACATCAAGGCGGGCAAGAAGGTTCCGGCCTTTCCAGCTGGAAGCGATGAGGTCAAATGAGCGACAACGAGACACCAAAGGCACCTATCAAGGGCATGGGCTCCGCTATCGACTCCGACGCGTTCAGGAATGCAGTGCAAGCGACCAGCAGCCCACTTAACGAAGCAATGCGTAAGGCAGTTGAACAATCTCAGATTAGCGACATTAGCTCGAGAATGTCGTCGATGTTGGAAAGCTCTGGCGCTTTGAAGTCCTTGGGCGATATTGCAACCAAGGGCTTCAAGTTCGACATGCCTGATGCGCCACGCCTAGCCGCCCTCGATTATTCAATGCCTGAATACAGCATTCCAGATTTGAGCACATCAATGGTTGGCTACCGCACCGACTGGCGGCAACTCATAATCATCGGCAATGGCTTTGATCTGCAATGCGGTCTTAAGTCTTCGTTCGGGGACTTCTTCCAGCCGAGGTTCGAGGCCATTAAGGGCATCCCTGACTGCAAGCGCGAAACATGGAGTAGGTTGGTGGCGGAATCCGCCCTCACGCTGTGAGACTTCATTCTCGAGGCGAACATTGATTCACTGTGGTGCGACATCGAAGGAACCATCGAGCGTTGGGTTCTTTCAGCTGGAGTTCCTGACACAGCGAAGGATTCTCCATCCGTCAAGGCGGTTGAATTCTTCAAGGTCTGCCCATTCACCGAAGGTGCATTCGTCCTCTTGAACGGCCACAGGGAAAGCGAACAGGATGAAGAGAGCCACATGTACGGCAACATGGCGCGTTATGCCTGGGCGCTCTATCCGAAGATTGCCTCAAACGGATACAACCGTGAGGCCTTCATAGCCTTATTGAGACAGGAGCTATTGAAGCTCGAACACGCCTTCGGCGAATACCTGGCAAACGAAGTCGAAACCAACGATGGCTATGCAGAAAAGTGCAAGACGCTCTACCAAGCGATGGAGTGGGACGGAAAGAAAAGCGGAGACGGTTACTATTCCTCTACTTCCGTCCTCAGCTTCAACTACACCGACCTCATCGAGCGATTCTTCGACGGCGGAGAAGACGGCGCGTTCGCTAACATCCACGGGAAGCTCGGCCAAGAGATCATCTTCGGAATAGACGGCAAGGACTGTATGGACAATCCAGACGCTGTGGCTTTCACGAAGACATTCCGCCTCATGCGACGTGGCGGAACCCGCACCGACAAGCTCATCAGCACCGCCAACAGCGCAAACTTGCGGGACGCGACAGACGTCATCAAATTCTACGGGCATTCGCTCGGGAAGGCCGACTACTCGTACTTCCAATCGATATTCGACGGCGTTGACCTTTACGAGAGCAAGACCATACTCGTTTTCTATTATCCCTACGACAGCACAGACGATGGCGAGGAGAAGAACGAGGCATGGCGGAATAGACTCGCTAACTCGATCAACAAACTGCTCGTTGACTACGGTGCCACCATGGACAACAAGGATCATGGGAAAAACCTAATGCACAAACTGCTTCTTGAGGGACGTCTTATCATCAGGGGCATACAGCTAAACTGACCGTTCTGCCTACGACTTGTGAGGAATGCCGTGAGCGATAGACCACAACGCAACGGCGAGCAAGACCTTGCCACCCTGTGGGGCTTCCTCCTCGACATCGACTGCCTCGACCCGCTCAACGAGTGGGCAGACAAATTCAACCTGTTCGACGTGCTGGGTGTGGCACGCACCGAGATCAGGCACAGCAACGTGCTGGGACGGCTGCTTGATCCAAACGAGAACCACGGTCTGGGCGACGCGATAATACGGAGCTTCTTGAACTACGTCGCTACCAATGGGAGCGACAACGTCGACGTATTCGATGCACTCCTGCTCGACTGCCACGACTTCACCGTGCGGCGTGAGTGGCGAAACATCGACATCCTGGCCGTGTCGGCAAGCAAGAAATACGTCGTCTGCATCGAGAACAAGATCGGCACCGGGGAGCACGACGACCAGCTCAACAGGTACCGGGAAATCATCGAGGCGCAATACCCGCATCACCGCCACGCCTTCATCTACCTCTCGCCAAGCGGTGCCGAATCAAGCGATCCCGAGCATTGGGTGGCAATGAGCTACACCGACGTGTTGGGCATCGTGCAGGCTACGCGGAACAAGAACAGGCTGCTCCCCAACGTGGAGCTTCTCATCAACAACTACATCGAGACCATCAGGAGGGACGTCGTGGGAGACGAAAGACTCGAATAGATATGCGCGGAAATCTACTCGAAGCATCGCAGGGCGCTCGACCTCATCTACGAGCACAGGCCGGACAGGGCGTCCTCACTCGCTGCCACCATATTCGCTTGGGCGGAACAGCGCGATGCGGAGGGCATGATCGTCCTCGACAGGAACAAGTGCAACAAGTCATATACGCGCTTCACCACGCCCGGGATGTCCGAGGCTTTGCCCGACACCGAGGAGGCTAACAGCTCGTGGGGCACGCGCAACCACTACTTCTACGAGGTGGTGCACGGCAGCGAGAGCTTCAAGAGCTGGATCTCGCTGAACCGGAAGGGCGCTGGACCGGACCTCCTGGCACGCCTCCTCTCGCCCCAAGCGCGTGAACTGGAGCTACCACGTTCCGTACGCCACCTCAGACTGCAACGTCAACGAGGATATGAGCGAGGCAGAGATCTTCAAGCAACTGGACAAGCAGCTGAATCGTCTCATGAAATTCGAGGCAAAGATCGCACCGCGTGTTCTCAATGACGCGAAGACAGACGAGAGCGCACGAGCGTAGCACTCGACACTAGGCATAACAACGAAGTTGTGACAGCCCACTAACCTCATCGCAGGTTGGCGGGCTGCCTTCATGTTGGCCGCCCTCGATAACGAAAGGCGGTAATCATGGACGGTAAGCAGAATGGCAGCCAGGAAACCACGCAGAGTGCGGAGAGCCAGGCGCAGCAAGAGCAGCAACAGGAAGGCACGCAGGCCCAGCGAGAAGTGACCGACAACTCCGGTACCGGCTGGGAGAAGCAGATCGCAGACCGCGACGCTCGCATCGCCGAGCTGGAGGGCCAGGTGGCCGAGGCCGCCAAGACCACGGAAGCTGTGCGGCGAGATGGCCGAGGTGAAGGGCCAGGCCGAGAGCGACCGAATCGGCTTCAAGCTACAGCTCGCGGGCGTGCGCAACATAAAGGCCACACGCGCCCCTGCTCGCAGACCACGACAACGACGTGGACAAGCTCAAGGAGGCCGAGCCTTGGCTCTTTGGGGCCGACGGGAGGCGCCGAGGGCGGCGCCGGAGCAGTGGAACGACCGACCTGCCCAACGCGAGAGCCGCCCGCGACGAGGGCAAGACGCACAAGCACTGGCGCGAGATTGCGGGGCTTGGCCAACGGTTCCGACGACAAGAAGAGCCACTGACAGAGAGGAAGGGCTGAACAATGCCTAACAACATCGCATTCGCACGCAACTACGTGTCGGTCATCGACGAAGTCTACTAGCGTGCCGGGATCCTCCGGCGTACCCAGCTCCGGCCGCCGCATGGTCCACACGGGCCATAACGCCAAGGAGATCATGATCTCGAAGATCTCCGTCATCGGCCCGGGGAATTACACCCACAGCGTAGACTATAAGACATGCTCAATCACCTACGAGTTCGAGACCAAGACCTTCAACTACGACCGAGGCATTCGCCTGTTCACCGACATGATGGACGTCGAGCGGGCCGGCGTGAACGACTGCTTCGTTTAGGACGGGGCTGAGCTCATGCGCACGCAGATGGCTCCCGAGGCCGACGCCTTCACCTTCGCGCAGATCGCCGGGCACACCGGGGTCACAGTAAAGAGCGAGGGCCTGTCCGAGACGGCCGCCACCGACGCACCCGGACATGGCATATGTCCTCATCTGGTCGGGAGAGATCGACTCGTACAGGCTCGGCAGGAAGCTCCTGGTCTCGAAGGCGTCCGTGGACGCCTACATCGGGGCGCTTCGCCCTCGGCAGGCAAGTCATCGCGCGGTTCGCGCCGCCTCGTCGGTTCGGACAGGCGCTCCGATACGGGAGCGATTTTGTTCAGCTGTGCCCGTTGATGGCTTCCTCGAGCTCGGCCATGTAGGCGATGACTTCCTCGATGCTCGGGTAGCTGCCAAACAGCATCGGCCGCATCGAGGCGTAGTCGGCCGCGAGCTCGGCGAGCCTGCCCTTCAGCGGGACGAGCCTAAGCGTGCCGGGCTTGGCATCAGCTAGCCTGGCCCACGGCGTGCGGTAGAACTTCTCCTTGAACCTGACGACCTGCGCGAGCAGGTCGGGCTGTGCGACGGCACGGTCGAGTGCGAACGAGTGTCCGAGGCGGTACATGTCGTAGTAGTGGCGGGAGTAGCGCCTGGGCATGGCCTTTCCCTCGGGCCTGTTGGCCTCCTGGTGCAGGATGGTTGCCTTCTCCCAGAACGTGCGCTCTGGGCTCGCGGTGCGCACTGTGGTTGATAGCTCTGCAACGAACGGCACTACGTCGGCCGCGTACGGGGCAATCGTAGCCTCCTCGGAGGGCGACCACGCCGCCATGGGGCCGATCTCCAGCTTGATGGTGTCGAGCGTTCCCGCCGATTCGTACGAGCGCGGGTAGTCGAAGTACACGGTCTCCTCCTCGTCGCCGCACCCCACGAACGCCTCGGCGCCGAGGGACTCGGAGAGCGTGGCCTTAAGCTTAGGGGCGAAGACGTCGGCCAGGAAGGCGTTCGTGCGTTCGATGCTGTCGGCCTTGAACCGCTCCTGCGCCGAGTTGCTGCGCGGCTCCCACGGCTCGTCGGCGCCGTAGCCCAGAAGCCGCCAGTCCAGTATGAGGTCGATGTCCTCGGAGAAGCGCTCGATGAGCCCGAACGCCTTCGACAGGCTCGTGCCGCCTTTGAACACCATGGATTCGGCGAAGCCACTTTTATGGAAGAGGTGGTCGAGGGTATAGCACACCCAGAAGTCTTTCTCGACGACGGCCGGCGCGAGCGCCATCCTCTGCGCGGCGGCCTCGAAGACCAGCCTGCGTTCGTCGGCCGAGGCCTTAGCGATCCGGTCCATGCTTTGCCTCCCATATCTTCTTCGCGGCGTCAGCCACCCAGGAGGTGAGCCCTGCCGACTCTTCCAGGAACGCTTCGGCCTGCCGCTCCGTGAGGCTGCGCGCGAGCATTCCGATTTCCTCGTCGCCCACGTTCTCGCGCCCGAGCGCCTTGAGGGCCTGCACGATGGTGCAGGTGGTCTGTGAGCAGTCGAGCAAGTCGCGGTTGGCGCGGTGCCGGAGCTCGATTTCATAGGGCCCATACCCATAGCGCTTGTAGGGGCCGCTGCTGACGTAGACGAGCTTGGCAGGCACTTGGGTGTCGAGGCCCAGCGCGTTGAGGGCAGCATCGCCGGATGGGGCAACGACCCACTTGTTGGCCCGAGCGATGGCGCGGACGACCTCGTCGGCGCTGGCCGGCACCTCGGCGCCCATGAGCGCGCTTCTCTCGGGCACGTAGTAGACGCCGTGGACGGCGCGCGCGAGCCCGCCCTTGGCATGCATGCGCCCAAGCACGTTCGCGGCGTTGCGCCGACCGGCGATGTCAGAGAAGTCGGCAGCCGTGAAGGCCCTGCCGGCTCCGATGCTCTCTATTCGCTCGGCGATGGTCTCCGCCTCCGTCATGCTGGTCCTCCTTTTCATGATGAAAAAAGTATATGCCTTTTTCATCAAGCACTGCCCAACAGCCTCGATCCTCCTTCGCACCATGCCTGCGCCCCTCGATGTCCCAAGCATGCGCGCATGTGCTCGAAAGCAACCGCGCCTTCCAATCGCAATCGTGTCGAGAAAGTTGGTGTTTGCGCCCCTAGATAGGGAAACGGCCGCCGCCTTAGAATCTGCATCAGCCACGAAAACGGATTCGAGGAAGGGCAACGACCGCAATGGATTCCCTACAGCAGATTCCGACCGATTCGGACGGCAGCGCCGACCTGCGCGAGCTGGCGCGCGTGCTTCTGGGGACCATGGCGGGCGCGGTCATGGACGCGCAGGCGGATGCGCTCTGCGAGGATGGGGCGAACGTCCGCAACGGCTACCGCGAGCGCGGGCTCGTCACGGCGGTGGGCCCGATCGCGATGAGGATTCCCAAGCTGCGCGCGGGAACCTGCTTCCCCGAGGGAATAGTCGGCCGCTATAGCCGCGCGGGCCGAGCCGTCGCGGCGGCCGTGGCCGGGATGTACGCCAACGGCGTCTCCACCAGGAAGGTGCGGAGGGTCGCCGAGAGGACGGGCATCGACCGCCTCTCGGCCGACCAGGCGAGCGCGATATGCGGGAGCCTCGACGAGGGGGTTGCGGCGCTGGCCTCGCGCACCTTCGAGGGCCTGGACTTCCCCTACCTGTTCCCGGGCGCCACCTACACCAGGCGCAGGCGGGACGGCCGCGTGCAGTCCGCCGCCGTCGCCGCGGCGATGGCCTGCGGGTCCGACGGCGTGCGCCGCGCAGTGGGATTCTCCGCGATCGGCACCGAGACCCACGCCGGATGGCTCGGGTTCTGCCGCGACCTGCGCAGGCGCGGCGTCGCGGGCGTGAGGTGCGTCACGGGCGACGCGCACGAGGGGCTCAGGCGCGCCATGGCAGAGTGCTTCCCGGGAACGGCCTGGCAGCGCTGCATCGTGCACCTGGAGCGCAACGTGTGCTCGCTGCTCAAGACCGAGCGCCAGCGCGCGATGGCGGGCAAGGCGCTGCAGGCGGTGCTTCGGGAGTCCGACCCCGCCGTGGTCCGCGCCGCCTACCACGCTGCGGCCGACGCAGTGGGCGCGATGTCCGAGGAGGCCGGGAGCCTGCTCGGGGAGGCCGAGGCCGGCGCGCTCGCCTACCTCGACTTCCCGGCCGAGCACAGGCGCCGCATCCGGACGAACGACTGCCAGGAGCGCACGAACCGCGAGACAAGGCGCAGGTCGCGGGTGGTGCAGGTCTTCCCGAGCGCCGAGTCCATGATCAGGCCCATGGGCGCCGTGATGGCCGAGCAGGACGAGGACTGGTCGGGCAGGTACTGGATCGTGCCGGAGTCGCTCGCGAGGCTGGAGGAGCCGGCCCACGCCGAGCGGGAGCCCACCGGTGAGTCGAGGGAGTGGGGCCTCGAGGTCGTGCAGGCGGCGATAGAGCTAGCCGACGCCGGATGGAGGGTGGCGTGATGGTATGATGGTCGATGGATTCTAGGCGTTCGGCCGCCCCGTCGGGCAGGCGCAAACACCAACATTTCCGACACTACCTTGTAATCTGCATAATAAAATGTTTTCGTATAGTTTTTTACATGACATATAAGCATATCCGCATATTTATGACTGTATAACATTCCCACTGATTTGCTATGCCGTCTCTGTAAGACAGGCTTCTTGAGGCCATCATCCATAGGCAGCACCGCAGTCTTGAAAAGAAGTCTAAGATGCGTGGTGCCAGCCTGGCTGTTGGGAACTAGCAGGGCGATGTCGACGGGCTTATCGTCAAACGAGGGCTACATCCAAAGAAACTCGTCTTGCTGTCCGCATACTACCCGAGCATCACGCTGTCCGATTTCAGAAAGCCCATGCATCACACCGCGCTGGGTCGGTTGTGGGAATCTGCTCGCGTTCAGGCGCTTCTCCCTCGCCGTCACCCACGGCAAGAACCATCTTGGCTCCACCTGCCTCGATGCCACCAATCCTGCTCACGCCAGCCACCTCGTGACTCAGCAAACGCATCGGGATGGAAAACGACCCCGCGGCTCTTGGGCCGTCGGGGTCGTTCCTTGGGAACCACCTACTCGAGGCCTGCCCTCCACTGCCTAACGCCTGGCTCACGGTATAGCGCAACCTTGCCAACGCTGCCGAACAGCTGCATCTTGTGCGTGATGACCTGCTTGCCGGCCTCGATGCACGCGGGGAACAGGTTGTTGGGATCCCAGCCGCTGTTGGGCTGCGCAAGAATCTCGCGGGCCTTCGTGAAGAACGCGTTCTTGTAGTCGGAGGAGATGTTGACCTTCTCGATGCCGATCTCCACGGCCTCGGCCACCTCGGAATCAGGGTTGCCCGAGCCTCCATGGAGGACCAGCGGAATGTCGACGACATCCTTGATGCTCTGGAGAACGTCCATGCGCAGCTTGGGGGTGACACCCTTGGGATACAGACCGTGGCAGGTGCCGATGGCAACAGCCAGGGTGTCAACGCCAGTCTTCTCGACGAACACCTTGGCATCGTCGGGATTGGTGTACTTAACCTCAGTCATACCACCCTCGATGGTCACACCAGTCGTGCCAATGGTACCAAGCTCGCCCTCAACGGACACATCGACCATGTGGCAATAGCGCACGACCTCAGCGGTCTTCTCGATGTTCTCCTCAAAGGGAAGTAGGGAGCCGTCCAGCATGACGGAGCTGAAGCCGTCATGCACGGCACGCATGATAGACTCGATGGAATCGCCATGGTCCATGTGCAGGACAAAGGGAACGGGGCTGTTGCCGATACGGTCGACCATGTACTTCACGAACTCGTCCTTGCAGTACTCGAGCTCGGTGGGGTGCACGGCGATGATCGCGGGAGAGTCGTTCTCCTCGGCGGCCTCGACGACCGTACGGAACAGGTTGGACTCGGAGACGTTATAGGCACCCACTGCAAAGTGGTTGGCCTGAGCCACCTCAAGCATCTGGTTCATGTTAAGAAGCATTGCCATCTAACCTTTCTCGAATGAGGGATCATTGCTGAGTTAGCACAATTACCAGAGCGCCTTGTCCTTGGAACCAGTCAGCTCGATGTATCTCTCAAGGACCTTGGAACCCGCAAGGTAGGAGTGGTGTAGCAGCTCGGGGTAGTCGTACTCGGAATCTTGCCTGAGGGCGCTGTCGATGAAAGTACGCTGGGCAATCATGTAGTCCGTTCCAACGTTGATCTTGTTGACGCCGCACTCGACGGAGCGCCTGATGTTCTCGGAGCCAGAACCCGAGCCACCGTGGAGCACCAGGGGGATGCCCGTCTCCTTCTTGATCTTCTCGACGATGTCGAAGTGGAACGTGGGAACGTAGCCTTCCGGGTAGTCGCCATGCGTAGACCCAAACGAAACGGCAAGGGCATCCACACCCGTCTTCTTGATGAAGTTGATGGCCGCATCAGGGTCAGTGTACATGTTCTCGTCCGTGTAACCAGAACCCTCCCCAACCAGACCCATGTTGCCAATCTCGGCCTCAACGCTTGCGTCATACTGTTGTGCAAGCTCGACGACGGACTTGGTAATCCTCACGTTCTCATCGAAGCCATAGGCGGAGGCGTCAACCATCACGCTAGAGAAGCCGTTGTGGAGGCAGCGCTTGAGGTGGGCAACGTCGCTGCCATGATCGAGGTTGATGGCAACGGGAACCGGCACCTTCTGGGCCATCCTGACGATGGGCCCCGTCAGGATGTCGCCATCGAAGTACCGCTTGATGTGCTCCTGCAGCAGGTCGATGATGATCGGTGCGTGCATCTTGCAGGCAGCATGGATAACTCCCGCAGCGGACTCGAGATTGAAGGCATTGATCGCCATGACGGCGTAGCCCCCCTCGTTTGCCTTCTGGAGCATGTCACGCATAGACTCATACATTTCAGACCTCTCAATAGTGAAGTGTGGTGTGGCAGAACTGGCTGGGGCGCAAGGTCGAAGCCCCGCATCCCCGGGACTTAGCTGAAGCTCAGACCAGAGAGGTCGACCTCCTCCTCTTCCTTCACGACATTGAGGTCATCGACCTCATCGGGCTTCAGGGGCTTCTTCAGGAGTACCAGGAGCAGCGCGGTGACGAGCGAGCCGGTGAGAAGGGCGACCAGGGCCCAGCCGGGGTTCTTCATCATCGGGACGACGAACATTCCACCAGAGGGGACCATGGACTCGACACCCATCGAGAAGGCAATGGCACCGCAGACCGCATCACCGAGAGCGGTGCTGATAACGGTACGGACGAGGTCGTTCATGGCGATGGGGATGACGCCCTCGGTAATCATGCAGACGCCCATGGGGAAGGCCATCTTGATGTTCTCGACCTCGGATAGCTTGAAGATGGGCTTCTTCACGACATATCTGGAGAGCAGCAAGGCGAGCGACACGCCGAAGGGGGGAACCATGGAGCCGAGAACCTTGACCGCCTCGGGACCGTAGATGCCGTCCGCCATCATGCCATCGCAGATAAGGTTAGGAACCTTGGAGATTGCCCCACCGTAGTCGAGGTGCTGGATAAAGCCCAGGATGAAACCGGTAACGAACTTCTGACTGTAGTCGAGTCCCTTGATGAACGCGGTCAGGCCTGCGGTGATGGCAGCAATAGGCCCACCGAGGACGAAGACTATGATGAGCCCGGCGGCAATGGCGGTAAGCGTGGGGATAATCATCATGGGCATAAGGGCCTGCGCCCACTTGGGAACGGTAAGGTAGGTCTCAAGCCAAAGGGCGATGTATCCAGCAACGATGCCGCCAATCATGCCACCCAGGAAGCCGGCACCAAGGAACGAAGCAACCTGACCCATGAGGAAGCCAGGAGCGAGACCGGGACGATCGGCGATGGCATAGGCAATATAGCCTGCGATGAACGAAGGCAGCAGACCCATGCCAAAGACACCGATGGTGGTGAGAGCGGAGGGAACGGTGATTCCCTCGAGCGTGGTCACACTCTGACCACCCGTGAGGTTACCGATTGCAATCAGCAGACCGGATGCGACGACCAGGGGGAGAAGATAGCTAATTGCAGTAAGGATTGGTGCCTTGATACCGACCTTCCTCATCCTTTTCCTCGGCTTCTCTATCTCTTCAGCCATTGCACATTCCCCTTCCATATAGAGACGCTTTCCTACACGTACGACGTCCTTCCAACGCCTACTTGCCAAGCTCCTGGTGAATCTTCGCCACAATCTGCTTGGGTGCCTTGATCGCCAGATCCGTCGGGATCTTCATGATTTTCTTGTCCTTGAAGCGGTCAGCCCCTTCGATGTGCACATCAACGCACAGAAGCACGCAGTCGGCATCCTCTATCTGCTGCGGAGTCAACTCGTCCTCGACCCCAATGGTGCCCTGGGTCTCCATGTGAATCTCGTCACCTGCCGCCTTGGCGGCCTTAACGATGGCCTCCTTGGCCATGTAGGTATGGGCAATACCGCTACAGCACGCACACACTCCGACGATTCTCATGTATCTCTCCTCTCCTTGTCATTCCACGTAACATCCGTTTGCGCAGTTATGTTCGCCCTCCACCGATGTTTGTAATTGCGTTTCATGTTACATATTTTTTTGGAATTACATTCCAACAGACTTCCTCCTTGTATCGACGGTCGGATTTTGGGGACGAACGGCATCCGTACGACTCGTGAACATAGAGGGGCAGCCAAAAGAAAAGGCGGCCTGCCAAGATGGGGTATGGCAGGCCGCCTGACTGTCGTGAGAACTTAGCTGTCCTATCAGATGTCCTAGTAGAGCGTGGGCGTATTCTCCTTATCGCGTCCGAGACTCTTCCTCTCCATTCGGACGTGCTCCCTAACGTTCTTCCCGTGCGCAAGCAGGAACATGAACAGTGTCTCAACAATGAAATTCTCTGGGACATGCGTCGAGAACTGCGGCCCAGCAAGCATTGGATCACGCATGACGGCGGTGAAGACCACATCGGAACGGAGCGCGAGCACAGAGGTCGGGTTCGACGTGATGAATATTATGGGAGTTCCAGAATCCTCCGCATTGTCGACGATGGTCTCCAGACGATGGGAATAGCCAGATGACGAGACCACAAAAAGCAGGTCGTTGCGCCTCAGCGACAGGGAGTCAAGAATCATGACCTCGGTATTGACCGGACAGTTTGCCCGAATTCCAATCTGGCCAAGGCGAAACGCGAAGTTAGAGCAGATGGGAATAGAGTTGCCAACAGCTGCGAACAGGATGTTGTCAGAGTTCATGATAAGGCCCAATGCCTTACTGACGTTGTCCGAGCTCATCTGCTCCGCAGTACCCTTGAGCTCCTGAGTCTTATTCTCAAGAATGTAGCTGATGGAGGCGTCTATTTGATCGAGGGAGATCTCGGACACCTCACTCCCCTCCGGAACGTCAGCCCCTGCCTGGTCCGAGGCAATCGCCAGCCGAAGGTCTGAGAAGCTCTCGTAACCGATGTGCCGAACGAAGCGGGATACCGTTGCGCTTGACGCCTCACTTCGCAAGGCGATGTCTCGAACCGAGAGCTTCGCGACCTCGCCAACGTTTTGGATGATGAAGTCCGCAACCTTCCTCTCGGTGTCAGACAGCACTTCGTAAGCTGCGCATATGGTGTTAACGGCGCTTCCCTGTGGGCTCATAGGCTACTTCCGTCCATCGTGAAGGGGCGGAATGTGCCTCTTCTCATAGTTTGGATATAATGTAACATTGTTTCAGAAAGTATCTTGTCATTGGAACGTAGACGGACGGAAAAATTCCATGGCGCGATACGGCGTCTCGTAATCTGCAGACGGGACACTGTCGGCATCGTGCGCGATGCTGCGGTACAATCTGCGCAGATGCGTTCTGGTGTTGGGGAGTTGAGGCGTATGGACGTCCGTAAGGTGCGGTTCATCGAGCCGGGGGCACCACCGTACCGACGCACGCCGCTGAACCTGTTCGTGTACGACCGCTACATCCGCAACCCGTCCGTCGGTCTCATGACGCTCGCCACCATCGTGCACCGCCGCATCGCCGACACGCTCATGTACAGCGAGTCCATCTCGAAGGTGCGCTGGGATGACTGCCTTGACGCCGACGTCGTGTTCATCGGGGCGTTCACGTTCGCCGCACCGCGCGGCTACGAGATTGCCGACAAGATTCGCCAGCAATCCGATGCAGTGGTGGTGATTGGCGGGCTTCATGCCACCATGTGCCCGGAGGAGGCCGCCGCGCACGCCGACTACGTCCTTCTGGGCGAGGGGGACGAGACCATCCTGCAGTTCCTGGACGCGCTCCAGGCAGACAAGGAGCCCGCATTCGCCGGCGTGGCGCACCTTGACGCCGATGGGACATTCCATAGCACGGGCATGCCTGCCCCGCCGCATGACATCGACACGATACCCGATCGCTACCTGGTGTGGCGCTACCACAGGATGGCCGGCCACAATACGCTGTGGGGGCAGGTGCACGCCTCGCGCGGATGCCCGCACAACTGCGACTATTGCTCGCTCGTGCGTCTGTACGGGCACCATGTGCGCACGCGCAGCCCGCAGAGCGTGGTGGAGGACATCAGGCGTTGCATCGCCTTTCACGACGAGGGGCGCCACCGCATCGCCACGGTACTCTGGCTCACCGACGACAACTTCTTCGCCGACCGCCCATGGGCGCTGGCGGTGCTGGACGCCATCATCGAGAGCGACGTCGACTACCACTTCACCATCCAAGCGCGCTACGAGGTGGGCTTCGATGACGAGATGCTGGAGCGCCTGGTGCGGGCGGGCTTCGTGGAGCTGGCGCTGGGCATCGAGTTCATCGACGACGACGCGTTCCGGGAGTTCCACAAGCGCAGCTCGAAAAGCGATATAGAGCGCGCAATCTCCAACATCCGGGCGCACGGGTTGCGCGTGCGCGGGCTGTTCATATTCGGAGCGCAGAGCAACCGACCCGGCGTGGGAAAGGCAGTCGCGCGCTTCGCCATGGACAACGGCATCCAGGGCATATTGCTGCAATCCATGTACTTCATCCCGGGAACGCCCGCCTTCGAGCAGTACAAGGACGAGCTTTTGCACACGGACTGGGAGAAGTGCGTGGGCAACGTGGTGCACGGCCGCGCAACATATCGGCGCGCCAGCTGCAGCGCGAGATCATCGAGTGCAGCAAGACGTACTACTCGTGGCGGCGTCTGCTCTCCGCGCTCGTGCACGAGCGCGGCATCGACCGTGTGCTGTTTCTCGGCGAGTTCTTCTGGCAGATGAGCGAGCGGGCTCGCATGCGCCGCGAGCTGCCCGCCCTACCGGATGACTAGCCCGCACGTCTGGTCGCCGAACCGACGCGGAGCAGTCCGATCGTCCCGATGAATCATGATGCAGTGAGGGAACGTGGCCTATAGTTCCACCATGGAAAACCCAAAACCGCCTTGAGCGCTTCACAAGGAGACGCCTATGGGAGCAGCGGAGACGCTTGCGAGCTTCTTCCAAGCCGAGAACGACAGGGACTGGGAAACCTACCGGACCTTCCTGCATGCAGATGTGGTCTGGCACCTGCATGCCGAGCACGAGCGGGTGATCCAAGGCATCGAGGAGTACCTGCGGGTCATGCAGGATGCCTACCGCGATTCCAACACGCGGTTCCGCGTGGAGGAGATGCACGAATCGGCTCGTGGGGAGCGAATCGCAGTCCTGCTGATCGATGACGACGGCGCGAGATCGTTCGAGGTGTTCGACTTCGAGGATGGCAGGATCAGGGGCGAGCACGAGTTCCTTCTAGGGTGACGGGGATCGAATCCGCTGCCTCGCGCCGTCGCCCATATCCCATGCGATTCGTACGGAACGGCTCGGGACGGCGGGAGCCGATGCGCGTACAGTCCTAATCGAGGAGGTGGGAGATGGGCGTCATGGAGGACTTCAACCGGACGGTGGGCTACATCGACGCGACCTTGGGCAAGAGTGCGGATGATAGGGAGATACGCCGCCTATCGGGATACTCCCGCGCGATGTTCAGCAGGGTCTTCTCCATCTTCACGGGGATAACGCTGTCGGAGTACATTCGCGGACGCAGGCTGACGGAAGCCGCGTTCGACCTGCGCTCATCCGAGGAGCGGATCATCGACGTGGCGCTACGCCATGGCTTCGGCTCGCCGGACTCGTCGCTGCGGCATTCAAGGAGTTCCATGGCCATACCCCTCCGAGGTCAGGGACGGGAGGCCCTTTCGGGTTATGTCCAAACTGCGGCTGGCGCTCAGCGTCAGGGGAGGAGAAGAGATGAAGGTCAGCATCCAGAGAAAGCCCGCCTTCACGGTGGCGGGTCTCATGCGGGAGGCCATCGAGAGCTCGGAGTGCCCGGAGACAAATCAACTACCTGGTGTGCACCGGACTTCGAGGCGTATGGCCCCGGAGACATGCATGCAGATGGCTACGAGATGGAGCTGTGGGCGCCCATCGAGAGAACATAGGGGCTGGAGCATGAGGCGAGCCACGCCTCTGACGCGACCTGTCGCCACGGCCTCGCGATCGCTCCGCGTCAAACCTTCCCCTCCCCCAGCCTATTCATATAAATTGGGGGACGGCCTACACAGCAAGCAGCGCTCTCCTGCCAGAGCGCTATAAATCCGAAGGGCTGGAGCGTGGTCACAATCGACGGGTCCGTGGGGCCCGCCTCAGGCGATGCTTACGGCATCACGGGGTGGCCGTCGTACCAGGTGATCTGCGGGTGCTTGACGTAGCCCGGGTCCCCGGCGTCCCCCGTGCCGTCCCAGGTCTCGGAGCCGTCCCTGTAGACCACGTCCGGCCACATCAGCTCGAGGATGCGGCCGACGGACGGGGGCTCGGGGTCGCGGCCCCGGACCTCGTTCTGCGTCGAGTCGAGGATGTAGAGTTGCGCGGAGTACGGGTCGTAGCCCTCCAGCCCCGCGTACACGTACATGCGCTGGCCGAGCCCCCATATCCCCTCGAGGCACTCGTGGATCGTACCCGCCCATTCGCCCTCCGTGCCGTCCGCGGGCATCATGAGCGTCACGTCCACGCGCGGGTGCGTGAGGCCGTTGTTCACGTAGGCGTCCAGCTCGTCGGGCCGCCAGTCGCGGTCGCCTATGTAGGGCTCCGCCATCTGCACGCTGTAGCCCGCGAGGCCGGAGAGCCCCCGCACGACCTCCAGGAACGGCCCCTCCATCTGGCCCTTGAAGCGGTACTGGGTGTAGTCGTCCCAGAGATTGTACCGGAGCGTCCCCGTATCCAGGTTGACGGGAACCTCGCAGCCGAAGACCTTTGACGGGTCGGAGTCGGGCCTGGCGCAGAGCTCGTAGATGAGCTCGTCCGTGTAGTCGGGCACGTAGGACGTCACCTCCGTGCCCTCCGCCTGGGAGAACGCCTCGCCGTAGCGCTCCCCCAGCGCCGGGAGCGCGTAGGCGAGCGCGTCCCCGCCGCTCGATATCGTGATGTCGGGCACCTCTTCCCCCTTCCTCAGCAAGCCGCAGCCCGCGAGGCCGAGGGCGCCCCCGACAAGCCCCAGGGATGCGGCCAGCAAGCTTCTCCTCGTTACCATAAGCGGCCTCACCTCGACCAGGTGGCGGTGAGCCCGTCGCCATCTTCCTCAACGCTAATGCCGTCCCCCGCGAGGGCGTTTCTTGCTGCCTCTTGCAGACCCTTGTCCTCGAAGTCTAGGGTCGCAGTAACGGACAGTTCTTCCCTCGTGTAGCCACTCTGCTTGCTACCATCAGGGTTCCTTGGAACAATTTTGGAATCGAAGGTCCAGTTACCCTTGCCCGCATCACGATCGATAGAATAGCGGCCGCCAGTGTTCACCGTGATGTGGATGTTCGGCACATCGCTCCCCTCCGCCGACTCATACGTCGTGAAGATGCTCTTGGTCTGCCGTGCGCTGAGCACGTCAAGGTTATCCCTGATGTCTTGTGGTGTCATGACCAGGTACTCGTCACTGGGGGACGTCGGGGCATCACGTGTATAGACGGCGACCTCCCCGCCATAGGCAATGCCCGCGCCATATGTGCCATCCCAGGTCTGGATGCGATACTCCTTGCCGTCGTAGATGAATGTCGTGATGTCGGTGTCGAGGTCCATTCCCAGAAACGGCCCAAAGAACTCGATCCAGTCCCCGTAGCCACTCTTGTGCTGGATGCTCGTCCGCATGTCCTTGCCGTAGAAGATGCCGTCATCAGTCGTGAACGCAAGGTATTGGGTCAGCGGGTTCTCGTCGTTGCCATCAACCATATTTGAGAAGTCCTCGACGCGCGAGATGATGTCCTGCACGCTAAACTGTCCAGCCAAAGCACCTATTGCGCTCTGCATGGCAGAGCTCTCCATCGACAGCATCTGCGGACCATCCTTTATGGCCAGGTAGAGCAGGGCATAGCGCTCGTCAGCGGTGAGACGCCCAATCTCCGTGGGTGCACCATCCCCAAAAAGACTCTGCCTGACGATGTCCAGAAGTTCGCCGAGGCGTGCCTCCATGCCAGGGCGCACGCCCGTGATGTTTCCGTCATCGTCTAGCGTGAAGTAGCGCTCGAGTACCGCCCGGTTATGGCGGCGTTGCCATTCCTCATCGAGCTGAGGCACCCACGACAAGTCAAGCACCGATATGTCAAACGCACCCGTCACAGGGTCGCGGCTCACAGAAGCCAAGGCGTCCTGCTGGCGCTGGAGGGAGCCTGTGTATGCGGAACTCGCGGCATAGATGCTGCCGTCACCCAGGTACTCCAGCGCAAGGTCGAGACGTCTCTGCAGCTCGTCGGCCTGGCCCATGACCATGTCCGCAAACCCCTTGAGACCGTCGGCAAGGAGCGGGACAGCATCCGACAGGTCATCTGCCTGCCCGTACAAAGTGTTTGCCCAGGACCTTCGCTGGGCCACAGAGTCCGCAAGCGCATCGGTGTCGACCACAGGGCCAAGCGGCAGGAGCTTCTCGCTCACCTGTCCCATGTCAGTATATATGTCCTGCACGAAGGCAAGCAGGAAGTCGCTCTGCAAGGCCATGGCGGGCATCCTCACCTGGCTCAGGTAGTCGCGCATGCTCTGGTAAGCGGCAGACTCGCCCGCAGAGGTGTCGTCTATGACCTCCTGCAGGGCCGACATCTGAAGGCTCGCCTCGTCACAGGCGCCGTTTGCCGCCAGTGAGTTGCTTCTCAGGTCAACCATGAGAGTGCCCACGTTTGACCTCATTGCCAGCCACCTCTTCCCTCGTCCGTCTCGCGCACGGCACGCATGTAGGCCTCCTCCTCCGCATCCATGTGGCTTCTGACCGTGCGCAGCTCATGCTCCAAGCTCTCCTGCGTCTCTTCCTCCGCGTGGCCAAGACGCTGGACTCCCCGCAAAATCTCATCGGACATCTGGAAAACCAGCGCGTTGCCCTCCGGAAATGCGGCAGCGTCTGCCGCCTCTATCGCACCCGCAGCCATGCGCAAGGCACCCATGGCATCTTGCACGTCTCGCTCGCTCTGGCCAAGCGAGCTCTCACGCTCCTCCAGCCTGAGCATGGTTTGCTCGTGTCCCCGACGAAGCTCGTCAAGCCTGTCATCGGATACGCTCATGACGAGACTCCCGAGATGCCGCTCTCGAGCATTCTCGCGATATCCGCATCTGCCTCTTGGAAGGAGAGCCCCATCTGGCCGATGGCCTGCGCGTCTGCCTTGACGGCCGCCACGTACGCGGCGGCCGCCGAGGCGTAGCCTTGCCATGCGCTGTCGCATTGCGCCGGCGGCGTGCCGTCGGAGTCCTCCGCGCAACTCGAGAACTTGGCATCACCGTACGAGCCAACGCTGGTTTCCAGGCCCGTTGCGTCGGCAAGGGTCTGTGCAACATTCGAGACTATCGAACCCACGTCTGCCATGGTCTCTCCCCCGGTATCGGGTGTACGCGACGCACATCGCTCGGTCAAGCTCTGTGGCAGTTTCCTTATGACAGCATTCTTTTCACATGTCGACTGGCTTGTCAAGCAGCAAGACTGGATGGCGAGTACGTACAGGGCATAGGCTGGCCAGACCGACGTCGGAGAGGGGCCGCGGGGTGCTCAAGATCCATCTGATGCCTCTTCTGGGCACCCGATTCGCATCTAGCATGTGCCTGCACGGCATTGAGTAGCCTACAATGGAGCGCACAGCATGCTGGAGATAATGCCATACCTACAGAAGAGGTGCATGACAGCATGAGCCATGGCAAGGAGTCCGTAATGACATGGGACCGTCTTCTCTCTGAGGACGGACGTGACGTTCGTCCCAAGGGCGCAGAGGGAAAGTGGCGCGAGATGATCAAGCTGTCACAGCCAGAGAATGACTACCAGCATGTTGTCACCTCGTCCATCGTGCGAGCCCTCCAGGACAAGACCCAGATGTTCTCCATGGACAACTCGGCGCAGGTGCGCACGAGGCTGACGCACTCCATCGAGGTTGACGCCATCGCACGGAGGCTCATCCCAGCGGTCTTGAACATTCTCAAGGACTATCAGGACACGGGCAAGTATAAGAAAGGCCATTTTCTCAAGCAATACTTCATCGACGATGGTGACAACGACGGCTACAAGAGAATCGATGCCATGCAGCGAACGCTTGAGACCGCAGGCCTCCTGCATGACCTGGGCAATCCGCCCTTTGGCCATGAAGGCGAAAGGTGCCTCTCGGAACGGATCAGGAAATGGTGTAGCGATCACGCAGGGCTGCTCACCCCTGATGAGATCAAGAACCTGGGCAACGTCGAGGGCAATTCGCAGGCGCTCCGCTTTCTCATACATCCCAACCCGGCGATGGACATCGCACTCGCAAACCCGACCTATGCGCTGTTGGCAACGATGACCAAATACACGGTGAGTAGCAAGGACTGGACTGAGGAATACAAAGGCAGCGAGGTGGTCTGGAGACACAAGCCGGGGCATTACCTCAGCGAGCACGAGGCGTGCGAGGACATGGGCACGAAGCTTGGCCTCATCCGGAGCGTGGATGGACCGCACGAGTATTGCCGCCATCCCCTGGCCTACCTCCTAGAGGCTTCCGATGACATCGCCTACCTCACGGCCGACCTCGAAGACGCGTATGCGATGGGGCTCGTCAAAGACGAGCACATAGCCGACATGTGGCAGCAGCTCAAACCAGACTACGAGCGTAACAAAGCCGAGGGGAAACCTCGGCTGAATGGGTGCATGGAAAACGTGAAAGAGTTGACTGACAAGCTGGGCACGTATGGTGATGATGACTTTGACGGGAAGCTCCTCTATATTCACCAGTGGATCTTCCAGATGAGAGACTCGCTGGTCTATAGTGCCGCCCAGGCGTTCAGCTACCATCTCGACGAGATCATAGGGGGCAGCTATCGCAGCGAGCTTCTGGAGACCTCAGAGCTATCCAGGCACGTGGTAGAGGTCCTGCATGACGTCATGGAAAGAAACGTCTATAAGAACACCGAAATCGTCAGGCAGCGTGAGAGGGGGACACATGCCCTGGGGCTCATATTTGAGCGGTTTACCAGCTGCGTTGACGATAGCACGGGTGAGGCCAGGCTGACCGAGGGCACGCACATTCCGTGTACGCTCAAATCCTATCTCGATAACACCAGGAAGGGCGCAGACCTTGACGATGGTCTTTCACCTGCCTACCATACCCTGCGCACGGTACTCGACTACCTCTGCTCGCTGACAGACAGGCGGGTACTCGAGCTGTACGATGCCTACCAGGCCTACGACAAGGTGGAGACCTTGTAGCGACAGGTTGCAGTTGTCTTATAGAACAGACCGTCACGAAGCGTCTTGACCCGAAGTTTATTCCCACTCGATAGTCACTACTTGGGGACACCGGCTAAAGTGCGCGTTTTTCGTCGTCTCGCGCGACGTTTGCCCAGTTGGCGATCTCCCGAAATGCCTTAAAAGCGCACTTTATCCGGTATCCCCAAGTAACGGCTGCCCTTGCCGCGCGTGAACGCCACCCCCTCACACACCGCGCGCTCTATGCCTCAATTAGGTATTTCAAAAGTGCACTCCCCGTGCGCCCGACACCCGTCATGCCCATCTCCGCATCATCCCTCGCCTAGAAATTGCATCGCTGTCTTGCAAAATCCTTCGGGGTGAACTACCACCAGCTGCGCGTGCGCGTACCCCTTCAGCTCCCGGAAGCGTGTCTGCGAAAACGTCTTCCTCACGCAGTCGATGTCGGCCCTTCTCGCCTTTGTTTCGCTGGTTCCATACCAGTACTCGATTTCCGTATCCAGGCGCGGAATCGGATTCGGCATCTCGTAGTTGTTTGCAGACCAGAAGACGTTGTAGTTCGTTCTCGCGGAAAAGTGATGCTTCTCAAAGTCGTAGACCCGTCTGTAGAAGTCCTCCTGCTCCCAGCCATCCTGTGTCCACTGGCTTGGTGGGCTCACCTTTCTTATCATGCCCATGTTCATGGTGCCGAAGAGGACCAGGCAGAAGATACATGGCCGTAGCACCACCCATGGATACCCCATAGAGGGCGTCGAGGCGACGGACGCCATGCGTCCTCAGGTAAGCAACCGCCTTCTTTGCATAGTCCTCCACACTGATGAAGGTCATGTCCCCAGAAGGGTCATGCCCGTCCGCTGCGGCAAGGCAGATATTAGTGTCCGGCCAAGGCCCTTGCCGGCGCTTCGAACACCCAAGCCGGTTCGGCCGCACACTGGAACATCGACAGGGTCTTTGCATGCTCTTGTCCAAACTCGCAAACCCTCATCTTGGCTCCATCATGAATCATATTTGATACGACTAACTTTAGGCGTCACGGCGCTGCCGTGCTGCCTCACCACCACCCCCCAAGCGTCAAATGTCCTCGCGATGCGGCAGGGGAAACGTCAAAGCACCTGTGCCAAGAAGCCCAAGAGTAGGCATACCGGCAGCCCCTCACTGTCGTAGAGCCCCGCGCCCCACCTCCACATGGCCAGAATTGTCGGCGCAAGCCTCTCGCCTCGTACGGGTGAGAGAGTACTTCACCTTGGGCGGTACCTGGGGATACATCTCGAGGTGCATGATGTCGTCAGCCTCCAGCTCCTTGAGCTGCTGCGAGAGCATTTTTGGGCTTGCCCTTGGCACACGACACGCTAGCTCCGAGTAGCGCAGCATCCTTCCCACCAGCCTAAAGCAGATGAGCACCTTATACTTTCCGCCCAAAACCGTCATGACCGTCCCCACGGGGCACTCAAGCGAGGCGAGCTGGTCTCCGTTCACATCGGGCGCGCGGCATGCGGACGGAAGCAAGAGAATGAGTGGGATCTAGGACGACCAGGGTTTCGCGCGGGACGTCGATGACGCCCCTGACCCTCTTGCTGCGTGAGGCCTTCTTGACCTTCTCGCAACGTGAGGCCCCATGATGTCTGCGGAGGTGCGAGATGGACGAGACGAGACCGACGGGAAAGCGCTACAGCGTGGGGCAATTGGCCCAGATGGCAGGCGTGAGTGCACGCACGCTTCGCCATTACGAGGACATGGGGCTCCTCGAGCCCGCCCGGGCGGAGAACGGGCACCCGCAGGTACGGACCTGGCGACGCGAGGCTCCTGTCGCAAACGCTCGCAATGTGCACCTGCAACCCGCCCCCATATCTGTAGCGCTCAGAAATTAGGTTGGCGTACCGGACGACCCGTCGAGCAGAGAGTCCACCGGGTCAAAGCCCAGCTTTCTGCAAAGGACCGTAGCCCCCTTCTGGGTCGGCACAATCTGCCAATTCCTGTCGGACGTCCTGCAGGCCTCGACCCTCCCAACGCCTCGAAAAGCGCGCTGTCCTCGAGATGGGTGGCACTCACCCTCGGGGTGATCGCGTGCGGCCGTCGCAGGCCAGCGCGTCGTCACTGCGGGATCGGCCGGCTCCCTCCTGTGAGCCAGGCTGACCATCGAGGAACTCGGGCTGTACCCCCGCGAGGAAAGCTAGACCACGGAACGGAACCAAAAAACAGGACGCAGGCCCTAGGGTCGCACGGCAAGGGGCTTTGTCCACTCGAGGGAGTAGCGCCAGTAAAGACGCCTCCTGACAAGTGAGCCGGGGAGTCGCTCGCCTGCAACGGCGCGAATCTCGTCCAGGGACTCACGGGGCCGGGCAACCCTCATCCCCCGGTAGGTACCCTCGCGGTGGAGCCATCCGGACACCCTCGCGGGGACGACCATGAGAGCGGAGAGCAGCCAGTCCGCAATGGTCTTGTTCGCTGACAGTCCGACGACGAGCAGCCTGCCGCCGGGCCGCAGCAGCTCCGCCATCCGAACGAGCGCCGTCTCGAGCGGCATGTGGTGCAGGCACGCGACGCAGGTTATGGTATCGAATTCCTCCGGGGCAAAATCCTGGGCAGCCATGAAATCGCCGCAGATGACGGTGCCGCTGCCTGCGACCCTGCCGGCGGCCGTCCGCGCGGCGGCGGGGTCCGCCTCCACCCCCACGACGTGCCTGCAGACTCCGGCCAGAAGCTCCAGGAGCGCCCCATCCCCGCAACCCACGTCGAGGGCAACTCCGCCCCTCAGTGCGGCGTCCGAGACCAGCTCGGGGTAGTACGCGGAGTTGTGGTTCCAGCGGCAGCCGGCACTCGCCGTCCGCCTCGATGATATGTGCGCTCGCCCGCCCATGCCTCCTCGATCCCGCCGGGCCATGACTGCCACGAGACAGATATGTAGATAGTTGATGTTTACCATCACGCTGCTCTGCCTAATACTATCTCGTTCGTCTCGTACCGTACCGTAAGAATCATTTCCGGATCAGGGGGGCTGAGCAATCTATGGACGAAATGGGGACGTGGAACTCTCCCCTGAAACGCCCCTAGCGCTCCGGCAGGTACCTCTCAACCTCATCGGGAGTCAACCTCCGCACCTGCGTGCCCGCATACTCCCTGTACTCGTCGACGATGAAGGCGGGAGACAGGGACGCGCGCCTTGCCCCTGTTCCTCCTCAGGTAGAGTCGCAGGTCCTCGGCATCGGCGAAGATCTTGTATGAGAGCCTGCCGCTCTCGCTTCTCATCTCGTAGATGCCGCATGGCCTCTTCATGCTGTAGTCGGCGGTGCGCAGGTACAGCTTCGCAATCTCCAACGATTTGAAGGGAAAGTTCCATCGCTGCAGCCCGCGCTTAGGGTTGTGCTCGATGCAGATGCATCTGCCGCAGGTGCCGCAGATGTACTGCATGTGGTTCTCCAAGCAGTCCTGCGGGTTCAGCAGCGGGGTCGCCCTGCTTTCGTCCGCATAGCACTCCACGCACATCTGGGTGGCCTCCCCTCGGCTCCTCCCCATGCACCGCCCATCGCGTCTCCATCAGCTTGCGTGAATAAACTGTCCCGTCAACAGCCGCCATAGGGTTGGAGCACAGCGTTCGTCAGATAGGCCTGGCAATTTCGCAAAGGCCGTCAACAGCGCCTGCCTACGGCCGGGAGGCGTCCCACTCGTTCCTCGTGATGCAGGTGAGGTGCTCGGTCCTGAGGAGACCCTCAATCTAGCAGGGGACGTTCTCCGCCGTGTGGTGGCAGCGGAAGCCGCACTTCTCCTGCACGTGTCTCGACTTATCGTTGCCGTCGAAGTACCCGCACCACATCCTCTCGAGCCCAAGATCCTCGAAGCCGTGGCGCATGATCTCGCGCGTGGCCTCAGGGATGAGCCCCCGCCCCCAGTACGGGACGCCGATCCAGTAGCCAATCTCTCCCTCGGTGTCCGGGATGTCGATGTTGCTCGCCCCGCCAACCATGAGCCCGATGCTGCCGACCGGGCGTCCCGCCTCCTTGAGGACCACGGCGTAGCTCTCCGGCACGGAAAGCACGTTGCGTATGACCTCACGGCTGTCCTCCACGCTCGTGTGGACAGGCCAGCCCGCGATGGGGCCCACGTCGGGATGGCTCGCGTACCGGTACAGGTCCTCCGCATCCCCCTCGTCCCATGGCCTGAGGAGGAGCCTTTCGGTCTCGAACGTCATATCGGCCTTCCGCCGGATCGTCTGCTCGGGCGATTGTAACTCGCGGAGTGGGGAGCGGATTCTTGACCACTCTCCTATGCGAGCAGCACCAGCTCATTGCACGAGAAACCTGAACGCCAGCTTGTGGACCTGCCTTGCCTCCCTCGAGGCCAGGTCCCATGTGGCAAGCTCCGCACCGACCAGGTCGGGGTATCTCTTGCTGATATCCCTCAAGGCGTTGCCAACGGACCTCCTGACGTAGTCGCTCGCATCCTCCCTGAGCGCGGAGAGCCTGCGCACGGCCTCCTCGGGGCGGTCTTTGAAGTAGTCCCTTCCCGTCCAGACTCTCAGGCCCTCCGTCACTGCGCGCCTCACGTTGGGCTCGTCCGATGACAGCCACTCGTCGATCACGGGTAGGGCGCGCTCGTAGCCCACGTCGTGGCAGTATCGGTCAAAGGACTTGACCAATATCTCCTGAACCCTCCAGTCCCCATCGCGGGAGGCCACGCCTCTGAGGGCATGCAGGGCTTGCCCGTCTCCTGCCGCAAGGTAGCCGAGCAGGAACACCCCGTACATCCTCACCTGCACGGTCTTCGACCCACCTGCCTCGGCGGCCAGCTCGGCGACGGTCCGGGCATCGTGGGACGCGAAGTCATCGAGGGCGCACCTCTCGATCTCCTTGAAACCATGCTCAACCTTTGCGAGCCCGACTGCGAGCTCTTCGATCCTGGGGTTCATTCTGATTCCCTCCCCCTGCAGCGTCAGCAAAGGCCGTGCCCGGCGGCGAAGCCCCCGATTGCCCGCACGAACGCGCGCGACCTGAACGCGTGGATGACGCGTTTGGCGGGCATCCTCACGTAGCCCGCATGCGGCACGAGCTCCGCGATGCGCCGCGCATCGTCGTCGTCCATGGCTCCCACCAGGCCGTACCTCTCGTAGCGGCGCCAGTCCGCGTGCATCACCGGCAGGGGGACGCCCACCTGCCGCAGGGCGGCATCGTGGCCGAAGCCCTCGCGGGCGCGCCCGTCGACGAACGCCCGCGCGAAGTCGGGGCCGGAGGTCTTGAGCGACTGGAACTGCCGCTTCAGGACCTCCGGGAGGTGCCACTGGCCGAGCGCCACGGGGCTGCGGGGGCGGCGCCGCCCGGTCTGCCCGGGCTCCCTGGAGACGAACGCCGCGAACCGGTCCGGCACCCCCTTGGCGCGCGCATCGGACACCGGCATGACCTGCCCCCCGAGGTAGTCGGCCAGGCCGCGGCCGCCGACGTCGCCGATGGCCCCCACGAGGCGTTCGAGGCCCTCGCAGGTGAACCTGCCGCGCCCCTCGAAGCGGGGCATCTCGACGCAGAAGGCCGGGGCGTCCCCCAGCACCAGCGCCCTTGCCCGGCGCGCGGCGCGGCTGGCGCGCCACAGGCCCATGATGCCGCCCGACGAGTTGCCGGAGGCGATCGCCGGCCCGCGCACGACGCCCTCGACGAGCTCCGCAGCGTCGCCGCCCACCGAGCTCCAGGCGCAGCCCCCCGGCGCCCAGCTGCTCCGCCCGTGGCCGCGGACCTCGATTGCGAGCACGCGGAACGACCGGGACGGCGGGGCGAGCGCCTTCTCGTAGGCCTGCCATATGCCCACCTGGGCGGGGACGGGCACGAGCGGCGCGCCGTTGTCGGGCCCCTCCACGTGGTTCATGCCCATGTGGGACAGGGGGCGCTCGCCTGCCCGAAGCCCGCGCGCCTGAGGCCCCGCCGACGTCGGAGGGGCTTCCGCCCTCGTGGGGGTTGCGGTGTGCGACAGTCGCCTCCATGGGGGGATGGCAGCAAGGGAGCCGCACCGCGTCATCCCTCCGGGGCGCTCGGCCTCGCTGCCTTGCCTCGTTACTCGAGCAGATGCTTGCGTATCTGCTTAAGGAAGTTCTTCTTGAACGACGTGCTGCCGCCGAAGAAGGCCTCGTCGGTGGACGTCACCTCTTTGTGCCCACTTGGTCGTGCTCGCCGCAGAGTTCCTCGATTCCATGTTCGTCACATGTCCAAGCTGTTCGGGTCAAGGAGGAAGTCGAAGAGCCCCATGGTCAGCACGCCGGCATTGTCCATATAGGGCCTCACGACATCCTTCACGACGACGATCTTCTTGAAGCTGTCGTCGATCAGGCGCAGGGATCGCTTCTCCTGCTCCCGCTTCTCGTCGGTGTCCATGTTGAAGGCGGACTGGATGTAATAGCGCCGAAAGCCCCTGTTCGCTACGAAGTCAACCTCGTAGCGGGTCCGCTCGTCTTTCCCGTTGATCCTTCGGCGGCGCTCTACGACGCCGACGTCGACGCCGTACCCCCGCATACGGAGCTCGTTGAAGATGACGTTCTCCATGAGGTGGCTCTCCTCGACCTGCCTGAAGCCCAAGCGCGCGTTGCGCAACCCGACATCCTCGTAGTAGTACTTCTTGGGCGTCCCGATGTACCTGCGCCCCTTAATGTCATACCGCACGGCCTCGGTCACGAGGAACGCATCCTCGAGATAGCCCACGAAGCGCTTCACCGTGACCTCGTCGATGCTCGATTGCAGCACCGATCCGAAAGTGGCGGCAATCTTGTGGGGATTCGTAAGCGAGCCCACGGACGAGGCCAGGATATCGATGACGTCCTCGAGCTCCTGGGTCTTGGAAACATGATTGCGCGCAATCACGTCGTTGAGGTACACCTCGTCGAACAGCCGGGAGAGGTAGGAGGCCTTCTGCTCGTCGGTGGGCATCGACGCCAAAAGCGGCATGCCCCCGTATAGCATGTACTCGGCCCAAGCTTGGTAGCGGTCGCCATCGTAGTTCTGCATGAACTCGGAGAATGACAGCGGCATCACGTGAATCTCGTCCCCGCGGCCGCGAAACTCTGTCATGACGTCTTTGGAGAGGAAGCGCGAGTTGCTGCCGGTGACGTACACGTCAACGTTGCGACGATGCAGGAGGCCGTTCAAGACATCGTAGATGCCGAGCGGGGCCTTGCTCTTGCCGCGCAGCTCTTCCTCGCTTATCGCATACTGCACTTCGTCCAAGAGGACGTAGTAGGGTCCTTCGTCATCACCGATGCGATTGGCAAGGTATCTGTCGAGTTCGTCGGGATCGCGGTAGCGGGCATTCTCCCGCACGTCGAGAGCGAGCTCGATGATATGGGCGTCGTCAATCCCCGATTCCTTCAAGAATCTCCTGAATAGCGTGAACAGCAGGTATGTCTTGCCGCACCTTCGAACACCGGTGATGACCTTCACCATCCCGTTGCCCATCCGCAGCTTCAGGTTGTCGATGTATGTATCGCGCGAAGCCTCCATGCGCCCTCCTAACGACGGACTGATTATTCCATAAATATGTCGTAAGCGTCAATAATCTGGAATACATCAATGCCCAGATGTAGAGATGGACGCAACCAAAGCTAACGGAAATTACCGATATCCGCCAAGACATGCTTAAAGACAACCTGCTCATGCTGAGGGACATCCACGGCTTCTCGCAGGAAGAGATCGCGGGCAAGATAGGCATCTCCCGCCAGGCGTACGCCAAGTAGGAGAGCAGCGCCACCATCCCCGACATCGAGAAGCGCGCGCGGCTTGCGCACGTGTACGGCACCACGGTGGACGCCCTGCTGAGGGCCGAAGAGATGGACGACGGCCGCATGCTGCTCCCCGCGCCGAGGGGCAAGAACATATGGGGCACCGTACGCGTGAACGAGCACGGTCAGATCGTCATCCCGAAGGAGGAGGCACGCGAACACTTCGCCTTCGCGCGGGCCAGAAGCTCGTCCTGCTGAGCGAGGAGGACGAGGGGTTCGCCCTGGTCCCTGTCGAAATCTTCGAGCGGAAGATCGAACTCGTGAATCAGGCTTTGTCCCCTGTCAGCGAGTGACGTACGGCGAGGGCCGCCGGGCGGAGGGTTCCCGCTACTTGCCCCTGTGCTTCCGCTTGCGCTTCTCCCGTCTCCGCTCGAAGCGCTCCAGCCTCTCCTGCTCGCGTTGCTCGCGGGCACCGGCCTTGCGCTGCTGGGCCTGTGCCTCGCGTTCCTCCGACAGCGCCTGCTGGGCCTTCGTGGACGGGCCTCTCTGCTTGAGTGCCTGCGAGACCTCGCGCTGACGGCGTTTGGGGTTCGACGAGGCTTTCGGCGCGCGTTCGTGCGCAATCGACTCAGTGAAGCGAAGATCGTTCCACCCCTCGCACACGAGCTGCTGAATCTCTTCTGCAGAGGGTTCGGCGCCGAACACGACGCGACATGCGCTGAGCCGTCCGCCCTCGACGCGCTTGAACATCCCCACCCAGAACCGGCCGTCGTGATAGACGGTCAGGGTGGAGGATACCCTAACTTCCCGCATGGCGATTTCCTCCTTTATGTAGATGCCACGCGGAGAAGGGACAACCAAGGAGGCAGGTTACTGGCGCCCGGGCGGGTGCACCCCGACTACCCGACGGGGTCGTGTTTTCATCTCCGACTTCCAAACGTTACCACTGACGGCTCGTTTTCGAAAGCAGGGCAGTACACCGAGCGCAACTCCACAGCAAAGGAAGGCCGGCCGTCTTCCGGAAGAGGGGCAGACTCGCATACGATATGGTAGACGATTGCAAGCAGTGCTGCATGAGCCGTCCGTGCAGAGCATCTCTGCAGATACAGCGGCAACAGGGCCTGATCGTTGGAATGATAGGCATATGCCCAACGCGAGCGTTGCGTACGCGCATATATTTTGCCTTTGGGCTGGCATTGGCAGCGCTCAGCACCGCAGCGGACATGTACCTTCTAGTAAGCTTTTTGTCGGTAGTCCAGTCGTGACGCGACATGCCGTTTCGACGCAAACCGGCTCGCAAAAACCATTGTGATACACTTTTAGCCATGGAACGCACAAGAGCCATCCATATCAGCCTGCACGTTGCCGTTTGCACCCTTGTCGCGCTCCTGCTCTGCACCTGCCTTGCGGGATGCGAGAGCACGGGTATGGGCGAGTTCGGCTCCTCAAGCGACACGTCGGCCCTCTGGAACCGACAGGCCCCAGAAGGGGGCGGTGCCATCCACGTTACGGGCGACAGCTCCTCTTGGTTCTGGAAAACCTACCAGTTCGATGCCGACGGCAGACTCGTCGCGAAAGAGAGCTTCAGCCCTGAGGGAGGCACGTGGTCGATTGCGAACTACCACTACGACAGCCAGGGAAGGCTCTCTTCGGTTACCGGCTCATGCGAGGGAGGCGGACCGAACACGACAAGGTCGTTCGAGACCACTTACAGCTATCGCGATGACGGCAGCTTCGACGTTTTCCGTCGCGATGGCGGCGCGCTGTCCATGACGAAGAGCTACGACGCCGCCGGGAGGATCGTCGAATCGCATTCCTTCTTCTCCTCCAGCGACCGCGAGGACCGCGAGACCTTCGCGTACGACGACCAGGGCCGCCAAACGGCGCACTGGTACTTCAATAACGACGAGGTCAACTGGAGCAGCTCCCAAACGTACGAGTACGATACCGACGACCAGGGCGACTTCAAGCGTACCTACTATTACGACGCGAACACGCAGCAACCGAACCTCTGCCTCACGGAATGGCTCGACTCCGAAGGGCGCCCGGTCAAGTCGGCGGACTCGACGTTGCAAGATGACGGGACCTGGACCCTCGACGGCTCGTCCATCGAGACCTACACGTACAGCGAGACGATCGAGTACTACCCTGGCACGGCCACCGTGTCCTCGAAGACGGAGGTGTGCGACTCGAGCGACCCGTCGGACTCGTCCGTGTCCACGACCGCCTACGACGAGCGGGGGTTCCCCGTCTCACGCACGCGGATGGCCTTCGGCGAGGCCCACGTCACGTCGGCCGAGTACAAGGGCAACGTGCCCGCAGGGTTCTTGGACGATGACTTGGACGCCCCCGGGACTCCCTCGTCCTAGGTCGCCGGCGGGCTTCCCCTGATCGCGCCGCGCCTCCGCGTATTACTTGACTACGCCGACGAAGAAGCGGTCGCCCTCGGCTATAGCGGTTACCGTTCGGTCGGGTTCGACGAGCCCGCCCAAGCTGACGAGCTTGAAATTCAGGGACTCGTCGGGGTCCCAGCGGTACACGCCCGCCGGGGAATCGTCTACCTTCATCGCGCATGTGATGCCCTGCACCCAATCGGAAACATGCGCGATGTAGAGCGCTCCCGACACGGACACGCTGGGCGGTCGGTCCATGCCGATGGCACGCCCCTTTTCGTCGTTCGCCTCGGGCAGATTATCCGCGTTCTCCTGAAGCTCGTTTTTCAGTTGCTCCGCGGTTACGGGCGATTCCTCGAGCGTCACGTCCCCGTCCTGCAGGTCGATCGAATCGGTGTTCGAGCACGCCATGACGTAGATGCCCGGTGCGGCCTCGATGAAATGCTGGACGACCCAGGTACGCTCCCCTTCCGTATCGTCCATCGTGGCGATTGCGCTGTCATCCTCCGGGTTGCCGCTATAGCCGTTCGCAGGCATAGCGCCATCGGGGAGCGCGGCGGCATCGCGCACCATCACATACACGTCGCATTCCCCAAAGCTCGCCTCTAGACTGTCGGCAAGGTTTTCGGCGCGAGCGCGAGCTCGCCTGCCGCCGAGCCGGCAAGGATCCATATGCCGCCTGCGATAAAGAGGACGGACAGGGTGTAAACCATACAGCACCAGAGTCCCCACACAAGGCGACCTGAGGCATCCCGCGCCCATGCGTCCGGCGAGGCGCAGCATCGATAGGAACGCGTGCGGCGTGCGGCGTTCACGCGTTCTGCCAAAAAGCGCGAAAGCTGCGTGCGGCCCTCTTCGTCCAGCTCTGACGCGTCAGCGCAGACGTCGGAGAGATGGGGGCAGACCTACGACCGTCGAGCTTCCTGAGGCGTACTTGTCAGCCGACAAGCGGGAGAACCCTCCGTTGGGTGCTCGGTCCGTGCTCAGGCGAAGAGAGCTCACAATGCCGTTCTATAGGGTCGTATTGGTGGCCGCCTCAGGCTCCTTTTCCTGCGCAGCCAGCCATTCCGAGGACTGTCGGGCCATATAGCAGTCCCCGCCGTTCTCGGCGACAAACGTGTAGCCCTCGCGCGCGGCCGCGATATCGCCGCGAGCCTCAGCGAGCTGGGCGCGGCAGTGCTCCATGCTCACCTTCTGCTGCTGGGTGAGGCTGAGGGCGCTCATCGCCCCCAGAAGCTCGTTGCAGCGCTGCCATTCCCCGTCCCCCAAAGCAATGTCGAAGTCGATCCACGCGACGATCAGGTCGGCGGTCCTGCGCGCTGGAGCCGAGACGCGTCCGCCCGAGCAAAGGGCGACAACCCGCCCGCGAACATTTGCCTGCTCGTCTCGGTCGTGGCGATGCCTGGCTACAACTGCGCGCACGTTGCATGCCGAAAGCCTGTTGGACATGCTCAATTTTGGGGTGGATTCCACCTTGTCCACCCATTGCAAGGCGATGTCGTCGTAGCCGAGCTGCGCCGAGCACATGGCGTAGAGCACCTCGTAAATCGGCGCCTCGCGCCGCCCTTTGCGCTTCTCCATCAAAAGCGACGCTACCTCGAGCATCTTTTGGGCGTTGCAGTCCGTGGACAGGATGTCCAAAAGCCCACGGAAGTTGCGCGTGTTGAGAATGAGAGAGGCAAACGACACGATCGCGCACAGCACCAGGTACGAGACAATAGCCTCGATGCTCGGCTCCTGCTGGATGATGGAGGCCGCACAGACAATCAAAACGAAGAAGATGACGAACCCAATGCGACGGTGCCTAGCGAGAAACTTTCGTACGGCTTCCTGCGCACTCATGTCCGCATAATGTGATTTGACATGAAGCGTTTCGGGTCGTTTCGACATAGCATTCCTTCCGAATTGGTAGAGGGAATCTCGTCTGCGTATGTCGCAGGCGCTCTTAACCGTCCGTGCCGACGTGGTATACGAGTACGATTCTTGGCCTAGCAACCAACGAGGTTATCGTACCACCCCTCCATTTGCGTCCTGCGTTACGCGAAGGCGTGATGGATTGACGCATACCTTGCCCGACTGCGCATGCGCGAGATAAAGGACCGTCTAGGGGTACGGCAGCGAAAGCGTGCGGGCGCTTAGACGCTTAAGCGTTTCGGCAGGTCAAAGCCGTGCAAAAGACTTCTTGCACGCGTGGGGGCGCTCGATACGGCACGTTCCAAAGGCATTTGATGGTAGCATTGCCCCACTAGGCGCATCCTTTGACCGTCGAAGGGAGGAGCATGGAGCTCGCATTGCAGATACGCCGGCTCAGGAACGAGAGGAACCTGTCCCAGGACGACTTGGCGCAGACGACATACGTCTCGCGCCAGACGGTCTCGAACTGGGAGAGGGACCGGACCTACCCGGACGTGCACAGCCTGCTCCTGCTCTCCGGACTCTTCGACACGACCGTTGACGAACTGATCAAGGGAGACGTCGTAAAGATGGAAGAGCTGCTGGAAAGCAAGGAGCCCTACAAGCGTATGACCAGGTTGGTGACGGGCGACATCGCTTTCCTTTTGGGAGGGGTTGCCCTGTTGGCCCTGGGGCTGTACCGATTCGGCTGGGGGACGGTTCCCTCCTACATCATCTTCGCCCTCATGGGCGGCATGGGCCTCGCCCTTGCGCGCCAGGTCGATCTCATAAAAAGTACGACCTGGCCGCGTATTGGGAGATCGTCGCCTTCTCCAAGGGCGAGCCGGTCGATTGCGACGAGTCCGAGGCAGGCTTCGCGCGCGTGCACCCTGCTGTCATGAGGGCCTTCTATGCGGTGGCCTCTGCAGCCGTCGGGCTCGTCGTGGCGCTCCTGCTCATCCTGGTCTTGCGGTGAACACGGCGACCGCATGCGGACCATATGCGTCTCGGCCGCTGGAGGGAGGGCGTCGGGGCTTGGCGCGTGGGCCGCGCTTCCGTACTGCCGCCCGTGTCTGGACGGGGCAGGGGGGGGGATTGCAATTGCCAGGCAAGGGTCCCCGAGTCAGGTAAAATGGGCTCCTAAGGCAAGAGGCCCGGGCATGGGTCCGCCGTTCGGACGGCGCCGCGCGCGTGGAAGGGCATGGCTGACGCGGAGAGGGCGGGCGACGTCACGCCCGAGGAGTATGCCGAGTGGGGGCCGGATTCGGCACGTGGGCGGCTGGTCGAATGCCTCCGAACCCCCACGACCGGGAGAAGAACGCAGATGGACTCGAGTTCGCGCGCTGGAGGACGCCATGGACTACCGGGAGATGAACGCAGAGGCGATAGACGAGTGGGTCGAAGGCGGCTGGGAATGGGGACGTCCAATACCGCACGAGGAATTTGAACGAGCGAAGGCGGGCGACTGGGATGTCGTGCTCACCCCAACCAAGCCGGTCCCGCACGAATGGCTTGGAAACCTGGACGGCAAGGAGGTCCTGGGGCTCGCCAGCGGCGGGGGCCAGCAGATGCCGATCCTCGCGGCGCTCGGCGCGCGGTGCACCGTCCTGGACTACTCGGAGAGGCAGCTTGAGAGCGAAGAGCTGGTCGCACGGAGGGAAGGGTACGACATCCGCGTGGTCCGGGCGGACATGGCGCTGCGGCTCCCCTTCGAGGACGGGAGCTTCGACGTCGTCTTCCATCCGGTCTCCAACTGCTATGTCGAGGACGTCGGGCCCATCTGGAGGGAGTGCCACCGTGTGCTGAGGAAGGGCGGCGTCCTTCTCGCGGGCGTAGACCACTATGTCAACTACATCGTGGACCAGGACGAGGAGAGGGTCGTCAACCGCCTCCCGTTCAACCCGTTGAAGGATGAGGAGCAAATGAGACGGGCGGAGCGCGAGGGCGGCCCCGTGAGGTTCTCCCATTCGCTCGAGGAGCAGATCGGCGGGCTGCTGGAGGCGGGCTTCACGCTGATGGACCTCTACGAGGACACCAACGGGGAAGGACGCCTCCACAAGCTGAATATACCGACGTACATCGCGACGAGGTCCGTGAAGGGCTGATTCGGCGAGGGGGCGGCATCGTCTCGGAGGGCCCATCGGGCGGGGGGCGAATCCGACCCCCCTGCAAGTCGCCTCCAGGATAGTTGCGGATCAGGGATGCGGCCTCCGGGACGCGTTTCCCCTGCCGAGACGTCCCTTTGGGGCCCGGTCCGCCGAGAATTTACTCCTCCAGCTTCACCTGGGGTTTCGTGTTTCAAACCCTCGGAAAGAGTCGCTGATTAGGGATTGATTCGGACCACCCGGGAACCGTCCGTTTCCGCGCCGGGAATCGTTGCAGGCGGCTTCGCGGAATGGCATGACGCGCCACTGCGCGCACCGTGCCCCAGCCTCCGCCAACGGTTGTCGCCCGGGAAATCAATCAGCCTCCCGACCGATTGCGCGGTCGCCGAGCCCCACCGCTGTATCGACGACTTCGTAGAAGGAGATTCCCGCAGCGTAGGGTGCCGACCTGACATACGACTCCCAGACCGAAGCCATCTGCTCTGAGCCGCGGACGGATTCGAGTACGCTCCGGTATTCCGGCACAGCGGCGCTCGACCCTCGCTTCGCGGCCGTGGCCTTCAGCGCGGCTTCGACCTCGTCGTAGTCGATGCCGTCGCCGTGGGATCTCAGAAGCGCGTATATGTCGTGGAAGTCCCTAGGGAAACGCTGGACAAATGGGAATTGCCCCTTTTTGTGGCAGAGGCGGCTCCGGCAGGCCCGGACAGCCCCATTCACGGATGCGCCGGGCCCGCCGGAGGCTCCCCGAGGCCCTGCCTCGCCCCTGAGGGGCGGCGGCATCCGCGCTGTCTCTTTTACCCATCTGACGCTGGCGGCGAGCCTACGCGCGGAGGTGCTTGGGTGGGCGCCGTCCGTACACAAAAGAAGACTGATAGATTGAGGACTGGCTGTCGTCGGTGTTCGTGGTCATCCTAG
>NZ_LR027573.1:825145-842063 GCF_900605015.1 Olsenella sp. Marseille-P4559
CAGCCCCGAACCGACGACGGAGAGGGGTGGGGGCCTTGGAGAGGAACCTCATGGCTGGGCTGAACGCGGACAGGGAGTGCGGCGTCAAGCCGAACTTCTCGGAGGTCGCTAGGAGGTACGGCGCGGACGGGCACACCGTCTCGAAGTACTGGAACGGGGGCGGGCCCTCGCCGGACGACGGCAGGCACGGGCGGCAAAGCGGGTTCGACCGCTGCCGCGACGAGATCGAGGAGAAGGCGGCGCTGCCGGGAGCCACGGCCAAGGGCACCCACGAGCTGCTGCTCGAGCGTCACGCGGGCGACGAGCCGCCGGTCCCGGGCCACAACGCCTTCACGAGCCACCTGAGGGGGCGCGGCATAGCCGTCGGGCGCGGCGGCGCGCCGGACGCGCACCCCAGGTTCGGGACGGCGCCCGGCGAGCAGCTGCAGTCCGACTGGAAGGAGGGCGTCACCATGCGCGACCGCTCCGGCCGCGGGTACCGCTTCGACGCGTACGCCTCGACGCTCGGATGGTCCCGGATGCACCACTTCGTGCGGTCCCCGACCAGGGCCAGGGACGACCTGCTGGCCTGCATGGCGGACGACATCCGCTGGCTGGGCGGCGTGCCGCGGCAGCGGCTCGCGGACAACGTGCCGGCCGTCGCGACGCTCGGCGGCGACGGGAGGCGCTCGCGGGACGGGCGCGTCGCCGCCTTCGCGCGCGAGGCCGGCCTCGGGCTCGCGCTCTGCCGGCCCAGGACGCCGCAGACCAAGGGCAGGGACGAGGGCGCGAGCCGCCTCCTGTCGCGCCTCGGGGCCTGCGAGGGCGACTTCGAGGGCTGGGAGGGGCTCGACCGCGCGATGGCGCGCGTGCGCGCGAGGAGCAACGAGGAGCCGAACCGCACGACCGGCCTGCCGCCGGAGCCGCTCTTCCGGAGGGAGAGGGGGGCCCTGGGGCCCATGCCCCGCGAGTCGGTGCCCTCGGCGCTGGTGGGCGGCGTGCCGTGGCAGGTGGTGCCCGCCACCATGCTCGTCAGGTGCGCCGGGCGCGAGTTCCCGGTGCCGAGGGGGTGCATGGGGCGCCGCGTGAGGCTGCTGCTCGAGCCGGGCGGGCGCCTCAGGGCCTACGACGGCGGGGGGCTCGTGGCGGCGCACGACGCCGCCGCCCCGGGAGGGCCGGTAGCCTACCGCGAGGGCGACTGCGCCGAGGCGGTGGCGGACGAGCGCTGGGGCGGCGACGCGGACATAGAGGCGCAGGCCAGGCGCAACCTCGAGCTGCTGGGCGGGCCCGGAGGGGGCGAGGGGTCGTGACCGGCCCGGAGGGCAGCGTGCCGGAGCGCATGCGCGGCAACCTGGGGGAGCTCGGCCTCGACGCGATGGCCTCCTCCGCCCCGGAGTACTCGAGGCTGGTCGCGACGGGCGCGAAGCCGTTCCCCGAGGCCCTGCTCGAGATGACCGGCGCGCAGGTCGCCGCCGTGAGGGAGCGCGACCTGGACAGGAGAGTCGAGAAGGCGAGCCTCCCCCACGTGAAGGCTCTCAGGGACTTCGACCTCTCGTTCCAGCCGTCGGTCCCCAGGGGTGTGGTCGAGGACCTCGCGACGCTGGGGCTCCTCGACCGCCACGAGAACGTCGTGCTCGTCGGCAGCCCCGGCGTGGGCAAGACCCACATCGCCGTGGCGCTGGGGGTCGAGGCGATCCGCGCCCGCAAGCCCACCTACTTCACCGACTGCCGGCGCCTCGTCTCGGACCTCGCGCACGCCGCGGGCAAGGGCCAGCTGGAGAGGCGGCTGCGCCTCTACGCCCACCCGTCGCTGCCTATCGTCGACGAGGTGGGCTGCCTGGACGTGGACAAGCAGGGCGCGGACCTGCTGTTCCAGCTGACCTCGAGGAGGTACGAGAGGAGGTCGGCCATCGTGACGGCCAACGTGGGGATGGGGTCGTGGGCGAAGGTCTTCGGGGACCCGGTCGTGGCGTCGGCGATAGCGGACAGGCTCTGCCACCACTGCCACCTGGTACGCATGACGGGGAGGTCCTACGGGACCAAGGACCTCGCGCCGCAGGACAGGGCCTCGCCGGCAGTGGTCGCCGATTCCGGCGCCCCGCGGTGACGGGACTGGCGAATGTACGTTGGTGCGTGTGTTTAGTCAAATCTTGCTTTCGGTTTTGAGCACGGAGTTCTTTCGGGTTCGCGCACGAAACTTTTTCGGGTTTCGTCACGGACGCGCTGCCGACCCTACCTCCCCGACTTACCCAGCATGAGGCTCTCCTCGAGCCTGTGGCTGGGCCCGCCGAACTCGACGAGCCTGCCGTGGCGCGCGACGCGGTCCACGATCGCGGCCGCAAGCTTGTCGTCGGCGAAGACCGTGCCCCACCTGCCGGACTCGATGTTGGTTGTGAATATGACACTCCTCCTCTCGTAGCTCTCGGAGATCACCTGATAGAGAAGCCGCGCCCCGTCCACGTCGAAGGGCACGTAGCCAAACTCGTCGAGTATCAGCAGCCTCGCCCTCGAGACGTCGGCGAGCAGCCCGTCGAGCGTCCCCTCGCGCTTGGCCTTCCCGAGCTGCAGCACGAGCTGCGCGGTCTGCCAGAACCTCACCGGGTAGCCCGCTGACGTCGCGGCAATCCCGAGCGCGGTGGCCATGTGGGTCTTCCCGCGCCCCGTCTGGCCGTAGAACACGAGGTCCTCCGCGTCGCGCACGAACGCGAGCGAGCACATGTCCTCGCGACCCCAGTCGTCGGGGAACGCCACGTTCGACCAGTCGAACCCCTCGATCGACTTCGGCACGGGGAACCTCGCCTGCCTGAGCAGGCGCGCCCGCTTCGCCCTGTCGCGGTGGGCGATCTCCGACTCGAGCATCGCCGTGCACGCCGCGACCTGGCCGGGTGTCGCGGAGCCGAGGAAGGCGGCGATGGTGTCGCCGGATATGAAGAGCGCCCTGGCGGCGGCGCGGAAGGCCGCCTGCGCGGCCTCACGCTCCGAGCTCGTCTGCGGCATGGCGGTCGCCTCCCTCGAGCAGCCTCAGCGCCCCGTCGCAGGCGCCCAGGTCGACCTCCTCGCCGTACCCGACGCGCTCGTCACCCGCGGCGGCCCTGGCAGCTGACAGCGCGACGCTCGCGCGATCGAGGCCGCCCGTCGCCGCGAGCGAGCGCGACATGCCCTCCACGGCGGCGGCCCAGCCGCGCTCCGCGCTCTCGTCGCGCAGCACCCTCAGGTCGGCGGCGAGGCCTGCCGGGCGCTCGGAGTCCAAGAAGGCGACAAGCTCCGCCGGCAGCGATGCCCTCACGCTCGAGTCCCTCCAGCCGGCGGGCCTCATGCAAAGGAGCCTCAGCTGCAGGGTCGGGTCTGAGCTGTCGGTCGGGGCCTCGCCCCATTCGCGCTCGTAGGTGGCGACCACCTCGCCGGTCTCGCGGTCGCAGACCGTGACGTCGAAGGCGCCCAGCGCGACGGCGACCTCACGGCGCGCGTAGGCGGGGCCGGCCGAGTAGCGGTGCACGCCGCCGATCGTGAACACACCCTGCTTGCTGCACCTCCTGGTCTCCCACCTCACGCACGAGAACGCGGCCGGCGGCAGCGGCGAGAGCGCCCCCCTGTCCTCCCCGAACAGCTCGGACTCCGGCGTGCCGAGCCCGTGGTGGCGCTTGCCCTCGCTGAGGTCCAGGCAGTCCCCGAGGAGCCTGCGGTTGAACGTGGCGACGTCGTGGAACGACGGGACGGGCACGAAGAGGTTCCTTCTGTGGAAGCCGACCTTGTTCTCGACGTTGCCCTTCTCGTTGCCCGAGCAGGGGTTGGTGAAGGTGTAGTCGAGCCCGTAGTGCGCCGCGAAGAGCCGGAAGAGCTCCGACGTCCTGACCTCGCCCCCGACGCGCCTGCCGACCTCGGTGGCGTTGTCGAAGACCGCCCTCCTAGGCACGCCGCCCGCGAACTCGAAGACGTTGCGGAGCCCCTGGCAGACGCACTCGGACGTCTCGCCCCAGAAGACTTGGGTGAGCCCCACGTTGGAGTGCGGGAAGGTGACGGTCAGGTACTTCCCCCCTGGTGAGGACGCCACGCACCCTGAAGTCCGCCTCGCCGAAGTCGACCTGCACCTCGCCGGGCAGCCAGCTCAGGGCCAGGAAGCCCTCGGCGTCCCTGCGGTCGCGCTCGCGGGCCATCTCCTCGCGCCTGCGCCTGACGTAGCGCTGCACGGTGGAGTAGGACCCCTCGTAGCCGAGCTCGTCGCGGAGCCTCACGTACACCCTCACGGCCGTGTGGCGCTGCTTGCGCCAGTTCCTGCAGTCGTCGTCGAGCCAGGAGTCGATTGTCGCCTCGTAGGGCGCGAGCAGCTCGCTCCCCGTCTCGCGCCTCCTCGGCGGCTCCGGTGAGAGGTCGCCCATCCTCGCGTACTTCCGGGCCGTGGGCTCCGAGACCCCGACCGCCCTCGCGATTGCCGCGATCGGCTCGCCACCCCTGGCCCTCCTGCGTATATCCTCTATCTTGTCCACGTCGATCATTCCTCTCTGGCCCTCCCAACGTCGCAGACCGAAGCAACGACATTGTCGGGCCGACCGCGGGTGGTCGACGCGCCTATGCTCACACCCGAAGGTTTTTCGTGCCCGGACCCGAAATCTTTCGGTGCTCAAACCCGCAACTCCGAGGCTATCAAACACAGGTGCGGATGGGGGCGGTTCGCTGTCTAGTCTGGTGAAATCTATCTTGACTTCAACACGGGTCCCCCGGCAGCGCGCCTCCGAGCATCCGAGGGCCTGCCTGGGGATGCGGAGGGCGCGCCCCGCATGGGCCCCCACGCTCGCCCTCCCGCGCCCCGCGGGCCGGCGCCCGGCCGTCCCCCCGCACGAGGCCATGGGCCCCGCGCGCGTCGGAGACGCTGACCGCCGCGAGCGCCTCGGCGGCCACGTGGCCGGTACCGGCGCCCGTGGCCGCGTGGCACCTCACCCCGAAGCGCCACCGGCCCCCCTTCTTCGTCTGGCGCATCTCGGGGTCGCGCCCGCCGCTCGCGGCCTTGGTGGAGCCCGGCGCCTCCACGATCGTGGCATCGACGCAGGGGCCGCCGTGCATGAGGGGGCCTCGGCTGCCGAGCCTGTCGCGGATGCTGCCCTCGATCCTGCGATCGAGCTCCTCCTCCACCATGTGGCGGAACCTGAGGAGCGTCGTGGCGTCCGGCACGTCGTTCCCTGAGCCCACGAACTCGCGGACGGCCAGCGAGTCCCACGGCGCGCCCCCGCCTCCCCGCCCTCGGCCTCTTGGCATCGACGAGCGCCACGAGGTCCGCCCAGGGCACGACGGAGCCCGTCTGGTCGAGGAACGCCTTCCTCCTCGTCACCCTGCCGCCGGACATGAATGCGGGGTCCACGAATGAGGCCTGGCGTGCCATGGGGAGCCTCCGATAGGACGTTTTCGCTGGTGGACATACCCATTGTCTCACTGGCGGACATCCCATGGGACCGGGAAGCCCGTCTGTGCGGTACCATGTGTTCAGCGTTTCCCTAGGCGACCTCGCGAGGCTAGGATGGGGACGCCATCAGGCAAGTGCTTTCGGTAGCGAACGCCAATTTGTGTCGAACGAACTCAGCCAGTTCATAGACCGAGGCGAAGTACGCCTTGCCCCAAGGCTGTTTGAACTCGGTGACGTCGGTGCCTGTCTTCTCCCACGGCGCATCTGCCCGGAAGTCCCGGCCGATGACGTTCTCGAACGTCTCGCCGACCTTCCCCTTGTACGAGTCGTGCCTGTGGTAATCGGTCTCTCGGCGGATTCCGCAGCTGATGCCCATCTCGTGCATCATCTTGAGCACGGTCCTACCGGCGATGGCCGCGGCCTTCTTGCGGTTCGAGAGCGTTTCTCCACCTTCAGGGCTATCGATTTTTTAGGTGGGCGTTCTCCGCCTCGAGCTTCTGGACGCGCCGCTCGAGCCCCTGCTCCCGTGTCATCGCCTTCGGCGGCGAGGACGGTTCCCTCGGCCTGCCCTTGGGCTTCGGCCTGAGCGCCTCCGGGCCTCTCTCCCGGTACGCCTTCATCCATTTCTTGAACGAGCTGAGCGAGGCGATCCCGAACTTGGCCATGGCCTCTGGCTTGGTAATCCCCTCGTCTACGACCGCCCTGACGGCGGCCACCTTGGTCTCGAACGAGTAAACCCCCTTCTTCGTGCCCATCAGAACGAGAACCCCGATACCGACGGGCCTGTAGATGTCCGGCCGTTTTCTCTCACGGTTTCCTCAGGGATGCCGGGCAGGGACGCGACCGAGCCCCTTGTCGTACAGCTCGGCGGCGCGCACCCTCAGCGCTACGTCGTAAAGAGCATTCCGGCCATAAAGGAGCCTCCCATTTCTTATGTCCAAGAAATGGGAGGCGGTTCATCTTCGAGGCCTCGTCCGGCTCGTCGAACAAGTGTGGCATGCCGCCGTAGGCGAGGTACTCCTGCAGCGCAAAGCGCTTGTGCCCGCATAGGCAGCGTAGAACTCGCAGTAGGAAAGCGGATGCACAAGCACTTCACGCCGAGGTCCCTGAAACCTGTCGCGATATCCCTCGGGAGGAACTTGGAGTTGCTCCCCGTGATGTACGCGTCGTAGTTCGCGTGGTTGTTCAGCGATATGACGGCTCTCTCTCGAACGCCTCCACCATCTGGATCTCGTCGAGGATGATGTAGCATTGGGCGCCCTCGTCAGGCGCCGCCTTCTCCACGTACTCGCGCAGCGCCTTCCTCTCACGCAGCTCTTCGAACCTGTTGTCGTCGAACTCTACGACAACGATCTGATTGTCTCACACGCCCCCGCCACGGAGGTAGCCGCAGAACAGGTTCCTGAGAAGATAGCTCTTGCCGCAGCGGCGCACCCCGGTGATTATCTTGACGCAGAGACTGAACATCCTCTGCTTCAGTTGCTCCAGATATTCATCCCTCTCGATTCTCATAATCCCTCGATTTTCGATTCACATGTGCAGTATTTTTCGGCTGGCATGCTAAAAGCATCGCACTCTGCCGCATCATTTAGATTAGGGTTTCGATCGAGCTTCATGTAACATGTAATGTAAAAGATTAGGGTTTCGATCGAGCTTCATGTAACATGTAATGTAAATTCCGGCAGTCATATATCTTGTGAACGAGTGAAGAAGTATGTAAGGGAGCAACGCCTAAGGCCGCGTACGCACGGGCAGCTAAGTCTGGTGCACTTCGCCATCCTCGACGACCACGATCTCGTCGGCACACGCCTCAATGAGCTCCCTGTCATGGGTTATGAGCACTACGATGCGCCCGGCGTCAGCGTAGCGGCGCATTGCCGCGGCCACGCGCCTCATGTTCAGGTAGTCCATGCCGCTCGTGGGCTCGTCAGCCACCAGCACGTCCCTCTTGGCTGCCAAGGCTGCAGCAATTGCAAGGCGCTGGCGCTCCCCTCCCGAAAGCGACAACGGATGCTCCTCGTGCTTATTCTCCAACCCCACCACAGCCAGGTACTCTTGAGGGTCGCATGCACCATTTGAGAGGAGGATCTCCTTCTCGACACTCGAAGTGAACAGCTGTGCGTTCACGTCTTGCAGGATCATGTAGCAGGAATCGCGCTGCCAACGTCGCCGAACGGGCGAGCCGTCCATGGTGACCTTGAGCCGTATAGGCTTCACTAGGCCGCACAGCGCCTTCCCCAGCGTGGTCTTCCCCTGGCCGTTGCCACCCACCACAGCCGTCACCTTGCCTCGTAGAAACATCAGGTCGCGAATATGCAGCAGGGGCTTCTTGCCGTATCCGCAATCCAGCTCTTCGATGACCAGGCCGCCGCGTTCGTCTTCACTCCGCGCTGAAATGCGGGGCACAGGCGGGTCCGCTCCCCTCAGTCCCATATCATGCAGCTGGACCGAACTCAGGCTCTTAAACTCATCCCCAACAAACGCCCGCTCAACTTGGCCATCTCGCATGACGATCACACGATCTGCCAAGCTGCTCAGCCAATCCAAGCGGTGCTCGCTTACCACGATGGTCTTGCCGGCCTGCTTGAGCTCGGCAAGAATGGCGCCGATCCTCTCGATGGTATCGATATCGAGATTGCTGGTGGGCTCATCCAGGACCACGCACGGCACATCGGTTATGCAGCACGCCGCTAGACAGATCAGCTGCTTCTGACCGCCGGACAGCGCAAAGATACTCCGGTCCATGAGGTGCCCAATGCCAAACCGATTGACCACCGCGTCGAGGCGCGCTTTCATCTCGTTAATGCCCATACCAAGATTCTCGGCCGGAAAGAGGATCTCTGCCGTGGTATTGGTCGTGAAGAACTGGGTCTTGGGGTTCTGGAACACCGATGCCACCGTAGACGTGATGTCGTACGTCTTCATCGAAATCGTATCAGCTCCATTGAGCTGCACTTCACCCTCCAGGCGGCCTTCAAGAAGGTGCGGGATGATGCCGTTTATCATTCGGGTGACGGTCGTCTTGCCGCATCCACTGGGTCCGGTGAGCACGACGAACTCACCATCCTCTACGGTCAGATCAATCGGCCCAACCGAGGTCTTGTCGGGATATTCCCAGATAGCATCATGGATCGCTATGTCCACACAAACCTCCACACGATAAGGGCAGCAAGCAACGAGAACACGAGGGCATCCGCCCATCCCAGACGGCATGCGAAGTAACGGCTCTTGCGCCCTGGGATGTCGACGCCGCGTGTGTATGCCGCCATCGAAAGGTCGTCGGCCATAACAGAAGCGCCTGAGAGCAGCGGCACGAAAACGTATTCCAAGCTCTTCATCGGCGTAAGCAGGGCCCCTAGGCCTGTCCTGATGCCGCGCATGTGCATGGCCACCCCGATGTTTTCGACGTCCTTGCGCAAGCACGGCATGTAGCGCAGCATCACGCACAGCGAGATAATGAGTCCCCGCGGTAAGTACAACTGCTCCATCGAGGCCATAAGCTCGCTCACCTGAGTGGAGCGCACCAGATAGCCGGCAGCCGAGAACGGCAGGAAGAACACCAACGCCAGATGGACGATGGTCCCCAAGATGGCCACGATAAACAGATCGGCATTCAGCACCGCAGACAGCCCGTTCAGAGCAGCATAGAGCACGACAAGCTTAAGTGCATCCTTCGCAAACCCCGAAGCGACATTGAGCAACAGGATGGCCGCCAGGCACGCCAGCTCGACAGGCAGAGTCATTGCCCAGGCGATGGACGCGCTCAAGACAAGGACCAGCACAATCTTCGTTCGAGGATCGAGTTTGAGCCACCCGTCGCAGATCATGTCTCGATGCCAGACTTTTCGAGATTCTTCTCAAGGATGCGCTTAGCCAGCAGTACACCGAACACTGCACCCACGATAACCGAGACGTATAGCACAGGCAGCACCCATGTGGGAAGGCTCAGATAGCCCATCGCGAACGTCTCGCCCATGGTCTCCAACGTCTTCGCATAATACGCTTCGCGGTTCACGAAAATCTGCCAATAGCTCGCCACCATGTTGAGGCTGAGGGCGACGTGGGCGAGCGCGATGCCCTTGTACGTATGCAGTCCAGCCCATTGGCGCAGCAGCTCGGCGATCAGAGCGAACGCCACAATATGAACAAGTAACAGGTAATGAAGGCCGGTCATCAGGTGCAATACCAGAAACGGCAGCAGCGCGAACAGGAACGTAGCCCACTTTTTCTGACACCTCGCCATGAAGAATACCGTAATGATGGCCCCGATGACAGCATAGGCGAAGGGATAGAGCATGTAGGCGACCACCGACATCCCAAACGGGGTGCCCACTACGAATGATCCCACGAGATAGATGGCGGCAAAGATGCCGATATTCACAAAATCCTTCGTTTGCAGTCTCTCGTTCACAGACGTGCTCCTTTCGCTGATGCTTCCATGCTTGTTCATGGATTTCTACAACCCAACCTAATAGCTGTACTGTTCCACGGCGACCGACCGTTCGACGAGGCTGCGATACAAGGGACACTCCTCCATAAGTTGGTCGTGAGTGCCTGCCGCCTGCACCTGGCCATTGTCGAGCACCACGATGTTGTTGGCGTTCTCAATGGACTTCATGCGATGTGAGATAACGATGACCGTCTTGCCCGCCACGAGCTTGTTCAGTCCTTCTTGCACCCTGGCCTCGCTCTCGACGTCGAGCGCTGCAGCAATTTCGTCGAGGATGATGATGGGAGCGTCCTTGAGCAACGCCCGCGCGATGGATATGCGAGCGCGCTCCCCACCGGAGAGCCTTGCCCCGTTCTCCCCGATGGCCGTGCCATAGCCGTCGGGCAGATGGGAGACGAAGTCGTCGCATCCTGCCAGCTCGGCGGCATGCTTCACCTCATCATCGGTGGCATCCAGTCTTCCGATGCGGATGTTCTCGAGCACCGATGTATTGAAGAGCACCACATCCTGGAACACAATGGACACGCAGTTGAACAGGGCTTCTGTATCCATCTCCTTAATGTCGCACCCACCGATGGAGATCGACCCGCTGTCGTAGTCCACCAGACGGCTGATGACGCGCAGCAGCGTCGTCTTGCCGCACCCAGAGGGGCCGACCAGCGCCGTCACCTCGCCCTGCCTGGCCTTAAACGTTACACCGTCAAGCACCTGGCGCATCCCGTCATAGGAGTACCGCACGCCGCTCAAGGCGACGTCGAACTGCGTCGGCGCATCGCCTACCCCCTCTTGAGTCGGCGTATCCCTGATGTCCTCGATCTTCTTTACGCGTGCATCGAGATAAAAGATCTCCGCAAGGTACTGGAACACGTTATTCACGCCTCGGGAGAACATCGCCGCTGCAACCACGTAGCCCACCACGAACAGCAAGGTGGCCTGCCCTTGGGCAAGCAGGTGCACGCCCACGGCAAGTGTGATACCGATAGGCAGCACCGTGATGGCCTGGGCTGCGCTCAATGGGATGACCTGCGCAAGCTCGCTTCCCCACTGCAGCTTCTCCGCGTTAACGAGGTTGCTTGAGATGCGGGCCCTGAACGCCTCCTTAAGCTGATAGCTTTTGATCTCCTGGCTCAGGTCGATGGCGGTTTGGTACTCCTCGGATATCTCGCGCAGCACGGCATACTGCTCCGTGCGTATCTGCACTTGCAGGCGCTTTGTCAAGTAGACTAGGGCAATCGAGAAGGCAATGGGTACGAGAATGCACAGGGCAAGGCGTGCATCGCCGAGCAACATCAAAACTGCACCGAGGATGAAGTAGGCCACGAACCCTATCAGGTTGGCAACCCCGTGAGCCAGGGCGTGCTCAAGGGCGGCTACGTCGGCTGTGAGCACCTGCGCAAGGTCGGACACGTCGTGTCGCGTGAAGAACGAGAGCGGAAGTTCCTTCATCCGACTTGCCAAATCGATTCTGATGTTAGCCGTCTCGCGGTAGGTTTCGTTGTAGGAGACGCGATAATTCATGTCGACAGCCACATACATGACGGCCGCCGATGCGGCTAGCAAGCCAACGTAGAGCCAAATGTTCGGCTCTTGCCCCTCCGTGAGCTGCCAAGCCAGGAAAAACACCAGCATCATCGGAAGCAAGAGCGAGAGGTAGTAGAAGAAATAGCTGACGCTCGACCGTATGAGGCCGCGTGCCCCATCGTCGGTCAGCGCGAACGACCTTCGAAGCAACTCTTTCATGACACCCTCCAGTCGTTTGCTTGCTGGTAAAGGTCAGTCAGCTGCCTATAGCGCCCACTTGCCTGCATGAGCTCCTGCTCCGAGCCCCGCTCGACTACCTGTCCATCCTCTATGAACAGAATCTCGTCCACGTTTCGTATGGCCGAGAGCCTATGCGCGATCATGATGACGGTCTTACCTTCCATCAGCCTGGTGAAGGCGCGCTGCAGCTCGTACTCGTTCTCCGGGTCTGCGGCGGCACTGGCCTCGTCAAGAATAAGGATGTTCGCATTTTTGAGCATAGCCCGCGCAACGGCGATGCGCTGTACCTCGCCCCCAGAAAGGTGCACGCCCTCCGACCCGACCACCGTAGCCTCGCGATCAGAGAACTTGTCAAGGATGGAAAGGCACTCTGCGTCCTCCAGGGCGCGCATCACCTCGTCGCGCGAAGCGGCAGGCCGACCGCAATGCACGTTCTCGTAGATGCTCATGTGCGGGAAGAGCTTTGCATTCTGGAATACGTATGCAATGTTGCACAGCAACGCATCCTCGGTGTATGCGTGGATGCTGTTACCGCCAATCAGCAGCTCCCCGGTCGACACGGGATAGAACCCCGAGATGAGCTTGGCTATCGTCGACTTCCCTCCGCCGCTCGGGCCCACCAGAGCATAGGTCTTCCCCGCCTTGAGCGTGCAGGAGAAACCATCCAGCACAACGCGGTCGCCATAGGCGTACGTGACGTCGCGGAACTCCACGTCAAAGCGTTGCATCTCGTCAAGGTCACCAGAGGTTATACGAGATGCCGCCATTTCGCTGCGCAGGTTTTCCAGATGATTGAGCGCCTGCTTGGCCTGATAGTTGTCCATACCCGTGAACATCACGGCCATGAAAGCCGAGTAGCACACGCCGGAAAACATTGAGAAGAACAGCGCCTTCACCAGGATGACGCCGACGGGTTCCCCCTGCACGATAAACAAGATCGCAAATGGTATGACCAGCGCATAGAAGACGTTGAATAGAACCTGGAATCCCACGTAGGGCCGCCGGCAACTGAGGGTATATTGGTAGATATTGTCCCGGTACTCGCGAATGGCATCGATGAGTGCCTTGTAGTAGTGCACGGTGACGCCGAAGATCTTGATGACCTGTATGCCGCGCACATACTCCACCGAGGCAGAACTCATCTCCTCCATGGCACGGCCGAACTTCTCCATCAGCTCGGGGCGCCCATACATGGCCTTGTATTGGAGAGCGCCGATGGCAATGGTGACAAGCAGCAGGGCGCACAGCCTCCAGTCAATGATGCCGAGCAAAACGAACATGAGTACGGGCGTAACGATGGCGCTTACGTTGTTGGGAATGAGATGGGCGACCGTGCGATGCGTATTACCCGCATTGTCATCGATGATGCGCCTGACCTCACCGCTCTGGTGCGTATCGAAAAACGAGAACGAGGCGTCGAGCACATCGTTCAGACCCGACGTGCGCAACTTCGTTTCGAGGCCGAACCCCAGATAGTGGGAGTGCAGCAGGGCTACAATGTTCAGCAGGCCGTAGGCTACCATCGCCAAGACGATCCACATGGCATAACTGGCCGCTTGGCCCGAATCGTTACCGACCAGGAGCAGGACCAACGTTTGGTACAAAAGCCAGTAAGCTACCATGTTCATTGCACACGATATTGCGGCAAGGGCGATAGACACCCAAGCGTGGATACTGCGCTCTGGGATATAACCCAATAACCGGCGATAGAGCTCGAACATGTTTACCTCCTTATTTTACCGCTTTATTGAACAGACAAGTTAGTTAAGGTAAAGTTTACGAGCAACCATTAGAGCACAACGTGCTCAATCAAATGGTCTTAGCGGAATACATCCGTTTATTTGAGGTAGAATATTTGTCTAATCGAGGTAGCAATGACATTTAAGAGCATCGACGATTTGGGCCTCTTGTCTATGGCAAGGCCGGCAGAATGGTCATATCGACCTGCAGGCATGACATACGAGATCGACCTTGAGGATGTACGGGGATTTCGTTGGTATTACCGCATGGAGGGCCGCTACTCCATCGCTATCGACCGGCTCTCTTTTGCCCGCGACTTTATGCTCCAAAGCAAAGTTGAGTCCTTGTACACAATCGTCTTGTACGTCACAGCCTCAGGGGATGAATTCCTTCCCTACCGCAGCCTGTCATCCGACTCCATCACGCTGTATGCGCCCGATACCCCTTTTAAAGTGATATACCACCACAACATAGAACTCTATGCACTGACAATTAACATATACGCTTCGTTCGTAGAGAACTTCCTGCAGGAGCGCTACCCCACACTGGCTGGAGCTGTCCAGACAGCGTTTGCACGAGGCCCGCGGCAGAGGTTCGACTTGATCCGTCCGCTGATGTACGACATCTTGCAATGCAATGAGAGTGCAGAGGTTTCGGCACTGCTCTTCGAAGCGAGGATCCTGGAGATATTGTCGCGAATCACAGGTGCCCAGGAAACGCTGGCCATCTCAGACGCGGCGGCGGAGCGGGTGACGATCAAGCCCGAGGATGTCACGGCACTCATGGAGATTGCCGAGTATATCTCCGACCATTACAACCGGCAGATTTCGCTCAAGACACTTTCGAGCATCTCGCTGATGAGCGAGAGCAAGCTCAAGACCCTGTTCAAGGCACAATATGGAATGACCATCACGGAGTATATCCAGAAGAAGCGCATGAGCAGCGCCGAGCTGCTTCTCATCAGCACCGACCTGCCATTGGCGCAAATCTCAAAAATCGTGGGCTACGCAAACCCCAGCAGGTTCTCCGAGTTGTTCCGGAGATATTACGGCATCGCGCCGTCCAGTTACCGCGCGGGGAAATGACGGACACTTCATTTCTGGTCTTCGGCTCGCAGAACAACTTCAAATCGGTGGGCAATCCGCAGGATGATAATCGACCTGCGAGCAAAACGATTGCGTCGAAAACAGTGGTGTACGAGGGGGAGTGAGAGAAGGCCACCGCTTGCCCTAGAATGTCGGTTCGCCAAGATCGGCAGAAGAGACGGCAACGATGGCCAACGGCAACAGAATACCCCACGGGGACCCGGAGCTGAGGGACGTCCCCATGGGCTTCCCGGACAGCGTATCGAGCCTGTGCGACATGATGAACGCCACCATGGCGGCTGTCCTCAACGAGATCGCGCCCACACAGGCCGACGAGGCGTGCGGCACCGAGCACGGGGTCCGCGCGGAGTCGAGGGTCAACAGCTGCAACGGCTACGGGAGGCGCAGCCTCGAGACAACGGGCACCCTCGACCTCGGGGTGCCCAGGCTCAGGGGCGGCTCCTGCTTCCCCACGGAGCTCTTCGGGCGCTGGCCGCGGCGGTCGCCGGGACGTGCGCGACCGGCACGTCGATGCGCGGAGTAGAGGGGGCCGCCGCGAAGTTCGGCATCGACTCGCTGTCCAAGGGCCAGGTCTCGCGTCTGTGCGCCGCAATCGACGAGGAGGTCGACCCCTCCTTCTCCAGGGACTGGCCGGCGGTGCGCTTCGCCTGTCTCCTCCTCGACGCCACCTACGTGAGGCGCCGCGTCGGCGGCCGCGTGCGCGGCGAGTCCTCCATCGCTGCCATCGGCGTCGGCGACGGCGGCAGGCGCCACCTCCTGGGCTTCACGTGCGCCAACGCGGAGGGCTACGCGTCGTAGAGGAGCTTCCCGCAGGGCCTCGGGGAGCGGGGCGTGACGAACGCCCGGCTCGTGACCCCCGACGCCCACGATGAACTGCCTCCCATTTCTTGGACACGAGGAATGGGAGGCCTCTTTATGGCTGGAGACGCTCTTTGCGATGTCGCACTCAGGATGCGTGCCGCCGAGCTGTACGACGAGGGATACGGCCGCGCCTCGGTCGCGGCCCTGCTGGGTGTTCCGGAGGAAACCGTGAGACAATGGCTTTCGGCTTACGAATCCGTTGGCATCGAGGCCCTTGCACTGATGGGTGCTAGGAAGACGGCCTGCCCGTTCGAGACGAAGGCCGCCGCCGTCAGGGCGGTCGTGGGCGGGGGCATGACGGAGCCAGGGGCGATGGCGAGGTTCGGGATCTGCTCGGCGACCTCGTTCAAGAGGTGGCTGAGGGCCTACCGGGGGGCGCCGGGGCGCCCGGGCCGAAGCCCAAGGGCGGGCCGCCCGGGCCCAAGCCGAGACCCGCACGGCCCACGCGCGAGCAGGGGCCAGGGCGCCGCGTGCAGAGGCTCGGGGCGGAGAGAACGCCCACCTGAAAAAATCGATGGCCCCGAAGGCGGGGGAGCGCCCTCGAACCGCGAGAGGGCCGCGGCCGCGAGCGGGCCTTCGGGGCGACACCCCCTCGCCGGCCTGCTGGAATGCGCAGGATTGGCGAGATCGAGCTGCCACTACGCGCCGTCCCACCCGAAGGGTCCCACGAGGCCCGGGCCCTGGGGGGCCGCGGGAGAGGTCCTCTCGCGCACTGCCAACGGCCGCGGGCACCGGCAGGTGGCCACGTGCCTGCGCGCCGGGCAGGGCGCGGCCATCGCCGGCAAGACGGTGCCCGAGACGACGCGCGAGATGGGCGTCAGCCGTGGGATCCGCCGGGAGACCGGCTGCCGCGGGCGCGACTCGCACGGGGGGCAGGGTCGGCGAGACGTCCGAGAGCGTCATCGGGCGTGGCTTCCGGGCGGGCGCGCCGTGGGAGGAGGCGGGCACCGACGCCACCGAGCCCAAGCGGCCGTGGGGCAAGGCCCGCTTCGCGCCGACCTGCGACTTCGGCAGCAAGGAGACCGTCGCCTGGCCCACGTCGCCGCGCCCCGACATGGCCCAGCAGCCCGAGCCGCTGGGCCAGCTCCCGGCGAAGAGGCCGGAGGGCTCCGCCCCGATGCCCCATTCCGACATGGGCTGGCAGTACCAGCACGCTTCCCGGTGCGGACGCCTGCGGGCAGCCGGCATCGTCCAGAGCATGCCCAGGAAGGGCAACCGCATCGGCAACGGCGCGACGGAGCAGGCGTTCGGCCATCTTAAGGACGAGTCCTTCCGGAACCAGACGTGGCCAAGCTTCGAGGAGTTCAGGCGGGACCTCGACGCATACGTCGTCCACTGGAACGCTAGGAGGAGATAGGTCAGACTGGAGGGCTGACCCCGGAGGAGTTCCGGGATCAGTCCCTAGGCGCGGCCCAGGCCGCTTATTAGCCCGTCCAAGAATCGGGATGCAGTTCACGAGGTGCGGGGGCCACGTTTTTTGTATGGCGCATGGCATGGATCCTGACTTTTGCAGTTGAAGAGGCCGTTTTACCTGTGCTTACCGGGAAAACGGCCTCTTTTTCACTTGTATATTTTCTGTAGTGTTACAGGGCCTTCCAGCGCACCTCGCGCCCCTTCTTGAAAAGC
>NZ_LR027573.1:842074-874295 GCF_900605015.1 Olsenella sp. Marseille-P4559
CCTGACTTTTGCAGTTGAAGAGGCCGTTTTACCTGTGCTTACCGGGAAAACGGCCTCTTTTTCACTTGTATATTTTCTGTAGTGTTACAGGGCCTTCCAGCGCACCTCGCGCCCCTTCTTGAAAAGCCCCCTGATGTCGCCGGTGCGCATGAACTTCCTGGGGGCCTCTTCGCCGATCAGCGCGAATAGCCCGTCCGTGAGGTCGGTGCGGTGGTCGAAGAGCCACCACTCCGCGTCGACCGAGCTGCACTCCAGCGCCCTCATGTCCTCCAGTATCGCGCCCGCTGAGTAGCGGTTGCCCAGCGCGTGCTCGATCAGCCGCTCTATGACCAGTGCCAGGTAGCAGGTGAGGAAGTGGGCCTGGATGTGCTCCGGCGTCCAGACGTACACCGGCCTTGCCCCCAGGTGCGACTTCGTGACCTTGAAGGCCTCCTCGATCCTCCACAGCTCGCGGTAGGTGTCGACCACCCTCGCCGGCTCCCAGCCGGTCTCCGAGGTGACTATGCAGCAGTGGCCGTCGCAGGCGGCGTCGGCCTCGATGGCGGCGTAGTCGAGCTCCGGGGCCTTGGCGCACTCGACGACCTCGCCGGTGGCGGCGTCGAACCCCACGTTGCGCACGTACTTGGCGGCGCCCAGGTGCGTGGCGCGGGTGCACCTCCCCGGGTTGGCGACGAGCTGGCGCGACTTCTCCAGCACCCTCTCCCTCTCGTGACGGGCGCGCTCGGCGTACTTTCGCGACCAGAAGGCCACGACCTGCACGTCCACCTCGACGGAGTGCCCGCGCCCGTCGGCGGAGTCCTCCCTGGGGACCCTTATGGTCTTGGTGTCCTGCCGGGACTTCATCTTGAAGGTGCCGTTTGCGCTGGGGGAGTAGCCCCTGTCCGATATGACCCACTCGCGAAGCTCCCTGCGGCCCTTGGTGCCGCGTATGGACTGGCTGAACACGAAGCCGTCGCCGCGCGCCACGGTGGCGATTACGTTCTTCGAGCAGTTCATGCCCTTGTCGGCCACGGTGACCACCCGGCCCATGCCCGCCGCCCTCCTGGCCTCGGGCAGCGCGTCGACCAGGGTGTCGCCGTCGTGCACGTTGCCGGGGAATATGCGGAAGTCCACCGGTACGCCGTTGGCGTCCTGCATGAGCCCCATCTGCACGATGGGGTTGGGGCGGCGCTCCTTGGCGACGCCCTTGCGGCGCGGCTCGTCGCCGCCGCTCTCGACGCAGTAGTTCGTGCAGTCGTAGTAGCCGCAGCTCAAGCCGCGTATGCCCGCGGCGGCGATGGACGAGTTCGCCCTCGACACTCCGGCGCCCGCCATCCTGGCGATCTCCGTGAGCCCGCGGTAGACGTCGGACTCGGACAGGTCGCATCGGTAGAAATGGCGGCCCGAGCTCTCCCACGCCGCCCTCTTGGAGCCCGGCGCCAGCAGCCTCTCCATCACCAGCAGCCTCAGCAGCGCGTTCACGTCGAAGCCCGTCCTCCTGCCCCGCATGTTGGACCTGACGGCGGCCTCTACCCCGAGGGCGCCGTAGTACGCCATCGGCACGGCGTCGCCCGCCGCCATGCGGTTGGTCCTGCGCTTGTCCACCCTCTGCAGGGGGTGGACGGTGATCGTCTGCGGCCCCTCCGCCGCCAGCCTCTCGGCGTCCATCGCCGCCACGACCTCGGCGAAGTGCGCGACCGGGTCGTCGAACTCCGCCTCGAGCGCGTCGACGTAGCCGAAGGTCTCCACGGTGCGCTGCCTCACGCGCCCGGTCTCGGGGTCGCGGTAGCCCTGCACGGCGGACAGGCTCACCCTGCCGCTCCTGCTCGGCGTCTTCTTCAGGTACATGCGGAAACCGCCTCTCACCTGCGGGAACATGTGCTTCGCATTATACACCGCGTAACACAACGTAACAAGATAAATACTTAAAATTTGACATAAAAAATGCCCATCTAGCTGGGCAAGGGGTGGGAGGTCAGACTAGGGCAACTGCAAAACTACGGCGCGGACGCCTGCGGGCAGCCGGCATCGTGCAGAGCATGCCCAGGAAGGGCAACCGCATCGACAACGGCGCGACGGAGCAGGTGTTCGGCCATCTGAGGGACGAGTCCTTCCGGAACCAGACGTGGGCGAGCCTCGAGGAGTTCAGGCGGGACCCCGACGCATACGTCGTCCACTGGAACACTAGGAGGAGATAGGTCAGACTGAAGGGCTGACCCCGGAGGAGTTCCGGAATCAGTCCCTAAACGCGGTCTAGGCCGCTTATTAGCCCGTCCAAGAATCGGGATGCAGTTCACACGTAAGACGTGCGGGGCCTTCTTGCTGTCTATGTGTCATCCTACTACTCGTACAGATAGTTCAGGAAGGTCAGCGCCGCAAGCGAGAGGTCTTGGCCCAGACGGTGCGCCATGTACATCGTGCGGAAGGCACGGATCTCGAGATGGTGTATCTCGAGCGTATCGGGGAGCTTCCCCAGGGCAAGCATCGGCAGAAGCGAGATGCCCAAGCCCGCATCGATGAGCGCAAGTATCACATTGAAATCAGACGTCTCGCAGCGCACGAGGGCGCGCCGGAGTTCCTTCTGGAGCAAAGGCGCCGTCTCGGTGTCTGCGATGAAGCGCTCGTCCTTCAGAAGATCGATCGGAATGGAGGACCTCCCCGGCTCGAAGTGGCCGCGCCTCGAGACGACGACGATCTCGTCCTTGTGAAAGAGCTTCGAGGAGAAGGCGGCAGGATCGAGCTTCTTCGGCACGAAGGCCACGTCAACCGCACCTTCCGCAAGGAGCTTCTCTGCCTCGCTGTACGTCGACTCCGTGATATCGATCTCGATATTGGGATGGTCCTCGGCAAAGGCGCCCAAGGGGCGTGCGAGCTTCCAGGACACAATCGAGGAGGGTGCAGCAATGCTGACATTGCCGGACACGAGCCCGTTGATATCGTCGACCTTCATCGTGAAGCGCTCGAAGGACTGCACGACAGCACATGCCTCGGGCAGAAGGCGTTCGCCCTCCTTCGTGAGCCTCACGGTACCGCCCGTCCTCTCGAACAGGCGCACGCCCCAGTCCTCCTCGAGGCCCTGGACCATGCGGCTCACGGATGACTGCGTGTAGCCGAGCTGCTGGGCCGTGCGCGTGAAGCTGCCGCATTCGGCTGCCTTCACGAATGCCTGGAACTTGTGGATATTGGCCTCCATGGAACCCCCCCCCTCATACCGCTTCGGCTCCAGACCTGAAGCTGTCCGGAACGCACCTGCGAACAGAGAGCGCCATCGGCCACGACCCGAATACGCACTCTTCTCCGATGCACCTTTCCCTAGAAGCGATCTTCTACTATGGAATGGATGGCATGTAGTTTCAATCTCTGATACAGGCTTCATACAGCCATTCGCGTCAGAATTCACGCTATCTGCAGCGCGTTGCTTATGGCTATATGGAGATGCTGCCAAATGTCCCGTCCGTTTGGAGCTTTTCTATCCACCCAGCAGAAGCAGGTACAGAAAGACCGGACCTCCAAAGAGGCCCGGCCTGCATCATGGCTATATGGGGGGCTGAGTCCCCGAGGACACCTTACAGGGCACCCTTGATCATGATGTCGCCTTCCTTCATGATGACGTCCATCTTGTCCGGGTTGAGGTCGCGGATCTCCTTCAGAGGATCACCGTTCACGACGAGGATATCGGCGGACTTGCCGGCCTCGACAGAGCCGAAGTCGTTCTCGTGATGCACCATCTTGGCGCCGTTGAGCGTTGCTGCGACGATAGCGTCCATGTTCGGGATCTCGCAATGCTCGACCCAGGCATATACCTCATCGAGCGTCGTGTAGCCGTACGGCGTGGAGAAGCTGAAGGAGTCGGAGCCGACCGTCAGCGTGACGCCGAGCTTGTAGGCGCGGTTGAGGTTTGCATACGAGCGAGCGATGCCCTTCTCTGCGTTGTTCTTGCCAGACCACTTGTCGAGCTCGGGCGTCCACTCGGGAGGATACGTCGCGTACCAGGACGGAAGGAACCCGACCGTCGGCGTGAAGAACGTGCCCTGCTGCGCCATGAGGTCCATGGTCTTGTCATCGAGCTCGAAGCCGTGGATCAGCTGCTCTGCGCCGAAGCGGACGGAGTCATAGGCTGCAGAGATCGAGTTGTAGGAGTGCGACCAGACCGGGATGCCGACCATTGCGCACTCGTCGCAGACCGCCTTGATCTCTTCCGTGCTCATGAGCTGAGCGCGTCCGGAGTCCCAGCGCCAGATGCCACCGCCGGTTGCCCAGATCTTGATAGCATCAGGGTTCTCGCGCAGGCGCATGCGGATGGCATGACGGAGCTCCCACGGACCGTCTACCTGGTCGCCCCAAGGGTGGCCGTTCTTCGACATCTCGAACGGCAGGCGGTGGCAGTCGCCGTGTCCTGCGGTGCGGCAGAAGCCGAGGCCGGTTGCAAAGATGCGCGGGCCCTTCATGACGCCCATGTTGACGAGATCGCGGATTGCAATGCCGTTGCGGCCGATCTCGCAGACCGTCGTAAGGCCGTGGGTGACGGCGTCGTAGGCCTGCTTGACGGCGCATGCTTGCTTCTGGGCAACCGTCTCGATGACCCAATCGTTGTCGTTGTCCGTCAGGTTGCCGGAGAAGTGAATGTGCGTATCGATGATGCCCGGCATGACCGTCTTGCCGGTCGCGTCGATGACCTCATAGCCCTCAGGAATCTCCGTTGCCTCACCGGCATGCGTGATTTTCTTGTCGTCCACCAGGACAAGGGAATCCTCGACCGGAGACGCGCCGGTGCCGTCTACGAGCTTGCCGCCCTTGATAGCATACTTTGCCATTGCAAATCCTCCCAATCTTTCCAACGAACCACGTGCATTGACCAGCTATGCGTCGCCTTGTGGCGTATGCATACGTGCGAGGCTATGTAGTGTGCGCTGCAGCCTTCTTGCTGCCAAAGACAGCGAGGATGATGAAGCCGATGACAATCCAGGCACCCGTGATGACCCACTCGACCGTGTCGAGGGCAGCAGGGCTGAGCGGAGCGACCATAAGGCCGATGATGATGAGGCCAGCGATGATAGCGCAGGCGATAATGGGCTTGCCGCCATTGACCTTGTAAGGCCTCGGAAGGTCAGGCTCAGTCTTGCGCAGCTTCATGCAGGCAAAGCCAGCCATCGTGCAGGCGAAGATGAAGCCCAGGGATGCGACGTTCGTGAGCGGGACGAGCATGTTCCTGCCGAGGAAGGGTCCGATGAGCGTCAGCACTGCCATGACGGTATTGGCCTTCTTGGGAGCACCAGAGACGGAATCGAGCCCTGCAAACGAGGACGGAATCATTTCCTTCCTGCCCATGGCGAGCATGAGGCGGGTGGAAGCGCCGAAGAACGAGTTCATGGGGCCGAGAGGTCCGAGTGTACCGATGATGAGCATCGCGATGTAGAAGAAGATGTTGATGCGCTCGAGGACGGCAAGGGCAGGCACGGAGGACTTCACGAACTCATGCCAGTCGACGATTGTGCCGAACGAGTAGATGCAGACGAGGTAGAAGGCACCCGATGCGAGAAGGGCGATAGCCGGGATGAGGCCGAACTTCTTCCAGTCGAGGTGCGCAGAGGCTTCCTCTGCCTGCTGCGGAATCGTATCGAAGCCCGCATAGAAGAACGGTGTCATGACAAGGACTGCGACGATGCCGCCCAGAAGAGACGTTGCCTCGGTGGAGCTGCCGCCTGCTGCATCCTGCACCTGCGAGAACACAGGAAGGGCATTAGAAGGAGATCCGGTCATGAACGAGATGACCATGGCAAGGACCATGCCGCAGAGAAGCGCCTTGGTAAGGAAGCTCGAGAGCTTGGCAGCTGCGCCTGCGCCGTGGAAGTTGAGATAGATGACGAGAATGGCAGCGCCCAGAGCGATGACGGTCGGCCAGAGATAGACGTCTGCGTCGAGGATCGTGTAGAGCTTCACGGAGCGCAGCCACGAGAGAACCGGGAACTCGGCGAAGCGGTCCGTCAGGAGCGTGGAGATGGCGATGGCCTCCCACGGGCACAGAGGAGCGTTGCCAAGCAGAAGCATCCAGCCAGTAAAGAAGCCGAGCTTGCGTCCGTATGTGCGGTCCACATACTCGATGATGCCGCCGGAAATCGGGATGGCTGCCGTCAGCTCGCCGAAGCACATGCCGATAGGCACGAGGAACACGGCACCAATCGCGAATGCGATCATGGCCGGAACCGGGCCGCCGCCCAGAACCATCCAGTCACCTACCAGAAGCACCCATCCGGTGCCGATGATGGCGCCGAAGCCGATCGTGAAGAAGTTGAAGAGCGTCAGCTCCTTCTTCATGCCTCCTTCTGCTGGTGTAGTCCCTGCCATATCTCTCCCCTCGCAGTCAATCGCCTCGAAGGCGAGTATCCAGTTCGCGGGTGCCAGGCGCTCATTGCCTCCCCCGCGACGCAATTCCATGTTCGAAGAAAGGCCTCTGTTGCGCAAAGGTTTCGGAAGTGTTACGGGGCCGAGAGGAGCGATGCGAGCCCTGAGCGGATTATGTTTGAAAAACTAACATTGCAATGAGCGCTAGACGTCATTCGGATGCCATATCGCCGCAGGTAAATACCTATGTATGAGATACCGTTCATCCGTTTCGGAAAAGCGGTAAACGGCTTTCAGATTCAGCACAGAAGCGGCCAAAACATGAACGGAGGCCCTTTCCGCCACATGAACTGCGCCCCAAAACGTGGACGCCCTCATAGAGGCTAAGCCGTGGCGGCCTGGTCAGCTCGGCGGCCTCGGCCTCCGCGAAGACGGAGTCGCGGCTTCCCTCCCGCTTCTGGAAGGGGTGGGCGTTGTACTCGGCGAACCTCTCCCTCACGGCCTCCCTCACCTAGCCAAAGTCGGTGAAGGTGACGTTCCTCGGCTGGGCAATTGCCCAGGTGACGGCATCCCTCGCACGTGCCCTCGGCCGATGCCCTCTGCTCGGGCTTCCTCGCCTGGGCGGGCATGACGGCCGTCATACAGTGCTCTCCCAGGGCCTCGTAGGCGTCGTTCAGGACGGCCTCGCCCTTGTGCGGGTGCCCGAGACCACGCCAGCCGTCAGGTTGTCGCAGACGGTCCCTTCCGGCACGCCTCCCCAGCACTCGCACATGTGCACGTGGCACCTGGGCCGGGTCCGCTCCCTCATGTCCATCGTCGGCTCGAAGCAGGCCCCCTGGCCGAAGGGCAGGACCCCCACGAAGAGGTAGACCTTGGAGGCCTCGCCGGTCGTGGGGTCGACGAGGCCCTTCCCGATCGCCGGCCCCGACCAGTCGACCTCGCAGGACCGGCCCACCTTGTGCTCGATGCACCTGGTGAGGCCATTGGCCGCCGTGTACTTGCCGTAGTCCCTGCAGGACCTCGTGTAACCCACAGCCACCTTGCCGGTGCGCCTGCACTCGTCCCTGTACTCGTCGTGCAGGAGCCTGAGGTTGACGCCGGCATTGCTCATATCCTTGTGGACGTAGGCCCAGTCCAGCTCCTCGAAGACCGTCTCCCTCACGTGCCTGTCGGGATAGAAGAGCCGGTAGGCCTCCCCATCGGCCATCGGCTCCAGCAGCTGCCAGGTGACGTCGCGCTCGTCGGCCAGGTCGAACACCTCGCAGGCCGACTCCGTCGGCACGTGGCGCGCCCTGGTTGTCTGCCTCCCCGGCACGCCCCGCTCACGGAGCTGCACCACCAGCTTCGCCTTGATCCTTCTCACCATGCTCCCTGCCCCCTTCGTCTAGACGACATGGCACGCCCAGACTGCGGGGCGATGCGGAACGGCGAAGCGGGCGCTACGGAAGTCGCGAAACGGTCAGGCGGGGGGGTGATACGGAAGCGGCGGAACGAGCACTACGCAGAGCGCGCGATACTCAGAAATGCCAGCTCGTCTTTGCCCAGTACCTACGAGTGGCCACGAGAAGGAGACCGCCCGACCATCCACTCAGATAGAGGGGGCCACTACCGCTGGCCTGGATGGATTGGTGGGGCATGCAAGGAAAACGGCCTGGCCAGATCGATGCCGAGGAAGGGCTGCAGCCCCGATGACGCGAGGTGCGAGGGACCTCCGGCAGGTCCGAGATAGAGCCTTCCCACGGGTGCGGCTGGAGTGGGACTACGGCAGAGGGGTTCATGGGGATGTCCGACGCGTACCTGAGATGGTACAGAGAGACCAGGATCAAGGGCGACCTTGACTACCGGAGCCCCATGCAGTGCCGGAGGGACTTGGGCCTGGCAGCGTAAGGGGTTTTGGTTCAGGATTCTCACCGCAGCTCCATTGAGCTATTTCTTAGTAAACATCAACACCTCAAGGGCCGCAGGGAGCGCGGGATGGGGGCTAAGACTTGAGCCGCGCCATGGTCGACACGAGGCCCGCAACCGCCACAATCGTATCGTCCAGCTGGCCGACTACGGGAATCACGTCGCTGATGAGGTCCACGGGTAGCATCAGGTAAACGGCGACGACTGCTAGCGTGATGAGATTGGCGGCGTTCATCCTCATGGGACGCTCCTTCTATCCGATAGGTGCTTGGTTGCACGCACGGCAAGGCACCTTCTCCTGTTGGGCTGATTTTGTCCTTCTCCATCCCTCTGTGACATCGTCGGATGATTCAGGCTGCAGGACTTTACGATTTCGAGGGGGTGGCCTGGCATGGCAAGGAGGGCGAGACTCACGCAGGAGATGGGCGACCAGGCCATCGGGCTGAAGGCCGACGGCCTTTCCAGCGGCGACATCATTTCGAGCAGGTAGGACTAACCGAAATGGTACGAGGTGCATGGGACATAGACTGGTTCTCGGAATGGGCGTCGTTTGCGCAGGTCGGAAGCAGGGTTTGCGGCAACTCGTGGCCAAACTAAAGCGAAAGGCCAGAGGCGCTAAGCCTCTGACCTGCGATTTCTGGTCGGGACGACTGGATTTGAACCAGCGACCTCTCGGTCCCGAACCGAGCGCTCTACCAAGCTGAGCCACGTCCCGTAAGCAGACGACACTTTAGCAGAATTGGCCGTCCAAACCAACCGTAAACACGGCCTTCGCCCACCAACCACGCTCATTTTTCGCAGCATGGGCAATGCGCACGGCGGCATCAGCCGATTCGCAGATGGCAAACGAGCAGCTCCCCGAGCCCGTTATCTGTGATGCCACCACCCCTGGCTGCCTAGCGAGCCAGGCTGCAGGCTCCTCCATGGCGGGCTTCAGGCGAAGCGCCGCCGGGGCGAGGTTGTTGTAGAGGTTCTCGGCAACGCCTAGGACGTCGCTGGCTGCCAGAGCATCGCACAGGGCGTTGGGGCTTTCCGGCATCTCGGGCATGCAGTCGAACTCCTCGTAGACCTCGCGCGTGGAGCTGGCGCATCCCTCAGGCATCACGAGCACAAGGGGAACGCCGACAAAATCCGGGAAGGTCTTCTCTAGCGTGTCACCCGCGCCCCTCAGAAGCGAGGGCACGGGATGGAGGAAGAACGCGACATCTGCGCCCACGCGGCGAGCAACGCCAACAACGCACTGGTCAAGCGGGCCTACGTCCCAGCGTGCCGCAAGCGCACGCAGAACGGAACCAGCGTCTGCAGAGGAGCTGCCAAGGCCTCCGCCGCTGGGGATGCGGCGCTCGATGCGAATGGCCACGCGCTCCCTTGCGCCGAGCTCGCGTGAGAGGAGCTCGACCGCCCGCTGGGTGGCGTTGCGCCGCACAGGGTCATCGAGCGCGGGATCGAAAGAGATGCTGGTCTCGGGCGCTGACTCGATAACGATCGTGTTGCGGAGGCCAACCGGCACCATGACCGAGTCGACGCGGTGGTAGCCACGCGCGTCCTTTTCGGCATGGACGCCCAGATGAAGGTTGACCTTGCATGGTACCCGTACGGTCTGTCGACGTGAGCGCGGCATGCGACCTCCGACGGAGCTACTCTTCGGAGGACTCTGCCGCGTATTCGAGCAGGCGCTCACCCGTGTTCATGTCGTAAAGCTCGACGGTACCGGTGAGCACGTCGACATACTGGTAGGACTGACGGGCCTTGCGGCCGCGGCGCTCCTCGACCTCAATCACAAAAAGGGACGGGTGCACGTGTACCAGGGTTCCCGCGCGCTCGACGATGCGTGAGCGGCCCATGTTGGCACGGACTTTCACACGCTGGCCCTCGAGGGTCTTGAACTCGTCACGAATCTGGTCGATGCGGTTAACTGACGGAATGTCGCTCTCCATGAGACTCCCAACAGGGCCATGGCTGGCCCAAGTACCGAATGAACGAAGTGCCATCATACTCCGACAAAACAGCGTTCTCCCATATGGGAAACTGAACAGCACGACAAGACCACGGGTCGTGAGACAGAGACGAGAGAGACAAAGGGACTGTCCCCCTGTCTCACGTGCTACACTTCCGGCGTCAAACGGCTAAGGAGGACGCGATGGATGAGACGAGAAGGGCACGGATCATCGAGAACCTGTGCGACATGGGACTTTCGCAGGCGCTCATCTCGGACCCCATGTCAATCTACTACCTCACGGGATACTACACCGAGCCCTATGAGAGGTTCCTTGCACTCTACCTCAATGCCAATGGCTCATCGACACTCTTTGCAAACCGCCTCTTCCCCGACGCCACCGCTGCATGCAGCGACATTCGGACCTTCGATGACACCGACGATCCCATGCCCCTGGTTGTGGAGGTCACAGACCACAATGCTCCCCTCGGCGTTGACAAGAAGCTTACCGCACGCTGGCTGGTGCCGCTTCAGGAGGCCGGCGCAGCATCGGCATTCAAGCTGGGGTCTGCCGCGGTAGATGGCGCGCGCTCTGTGAAGACGCCCGAGGAGCAGGAGCTCATGCGCGCTGCATCGCGCACGAACGACAAGGCCATGGAGTGGCTTGTCGCCCAGGTACACGACGGCGTGACCGAGCAGGAGATTGCGGGTGGGCTTCTCGGCGCCTATCGCTCGCTGGGCGCGCAGGACCACTCGTTTGCCCCCATCGTGAGCTTTGGGGCAAACGCCGCCGACCCACACCACTCCCCCGACGGCACCACGCTGGCCAAGGGCGACGTGGTCCTTTTCGACGTGGGATGCAGGCAGGACATGTACTGCTCGGACATGACCCGCTCGTTCTTCTACGGAGAGCCTACGGAGCATCAGCGCGCCGTCTACGAGTGCGTTCGCCGCGCAAACGAGTCTGCCGAGGCCATCGTGCGTCCCGGAGTCACGTTTGCCAAGATAGACAGGGCTGCGCGATCGGTGATTGAGGACGCGGGCTGGGGCCCGTACTTCACGCACAGGCTGGGCCACCAGATTGGCCTTGAGGACCACGAGCCGGGCGACGTCTCGTCCACGCATGATGAGCCCGTACGTCCCGGGCAGTGCTTCTCGATCGAGCCAGGCATCTACCTGCCGGATGACGTAGGCGTGCGCATCGAGGACCTTGTCATCGTAACCGAGGACGGATGCGAGGTGCTCAACTCGTATCCCAAGGGACTCACGGTTCTGGCGTAGGGGCACGCCCAGTCCCATCCTCCGCCAAAAAGGGCGCAGGTTTTCGTTATGGTGGCCAGTGCGACCGCCAACGTCCGGCAAGCAGGCATCCCCGATGTCAAGATTTCGACGTCATGCGTACGCATGACGAGGATTTTCTGCCGATGCCGCCCTTCAGAAGCCTCGAGCTGGCAGGAAACCGTCATCGTGCGTACGCACCATCGCCATCTGTTGCCATGGCCCTCTCGCCCAACTGGGCGAACGTCGAGACCCTGTCAAATTTCCCCGATCATGCGTACGCACGACGCAACTTGTCGGCCAGTGCAGAAAGCCAAGGAGGATTGCAGAGCGCAGAGAGCAAGCAGCCAGCCAGTCTGCTGATTTCTTGCCAGCAAGGCCCTAAGGACTGCACCCCAAACCACTGGACCAGCCGACCGTGCCTCAGCCGCAGCGTTTAACCGCAAGGCGAGAAGCAACGACGCCGAGAAAAGCAGGGGGCCACCGGCGAACACCACCGGCAGCCCCTAGCCCAACAAGCCTACGCCTCGGGACAGAGCGCCAGGGACTCCTCGTCCGCAATCACGGTGCAGCTGGTGTGCAGCTGCAGGATGGACGCGGGACACTGCGGCGTAACGGGTCCATAGCACATGTTGTAGACGGCCTGGGCCTTCTCCGGTCCAGACGCCAGGATGAGGATGCTGCGCGCGTACATGATGGTCTGCACGCCCATGGTGTACGCCTGGCGCGGCACGTCGTCGGCGTTGTCGAAGAGACGGCTGTTTGCCTGAATGGTGCTCTCGGTGAGGTCAACGCAGTGCGTACCCTTGGAGAAGTGGTCATCGGGCTCGTTGAAGCCGATGTGGCCATTGCGGCCAATGCCAAGTAGCTGCAGGTCAGGATAGCCGGCCTGGCGCACCATACGGTCGTACTCGCTGCAGGCCTCGTCCGCGTTGGGGTTGGCGCCATCGGGCACAAACGTGCGGGCAAGGTCGATGTTGATCTTGTCGAAGAAGTTCTCGCGCATGAAGTGGTGGTAGCTCTGCGGGTGCTCGTGCGTAAGGCCACGATACTCATCCAGGTTATAGGTGGTTACCTGCGAGAAGTCGCAGTCACCCCTGCGGTTCCACTCGGCAAGCTGCTCATAGGTACCAATGGGCGTGGTGCCGGTGGCAAGGCCAAGGACGCTGTTGGGCTTGAGGATCACCTGGGCAGAGATGACGTTTGCCGCCTTGCGACTCATATCGTGATAGTCCTTGGTACGGATGATTCTCATGAGAGCCCCTTCCTCTTCAGGCGAGTGGCCTCTCGTGGCACCCGCCCCGTGGCACAAGGCCATGCCTGACGTGTGCGGCCACCAGGGCGAGGTCGCGATTACCTTAAAGAGGGACTCGCCACGTCGAGGCCCCTGCCCGTCCATGGCGACGCGGGGCGCATGCCCTACGGCATTATTCTATCGCAGGTGCGCCAGCCCCTCTACGAGAACCGCTCGACTCCCTTGCGCGTAACCCGCGCGTAGACGAGGGGCTCCGCGACGGGACGCTCGTCCGAGATCTTGTAGGCGTTGCGGAGAATCGCCTCTCCCTCGTCGAGACGAGCCTCGTCGGCCGCATAGATCGTTGCGAGAAGGTCACCCTCACGCGCCTCGTCACCGGTCTTTCTCGCCAGCACGATGCCTGCGAGCGGGTCGATCGAATCTTCCTTTGTGGCGCGCCCGGCCCCAAGTGCCACAGATGCAATGCCAACGCGCTCGGTGTCCATGTGAGAGACCCATCCCTCCCGCTTGGCACGCACCTCTCGACTGCAGGCATCCCGCCCAAAGCAAGCGGTGTCGCGGGTGTAGGCAACGTCGCCGCCCTGCGCGGCCACCATCTGCTCGAACTTCTCGAGTGCCCGGCCGTTTGCCATCTGCTCGCGAGCGAGCCCGCGGCACGTGTCCACGTCACCTACGCCCGCAAGCTCAAGCATGTTGGCCGCAAGCTCGATGCAGACGCCAGCAAGATCGGTGGGGCCCTTGCCACGAAGCGTCTCCACAGCCTCAATGACCTCGAGCGCATTGCCCACGTTGTGCCCAAGTGGGCGGTCCATGTCGGTGATGAGCGCAGCCGTGGTACGGCCCACACGCTCACCGATTGTCACCATTTCCTCTGCGAGCCCAATCGCCGCATCGATGGTCTTCATGAAGGCGCCGCTGCCGCAGGTGACGTCAAGAAGGATCTTCTCCGTGCCATCAGCGATCTTCTTGCTCATGATGCTCGACGCAATGAGGGGCATGGAGTCGACTGTCGCCGTCACGTCACGCAGGGCGTAGAGCTTCTTGTCTGCCGGAACGAGGTTGCCCGTCTGGCCCACCACAGCGCAGCCCACCGAGCGCACCACGTCGAGGAAGCGCTCGCGGCCAAGCGCGGTCGTGAAGCCAGGGATGGCCTCGAGCTTGTCCAGCGTGCCCCCGGTGTGGCCAAGGCCACGTCCGCTCATCTTGGCCACGGGCACGCCCAGAGATGCCACGACAGGTGCGATGACCAGGGTCGTCTTGTCTCCCACGCCGCCGGTGGAGTGCTTGTCCACCTTCACGCCGGGGATGCTGGAGAGGTCAACGAACTCGCCGGAGTGCGCCATGTCAAGGGTGAGTCGCGCCGTCTCACGCGGGGTCATGCCCTTGAAGAAAATGGCCATGCACAGAGCTGAGGCCTGGTAGTCGGGGATGTCGCCGGCAACATAGCCCTTGACGAAGAAGTCGATCTCCTCGTCGGTGAGCTCGCGTCCGTCGCGCTTGCCCTCAATGATGTCGTACATGCGCATGGCTAGCCCCTCTCTTCCGTCGCGTACGCTGCGCCCTCGCGTCCCAGGTCCTCCGGGCCAAAGCTCTCGGGGAGAAGCTCGCGCAGGAGGAAGGTGCGCAGGCCCCCATCAGAGCGCGCGAGAACGATTCGAAACGTGGACGGGTCGCAGAACTCACGCATCACCTGACGGCACACGCCGCATGGCGCGCACCACTCCGTGGCATCCTCGCCCTCCGGGCCGCCCGCGATGGCGATGGCCGCAAAGTTGCGCTGCCCCTTAAAGACGGCGCGGAAGAATGCCGTGCGCTCGGCGCAGTTCGACGGCGTATACGCGGCGTTCTCGATATTGAACCCCTGGTAGATGCTGCCATCGGCGCAGAGAAGGGCTGCGCCCACAGAGAAGTGCGAGTACGGCACATAGGCCCTCTCGCGCGCCTCAAGCGCAAGGCGCGCGAGCTTGGTATCAGACACACCCATGACGAGACCTTCCTAGCTGTGAGTCGCTTGAATTCGCTGTTCAGGGATTTTCCGAACGGTTAGACAGCTCTTAACGACGAGACCGACGGGACCTTCCCAGACAAGCCCTCCGGAATCCCTAGCGGCTGCCCTTGACGTAGGGCACGCCATCTGCCTTGGGGGCAACAGAGCGACCCACAAACAGGATGAGCACGATGATGGTCATGGCGTAGGGCAGCATGGCCAGAATCTGGCTGGGCACCGGCACGGCGCCACCGCCCAGCATGATGGAAAGCGCCTGGGTAAAGCCAAAGAGCAGGCACGCAAGGTACGCACCGTGCGGCGTCCACTTGCCAAAGATGACGGCGGCAAGCGCGATGAAGCCCTGACCACAAATGGCGGTCTGCGTGTACTGAGAGATGATGGCCAACGTCATGGACGCTCCGCCAAACCCGGCAAGCACGCCAGAGAGGATCACGCAGGCGTAGCGCGTGCGATACACGCTGATGCCCAGCGTCTCGGCGGCCTCGGGGTGCTCGCCCACCGAGCGAATCCGCAGTCCCCACTTGGTGCGATACAGCATGAACCACATGACCACGGCGGCGATGAGGCCGAGAAGAACTGTGACGTCGAGGTTCATGTTCTCAAGCGGCGTCCCCTGGAGGACGGAGGGGTCGATGAGCTTGGGGAGCGTGGTGACGATGGGCGACATGGCAGCGCCGTCGAACATGCGTCTGCAGGCGAAAAGGGCAATGCCAGGGGCGAGCAGGTTGATGGCCACACCCGAGATGGTCTGGTCGGCGGCAAACGTCACCGAGGCAAATGCATGCAGCAGGGCCACAAGGCCGCCGGCAATGCCCGCACACAGAAGGCCAACCCAGGGGTTGCCCGAGACGTAGCTGCCCGCTACACCCGCGAAGGCACCGACATTCATCATGCCGTCGATACCGATGTTGGTGACACCCGAGCGCTCTGAGATGACACCGCCAAGCGCGCCAAACACAAGCGGTGTGGAATACATGAGCGTAATGGAGAGCGCAAGTACGATGTTATCAAGCATTGCTGCCCCCCTCCTTTCCATGGCCATCCGAGCCCATCGAGGGTGCGCCCGCTTCCGGCACAGGCGCGTCGGCACCGTCCGGGCCGGCCCCGGCGTCAGGGGGCTCCGGTACGGCACCGGCCCCCGCAGCGGCTGCACCGCTGCTAGCGGCAGCGGCGGCCGCGGCCCTCTCGGCCTTCTCGACGCGCTTGTGCTCCACATGGTCGACGAGCATGGGGACAATGCCGCCCAGCGCCATGAAGAACACGATGGTGCCTATCATGATGTTGATGATCTCGGAGGGAGCGCCCATGACCTGCTGGACCGTCTGTCCGCCGTAGATGAGGCCTGCGAAGAGCAATGCGGCCGGGATGCAGCCCACGGGCGAGCAGCCCGCGATAAACGCCACGGAGAGGCCGTTGAAGCCGTTGTTCTCGAACGCCGCCAGCGTCGAGATGCCATGAGGCGAGACGCCCGTGATGGTAAGGGCGCCGGCGAGTCCACAGAGAAGGCCCGAGACCAGCATGCAGAGCACGATGTTCTTCTCGACGTCGATGCCGGCAAAGCGGGCGGCGTCGCGGTTGAACCCCACGGCGCGCATCTCGTAGCCAACCTTCGTGCGCTTGAGCAGCCAGCCAATGAGGATAGCGGCCACCACAGCAATGATGATGCCCACGTTGGCATCGGTCTTGACCAGCATCTCCTTGAGCCAGGGGATGTTCGAGAGGGCAGCCATGCCCTCCTCAGAGACCTTCCACTGGGGCAAGACCATGGTGAGTGCGGAATCATTCACGGGATAGCTGCCGGTGGAGTTGGGTTGGTGGAAGGCGTCCAGCGTCACAACGTAGTTGCAGATGTAGAGGTTTATCCAGTTGAACATGATGCTGGTAATGACCTCGTGAATGCCAAACTTGGCCTTGAGCCATCCCACAAGCGCGCCGGAGAGGGCGCCGGCAATGGCTCCAGAGAGCACGACGAGCGGGATCTCCAGCACGGGCGGAAGGTCAAGGGAGACACCCACGATCGTGGAGGCCACCGTACCCAAAATGTACTGGCCCTCGGCGCCGATGTTGAAGAGGCCCACCCTAAACGCAAACGCAACGGCAATGCCGCAGAACAGAAGCGGCGTGGCCTTGATGATTACGTTCGAGACGTACTTGGGCTTGCTGAGCATGCCCGAGAAGAGCGCCGCAAACGAGGCGCCCGGGTCGTAGCCGGCGCTTGCCAGCACGATGGCGGCCACCAGAAAGCCAACCAGAATGGCGATGATGGAAGAGGCTATCGGCTTCTTCAGCGCCTTTGATACGATGCTCACTTGGCCTCGCCCCCTGCCATGAGAAGGCCAACCTTCTCCTCGCTAGCCGTACCTTGGGCAAACGTGCCCGCAATCTGGCCATGGTGGATAACGACGATGGTGTCGGACACGTCCATCACCTCGTCGAGCTCGAGCGAGACGAGAAGGATCGCCGCGCCACGGTCGCGCTCGCGGATGAGCGTCTTGTGCACGAACTCGATGGCACCAACGTCGAGTCCTCGCGTGGGCTGAACGGCGATGAGCAGGTCGGGCTCGCCTGAGACCTCGCGCGCGATGATGGCCTTCTGCTGGTTGCCGCCGGAAAGTCCGCCCGCGGGATGGTCTGCGCAGTCTGCCGGGCGGATGTCGAACTCCTTGATGAGCCCCTCGGCAAACGCATGAACCTTATTCGAGTCGAGCGTGGCACCCGTGCCAAACGCATCCTCGTTGTGCCGCTCGAGCACGGAGTTCTCGGCCACGCTAAAGGGAAGCACCAGGCCAAAGCGCTGACGGTCTGCCGGGATGGTAGCGACCTTGTGGTCGAGGATGTTTCTCGGCGTGGTGTTTTGGATCTGGGCGCCCTTTACCTCGATGGTGCCAGACTCCACCTTGACCAAACCGTCCATTGCCTCGACAAGCTCGTCTTGGCCGTTGCCGTCGATGCCCGCAAGGCCCACGATCTCTCCGGCACGCACCTCAAGGTTGAGCCCGCGCACCTGCTCGATGCCGCGCGCGTCCTTCACGTGCAGGCCAGAGATCTTGAGCACGGGCTCGCCCGGATGCGCCGGCGCCTTGTCCACCTTAAGGTTCACGTGACGGCCAACCATCTTCGAGGCGAGCTCCTCCGTGGATGTCTTGGCAACGTCGACGGTACCCATATAGACGCCACGCCGGATGATCGTGCACGCATCGGCAGAGGCCATGATCTCCTTCAGCTTGTGCGTGATGATGATCACGGTCTTGCCCTTGGCGACAAGCCCGCGCATGATCTGGATAAGCTGGTCGATCTCCTGCGGGGTGAGCACGGCCGTGGGCTCGTCCAAGATGAGGGTGTCGGCGCCGCGGTAGAGCGCCTTCAGGATCTCGACGCACTGCTGCATGCCAACGGTAATGTCCTCGATGCGGGCATCGGGGTCGACCTCAAAGCCATACTCGTCGACGATCTTCTCGACTTCCTTCCTGGCCCGCGCCATGTCCAGCACGCCCGCGGCCTTGCAAACCTCCTCGCCCAAGACGATGTTCTCGGCAACGGTGAAGTTCTCGATGAGCATGAAGTGCTGGTGCACCATGCCAATGCCGTGTCCAATGGCGTCAAGCGGGCTCCTCACGTCCACGCGCTGGCCTGAGAGGTAGACCTCGCCCTCGTCTGCCTGGTACAGGCCGTACAGCACATTCATGAGCGTGCTTTTGCCGGCACCGTTCTCGCCTAGGATGGCGTGGACCGTCTGCTTCTTCACGTCCAGGCTCACGTTATCCAGGGCCTTGAACGACCCAAACGTCTTTGTTATCCCATGCATCTGCACGGCGTACTCGGAGCTGACCTCCACGGCTCATCTCCCCTTCTCGATGAGTAGGCAGGGCACCTCAACATGTGGGGCGCCCTGCCGCTGTGGCTACAGCTTGCTGGTGAACGCATCCAGCTCGCTGGAGTTGGCGGGCGGCACAATGTCGCCGCTCTTAATCTTGTCCTCAAGCGCAACGGCGGCCTGGTAGACGGCATCGTCCATGAGGGAGTGGTCCTCAGGGATGCCCACGCAGCCCTCGGTGAGGCCGAGATTCATGTTGGAGCCACCCTTAGTCTCGCCGTTGATGAGCTTCCTCGAGACGTCCGCCACGGCCACATCGACGCGCTTCAGGGCCGAGGTGAGAACGTTGTCCGGAGCCAGGAACGACTGGTCCATGTCGACGCCGATGGCAAACTTGCCGGCGTCCTTGGCGGCCTCGATCACGCCGGTACCCGTGCCACCGGAAGCGTGGAACACCACATCGCAGCCGCTGGAGAACATCTTGGAGGCAATGGACTTGCCCTTGGCAGAATCCGAGAAGCTCTCGGCATACTGGGCCTGGATCTCGACGTTTGTGCCCTGCTCCCTATTGGCGTAGGCAACGCCGCCCTTGTAGCCGTACTCAAACTGGTCGATAATGTCGCTGGAGATGCCACCCACGAAGCCAACCTGTCCGGTCTTGGACGTGCGGGCAGCGATGTAGCCCACGAGGAACGAGGGCTCCTGGGCGCGGAACTGCACGCCGGTAAGGTTGGAGCCGTCGGTGGGGTTGGCGTTGTCGATGATGGCAAACTGCACGTCGGGGTTGGTAGCGGCAGCTTTGCCCACGGCCTCTGCCATGGCAAAGCCAATGCCCCAGACAAGCTCGGAACCGTCGTCGACGGCCTTGTCGAGGTTGGTGGCGTAGTCAGACTCCTGCTTGGACTCGAGGTAGCTCACCTGCCACCCCTCGTCACTCTGAAGCTGCTGGAGGCCCGACCAAGCGAGCTGGTTGAACGACTGGTCGTTCACGCCACCGGTGTCCGTGACCATCTCGATCTTGTGGGCGGCCGACGAGCTGCCACCTGAGCCAGCGCTTGAGGAGTTACTCGACGAGGACGAGCCCGAAGAGGACCCACCGCAACCGATGAGTGCGCCAGAGAGGCCAAGTGCGCACACCCCTGCGGCACCCCTCAGGAACCCACGACGCGTGAAGCTGCTCCCGTATGCCATGTTCATCCCTTCCCTCTCGCCGTCCCCGCAAGGTCGGCGTCCTTTGGCGGCAAAGCCGCCACTCCCTCAAGGGAGGAAGCCCTCCCCCGTACACAAAGTTACGTGCCGAGCAAACAAAGTGCCGCTAGGACTTGAGAATCTGGTCGACGTGCGACGTCCCCGCAGGGAGCGCGGGTGCTCCCAGGTAGTCGAGGACCGTCGCCGAGACGTCCGCGAACGTGGGTCGCGTGCCCAGGTCCACGCCGGCACGCACGCGCGGGCCGCAGACGAGCCAGGGGACATACTCGCGCGAGTGGTCCGTGGAGGGCGTCACGGGATCGCACCCGTGGTCCGCCGTGATCATGAGCAGGTCGTCCTCGCGCAGCCCCGCCACGATGCGCGGGAGCCGCTCGTCGAAGTAGCTGAGCGCGCGGGCGTAGCCGGGTGCATCGTTCCTGTGCCCGTAGACCATGTCGAAGTCCACGAGGTTCGTGTAGCACAGGCCCGTGAAGTCGCGGCCCGTGGCCTCGATGGTGCGCTCGATGCCCTCGGGGTTGCCCGAGGTGAAGACGTGGCCGGTCATGCCGCGGTGGGCGAAGATGTCATAGATCTTGCCGATGGAGAGCACGTCCTGCCCGTCATCCTTGAGCACGTCGAGCATCGTGCGGCCCGTGGGCTCCAGCGAGAAGTCGTGCCTTCTCGACGTGCGCTCGTAGTTGGGCCACTCACCCGTGTAGGGGCGCGCGATGACGCGGGCGACGCCATGCTTTCCCGTGAGAATCCTGCGCGCGATGCGGCAGTACTCGTAGAGCTTCTCGGGGGGCACCAAGTCCTCGTGCGCGGCGACTTGGAAGACGGAGTCGCCCGAGGTGTAGACGATGAGCTTGCCGGTCTCAAGCTGCTCGCGGCCGTAGTCGTGGATGACCTGCGTGCCCGAGTAGGGCTTGTTGCAGAGGACCCCACGTCCCGTCTGGCGCTCGAACTCCTCGATGACCTCGGGCGGGAAGCCGTTGGGGTAGGTGGGAAAGCGCCTGGGTGAGATGACACCGGCCATCTCCCAGTGGCCCACCGTGGTGTCCTTGCCGGCAGAGGCCTCCCGCAGGCGGGCGAACGCCCCCGTGGGCGCCTCCACCGGCACGAGGTCCACGTCATAGGGTGACTCCAGCGCTCCCTCGATGTTGAGCAGGCCGAGAGACGCCATGTTGGGAACCTTGAGCTCGGCCGTAGTGGCACAGGCGCACAGGGTGTTACTGCCCTTGTCGCCCCACTCCACAGCGTCGGGCTCGGCCCCGATGCCAAAGCTATCTAGTACCACGAGAAATACGCGACGTCCCATCGGCGACTCCTCCCGCTGAGAATGCCTGGCCTACACCAACCTGGGTTACAGCTGTTCATTAGAAAAACATGATAATGTTGGTTTCTGTTGTCTCCGCCCACTTGCCCTCGACTACCAGTCGAACGGCTATGCCGAGACGTTGGACGGCAGCCGCTTACAGTTCTTCAACAATCACTTAGAGTCTTGTGTATCATGCCTTATTGACCGTCAGCTGGCTAGATGCTGCCGTCAACCGCCCATATCGACTTGTTCTCAAATGTGATGATATATATTTATATTTGATTAGTTTAGTAAGATATTGTTTAATTTGTTTTGGTGTCCCGACGGAAAGGAGTACCATGCTTACAAAGCGGGAACGACAGATACTCGGGTGGATCAAGGCGAACCCATCGATCTCGCAGCGCGAGATCGCGGAGAGGGCGCAGATAACACGCTCCTCAGTTGCCGTCCACATCTCCAATCTCATCAAGAAGGGCGCCATCCTGGGCCGCGAGTACATCATTTCCGACCGTCCCTACGTGGTGGTTATTGGTGGGGCCAACATGGACGTGGCCGGCAAGCCCGATGTCACGCTCATACCGCATGACTCGAACCCCGGCACCGTGCGGATGTCGCCCGGAGGGGCTGGGCGCAACGTGGCCCACAACCTTGCGCTTCTCGGCTGCGACGTTAAGCTCATCTCCGCCTTTGGCGACGACGCCCGAGGGCGCGACCTCGCTGAGAGCTGCCGCCGCGCGGGCATCGACGTGAACGACTCGGTGACGATGCCCGGTGCCACGACCTCCTCGTACGTGTTCATCATGAACGAGCAGGGCGAGATGCAGCTGGCCGTTGCCGACATGAAGATCTTCGACAGGCTGGTGCCCGCAACCCTTGAACGCCGCCTTGACGTGATCGACCGCGCAGCCATCTGCGTTGTGGACACCAACATCCCCAAGGAGAGCTTGAGCTACCTTGCGAAAAAGGTGACGGTGCCCCTCTTCTGCGACCCCGTCTCCACAGCGAAGGCCGTAAAGCTCAAGGGCATTCTCGGCAGGATTGATACGCTCAAGCCCAACCTCCTCGAGGCCGAAGCCCTCTCGGGCGTGCCCATCACCGATGACGACTCGCTGCGGCTTGCCGCAAAAACGCTGCTTCGCACTGGCCTCAAGCGCGTGTTTATCTCCCTGGGTGACGGTGGCATCTACTGCGCCGACCACGAGACCGAGCTCAAGCTTCCTACCATCGCCCACAATGTCGTGAACGCCACGGGTACCGGCGACACGATGATGGCAGCCATCGCCTGGGCGTCTCTTATGGGCGGCGGCCTTACAGAAGCAGGCGCGGCCGGCCTTGCCGCCGCGGCTGTGTGCGCCGAGTCGCCCGAGACCATCAGTCCGTACCTCACCACGGAGGGTATCCGTCGCCGCATTGATGCTGCAGGGCTTTCCAACATGGAGAAATAAACCGCGCTAGGCGCTTGCATCCAGTGCTCGAACCAAGCGCGAGAAAGGAACAGCAGTGAAGGAGCTCAACAAGTATCTCGATGTCTCCTCGGAGGTCAAAAAGGCGCTCGACGAGAACCGCCCCGTCGTGGCCCTCGAGTCCACGATCATCTCGCACGGCATGCCCTACCCCCAGAACGTCCACACCGCCCTTGAGGTCGAGCGCATCATCCGCGAGCACGGGGCAATGCCTGCCACCGTCGCCGTGATTGGCGGTCGTCTGCGCGCGGGCCTCTCCGAGGGGGAGATTGACTACCTGGGCAAGAAGGGCCGCGAGGTGGCCAAGGTGAGCCGCCGCGACCTTCCCGTGATTGTCGAGCGCGGCGAGGACGGCGCCACCACCGTTACCACCACGATGATCATTGCGCATATGGCCGGCATCCAGGTCTTTGCCACCGGCGGCATCGGAGGCGTGCACCGCGGTGCCGCCACCACGATGGACGTCTCCGCCGACCTCGAGGAGCTTGCCCATACGCCCGTGCTGGTTGTCTGCGCCGGTGCCAAGGCCATTCTCGACCTTGGGCTTACCCTTGAGTACCTCGAGACCCACGGCGTGCCCGTGCTTGGCTACCAGACCTCCGAGCTGCCCGCGTTCTACACGCGCCACAGCGGCTTTGGCGTTGACTATGAGGTAGACACCCCCGAGGAGCTTGCAAGGATCTTCCACGCCAAGCGCGAGATGGGCCTTGGGGGAGGCGTGCTCGTGGGCAACCCCATCCCTGAGGAGCACTCGCTCGACAAGGGCGAGATGGACAAGGCCATTGACCAAGCCCTGAGGGAGGCAGACGAGAAGGGCGTCCACGGCAAGGATGTCACGCCGTTCCTTCTCGCCCGCGTGGCCGAGCTCACCGGCGGCGACTCGCTCGACTCCAACATCCACCTCGTGTACAACAACGTCGCACTTGGCGCCGAGGTTGCAAAGAGCCTCTGCACCCTCAAGTAGCTATGAGACAAAGGGAAACTCCCTTTGTCTCATTCCGTTCGTCTCATTTGTCTCATAGTTTGGCGGCGAGGTCCTCCAGCGCGTGGAAGCGGTGGGAGATGGCGTTCTTCTCTTCTGGAAGCAGCTCGGCCATGGCCTTGCCTGGGGTGTCGTTGGGCAAGAACAGCGGGTCGTAGCCAAAGCCGTGGGTGCCGCGGCGCACGTGGCCAACGAAGCCCTCGCAGTTGCCGTCGCCGCGAAGGACCTCCTCGCCCCGCACGAGCACAACCGTCGAGTGGAAGCGCGCCGTGCGCTTCTCGTCCGGTACGCCTGCCATAAGGCGGAGGAGCTTCTCGTTGTTGGCATCGTCGTTGCCGTGCTCGCCCGCCCAGCGCGCCGAAAAGATACCGGGCGCGCCGTCGAGGGCGTCCACGCAGAGGCCGGAGTCATCGGCAACGGTCATGGTAAGGCCGGTCTCCTTTATGGCCGCGCACGCCTTGATGAGCGCGTTCTCGAAGAAGTCCTTGCCGTCCTCGACGGGATCGGGGAAGTCCCCCAGCTCGCCTAGGGCAACAAAGCGCACCTGCGGCATGACCTTGGAGAGGATGGCCTCGATCTCTGTCACCTTGTGAGCGTTGCCGGTAGCCACGACCACGGTGTGCGCCGGGTCAAGCGTTGCGATATCTACTGCTGCCACGATGTGTCCCTTCTCTGCCTACTCGCGAGCGACCCCTGATGGCATCTGCATACGCCCGGTGCGACCCCTACGCGCCAAAGCCCGTGACGTCACGCTGGATCTGGAGGAGCTGGTCGATTCCCGCCTGCCCCAGGTCAAGCAGGCGCCCAAGCTGCTCGCGGTCGAAGGTCGCGCGCTCGCCTGTGCCCTGGACCTCCACAATGCATCCGCTCGAGGAGCCCACGAGGTTCATGTCCACATCTGCGCGGGAGTCCTCCGGGTAGTCGAGGTCGAGCAGCTCGACGCCGCGCACCACGCCCATCGAGATGGCCGCCACCTGTCCCGTGAGGGGGATGCGCTTGATACGACCCTTGGCGTTTGCCGCAGAAAGCGCCTCGTAGAGAGCCACCCACGCACCTGTGATAGAGGCCGTGCGGGTGCCGCCGTCGGCCTGGATAACGTCACAGTCCACGGTCACCGTGAACTCGCCCAGGTGGCGCAGGTCGCACACAGCCCGAAGCGAGCGCCCCACCAGGCGCTCGATCTCCATCGAGCGACCCTTGCGCCCCTTGTACTCGCGCGGGGTACGGCGGCTGGTCGCCGCAGGGAGCATCGCGTACTCGGCAGTAACCCAACCATCTCGGCTGGCGCCGCGCCACTTGGGCACACCCTCCTCGATAGTTGCCGCGCACAGGACGCGCGTGTCGCCAAACTCCGCCAGGCACGACCCGTCCGCGCTTTTCATAATGCTTGGGGTCAGCTTGACCGGGCGCATCTCGTTGACGGCTCGGTCAAAGCTGCGCTCCGGCCGAGCTGCGCCTTCCTGGGACATGGGGCCTCCTGTCTGCCGGCGCGCATCCGCCGACGCTCATGCAACGGGGCCAGCCGGCTCACGCCGACCGGCCCCACGTGTACTCATGGTGGGCGATGACGGATTCGAACCGCCGACCTTGTGCGTGTAAGGCACCTGCGCTAGCCACTGCGCCAATCGCCCTTGCGTAGCGAGTGTACCACGGAACCGGTGGAGAAAAGGACTCTGGCCGAGGCAACGGTTGCTGATGGTCGCGGGTGAGGAGAGATCCGCCTCCGATCGCAGTGCGTCCGGGCCGTGGAGCAGCCTGGCCGAAAGAATCTCGTCGCGATTGGCACGTTTTTACGGTTGGTGGCAGTTTTTCGAGGTCACTCCGAGTACAAACTGGTTCGATTCTTGTTGATTCGCAGGCCAGGGGTTTGCGACTTCAACGATTACATATAAGAAATTTACCCAAAACTGCCACCAACCGTCATTCCGGTGAGCCTGCCCCCCGACCAGAAAAGGAAGACGACGGCTGCTATACTTGGCCCCATGGATACTACACCCTCATCGCTCGCCCAGCTCCTCAACGCCGAGGGGCTGCTGGCCACCACCGCAAATGTCACCACCGAGAAGGGCTCGACGCCCGTCACCGGAGCCGACTGCGATTCTCGCGTCGTTGTCCCCGGTCACGTCTTTGTATGCAAGGGAGCTGCGTTCAGGCCAACCTACCTCACCTCTGCGCTCGAAAAGGGCGCCGTGGCCTATCTCTGCGACGAGAACCGCGTCGGCGAGCTTGCAGCCACGGTACCAGGCGTCCCCGCACTTGTCGCCAGCGACCTGCGCCGCGCCATGGCGCTTGTCTCGGCCGAGGCCTTTGGTCACCCCGACCGCGACCTCAAGGTGGTAGGCATCACGGGCACCAAGGGCAAGTCCACGGTGTCCTACATGCTCCGCGCGGTTCTCGACGGAGACGAGCCCTATGCCCACGCAGGCGTCATGGGCTCCATCGAGACCTTCGACGGAATCGAGTGCGAGGAGAGCCACAACACCACGCCGGAGTCACCGGACCTGTGGCGCCACCTGGCAAACGCTCGCAAGGCGGGCCTTGCCTACATGGACATGGAGGTCTCGAGCCAGGCCCTCAAGTACGACCGCGTCCTGGGCCTTGGACTTGATGTGGCATGCTTCCTGAACATTGGCCGCGACCACATCTCCCCCGTGGAGCATCCCAACTTCGAGGACTACTTCCAGAGCAAGCTCCGCATCTTTGACCAGGCACGCGCTGCCGTGGTGAACCTTGACTCCGACGAGATTGAGACCATCCTTGACCGTGCGAGTCGCTGCGAGCGCGTAGTAACGTTCTCGGCGAAGGGACGCTCGGCTGACGTGTGGGCCACAGACATCCAGACGGGCTACGGCACCGTCTCGTTCACCGCGCACACGCCCAGTTGGGAGGAGACCGTCTCCCTGGGCATGCCCGGCCTCTTCAACGTGGACAACGCACTGGCCACGATAGCCATCTGCGAGGTTTTGGGCATTGGCTACGAGAGAATAGCGGAGCCCCTCTCGCGCGCCCGCGTCCCCGGACGCATGGAGCTTCTCCCCAGCCCCGACGCCAAGGTGGTCGCGCTGGTGGACTATGCGCACAACAGACTTTCCTACCAGCGGTTCTTCCCCTCGGTTAAGGAAGAGTTCGCCGGGTATCGCATCATCGCCGTCTTTGGTGCGCCCGGCGGCAAGGCCTACGAGCGCCGGCGCGAGCTTCCCGAGGAGGCGGCCAAGTACGCCGACTACCTCATCTATACCGAGGAGGACCCGGCAAACGACCCCGTGGAGGAGATCTGCCAGCAGATGGCAGACGCCACGCCTGCGGGGACGGCGTACGAGGTGATTCTCGACCGCGAGGAGGCCATTCACCGCGCTGTTCAGCTTGGCTACGAGGGCGAGGGGCCTGCGATTCTCTGCCTTCTCGCCAAAGGTGACGAGACGCGCCAGCACGAGGGCAACGAGTTTGTCCCCTGCCGGACCGACGGCGACATCTACCAGGAGGCCGTTCGCAACTGGCATGCGGCGCACCCGAAGGCGTAGGGGCGCCCGGCGCCGGGCTGACGCCGAAGCGCGCTTGTGCGGCGGCCCGTGCCGGATAGCCCTTCTCCGCTGGGATTATTGCGCGCAACACTTCCGCACCCGTGCCCCAGCGCCGCCCACGGCCACCCGCACCTCCGCCCCGGCCGTCCACCGACAAAGTAGACACCGCAATCACGCAACAGGACAAATGTCCTTTTCTCTCCACCCCGCGCCAGCCTAGTATGCTGGCAGCATGCACTGGAGGGAGGCAAAAATGGACACGCTCGGCTACCTGTCCGGCCTAGACGCTCCGGTTAGAGACAGGCTTCTCCCCTGGGCCGGACGCATCCCCGCAGCCCTTCTCAGCAGGTGCTCCCTTGCCCGTCTGGACAAGGGAGACGAGCTGGTGCACGAACTCGACCGCTTTAGCTACATCTACGTGCTCACGCGTGGCACCATTGCCTCGACAAGCCCCCTCGTGGACGGCGGCACCTACGTAATCGATGAGTTCCGCGCCCCTGTCGTCTTTGGCGAGATGGAAGCCATCGGCGCCAGCCCCTTCTACCACAGCTCCCTCACGGCGACAACGCCCGCCGAGCTTCTCCGCACCTCGAGCAGCGACTATCTCGCGTGGCTCACCGGCGACGCCGAAGCGCTTCTCGCCCGCTCGCGCTGGGTGGTGCAACGCCTCGCAAGCCAGTCAAGCCACGAGCGCTCGCTTCTCACATGGACTGCCGAAAAGCGCGTTGCCCATGTGTTCTGCCAGCTCTACGAGGAAGGCGGACGCGAGCGCCTCGTGGTGCCACTCACGCGCGCACGGCTTGCCGAGCGCATCGGCGTAAGCACCAAGACGGTGAGCCGCTCGGTGGCCTCGCTTGCCGGCGCCGGCATGGCTCGCCTTGAGGGCCGAAAGATCGTAATCGACCGAGAGGCGTTCGCGCTTCTCGAGAAAATGCTCCGCAACGAACTTGGCCAGGGAGTACACACCAGCGAAGGGAGACCGCGCTCATGAAGACCATCGACAACACCCAGGAGTTCTACGACATCTGCACGGCAAGCAACCTTACCTACAAGCAGAAGCTTCTGCACCTGGCACAGGCGGCAGAGAACAGCATCGACCCCATCAAGCGCCCCAAGGAGGCCGACTACTTCTTTGAGCACGGCGGCATCGACTACATGTGCGAGGGCAACGCCCCGTATCGCCCGCGCTACATCTGCCCGGATTACGGCAAGTTCCTGGCGCAGGGCAGCGAGTTTCTCCGCCTAGATGCGCCCAAGACCCTTGATGACGCGCTGTGGGGCCTGGCGATGCTCTACGACAACGTGCCCTCCGTCACCAGTCGGCCGGTCTATGTGGGACAGCTTGACCATATGCTTGACCCCTACCTCGATGGCTACACGGACGAGGAGGTCAGGGCACGATTTCGTCACTTCCTCGACTACATCGACCGCACCGTGGCCAGCGGATACTGCCACGCCAACATTGGCCCCAAGGAGACGCGCGCCGGCCGCCTGCTCATGGAGGTCGAGCAGGAGCTTGCTAACGCAGTCCCCAACTTCACGCTCAAGTACGACCCCGCCATCACACCAGGCGGCTTTGCCCGTCTCGCCGTCAAGACCGCCCTCAGGTGCGCAAACCCCGCCTTTGCCAACGATCGCATCCACCGCAAGACCTACCCCGGCGGCTACACGGTCGTGAGCTGCTACAACGTGCTCCCCATGGGCGGCGGCTCCTACTGCCTTGACCGCCTGCTGTTCCCGCGCCTTGCCGACATGGCCTCGAGCGTGGACGACTTCATGGACAACGTCCTCCCCTCGGCCACAGGCGCGCTGCTCGAGTACATGAACTCCCGCATCAAGTTCCTGGTGGAGGAGTCCAACTTCTTTGAGACGTCGTTCCTTGCCGAGGAGGGGCTCATCAGCCGAGACCGCTTCTGCGCGATGTTTGGCGTGGCCGGCATGAGCGAGGGCGTGGCAAAGCTGCTGAGGCTCGGCGGCAAGCGCGCCTATGGCACCGACGACGAGGCCAACGACCTTGCCGATCGCATCATGCGCCAGGTCTACAAGCAGGTCTTGGAGTTTCCGGCCGTGTACTCCGAGGTGGCCGGCAACCGCTTCACACTGCACGCGCAGGCCGGCTTTGCCGACATGGAGGGCGTCACGCCAGGCGTGCGCATTAAGGTGGGCGACGAGCCTGAGGTCTTCTACGACCACATCCGCCACAGCGCCCGCATGCACCGCTTCTTCAACGCCGGTGTCTCGGACATCTTCCCCGTGGAGCCCACGGCCGAGTCCAACCCCGACGCCATCCTCGACGTGGTGAAGGGCGCCTTTGCCATCGGCGACAAGTACCTCTCGTTCTACTCGTCCGACAGCGACCTGGTGCGCATTACGGGTTTCTTGGTAAAGCGCTCCGAGATGGAGAAGTTCGCGCGTGGGGAGGCCGTGCTTGCCGATACCTCGCACGACGGCGAGGGCAACTGGCGCGCGAACGACCTCGCCGACCGCAAGGTCCGCCTGTAGGGGCGCAGCGGTGTCCGCGCACGTACCGATAAACAACATCATCCCGTTTTCGCTGGTCGACGGGCCGGGGGCGCGTTGCTCGGTGTTTGTGCAGGGGTGCAACATCCACTGCGCGTACTGCCACAACCCCGAGACGCAGCGGCTCTGCGTAAGGTGCGGCGTCTGCGTGGAATCGTGTCCCGTGGGCGCCCTCAAGATGGCGTGCGGCACCGTCGAGTGGAACCCAGCCACGTGCGTGAGGTGCGACACGTGCATCCACGTGTGCCCCCATCGCTCCTCGCCGCGCATCCTCTACCTGGACGCCCATCAAACCTTTGAGCGCGTGAGCTCCTATGCGCCCTTCATTCGCGGCGTCACCTGCTCGGGCGGCGAGTGCATGCTCTATCCGGAGTTTCTCTCCGAGTTCTTTTCGCTGTGTCGAGGCGCGGGGCTGGGATGCCTTATCGACTCAAACGGCACCGTGGACTTCTCCGAGCACGAGAGCCTCCTCGCACTGTCCGATGGCGTGATGCTGGACCTTAAGTGCTGGGACGATGCGTGGTTCGTCTCGCTTACGGGAAAAGACGGCGTAGCAGTGCGGAAGAACCTCGCGTTCCTTGCCGAGCAGAACAAACTGGCTGAGCTGCGTGTCATTGTGACCGAGGGGTGGAACGACCCCGAGGATGCCGTCCGTGGGGCGGCAGACGTGCTGCGCGAGAGGACAGCGGCTACGCGGCTGAGGCTCATGCGCTTTCGCCGCTTTGGCGTGCGCGGGAAGATGGAGAACGCCCCGTCCCCCTCGGACGAGCGCATGGACGGCATAGAGGCGTTGGCGCGGTCTTTGGGTTTTGGGACTGTCGTGGTGAGCTAGCGGGGGCTGACTGCTTGTTTTGGGAGTTCGGTCCGGCACTGGGCGCAGTGCCGGACCGAATGCGTTTTGATGCCGTGGGGGTCGGCGGCGCTACCCCTCGACGATCTTGATGCCGGCGCTGCAGCCCAGACGGTCCGCCCCGGCCTCGACCATGGCGAGCGCCTCGTCCTTGGTGTGGATGCCGCCTGCCGCCTTGACCTTGCAGCGGGTACCCACGGTCTTGCGCATGAGCGCCACGTCATGAACCGTTGCGCCGCCGGTAGAGAAGCCAGTGCTGGTCTTCACGAAGGCGGCACCCGCTGCGACGGCGTCCTCGCAGGCGCGCACGATCTGCTCGTCATCGAGCAGGCAGCACTCCAGAATCACCTTCACGGGATGTCCGGCAGCGGCCTTCACAACGGCAGCGATATCGTCCCTCACGTAGGCGTCGTCTCCCGCGATGAGGTGGCCGACGTTTACCACCATGTCCACTTCGGTGGTGCCATCCTCGACAGCCTGTGCAGTCTCAGCGGCCTTGGCCTGCGTGGAGCATGCGCCCAAGGGGAACCCTATGCAGGCAGTGATGCCCACGCCTGTGCCCGCCAAGCGCTTGGCCGCAAGCGCGGTCCAGCAGGAGTTGATTGCCACGGTGGCAAAGTGATGAGCGACCGCTTCGTCGCACAGGCGCTCGATGTCTGCCTGCGTCGCGTTCTGCTTGAGGTTGGTGTGGTCAATGTAGCCGTTGAGTTCCATGATGCATCCTCGATCTCCACGATGTCGCAGTATTGCCCTCCCCCACCTTGGCACAAGGATCGCCCAGACGCAAGAACGGGCCCGCTCCGGCATGGCGCGCCGTGCCTGCGGGCGACAGCGCTCCGGATACCCGCGCCAGTTCGGCGGGACATGGGGCGCGATGACGGATGATGCCCGCTCCGCGCTCGCAGAGCGGTTCATGGCTGCTTGGCGAGGAGAGCGGCGGGCGCGGAGCTATAAACGCAGTGGCGCTCCGGGGGGTGCGCCAGTTGCGGACACTGGGCCTCCGTCACTGCCCTCACGCACATCGGACACGCCATGGCTAGGCCGGAGTCATCGTATCTGCAGCCGAGACGTGGCAATGCGGGGCTGCGTCCAGAACGGGGAGCCTCAACGAGCCTCGAGCAGAGACTCTTCGACAAGGACAGTTGGGGCTCCTTGCTACCGGCGTCTGCGACATCGCGTCGAACTTCGAAGTTTGCGCAGTGCGTTCCGCGGTCTTTCCTCTGCTCAATCAGCGCCCCGAAGACATCAGATGAGACAACTATGCCCTTGTGAGAAGCGTCGTGGATTTACCTCCGCCAGACGCTCAACAGTTCACCCAAGACCACTGAGCCTACCAAAGAATGCTCCACAGCTACGCTACTCTACTATCCACGTCCTCCAAAATCCGGGGAGTGAGCGGACCCTCATGAACTGTCTCTCCCGGCTCAGAGCCCGTCTCGCGTAATACATCAACGAGGTCGAAACGCCACACGGCAAGAGGATCCATCCTCTCTATATGGAAAAAGGTACCCGTGAAGACACTTGCGATTGATGCCTCATTACAGTGAGAGACGGTCCCTAGGAGCCTCTACAGGCTTTGGGGTTTTCGACAATGCATTGCCTGCGGATTCCCTGACCTTGCATATGGCCCCTGGAAGGGGCTGCTGGCCGACCTCCCCCGGACAGCCGTATGCCCCCGCCTCTCGCGAAGGCCCGGGGGGTGTCGCTGCCGGGGGATGGCGGCCTGTCCGGGAACGGCTGACGGCGATGTGCCGCACGGCATGCCGCGACGGCAGGGCAATGTGGATGTCGCCCCTCAGGCATGGTGGCCAGCCGGCCTAGGGGGAGGCTGCCACCATGGAACGCAGGCGGAGAGGCTGGCT
>NZ_LR027573.1:874303-924715 GCF_900605015.1 Olsenella sp. Marseille-P4559
ACGGCTGACGGCGATGGGCCGCCCGGCAGGCCGCGACGGCGGGGCAATGTGGATGTCGCCCCTCAGGCATGGTGGCCAGCCGGCCTAGGGGGAGGCTGCCACCATGGGACGCAGGCGGAGAGGCTGGCTCGGCCCGCACCGCCTCCATCTCGGGACGGATGCCGGGAGGCCATCCCGCTGGGCAGCGGGGCTGGATCCGGGCGGCCCCATCGGGGCCAGCCGCAGGCCGGACAGGCGCCAGGGGGGCGTCGACGCGCTGCCCGGCGGGGCGGGGGGGTCCCCGGCCGTCGCCGGCCGGAAGGACGACGTCGGCTCGCTCGTCGTGCGCAGGTGCCGCGCGAGGGGGGCCGGCGCCGGGTGCCCTCCAGGAAAGGCGATGAGGCACGCACGGGGGACGTTCCCCGGGACGGCGGAGGACGGCCGCATGGACGCCGAGGCGGCCGCGCAGGCGGGGATCGGGGTCGGGGCGGCCGTCGGGCCGGTCGCCGAGACGGACGGCCTGGGCGCCTCCGTCTCGCTGGCGTCCTCGCGGCTCGCCTACGCCACGAGGCGCGCCGCCATGGCACGCAACGGGCCCCATGCGGCGCCCCTCGAGCCCGACCCGGCCTCCGGGGCCGCAGCTCCGCTCCCGAGCCCATGGCGGCTCGCGGCGACGGCCGAGCATGGGGGGGCGAAGGGGCCCGCCGCTGCCGGCAGGGGGCGCCACTGCGCGCCGTGCGCGAGGCAGGGCGCGCCCGCGCGGGCAGGGGACGCATTCTGTGGGGGGCAGCCATGCGCTCGGCCTCCCCGGCCTTCCGTCCCGATGCGGAGGACATGCCTGCAAGGGGCCTTGCCGGGGAGGCCCCCGAGGCCGATCCCGGGGGGGCGGGGCCCTCCGCAGGGCCTGGGCGCCCGCCCCGGGACGACGAGGCCCACCGGTGCCCGCCCGCCATCCCGGGCATGGGCCCCAAGACAGCATCGGCGCCCGCCACGTCGATCGGCATGTCGCCCTTCCCCGGGGACGGCAGGCTCGCCGCATGCCGCGGCCTCGTGCCCGCGGGCCACGGCTCGGGATCGTCCGTCAGGTCGCAGAGGGACGCCCGCGGAGGCAACAAGGCGCTCAAGAACCCCCTCGTATTCGGCTGCGACCCCCCCGTGGGGACGAAGAGGCGCTTCGGAAGGCACTGCGATGCCTGCGTGGCGCGGGGCATGGGGCACAACAAGGCGCTCAAGGCAGTGGCACGCAAGAGGCTGCGCGTCATCCATGCGGTGATGCGCGACCGGGTGCCATATGTGGAGCCGCCGGCGGACGTTGTAGGAAAGCCGCCTGCTACGGCTTGACAAAACTATAGGGACACCCCCCGCGAATACGGAGCTCTTTATCGTGCTAAGCGACGCCCTCCACAGTCTCTTCGGCGGAAGACCTGATGCGAAGGACGGTCAGGACGGCCTCATCCCTTGAGGCAAGCTCGAGCCCTTCTTCCAGAAGGGTTTCGCATAAGATAGTCTTCGTACATGCAGGAGCATCGAATAGTTGACGCATCGAGCCTTGAGCGTCCCCTCGACCATGCCTGTGATATCGCTCGTAACGAGTAATTCCAAGAAGAGCGCCAGAGTATAGGCGCTGACAATACTTAACGTTGCGTGCGGCGGGAGGGCCTGCATATGCAGGTCCTCCCGCCGTTCAAACTCAAAATTAGTGCATAGAGGCTATGAAGCAGTGTATAGCTCCCGCGCTACCACACCGCGCGTCTTATAGCACCTCCCCAGCTTGCTGGCAAAGAGACTTCTTATGAGAGGAATGTCCTCATTCTTCATCACCGATTTTGGAAGGACAACCATCTGGTCAGCATCTCGATAGATGATGAACTCCTGCGCAAGCTCGAAAATGGCAGAGACGTTATGCCATCCGACCTTCTCAGAATCCGGATTTCCGCTTATACGAAACTTCATCCAGTCATCGCTGATGGAGATGCTTCTGTCGCGTTCAGGCAACCCGCTGTCGCGATATTCGCGCCAGCCCCTTTCACAGGAGAAGACAAGCAGAGGTACGGAGAGAAGTACCACGATATAGCAAATCTGAACTACATTCGACAGGCTCAGTCTGCCAAAGACGTTCATGCAGGCAAGCATGATTGCCCCGACCCATGCAGCAACCACGAAAACCAACTGGTTTCGCTTGCGTGCGAAGGCATTAAAGTAGAGCGCCTTGCGAAACGTGGGGGCATCGATCTTAAACTTGTATGTATACGTCATGGTCTATCTCTCCGCACGAATCTCTAGTACTGGCCGTACTTCGTCTTGACGAACACCTGCATGGCGGCAACATTCTCGTCGGAGATGGGAACGTAGGTGCCGCCGGTAGCACGAATGCGCCAATAGATTTCAGCAACCATTTCCAGTACAGTGGAAACCTTGAAGGCACCATCCATATCCGCGCCGATACAGACCGCTCCATGATTGCGCAGGAGGCAGGCATTCGATTTTTTGCCCATGGCCCTTACTGCAGCATCTGCAAGTTCGACCGTCCCAGGCAGACAGTAGTCTGCGCAGCGCACAGTATCTCCAAGCGCCTGGGCCGCTTCGTCGTGAAGATTGATGGGGATATTCTCCCCCATCGACGAGAACACCGTCGAGAAAATGGGATGGGTGTGGACGCAAGCCGAAACCTCAGGGCGAGCATTATACATACCGCGATGCAGGTCGTGCTCGATTGAGGGGCGTCTGTGTCCCTGCACAAGATTGCCTTCGAGGTCATATACATCGATATCATCGTCGACAATCTCGTGGTAATCCATGCCGCTGGGCGTGATATACATGAGTCCAGTCTCTCGATCACAGCAGCTGATATTTCCCCAGGTAGCCACGGTAAGGCCGGAGTCAATCATGCGGACACCAGACAATCTGACAAGCGTTATCAGCTCCGGCTTGATATCTTTTACGGAAGGCATGTAAATGAATCTCCTTCTTTCCTATCTCCGCTACTCGGTTGCCTCAGCAGGAACGCCGACCTGATGGTTCACCGCAGAGTTCTCAATGAACGCATGGATGGCATCCATGTTCTTGTGGACAAGGATGTAGCAGACAACGTAGACGGCAACAACGGCAGCGATGGTGATTGGATTCTGGCTGAGGAACGCCATGAAGATGATGGCGCCAACAGGCTGGCCAAGGATAACAAGGGAGGTAATCATGCCATAGGAGCCCATATCAATGCCCGTAGAGACAGCGACCTGCGTGAAAGCAGCGCCCGTCAGCGAGCAGCAATAGAGGTCGATAATCATGAAAATCAGGCCACCGATAAAGGACTTGACAATATTGCCGTTCGAGCAAGCGACGAAAGGCTGGATGATGTAAGGAATGGCGACAAGGTCGAGCATCGGGAGCGTGAGGTTACCCGGAAGGATGAATGCGACGAGCAGGGTGACCGGCATGAGCAAGATGCCCGTAATCAGAGTTGCTGCCTCGCCGTAACCAGTAGCGTCATTCACTGCCAGGTACCATTCGCGGTTGCCCGTTCCCGCTTTCTTCATCTTCTTCTTGCCTGCTTCGGTGATAGCAGAGAAGGAGCCAGCGAAGATGCCCGAGACCTTCGGGAAGACAGCCATAACCGCAGCCGTCGCAATGCCACATGTCGTAATCTCGCCCCAGGTAGCAAGCTCACCCAGCTTATTGAAGTCGCCAATCACGCCGATAAGAAGGCCGAGGAACAGGCCGAGCGTCATTGGCTCGCCGATAAAGCCGAGCTTCTGACGAAGCGCCTGGGGGTCGGCATTGGTCTTGTAGAGGCCAAGCTTGTCAAGAAGGAGATTGAGAGGAACGGCTATGATGCCGCAGGTTGCTGTATGAAGGGATGCGATGGAGCAGTTCGGATAGCCGTAATAGGTAGACCAACGCTTGGCAATGATCTCGGTGCACAGGAGGGTATAGAGCTGCTGCACGACCATGCATGCCATTGCAAGCCAGAAGCTACCGGTCAGGACGAAGAGGCAGGAGCCCCATGCGAAATACGAATAGTTGTTCCACAGATCGCCCGCTTGGAAGATTGTCGTATACCTGATGAGGTACAGGATGACCTGAAGCGCAATTGCAACGGCTATATAAATCATACCCACCTGATATGAATAGGCGATGATCGAAGTCGTTTGCCAGCCAAGGTCGACAATGGGCAGGTTGATACCGACGGAGTTGATCATGTTGCTAATGATTGGCTGAAGAATCGGACTATATGTGCCAATGACCAAGGAGAAGCCCTCGAGACCAACGCCGGCCGACAAGGCGGAGAAAAAAGCCTTCTTGGGCTTCACGCCCATAGCGAGGGCAATGACGAAAATAAAAACAGGGACAAAGACCGCGGCCTTGAACGTCGTGAAGAAAAGGTTCAAGGCGTTGAGAAATGCGTCCATTCTTTCCCTTTCTCTCTCTTATTGCTGATTCCCTCCTACCGGCCTTACTTGCCTTCCTTATGCAGAAGGTCGAGCACCTGCTCGAGGAATTCCGCGTCACCAAGACCAGTGATAAGGCCCATTGCGGAGAATGCAGGCACTCCATGGGAGTCGCCGATGGGACTGGAATTGGCGATAAAGTCATACTTGCCACGCATCAGATAGCCATCAAGCTCGGAGGGGTTGCACTCGTCGGCCTCCGCGTCATAGCCCTCGTCAGAGAGCATATCGACGATCTTGTTGGCCATCATGTGGGATGTCACGACACCAGACCCGCACACTGACAGGAACTTGACTTTCTTGGACATGGTTTCTTCCTTCTTCCTTCCTCACTATGCCGGACCCTCCGGCAAATTGACGCTAATTGACCCTCGGTGCCAGCAGGCCATATAGCTCGTCCGCGCTCTTTGCAGCCCGGATACTTTCAAGCAGTCCGCAGTCTTGGATAACAGCCATGATTTTCTGGAGCGTCTCCAGCTGCTTACCTGGATCTTGGATAGCAAGCATGAAAACCACTTCTGGATGCAGCGTTATTTCTGGTGAACCCATCTGCTGGAATTCGATGGGATGCGCGAGAGTTGCCACGCCCATCGATGTCTCATTTATATTCGATGCTGCACAATGTGGGATGGCGATATCAAATGCCACCGCAGGCAAGCCAGTGGGATATTCTTCTTCCCTATCGAGAATGGCCTGCATGAATGATGGCTTCACTAGGTCTTCGTCCAGAAACTCATTTGCAAGCTTGTGGAGCAAATCCTCTTTGGACGAAGCTTCCAGATTCACGTTTACAAGCTCTTTTCTTAAAAGCATATTGAAGTTACCCTCCGCTCCATATATTGCCGACGCTCAAAGATGTCTTCACGCCTATGGGACCAGGTCCTCCCCGTTCTCCCTTTCAGGCCGGCCTTTAGGCATGGCAATCGGAGCGAGCCCCATGTCCTTGCGAATGCCTTCCAGCCCGGCAACCTGCTCTGCGTCAAGTCCGCGTCCTCCCCCGAGCTGGTTCACTATAAAGTTGATGTGGGCGTAATTCTCGAGCACTTCCATGCGGGCAAAAGCTTCCCTGAGCGTCGTTCCCCATGTCAGAGCTCCGTGATTCGATAGAAGCACCGCTCCGTAGCCTTTCACATACGGAGCAATTCCATCTGGCACGTCATATGTTCCGGGCTTTGCATATTTGGCAATTGGGACAGCGCCAATCTGGAGCATCGCTTCAGACAGAATCGGCTCGTCCAGTGGAATGCCAGCAATCGCGTAAGAAGTCGCGTAAATCGGGTGCGCATGGACTACAGCCGTGACCGTATCGCTCTCTGCGTAGACGCGCAGGTGCATCTTCACCTCGCTGGACGGCTTCGCTCCTTCAGCCGCGAGCACTTTCCCATCCAAGTTCATCTTCACGATCATTTCTGGTGTCATGAATCCCTTGGAGATACCAGTGGGCGTCACGATGATTTCAGAGTCAGATATTTTGACGGAAATGTTGCCGTCATTGGTTACGACATAGCCATGTTCATACATTCGTCTTCCAACTTCGACAATGGAGTGGCGCGCCTCCGCTTCAGGCATATATATCTGTTGCATTTCCTTCACCACCCTTCCATATTTAAACATTTTCCAACAGATACAATCAATACAATGCAATATATAACGCACACTGTTGATGATGTAATAGGAATATTGTTGGTTTTCTGCCCGATGTTATTGTTTTGCCGGTGAGCGGCGATTGACGGAAAGGCTGGGGCAGCATCGGACAAAATAGGTCATCATTTATGCTTTACCAAGGTTTCTAGGCTTTCGGACTGGTGAGCTATGATTGGTGCAGTTAGACGTCAAAAAATAGCAGAGCTCGTACACGAGAAGAAAAGCGCTTCGGTATCAGAGCTGGCAAGCATCTTCTCAGTTACCGGCGAAACCATCAGAAGGGATCTCAAGGCCCTCGAATCTGAAGGCACGCTAAAGCGCTCGTATGGCGGAGCCTATGTCCAGACCGGCGTCGACAATCTTGTGGACGTTAATATCCGCACCACCGCATACCGCGGCAGCAAAGAAGTAATCGCCTCTCGCTGCCTGCAGTTCGTAAATAACGGAGACACAATCTTCCTGGACAATTCCACCACCTGCTTCTACATAGCGAAGCTTCTCCAGGACATGCGCATAACGGTGCTGACCAATAATCTGATGATCCTTAATTTGCTTTCAAAATGCCCCAATATCAGGCTCATTGGCATCGGCGGCAACTATTCCACCACCGAAAAAGCCTTCTATGGGCCGATTGCAGAGCTGACGATAGGACGCTACTATGTGGATACATCATTCCTTTCCTGCCGATCGCTTTCGCTGAAGAGCGGGATTACCGATTCTACGGACCGGTGGAATGATGTGAGGAGAATTGTTCTCGAGCACTCTCAGCGCACCTATTTTGTCGCCGACTATTCCAAATTCGACAACACGTCCTTTGTTCATCTCTGCGACTTCAACGAGGTGACGGGAATCATTACCGACCACCCCTTGAGTGAAGCGTGGCGTGAGAGCCTCGACAAGACAGGCTGCATTCTGATTGACGAGGATTAGAACGCGCACCCAGTCAGACTTCGCGAGAAACAGAATGGTAGCGCAGCAGTCTTCCACCTGCCGCCACCTACGCTGCACTTCAGCGAACGCATAACTATATTTTGGCCTGCCTCAGAATCCTGCGGTTTTGCTGGCGAACGCAGAGCCTTACTTCCAATGCTCTGTGTTCGCGCCCCGCGAACTCCCGCACCCGCACGCACAAGGGGGCCCGTCGACACATTGAACTGCGCCCCAAAACTTGGACGGGCTAAATAGAAATCAGGTTGCCAGGGCCTGGCCCCGGAACTCCTCCGGGGTCAGGCCCTTCAGTTTCACCTGCCTCCTCTTGGTGTTCCAGTGGATTGTATATTCCTCGAGGTCCGCCTTGAGGCTCTCGAAGCCCGGCCAGGTGCGCCCTCGGAAGAGCTCGTCTTTGATGTGCCCGAAGACCTGCTCGGTGGCGCCGTTGTCGAGGCAGCTGCCCTTCCTGGACATGCTCTGGACGACCCCCGCCTCCCTGAGCCTCGAGCAGTACCTCTCGTGCTGGTACTGCCAGCCCATGTCAGACCGCATCACCGGGTGCGCCCCCTCGGGGACCTTGGGCAGCAGCATGTCGAGCATCTCGCCCTGCTGGGCCATGTCCGGGTGCCTGGATATCGAGGAGGCCGGAATCCCCTTGCTGCCGAAGTCGTACACGGGCGCGAGGCAGGCCTTGCCCCAGGGCTGCCTGAACTCGGTGACGTCGGTGCCCAGCTTCTGCCAGGGCCCGCCGGCGGAGAAGTCCCTGCCCGGCACGCTCTCGAAGGCCTCGCCGACCTCCCCCTTGTACGAGTCGTGCCTGTGGTAGTCGGTCTCGCGGCGGATCCCGCAGGAAATCCCGATCTCGTGCATCATCTTGAGCACGGTCCTGTCGGCTATGGCCGCGCCCCCCTCGGCGCGCAGGCACATGGCGATCTGCCTGTGGCCGCAGCCGTTGGCGGTCCTGCCGAATATCTCGCGGGCCTTGTCCCACAGCTCCGGCCTCGTGGGCGACTTGGGGTTCTTGAGCGCCCAGTAGCAGCTCGACCTCGCCAGCCCCGCGGCCTCCAGCAGGCCCGCGAGGGGGTACTGCCCTGAAAGCCCGCTCACGATCGCCGCCTTCTCGCGGTTCGAGAGCGCTTCCCCGCCTTCAGGGCGATCGATTTTTTTAGGTAGGCGCTCTCTGCCTCGAGCTTCTCGACCCTCCGCTCGAGCCCCCGCTCGCGGGTGGGCTCGACGGGCCTCGACTTCGATCCGGGCGGCCTGCCCTTGGGCCTGGGCCCGGGCGCCTCGGCGCCGACCTCGCGGTACGCCTCGCACCACCTGTCGAGCGGGGTGCGCGAGGCTATCCCGAACCGCTCCATCGCCTGCGCCTTCGTGACGCCCCCCTCGACGACCGCCCGGACGGCGGCCAGCTTCGTCTCGTAGTCGTATCCCCTGTGGGCCCTGCCCGTGTCCAGCAGCCCCTCCGCGCCGATCGCCCTGTAGGTCAGGTGCCATTTTCGCACGGTCGACGCCGACAGGCCCAGGGTTCCCGCGACCGCCTTATGGCCGACGCCGGAGCCGAACATCTCTGCGGCGCGCCGCCTCGTGTCCTCGTCGTGGCGGCTGCCAGAGTTGACGGACATAAAGAATGCCTCCCATTTCTCATGTCCAAGAAATGGGAGGCGGTTCACATGCCGGCGGGCTCCCCTTTTCGTTCAACCTTAGCCTGCGCGGCCGCGTGACTTGTTAGAAGTTCACCGGCTCGTCGTAGTAGCAGCACTTGAGGATCTTCTCGAAGTCCGCAGCAGTGGTCTTGCGCGGGTTCTCGGGCGTGCAGGCGTCCTTCTCGGCGTTGGCAGCGATGGTCGGGAGCTTCTCGAGGAACTCCTTCTCGGAGACCATGACGGACTCGCCGGTGGCATCGGCCTTCACGCCGCCGTTGGCGTAGTTGTTGATGCTCTGCGGAATGTTGAGCTGGTCGTTCATGTGGCGAATCTCCTGGACCAGGCTCTCGATCAGCGCATCGTCGCTGTCGCCCGACAGGTGCAGGATCTCCTTGGCGACATAGGCGTAGCGCTCGTGGGCACGCGGGTCCTTGGAGTTCCACTGGATGGCCTTGCCCAGATACATGGCGTTGGCGCAGCCGTGGATGATGTGGCCGTTCTCGAAGGCAGCACCGGTCTTATGCGCCATGGAGTGCACGATGCCCAGCAGGCCGGAGGAGAAGGCGATGCCGGCGAGGCACTGCGCCTCGTGCATGTGCTGGCGTGCGTCCTTGTCGCCAGTGTAGGAGACGGGCAGCCACTCGTGGATCTCGCGGATGCCGTGCAGGGCGTCGGCATCGGTGAACATGGACGCGGCGGTTGAGACGTACGCCTCGAGGCAGTGCGTGAGGGCGTCCATGCCGGTGTGCGCACAGAGCTTGGCGGGCATGGAGTACGTGAGCTCGGGGTCGACGATGGCGACGTCAGGCGTGATCTCAAAGTCGGCGATGGGGTACTTGATGCCCTGCTGGTAGTCGGTGATGATCGAGAAGGCCGTGACCTCGGTCGCGGTGCCGGAGGTGGAGCTGATGGCGCAGAAGTGGGCCTTGTGGCGCAGCTCGGGGATGCCGAAGACCTTGCACATGTCCTCGAACGTGCACTTGGGGTACTCGTACTTGATCCACATGGCCTTGGCCGCATCGATGGGCGAACCGCCGCCGATGGCGATGATCCAGTCCGGACCAAAGTCCTGCATGAACTTGGCGCCCTTCATGACCGTCTCGACCGACGGGTCGGACTCGACGCCCTCGAACAGCTTGACCTCAAAGCCGGCGTCCTCCAAGTCCTTCTGGACATCCTGCAGGAAGCCGCCGCGACGCATGCTGTGACCACCGGAGACGATGATGGCCTTCTTGCCCTTGAGGTTCTTGACCTCGTGGCGAGAGCCCTCACCAAAGTACAGGTCACGCGGGTTAGTAAAACGTCCCATAAGCACATCCTCCAATTCACTGGCCGCCACCGATGGCGGCAAATGTTCGAGAAGGCCGTTTGGCCCTCTCTGATGGCCAAGCTGGAACAACACAAAGCCTGACGGGCAGCACAACGCATACCTGCCAGCCCGTCCTTGAAAGCCGACCCATCCTACCAAATGCGAGATGGAGACGAGCCTCTTTCTAGCAAACGGTTTTATGCAGGCACAAGGTCGCGTCCTTGCTCCACCGAGGTGCTTACCCTTGGGATTCTCTGACACCCGGCCGTGACCAAATCGTCATAGTTTCAACACATTACAGAATCGCGTGCAACTGGTGTGCGACCCGCTCACGACGCGCGCACACAGGAAGGGCGCCTGGTGCCACCAGCACCATGCGCCCAACCGTACGCCACGAAAGCCTCGCCCTAGGTGAGAGGCACACCCTATGCGGTGACCTCGGTCTTGGCGTCCACGGCAACGTCATGCTTGGACTCCTCGACGTGCCTGCGACCGAGCCCGGACCACTCGGGCTCTTCGTCGGGAACGGAGCCGGCCTTCTTGGTGAAAAGCTCCTTCAGGCAGTTGTAGGCGACGATGACGCCCAGCACCACGAGAAGCACTGCAAAGACGAGCTGGATGCCCGAGGTGACAAGCACGGACGCACCGGTCGCGGTGGTGCCAAGGAGGCCATATGCGCTGATGGCAACCACACAGCCGATGAGCGACTGCACAAGCGAGGTGAAGATGCAGCAGAGCAGGAATGCCACGGGCACGTAGAGCATCCAGCCCTTACGACCGGTGACCTTGCAGAAGACGGCGATGGTGATCATGGTCATGCCACCAAGCAGCTGGTTTGAGGCACCAAAGAGCGGCCAGATGCTGAGGTAGCCGCCAAAGGTGAGCGACAGGCCGCCGAGCAGGGTGACCACGGTCGCAAACCAGGGGTTGCCCACAATCTTCATGATGCCGGTCTTCTCGGTGCTGACGGCACGGGCGTCGTTGGTCTTAGCGAAGAACTCCTGCAGAGAGACACGGGCGATACGGGCCACGGCGTCAAGCGAGGTCAGGGCCAGCGCCGAGACGCACATGGTCATGAAGACCGTTGCGATGGTGGAGTTGACGCCCATGAGCTCGACACCCTTGGCCACGCCACCGGCAAAGATCTGGAAGGGCGTTGCATTGCCCGTGTTCATGTCCTTGTACATGATGGCCGCGATGACAACCGCGAGCATGCCCACGAAGGACTCGAGCACCATGGCGCCGTAGCCAACGGAGAGCGCATCGGTCTCGTTGGCAACCTGCTTGGAGGAGGTCCCGGAGGAGACAAGGCTGTGGAAGCCGGAGAGGGCGCCGCAGGCAACAGAGACGAAGAGCACGGGGAAGAGGAGCTGGCCGCTTGCGTTGGTGAAGCCAACAAAGGCAGGGGCGGTCATCTCGGCCTGGCCGTTCACGCCCATGGCAAAGATGCCGAGCACGGCGGCAACGATCATAACGACCATCATGATGGTGGTGAGGTAGTCACGCGGCTGCTTGAGCTTCTGGATGGGCATCGCGGCGGCAAACACGAGATAGGCCATCGTGACGGCAATCCAGCCGTTGGTGTCGAGGTAGATGGGGAACTGCATGCCCACGGCAAACATCGCAACGATGAGCACCAGGGCGCAGACGAACTGCTTCCAGCCCTTGAGGTCGAACCTGCGGCAGAACCAACCAAAGGCGATGGCGACAAACGTGAAGAGCAGCGAGATGGTGCCTGCGGCAGCGCCGTAGTAGGACCTGGCAAGGTCAACCCCGCCGCCGTCGGCGGCAACCACCTTGAAGGTGCTCGCGACCATCGAGGTGAAGGCAGCGATAACGATGAGGCAGAACAGCCAGCTAAAGATCAGGAAGAGGCGGCGGCCCGTCTTGCCGATGTACTTCTCGATGAGCTGCGCAAGCGACTTGCCGTTGTTCTTCATTGAGGCGTAGAGGGCGCCAAAGTCATGCACGGCGCCAAAGAAGATGCCGCCGACAAGGACCCACAGCATAACGGGAACCCAGCCAAACGCCATGGCAACGATGGTGCCCTGGACGGGGCCTGCGCCGCAGATCGAGGAAAACTGGTGCGCAAAGACCGTGAAGCGTGATGCCGGCGAGAAGTCCTTGCCGTCCTCCATGCGGACCGCAGGGGTGAGCGCTTTGGAATCGACACCCCACGACTTGGCTAGCCAGCGCCCGTACCCGAGGTAACCAATAATCAGGACCACCGCACTTATCAAGATGATCGCGATACCGTTCATGTCGTCTTACCTCCTTTGGGTAGGGCGCCGCGGATCTTTTCCGCTGATTGCGCTCGGTGCGGGGCATGGTACATCCTTTGGGGCTGGGCCGAAGCCCCTCGAAGAGAGCCAAACTGTTGGATATTTCTGCAATTCTCTGTATGAATTAGGATAGAGGCCAAATGATTTCCTTAGATATTGGATACGGTGAGTCGGCTCAACAACGCTGCTCGCAATGGAGGCCTCTCCAAACTTTCTCCAAAACGTAATCGTTTTGGGCCTCAGTTCGAAACAATTTCCCAACGTTTACCGTCCTCTGGTGACCGTTCATAGCAATTGTCGTATTGAGGCGCACATTAAAGGGGCAAGGCATCCCGTTCCCTACGGCGGACGATAATCTCTGGCACATGGGATACCATGGGGAACATCGAAGGGAGGCAGCCGTGTCGTATGACCCGAGGAGAGAAGACTACCAGCGCCTAGCGCTGCGCTATGCGCAGTCGCTGCCAAAGGGCAACCCGGTGGCTGCCGCTCACGCGTTCACGGACTTTGGTCGTCGCTTTGCCCGCGATAGGGACACGCTCCCTCAATCGGATGCCGACCGCGCCTTCCACCTGGTGGCCGTTGCCGCCGAGGTCATCGACTACCAGCTGCCCTTCTCCAGCGAGGCCAAGGCAGGCTCGCTCATTTCGCGTGGCCGCGACCTTCTCGACGAGGCCATCTCGCTTGACCCCAACTGCTACGACGCCATTCGCATGCGCGCCTCGCGCACAAGCCCCACGTTCGACGCGCAGTTCGCCTTCCTCTCCGAAGGCACCGACGAGGTTCTGGCTTCCTGCCAAGCCACGCGCGACGCGGTTCCCGATAACGGCGATGACGAGCGCGTCGCCCTTAGCCGAGACATTGCCATGCGCCCCTATCGGCGCTGGATGGCCGCGCTTGCCGAGGAGGCTCTCATCTGCGGGCGCAACCGCATCTGCATAGAGACTGGCGAGCGTCTGCTTGAGCAGGACCCCTCCGACCAGTCAGACGTGCGTTTCACGCTGGCCCTTGCCTACGCCAAGCTCGAGGATGCGGCGTCGCTCGACGCACTGGCCAAGCGCTACCAGGCCGTTGTTCCCCCCCGCGCGACCGATGACGCCTGGATGAGCATAGCCCACCTGGCACTTGCCCACAAGAGCCATGACATGGCCCTGGCGCGTCAGCTCCTCGAACGTCTGTGCAGCACCTACGAGGGCTACGCCTCGGCACTCATCACCCAGATGGAGCTTCCGGATGGGATCTTTGCTCGCCTGGCAGTGCCGCCCTACAGCGAAGACGAGTTCATCCTTGCCATCTCGGAGGCGACAGTGCTTTTGCAGGAGGGCGAGGACAAGAGCGGACGAGGAGTCCTGGGTTCATGGGTTGCCCGGGCCACCGCAAAGCTCTATCCCAAGGCGCTGGCGGAGGCCCAGGGACTCTCGAGGCCCTACTACCAGCGCGATGGGCAGGGACCCCAGGGCGGTGACGCCTGGTGAACGGACGAGAGGAGTTTGTCCTAAGGTGCGCCCAGAGGCGTCGCGAGAAGATTGGCACTCTCTCTGACGAGGGCTTTGCCGAGCTTCGCCTGGCGGTGCAGGAGAACCCCACGGCTTTTGTGGACTCTCCCGAGCAGGAGGCGTTCGCAACGCTCGTAGGGGCACTTGAGGCGTTTCACCATGCCGAACATGATGATGAACTGCTCGATGATGACGAGTTTCGTGCCACCCGTGCGCACAGGCTGAAGACCCTCTCGACCGCATGCGCGCAGGCGCTCGCGCAAGACGAAGGGTGCATCGACGCCCGACTGGTTCAGACGCTTGCCGCAGAGCTGGATTCCGATGACAGGCTTGACGCCCTGCTCCAAATTGAGGGCGACGCGGACGAGGACATCGAGCTTGGCCTGGGTGCCACGGGTGATGCCTGGGACGACGTCTTCATGCGGCCCCGCCTGCGCCTGTGGGACGCCATTGCGCGCACCTGCCTTGAGAGCGGTCGCTACCGCATGGCGATTGAGGTCTCGCACGGCCTCATGGCGGCATCCCCCGCCGACGCTGTTGGCGGACGTCTCACGGCCGCCTTGGCGCTGGCTCGCCTCGAGGACGAGGAGGGCTTCAACGAGCTTGACGCGCGTCTTGCCGGGCGCGAGAACTGCTGGCTCAACCTCGGCCGCACCATCCTTCTCTACAAGCTTGGCCGCATGAACGCCGCGCGCAGGGCGCTGCGTGGGTATGGCGAGCTTTGCGAGGGCGCGGCGTACGCCCTGCTCAGGCCCACGTACGTGGAGCTCTACCTCCCCGACAGGCCCGAGGCCCCGGCCGGCAGCTTCGAGGAGGCAACCTTCGCCGTCCACGAGGCAGAGCCCATCATCGCCGACATCCCCGACTTTGTGGGCTGGGCCGACGGGTTCCCGTGGTTCCACGCGGCAGGAGAGTCCTTCTCGGAGGATACTGGCTACGAGTGGTAGAGTTGTCTCGCTCTGATATACTCTCACCTGCGTCCCCATCGTCTAGTGGTCAGGACATCGCCCTTTCAAGGCGACGACACGAGTTCGAGTCTCGTTGGGGGCACCATTTGCACCAAGTGACAGCCGCCTTCGGTAGGAAGGCGGCCTCTTTTGTCCGTCGAGAAGCACCTCTCGCCGTAGCGGTGGCGCCAAAAGCTACCGCCCGCCCCGGTCTCGGGCTACTATGGCAATGTCAAGACGGACGCTCGTGGGCAGCGACGTGCCGCCCGCATCGAGGGGAGCTCAGGGATGTCGGATAAGAAGAGGCGCATTCTCATTGCATGTGGATCCGGCATCGTGACCTCGACGATCGCACGCAAGAGGGTCGAAGAGCTGCTCGACGCACACGGCTACAAGGGCCGCTACGAGATTGCGCAGGTGCCCCTGGGCACCGCAGGCGAGAAGTCCAAGGACTGCGACTTTATTGTGGCGACATCCATCTGCCCCTCAGAGCTGCACTGCCCGTTTGTGGACGGAACGCCCTACCTCATGGGGCACGGCGAGGAAGCCGCCAACGAGCAGATCCTCGCCCTCATGGAGCAGTAGTGCCAGCGTCGCCAAAGCGCCGGCACCCGTGAGCCGCCCTACCCCAGCCGAGCACGGATGGACGCAGCCATGCCCTCGGGTGTGAGGCCCGCACGCTCGAGAAGGCGGTCCTGCTCGTCCGCCTCTAAGTAGCCGTCAGGCGCACCCAGCCGCAAAAGCCCTGGTGCCGCGCGCCGTTCGAGCAAAGACTCGGCAACCAGCCCGCCAAGGCCGCCCGCCACGCTGTGTTCCTCCGCCGTCACGGCAAGCCGTGCGCGGCCGAGAAGCTCAACTACGCGCCGGTCAAGGGGTCTCACGGTGCCCACGCTCACCATGCGGCAGGCAAGGCCGCGCTGCCTGAGAAGATCTGCGGCCGCAGCTGCGCGCACCGTAATGGAGCCGCAGGCGGCAATCGCAACGTCTACCATGTGCCCGGGATTGTCGTCCGTCAGCACGTGGCAGCGGCCAATCTGGAAGTCGCCCATGGGAAGCGCCGGGTCTCCGGCGGGTGCCTGCGTGATGCGCACATAGGCGGGGCGCGGATCGTGTGCAAGCTCGGCGAGCGCGGAGGCAAGCTCGGTGTTGGTCGTCGGGGTTACCACGGTAAGGCCGGGAATCGACCGCATGCAGGCCAGGTCCTCCAGCGCCATGTGGCTGGGGCCCAGAATGCCCGCATGGAAGCCTGCACCAAGCCCCACTAGCACGACAGGCGATTCCATCATCCCCAGGTTCACGCGCGCCTGGTCGAGCACGCGAGCCGTGATGAACGGCGCATACGACGGTGCGAACACGTGGAAGCCCTCGTTGGCAAGGGCCGAGGCCACCTCAACCTGGTTCTGCTCGGCAATGCCGCACTGAATGACGGAGCCCGGAAGCCTGGAGCGAAGCCCGTCCAGCGCAAGACGGCGGCCATAGTCCGAGACAACGACCATGACCTGCGGGTCATTCTCGGCAATCCCACCAAGTGCACGCCCAAAGGCCACACGAGAGTCCAGTCGGTCAAACTCGGCAGCATCCAAAGCGGCCACTGGAGCTGCGGCAGCAGCCTCCCTAGGCATGGCCCACCTCCCTGCCAAGCTCCCGTAACGCCTGTGCATAGAGCTCGTCGGTCAGCTTGTTGTCGTGCCACTCCACGCAGTTTTCGGCAAACGAGAGCCCCTTGCCCTTTGTGGTGTGGGCAAGCACCGCGCGGGGGCGCATGTGACCGGGCACCAGCACGCTCCAGAGGGCGCTCACGTCATGGCCGTCCACCTCGATGGCCTCAAAGCCAAAGGCGCGGAACTTCTCCGCAAGGCTTCCCGTGTCGAGCACCTGTGCCGTTGGGCCATCGAGCTGCAGCCCATTGACGTCCACGATGACCGTGAGCGACCCCAGCCCCATGTGTCCGGCAAGCGCAGCAGACTCCCAGACCGAGCCCTCGTTGCACTCGCCATCGCCCAAGAGGCAGAAGACGCGCGAGGGAAGCCCGCGCCTCTCGGCGGCAATGACCAGCCCGCAGGCATAGCCCAGCCCCATGCCCAAGCTGCCGCCAGAGGTCTCCAGGCCACGCGCAGGGTCGCGCCTGGGGTGCTTGAACAGCACCGCATTGGGGCCGAGAAGCCCGCGGCCAATGTCCTCCCGTGAGACAAGGCCCGCATGGAGCAAAGCCGGGTAGAGCGAGAGCGCAGCGTGGCCCTTTGAGAGCACAAAGCGGTCACGCTGCTCCCAGGGGGTGCCATCGGTCCCCGTGCGCATGACGCCGCCGTAGAGCACGGCGAAGATCTCTGCTGCGGAAAGGCTTCCGCCCAGGTGGAATGGTATGCTCGTGTTGGCATGCGCGAACTCGACCACGCCTCTGCGGATCTCCTGCGCCAGCCCCGCGAGGCGGCGACGCTCAGAGGCCCCAAGCGCGGGGGCAAGCGCCGTAGGAAGCCAGCCGCCCTGAACCGAGGTGCCTGCGACCTCCTGCCCCGCACGCAGCCACGTGAGGCCCTGCTCGATGACCGTCGCATCGGCAAGGCCGATGGTCTGGCGCAGTACGAGCACGGGGTCATGCTCGCCACACCCCAGCGCCGTCGCGCGCTTCCCTGCCACCGTGGCGGAGTAACGCACCTTCGACCAGGTGATCTTTCTCCCCGAGCAGCGCTCTACGGCATCAAAGGCCGTCTCATGCGAGAAGTCCGCATCCTCCAGGCCCGGACACTCGCCCAAGTTCTCCCAACCCTCCTGGCAGATGACCGGCCTGCCTCCCACCGTGCGAACGCGCAGCAGGTAGAGCACCGGACTTCCGGGCTGGATGCGCAGGTGCTCGGCCACGTCTGCGGGCGCAGGCACCACGCGCTTCTCAAGCACGTGGGTCACAAAGTCCTTGCCCTGCTCGCGCAGGGACTCGCCAAACGAGAGGGGGCGCTCGCCCGCCGGATGCGCAAGGGCGCGCTCGGAGACAAAGGTGCCCGAGCCGCGCATCTGGATGAGAAACCCATCGTCCACAAGCTCGCCGATGGCGCGGCGAACAGTGCCGCGCGAGATCCCAAAGCGCGCCATGAGCTCGTGCTCCGAGGGGATGCGCGAGCCGGGCGCCCACTCGTGCAGGCCAATCTTCTCGCGTAGGAGGTCTGCCAGCTTGGAATATACGGGGGCAGACCCCGCTTTGCCGGCGACTCGCCTCACAGCCCCGTCAGCCACTGCCTGCGGCGCGTCACGAAATGTGCCCTTGCCGTTCTCTGCCATGTCGCCCCTCCCCTGCCTCAGGCGCATCGACGTTGCGAGACATAGTTGTACACCACTTGTCTCCATATGTAGCACGCAACGGGATGTTCTGGGCGCATGCGCCAAAACAACACGGCGGGCGTTACCCCGGCACATGGCCCCGGCAACGCTGTGCCTCCGCGAGAAGCGGGCTGGTAGGGGCGGTGGGACTCGAACCCACAATCCTTTCGGCGAGGGATTTTAAGTCCCCTGCGTATGCCAATTCCGCCACGCCCCCAGGTATGTGGCGCCTTACTGTCCCGGCGCCTTGAGCGGCCTCATGACGGGCTTCCAGACCACCGGAGACTCGCGCCCATCAAGCATAGCAGCAGCGACGATGGAAAGGCCAAAGAGAAGGTCGCTCTCGCTCACGGTGAGGCTTGGGAATCCCGTCTGGCGCAGGAGCTCAGAGATGGCAACGGCACCGCCCAAGATCACGGGCGCGCGCTTTGCCTGGATGCCCTTGAGCGTGGCGCGCTCTTCCTGCGCGAGACCGGCCAGGCGCTGCTCAAGCGCCCCCACGCGCTCGCACGAGAGCTCGTGGAGATGCACGTAGGACGGGTCGTATGGCTCAAGCTCGCCGTCTATGGCCACGAGCGTGGTCACCGTTCCGCCCGTGACCACAAGCGCCTGGGGGTCTTTCATGCGGTCGCCGGCATCTGCAAGCGCCTGTGAGAAGAGCCGTCCTGCGTACTCGTGTGCCTGGGCCAGATCCTCTGCAGAGGGCGGGTCTTGACGCGAGAGGAAGCGCTCCGTCAGGCGCCTGCAGCCAATCTGGACTGAGGTAACCCAACCCAGGTCAAGCGTGCCGCCGGAAAGCTCTCCCACGGCAAGCTCGGTGGAGCCGCCACCGTTGTCGGCAACAAGGATGCGACGGTCGTCGAAGTCCTGCGCAACCCCCAGGAAGGTGAGCGCGCCCTCGATTTGTCCGGGGATGACAAGCGGGTCAAGCCCCAGCGAGGCCAATGCCGCACCCAACTCGGGCGAGTTCGAGGCATCGCGGGCGGCGCTTGTGAGCGTGCAGCACACGGCCTCGGCACCGGACTCGCGCGCCGAGTCGACGTAGGCCTTCGCGCACGCAAAGACGCGCTCCATGGCCTCCTGCGCGAGCTTGCCGGTCCTGTCGACGCCCTGGCCAAGGTTGCAGATGTTCGACTGCTTGCCCAGGCGGATGACGCGCGGCCCCTCGACGTCTGCCACCGCAAGGCGGCAGGTGACGGTGCCAATATCGATAACTGCGACCCTGCGCATTAGTTGCCGCTCCCCGCTGTGTCGCCATGGTACTGAAAGATTACGTCGGCAACGCTCACGTACCAGGGGACGTCTGCCGAGACGTACGTGCCCGTGCCCATGGGGGTGGCATCGGAGCTTTCGCCCGGCAGGCCCTCGACCACCACGCCCGTCTCGTCCTCACCCACATAGCCGCGCTGCCGCGCGAGGTCCTGGACGCCCTCGGGCGTCATGAGGGCGTCGACGTCGCTTGTGAGCTGGTCGTTGCTCTGGGTGGTGACGTCATAGGTGGCCTGGAGGTCAAGGCCCAAGCGCCACGCGGCATAGAGGCTGCACGTAGGCCCATAGAGCATGACTACCACGGCGATGACGACGGCAGCGATGATCACCGGGAGGCGATGCGCAGAGACAAACTCCTCGGCACGAGAGGCCGTGGCAGAGGCAGCAGATGTGGCCCCGGAGGCAACACCCGCGACCTTGTCGGCAACGCCAGAGACGGCTGCCGAGGCAGGCTCTGCGGCACGCCCGCCACGACGCTCGGAACGCGGCCGCACGCGAGGGGCGCGGGCAGCTCCCACGGAACGCGTTTCTCTGGAACGGCTGACGGACGCGCTGCGAGACGAGCGCCGACGGGCGGCCGTGGACTGCATCCCGTCCGAGCGAGGCCGCGGGGCGGAGCCCGTTCCCACATGGCAACCGGTTGGGCCGTCCTCCTCCACGCGTACGCCCTCCCTCACTGCCGAGAAGGGCGGACGATGGCTTCTGCCTGTGGAATAGGTGTAGACAGCCGGACGGGGCACCATGCTTGTGGACCCTCCCAGCGCAATCTCCATGCTTGAATATCTGCTCATGCCGTCGCTTCGTTTCTAGTGTGGTTTGGCGTAACAGCGCGGGTCTACCGCATGGGTTCCAGTCTATACCAGAAGGGCTCGCGGCTAGGCTCAGGACCAATTCTCCTCTCGCTTCGCACGGTCCCAAAGCTCGTTAAGCTCAGCGGTCGATAAGGCAGTGAGCTCTCGGCCGTCCTTGCGGACCAGCTCCTCCATGCGCGACCAGCGGTGACGGAACTTGTCATTGCTCTGCGCAAGGGCTCCCTCAGCGTCGATTCCCTCCATGCGCGCAACGTTTACCAGCGCAAAGAGCAGGTCGCCAAACTCGAGCACACGGCTTTGCGAGCCCTTGGGCTCTCGTTCGAACTCATCGCGCTCCTCGCGCACCTTGTCCCACACACCAGAGACGTCATCCCACTCGAAGCCCGCCTTGGCCGCACGGGCGCTGATCTTCTGGCACTGCATGAGTGCCGGCATCGAACGCGGAACCGAGTCGAGAAGACCCGCCTGGCCCTTCTCGCCGGCGAGCGTGGCGCCGGTCGTTTCGCGTTCGTGGCGCTTCGCATCGTCCCAGATGCGCGCGACGTCCTCAGGGGTGGATGCGTCTGCGTCTCCAAAGACGTGTGGATGGCGGCGCACGAGCTTCTCGTCAATGGCGCGACAGACGTCGTCGATGGTGAAGGAGCCCTCCTCCGATGCCACCTGAGAGTTGAGAACGACCTGGTAGAGCACATCTCCCAGCTCCTCGGCCATGTGAGAGGGGTCACCTGTGCGCAGGGCGTCGGCCGCTTCATAGGCCTCCTCGACCATGTAGTGCACAAGCGACTCGTGTGTCTGCTCGCGGTCCCAGGGGCAGCCGTCCTCCTGGCGAAGCCGCCAGACCGTTCGCACGAGGCGGTCGAACTCACGGTGCGCTCCAGGGGCGCCGGGGCGCGAGAGGCTCTCGGCGTCCACTGCGTCAAGTCCGCTTGCGGCAGACGCAGAGGCCGCAGCCCCCGACGCCGGCCGCAGCACGCCTCCGCCCTCCTCGGCAATGTCCCCGCGCATGGCAGCGGCCAGCGCCTCCGCGACAATTGCCGCGCCCGTGGAGCCCGGGTGCAGGCGTCCGTCGGCAAACATGAAGGGGTTTCTCGGTAGAACCCCCAAGCCGTCGACCACGGTCACGTTGGCATGGCGGCGGCAGGCGCGCTCGATGGAGCGACGCACCCAGGAAAGCGGCTTGCCGCTGGGGATGCCAGCAAGCGTGGCCTCGTCCTCCTCGTCCGCGCGCCAAAGCGGCGTGAGCACGTAGATGGGAGTCTTGGGAAAGAGTTCGCAAAGTCGGTCGAGGTAGGCGGCGACATCGCGGCGCATCTTCTTGCCAGACCCCTTGCGTCCCCAGTCGTTGGTCCCGTACGCCACGGTGATTGCCGCAGGCGGGTCTTTGTGTAGCGCCTTCATGCCAATGAGCGTCCGCGGGTCAAAGACGTATCCGCAGACAGCCTGGTTTACAAGGTCAAGGCCAAGCGCCTCTGCGAGGAGCGCCGGATACGCCAGCGACGGGCAGCCCACAACAAAGCCCTGGGTAATGGAGTCACCGAGGGTGAGGAGGTATCCGCGGCGCCGCGCGGGTGTCGCCGTACCGTTCGTGGCGAGGCGCCCCACGGCAACCGACATGATGAGCGGCAGGTAGATGCGCACTTCGACAGGCGCGTGCCCGGGGTTGTCAAAGTCCACGGAGATGCGACCGTCACGCACCGCAGCGGTATGGACCTGTCCGCCCTCGATGACCACGTCGATACCGTCTACCAGGCCGTCCTCTGCCTGGCCAAGGCTTCCCAGGTGGCTCATGACCGCGTCGTAGAGCGGGTGCGCCGGATCGAGGGCCCCTGTCACGCGGCAGTCAAGGGAGACCGCGTTGCCCGTGGTCACGAGTGCCAGGCACACGCCGGCCGTCGCACGGGCCCTGCGGCCACGGCCAACGGAGTCCAGGTAGCGCAGCTGCTTCTTTGAGAAGCGATAGGGCTCTATCAGGCCGTCGTCCGCATCCCCAACGAGAAGGGCACCCCGCAGGTAGTCTGTGATGTCACCGGGAGCTGGCGTTGTGGCCGGGGTGGCTGCGACCTCCCCTGTGGAGTGCAGAGTCCCTCTCGACCCCATGCGCGCCGCAGCGAGCGCCGTGTGCGCCAGCCTGCCAGACCTGACGAGCCTTGCCCTGTCGTTCTTGCTCAAAGCCATGGGGCCCGCTCCTCTCATCGTGTTCCTGTGGCCAGGTGCCACCAGGGTAGGACACCTGCGCCCTTGTCGGCCCGATTGTGTTGCCGTCCGTCACACATTCGTCAACGATTCTGTGACATCCTGCATGCGTCACACATTCGGTCCCAATCGTGTGACAACCCGCAACACATTCGTCGACGGCCCAGGCCCTGGACCCTAGGGCGCGTCCTACTCGTCGTCCGTCTCGTCCCCGCCACCAATCTCTTCCAGCACGCCAAGCGCGGCAGGCATGACCTCCTCCTGCTTCGCGTGGAAGGGGTATGCCAGCTTGTGCGTCTTGGGGTAGACGAGAGCCCCGCGCTCCTTGAGCTTGAGCGCCTCCGTGCGAGGCACGTCAATCCCCTGATAGACGAGACGCCCGTTGGTAAGCGAGACCGACGTGCATCCCAGGCGCTGCGCGCGGATGCGGATGCGCGCGCGATCGAGAAGGTTGCGCCCAGCAAGCGGCAGCGCCCCGTGGCTCTCCTCCAGGTCGTGCTGGAGCGCGTCCACGTCGGCAAGCTCGGTTGCAGCCGCAAGCCTGCGATAGGCGAGCACGCGCTGGTCGACTTCGGGCATGTACTCCTCCGCAAGGTAGAAGTCTGCCGAGAGGTTAATGGTGACTTCGGGCACCTCCACCTCGGCCGTCTCGCCGCGCGCCTCTGCCACGGCCTCGCCAAGCATCTGGGTGAAGAGGTCAAAGCCCACGCTTGAGAGGTTGCCGTGCTGCTCGGCGCCCATGAGCGAACCGGCACCGCGAATCTCGAGGTCGCGCATGGCTATGCGCATGCCGCTGCCCAGGTCCTGGTACTCGTTGATGGCCGTGAGGCGGTCGGTGGCCTCGGGCGTGAGCGGTGCCGTCGAGGGGAACATGAAGTACGCGTACGCCTGCGTGCGGCCACGGCCCACGCGCCCCTTGAGCTGGTAGAGCTGCGCCAGGCCCAGGCGCTGCGAGTCCTCGATGACCAGCGTGTTGGTGCGCGGGTTGTCAAGGCCGCTCTCGATGATCGTCGTGGCCACCAGCACGTCGATTTCGTGCTCCTGGAAGCGCAGCATCACGTCCTCGACCTCGCGGGCACTCATCTTGCCGTGCGCCACGCCCACGCGGGCCTCGGGCGCGGCCTCCATCACGCGGTCCACGGCGTCGTCGATGGTCGTCACGCGGTTGCTCACGTAGTAGACCTGCCCCTTGCGCTCGAGCTCGTTGCGAATGGCAGCCGAGACCAGGTCTGGGTCCCACTCCCCCACGTGCACCCTTACCGGCAGGCGCCCCGGCGGTGGCGTCATGATGAGGCTCATGTCGCGCACGCCGCTCATGGCCATCTGCATGGTGCGCGGGATGGGTGTGGCCGAGAGCGTGAGCACATCTACCTGCTCGCGCATGTTCTTGAGCTGCTCCTTGTGCTGCACGCCAAAGCGCTGCTCCTCGTCGATGATAACGAGGCCCAGGTCATGGGGGTTAACATCTGCAGAGAGGAGCCGGTGCGTGCCAATGAGCACATCCACCGTACCTACCGCAAAGCCCTCGAGCGCCTGGCGCTGCTGCGCCGGAGTCACAAAGCGCGAGAGTACGCGAACGTCCAGTTCAAAGGGCGAGAAGCGCGCAAAGAACGTCTCGAAGTGCTGCTCGGCCAGAATCGTCGTGGGGCACAGCACCATGACTTGCTTGCCGTCCTGGCAGCACTTGAACGCCGCACGAAGGGCAACCTCCGTCTTGCCAAAGCCCACGTCGCCGCAGAGCAGGCGGTCCATGGGCTTTCTCGCCTCCATGTCGGCCTTGATGTCGGCCACGGCAGAGGCCTGGTCGGGCGTGGGGTCATAGGGGAAGCTTGACTCCATGTCCTGTTGGGCCGACGTGTCGGGCGAGAACGCATAGCCCATCACCGAGGCGCGGCGGGTATAGAGGTCAACCAGGTCAAATGCAAGCTTCTTGGCCGAGCGCCTGGCTTTGCCCGTGGCGCGCGACCAGTCCGCCGTGTTGAGGCGCGTGAGGCGTGGGCTCGACCCGTCGGGACCCACGTAGCGCGTGATGCGGTCCACCTGCTCGAGCGGCACGTAGAGCTTGTCGCCGCCAGCATACTCCAGAAGGAAGTAGTCGCGCATGCGACCGGCGACCTCTTGGCGCACGATCTGCGAGAAGAGCGCAATGCCGTGCGTGGCATGGACCACGTAGTCACCAGGCTTGAACGGGAACGTCACGCTCGTGGGGTCCACGCGCTTCGCACGGCGACGGTTGCGGGCCGTGCGCGGCGTGAGGTCAGAGATCGAGAGCACGCCCAGGTGCGCCGAGGGCATCACAATGCCTGCGGGCACCGGCGCGTCGGTGAAGATCACGGAGCCGCGCCGCAGCGGCTTTGCGGTATCGTTGGCATCCGGCGAGGTCACGGGGATGGCATTCTCGCCCGCCGACCCCAAAGATTCCGCAAAGGGGATGTGCTCGTCGTTCAAGCGCAGCTCAAGCGATTCTCGGGCGCCGCGGTCCGGAGCGGCAAAGACCACGCTGGCATTGTCGTTCACCAGCTGGCGCACCACCGATATAAGCTTGCTGTCGGCACCAGCCACGTCGGGCTGGCGCACCTTGAGCTCCGCCGTCACCGATCCGCCCACGCGCAGGATCGACGAGAGGGACAGGCGCTGCTGGCGACCAAAGTCCATCTCGCGCGGGCTGGTGTAGAGGCCGTCGGTTGGGACGTGCGCCGACGACGCCGAGGCAGCAATGTCTTCTGTGGCGCGCTGGCAGTCGTCGAAGAGCGCACGGGGCTCCGAGAGAATGATCAGGGCGTCCTTGGAGATGTGCTCGATGGGGCTGGCTGTGCCGCCATAGAGCATCGGCAGGTACTTCTCGAGTGACGGCTGGACAGAGCGCGCCTGGATGGCCTCGAGGTCTGCCGCAACCCTGCCGTTGTCGTGCGCACGGTTGTAGAGGGCCTTCTCGGCCCTGGTGACGGTCTCGTTGGTAAGGGCCATCTCGCGGCAGGGAACCACCTCGACCGAGTCCAGCTCGCCGATGGTCTGGCCCGTCGAGGGCACCATGCGGCGCACGCGGTCAATCTCGTCGCCAAAGAACTCGATGCGCACCGGAGACGTTGCCTGCGCGGGAAACACGTCGACGGCGTCTCCGTGCACATGGAAGGTGCCCGGCGCTGCCACATCCTCGGCGCCGCCCACGTCCGCATAGCCCATGCCCACCAGCAGCGGAGCCACGTCCTCAAAGGGCACTTCGTCACCCACCGAGAAAAAGCTCGAGGCAAAGTAGCCCGAGCCCACAGGTGGGACGCGACGGAGAAGCGTCGGCGCCGAGGCCACAACCACACAGCTCTCGCCTGCGGCCAGGCGGGCAATCGAGCGGCAGCGTGTGCCAATGACGGCGTCGTCGGGGGCGGTGTCGGCCCAGGGGTAGTCACGCCGCATGGGGTAGCGCGCCACAACGTCTTGCCCCAGCCACGCGGCAAGGGCGCGGGCGGCGCGGGAGGCGGCTTCCTCGCCGGAAACAACTACCAGGCAGGGGCGAGGGTTGTGCGCCCACAAAGCTGCAATCACAAGGGGGCGGGCGCTCTGGCCCACGGCGAGCGAGGCGTCCCTGCCGGCACGAAGCTCATGGAGAAGCGGCGTGAGCTCCGGCGCGGAGAGAAGCTGACGAGAGACGCGGTTGATGAACATACGGGGAGGCTCCTTGGGTGAGCGGCGTGGTCATGAAAAAACTGCCCGCGCATGGTTGCGCGCGGGCGGTGCCTGACGGTTCTTCTTCGCGATTGTAGCAGGCAGGAGCCGCTGAACCCAGCGCCACACCACGTCCGCACAGCTTTGGGCGCAGGCGGAAGGCGAGCACTCCAAAACTGCGACTCAATCACAGCCCCAGCGACTCGCCACCCCGCTGGGATAAAGTCACCAGCAGCCGTGACGTCTCTCCTCGAGGCCATCGTCCACGACGCGATGCACAAAACTGCCCTAGCGCTGGGAAATCGGAGCGCCCATGCACAAAAACGGTCTATCGCGGGGTCTTTTGGTGACCATAGGATCAACTATTGAATTATAGTTCCATTAAACTGCATACATTGTCATCAAAATGCACTATTATGCATAATATAGTTGTACCTTTGATGTTGGTGCTGCAAAGTGCCCCGCGCTAGACCGTTTTTGTGCACGCGAGACGGAAATTCCCAGCGCTAGGGCAGTTTTGTGCATCGACTGGTCCGGTGCCCCGACAGAAACACGTGGCAGATTGCCGCGAGGGGTGCGGGGCGCCATGGCGGCTCAGGGCGCAACGAATTCCAAGCCGCTGTTCGAGCTCACTAGGCAGCAAGCCTGTGGCTCTCCGAGAGGATACAACTGAGCTGCGGCCTTTCCTGAAGCACGAACGCCGCCTGCCCCGCGCCTACGCCGAGGCCCCTTTCCCGCGGGAGAGAAGCGGTCTCACGTCCGTAGCAGCGGCTATCGCACCCAAGATGATCGCGGTAGCGCACACAACCCCACGCACGTCGGGCATGGTGCCCAAGAGCAGCATCGAGAACGGGATAGCCCACGCGGAGTACGTGATGTTGAGCGCCATGGCCCTCGAAGCGCCAATCGTTGCGATCGCCTTGTAGTAGAGCAGGTAGGACACCGTGCCCGAGAGCGCGGCAAGCGCGATGGTGGGCATGGAGCTTGAGGAAAGAACCTCAATCGCGCTGGGCCAGCCGCCCAGGAGCGGCAAAATGACGAGCGCATACGCGATGGCCGAGGTGGTCTGCCTGATCTGCATGGCACACTCGTCGTCCACGCTCGCGTTGCGCAGGCCCCAGTCGATCACCACGGCCTCGGTGCCCCAGCCAAGCACGCACACAAGTGCGCCGACAATGCCCGTGGTCCAGCTTCCGGGCACCCCGTCAACAGGCGTCCAACCCAGAACCGCCACGGCAGCCAGGCACACGGCAAGGCCCACCCACTGGTAGGGGCGCATGCGCTCCTTGAGCACAAGCGCGGCGAGCGCCGCGCCGTACGCCGGGAAGAATGCCGAGATGGCAGCTGTATACGCAGGACCAATGTTGTTGATGGCAAGCACGTACCCCGTCATGCCCACAGGGCCGCCGATGAGGGCCGCGACCACAATGACCAACCCCGCCTTGCTCCGCAGGGTCTTCCAGGTCTCGCCGAGCTTATGACGCAGGCCCATATAGCCAAACGCAAAGACTGCAGAGCAGGCATCGTGCAGGAAGGTGCTGGTAAACGCTGCGAGCGCAATTCCCTGGGGCGACGAGAAAAACGCTGGGCCGGCAAGTGCCATGCCAAGAATCACCGTGTCGAGCGCCCAGGTGAGCGCTGCTCCAAACCCATAGGGCATGTGTTCCCCTCTCGGATAGTCTTCGTCAACGATTGTCTGCGGCAATGCCGTCACTTGCGCGACGGGCAGCGCCGCGCCCCGCCTTCGAGGCGTCATCCCTCTCGTACCAAGAGAGAACCTCGTCTATATAGGTCGTGGCGTAGCTCTTGTAGATGTCGAGCCACTCACCCACACCAGCGCCCTCGGCATCCTTCTCGAGCGCCCACACGTACCAGCACCAGCCGCCCAGCACCACGCGGGCCCAGAAGTGGCGACGCTCCCCAAAGGTTGCCGGGCGTCCAAAGTAGGCGTCGATAGCAGCGTTGGCCTGCGCTTCATCGTACTGAGAGCAGATGATGAACGTAGCCGTGTCGTTGCCCGGGTCGCCCATGCCGGCAAACTCCCAGTCGATTACGTTCATGGAGCCGTCCTTGCCGATGAGGAAGTTAAGCGGCAGGTAGTCGTTGTGGCAGAAGCACGTGGGGAAGCCCTCGTCCGCCGAGGAGAGCGCGTTTAGGCGAACGATCTTCTCGCGAAGCCCGTGGTAGCCGGGGATGGCAATGGGACCATGCTCGAGAAGCAGACGCTCATAGCCCAAGCCGTCGGCAAAGAAGTCGAAGCTGGTGTCGATGCTGGCACCGGACTCGTGGATCTGCCTTGCAAGCGCCATGGCGCGCGCGACCTCGTCGGGATTGAAGGGGTCCACGCTCCTTGCGTCCGCGACAAAATGCGAGAGCTTCCAGCCGCGCTCCGGGTCCTCGCAGATGAAGGTGCGGTCAATGCCAAGGTTGCGGGCCACGGTGTCCGCATCCGTCTCGGCCTTGCGATTGATGAACTTCTCGGTGCCTCGGCCGGGCCGGCGGTAGATGTACTCCCGCTTGCCAACGGAGAAGTGGAAGCTCTGGTTGGTAAGCCCTTTGGTCACGGGATAGAAGTCGTGCAGGTCCGAGCGATCACAGCCCAGGGCAAGCGCCACATCGTCGAGCGGCTGACACGTGACGGTATCCAAGAACTCGGGATCGAAGGCGGCAAGCTCGTCGAGCGAGTCGAACTCCTGAACCATGCCCTCGGGGTAGTGGCGAATCTCCATGTCGAGCTCATCGAGGTGGCTGGCAAAGATTGCCTCCCACAGGTCCCCCGCGTGCGCCTTGCCATACGGCGGATCCGACACGACCTTACCAAGGATGTCCACAAACGCGGCCGAGAAGGCTTGGTCGAAGTACACGTGGCCGAGCATGACCCAAGCGTCGGACCCACCCACGTCTACCGAGACGATCCTTCCGTCCTCGTTGGTGCCCAGGCACCACTCGTCCGTGGGACCATCGACGTACACCGCAGCGTAGTAGGCCTTGTAGACGTAGGGCTCAAAGGGGTTCTGCATGAAGTAGTCGTCCGAGGAGCACACGTAGGTGTTGCTCAGCTGGCTGCGGACAAGCCACAGCGTCCAGTTGTTGTTTCGTTCGGCATAGAGGTCGTTCGTGACCAGGCGAACGCCGAACTTGCCCTCGAGGTAGGAAAACTCCCCCGCCCGGTAGCCCACGACAACGGTGATGTTGGTAATACCGGCCTCGTGGAGCTGGCGAATCTGGCGCTCGATGAGAACCTCGCCGCGCACGCTTGTGAGCCCCTTGGGACGCTCGTACGAGACGGGCACGAAGCGGGACGAGAGGCCCGCTGCCATGATGATTGCGTTGTCCACGCGGTATGGCTCGAGCGCCATGCGGCCGAGGTCCGTAAGGCCATTGTCCATGACAAGCCCCGAGGTGCGAAGGCCAGCGAACTCCGAGGGCTCCGCCCTGTCGCCATCCCCCCTGGTGGCCAGAGAACTCAAGACATCGAACTCTTTGCGCGTGAGTGCCATGGTCGAATCCTTCTGACTAAGGTAAGGTTCAGGTAAAAGATGACGACTATCATAACTGAACGCCAACAGGGAGCTTAAGAAAATATTCAATTAGATTGAGTTTGTCATAACCGCGAGCTGGGCAGCTGGTTCTGCCGCCTGGGGGCCCGGCGGACACGCGACCACCAGGCCCCCAGGCCACGCAAGCATGGCGCTTACCTCTCGACGGCCCTTCCCGAGCCGTCCGCAAGCTCATTCAGCCATTCGGTTGCGGCACGCACGTCGCTCTCGGTGGCCCTCCACGTCCAGTTGCCCTCGGCCACGCCAGGCACGTTCATGCGCGCGTCATCGCCTAGGAGCAGCACGTCCTGCAGCGGCATAATCACCACATCGTTCTCCACGCCAACAGTACGACGCTCGATGTCACGCGCAAGCTCGGCAGCCTTCTCTTCATCGCCGCCTGCGAAGCTTCGGGCGCACCAGCCAACGAGCGTCTCGGTGTCGTGCGTGCCCGTGTAGACCACAGTCCCCTTGCCGGGCGTGAACTCCTTGCGAACGTCCTGGTCGGCAAACTGCACAATGCTCATGCCGGGCACGCCCGTCTCGGCGATAAGCGCACGCACCGCCGGCGTGACGTTGCCCAGGTCCTCGGCAATCAGTGGCAGGCCGCCGAAGAGCCTGTTTGCGGCACGGAAGAGGTTTGCCCCTGGCCCGAAGGCATACGAACCCTCGGTTGCCGGCTTGCCCGCCTCGATCGCATAGTACGAGGAGAACCCAATGAAGTGATCCAGCCGCACGTAGTCATAGAGCTTGAAGGCTCGGTCAAGCCTGCGGAGCCACCAATCGTAGCCATCAGAGCGCAGGGCATCCCAGTCGTAGGTGGGGTTGCCCCAGAGCTGGCCCTCGGTGGAAAGCTGGTCGGGCGGAGCGCCGGCCTGCATCGCGGCACGTCCGTCCGCGTCGATGTCAAAGATGTCGGGCTCGCTCCACACGTCGGCAGAGTCCTGCGAGACGTACATGGGCATATCGCCCACGATGCGCACGCCTCGCTCGGCGGCATACGCCCGAAGCTCGTTCCACTCGCGCTGAAACTCAAACTGCAGCTTGCACGTAATCTCGATGCCCACGGCAAGTTCGGGGTCATCTGCCAGGTGCGGAGAATACCCGCGATACTGCTCTGGCCACAGCTGCCACGGCGCACCGTCGAACTTGTCCTTGAGCGCGCAGAAGGTAGCATAGGGGGTGAGCCAGTAGTCGTTGTCATCGCAGAACTCCACAAAGCGACCGTCGCCAAAGAGCGCGTCATCGGCAAGGACCTCCTCGGGATTACGCTCGAGAAGGGCGATGTTGCCCGCAAAGGCAGCCAGGCCCGCGTAGGGCGAGCCGTACTCGTCGGTGGGGTTCACCGGAAGCACCTGCCAGTAGCGCTGGCCGCAGCTGGCAAGCCAATCGACGAAGCGCCTGGCGGGTGCCCCCAACGTTCCCGGCTTGCCGTCGTTGGGAATCGAGGTCACATGGCACAGCACGCCCATGCCGCGCTCAAGAGGCTTCTGCAGGCGCTCGTGCCTGTGGAAGTGGAGCACCGCCGTCCCCAGTGGCCAAAGGAAGACCTCGGCCTGGCCCTGAGAGACCTTGGGATCTTGGCCGGAGATGACGTCGGAGACCTCCATGCCGCTTTCGATGGGCACGCGTACGGTACGAGAGACATGCAGGCTCGCATTGACAAGCACGCAGACGCAGTCGCTCTTGATGCGGCTCCTGCGCCAAAAGCCAAACACGTCATCGCCAACGGAAAACGGGTTAAACCTGCCGTCCACCAGCACGTCAAGCGTCTTGCGCACGGCAATGGCATTGCGGTAGATGTCGAAGCAGTCCTTGTCGCCGCCGTCCCACGGATACGTCGCGCGGTTGTGGGGGTCGCGGAACCCCTCCATGCCACACTCGTCTCCGTAGTAGATGCAAGGGACGCCAGGCAGGGTCATCTGCAGCAGCGTAATGGCCCAGAGGCGACTCTTGGCAAGGTTTCGCTGACCGGGGTCCAGCCTATAGGACGCACACTCCGACTCGGAGAGCGCATCGGGGTTGGGAGCACCGCCGAGCATCGTGAACAGACGCGCACGGTCATGGCTTCCCAGCAGGTTCAGCTCGCTGTAGAGCGCTTGGCCTGGGTAGTTCTCGCCCAGCTGTTCCAAACGCCGCGTGAGTTCCTGCGCGCCAATCTCGTTGCGCATGAAGGCGAGAAGCCCCTTGCGCAGCGGGTAGTTCATCGTGCCGTCAAGCTCAGAGCCCTCAAAATACTGGCGAAGCGTCCCGTAGGCCGTCTTGTTGCTGGCGTCCTCCCACACCTCTCCGATGAGAAGGCCGTCGGGCTTCTCGGCGAGCACCGCATGCTTGATGTCGGCGATAAACGAGTCCGGCAGCTCATCGGCCACGTCCAGGCGCCAACCGCGCGCGCCGTCGCGCAGCCAGCGGCGCACTACGCCCTCGCGGCCGCAAATGAACGCATGGTAGGAGGGATCGTTCTCGTTGATGGTCGGCAGGTCGTCCACGCCCCACCAGCTGTCGTACGTCCCGTCGTCGCGGAAGGTGTACCACAAGCGGTAGACAGAGTCCACGTCCTGATAGGCGCCCACAGAATCCGGGTAGTTGCCATACTTATTGAAGTAGCGAGAATCGCATCCGGTGTGGTTGAACACGCCGTCCAGGATCACCGAGATACCCATCTCCTCGGCATCCACGCACAGGCGGCGGAAGCTCTCCTCGTTCCCCAGCATGGGATCGATCGCCATGTAGTCACCGGTGTCGTAGCGGTGGTTGCTCGCCGCCTCGAAGATGGGGTTGAGGTAGATGACCGTCACGCCAAGGTCCTTGAGGTAGCGCAGCTTCTCGCGGACGCCCTCAAGCGTGCCGCCATAGAAGTCCCAATGCTTGATGCGGCCGTTCTCGTCCTTGTCGTAGCTGGGCGGGGTTGACCAATCGTCAACCAGCGTGCGGCCGGGACCCGCGATGTGCGGGCGCTCCATGGCCACATCGACCCTGTGCCGCCAGTCCTTTCCGCGGAAAAAGCGATCGGGGAAGACCTGGTAGACAATGCCGCCGCGATACCAGTTGGGCTGGATGGCGCGCTGCTTGTAGACCGTGATCTGGAACGACGGCGGGTCTCCGTAGGCAAACGCGCCCTCGCCGGTGGTCCAGCCGGGTTGTGCGCCGTAGCGCCATACGGCACCATCCGACGCCTCGATGTCGAAGCTGTACCAGATGACGCCGGTACGCTCCGGCGTGAAGGTGACCGAGAAGTGCGTTACGCTGCCGCGCCTCTCGCCATGCATCTCGAACAAGCGCTCGCCAATGCCATCGGCCCAGGTGCGAAGCGTGCAGAACACGACTTCGTCATCCCAGACGTCAATGCCTACAGTAACGGCGCCGCCCAACCGGACGGCGCCAAAGGGATATCGGTACTCCCTGTCGGAAGTTACGTGACGCGCCTTCAAGCCTTACCTGTCTCTTCTCTTGTTGTACCTAATGACCTCTGGATGAAGTCCGTGGTAGATGTCCATGTAGTCGTTCGCGGCACGGCGCCAGCTGAAGTCTGTCGCCATGGCCTGAAGCATGAGCTTAGTCCAGAGCTCGGGATTCGTCCAGAAGATTTCGCAGGCCCCTAGGAGCGTGTCGGACATCTCGTCCGCGTTCATGTTGGAGAAGCGGAAGCCTGTGCCCTCACCGGTGAACTTGTTGTACGGGGCCACCGAGTCGCGCAGGCCGCCCGTCTCGCGCACGAGCGGAAGCGTGCCATAGCGCATGGCAATCATCTGGGAGAGGCCGCAGGGCTCAAACTCGGACGGCATAAGCAGGATGTCACCGCCTGCGTACATGCGGTGCGAGAGCGCGTTGTCAAAGGCAATGCGTGCGCACATCATGTCGCTATACTTCTGGTCGAAGTAACGGAACGCCTCCTCCTGGTCCGCGTCACCGGTGCCAAGGATGGCCACCTGGACGCCGCGCTTCATGATGCCATCCATGGCATAGCGGACAAGGCCCAGGCCCTTCTGGTTGGTGAGGCGACCGATCATCACCACAAGCGGACGCGTGGGGTCTTGCCGAAGGCCAAGCTCCTCCTGGAGGGCGCGCTTGCACTCGGCCTTGTTGGCAAGGTCTTCGGCAGAGTAATTCGCCGTGATCATGCCATCGGTCTTGGGACTCCAGATGTTGGTGTCAATCCCGTTGAGGATGCCCGTGAGGATGCCGGAACGCCTGCGGAAGATGGGGTCAAGCCCCTCCCCGTAGAACGGCATCTGCAGCTCGTAGGCATAGCTCGGGCTCACGGTGGTGAGGGCGTCCGCGTAGCACAGGCCGCCCTTCATAAAGTTGATCGAGTCCCTGTCGCAGTAGAGCTGGTCACGTGCCGCGGGAACGTCGGCAAGGCCGAGCACGTCGGAGAGCATGTCGTCGCCGTACTGACCTTGGAACTTGATGTTGTGGACCGTCATCACCGTCTTCACGTCGCTGCACTGCGGAGCGCCGCGATAGAACTCGCGGAGAAAGACGGGGCAGAGCGCCGTCTGCCAGTCGTTGCAGTGCAAGACGTCACACGCAAGCTCGGGGACCTTGACGATGGCCTCGCAGATGGCCTTTGCGAAGAACGCAAAGCGCTCGCCATCATCGAAGTAACCGTAGAGGCTATCGCGCTTGAAGTACGCCTCGTTGTCCACGAAGTAGAAGTCGAGCCCCTGCAGCTCGAGCTTCTCGATGCCGCAGTAGACGTTCCTCCAGGCTAGGGGCACATAGAAGTCCGCAACGTGCTTCATGCGGCCCTTGTACTCCTGGGGGATCGTTCCGTACTTGGGCATAATCACTGCCGCCTTGGCACCAGCGTGCTTGAGCGCGCGCGGGAGGGAGCCCGCCACGTCGCCCAAGCCGCCGGTCTTGGCGAACGGCACCGCCTCTGAGGATGCGAAGAGAACCCTCAGCTTCCTGCGGTGTGCGCTTGTTGGCATGGTCTCCACCTTTACTCGCGACCCTTTTCCTTGACGAGCACGTCCTCAGGGGTGCCACGAAGCTCGGTGCCCGCTGGGACGAGGTTGTTCCTGTCGACAATCGCGTTCTCGACGCGAGCGCCGCTCTTGATGACACAGTCCTGCATCACCACGGAGCCGCGAATGGTGGCGCCGCTCTCAACGATCACGTTGCGGCCCAGGACAGAATCGCCCACGCTGCCGAAGATGCGGCAGCCGGCCGAGACGAGCGAGTTGGTGACGTGGGAGCCAACCTCGAACCTTGCGGGAGAGGTATCGTGCGCCTTGGTCTTGATGAAGCGACCCTCGGGGAAGAGTTCGGCGTTGATGCGCGGGTCAAGGGCGTCCATGTTGGAGCGGTAGTAGCTCTTCTTGTTGAACACCGCAGCGGCATAGCCGTCAAAGTTGTACGCCTGGACGTTCACGCGACCATAGTCGTTGGCCATGGCCTCAAACAGGTCGAGGTAATCGGTGGCAGCGTACCAGTCGAACATGTCGAGCAGGAGCTGACGGCTGATGAGGAAGCAGTCGAGGAAAGCGGTATCGCCAAAGGAAACGCCGTGCTTCACGCCTGTGACGCGAGAGCCGTCAAGGCCAAAGCCGGTGACGTCGGCGTCGTTGCCGCTGGCCTGCTTCACGAGCACGGTGATGTCGGCACCAGAGGCCACATGGGCGTCGTACAGCCCGTCGAGGTCGATATTGTACACGAAGTTGGCGGTCGAGAAGACCACATAGTCGGACTTCGACCTCGTGAAGAAGACCTTGTTGTGGACAAGGTCGCGCAGCAGGAAGCGCGCACCCGTGCGTGAGGTGCCAAAGGCAGAGCCAGGCAGAATGAAGAGGCCGCCGTTCTTGCGGTCAAGCCCCCAGTCCTTGCCGGACCCAACGTGGTCGATAAGCGAGCGGTAGTTGTACGGCATGACTATGCCCACCGTACGCAGGCCAGCGTTGACCATGTTAGACAGGGGGAAGTCGACCAGACGATAGCGGCCAAGGAACGGCATGGACGAGACCGGACGGCTCTCGACGAGTGCGCTCGGAGACTTGGCCGAGTAGTTGCACGTAATGAGACCTATGACCTTATCCATTGCTTACTCCCCCTTCCCGACAACGACGTCATTCCCAATGACGGCCGTGTCCTTCGTAGAGTCGACGCTACCAAGGTCCACGTTCTCCTCGACGACAGAGTTCTCGCCCAGGATCGCGCGGACGACGTGCGCACCGTTCTTCACGACAGCACCGGGGAGCAGGACGGAGTCGGCAACCGTGGCATGCTCGCCAACGTAAGCGTCAACCGAGAGAATCGAGTGCTTGGCCTTACCGAATACCTGCACGCCATTGGCAACCAGACAGTCATCGACGTCACCGTCGCACCCAACATACGCAGGCGGCCTCGTGGAGGCGTTGCTCATGATGGGGAAGTCCTGGCTGTAGAGATCGAATGCGGGGTTGGGCCCGAGAAGGTCCATGCTCGTCTCGTGGTAGCTCGAGATGGTACCCACGTCGCGCCAGAAGCCGTTGAACTCGTAGGTATACAGACGCTTGCCGTCTGCCAGGAGCTTGGGGATGATGTCCTTTCCGAAATCGTGCTCGGAGGTCTGGTCGATAGCATCCTCCTTGAGCGAACTCACGAGAAGGTCGGTGTTGAAGATGTAGATGCCCATCGAGGCGAGGTTGGAATCGGGCTTTTTGGGCTTCTCGGTGAACTTGACGATGCGCTCGTCCTCGTCCTGGGTGATGATGCCAAAGCGCGAGGCCTCCTCCCAAGGCACGGGCATAACCGCGATGGTGAGGTCGGCGTTGTGGCGCTTGTGGTTCTCGAGCATCTTGCCGTAATCCATGCGGTAGAGCTGGTCACCAGAGAGGATAAGCACGTAATCTGGGTCGTTCTGCTCGATGTAGCCAAGGTTCTGCGTCACGGCGTCTGCCGTGCCCTCATACCAGGCGCCGCCGGTCTGGGTGGCGTATGGCGGGAGGATGGAGACCCCACCGTCACGCTCGTCGAGGTTCCAGGCCTCGCCGGTACCAATGTAGGAGTGCAGGAGATACGGACGGTACTGCGTGAGCACACCCACCGTTGTGACGCCCGAGTTCGCGCAGTTGGAGAGCGCGAAGTCGATGATGCGGAACTTGCCCCCGAACGAGACTGCAGGCTTTGCCACGTTACTGGTAAGCGCACCGAGCCTGCTGCCCTGCCCACCGGCAAGAAGCATCGCTATGCATTCCTTCTTGCTCATAAGGTCCCCCATTTCCTTCTGTCGTCCCAACACATGCCTCGTACCTTCAACCCGCAGGACCGCGGGGTGATTCCTACGCCTTAATATGCCAGATATCCGCCATGTACTCGCGAATAGTTCGGTCACTAGAGAAGTATCCCGCCTTGGCGGTATTGTGCAGCGCAGCCCGGTTCCATGCGCCGCGGTCTCCGTAGGCGGTTGTGAGCTCGTCCCAAGCGTCAACATAGGAGCGGAAGTCGCGCAGAACGAGGTCCGGATCGTTGCTCGCCATGAGGTAGTCGTGGATGCTCTCGAAGTTGCCCGAGAGGTGTGCAAGGGAGCCATCGGAGAGCATATCCACCACGCGACCAAGGCGCTCGCGGTCGGCGTTGTACTGGTCCCATGCAAAGTAGCAGCCAGAGGTGCGCAGGGCTTCGACCTCCTCGGTGCGCAGACCAAAAATCTTGATGTTGTCATCACCCACGAGCTTGGCGATCTCGACGTTGGCGCCATCGTAGGTGCCAAGGGTGATGGCTGCGTTCATCATGAGTTTCATGTTCGAGGTGCCAGACGCCTCAGTGCCAGCAGTCGAGATCTGCTCAGAGATCTCGGCGGCAGGGTAGATGAGCTGGGCACTCGACACGGCAAAGTTGGGGACAAAGGCGACCCTGATCTTGTCGTTCGTGCGGGCGTCGTTGTTCACCACGTCGGCGACCGAGTTGATGAGGCGGATAACCTCCTTGGCAAAGGTGTAGCTCTGGGCTGCCTTGCCCGAGAAGATGAACGCCGTGGGGCGCGGGTCGAAGTGCGGGTCGGCCAGGACGCGGTTGTAGATGTCCAGGATCTTGAACACGTTGAGAAGCTGGCGCTTGTAGGCATGGAAGCGCTTCACCTGCACATCGAAGACCATGGAACAGTCAAGCTCGACGCCGGAGGTCTCGCGAATATAGGCCGCAAGGCGCTCCTTGTCGGTGCGCTTTGCCTTCTCCATCTCGTCCAGGAAGCCCGCATCACCCTCGAGGGCCGTGAGCTTCTCGAGCTCGCAGGCATCGTCCAGCCAGCCCTTGCCAATGGCACCGGAGATGAGACCGGCGTAGGAGGGGTTTGCCTCCGTGAGGAAGCGACGGTGAGAGACGCCGTTGGTCTTGTTGTTGAACATCTCGGGGTACAGGCGGTAGAAGTCCTTGAGCACGCCCTCTTCGAGGATGCCCGTGTGGAGCGCGGAGACGCCATTCACCGAATGGCTGAAGATGATGGAGAGGTTCGCCATACGGACCTGGCCGTCCCACAGGATGGCCGTGCTCTTGAGCATCTCGCCCCAGTCGGGGGAAGTGTGGGGGAAGTTCTCGCGGTAGCGGCGGTCAATCTCCTCGATGAACATGTACAGACGCGGCATGAGGGCACGGAAGGTGTTGATGGGCCACTTCTCCAGTGCCTCGGGCATGACCGTGTGGTTGGTGTAGGAGATGGTCGCCTTGGCGATCTTGAATGCCAGGCCGAAGTCCACGCCGCACCCGTCAACCAGCAGGCGCATGAGTTCGGGGCCGCACATTGCAGGGTGCGTGTCGTTGGTGTGGATGGCCACGTGGTCGGCAAGGTGCTCCCAGTCGGGGCCAAAGTCGCGCTCGTAGGTGGCGAGGATGGTCTGGAGGCCTGCGGAGACAAACAGGTACTCCTGCTTGAGGCGCAGAATCTTGCCGTGCTCGCCGGAGTCATTGGGGTAAAGGATGGTCGAGATGGCCTCGGCGTCGGAGCGGAACTTGTTCGCCTTGGCGTAGTCGCCGGCGTTGAACGCGTCGAGGTCGAAGTTCTCCTCGTAGGGCTCGGCGCTCCAGAGGCGCAGGCGGTTGACCTTCTTGGTGCCGTAGCCAACGATGGGCACGTCGTACGGGACGGCGCGTACCTTTTCGCCGCCCTCCTGGATAAACCAGTAGCGGCCTGTCTCGTCCTCGTGGCGCACGACCTCGCCGCCAAACTGGACGATCACCGTGTTGGAGTCGCGGCGAGACTCCCAAGGGAAGCCGTTCTCAAGCCAGTTGTCGGTCTTCTCGACCTGACGGCCACCCTCAATGACCTGGCGGAAAAGTCCGTATTGGTAGCGCATGCCGTTACCGTAGCCCGCGATGCCCTCATGGGCCATGGAGTCGAGGAAGCACGCGGCGAGACGACCAAGGCCGCCGTTGCCGAGGCCAGGGTCTGCCTCCTGGCGGCAGATGGTCTCGAGGGAGCCTCCCATGTCCTCCACGCCCTTGGCGACGACGTCATGGACGCCAAGGTTGAGCAGGTAGTTGTCAAGCAGGGGCCCCAAAAGGAACTCGAGGGAGAAGTAGTAGACCTTCTTCTCGCCCTTCTCGTGGGTTGCGATGCCAATATTGCGCGACTTCTTGGCGATGAGCGTTGCGAGCACCTGGTAGCGCTCGAGCGCAGTGCAGTCCTCGAACTTCTTGCTGAGGTCTGCCATGCAAGCCTCGCGATACTGCTTCTCGAAATCCGCGGTGTCCCTAAAGATCTTTCCCTGTGCCATGCGACTCCAATGTTATGTCTTGCAGACCGGAACGCCCCGATGAAGATATGGGAACGTTCCCGTCACATTATACGAGCGCTTTCGTCATGTGCACGTTGAATGGTACGCATGACATGACGAAAGCGGTTTTCTTACTTTTTTGTCGTCCCTCCGGAGGACGCGCGGCGCGTTGCGGGCTTCTTGGCGGCAGCCGCCTTGGGGGCAGCGGCCTTGCTTGCGGGCCTCTTGACTGTAGGCTTCTTGGCCGTAGTGGACTTCTCGGCCTTGCTCGCGGGCTTCTTTGTCGCACCGGCAGACGACTTGGCCTTCGTGGTTGTGGTGCGACGCTTCCTCAGAGCGTCGGTACGGCGCAGGACAAGGCCACCGAGGGGAGGAACGCGGACGATGACGGACTGCTTACGGCCGTTCCACACCGTCTCGCTCGTCTCGAGCTTGCCAACGTTGACCACGCCAGAGCCGCCAAACTGCTCGGCATCGGAGTTGAAGACCTCATCGTAGTAGCCTTCCTCGGGCACGCCAAGGCGGAAGCCCTCGCGCGCATTGACATCAAAGTTGATGAGAATGACGAGGTCGTCCTTGGGGTTGTCGCCCTTACGGATGAACGAGATGACCGACTGCTTGGCATTGTCGGCGTCGATCCATTCGAAGCCGCCGCTTGTGTAGGAGCGCTGCCAGAGCGCAGGGTGCGCGTTGTAGAACGCGTTGAGGGCGGCGATGAACTGCTGCTGGTGGCGATGCGTGTCATACTGCTCGGCGAGGAAGTACTGGATTCCCTCGTAGTAGCGCCACTCGATGAACTGGGCGATCTCGTTGCCCATGAAGTTGAGCTTGCCGCCCGCATGCGTCATCTGGTAGAAGGCAAGCACCCTCATGCCAGCGAACTGGCGCCAGTAGTCACCGGGCATGCGCGTGATGAGCGAGCACTTGCCGTTGACCACCTCGTCGTGGCTCAGCGGCAGCAGGAAGTTCTCGTTGAACTGGTACATGGTCGAGAAGGTAAGCAGCCTGTGGTTGCCCGGACGATAGGGGAAGTCGGTCTGCATGTAGTGCAGCGTGTCGTTCATCCAGCCCATGTCCCACTTGAAGTTGAAGCCCAGGCCACCGTCCTCGGGCGGGTAGGTCACGAGCGGCCACGCCGTGGACTCCTCGGCAATCATCGAGACGTCTGGGTAGTACTTGCCCATCGTGGAGTTACACTGGCGGATGAACGCTATGGCGTCGTCATCCTCCTCGGTACCACGCGCGTTGAACTTCTTGAGGCGCGGGTCGTCCACACCAAAGTTGAGGTAGAGCATGGAGGTCACGCCGTCCATACGGATGCCGTCGGCGTGGTACTCGTCCACCCAGTAGAGCAGGTTGGAGATCAGGAAGGTGCGCACCTGTCCGCGCGAGAAGTCAAACTTGTGCGTGCCCCAGTTGGGATGAATCTCGTTCTCGTAGAGCATCTCGCCGTTAAAGGTGGCAAGGCCCTGCTCGTCTGCGCAGAAGCCGCCGGGCACCCAGTCGAGGATGACGCCAATGCCGGCCTTGTGGCAGGCGTCGATGAAGTGCTTGAACTGCTTGGGCTCGCCGTAGCGCGAGGTGGGAGCAAAATAGCTCGTCACCTGGTAGCCCCACGAGCCGTCAAACGGATGCTCCATAACGGGCATGAGCTCGATGTGCGAGTAGCCCATGGTGCGCACGTAGTCGACAAGCTCGACAGAGAGATCGTCATACGAGTAGAACTCACCACGCTGTGCGGGGAACGGGTCGCCAGGGCCAGGGTAGGTGCCATCGGGGCGCGGGTCTCCCTGGGGCTCGTCGCCGTGGCGGCGCCAGGATCCAAGATGCACCTCGTAGATGTTGAGGCGGCTCTTGAGCTTATCGGCCTTGGCACGCTGGGCGAGCCAGGCCTTGTCGCCCCACGCATAGCCATTGATGTCATAGGTGCGCGACGCCGTGCCAGGTACCTTCTCGGCAAGGAACGCGTACGGGTCTGCCTTGTAGAGCCGGGCGCCGGAGTTTGTCTCTATGGCAAACTTGTAGAGGGAGCCCATCTCGGCACCAGGGACGAAGCCCTCCCACACGTCACCGGTCTTGGTCTTGGCAAGCGGGTTGGCCCCCTCGTCCCAATCGTTGAACTCGCCGATTACGTGGACGCTCTTAACCCCAGGTGCCCACACGGCAAAGTGGAAGCCCCCGGTGCCATTCTCGTCGACGGCCTGGTGTGCGCCCAGCTTGTCATAGCTGCGATACCACTCGCCCTTTGCTAGCAGGTAGAGATCGTCGCCGCTCAGGTACAGAGAACTGTCACGAGTCTGCATGCTCGCTCCTTACGCGTCGTTTGTGTCCCCCATGGGGCGTGACGTGCAGCTTATTGGACGCCCACCCCGTTTTCTCCAATTATATTCCATAAACGCAAATCGGCTGAGGTCGCACAAGTGTTGAGCCAATGACTGCGGGAACGGTTCCACATGGGGGTGCGAACGGCGCAATGCGCGGTGCGGGCGGTTATCGGACGGCAGCGGCCGCAGATTCGGGAAAAGCGATGAACTCTGCATCGGGGTGTGGCTCCATACCAGGCCCGTCTCCGCACCCACTACTCGATGTGACCCGTCCTCTCACGCAAAAAGCGATAGACTCCGCACAGCAAGAGTGTCAGAGAAGGGGGTTGGGATGTCCAGGGAGTCAAAGTCGTCCAAGCGCGAGCGCGCCTGCGAGATCTGCCGGCGCATGGGCGAGCTCTATCCCGACGCTGAGAGCGCTCTCTCGTTTAGGGACCCCTTTGAGCTCGTGATTTGCGTGCTTCTCTCGGCGCAGACAACCGACGCCGCTGTGAACCGCGTGACACCCGAGCTCTTCCGCCGCTGGCCAGACCCGCAATCCATGGCAGCCGCAGACCCAGAGGAGGTTGGCGAGGTCATACGCACGATCGGATTCTGGCGTGCAAAGTCGCGTCACTGCGTCGAGGCGGCACAGATGATCGTCTCCGACTTTGGCGGAGAGGTGCCCGGTACCATGGAGGAGCTCTGCCAGCTGCCGGGTGTGGGGAGAAAGACTGCCAACATCGTGCTCAACAAGGCCTTTGGCGTGGTGGACGGCATCGCCGTCGACACCCACGTATACCGTCTGGCCACGCGCTTTGGCCTCACGAGGGCAAAGACGCCGCTTGATGCCGAGAAGGACCTTCTCGACATCATCCCGCGCGAGCTTTGGGGACCGGTCAACGAGGAGTGGATCCACTTTGGGCGAGACGTGTGCACCGCACGCGCCCCCAAGTGCGTGGGATGCCCCATGGCAGACATCTGCCCCAGCGCGGGAAGGCCCGACCGCTACACCAAGCGGAAGCAGTAGCGGGAAGAAGTAACCCTGCGGGGTTGTCAGCGTTGCCATTGTCGATAGGGGCATCGGCACACGACGTTCCCGTTGCACCAACGAGCAGGTCGGTGTTGCACGTCACGCGCACCACCCGGTTGCCTTGCGTCCCGCCCCCGTCGGAGAGCCAATGTCAGACTGCAGGACCCCGTCAACGGTTGCGCAGGCAAACTCGCTGCCTCTCGCGGGAAGAGGCAGGGGACGACGGGCGCGGCAGAAAAGCGACGTCGTGCGTACGCACAACCGATGCTATTTGGCAGATGGGAGCCCTGGGGCTGCTTGCTGGCGAGAAACCCGCATCGTGCGTACGCACAACCTCCGCCTGCTGTCAGGCACCTCTCGCCCAACTGGGCAAACACGAAGCCCTTGTCAGAAAATCCGCGTCGTGCGTACGCACAGCGGGAACATCCTGCCCAGCCAGCCCTCCTGAGAGCGTCTTTTGGCGAGAAGCCCGCGTCGTGCGTACGCACAAGCCCGAACCTTTGCCCCAAGGCCCACGGACGCCCGCCACGGCATCGGACCCCGGCGCCAAACGGCAACGGGACCCGAATGCAGCAAGCCCATGTAGGCTAGGCACAGGACCGGCGAGTCGCTGCCAGCCCCCTATGCCTTGGCGATGGCCTGGTCGAGGTCGGCGATGATGTCATCCACGTCCTCGATGCCGATGGACAGGCGGATGAGGTCCTCGGAGAGGTGCGCGGCCTGGAGCTGCTCGGCCGTGAGCTGGGAGTGCGTGGTGGAGGCGGGGTGGATGATGAGGGACTTGGCGTCACCCACGTTGGCGAGGTGCGTGAAGAGCTTCACATTGTTCACCACGTTGAGGCCAGCCTCACGCCCGCCCTTGACGCCGAAGACCACTACGCCGCCAAAGCCGTGGTGCAGGATACGGCTCGCGACCTCGTGCGAGGGGTCGCCCTCGAGTCCGGAGTAGCGCACCCAGGAGACCTTGGGATTCTCCTTGAGCCACCTGGCAACGGCAAGCGCGTTGTCGGAGTGACGCTGGACGCGCAGGGAGAGGTCCTCGATGCCCAGGCCAATGAGCTGAGCCGCATACGGGGAGAGCGTAGGGCCAAAGTCGCGGAGCTTGTTGGCGAGCACGCGGGTGGCAAACGGGGCGGCAGGTGCCGCGTCGGCAAAGACCACGCCGTGGTAGGACGGGTCGGGCTGGGCGATGGTGCGCCACTTCTCGGGGTCCTGCTTCCAGTTGAATTTGCCCGTATCGACAACGGCCCCGCCAAGCGTTGCGCCGTGGCCGCCAATCCACTTGGTGAGAGACTCAATCACGACTGCCGCGCCATCCTCTGCCGGACGATAGATATACGGTGTGGCAAAGGTGTTGTCCACAAACACGGGCACGGGGCTGGGAAGCGCGTTGGCCGCCTCGACGATGGCGGGGACATCGACCACGTCTACGAGGGGGTTGCCGATGGTCTCAACGTACCAGAGCTTGGTCTTGGGCGTGGTGGCGGCGACAAAGGCGTCGATGTCGTTGTTCTCGACGAACGTGGTCTTGACGCCAAGGTCACCCAGCGTGTGAAGGAAGATGTTCCACGTGCCGCCGTAGAGGGAGTCGGAGGCAACAATCTCGTCACCGGTGCCAGCCAGGTTGGTGAGGGCGAGAATCTCGGCGGCGTGGCCAGAGGCAACGGCCACAGCACCGGCGGCACCCTCCACCGCGGCAATGCGGGCGGCAACGGCATCGGTGGTGGTGTTGGTCAGGCGGCCGTAGACGTTGCCGGGCTTGGCAAGCGCGAACTTGGCGGCACCGTCGGCGGCGTCGTCAAACTGGAATGCGGCCGAGGCGTAGACAGGAAGGGCTGCCGCGCCGGTAACGGGATCAGGTGACCAGCCGGCGTGAACCTGCAGGGTGTTGAAGTGCCTCTCGGGATCCTTAGCAAAGTCGGGGTTGAGTTCGAAGGCCATGATGTTCTCCTTTTTTTTGATGGTGGCGCCATCTGCGCCGAGCGTGTGGGAAGCGAGGAAGCCCGAGACCAGTCACCGCACTGCGGCGTCTCTTCTCGGGCTATGGCATCTGATTCCCCGATAACGCTGTATATGTCACCGTCTTTTTCATGACCTGCATAGTAACGCTTATGGCGGCAAAATCTACCAGTATTGGTAGAGTGTTTGATAGCAACTGGCTATCGATTTCAAAGATATTTCCTGACCAGTGATTTTGCCGTGTCTGGCAACGCATGCCCCTGCAAGGTCACACAAAAAAGCGCCCATCCTCAACATGAGGACGGGCGCAGGGCATGTGATGAGCAACGAGGTGCTAGTAGTTGATCGCCTGCTCCTCGAAGTAGCTCTGCGGGTGGTTGCAGACCGGGCAGACCTTGGGAGCCTCGGGGCCAACGTGCAGGTGGCCGCAGTTGAGGCACTTCCAAACCTTGACGCCCGGACGGTTGAAGACCTCGCCCTTCTCAACACGCTCGGCGAGCTTGTTGTAGCGCTCCTCGTGATGCTTCTCGACCTCACCGACCAGACGGAACTTGGCAGCAATCTCCTTGAAACCCTCCTCGTCGGCAGTCTCGGCGAAGCCCTTGTACATGTCGGTCCACTCGTAGTTCTCGCCAGCCGCAGCATCCCTGATGTTGGTCAGGGTGTCGGGCACGTCGCCGTCGTGCAGGTACTTGAACCAGAGCTTGGCGTGCTCGGACTCGTTGCCAGAAGTCTCGGTGAAGATGTCAGAGATCTGGACGTAGCCCTCCTTCTTGGCCTTGCTGGCATAGTAGGAATACTTGCGGCTTGCCTGGGACTCGCCTGCAAACGCTGCCTCGAGGTTCTTCTTGGTCTGAGAGCTCTCGAAATCGACTGCCATTACCGCTCCTCTCCTTCCCCGCCACTGGGGAAACGTCGGGATCCCCCTTTCGGATCCCTCCTGCTTGCGCAGGTGATACACATGGTAGCATCAGGTACACCAAATGCTACTGTGATTATGACAGAATCCCTCTCTCGAAAGCTCTGCCAACAACGCTTGGGCATCCGACGTACTCACACCTCTTCTACCCGCTGCGCACTCCATGCGGGAAAGCTCCACGCAAAGAGTATCAAGGTCCACGCCGCCACGCGGATCATCTCGGTGAGCGAGGAGGATGCGCAGGACCTCCGCACGCTTCTGTCGGTGAGAGCCTTCGAATCGAGACTGCTTCACGTGCGAGCGAGAGCGTCGCGAGGGATTAGGGACAGTAGCCTTGAGGTGCGCCCCGTAGTCGAGCAAAGCATAGTACCAGGTGCGTGGGTCGTCCGACGGATTGTCGGCGTCCGACGGGCAGGTCGCGCGCACGATGGGCGCCAACGTCGCATCCGAAACGGACTGCTCCTCCGGGAAGAGCTCGTGGAGAAGGACGGTGCGCACGTTGGTCTCGAGATAGACGCCCGGGAGGTCAAAGGCGAAGGCGCGAATCCCCGCCGCCGTAGCCGGCCCGATGCCGGGAAGCGCGCGCAGGGCAGCATCGTCGGACGGCATGTGACCACCTGCAGCAGAGACCTCCTGCGCTGCTCGCCAGAGCGAGAGCGCACGCCTGTTGTAGCCCAGGCCCTGCCACTCGTCGAGCACGTCCGCCGCGTCCGCAGAGGCCAGCGCGTCTGTCGTGGGGAAGAACTCAAGCCAGTGCTGCCAGCGCCCGTCGACACGCGAGACCTGCGTCTGCTGGAGCATGACCTCCGAGATCCAGATGGCATAGGGGTCTCTCGTCCGCCGCCACGGCAAGTCGCGGTAGAGCTCGCGCCCGCGTGCCAGCACGGTCGCGCGAAACGCAGCAAGGACTTCTGGGGGCAGCGCTGGCGTCACTCGGCAACAGCCTTCTGCCGATGCCCGCGACCCATGGCTCTGAACGAGCCCGTCATCTGCGGGACCTTGCCCTCCATCACGACCTGGTAGAGGGACACGGAGCCAAAGTAGTCACGCAGCATGCGCTCGGCGTTGCACCAGACGGGGTTGAAGTGGCACTCGGCCATGCGAGGGCAAGGGCCACCATCATCTCCGGCAAAGTCACAGACAGATATCACGATTGGCCCTTGGACCGCCTCCACGATCCTCAAGAGCGACGTGGTGCGCGGGTCGACGGCCAGCCTCATGCCGCCATGTGCGCCGCGCGTGCTCTCCACGACACCCGCCAAAGCAAGGTCGTGCTGGATGGAGCGGGCAAACGAGTACGGGACATCGTTGTCCTTCGCCGCCGTGCGCACCGACACAACGCCGTCCGGGTTCTGGACAAGCGACGCAAGCATGCGGAGCGCGTAATCGGTCTTTCTCGAGATCTCCATTTCTACCTCCTGGCAGCCCGACGGGCTAGCCCCTTCTTCGGACCCATCTTTGCTGGAGAGTCGCCCCACTCGAGGACTTCCCAGCCATGCTGTCGTGCCAACTTTCGAAGCGTCTCCCCTGGGCACACTGCATAGCACTTTGCTGCCGCCGAGAGGAGCGTGGCGTCTGTGTGGTGGTCGCCATAGGCATACGCAAGGGTCCATGCACCCTTGCCAAGGTGAGCATCCGCCCAGCGAGTAACGGCCACGACCTTCTCGGGGCCTTGTACCACGGTGCCTGCGACACGCCCGGTATAGTTGCCGTCTGCGTCACACTCCATGCCCGTGGCGATGTAGTCATCTGCCCCTAGGGTCTTGGCTGCATCGGCTGCGATGGGTGCAAACGTTGCCGAGACGAGCAGGGTAACGCAGCCTTCCTTGCGCCGCTTGGCAACCTCTGCCAGAGCCTCGGGGCGATAGCGGTCTTTGAGGACGCTCTCATGGAATTCGTGCATGATCTTGTCGATGTCGCGATGGCCCAGGTCTTCGAGTGCCCCGAAGACAAGTTCGCGTGCCTCGTCCTGGCTCTGCGGCAGATGCAGCTTGTAGCGCAGCCCCCACCAACTGAGCGCAAGGGCGCGCGGGACGGACATGAGCCCGTGACGCCACAGGTACACCGAGAAGAGCGCGCCAGACTGGCCGTCAATGGACGTGCCATCGAAGTCGAACACGGCAAGCCTGGCTTTTCTCTGCGGTTGCGCGCTATCGTCTGTGGAAGCGAGCATGCTGTGCGTCTCCATAGTGCTCTCGGAAATCGTATTGCTCCAATGATACCAGTGCGGCATCAGCGGTTGAATCAATTGTACTATTTACCGTATCAATTGAAGCGATTGGGGGCAGCCTGTCACAATATGCCCCAGAGAGGCCGCGGATTGCGGTGCAGTTTGGCGACCGTGGTACGCATGGGTATGAAAGAAGCCCCTTTCGGGGCTCCTAGAATCTACAATGGCGGGATATGCGGGACTCGAACCCGCGACCTCCGACGTGACAGGCCGGCGCTCTAACCAGCTGAGCTAATACCCCTCGCGCGTTGCGGGAGCTATTATACGCAGGGAATGCGAGATCTGTCTAGCCAGAACTATGGAGAAGTTTTGTGGATGCCACAGATGCCATGCGTTGCCGTTCGCGGGGATCTTCCCCGTAGGAGCTTGCGGCAAAAGGTAGCCGTCGTGCGTACGCACACGTGCGGTTTTCTGCCCTAAGGCGGGCCTTGGAACCCCGCGCTGGCAAATTACTCCCCTTCTGCGTACGCACGATTGACAAGTTCTGACAGGGCCATCGCATCTGCCCAGTTGCCGAGAAGAGACGTGTCGGAGGTTAAGGCTTATGCGTACGCACAAGGGGAAGTATCTACCACACCCCCGCTTCCGAAGGTCCCAACGGGCAGAAAAGTACACCTGTGAGTACGCACGATGAGAATTTCTCGCCACAGTCACAGCCACAGCCGCCCCCGCTATCGCCGCACCCCCCTACTCGAGCGCGACGTCTGTGGTCGTACCGTTCGAGTCCGTCACATGGATAACGGACCCATCAAGCGAGGCAGAAGAGATAGTGCCCGTACCCGTGATGGCGTTGCCAGAAGAGTCGACGACCGACATGGGCGCCGAGTCACCGCCAATCGTGTAGGCCACCACGTCCCACGTGCCGTTGGACTTGTTCTCGGGAACCACGATGACCGAGTTGTAGAGGATGAGCGAGACGGGTGTGCCCTCGACGGTGAACTCCTGCGACTTGTTGCCCTGGGAGTCGGTGCCCATCACAGCGTACCCTCCGGCCTCGGTGGCCTCGATGCTGTAGGTAATACCCTGATACGTAACGGTGCCGTCGGCGGTGGTCTGTGCCTGCTGCGGCTCCTCCACGGTGGTCGTGGTCTCTTGGGACTGGGGGGTGTCCTGGGCATTGAGGAACGTGACAAAGGCCGCGATGGCGAGAATCACGAAGAGCCCCACCACACCCGCAACAACGAGCAGGACCGACTTCACGTCGGGGGACTTGCGCTGGGGCTCATGCCCATAGCTAGGCCTGTTGCGTCCGCTAAGCCGACGGTTGCGAGAGCGCTCGGCGGCGCGATCGCGTGCGATGTCGGCTGCCTCGGTGGCATTGTCGCGTGTGGTAACGCGTGCGCCCTGACCGGCGGAGAGGGTCTCGAGGGAGCCTGCGGGAGCGGCGCTCTGACGCGGGGCTGCGCCATCGTCGATGTCCTCGGGGGCTGCGTGCGCACCACTCCTGGGCGCACCGCCAACGGCGCGCCTGCCTGCAGCGTGCACGGCATGCGCGGAGCGCCTGTACTTCTCGCCATTGGATGCGTAGCTCATCTCGTCTCCCCCTGTGCTTCTCGAACCAGTACCATCCTAGCCCCTCCGCGCGCTACATCTCGTGGCGCGCCTCGATAGCGCGGCCAAGCGTCACCTCGTCGGCATATTCCAGGTCCCCTCCCACAGGCAGCCCGCTGGCAAGGCGAGACACGCGAACGCCAAGCGGGCGGATGATGCGCGAGAGATACGTGGCGGTCGTCTCGCCCTCGACGTCCGGGTTGGTGGCGAGAATCACTTCCTGGGCTTCGCCCGATGCCAAGCGGGAAAGCAGCTCCCTCACGTGGAGCTGCTCGGGGCCAATCTTGTCCATGGGCGAGATGACGCCCCCAAGCACGTGATAGAGCCCGTGGTAGCTGCCCGTCCGCTCGATGGCCGAGACGTCACGCGGCTCGGAGACCACGCAGATGGTCGTGCGGTCGCGCGAGGCGTCGGAGCATACGTCACAGGTATCGTGCGTGGCGTAGCTAAAGCAGATGGGACAGAAGTGGACCTGCTCCTTTACCTCGAGGATTGCCGTGGCAAGCCTGCGCGCCTCCTCGGCATCTGCCTCGAGAAGGTAGTACGCGATGCGCTGGGCGGACTTGGGTCCCACACCAGGAAGTCTGCCCAGCTCATCGAGAAGACGCTGGAGTGCGTGGCCGTCGTTGAGCTGATCCATCCCTAGAAGAGCCCCGGGATGTTAAGTCCGCCGGTAACGGCGCTCATGGCCTTCTCGGTGGCAGACTCTGCCTGCTCGAGGGCATCGTTCACCGCGGCGAGGATCATGTCCTGCAGCATGTCGGCATCCTCTGGGTCGAGCGCCTGTGGGTCGATGGTCACCGAGGTGAGGCGAAGGTCGCCTGTGGCCGTAACCTTCACCGTGCCGCCACCGGCCGAGGCCGAGACCTCGGCTGACGCGGCCTGCTGCTGCGCCGCGGCAAGCTGCTCCTGCATCTTGCGGGCCTGGGCCATCATCTGGTTACGGTTCATGCCACCCATGTTGTAGCCGCCTCTAGATCCCTTGGACATGTGTTCCTCCTGTTGGTTGTGTTCTGGTGGAAGCTCTTGGGAAAGCTAATCCGTGCCTTCCCCGTCAGATGCCGAGGGCGCCCCATGGTCGTCAGGCTTCACGACGACCGAGCCGCCAAACGCATCCTCAAGCATAGCCGCGATGCTTGCAAACTCCTCGGTGAGGACCGGGGCATCGTCTGCGGGTGCCTTGGCGGGCGGGGCTTGGGCCGCAGCAGGCTTGGGGATTGGAGTCGGGGTTGGGGCCGGCTTCGGCTGCGGAGCCGGGGTGG
>NZ_LR027573.1:924726-1099491 GCF_900605015.1 Olsenella sp. Marseille-P4559
ACCCCATGCCGTGGGATCCCGTTGAGGCCGAGCAGCCCCAGCAGGTCTCGACTGCGGCACCTGCCCCCGAGTCCCCGGCAGGCGCCGGTTGCCCGAGAGGCGCAGCCGCCTCAGGAGCGTCATCCTCCTCGTGAGCATGCGCGTCCGCATCGTCATGCGGAACCCGCTCGCCTGCCGGGGACTCGGGGGCAGGTGCCACAGTCGAGACCTGCTGGGGCTGCTCGGCCTCAACGGGATCCCACGGCATGGGGTAGGATGACGCCGCTACCTGCGGTGCGGGAGCTGGCGCGGGTTGCGGTGCTGGCGCGGGCATAGAGGCCGCAGCACAATCGTGCTGGGAAATCGCCTGGTTGGCAAGGCTCGACTCAACAAATATGACTTCGCGCGGACCAAACACGGAAGCCACGACGGGCAGGTAGAGCTCACGGACGTCCGCGCGCTCGAGCATGCGTGCCGCAAAGTGCGATCCCGTTGGCAGCGAGACGGTGAGCTTCGCACCGTCGTCCGAGACGATGCTCGAGTTGAGAAGCAGGGAGCCCCTGGACGCCGACTTGGACATAAGGCCCTCGGTCACGCGCTTCCAGTTGCGCTGCAGCGTTGCGCCATCAGTAATGGCGGCACCGACGGCAGGTGCAGGCGACGGACGAGAGGCGACTGCCGCCGTGGAGCTCGGTGCGGGGACCGGCTGCGGCGTCGGTACCGGATGAGGTTCCGAGGTAGGTGCCGGCTGCGGAGCCGCCTGGACCGCCGGTGCCTGTCGAGACGGGACCGCCGTCTGGGGCGCCGGTGGCGACACGACCGGAGCCGAAGCGGACTCCAGTGCAGCAGCCGGCGCGGGCTCCGGCGCAGCAACCGGCGCGCTCGCAGCCGCGACGCCGCCGGCGCGACTGGGCACCGACAGCGCGGCAACTTGGCGCTCGAGCGTCTCGACCCTCTCGGCAAGCGACTCCAGCGTGAGGTCGCACTCCGGTCGGACAATCCTCGTAAGCGCAATCTCAAGAGCAAGGCGCTGGTTGGTGGCCGTGCGCATCTCGCCGGAGGCCTCGCCCAGGATGGAGAGCACACGCGCAATGCGGTCAGCAGAGCCAAAGGCCGACGCTGTCTTGGAGAGTCCGGCGAGCTCATCCGGGGAAGCGGCAATGACCTTTGACGGGTCGCCCACCACGGCTGTCACGTACACATCGCGCACGCGAGCCGCCAGCTCGCGCGTGAACTGCAGCAGGTCTCGCCCCTCGGCGACGAGGCGTGCGACCTGACCAAAGAGCGTGCCCGCGTCCCTTCTGGCAATCGCCAGGGTGACGTCTCCCAAGACGGAACCGTTGGCCTCGCCAAAGAGGTCCTGCGTTGCCGAAAGCGTTATGGCCCCGTCACCAAAGACCGAGACCTGCTCAAGTGAGGTAAGCGCGTCTCGCATGCCCCCGCGTGCGTGGCGCACGACAAGCTCGAGCGCGGCGTCCTCGTACGTGAAGCCCTCCCGGCTGCACACGTATGCAAGGTGGGCCTGCATCTCGTTGGCACCTATGGAGTGGAAGTCAAAGCGCTGCACACGCGAGAGAATCGTGGCCAGGATTTTCTGCGGGTCTGTCGTGCACATGATGAAGACGACGTGGCTCGGCGGCTCCTCAAGCGTCTTGAGCAGCGCATTGAACGCTGCCGGGGTGAGCATGTGCACCTCGTCGATGATGTAGACCTTGTAGCTCCCGCGGACGGGGGCAAAGTTCACGCGGCTGATGATCTCTTCGCGGACGCTGTCGACGCCCGTGCGAGAAGCGGCATCCAGCTCGAGCACATCGGGGTGCTCGCCCGCGGCAATGAGCTGGCACTCCGCACAGGTACCGTCCGGAAGGTGCCCTGCACCGCGCTGGCACATGAGCGCCTTGGCAAGGATGCGCGCCATGGTGGTCTTGCCGGTACCACGCGGTCCGCAGAACAGGTACGCATGGCTCACCTTGCCCTCGAGCACCGCGCGCTTGAGGGTCTCGACCACGTGCTCTTGGCCGACAACCTCTTCGAACGTCTTTGGACGGTACTTTGTGTAGAGCGATTCCATGGGACCTCCGCGACTCGCCTTAGACGTTCAAGTATACCCGCGACGACACGAGCCCATAGCGATGGGCAAAGAGCAGGAAAGGAGAAGCCCCCCTCATCTTCGATATGGCCGCCCGCCACGTCTCCAATGAGGCCGTTGCGCAATGCCAATGCCCTGCATCCTGATATTTGGTACGTTTGTAATGTATTTTTGGGCTGGCGAGAATGGCGAGCCCATCCGCGTTCACGTGGGAATCAGGTGGCCGCCGGACAGTGACGCCAAGCCTTGGCTGGCGAAGGGCGGTGGCCACCCCATGTTGCAAGGTGCCGGGAAGGCAAGGCCTCCCCGGCACCTCGTCTACGAGACAAGGGGACTGTCCCTTTGTCTCACTACTGCTGGGCGCGCCAGCGCTTCATCTTCATGTGGCGGCGCACGAAGTACGTGACCAGCAGCGCGATGATGGCTGCCTGGGCGACCTCGACGGCAGTGATGATCGGGCTCTGGTGGTACAGCCCCACCGAAAGCGCCTTTGACGCATTTGCCTCGGTGTAGAGGATGTTGTGGGCGGCAGCGCGCAGCGCCTGGTGGCCGGCTGCGGTATCCAGGGTGTCGCCCGTAAGCTTCGCATTCTGCAGGAACGTAAGGTAGAGGTCGTTGCCGGCACGCAGGCCGCGGTTGATGTCGACCGTATCGGCAGCCATGATGCAGTCCGTCACCACAGAGCCACGGAACCCCCATTCGTTACGCAGCACCTGTGTAAGCAGGGCGTAGCTCTCTGCAGTGGGCGTGGCACCCAGGCGGTTGTAGGAGCTCATAATGGCGGTGGCGCCGCCGTCCTTTACCACAAGCTCAAACGGACGTAGGTAGATCTCACGCATAGACTGCTCGTTCGCCCACGTTACAAGGCCACCCGCATCGCCACGGTGGGTCTCCTGGTCGTTCAGGGCAAAGTGCTTGACGTAGCAGTACACGCCCTGGGACTGGATCCCGCGGACCTCTGCGGCGACGATCTCGCCGGTGAGAAGCCCGTCCTCGCTCACGTACTCGTAGTTGCGGCCGCCAAAGGCCGAGCGGTGCATGTCGGCGCCGGGAGCGTAGAGGCCGCCCACCTTGAGCGCCGTTGCCTCCTGTGCGAAGAGCTCTCCCACGCGCTGCGCCAGCTCCTTGTTCCACGTGTAGCCAAGGACGCTCTGGCCGGTGAGCTGGGTCCCCGTGTAATTGGCCATGATGTTGTTCACGCCGTTGGGGCCGTCGCACTCGACGATCGCGGGCTTGCCCACGCTCTTGGCCGAGAAGGTCATCCAGCCGCCGTTGGAGACGAGCATCTTCTGCTCGTTAAGCGTCATCTGGTCGAGGAGCTTGTCCCACAGCGGATCGTCATAGGGGAGCCCGGCCATGTCGGCCAGAGTGAGGCCGTTCCTCGCGCCATAGGTGACGTCCTCGGTCTCGCTGTCGTCGAGCCCAGCGGGGTTCTCAAGCGCATCCTTGACCTCGGCAGACGCCTCCTTCTCGGCAGGCGCCATCGTGGGGAAGGTCCCTGCCCAGTCGGCACGCGAGAGGTACATGATGCCGTCACCAAACGAGACGTCATCGAACTGGTTGGTTGCGGCGGTGTCATCCGTGGAGCGGGCACCGTCGTTCGCGTCGTTGTAGATATAGTCGCGGTCGATGGTCACCGTGCGGGTGTCAACCACGTCATGCGAGTTGGTACGCAGGCTCACCTGGTAGTCACCGGCCTCGAGCACGTAGGCGCCGCCTTGGGCCTTGACGCCGGTGTAGTCGTAGCTCGCCATGTCCTCGTGGGTCCAGCTGATGGTGACGGTCTGCGTCTCGCCGGGCTCCAGGAGCTTGGTCTTCTCGAAGCCACCCAGGACCACGGCGCTCTTCTCGATGCCGCCCTTGGTGTAAGGAGCGCTGTAGTAGCCCTCCACAACATCCTTGCCGGCAACGCTGCCGGTGTTGGTGACGTCCACCTTCATCGTGATGGTCGTGCCGTCATCGGTGAAGCCAGAGATCCTCTCGCCAAACGTGGTGTACGAGAGGCCATAGCCAAACGGATACTGCACGGTGGGGTCGTAGTCGATGAAGCCATCTGCCGCAGCGGTCTCGAAGTAGCGATACCCCACGTAGATGCCCTCAGTGTAGTCAACCCAGTGTGCGCTGTCGGAACCAGAGGCGGCATCGCCCGAGCCCGAGAACACGGCGCTGTTGAAGCCTTGCACGTTAGAGTAGTCGTGGGCGCCAAAGTTGTAGTAGCTGGGCGCGCTCTCCACCGCATACGGGAACGTGTCCACCGTCCGTCCGCTGGGGTTCACGGCACCCGTGAGCACCTTGCCAATGGCATTGCATCCGGTGGAGCCAGGCATGCCAACCCACAGGGCGGCGTCAACCTGAGGGCTGTCGACAAAGCCCAGCTCCATAGCGTTGGGGCTGTTGAGAACCACAATCACACGGTCGAAGTTCTCCTCGACCATGGCGAGAAGGTCCTCCTCGTTGGGTGTGAGCTCAAGGTAGCTGCGACCGGTCTCGGAGCCCCCGTAGTCTGCCATGTCGCGGGGCAGGTCATAACCCTCGCCGCCCTTGCGCGTGATGACCACGATAGCTGTGTCAGAGTATGACTTGGCGTTGTCGATGACATCCTGGTTGTAGCTCGACTGCGGCAGCTCATAGAGGTTCCAGTCTGTGCCAACAAGGCGGCGGTCGCCGGTCTCGGGAGAGACGGCGTTATCGCTGTAGAACTGCCCAAGGTCTGGGTTCACGGTAAGGCCCGCGTTCTCGAGGCCCTGGTAGAAAGTAACGTTCTTGCTCTCGTCGCCAGAACCGGAGCCCGTTCCCCCGTAGGAGAAGTTGTTTCCCGCCGTAGACCCAAAGACGTTGACCTTGGCAGCACCCGCAAGCGGCAATGCTCCGTCCTGATTCTTGAGAAGCGTGATGCCCTCCGCCTCGACCTCCTCTGTGATGTCGCGAGTGGCCTGGCTTGCCTACTGCACTTCGGTCGAGGTGGTGTCTGGACGAGTTGTGAACGTTGTCACGACGTCAAAGTACGGCGAGACCACCACGCCCACCAGCACCGTCACCGCCACAACCATGGCCGAGACCATGCACATGATCACGAAGAGCGCCTTCCTCGGCCTCTTCACGGGCTTCTCGGCCTTTTTGCCTGTTTTCTTCTCTGCCTCTGTCATCCCAACACTTCCCTCCTTGCGCCGAGCATCCTGCCCGGCAGTCTCCCCTGACCCTAGGGACCGCTCATCGACACCTATGATGTCTGTAGGCAGGCGGGCATTGGATGCGCTGTCATAATCGGATGAGGCGCGCGACTTATTTGGAAGCTGGGAAGGCGAGCGATGGCTTACAGGATCCTAATCGTCGAGGACACGCCCGCAGAGGCGGACGCGCTCCACGCTCACCTCAACCGCTACGCCGCCGAGAAGGGTCTCGACTTCACTGTGACGGTGCTCTCCTCTGCAATGGAGTTCGTGAGCACGAGCCACCCGGCGGACCTCATCTTCATGGACATCGACCTTCCCGGCATCAACGGCATGGAGGCCGCGCAGATCCTTCGCGAGCGTGACGGGGAGACGCCGCTCGTCTTTGTGACCAACCTGGCGCAGTACGCCGTGAGCGGCTACCAGGTGGATGCGCTCGACTTCATGGTCAAGCCCGTGGAGTACGCCGACTTTGCCCTGCGCATGGACCGGGCGATGCACGTGGTGAAGCGCTCCTCGGCCGAGACCCTCGCGCTTCCCACGGCGGACGGCGTGCGCGTGGTGCGCCTGGCAGACGTGCTCTACATCGATATCGTCAAGCACGACCTTCACTACCACCTCGCCGGCGAGATGGAGCCCCTGCACATGCGCGGCACCATTACGCATGCAGCGTCACAGCTTGCCGACAAGGGATTTCTCAAGATCGCCGCAAGCTGCGTTATCAACATGGCGCAGGTAGCGCGCATACGGGCCACCTCCGTGGTGATGTCGGACGGGACGGAGCTCTACTACAGCCGCTCGCAGCGCAAGGCCGCGCTCGAGGCGCTCGCCGCCTACGTGGGGAGGAGCGTGTGATGCCTTCGATGCTTGCTGGCCTAGCGAGTATGGCGGGCCTCTTCCTCCGCATCGCGTTGGGCATCACGCTCTTTGCGAGCGCACTTGAGCCCCATGAGCATTTCTGGCGCCGGGCACTCGTCGTCGCGGCTGTGTGCGCCGGAGTCATCGCATGCGCAGCGGCCACTGCCGTCGGCTCGTGGATGCCAGCCGGAGACGCCGCCCCCAGCCGCGCGACCTCATACGCCATCCAGATGGTCTTCTTCTCGGCGCTCCTCGTGGCATGCACCGCTGCCGTCGCCTACCTTTGGGACGCGAGCGTGTGGGCGTCGCTCTTCTGCTGCTCTGCAGGGTACGCAATACAGAACCTGGGTTCCGGCATTGGCGAGATGGCATGGCTCCTCGTGAGGGGGACGGGCCCTTCGGCGGCCCTGGGGAGAGAGGAGCCCCTGAGTGCGTTCACGCTCATGGCCTGGGCGGCGACGATTGCCACGTACGCCGTGGCCTACCCCCTCGTCACGCGCCGCCTGAGCCGTCACGGGTTGGAGCAGGTGGGCAACCGCTCGATGATCGTGATGATGGCCGTGGTCATCCTCATGGTCATAGGGTTTGACCTGGTCATCAAAGGCCTTTGTGAGTTGGGAATCCCCGTGGCATACGCTGCCATGCTGCGCCTGGTGCATGGCTTTGTGTGCGTATTCACGGTGTGGATGGAATACGAGCTTCTCGTGAACCGACGGCTCGCGGCCGAGCGTGACACCACCGAGCGCGTGCTTGCCGAACGCGAGCGTCAGTACGAGCAGAGCCGCGAGACCATCGAGGCAATCAACCTCAAATGCCACGACCTACGCCACCAGATAAGGACGATCGCCGGAGGAGGTACCGTTGTGGACGGGGCGACCCTCGACGATGTGGCTCGCGAGGTAGACGTCTACGACGCCGCCGTTCGCACGGGAAACGAGGCCCTGGACACCATCCTCACGGAGAAGAGCCTTCTCTGCCAGCGCGAGGGCATCACGCTCACCTGCGTGGCAGACGGGGCAGCGTTGGAGTTCATGGCACCGGCGGACATCTACGCACTCTTTGGCAACGCGCTCGACAATGCAATCGAGGCGGCATGCGGGGCGGACAAGCGCTCCATATCCCTCGTGGTGCGACAGGCCATGGGCACCGTCTCGGTGAGCGTGGAGAACTACTACCGGCCGAATGCCGCCCCGCGCTTCTCGGGTGGGCTTCCCCTCACGAGCAAGGGCAACACGCTCGACCACGGCTTTGGCATGCGCTCCATGCGCGCAATTGCCGAGAGGTACGGGGGCACCCTGGCGGCGCGTGCAGCGGAAGGGGTCTTTCACCTCGACATCATGCTGCCACGATGAGACAAGAGGGGTTTCCCTTTGTCTCACTTTTTTCCTCAGATATAGCTATCTACCTACCCGATAGCCAGCCACCGTTATTTCGAATTTGAGAACTGCCACAGGTGCAGTTACAGTTACCTGTATGCTTATCACTAGCGGACATACCACCCTCGCGCTGATGCGCCAGCAGATGCCCAAGCCCGGGCACCCTCTACGCTAGCCCGCCGCCGGCCCTGCCGATGCGTCGCAGCCGGCGAGAGGAACCGGGCGTTTTCGCGCGTGGCCCCCGCAAAGGGTCCCGCACCCCCTGCAGGCAGACGGCACGAGTTGGACGGCAGCTTTGATTTCACTAGAGCATCTCTCCAAAACCTTCGAGAGCGGCAGCAGCGTACACGCGCTTGACGACGTGTCGCTCACCATCCCCACCGGTGACGTCTTTGGCATCATTGGCATCTCCGGTGCCGGCAAGTCCACGCTCGTACGTTGCCTCAATCTGCTCGAACGACCCACGTCGGGCAGCATCATGGTCGACGGCACCAACGTCACCAACCTCAAGGGATCTGCTCTGCGAGAGTACCGTCGCCACGTGGCGATGATCTTCCAGGGCTTTGGCCTTCTCGCCCAGAAGACCGCTCTCGAGAACGTATGCTTCCCGTACCTGGCAAGCATGGGCAAGGTAACGGACGAGAACCGCAGGGAGGCCCTGGGCTACCTTGACCGTGTGGGTCTCGCCGACCGCGCAAGCTCATATCCAGCGCAGCTCTCAGGCGGACAAAAGCAGCGCGTTGCCATTGCGCGTGCATTGGCCTGCCATCCGGACTACATCCTCTGCGATGAGGCCACCTCGGCCCTCGACCCCGCAAGCACGGCGTCCGTGCTACGGCTGCTTAAGCAAATCAATGCGGAGACGGGCGTCACCATCATCGTGATCACCCACTCCATGCAGGTGGTCGAGGACATCTGCAAAGACGTAGCCGTGCTTGTCTCGGGCAAGGTGGTTGAGCAGGGAAGCGTTGCGGAGGTCTTCGCTAACCCACAGCATGAGGTAACCCGTCAGCTTCTAGGAAGGGAGAGTTGGGATGAGTAGCCTGAGCTCCTTCCTGGACCAGTACGGGGCGCTTCTCGGCGGAGGCCTTGCCGACACGCTCGTGATGCTCTTTGTCTCGACCGCGCTTGCCTATGTGATCGGCATAGTGCTTGGCGTGATTCTCCACGTCACCGCGCCGCGCGGCCTGCACCCCATGCGCACCCTCAACGCCGTGCTCGGCTGGGTGGTGAACATCAGCCGCTCCATCCCGTTCATCATCCTGTTGGTCTCGATGTTCCCGGTGACTCGCGCGCTCGTCGGCACCACCACTGGGGTCCAGGGCGTGATTCCTCCCCTCGTGCTCTCTACTACACCGTTTGTGGCCCGCATGGTCGAGCAGTCGCTCGCCGAGGTGCCACGCGAGTCCATCGAGGCAGCCGAGTCCTGCGGGGCGTCCATCCCGCGCATCGTGGTCTCGGCGCTGCTCCCCGAGGCCCTGCCCTCCATCGTCCGCGGCGTCTCGATCACGCTGATCGCGGTCCTGGGCTACACGGCCATCGCCGGTGCGGTCGGCGCTGGCGGCCTGGGCGACATCGCCATCCGCTACGGCTACTACCGCTACCAAGACGAGGTCATGATCGCCACGCTTGTTCTCATCGTCATTCTCGTCCAGGTGATCCAGAGCACCTGCGACGCAATCGCCAAGAGGATCGACCACCGCTAGCCGGCACGCCATTTGGCATCTCTCGAACAGTCTCACAACACTCGAAAGGAATCCACCATGATTACCAGAAGGAGCTTCATTGGCACCAGCTTTGCCGTTCTCGCCGCAACCGGTCTTGCCGCCTGCGGCAACTCAGCGTCGAGCAGCAGCTCTGGCTCGAGCAACGGCTCTGCGGCAACCAAGACCCTGACCGTCGCCGCCTCGCCCTCTCCCCACGCGGAGATCCTCAACAACTTTGCGGCACCCAAGCTCAAGGAGCAGGGCATCGACCTTCAGACCAAGGAGTACACGGACTACATCATCCCCAACCAGGTGACCACTTCCGGCGAGGTTGACGCCAACTACTTCCAGCACATCAACTATCTCAACAACTACAACGAGGAGAACGGCACCGACCTCGTAGGCGTGGCCGCCATCCACTACGAGCCGTTCGGCATCTATGCCGGCAAGTCCTCCGACCTTGCAGGCATTGCCGACGGTGCACAGATCGCCGTTCCCAACGATCCCACCAACGAGGGTCGCGCGCTCCTTCTCCTCCAGCAGGAGAACCTCATCACGCTCAAGGACCCCAATAACCTCGAGGCCACCCCGGTCGACATCGCCGATAACCCCCACAACCTGCAGTTTGTTGAGGTCGAGGCCGCCGCTGTCCCGCGCCAGCTCCAAGACGTCGACTTCGCCGTCATCAACGGCAACTACGCCATCGAGGCCGGCTTCCACGTGAAGGATGCCGTCGCGGTGGAGTCAAAGGACGGCAAGGCCGTCGAGCAGTACGCCAACTACATCGTGACCACGCCCGAGAAGAAGGACGACGACCGCATCGCCGCGCTGGTCAGCGTCCTCACGAGTGACGACTTCAAGCAGTACCTCTCCGACACCTACGGCCAGGACGTTCTTCCCGCGTTCTAATGGCGTAGGCAGGCTCCCTGCCAACCCATCGCTGATGCCCCGGTGCGGCGAGCCCGCTCCGGGGCATTTTCTATGTCCATGGCCAGCATTCTTGCGGCCAAAGGGGATAGGCCCACCCCACCCCAATAGACCGATGGCCACCGCCTCCCAGGAAAAGTGCGCACGAATTCAATCTAGGAACGCCCAATCCAGCGGTTTCCCAAGAGCGAGGTACGCGCCAATCGAATTCGTGTTCACTTTTCGGGCGAGAGGCCCAAGGCCCATGCGTCGGTACGGGATCTGGCCACGGGATTCGAGTCTCCGCCTCATACAAGAACGGCCCGCCCCCAACCGGGAGCGGGCCACAGGCCGTACGCGGTTACGCGAGGAGAACTTCCGCGCTACTTCTCGTCAGACGCCTTCTTGTCGCCCTTCTTGACCTCGGGGACGTCCACAGCGTCGCCGTCCGTTTCCTCGGCACCCATGAGCTTGTGGTTCTTCACAGCCTTGTAGCCAAAGAACGCCGCCAGTGCCACGAGCGCAGCCGAGCCTCCCCAGACGCCATACTGCCAGGGCGCCACGCCGTAGGTGATCTTGGAGCCGGGAACCATGCCGTTCATGGCATTGGAATTGGCAACGGTGTAGAGCACGCGGTGCATGGACTCGCGCATCTGGTTGACGACCGTCGCGGTGTTGGTGCCCTCGTACTCGCCGGTCATGGCCGAGTACGTAAGCTGAAGGTCGGTACCAGCATAGATAGCCTGGTTCTTGTCCATGTAGTCGTACAGTTCAAAGTCCGTGATGACCATGCCCTTGAAGCCCCACTCGTCACGCAGGACCTCGGTGCACAGGCTCTTACGACCGCCGGCCCACTCCGCGCCAACGTAGTTGAAGGAGCTCATCACGCCGGTGCAGCCGGGCATGGTCTTGGTCGAGACGGTGCCCTTGTCGTCCGAGATGTACTTCATCTCGTACGTGGCCTCCTTGATGGTGGTCTCGAACGGACGCAGGTATATCTCGCGCGCAACCTGCTCGGTTGCCCAGGTGCAGACGTGCTGCACACGGTAGGACTCCTGGTCGTTCATCGCGAAGTGCTTGATGTAGGCGTAGCAGCCATTCTCGGCAGCGCCGCTCACCACTGCCGCGCCGATCTTGCCGGCAAGCAACGGGTCCTCGGAGTAGTACTCGAAGTTGCGGCCCGCGAAGGGCGAGCGATGCATGTTCATAGCCGGTGCGTACCAACCGTTACAGGAAGACGCGAGAGCCTCCTGGCCGATCATCTGGCCCATCTGGCGCATGAGCCCCACGTTCCAGGTCTGGGCCATGACGACCTCGGAGCAGTAGGAGCAGTTGCCCGTAGGGCCCGTGAGGGAGGTGAAGCCGGCAGGGCCATCGGGATCAACCGTGGCAGGCTTGCCCACGGACTCGATCTGGGGCGTGTTGTAGGCGTCATCGTTCAGACAGGTTGCCATGTCCTCAACGGAGAGCTGGTCGAGAATGTCATCCCATGCCTCGGAATCGTAGTCCTCGCCGCGCATGTCGATGAGCTGCAGGCCGTTGTCTGCACCAGTCGTGGGCATCTGGGCCGAGGGGTCCTCGTAGTCCTCGAGCTTCCACTCCACCAGCTCGACGCCGCAATCCGCAGCGCTCTTGTCGGTCGCTTCCTCGGGGAACGTGCCCTTGAAGTCCGAGCGGGACATGGTCTTGACGTTCTTCTCCATGTACTGGGTCATGTCGTCGAACTTGTTGGATATCGCGGCCTCGGTTGCCGAGTCGGTGGTGTACTTCTTGGCGTCCAGCGTGACGGTCTTCTCATCCACAACGGTGTGGGAGTCCGTGCGCAGGCTGATCACGTAGTCGCCGGCATCGAGCACGTACGCCTGGTCGTCAGAGCTGTACGACGCCATGTCACGCACGGGGAACTCCACGGCGACCGAGACGCTTGCGCCGGGGTCGAAAAGGTCAGTCTTGGCAAAGCCGCCGAGGACAACGGCGGGCTTCTCCAGTCCGCCCTTCGTATACGGCGCGGAGTAGTACACCTCAACAACGTCCTTGCCGGCAACGGAGCCCGTGTTGGAAACCGTGACCTGTACCTTTACCTGGTCGTTGTCCGTGCTCACGGAGTCGAGCACCTGCGAGAAGGTCGTGTACGAGAGGCCATAGCCAAACGGGAAGACGACGGCGCTGCCGTAGTCGAAGCTGGAGTAGTTGCCCGCCTCGGCCTCGATGGCAGCGGTCTCGTAGTAGCGATAGCCGTAGTAGAGGCCCTCGGCGTACTCGACGAAGTACGCGTTGCCCGTAGACTTCTCGGGATAGTAGTTCTCGACGTCCGTATAGCGCTTGCCGCCAAAGTTCTTGAACGTCGGGTCAGCCGTGAAGTCTGCAGCCCAGATGTCAGTGGTCCTACCGGAGGGGTTCACGGTGCCAGCAAGCACCTGGCCCACAGCAGCGGCACCGGTGGCACCGATGGAGCCGACCTCGAGGATGGCATCGACCTCGTACTCGCCGCTCATCAGCGGGCCCAGCTCCATGGAGGTGGAGAGGTTGAGAATCGCGATCACCTTGGTGCAGGCGGCCTTTGCGGCGGCGATGACACTCTTCTCCTCGACGGTGAGCTCAAGCTCGTGCTGGCCGTCGACGTAGTTGGCTGTCTCGCTGTTGGCTTTGAAGTTCTCCGAGACGCCGGAGTCAACGTCACCCTTGAGGTCGCGGGAGAGGTCGCCGCCCTCGCCGCCGCCACGACCAATGAAGACCAGGCCAACAGTACCATTGATGGACGCCTGGGCGTCGGAGCTGTAGTCCGACCAAGGAATCTCACCAATGTAGTAGGTGGCCGTGGACTGGTTGTCCATGGTGATGTTGGCCTTGTCGTAGTTGGAGTAGTTGTCGTTGATCCAGTTGTAGGCAGTGTCGTTGATGGTGAAGCCCGCTTGGCTGATGCCCTGGTGGAAGTTGATGCACGACGATGCGTCAACGGTACCGGAGCCCGAGCCGCCATAGATGGGGTCGGCTGCGGTGCGGCCGAGCATGCTCACGGTATTGGAAGTAGAGAGCGGCAGCGCGTCGTTGTCGTTCTTCATGAGGACGATGCCCTCGCCCTCGATGATGGTGACCAGCTCATTCGCCGCCTCGGTCGCCTGGTTGCGGCCACGGTAGTTTGCGGTGTAGTACTCGGCGTCCCAGTCCTCGGACCCGGCGACCTTCTCGACCGTTGCGGGACGCCCACCCACGTAGTGGTCGAGCAGCGAGCTGAACTTGTTCGCCGCGACGTTTGCGGCAGCGGTGACGCCCAGCAGGCCAACCGATGCGATGGTCGAGCCGATGAACTTCCTTCTCGTAGTGTTCTTAGCCATTCCCACTCCCCTTACGTTCCCTCCGGCGCGATGGCCGCTTGTTCGACGATAAGGGTAGACAGCGGGCAAGGGCGGCACCCGATGGGGTCGCATCTGGTTAGATATGCGTCGCAAACTGCAACCGCTAAGCAGCAGCGGTGCTTTGGTCTATCTCAAACTCCGTACCAATAACCTCGCTGGCCTTGGAGCGAATCCACTCGCCTGGATTTTCAACATCTACAAGCAGCTCGTTTGCCGATGCCATGTCATCGGTGTAGTCGTGCGCGAGGTAGACCGTGTCAACGTTGCCCTCCGCATGCTCGATGAGCGTGTGCCACGCCACGTTCTCTATACCAACCCCCCTGAAATTCACCTGATGTCAACTGTTGGCTTGTGCTGTAGCGTTTGTGCTGGCGCCGCCACCGGGCTCCCCGTCACCGGAGCCGTTGAGACATCTTCGAGCACGCAACAGCGTCCAGAGCCCGGCGGAGTCCGAAGCCGCCTCCTTGGCTCCCGGCGGATGCGGGCGGCTGCCAATGGGATCGCCGCACAAAAATGGGGCCTAGCTTCGGCGCCAGGCCCCTTGCGGGATGCATCCGGAAGGAACGGGAGGGGAGCCGGATGCCGCAGTGGCGCTAATGGGATATGGGAGAAGCGCCGCCACAACCTGAGAATAGGACCCACCAAACTCAGGCGAGGCCTTTGGGCACAGGCTGCTCCCCAGATGGCACGAATGGCATCCCGACCTTTCCGACTGACCAAAATCATGGCCTCGCCACCAAGTGGCAGGGTCCCTCGACATCCGTCCTCCATAGAGAGTGGGCCATGTTCCCTCACGCACATCTCGTACTACAACATGCTATTGATGCCGTCTGCGGGACGTTGCTTTCGAGGGTCACGCTTGCTTTTCGACGGTGACAGCATATTGGGCGAGTCTTTGGGGAGCTCTATGACCCAAATGGTAGGAACGAGACTGTTGGCGTACGACCCAGAGCGAAGCTGGCCAGAGAAGTGCTGAAGCGTCTGCCCGATTACACCACGCAGGAACTGCCGGCAGGACACCCGCCCATCACGGAACACACCAATAGGCACAAACTACATCTTGACATTGCCAGCCGGCAGCAGGGCGCACCAAAGTCGGCCCCCACGTCCATGACGCGGGATTTCGACGTTTAGACATGCGTAAACGTCCGAGAAGCGCGGCGACCGTCGACCCCGCAAGCGCCCGCCTCCCGCCGCCATCCGCGCCCTACTCCGCGTCGGCAACCTTCTTGGCGCCCATGCGAGCGCGAATCGCCCCGGCGACCGCCGGAATCACGGACACCAGGATAATCCCCACAACCACAAGCTCGAAGTGCTCCTGCACTGCGGGGATGCCGCCGAAAAAGTACCCCAGCAGCGTGAACAGCGTGGACCACGTGATTCCGCCCAGCACGTTGAAGATGACGAAGTTGCGCCAGTGCATGCCACCCATGCCGGCGATAAACGGCACGAACGTGCGAATGAACGGGAAGAAGCGCCCCAGGAAGATGGCGAGGTGGCCCCACCTCTCCAGGAACTTCTCGCTCTTCTCCATGCGTTCGGACGTCATGGCCTTGACCTTGCCAGAGGCCACGATTCGCGTGCCAAAAAAGTGGCCAATCATGAAGTTGCACTGGTCACCCAGGATGGCGGCCGCCCACGCTACGCCGAGAAGCGCAAAGATGTTGAACCCCCCGCCCTGTGCGAAGAACCCGGACGCAAACAGCAGCGAGTCGCCCGGCAGAAACGGGAAGAACACCACGCCCGTCTCGATGAAGATGATGAGAAAAACGAAGCCATACGCGGTGAGGGGGCCAGCCGCAATCCAGCCAGCGATAGCCGCGCGCGGATCGCGGAGTAGGTTAATGATGAAGTCAACGAATCCCATGGACAAACTCCCAGTTCAAGCAGGGGGCAGGACAAAAATCGGTCTACAAAAAAGCCCCAGCGGCCGTGATGCGCGCGACCCGTGGGGCATGACAGCGCGCTCGATGGGAACGGGTGCCCGCCAGAGGCCCCTTATGGCTGCTGCCTCCCGGCCCTGACCAGGTTCGAGGTGTTGCGTCACCCGAACCCATCCAACGCGCTAGTGAACACTCTACCAAAGAAGCGTCAGCGCTGCCGCTGCGCCACCAAAACGCGACAAAGGCAATACCGCGGGGGCACTGCAGGCCTGGCAGGCGCACCTGCCCCGACGCCGCAACGGCACAGGAAAGCGTCCGCCGACCGCAAGGCCAACGGGCGCGAGAGGGAGGGCGGTGTAGCCAGGCTCCCCCGGGTTATTTCTTCTCGGCGAGCCTCTCGTACACGTCGATGAAGTCCTCGGCGATGATGCGGAACGATTCGGCCTGCATGAGCTGGTCCTCCGCATGGACAAGAATGAGCGAGAAGGTCACGTTCTTGTTGTCGATGGCAGACTGCTGGAGAAGCGACAGGTGAGCGGTGTGACCCTCGTTAAAGTCCTTGTTGCCGCTCTCGATGAGCGCCTTCGCGCCCTCGATGTCGCCATCCTTGGCCTTCTGGATGGCCTCAATGTACTGGGACTTTGCCGAGCCCACCGTGGCAATGATCTGGAACGCAGCCTCCTGCGTGACCTCAAGCCCCTCTTCTTCGGTAGCCATTTCGTGCCTTTCTGCGCGAGATGCGCAACGGTCGTTGCAGTGCTGGACGCTGTCCCTACTCGCCCATCAGCTTCATGGCGTCGCCAAGGATCTTCTTGGCGTTCATGCGGCCGTAGTCGGTCATCGCGATGACGGCGACGGGCTTGTCGCCGGCGGCCTCGACGGCCTCCTTCTTGGCATAGGCAATCTGGGGGCCAAGGAGCAAGACGTCCGCCTCATCGACAAGCTCGAGCGCCTTGTTCAGCGGGTTGGCCTTGATCTGGACGTCTAGCCCCTGGGCCTGGGCCTCCTTCTGCATCTTCTGAACGAGCAGACTGGTGGACATGCCGGCATTGCAGGCGAGCAGAATGGTCTTCATGGCAAATCTCCCTCGTACGTGCCCTTCCGTGTGACCGGTTGGGCGTTTCCCTTTCCCTCTCTTGGTGCAACGGGCGGCCGGGCTGACATCCCGGCCGCCGCAGAACTATGTGCTCCTATGCTGCCTCAATGGCCTCGGCCTCGGCAGCCTGCTTAGCCTGAACGCGCTCAGAAACCTTCATGAACGGCAGGTAGATGGCCATGCCGAGCGCAAACTCGATGACCTGCCAGATGACGGCGACCACACCGGCGGAGCCACCGCCCACGGCCAGGAAGCCGGAGATGAAGACCGGGGTGGTCCAAGGGACCATGACCACGCAGGGCGCAAGGATGCCGGCACAGGTGAGCGCGTAGGTCAGGCCGATGAACAGGTCGGGGACGAGCACGAACGGAATCATCAGGGGCAGGTTGTACACGACGGGGTAGCCGTAGATGACGGGCTCGTTGATGTTGAAGATGCCAGGGAGCAGGGCGAGCTTTGCGATGTCCTTCGAGGCCTTGTTCTTGGAGAACAGGAAGGTGTCGGCAAGGAGCATCAGCGTGCAGCCGGAGCCGCCGATGAGGGCAAAGGTGTTGATGATCTGCATGTTCATATAGTGGTCGGCTGGGATGGCCTCGCCGGCGGCGAACATGGCCATGTTCTCGGTGATGAGGATGGTGAGGATGGGCTCAGCCAGCACGCCAGAGATCGTGGACTGGTGAATGCCCAGGCAGAAGAGCAGGTTGGCCAACGTGTAGACCAGGATGATGAACCACGGGCCTGCATTCACAAAGCCCTTGAGAGGAGCGGCGATGCAGGTGTTGATCAGTGACATGAGGTCGGTCGACCAGATGCCGTGGAGCAGGGCGGCGACAAGGCCAAAGATCGAGAGCGTGATGAGCATGGGGAACATGGTGTTGAACGAGTCGGACACCGCGGGCGGGATGCCCTCGCCCAGATTCACACGGAGCCTCTCATTCTGGGAGAGCTTGATGAACACCGTGGTAGCCACGAGGCCGATGATGATGGCGCCAAAGAGGCCGTTCGCGCCGGTGTAGGTCTTGGAGAACACGTTGGAGACGGAGCTGGAACTCACCGAGGAGAGCTCATAGCCCTCGGGAATCGCGAGGCCGCTCTCGACCTCGTCGCGGCTCACGGCATAGGCGTCGGCGCTCGCATCGGTCGTGCTCTTGTACGTGAGCTCGGTGAAGTCAGAGATGGAAGCCGCTGCGCTGTTGACGGTTTGCGGCATCATGATGCATAGGGCGGCGATGCCGATGACCACGCATGCGATGGCGTTCTCGAAGCGCTTGTTCTTGGCGAGGCAGTAGCCCGCGATGCCCGCAAGCACCACCGTTGCCACGTTGAGCGTACCCTGGGTGATGGCGTTTCCCCAGTACTGGGCGGCCGCGAGCGCGTCGCCGGCAAGGAACAGCGGGAACACGACGTTGTTGATGAGCACCGCGATGCCCGCCAGGATGTAGATTGGCATGACGGTCGCAAAGGCGTCGCGCAGGCTCCTGAGGTGAACCTGGTTGCCCACCTTTGCAGAGAACTCCGCAAAGCTGTCGAGGAACGACTTCTTCCCATCGTCCTGGACGGTATCTTCTGCCATTACTCTCCCCTTTCCGTTTGGTGTCTCAGCCAAGCAAAGCTAGTCGACCACGTGGGTCGTAGCTACCTTCTTGAGCCAGGCGGCAGACTTCTTCGGCCGCCTGTTGTATCCATCCTCAAGATCCACCTCAACGAAGCCGTAGCGGTTCTTGAAGGCGTTGGCCCACGACCAGTTGTCGATCACGGCCCAGTAGTGGTATCCGCGGCATTTGGCGCCATCCTGGATGGCACGGGCAATCCACTCGAGGTGGCGGCGGACGAAGTCCACGCGGTAGTCGTCCTGGATGACGCCGCTCTCATCCTTCCTGAGGTCCTCGCGCTCAATGCCCATGCCGTTCTCCGAGACGAACCACTCGAGGTCTGGGTACTCGTCGCGGGTCTTCATAGCAAAGTCGTAGAGCCCCTGGGGATAGATCTCCCAGCCGCGACTCTTGTTCATCTCGGCCTCGGGCCAGACGTAGGGCTGCGCAAACTGGGGGATGCCGTTCTCGTCCACGTCGGCCGCCGGCGCCTGCACGCGCTCAGGATGATAGTAGTTGCAGCCCAGCCAGTCGACCTTGCCATCGGAGAGGATGAGGTCATCCTCCGGGCGACGGGGCAGCTCGATGCCGCGCGACGCCAGCGTGGAGATGACGTCTTGCGGAAGCTCCCCCCTGGTCACGAGGTCGAGCCACCAGCGGTTGCACACGCCATCGGTCATGCGTACGGCCTCGAGGTCCGCGTCGCTTGGGTTCTCGCGCGTGTAGGGCGGCGTGAAGCAGTTGATAAGGCCAATGCGCGAGTCGTCGAGGAGGCATCCCTCCTCCTTTGCCGCGCGGTACTCGCGAACGGCCAGCGCGTGGGCAAGCGAGATGTTGTACTGCACCGCACGGGCTCGCGCGTAGTTCCTGATGAACGGATACCACTCGCCATTCGTGTAGCGCTGCTCCGGCTCAACGATCGGCTCGTTGAACGTGAACCAGTGGCGAATCTCCTTGCCGAAGGTGCGAAACGCCAGAGTCGCGTAGTGCGCGTAGGCCTCAACCACCTCGCGACTCTCCCATCCACCGCGGCGGAACAGATGGGTGGGCATGTCAAAGTGGTAGAGGTTCACGAAGACCTCGAGGCCAACCTCGCGGGCATCCGCGAAGAGCTCGTGGTAGTACTTTGCGCCCTCCGGGTTCACGTTGCCATCGGCATCAAGCAGGCGGCTCCACTGGATAGAGGTGCGCATGGAGGTAAGGCCCAGGGACTTGAGGAGCTCCAGGTCCTCGTGACGACGACTGGAGAAGTCGTTGCCCGCGTAGGAGCCCACGCGGTTGTGGAAGTCCGTGATGTTGAGGTTGGACCACGTGTCCCACAGGTTCTCAAGCTTTCCACCGTCACGCCAGCGGCCCTCCGTCTGCGGGCCGGACATGGCCGCGCCAAAGAAGAAGTCATCCGGCAGCCTGCAGCTCTCTTGTGCCAACGCTTGCCCCCTCCCTTCTCTCCGGGCGTGCGCCCGGTAATCACATCTTTATACATGTGCTATTCCTAATCTCACATGTCAGATTATATCTTTTAGAATGTTCTATAAATCAGAAATATCGCTTTACTTTAAGCGGTAGATATTTAGCGGTGAGTGGGGTCCTCGCGCCGGCGAGGACCCTTGCCGCATTACAGTTACTCATGTGAGAAAAGAGGTGCGCCGCCGTGCTCAAGTATCAAATCGTCATTGATGACCTGCGTCTTGCTATCAAGAACGGGACGTATCCCGCGTACTCCCAGCTGCCGTCCGTAAACAAGCTGTGCGAGCAGTACGAAGTGAGCAAGATCACCATCAACAAGGCCCTGGGTGAGCTTGAGACGGAGGGGCTCATCTCCCGCAGGCGCGGATCAGGCTCGTTCGTGAAGAAGGTCGAGACCTCAAGCGCCACCCCAGGCGCCAATGACGTCTCCGGCCAGATGACGGGCTTTCTCAAAGAGCACGAGGCACGCGGCGAGAAGGTCGAGACCGTGGTCTACGACTTCTCCGTTGTGCGACCGCCACACCATGTTGCCGTGGCTCTTGATGTGGACGACGATTCCTTTGCCTACCACGTATGCCGCGTGCGCTGCGCCAATGGCAAGCAGCACGTCATCGAGTACACCTACATGCCCATCGACGTGATTCAGGACCTCAAGCTCAAAAACGTGCAGACCTCCATCTACTCGTTCATCGAGAACGACCTAGGCCTCAAGATTGCCAGTGCGCACCGCATCATCAGGGCGGTAATGCCCACGGCCGAGGAGAGAAAGCGCCTCAACGTCCCCGAGGGAGAGCCCTTGCTCGAAGTGGAGCAAATCGGCTGCCTGGATGACGGGCGTCCGTTTGAGTATTCCATCTCGCGGCACGTCCACAACTACGAGTTCCATTCGATTTCGACGAAGTAGCGACAACGGGGAGCGATTCAGCCGACGAATGTGTTGCAGCGCGCTACACATTCGTCGACGTTTCTGTGACGTCCTGCGCTCGTCACACATTCGTGCACGATTGTGTGACGGTCCGCAACACATTCGGCGATGAGAGAAAGAAGGGCCTAGAACGGCGGAAGCCAGCCGACACAGGGCCTTACCAGCTCAGACAATAGACGGGGGCCCACGGACTGATCAGATCCGAAGGCCCCCACTTTTGGCAGCTGCCAAGCTGTTTGAAGCTCACGCAGGTCGCAGCGCAAGGTCCATGCCAGTCACGCCGCGCGCCTCTGCTCACGGTATATCATGCCCCAAGACGGCGCCCTCAACCGTGCCCGCGGCGTGAACGGTTCAATCCATCGGCCAAGCACACGTGGCAGACAATTTGTCCACAACCTCGCATGGCAAGGCGGCCCGCACGTGCCCGACGACACGCCACACAGACACGCCGCTGTGCCACGCATGCGCCCCGATGCGCTACCATGCTGCACGTATGCGATGGCAACAAGGAGGACCCATGGCAAAGAGGCCCAACGCAAAGGCACGCAAGGCGACCGAGGAAGCCGCCCGTCAGTCCAAGCTCGACAAGCGGTACGGCAAGCCCCTCTTCTCGCTCTCATATGACATGAACGAGTACGAGCTGGCCCGCGCGGCCAACCTCTACGGTCCCGACCGCATGAAGGACCTCTTCAACGGCGTCGCGATCCTCTCGCTTGCCCTGCTCATCTTTGCGCTCGTGAGCATGGGCGACAACATCGCGCTCACCATATCCCTGCTGGTCATTGCCGTTGTCACGTCATCTATCACCACCAACTGGAGCCGCTTTGCCACCTTCCTTGCGCGCAAGAGCACGCTGGGCCTGGTTGGCGAGAACAACCGCCACCACATCGTGGTGACCGAGGACAAGGTTGTCGATGAGGGCCCGGACGACCGCGTGGCGGAGTATCCCCTCTCAAAGCTCAAGCACTCCCGCTCGAGCAACGAGGCCACGGTCGTCAACTTTGGCAGCAAGCGCTACGTGTACATTCCGCGCGCACCCATGAGCGAGGGCCGCTACCAGGCGCTCATTCGCTTCCTCCTCGACCACGAGCCCAAGAAGGGCAAGCACTAGGCTCTCCGGCCCCACGTCTGCTGCCAACAGCTCTCGCCCATACGCCGAAAGCGGGCGTACGATGTGCCCTACAACGGGTATGGACTCTGGTAGCGGGCCAAAGGGGGTCTCTGTCATGAGCATTGTTGCAGCTTTTGCCGTTCCGCATCCGCCACTCATCATTCCAGGCGTGGGTTCTGGACGAGAGGAGATTGCCGCCACCGTCGCTGCGTATGACGAGATGGGGCGCCGCGTTGCGGAGCTTGCCCCAGACACGGTTGTTATCTCGAGTCCACATTCGGTGATGTATGCGGACTACATCCACATCTCGCCGGGACGCGGTGCCTCGGGTAGCTTTAGGCAGTTTGGCGCGCCGCAAGCCCGCTACGAGGCGACGTATGACCAGGAGTTCGTGCATGCGCTTGTCCGTGCGTGCAGGCGGGAGTCCCTCTCCGCAGGCTGCAAGGGGGAACGCGACCCGTCTCTTGACCACGGAACCATGATTCCTCTCCACTTCATCCGGCGCCACATCAAGGACTTCGAGGTTGTGCGCATGGGGATATCGGGTCTCTCGCCCGCAGATCATTACCGCATGGGCATGCTGGTGCAGCGTGTCGCCAAAGACCTTGGGCGCCGCGTGGTCTATGTGGCGTCTGGTGACCTCTCGCACAAGCTGCTCGAGAGCGGCCCGTACGGCTTTGCGCCCGAGGGCCCGCAATTCGACGAGAAGGTCACGCATGCCTTCTCAACGGGGGACCTGCTCTCCCTCCTCACGATGGATCGCGGCTTTGCCGAGCGTGCAGCCGAGTGTGGCCTGCGCAGCTTCCAGATCATGGCCGGTGCCCTTGACCGCACGGCCATCAAGCCAGAGCTTCTCTCCTATGAGGGTCCCTTTGGCGTGGGTTATGGTGTTGCCGCGTTCACGCCCGTGGGCGAGGAGGGCATGGACGAGAGCCGTGCGCTTCTCGAGCAATACGAGGCATTTTGCGAGGCAGACCTCGCACGTCGCAAGTCGAAAGAGGACGCGTACGTCTCGCTTGCACGCTTCTCGCTTGAGACCTACGTGCGCGAACGGCGCCACGTCACGCCAAGCGAGAGGCCCGGCCTTCCCACGGAGCTTCTCTCAACCCGAGCCGGCGCGTTTGTCTCGCTCAAGAAGGACGGCGAGCTGCGCGGATGCATTGGCACAATTGCGCCGGTCCAGGACAACCTTGCGGAGGAGATCTGCGCGAATGCAATCTCCGCCGGAGAGCACGACCCGCGCTTCCCGCCCGTATCCGCAAGCGAGCTGGGCAGGCTCGTCTACGACGTGGACGTTCTGGGCGCGCCCGAGCCTGTGGAGTCCATGGACCAGCTCGACCCCAAGCGCTATGGCGTCATCGTGAGCTGCACAGACGGCAGGCGCGGACTGCTCCTGCCGGACCTTGACGGGATAGATACCGTCTCTGAGCAGATAAGCATTGCCGCACGCAAGGGCGGCATCGACCTTTGCCGCGACACGTACCAGCTCCAGCGATTCGAGGTCGTGAGGCATACGTGAGTTCCAGCAGCACATCCGGCCCCATCATCTGCGATGTCTGCTGGCACCACTGTGCGATCCCCGAGGGAGGCGTGGGGTTCTGCCGCGCGCGCACCTGCAGGGACGGGCGCGTGGCAGCAGGTAACTACGGCCGGCTCACCTCCATCGCAGTTGACCCCGTTGAGAAGAAGCCATTGGCAGAGTGGCACCCTGGATGCCGCGTCCTTTCCGTGGGAAGCTATGGCTGCAACATGCGTTGCCCGTTCTGCCAGAACTTCGAGATATCGCAGGGGGGCGCAGGCGGCGTTCCCTGGCGCGAAGTCTCACCACATGAGCTGGTGGACCTGGCGCAGGACTGCGCGAGGCGTGACCCGACGGTCATTGGCATCGCTCACACATACAACGAGCCCCTGGTTGGCTGGGAGTACGTGCGAGACTGCTCAGAGCTTGCCCACGAGAAGGGACTTACCAACGTGCTCGTCTCCAACGGGTGTGCATCCACCCACGTAGTGGGTGCTCTCGCACCGTTGCTTGATGCCGCAAACATAGACCTCAAGTGCTTCTCGGCCGAGGGGTATCAGGGACTGGGCGGCTGCCTTGATGACGTTCGGGCGACGATAGAGACGCTGGGAACCAGCCCCTCCTGCCACCTTGAGGTGACGACGCTTATCGTGCCCGGCCTGAACGACTCCGAAGCCGCCATGCGCCAGGAGGCGGCATGGCTTGCCGAGATAGACAGGAGTATCGTGCTGCACGTCACGCGCTTCTTCCCGCGCTGGCACATGGCCGATGCCCGCCCCACGCCCATCTCGTGCGTGATGCGCCTTGCCGACGTTGCGCGAGAGTGCCTTCCCCACGTCCATGTGGGGAACTGCTAGGCGACGGCGTAAAGCTGTCCGCCAACGTCAGCGCAGTCGAAAAGGCGTCCGCCTGGCCGATGCAGGCGGACGCCACGCCAACGAGACGCAATCACGCTCTGACCCGTAACCTACTCCCTGTGCGCGCGATAGAACGCGATGAGCGCCTGCGTCGATGCATCCTGCTGCGAGAGGGCCGCGTCGTCATGGAACGCGGGGGTGATCTGCTTGGCAAGCTGCTTGCCCAGCTCAACGCCCCACTGGTCGAAGGAATCGAGCCCCCAGACCGTACCCTCGACAAAGACGATGTGCTCGTAGAGCGCAATGAGCTCGCCGAGCGCATGCGCGTCGAGCCTAATGCCAAAGATGGACGTTGTCGGGCGGTTACCCGAGAAGCAGCGCGCGGGCACCATCCACTCGGCCGTGCCTTCGGCACGGACCTCGTCGGCGGTCTTGCCAAAGGCGAGCGCCTTGGTCTGCGCGAGGAAATTGGAGAGGAACAGCTCGTGCACGTCCTGCTCGCCATCCTTGGCGGGGTTCGGCGTATTCACAAAGGCGATGAAGTCTGCCGGAATCAGGTGCGTTCCTTGGTGAATGAGCTGGTAGAACGAGTGCTGGCCGTTGGTGCCGGCCTCACCCCAGAAAATCTCACCCGTCGTGGAGGTGGCTGCGGTCCCATCCCAGCGCGTGGACTTGCCGTTGGACTCCATCGTGAGCTGCTGCAGATAGGCCGGGAAACGGTGTAGGTACTGGTTGTAGGGAAGGACCGCGTGGCTCTCGGCACCAAAGAAGTTCGAGTACCACACGTTGATGAGGCCCATGAGCGCCACAGCGTTCTTCTCGAGCGGCGTCTCGCAGAAGTAGCGGTCAACGTCGTGGAAGCCCGCAAGGAACTCGTCGAAGACCTTGGGGCCAAAGGCAATGATCAGCGAGAGGCCCACCGCAGAATCGACGGAGTAGCGACCGCCGACCCAGCTCCAGAAGCCAAAGGCGTTCTGCGGGTCGATGCCAAAGTCCTCGACCAGCTTGAGGTTGGTGGAGACGGCCACGAAGTGGCACTTCACCGCGTCGGCAACAGAGGCCTCGGAGCCATCGATGGCACCCGCAGCCTTAAGCTCGCCCAGCAGCCATGCCTTTGCCTCGCGCGCGTTGGTCATGGTCTCGAGCGTGGTGAACGTCTTGGAGACGACAATCACCAGCGTGGTCTCGGGGTCAAGTCCCTTGACCTTCTCGGCCATGTCGTTGGGGTCGATGTTGGAGACGTAGCGTACGCCAATGCCCGCGTCTGCATAGGGCTTGAGGGCCTCGTATACCATGACCGGGCCAAGGTCAGAGCCGCCGATGCCAATGGAGACCACGTTCTTGATGGCCTTGCCGGTGACGCCCTTCCACTCGCCAGAGCGCACGCGCTCGGCAAAAGCGTACATGCGGTCGAGAACCTCGTGCACGTCTGCCACACAGTCCTGGCCGTCCACCACGAGCTTGCCTGCGTCCGCAGCGGGACGGCGCAGCGCGGAGTGCAGCACCGCGCGATCCTCGGTGGTGTTGATGTGGACGCCCTCGAACATGGCGGCGCGGCGCTCCTCGACGCCCGTCTCACGTGCCAAGTCGCACAAGAGCCCGAGGGTCTCCTCGGTCACGAGGTTCTTGGAGAGGTCAAGGTGCAGGTCGTTGAGGTCATAGGAAAACTTGCTCACGCGGCCAGCGTCCTCCTCGAACCACTCCTTAAGGCTAATGCCATCTGCAACGAGCTTGTCGTGGTGGTCCTGAAGTGCCTTCCAGGCAGCAGTCCGGGTTGCGTCGACGGGTGCGGGAATGTTTGGCATGGCGTGCTCCTTGTCGTAGTCGACAACATACAGTTCAAGGATAGCGCGTCTGCACGTCAACTGAATGCTAGAAAGGCTCTCCCAAAGGAGATATCTGCTTGAGCCTTGCCCACATGACCTGTTTCTGGCGCGAGCTGCCAAGGGCATTGGCAAAGCCACCCAAGGCAAGGACGCGAACTCCGCGCACGTAGACCACATAACCCGGCTCGAGCATGGCCTCCTGGAAGCTATGCATGTTGGCAAGGTCGTCGGCGTAGGCATCACGCACGGCCTGGGCGGCAGCGCTATCGCAGCACACAAGCGTCGCGGGGTCGAGCGCCGTGAGCGCCTCTCGCACAAGAGACGCCGCAAGGGCACCCTCGCTCCCCGGTGCCGGCAGGAAGAGCGTGCACCAATCCTCCGGCTCATAGCCAAGCTTTGCCAGCGACTTTCTCAGCGCCACGCCATCTGGGCCAGAGAGAAGCTCTGCCCCGTCGCGCTCCTCAGGCGAGAGCTCGCCCTTGGCGAGAACCACCGCGGAGAACGCATTGCCACCCATGTGCACGCCATGGGTCGCCAGGCCAGAGAGCTCTGCACGGACCTTGCCCACGTACGCCTCGCGACGCCTGTCCCGCTCTGTTGCCATCGCGCCTCCTTGCAGTGCCGCCTGTCGCTCGCCTAGTTTGCAACCGCCGCAGCCCCAGTGCCACTCGCCAGGGCAACCGACCGCTCGCATGCGATGATAGAGATAGCATTTTGCACCTCATGTCATACCCAGTGTAAATCGGGTATAAGCCGTCTCGACACGAAACCGCGGGCGAATGCGTCCGCATCCGCTGGGAGGCAGACATGGCTACAGCCGCTATCACTACCGACAAGTTCGACTCCGTCATAGCCAGCTCCGCAAAGCCCGTCCTCGTTGACTTCTGGGCGTCCTGGTGCGGCCCCTGCCGCGCCCTTGGCCCCGTGGTCGAAGAGGTCTCTGGCGAGCTGAGCGACAAGCTCGACGTCTACAAGTGCAACGTGGACGAGGAGGCGGACCTAGCTACCAGGTTCCGCATTGTCTCCATCCCCACGCTCATCCTTTTCAAGGCCGGCAAGCCCGTCCACACGATGGTGGGCAACATGCCCAAGGCCGAACTCAAGAAGGAGCTTGAGGCCTACCTGTAAACTCTCGTGCGGGCAGGCCGGCAGCCGCCACTTGCCCTAGACTTGTGAGCTACGCGGGGCAGATGCCCTTCTGGCGTCTGCCCCTTTTGATGTCGGTCCCAGAGAGGATTCCGCATGCCCGAACACCTGGCGGAGAAGCGCCACACCTTTCGAAGGCTGGTGCGAGAGAACCTCCGTCTCATTCTCGCCGCCGCTGCGATCTGCATCTTCCTCTGGCTTCTCGAGGAGGTTGGCGAGGGCGAGCTCACCAAGCTCGACTCTGGTGCCTACCTGCTCTTTGTTGAGACGCTACGCCAGCCGTGGCTCACGCCCATCATGGAGACCATCTCCGAGCTGGCTCAGCCCGTCGTGCTCTTGGTGATGCTGCTAACCGTGGAGGCGTTTGCCCCTGGAAGGCGTCCGGGTGTATGCACAGCCGTGAACCTCGCGTGTGCCGCAGCACTCAACGTCCTGCTCAAGCAGATTATCCAGCGTCCCAGGCCGGATGGGTTCTGTCTCATTGCCGAGACGGGCTACAGCTTCCCCTCTGGGCACTCAATGGTGGCGATGGCGTTCTACGGGCTTCTCGCCTGGATGGTGTGGCACTACGAGCGCGACCGCTTTGTGCGCTGGCTTTGCGTGATCGGGTTTGCGCTGGTGATTGCCCTTATCGGTATCAGCCGCATCTACCTGGGTGTCCATTACGCCTCGGACGTTCTTGCCGGCTTCTGCATATCGCTCATCTGGCTTGCGCTGTTTACCAAGCTGTTTGTCCCGCTGCTGCTAGACGAGAAGTACGCGACAACGTAGAGGCAGCGACCCCGGTTCGGGCGTCACGCAGACCGGCCCGCACGGCTCGCACGCTCCTTCTTCTTCCTGTATGCTGTAAGGACCAGCAGCGAGACCCCGCCGGCGCAGGCTGCAACGCACACCTGGAGAAGACCCCATGTGGCGTCTCCCATAACCGGCACCTTGACGCCGAGAATCTCCGCGGGTGCCGGCTGTTCGGGCTGGGGCACCGGCTGACCAGCAAAGCCATGCGAGAAGGTTAGACCGTCCGCAACCGCAGCGTTACCAACGCCGAGCGGGAAGCCTTTGGTGGCATCCCCCGTCATGGCGAAGGCGTACTTTAGGATTGGCGTTGAGGTACTTCTCGTTGTCCTGACCCTGGACCAGCGGATGGCCGATGCCCGTGCCATAGAGCGTGAGCCAACCAACCACATCCGGGTTGACCGCCACAAGCTCGCCAAAGCTAGGGTCATTGCTCTCGGCTGGCCCGTACGAGGCGAAATTCTCCTCGCTCGCCTGGCTCTCAACCCGGTTGTTGTCGAGCACGGAGTATGCAGTGAAGAGGACCACGAGCAGCACGGGAAGAACTCAGACACCCAGGTCACGGCACTCAAGGGACGGCCGCTCGAGACCATCGCCCCGACCAGGGCAAGGAGTTCGCGAGGCACGTGGAGGTCACCGAGGCCTAGGGGCCCAGCTCTACTTCTGCGAGCCCCACCACCCATGGCAGAAGCATCGTTGAGAACGCCAATGGCCTGAACAGGGAGTTCTTCCCGAAAGGCACGGGCTTCGCCAAGGTCACGGACGAGGAGGTCCAGCACGTCTTCCAGATGATTAATGACAGGTCGAAGAAGGTCTTGAGGTACAGGACGGCCGACGAGATCTACCGGGAGATGTTGCACTCAGTTTGACAATCTGCCTTGCAAAACGGGGAAGCGTGAACTCAACGAGCCGTCTGACCAGCGGCTATTTTTATTTCCAGCTCCGCGAAATCGCCCCAAAAACCGGAACTCACCTGGAACTCGGTCCCAAGCTCCACTTCGGCACGCGATAGCCGAGAATAAACGCAGCCCACTGGGGAGTAAACGCCGGGGCTGCGAAAGCACCGAACGATGGCGAGCAGCTGAGTTCACGCCAAAAAACGAGCGCCGTCGAGTCCTCCCCAGGCTTTGCTAGGGAAGTAAATCTCACTCACTAGGAGGTAAAGCCCTGAGCGGGGAAACGATGCTTGACTCACGCATTTGAGTACCTGTTCGCCGATAAGGTGAAGGGGCATGCGAGTTGCCGGCAACTACTTCTCTAGACATTCGACCCAGGTGCCGGGGCGTACCGTCCGTCGCCCATCCTCGCAATAACTGCTTCTATATTGTCCGTTTAAGGGTAGTACTTTTAAAAAAATAGCAAATATGCTACTCTTAAGTCGGAAATAACGAGAGGAGAAGGGGCATGGCAGACCGTCTCTATCGCCGCGAGGCATACCTAGAGAAGATTCGTCCGTTCGTCGACGATACGGGAATCATCAAGGTGGTGACGGGCATCCGCCGCTGCGGCAAGTCCTGCCTCATGGAGACGGTCGCCGAGGAGGTCATCGAGCACGGCGTGCCGGCGGGAAACATCATCTTCATCGACCTAGAGAAGCGTGGCCTGAGAAGCGTCAAGACGCCCGACCAACTCGAGGCAGTCATCGAGGGGCGCATACCGTCCGGCACCGAGGGCACCGTGTACCTCTTCATTGACGAGGTCCAGAGAGTCGAGGGTTTCGAGGAGGTCGTCAACGCCTACCGCGCCGATGGCGGGTTCTCGGTGTTCATCACCGGGTCGAACTCCTATCTGCTGTCCGGCGAGCTCATGACCAACCTCACCGGCCGCTACATCGAGATAGAGCTGTTCACCCTCACGTTCTCCGAGTACCTCGAGATGCGCGAATTCTTGGGAAAGCCTGCGGCTCCCGAAGCACAACTGTTCCGCGAGTTCCTGCGCTACGGCGGCTTCCCCAAGTCACTGGAGCTCGACGACCCGCAGGCCAAGGCGCGCTACATCGAGGAGGTCGTCGGCCAGATCATCGACAAGGACATCCGCTCGCGCCACAAGATACGCAACCGGTCCACCTTCGAGAAGGTGATGACCTACATCATCAACAACTTCGCGGCGCCAACGAACCTGACCGGCATCGCAGAGTACCTGCGCAACACACAGGGGATCCCCATCAAGCGCGAGACGCTCGCGAGCTACATCGAGCTGCTGGTGAAGGCGAAACTGCTCTACCGCTGCGACCGCTTCGACATGAAGTCGAAGCGGTCCCTGCAGGGCGGCGAGAAGTACTACCTCGCCGACACGGGCATCTACTTCGCCCGCAACGTCAATGCCACCATGGACTACGGACCTCTGCTCGAGAACGCAGTCTACACGTACCTGAAGTACAAGGACTACCGCGTGAGCGTCGGGCGGATCGGGAAGCTGGAGGTCGACTTCATCGCACGAAGGGCCGACGAGGGATACGCCTACATACAGGTGTCCCTGTCGGTTGCCGATAGGGCCGTCGAGGAGCGCGAGTACCGGCCGTTCTCGCGGGTGCGCGACAACTACCCACAGTACCTGCTCACGCTGGACCCACTGCCTCTCGAGAGGGACGGGGTCACGCACCACAACCTCGTCGAGCTCATGGCATCCAGCGACGAGCTGTAGGGGGCGTTCCGGAAGATGCGCATTTGAGGGCACCGGTTCCAATAGATACAACTGTATACGACTAGATGCTAAGAGAGAGGAAAAGAATGCGCTAGCTGGGCCTACTCCCACTCGATGGTCACATCGCCGGAAAACCGTCCGTATCGTGCAATGCCGTATCGTATCGTCCGCCTGGTGTCACCACGTTCGCGCTTTCCGCGAGTCAATGTCGAATCAGGCTCTGATTCGGGACGTTAGGGAGTAGTTGCATCAGGGCGCGAAATCGCTGCGAAACAGGCGTTCACTGCGCAACTGCTCCCCGAATCCCCAGGAAGAATGGTAGCGGGTGGCCTGGCGAGTGATTCGGTACCGTGAGCTCGATGCCGGTAGTCAGCGGAACAGCTCGTCATGGGAGCCGGTCCTCTGGAAGTAGGCGATACCGGACTCCGTTCTCCAGATCACGAGCCAGTCGCCGGCGTTCGCCACATGGCACTCGCTGCTACCCGCCCATTTGCCCGAAAGTCGGTGCATGTTGTGCCTCTGCTTTAAGATTTCCTGGGACTCCGAAGTGTTGGCGATTACGAGGTCGACGACCTCCTCGAGTTCTCGCAGGTCCCAGTTCCGCTTGGCCGCCTTCTTCTTGAGGTCGCGGCTGAACGCGGGCGTGAACTTCGCCTGAAGGTGTCCCGTCATGAGAGTGCCGCCTGGATGAGGTCGTGTCCGGAGCTGAAACTCTCGCCCTTCCCGGAACGGATCATCTCGTCGGTCTCCTTGATGGCCGCAAGCGACTCGTCGTTCGGCTCGGGATCGGACAGCGTGAGGGGGATCCTGTTCTCCCTGATCATCTGGAGGTAGAAGGCGCGTGTGACCGAAGATAGGTCGAAGCCGAAGTGCTCGGCTACACGGGAAGCCCCCTCCTTGACATCGCTGTCGACGCGGATGGTTACCGATGAAGCCGCCATGTACTACCTCCATTTCATAATGTAAGTACATTGTCATTATATCGCCTTACGCATACATTTCAATAGGATCAGGATGCACTCCGCACTCGGATGAGTGACGCCGGCCGAATTCGGGAGGGCGCACGGCGGAATCGGCAACACAGGGATTTGACACTTAGCCACTAGTCACCGAGCTGTCTCAAGCCACAAATTTCAGGGCTTACCTGGGGTTTGTGGCTTTTCTCATGGGTCGGTCTATGGTGAGACATCCTGACTTTTGCAGTTTGAAGAGGCCGTTTGACCCACTTTACCTGGTCAAACGGCCTCTTTTGCGTTGAATGTTTCCGGACGGCGCACCGTCCGTCCCGCTATCCCCAGCCGATCTTCCTGCCCTTGGCGAAGAGCGCCTTGACGTCGCGGGTGCGCATCCACCTCCTGGGAGCGTCCAGGCCGACGAGCGCGAAGACCTCGTCCGTGAGGTCGGTCCTGTGGTCGAAGAGCCACCAGCCGCCGCCTGCGTAGGAGCAGTCGAGCGCGCGCATGTCGTCGAGCAGCGCCCCCGCGGAGGGATGCGAGGGCAGCGCCCCCTGCGAGAGACGGACTATGAGGAGCGCCGGGTAGCAGGTCAGGAAGTGCGCCCTCATGTGCTCCCTGGCCCAGACGCAGACGGGCCGGGAGGAGAGCCCCCCGGTCTTGGTGACGCGGAACGACTCCTCGATCCTCCAGAGCTCGCGGTCGGCTTGGCTGACATGGAAGGCTCCTCCCTCTCGGCTGCTCTCGCCCAACTGTACACGGTGGCTGCATTGAGCGCCCCGAGCGCCCCGGCCACACCCTTTCCGCCCATTCCGCCCTGCACGAGCCTGACGGCCTCTGCCTTCGTCTCGGAGTCATGGTGGCTGAAAGGACGGCCGGCCGTCCTCACATGCGCGGCATCGTTCTCCCGGATCCAGGCATACATGGTCTGCCTGCAGGGATATCCAAGCCTGCGGATCGCGAGGGTGACCTTCCCGCCGCACCCCTCGAGGACTTCGAGCGCCCCCCTTCTTCTGTTCTGGCGCAAAGCTCATTGCAGACTCCTGACTGGACCGCATCGGGTCCAACTTCTCGTCCTCATGCCCCGATCCGTATGCATACTCATATGATTCCCTACAAAGCCTGTATGGCGGAAATCAGCAAAGCATCGAATACCGTGAGCGGGCTGACAGAGTGTGCGCAGCCTTGGAATCAAGGTTTTCCATCTTGCCCACAGCCGGCGCAGAACACAATGAACCCCGCCCCCCTGAGCTCATTTCATGGCGGCCATGGGAGAATACTCGTAAAAATATCGCGAAGGGCCGCACATTTCGGGCTGCTTTCACGTTGTAGTAGGTAGGGGAGGTGGTTTGGCTTGCCTAGACGGGAGATCGGCGGCCTGGATCCGGACCGGGCGCGCGAGATTGCCGAGGAGTGCTACGACGACGTGCTGGCGTACTGCAGGCGCCACGCGCCCGCCGGGCACGAGGCGGGTGACCTCGCGCAGGAGACGTTCCTGCGCTTCGTGCGTGCCCAGGGGTACCGCGAGCGCGGCAAGCCCATCGCCTACCTCATGCGGATAGCGAGAAGCGTATGCGTCGACGCCAGCCGCGAGAGGCGGCTGGAGACGGTGAGCCTTGAGTTCGATGTCGCCACCTGCGAGCGCGACGGACGCGAGGCGGATCTCGACCTCGCATTGGAGCGGCTGCCAGGCGAGCTGCGCGAGGTCGTGGAGCTGCGGTTTGGCTTGGGGCTCGGGGTAAACGAAGTCGCCCAGACCCTCGGGATAAGCCGATTCGCGGCGCGCAGGCACATCAAGGCAGCGCTGAAGACGCTCGAAGAGGACTTGAAGGAGGGTGGTCTTGATGGGTAAGGCGGAGCGAGCGAGGCTCGAAATCGAGCTCTCCCAGCACTATTCCGCCCAACGGGAGGAGGCGGACCCGAACACTATCGACTCGCTCGCGCAGGCCATGGCCGCCGAGGACGAGCGGACGAGCAGGGCCCATGGCCGCCGGATGGGGTTCGCCCAGTTCGTCGCATCCCAGGTGCGCTACATCCCTCTATGGACTTGGGTCGCGCAGCTGGGGATTGTCGCGCTCATGCTCGCCGCGGCGAGCAGCACCGCGGACGCGAACCTCGCGAAGCTCGTCATCGGCGTCCTCTCCGCCGTAACCGTGCTCGTCGGCATGCCCAGCGTGCATGCGAGCAAGCTGCACGGTGTGGCCGAGCTGGAGTACTCGTGCCCCAGCAACGCGGTGAGCGTGATGGTGGCGCGCCTGATCGTTCTGGGTTGCTCGTCGTCACTGGTGGTTGCCCTCATGGTTGGTGCGGTCGCGTCCTCCCTGGACGCCAACGCGCTCTCGGTCGCGCTTTGCGCCTGTCCACCGTTCTTCTGCTCCTGCGCCGGCTCGCTAGCGCTGCTGAGAAGGGCGGCGCCCTCTTCTGCCGCAGTGCTCTGCTGGGCATGGGTGGCCGCATGCTGCGCCATGCTCATGGCCTTTGCGAGCATATGGCCGGGCATGTACGGGACGGCTTCTCTCGCCTCGTGGATCGCCGCGGCCGCCGTGGCGCTCGCGTGGCTCGTGCGCGAGGTTGCGATGCTCGTACACGCGGTCTCTGCAGGGCTGGACGCGTTCTCACCGCATATGGCGAAAACCTACCACTAGACAAGGATTGCAGTATGGAACTCACATTGGATCGGCTGACCAAGCAGTTCGGGGCGAGGATAGCCGTGGACCGCGTGTCGGCCAAACTTTCCCCGGGCGTGACGGGGCTTTTGGGCGCGAACGGCGCGGGCAAGACCACGCTCATGCGCATGGTCTGCGACGTGCTGCGCCCCACCGGCGGGCAGGTTCTGCTCGGCGGGCGCGACGCCCTATCGATGGGCGACGAGTATCGGGCGCTGCTCGGCTACCTCCCACAGGATTTCGGCTACTACCCCGACTTCTCGGCGCTCGAGTTCATGCGCTACATGGCCACGCTCAAGGGCTTCTCCAGCCGAGACGGCCGCGCCCGCAGCGTGCAGCTGCTCGATGAGGTCGGGCTTGCCGACGACGCGCGGCGCAAGGTGAAGACCTTCTCCGGCGGCATGAAGCAGCGCCTCGGGATCGCCCAGGCCATGCTAAACGACCCTGCCATCCTGGTGCTCGATGAGCCCACGGCCGGCCTCGACCCCAAGGAGCGCGTGCGCTTCCGCAACCTCATCGCCAGCTTCGCCCAAAACAAGATCGTGATACTTTCCACCCACATCGTGGGCGACGTGGAGTTCATCGCCAGCCGCATCCTCGTGATGCGCGAGGGCAACTTCCTCATGAACGGCACGCCTGAGCAGGTGATTTCACAGGCTGCGGGCAAAGTGTGGGAATGCCATGTGGAGGCGCATCGCGCCGAGGAGATGTCGGCGCATATGCTCGTGGCCAACGTGCGCTATGCCACAGACGGGCATGCGGTGGTACGCGTGGTGGCAGACGCCTCGCCCATGGAAGGGGCGCAGACAGTCGAACCCACGTTGGAAGACCTGTACCTGCACGCGTTCCGCGACGCGGGCATCCATTAGGAGCGCGCAATGGGAGAGCTCATCAAGTTCGAACTCAGAAAGATAATCGGCAACCGCGCAGGCATGGCGGCGTGCCTGATCGCGCTCGCCTTGCTGGCAGGCATGGCCTTCATGAACCTGGCGACCACAACCACGCGCGACTACGCAACGGGCGCCGCCGTGGAGGGACTCGCCGGCCAGCAGACATATCGCAACAACGAGGAGTCGCATGCCGGCGTGCTCGACGACGCCCGAATTGCAAAAGACGCAGCCACCCTCGATTGCGCCAACGAGCTCGCGGAGGGGACCCCCGGCTATTACGACCTGTCGAGCGACGCGATGATCGCCCAGTACGGTCTCGAGTTCTGGCAGCAGACGAGGTTCGTTGCCTCCGACGACTACTACAACGAGATCGTGGGCACGCTCGATAGCGCAAGCCCGCGCGCGACGAGCCTGCGAGAGGGCTCGCTTGCGAGGGTAGACGCCACGCTGTCCGACGGCTTCGAGCACTATTTCCCCTACAGCGATGCCGAGGCGTCCTATTGGCGCGGCATGTTCGACCAGATTCAGTGGCCGGTTGAATTCGGCTACGCCGGCGCATGGAAGAACGCCTTGGATTGGGCGAGCTTCCTCGCTCTCTCGATCGTGGCGCTGTGCATTGCCCTCTCGGGCGTGCTCGCGGGAGAGTACCAGAACCGCACTGCCGCTGTGGCGCTGCCGACGAGACGCGGCAGGAGGGCTCTCCCCGCCGCCAAGGCCGTCGCGGCGCTCGCGTTCGTCACAGCCTACTGGTGGCTTTGCTCGGCGGTCGTCGTGGGAATCGACGTGGCCGTGTGCGGCGCCGGAGGGTGGGATCTGCCGGCGCAGGTGGTCTTCGGGTTCGACAACCCGTACCCGCTCACAGTCGGGCAGGCCATGCTCGCCGTCTACGGCCTGGGGTATCTCGTCGCGATCGGCATGGCGGCGCTCACGCTGCTCCTGTCTTCGAAGATGCGCTCCACGATGCCGGTGGCCGTGATTCCGATGGCGGTGGCCTTCCTCGGGATGTTCGCCCTCTTCATCCCTCCGCTCGCGAAGCTTGGGGCCCTCACGCCCATGGCGGGACTGAACTTCGCATTCAGCCGCATGGTCAGCTACGCGGCGGGGACGGCGGTAATCGACCTTCCCACTGCGCTGGCGATTCTCTACGCAGTCCTCCTAATGACTTGCACACCGCTTGCGATGCGCGTTTTCGCGAGACATCAGGTAGCCTAGATGTCATGTGCCAACAGGTTGTTGACACATGACGTGACAAAAGGGAGGACTCCTCCAAGCTGTGACTTGTCGAAGGTTGCAGCGAGAGGGGCCCCTGTTCCAGCATTCCAATTCACGGCTCACGCCCCGCGGGCGGCGGAGGCTCGTCGAGCGCGTCCGCGCCGGCGCGCTGGACCACGGCCGGGGTTCGGGCGGCCGGCTCCTGTGCCTGCACGTGGCGGTCGACGACCGCAGCCGCGTGGCCTACGCCGAGCTGCTCGGCGACGAGCGCAAGGAGACCTGCGTCGCGTTCATGGGGCGCGCCCGGGACTTCTACCGGGGGCTCGGCGTCGAGGTCGAGCGCGTGATGACCGACAACGGGCCGGGATACCGCTCGCGGCTGTTCAGCGAGTGGCTCGCGGCGTCCGGCATCGCGCACAGGTACGCCAGGCCCTACAGCCCCTGGCGGAACGGGAAGGTGGAGCGAACGAACAGGACGCTCGCGCAGGAGTGGCAGTACGCGCGCGCCTACGCGAGCGAGGGGGAGAGGGCTGCCGCCCTCTCCCCCTTCATCGACCGCTACAATTGGGAGAGGCCCCACAGCGCCTGCGGCGGCCTCCCGCCGATGTCACGCATCGTCGGTGTAAACAACGTCATGGCACACAACAGCTAGAGCCGGTAGGTAGCCCGGCCGTCTCGCACATGCGGGGTAAGTGACCCTCCCTCCTTGGGTTGTCCGTTCTCTTGCGCAACCACGTACAGGGAGGAAATCCATGGAGCGATCCAGCATCACGCTGACCGTCTTGTTCGACGCGCCCTTTTGGGTGGGCGTCTTCGAGCGCGTCGAGAACGGCCGGCTTGCCGTCGCCAAGGTCACCTTTGGCGCGGAGCCGAAGGACTACGAGGTGCGCGACTTTGTGCTCGGGCACTTCTACGACCTCAAGTTCAGCCCCGCGGTAGCCGCAGAAGAGCACCACACCAGCGAGAACCTCAAGCGTCGTCAGCGAGCTGCCTAAAAACAGATGTAGGAGACAGGTATAGGCACAAAATCACAGCAGGCATTACAGCCATCTTGGCATCGGGGATTGCGGACATCATGCTGCTGAGGAGGGAGCGCAGGGGGCGTTGGTGAGATTGCCGAGGCAATCGGCAGCATGGGCGTTTTCGCTGAGTTGGCATGGCGGACGTGCGGGGTCCCCGCTCTTCCGCCAACGAAGCCGTTAAGTCGTCCCGAAGCCAGCAGTGGGCATAAGCCCTCAGGCGCTTCGGGAGACCGCATTCCCACGGCATAGCGATGACTCGTTTGGTCTGCGGAAACGCTGCATTCGCGATCATGGCGGGCTGTATGCCCGGACCTTTTGCTCACCGGCATGCTCTCTCAGCAGCGGCCGCAGGCCCGAACTGCATGAAGTCCGTCGCAGATGGCGCGCAGGCTCAAGGAGCTCGGCAACCCGCTCTCGACAACGATGCCCGAGCGCCAAGGCCCGGGAGGCGGGTCTTCCGGGAGGGGCCGGCTGCTGTCGGGGGCTGCGTGCCCTCCCGGACTCAGATGCGCGGCTTTCCGTGCCAGCCTTCCTCGCGCGATCAGAACCTTCCTGCGCGCCACCAGGCGACCGCGACCTGGACTCGGCTGTCCAGGCCGAGCTTGGAGATGATGCGGGAGACGGAGCGCTTGACCGACGCGGGCTCTATCGACATGATTTCGGCGATCTCGGCATTGGAAAGGCCCTCGGCGACTGAACTGCCTCCCATTTCTCGTTGTCCAAGAAATGGGAGGCAGTTCAGTTACGGGAGGCGCATCCATCACGATCATCGAAGCGATTGTGTGCTCCGGGCTCGCCCCGAGCGTCCGGAGCGTTTGTGCGGGCGTCGCCAGGATGATGGGGTTCGCCAATCGCCGTAGGAAGAAGGACACCATGCCGACATCTACCAAAGCCCCATGCAGCGGGTCTTGCTATGCGAATGCCACCGCACAGGAAGCCGCGCGGAAATTCCTAGGCAGGCACCGGATCATCGTTGCCGGGGCCGCCGCCGCATTGATTGCCTGCGCGGCCTGCGTCGCATCGCTGGAGCCCGGCGTCGAGGGCCTCGCCGTGTTCATGATCGACGCCCTGATCGTCTCGCTCGCCTCGACGGTCCTCAACAGATGTAACTTCAGCAAGCTCCTGGGCATCATGTCCACCGACTGCGACGCCCGCAAGATGCTCGACGCGGCGTCCCTTCTGATGGAGAGGCGCAGGAGGCCCAAGGAAGCGCCCACGTACGAGCTGGTCTGCGCCATGTGCTCGGCGCAGCTGGGCTGCGACGACGTCGCCCTCCAATGGGCAGACAAGGCGGAATCCGAACAGAAGCTCGGCCTGTCCAACAGGCTGCTCGCATGCAACGTGCGAGCGGTGGTGGCAGGGCACCGCGGCGACCGGAACGAGCTGGCGAACGTCCGCGGACAGGTAGCCGCCCTTAGTTCGGAAATGCGCGCTTCGGGCGCGCTCCGCAGAACCGCCGACCTGCTAGCCTCGTGGATCGACTTCGACCTCGCCCTGGGCGACGGCGACTGGCAGCGTTGCAGCGAGCTCTTAGGCTCGATGCAGGTGCTCAGCGCCACGCGCCAGCAGAAGGTGAGCACGGAGCATCGCCGCGGCATGCTCGCAGAGGCCCGCGGCGACATGGGTGCCGCGGGCGACCGCTATGCGTTCGTCGCCGCGAACGGCGGTACCTGCCGCATGGCCAGGCAGTCCGCCGAATGGCTGGACATGCACAAAATGCGATCCGAGGCAGGGCGCTCGGCAGGAAGGCTATGCGAAGATACATCTTCTATTGTATTATAATAATTTTTATTTTTCATCGATTCATCGGGACCGCGGACGTATCTGCCGGCTGGTCCAACCAGCCGGCAGATACGTTCTGTCCCAGAGAGAGGTTGCCCTATGAACGGCTTCAAGAAATACGCCGCAGAGTTCGTCGGGACATGCGTCCTGGTGACGATAGGCTGCGGGACGGCGGCTGCCCTGGGGTGCGACGGAGCCAGCATCGACGCCGCCTACGTCCTGACCGCGCTGGCGTTCGGACTGTCGATCGTCGCCATGGCGTACTCGATCGGCAACGTCTCGGGCTGCCACGTCAACCCCGCCGTCTCGCTCGGCATGCTCCTGTCCGGTCGCATGAGCGGCAGGGACTTCGGCGGGTACCTGGTCGCCCAGTTCCTCGGCGGCGTCCTGGGCGCCGCCCTCGTGGGGGCCTTCATGGGCTGGAACGGCAAGTTCGGCGCAAACGGCCTGTACGATGGAGACGTCGCCCTGTCGCTGCTCGTGGAGCTCGTCTTGACCTTCGTCTTCGTGATGGCGGTGCTGGGCGCGACCGACAAGGCAGAGAACGCGAGTGTGGCGGGCCTGGCGATCGGCCTGTCGCTCACGCTCGTGCACATCCTCGGGATCCACTTCACCGGCACGTCCGTGAACCCGGCGCGCTCCCTGGGCCCGGCCCTATTCACGGGCGGCGCCGCGCTGTCCAGCGTCTGGGTATTCTTCGTGGGTCCCTTGGCCGGCGGGGCCCTTGCCGCGGGGGTCTATCGGCTTGTTTCCGGAAAGCCGAAGCCCGAATAGCCAACCCGCTGCCTCCCGCCCGAAGGCTCTCATGCAACACATTGGGCTTCGAGGCCGACCGCAGCTAGGGAGATGTCAAGGCCTCGGAATGCCCGGCTGACTAGCCGGGCATTTTCTTTTGCACGCACAGCGTGGAAAGGGGCCTTTCCTGATCCGCTGCTCCACAACATAGCCATTCTCCTCGTGACGCCGACGGAACAACCGGCGTCAATCGGCTCCGGAGCCCTCCCTGGAGGGACCCGGGCGCCGAGGCGCCCGGGCGTGGGCTGCTACGCCTCGCTCAGGCAGTTGCGGTGGTGCCTGAGGAACGCTCGGCTGCCGCCGAGGACGAGCATGCTCACGAAATCGAAGCGGACCGCGTAGTCGGCGCTGCCGGCCGCCTGCGCCAGGTAGGCCGCCGCGACCCTCTCGAGCGCCGCGCGGTCGACCTTCTCCTCGGGGAACCCGTCGCCGCCGTCCTGGACGACCTCCGTGATCACGAACACCAGGTCGTCCTCCTCCCGGGCGATGAATTCGACGCCGTCGGTGCCGTGCGCCCAGCCGCTCTCGAGGATCTCAAAGCCCCTGCGCTCCAGGTAGGTGACGATTGCCTTCATTGCCTTCTCGTTGATGGTTGCCTCCATGGTGATGACCTCCTCGGGTTGTCAGCCCGCCCCTTTGGCGTGCCTTGCGGCTCCGAGTTCGCCGGGGTTCGCGGAGGGCGCAGGGGATCAAGCGAAAACCCGGAGGGCTTGAGTTTTCCGTCAACCAACATGGGAATCCGGACGGAAAAGTTTTTCGCGGCCCTTGCGCCCGGAGCGGTTCCCGGCGAGCGTGGGGAGCCTAAAGGAACGCCATGAGGCGGGCACGCGTTCCGAGGAGGCCTCCCCTGGAGCGCTCCCACGAGACGGCATGCGGGATCCGGCCGCCCTCCGCGCAAGGCCATCGAAGCCCGAGAACTCGAGCCTCACGGTGCCAGGCGCCACCTGGGAGCTTGGAAGAGGACTTCCGGGATTCGTCCGTCGGAATCGAATCAGGGGCTCTAGCGATGGCTCATCCCGCGGAGGTCGAGGCGCTCGGCGTTGACGGCGGCCGCGGCGGTCTCCCATAGCGGGCCGACGACCTCGCGCACGAAGCGTCCTGCCCCTTCGGCAGGCGGCGTCCGGCGATGACGCCCGCACAGGTTCGTCTGACTACGCTAGGCAAGCCGCTCGCGCGCGGCGTCCGGCACCTGATCGGGCTGGACTTCCTCCCACGAGACCACCTCCCTCACGGGCATGTACCCGAGCTTCAGGTAGGCGCCGTCCCTGAGCCGCTTGCTGGCGGTGAAGGCGAGCTGACGATGCCCGCCGTGCTCGTCATAGGCATCGAGGGTGTACTCCCAGACCTCCTCGTCGCCGTCGTCCTTCCTCTGCGCGGCCGCATCGTCCACCCGGACGTACCAGATGGATGCGTTGTCGGTGTTCGTGAGGTAGAAGACACCAGCCACGGCTCCCAGCACAAGGACACCCAGGACGATAGTTGCGATTCTCCTTGCCATTGCTTGATCCTCTCTCTTCGTTTGGCTAATTCGATCCGACGCCTGCGAGGCTCACGACGATGGTGTCCCGGCATGCGCCACGACCTGGGTGCAGGCACAGAGGGCCGCGGCGGTGAAGACGGCGGCCATGGCGAGGAAGGCGGGCAGCTCGGAGGGAGCGAGCGGGCCTCCTCCATTGCTGTTCGATGCCAGATGCAGGAGGGCCCAGGGCCACCACAGCCCCCAGCCCTTGGCCGTGAGCATGAGGCCCGCGATGCCGCCCGCAAGGGCGATTCCCACCGGCGCCGCAAAGCTGCGCACGAGGGCCGATACAAGCAGCTGCACCGCCACCACGGACACACCGCCGACCCATGCGAGCAGCAGGTAGACGATGTAGTCGGCTGATGGGAGCCCCGGGAGGCCCACGGCCTTCCCACAGGCCATGAACAGCACCCCCGTCGCGGCGAGCGCGACGGCCAGCATGCCCGCGCCCACGGCGAGCTTCGCGGCAACGAGACGCCAAGGCGCCGTGGGGCTCGCAAGCACCTGGTTCCAGTTGGTGCCCGCATGCTCGAGTCCCATGAGCCAGGAGCATCCCGCGCCGATGAGGGCCGGCAGGAAGAAGTAGAGCTCGAACAGGGTGTGCTGCGTCCAGAGGTTCTCCCAGCCGGGCGTCAGCAGACCCAGGTTCTGCTGGTAGTTGAAGGTGCCGATGACTGCCGCGATGAGGGGGAGCGCCACGTAGGCGATCCAGATGGGCGCGCGACGCAGCTTGGTGACCTCCGCGCGCAGGGCCTGCGTTCTCATGCTAGAGCTCCTTTCTCGCGAACCACCATGCCGAGATGGCGATGAGCGTGGCGCACATGCCAGCCAAGAGGGCCGCGTCGCCCCACGGGAAGGGGACGCCGTGGAAGGACGTCGTCCCTGTGGCAGCGTCCCAGTCCATGAGCACGCACGACAGCAGGCCGAAGTACCCGCTGGGGACCAGGCGCTGGATGGCGGGAGGAAAGAACAGGCTGAACAGGCCCGCGAGCGAGAGGCCGAGGCCCACCGCCAGCGAGGCGAACTGGTTCTCCCAGCGCAGGGCGACGGCCTGCACGAGCACGGCCACCATGAAGGCGGGCCCTATCTGACAGATGGCAAAGGTCATCAGTCTGCCGAGGCCAACTTGGTCGGTGAAGCCCTTGTAGGACGCCAGCGCCGCGAGGCCCACGGTCTCCAACACGACAGCGACGGTGATGAGCGTCAGGCTGCAGACGAGCTTGGCGGCGAACACCGTGCCTGCCCGCTGCAGGCACAGGAGTTCCTTCAGTGCCTGCGCCTCGTGGTCGACCTCGCATACGCGCGATGCGACGATGGCGGCGAACAGGGTCATGACGATGGAGTTGATGAGCGGGGCCATGTAGAGCAGGGATGCCGTTCCATCCGGGAACCCCTGGGAGGCCCGCCCGGCGACGGACGCCATCCACATGACGCAGAGCGCTGCGGTGCCGAGGCAGACGAACCACATGCTCCTGCGCCTGAGCTTCGCGAACTCGAGCATGACCGCGCGCATTACAGCCCCCTCCCTTCGGTGAGTGTGAGGAAGATGTCCTCGATGCCCTCGCTGCGCTCCTCGATCCGCATGATGCCAATGCCCTCTCGTGCGAGCGCAAGGGAGGAGCGCGCCACCACGGCGTCATCAGCGAAGGGTGCGACCAGCCAGCCATCCTGCTCGACGGCTCCCAGCAGCGCGGACGCACGGCGGTTGTCGGTCGTACGGAACGCCAGCTGACGTTGGGCGCGAGCCCGCAGGTCCTCAAGCGCCCCCTGCCACACCATCCGTCCTTGGCTTATGATGCCCACATAGTCGGCCATCTGCTCGACCTCCGAGAGCAGGTGGCTTGATACCAGGACAGTGGTGCCATGCGTCTGGGGTAGCCTGCGGATGAGCTCCCGCATCTCGTGGATGCCCTCGGGGTCGAGCCCGTTGGTTGGCTCGTCGAGCAGTACGATCCGGGGGTTGCCGAGCAGTGCGATGGCAAGGCCCAGGCGCTGTCTCATGCCCAGCGAGAACTGGCCAGCTAGCTTCTTGCCCGTGCCGGCCAGGCCCACCGTCTCGAGCGCCTCATCAATCGATTCGGCGGGCAGCCCCTTGAGCCTGCGAATGATGTCAAGGTTTTCGCGCGCCGTCAAGTGCTTGTAGCAGCTGGGGTTCTCGATAAGCGAGCCCACGTGCGCGAGGACCGTGAGCCGGCTCCGCCGGTCCATCCTCTCTCCCAGCACCTCCACCTCGCCGGCCGTTGGCCGCGCGAGGCCGAGGACCATCTTCATGGTGGTAGACTTGCCCGCCCCGTTGGGGCCGAGGAAGCCGTATACCGTGCCCTCGGGCACCTTGAGTTCGACGCCGTCCACGACGCGCACCCCACCGTATGATTTGGTGAGCGCACTTGTGGCGATGGCCAAAGTGGACATGCTCGCTCCTTTCGTTCGGTCTGCTTTAGCGACAGCTCGGATTTTGGGGCACGCGCCTTTCTCTCGCCTGTCCCCAAGCTTTCGCGAGCCTTTCGTTTCGGGTGAGGCGCGGGTGCTCTGGGCCTGGGATACCCCGCCCCGGGATACAATGGGGGCCGGCGTTGGGAGGCGGCATGAGAGACATACACGAGGCGCGGGTGCTGGTGGTCGAGGACGACCCGACCCTGCTCGGGCAGCTGGCCGAGCTGCTCGAGCGCGAGGGCTACCGGTCCGTTCACGGCGCGGGGACCGTGGCCGACGCCCTGATCACGGTCGCAACCTGGCAGCCCCAGCTGCTCCTGCTCGACGTGATGCTGCCCGACGGCAACGGCTTCGACCTGCTGCGCCGGGTGCGCGAGACGAGCGACGCCCCGGCGCTGTTCCTCTCCGCGCGCGACGAGGACGCGAGCCGCCTGCGGGGCCTGGGCCTGGGGGCGGACGACTACATGGCCAAGCCGTTCCTGCCCGCCGAGCTGCTGCTGCGCCTGGCGGCCGTCCTGCGCCGCAGCTACAACCTGCCAGACGCGCTGCCCGCCATCGTGCTCGGAGAGGTGGAGGTGGACCTGGCCACGGGCGAGGTGAGGCGCCTCGGCGCCGTCGAGTCGACGCTAACCGCGAAGGAGCACGCGCTCGTTAAGAGGCTGAACGAGAGCCGCGGCTCCATCGTGACGACGGACGAGCTCTGCCGCAGCGTCTACGGGGACGAGTTCGGCTACGCCAACGCGCTCGCGATTCTCGTGCGGCGCTTGCGCGAGAAGGTCGAGGACGACCCCTCCCACCCGCGCTGGGTCGTCACGGTGCGAGGGCTGGGCTACCGCCTCATGCGCGAGGAGGCGCGATGAGGGGGCCGCTGCGCGCACGGCTGAGGGGAGTCGCGGGCTTGGCCGCATCCTGCGTCCTCGGTGCCGTTGCCATCCTCGCGGTCAACATGGCCGTCGTGGGGGCCGCCATGTACGCCGAGGGCCTCGCGGGCGGCGGCACCGCCCCGGAGGCCTCGAAGGTGTCCGAGTCGATCGTCGAGCGGGACGGGGCGTATGCCGTCCCGCCGGACATGGAGCAGGCGCTTCGCGACAATGACAGCTGGGCCCTGCTCATCGACGAGGGGGGAAACGTGGTCTGGGGCCTCGGCGTGCCAGACGACGTGCCCACGCGCTACACCCCGGCGGACGTGGCTTCCTTCGCGCGCTGGTACCTCAACGACTACCCCGTGTCCTGCTGGCGGCGCGATGGGAAGCTCGTCGTGGTGGGGTCCCCCAGGGGCTCTGCCTGGAAGTACAGCTTCTCGCAGGGCTTCGACGAGTTCAGCGGCGGGGTGCTGCTCCTGGTCGCGCTCTTCTGCGTGAACCTGGTCTCGCTCGTCGTATTCGTGAGCGCGCTCTCCCGGCGCTCGTGGAAGCGGCGCGACGACGCGCGCAACGAGTGGGTCGCCGCCGTGTCCCATGACGTGCGTACGCCGCTCTCCGCGGTCATCGCCGACGCCTCGCTCCTGATGGAGGGCCCCGATCTCGACCCCGGCGACCGGGAGCGGGTGGCCCGCATCGTGGCGAAGTCGAGGGAGGCGGCAGGCCTGCTCGCCGACCTCAACGCGGTGAACCGGCTGCGCTACGCCATGGAGCCCATCGACGCCGGGGACGTGCGCCTGGCGGCGGTGCTGCGGTCGGTGGCGGCGGGCTTCCTGGACGAGGGGACGGGTGCCTGCGAGCTGGAACTCGACGTGGCGCCTGCCGCCGAGGGCGTCTGCGTGCGCGGGAGCGAGTCGCTGCTGCGTCGCATGGCGGTAAACCTCGTGGGGAACAGCTTCCGGCACAACCCGCAGGGCTGCCGCGTGACGGTCTCCCTTGATGTCCGAGGCGGGCTCCCCGGCACCCCGCTCGGCCGGCGGCTTGTGCTCGTCGTGAGTGACGACGGCCGGGGCCTTGGGGCAGATATGCTCGCGGCGCTCGGGAGGAGGTCGGGCTCCGACCTCCCCGAGCACGGCCTCGGCCTCGTGATCGTGCGGCGCATCGCCGCGGCGCACGGCGGGGAGGCGCGGTTCTCGAAGAACGCGGGAGGGGGATGCCGCTGCGCCGTGACCCTGCCCGCCGGCCGCCGCCGTATGAAACGCATTCCCAAAGCGAGTCCCTCCCGGTGAAGCGCGCCCCGGCTCTTCGATACGGGAAACGGGAGGCAGTTTACGGAAGCGGCGGGGGCTCTAGCGGCGCCTCATACCCAGGATGTCGAGGCGCTCGGTGTTGACTGCGGACGCCTCGGTCTCTCCGCGCAGGTCGACGAACTCGCGCGTGAGCCGCTCGATCTCCTCGTGCAGGCGCTCGTCGACGGTGACGCCCGCGCCGATCCGCCTCAGCTCCCGCAGCAGCTCCACCATGTGCTCCCGCAGCGCCCGGTAAACCCGGACGTTCGGCACGACGGCGATCGCCTCGTCGCGCAGCCTCGCCATGATGAAGTCCTGCTTGGACATCCCGCTCTCCTCGGCGACGCGGTCGAGCCAGCGCTTCTGCTCCGGCGTCATCCTGAAGCCGACGGTGACGCTGCGCTCCCTGCGGTCGTTCGGACAGGGCATCAGAACCCCTCCTTCGAGGCGTTGAGGGCGCGCGCCATCTCGTTCTGCTTGTCCGGGAACAGATGGGCGTACCTGAAGGTGATGTCGGAGCTCTCGTGCCCCATGCGCTCCGCTATGGCGACCGCCGAGAAGCCCATCTCTATCAGCAGCGAGACGTGGCTGTGGCGCAGGTCGTGGACGCGGATCCTCTTGACGTGCGACGCTTTGCAGCCGCGGTCGAGCTCGTGGTGGAGCTTGGCCTTCGTGAACGTGAAGATTCGCGCGTCGGGGTCCAAGAAGAGGGATCCGACCCACTGCTCCAGCTCCTCTCCGAGGAACTTAGGCAGGACGACATCTCTGACGGATTTTGGCGTCTTGGGCGGAGTGACCACGTCGCGTCCCCGGAGGCGCTGGTAGGACTTCGTCACCTTCAGTTCCGAACGGGCGAAGTCGAAGTCCGAAGGGGTGAGCGCGAGCAGCTCCCCGAGTCGGAGGCCGCACCAGTACAGAATCTCGAAGGCGTAGTAGCTCTCCGGCTTGTCCGCCACGGCGTCGGAGAACCTCAGGTACTCGTCGCGTGTCCAGAAGAGCATCTCCCCGCCCTTCGACGAGCCCATCCTCGTGGTGCGCGCGCACGGGTTGGAGGCGAGGCCGTAGTAGCGCACGGCGTGGTTGAAGATGGCGGACAGCTGGTTGTTGATGGTTCTGAGGTAGGTCTGGGAGTAGGGCTCGCCCTTCTCGTTGCGGTGAGCCATGAGCCCGTTCTGCCAGCGGACTACGTCGAGGGGCTCTATCTCGTTTACGCGCATGTTCCCGAAGCACGGGAGGATTTTTCCCTCTATCATGTACTTCTTCGTGATCCAGGTATGCTCCCGCAGCCTGGGCCGCACGTCCCGGGAATAGACTTCGTAGAACGAGGCGAAGGTGGAGTCCACCGACCCCTCCGCCTCCGCGGAGAACTCCTTTTCCCAGGCCTTCGTCTCGTTCTCCGTCTCGAATCCTCGCTTTGTCTTGTGCCGCAGGTCCTTGTTGTAGTCGCGGTACCAGACCTGTGCCGTCCAGGTACCGTTCGCCTCGTGTCTCACCGACATCCCGTCTCCTCCCAATCGTTCTGGATGGATATACAGCACGTATTTGTGCTGTATATCGAAGTAGAATAACAGCACGTTAGCGTGCTGTCAATCGATTGCGCACGGTTGCGTGCTGTAATATGCTTTCCCCATCCAAGGAGCAAGGAGGACCCGTGAGCATTGGCGAGCGCATACGAAGGTACCGCAACGACGTCGACATGACCCAGAGGGAGCTCGCCGAGGAGGTGGGGCTCACCGAGTCCGCCATACGCAACTACGAGCGCGATATCAGGACGCCGGGCGACGAGCAGATCGAGAGGATCGCGGAAGCGCTGGACGTGTCAGCCGACTCGATTCGCGAGGTGGGCGTGAGCGGCGCAAGGGGCGCGCTCGAGGTTTTGTTCAGGTTCGAGCGGGAGCTCGGGTTGAAACCGGTCGCCACCGATGCGGGCGTCGCTGTCGCCCCGGACCCGTCGAGGCCGGGCTCGCAGAAGGCCGCACAGGCGTTGAATGCATGGAAGCGCATGCGGGACCTTCTGGAAAGCGGAGAGATCTCGGAAGGGGAATACGAGGCCTGGAAGGCCAGGTACCGAGGCTGAAACCCAATGAAATCACCTGAGGGTGACGACCGGAGCCGCTCTCTCTCCTTATCTTGCGATTGTCGCATTAATGTATTACTGTATCTAATACAGATATTACATTGACCGCAGGAGGTGCACGCCATGCTCCTGGAGTTGGACTTCTCGGACGCAATCCCCGTCTACCGGCAGATTCGGAATCAGATTGTGCGGGCCATAGCGGAAGGCGGGCTCGCGCCGGGCGAGCGCCTGCCGACCGTCCGGGCCCTCGCGTCGGAGTGCGGCATCAACGTTATGACCGCGAGCAAGGCCTACCAGCTTCTCAAGCAGGAGGGGCACGTGCGGGGTGACCGGCGCGGCGGCACCTTCGTGGCAGAGCCGGATGCCAGCTCGGGTCCCAGCCCCGGCGCCGTGGAGGCGCTGCGGCTGCAGCTGGACGAGCTCGTTGCAGGCGGCATGCCGCGCGAGGAGGTACTCGCGCTCTGCGGGCGCCTATTGGACGGGGTTCCCTCCCGAAGAGAAAGGGGTCTGCGATGAGTTCCGTTTCCGCGATCTGGCTTGTGTGCTGCTGGCTTCCCATTCCGATATGGTTGGCGCTCAGGGACAGCGCCCGCTTCAAGAAGAACATCGCCGTGGGCGTGACGCTGCCTCGCGAGGCGCATGGCGACGGGCAGGTAGCGGCCATCCTCTCGGGGTATCGTCGCCGGCAGCTCGCGTGCGCCGTCGCGCTCGTTGCCGTCGCACTGGCGGGCGCCGCCGCGGGGTCGGTCCGCGCGCTCGCGGGGTCGCTTGCGGTCTGTTGGAGCATTTGGGTTCTCGTCGCCTGCATAGCCCCGGAGGTCGTCTTCGCGTGCGCGAACGCGAGGCTCGCCGCCCTGAAGGACGAGCGCGGGTGGCGCCGCGACGGGAAGGACGGCCCCCGGCGCGTGACGGTCGCGGACATCGGGGCGGCCGCCCAGCCCCGAACGCGCACCTCGAACGCGTGGTTTCTCCTCGCCGTCTCGGCAAGCATGGCCCCCGCGCTGTTCGACCGCGGGGGCCTGCCGGTCTACCTGCTCTCCGCCGCGGGCGCCCTCGCGACATGGGCGGTCTTCCGCTGGTGCTACCGCGACCGCAGCGAGGCGGTGGACGCCGACGGGGCCCTCACACTGGCCCTCACGCGCATCCGGAGGCGCGCCTGGGGGCGCGTGTGCCTCTTTGCGGCCGCCGCGTTCTCGCTCGTGAGCTGGTCGCAGCTCCTCTTTCAAGGCTCGCCCACTCTGTACCTCGTGGGCATGACGCTTCCCGCCGCGGCCCTGTTCGTCGCCTCCTTCGCGACCGAGATGCGCGTCCGGGGCCTTCAGGAGCGCCTCACAAAGGGCAGCGGAGAAGGGTTCTACATCGACGAGGACGACCGCTGGGTCTTCGGGCTCCTCTACTTCAACCCCGACGACTCCAGCCTCATGGTGAACGACCGCGTCGGGGTCGGCACGTCGGTCAACCTGGCGCGGCCCGCCGGCAAGGCGATAGCGGCAGTGCTCGCGTTCGTGCTGCTCTGCCTGCCACTGGCCGGCGTGTTCATCGCCGAGGAGCTGTCGGCGCCGGTCACGCTGGAGCTCTCCGGGCAGACGGTCCGCGCGAGCCACGTGCTGACGAGCTACGAGATCTTCGTCGGCGACGTCGAGTCCGTCGATGCGCTCCACCGGCTCCCCGATATGACGCGCACGTTCGGGGGCTCCGCGGACACCTGCCTCGAGGGCGACTTCTCGAGCGAGGAGTACGGGCCGCTCAAGGTGTGCCTGGACCCCGAGGCGGGCCCGTGGCTCCTCGTGCGCACGAAGGGCAGCACGGCATACCTCCTGGGAGCGAGCGACCCGGTCCGGACAACTGCCGTCCTTGAGGGGCTCGGGGCAAGCGAGCACTGAGGGCGGGCGGCGGTTCACGGGAGTGGCCCGAACGCGCCGTCCGCTCAAGAGCCGCACACGGTGCCGCGCTCTCTTCAAGGTGGCGCGTTGCGTCTTTCCGATAAGGCCGCCGCGTCGGCGACAGGGCTTCGGGGAACACCGCGATCTTCACTCTCGCATTACTACTGCCGTTTCTTGAGACCCAATCCGTCCCCGCAATTGGCCGGCTAGCGCGGTGGGAAGAGTGAAAAACGACGTTTCTAGAGCCCGGAAATAGGCGTAAAAGCGGCGGAAAGCGCGTTTCCGGGTGTTTTTTCCCTCTTCGCTTCTACCTGCGGCTTTTCAAAAAGAGGGGGGCGAAAAAGCGGGGTGACTACAAGGTGACTACATGGCACGGCGCCAGATGCCCCTCTGGCTTGAAAACGCGATGAAATCTTCCATCACCGCGTTGGCATGTTTTGGCATCCGTTCGCCCCTCTTAGCAGGGAATGTCATCACGTCGTCCTCTTGAAGGGTTGTCGAGAGTATTTCCCCAGGTTAACGCCTATAGAATCAGCCCCGAAACGGTCTTGTTTCGGGGCTGATTCCTACGTTTCACTCTCGGAAAGTCCGGGTGGCTTCGTCCTAGTCGTGCCAATAGATGCTAACCACTGCCAACAGGCGGGCGGCTTGCAACTAGATAGAACGAAGGCCCAGCTCACTCCCACTCGATGGCGTCGGTTCTGCCGTCCCGTCACTCCAGTTACACCCAGTTTTCGGCATCGACACGGAACGCGTGCCGCCGAATGACGCGATGTCGCGTTTCGTCGGCTTCGGGGACAAAAGCTGGGACAACCTCAAAAACTTTTTTCAAACTCAGGGCTTTGAGTTTTTGTTTTTGTCCCAAAGTGCGCGGCGGGTCGCCTTTGGAGGCTCGATGGCGCCGAAAACGCCCGTTTTGAAACTCAACCGCCCTTTTGCCCGCAAGCCGCCAGCTGCAATCGCAAGTGAATTAACGCGGGTGGCTTGCGCGCCATTTGCAAAACCCCAGGTCGCAGGTCTTCGCCATTCGTGAACAAAGTGAGTAGTCTCAGGTGGCTTGCTTATGAGTTGGCGAACGGGCCTTCAGGATTCAGGGCAAACATGCTGGTAGAATAGGATTCTCAAATCAATGACAGGAGACCGAGCATGGCCGAACCCCACGATAGGAAGCCGATCCTCACGATCGAGCAGCAGATAGAGCACCTCAAGCAGAAGGGCGTAGCCTTCGAACTGTGTTCCGAGGAAGAGGCCGCGGACTACCTGCGCGACAAGTGCAACTTCTTCAAGCTCGCATCCTACCGCAAACTCTTCTCGAAATACGAGGGAGGCCCGCGCGACGGCCGCTACGTAGACCTCGACTTCGGCCAGCTGCGCCTGCTCGCGGCGCTCGACCAGGAGCTGCGCCACGCCCTGCTCGGCATGACGCTCGACATCGAGCATTTCCAGAAGGTGACACTGCTTCGCGAGATGGAGGACCGTGGAGAGGACGGCTACGCCATCGTGGCCGACTACATGGCATCGCTTACCACTGCAAACAGGGAGTACCGCCTGCGCGAGCTCAAGATGAGCGGCCGCAGCCCCTACAGCTCGAGCCTCTACGCGAAGTACTCCGGCGACATGCCTGCCTGGGCCTTCCTTGAGCTCACCTCGTTCGGCACCCTCATCGACTTCGTGCGCTTCTGCGCCAGGCGATGGGGCGACAGGCGCCTCGAGGCCTCCCACTACGACCTCAAGCGCGTGAAGTCCGTCCGCAACTGCGCCGCGCACGGCTCGTGCCTGATCAACTGCTTCGCCGAGAGGGGCGCCGCCCGGGGCTCGGCGTCCAGCGGCGTCTCCCGAAGGGTCGCCGCCGTGGGGATTCCCAAGGCGACCAGGAGGAAGTGGATGGGGAATACGGCCATGCAGGAGGTCGCGACCGTGCTCGTGGCGCACTCCGGCTTGGTACCCGAGGGCTCCTCGCGCTCGCGCGCCGCATCCGAGCTCGCCGAGATGTTCGCCAGGGCCGACGGCGAAACCGAGGCGCTGCCCGACAAGGGGCCCGACGCCGCAGCTCGCTCCGCGCTCGAGTTCCTTCGCAGGTTGACAGAATCGCTCGGGTTGGTAGAATAGCCTGCAGATAGCAAAACCTTCACGGTTTTAGGGGCGGACTTGCGCAAGCGACTCTGCCCTATTTTTATATTCACTCGCTATAGGAGACGGATGATACCTGGGTCAATGACAGAACTGAGAAGCCCGGAATAATGGAGCCAGTTAGAAACCCTCGGGTTTGCGGGGCGGGATCATGAGAGCGATTCTGCCCTATTTTTTTCCTCCGTCTGCCCCAACCAAGTAGTTCGAAGATAGCCTGTAGGTGTCCTCGTGGGCGCCTTTTATAATATGAGCAGGACATTGTCAATAGGCAATGAAGGGCCAAGGGCGATTTCGTTCGCCCTTGGCCCAATCTATCTCCTCCGCAATCCCCGTTGACAGCGCGTGTCGGATCGACGCCCGTCTGGCAGTTTAATATTCGCCCATCGCGCAGAATGCGCCGGTGCATCTCGTTGCTACGGCCGGCCCCTCCGTCTCGTCTGTCTTTTGGCGTGCGTGGCGGCTTCGCCGCCGCACGAAAAAAATCCGAGGATGGAGGCCGACGCCCGTCGAGCCCGGGAATTCCGGGAAAGACCCGGATATGTGCGCGGCGCTCCCGCTAGGCGCCTTCCGCCATTCGGCCCACGGCCCAGCACCAGCAGGCCAGCTCGCGCGCCACCGCGACGTTGGCCACGCTGCTCTGCTTGCCCGCATCGTCCATGGAGCGGCGCCTGTCGACGAGCCGCCTCACGCCCGCGTTGGCGTGTCGCCTGGTCGCTGCGTCGACTACCTGCCCCTTGGCCAGGTCTTTCGGCGACCTCGACGCTCCCTTGTAGTGCCAGGCGGCCTCGACGAGCAGCTTTCTCAGGTGCTTGTTGCCGGCCTTGGTTATCCCGCCGCGGAATCGGGACTCGCCGCTGGAGTGCTCGGAGGGCACCAGGCCCACCCACGCCGCGAAGCCCGACGCCGTGGCGAACCTCGCGAAGCCGTCGGCCTCGCACGCGATCGAAGCCGCGGTGACCGCGTCTATACCCTTGAGGCATTTGAGCGCGTCGCAGGTCGGCTTCCATCTAGGCTGCTGGGCCAGCGACTTGACCTTCGCCTCGAGCGCGGCCTTGGCGGCGTCGGCCTCGCGCACGCGCTCGCAGTAGTGGTCCAGCGTCGCCATGGCGGCGGCGTCCCCGAGGTCGATGCGGCCCACCCACGCCCAGAAATCCCCGGTCCAGCGGTTGCGCCTCTGGCCGGCGGCGTTCCTCTCGTCGTAGACGAGCCCGTGCCTGAGCAGGAACTTCGAAAGCCTCTGCTTGGCGCGCACGGCGTCGTCGCGCGCGTCGGCCAGCGCCCGCGCCAAATCCCGCGCGCCCTCGCACTCGGCATCGGGCACGTGCACCTCGGTGACCACGCCCAGCGCCAGCTGCACCGCGAGGAACTGCGCGTCGCGCCTGTCGGTCTTGCGGCCGCGGTCCGCGGCGGGCTTGTGCATCTTGGAAACGGCTCCGATCACGCAGGCGGCGCCCATCGCGTTCAGCTCGCGGCAAAGGTGGAAGCCCGTCACTCCCGACTCGTAGACGCATCTGGCGGGCTGGGGCAGCGAGGACACCCATGAGGCGATCTCGCCGGGCTCGTAGCCGAACGATTTCCTGATCGTCTCGCCCGTTTCCGGGACGAACGCGCAGGCCTTCACCGGCCTGGCATGCACGTCTAGCCCTACGAAAGTGGTAGCATTGCTCATCGGAAGCCCCTTCCATGAATGCGGCGTGGCCGCTGGCGGTTTGGACACCTCTATTGTCGGCCTAATCCGCGGATATGCATGCAGGAGGGGCTTCCAACTTTTTTATGTCCTGCTAATATCGTCTTGTATAGTATTATTAAAAGGGGGAAATGTTTATGTTACATAGCATGCGTATTCGATAAGCATTGAAATCAAAAAAGATTTTTCCCATTTTCAATATGGGCTTTTTTGAAAAATTAGAAATCATAATCAAAAACTCTGAAAAACAAAAGGAAGGATATTAAATGAAACACTTACCTAAAAGTACACTTACGGAAATATTGAATGACCCATACGGATTTACTTACAAAGAAATGTCGGAAGTAATTGGAGAGGATAAAGCAAGAGCCTTATATGCGGAATTGTATAAACAGCCATTTCACAAAAAAAATCTATCAATATCAACAAAAAAAGTCTATAAAAGTAGCGATACTGAAAAGTATGTTTATGAATTGAAAGACAACAGGTATATCGAAACGGTTTTTATTAAACGGCGAGATGGTGGGACTGTTTGCGTAAGTACGCAAGTTGGTTGTTCTGTTGGCTGTATTTTTTGTGAGTCCGGACGCAATGGTTTCGTTCGTAATCTAACACCATCTGAAATTGTGCAGCAGGTCATATTGATACGTCAAAAAGTAAATCGTATCGTTTTTATGGGAATGGGAGAACCTTTATTCAATTACGACAACTTGATTGCAGCAATCCATATTCTTCGAGATAGAAATGGACTTAACTTTCCAACCGACGGCATTACCGTATCAACAGTTGGTCCAGTTAATCAATTAAAAAAATTGCGCGAAGAACATCTAAAAATTCAGTTGACAATATCTTTACATGCAGCAACACAGGCTGCGAGAAACTGCATCATTCCTCATATGCACATGTACGCTATTGAAGATGTTGTTAAGCAAGCATTGTCCTATTCACAAAGGCATAATCGAAAAGTGGTATTTGCGTATTTGCTTTTACCAGGTATAAATGACCGTTCCTCAGATATAAAGCAACTTGCAAAATGGTTTAAGGGCAAAAATGTTATGATTAACGTGCTGCAATACAACCCGACGAGTAATTCAAAAATTAGAGCACCACAAAAACAAGAAATGGTTGCGTTCAAACATCAATTAGAGCAAACAGGACTTGAAGTTACCATGAGAGTTTCTCATGGTAGAAAGATTAAAGCAGCTTGTGGACAGTTAGCTAATACATATAATAAAGCCAAAAAACAACAAAAATAATTTAATTAAAAGAGCCAGACGCACAGACGCAGAGCCGATAATATGCAGTTTGAAATACTGCTGTTATCGGCTCTTTTTTGATTTAATTTGTGCCCCCAATAACCATATTGGAGCAAAATCAGAACTGTTGCTTGTCGTTCTTTGATTTCCGCAGCAGCTTTGAAAAACCAAAGCCGCCGTTTCTTTTTATCTTCTAATGAAATGACGCGGTATCACTGTTAAAAGCGGCGGCTAAAAGGAGGTAGCCGCCATGAAGCACATACCCTATCGACAAAATCCGACGGTCATTGACATATCAAAAAAAGCCCGACCACCGCCGGGGAAATTTCTACCCATGAATATGAACTGTATAATCATATAAATACATTTTTTAATTCCTTTGCGTCCGTTTGCATTTTGCAGACGGGCGCATTTTGCTGTCCTCAAAAAAATTTGAAAAAAGTTTGCTGTTTGAGTTGGCAAAATTTCGGTGCTTCCGTGGAGGGCAGCCGAAAGGGGAACACCAACCCGCCCCCGGGAACGAAAGGGGGTGAGAAAATGAACCCTGCACAATTTGAATGGCAAACGAGATGTGAGTTTAATGCGTACTATAAGGAAGAAGGGCTGCCGTTCGTCCTCGACTACGACGTCTGGCACCGCAAAGACGCCGCTGCAAACGGGATGTTCGACGACGAGGCCTCACCGGAGAACCGCGACTGGCGAGACGAGCACGATGGTATCATCGCCGACACCATTGCCGGCATCCTCTTCAAGGCGCTGCCGGCACATACCATCCCGCCGAAGCTCAGGTTCAGCTATGAGAACGTACCCGCCCTCGACGCCGAGATTCTAAGCGTATACTGCGGGTTCGAAGCCGCGGGGCTCTCGTTCTCCCTGGATTTCGAGCTCAATACCGGCAGGGGCGGCAACCGAGTTCTCCTCGAGCTGGAGCCTGAACCCTCCGCAGGGAACGTAAGCCTCACCTGCGAGGGAATGGACGACGATTTCACAGCCGCTTGGAATCCCGATACCGCAAAGTGGGACAAGCCCCTCCCCGCCAAGCAACAGGGAAAATAGCCATGGGCGCGTATCTGGGCCTGCGCGACAGCTGGTTTTGGGAAGACGACGCAATCCTCGACGCAATCGAGACGCTTCAGGACCAGGCAGACGGCACGTTCTACCCGGCCGAATACGGGCCGGAGGGCCACACGGACATCGCCTGCCCCAACCTTTGGGGCTATCTGATCCCGCAGGAGGAGTCGGAACCGTTCGAGCGCCTTTTCGCGGCACGCGAAGACGAGCAGGTCGCAAAGCTCTACGGGACCCGCTTCGCCTACGCCCGATGGTACAACGGTGCCGACGGCGAACCCAAGGTGGGCTTTCTCCCCGCGCCCGTCTCCCGTGAGGAGCCCCTTGCGGGAGGCGTCGGCAAGAAGGCGACGTGGGCGCGGTTCTGGACGTGGGGACCTGCCCTCGAGGACAACATAGACATGAGCTGCGATCTGGTCACGGGTTGGTGCGAAATCGAGTACGTCTCCAGGAAACGCGACCTTCCCGCCGCCAGATTCAGGGTTGCCGCGGCCAAGCTCGCGCCCTATGCCACCATCGGCGAAGGCGTCCACTATGGCGAGCGCGGGGAAAGCCCGTGGATGATCTACGACGGTTTCTACTGGAGCTACATCCTCGGGACTGACGATGCCGTCCTGCTTAGGGGGACGAGAAGCGGCTCTTCCGAGAAGAGCTACGAGCCCATTCTTTCTCTGTTCCGCTCGATAAGAAGGTCCGCTCGCGGCGTGACGCGCCGGCTTTGGGGATTCGCCATCTAGCAATGGCGGAGAAGAACCCAGCCTAGCAAGGGAATTCTTGTATTGCAGATGGGTTCCAAAAAAGCAACGCAAAGGCCACCGAGCCTTACGGGGCGTCCTTGCGCATACCTTCGCCGTTCGTCTGCTCCCGCTCAGCCGAATCGCCAACCGCAACAGGCCATGTCCCAACGGATGGGTACCATTTATCCGGGTGCACCTGGGGCAACGGGCCGGCAGGCCCGCGCAAGGTCGCTCGCAGAACACGCAACATCAAACACGACAGAAGAGGCGAACGACAGATGCCGGACCCCGGACGACAGCACCGCGGAAGACGAGCATTCCGACCACAACCGAACAATCTTCGATCCTAGGCAGGCGCCCGCATGGGCGCCTTTTTCTTTTCAGGGACTTAGCTGAGAGCTAAGGCACGTGGCTCATGGCCGTTTCGTGGAGGCCCGACCAGCTCGACCCACCTCGACCCGTCTCCGTTCCCGTCGGGCGCGCAGATCGCCATCAGGCGGTTCAATCGTCGCGCAGACGAAGAGGCACACGGTGTCGCGCGGCGTGCCCGCGCGGTGCCGCACGGGAAGATTGGAGGAACCATGGCACGCGCAGCCGAATGCGCCGCGCCCGAGGGAAGCCAGGACCGCGACGAATGGATGACGGTGATCGAGATGCAGGAGTACATGAGGGCGAGCAGAAACAAGGCGTACGACCTCATCTGGTCGGGAGAGATCGACTCGTACAGGCTCGGAAGGAAGCTCCTGGTTTCGAGGGCGTCCGTGGACGCCTACATCGAATCGAGGAGCGGCAGGAAATGACGGCGGCGACCGCCCCGGGAGCCGCCCGCGGCCGGGCACGCGAGGGAGCCTCGAGACGAAAGGAGCTCGAGGACGACCATGACCAAGAGCACTAGCAGGAGCCAGGTGAGGCTCATCGCATCGACCAACGCGATATTCGGCGCCGACGAGGCGTGCGCGATGCTGCGCATCAGCCGCGACGCCATGTACCGGCTCGCAAAAGACCCCGACGACCCGTTCCCAATCCGCTACATCGGCGGCAAGACGCGCGACGGCATCGTGCTGCACGACGAGCTCGTCGCATGGGTCGAGCGCAACAGCGTCGTCGGCTCGCCCAGAAGGGGCTAGCGCCGATGGCGGCCGCAGGCCCGAGGGGGCGCGACGGCCCCTCCCCGCGCGAGTTCACGACGGTACGGCACTTCATGATGGCGGACCTGGGCCTCTCCGGCCTTCCCCTGCTCGTCTACGCGCGCATCTTCGGCTTCTGCGATGCCGGGTGCGGCTACTTCGAGAGCAAGGGCGGCCTGGCCCGGTTCCTCAACGTGCAGGAGCGCAGCGCATACCGCGCCATCCGCGACCTGCTCGAGCAGGGCCTCATCGAGGAATGCGGCGTGCACGCCCCGGCGCGCGGGCACGCAACCAAGCGGTACCGCATCGTGCGCGAGAGGCTGCCGCCCGGAGCGCTGGCAACCCCTGACGATTCGTCAGGGTTCCCGGCGCGAAAGGGTGACGAGATGACAGGGTTCACCGCGAACAAGGATGACGAACCGTCAGGGTTCGCAGCCCGAACCCCTGACGAGATGACAGGGAAACCCCTGACGATATGCCACCCAATAAGCAAAAGGGACAACAAGGACTTCAGAAGATAAGGAAGGGGCGCCCGATGGACCGAGCGGGACTCATCACCCTGGAGCAGGCCCGTGCGGCCGGGCTCTCCTTCGACGAGCCGGAGCCGAGGGCGTGCCCGCACTGCGGCGCCGCCCTCGAGCCGCTCGGCGCGGCGCTAGCAGGCAGGGTCGCCTGGGTCTCCGCCGCCCCCTGCCCGTGCGAGGGCGCGGTCAGCGAGCGGGAGGCCGAGGCGCGAAGGCGCGCCAACCTCGCCGCCAAGGAGGAGGAGGCCCGCCGGGAGAAGGTGCTCGCGCGCGCGGGCATCCCCAGGCGCTACTGGGCCGCCGAGGCAGACCGCCCCGAGTTCGCCGAGTACATCGCCTCGTTCGCGGGCAACGGTGGCGCCGGGCTCTACATACACGGGGGCGTCGGTGCCGGCAAGACGCACGCCGCCTCCGCCATGGCCAGGCTGTTCGCCGAGGCGGGCTACGAGGTCGCCTTCACGACCGCCAAGGGCATGCTCGAGCGCGTGAAGGCGACGTTCGACGAGGGCGGCACCGAGGCCGCCGTCGCGCGGTACGCCAAGTGCGACGTCCTCGTGCTCGACGACCTCGGCAAGGAGGACGCGACCGAATGGTCCGTCGGCACCGTGTTCAGCGTGCTCGATGCGCGCTACGAGGACATGCGCCCGACCATCGTCACGTCGAACTACGCGCCCGGCGCGCTGGCGGACAGGCTCGCGAGGCGCGGCGAGCGCGTCACGGCAGAGGCCATCGCGAGCAGGATCTCCCAGACCTGCAGGCCCGTCTACCTGGGCGGAAGGGACAGGCGCCGGCGCGGCTGACCTGTGCGCTTCCCGTGGAGGCGCGGACGGCTCGACCCAGCTCGACCCATCGCGGGCGGCCCCGCCCTCCGACGCAATTGAAATCGCTATACACGTCTTGGGCGGCGCCGACGCGCCAGCACGCACGTCTGCTCCGACTCGCACCGTGCCCCCATCGCGAGGACGCCGCCCGCCAAGCAACAAACGAAAGGCGGAGGGCCCATGGACGGCTTCGAGAGGATAACCGGCCGCGAGCACGACGGGCTCGTGGAGAAGTGCCAGGAGAACGGCTGGCTCAAGGTCGGCGGCTTCGACTGGCAGGACGACCCGTTCCTCGAGGAGTACCCCTACGAGTTCTCCCGCACGGACAGCGTCGACAGGCTCCGCGAGGCGCTGGGCTCGGGCAACTGGGCCATACGCCAGGGGTTCTGCTACCGCGACCTCGCGTTCATCCAGCAGGTGAACGGCGGCGACGAGTGGTGGACGCTCAAGCGCGACGGCGACGCGTGGACCGGCTTCGAGAGCTGGAGCTTCGGCGCCATCGCCCAGGAGCCCGAGCGGTTCGAGCGCGCCATGCGCGACATGTGCGAGGCGACGCCGGAGCAGTGCCGCAGCGGCGAGTGGGCCCATCTGCACGAGAAGTCTCCCGAGCCGCTGGCGCAGCGCGCCGCGTCCGCCCGCGAGGCGAGCCGCGCGCACGCCGGGCAGGAAGCCCGCGCCCCAATGGCGCGCGAGAGGGCCGTCGGGGCCGAATAGGGACGACCGGGGCGCGAAGGCGCCCCTTTTTCATCTCGACTGGAAGGGAGGCGCGGGATGGCGAGCGACTACGGGGACGAGGCGGGCGGCAAGCTGCTCGACTGGATGCTGAGGATCGGCCAGGAGGCCGGCGCCGAGGCAATGGCGCGCAGCGCGAGGGAGCTCTCCGAGCGCCTCGCGGGAATCCGCGGGACCATCGCCGGCGGGCGCGCCGAGGCCATCGCGGCCGACGGCGTGCCGACCTACGCGAAGCTCAGCCTCGAGGAGCTCTCTGGGCTTCCCGAGTACGCGACGATCAAGGAGGTCGTCTCCGACAAGCTGCGCGCCGCGTCGGTCGAGCACCACATCATCCCCGGCGAGGGCCGCGACTGGCTGCTCTTCAAGGTGGAGGACGCCCCCGAGGTCGACGAGGCCTTCCGCCAGCTGGAGCAAGAGACGGGCAAGGCCGCTGACCGCGCGAGGGAGCGGCTAGCCGAGATCGCCGAGAGGCGCCAGGAGCCCGAGCGGCTGGCGGAGCGCGCGGAGCGTGCGCGCGAGGCGTCGAGGGCCCACAGCCAGGACATCGGCCGGGACCGCGGCCCGCGCCAGATCGAGGGGCCCGAGAGATGAGGTGGCAGGCGGCGGCCGCGCTGGCCGCAGCCGCGTTCGCCATGGGAGACGCAGCGGCCGCGGCAATAGCGGCGTCGGGCGCGAACCCGATCCTCGACCCGGAGGCCGCCATGGCGGCGATCCCGGCAGCGCTCCGCGCGGGACACGTCTTCTCCGCGGAGGCGCTTCCCCTGTGCGCCGGGACCGCCTGCGCGTGCGGCGCACTTTTCGCCTGGGCCCGCTCACTGGGGACCAAGGGGGCCCGGCGCGACGGCGAGGAGCACGGTAGCTCCAGGTGGGCCACGCGCAAGGACATCGCGCCCTTCGGCGACCCCAAGGACCCCGACAACAACATCATCCTCACCGACAACGCGCGCATCCGCCTCGTGAGCCGCAGGTTCGACCTCTCCACCGACACCAACGACAACGTGCTCGTGGTTGGAGGACCCGGCACCGGCAAGACGCGCTACTACGTCAAGCCGAACCTCCTGCAGGCCAACGCCAGCTTCTTCGTGACCGACCCGAAGGGCACGCTCATCCGCGAGATGGGCGGCGCGCTGGCGGAGCTCGGCTACGAGATCCGCGCGTTCGACACCATCGACTTCACGCGCTCCATGCGCTTCAACCCCATAGCCTACATAAGCGACGAGGCGGGAGTCATCCGCTTCGCCCGCGGCATCGTCGCCAACACCGAGGGCGAGGCCGACCACAAGGGCGACCCCTACTGGGAGAAGGCCGAGCGCCTGGTCTACACCGCGCTCACGGCCTACCTCGTCATGCACTGCGAGCCCGCCGACCGGAACCTCGACGGGCTGCTCACGCTGCTCTCGCTCGCCGACGCCCGCGACGACCCGGGCTACATGAGCCCGCTCGACATGGTGTTCCGCGAGCTGGAGACCGGCGAGCGCTACGTCAGGCGCGGCGGCGCCTCGGCGGAGGGCGGTTCGCTGCGCGGCTTCGCCGAGGAGGACGGCGCGTGGGAGTGGGTCAAGGTCCGCGAGCCCGCGCCCCCCGACGACTTCGCGCTCGCGAGCTACCGCGAGTTCCGCGTGGCCGCCGGCGACACCATGAAGTCGATGCTCTCGAGCTGCAACGTCCGCCTGAAGCCGCTTTCCATCCGCGCCGTGCGCGACCTCACCTCCAAAGACGAGCTCGACCTCGCCCACATGGGCGACGAGGGCGCGAAGGTCGCGCTCTTCGCGTCTATGAGCGACACCGACTCGACCTTCGACTTCCTGTTCGCCCTGCTCATGGACACAGCCGTGAGCGCGCTTTGCGCCGAGGCGCTCGAGGCGCACGGCGGCTCGCTGCCCACGACGGTGCACTTCGTCTTCGACGAGTTCGCCAACATCGGGCGCATACCAGACTTCGAGCGGACCATCGCCGTCACCCGCAGCAGGAACATCGCCGTCTCGATGATCGTCCAGTCGCTCTCGCAGCTGAAGGAGACCTACGGCGACAACAACGCCGAGACCATCGTGAACGCCTGCGACACGCTGCTCTACCTGGGCGGCAAGGCGAACGAGACCAACGAGGAGATCAGCAAGATGGCCGGCAAGCAGACGGTGGCGAGCGAGACGCAGAGCGACTCGCGGGGCGCCGGCTGGACCCGGACCGTGAACCGCGGCATCTCCGAGCGCGACCTCATACAGCCCGCCGAGGTGGCGCGCATGCCGCGCGAGGACGCGCTCGTGCTCGTGAACGGGTGCATGCCGCTCATGGACCGGAAGTACCGGCTCGAGCGCCACCCGCGCTCGAGCCTGCTCGAGGAGGCCGCGCGCCGCGGCCCGTTTGACTTCGCGGAGTACCGCAGGCGGAAGGACGGCGCCTCGTGACGGGGCCGCGACGGCGCGGGCCTCCCCCGCCGCGGGGGAGGAACAGCAAGGAACATCGTCAACCGAAAGCAAAGGAGAACAGCATGCTCGCAAACGTCATCAAGCTCGTGTCGGGCTGCGTGACCTTCCTCGGCGGCTTCCTGGTCGTGTGGGGAGCGGTCTCGCTCGGCCTGGCCATCAGGGAGCAGCAGGGCGGCCCGCAGATCGCGACCGCCATTTCCACCATCGCCGGCGGCGCGATCATCATCGCCGCGTCGGTCTACTTCGGGCAGCTGGACACGTCCTGGCTGCCGGCATAGGGGGCGTCGCGGATGGCGCTCCGGATACCGGTGCAGAAGGACATCGGCGAGTACGAGGAGAAGATCGTCGGGAAGATGAGCCTGCGCACGCTCGCATGCGTGTCGCTCGGCTTCGGCAGCGCGGTCGGGGCGGCGGCCTTCGTCCACCTGGGCCTGCACGCCGACGTCGCGGACGCGGCCTTCCCGATCATGCTCTGCAGCATGCCGTTCTGGCTCGCCGGGTTCTGGCGGCCCTTCGGCATGCGCGCCGAGGAGCTGCTGCCGCTTTTGGCGGCACACGAGCTCTCCCCGCAGCTGCTCGCGTACGAGCCCTGCCTCGCCGGGAGCCTCCCCGAGGGCTCGCCGCGCCCGGGCCGCCCGGGACGTCGCGCGAGGCGCAGGGCAAGGAAGAAAGGAGCCGAGCTCTATGAGCCGAGCAAGAAGCAACAAGGAGAATAGGCCGAAGCGCCCGAGCACCCTCGGGCTGCTCCTCGGCGGCACGGGCGGGCGCAAGGACGCCTCGAAGGGCGCGGAGGCCGAGCGGCAGAGGCGCCGCCGGGAGCGCGACCGCTCGCGCGAGATGGCCGCCTACGTCGGCTACGACGCCATGTACAGGGACGGCATCGCCCAGGTGATGCCCGGGGTGTTCAGCCAGACGGTCGAGTTCTCCGACATCAGCTACCAGTCCGCGCGCAAGGAGGCGCGCGAGACGGCCTTCACCGTGATGAGCTCGCTGTTCAACTACTTCCCGGCGGACTCCCACGTGCAGCTCCAGGTAGTGAACGCGCCCATCCCCGCCGACGAGGTCGGCCGCAAGGTCTTCTTCGAGCCCGGGGAGCGCGCCACCGCCGGGCTCGCCGAAGAGTACAACCGGATCCTCAACGACAAGATGCGCGAGGGCGTCTCGAACCTCGTGCGCCACCGCTACCTGACCTACGCCGTGGGCGCCGACGACGTCGACGCCGCGGTGCCCAAGCTCGCGCGCATCCGGGGCGACGTGGAGCAGACGCTCGCGCGCATACGCTGCTCGTCGCGCGCCCTCGACGGCGTCGAGAGGCTCGAGCTTTTGCAGGGGCAGCTGCGCCCGGGGTCGCGCTTCGAGTTCTCCTGGGACAAATTGTCCCCGACGTCGGGAGCGCGCACGAAGGACTTCGTCATGCCCTCCACGCTCGACTTCAAGCCCGAGGGCAGGTCCGACTGCTTCCGCAGCGACGGGCGCTACGGCGCGGTGCTCGCGGTGCGCAGCTTCGGGTCGGTCATCGAGGAGACCTACCTCGCCTCCATCATCGACCTGCCGCTGCCGCTCAACGTGACGCTGCACGTGCAGCCCATCGCGCAGAGCGAGGCGCTCGCGCTCGTGAAGCGCCAGATCGACTGGATGGACAAGGAGATCATCGACGAGCAGATGAGCGCCGTGAAGAAGGGCTACGACTACCAGATCCTGCCGCCCGAGCTGCGCTTCTCGAAGGAGGAGGCCGAGGAGCTGCTCGACTTCCTGCGCAACAAGTCCGAGCGCCTGTTCGTCTACACGGGCCTCGTCTACACCTGGGCCGACAGCCTCGAGGAGCTCGACCGCCGCGTCCAGCAGGTGACGAGCGTCGCGCAGGGCTGCACGATCGGCCTCGAGCCGCTCCACTTCCGGCAGCGCCAGGCTCTCAACTCGGTGCTCCCGCTCGGGGACAACCACGTCACCGTGAGCCGCTACCTCACCACGGGGCAGGTGGCCATGCAGATGCCCTTCGCCAGCCAGAGCCTCGACGAGGCGGGCGGAGGCTACTACGGGCAGTCCAGGGAGAGCGGGAACCTGGTGCTGTGCGACCGCAAGCGCCTGGCGAGCCCCATGGGCTTCGTGTGCGGCAAGCCCGGATCGGGCAAGAGCTTCTCGGTGAAGCGCGAGATAACCAACACCGTGCTCGCGCACCCCGAGGACGAGGTCGTGATCTTCGACCCGGCCGGCGAGTACGGCAACCTCGTCGGCGCGCTCGGCGGCGCGAACGTCGAGCTCGCCCCGGGATGCTCGGCGGTGCTCAACCCCCTCGACACCGCCGACGTCGCGGACCGCGCCGACGCCGCCAAGCTCGCGTACAAGACCGACGCGGTGCTCGCGCTCTCGAGCGCGCTCATGGCCGAGGGCCGCGAGGGCCTGCCGGAGCGCGACCGCTCGATCATCGCCCGCTGCGTCGGCGAGGCGTACCGGGAGTGCGCGAGGGACGGCCGCCTGCCCACGCTCGGCGACTTCCACGCGGCGCTGCTCGCTCAGCCCGAGCCCGAGGCCGCCGACATCGCGCTGCGCTACGAGCGCTACGTGAAGGGCGCGTTCTCCTTCTTCAACGGCCAGAGCAACGTGGCGCTCGACAACCGCATCACCAACATCGACATGCACGGCCTCGGCCAGAACATGCGCGTGTTCGGCATGATCACGGCGCTCGAGATGGTGCGCAACCGCGTGATGGTAACGCCGCCGCGCCCCAACTACACCTGGCTCTACATCGACGAGGTGCAGAGCCTCTTCGCGCACCCGACGGTGGTCGAGTACTTCGCCCGCCTGTGGCGCGAGGGGCGCAAGTTCGGCCTCATCTGCACCGGCATCAGCCAGAACACGAGCCACATGCTGGCCAACGCCGAGGCCCGCGACATGGTGCTCAACTCCGAGTTCTTCCTGCTGCACAAGCAGTCCACCGCCGACCTCGACGCATGGGCGGAGATGCTCCAGCTCTCCGCCACGGAGCGCGGCTACATCGGCGACGCCGTCAAGCCCGGCGAGGGCCTGCTCATCAGCGCCGGGATCCGCGTGCCCATCACCGACGACTTCCCGAAAGGCCCGCTCTACGACCTGTGGAACACCAAGCCCGCAGAGGTCGCCGAGCGCGAGATGCGCCGGGCGGCGCGAGAGGCGGAGGAATAGGAATGGCCGGCCCGAGCGAGGGCGGCGGGATGCTCGAGGTGGTCGGGGCGCAGCGCCGCGACGTGCTCACCGCGGGCGACGTCGCGGAGACCGAGCGCGACGCCCTGGGAAACGTCTCGGAGGGCGCCGGCCCGCTCGACGAGGCGGGAGGCCCCGCCGCAACGGCGAAGGGGCGCCCTTCCAGGCCCGACGCGCCGGAAGGCGGGCTCGGGGACAAATTGTCCCAACCAGCCGGCGACCGGCGCGCGGCGGCCGCGATGCGCTCGCGCGTCGATGCGGCGAAGCTGGCGATCGCCCGGGAGGCCGTCTCCCAGCTCGACGACTCGGAGGAGCTCGAGGGCGCCTCGGGCATGTACGACGCGGGGCGTGCGGCCAAGAAGGCCGCGGGAAGGCTGCGGCAGAGGAAGGCGAAGAAAGCAGCCCAAGGCAGCCGCAAGGCGGCAACCGCGCTCGGCGCCCCAAAGGGAGGCGCGCGCGGCCCCGAGGCAGCCGGCGCGACCGCCCCGGCCAAGCACCAGGCGGCCCAGGCGGCCGCGCAGGCGTCGGGCGAGGCGGCCCGAGCCGCGGGGTCGAAGGGCGCCGCCTCCGCGATCGCGGGCGCGGTCTCGGGCGCAGCGCCCGCCCTGCTCGGGGCGGTGGCCGGCATCGTGGCCTTCGTCGCCTGCGCGCTCGCCGTCGCGCAGCTGCTGAGCGCGCTGTTCGGCTTCTGGGACGACGCGGCCTCCAAGCAGGGCCTCGAGGGGCTGCCGCCCTACATCACCTACGAGATGGTCGAGGCGGCGCTCGAGTGCCAGGAGGAGTACGGGCACCCGGCGGGCTGCACCATCGCGCAGATCATCCAGGAGTCCGGCCAGGGCGACCGCATGAGCCAGCTCGCAGAGCGCGACCACAACCTCTTCGGCATGAAGTGGTGGTCGGGCTACGCGGGCTGCCCCGAGGTGGCCGGCAAGGCGAACTGGGCCACCAGCGAGGAGTACGTGCCCGGCGAGCACACCCAGATCACGGCGAGCTTCATCCGCTTCACCGGCGACGCCGAGTGCATCCGCTTCCGCAGCAGGGTCTTCCTGCAGGCGGAGCGCTACTCGGGCAACGCCCTCATCCGGGAGGCGATCGAGAGGCACGACTCGGACAGGATGGCCGAGGGGCTCAAGGACGCCGGCTGGGCGACCGACTCGTCCTACGTCGAGTCCCTGAAGTCGATCATGGCGCAATGGGGCCTCTACCGGCTCGACTCCATGACGGTCGAGGACCTGAAGTACCCGGCCGCGAACGGGAACGCGATCGTCGAGGCGGCGTACAGCCAGCTCGGCGTGCCCTACGTGTGGGGAGGCTCGACCCCCGGCAAGGCGCTCGACTGCAGCGGGCTCACGCAGTACTGCTACGCGCAGGCGGGCATCCGCATAAGCCACTACACGGGTTCCCAGTACGAGGAGCTCAGGCGCATACCGCTCTCGGAGGCGAAGCCCGGCGACATCCTCTACCGCTCGGGCCACGTGGCCATCTACATCGGCGACGACAGGTACATACACGAGCCGCGAACGGGCGACGTGTGCCGCATAGCGAGCGGCATCGGCAGCTTCAGCTGCGCGCTCACCGCGAGATAGGAGAAACCAATGCAGGGAAAGTCAAGGGTCATGGCCGCCGTCGCGGCAGGCGCGCTCACCGTGGCGCTCGGCGCGGGCGCGGCGCGCTGCGCCATCGCCCCGCAGGAAGGCGCGCAGGATAGTCCCCAGGAGCAAGAGCAGCCCGCGGCTGCAGGCGCCGACGCGGCAACCGGGAAGGCCGCCTCGGGCGCCGAGGCGCTCTGGAACACCGCATGGACGGGCGCCGACGACCCGACAGCCACGCTGCGGATCGTCGAGGGCGCCATGGTGGAGAGCGCGGGCGGCACCGAGCGCGCCTGGTTCTTCTCGGCCGAGGAGCCCTCCGAGGCCGGCGGCGTGCTCAGCGTGCCCATCGAGGTCAAGGGAACCGGCGACAAGGCGGGAGGGCTCTCGCTCATCCAGGTCTCGGGCGACGGGGACGCCCGCACCCTGGCATGCGACCTCCTGACGCAGGCCTACGCGCTCCAGAAGGCGCAAGACGGAGCGTTCTCCGTGACCGGCACCGACGACCGCCTCTCCGAGGCGCTGGGCGCGGATGCCGCCGCCATCGAGGAGGCCGTCGCCGGGAAGGCGGCGGAGGTGTCCCCGCAGGCGGCGGGAGCCACCTGGGACAAGGAGGTGTGGCTCGACTACGCCGGGAACGTCGCGTCGACGACCTTCACGCTCGACGACCCCGCCTCGACGGTGGTCACCGTGGTCTCGCGCGGCGGCTCGCTGGAGGCGATGTAGCCGTGCGGGCGCTCAAGGCGCAGCGCCGCAGGGCGTTCGCCATCTCCGCCGCGGCGGCGTTCGCCCTCTGCGCGCTCCTGCTCGTCCCCGCGCAGCCGGCATACGCCGACATAGCCGGGGACGTCAACGATTGGCTGTGCGGCCTCCTGCGAGACTGCTGCAACTGGATGTTCAAGGCTCAGACGGGCGTGCTCGGGTCGATCGGCGCGAACGGGATCCTCTCGGCCGACTTCGCGCACATGCTCACGAGCTCGAGCGACCTGACCATGCACGACGTCGCCCGGGGCGTATGGCAGGTTGCCATCCTGCCGATCGGGTGCGGGGTGCTCGGCCTGGTCTTCACCCTGAAGCTCATCGAGATCTCCCAGCGCATGGACGGCAGCCAGAGCCTTCCCGGCGTCAAGGAGGTCGTTTTCCTCCTCGTGTTCTTCGCCGTGTTCCTGTTCCTCATACAGAACAGCTTCGACCTGATGGCGTCGATCTACGAGGTCTGCGGGCTCGCCATCGACCGAGTCGAGGCGCTCTTCGGCGCCGGAGGCGCGCTCGACCTGCCCGAGGCGTCCGTCGTCACCACCGACGACGACATCCCGTCGCTCATCGCCATGCTCGTCGTGAGCCTCATCAGCTGGGTCGTGGTGCTGGCGGCCTACGTCGTCGCCCTCGTGGTCTGCTGGGCCCGCGCGCTCCAGCTCTACATCATGGCCGCGTTCGCCCCGATCCCGCTGGCGTTCCTCGGCATGGACGCCACGCGCCAGATAGGCCTTGGCTACCTGAAGAGCTTCGGGGCGGTCTGCATCGCCGGCGTCATCATCCTCGTGCTGCTCATATCGTTCCCGCTCGTGCTCGGCGGGCTCACCGGGGCGAACCCCGGGACGGGCACCCCGGCCGACGCGGTCGCAAACGGGCTCACCTACGCGCTGCAGTACCTGGCCATGTGCGTGCTGCTCATCCTGGCCCTCGTGAAGAGCGGCTCCTGGGCGCGCGACATCGTGAGCGGCTTCTAGCGGAAAAGCGAGGAAGGGGGCGGTCGCCATGAGATAGGGGCACCGCGCCGGGGCACGCGTCCCGGCGGATGAAGACAAGGACCGATTGAAAACGAAAAGGAGGAAAGACATGGAAGAGAGGAAGAACGTGTACCTCTCGCTGCACAAGAGCTTCGTGCGCGAGGGCATCGAGTACACCGACCGCGCGACCGGCGAGACCAGGACCTTCAACTCGGCGACCCTTCCCAAGGGCACCGTCGTCGACGGCGTGGACGTGGGAGGCTACGAGTTCAGCCCCATGTTCGTGAACGAGAGCCGCTTCAAGGGGGCCGACTTCCGGGACATACCGCTGCTCGCGAACCGCGAGGTGTGGCTGAGGAAGACGGTGATGGGCCCGGACGGCCAGCCCGAGCTCGACGAGGACGGCCGCGCGGTCAAGGACACCGTGAAGGTCATGCCCGCGCAGCTCAAGGAGGCCGTTGACGCAGGGCGCTCGCGCTACCTCGCGGAGCGCGCCGAGCACGCCCGCCAGGCGAGCCGCGCCGCCGAGCACGAGGCGCCCCGCGCACAGCGAAGCGTCGAGAGATAGGGAGGCGGAAAGATGAACGCAGCGAAAGACTGCACCCTGCAGGAAAAGCTCCTCCGATGCGCCATGGCGCTCATCCTGGCGGCGGGGGCGCTGCTCGCCTCCGTGGCGGCCTCGCCCGCCTACGCCGCGCCGAGCACGGTAGACGTGTCCATCGGCGGCAAGATCCCCTACGGCGGCTTCGCCACCACGTGGATGAGCGCCGACGGGAACATCGCCTACTGCGCCGAGCCCTCGTCCCCGACGCCCGCGCCGGGCTCCTACTCGACGAGCCCCGTGCCGAGCGGCGACGTGACAGCGGCGATCTGGTACTCGTTCGGCTCTCCCGGCTTCGACGCGTCGATGTTCCCGGGCAGCTGGTACGACGGCGGCGGCTGGGACGACGCGAAGTACGCCGCGGCGAGCCACGTGCTCATCGCCTACGCCTACTCTGGGTCCGAGTCGGCTGCCACGCACGGCACGAGCGCCGAGTTCGCCTCCTGGGCGAAATCCGAGCTGATCGGCGGGACCTTCGCCAAGATGAAGGCGGGCGCCGGCAAGGTATCCGCCGGGTTCGAGGCATTCTGCGTCAGGACCGGCGGCGGCTCTCAGACGCTCGTGAGCTTCAGCTGGTCCACGGGCGGAGTCAAGGTCGCCAAAACGGACTCCGAGGCGGGCGCGGAGCCCCAGGGCGACGCCTCGCTCGACGGCGCGAGCTTCTCCGTCGTTAACGAGACCGGCCGCTACGTGCTGGTCGGCGGCAAGTACTACGCCGACGGCGAGGTATGCGCCACGATAAAGACCGCGCCCGAGGACGGGTCGCACGTCGCCGCGACCGGCGCCGACACCCTCCCCGCGGGCAATTACCGCATCGTCGAGTCCGGCGCGCCCGAGGGCTACGACGCCAGCGACGCCTCCGTCACGTTCACCGTGAAGGCCGACGAGATGCGCGACCTCACGGGCGACCCCGTGACCGACGAGGTCTTCCGCGGCGGCGTGCAGGTGACCAAGTCCGACAAGGAGCTGCAGGCGTCCGAGGCGCTCGCGGGCAGCGGCCACAAGGAGGCGCCTGGCGAGCACCCCGGCCTCGACGGGATCGAGTTCACCGTCACGAACCGCTCGGCGCACAAGGTCCTCGTTGACGGCGAATGGCGCGAGCCGGGCGAAGCCGTGGCCACGCTGACCACCGCATGGAACGACGAGGCCGGCGCCTACACCGCGCAGACCGCGGCCGACGCACTGCCGTACGGGACCTACGACGTGCGGGAGACGGCGACGAACGGGAGCTACCTGCTGACCGACGGCGAGCCCCGCACCTTCGAGGTCCGCACCGGCGGCGAGATCGTGAGCGCCTCCGCGGACGGCGCCGCGCTCGAGTTCCGCGACCAGGTGGTGCGCAACGACCTCGAGCTCTCCAAGAAGAGCGAGTCCGACAACGCCGGCCTCATGGTCCCGTTCGCCATCGAGAACGCGGCCACCGGCGAGACTCACGTGCTGGTCACGGACCGCAACGGCGACGCGTCGACCGCGAGCAGCTGGAACAGGCACTCGAGGGACACCAACGCCAACGACGCCCTGCTCGGCCATGAGGGTCCGATCGAGCCCGCCGAAATGGACCCGAAGGCCGGCATCTGGTTCTCGCTCGGCGAGGACGGCTCCTCGGCGCCGGTCGACGACTCGCTGGCGGCCCTGCCGTACGGCGCCTACACCATGACCGAGCTGCGCTGCGATGCCAACGAGGGCCTCGAGCTCATCACGAGGAGCTTCTGGGTCGATCGCGACTCGACGGTCGCGAAGGCCGTGTGGATGGGCCTCGACGACCAGGAGGGCCCGCGCATCTCCACCACGGCAAAGGACGGGGCGGACGGCGACAAGGACGTCTCGGCCGACGCCGAGGCCAAGGTCGTCGACACCGTCGCCTACGAGGGCCTGAAGGCCGGCGAGGAGTACGAGCTCTCGGCCACCCTCGTCGACAAGGCGACCGGCGAGCCCGTGGCCGACGCCTCGGGCGTGCCCGTGGAGGCCAAGGCCGAGTTCGCCCCCGCGCTCTCGACCGGCAGCCAGGACGTCGAGATCGCCTTCGACGCGAGCCTGCTCGGCGGCCGCGACCTGGTCGCGTTCGAGAGCCTACGCAAGGACGAGGCCGAGGTGGCGTCGCACGCGGACCTCTCCGACGAGGGCCAGACAGTCCACGTCGCCGTCGAGGTGGGCACGCAGGCGGCCGACGCCGCCGACGGCGACCAGGTCATCGAGGCCGGCAAGGCCAAGGTCATCGACACGGTGGCCTACAAGGGCCTCGTCCCCGGCGAGACCTACATCGCCGTGGGCACGCTCATGGACAAGGGCACCGGAGAGCCGTTCCTCGACAAGGACGGCAACGAGGTGACCGCGCGCACGCCCTTCGAGCCCGAGGCACCCTCCGGCACCGTCGAGGTGACCTTCGAGTTCGACACCGAGGGCCTGGCCGAGGGAGACGAGCTCGTCGTCTTCGAGAAGGTCCTGGACTCCGCCGGCAACGTCGTGGCGGCCCACGAGGACATCGACTCCGCCGAGCAGAGCGTCGTCGTGGACAACCCCGGCACGCCCGAGGTCCCCGAGGAGCCCTACGCCAAGACCGGGGCCGACGCCCCCGACGGCACCGGCTACGCCGTGGCCGCGGGCATCGCTCTGGCAGCTGCGGCGGGTGCGGGCGGGGCGCTCGCGTACCGCAAGCGCAAGACGGCCGGCGCAAGCAAGGACGCGGCAGACGAAGAGCCGGAAGAGTAGCGGCGCCGCATCGATACCGAACCGGAGGCCCTGGGCGCTCGCCCGGGGCCTCCCCTGCGAACGGGGGAGGACATGAACAAAGGGAAAGCCGCCACGGCGCTCGCCATTGCCGTGGCGTTGCTGGCGATGGGGGCGCTCGCCGTCCTGCCGCTGTCCGAGAGGAACCCTTACGAGGTGCACGAGGTGCCTACTGCGGAAGAGGACGCGACAATGGAGGCTCAAGAGACGGGAGGCGGCATCGACTGGGACGCCCTTCCCGCCTCCGTCGTCGCTTGGGTGCGCGTGCCGGGCACGACCGTCGACTACCCGATCGTCCAGGGCCGGCCCGAATCGCCCGACTTCTACCTCACGCACGACGCCGGCGGCGAAAGATCCGCGTGGGGCGCTCCCTACATAGATGCCGGGTGCGCGCAGGGTGCCGAGAGCCCGCTCGTCATCGTCTACGGGCACCACATGTCCGACGGCACCATGTTCGCGCCGCTCGCGCAGTACTCGTCGCGCGACTTCGCCGAGGGGCACCGCACCATCCGGGTCTACACCCGCGAGAAGGCGATCGAGCTCAAGGTCTTCGCGGCCGACGTGGTCGACGCGAGCTCGGAGGGCAAGCGGACCGACTTCGCCGACGCGGCGGAGCTCGCCGCCTACCTCGGGGACAAATTGTCCCAGTGCGAGGTCGTCCTGGAAGAGCCGGCGGACATCGCGCAGGCCTGGGCCTTCGTGACGTGCAGCTACCAGACGAGCAACTCGCGCACCGTCGTCTACGCGAAGGAGGTGGAAGGATGGGATTCGCGCCCTTCGGAATAGGGCTCCTCATGGGGCTCCTCACGCTCACGGCCTACGCCTGCTGCGCAGCCGGCGACGACGACCGGGACTAGCCGTGGGAAATCGAAATCGCACAACGGAAAGAGGCGGGCAATTGCCCGCCTCTTCTCACATCACCCACTTGAACACGGCACGGAACAGCCAGACGAAAAAGCCCAGCGTGACCTTAAGCGCCGCCATGAGGAACCTACCAAGCCTCTTCATCGACGTCACCCCAATCTTCCTTGACCTTGCGGGCGCCCTCGTCGGCGCCCTCCTCCTTCTCTTGCGCGAGCAGCCTCGCCAGCTCGTCGGGCACGCCCGGGACCTCTGCCCTCCCCAGAGCGCGCTGCAGGTCCCTTATCTGCGATTTCAGCGGTTTTGAGGGAGGGCCCACGTGCTCGCGGTAGCAGGCGCCGATCGCGGCCGCGTCGCACAGGAAGCCCCGCACCCGGGCGAACGCCTCGTCGCCGTCGAGCAGGACGCGGCGGGCTCGCCCCAGCTCGGCCTCCGAGGCCAGCATGAAGCGCCAGCCACGGGACCTGCGCGCGGCCGGTATCCCGTCCGCGGGCGCGTCGGCGCGCCAGTCGTCGCGCACCTGGTGCCAGTTCGCCGTGAGCCAGAGCCCCTTCTCGGGCTCCTCCCGCATCTCGAGCTCGAACTCCGTGAGCATGTTCGCGCCGGAGAACGGCGACCCCTCCGTGAACGAGAGCGTGTCGAACAGCGTCGTCCTGCCGCCCTCGTACTCTATCCTCACCATCATCTCCGGCCCCTCTCCCTGCGCTGGTCCTGCTGGGCCCGCTGCCGCTCGGCGGCGAGGATGCGCTGTTGCTCGTCCGCTCGGTGGCACTGGCGCGAATTGCCGCTGGCATCGTCGCGCCCTTCACCGTCCCCGTAGCGGGTCTTGAGCGGCATGAGCCCGTTCTCGGCCATGTAGGCGCGGGCGGCCTCGAGGCGACGGTATCCCTCGCCGCCCGCCTGGCCGCGCCGCTCGAGCGTCGCCATCCTGAGCCCGAACTCCTCGATGGACTCGACGTCGAACTTCGCGCACGTCTCGAGCGCCGAGGAGAGCCTGCTCAGCTCCGAGAGGTCGTTGAGCTCGAGGGCTCGCTCGGCGGCCTCGCGGATCCGCGCGGCGCTCGCGTCCGTGGGGCGGTAGGCGCCTTCGCGCTCGAAGCGCCGGCGCAGCATCTCCTTGCCGTAGACGAACCCCAGGCGCTCGCCGGTTACCTTCTTGGACGGTTCCTCCGCCAGGCTGAACACCCAGTCGTCCCGCCGCGCCTTGGCCGAGTTGTCGGCGACGTGCACGCCCAGGGCGTCGAGGATGCCGAAGAACTCCGCCTCGTCGCGCGCCGTGGTCTTGGCGAGCGCGACGCGGGCGCGGATGTCGCCGACCCACGAGTAGCCGCCCGAGCGCATGATCTCCTTCTCGGCCCGGCCCAGGTAGACGCTCCTGCGGCTCCTGGGCCCGCCCGCACCTGCCCGCCCGCGCGCCTTCGACGGAGATTCGGGCGCCCGGTCGTTGGAGAGCCCCGACAGCCCGCGCTCGCGCGCCATGTCCTGCAGGTCTCGGTTGAGGTCCTCGGGGTGCTGGGTCTGCATGCGGTAGCCGGTGCGGAGGTTGGCGTTGTTCACGACGATGTGCGCGTGCGGTATGCCGCGGGCGTTGTCGTCGTGGTAGACGATGGCGATCTCGTGGTCGTCGAAGTGCCTGAGCGCCCACGAGCACGCGAGCTCGCGCAGCGTCGCCAGGTCGATGTCGTCGCCGGGGTCCGGCGAGAGCACGAAGTGCTTGAACGTGCGCGCGGGCTTGCCCCTCCAGGGTGCGTCCGTGCCGAACGCGGCGCGCGTGGCGTCCATCTCGGCGTCCCAGGCGCAGGCCTCCTTGGCGTCTTCCCCCAGCGCGCCGGCGTCGCGCTCGTCGTAGCTCAGGTTGAACAGGTCGCGCGCCAGGGCGCGGCCTCCCTTCTCGAGGTAGCGGCGGATGCCGCCCGTCGAGCCGTGGCCGCTTATCGGCTTCAGGATCGGCATGGCGAGCCCTCCACGAGCGAGTCGGCGCCGATGCGACCGAGCTCCGCCGCCATCTCTCGGGCCGCGGCGTTCACGTCGGCGAGCTCGCGCTCGATCGTCGGGATGCTATCCGCGACGAGGTCGCGGTCGACGTGCCCGTGGCGGGCGTGGAAGTTGATGAGGTTCATCGCGTGCACGGCCTGGTTGTAGTGGTAGCCCCACTTCGTGAGCTCTCGCGACATCGCCCACAGGGCTCTGCGGTCCACGAGTATGCGGTGCTCGTCTCCCGCGTTGGCCTCCGTCGACAGCGGTATGCGAACGAGGTAGCGCAGGTACTCCGACTTGCTGAGGCCGGCACGCTCGCACCGCTCGCAGAGCGCGTCGTAGTCGCCTCCCTCCATGCGGAACGTGACGCGGCGCTCCTTGCCTTTGGCGGCGCCGGCTTCCTCTTCCATGGCGGATTCCTTTCCTCGGGCCCGCCGCGCGGCGGGCGCGTCTCTCTAGGGGTGCGGGGGATCCCCCGCAGGCGGCGGCCCGGCTCGGGCGCCGCCTCTGGGACCGGGCCTCGCGAAAGCGGGCTCCCGAACGGCCCGCGGCATGACGGGTCCGAGGCCGCCCGGTCCCCAAGTGCTATGGACGCCCGACGCGATGTCGGACGCCATAGGCTACTTGCTGGATTTCGGGCCTGAGGCCCTTCTGCGGCGCTTTCGGGCATCGGTGCCCGCATCCGTGTAGGGCGCGGTCATGAGCGCCATCTCCCGCAGCAGCGAGAGGTCGGCCGGGCTCGGGCTCTCGGGCGGGCTCTCCAGGAAGTCGGCGACGAGCCTCGCGGCCTTCGCGATGCGGCCGTCGGGGCCTGCCTGCGTCTTGCCCTCGCTCCTCACGTAGTCGGAGAGCTCGCGCTTGGTGCGCCGCCAGGGCTCCATCGCGGCGTGCATCTCCGCCTGGCGCTCCTTCGGCATGCCCGCGAGCGTGCGCACCGCCTCGGCGCTGAGGTTGCCGCGGTCGGCCTCGGCGGCCCACTCGGGCGAGAGGTCCTCGGCGATGCGGCGGGCAAGCCTCTCCTCGCGCGCGATGGTCTTGCCGGAGACCTTGCGGCCCGTCTGCCGCTCGATGATGGCGGCCTTCACGTCGTCGACGCGCATGCCGGAAAGCGACGGGTCCTCGGAGCGCAGGCGCACGGCGTCGCCCCTGAGCGCCTCGGTCGCTGCGGCGCGCTCGGTCACGGTGAGCGCGCGGGTGAAGTAGTTCGCGGCGTGGAGCAGCGTCACCGCCCGCTCGTCGTCGATGCCCTCTATCACGCGGCAGGGCATCTTCTCGTAGGCGGGGTCGTCCTTGGCGAGCAGCGCGTAGGCGGCCTTGCGCCGGTGCCCGGAGACCATCTGCCACGAGCCGTCGCCGACCTTGCGCACGAGCGGCAGGTCGGTGAGGCCGTCCTCGCGTATGGACTCGGCGAGCTCGGCTATCCCCGTTGGGTCCATGGAGTAGGCGGCGTTCGCCGGGTGGTCGGCGATGTCGGCCACCGCTATCTCGGACACCGGGTAGCGCCCGCGGGTGCGCGACGCGCCGTCGAGAAGCCCCGTGATGGTGAAGCCCGCGGCCACCTGGCTAGGCGAGCTCACGGGACACCTCGTCGGCGAGAGCTTCGTAGTCGCGTGCGGGGCGGCTCCCCGGCTCGAAGGCCGCCACCGGCTTCCATTGCCAGCTGCCCTCGCAGACCTTGCTGCTCGCGTGGATGACCGTCTCGAACTGCTCGCCCGGGAAGAACCCGTCGAGCACGGCCGCGCCCGTGGCCTCGGCGTTGGTCATGCGGCCGGGCACGCAGGTGCGCAGTATCTTCCATCTGGGCGTGGGCATGCGCAGAGCGTCCGCGATGGAGCGCGTCGCCTCCACGGTGAGCGCCGTGCCGCGCATCACGGTGGAGTCGAGCTTCACGGGGATGACGACCATGCCGCCCTCCGTTGCGGCGAGGTAGGCGTTGAAGGCGAGCCTGCGCATCACGGGGCTGCAGTCGATGAGGCAGACGTCGTAGGAGCCCGAGGCGTCGTCGAGGGCGAACTTGAGGCGCTGCTCGCGCAGGAGCATCTCGTTCTGGTCGACGAGGTCGATGGTCGAGGCCACCACGTCGAGGCCCTCCCCGGCGGCGTAAGCGACCTCTTCCACGGGCGCGCCGCCGTAGAGCAGCTCGACCGAGGTGCGGCGCTCGGAGGCGGCGCGGTCGTAGAGGCCGAAGAAGTCGGTGGCAGACGCCTGCGGGTCGAGGTCGACGAGCAGGGTCCGAAGGCCCCTGGCGGCGAAGATGGCCGCCAGGTTGACGGCGGTCGTCGTCTTGCCGACGCCGCCCTTGTAGTTGGAAATGGCTATCGTGCGCATGGGTCGCGTCCTCTCTAGCGTGGGGCGCGCCTCGCCGCATCCGGTCCGGCGCGCCCCGAGTCTCGGAGCGTCGGGACAAAACCGTACGGATTTGTCCGACAAGCGGAGTGTACCACGAAAACGTACGTATATGTACGTTTTCGTGGTACAGGGGCCGGTTTCGGGGGAAAGCCCGGCCCCGGGAGCCCGGGGCCGGGCGCGCCGCCTAGGAGAGCGGCTCCATCTCGCCGAAGCAGTTGATGTGGTGGCGAAGGAGTGCGCGGTTCTCCTTGACGACCATCATCGCCACCTCGTCGAAGCGGACCGGGGTGTCGGCGTAGTCGTCGCCGTTGCCGGCGAGCCACCTCGCCGCCAGCGCCTCGCGCAGCCCGCGCGCCCTGTGGGCCTCGGGGAAGCCGTCCGTCCCGATCCGGACCGTGGCGTCGACGAAGACCAGGGTCCCGTCCTCGTCCACCGCCACGAGGTCGATCCCGCCGATGCCCTCGGGTCCCTGCCAGGCCTCGTCGACGATCTCGTAGCCCTTGCGCTCGAGGAAGGCCTTGACCGCGCCCATCGCCTTTTCCTTCATGTCGTTCATGTCTTGCTCCTTAGACTCTGAGGCCCGCCCCTGTGGCGTGCCTTGCGCCGCGTGAGTCGCATGCAGCGCGGGCGTGCCTGCAAGGGAGGAAGCGAAGTCGGGCATGGAAATAGAAGTCTCCCGACGGCAGTTTTTCGCGTTGTTCGCGCGCGGAGCGCATGGGGCGAAGAACCCGAAAAAGTGTCGCGGCCCTTGCTGGCCGCCTGCCGGCGTGCGACCCTGCGCGTCCAAGGAGCGCCGGGGCGGGTATTCGGATCAAAGGGGCGCAGGCGTGCGGCATGGAATCCGGCGTGGGCGCCGAGACCCTCCGGGCATGGGATGCGGCCCATCGGCGGTTGCTGGGCTCCCGCGGGGATTGACGACGACGTCGTGGCGGGGACGGAGGCGGGTTCCCGAGTCGCGGCGCCGCGGCATGAGTCGGGACGGACGGCTTTCCCGTGCCGCTTGCGGCCGATATGCGCACGGGACCGCGGGCGGCGAGATGGTTCTCCGCATGGAACGGCTACGGTGCTGCGCGACACGTCCGTTGAGAGAAGGAGGCGAGCTGATGTTGAGCCACGAAGAGAAGTTGGAGCGCATCGAGCTCATCGATGCCGTGTGCGATGCCGGGAGGCTGGCGAGGGGCCTGGACCAGCTGCTCGAGTCCCTGGCGCATGCCGACCAGCTGGACCCGCTCGACGTCGAGGGGATTCTGGCCCTGAAGTCGATAAGTGAGAGGTGCGCCGAGCGCATCGGCGACGCCGCGCGAATCTTGGAGGCTCAGAACGAGGTTCTCTACGCCGAGGAATGGGCAAACGCCAAACCTCGCGAAAACGAGAGATGAGGACCCGAACGAAAGCGGCCATCCAAGCCCGATCAGGGCGTCCATCGCCGTCCGCGCTCATATAAAGCCTGGACATCGGCTGTCCTCGCATTCCCAGTGCCGCCGCGTGCCGTCGCGTTATAATGCTGCAAACGCATTTGTATTGCATTTCGAGCGATGGGAGCGCAGATGCCCGACAGCTACAAGGAGCTCATCAAGAGCAATCCCGACGAGACCGAGATCAGAAGCTTCCTGGTGGACGGCGACCAGGTCTCCGTGACCCTGCGCATCCCCGACACCCTGCGCGACGCGGCGAAGGAGGAGGCGGCCCTGCGGGGCATGAGCTTCTCCGCCTTCGTGCGCACCTGCATGATCGAAGAGCTCGCGAAAAAGGGGGCATAGAGGCGTGAAGTCGCTAAGCAACGTCGGCGCGGAGCGCCTGGGAGACGCCCTCGGCGAATCCATCGACGACGGCGCGAAGTTGTCGATAATCAGCTCGTATTTCACCGTGTTCGCCTACGGGGAGCTCAAAGAGGAGCTCTCCAAGGTCGACGAGGTGCGCTTCCTGTTCAGCGAGCCCACCTTCATCAAGCGCATGGCCGACTCGAAGGAGCCGCGCGAGTTCGAGGTAGCCCGCCGCGCGCGCGAGGTCGGCGTCGGCGGCTCGGGGCTCGAGCTCACGCTGCGCAACAACCTAAACCAACGCGCGCTCGCCCGCGAATGCGCCGAGTGGATCCGCGAGAAGGGCGTCTTCAAGTCCGCCAAGACGTCCGGCGCCATTCAGCCGGGCGGCACCTACGTGGTGGAGAACCCATCCGGCGACGACCACGCCTTCATGGGCGCCGCCGCGAACTTCACGCAGGAGGGCCTCGGCTACGAGCGCCGTCCGGGAACCGTGACCTGCGTGAGCCATTTCGAGAACGCGACCGAGGCCGTCGGCCTCAAGATGATGTTCGAGTCGGTCTGGGACAACCCTGCCATGGTCGAGGAGGTCACCGCGCAGGTGGCCGCCCAGGTCGAGACGCTCTACCGCGAGAACCCGCCCGAGTTCATCTATTTCCTGACCCTGTACCACCTGTTCCGCGACTTCATGGAGGACGACGAGGACAACGGCATCCGCCCCGGCCTCAAGTTCGAGGAGTCCGTGGTCTGGAGCAAGCTCTACGACTTCCAGAAGGACGCCGTCGTGGGCGCCATCCGCAAGCTGGAGAAGTACAAGGGCTGCATCATCGCCGACTCGGTGGGCCTGGGCAAGACCTACGAGGCGCTCGCCGTCATGAAGTACTACCAGGAGCGCAACGACCGCATCCTCGTGCTGTGCCCGAAGCGCCTGCGGGACAACTGGACCCTGTGGACGCAGGACAACGACGACCGCAACCCGCTGGCCGACGACCGCTTCAGCTACACGGTGCTCAACCACACCGACCTGTCGCGCTACCACGGCATGAGCGGCGAGGTGGACCTCGAGCACCTGCGCTGGGGCCACTTCGACCTCCTCGTCATCGACGAGAGCCACAACTTCAGGAACAAGAGCACCGACGCGGACAAGACCGACCGCTACACGCGCCTCATCGAGGACGTCATCAAGTCGGGCCAGCGCACGAAGGTGCTCATGCTCTCTGCCACCCCGGTGAACAACCGCCTGCTCGACCTGCGAAACCAGATCGAGCTCATCACCGAGGGAGACGACGCGTACCTCGCCGATACCGATGGCATCCCGTCGATCACCCACGTGACGCGCGTCGCCCAGCAGAGGTTCAACGAGTGGAGCAAGCTCTCCGACTCCGAGCGCACGACCGAGAGCTTCGTGAACGCGGTGAACGCCGACTACTTCAAGCTGCTCGACGTGCTGACCATCGCGCGCAGCCGCAAGCACATCACGAAGTACTACGGCGCCGCGAGCGGTACCTTCCCGGCGCGCCGGCCGCCCCTGTCGTTTCAGACGCCCATTGACCTAGAAGGCGAGCTGCCGCCGATTGCCGTGCTCAACGACATGATCGCCCAGCTCACGTTCGCCCAGTACCAGGTGCTCTCCTACGTGCGCGCCGACCAGCGCCGCAAGTACGAGGACCGCTACGGGGACACGTGGGGCAAGGACTTCGAGAGCCAGGTCCACCGCACGACGGCGGTGGCCAACCTCATGCGCGTCAACGTCCTCAAGCGCATGGAGTCCTCCGTGAACAGCTTCCGCATCACGCTGCGACGAATCCTCGACGGCTGCGTCGACCTGCGCGCGAGGCTCGACGCCGACGCGTCGGGGGTCGCCTACGGCACCGAGGGCCTCGAGGACGGGTTCGACGACGACGATGCCGAGGAGTTCGAGGCCGGCGGCAAGGTGCGAGTCGACCTGCGAGACGTCGACGCCCTGCGCCTGGGCCAGGACCTCGACTTCGACATCCAGGTGCTCCGGGCCCTGCTAACCTATGCCGACGCGGTGACGCCCGAGCGCGACGCCAAGCTCGTGAAGCTGCGCGACTTCATCGCGGGCAAGGTCAGCGAGCCGTACAACCCCGGCAACCGCAAGGTGCTGGTGTTCAGCGCGTTCGCCGACACGACGGCGTACCTTTTCGAGCAGCTGGCGCCCTGGCTGAAGCGCGAGCTCGGAATCGAGTGCGCCGAGGTGGCGGGCAGCTCCAACCGGACCTACTCGCTGAAGCTTCCCAGGACCACCTTCGAGAACATCCTCGCGAGGTTCTCTCCCGTCTCAAAGGAGCTGCCGGAGAGCCAGCGGGAGCTCGGCGAGATCGACGTCGTCTTCGCGACGGACTGCATCTCCGAGGGCCAGAACCTGCAGGACTGCGACTGCCTGGTGAACTACGACATCCACTGGAACCCCGTGCGTATCATCCAGCGCTTCGGCCGCATCGACCGCCTGGGATCGAAGAACTCCCAGATCCAGCTGGTCAACTTCTGGCCGGACATCGCGCTCGACGAGTACATCCAGCTCGAGGGCCGCGTGAAGGGGCGCATGGCGCTGCTCGACGCGTCGGCAACCGGCGAGGAGAACGTGCTGGAGGCCAAGGGCAATGGAGAGATGAACGACCTCAAGTACCGTCGCCGGCAGCTCCAGCAGCTCAAGAGCGAGGTGCTCGACCTCGAGGACATCTCGGGCGGCATCTCGATCACGGATTTCGCCTTCGACGACTTCCGCGTGGAGCTCCAGCGCTACGCCAAGGAGCATCCCGGCGCGTTGGAGAACTCGCCGGCGGGACTGCACGCCGTGGCCCCCATCCCCGACGAGCTTCGCAGCGACGTGAAGCCAGGCGTGGTCTTCTGCCTCAAGCAGAACGACGAGGGCAACGATCCCAGGGACACGAACCCTGTCTTCCCGTACTACGTGGTGTACGTGTCGGCCGACGGCGAGGTCATGACGAAGCACACCCAGCCCAAGCCGGCGCTCGACATCATGCGCGCCGTCTGCTCTGGGCATCCCGAGCCCATCGCTAAGCTGTGCCGCGAGTTCAACCGCGAGACCCGCGACGGGACGAGGATGGACGCCTACACCGACCTGCTTGACGATGTCGTTGCGGCCATCACCGGAACGCAGCAGGACAAAGGCATCGAGAGCCTGTTCAGCCTGGGAGAGGTCGGCAGCGGCACCGTCATGGGCTTCAACGACTACTCGTTGGTATGTTTCGCGGTGCTGCGATGAGCGGCATCGACTGGAACGGAATCCTGCGCCTGCCCGAAGCGGCGCTCGCGGGATGCCGCCGCATTCCCAAGACGGTGCTCGTCAAGCAGGCCATGCTCACCAAGACCGAGCAGAAGAGGCTCGACAAGGTCGCGCGCCTCGAGCACTTCGCCACGGTCCAGAAGTCCACGACGCGCATCCCGCCGTACGAGGACGACGAGCGCAACGTGCAGAGCGTCGTCTTCCTCCGTTGCGAGATGACAGCCGGGACCATGGCGGTGGCCGAGGTGGCGGAGCTCGTGCACAAGTGCTTCCCGAACCCGACGGTGCTCCTGGTCGAGGCGGGCGGCTGCGCGTGCATATCGGTCGCCCTCACGCGGAGGAGCCAGGCCGAGCAGGGCGCGACGGTCGTCGACCGAGTCGAGTCGACGGGCGCGTTCGATCCTGGCCGTTCAGAATACGCGGACTTCCTAGGCGCGCTGGCATTCGGGCGGCTCTCGCAGGGCGACCTCTGGGAGTACCTGGTCGACCTGTCGCGCACCGTAGCGCTGTCCCGCGCGATTGGCGGCCTGGGGTTCTACCCCGTATGCCCCGCTCGAGACCGGGAAAAGCTGATCGCCCTCACGTCGCGCTACGATGAGATGGGAGCCTCCGTCAAGCGGCTGAAGGAGCAGCGGCGGTCGAAGGACATAACGCTCAACGAGTCCGCGAAGCTGAGGATGGAAATGAAGGAAGAGGAGCGACGCCTGAGGGCGGTCGCCGATGAGATAAAGGAGATCTGCAATGGCCGTTCTAGATGAGTATATTTTGCGAGCGGCGCGCCTTTTGAGTGATGCTGCAGATGAGGATGTTGATGCGCTCTGCCGTGAAATCATGCAGGTCTTCGACCTCGACTACACTAACCCCGAGGCTTTAAAATATATCAATTCCTCAAGCTCATTTCGCTACTCGAAAAGCGACCTAGGGATGATTCTCCAGAAGCTGCGCCTAAAGCGGGAAGACTCAGACGACAAAGCGTTCGGTGCCGCATTCTGCGCAACTATAACGCAGCATATCAGGAGACTGGAGCAAGCTCTTGAAGAGGGCGTGAAAGACGACGAGCTCAAAGCCGTATACGACTCAATCGACTACGTCTACGCAAACGCGAGGGGCTACGACTCCTACACGGACGGACTAGCCTCCTATTCCTATGGGTCTTCCAATCGCAATGATTTCAACGATGAACAGACGCAACTACGTATCGACAAACTGAAGCATTTCCGTGATGAGGAGCTCCGTAAGCTGAAAATCGCCGAAGCGCAGGGCGCTAGCGTCAGCCTCACGGCATCCGCCACGAGCAACGTACAGGTCACGTTAGAGGCAACCTTTGAACAGATTGACAAATTGCCAGAGACAACGCTTTCCGATGACGAGAAGACGCTGCTCAAAGGGATGATGGGCGATCTCAACACAAAAGATAAAAGCAAACGGGGCAGCAAGCTTGACAAACTCCTGAGCTGGCTTGCCGGCAAGGGCACCGACGTTTTTATTGCCGCCATGCCCTACATAGTTCAACTAATCAAATCTCAACTTTCCTAGGAGGAGACCTCATGGGCGAGATAGAAAAGATGACTCTTGAATCGGAGAGTCTTATTGACGACCGCCTGAATAAGCTCAAGGAGCTGATGCCCGAAGTGTTCTCCGAGAGCGGAATCGACTTCGACAAACTGCGGCTGGAGCTTGGCGACGAGGTAGACGAGGGCCTGGAGCGCTATGCGTTCACGTGGCCCGGCAAGGCCGATGCCATCCGCCAGTCGCAGATGTCCAGCACTGCTACTTTGCGTCCCCGTATCGAGAAAAGCCGCAGCCGCGATGGAGAGGATGGGTCCTTCGACTCGGACAACATTTATATCGAAGGCGACAATCTCGAGGTGCTGAAGCTCCTACAGCGCGGCTACCACGGCAAGGTCAAGATGATCTACATCGACCCACCCTACAACACGGGTCACGACTTTGTCTACAAGGACAATTTCGGCAACTCTGTCGATAACTATAAGGAGCAGGCGGGACTCGCCGGCCAGTCCAACGCCGACACAAGTGGCCGCTACCATAGCGACTGGTGCTCGATGATGTACCCTAGGTTGAGACTGGCTCGAGAGCTCCTAACCGACGATGGCGTCATTTTCATTTCGATTGACGATAACGAAGACCGCAATTTGCGCATCCTCTGTGACGAGGTGTTCGGAGAGGCAAATTTCGTTTCTCAGCTAATCTGGGAACGAGCTTACTCGCCCAAGAATGACGCCAAATACGTTTCAAATAGCCATGATTATGTTCTCGTATACGCCAAATCCATTGAGCGCTTTGTGATTGGACGCCTGCCGAGAACAGACGAGGCAAACGCCCGCTACAAGAATCCAGACAACGACCCTCGAGGCGTTTGGAAGCCAAGCGACCTCAGTGTAAAGACTTACAGCCCAGATTCCGACTATCCAATCACAACGCCCTCGGGGCGTGTTGTAGAGCCTCCAGCAGGACGCTGCTGGAGTCTCTCGCGAAACGCGTTTCGCGAGAGACTCCAGGATAACCGCATTTGGTTTGGCCCAAACGGCGACAGCGTCCCTTGCATCAAGCGTTTCCTAACAGAGCTCAAATATGATGGAATGGCTCCAACTTCAATCATGTTTTACAAAGAAGTGGGTCACAGCCAGGAAGGCGCCAAGGAGCTCGTATCTCTATTTGACGGAAAGGGCTATTTCGATGGACCGAAACCGACGAAACTACTTCAGCGCCTGATAACCCTTGCGAATCTGCTAATGTGCGATAAAGAAGTAATAGAAGTGTAAAAAATTTTGCCGTTCCTATCCGGCACTTAGGGCTGTGTCGGATAGGTCAGGCGTTAGGCTTCCGGCAAGTCTATCTTGCCGACAAAGCTGTAATAAATCTCAATGTCCTGCCTGCGGGTGCCGTTCTCGTCATAGCTGCACTCATGCACGACGATTTTCTCAATCATTTCCCGCAAGAGGGTGGGGGTCAATTCTTCAAAAGCAAGGTGCTTTCTCACAATCCCCATGAATTTCTCGGCGTTGACGGTGGCGGCCTGCGACTTGGAAAGTTCCTCCTGCAAAGCGGCAGCCCGGTCTTTCAGTTCCCGCTGCTCCTGCTCATAGTCCGCCGACAGCTCCATGAAACGCTCGTCGCTGATTTTGCCGCTTACATTGTCCTCATACAGCCGCTTGATAATGCGGTTCACTTCGGCAATGCGTGTCTGGGCCTGTTCAAGCTGCTTCGTGGCTGCGGCGGTCTTTCTCTTGCCGCCGATTTCGTTCTGCTGGATGAGCAGCTTTACAAAGCGGCTCTCATGCCTGGCGGCGTATTCCGTCACTTGCCGGAGATTGGAAAGCACGCCCGCCGTCAAAAGGTCGGTGCGGATAAAGTGTGCCGTACAGTCACGGGTACGCTTCTTGTAGCTGCCGCAGATATAACAGTCCTGCTTGCGGTTCTATTCGTCTGTTCCTGGTTCAAAATAGTTTCTCCTCTCTGATACTGATTTTATCAATGATATTTCGCAATAGCCAGCAATGAACGCTTGCATTGCGCAAGACGTTACATTATCTTCTGAAACATATAGCGCACCTTGTCCAGGCGGCTGTTTGGACGGCGGGGCTGGATGACTGGCTTGCCGACAGCGGCCTGATACCCTTTCAGTTCTGTAAGGCATACGCTCTGCCCGTTGGTGTAAAAGGCCAGATCAGTACGGTATGCCTGTATACAGCGGGCGGGAATCTCGCCAGTAAAGACAACTTCATCCTTTTTTACCTGGACCGTTTCGATGGTGGCACAGTATTTCGGTGCATCATGATAAGCCCTGGAAAGATATTCCCGGGGCGCATAGAGGGTGAAGGAGAGATAAGGTTCCAGCAGTTGCGTCCCTGATTCCTTCAATGCCTGTTCCAATACAATCGGGGCCAATGAGCGGAAGTCCGCCGGCGTGCTGACCGGACTGTAATAAAGCCCGTATTCAAAGCAAATCTTACAGTCCGTTACGTTCCAGCCGAACAAGCCCTGCTCCAGCCCGTAACGGATACCATCCCTGACAGCGTTTTGAAAACTCTGGTTCAAGTATCCCAGCGAAACCCGGCTCTCGTATTGTACACCGGAGCCAAGCGGGAGTGGTGTAACAGACAGTCCGATGGATGCCCAAAACGGGTTGGGCGGCACCTCGATATGGATGGTGTGGCTGGCTGCTTTGAGCGGCCGCTCCATATAAATGACGGTGGGTTCCTTTACCACTGTTTCAAGCTTGTATTTTTCCGACAGCAAAGCGGAAACAACCTCCAACTGCACCCGGCCCAAAAAAGAAAGAATGATCTCATGGGTGATGGAATCCACCTCGCAGCGCAAAAGCGGGTCAGTATCCGCAAGTTGCGTAAGAGCGTCCAGCAGCCGTTCTCTTTGCGCTGCCGTTTTCGGCGCAATCGACGTCCGCAGCATGGGGAGGGGGTCCTCACGCCACCTTTTACGAGGGAGCCGGGTTGGGTCCCCTAATACATCGTTTAACCTCACGCTGTCGCTGGGAAGGATAACAATTTCACCCGGATAAGCGGTGTCTGTCCAAACAATTTCCCCTTTGGATGGAATACGCATCTCTGTGATTTTCAGCTTTTCTCTCCCGGCCAGGGCCACCGTATCCCGCAGGCGCAGCGTTCCGCTGTATAGCCGTAGATAGACACGCCGCTGGCCGCAATCTGTATACTCCACCTTGAAAACGCTGCCGCATAGGGCGGCGCTCCCCTGTTCCCCAATCGGTTGGAACAGCCCTGTCACCGCATCCATCAACGGTTGAATGCCAAGGCCCTTTTTGGCGCTGCCATAATAGACCGGGAACAGGGAGGCGTCTTGAACCCGCCGCTGTTCCTCCCGCACAAGTTTTTCCCGGCTGATTGGTTCTCCTGCGATATACTTTTCTAATAATTTATCGTTATTTTCGATGACCGCATCCCATGCTTCTATGTCGGTATTTTCCTCCAGGACTATTTCCGGGGACAGCGACACCGTCTGCTTGATGATAATATCGGCGGAGAGCTTATCCCGAACAGACTGAACCACGCTCTGCAAATCAACGCCAGCCTGGTCGATCTTGTTGATAAAGATAACGGTGGGAATGTTCATTTTCCGCAGGGCATGGAACAGAATACGGGTCTGGGCCTGCACGCCATCTTTAGCGGAGATCACCAAGATGGCCCCATCTAAAACAGCCAAAGAGCGGTACACCTCCGCCAAAAAATCCATGTGGCCGGGCGTATCCACAATGTTGACTTTACATCTGTGCCACTGGAAGGAAGTGACTGCCGCTTGAATGGTAATCCCACGCTGCCGCTCCAAAAACATGGTGTCCGTCCTCGTTGTCCCTTTTTCGACGCTCCCCGGTTCTGAAATGGCTCCGCTGGCATATAGCAGGCTCTCCGTCAAGGTCGTCTTTCCAGCGTCTACATGGGCAAGAATTCCAATATTGATTATTTTCATGTGATTGTCCTCCCTTTACTGCCCCGAAGGGCATAAAAATCCCCAGCAGTAAAATACTTTTACCACTGGGGATGATAATTTGCGGACATACACATATGCAGCATACACCTGTTTGTGAGTGCTGTTTTTGGGGATATGTCAAAATTGATAAGGCAAAAGTATTCTTAAATTGGGTACAAAAAACTAAGCCCCTACAAAAGGGACTATCATAATCCTTTGTTCCCACTATTTGATTATAGTTTTATTTAAGAATACCTTGCCGCATATTTTTTACTCCTTTTCTGGACTTGAATTATTATATCACATCAGTTTTAGGAAAACAAGTATCTAAAAGAAATTTTTCTTCCCCTTATATGTAACAATCATACCGGCTTCCTAACGTTCAGAATGGTTTCTACTGTCTGCTGCGGTGTTTGGTTGGAATTGTCCAGCCAAAAGCCGATCCGTGGTGTTGTCTGCATTTTACTAAATACAAATTCAATGTATACAGAAAGAAATATATAAGGAGTGGGAGGGATTCCGCCGTAGTCGGCATTGTAGGAAAATCCAAAAGTTTAGATTTTCTCAAAATGCTTATCTTTTGGTCTTTGGTTCGGAATAGTGTAGTGCTGGCGGTCTATCTATTGTTTTCGGTTGCTTGCTTCTTTACCGTACATGAGCATTTAAGCACGGGTGATATTGTGCTTGATTTTTTCTCAGGCTCAGCATCGACCGCCCATGCCATGTTCCTGCAGGAGCTCGGAAAAGATGATCGCTATCAGTTTATCCTTGTCCAGCTTCCAGAGCCTTGTGACCCGAAACGCGACGCCTACAAGGACGGGTATGAGACTCTCTGCGACATAGGCGAAGGACGCATTCGCCGCGCAGGCGACAAAATCAAAACCGAGCTCGAGGAATCCAACCGTCAACTCAAGCTTGGCGAGGGACCCAAGCAGCTTCCCGACATCGGCTTCCGTGTGTTCGAGCTCGATGAGTCCGGCATTGAGAAGCCCGAGCCCGGTCAGCTCCTCTTCGACGTGGTCAAGCCCGATCGCTCCGATATGGATATCGTCTTCGAGATGATGCTCAAATGGGGCCTCGAGCTCACGCTGCCCGTCGAGAAGTCTGAAGCCGCGGGCTATCCCATCTGGTCCGTCGCTTGCGACGAGCTCGTCTGCTGCATGTCCCGAGGCCTCACCATTGAGGCGCTCGAGGCCATCGCCGACATGGAGCCCAGGCGCGTTCTCATCCTCGATTCCGTCCTCGACGACACCCTCAAGCTCAACGCCGTGCAGATCTTCAAGCACGCCGGCGAGCGCATGGGCTGTGAGATCGAATTGAGGACGGTCTAGCATGGCGGCGCTCGAGTTCAAGTTCTCATCCGACCAGCAGCACCAGCTGGAGGCCATCGAAGCAACCTGCGACCTGTTCCGCGGACAACAATTTATTGGCAGCGTATTCTCCGCCGATTCCGGCCGCAAAGGCCAGACGGCAATCGGCGAGCTCATGGTCGGCCACGGCAACGAGCTTCGCGTGGCGCCGGGCCAGCTCCTCGACAACCTGCACGCCGTGCAGGAGGAGGGCTGCCTCCCGGCAACCGACGTCCTCACCGATGGGCGCCTGCGAGACTTCACCGTCGAGATGGAGACCGGCACCGGCAAGACCTACGTCTACATCCGCTCCATCTACGAGCTAAACCGCCGCTACGGCATCACCAAGTTCGTTATCGTCGTGCCGAGCGTGGCCATCCGCGAGGGCGTCCTCAAGAGCCTCCAGACCACCCGCAGGCACTTCGAGACGCTCTACGACCGCACGCCGCTCGACTACTTCGTGTACGACTCGAAGGACATGGGGCCGGTGGGTAACTTCGCCACGTCGAGCTCCATCCAGGTCATGGTCATCAACATCGACGCGTTCAACAAGGGCCTCGAGAAGGATGGCACCGCGAAGGAGGGCAACCTCTTCCACCGTCCCAGCGAGAAGCTCACCGGCGGCTTCAGCCCTCGCGAGCTCGTGAGCGCCTGCAAGCCCGTCGTCATCATCGACGAGCCCCAGAGCGTCGACAACACCAAGCAGGCCAAGGCCGCCATCAAGAGCCTGAACCCGCTGTTCGTGCTGCGCTACTCGGCCACGCACAAGCAGGCCTACAACATGATCTACCGCCTCACGCCGGTCGACGCCTTCGAGCGCCACCTGGTGAAGGGCATCTGCGTGGACTCGATCAAGGCCGAGGCGAACCTCAACGGCGCGTACGTGAGGCTCGAGTCCGTCAAGTCCGACCCGTTCTCCGCCAAGGTGTCCATCGACGTGCGCCAGGCCGACGGCACGCAGAAGCGCAAGGCCGTCACGGTGAAGACCGGCAACGACCTCTACCAGAAGAGCGGCGAGAACAGCGACTACGAGAGCGGCTGGGTGGTCAACAACATCGGCGCCGCAGTGGGCGACGAGTTCATAGAGTTCCAGAACGGCGAGGTGCTCGAGCTCGGCGAGGCGCTGGGCGACGTCAACGAGGAGGTCGTCAAGCGCGCGCAGATCCGCCGCACCATCGAGGACCACCTGGCCCGCCAGTTCGAGCTGTGGCCGCGCGGCGTGAAGGTGCTCTCGCTCTTCTTCATCGACCGCGTCGACCGATACCGCGTCTACGAGCCCGAAGTCCACGGCGGCCTGTACGCCCTGATGTTTGAGGAGGAGTACGCAGGTGCCCTGAACTCGAAGGCGCCTCGTCGCATCGCAAAGGCGGCGGGGATCGGCAAGGGCACGTGGCTCGAGTGCTACGAAGCCGTCGGCGCCCCGCTGGTGCGCGACCCCCACGCCGTGCACCAGGGATACTTCGCCAAGGACAAGAAGGGCAAGTTCAAGGACTCCAAGGGAGCCGCCGGCACCGCCGACGACGCCGGGGCCTTCGAGCTCATCATGCAGAAGAAGGAGACGCTCATCTCCTTCCCGGACGGCAAGGACGCGGACAAGGACGTCTCTTTCGTCTTCAGCCACTCCGCGCTCAAGGAGGGCTGGGACAACCCCAACGTGTTCCAGATCTGCACGCTCGTCGAGACAAAGGACAACCTGACCAAGCGCCAGAAGATCGGCCGCGGTCTGCGCCTGTGCGTGAACCAGGATGGCGAGCGCCTGTACGACCCAGAGGCGAACGTGCTCACCGTCATCGCGAACGAGAGCTACGACGACTTCGCCAACGGCCTGCAGAAGGAGCTTGAGGCTGAGGACTTCAAGTTCGGCGTCATCACTCCGGAGAGCTTCACGAAGGTCACGGTCAAGGGCGATGATGGCGTCGAGGAGCGCCTGGGCTACGAGAAGTCCAAGCAGGTCTACGACCACCTCGTCGCGACCGGCATGGTCGACGACAAGGGCGCGGTGACGCCCGAGCTGAAGGCGGCCGCCGAGGAGGGCAAGGTCGAGCTCCCCGCCGAGCTCGAGCCTGCCAAGGAGCAGGTCGAGGCGATCATCATCCACAAGTCCCAGAGGGTCCAGATCCGTGACAAGGCCAAGGAGGTCTCGGTCGAGCTGCAGAAGGACGTCACGCTCGACCCTGCGTTCCAGGCCCTGTGGGACCGCATCCGCCAGCGCACGCGCTTCCAGGTCGAGGTCGACTCCGGCAAGCTCATCGAACATGCCATCGAAGCTGTCGACGGCATGCTCGCCGTGCGCCCGCCCCAGGTGACGAGCGAGCGTGCCTCGCTGGGCATCGACGACGCGGGCGTGAGCGCCGAGGGCACGGGCACCTCCGTGGTGTCCGTTTCGGGAAAGGTGAAATACGACCTTCCCGACCCGATCGCAGAGCTGCAGGACGCCGTCGGGCTCACCCGCGGCACCATCAAGGCGATCCTCGAGGGCTGCAGCCGCCTCGACGAGTTCGAGATCGACCCCGCGACCTTCCTCGCGCAGGTCGGCGACAAGATCAACCGCGTGAAGAACGACCTCATCGCCCAGGGCATCAAGTACGTGCGCCTTCCCGAGGACGAGTGGTACACCATGCGCGACCTCGAGCTTGACGACTACACGGCCTACCTTGGGCAGAACGCGTGGAAGCCGGACATGACGAGCAAGAGCCTGTACAACTACGTGGTCTACGACTCGGCGGGGGTCGAGCGCTCCTTTGCCGAGGCTCTAGACAAGCAGGAGGAGGTTCTCGTGTTCGCGAAATTGCCCTCGGCGTTCAAGATCGACACGCCGCTCGGCAGTTACAACCCCGACTGGGCGTACGTCGAGGAGGCCGACGGCGAGCGCCGCGTGTACTTCGTGACCGAGACCAAGGGCGGCAAGAACGGCGAGCCCGCCCTGCGCGACGCGGAGAAGATCAAGATCGGCTGCGCCAAGAAGCACTTCGAGGCGCTGGACCTCGGAAACGACTTCCATTACAACGTGCGCACGACCTACCAATACGAGGCGGTGAAGGCTTAGGATGTCGAAGCTGCCCGGAAAGATGACGCGAAAGCAGCACTGGGTGCCGCGGTTCTACCTGCGCCATTTCGCGGATTCCTCCGGGCAGCTTCATGCCTACAGCAGACAGAAGGGCTCCTTCTTCCGCACGAATTGCGAGAACCTTTGCAGCATGCGCGATCTTTATGAGGTCGAGCATGCCGATGCGACAGGCGATGCGACAGACAGATTCTATGCGCAGAACCTCATCGAGGTTAAGCTATCTGAGCTCGAGAGCCGCATCGCGCCGCTTTACGATCGCTTTTTGGAACGCCAGAAAGAAGACCAGTGCGAAGACGAAGGGTATTCTGATGGGAAAGCCGCCGTTTGCGAGCTGGCAGCAAATATCATCGTCCGGCACCCTATCAGTATGCGCGTCGACAAGAAATGGTCACGCGAGACTGCCGAAGAGCTGCTCAGAAACGTTCATCTGACACCCTATGAGCTCGGCTTGCTCGATTGGTCGGATTGGCGCGGGGATTCCCAAGCGGTGGTCGAGCTTGCCGCCGCCGCAACCATGCTCTTCTCCAACGATGATATTGTGCCAGTTAACCGTATTCGAAAGGCTTTTTTTGAGAAGAGCTTCTCCATCCTTAGGGCACCCGTCGGCTCAGGGTTCGTTACGACGTCGATGCCTATGTTCATCATCGGGCCCGAGGACGACTCGTACGATTTTCATCTCGCGTATATGCCGTTGAGCAGTGAGTATGCTGCGGTCTTTTCAGATGACCCTCTATTTCCGCCGTTTGCGAGACTCGGTTTTTCGGGCGTCGAGTTCATGAACCGACTTCTTCTGCTTAACTGCGAGCATTGGGATGTCGCCATATCGAGGGGAAGCGGCCCGCTCGAGCACGCGGTACGCGATTGAAGTCAAGCGAACAGTGCCGAATTCATGCACGAGATGTTCACGCGCGACGGCAGGGAGCTATCCCTCGACACAGTGATCTACGACCGCTCGAAGAAGAAGGGGCAGACGATGATCGATACCATCGACCGTGGCTGCCTCGAGGGCGGCTGCCTTGATGACGAGGACCTGCGCATCATCTTCGAGCACCTTCTGGGGAGAAGACGGCAAGGACCGGGAACATTAAAGGGTCAAGCAGCGTATTGATAAAATTGACCCCGCCAGCAATAACCGCAAAGGATAGATAGGGCTTTAAGGATGGATGCAGGAAAAGCAACGATAAGCGGCGTGTTCAACGGATCGCGCCTGCTCGAAATACCTTTTTACCAAAGGGCGTACGTCTGGGGAGAAGAGCAATGGGAGCGTTTCCTCGGCGACATGGAGTTCGTCACGGCCTCGAAGCGGCCCTATTTCCTGGGCTCCATCATCCTGAAGCAGGCCTCCTCCGGCAACACCTGGTCCGAGGTCTCCGAGGTTCGCACCGTCATCGACGGCCAGCAGCGACTCACGACCATGGTCATCTTCTTCAAGGCACTCTGTGCAAAAAACGGCACCAACAATTTGTTTGAGCGAGATTTCGTCCTGGAGACCGGCGATGTCGCCTTGCGGCACGGCAAGTACGACCGGCAGGATTTCGAAAAGGTCGTCAGCGCCACGGGCTGCGAACCCCTCGAGGGCTCCTCGGCCATCGTCCTTGCCTACAACTACTTCCTCAAGAATATCGACCCGGAGAAGGTCGACAGGAACACGATCAAGTCGAACGTCCAGTTCGTCTGCATCGATCTTACCGAGGGCGAGGACGAGCAGCAGATATTCGACACCATCAACTCGCTCGGGGTGCACCTGACGACGGCGGAGCTCCTTAAGAACTACTTCTTCAACCGCGAGAACGAGCAGGCGTTCAAGGAGTGCTGGGAAGACGTCTTCGAGCCCACGGCTGAGAAGAGGGAGTATTGGGAGCAGGAGATCGTTACCGGGCGCATCAAGCGCACGCTCGTCGACCTCTTCTTCGACGCGTTCCTCCAGATTCTGGTCCAGGACAAGAGGCGTGGCGTCACGACCGAGGACAAGCTCTTCTATTCGCGTACTTCGAACCTCTTCCAGTCCTACAAGGATTTCATCGGCAGGTACTGCAACGGCGACAAGGTCGAGATTCTCGACAACATGAAGGCGTATGCCGAGGCGTTCGAGTCCACGTTCGACCCTGGCTACTGCGACGCGGACATCCCCTCCGCTTCCGGCGTCGAGCGCCTGAACGTGCTGATATTCGGCCTCAAGAACTCGACGCTCATCCCGTACGTGCTCTACGTTCGAAAGAACGCGGAGTCTTCGAGCGAGGAATCTAAGATCTACGCCCTGCTTGAGAGCTACATCGTCCGCCGAATGCTGGTTCAGGCGACCACGAAGAACTACAACAGGCTGTTCACCTCGCTGATCTTGAACGAGGTGAAGGACGCGGAGGCGCTGAGGAAGGCTCTCGAAGCCAATGACGAGGCGACGACGTACATGCCCGGCGACGCCGAGGTTCGAGCGGCATTCGAGGAATCGTGTCTGTACAACCTCCAGTCCAAGGGCGTCCTCTATCTGCTGGAAAGCGCCATTCGTCCGGGCATGAGCAGCACGGCCCTGCTCGGGTTCAACCAGTACACCCTCGAGCACATGATGCCCAAGAAGTGGCGCAACAAATGGGGAGCCCTCGACGATGAGGCTGCCACGCGAAGGGACCGGAAGCTCCTCACGCTCGGCAACCTCGCCATCATCACGCATTCGCTCAACGCCTCCATCCGCGATGCCGATTGGCCCACCAAGAAGCAGGGAAAAGGATACAAGGACGGCCTTGCCCTCTGCGCCGCCGGCCTTGCGACCATGGCCGGCGCCCTAGAGAAGGAGTCTTGGAACGAGGGCGATATCGCCGATCGCGCCGAATGGCTTGCGGACAAGGCGTTGGAGGTCTGGCGCTAGGCCCTACCTGCGTCCCATCTCGAAGATGCTTGCGGTGTCGGAACCCGCATCGATGACGGATGGAACCGGCTCTTCCAAAAACGTAGTTCGTGGCGATGTCTCTTCCGTCGGCGCGTCAAGAGGCTCGCCGAGCGCTAGGAAGAACCTCATCACGTGCTCAATTCTCTGTTGCAGGGACTCGCTCAGCTCGCCGTAGGAGGCCGCCAGCCGCACCTCCTTGGCCAATTCCGCCATCGAGTCCCTCAGTGCCTTCTGCACGCTCACGGAGGGCCTCACCTCGACCTGGGTATCGGTGAGCTTGGCGATGATGTAGTCCTGCCTGTTCATGCCGCTCCAGGCTGCCATCTCGCATATGAGCTTGCGCTCCTCGGGCGTGCAGCGGAACGCCATCGTCTTGCTGCGCTTGCGGGCGCTGTTCTCGCACGGCATCCTTCTTACCCCCTCGCCCCGTCGAGCGCGGCGGCCATCTCGTCCTGCTTCGTGGGGAACAGGTGCGCGTAGCGGTAGGTGATGTCCACCGCCTCGTGGCCCATGCGCTCGGCGATGGCCAGCGCGGAGAAGCCCATCTCTATCAGCAGGCTCACATGGCTGTGGCGTATGTCGTGTATGCGGATGCGCTTCACGCCCGACGCCTTGCACCCGCGCTCCATCTCGTGGGCCAGGAAGTGCTTGGTCACGGCGAACAGGCGCTCGTCGGGGGCGACGTCGTCGCGCATCTCGATGAAGTCCGCCATCTCGTCGCGCAGGAAGGCGGGCATGACGATCGTGCGCACGGACTTGGGCGTCTTGGGGTCGGTCACGGTGTCAACGCCGTTGAGGCTCTGGTACGACTTGTTGATGCGCAGCCGCGAGCTCTCCAGCATGAAGTCGGACGGCGTGAGCGCCAGGAGCTCGCCGCAGCGTATGCCCGTCCAGTAAAGCAGCTCGAAGGCGTGGAATGAGAGAGGCTTGTCCATGACGGCCTCGCTGAACCTCAGGTACTCGTCCTTGGTCCAGAACTGCATCTCGCCGCCCTTCTTCGAGCCTATCTTGTCGACCCTGCGCACCGGGTTGTCGCTGAGGCCGTAGTAGCGCTCGGCGTGGTTGAAGATGGCGTTGAGCTGGTTGTTCACTGTGCGCAGGTACGTCGGTGCCCAGGGCTTCCCGTCGGCGTCCCGGTGCTCGGTGAGCTCGTTTTGCCACCTGATGACGTCGATCGGCCTCACGTCGCACATGCGCATGTCCCCGAAGAACGGCACGAGCTTGTCGTTGATGATGTACTCCTTGGTGATCCACGTGTGCTCGCGTATGCGCGGCTTCACCTCGGAGGCGTACACCTCGACGAACTCGGAGAACGTCATGTCCATGGCCCCGCCGTTAAGGCTCTTGAACTGGCTCTCCCACACTGCGGCCTCCACCTCGGAGGAGAAGCCGCGCTTCGTCTTGTGGCGCTTCGAGCCGCGGGCGTCGCGGTAGTAGCACTGCACGTAGAACGTGCCGTTGCCGTCGTCCTTGTACACGGGCATGTCAGTCCACCTCCGGGAAGTACAGGGCGTCGAAGACGTCGCTTCGAACGCGCCCGCGGATGACCACGCGCCCGCGCGCCTCCTGCTCGGCGTTTATCTTCCTGATCACCTCGTAGGCGCTGCCTTTCTTGATCCTCAGCAGCTCCGCGACCTCGTCGGCGTCCAGCATGTGCGGCCTCGGCGTCTTCGCCACCTTCTCGTCCATGGCTCCTCCAATCAATGGCGTACGGATACGTACGGTTCACAGATTCAGAGTAAACGTACATATCTGTACTGTCAATAGAATTGCGTACATTTGCGTACGCTGATAAGATGTGCTGGTACGTAATTCCAGGAGGAGGGCTCATGTCCGTAGGCGAGAACATAAGGCGGTACCGCAAGTCGCGCGGCATGACGCAGGCGCAGCTCGCCGAGGCGGTCGGCCTGACCGAGGGGGCCGTGCGCCACTACGAGAGCGGCATCCGCGCCGTGAAGCCCGAGCTGCTCGAGTCCATCTCCGCGGCGCTCGGCGTGTCCGTCAACGCCCTCAAGGATTACGGCGTCGAGACTGCGGGCGACCTCATGTCGCTGCTCGTGCGGCTCGAGGACTCCTTCGGCATCGTGCCCGCAGCCGACGGCACGGGCCTCTCCCTGAACCCCAAGGCGCCGCACGCGCCCAAAGCCGCGATGGCGATCGAACTGTGGGCAGAGAAGCGCGCGCAGCTCGAAAACGGCAAGATCGACGCCGACGAATACGAGGACTGGAAAGCCTCGCTGTAGCGGCTCTCCGCATTTCGCGATCAACGCAACCGAATCAGGACGGTGGACCAGGCGGCGAGCGCCGCTCGGGCCTGCGTAAGCTGAGTTTTTACTCCCCATTGCATGCCAAGGCATTTCCGGCGCACCTGGGGAGTAAATGACGCGGTGGCTTACACGGCGGCACGCGGCAGTACGCCGCGGCATTTCCCCTGGTTACTCCCGTTTTCATTGAGGCGGCGAGATTCTTTACTCCCCATTAACCACCTGGGAAAACGCTGTGAGAAGACCGCCGAAAAGCCTATTGAGTTCGATTTGAGTTTCACAGGCCCCGAAACGGCCCCGTTTGGCTCTCGGAGACAAAAATCGCGCGTCTACTCACTTGGGATGAATCCTTACTCCCGTTCCTCCGAATGCCGCACCGTGCCTTGCCGTCTTGAAACACGGGGGAGTAAATTGCGAAATCGCAGGTGAAAGGGAGTAAAACGACAAAGAAAAAGCCTCCGTCCCAACGCGGGAACGGAGGCTCGGTTATCGTATTTACTCACCAACATCGCTGGCGGCTTTGCCATGACTCTCGTACGAAACGAAACTCAGCGGCACAGTGCGGCACTCAAAAATGCAGGTCAGAACCCTATCAGCCTACTCCCACTCAATAGTCGCCGGTGGCTTGGGCGTAACGTCGTACACCACACGGTTCACGCCGTCGACCTCGTCCACAATGCGGCTCGAGATGCGGCCAATCACGTCGTAGGGCAGCTTCGCCCAGTCCGCAGTCATGGCATCGCTGGACTCAACCGCGCGCACAATCACCGGCCTGGCATACGTGCGCTCGTCTCCCATCACGCCAACGCTCCTAATATCCGGCAGCACGGCAAAATACTGCCAGCAGGCGTGCTCAGGGTTGCAGTCGCCAGTCTCCTCAAAGAGTCGCTGGTTGTACGCATCCAGCTCCTCTCGCACGATTGCGTCGGCATCCTTGAGGGTGGCGAGCTTCTCGGGCGTCACCTCGCCAATGATGCGGATGGCAAGGCCGGGACCAGGGAATGGCTGGCGCCATACCATCTTTGCGGGCAGGCCGAGCGCGATGCCCAGCTCACGGACCTCATCCTTAAAGAAGTGATCAAGCGGCTCGATGAGGTCGAAGTGCACACCATCGGGGAACGGTATCAGGTTGTGGTGGCTCTTGATCGTGGCTGCCTTGCCGCCGGTCTTGCGCGCACCAGACTCAATGATGTCCGGGTAGATGGTGCCCTGCGCAAGCATCTCCACATCACCAATCTTCTGGGCCTCATCAAAGAAGACCTTCCAAAACTCGGTGCCAATGAGGCGGCGCTTCCTCTCGGGGTCGGTCACGCCAGCGAGCATCTTGGCGTAGCGCTCCTCGGCATGCACGTGCACAAGCGGCATGTGGAACTGCTCGCGGAAGACCTCCTCGACCATCTCGGGCTCGCCCTTGCGCAACATCCCATGATTGACAAAAACGCAGGTAAGCTGATCACCAATGGCACGGTGCACAAGCGCGGCCACCACGGACGAGTCCACGCCGCCAGAGAGGGCGAGAATGACCTTGCGCGAACCCACCTGCTCGCGAATCTCCTCGACCTTCTGGTCGATGATGCCCTCCATGGTCCAGTTCCTCTCGAGGTGACACACGCCAAAGAGGAAGTTCTCGAGCATGCGCGTACCGTACTCGGTGTGGCGCACCTCAGGGTGGAACTGCGTGGCAAAGAGGCGCCGGTGCGGGCACTCCATGACGGCAACTGGACAGGCATCAGTGCGCCCGGTAACCATGAAATCCTCGGGAGCACGACTTACGGAATCGCGGTGGCTCATCCACACCGTTTGCCTGCCCTCGGGTGTGCCGTCGAGAAGGGCCGAGGAGCCGAGGCGCACCAGCGCTGCCGGACCGTACTCGCCCTTGTCGGTGTGAGCAACCTCGCCTCCGAGCTTGACGGCCATGATCTGCTCACCATAGCAGAAGCCCAGAATGGGAATGCCCAGCTCAAAGACACGCGCGTCCATGTCAGGCGCATCCTCGGCGTAAACCGAGGCAGGGCCGCCAGAGAGGATGATGGCGGAGGGCTTCATTGCCGCAAGTTCGTCCGCAGAGATGTCGCAGGGCACAATCTCCGAGTAGACGTGCAGGTCACGAACCCTGCGAGCAATGAGCTGCCCATACTGGGCACCAAAGTCGAAGACCGCCACAAACTGCTTGGGCCTTGCCTCGGACATGCGCGTCTCCCATCTCCGGCTGCAGCCGGACAAGATTCATATTCGTTCTAGAGGATACTACCGTTTACCACCCCAAAAGTCCCCCAAGGAATGAGGACGCTGCATGTCCTTCGACGTTATTCCTCGCCCTTCATGGAGCGTTCACGCACGTCACGTATGATGTCCCAGTTGTAGTGATGTCCCAAACGGCACCAGTATCATGCCAGAAACGCACGATGTCCGCCAAGACACGGTTAGGGGGGCCCTTGGCCGAGAGAAGAAGGCACCACCGGAGCATGTCATCCGAGGAGCAGGACCGTCTCTCCTCAGAGCGCTACGGCACGGACAGCGACCACAGCTCCTCCCACTCCAACGCGCGCCAGCTCCACAGCACGCCGCTGGTGCAGGGCCGTCATGCCGAAGCAAGCTCCCGCTCCCGTGCCAGCCACAACTCGAACGGCACCCACGCGAGCCACATGCGCGGAGGCGGTTCGGACGAGATGGACCACGCCGCGTCCCGCGCGGATGGCGTTGGCTACTATGTCTCCAAGCGCAAGCAGGCAAAGAAAGGCCACCGAGTGCTCAAGGCAGTCGCCATCTCCTTGATTGCCGTCTTAGCCGTGGCGGGCACGGCGCTTGCCTGGTACATCAGCAACATCAACAGCAAGCTATCCGCAGGCATCGACTCGAGCCTCATCAGCCAGCTTGTCGCGCCGACAAAGACCGACGACCCCTTCTATATGCTGCTCCTTGGCGTTGACCAGGATGACGAGCGTACAGAGGAGTGGGGCTCTGACCAGTCTAACTACCGCACCGACTCGATCATCCTTGCACGCGTTGACCCTCCCAACAAGAAGATCACGCTCATCTCGATACCCCGCGACACCATGGTCGACATGGGCGAACACGGGACGCAAAAGATCAACGCCGCATACTCGTTTGGTGGTGCGTCCTACATGGTCCAGGTGGTCTCCGAGTTTGCGGGCGTGAACATCTCCCACTATGCAGAGCTTAACTTCGAGGAGTTCACCTCTGTCGTGGACACCCTTGGCGGCATAGAGGTCACCCTTCCCGTCGCTGCCTCTGACATGGAATATGCGGGCATAGACCTGCCTGCCGGCACCCAGACCCTTAACGGCGAGGAGGCCCTTGGCCTCTGCCGCAGCCGTCATGCTTACGACGCCTACGGTGGTGGCGACTACTACCGCTCCGCCAACCAGCGCATGGTCATCGCGGCCATTATCCGCAAGGTGCTCGAGAGCGACCCGACCCAGTGGCCCAACCTTATCAACGAGCTGGCAAGCAGTGTCACCACGGACCTCTCCGCCACAGACATTCTGTCCCTTGCCAACCAGTTCAAGGACCTCGACACCGACAATGACATCTATTCCGGCTCTGTACCTACGACCTCGCAGTACATCAACAACCTTTGGTACGAGGTCGTCGATGCGGACGCATGGAAGACGATGATGCAGCGCGTCAATGCGGGCGAGGCTCCGTACTCGGACTCCTCGCAGGACTTCACTGCCGGCGTTGCGGGCTCCGTGGGTTCGGGGGTGGATAGCCCTGACTCGTCATCATCCACCACGAGCTCTGAGCCCGTATACACTGGCAGTGTGCTGGTACTCAACGGCACGGCCACCCAGGGCATCGCCTCGAACGCTTCGGATGTCCTGGCCAACGCTGGATTCTCCTCGATTGCGGGCAATGCCGACTCGAGCGCCCACACGACCACGACGATTGTGTACAGCAGCTCGAAGAGTTCTACCGCATACGAAGAGGCCCTTGGTGTGGCCAATACGCTGGGACTTTCTGTCACGCCAATGGAGAACCCCGGTACGTACTCTGACAACTACGACGTAGTGGTTGTGCTGGGAACTGACTACAAGGGGAAGTAGGTGCGGTGCCGCGGGCCGCACAACGAGGTTCGCGACACCATCTTTCTCGCAGTTCACCCCTTTCCGTAATCGCATTGAATGGCGCAATCTTGTGCGCCAGAACTCGTTGCTGAGGAAGAAACGGTGCCCCGAACAGAGCTCTGGGGGCACCGTAAGGCTCGCGTAGGGGTTAACTCTGCTCTCTACCAGACGTTATACTGACATTTGAACAGGGTTATCTTCATCTCTCTTTCCCCCTCTTTAGGCTGCAAAAGAAACCATTACATCGCTCCCCCTACGCGAAGCTGCCAAAGAACTTGTGGTACAAGTCCCTGCACGTCTCTTTGCCATCTACCTCTACACTTGTAAGGTTCTCGTTTTCAAGGAAGAGGAACCTATCACAGATGCGGTCCATCTCCTCCGGTTGATGAGACGAAATGACGATACCGGAGCCTGTCTCTGCCATACCCCTGACGCAACTCTCGGCAAGCTCTGACTTGTTTGGGTCAAGCGCATTGAGCGGTTCATCTAGCAGTACGAATGGCGTACCAGATGCAGCAGCCATGCACAAAGAAAGCTGGCGGACCATTCCCTGCGACAAGGCCCTCACGGGCTTATCGAGAAAATCGGATGCGCCAACAGACTCCGCGATTCTCTCTGTGCCAACTTTATGGTTATAGAGCGCTTGAACTGCCTCAATATGAAACCTTGCGCTCATATGGGGATACATCAGCCTCTTGTCACTAGGTGCATAGAACATCTGGGATGCGTATGCCTGCTCATCTTTTGGGGAGACCCCCTCAATACTCACGACACCTGCTTTGAGGCGACGTTCTCGCCCAGCAAGAATTTCTAGCAGGGTTGTCTTCCCCGCTCCGTTGGGGGCAATGAGCCCTACCACCTCCGCTTTCCCCATTCGGAATGAGACATCCGACAGTAGGATTTCATCTCCGTAGGAGACTGTCGCTTCCTGAAGAGAAATCCCATTTCCCAAAGAGGGCCGAGTCTGCCTCGCAGCCACGCTCTGCCTAACCAGGGCAAGCAAGGCTGAAAACGCGATTACCCCAGCACCCCACACAACAAGAACCCTACATCCAACCCATGGATCCAGAGAAATCGAAGGCGTAAGGTCCACGTATGGGAACAAGCCCACGCTTCCGGCAACTACCCATGGACAGAAATATGAGAGCGGCATATACGCCAAGGGAAAGCCCAGGAGTGAGTCAGACAGGTAGTAAGAGGGAGCGCTCGGGACAAGTGCGAGCACGAGGGCACAGCAAAATCCAGCAATTGAACTTCTCGCAACACATGACACACAGATGCACACAGATGAGAGAAACAGCCAGGAGAGGAACACGAGCACCGCCGTCCACAAGGCGGCCTGACCTGCAGTCGTCTGTATGATCTCCCCCCCTCTTAGAAACACAATGGGATATGTTGGGCTTCCAAGTCCGTTCTTCAAAGTTGATATTGCGAGGAACGGTAGACAGGAGAGCGCGAAGGTCACGAGACAAACAATGACTCCGACAATGCACCTTGAGAGCACAGCAATGCTTCTCGAGACCGTGCTGCTACCAAGAAGCTTTCGCCAGTCGGTGACCATAGACACCGACAGGCCAATTAACAGAGGCAGGATGACCAATACGAACTGGGGCAGCGTGCTCGGGGCCACGGATGCCAAGAGAAGAGCCGGCAATTGAGTCGAGGAGTCGTATTCGGGGGTCTCCCCTGCCTCGCTCATGGCTTCGGCGTATCTGACATTCACCTCGGCTTCTAGTGCGCTTGACCCCACGAGCGTCCCGGATGACACTTCTTCCTCGTTCGCGCGATACAACTCTGCAAGCGTGGCGTAGAAGCCAGAGCTTGTATCGGCGCTGAGGGCGTCCTCCATATAAGCAAGCTGCTGGTTAATATCATCGATCAACCTGTTGGGAGCTCCATCAAACGCGCCGCTCGCCAGATTTGTTGACAGGCTTTCGTGGTTCATCCTCAGTACCTGCCGCAGGAGCCCAGGTCCATACAAGGGATATGGAACTAAGGCGCTGAGCGACAGGAGCAGTGCAAATGATGCTGTCGCTGCCCAGAGGACAGGCTCTCGAAGCAGCACCTTCAGCACAAGCCTGCAATACGTCATAGCAGCCTCCGATGCCACTGGTTAATGCATTAAAAATACCTGAATCCAGCGCTTGCAACGCCCCCCGCTCCGGACGACTCGGCAAACGGTAGAGCAGTGCATACACACAAACAAGGGACCCCGAGACGAATGTCCCGGGGTCCCTCGTGAAGGCAGTCGCGCCACCGCAGCGCTACACGTTGAAGCGGAAGACCATCACGTCCCCGTCCTGAACTACGTAGTCCTTGCCCTCCATGCGCAGACGGCCAGCGTCGCGTGCACCGGACTCACCACCCAGCGTGACGTAGTCCCTGTAGCTGATCGTTTCGGCCTTGATGAAGCCCTTCTCGAAGTCAGAGTGGATGACGCCTGCCGCCTCGGGAGCCTTGGCACCGATGCGCACCGTCCAGGCACGAACCTCCTTGGGCCCGGCAGTGAAGAAGCTCTGGAGGCCCAGCAGGTGGTAAGCCGCACGCGCAAGCACCTCGAGGCCGGAATGCTCAAGCCCCATGGACTCGAGGTACTCAGCCGCCTCTTCCGGATCAAGGTCAGCCAGCTCGGCCTCGACCTCGGCACAGATGGGAATAGCGTCTTGGTCGTTGATCTGGGGTTTCTCACCCAGCTGGTCCTCGTCGCAGTTTGCAACGTAGAGGACGGGCTTCATGGTGAGCAGGAAGAGGTCGCGGGCAGCAACGCGTTCGTCGTCGCTCATGTCCATCTCCGCCGCGCGATGCCCCTCGTTGAGCCACGCCCGCAGGCGCTTGGCCACCTCGAGACGCGGGGCCACTTCCTTGTCGCGCTTGGCCTCCTTCTCCAGCTTGGGAATTGAGCGGTCAAGTGAGCCCAAGTCCGCGAGGACAAGCTCGGTCTGAATGGTGTCAGCGTCTGCCACGGGGTCGACAAATGCACCAGTCCTACCCGTCTCGCGCATGACGTTGGGATCTTTGAAGAAGCGCACGACCTCGCAAATGGCATCGCAGTTGCGGATGTTCGCCAGGAACTGGTTGCCCAGGCCCTCGCCTTCGTTTGCACCCTTCACGAGGCCCGCGATGTCAACGAACTCGACGGAGGCCGGTACGATACGTGCAGGGTTCACGATCTTGGCAAGCTCCTGCAAGCGCTCGTCAGGAACGTCGACCACGCCCACATTGGGATCGATGGTGGCAAAGGGATAGTTTGCCGCCAGCCCGCCCTTGCGGGTAAGCGCAGTGAACAGGGTCGATTTGCCCACGTTGGGAAGTCCCACGATGCCAATGGAAAGTGACACGATGCTTCTCCTTCTTGACCTGCGGCTTTTTGCCTATGGCCTCTTACTTCCTCTCGCTGTCATCAAACTTCTCGAGGGTGTCGGCTGCCTTGGCGAGCTGCTTTTTGCCCTGCTCCATAAGGCGCTGGGCCTCCTGCTTGGCCTTTGTCTTCTGACGGGCAAGCTCCTCAGCGTTCTTGTCGGGAATCACCAGGTCGCGGGCATCCTGGGCCTGCATGGAGAGTGCACCCTCGGGGCAGGCCCTCACGCACGCGACGCAGTTCACGCAGTACGCAGCCATGGTGTGGACGTGGCCGCTGTCATCAAGATCGATGGCATGGGTAACGCAAGCCTTGGCGCAATCACCGCAGGATGTGCAGAGATCGGGGTCAACCACAGGCACGTCCAGCATAATGCCTGCTGCCAGTTCCGGATCGTGCTGAAGGCCGCCCATCATGAGCTTGCGGTTCTGGGTGAGAATGCGCTGGCGGTTCTGGTTGGTCTTGGCGCCAACGGCGTTCTCGAGCTGACGCTGCAGCTCGTTCAGGCGGGTAGCATGGTCGGTAATCTTCTTGGCCACCGCTTGTGCGCCGGCAAGGGCCGGGTTAGAACGCGTCACGAGGCCCTCTGTGGCGTGGATGGCCGAGCTCACAAACTGGCTGCGACGATACTCGCGCGTGAACTCGTGCGTGAGGTTGTCCTTGTCGACCTCGAGGCCCACGGCCGACTTTGCCCACTCCTCCGCCGTGCCGATGGCCTCGGTGTAAAACGCCTCCCCCGTCGTGGTTCGGCAGCGGTCACAGATGCCCAGCGGCAGGTAGACGGACACGTTGGCGTAGTCCACGAGAATGGAGAACCACAGGTCACGAGAAATCATGCCTACACATGGGAGGAGTATCTCGTTGGGCCTGGGCAGGCGCTTGAGGGCACGCGTACACGTGACATAGCACTGCTCGTATGCCGAGGCCGCACGGGCAATGTTGTCATAGAGCTGCTTTGCCATGTGACGGCGCGTATTGAAGACCTCGGTGGGGCAGGCCGCCTGGCAAAGACCGCACTTGCGGCAGTTGTCCGCGATGGTCACGGACTTGTTGTGGATGCCAATCGAGTTAGTGGGGCATACGTCCAGGCAGGTGGAGCAGACGTCATCGCGATCTGCAGCACAACGCAGGCAGCGGCTTGAGTTGCACCAGGGCTTTTCCTTGTAGTCCGCCGGATCGAAGACTTTGCGCTGGCCAGGGTCCTGGGCAAGCGAGTCCGCAATGCCCGCAAACGGGTTCTGAACTGCCTGCCAGCTATCTTGGATATCGATGAGATCATCGAGGATGTCGCGCTTCTGGGCCATTGACTCTCCTGTCGGCTTGTTACGTTTGCGCTGGTGCGCTAGTGAGCACACAGCATTTTAAGTATACAGCGGAGAAGGCGCGCGCCACGCGGAAGGAAGCCTGTCCCTTCGCCGGAAACCTCTAGATAGCCTTTTGCAACTATTCAGAGTCTCATATTGACGGTTGGTGGCAGTTTTTTGCGATTACCTCTTGTATCACAACCATAGTAACAATTCTCTAGCTGCGGCTTTGCAAAGTTAGCCAATGTATCTACTTCTGAGTTGCCTGAAAAACTGCCACCAACCGAAAAAGTAGACCAAGGGCACCTCGATGACCGTCGTCAGCCCTCCAAAACCACGCCGCGCCGAGCCGTCATTGGGCCCTCACAGCCTTTCTGCGGAGCCGAGAATAAGCGGGGCCCCAGGTGCACATGGCACCTGGGGCCCGAAAGTTCACTCGGTCAAATTGTATGACCAAGGAGCGGTACGCGGGGCTACCCTAGCCCTTAGTACATACCGCCGCCCTGGCCGCCAGCAGCGGCGGCCTTGGAGATAGCCTCCTCGATGGTGGTGTCCTTGGGCTCATCGGAGACTGTGGCCTCAGTGATGAGGATGAGCGACGCCACGGAGGCGGCGTTCTGAAGCGTGGTGCGAGTAACCTTGACAGGGTCGAGAACGCCCATCTCGATCATGTCGCCATAGTTGCCGGTTGCAGAGTCGAGACCCTGACCCTTGGACAGGCCCTTGATCTTCTCGACCACAACGGAACCCTCGAAGCCAGCGTTGCTCGCGATGGTCCTCACGGGAGCCTCGAGGGCCTTGCGGATGATATCGACACCGATCTTCTCATCGGCATCAGAGGTCTTGACGGAGTCGAGTGCGGGGGCCGCGGCCAGGAACGCCACGCCACCGCCAGCGACGATGCCCTCCTCGACAGCCGCGCGGGTGGCCTGCAGGGCGTCCTCGATACGGTGCTTGATCTCCTTGAGCTCGACCTCGGTAGCGGCACCAACCTTGATGACTGCGACGCCACCGGAGAGCTTGGCCAGACGCTCCTGGAGCTTCTCCTTGTCGAAGTCGGAGGTGGTGTTCTCAATCTCGTTCTTAATCTGGGCAACGCGCTCCTCGATGGCGTCCTTGGAGCCGGCGCCACCGACGATGGTGGTGTTGTCCTTGGTGATCTTGACGGACTTGGCACGACCGAGCATCTCGGCAGTAACGTCGGCGAGCTGGACGCCAAGCTCCTTCATGGCAACCTGGCCACCGGTGAGGATGGCGATGTCTTCGAGCATGCGCTTGCGACGGTCACCGTAGCCGGGGGCCTTCACGGCAGCGACGTTCAGCGTGCCACGGAGCTTGTTGAGAATCAGCGTGGCCAAGGCCTCGCCGTCCACGTCCTCGGCGATGATGAGCAGCGGTGCGCCCTGCTTGGAGACAGCCTCGAGGATGGGCAGGACATCCTGGATGTTGGAGATCTTCTGATCGGTCATCAGGATGTAAGGGTTATCCAGCTCCGCCGTCATGTTGTCGTTGTTGGTGGCAAAGTACGGGGAGATGTAGCCCTTGTCAAACTGCATGCCCTCGACGGTGTCGATGTCGATGCCGAAGGTCTGGGACTCGTCGACGGTAATCACGCCGTCCTTGCCCACGACCTCCATGGCGTCAGAAATCTTCTCGCCGATCTCGGGGTCGCCAGCAGAGATGGTGCCCACGGAAGCGATCTGCTGCTTGGTGGAGATCTCCATCGCGGAGTCCTTCATCTCGGCAACAACCGCGTCAACGGCCTTGTCGACGCCGCGACGGATGGCAATGGGGTTGGCACCGGCGGCAACGTTACGCAGGCCCTCGTTGACGATGACCTGCGCGAGCAGCGTAGCGGTGGTGGTGCCGTCACCGACGGTGTCGTTGGTCTTGGTGGCGACCTCCTTCACCAGCTGGGCGCCCATGTTCTCGATGGGGTCCGTGAGCTCAATCTCCTTGGCGACAGAAACGCCGTCGTTGGTGATGGTGGGGGCGCCATAGGAGCGCTGGAGCGCGACGTAGCGACCCTTGGGGCCGAGCGTGGTGGTGACGGCGTCAGCGAGGGTGTTCACGCCCTTGGCCAGCTTCGTGCGGGCGTCGGTGCCAAAAACAATGTCCTTAGCCATGTTGTGCTTGTCCTTCCAGATAAACCCTGATGGGTGAATTACCAGCTAGCATCTCGACTCTATGCGAGCTACTCCTCGATGATGGCGTAGATGTCATCCGCGCGGAGGAGCAGGAAGTCCTCGTCGTCGACCTTGACCTCGTTGCCACCAAACTTGCCGTAGAACACCTCGTCGCCCGCCTTGACGTCAACGGGGATGCGGTTGCCATCCTGATCGCGCTTGCCCTCGCCCACGGCGACGACCTTACCGCGCTGCGGCTTCTCCTGAGCGCCCGAGGAGATGTACAGACCAGAAGAGGTCTTCTCCTCCTTGGGTGCGGGCTTGACGAGAACGCGGTCTCCCAGCGGCTTAAGAGTCATAACCAAGAACCTCCTTTTAGGGCGCCGTGCGGCGCTTGAACCTGTGACGACGGACGTGTGGTCCTGTCATCCAATCCAACGTCCATCTATGTACCCATCCGATTGAGGTTATACCGTCGCGATGAGAAAAATCTTCCAATTGAGACTTAGATTTTCTAACTGGGTTGGAACCATGGATGCGGGTCGCGTCGGGCGCAGACGTGCGTCGGGCACGGTGACGCCGGAGGCGCATTCTCACATGCCGCAGCTCGCAGGTATTAACTATGCTCGTAATGCGTACAATGGAACGCACGTTAGGCGCCAAGGGAACGGGGATTGCATGCGTGAGCTCGAGGAGAGGATCAAGCAGGAGGGCATCGTCCGCGAGGGCAACGTACTCAAAGTCGATAGCTTTCTCAATCACCAGTGCGATGTCGCGCTTTACGCGGATATGGGTGACGAGTGGGCGCGACGCTTTGCCGGCAGGCCCGTCGACAAGATTCTGACCATCGAAGCGTCTGGCATTGGCATCGCCTGCGTCGCAGCCACGCGCTTTGGCAACGCTCCGGTGGTCTTTGCGCGCAAGTCGCAGTCCATCAACCTCGATGGCAAGCAGTACGTGGCACGCGTGCACAGCTACACCCACGGCAACGACAACACGGTCATTGTCGCCAAGCGTTTCCTCGACAAGGGTGAGCACGTCCTCATCATCGACGATTTTCTCGCCAACGGATGCGCGCTCGACGGCCTCATCGAGATCTGCGACCAGGCAGGCGCCATTGTCGAGGGCATCGGCATCGCCGTCGAGAAGGGCTTTCAGCCCGGCGGCACGCGCCTGCGCGAGAGGGGCTTCGACGTTCAGTCGCTGGCCGTCGTGAGGTCCATGGACGCAGAGACCGGCGCGATCGTATTTGAGTAGCGCCGCACGCGACACACCCCACACCGAGAAGCGCGGGCCCACATCGCCGTGGGCCCGTCTTCTTACAGCCCCTCGAGTTCGCGCAGCCAAAGCGTGGCGCAAGCGTCGGACGGCATGCGCAAATCTCCCCTGGGGGAGACAGCCGCCGAACCTACCTTCGGTCCGTCCGGCAGGCAGCTGCGCTTGAACTGCTGCGCGAAGTAACGCCGGTAGAAGGTCTTCTCCCACTTGAGAATCGTGGCATCGTCATAGGTGTCCCCAAGCGCATGACGCGCCAGCCGATACGCCTTGCGCGGCGGCGTGCACCGGCGCAGGACCTCGTACAGGAAGAAGTCGTGCAGCTCATAGGGACCGACAAGGTCTTCTGTGCGTTGGGCGATGGTGCCATCCTTCTCGGCAGGCAGAAGCTCTGGCGAGACAGGTGTGTCCAGAACGTCGTAGAGAACGTGGGACTCCTCGTCGTTTCCGCAGGTATCGGCCACGTAGCGAACAAGATGCCGCACAAGGGTCTTGGGCACGCTGGCATTGACCGCATACATCGACATGTGGTCACCGTTGTACGTAGCCCAGCCAAGCGCCAGCTCGGAGAGGTCACCGGTTCCAACCACCAGGCCACCCTCCTGGTTTGCAATGTCCATGAGCACCTGGGTGCGCTCGCGCGCCTGGCAGTTCTCATACGTGACGTCGTGCATGGACTCGTCGTGGCCAATGTCGGAGAAGTGCTGGCGCACGGCGTCGGAAATGTTGACCTCGCGCAGGTCACAGTCAAGGGCAGCCGCAAGCATGGTGGCGTTACCATGCGTGCGGCCCGTAGTGCCAAACCCGGGCATGGTCACCGCAATGATGCCCGTACGGTCCAGGTCGAGCAGGTCGAACGCGCGAACGCACACCAAGAGGGCAAGCGTGGAGTCAAGTCCGCCCGAGACGCCAATCACCACGTGGCTCGAGCGTGTGTGCGCAAGGCGCTTGGCTAGGCCGCGGGCCTGGATGCTCAGGACGTCCTCGCACCTCTCGGCACGACGCTCGGCATCTGCGGGCACAAACGGATGGGGGTCAACAAAGCGCGTGAGCGTGGTGCGGCTGGGCGTAAGCGAGAAGTGCGTGACCGTGTAGCCCGCCGCCTCGGGTGCCGGCGCAGCGACAAAGGTGGACATGCGGCGGCGCTCCTCGCAGAGGAAGGCCACGTCCACCTCGCTTGTGGCGGCACCGCTACCAAAGGGCTGAGCTTCCGCGAGCATACGGCCGTTCTCGGCAACCATGTCGTGCCCACCAAAGACCAAATCCTGCGTGGACTCGCCGCCGCCAGCCGAGGCGTACACATAGCCGCAGATGAGGCGCGCAGACTGCCCGCTCACGAGGCTGCGCCTGTAACCTGCCTTGCCTACGATTGCGTTAGAGGCCGAGAGGTTGCAGATCAGCGTGGCGCCCGCCAGTGCGTGCTCGGTTGAGGGCGGATTGGGAATCCAGAGGTCCTCGCAAATCTCGGCGGCAACTACCAGCTGTGGGAGCTCGCTGCAGGCAAAGAGCTGCTTGGTGCCAAAAGGCACGCCCGAAAAGCCCGCAAAATCCACAGACACGCAGGCATCTGGCCCCACCGAGAAGTGGCGAGACTCATAGAACTCGTTATAGGTAGGAATGGCCCGCTTGGGAACAATGCCCAGCACGCATCCATGCGCGAGGACAACGGCGCAGTTGTAGAGCTTGGCATTCACGCGCACGGGTGCGCCGAGAAGCACAAGGGCGTCCAGGTGGGAGGTCTTCCGGGCAATGGTAGCCACGGCCTTCTCGGCCGCGTTGAGAAGGGCGCCCTGCCAGAAGAGGTCCTCACAGGTGTAGGCCGTTGTACAGAGCTCCGGAAGCACGATGACGCGCGCGCCGTCTTTGGCGGCGGCCTCAATATGACGCAGGCAGGAGGCGGTGTTGTACTCCACGTCGGCAACACGGACCTCGGGCGTCCTTGCCGCGACCTTCACGAATCCGTCCAGCATCTTTCCTCCCGGGCTCCTCCAAGGGAATTGGTTTGGCGCAAGACTCATATTTCCAAGAGTAGCGTATCGTAGAGATGCAACGACGTTCTATTGCGTCAAGCACGGCCATTCCGTCAAAAGCATGGGCCCACACTCATTTCACTCACGCGAAGGGAGGCATGCATATGACAGCGAATTCACTTGGAGGCATCATTCGCACGCTTCGCAAAGAACGCGGGCTCACGCAAGAACAGCTTGCAGAGGGCATCTGCTCGCCCGTCTCGGTGTCGCGCATAGAGAATGGGCTACAAACACCCTCGAAGGCAGTGCTCGATGCACTTATGGACCGCTTGGGCATGAGCAGCTACCAGCTCTTTGACGTTAACGCCGGCAGCAAAGAGCAGCGAGAATTTGACAGGCGCATTCAGAATGCATGGCTCGCTTTCGATGGTCTCGACGCAAGGCGCGGCAGAGCTCTACTTGAGGAGCTGCAGACAAGTATCGACGATGGCTCGCCTGCCACCGAACGACAAAGACTCCTTGAAGTCGATGGTGCATCTATGCTTAGAAATGGCTGCACCCCCACCGATGCCATGCGCGCCCTTACCCTGTTAGAGCAGGGGCTAAGACTCACAAAGCCAGGTATTGATCCAAGCGACCTACGCGACGAATTGCTCTCTCCTACCGAGGCGCAGATTCTCTCGCACATGGTTGCAGCCCTGTACTATGCAGGACGTGACATTGAAGCAGTTCGTCTTAGCGAGGAAATACTTCTCTCGTTAAAACGACAACAGGCACAAGGCCACCGGTTCCTTACTGCATGGCTCAACGTAATGGTTAATCTTGCGATTATCGAAGAGAAACGCGAGCATTTTGACGAGTCTACCCTCTACCTGCAGCAGGCACGAAGAAGAAGCCTCGACGAGGAAGAACTCATTATGATGCCCATCATTCTTGCCGGCCTTGCCCGTGCAAAGTTCAGAGAAGGCGACGTTGCCGCAGCTACGCACATGATGCGCACGGTTGCCGACTACCTTGATCTCTGCGACAAAGACGACTATACACAAGACATCCGCTCATGGGCTCAAGAGCACATGGATGTAGAGCTCTAGGCGGCGATGCTCAGAGATACTAGGTGCTCAGTATCCAGTACTTAACATCTCGAGTAATTTAAAACTTACATGCTCTGATATGGAGTGAGGCATGCCTCCTTGCGATGATTCCATTGTTGGCGTAAGGGGGCGTTGAACATGAGGGGGCAAGCAGAGCATCTGTCAGGGCAAGTCAATAGTGGCTGGGTCATCATTATCATCAAGCATTAGCTTCATCAATCCGCTGGCAAGGCCTCTCTCTGCCAGTGGATTCCTAACGGCATACAACTGCATTTATGTTTAGCGACTGAAGGGGAGACCATGCAGGGATTGTCATACATCAGAAGATACGCCAGCGCCGGTAAGCTAGCAGGTCTCTGTCTTCTCAACTTTCTACTCTGCGCCATGGTTATGGGCGTCGCCCTTCTGCTGAGCTTGCTGCTTGACACCATCTCCAATTCGGCAACAACGGGTGACCTCTCTGCATTGCTGCGCCTCATCTTTATTGCCTGCCTGTATACCCTTATAGTTGGGATTCTAAGCGTGATTGTGGGCTATCTTAAGGCATCCATTATTAAGAATGTCATGGTTGGCATTCGCGAAGGTGCTTCCCGTGGTCTATTGTTCAAAAATACTGCAGGGACCTCCAGTAGCGCAGATCAACTCACACTTCTCGGACAGAGTATGGACACGCTTGAGAATGACTGGCTGGGAGGAATGGCAGACATATTGAATGCTGCTTTCAGCATAGCAATCGGTTGCGTTCTGCTGGTATGCCTTAATCCGCTCATTGCATTGATTTCACTCATAGGAATGGCTCTCCCTACCCTGGTTCCGCAGCTATTTAGCAAGCGTCTAGCTGACCAGCAGCAACAAATTATCTCCGACACTGCAGCCTACAACGGACGAGTGCGCGACACAGCCCAAGGTAACGAGGTTATAAAATCGTTCCACGCAGAGTCGTTTATCCTCGAGAAGCTGAATGAAGCCGCTAAATTTCTACAGGGTCATAAAGAGAGTCTCACCAGAACGACGGTGTGTATCAGTGGATTCTCAGGTGTCGTTGGCGTAGCCGTACAGTTCATCATCATGGGCATCACGGGCATCTTTGTGGTAAAGGGCTTTGTGACTATCGGCAGCGTAGTGGCGGTTACGCAGCTCTCAGGAAGCGTCATCTCGCCAGCAACAGAGCTTTCTAATAAGCTTAGCAAGCTAAAGGCAACCTACCCCATCTTGGATCGACTTGCTGAGCTTGATGGGGCTGCTCACAGTGATACCGATGCCACAACTCACCAGGTAGATCATTCACTTGCTCTCGATCATGCATCCTTCTCGTATGACGGGAACGACACACAAGTAGTAAAGAACTGCACTGCACGCTTTGACGCGGGACGCAAATATGCCATTTGTGGGCAGAGCGGCTGTGGCAAGTCTACCCTACTCGGCTTGCTGTCTGGAATGCATGCGCCCAGCTCAGGAACATTGCTTGTTGATGGTGAAGCCAACGCAATACCAGACGTTGCCTTTGTCCACCAAAATGTATTTCTCTTTGACGGAACCTTACGCGAGAACATCACGCTTGGAGGTAGCTTCTCAGACGCTGCCATCTCCCAAGCCATGCACCTTGCAAAACTCGATGATGTTGCAGCAGCACTCCCGCAGGGACTTGACACGCCTGTTAGCGAGAACGGCACGCGTCTCTCGGGCGGTGAGCGTCAGCGTGTCGCCATTGCAAGAGCACTGCTTTACAGCAAGCGAACGCTTCTTGTGGACGAGGCAACCTCAGCACTTGATCGCAACACCGCAGCTCAAGTGGAAGACGCATTGCTTTCCCTTGATGGAGTGACCGTAATTGCCGTAACGCACCATTTAGACAAGACGCATGCAGCTCGCTATGACAAGGTACTCACCATGAAAAATGGGCATCTGAAAGACGAGAGACAAGGGGACCGTCCCCTTGTCTCATAGGTAGCGGGCGAGAAATTCGCGGGTACGGGGCTTCTCGGGGTCGGTGAACATCTTCTCGGGACTGCCCTTCTCGGCAATGACGCCCTCGTCCATGAACACGACCTCGTCGGATACGCTGCGCGCGAACGCCATCTCGTGCGTCACCACGACCATGGTCATGCCCTGGGACGCCAGACGCCGCATGACCTCGAGGACCTCGCCAGAGATCTCGGGGTCAAGCGCCGAGGTGGGCTCGTCAAAGAGCATGAGGTCGGGCTTCATGCAGAGCGCACGCGCAATGGCAACACGCTGCTTCTGCCCTCCGGAGAGGGTGTTGACATCGGCGCCGGCAAAGTCTGCGAGGCCCACGGAGTCGAGGTTTGCCAGCGCGACCTTCTCGGCCTCCTGCCTGCTCGTCTTCTTGAGCGTCACCGGTGCCAGCGTGCAGTTGTCCAGCACGTTCATGTTGTTGAACAGGTTGAAGCTCTGGAAGACCATGCCGATCTTCTCGCGCAGGGCGTTGATGTCAACGTGCTCGGCTGCAAGGTCCTTACCGCGGAACCACACGTGTCCCGCGTCCGGCGTCTCGAGCAGGTTGATGCAGCGCAAGAGCGTCGACTTGCCAGAGCCCGATGCACCGATGATGGTCACGACCTGCCCCGGCATAACGGTGAGGTCGATGCCGCGAAGCACCATGTTGGAGCCAAAGGACTTCCGGAGGCCCTCCACGCGCACGACGGCCTCGGAGCCTGCGCCGGAGGCCGCAGCGCTCACGCCGCATGCGCCGTTCCCGCTTGTTGCCATGCTACTTCTCGCCTCCCACCTTCACATTGGACACTCCCAGCACGAGCTCGGTCTTGGCGTCAAGCCGCTTGGCAAGCTTGCCCAAAAGCCACGACGCCGTTGCCGTCATGATGAGGTAGAACACGGCGATAACGAGATAGGCATTGAGCTGCTTGTAGTAGATGCCAGAGATGGTAGAGGCGGCAAACGCAAGGTCAAACACGCCAATCACCGAGAGCACCGAGGAGTCCTTGATGTTGATGACCAACTCGTTCGAGAGGCCGGGGATGGCGTAGCGAATGCCCTGCGGAAAGACGACCTTCACCATGGCCTGCCACTGCGAAAGCCCCAGCGAGCGCGCGGCCTCCATCTGGCCCTTGTCGACAGACTCGATGCCGCCGCGCAGGACCTCCATCATGTACGCCGTGGAGTTGAGCGAGACAACCACCAGGCCGGCGATGAAGCGCGACCACACGGCATTGATCTCTGTCACCGACATGCCCGACCCACTGAACAGGCCAAAGCCCGCATAGTAGATAATCACGCCCTGCACAAGCATTGGCGTGCCACGCACCACCGTGCTGTAGACCCCGGCAAACCCCACGCCAACCTTCTTGAGGAAGCGGATGAGGTCGTTGTCGGGACGGTCAATCTGCTGGATGCGCACGAAGGCGAGAAGGAGCGCCAGCACAAACGCGATGGCCGTGCCAAAAACTGCCAGCTCAATGGTAGTGGCAATACCCTGGAGATACGTCGAGTAGCCCTGCTGGAACATGTAGAGGGTCTGGATGAGCATGTCATCCTGCGGCATGGAGGTGGCTGCCGAAGCGGTTACCCATGCGCTGGCAAAGCCCATCACCGCGCGGTCAACGAACAGCACGATGGCAAGCGCCCAGATAGCGTAGGACCCAAGGCGCAGTGCGCGCTGGGCACGCGGACGCGTAAACGGCGACGCCTCGGCATATGCATCCCAGTGCGTGAGCTTGAACACAAGTGCCACAGCCGAGAGGACAAGCCACGCAGCCAGCACGTAGTACATAACGACCTCGACCGTATACGCATGAGCGAGGAAGCTCAGCGACGGCCGCGGCTGGCTGGAGAGCCACATGCCCGCATACGCCACGGCTGACGTGCCGAGAAGGACGTAGCGGTGGTCTCGGCGCAGCCACGCGGCAAGGCGTGCGCGCCGCGTGGTGGGCTTGGCGGATAACGCGTCTGTCATTGTGCTTCGCTCCTTGCCGCTATTCCGGCTGGCGGTCCATGCAGCCATCCCACATGCTCTGGCGCTCGTCCGCCGAGATGCCATCGATGACCTCGTTGATCTTGGCGAGAACCGCATCCTGGCCCTTGGCGATGGCCGCGTTGTCGGGGTTGGAGGCGTCCGTGAAGCCCTCGCCCTCGGCGAGGTCAACCCTCTTGAGCGTGGGATAGCTCTTGAGGAGGCGCGGCAGCGAGAGGGACGAGAAGGTAATGGCGTCGCAGGTACCATTCATGAGGCCGTCGACCACCAGCGGAACGGTTGCCACCGGCGTGAGGTGGTTCACGTTGGGAATCTGGTCGATGAGGTCGTCGTAGAAGGTGTCCTTCTGGCCAAGGACCGAGGCACCCGAGAAGTCGGAGAGCTTGGTGGCATTGGCGTAGGGCGAGTCCTGCTTGACGACCATGATGACCTCGTCGTCGATGTAGGAGTTGGAGAAGTCTGCGGACTGGGCACGCTCGTCTGTGACGGACATGCCCGCGCAGATGATGTCGATCTGGCTGTTAACCAGCGAGTCGACGAGGCTGCCAAACTCCATCTTCACCGCGACCGGATCCATGTTGAGGGCGCTGGCAATCTTCTTGGCCACCTGCACGTCATAGCCGTCGGCATAGGCACCATCGACATTCTCGATGGGAATGGTGGTATCGCTCGCCGTGGACTCCTGCCAGTTGTAGGGGGCGTAGGCAGCCTCCATGCCAACGCGCAGGGTCTTGCCGTCACCGAGCTTGAGAGAGTCCGAGGGCGAGGAGCTTGTCGAGGAGGCCGACGAGGAGGCCGAGGACGCGTCGCCCGACTGGGCGGCAGGGCCGCATGCCGTGAGGACGGTCATCCCCCCAACGGTGAGGGCCGTAATGCCCGAGGCCCTAAGAAAGTCTCGACGAGAAAATGAGCCAGACACGCGCTGGATGGGATGCCTCTTCATGGTTGTCCTCCTTGGACGGTTCCCGCTGTTCCCCTTTCGCGCGGCGCAACCGGAGGGGACCCATTCCCCTCCCCCTTGCAAACGGGGCCCACCCCTGCGACCCGATGCGAGAAAGTTACGCGCACAGGGAAACGATACTCCTCCGACGGCGGCGCGTCCCAATGGTCACAGCGAGGTAACAATGGCCGGGATGCATGCGGACGGGAGACCGGCTGCCACCCTACCAGCTGGGTGGCACGGGGGCATCGGTTGTGGACCAGGCCCCCAGTGGCGCGTTGGGGTCCGCGTCAAGCGTAAGCGGCGCGAAGTTGCGTGCACGGTAGCTGCGCAGGGCCGCAACGCTGATCATGGCCGCGTTGTCCCCGCATGCCCTCATGGGCGGAACGGTCACACGCACGCCGCGCTTGCCAAACGCCTCGTGGTACGCCGCGCGCAGCTGTGGGTTGGCAGCGACGCCGCCGCCCACGCAGAAGTCCGAGACGCCCGTCTGCTCAACGGCCGTCACGGCCTTGGCCACCTGCACGTCAATCACTGCCGCCTCGAAAGACGCCGCGAGGTCGGGCAGGTCGATAGGTCGACCGGCACGATTCTCGCCCTCGATGTAGGTAATGACAGCGGTCTTCAGGCCCGAAAGCGAGAATTGATAGTCTCCGCTGTGCATCATCGCGCGCGGGAAGTGGATGGCACGCGGGTTGCCCTTTGCTGCAAGTCGGCTGATGACGGGGCCGCCGGGATACCCCAGGCCAAGCGCCTTGGCCACCTTGTCGAAGGCCTCGCCCACCGCATCGTCGATGGTGGTCCCCAGAATCTGGTAGTCTCCCCATCCACGCACGTAGACCAGCATGGTATTGCCGCCAGAGACCAGGCTCGCCACGAAGGGGGGCTCAAGGTCCGGCGTCTCGAAGAGGTTGGCGAGCAGGTGCCCCTCAAGGTGATGCACCGCAATCAGCGGCAACCCGGTAGATGCGCAAAGCCCCTTCGCAAACGCAACGCCCACCACAAGGGCACCCACAAGGCCAGGACCAGCCGTGACCCCCACGGCCGAGAGGTCTGCCGCGGTAAGCGTGTCGCACCCAAAGTGCGCACCAGCCTGTGCCATGGCCTCCTCATACACGCCCACGATAGCCTCGACGTGCTTGCGGCTGGCAATCTCGGGCACCACGCCGCCAAAGCGTGCGTGGAAGTCAATCGAGGTAGCAACTACGCTCGAGCAGACAGCGCCGTGCGAGTCCACCACGGCAACGGCCGTCTCGTCACAAGAAGACTCGATCGAGAGGACCAGGTCGCCGGCGGCAGCCAGCGCCTCCTTGCATGCGGTGTCGCGCGGGCCCGCAAGGATGGGCCACGGGCGGATGGAGGCGTGCGGCTCGGGGCGCTTGCCCAAAGACTCAACGTCACCCGCAAGCGGGAACTCCGCGCTCAAGATAAGGGCGTCATGTCCACCGGCATAGTAGCCCGGACGGCGGCCAATCTCAACAAAGCCCAGGTGGAAGTAGGTGGTTAGGGCAGGACCGTTCTTCTCGTCCACTTCGAGAGAAGCCGTCTTTGCGTTGAGCACGTGCGCATCGTAGCACAGGCGCGCCACCAGGCGGGAAGCAACGCCCTGGCGGCGGTGCCCCTCCTCCACAGCCACATCGCAGATCTCGAAGTTGTCACCGGCCATCATGCCACCGGCAAAGCCGATGATGCGGCCAAGGTCGTGCGCGACCCACCAACTGCGACCCGGCTGCGAGAGCTCCTCGTAGAAGAGCTTCTCGGTCCAAGGAGTATGAGAGGAGCCCGAGAAGGCCGCCGCCTCCAGCTTAGCAACGGCGGAGAGGTCGTTCACGGACATGGGACGCAGCTGCAGGTGCCTGTCGGCCAGCGCGTCGTCCACTCCGGTAACCTCGACGCTTGCGGGAGCCTTGAGGCCAAGGCGCCTGCGCTCGTTCTCCTCGGCATCCGAGAGGCGCGTGTAGATGGGCAGCACCAGTGCCGGATCGCCCGGGCCAAGGGGCTGCGCGGCGGCCGCAAGCGCCAGGCCCTCGCCCGTGGGGTACCAGAGCCTCTCGTCGAGGATGTTCGCGAACCCGGCCGCCTCAAAGCGCGCGCGGTACCTCTTGAGCCCGTTGCCAGTGAGGATGAGCTGGGACGCATCCCCGCGTGCCGCCCATGCCGCCACGCATTCATCGGCCTTGCAGACCGTCTCGGTGGCAAACGCGCGGTGGACCCCAGCGTCATCCAGCCGGTAGGTGCCTGGGTATACCTCGCCCCGCATAGCGTCATCGGCCACGCCGAGAAGCCCGCGCACGCCCGCCCGCCAGGCAACCCATGCCGTGGCATCCATGACCGAGACTCCGTGGAGCGGCTTCGAGAGGCCGCACGAGAGACCCTTTGCAGTCGCGATGCCAATGCGCACGCCGGTAAAGCTACCGGGACCGCGGCCCACAAGAACGCAGTCGATGTCAGCCATGGTGTTGCCGCAGTCATCGAGGGCCGCGAGAGCCGTGGTGACCAGCTCGACGTTGGCCTGCCGGCGGCACAGGTGGTCGCGCGCCGCAAGGACGTGCGGGGTCGCGTCGGTCCTCCAGGAGACCACCGCACAGGCAAGCATGTCGGTGGACGTATCGATGGCCAGGGCAAGGCCCTGGGGGTTGGTATCGCCTGTCATTCTCATCTGTCTCCAGAAACGTGGCATCTTCACGGGGGATAGTGTAGCGCGCAGCCACCAGGGGCTGTCGAGACGTTTTCAGACACATAATGGTGCACGTGACCCCTGTTCCATCTGAAAGCGCCTCAATGGCCCGCAAGGCCCTGCGCCGAGAGCGACGAGACGCAGACCCTATGCCGTAGCCTCCGCCAGCGCGTCGGCCAGCTCCTCGCCACGGGCATCGTGGGCGACAAGGCGCACCTCGCGCGGCCCACGTGTGGCTGATAAGTGAGTGATAAGTGAGAGGCAAGTGAGCGGGGTTGAAGACTCGCAGGTGAGGGCGATGTGCCACTCCCAGCCGTGCGGGCATTGCCCCTTTTTGATAAGTGAGCTGCAAGTGAAACCCGCGGGATGACGGGGAGACTGCCCCTACGACCACCCCGGAACATAGCGACGATACCTTGCGCTCGCATCCTCGTCTTCGAGTTTTATCAGCCCCGTTGCACAGCACTCCCTAAGGAGTCTAGAGATCGCTACGAGGTCTCTCTGAGTAGAAGACATACCAAAGCGACCTCGTACCGTCTGATTGCTCGCCGCCTCCCCCTGCGCGTACATCAGGCATGTATGCCAGTACACCGCCTCTTTTCTCTCCTGCTTTGTCATTCGGTCATAACTGCTGCCCGAAGAGAGCGTGACCCTGGTCCCCTGCACCTCGTCGCTTACCATCTTTGGTCCCAGCTGGTGCGTCTCTTCGCACGATTCGACTGCGAGGTCCCAGCCCGTTCCACCCTCTTCGCAAAGGTCCATCTGCCTCAGGATGTTGACTAGCCCGGTATTCCTCGTCTTTGGCAGGGCATTGAGAACCCTATCCGGCGGAATGAGACTGGCCCCTGGATTAGAGAACTCCACCCTGTTTTCGTAGATTGCAACAAGCGGCCCCATTGTCGTTACCGTCAGATCCTGGTGAATGACGGTGTTGGAGAGGAGCTCGCGAATCGCTGTCTGTGGGTATGCCCTCACGACACGCCTAAACGCACCATCAGTCTGTTCTCGCGCAGGAATCACGGACATGACATATTCTTCGGCCTTTCCAAGCGCCATTGCGTAGCCCTCATCAAAGGTCTTATCGTCAAGTATCCGGGTATTACCCCTCCCGGCAAAACGTAGGACTCGAAGTGCCCTCTTCCGAAGGCCTGGGATACTTGTCAGCCTTCTAGCGATGAGAAGCGCTCCAAGGTTCGTGATTGCATAGAGACCGTTATCCTGCTTCTTCGCAAGGCCCTGCTCGCACAGGGGCACCATGCAAGCTTCAATAGAGCTTGGTGCCTGCAGCCCCAGCAGCCTAAAAAAGCTTTCAAGATCTAGGTAATCCGCAGCTTCGGCGCAAGTGAGGTCACCCACCGCCATGCGTTCTTCGAAGTTTGAGCTCTGCAGGCGCCGCCACAGCTCAGCCTCGCGGTTAGAGGCTGTCACCAGCTCTTTTGTGCTGCTTCCAACGCGAATGTATGCCTTCTTCTCGAAATAGACAGGCTGCCCAGAGGCCGCACTCACAACCGCCACGACAAACGAGCGTCCATCATGCTCGATAGAAACGAAATCGAAGTTGACATTAGGTGACAGCATCCTCTGCAGCCAAATCTGAAGGTCTTGGTTGCCCTTAGCCTTTGCGGACAGCGGATCAAACGTAGTACCGACAAGTTCGTGCGTATCATCAGCGACGCCCCAAACCTTGTAAGCAGACTCGCGACCGTAGTATGCGGCAGAGTTTGCAAGCGCAGAGATATCCTGACCTATTCGCACCGGATCGGCATTGTTCTCCTTGAACTCTATCCACTCAGTTTCGTTCGGATATCCAACAAGCTGGTACAGAAGGTCCATTGGGGTGGTCTTGGTCATCTTGCCTCCCGCAGCCAAAGCAAAGTTCGGTGATAAGTGAATGATAAGTGAGTGATAAGCGAGAGGCAAGTGATCGGGGTTGAAGACTCGCAGGTGAGGGCGATGCGCCACTCCCAGCCGCGCGGGCATTGCCCCTTTTTGATAAGTGAGCTGCAAGTGAAGCCCGCAGACGTCGCGCTTGGCAACGCCGCCAGGCGTGGCCGCCGCAGCACCGCAGACCCTATGCCGTAGCCTCCGCCAGCGCGTCGGCCAGCTCCTCGCCACGGGCGTCGTGGGCGACAAGGCGCACCTCGCGCGGGGGCTCCTCACCCGGTGCCGCCTCGGCCTCGAGTCGCGTAACAAACACATCCACGCGGGCGACGCCGATTTCGTCGGCAAACTGCTCGCCCCATTCGATCACGCAGACGCCATCGGCACCCAGCACGTCAAAGAGGCCCGTGTCCTCGAGTTGCTCCGCGCGATCAAGTCGATAGAGGTCAAAGTGGTCAAGGTCCATCTCACGCCCGTGATAGACCATCTCGATGGTAAAGGTGGGGCTCGTGACGTCTTCCGTGACGCCCATGCCTGCGGCAATGCCCTTGGTGAGCTGGGTCTTCCCGGCACCCAGGTCTCCGGTGAGCACAAGCACGTCACCCTCCCGGAGAAGCTCTCCCAGCACGCGGCCAAGCGCGATGGTCTCCTCCTGCGATGCGGTCCTGAATGAGACCTCTCGTGCCACAGTCAGTCACCCCTTCCTCGGGCCAGGTGGGTTGTCTCGCAGCCATTGGCCCACCATCGCAAGGTCGCTCTCGAGGAGCGGCTGCCAGTCAGAGTGATAAATGCAGGCGGCAGGATGGAACGTGGGACACACCACAAAGTGCCCCGTCTGATACAGCTTGCCACGCAGCGACGTGACGCCGGCCTCGGTTCTCAGCACAAACTGAGAGGCAAAGTTGCCCAGGCACACAAGAACGTCGGGCCACACGGAGCGGATCTGCTCGCGCAGGAAAGGCGAGCAGGCCGCAATCTCCTCGGGCTTGGGGTTACGGTTCCCAGGTGGACGGCACTTGACCACGTTGGCAATGTAGATCTGGTCATGCGTAAGGCCGGCAAGCGAGAGAAGCGAGTCGAGCTTATGGCCGGCGGCCCCCACGAAGGGTTTGCCCTGCAGGTCTTCGTTGCGGCCGGGACCCTCGCCCACGAACATCACACGCGCATTGGGGTTGCCAACCCCAAACACGAGATTCGTGCGCGTCTGCCCCAGGGGGCAGAGCTGGCAGTCGCCCATAACGGAGCGAATCTCCTTGAGCGTGACCTCCTGCGGCCCCTGATGCTCATGGCCGGGAATATGCATCACCGACATTTCTCCATCATCCTCCAAGAGGCTGGCGCGCCCGCGCCGACGCTTAGACATAGACCTTCTCAAGACGCATGCCAAAGTCGCATACGACTTCGTAGTTGATGGTGTCGCGAAGCTGGGCCATCTCGTCGACGGTAATCTCCTCGTCACCGTCGCGACCAATGACAGTTACCACATCGCCCATCTTGACCGGCTTTGCCGGGCGATATGCGCGCGCGTTGTTCACATCCACCGCAAACATGAACTGGTCCATGCAGATGCGGCCAACCTGACGGCAGCGCACACCATTCACGATAACGTCCATGTTGTTCGAGAGCGTGCGCGCAAGGCCGTCGGCATAGCCGATGGGTACCGTGGCCACCTGTATGTTCTGCTTGGGGACGCGCCAGGTGAGGCCGTAGCCAACGCCGTCACCCACGTTAGGGTAGATGGCCCGAACGATACGCCCACGCACGCTCATGACAGGCTCGAGCTGGATGCGCGGTGTCGTGGTCTCGGCAGGCTGCAGACCATAGAGGCCAATTCCCACACGGCACATGTCGAAGTGGCACTCAGGGTGCAAGACGGTACCCGGTGTGTTGTCGCAGTGGACAAGGCCAGTCTCCAGGCCGGCCTCGCGCACAATAGAGACAGCCTCCTTGAAGCGGTTGAGCTGGAGCGCAAAGTCCCAATCGTCAATAAGGTCGGCGGTGGCGAAGTGCGTGAACATGCCTGCGCACTCAAGCCCACGGTGGAAGTCGACGGTCCGCCTCAGCTCGAGCACGTCCTCGCGGCACACGCCGATGCGCGTCATGCCGGTGTCGACAGCCAGGTGGTAGCGAGCCACCTTGCCCAAAGCGGCGGCGCACTCGCCCAGTGCAAGGGCAAACTCGGCCGTGTAGACCGAGGGCATAATGTCGTGGTCCACAAGGGTCTGCACGCACTCCACGGGCGGCTCGGAGAGCAGCAGGATGGGCCATTCGATGCCCGCCCGGCGAAGCCTCACGCCCTCTTCCACGGTGGCAACGGCAAACTGGTCCGCACCGGCAGAGTGCATGGCGCGGACGCAGCGCTCGGCACCGTGACCATAGGCGTCGGACTTCACGACGCACATCATCTTGACGCCAGGCCCCAAGAGAGCCTTGAACTTGCGCGTATTCCCCTTGAGGGCAGCAAGGTCAATTTCGACCCACGACCACCTGCTCGCAGGGCTCTGAACTGCCATGCCTTCGCTCCCTATTCGTTCTCGTCGCCGCCATCGGCGTCAGGGAAGGTCACGCGCTCCCCCAAGGCGTCATCCGCAACACCCAGTTCGTCGATGATGTCCGAGGCCATGACGCCCCTCGAGCCCATGCGCTCGGCTGTAAGCGAGGCTGCATAGCCATGGAGTTCGCAGCAGAGCGAGCAGAGCAGGGGCAGGCTGTCCACGCGCCCATAGGACTGCGCAAGCTTGGATGCGATGATCCCGCTCAGAACGTCGCCCGAACCTGCCGTGGCAAGAGCCGCCGGACCGGGCTTGGGAAGGATGGCCTGCTCGACGCCCACACAGCCGCTAGCGGTGCCCTTGGTGACAACAACCAGCTCAGAGCCACCGTCGGACCACACGATCTTGCGTGCGTCCTCGAGCTGGCCCACAAGCGAGGAGGGTGGGTTTTCCTCCCTGCCCACCAGGCGACCGAGCTCGCGACGGTGCGGCGTGAGCACAAGCGGCGTCGACCTGCGGAGAATCTCGGGGAAGTCGGGCAGTTTGCCCGAGGTGAGGCGGGCAATGCAGTTAAGAGCGTCTGCATCAAGCACCAGCGGTGTCGAGGTCCCAAGAAGTGCCGAGACAACCGCAACGGTGCCACCAGAGACCCGCATGCCAGGCCCCGCAAGCACGGCCGAGCACTTCTCGGCCAGCTTGGTCACTATGGGCACAGCCTCCTTGGAGATGGTCCCGTCTTCATCGCAGGGAAGCCCCACGACAGGGATCTCGAGCACATGGGCCTGTACCTGCGGCACGATGTACGAAGGAACCGCCAGCGTGACATAGCCGGCACCGGCGCGGGCAGCCGCACGCGCTGCCAAGATGGGAGCACCCACAAAGCGTGACGACCCCCCAACAACGAGCACCGACCCGCGCGAGAACTTGTCCACAGCTGTAGTAGGCGGCACCATCACGTCAAGGTAGTCCTCGAGGTCGGTGCGCCAAGCCACCGGATCTGCCTCGACCACGATCTGCTCGGTCTGCTCGGCAAGCGGGGCCACTACGATGGATCCGCATACGTCACGGCCGTCGTCGGCGAGAAGGCCGGGCTTCAAGGCCAGCATGGTTACCGTAAGGTCTGCCACCACGCAGAAGCCAGGGGCGTGGCCGGTCTGCGCCGAGAGGCCGCTGGGGACGTCCACAGCAACCACGCGTACGCCCGAGCTGTTCACGCAGTCAATCCAAATGTCGAATGGTGCGCGGACCTCACCGTGGAAGCCCGTTCCCAGCATGCAGTCGAGCGCGACGTCGGACGCCGAGAGAAGCCCCTCAAGCTCGTCGCGCGACGGCCCCACCAGCGTAGAGACGCCCGCACGCACGGCACGCTGTGCCACCTGGCGCGCAAGGTCACCGGAGAGCTGGTCGGGCCCGATGGGCGTAACTACCTTCACGTTGACGCCGTGGGCGAGCAGGGCCTCTGCCGCAACCCAGCCATCCCCACCGTTGTTGCCCATGCCGGCGAGGACCACGGCATTCTGCACGTCGCCTAGGGCAAGCACCTCCTGGGCTGCGGCACAACCGGCACGGTGCATGAGCTCTGAGACGCTCACGCCTGCGCGGGTGAGCGCGACCTCGACGCGCTTTACGTCTTCGACGTTGAGTACGGGCTGCATGTTGTTCTACTCCTTGGCTGGCTCAGCTGGCGCGGATGCATCCGCGGCTCCCCCGGCATTGCCGTCCTCTTGTGTGATCTGGGTGTCGGTGACGGAACGCTCTCCCGACACATCAGCCATTATCCCATCTTGCGCCTGTTCGAGTTCGTCCAAAACAGAACGCGCCTCACGAAACGACGCGGCAAGCTCGCGTTCCGGGTCTGGACGCGTGTCCGGCTGGGGGCGGACCTCGTCGGTCACCGCCACGGCGTTGGCCACGGCCACCTCGCGCGTATAGGAGAGCGAGAGCGCAACCTCGCGTACGCCGCTCTCACGGGCGGTCTGGGCGGCACGGCCGGTGAGCAGCGCATGGGGCCTCCCGTGGGCATCCATGGTCACCGAGACGTCCGAGAAGCCCACGCCATTCGAGAAGCCCGTGCCCAACGCCTTGACCACCGCCTCGCGCGCCGCGAAGCGCGCGGCGTAGTGCTCGGCCGGGCGTGCACACGCATCACAGTAGGCGCGTTCCTCCTCGGTAAACACACGGGCGAGAAACGACGGCCTGCGGTGCATGGTGCGCTCCATGCGCGCTATCTCGAGCATATCGACGCCAATGCCAGCCAGGGCCATACGCTACTCCACCGTGACGGACTTGGCGAGGTTTCGTGGCTTGTCCACGTCGCAGCCGCGCGAGCGGGCAACGTAACGGGCAAGAACCTGCAGGTGAACCACGGCCACGATGGGGACGAGCAGCTCATCGTCGACGGGTGGGATCCACAGCACGTGTTCGCAGAGCGACGCCACGGACTCGTCACCGTCGGTGGCGACGGCAACGCAGGTGGCGCCGCGGGCGATGACCTCCTGGATGTTGGAGATGGTCTTGTCGTGCACGCGGTCCTCGGGGACGATGGCCACCACAGGAAATCCCGGCTCGAGCAGGGCAATGGGACCATGCTTCATCTCGCCGGCAGGGTATGCCTCGGCGTGCAGGTAGCTGATTTCCTTGAGCTTGAGTGCGCCCTCGTAGGCGGTGGTGGAGTTGACGCCACGACCGAGGAAGAGCGCCGAGTGCGCCCGGCGGAAGACGGTCGCAGCCCGCTTGTCCTGCCATGCGCGTGAGAGCACGGTGCGGATGAGGTTGGGCAGCGCGGCGAGGTTGGCGTAGTGGCCGCTCACCTCGGTTGTGCCCATGTGGCCGTTGGCCTGCGCCAGGCGAAGCGCGAAGAGTGCGCAGGCAACCATCTGGGCGGTGTAGGCCTTGGTGGAGCACACGCAGACCTCCGGACCTGCCTGCACGTAAAGCACGCCGTCAGACTCGCGCGCAGCAGAGGAGCCCAGCACGTTGGTCACGGCGAAGATGCTGCAGCCCATGCCCCTCATGCGCCGTGCTGCCGTGAGGGTGTCTGCCGTCTCTCCAGACTGCGTGATGATCATACAGAGGGTATGGTCGGTGATGAGAACGTCCTGTTCGTAGTTGAACTCGGAGGCGTACTCGCAGATTACCGGAACGTGTGCCCAGGTCTGGATGAGGGTTCTCGCGATGAGGCCCACGTGGTAGGAGGTGCCGCAGGCGATGATAAAGATGCGGTCGACAGCCGCCAGGTCCTCCTCTCTCATGCGCAACTCGTCGAGAAGGATGCCCTTCTCGCCCAGACGGCCCTTGAGCAGGCGCTCGATGGCCTCGGGCTGCTCGGAGATCTCCTTCTCCATGAAGTCGGCGTAACCACCAAGCGTGGCCGCAGAGGCGTCCCAGTCGACGTCAAAGGTGCTGGGGTGCTCGACGGTGGTGCCCTCGTTGTCGTAGACGGTGACCTTGCCGGTCTGCTCGAGCAGGGCGACCTGGCCGTTCTCGAGCTGGATAACGTGAGAGGTCACGCTCGCAAGCGGCGTGACATCGGAGGCGGCATAGGCACCATCGGGCGTGCTGGCCACCACGAGGGGTGAGCCGTTGCGCGCAACCACGAGCTGGTCAGGGGCATCGGCGCACACAACGGCGAGCGCCCAGGAGCCCTCGAGGCGGCTCACGGCATTGCTCACAGCCGCTACCAGGTCTCCCTTGCAGGGGCCCGCCCAGGCGTCCTCGATGAGGTGCGCAATGGCCTCGGAGTCTGTGTCGGAGGCAAAGTCGTGGCCGTTACGGGACAGGTAGCTACGGATTTCTCGGTAGTTCTCGATAATGCCGTTGTGGACAATGGCAATGCGGCCGGTGCAATCCAGGTGCGGGTGGGCGTTCTTGTCAGTTGGTGCGCCATGCGTGGCCCAGCGGGTATGCGCAATGCCGGTGGTGCCGGTCAGGTTGGCCGTCTGGCAGCGCTCGGCAAGCACGGCCACGCGCCCGGCACACTTCACACCGTGCAGGTTGCCATCGGACGAGAGCACTTCGACGCCCGCCGAGTCATAGCCGCGGTACTCGAGGGTCGACAGGCCGTCGAGCAGGAACTGAGCCGCTTGCTTTTTCCCGGTATATCCCACGATTCCGCACATGTTTGCTCCCTCGCACACAGGTCACGGTTTGCTTGTGCATCTGCGCTGATGCGACAGACGATGCAATAGAGTCTATCAGCCACGGAAGCGCACCTGTAGCCCAACCGGTATCGTCTAAGAGAAACCACGCCGCCGAGCCTGCAGCTCGGTGGCGCAGCCGGACGGATGCCCTTACTCCTTGAACGGCTCCAGTGCCTTGAGGACGATGGAGTTGGCCTCCTGGCACAGGCGCTCCTCCGGGGCCTCTGTCAGCACGCGTACCAGGGGCTCGGTGCCCGAGGCGCGCACCAGCACGCGACCGTTACCCTCGAGGAACTTCTCCGCCTCTGCCACGGCCTCCTTGACCTCGGGCGCCGCCATGACCGCGTCCTTGTCGGCGACCTGGACATTTACAAGCTGCTGTGGATAGAGAGTGACGGGTCGAGTGAGCTCGGAGAGCTTCTCGCGCTCGGCACGCAGGACCTCCATGATGCGCAGGCTCGTCATGATGCCATCGCCGGTCTTCTCGAGGTCGCCAAAGATGATGTGACCGGACTGCTCGCCGCCAAGCGTGTAGCCGTTCTCCATCATGCAAGACCAGACGTTCTTGTCGCCAACAGCGGTCTTCTCGTAAGAGATGCCGGCCGCGTCGAGCGCCTTGAAGAACCCAAAGTTGCTCATGACGGTGGGAACCACGGTGCTCTTGGCGAGACGACCGTGCTTTGCCATGTAGGTGCCGCATACGTAGAGGATGAGGTCGCCGTCAACCATGCGACCGCGCTCGTCCACTGCCAGGCAGCGGTCAGCGTCGCCGTCGTAGGCAAAGCCAACGTCGAGGCCGTTCCTCACCACAAAGTCCTGCAAGCGCTGGATATGGGTGGAGCCGCAGTCCACGTTGATATTGAAGCCGTTGGGCGCATTGTTGATGACGTGGGTCTCGGCGCCCATGGCGTCAAAGACCGGCCGCGCCACGCTGGAGGCGGCACCATTCGCGCAGTCCAGACCTACCTTGACGCCCTGCATGGAGAAGCCGCAGGACGCGATGAGGTATGCGATGTAGCGGTTACGGCCCTGCATATAGTCTACGGTACAGCCAATGGCATCGCCCGTGGCGAGAGGAACCTCGAGCTTGCTATCGATGTAGTCCTCCACCTGCTCGAGGACGTCCTCGTTCATCTTGTAGCCCTCGCGGTTCACGAGCTTGATGCCGTTGTCCGTGAAGGGGTTGTGGCTTGCCGTGATCATGACGCCGCAGTCAAAGCCACCGTCGATGACCTCGTACGATACGCCCGGCGTGGGGATAACGTGCAGCATGTACGCATCGGCGCCGCTAGCGACGAGACCCGCCACCAGCGCAGACTCAAACATGTAGCTCGAGCGACGGGTGTCCTTGCCGATAAGTACGCGAGCCTTGGCGTCGCGGCGAGCGCCATAGTACCAGCCAACGAAGCGGCCGATCTTATAGGCATGGTCAACGTTCAGGCCCTCGTTTGCCCTGCCTCTAAAGCCATCGGTTCCGAAGTACTTCATTTCTCGCTCCTTGTTTCGGGATACCGGTCATGCACAGACGGCGGTTATCTTACCAGTTGCGTGTGAGCTCACCGTGAGGAGACGGGCGGCTGCGGCCGACGGGCGATGGGCGGCACCTCGGTGACGCCAAAAGGCACATTCCTGCGCACTCCCGCGTCACCGCCAGCAAAAAAACGGGACCCGCCACGCAGGCGAGCCCCGATAAGGAACAAATGGTGAGAAGAACTAGCGCTTCGAGAACTGCGGACGCTTGCGGGCCTTCTTGAGACCGTACTTCTTACGCTCGACGGCACGAGAGTCGCGGGTGAGGAAGCCGGCCTTCTTGAGCTCGTTGCGATACTCACCGGCCTGAAGGAGGGCGCGGGCAATGCCAAGGCGAAGTGCGCCAGACTGGCCATTGATGCCGCCCCCATCGCAGCGGGCGAGAACGTCGAAGGACTCGGCGGTCTCGGTCAGACGAAGGGGCGCAGCGGCGTTGTCAACGAGCTGCTGGCGGCCAAAGTACTGGGCAGCGTCACGGCCGTTAACGATGATCTTGCCGGTGCCGGGGACGAGACGGACGCGAGCGACGGCCTCCTTACGACGGCCAGTGCCGGTATAAACAACGGTGTTCTCAGCCATCGATTAAGCCTCCACATCGATCTTGACGGGGTTCTGAGCGGCATGCGGATGCTCGGGGCCAGCGTAGACCTTGAGCTTCATACCCTGCTTGCGACCAAGGGTAGTCTTGGGGAGCATGCCCTTGACAGCGTGCTCTATCACGCGCTCGGGGTGCTTGGCCATAGCCTCCTTGAAGGACTCGGTCTTGAGTCCGCCAAGGTAGCCGGAATAGCGCCAATAGGACTTGGTATTTGCCTTGTTGCCGGTAAGGACGACCTTGTCAGCATTGATGACAATCACGAAGTCACCAGTGTCTGCATTGGGGGTGTACTGGGGCTTGTTCTTGCCGCGGAGAATCATGGCAGCCTGGGTCGCGAGGCGACCGAGCGTCATGCCGTCGGCATCGATGAGCACCCACTTGCGCTCGACTTCGCCCATCTTGGCGAACTGAGTCGACTTCTTCACTTGACTCCTCCTACACACATCTTGGAATGGCTGCCTCTGGACAGGCCGCCATGCTTTTTCGAAACAGAGGTTACGGGGCTCTGGGTGGAAAAGCCTTAAAAGTATACAGCTTCAGAAGTCTTCGTTTGCAGGTCTTTTCCTCACACAAACTCGACAAAACTCGACCCCCAAAATTACATCGGGACTGGGGAGTGCAGGCGTACGACGGTCAGCTGACAGAACCATCCCAGAGCGTCGCCCTCTTCTTGTGATTTTTCGCCGGTTACGATTTTTCCGAACGCTTAGCCGGGCCTAACCGGCGAAATCCCACGAGTTAGCTACCGTCAGCCTACAAAAACGCGCGAATCTCATCGAGATGGGCTACAGCCTCTTGGCGACCTTGCAGGTAAAGGCGCAAGAGCGGCTCGCCCTCATGCTCCGAGGTGCGAATGCGCACCGGCTCAGGTGGCAGAAGCGCCAGCGCGCGGCCCTCGGCCTCAAGGCCCGCCAGTTCCTCTCGCTGCGCGTTGTAGCGGTCGGCACGCGTAGAAAGGGCCTGCTCGTAGTAAGGGTAGGCGTCGTAGCGGTGGGTTCTCAAGATGGTGCGCTCGGTGGCTCCGTCCTTGATGTACGTTCGATCCTGTGTGAGCACCACCAGCGCACGGCCTGCGGGCTCTGCACCGGGTACCTCGGGGGCGCCATCGAGCCCCATTGCAACGGCAAAGGGAATCGAGTCTGTAGTGCCACCATCCAGGTAGCGGTGGCCTTCAATCTCGACCACCGTCGAAACGCCTGGCAGGGACGCTGAGGCGCGGGCCTTGGTGGCATCAAACTTCTCGCCTTTGGCCTGCAGGTAGGCGGGCGCGCCAAAAAGCACGTCGGACGCAACGAAGTACATGGGCGTGAGGTCCTTGCTGTACACGTCCATGTCACAGGGGTCAATATGGTTCTGGACCTCGTCGTACATGAAGTCGGCCCCGGCAAGGTTTCCCGTGCGGACCAGCGAGAGCAGCGACATCATGCGCGGGTCATCGCGGAAGGCCAGCATGACACGCATGGTGCGGCCAATCTGACGCGAGCGGAAGCTCACAGCGTTGAGCGCACCGGCCGAGACGCCCCACACGCTCTTGAAGGAGTTGGCGTAGATGCCGTTCTCGAGAAAGACGTCCAACACGCCAGCCGTGAAGATGCCCCTATAGCCACCGCCCTCGAGCACGAGGGCGGGCTTGTCGTTGCTGCCCATAGACCGCCTCCAAAAACGTCCCACCAAGCTGCCGCGCATGGCACAGCCCACCCAACTACAAAAGCGTCGAGCTCCACTACGGAGTTCGACGCTTACGCTTTTGGTGGAGCCGGGGCGAACCAGTGCGAACGCATACACGATAAAGCTAAAAAGCGGCTATTTGCAAGTTAACAGCAATTGGTTCGTGATTATCAGCGATATATAAAAGCCCAGTTCGGCGGCTCGCTGTAAGCCCATATAACGCACGAAAACGGGGCACCCCTTATCAGGGTGCCCCGTTTTGTCGCTAGATTTTGAGAACCTGCCCCGCGTAGATCAAATTCGGGTTAGAAATGTCGTTCTTGGCGGCAATCTTCTGATAGGTCGTGCCGAACTTCGACGCGATGCCGGAAAGCGTGTCGCCACTTCTTACGGTGTACGTCTTTCCGCTCTGCACGTGACCATTGATAACCGCCATTACGTCCTTCCAGCGGTGGTTGAGAATAGCTTTGCGCTCGTCTCCGTTGCGGTACTTGCCCGCCCACGTCTCCTTTGCAAGCTCTTCTGCCGACGCGCTGCAAATGTGGTTGACCATGGATTGAACTTCGTTGTAGCGGCTTCCCAACTTCTGCTTGCGCGTCTCGCCCTTGCCGTAATCGTCGCGCCACACGCCCGCCACAAGGTCTAGAACGTCCATGTTCTCGACGCCGGTTGCGGGTGCTGAGGGCGTGGGCGTCGGCTGCACGTTGCCGCCGACGGCTGCAAGGCTCTGCCACCTTGCGGCATCCATGTAGGCTTTGTTCAAGTCAAGGTTGCCGCCAAAGCCATTGAGACGCCCAGCGCTCGAATACTGCCGAATGTCGCATGAGTATGCGCCCTCGTTCCAAGGGTTGTTCTGCAATAATGTCTGATTCATGTTGGCGTACTGTGCAACCCACGTCGGGCAACCGTACTTCTTGGCAACGTCCCATGGGAAATGCGCTTGGCTCGAATAGATCATTGGGACTGCGCCCGAAAGCTCCTTGACCTTTGCGACAAGCGCATTAAGGTACGCCGTGTTGCCCCAAGCGGCGTTGTCCTGCTCTTCATAGTCAAGCGCAACGATTCCCTTTCCCAGATAGCCAACGATGCTGTTCACAAAGTGATTGGCTTCGGCGTCGATGCCAGCTCCGTTGATGTAGTGATATACGCCAAACAGAAGCCCGCGTTTGATTGCCTGCTGAACCTGCCTGTCGCAATCGGGCGAAACGTAGCTTTTTCCCTGCGTCGCCTTGCAGATAACGAAGTCGATTGGAAGAACGCCAACGTTGATGCCGTTCTCCCAGTTGCTTATATCAATGCCCTGCATCGTCATAGTTGCCCCTTTCCATGCAGACGAAATAGACAAGGTTTGCTTGTTCCAGCTCTTCACGCGTGAAGGCACGCGCTGAATTAGTGGCGCTCGCCGGGTCGCGCACCCAATAGCCGCTTCCGTCGTGCCGCCATATCATGATGACGTGCCCCTTATAGGCGGCGTCGCCAAGGGTGCCGTTGTGAACCCCTGCGAATGCGATTGCGCCCGCGTCAACCTGTGCCAGCGCGTCATCAAGCCTCCAAAGCTTTGCTGTAGCGGTGATGCCGTATCCCGGATAGGTAGCCGCGATCCATTGCGCGAACTTCTCGGGGTCGTTCACGCCGTCCGTTAGGCACGAATCGCCGACGGCGGCGGCAAGGTCTTGCGGCGTCACGTCTTGCCCAGTGAGGTACACAGTCGCCATGGCGGCGCACGTAAGCCCGCAACCGCTGTCGCCTATGGTGCCGCCCGCATACGACACGTTCTCCCATTGCGGTTCTGCCTGAAGGTACAGCGGCATGAAAGTGCCCGCCGTCTTCTCAACGGCGGGCACGTCTGATGCTTCAAGCTGTGTCGTGTGCGCTGACGTTGCGGGCTGGCGCTCGTTGGCTGCGCTGACCATGAGCGCAAAACCTATTGCCATAGACGCCAAGACGCCGCAAAGGAACGCCGCAACAATTGGCAAGGGGATGCGGTGGCTACTCGTTCGCATCGTCGCGCTTAGGCTCGGTGTAGGTCATCGCCTGTTTGCTGTCGCCGATGCCTGCGGTTGTCGGGTCGGTAACGATACCAAGGATTGCAAGCACTGCGAACAGCGCGTTTACGATTGCCGTAAGCTGCTCTCCAAGTGCGCCGAAATCCCAGTTGTAGCCGAACGGCGCTGCCACAACCTGAATCAGAAGCAGCACCGCCGGAATGAGCGTCAGCCAAAACGTCTTGTTCTTGATTCGTGCGGTGAAGTTAATCATGGTCGTACTCTCTTTCAGTCGAAGCGTGCGCGTTGATAAGCTCTTTCCAAAGGTGGGTTCCGACGCCGTTTCCCCCAAGCCTCGCATAGACTTCATGCACGCTGTTTGCCTGTTCCTTAATGTCAAGCGGCACGGGTTTTCCGCTCTGCACGTACTCTTGATGGAGCTTGAAAAGCTCCGCCCTCATAAGCACCTGCATTCCCTTTAGAAGCAAGTCATGTTCAGATTTGTAACGGTCATCGAATGCCCGCGCCTTCTCGCGCTGTGCGCGGATGGTCGCGCTTAGCACACCGACAATGGCGGTCATTACGATGCTGAACACCGATAGAAAAATATCTGCCATGTTTATTAGTCCTCGGTCACCTCACGCCAAAGGGCTTCGGTTCCGGTCGCGCCCGGCTCCCAGACGTTGTTCGCAACGGTCGATTCCCAGACCTTGCCGCCGTGCTTGACGCGTGCGCCTTGGGCGTATGGGTTGGTCGAATCGGGCTGAACCCATTCGGGAACCTCGCTTGTGGGCGTGTCGGCGTTGCCCGCTTCAAGCGTCCTAGCCCAAAGGCTCGCCGCTGCCGTAGGTGACCAATCAGCCTGTGACGTGTGCGCCTGAAGGCACGTGTACAGCGTGCCATCGTATGAAACGCGCTCGCCCGATGCGTAGGCGTGACCGTCGCCCATCCACGCCTGATAGATGGCGGGCGCGATTTCCGCCAAGTCGCTTGATAACGCGGGCGCTTGCGTCTTGTAGATCGCAAGAATGCCGCGCAACGCCGCTTCTTCCTCTTCTGTGAATGCCATGTTTGCCCCTCACAATAAGAAAGCCCGCGTGTGCGGGCTTGTGGCTGCTAGTTGGTTGTGTGTTTGCGGTCAGCCGAAAAGCTGCGAGAAAAGCGCGTCCATGCTCCTAACCGTCCTGCGTGCGTCAAGCTTCAGCATGGAGCTGCGCCAAGATTGGTAGCTCTGCACTGCCTGTTCTCGCGTCATCTCCCCGCGCTCGACAAAGACGGCAAGCTTCTTCAGCTTGCGCCGCTCGCGTGTCACGGCGGCGCGGCAAGGGCGCACAATGACTTTGCCATTTTTGCCATATTCAAACCTCTTCTTCAGATAGGTAAACCCACGCGATAGCTTGACAATGCGGGTCTTCTTCTCGTTGATAACGATTCCCAGCTTGTCGCACTCTTGGCGTATGTCTTCCATGACGGCGTGAAGGTCTGCTTTGTCTAACGCAATGCAATAGGTATCGTCCATGTAACGCCCGCTTGCCAGCACGCAAGGCGTGCGCAAAAGCATGTGATCTATGGGGCTTGGAAGCGCCACTGCCAAAACTTGGTTAGGCTCGCTGCCTAGCCCAAGACCACGTGATCCGTGGGCGTCGATTTGAGCGTAGACAAGCCTTTTCAATCGCTCGTCATCAAGGCACCTATCGACAAAGCGCTTGGCTGCGTCATGGTCGATGTTGCCAAAGTAGTTCGAGAAGTCCACAAGCAGTATGTAACCCTCTCGCCCGTGCTTCTGGTAGTGCCTTGCAAGCTGCCGTTTGAGCCGCCTTAGCGCGTATTCGGTGCCGCGTCCCTTGATGTTCGCGGAACATCCGGCGGTGACCGTCGGGATGATTGCCGGGACAAGGGCATATCGGTTAATCGCCTTGTGTATGACACGCTCAGAGAAGTGAACCGACGTGATATGCCGCATCTTTCCGCGCTCGCAAATGTCGAACTCGAAGAATCCGCGCCGAATGTCCTTGCCCAAAAGCAGGTCATCACGCGCCCTGCGAACGTTCGGAAGGCACCGCGCCATGTAGCGTTGAACAGACGCCTTCCAGCAGACGCCGCCGCTGCAAGCGCGTGCGCACCTGTAAAGGTTGTCAACGTCCGCAACCTGTTCGAGCGTGCATGATTCGATGCGCCTAGCGCGGTTTGCAGCCCTCTTGGCATCGCGGCGGGCGCGTCGTGCCGCCCGCCGCTCTTCGGAGTTCATAGGCACCCCGCACGGCTTGCAATCGGCATTCCATAGCCGCTTAGGCACCGGCAATGAAACGTAGGCGAACGCCGAAACCCACGCCATGCAAGAAGCGGTCTGCGGTGCCCACGGGGTGCGTATTTACGGCGCAAGCGCCGAACGTTGCATCTTCCTTCCTCATGCGCACGGATTGCGGACGTGTCCGCAATGTCTGGCATTGCAAAGGAATCACGGGCGCGGGCGTATCCACTTATTCGTCGGCGCGTTGTTGTTGGCATTGCCGTTGTTGTTGACATAGCACGCGTTGGACGAAGAACCACCAACCACCGAACGGAGCCACCAATTGTAGCGCGAGACAAGATGCAACGCCCTTCCATTCTATCGCGTGCCAATGAGCTTCACAGCCTTTCGAGCGCCACTAATGAGCTTGATTTCCGTCTCTAGGTCATCCGCTAGGCGCTCGCACCTGCTCACCTTCACGATTCCAAGGTCTGCAAGGCACTGAAGGTCTTGCAGAAGCGTTTCGCAAGCTGCAATGGCAAGCGTCAGATGGTGCCTTCTGCACGTGACGTTATGATCGTTGCTCGGATAGAAGGCGTCTGCGGTAACGATGTTGCCCACTATCTCGCGTGCCGTCTGCGCCATGGGAACCGCGAGAATGAAGCGGTACGATTTAGGCATTGCGGCTGACGTTACAAGCGTCGTTATCTCGCGGCGCAACCTAAGCGCGGTGTTGAAATACTCATATCCGCTGATGTTCCGGTAGCGTGCCAATACGGTACTCAAAGCAAGCCTTTCTTGGTATGAGCGCCCACCTTGCGGCGGGCGCTGTCAGGCGATTAGCACGGCTCCTAGCCTATTAGGAAGCACGGGCGCGGGCGTATCCACCCACTCGTCGGCGCGCTGTGGTCGGCAGTGCCGTAGTGGGTGACATAGCACGCGAGGGACGAAGAACCACCAACCACCGAACGGAGCCACCAAGCGCAGCGCAAACCCCTCACGCGGTTTGACGTGTTGTTGAAGATGGGGAATTGGCTGTCGAATCCCACGGAATAGCCCTTGGTTCCCCACACACACTGACCGTATACCTCGGTTTCGGAAGGTGACCAAACCTTGCCTAGGTCAACCCAAGACCAACTGCCCGATTCGGTCAGCTTCGTTGAGGACGAATAGCGCTCTTCGAGCAGTACGCGCTGCGTCATGAGCACGTTTCGCAAGGCGGCGGGAAGCGCGGGCAACCAGTCGTTGATTTCCCAGTCGTGGAGCTTCGAAACCAAGTAAGGGTGCTGCTCTGATGAAGTGCCGTTGTTGTCGTTGGTGTCGCGCCAATAAATGTTCATGTTGTTTACAGCCTTGGAGCCTGTGATGGTGACCGGTGTGCTCGGCACCATTACGATATGGTGCCCCTTGGCGATGTCGCCGCAATCGAAATACTGATTAATAGCGCCTATCTGATAGCACACCGTCTGCGCGGGCACGTTGGAACCTGCCGCAACGGGCACGTCAATGTAGTCTCCGATGCGCAAGCCGTAGAAGTCCGCCGCCTTGACGCGGGATTGCAGCCACGCATAGACGTTCGAGGAACCAATCTCGCTTGCGAAAGCATCCGCAAGGGAACGCCCGCCGTATGTGAACGTGGCAACCTGCCTGTCGTATTCCTCCGCCGTGGTTACGGCGGCGGCGGTAGCTCGCGCGGCGGTGTCCTTCAGGTCGTAAGCCGTGCCGTTGATTGAGAATTTGGAAAGGTCTGACATGGTGCCCCCTTATTTGAGCGTTGCAGATGCGCCGCTCATGCTTGCCTTTGCGCAAGTGAGCGTTTCGCCTACAAGCGCGGTGACGCGGCTTGTCGGCATGTATGCCGTCTCGGTCATGACAACGTAGTTGTCCTGTAACCCTGCAAGCGTGGTCGCAAGAACGGCGTTCGCGCTTTTCAGCTCTGCCACCGAAGATTCGTAGGCGGCCATTGATGCCGCAAGGCTGTTGGCGATTCTCGCGGCGTTTGCTTTTGATGCCGCATCGTTGGCGGACTTTGCCGCGTTCCTCGCATTGGTCGCCGCCGTGTTGGCTGCGTTGACGGCGGAATTTCCACGATCGATAAGGCGGTCTATCGCGTCATCCCAGCTTTGCGCCGGTTGCGCGTTGGCGGTGACGCTCTTCAGCACCTCGATTGAGAACCGTTCCGTAGAATAGCGCGTATGGCCCTGCTCGAAGGCGAAATAGGCTTGGTCGGTGAATCCGGCAACGGCGCAAAGCTTGCTTTCGTCCACGGTCACCGTGACGACGTTTCCCGAAACGGTAGCCGCCGCGCGGTAGTAGTGCGTGCGGTCTGGCAAAAGCACTTCTAGATATGCCGAATAGCCGGATAGCGAAGCATCCGTGCCGCTGTCATAGACAAGCGCCCTGATGGTCGTTCCGCCATCGTCGCCCTGACCGACGCGCAAAAGGTTCGTTCCCAAGCCATCCTTGCTTAGGTCAAGTTCTAGCGTCTGCGTGTTCACTCTTCTTCACCGCCCTGCACGATCTCTTTCAGCGCGGCAAGGGCGGTTTCGAAGGCTGCTTCAGGCGTGACCTTTCGCGCCGCCCTGCGCGGCTTCGTCTGCGTCCCACCTGAAGCCGTATGTGTCCCATCTGAAGCCGTTGTTGTCCCAGTCGCGGGGAACATGACGGCTTTCAGGGCGTCGAAAACGTCAATGACGGCTTGCAAGCGGTCATCTACGTATTCGGGCTTAACAAGCGATACGTCGCCGCCTTCGGCTGCTTCGGGCGGCACAACGTCCGTGTATTCCACAATCTCGCGGTTCCCGTTAATGTCCTGCCTGATGAAGACGATTCCGGCGTCATGCGCCTGTGCAAGCAACGATTGGTCGAACTCGGTCACCTGCGCTTCGGTCATCGCCAACGGGTCGTGCGCAACGTAAATGTATGGTGTCATAATCTCCCCTTATCCTGTGCCGACGGTGCCATAGGACGTGCATAGCCCGTTCGTGAACTTCAAGTAGAACGTGCCGTAATGCCAATTAACGGTGCCGTTTCCGGCGTCGTGAATCTCGCTGATGATTGGCTGAGATATTTTCCCGGTGTAGCAGATGGTCGCGACAGCGCTTGTGTTGGCGCTTGTCGAAACCGCGATTTGCAGCGAACTCATGCGGATTCCGTACTCTGCCTGAAGCTGCAACCCTCTGTATTGCTCGCCCATGTCGATGTTCCGGAAGTGCCCCGAATAGTCAATGAACCCGATTTGCGAACCGTTCTCCCAGCCCTGTATCTGTCCGCTGACAAGCTTCAGCATGTTTGACGTATCGCCGCACGTGAAGTTACCGTTGATCGTGGCGTTGTTCGCGGTCATGTAGTTTGTCCTGAGCGTTCCGTTGGTCAAGTCCCAGCGGTTGCGCCCTACGTTATCCGTGAGCAATCCGGCGCGAATGCGGTCGGCTCTCATGGTTCCCGCGTTGATAAGGTCGGCGGTGACGCTCGCGCCGGTGATGAACGTCTGCCAGTTCCATTGCCCGAAACTCGTAAGGCTCGACGCAAGGCGTATGCCGCGCCCTGAGATGTTCACCGCCCACATGTTAGACACGCTGCGAACCGGCAAGCCCGTTTTCGCGTTGAGCGGAACGTTGCTGTAGATGGTGCCAAGCTCGAACGTCTCGACCTTGTACGTGCCAACCGCGTTGAACTGATCGTTGAGCGCGGCTTGCAGCTGAACAAGCCACCCAACCGACGCGCCCGCCACGGCGTCATACGTAGCAGCGGCAAGGCTTTGCGCCTTAAGCGTCTGGCTTACCGATTGCCACATGTCCGCCATGCTGTCTTGCAGGTTGCCGAACGTGACTTCTGCTTCTCCGCTCAGCAGGTCGCGTTCGAGCTTCGACACGCGCCCCGTAAGACGCACGCCCGCTTCGCTGAAGCCCTTGTCGATTATCGCCACGCGGTCGCCGATGCCCACGCCCTCCCAGTCGCGCCCGAAGGCGTATAGGTCTATGACGCTCGCTTCGTAGCTGACCTTCGGTTCTGAAACCTCGGCAAGATATGCCTTCGTCTCCTTGAGAAGCTGCGCGGCATCCTCGCACTGCTCGTCAACGAAGCTTGTACAAGCGGGAAGGATGGTGCCGCCCGTTCCGGGATGTCCCCAGACCTTCGTTGCCGCCGCGTCCTCGACGTAAGACCTTCCGCCGTTGATGCTCGCAAACGTCAAGCGCCGCCCGTATGCGCCGCTCTCGGTCTCTACGCCCTTGCCGAAGCCGTAGACGCGCGTTTTAGGGTTGTCGCTCGCAACCTTGCGCGTGATGCTCTTAATGTCCTTCGTCCACGTGAAGCGCTTCGGGCTTTGCTGGTTGCCGCGCAACCGGCGCACGCAGACGCTGCGGGCGGTGACGGCTGATCCATTGGTTGTGATTGCCGTCTCAAGTTCTCCGCCCCACGCTTCCAGAATGTCGGAGATTGATTCGCGCACGCTCTGATGGTATAGAACGACGCTCGCGCTCGTTGTCACGTCGCACGTGCCAACCGCCCAGCGGGTGCCGTTGAGTGCGCTTTGAAGCGCCGTGGCAACCTGACCCGATGGGCGCTTGTCATCCGTCCAATCGTCCCAAAGCTCGGCAATTGAGTTGACGCCCGTGAACGTGGTCTTTAGCGTCCCATCCTCGCCGTGCTCGCGCTGAACGTCATCCACGATGTGCTCATGGCTCACGCCTTGGTTGTCAATCCAGACGATGTAATCGCCCTTGCTAACATCATCGCTGCACGTGATGTTCAGTTCGTCGGTGCTGTCAAGCGCTTCTGTGTGCTTGGCGCTCGAGACGTGCAAGCGCCCAAGGTTCGCGCCGAACCGCGAGAAGCGCGTGAAGCCGATTCGCCTAACTAAAGCCATCGTTCCCACCATTCCAGCACAGCCGTACCGCTGCTCAGATGCAACCGCGTGCGCCTCTCGACGGTGAAGAAGTCGGAATCAAGCGTCACGGCTGCAAGGTTGTTGTTGACGGTCGCGTGCTCCTGCGCCATATCGACGCGCACGGTGCTTGAGCTTGTCACGCCTGAAGAAATCCTTACCTGCTCGCCCGTATCGACGTTCTGCACGTACCAAGCCGCGCTAGACGCGGGCTTTGCCGTGATTTTCAGGTGCGTTGGTCGGTTGCCGCCCGCGTTTATCGCAAACGTGCCCGCCGACACATCCATGCGGCGGTGCCGCCCGTAATAGAACGGGTCGCCCACGTGGAAGGTTATCGTCGTTGACGGGCTGTTGTCCGTGATCTCGCCTAGGTCGGTGTCTCCGCTGACGATTGCCAGAAGGTAGCGCGTCGGGTCATCGGGAAGGTACAGCGGCGCGGGTTCGGTCGCGTAAAGCATCTGTGCCAACGCGTGCCGAACCTCTGCCGCGTCCCTTCTGTCATCGCTCCTAAGCCACACGTCAACGGGCAAGTCGTACCCGCCGAAATGGGCGCTCTTGAAGACCTCGCCATCGCGCCCGCTGACGCTCTCGAAGGTCGCGTCAACGGGCGGCATGATGGGGCGGTTCACCTTGCATGATACAAAGGCGCTTAGGTCGTGCCCGTTGAACTTCAGGCGGTCGGTCTGCGCCCTTAGCTGCTTACGTTGCAACGCTCACACCCCTTTGCTTTAGCTTGCTTGCGATTCCCAATCCGATTTGCTGCCCGGTCTGGTATGCGTCCATGCTGCCCGCAACCGTCGCGTTTACCTCGACGGCAACGTTTACCTGCTGCCCGCTCTGGTTGTCGAACGCGCGGTTAACGGCGCGTTCAATGAAGCTCCAAAGCTGCTTTTCAGGTGCTACGTACTCGCCGCCGCGCTCGCCAACGCCGATGATGCTTGCGCTGTCGAAGTAGCCGCCGCGTGCGTACCAGTCAACCGCCAAGTGCGGAACACTCGGCGGGTCAAGGGAAAAGCTGCCGTCAATCTTGAAGTGCGGCAAGTTGATATGTGGCAACTGAATGCGCATGTTGCTAAAGGCGCTTGAAATCCTCCCGGGAATGCCGCTTACGAAGTCCCAAGCAGCCTGAATCTTGCTCGTTATCGCATTCCTTACGCTGTCGAAGACGCCCGCAACCTTAGAACCCAAGCCGGGAAAGCCTAGCTTCTCCCCGATCCTGTCAGCAACGTTGATTGCGGCTTGCCGCGCCGCGTCCATCTTGCCTTGAATGTTGTCACGAATTGCGCCAAAGGCGTTCTGTGCCTCGCTAAGCGCCGTTGACCAATCGCCGCTCATTGCCGCTTGAAGCGCCCCAGCCGCCGAACTCGCAACGGTCTGCGCCGTGCTCATGTCTCCCTGCACGGTTTGCCCGATTGCGGAGAACGCCGTCTGCGTGTTTGTCTGAAGGTTGCCCCACCATGTGGAAACGGCGTTCACGGCACCTTGCGCGATGTTTCCCACGGTGTCCTTGATGCCGTTCCACGCCGTGGAAGCGCCGTCCTTGATGCCGTTCCATGTGTCCGACGCCCCTTGCTTGAGCGCGTCCCACTTCTCGCCCACGTCATCGACAAAGCCGGTAACAACGCCGGTGACGTTATCCCAGATGCCTTTCCAGAATGCGGGAACCCCTGCGAAGAAGTCTTGCACCGCCTGCCACTTCTCGGAAATCCAGCCGGTGAACTGCGCCCATAGCTGCCTTCCTGTCTCCGTCTGCGTGAAGAACCAGACAAGACCGGCGACAACGGCGGCGATTCCGGCAACGACAAGCACCCACGGGTTAGCCATGAGAACCGACGTTAGCCCGCTGAAAGCTCCCTTGACCTTCCCAGCCGCGCCGGTGAGCGTCGTTCCGAACTTTGCGACATTCTGAAATGTCGTGCCGATGTTGTCCGCCATCTGCATTGCCTTGCCGATGCCGGTTGCAAGCCCGCCGAACGCGATTCCGCCAAGCACGACGTCTGCCGCAAGCTGCTGTTGCGCCGGTGAAAGACCGTCCCAGACCCCCTTCAGTTGGTTTGCAATGTCCGCCGCCTTCTGCACGGCGGGAAGAAGGGTATCCAGAATGTCCGCGCCAAGCTCGGCTCCGGAAATCTGAAGCGCGTGAAGGCTTTCCTTCATCTTGTCCGGCGCGTCTTCGGTGCCCTCGAACGTGTCATCTACGGCGGTAGCGTAGTCATCCAACGAACCGCCCAAAGCGCCAAGGTTGACGCGCCCGGATTCGGCGGCGTCAACGAACGACATTGCCGCTTTCGAGCCGAACAGGTCTATTGCGTCCTGCGTCGCCTGTGCCTGTGTGGCGGGGTCTTGCAGCCGCTTCGTGAGGTCTTGCAGCGTCGTGCCTAGGTCTTGCCCGCTCTTCGCGCAATTGGCAGACGCCTTCTTAAGTCCCGTCAGCATCTGGTCGGCGGGCACGCCCGCTGCTTCGAAACTTCCAAGCAGCGCCGCCGAATCTTGGATGCTAAGCCCCATGTCGCGGAACGTAGCGCCGTTGGCGTTAACGTCCGACATGAGCGTTTGAACGTCGATGCCCGTTTGCTGCGATACGGTTTGGAACATGCCAAGTACGCTGCCAGCCTGTGAGCTGTCAACGCCGAACGCTTGCATTGCCATTGACGCATCTTCGCAAGTCGCCGTAACGTCAACGCCTGTGTTCTCGGAGAAGCGCAAGAACTGAAGCGATGTGGTTTCCAGCTGCTCGCCTGTGAGACCGAAGCGCGTTGAAACCTCGCCGACGGCGTTTCCGATTTCCTCCATGGAAGCGGAAGACTGCTTGGCTACGTTCTCGAATGATTGGTTGAGCTTGTCGGCAGCTTCTCCGGTCGCGCCCGTCTTCTGAATGACAACATCCGCGCCCGCGTCAACCTCGTTGAAGGCTGCTATGGCACCGCTTGCAACCGCCGTGCTCGCGCCCATGACGGTTTTTCCCACCGTCTCGACGCGCTTTCCGTGCTCTTCCCACTTGTCGGCGTTGTCCTTGATGGATTGCCCAAGCTGGTAAAGCTTCGTTTGCGATGCTTCAAGCTCGGTTCCGGTAGCCTTTATCTTCTCGTCGTAGGAATCTAGCTGCGATTCGCACTCGATGATTGAGCGCTTGAGAGTGTCGTATTGTCTTTCTTCCTCTTCGGTGAGCTTTGCGCCAGACTGCTTCTTTTCCTCTAGCGTCTGCAAGGCTTGCTTGTAGGCGTCAAGCCGCTGTTCTGTCTCTTCGTAAGCGGCGTTAAGCGTCTTGACCTTCTGCGCCAGCAGCTCGGTGTTTCCGGGGTTGAACTTAAGCGCCTTGTTAATGTCTCTCAGGTCGCTTTGCGTGTCGCGCGATGCCTTCTGAACCTTCTTCAAGGCGCCCTGAAGCTCGGTCGTATCGCCGCCGAACTTGATCACAAGTCCTTTGTAGCTAACCGCCATGCCTTCGCCCCTCTTCGGTTGTCAAAGTCCGTGAGCGTTTCAAGCAACGCACCCGCCGCCCAATGGGTAGCGGGTGCGTTGCCGTGAAGCGTTCATGGTCAGCCCCAGAACGCCGCTTCCGCCTTGCGTGCCTTCTCGTCATCCTCGTAGTTAGCCGCCGCGTCCGCATAGAACGCGTGTATCTCTAGCAGGTCTCTAACCTGCCTATAGCTAAGCTTCTGAAGGTCGGTGACGGTAAGCCCGCATTGCTGGCAGTCGTACAGATAGCGTGCGTCGCACGCGTCACTTAGGCTGCTTGGTAGCGGCGGCGCTGGTCTTTTTGGTGGTCTTGGTTGCCACTCCATGGGATGCTGAAGGAAAAAAATTGTCTTCGACAATCTTTATCACGTCAGCCGCCCAACCGTCCCCCTTCTGAAGGTCGAACGTGCCGGGTGGCAAAGCCTTGACCCAATCGCCGAACGGAACGTCAAACTTTGGCGTCGCCGTCTTGATGCACGCATAAAGGATTTCAAGAAGCGGTGCCATCGCGGGCACACCGTATGACTGCAAGGAATCGGCAAGCAGCCCCACGGATTCGTTAATGTCCTTCGGGCGGTAAACACCCGTTGGCTTCCCGTTGGCGTCAAGCTTCGGCGCGGTGAAGCAGCGCGAGAACACAATAGGCGTGAATCCGTTGAACGCCACTTCGTACTCGGCTTCCCCAATCTTGATTACCATTCGCAACCTGCTTCCTACTGGCTCACATTAGCCGCGCTCTCAAGAAGCCCCTCGGTCTTGACTGCATCAAAGAACGTCGCATAGTCGGCAAGACCGGTGAAGCTGTCGTATCCGCTCGTGCGGTCATCGGAAGTGCCGCCGGGCGGGACAATCGGCTTCCACGTGAAGGGGTAGTCAAGCTGAGTGATCTCGGGCGAATCCTCGGTGGTCTTCATGTCAAGAGAGGGCTTTGAAAGCTGGCACATGAGAAGGCAACGGCGGCGTCCCAGAACGTGCCCCGGCTGCTCGCACATGAACGCGAACGGCTTCGGCTTCTTGTTAGCCTTGAGGTTCGTCCGCCCGTCCTTGGTGATCTCGTAGCCCACAAGGTCGGCGATAAGCTGCCGCATCTCGGGCGTTCCCTCGGTGTCGAAGAAGCTCATGGTTCCCGAACCGCCGTTGTCCTGCTGCTCGTCCAGCCAAACGTCGTTGTCGGCATGGCTTGTGCCGCTCTCGACGCTCGGCTCCATGCTGATTTCAACCGTGCCCGGAATGTGGACGGGCTTCTTGTAGGTCAGCTTGTCTTCGTCGGTGCAAATCGCGATGTGCGAATTTCGCACGCCGAAATATCCGTTACGTGCCATTTCAAGGCTCCTTTACTCTTCTTGCACGCTGACATAGAAAGACGCTTCTACCAAGTGCTCGCCGTCAACGTGCGTTACCGTTTCACTGAAGGCGCACCCCGCCGCGTCAAGTGCCGACGCAATCTTGCTTTCGATCTCATATGAGCGGTGCGTCGTGTAAAGCAAGATTTCGTAGTTCATCCAGCTTGCCCATGCCACGTTGTCGGCATAGGACGTTCCGCCAAGGTCTGCTTCAAGGCTGATGTACGGTGGCTCTGGTCGGTCTTCGTCCGTGTATCCCTCGTTCGTCCAAGGGATGCCCAAGCCGTCAAGCATCGCGCAAAGCTCGTCTAGCTTGATCACGTGGCATCACCGCCCGCCGCGAACTCGCGCCCCATGCGATCAGCAATGGTTGAAATTACCGAATCTCCCTTTGCCGTGCCGTATGTCTTGCCGGTCTGGTTCTTTATAGCGTGGTCGTTTTCCAGAAGGTGTGTAAGCGTAGGACGTGCGGTTTCATGGACGGTAACTTCTACGCCCGCTTCTCCGCTATCGACGCTTGACCTCCAAGCCTTAGCGTACTTGCCAGAACGCTTGCGGCTTTCCTTCTTCAACTCCTTTACCGAATCGCTTCCAGCCTTTCGCGCCCGCTCTTCCAAAACCTCGGTGTTCTCGTCTATGCACTCGCGCATGTATGCGTTTATGGTTCGTTCAATATCGTTATTCGCTGCCTTAGCCACGGTTGCCCACCCTTTCGACAAGCGTCAGGCGCACGTTGTCCGGCGTGCGCTCCACGCGCTCGACGGCGTACACGGTGCCACGGAACCTTACAAGCGATTCGTTGCGGTACGCGCACGCCCTAAGCTCTATGACGGCTTGCGGTCGGATGCCAGCGGCGCTCGCGGCATAGTATGCGGCGGCGCTGATGCTGTAGACGTTGCAGTATGCGTCGCGCTCCGTTGTCTCGGTTGACACGACGCCGCGCTTGTCACGCTTCTGCGCCTCGGTAATTAGCTGGCACATGCCAGCCCACATGCTCATTGTGCGCCCGCTTTGGTCGCGGTGCCGTGCTCGCTGCTCCCAGCCATGCGGCAAAGCATGTCTCGGAATGACTGCATGAGCCTTTCGGCGTCGGGGTTGTCCATGCCGAAGTTCGCTTTGACATAGACCTTGATTGCCACGCACACGCTCGAATCATCGTTGCTTGCCGCCATGGCTTCGGTAACGCCGCCCGCACGCAACGCGGAACGGGCGGCGTCTATGAGGTCTGCGATCTCTCCGTCATAGGTTGAGCAGTCGGCTGGAATGCGCAACGCGGCGCGGCAAGCGGCTAGAAGGTCTGCTTCGCTGTCAGCCATGTTGCACCCCCTCTAGCACTAAGCCTGCTTGACGGAAATCTCGACGAACGCCTCGGGCACGACAAGCCCGCAATCGTAGAGAAGATAGCCGTCGAAGCAATGCTTCTGCGAACCGTCCGTGGCAACGTAGCCCTGAACGTCGATGCCGTCGAAGACGTTGCCCTTGAGCAGGTCGGGATAGCCGACAAGAAGCGTTCCGTCTGCCATGGAATCGTCTTGCTTGACAAGCTTTCCGAAGATACGCCCCTGAACGGCTGGGTCTTCGGTCTTCTCGTCTACGAAGTAGCTGCGCCCGGTGGTGTCCTCGATCATGGCAAGGTAGTTCCAGATCATATCGGAGTTGCCATAGAAGATTGCGCCCTTGGTGGTCGGGTTGCCATAGGTCTTAAGAAGCGCAAGCGCCTTGGTAATGTCAGCCTTGGAAAGCTTCTTGGTCGCGCCGCTCGTAACCTTGTTTGCGCTCGCGATGCCAAGGATTGCGTCGCCCACGCGCTCGTGGCAGAAGGCGTTAGCCGCAACGGAAAGGCGGGCGGCAACCTCGTTGATGATGTACTGCTCGAAGCCGTCCATGGACTGAACAGCCATCTTACGCGACATCTTGACGGTCTTCTTGATCTCCTCGCCGACAAGGGAAATGGTGTCGAAGCTGTTCTGCTCGTCTGTGGGTGCCACGCCCTCGTTGGTCTTTCCGGCGTCACCTGCGGTGATTGCCTTGTGGCGCACAATCTCAAACTGGTTCTTGAGGTTCGAGCGGGAAGCGTCGCCGAACAGCACCGCCGAATTATCGATAAGGGTAATGATTTGGTCTTGAATCTCCTTGGGCACAACGCTGCCGGTGTTGTCGGTGGTGTGCGTGAAGGCTGCACGCTCTACGGTGTTGAAGTCGTTGCCACCGGCAAGCTGAATGCCGCCACGGGTCGCAACGTCCTTCACCCAAGCGCGGCGGTAGGCGGCTGCATAGTCCGTCTTGTCCTGCACGACGCCGGTTGCGTTCGCGCTGCGTGCAAGCGGAACGTTGGAAACGACGGCAGCGTTGCCGCTCTCGATTGCGGAACGGGCATGGGCAAGCGCGGCACTGCGTGCGTCGCGTGCGGTCTTCTGCTCGTTGGTGATGCGCTCAATCTCGGAAGTGAGCTGCGCCATGCGCTCTTCGTCCTGCGCGGCTTCGTCACCCGTGGTGCCCTCGGGCGTTCCGTCGGCGTACTTGTCGATAAGTGCCTGAAGCTCGGTAAGCAGATCGTCCAGATTCATTTTCTAACCTCTCTTTGCGTTCACGATTGACATTACGGCGCACGCCCTCGCGTGCGTCATGCGCCGCCGCGCAATCTCCTTGCGCGTCCGCTCAATCTCTCCGTTAAGCAAGTTGCGTGCGCTTATCTCGGTGTTGGGGTCAGCCGGAAGGCTCACCGCCGACACGTCGAAAACCTTCTTCACGCGCGTGATGGTGTCCGTGTGCGTCTCGCGGTCGTACTCGTCAGCCGCCACGGTGAAAGCCCATGACATGCGCGTTATAAGCCCTGCGTCGATTTCCTCGTAAAGGTCGCGTGCCGCTTGGCTGCGCGATAGGTCGGCGGCGATGAACAAGCCGTGCTCGTCAGGCTCGACAATCAGCGTGCCGTTGCTCATGCGGGCGTATACGCGCCCCTCATGGTCGAACTGCATTATCACGTCTGACATGTCGGCGTCCCTGAACGCGTCAGGGCTTATGGTCTCGCTGTACTTGTTGCCGTCGAAGTCCTCGAACAGAACGTAAGGGTCATTGAACGTCGATGCGTAGCCCTCGACGTAGAACTCTGAATCAAGGCGTTTCTTCGGTTCATCCGTCGCGCCGTCAATGCGCTTGACCGGCGCAAGCGCCGCCGACAAGGCGCGGTACTGCCTTTCATTCGGTTTCGCTGGCATTGTCTGCCCCCTCTTCCGTCTCGCTTGTCGTGCTCCCCAGCTGGTCGGCAAGCGCAATGTTCGCGTTCGTCTCGGCTGCGTTCGCCGCCGCTTCCGCCGTGTGCTCGCTGATCAGCGCAAGGTCGATGTACTCGCCGCGTATGACGTGGCGCTCGCCGCCGTCGTAGTGCGGAGATTGGAAAATATCGGCTACTTGGTTGCCGCTGAAGATTCCTCGGTCGAACATCGCCGTTGCAACGTTCAGCTTTGTTTGGTTACTCGCGAACTCCAACCGGTTTGCCGAAAACATGATTTCGTTTCCGTGGGCAATCTCGGTCTTCGTGAATGTCATCGTCGTTAGGACGAACCCAAGCTGCACGGCAAATGTTTCTATGTTGCCTTCATAGAACGCGTTATAGGTCTCTTCGTCGGCACGATTGAGAACCACGTCTTCGGAGATTCCGAAGAAGCGGTAAGCCGCCTTCTCGATGCGCTCCATCTGCTCGGCGTCTACCGTGTAGTTCGACGGCGTGATTTGCTGCACGTCATCGAAGATGCGGTCATATACGGCGATGCCGCCCGAATTCTCGGGCGCAAGCTGACGGTTGAAGTCGTTCTTTGCCTTCTCCTTGTCGGCTTCGTTTCTGTTCTGCGATAGCTTGCCTATGAAGCGGATGAAGGCGCTTTGCTTGATTGCGTTCTGCTCGCCCTCGTTCTGCGCGTGCAGCAATTCAAGCGTCGGGTTGAGAACGTTGGTGCCGTCTCCGAAAAGGTCTGAGCGGTATTGGTGCCGCGTCATGACGCCGCACCTTGACCACTCTACATAGACCATCTGCCCCGTGGGGAAGTCAAGCCCTAGCCACAACTCGCCGTCCACGTCATACGCGGTACAGGTGTTCGGCAACACGGGGTAGTAGCCAACCTGCGTGATGTTGTCTTCGGCAAAAATCGGGATGATCAAAGCCGTATCGTTCACCTGAAGCATCGTGTAAACGCGCTTGATGAATTGCGGCGTTGTCATCCACGGGTTGGGCTGAAACCTCAAAGACGCCGTGGCTTGGCTTTGGGCAACGCCCTGTATCTCCGGCTTCAGCTTGCTTGCGTGGTTCGCCCCGCTCTCGATAATCGAACGCGTCAGCTCTGCTTCGTAGATTCCGCCCGTCCACGTCGTGAAGCTCGGCTGATAGGCGGTGAAGGTCGAAAAGTAGCCGTTAACCGCCTTGACCTGTGGGCGGTGAAACACTGCGTCGAACATGGAGCGCAAGCGCCGACGCCCTTTCACTCTTGCCACGTCTAACCCCCTATCATTGATTGGTATTCGTCCGCCATGTCCTTTAGGACAACGAACGCGTCACACTCGGCCGCCCAAACGTCGATGCGGTTGCGCGGGTCTTGGTTCTTCTTGTCGGGCGCAATGTTGCCGTTGGCGTCGCTGCGCACGGCAACGTTAGAGCGGCACCATTCCGCGATAGGATTTGCGTTGTCTACAATCCTATTTTCGCGGTAAAGCGCCCTAAGCTCCTTCATAGGCATTGAAAGGGTTTGTGCGCCCTGAACAACACGCCTGAAGTAGTCGGCTCCAAAATATCCCTCGTATGCTTCGACGGTCGGAACGTCGCGCATGTGCCACGGGTCGTAGCCACACGCGGCGGCATAGATGCCGTACTTGTCCTGAATCTCTTGAACCCAGTCAAGTACAACGCGCTTGTCGATGATGGGCGTTGCACACGTGCGTAGGTAGCCGTTGGCAATCCACGCGTCGTAAGGCACGCCGTCGCGCCCTCCGCGCCGTCCCTCGCGCTCTGCCTGTTCGAGCGCCCTTTCCGGTATCCATGCCATGTGCATTGCGTAGATGTTCGGGTCGTTCGGGCGTTTCATGAGCATACAAGCCGCCGTCAGGTCGGTTGTGTCCGACGCGTCCACGCCAAGGATTCCGTACTTGAAGCCGTCTGACGGGTCGAAGGTCGCTTCGTTGTGAATCTCTGACCACGTAAGCCAAGCTTGGCTCTGGTTCTCGATTAGGTTGAAGTCCTTCACAAGCAGCGTCGGCAAGAACGTAGGGTCGTTCTTGGCTTTCGCAACGTTCTTCCTAAGCGCCGCAAGTGACTTGATTTGCCCTAAGCCGGGGTTGGCTTTGCTCCAAGCCGCTTCATCCTGCCATTCCTCCCTATCGTCAAGCTCGAAGATGAACGCAATGAAGTGCTCCGTATCGACGCCGGTTGCCTTGCCGTCAAGCCAGTTCGCGGCATACTTATATTGGGCGTCGAAGATGCCCGCACGAACGAAGCCGTTTGTCGTGATCTCAAGAACCAGCGGCTGCCGACGCGCCGACATGCCTTGAATCGTCAGGTCGTACAAGTCTCGGTTGCGCATGGCTCCCAACTCGTCAATGATTGCGCCCGACACGTCCAAGCCGTCTAGGTAGTTTGTGTTAGCCGCAAGGGCGCGAATGACACCCATGTTCAGGTTGCAATACAAGTCAGCAACGCGCTTCCGCACGTGCTTTGCCAGCGCCGGTGAAGTCTTGACCATGCGCAAGGCGTTGTTGAAGCCCTTTGCCGCTTGGTCGTAGGCGGTCGCAACGTTGTAGATTTCCGGCGCGCCCTCGTCATCGTTTATGAGCAAATCAAGCTCGATTGCCGAAGCAAGCACCGTCTTTCCGTTCTTGCGCCCCATGATCCACAAGACTTCTCGGTATTGCCGCAACCCCTCGGCGTCCACGAATCCGAAAATCACCGAAAGGATTGCAAGTTGGAACGGTTCGAGGTTGAAGGCGTGCCCAAGCTTGCCGGAAGGTAGGCGGCAGAAGCGTTCGATGAAGCCGACGTGCTTTGCCGCGTATTCCTCTCTGAAGTGATACGGGTAAAGCGGGTCTTTGTTGTCAATGTCGCGCAAAACGATTTCGGCAACCTGCTTCATCTTGCGGCAAGCCGTGATAGTGCCGTCTTGGATTCCGCCGAAGTAAGACCTCATTGCACACTCGCAACGCCCCACCTTCTCGCGCTTAGTCATACCGTGTTTCTGCGAGGTATTCGGTCAGGACGTCGGCGGCGCTTGCGCCCGCTGGCATGAGGTCGCAAAGCTGCTTTATGCCCCGCTGAAAAGTCGTGAATAACTTGTTGTAGGCGGCAAAGCCCGGATGCTCGCGCAACCCAGACTGTCCGCCGCCGTTGTCATACTCGCAATAGATAGGCTCATAGAGAAGCTCTTTGCGCGATTCGTCCAGCTTCACTTTCATGAAGGCGATGTTTGGAAGCATCCCAAGCACGACGTTGCGCTTCTCTTCGGGTATTGCGTCCTTGGTGATGCGTTGAAGCTTGCGCAGTTCGGCGTTGACGCGTGCTTGCGTGGAAGGTGGCTTGCGTTTCTTCGAGGTTGCGGCGCTTTGAGCCGAAACTTTCAAATTATTGCACAGTTTCTTAGACTTCACAAGACCACCCCCCTTTCAAAATCCAACGCGCACGAAAATTTACCTCCCGGCGTTGGTGCCCTAGGCATCGAGCGTTTTTTGTGAATCGGGGGGATGATGTGTCGCGTTTACCTGCGGTTCTGTGTTCGTTATTTTTGTCTTGCGTTGTGTTGCGTTTGGTTTCGTCACTCGTTCAGGCAGATTAAATTGCCGTTGTCATCAAACGCAAGCCCTTGCCTTGTGGCTCCGTCTCGCGCCCAGCCGTGCGTTATCTTGTGGCACCTGTCGCAAAGGCTAACCAAGTTGTCTAGCCCGCACGTGATGTTAGGGTCGTTGATGTTGTCCGGCGTCAGCTCTTGGATGTGGTGAACCATGGTCGCCGGTGTTATCTCTCCAGCCTTCAAGCATCGCTGGCAAAGGTGGTTGTCTCTGATCAACGCGGATTCGCGGGCGCGGGCCCATGCGGCGGAATGGTAGAACGCATAGCTGAAAGGCTTTGCCATTATGCACACCGCCTAAAAGAAAAGGGCACGCGGCTTGATGCCGTGCGCCCTCTTGTTACCGAATCCACCGTATCGAACTTTAGCACAAGCGCGGAAGTGAAGGGAAGTACCAATTTTCATGCGTCGCGCACAATGGCTATTCCCTTCTTGTCGATATAGCGGAACGCCGCCGCCGAAAGCTCGCAGCACCATTTGGGCGTGCAGCACATAACGTCCGCAACTTCCTTCCATGGCATCGCCTGAAGGTACGCCATGTAAAGCACGTCTGCATATCGGTTGCCCTTCAGCTTCGCCAATCCGCCATGACCGTTCGCGCCGTACAGTATCGCGGTCGCTTCGTCCAGAACGGTTGACGTTTCCTTGATACGCTCCTTCAACCGCTCTTGCATTTCAATGCGCCGGTTGATTGCGTCCATGGCATCGCCGACGCCGCCGACGCCATAGTGCGGTTCATAGCTGATGCCCTTCACGCCTTCTTGAGCCATGAGCACTGCAAGCATTTCATCTGTGCGTTGTATCTCTTTAACGGTGTCGCGTATCTGCTCGAAATACTCTTGCGCCAACATGTCCCTACCTAACGCCGGTGCTTCCAAAGCCACCCGCGCCGCGCTCCGTCTCTTCCAGCTCTTCAATCGGATTGACGGTGCAAGGCACAATGCGCAAGTCTAGCCCAGCGTCTCCATTGTGCGCGTATGCCGGAACCTGCACGCCGTCGTTAAGGCGCATGTTCAGTCTTCTTCCCTGCATTCCTCTTCCTCCAAATCGAATAAAGTTGGTTGGTCATCGTGCTTTAGCTTTGCTCTCACGCAAAAGCCAACTTCAAGGCAATTCGTCCAAAGCTGCCACGGCACGCAATAGCATTTCTTGCCGCCGACAACCGCACCCCTGTTCTCGCAATCCTCAATCATCGCCGCTCTTTAGAACGGAATGCCAGCGTCGGAAATGGCGGGTTCGCTCGGCTGTGCCGGTGCCGCTTCTGGTTGCTGCGTCTCGCGGCGGGTGTTCATTAGCTCCACTTCGTCCACAACAACTTCGATTCGGCTGTAGGTCTTGCCGTCGTGCTCGTACTTGTTCTGGTTAAGGTGACCGGTCAAGGCAAGCTTCGAGCCACGGCGCAAGTAAGGCTGTATGCCCTCCGCACGCTTTCCGAACATCACGCAATCAATCCAGTTCGCCTTGTCCTGATAGGCGCCATCTTGCTGTCTGCGTCGCTCGTTAACGGCAACGGAGAACGTGAGAACTGCGGTGCCGCCCTGCGTAACGCGCAACTCCGAATCCTTGCCAAGATTTCCCGATATGGCAACTTTGTTCAGGCTCATGACTCCACCCCGTCCAGCTTCTCGACAAGCGCCCTAACCTGATTGGCTCCAAGCCCACCGACACGGCGGTTGTCCGCTATGTGCAGTTCCTTCATGAGCGATTGCGTGCGGCTGAAGCCGTAGTTTGGCAGGGCGTTGATAACCTGCTTCACGCGCATTCCCTTTGCTGCTTGGTCGCCGCCATGCGCAAGGCTGATCACGTCGGTTACCGTCATCGCGCCTTTTCCAAGCTGCTTCCTAAGCTCGGCGCGTGCCTTGCGTAGTGCCATGCTCTTATCGAGGTTGGCAAGCCTTTGTTCCTTCGTCAGTTCCGGTAGCATGTTCAATCCCTTCTATCGTTTCGTGATTCGATACGTGCCCTGAAGCTTCAACGCCTTCAGGTGGTTGATTGTGTAGGTCGCATCCTCCTTGCCGATGATGGTTAGCGTTTGTGCGGGTATTGCAATCTCATAGACCGTTTGCGCTTCCTGCTTCTCGTTCGCACACTTCTGCTTCAGGGCTTCGTGGGTCTTCTCCATGAGCGCTTGCATTTCCTTCGACATGTGCGTTTCGGTCGGTCTGATTTCGCCCTCGGTCTGATCCATTCCACCGCCCTTTTTTACGTGTTCCTGATAATTACTTCTTATCTGCCACTAGCCGTTTTCTGGTAGCGCGTTTTTGGTGTCGCACCTGCGCGTTAATGGCGGTTCTCTGCCATGCGTGAAAAATAGCCATCCCGACTTCATCCCGACACACTTTCGCCGCTTGCCATTACGTCGTTGACGGCTTCCTCAAACACCGCTGCGGCGCGGGCATCGCTTCCCGGAAGCACATGTGCGTAGATTCGCAACGTGGTTGCCGCGTCTCCATGACCCAAGCGTTGCGATACCTCTTGAACCGCAACGCCGCTCATAAGAAGCCATGTGGCATGTGTGTGTCGTAGGTCGTGGAACGTGAAGCCTTTGGGCATTCCTGACTGTTCGGCGATGCGCTTAAACGCCTTCGATATGGTGGTCGGTCTGCAATAGCCGCCATCGAAGGTGATCAGCGGCGCGTCTGGAGGAAGCTCGCCACAGAATGAGGTGCGTAGTTGTATGTAGCCATCTATCGTTTCAATGTCTGACTTGTTAAGGGTGATTGGCCGTGAGACACGCCCTTTTGTCTCATTGCGCCTATAGGGCTTCTTTCCTGTCTCTTCTTGCACGGTTCCGCCAACGATGATTTGCGGATTCTTGTTCTTCTGCGCATCCTTCGAATAGTCACAGTTGCGCACGGCGCACACCTCTCCAACGCGCATTCCGGTTTCGAGCGCCATCCAAGCGGCAAACGCGTTCATTGCTTTTCTGTACGTCTTGCGGTTTATAATTGATGGTTTAAGCAATGCTTTTAGCTGTGCTTCAATAGTCCTGAAATCGCCTATGTTCAGCGCTTGCGCATCATGATGAACAAGCTTCGGTTTATCGACGCTTAGCAGCGGGTTCGAATCGCAAACCTTCATCTTTACGAAGAAGGTAAAGGTGGCGTTGAGAAAGTCATGAACGCCGCGAACGCTGTTCTGCGACAAGCCTTGCCCGCCTTTGTCTTTTGGCGTGAGCAACCTTTGCTCAAAGCGTGATAGATCAAAGCTGCTAACGTCACGGGCGTTGACGCCGGGAAGGTACTTGGAAACATACTTTGCAAACCTTCTGTAGGCACGCACGCTGTTTGGTGAGTAGCCCTTAAGCGAACGCATGTCTATGAACTCGTTAAGCAGGTTGTAAAGCAGGGCACCGCCAAGAAGACCGTTGGCGTATTGGCTGGCTTCCCACGCTTCCGCAAGCTTGATTGCTTGCCCTTCGGTCTTAGCGTCCGGAAGGTCGTGTTGTCTCTCTACCTTCTTGCCGTCATCCGTCCGCCCGATGAACAGACGTGCCACCCAGACGCCGCGCCTTTCGTCCCATTTGACCTTAACGCCAGCCATTTTTGATAGCCCTTCCGATGCCATAAGCCGCTATCATGAATGACGCAAGGCATGTCAGCACATAGGCAAGCAGCCCGAACAAGACGCCACAGAAGACGCCGACGGCGATTCCAACTCCGATAGGGATAACGACGAAAAGCAGCACGACGGCTAGACAACCGTTATTCATCGCTATTCCTCTTCGTTCCGGGCGATTGCCGCGTTAGCCCACATGACGCATTCTTCAAGCTTCGTGTTAGCCAACGAACGCTCGCGGCTTTCGGGGCAATCTTTGAGGATGGTTAGCGCAAAGCCCTTAGCCTGTGACCTGATTTCCTCGTAAAGCTCGATTTGGTCTTGGTTCGGCACGTGGTATGAGAAGTTGTTTTCGATGGTCTTTGAGTTCATGAAATACCCCTTAGAACGTGGCAACGATTGACGTAATGAACGCAACTGCAAGGATGAAAAGCCTTAGTTGCTCGATAGCCCACAAGACAAGCAGCAACGCGCATGTAGCGGCTGCAATGGCGATAACAAACGGAATGGCTTTGCGGCGTCTCACTGCTCGCCGCCATCTCTGCCGTTGATCTCTTCAATCAGAAAGTCGATGCACTGCTTGCACTTCTGCAAGTCCTCGATGCCGTTCTTCTTGTCCCAACGCCAAAGGTATTTGAATGCGCATCCCCACCAATAGAACGCCATCGGCGAAAAGAACTTCACTGCTTCGATTGCGTGATTGCACCAATCGAGGTAATCGTTGCCCATTGCAGCCCTCATAGCGTCCTTACACTCAATATCGCCGTTGGCGTAATGGGACGGGTGCGAAATAGCGTTCATAGCTCCGTTTTTTTCGCTCATTGCGCGATCCTTCTCTCTGCTTTGATTGCTTTACCAGCTCGCTTAGAAACTGCTTGTCAATAAACGTCGCTGTTAGTTCGATGTGCCATCCATTGGCTGCTGATGCTTCGGGCTGTGATGCGCTCACGTCATCCATCGACCGACACCCCCCAGCGCATCAAGACGCGATTTGAAGCGCTCTAGCGTCTCTTTCGGCTTGGTGTGGTGTCCGCTGTTGATTGCTTCGTCAGCGAACGCGTAAAGGTCGCGTGTGACGCTCTCCAACGTGTCGGAAGAATCGCTGCTTGATTCACCCGCTGTTTTCGTGCGCACGTGTTATCGCTCATGCTTCCGTTCCTTTCTCCGTCTCTTCGGCTCGAACTCCATGCACCCACAAGCAGCGCTGCAACAGTTGTTCGGACTGTCGAACGGCTCAACCCTTATGCCGTGCTCGCTGCACCTCCAAATCTCTTGACCTTCCATCCACGGGTAAATCTCTGTACGCCTACGCTCTCGCTTCAAATCGCGCTCGAAGTGCTTGCAGATGCCGCACACGTCGCGGTAATCGCTCTTGTTCTTCAAGTTCCGCCCTCCGCGTGTTCCAGAAGTGCCCGCATTGCCGTCTAATTTCACGTCTCAGGCTCTTTCGCGTCCTTTTGCGGGTGTGTCTTCCGTTTTCGTTGTTTCCGTCGCTCTCGCGGCTTCTCCGTGGCCCATTGCGTCCGTCCCATAGCAAGCCGGTGCAAGACCGGTTGAAGCGGCATTTGCAGACGCCGTGCGGTAGACGGCGCGTTCAACGCCCATCCACTCGGAAATCCAACGCATGAAGGCACGCAAGAAGGGCTGTATAGTTGTGCCATTAGCCCAACCGGCAAAGCCGATATAGCCGTCATCGTTGAAGCTGATTGCTTCCCTTCCGTGGAAGTAGAAGCCTGAAACGAACAGGTAGGCGCTTTGAATGCCTATGCCTGATTCGGCAACGGTGATTTGCGGCGCGGTCCTCTTGCGATAGGAAGGCCGCATTTCCATGTGCTCGCCGTTGCGCTCATGCTGTGCGTACTCGATGCACAAGAAGCCCTGAAGCGCTCGAACGTCGTTGGCTGAAACCTTCGAATAGGTCAGGTTGTCGTTGAACAGCTTGCGCGCTTGGTCACGCGTCAGCTTGGTTTCGTTGAGAATCACTTTTCATCGCTCCTTTGGCGTTGTTGAAAACTTGGTTGAAAACCTGTTGAAAACTCTGTGGATTCAAAAAGAAGGAAGAAGCAAGGAAGAAAACCGTTCTTGTTAGTCAACGCCACAAGTACGACGGTTTGGTTTGGTTTGGTGTAGTACCAAACCAAACCGTCTTGTCTTGTCTTGTTTTGTTTAGTTGCTTAGCCACAACGGAAATCAAAGGTTTAGCAATGGTTTTCACTGTGCTTTCTGCTCTAATCTCAAACACCGTGACGGCTCCTTTACTCTTCCTTGTCGCTGTTTTTCCTTGGTCTGCCACCCATGCGCCCACCGGCACGCTTGCGCCCGAAATAGAGTGAGTTCTCAAACATTCGTTTGCTGTAGAGTTCGCCGTTTTCCGCTTGGTTCAACAGACCGATTTCGAAAAGGCAATCAACAAAAGCGGTGGTTTCCTCGATGGTTATTACTTCCTCGAAGTTGCTGTGGTCGAACCCCAAGATGCCGCCAAGAATCAGCTTGTCTTCGGCTGTGCTGAAAGGCACCGTGTGACCGTCAGAAGCCGCCAGATGTTCGCACAAGCGCCACCAGCGCCCGTATCCCTCATAGCCCATGCGCCTAATGAGCCGTTGGCATTTAATGTCCGCCGACGCGTTAGAATCGTGAGGGAAGAACTTCATCGGCTTTAGGGCAAGGGCGGCTACTGCGTCTGTTGCGAGCTTAGCCATGATCCACTACGCCCGATTCGTCCAACGTCATTTCAACGTAGGCTTTGCCCGCCGCGAGAATCGCTTGCTTGTAGCACTCTGCAATCCGCGTGCTGTCGCCCGCGCTCACGTCATCGACAATCGAACCAGCGGCGGCAAGCCCTGCGAGAAACCCCGCCTTGATGGCGTACTTGTCGAGCGTTATGGTTTCGTGCGTCTTGCCGTTGACCAAATCGACGGTGCAATCCGTGTCGTATGCAAGGCAGTAAAGCGTCTCGATTCGCTTTGCTATCTGCTCTGATTTCTTAGGCATTCTGCTATTTCCTTTTCGAGGTCATCGAACATTGACTTGCGCTTCTCAATCCGCAACGTGGGGTGCATTGAAAGCAGCCAACGCGCCAGAAGCGGCGTAACGGTGTTGTTGATGCAATAGTTGTGCTCTGCGCCGTATTGGTCGATGTAAGGCACCGCAACAAGGCGTGTGCGCCCCTCGTAGCGTTGGCGCTCGATTAGGTACTTGGTCGATACGGTCAAGCCCCTAGCGTCGATGCCAAGCGCAACGGCTTCTATCTCATGAGCCGCCTTCGGGTTAGCCTTGAGCCACGCCATGAACAGATCTACGTAGCTTCGAGCCTTAAGCGGTATCGGGTAGGTTGCCGCGCGTTCCTGCGCCACGACGGCTTCAATGGGATACGTGAAGTCATCGACGTTGATTTGCGGCGCTTCAAGCGTCTTAGCGGTTGACATAGCGCACCACCGCATAGAACAACGCCGCGTCAAAGCCCATGGCTGCAAGAAACGCCGCATCGCCGTAAACGTCCATCAGGGGGATTTGGAAGACAGCAACAGCCATTGGCAGAATGCCGGTGATTGTGAGCACTGTGAAGGCGTACAAGACGCCTTTCTTCAGCCAATCCAGCGGCGTTATAATGGGTTCGTCAAATCGCGGGTAGCGGTTTTGGCTTGTAAGCGTGCGAGTTCCAGCCGTGCGCTTGCTTCTTTTTTCCGGCAATCCGTACCGTTCGCAAGACTGTGAAAGAAAGCCTTCTGCGTAGCGTCCTGATGCTCGCGGCGTCGGTCTACGGTGTACGTTATTACCATTGGTTAAACCTTTGGTAATTCCAATGGTTTTCGTCGTGGTTCTCATTCAACTTCTCCTTTCCTTCCTTCCTGAAAACTTTTGGTTTTGGCGGTGGCTAAGCTGTGGTAACGCGCTAGACCGTCAAGCCCTACACGTGTTTCAACGGCTCAACCCCCAACAATTCATCTGCTGAGCACTCATAAAGCCTGCAAAGCTCAATAAGCTTCAGTGCCGTTGGATAGGTCTTGTCGTTCTCCCATGAACTAAGCGTTGTGATTGAAATTCCAAGTGATGTTGCGGCTTCCTGCGCGGTGTATCCCTTTTGCTCACGTGCCTTGCGGTAGTTGTTCATCAGCTCACCCCCTCGCACAAGCTGTAATCCGTTTTGTATTGTAAGTAAGCCATTCGGCTTACTTTACAGATTCGATAATAAGCCGAACGGTCTAGCGCGTCAATAATTATTTGTATACAATTATCCGCAACGATTACTGTTGAAAGGGATTCGGCAATGGAAGCAGGGAACTTAAAGCGGCTGATTGGGCAACGCATCGCCATAGCACGCAAAGCAGCTGACATGAGCCAAGATCAAGTAGCAAAGGCAATTAACGTTCACAAACAGACTATTTCGCGATGGGAACGCGGCGAACGCGTACCCAATGGCGAGGAAATACGCTTGTTGGTTGAGCTGCTAGGCTGTTCAGCTAATTTCATTTTGGGGTTATCTGACACATTGACTGTCAGGGAAAAATAAGTCGAAAGGCTGATCATGACACGTAAAGAGACCTTGCAGAAGCTAGACCCGAAGAATGTAATCGTCTTCGACACGGAAACCACCGGCACCAACGTTGGCGGAAACGATGAAGTTCTATCGCTTGCAGTGATGAACATAGCTGGTGACGTTCTCTTCTATGACACGTTCAAGCCTACGCACCGCAAGCGTTGGTCAAAGGCAGAAGCAATCAATGGCATTAGCCCCGACATGGTGAAGGACAAGCAGACGATAGAAGAACGCAAGGGCGAGATTGAACCGATATTCAAATCCGCAAGGCTCTATGTCGCCTATAACGCAGACTTCGACCTAGGCTTCTTGCGTGCAGCCGGTCTTGATGTGCCAGAACATCAAACATTCGACGTGATGAAGGAATTTGCGAAGATTCATGGCGAATGGAACCCGCAATTTGAAGAATGGCAATGGTGCAAGCTCGAAGACTGCGCCGCGTATTACGATTATCGAGACTTTGGAGCGCACGACGCATTGGCTGACGTGAAGGCAACTTCTCATTGCTATAAATCTATTCTCGATGATTTTCTATTTGAAGAGCCGCGCCGCCGCCCAAAGATGGTTGAAGACGAATTCGGGGACACGTACCCCGAATATGACGATGAAGAATACAGAACGATTGTTTCTAGCGGGTATGCCGAAGAGACTGCAGAGAATGCGTCATCTACCGACACCAACACGCAATACGAAAGCGTCACTCCAAAACCTGAAACGCATCAGGAAGCAAGCAAACAGCTTGGCAAGGCAAAGCCCGCACTTGTGGTTGTATGCGTTCTGTGCGTCATCGTGGGCTTGCTAATAACCTTCTCGGGTGCTCCTGTCGTTGGCATTCTGCTTTTGGCTTTTGGCGTGATATTGGCGCTTGTGGCAAAGGGAAACAAATAGACAAAGCCCCACGCGGGAACTTGGCAGAACGCACGTGGGGCAAATCAAGAAGCAGGGCGCTTTGTGGCGCTCGCTCTAGGAAGTGAGTTTAGCATGAGTAAGAACCGCGCCGCGATTTACGCCCGCTTCTCGTCTCATAACCAGCGTTCGGAATCAATCGAAATACAAGTTGAGAACTCTACAGCCTATTGCCGCGAACATGGGCTTGAGGTCGTGCGCACCTATACGGATTACGCAAAGACCGGTCGCAACACTGATCGCGCCGAATTTCAACGCATGATGGCAGATGCCCGCATGGGCTTGTTCGATTACGTGGTCATTTACAAGGTGACGCGCATCATGCGCAACCGTGATGAAATGTCCCTCGCGCGAATCATGCTGCGCAAGTCCGGCGTCGAAATCCTCTATGCCGGTGAGGAAATATCCGACGGTTCCAGCGGCGTTTTGCAGCTTGGGATGTTGGAAGTTCTAGCCGAATACGAAAGCGCAATTGATAGCGAACGCATCCGGGACGGCATCAAGAAGAATGCCGAACGGTGCATGGCGAACGGGCGCACGCTCTACGGTTGGGACATTGTAGACGGCAAATACCAAATCAACGAACGTGAAGCCTATTGGCTGCGCAAGATGAAGAACATGTTGTTTAGCGGCTCCACCATGGCAGAAGTCGTGCGCGGCGTCTCTGCCATGCGCACGCGCAACGGCAAGAAGCTGACGCAAGATACCGCCACAAAGCTTCTTCTAAGGGTGCATAACGGCGGCACGTACTCTTATGCGGGCGTTGTCGTTGATGGCGGAATGCCCGCGCTCTGGTCGAAGACCGAACAAGACATGATCATATCCATTCTGAAACGCCGCCATAAGCCGCATAGGCGCATTGATAGCGCGTCAGAATGGCCGCTAACCGGTAAGCTGTGGTGCGTGTGCTGCGATTCAACCTTGTTCGGAACCAGCGGCACAAGCGCCACGGGCAAGACATACGCCTATTACAAGTGCGGCAAGTGCGGGCGCACGTTCAGGCGCGACATTTTGGAAGATGCAATTGTGGATATGGTTTGCCAAGCGGTGAAGCGCTCCGACATTCGCGAGAACATCGCGTATGGCATGGCGCAATATCAGGCATCGCAATGCGATGATACGCCGCTTGAAAGCGAAAGAATAAAAGGGGAAATTAGGCGCATAGACAACGCCTTTGAAAGAATCTGGCAAGCCATAGAAGACGGCATCGCGCCGCCTGATGGCAAAGAACGGGTTCAGGAATTGCGGGAACGCAAGACCGAACTTGAAACCGAATACCATATAGCGAAAGCCAACGAATCGGCAAAACCGAACTACGACGATCTAAAAAGTTGGCTCGACAATATGGCGGAACATCTGACGCCACAAGAAATTTTGAAGATGTTCATTCGCGCCGCCGAAATCGAGGGTGACGTTGTAAGGCTGTTTTTTGCCTTCGATTACTACGGCGATGATTTCACGCCGCCGAAGTACAGACACGAACTAGCCAAGAAGCGGGCTAGTTCGTGTAATTCTCTTATGGTGGAGGTGCGGAGAATCGAACTCCGGTCCAAGGCACATCCCTGACAGGTGTCTCCAGGCTCAGCTGCCGGTTAGATCTTGGAGGCCGCGCACCCGGTAGCCCGCGCTTGGCCTCCCAGCCGGTTTGGTCTTAGCGCGCGGCATACCGACTACATCCGCGCGAGCGTCTCCCTAGAATGACGCCGCCCCGGGAGCGGGAGAGACCCCCGGTTTGACGCACTGGTTAGTAAGACTAAGCAGCGAGAGCCAACTGAGGCTCGTAAGAAGAATTGTCGTCAATTCAATTTGACGGTTCCCCTGTTTAGCGTGGCGAGGAGACCACGGCCTGCTGCCCATCTCAGATGCACCCTGTCGAAACCAGTCACCCCCAGAGATGGAATGGGGACGCTGCCACCATACGCGTTATCAAAGAGCAACGGCATGCAGCCGCATGGGATAGTGTACCCAAAACGGCGCGCCACGGACGTGGCGAGAGGACGCAAGGGGTTTCTCGGCGGGCAACCCCCAGCACATGCAACTGACATGCATACGCACGATGCGGAAGTTTTGACAGGCCGAGGCCCGTAGAGGCCCCGGATGACAGAAAAGCCCCGTCATGCATACGCGGAAGTGGCCTTTCTCGCCATACCTGCAAGGCATCAGCGCTGCCCAAGCGTGACGTCAGCCTTCTCTGCTACGGTGGTTCGCGCACGCTCGCGGGCGCGCTTCTCGCGGTCCTGGAACATCACGAAGAAGGCGACCAGAAGCAATGCCGTGCTTACGAGAATCGCCTTGGACCCTAGCACGCCAATGGCACGGCTGCCGACAATCGCCCCAATGGCAAAGCAGAGAATCACCCCGTAGTAGAGAAGACTCCCCTCAAGGTGAGCCCGGTCTTTCTCGTGCGCATAGTCAATGAGCTGCTGGGTTCCGCTGCGCAGGTTACCAATGCACATAGTGGTGGCAAAGCCGTTGCCGTGGAGCTTTCTAAACGCCTGGACCTGAATTCCACAACCCAACGAGGTAAGGCTGTTTGCGATGAGGTTGAGGTCGTCGGGGACAAATGACACCACAAAGAGAAGCGCTGCCTCGACGAAAAGGGCGGTCTGCCGCCAGTGAAGGCGGCGCTCCCTTGAGAGGAGCTTGATGGAGTGCGCAAGGGCAATGCCCACCGCAAATGCCACCACGGGAACCGCGTAGTGGAGGGCGCCATGCACGTCGCCATCGGCGAGGTTCACGCCAAAAAGCAGGATGTTGCCGGTCTGTGCGTTGGCAAAGACCTTCCCGCGCGCAAGGTACGAATAGGCATCCATGAGCCCACCCGAAAACGCGAGGATCGCCGCCAGCTCGATGGACTCCGATGTCTGCTGAGCGCGCTTCATCTACCAGGGCCTCCTTGCCTCTCAGAGCACATCCCACTGCCTTGCGCCCTGCTGGTCGCACCCGCAGCGGCCGTCCCAAGCCGCCACGGCTTCGCCATTGTAGCGCGGGACGAACGGCCTGGCGAAAGCCACAGGGGATAGCCACCCGCATGTAAAGAGACCGAAAAAGAGACGATCCCATGCCGCATGTGCAGCTCGGGATCGCCAGGGTCACCCCATCAGAGCGAGGCGGTCTGTGATTGGAGCTCCGAGTTACTCCTCGACGAGCTCGAACATGTCGGGGCCAACGCCGCAGACGGGGCAGACGTAGTCCTCGGGAAGCTCGGGGGTGTCGACGGTGACCTCGTAGCCGCAGACGGTGCAGCGGAAGGTGTAGGTCTTCTTCTCGTCAGCCATGGTAGTTCCTCTCTCTTGAACACGCATACCTTGCCAACACATGCCATTGCCAAACGTACATCAACCGTGGCGCACCACGGGTAGAACCCTAGTCAATCTTTGTGAAGTTCTCTGGCCCGACACCACAGATGGGACAACGGAAGTCCGCTGGAAGCTCCCCATCGGTAGTCTCATGGACATACCCGCAGACGTTGCAGCGGAAGTGGTGCTTGGGCGCCGAGACGGACACCACGGGCTTGGTTGGGTCCTCGCCCTCAATGTAGGAGGATGCCTTGGGCGGCGTCTTGCCCTTGAGGACGCCGTGGTAGTAAGCGTAGGTCATGGGCTCCTCGTCCGAGATGCGCTCAGCGTCGGAGACCTCCCCAATAAACATGATGTGGGTGCCAAGGTCAACGGTGTTCACAACCGCGCAGCAGACCATCGCGCAGGCGTGCTCGGTCGTGTAGGGGTCGAAGAGCAGCGAGGCCTTGGTGTCAAAGCCCTCGAACTTGTCGACGTCGGCCGAGCTCTTGAAGCCAAAGCGACCAATGAACGGCATATCAGCCGTCTTGGAGACCACCGTAAGGGTGAAGTGCCCCGCCTCATTCACAATCTGGGTAGTGTGGTTCTCCTTGTTGAGCGTAACCGCTACCTGCAGCGGGTTGCTTGTCACCTGGAGAGCCGTGTTGATGAGACACGCACCCACGTTCTCGCCATCGTTGGCCGATACAACATAGAGCCCATACGAGAAGCTAAACAGCGCCTTTGCGTCCATCGGTCTCCTCTCTTCAGCCATGCGGACCAGACTCCACGTGAGACAAAGGGGCTGTCCCCTTGTCTCCCTTGTCTCATCTTATCGGCTCCTCTCCTTGAGCGCGCGCTGAATCTCGCGGTCGGTATCACGGCGGGCCATGTCGTCGCGCTTGTCGTAGAGCTTCTTGCCGCGGCACAGGCCAATGCAGAGCTTCACGCGGTTGTGCTCGTCGAAGTAGAGCTCCAGCGGGATAAGCGCTATGCCCTTTGTGCGGAGCTTGCCGTCGAGGTAGTCGATCTGATGGCGGTGGAGGAGGAGCCTGCGCTTCCTGTCGGGATCCACGTTCCACACGCCACCGTTTGAGTATGGGTGGATGTGCATGCCGTGCAGCCACACCTCTCCCCCACGGACGAGGCAGAAGGCGTCGGTAATCTGTGACGCGCGCTCACGCAGGCTCTTGACCTCGGTGCCGGTGAGCTCGACGCCCGCCTCGAAGGTCTCGTCTACAAAGTACTCGTGACGCGCGGCGCGGTTGCGTGCGATGGTCCTTCTTTCTCGCCTAGTTGGCTTGGACATCGCCCGCACCCCCATCGCCCTGCGCCGCATTTGACATGTTGGGCGCGTCATCCCGAGCGGAGCCCTCTGCGGACTCGCGGGCCATCTCGGCGTCCGTGTCACGGATGAGCTGCAACAGCGCCATGGCAGCAGGCTCGCCCACTAGGTCGCGGGCACGCAGCGTGAGGTTGGTTGCCACGTCACGCCCACCTGCGGCAGCGGCATCCTGGGCGCACATGAGAAGGCAGACGGCCACTTCAGCGTTTGCCCCGTCGGGCAGCCCCTCCGCGGAGAGAAAGTCTGCGGCCTCCTTGTCACTCACGCCATCAGGGTCTCGCTCGGTGCCGCCGGCCTGGTCAAGCGCCGCTGCGAGCGCGGAGTCCTTCACCTCGAGCCTCCTTGCCGCGCGAAGCGCCGCCGCAGCGGTGCGTGGCTTGTCCTGTGCCTCAAAGTAGCCCGCAAAGTTGAGAAACGCGCGCGCAAGGTGACGCGCCTCGCTCGCACGCTCAAAGCAGCTGTATGTGAGCGCCAAGTACTCCTGCATGTCACCGTTGGTGCGGAAGAGTTCGGCCAGGTCAAGGCGATAGCCACAGTTCATGGGGTTCCAGCGCACAGCCTGCTTGAGAGCCTCGGTACCAGCGTTGTAGTCACCCGCACGCACGCAGGCAAGGGCCAGGTCGGCATAGAGACGGTCCAGTGGCTCGCCGACATCGTGCAGGGTACGGGGGTCCCGCTCCACGCGTCGATAGCACAGGCGGTCGAAGACCGTAGGGAAGCTAAACCACTGGTCGGTCTCCGTAGCTGCACAGTTGCGGTCCACGTACTCCTCGGCGTCCTCGGCAAGACGGGCGAGAAGCTCCCGCGCTGCGTCATCCCGCCCCTGAAGGATGAGGCCCTCCGCCTGCTCGAGGCCATCCGTTAGCGTACCCTGGCTCTGCTCCTGATCCATGTCCCTCTCCCCTGGCCCCGCTGGACCAAACATCAACGCGCGAGGTGCGCGGCATATACGCCGCCTGCCCGATAGTCTTCCCATTATCGCTCGCCACCACGCGCGTTGGCGAGCGCGAAGTCTATCCTGCCGCGTGGGACATCGGTCTCGGTGACCACCACGCGCACGCGCGTGCCCAACCCCCACACACGCCCCGATTCCTCACCGATAAGTGTCATGCGGTCCTCGTCGTACTCGAGCCACTCGCCGCCAAGGGCACGCGCGGGAAGAAGCCCCTCAGCGCAGGTGTCGTCGAGCATCACGAAGAGGCCAAAGCGCTCGCAGCCGCAGACCACGCCCGAGAAGACCTCACCCACGTGGTCGGCGTAGAGCTCGGCCATCTTGATGCGCTGGCTGTCCCGCGCGGCCCCATCTGCCGCGCGCTCCATCTGCGAGCAGGTAGCGCAAAGCTGCGGTAGCTGGCTCGCTATGTTTTCCTGCTCACAGCTCCCGAGCGCCCCAGCGAGAAGCGCCTTGAGCGCACGATGCACCAGCTCGTCCGGATAGCGCCTGATGGGCGAGGTGAAGTGGCAGTACGCCCGTGCCCCAAGCGCGTAGTGGCCCTGGTTGGTCGGAAGGTAGACCGCGCGCTTCTGCGCACGGAGGAGCAGGGCGCTCGCAAGGTACTCGCCGGTGGTCCCACGGGCTGCGTCCAGCACGGCGTTTATCGCCGCAGGCTCACCTGCGATGAGAGCGTCTCGCTGGTCGTTCCCCCCAATAAGTCCCAGTTCCATGAGGGGGCGCACCGTTGCGCGGAGGTCTTCCGGCGACGGACGCTCGTGCACGCGGTAGGCGCAGGGCACCTCACGGTCTGCAAGCATCCGGGCAACAGACTCATTGGCGAGAAGCATCGCCTCCTCCACCAGCCCCGTTGCCCGTGTGCGCGTACGCACGGTCACACTCGTGGGATGCCCCTCCTCGTCCAGGACCACCTTGGGCTCAACGGTATCGAAGTCGATGGACCCACGCTCCTGACGTATGCGCTCGCGAAGGCCCCGGATGCAATCGAGCGTGCGCAGGGCATCTTCCAGGGCGACGGCATCCGTCGAATCGTCGTGCAGCACCGAGGCATCCACGCGACCCTGGAGCAAGTTATCCACGGTGTCGTAGTCAAGCCGCCCGGTCGACCGTACCGCCGAGTTCATGGCTGTAGCCGAGATGAGGTTGCCAGCGGCGTCGAGCTTCATATGCACGCTCATGGTCAGGCGGTCCTCTCCCGGCTTAAGCGAGCACACGTCGTTGCAGAGGTGCTCCGGAAGCATGGGCAGCACGCGGTCGACAAGATAAGCCGAGCAGGTACGGCGCTTGGCCTCATGGTCGATGGGAGTGTCCCAGCCTACGTAGTGCGTCACATCGGCAATGTGGACCCACAGCTCGAAGCCCCCACCTGACAGCCGCGTGGCAAAGACCGCGTCATCGAAGTCGCGCGCATCGACGGGATCGATGGTCACACAACGAAGCGAGCGCAGGTCACGACGGGTGCAATCGCGCTCAAGCGCACCTTCGACGTCCGCGCGAATGGACCCTGCCTGGGCAAGTGCCGCTGCCGGGAATTCCGTGGCCAGCCCATAGGAGGCGATGACCGACTCTATGTTGAGGTCAAGCTCATCCGAAGAGCCCACGCGACGCTCAAGCGTCACCACTGCAGCACTGTTGCGCGTAGGGTATTCCACAATGCGAGCAACAACCACGTCACCCTCCCCCACGCCAAGGCGCACGGGAGAGTTGTCCTCCGGGACCACAAAGAAGTCGCGGCCCAGACGGGCGTCGAGCGGCACCACGGCACCCAGCGGCCCCGCCTGCTCAAAGCGACCAAGAAAGGTGGTCTGTGCCCGCGTTATGACACCCTGGACCAGCGCAACCTTCTCGTCGCCACGTACAGGAAAGACAGAGACCGTAACCTCATCGCCATTCATGGCCTCGCGCAGTCCTCGGCGAGCAACGCGAAACGTCCCCTCGGCCGTCTCGACCGTGGCCATGCCGGGCCGTAGCACACGCAGCGTGCCGGCAAGCGTGGGGGAGCGGCGCTTGGCCGCCTTCCCACCTCCGCACCGGTGATTGCCTCCGTGCCTTGCGCCAGGACGTCTTCTGCCCATGCGTCCTCCTTGAAAGCGGGGCGGCGCGAACAAAGCCGCACCGCCCCTTCTGTCAGAGATTCTATAGCGCCCCCGCTAGACCTTGAGGTAGCGCCTCATGGCAATGGCGGAGCTGAAGAGGCCGATGATAACGCCCAGCACCAGAAGGCCGCCATAGGTGAGGTAGAGCGCCTCGGGCGACACGTAGAACGAGAGGAACTTGAGGCTGTTCTCGAGCCTGGGCATCACGTAGCTCATGCCAGCCGCAAGCGCGATGATGGCAAGGCCCGCACCGATGAGCGACTCCAGCGTACCCTCCATGATGAAGGGCCCTCGTATGAAACCGTTCGACGCGCCCACCAGGCGCATGATGGCAATCTCCCTGCGGCGAGCGGTGATGGCGAGACGAATCGTGTTGTTGATGAACACGAACGCCACAAAGATGAGAAGCGCGACGAGCACGACGGCAGCAACACGCACCACGTTAGTGAGCGAGAAGAGCTTCTCGACGGTGCCGCGACCGTACTGGACATCGCTTGAGGGGCTGCCGGGTGTATCGCAGACAGACTTGAAGGTCTCGTCGGCGATAAGGCGCTCGGCCGTACTCTCGACCTGCTGAGGGTCCGAGAGCTTGATTACGAGCGAAGCCGGGATGGGATTCTGGCCATCGAGCGCAGCCACGGCATCAGAGGCGTTCTTCTGCGACATCGAGGTGCGGTACGTCTCGAGGTTCTCTTCCTTGCTGTGGTACGTGACGGACTCGACGTTGTCCCAGCCTTCAATCTCGGTCTGAAGCTGCTGGACGGTGGCCTGGTCGGCATCGTCGGCAAGGAAGGCCTGGATGGTGACCTTGTCCTCGACGCTGCCCACCATGTTGCCCAGCACGTTGGAGGCGAGCGCGAACGCTCCGATGATGAAGAGCGAGAGGAAGATGGTCACGATTGCGCCAAGCACCGTCGACCAGTTCCTGCGGAAGTGATGGCCTGCCTCGCGTAGCGAGTAGGTGAAGTTAGAGGGCACCATAGTAGCCGTAGCCCCCCTTCTCTTGGTCGCGGACAACATGACCGGCCTCCAGCGCAATAACGCGCTTGCGCATGGAGTCGACCATCTCGCGGTCGTGGGTTGCCATGACCACGGTCGTGCCCTCGCGGTTAATGCGGTCGAGCAGCTTCATGATGCCCAGCGAGATGGCCGGGTCGAGGTTGCCCGTAGGCTCGTCGCAAATGAGCAGCGGCGGGCGGTTGACCATGGCCCTTGCCACGGAGACACGCTGCTGCTCGCCACCGGAGAGCTGGTCGGGGTAGTTGTCTTGCTTCTCGGCAAGGCCCACGAGGCGAAGCACCTCGGGAACCTGCACGTTGACAACGGCGCGCGGCTTGCCTATGCACTCAAGCGCGAAAGCGACGTTCTCATAGACCGTCTTGTCCGGCAGGAGCTTGAAGTCCTGGTAGACAGTACCAATCTGGCGGCGCAGGTATGGGACCTTGCTGTTCTTGAGCTTGGTGAGGTCCTGGCCGGCAACAAGCACCTGACCGGAGGTCGCACGTCGCTCGCAGGTGATGAGGCGCAGTAGCGACGACTTGCCCGAGCCAGAGTGGCCCACGATAAAGACGAACTCACCGGGATAGATGTCAAGGCTCACGCCATCAAGGGCGGGCTTGTTGGGCTGCGCCGGATAGATGAGCGATACATTCCTGCACGAGATGGTGGGCGTGCCGGTGCGCGGCGTCACGGGTGCGTCATCACTTGCGAGAGATGCAAAGACGCTCGTGTGGGAGTGCTGCTCGCTCGTGGAATCAGCGGGTTCGGACGCCGTGACAACATGGACTGCCTCGGGTGCATCTTCGGGGGCAGCGGACGCCTGCGCACCGTCAGCGTTCTCGACGGGCTCGATGTCCGGAACATTGTTCACGATATGCTCGTTAGGGGGCACAAGCCTCATACCGTCCCCATCCGACCCCTGTCGCTCTGTGCTGCGAAAGTGGTTGGCCACGGAAGCTCCTTCTTCTGGCTAGCAGATGCAGATACATGTACCATGATACCAAGCGCTGTGTTACCCACGTTCGAGTCGCATCACACGAACAGAGAACACGCAGATAGAGGCCACGAGAAGGCCACAGGAAATGCAGTCATAAACCGCAAATAGGGGCGCGCGACGACCCCCGTGCCGTCGCGCGCCCTCCCGGACGTACCTGCCATTCCTTTGCTACGGGCGGACAAACCCCTCGACCTGGCGGGCAACGCCTGCGCCGTCAAGGCCAAAGTGTTCGAGCAACACGTCTCCGGGAGCAGAGGTGCCAAAGCCCCTCATGCCCACCAGGTGCATGGGCGTGGGCCTCTTCTCGGCAAGAAGCGCTGCCACGGCAGAGCCCATGCCCGTATCGACCAGGTGCTCCTCAACCGTCACGACGCGACCGGTCTTCTCGACAGACGCGAGTATGACATCCTCTGCGAGCGGCTTCACCGAGAATACGTCAACGACCTCGGCGGATATGCCGCCCTGCGCCAAGATGTCCGCAGCTGCCAGCGACTGGGCCACCTCGACGCCACAGGCAAGAATGGTGACGTCGGCACCCTCGCGCAGCACGCCCGCGTACGGGAGGCCGCCCACGAAGGACTCATCGTAGACCTCGGGCACCTTGTGGCGACCCATGCGCACGTAGACGGGACCGGGCGTGGTTGCGGCAATGCGAATGGCGGCCTTGGCAGCACGGTAGTCTGCCGGCACCAGGACACGCATGTTGGGAAGGGCCCGCATCATGCCGATGTCCTCGAGCATCTCGTGTGTCGCACCGTCTTCGCCCACCGTGATGCCGGCGTGTGTGGGGCACACCTTCACGTTGAGGTTGGAGTCGCAGACGGTATTTCTGATCTGGTCGTAGCAGCGGCCAACGCCAAACACGGCAAACGATGCCGTGAACGGAATGCGCCCGGTAAGAGCGAGGCCCGAGGCCACGCCAATCATGTCCTGCTCGGCGATGCCCACGTCCACAAAGCGGTCGGGGTAGGCCTTCTCGAGCTTGTTGGTGGTGGTGGACCCTGCAAGGTCGGCGTCGACCGCGCAGACGTTAAGCCCCTCGTCTGCCAGTTCGATGAGCGTCTCACCAAAGGCTTCGCGTGTTGCCCTCTTGCCCATGGCTAGGCCTCCTTCTCGATCTGGGCGCGCTCCGCATCGAGGTCGGCCAGCGCAAGCGCGGTCTCTTCCTCGTTGGGTGCCTTGCCGTGCCATCCCGCCTCATTCTCCATGAACGAGACGCCCTTGCCCTTGACGGTGTCGCATACGATGGCCGTAGGTGCCGCCGAGAAGGCAAGCGCCTCCTCAACCGCAGCGCGCAGGCGTTCGACGTCGTGGCCATCGGTGTGGATGACATGCCAGCCAAATGCCGCAAGCTTGGCGTCAATGTCGCCAAGGGAGTTGACCTTGCGCACGTCGCCATCAATCTGCAGGTTGTTAAGGTCAAGGAACATGGTGAGGTTGGAGAGGCTGTGGTTGGGAGCAAACATCAGCGCCTCCCAGTTTGAGCCCTCCTGCAGCTCACCGTCGCCACACACGCAGAACACGTGGCGCGGGCGGGCGCCCTCCGGGGCGTCCGCGAGAAAGCCTAACGCGGCACCGGCGGAGACGGACAGGCCCTGGCCAAGGGAGCCCGAGCAGACCTCCACCCCTGGGAGGGCATGCCCGTCTGGATGCCCCTGCAGGCGCGTGCCAAGCTGGCGAAGCGTTCCCAGCTCGTCATCACGCACCCAACCAATCTGGTGGAAGGCGGCATAGAGCGCGGGTGCTGCGTGGCCCTTGGAGAGGATCAGGATGTCGCGATCCGGGCTCTTGGGGTCATGCTCGTCATAGTTCATGACACCGGTGAGAAATAGCGTGGCAAGGATGTCCGTGCAGGACAACGAGCCGCCAGGGTGTCCTGACTTGGCCTTTGACACCATGGTGATAATGTCGTGACGCATCGAGTTGGCAAGGAGCTTCACCTCGTGCGTCGATCTCACAGTGCTCATGCATCTCCTCTCGCGTAGTCGCTGCAGCCGTCTAGGCCTGCTCCTCGACTACCTTAGCCCAATCGGCATCAAACTTTGTGCGTCCCTCAACGGTAAGCGGATGCCTCACGCACTTCTTGAGTGCAGAGAAGGGCACGGTGGCGATGTCGGCGCCGAGAAGCGCCGCCTGTGTCACGTGGTTGGGCGTGCGCACGGAGGCCGTGATGATCTCGGGCCCGCCCTCCTCGTCCCAGTAGCCGTAGGTGTAGTTCTTTACGCACTGCACCACGGTCGCAAGCTGCTGGATGCCGTCATCTCCGATGTCATCGAAGCGGCCGACGAAGGGGCTGATGTAGCGGGCGCCGGCAGATGCGGCGAGCAGTGCCTGGGGCGCCGAGAAGACGAGCGTCATGTTGACGCGGATGCCCTCCTTGGCAAGCGCATGAGTCGCAGGCAGGCTCTCCTCGCAGATGGGCAGCTTCACCACGATGTTGGGCGCGAGCGAGGCAAGGTGCTCGCCGTCTGCGATCATGCCCTCGGTCGTCTTGGCCTGGGACTCCGCCGAGACGGGCAGCCCCTCGCAGAGCTCGCAGATCTTGACCATGTGGTCCTCGAAGTCCGCAAGCTTGCCGCCGGTCTTGGCATAGAGCGACGGGTTGGTGGTGACTCCCGAGAGAACTCCCCAGCTCTCGGCCTGCCTGATCTCGTCGAGGTCTGCTGTGTCGATAAAGAACTTCATGATGAACCTCTCTCCCTTGCTGACGCACGCTGTTGCGACATGCTCATGGTATGCGAGACAAAGAACCAGCGGGTACACCCTTCGTTCACCCGTCCGCACCAATCCGCGAACGATATGAGGTGTGGCGGTTACGTGAATCCCCCTTACGTGAACGCCCCCCTCGGCGCACGTGGCACCACGGGGGCGTTGGGTGGGAGATGCGCTCGCCTGTTACGCCCCCATCTGGGCGCGGGTCTCGTCGATGATGCGGCGCACCTCCGCGGCGCTCCTGGCGATCTCGTCCGCGGAGCCCCTGGTGAGCAGGCTCCCCATGCCGCAGGCGTCCACGCCGGAGCGCAC
>NZ_LR027573.1:1099500-1336852 GCF_900605015.1 Olsenella sp. Marseille-P4559
TACGCCCCCATCTGGGCGCGGGTCTCGTCGATGATGCGGCGCACCTCCGCGGCGCTCCTGGCGATCTCGTCCGCGGAGCCCCTGGTGAGCAGGCTCCCCATGCCGCAGGCGTCCACGCCGGAGCGCACCCACTCGGCGAGGTTGCCGAGGTTGATGCCGCCGGAGGCCATGAGGGGCATCCAGGGCGTGGGGGTCTTGAAAAGGCCGACCAGCTGAGGCCCGTAGGCGTTGGAGATCGGGAAGCACTTGACGAAGGCGGCGCCGATCTCGAGGGCGCGGTTGGCCTCGGTCACGGTGGTGCAGCCGGGGGCGTAGGGGACCTGGTAGAGGTTGCACACGCGCGCGACCCCGTCGCTCAGCGTGTGCGCGACGACGAACTGGGCGCCCGCCATGACGGCCAGCCGAGCCGTCGTGGCCTCCATCACGGTGCCGGCGCCGACGAGCATGTCCCCGCCGAAGCGCTCCCGGATGCCGGAGATGACCCCTCCCGCGCTGGGCAGCGTATAGCTCACCTCCATGGCCCCGACGCCGCCCCCGAGCAGCCCCTCCGCGACCTCGAGGCCGCGCTCGACGGTCGGGACGCGGACGACCGCGAAGGCGCACGTGTCGTAGAGCGCCCTGGTTACGCTTGCCTTCTGGATCCCCATTGCTGTATCCCCCTTCTCGTTATTGTTTCGCAGCGCTACCCGTGCGCGATGCCGTAGTGGTCGAGCATGGCGCGGACCCTCTCGTCCAGCCCGGGCGAGGCCTCCGCCACGGGCCTCCTCGCCGGGCCCACCGGCACGCCGGCCAGCTCGAGGGCGCGCTTGAGCGCCTGGGGGACGGAGCCCATGTGCAGCACGTCCCTCAGCGGCCCCACCTCGGCCTGCAGGCGCGCGGCCGCCCCGGCGTCGCCGGCCTCGAGGGCGCGCCAGAGCCCCACGACCACCCCCGGTATGAGGTTCGCGGTGCCCGCGACGGCGCCGGAGGCCCCGAGCGCGTGGGCCGCGGAGATCATCCCGTCGGAGCCCACCAGGACGTCGACGCCCCTGCCCCTGGCCGCCTCGACGTAGGCCGCGAGGTTCGCCATGCTTCCGGAGGAGTCCTTCACGCCCCTGACGTTGTCGACCTCGGCGACGCGCGCCACGACCTCGGGCGAGAGGTTGGCGCCCGTGCACCTGGGGATGTTGTACATGAGCACGGGGATCCCCACGCCCTCGGCGACGGCCTCGTAGTGGCCCACCACCTCGGCGTCGGAGACCCGCAGGAAGTAGGGGTTCACGACCGAGACGGCGGAGGCGCCGGCGTCCTCGGCGCGCTTGGACATCTCGACGGCCTCGCGCGTGGAGCAGGAGCCGGTGCCCACGTAGACGGGCACGCGGCCGGCGGCCCTCTCGACCACGAACCTGGAGAACCCTATCCTCTCGTCCGGCGTGCACACGTGGAACTCGCCGTTGGAGCCGAAGGCGAAGATGCCGGAGACGCCGGCCGCGACGAGCCTCTCGACGAGCTGCTCGCCGGCCTCGTAGTCGATGGTCTGCCCCTCGTCGCGCCTGAACGGCGTGACCATGGGGACGATGACCCCGGAGAACGCAGACATGCCTGGGACTGCCTTTCTGCCTTATTTGCTACAGAAACAAAAGCTCTTTCTCGCTACCTGCCAAGTCGCTCGTTAACGTAGACGCCGCTGCTCTGGAGTGTGTCCAGAGCAAGCTTCACTACCTGCTCAACACTGAGAGAAGCATCTCCCTTCATCGTGGAGTAAACCTCGATGAGCATGGGAAGGTTGAGACCGGTCACAACGTGGTGCCCGTACTTTCTGGTAAGGGCCGAGAACACGTTTGACGGCGTGCCGCCAAAGAGGTCGACAAGGACGAGCGTGTTCTTGCCCGTCTTATCGAGAACCTCAGAGGCCTCCTTCGTGAAGCCCTCGAACGACATGCCTGGCATGAGGGAGACGATGGGCACATCGGACATGTCCCCATAAATCATCTCGGCGGACTTGACGAGTTCCTTTGCAAAGTTTCCGTGGGATGCGAGAACGAGATTCATTGTTCCTCCCTTCCGTTGAGGTCGAGGTGGTTAGTCCTTAAGGCCAAGCTGGGTAAGGATGACGTCAGTCGAGATTTGGCAGGTCCTCTTCTCGGCCTCGTGGGTTCTGGAGGCGGTGTGCGACGTAAGTAGGAAGTTATCGAGCGCAAGCAGCGGGTTGTCCTTTGCAGGTGGCTCGGTGGTAAAGACGTCGAATGCTGCAGAGCGGATATCGCCATCTACCAGCGCGTGATAGAGTGCGTCCTCGTCGACAACGCCACCACGGGCTGCGTTGAGCACACAGGCGCTGTTTTTCATGGCATTGAACTGTGGCACGCTGATCATGTTGCGCGTGCTGTCGAGCAGGGGCACGTGCACACTCATATAGTCGGACTCCTCAATGATTTGCCCGAAGGTGGCAACGGTAGCGCCATGCTCCCTTGCAGCCCCTTCGCTGATGGGGAAAGCATCGTATGCAAGCACGTCCATGCCGATACCCGTAGCAATGCTCGAAAGCTGCTTGCCAATGGCACCAAAGCCAACGATACCGAGCGTCTTACCAGCGAGCTCAATGCCTGTACGCTTCCCCCAAGAGCCAGCCTTCACGTCGCGGATGGTAGGGTAGAGGTTCTTCGCATCGGCGAACATGAGAGCGGCCACGTGCTCGGCGACAGACAGCGAGTTAGATTCAACGGTTCGACCAACGTAGATATCATGCGCCTTAGCGTAGTCGCAGTCGATATTGTCAACGCCAACGCCAAACTTGCAAAAGACTTTGAGCTTGGGCAGCCGCACCATCACGGGAGCGGACATGTCGTCCACGCCTACGATGATTGCGTCCGCATCCTTTGCCTTCTCGAGAAATTGCTCTGCCGTATATGCCTTGCCCGTGTCGTTGTAATCAACGTCAAGACCCTTGGACTCCATGAGCTTGACCTCGTCAAGGCCATAGTTGGCAAAGCCGCGCGGAGTGATAAGTACCTTCATGAAACAGGCCCCCGAAATAAGATTTGATGTAGGCAATAAAGGGACCCAGCCCGCATGGCACAGGCCGGACGCGCAGGTCACTAAATAATTCCAAGCCCCGTAAGCAGGACGGCCGCAATCATCGTCACGATGATGATGCGCAAGTAGTGGGGACCACGCTTCTTGATGTAGATGTACATGCCCATAGTCACGGCAAACGGCAATAGCTTTGGCAGCATGGAATCGAGAACGGATTGGATCTCGACACCGCCAACCGTTGCGACGCAGGCAAGCTTTACGTACGAGGCGGACAGGCATCCGACCATGAAGATGCCTACGATGGTCGCAATGTCGATGACCTTCTTGATAGTGCCGGAGTGGAGGATGTCAGTGACAGCCGTACGGCCCATCGTGTAGCCCTTGCGGAACAGGAACCAGGACCAGACCATCGACCAAACGATGTAGATAATGCCCGGAATGAAAGCAGCGAAAACGCTGCCGCCAAGGGCCATAGGAACAAAGATTGCGAGCGGGATCGTAGCAACAATACCCTGGTCAACCGAGTCACCGATGCCGGCAAGAGGACCCATGAGACCAATCTTGATGGACTCGATCATGTCGGGGGTAATCTCCTCGGCACCCTTGGAACGCTGCTCCTCGAGGGAGATAACGATGCCATGGATGATGCTACCCCAATCGCAGTTCGTGTTGAACATGCTCGTGTGACGGGTCATCGCGGCCTGAAGCTCATCGGGATCATCCTTGTAGAGCTTCCGCATGACCTTATTCATAGAGAAGCCAAAGGCAAGCGCCTGCATGCGGTCAAACGAAACCGGAACCTCAACTGCAAAGCACCAACGCCACCAGGCGCCACGCAGGTCGGACTTTGTCAGAACGGAATCGGTCTTCTCAAGAGCATCGTCAGAGACGCCCCCCCCCCCGAGTCATTTCTGTGTTCTCGCTAGTCATTGAGAGCAACCTCCTCGTCATCGGTCTGGACAAACAGGGACACGATCATCGCGAGGCACAGGCCAATGACCGCACCGGTGAGCATCGAGTACCCGGCAATCGCATAGGTGAAGAAACCAAGCACGAAGAACGGGAGGTACTTCTCCTTGCCCATAACCACAAGCGTCAGCGCGAAGCCGAGGGCAGGAAGGACGTTGCCCGCGTTAGCAAGACCGCTCATAACCCAATTGGGGATTGCATTGATGAATGCCTCGACAACAGCGGGGCCAAACAGCGTTGCCAGAAAGACCGGAGTGAAGTACAGAACGCCGTTGGTCAGCCAGGGCAGCAGAAATGAGAATGTCGAAAGCGCAGAGTAGTTGCGCTCTTGGACAAACTGGTCTGCCTTCGTGTTATAGAAGGAGTTGATCGTACGTCGCACGTTGTTGATAAGGACGCCGAGCACGCCAAACGGGACCGCAAGCGCAACTGCGGCGCTGGGGTCAAGCGAGTTGGCCAGTGCAGCCGGGATAGCGATGCACGCCGCAAGGCCCTGATCGGAGGGAATGTTGCCCCCCGCCTCAATGCCACCCATGTACATAAGCTGAATGGTTGCGCCCACCAGCAAACCTTGAGCAACGTCACCGTAAATGAGGCCAATGACCACGCCGAGAACCACTGGCTTTCTAAATGCGAACGAGAAGTAGTACCAGGCACGACCCATTGAGAGCCAATAGATCAAGCCAACGAGCACCGCGCGCATTATATCCATGCTCTGTCTCCTTTCTACGACGGAGTCGCGCTGGCCCCGCCATTAACCGGCTGTATTAGAACTTCGCCGCAATCTCATCGAGCTTTGCCGACGGGTAATCGGGCGTGGTCTGGAAGTAGACCTTGCTGCCCTGAGCCTGGATGGCGAGAAGGTCGTCGAGGTCCTTCTGGTCGAGCGTGATTGCATTGAGAACCGCTTTGCGTCCAGGGCCGCCACCAAGGCCACCGATCTGGATGCTGTCAAGCCTGAGTCCGGCATCAATGGCCCTCTTGAGCTCGGCGACATTCTTGAACAGGATGATGATCTTGTTCTTCTCGAACTCGCCGTCCCGCTGCGCCTTAACCGCACGGTCAACGTCGTAAATCTTGATACGGATTCCCTTGGGGGCAGCCATCTTGAAGACGTCCATCATGAAGGGGTCTTTGCTCGTCGCCGTATCAACGGTAACGATCTCATTAGCGCCCGTCTGGGTGAGCCACCTCGTCATGACCTGGCCATGAATGAGCCTGAAGTCCACACGCGTGAGAACGACGCCCATAGTTCCAACCACCCTTCCATGAAGCATATGTGTGAAATGCCTTTCATTTCCCATTATCTTCTTGGTAAAAAAGAGGTGATATAACTTTCTATTTCAATAGGTGAACGGTATTTATATTCGTTTTATCGGTTTTAATTCTAATGTATATCCATATTTATATTATTTTTATTCGTTATTAAATAGTTATTTTTAGACTGCACTTCGGATTTTGGACCAGAACTGTTAGTTTGTATACGGAGGAACGGCTCCGTCATACACATACCTGCTGATTTGATTTGTCTCCAGCAGGGACAATCCTTCTGGCGTGGCCGGTCTAGATGGACGCACTGACAAAATGGGTCGTCGCTTCATGTTCGACGACATTTGGCCGTTACGCCAAAGAGCCGATAACGCGTCTCGTTGAGGCGGGATGCGTTGTCAAGATGAACCCGTACCAGCGCCAGCTTTCACGGCGTGAGCTCACGGCTCTCGCGGTGGACGCCGACGTTCTGGTCGTGGGAAATACCGTTATTGACGGACCCCTGCTTACACGCATGCCCCGCCTTAAGCTCATTGTTCGCAATGGCGTGGGAGTAGAAAACGTTGATTTGGTCGAAGCCGGAAAGCGTGGCATTACCGTGGCCAACGTTCCAGGTGGAAACCGCGACGAGACCGCCGATCTTGTATTTGGGCTCATGATTGGCCTTGAGCGCCAGCTCTACGCAAACATCTATGGCGTTAAGCATGACACATGGAGAAAGTTCCCTGGCCACACGCTAAGCGGACAGACGCTTGGCATTGTTGGGGTTGGCTCCATCGGTATGGCAGTTGCGAGGCGAGCTGAGGGCTTTGGCATGAAGACCCTTGGTTACGACATCGCCGAACGCGAACTTGCAACTCTCTATGGACTCGAGTTCACGACGCTTAACGACCTGCTGAAGCGCTCTGATGTGGTAACGCTGCATGTGCCTCTTACCGACGCAACCTCAAACATGATTGGCTCGAAAGAGCTCCGCATGATTGGGCCCAAGGGATACCTCATCAATACCGCGCGGGCGGGAGTGGTGCGAGGGTCCGCACTGGAGAAAGCCCTGCTGTCAGGGGGTCTCGGGGGCTACGCAACCGACGTGTGCGAGCGTGAGCCTCCTCGTCACAGTCCCATATTCGATCTTCAAAACGTGCTTGTGACGCCCCATGTCGGCTCGTCCACCTTCGAGGCAAACCTACGCATGGGAAACATTGTCGCCGACAACATTCTCGCTGCAATGGCAGGTAATCTTCCCCCCAATGTTGTCGACGCTCGCTCTGTTGCGAACTCCCTCCTCAAATAGCGAGCGCACCCAGACAGCCACCGAATACCACATCCTCTTTTTCATCAGGGGCAGTGGCTGGGGGCGTGCTCTGTCTACTCCCCGCACAATTAGCTAGAATGTCCTCATCACGGCAAGAAAAAACGAAGCCACAAACGTACAACAACGAGGAGACGCCGTGGGCACCGCCAACCCCACACAGAGCGCTGCACGGCCGGTCAGGGCCGGTGCGCACACCACTCCCGAGGAGACGCTCCTTGGACGCTACCGCGTGCTCGCGCGACGCGGTGCAGGCGGCTTTGGCACCGTCTGCACCTGCTGGGACACGCGCCTTCAGCGTCGGGTTGCCATCAAAAGAATCCCCTTGCGCTCAAACGAGGACCCCGGCGGCATTTCCGCATCCACAGCAGACGAGGCCTTGGCAGAGGCGCGCACGGCCTGCCTCCTCGCCCACCCAAACATCGTGACGGTCTACGACTTCGAGACAGACGGCACCTACGCATACCTGGTCATGGAGTTCGTGGACGGCCTTAACCTGGCAGAACTCCTCGCCCGCGTGGAGGGTGGCACCCTCACGCACGAGGAGTGCGCCCATGTTCTGCGCTCGGTAACGGCCGCGCTCGCCTACGCGCACGAAAACGGCGTGCTCCACATGGACATCAAGCCGACAAACATCATGATTGACCGTCAGGGCACCGTGAAGCTGGCAGATTTTGGCATGGCTACGCTGGCTTCCGCGGCCGGTTACGGCGGTGCCCGCGGTGGTACCGTTGGCTACATGCCACCCGAGCAGATCCAAGGCCTCCTTGTCGACGAACGCACGGACGTCTTCTCGCTTGCCGTTGTGACCTGGCAGGCGCTTACAGGGAGAAGCCCCTTTGCGTCCACCACGCCAAAAGGCTCGCTTGATGCCATAGCCCGCGGTCCCAAGCCCCCGCTCTCGATGCTCGACCCCGACCTTGCGGCAGGCGTCGAGGATGCGTTTCTCCGCGCTATGGCCCCCGCCGCTGCCGGGCGGACGTCCTCCGTCAAGGAGTTCGCTCGCTCCATCCTGCCTTCGCTGGGCGACGCCACCGAAGGCGCCGAGTCCCTCCGCGAGCTCGTCGACCAGTCCGAGAACGACGACCCCTCCCTTGCCGCCACGCCCTCCAACCTGCCGGCTCACGTTCGCATCCCCTGGCTTGCCCCTGCAATCGAGCGAGCGGCGTCCGCGGTCTGCACGTTCTTCGCGATGTATGCCATACTGCCGGCACTTCCGGGAGCCACAAGCACCTTTGCCCTGATAGGAGCCATCGTCTCGGCTGCAGCCTGTCTCGCGTGGCCACCCATAGGCTCCGCCGCCGCAGGCGCCTCCCTGGTCTTGGCGCTCGCAACGGCACACGTCACAGCGGCATCGTTCCCGCTCGCCATCGTGGTGGCCGTTGCCTTTGCGGCCTGGTGGATATCCTGCGGCCACACGGATCACGTCTCCACAGCATCGATGCTGGCCCCAGTCTGCCTCAACTCGCCTGCCGCGGGCGTCGCCATCGCCGCCTACGGCATGGACCCGCTGCCCGCCGCCGCCACGGGCGCCACAGGTGCGCTCCTCTCGCTTCTTGCAAATGCCGCTGTCTCAAACGAGTTCTCGGCCCAGGCAATCGCGGCAACGCTCGTGCCCCTGCTTACGAGCCCCGCGACCTGGATCATCGTTGCCGGCTGTGCGGTTTCGGCGCTTGCGGCCTCCGCCATCGCTATGAGGGGAAGCGTTGCCTCGGGTATTGTGGGGCAGGTCACAGGTGCCATCTCCATCATCTTGCTTTGGCTTCTCGCCTGCAGAGTGGAATCTAGCGGGTATTGGCTTGGCCAGATGTTGGAGGGCTGTGGGCTTGCTGTATTCTTAAGTGTGCTTTTGTGTGTAGAAACCGTCCTGAGGGGTCCTCTGGACGAGGACCAAGAAGGCGAGGACTCAGATGAGCTTTCTCAGTGATTTCGAGGGCCGGATTAGCTCGGTCTTTGAGTCTGCCCCACAGGGTTATGCAGAGCCATTCTCGTTCAAGAAGCTCGCAAAGCATGCAGCCCGCAAGATGGAGGCCGAGACATACCGCATCGACGGCGTCGACACCGCGCCGGCACTCTATACCGTCCTGGTTTCGGCCGAGGACGACTCCCTCATGCGCCCGCTCTACGAGCGCATCGACTATGAACTTGGCGAGTTCATCACCGAATCTGCCAACAAGAAGGGCTATGCCCTGGTAGGCAGGCCGCTCGTGCGCTTCATGGTCGACGAGTCCCTCAAGTCGGGCAAGTTCTACGTTGATGCCGAGAACGTCAACGGACAGACCCTCGCCCGCCTTCGCGAGGAGGAGCGCGCGTTTCTGGGTGGCAACTCAAGCGTGGGCGGAGCCGCTGCCATTGGCAAGCCGCGTCGACGTCCGTCCGCGGGACACCTCAGCCCCATCCCGCAACCCATGGCATCCGCATCTTCTCCGCAGGCTTCCCCCGGCGGCACTGATGCCGGCCTGGACGTTATGCCCATGGACTACATCGAGCCCGCAGGCGGCGTGATCCCCGCGGTGGCATCTCCCTCCTCGTCCACTCCTATGCCGGTACCCTACGTAGACGCCAGCCCATCGCAGGCTGTGCCCCCCGTTGCCGTGCCGGTCATAACACCACCGGTCTCCAGCAGCCAGCAGGTGGTTCAGCCCGTTGCCGAGGCGGTCCAAGATCAGGCCCAGGCCGTCGCGGCGGCAGCGCCCCAGCCAGCGGACTTCTCCTCGCCCGCACAGCACCAGGCCGCACGCCAGGCCCCCGAGGTCGTACCCGACACCCGTCGTCGTAACGTCTCTGCACCCGCTGCCCCAGCACAGCCCGCTCCCCAGCAGCGCATTGCCACCTGCATGCTCATCGACCGCCAGAGCGGGCGCACCTACGCTGCCAAGGCCCCCTCTTGCCTCATCGGCCGCGAGCGCTCGCAGTGCGGTGTTTACCTGCGCGACCCCAACGTTTCTCGCCGCCACGCGGAGCTCTCCTACGACGGGAGCAACTGGCACATCGTTGACCTCAACTCCACCAACGGCACGCTCGTCAACGATATCGACGTAGATGAATGCGTCCTGTGCGACGGCGACCTCATCACCGTTGGCCTCGTGAACCTCGAGTTCAGGGAGAGCTAGGCCATGATCGACCTGATTCTCTTTGCAGGGCGAATCATCCTCGTCGTCCTGCTCTACGTCTTCCTCTTTGCCGCCATGCGCGCAGGCGTAGGCCTGGTGCGCGGGCAGCGCAAAGACACCGCCATCTGGTGCGTTGACGTTGAGAAGGGCTCGCGTGCCATGCGTGGCCTGCACGTAGACGTGCTCGGCCCCGTGGTTGTTGGCCGCTCCCCTTCCTCCGACATCGTAATCGACGAGCCGTACGTCTCGGCCACACATGCCCGCTTTACCATCCAGGGGCCGGCCCTCGTCCTTGAGGACCTCGGCTCTACAAACGGAACCATGGTCAACGGCCACGTGATCGATCAGCCCGTCACCCTTCGTGACGGCGACGAGGTGCAGATTGGCGACACCATCATGCGAGTGAGCCGTCAGTAATGGCCGCCGAGGACCCACAGATGAAGCCCCAAGACGCGCCGATGCAGACGGCCGTACCAGACGAAGCCCCCGCAGAGCCGGTGGGCGAGCATCCTGCTGCCGCCGAGGTGCCAAAGCCCGAGACGCCCAAGCGTATGACAGCCGACAGGCAATCCGTGCCCGAGGGCGTTCACCAGGAGCCCGTCTCGCCCGAGAGCGCCCAGCCACAAGAACCCGTCAACGCCCCAGGTCGTGCGGCCATCCCCGTAGAGGGACGCGCCGGCGCCGATGCCACCTGCGGCAAGAACGCCTTCATCGCCTGGGGTGCCCGCTCCGACGTGGGCCTGGTGAGAAGCCACAACGAAGACTCGTTCCTCATCCGCACGCCGTGCTTCGCGGTATGCGACGGCATGGGCGGCCACGCAGCCGGCGAGGTCGCAAGCTCCATTGCCGTTGAAACCATTGGCGAGAAGGCCCCTGCAACCGCAGACGACGCCCTTCTTGGGGCAGCGATTGAGGCAGCCAACCAGGCCGTAATCAAGGGCGCCGAGGAGGGACGGGGCAAACCTGGCATGGGATGCACCGCCTCGGCCACGCTTATCGACGGCAACCGCATGGCCATCGCCCACGTGGGCGACTCCCGCATCTACCTCCTGCACGCGGGCAACCTCGTGCGCGTGACACGCGACCACTCCTATGTGGAGGAGCTCGTCGACGCTGGCCAGATAACCGCCGACGAGGCCCGCGTGCACCCATCGCGTTCCATCATCACGCGCGCCCTGGGCTCTGACCCGGACATGTATGCAGATCACTTCTCCATCGAGGTGTCCACGGGAGACCGCGTCATCCTCTGCTCCGACGGCCTCTCGAGCATGGTGCCTGACAGCGAGATTGGCTCCGTTGCGGTCTCGAGCGCCACGCCGCAGCAGGCAGCGGACAACCTCGTCTCCACCGCGCTCACCGCAGGCGGCGCAGACAACGTGACCGTCGTAGTGGTGGACATCCTGAACGACGGCGTAGCAGCCGCGGCGCGCAAGCATTCGGTGGGCTTTGCCCTGCGCGTGATCACCGCCATGGTGCTGCTTGCGGTCGTGGTGCTCGGAGGCTTCTTCCTCTTTGCAAAGAGCGAGTGGTACCTGGGTGTCGATGGCGATACCGTAGGCATCTACCAGGGAATCGATGGCGAGGTCCTGGGGTTTTCGCTCTCAAGCCTGGTCCAGACGACAGCGGTGGAGATAGACGACCTGCCCGCAAACGTCGGCACGCAGCTACAAAATGGCGGCATTCACGTAGGCAGCGAGCAGGAGGCCCTCTCCACTGTTGAGTCATACCGCTCGCAGATAGACGCCGAGAAGACCAAGGCAGCCGAGAAGGCCGCAGAAGTGGCTGCCGAGGGCAACCCTACCGGAGAGGCAGCGCCAGAGGACGGCACCCAGACGGGCGAGTCGGGCACAGACTCCGCCAATGGCAACGCCTCGACAGACACCAGCACCACTGGAGACGCGGCGCAGACAAACGGGGGTGAGTGACCGTGGCCAACGAGAGAACCCGCGGTGGCAACCGCAGAAACATGGAGCTGCTCTTCCTCTGCCTGGCAGCCGTGCCCGTGGTCCTGCTCTACGCCCTCTACGTTGTTAACGCCAGCGTCGTGCTCTCCCTAAGCACGCTCGCCGTTCCCGTAGGGCTCTTTGCGGCGTTCGCCGCGGCCCACGTGGCCGTGCGCATCCTCGCGCCCGATGCCGACCCCATCATCTTGCCTGTGATCTTTCTCCTCTCGGGCATCGGCATCGCATTTGTCACGCGCCTTGCCCCAAACCTGGCAGACAACCAGGTCATGTGGCTTTTTGTCTCGGTCGCGGCAATGATTGCGACCCTCTTTGTCGCCCGCAGCCTCGACACGCTGGCCAGCTACAAGTACACGCTGGGTCTCATTGGCGTGGTATTGCTCCTGCTCCCCATGGTCATAGGCACCGAGAAGAACGGCAGCAAGCTCTGGCTCACCTTTGGGGGCTTCTCGTTCCAGCCAGGCGAGCTGGCTAAGATTCTTATCGTCCTCTTCCTGGCCTTCTACCTGGCATCCAACCGAGAGGCGCTCTCTGCCACCGCACATCGCGTGGGACCCTTCCGCATCCCGCGCTTCCGCATGCTGCTCCCCCTCTTCATCATGTGGGGCATCAGCCTTCTCATCGTTATCTTCGAGCGCGACCTGGGCAGCGCCCTTCTCTTCTTCATGTACTTCGTGGTCATGCTCTACGCGGTCACCGGCCGTTGGAGCTATGTCTTCATAGCGCTTGGCCTTCTGGTAGTTGGCTTTGTCTTCTGCTACCGCTTCTTCTCGCACGTCAAGGTGCGTGTGGACATCTGGCTTGACCCCTGGTCAGACGCCCAGGGCAGCGGCTACCAAGTTGTCCAGTCGCTCTATTCCATTGTCGACGGCGACCTGGTGGGCACGGGCATTGGCAAGGGCCTGCCCACCCTCATTCCCTTTGTCGAGAGTGACTTTCTCTTCTCGGCCATCGCCGAGGAGATGGGCCTTCTGGGGGCCAGCGCCATCATCATTCTCTACATGCTCTTCTGCGTGCGCGGCTTCGCAACGGCGGCCCGCGCCAAGTCCGACTCCTCCGCCTTTGCCGCTGTGGGTCTGACCACGGTCATCGGCTTCCAGGCGTTCCTCATCATCGCTGGCGTCACCAAGCTCTTGCCCTTGACGGGCGTGACGCTTCCCTTCATGAGCCAGGGCGGCAGCTCACTGCTCTCGAGCTTCATCATCGTGGGGCTGCTCCTACGCGCAGGCGACGAGGGCACCGGACGAGAGGCGCAGCTCGTTGCCAGCGCCGCCGAGGACAACAATGGGCGCGTCTCGCTCCTGGGCGCCCACGCGTCGGCCTTTGTCCATGGTTCGCATGCACGTGGCCGCTTCGAGATGCAGGGCAGTGAGTCAGGCATCCTTGGCCGCGTGGCCTTGGGCAAGCGCCTCACGGCGCTTATCACGGCATTTGCGGTGCTCTTTGCCGCCCTCATCGCCAACCTCACCTATCTCCAGGTCATCGATGCCGGCAACATCCAGAACATGTCATCCAACAACCACACCATTGCCAAGAGCGCCTACGTGCAGCGCGGTGCCATCATCACATCCGACGGCGTAACCCTGGCCGAGAGCCTGCGCCAAGAGGATGGCACCTACCTGCGCTCGTATCCGCAGGGGTCTCTCGCCGCGCACACCGTGGGATACATCTCCACGCGCTATGGCACCTCTGGCATCGAGTCCACGATGAACGACACGCTTACGGGTAGCCACAACTACTCCGACTGGAAGGGCGCGCTCTACTCGCTGGCGGGAGTGCAAGAGCCTGGCAACACCGTGGCACTCACGATCAACTCGCAGATGCAGCGCGCCGCCGAGTCTGCCCTCGACGGCTACACGGGCGCCGTGGTGGTGCTCGACCCGTCTACCGGAGCCGTTCTCGCCAAGGCAAGTGCACCTACGTACTCCTACGATGACCTCGACAGCATCATGGGCTCCAGCGGCACGGGCTCCCAGCTGCTCGACCGCACCGCGCAGACGCTCTACTCACCTGGCTCCACCTTCAAGGCGGTCACGCTCTCGGCCGCCCTCGATACCGACACCACCACACTCGACACCGTCTACAACGCCGGACCTGCGCTGACCATCGGTGGAGCCGAGGTGAGCAACTACGGCTACAACGACTACGGCACTCCCACGCTCAGGGAGGCCTTTGCCCTCTCGTCCAACACGGTCTTTGGCCAGGTGGGTGTCCAAGTGGGTGCTTCCAACCTGGTGAAGTATGCCGACGCCTTTGGCTACGGCACCAACGTGGGCCAGGACTTCAATACCGTGGCGTCGCTCATGCCCGACCCCTCAGAGATGACCGAGTGGGAAACGGCATGGGCGGCATGCGGCCAGCCCGTGGGCCAGCACAAGAGTCCCGCGGGCCCGCAGACGACCGTGATGCAGAATGCCATGGTCGCCCAGGCGATTGCCAACGGGGGCGTGGTCATGAACCCCTACGTGGTAGACCATGTGCTCTCCCCCGAGGGTGCCACGATCTCCACAACCCAGCCAAAGTCCCTTGGGCAGGCCATCTCTGCCGAGACCGCCTCCCAGGTCAAGGAGGCCATGCTCGGCGTTGTTGACCACGGCACGGGCACAAGGGCCAAGGTCCAGGGCGTCCAGGTCGCCGGCAAGACCGGCACGGCCCAAATCGAAGACGGCAAGATCAACTCGTTCTTTATCGGCTTTGCGCCATACGACAACCCCACGCTCGTAATTTCTGTTGTCATCGAGGGAGAAGATGGCGCCGACGTCGAGGGGTATGCCGCCGGAGTGGCGGGGCAGGTCCTTGCGAGCTGCCTTAACATCCAGGCTCTTGGCGCAAGCTGATGGGAGGCGCATGACCTGTGTACGAAACGAGCCATTAGATATGAACACGAACCGCTGATCACTTTAAACGTAGTCACAAGACGCGGTGTCGCCGCTAGGGTGGATAGGAGAGGCAGATGGCAGAAAGGGTCCTTGGTGGAAGGTACCAGGTCCTCGACAAGGTAGGTGCGGGGGGCATGGCCACGGTCTACCGTGGCATGGATCAGGTGTTGGGGAGGACTGTCGCCATCAAGACGATGCTGCCCCAGTACGCAACCGACCCCTCATTTGCAGCACGCTTCAAGCAGGAGGCGCAGGCTGCGGCGGCGCTCAACAGCCCCTACATTGTCTCGGTCTATGACTGGGGCAAGGACGGTGACACCTACTACATCATCATGGAGTACCTGCGCGGTACCGACCTCAAGAGCGGCATTCGCAAGCATGGCGCGCTCGACTGCAAGAAGGTCGCGCAGATTGGCTCGCAGATAGCGCAGGCGCTCTCCGTGGCTCACGACCACGACATCATCCACCGCGACATCAAGCCGCAGAACATCATGGTGCAGCCCAGTGGCAACATCAAGGTAATGGACTTCGGCATCGCACGCGCAAAGAACAGCCACCTCACCACCGACAACTCGGTCCTGGGCACGGCACACTACGTCTCACCCGAGCAGACCCAAGGCAAGCCGCTTGGCCCCACCACCGACCTCTACTCCCTTGGCATCGTGATGTACGAGGCCGCCACCGGCCGTGTCCCCTTTGATGGTGACAACGCAGTGACCGTGGCCATGAAGCAGGTCACCGAGCAGCCCGTGCCACCCAGCCAAATCAACCCCAACGTGGACCCTCAGATAGAGGCCATCATCCTCAAGTGCATGCAGAAGGACCCCAAAGACCGCTTCCAGACGGCCGACGAACTCTACCACACGCTTCACGACTACCTTGCCGGCCGCATGCAGGCGGTCAACAACGCAACGGCGATGCTCCCTGCAGCAGCAACCAAACCGCTGGCAGGACGTGGCAGCAATGTCACCCAGAACATGTCCCGCGCACAGGCCACGGGCAGGATTCGCCCCCAGTCCGCCACCGAGCAGGCCGCCGCAGAGGAGGAGGACCGTCAGAAGAAGCACAAACGCAATCGCGCGCTTGCTATCGTCGGAGTCATCGCAGGCATCGCACTTGTGGCGCTCCTCGTTATGGCTGCGTTGGGGTCTGGCTCGAAGGCGTATTCGGTACCCAACCTCCTTGGCCTCACGCAGGACGAGGCCTCGGCAATGCTCACCTCTGATGGCCATAACTTCACTATCGGCAACGTGACGCAGCAGTATTCTTCCTCCGTCGAGGAGGGCAAGATCATCGAGCAGACCCCGGGTGCCGGGCGTACGGCCACCGAGGGCTCCAAGATCGACATCGTCGTCTCTAAGGGAGAAGAGCCGGCAGCCTCGGTCACGGTGCCCGACCTCACCAACTGCACGCCTTCCGAGGCGCAGGAGCTGCTTAACAAGTACGGGCTCAAGGGCCAAGCGGGCGACTCTGTCTACGATGCGAACATCGAGGTTGGCCACGTTGCCCAGCAGGAGCCCGCGGCAGGCTCGGACGCCAAGGCTGGTGACACCATCACCTATCACCTCTCGCAGGGTGCCGAGCAGGTCTCTGTCCCCAACGTCGTGGGGGATTCCCAGTCCGATGCCACGAGCGCACTCAAGAGCGTGGGCTTTAGCGTGAGCGTGAAGCAGTCCTCCTCGTCCAGCGTCGAGAAGGGCCTTGTCATTAGCACCGACCCATCTGCAGGCATAAGCGCCGACAAGGGCAGCACGGTCACCATCACGGTCTCCACCGGCCCAGCGTCCGTCTCGGTGCCTAACGTTGTAGGGTATAAGGAGTCCGACGCCAAGGAGGAGCTCGAGAGGGTAGGCTTTAGCGTCTCAGTGACCACCGAGACGAGCAGCAGCGTTGCCAAGGGCAAGGTCATCTCGCAATCTGCGACATCGGCGACCGCGGGGTCGACCATCACGATCGTGGTGTCCAGCGGCTCTGGTTCGAGCAGCAACAGCAACAGCGGGACGTCGAACAACGGCAACTCGTCGAACGGCGAGAATTCGAACAGCAACACCGGCGGGACGTCCAACACCAGCAACTAGCATGGTTGGCGAGAAGCGCCAGTAGGGCCCCCGACCTGCGATCAGACGGGTCAGGGGCCGCTTTGTAAGGCGAGGCGTGCAGCATGTATTCGCTGCTTGGTTGTATTGCTGAAACATGCACCACCGGCAATGCGCTTGTTGTTGGCATCCCCCACCGCCTCGGTATCGAGGTCGCCAAAGAGCTTGGTCCAGGCAAGGCATCGAACTAGCCAGCAGTCGGCTTCGACACGAATTGCCAGGGCCATCCCCTCACTTCTCCCCGCTGGTGCTGAGCAGCACGTTCACCAGCTCCAGGTCCTCGGGGTCAGGCGAGCCAAGCGGCAGGCCGCATGCCTCAAAGAAATGGCTGCCTGCAAACTGACGAGCACGGAAGGTGTCGTGTGCCCCATCATCGAGGTAGCGTACCCTTGAGATGCAGTCGGTTGTCGCGCAGTAGAGCACGCCGCGCCGCGCCGCGTAGCCCAGGTACGTCTCGTTTGGCGACCACATTGTGACGCCCGCCATGTGCTCAAGCTCGTAGGCCACCGCGTACTCTCGCCAAGAGAGTCCGCGCAGACGCACGTAGCGGTCGAGAAGCGATGCCATTCTCGTCACGCGCCGCAGCGTTGCGCTAGCGTCCATCAGTCGCGCGTCTGACCGTGGCGAGAAGAGCGTGCGCGCGGCAAGCGACCGCATGGCCTGTTCGCGCTCCTCCCCGGTAACCATCACCGCAGGAACCGAAAGCTTCAGCGACTCGTTGGGGAAGAGCTCGATTGCCGAGTGCGCAACGATTGTCTCGTCTCGCTGAGAAGTCCTAAACACCAGGCTGTCGTGCGCGTGCTGGACGCGGCAACCAATCCCATAGCAATCGAAGGCCGCGCGCATCGCCGCAGCTCCCTCGTTGATGCTCGCACGCGAGTTGGCCTCGTCTGCCTTTGGACCGAGCCTAAACAGGTACAGGTCGAAGAGGGCAACGGGGTCCCTTGCGTCATCGGCCATGGGGTAGTAGACCGTGCGACAACAGAACCTGCGCACGTCTAGGCGGCGGTTGGTCGCACGGTCATACAGGTCTACCAGTGCAGTTCCGTCAGCCGGACCCGAGGTCGAGCCCTCACGAATCTCTACGATGCCGTCGGCCACATAGGGAGGAAAGTCCCCCTCGTCCACGCGAACCAGAATCACGCCACGGCTGTCGTCCGTGGGGTCTGTCAGGAAGCGTACCTCGAAGTGCGGCGCGGGCGAGACGTGCCTGCGGCAGAGCTCCCCTATCACCTGGCTGATGTCTGCCGTGCCGCGCGGGACAGGCACAACCTCGCGGGAGTCGTCTGCGATTCCAATCACGAGCCACCCGCCGCGCGAGTTCGAGAACGACGCCACGATCTTGGGAATCTTCCGGCGCACGCTTGGCCCGAAGGTCTGCTTGAACTCCAGCGCAAAACCTTCCTCGAGGTCAGCGAGCTGGGGCAGGTCATCCCAGGTTACTTCGGCGATTGTCTTGGGCCGGCCTTGTTCGTCGCGGAACGGGTTGAACATGGCTCCCCCTTCTCGTGTGGTTATGGGGCAACGGCACGACACTGCCTTCTCGAGTGTAGCGCTCACGCGTGACCGCTGGCGTTGGGTACGGCACCGAGGATTGCAGGGGGCTTTTCGACCTGGCAACTCACGGCGAAATCCACGACGCGAGGCATCGCAGCAGAAGCCTTCTCCTCGATTCCGACCGCTAGGCAACCGTCTCCAATGTCAAGACTGTCCTAGTATGCGTACGCACGATAGCGTCTTTCTGGCAGTCCTGCCCTTCGGGAGCCCCGCGCTGGCAGAGGACTACCGTCGTGCGTACGCACAATCCCCTTCCGTTGCCAGGCCCCTCTCGCCCACCTGGGAAAACGTCACGACCCCGACAGATTTCCCCGGTTGTGCGTACTCACAACGCGACTTTTTAGCCAGCGGGGCCAGCCTGCAGGCTAATTGTGGGGTACCGAGAAGCCCGAGGCCGTTGGGGCACGAAGCCCCGTGGGTTAGCCCGCCCGCACCACAACCCCGTCCCAGAGCGAACAGGCCAGACCCAGCGATGGGTCTGGCCTGCGACATTACATGGTGCCCCCGGGCCGATTCGAACGGCCGACACCAGGTTTAGGAAACCTGTGCTCTATCCCCTGAGCTACGAGGGCATGCGAAAAGACATTCTACCATCGACCAGCAATGCGTGCCACGAGACACTCGCTACTTATTCTTGTTGGCTCGGCTCGCCCTCTTGGCCTGCCTTGCTGCCTCGGCCTCGTTCTCACGGCGGCGCTGCTGCTCGAAGAGCTCGGCGAGCTTCTTGTCGCTATAGCTGGCAACCTTGCGCTCGGTGGCCTTGCGGACGGGCCGGCGGACACGCCAGTCGTACACAAAGGCACCGATGATCAGGGCAAACGCAAGCACCACCGACGCCACCGAGGCAATGCCAGCAAACGTCTGGTAGTCCGAGCTGTCGGCGGGAAACGCCCACACCAGCAGCAGCGAGACAATCGTCATGCCAAAGCCCACGCCGATAAGAATCCACCATGTGCGCTCGGTCTTGCGGTACTCCTCGTTCGTGCGGAGGATGAGGTCGTAGCCGCGCTGACGGAAGTCTTCCTCCTCGCGCTGCCTGCGCCTCTCTTCCTTGCGAGCCTCCTTCTGGGCAGGCGTGCCGCCGCCAAAGAGGCCACCGCCCATGCTGGCAGAAGAGCTGGAGGATGCCATACGCACGGTGGAGGCGGCCTCACGGCTGGGCTTGGCGCCGGCCGCAGAGCTGCGGTAGCTCCTGGTGGCCATGGGGTCGCGCCTCTCGGCCTCATCCTTCGAAGACTTCTCGGACTTAGCGCCGCGCTCGCTCCTTTCGACCTTGGAGTCTGCCGACTTGGTGTTACCGCCGAGCCTGCTGGCCTCCTCGACCTCCTTGCGGGCGCCGTCGATGGTATCACGCAGAGACATGGGACTCCTTCATGGGCTCGAACTCGTGGCCGGTGATGATCTGGAACGCCTCCTGGTAGCGGCTCGACGTTCCCGCGATAACGTCCTGCGGCAGGTGGGGCGGCTTGCCGGTCATGCTCCAGTTTGCCTTGAGCCAGTCGCGCACGTACTGCTTGTCGTAGCTGGGCTGGACGTGACCGGGCCGGTAGCCCTCGGCAGGCCAGAAGCGGCTGGAGTCCGGCGTGAGGCACTCGTCGATAAGGGTGAGACTGTCGCCGATGAAGCCAAACTCAAACTTGGTGTCGGCAATGATGATGCCGCGGGTTGCCGCATACTCGGCAGCGGCCTTGTAGATGGAGAGGGAAGCGTCGCGCAGCTGGGCCGCAACTTGATCGCCCACAATCTCGGCGCAGCGTTCAAACGAGATATTCTCGTCGTGGTTGCCAAGTGCCGCCTTGGTCGACGGGGTGAAGATCGGCTCGGGGAGCTTCGAGGCCTCGACCAGGCCATCCGGCAGCTTGATGCCGCAAACCGTGCCATCGGCGTCATAGGTCTTCTTCCCAGAGCCGGTGAGGTAGCCGCGCACGATGCACTCGATGGGGATGGTCTTGGCCTTCTTGACCAGCATGGAGCGACCGGCCAGGTAGCTGGCGTACTGGTGGTACTCGGCGGGATAGTCGGCCACGTCCATCGAGATCATGTGGTTGGGCATGAGGTCGGCAAAGCGCTCAAACCAGAACGCCGAGATGCGCGTGAGAATCTCGCCCTTGTAGGGAATCTCGTCCGGAAGGATGTAGTCAAACGCGCTAATGCGATCCGACGCGACCATGAGCAGGGCGCCCCCGCAGTCATAGATATCGCGAACCTTGCCGTGAGAATCCGGGCGAAGCTCGATGTCAGCCACGATAGACCTCGTTTCTTTCGACGATGCGCCCGCTGGTCAGGCACGCAGTGAGTAGTGTAGCGCACGACCGTGGCAGTCGCGCGCCTCACACCCCTATCGCATGAACCCCTCTACTTCTCCTGCTGCTTCTCCTGCAGCGCCTGCTTGAGGTTGCGGCGCCCGCGGTTGAGGGGCACGCGGATGGTGAACGTGGTGCCCTTACCCAGCTCGGAGTCAACCGAGATGGTGCCGTTGTGACGGTCCACGATCTCCTTGGTGATGGAGAGGCCCACGCCCAGGCCGCCAGAGACGCGCTCGCGACTCACGTCAGAGCGCCAGAAGCGCGAGAAGGTCTGGGGGATGTCCTCCTTGGTGATGCCAATGCCGGTGTCGCGCACCGAGATGATGGCGTCCGAGTGGCCTGAGCCAACCGAGACCACAACCCAGCCATCCTCGTCGGTGTAGCGCATGGCGTTGCTCATAAGGTTGACGATTGCCTCGCGGATAAGGTCGGGATCGATGTCCGCCTGGCACTCACCATGGGCCGTGTTGTCATTAAAGCGCAGGTGAAGACCCTTCTCGTGGAAGAGCTGGTGCTGTGAGCTCACCAAGCTCCTAACCAGGTAGACCACATCGGTGCGCTCCACCTTGAGTTCGGTGGTGCCGTTCTCGAGGCGCGAGAGCTTGAGCATGGCGTCAACAAGGCGAGAAAGGCGGCGCGTCTCGGAGGCAAGGGTCTCCAGGTGCTCGTCGTCTGCCGGAAGCACGCCGTCCTGCATGGCCTCGACGGTTGCGAGGATAGCCATGAGCGGAGTGCGCAGCTCATGCGCAACGTCGCTGGTAAGACGATGCTCGAGCTTGAGGTCCTTCTCGAGCGAGGTTGCCATGTCATCGAAGGTCTCGCCCAGCTGGCCAATCTCGTCCGTGCCGCGCACGCCCGTGCGGGCCGTGAGGTCACCGTTTCTTATCTGCGAGGCCGTGCGCGTGATGCGCTGGATGGGCTTGGTGAGCGAGCGCGAGACAAAGTAGCCAATGATCACGGCGAGAACAACCGCGATGACCGCCGCAACGGAGATGGCGCTGTAGGAACTCTCCCTAAACTTGGCGTCTGTCGAGGTGAGCAGGGCATCCGAGCCAAAGGCCCATAGCAGCACGGCGCCTACCGTCTCCCCCTCGGCGTCGACCACGCTTGCCGTGACCACTGACTCGGAGCCCGTGGGCACGGCGCTTTCGCCCGTCTCCGCTGCACCAGAGTCGCCGTAGCGCGAGAGGCCGACGGTATCGTCGTAGAGGATGTTGCCATCATTGTCGAGCACCTGTAGGCCCACGTCTGGCGACGCGCCCGAGAAGGACGAGGCGCTGGAGACCACATCCACCGTCCAGCCGCCTGCCGCATCATATGCAACAGCAAGCGTGTCTGCCGCCGACTGCGCCAGCGACTGCATATTGCCCCTGGTATAGGCCTTGAACTGACTCTCCCAGACAACAGCTAGGACCACGACGAGAATGCCTGCCGTCATGACCGCGGTGAGAGCAAACGAGACGGCCAGTCTCGTGGAGTAGGTCCAGCTGTGCTTTGGGTCGGGCTTTATCGTGTTAAACGAGCCGCGGCCCGTGGCGGCATCCGCGCCATCATTGGCCGCGGGCTCGCCGCTTAAACCTTGGGAGGCCACCCTGGCTCCTACTCAGATTTTACCTTGGCTGCTACCTTGGCTGCCTTGGCCTTGTCATCGGCCTGAGGGGCCTCGAAGCGGTAGCCCACACCGTGAACGGTGTAGAGCCAACGCGGGTTGCGTGGGTCGTCACCCAGCTTGGCGCGCAGGTTCTTGACGTGGGAGTCGATGGTGCGCTCGTAGCCCTCAAAGTCGTAGCCCAAGACCTTCTCGACAAGCTCCATGCGGGTGTAGACGCGGCCGGGGTGACGGGCAAGCGTTGTGAGGAGCTTGAACTCGGAGGCCGTAAGGTCAACCTCCTCGCCCTCGACCATAACCTTGTGGCCAGAGATGTCGATGACCAGGTCACCAAAGTCCAACACCTCGAGCTGCGGCTCGGTCTCGGTGTGGGCGCGGCGCAGCAGGGCTCGCACGCGGGCGATGAGCTCACGCGGCGAGAAGGGCTTGATGAGGTAGTCGTCGGCGCCAAGCTCAAGGCCAATGACGCGATCCTCCACCTCGCCCTTGGCGGTAAGCATGATGATGGGCACGTTCGAGGTCTCACGGATGGCGCGGCACACGCGCTCGCCAGAGAGCTTGGGGAGCATGAGGTCGAGAATCACAAGGTCAAACGAGTGCTTCTCGAACTCCTCAACGGCGCTCTGGCCGTCCCCGACGCCGCGAACGATATAGTTCTCGTGGTCGAGGTACGCCGCTACGACGTCGCGGATTGCCTTCTCATCTTCTACCAGCAGAATCTTCTTCTCGTCTGAAGCCATGCGGCCTCCTTTAGCTCAGATATGCTCGATGGTCAGATAGACCCACCAATCCTATAATAGTGTACCCCACAAGGGCCACTCTCGAACCATCCTATAGGGGGAAGGTTCTCACTATTACGGAAGCGGGGTATCCGGTGGTGGCATCCTTGACGGACGAGAAGGTCACGAACGTGTCGCACTCGCCAACGCGCGCCGGGTAATCGCCGTAGTCCACACTCCTATCGGTCGCGGAGAGCACGCTGTAGGTTTGATCGGTGGCGTTGACCACGATGTAGGAGGATCGACTCTTGATGAAGTAGACGCCATTTTTGCCAGCGGCCGCGCACTCGAATGGCTCGCGCGCGAGGTAGAGAAAGTCGCTGCCGTCACTCGAGCCAATGTAGGTGCCCATGTTGCCGAGAAGCCCACCGGAGCCGTAGTTTGCCTCGACGGAGACGACGAACTTCTCGCCCATGCGGCAGGCACGGAAGGGCTTGACCGAGGTCGGCATCACGAGCTGGTCGACCTTGGTCTTGAGCCCGTCATCGATGGTGTAGGCGGTAACGCCGTAGTAGGTGCCTTCGCTTGCGCGCACGCGGGGTGCGAGCACCACCCAGTTGCCGCAGACGGTGGGGGAAGTGGCAAAGCGGCCAGGGGACTCCACAACGGCCTGGGCGTTAGACGAGCCAACGGTCCAGAGGTAGCAATAGGAGGTCTCGGCGGTCTTATCGCCCGAGGTAGAGGGCTGCACCTGCCAAATGACTGAGGTGCCGCTGCAGGCAACCGGGGCCGGGTCCCAGTTGGAATCCGCCTGCCAGAGCGTCTTGGTCTCGCCGGCGAGGGCCCCGTCCGAGAACGCCGCCGCAAAGAGACTCCATGACCGGGTGATCATGTCCAACTCTACCCAAGCATAAACCGAATCCGAGCAGGCAACGCTATAAATGACCGAGGTCGTAGTGCCGGTGACGGCCTTTGTCACAACCTCCTTGAGCTCGCCCGAGGAGGTAGAGAGGGCCGAGGCCACAACCATGGGGCTGGCAGAGGCGCCGGCCGTGGTAACGGGCAGCCACACGCCCTCCGCCGGGTGAAGGACGTTACCCAAGGGCAGCGTCCACGTGTTGCTGGCGGAGTACGGCAGGTCAACCGAGGTAAAGGTGTCCAAGATGCTTGTGCCCGTGTCCTCGGAGACGTTGACGGGCTCGGAGGTGTCGGCGGTGTCCTGCTCCTTGTTGGTGCAGCCGGCAAGAACACCTACGGTTGCCGCAGCAGAGGCCGCCGCGACACCCGTCTTGAAAAACGAGCGACGAGAGATGCCTGCGTGGCGTGCGGCACCGTTTTGGCTGCTGTGTCTGTGGCCCAGCATAACTGGCCCCTAGGCTTGCGCCGCGACCTGGGCCTCGTGCAGGGCGAGGCTCAGCTGGTCGGCGCAGGAGGTGTGGCGGGGCCCACAGGCGTTGCCCGCAAGGGTGCCGGCTATCTGGCCGACAGGCTGGCCCTTGACCAGCCTGCCTATGGCCTTGAGGTTGCCGTTGCAGCCACCTTCGAAGGAGACGCCCTCGATGGTCGAGCCGTCATCCGTGAGATCAATATGGATGGCCTGGGAGCAGACGCCCCGGGGCCTAAAGTCGTAGTGGAACATGAATCTCTCCTCTTGGTGGCGCTTACGCGAACTCGAGCTTCTCCAGGCGGTCGAAAACCACGTCCTTGCGCTTCAGGAAGCTCTGCGGGTCGAAGATGGCGTCGAGCTGCTGTGCGGTGAGCGTGCAGCGGCCATCGGCGGCCAGCTTGTCACGGAAGGTCGTGCCGGGCGTGCAGTCCTGGACCTCGTGCCAGGTGGCCATGGCGTCATCCTGCACGATCTTGTAGGCCTCCTCGCGCGTGATGCCGGTCTCTACCAGGGCAAGCAGAACCTTGCTCGAGTAGATGAGGCCACGAGTCTTGTTGAGGTTGGCCAGCATGCGCTGCGGGTAGAGAACCAGGCCGTCGACGATGCGGATGAGGCACTGGAACATGTGGTCAAGCGCCATGAAGCTGTCGGCCTGGGCCACGCGCTCCGCCGAGGAGTGCGAGATGTCGCGCTCGTGCCAGAGCGCCACGTCGTCAAAGGCCACCTGCGCGTTTGCCTTCACCACACGGGAGAGGCCGCAGACCTTCTCGGCAGTGATGGGATTGCGCTTGTGAGGCATGGCCGAGCTGCCCTTCTGGCCCTTGCGGAAGGGTTCTTCCACCTCGAGGGTGTCGGTGCGTTGGAGACTGCGAATCTCGGTGGCAATGCGCTCGCAGGTCGCCGCCGTGGTGGCAAGAACGCCGGCCAGGTAGGCGTGGTGGTCGCGCGAGATGACCTGCGTGGAGAGCGGGTCGTGCACCAGGCCCAGGTGCTTGCAGACGTACTCCTCAACAAAGGGATCAATCGAGCTGTAGGTTCCCACGGCACCTGAGATGGCACCGAAGGCCACATTGGCACGGGCATCCTTGAGACGGTCGTAGTCGCGCTTGAGCTCCCAGGCCCAGCTACCAAACTTCATGCCAAAGGTCATGGGCTCGGCGTGAATGCCGTGCGTGCGGCCAACGCAGAGGGTCTCGCGCTCCTCGAAGGCACGGCGCTTGCAAATCTCGCCGAGCTCCTTGCAGTCGTCAAGCAGGATATCGGTGGCTTGGACAAGCTGGTAGCAGAGGGCCGTGTCGCCAAGGTCCGAGCTGGTCATGCCAAAGTGGACCCAGCGGCTGGGCTTGGGGTCCCCCTCGGGGACGTCAGTATCGATGTGACGACCCATGTCGGTGAGAAACGCAATCACGTCGTGGTTGGTGACGGCCTCGATGGCGTCGACCTCGTCCTTGTCAAAGCCGGCGTGGTCGCGAATCCAGGCGGCCTCCTCCCTGGTGATGCCAATCTTGCCCAGCTCGGCCTGAGCCTCGCAGGCAAGGACCTCGATCTCCTGCCAGATGGCGTACTTGTTCTCCAGCGAGAAGATGTGGCCCATCTCGGGACGGGTGTAGCGATCGATCATCTGCGTTCCTTTCGCAGCAGCATGGCGGTAATTCGATTTTACCGCGCGAGGTGGCGGGGGTTCTCCGAGGGTGACGGGCAGGCCCGGCGCGCAACGGCATGCGGGCTAACGCGTCATAGCACGCTTGATGGCGCCCCCAACGCCTGCCTGTGCCTTGGTCACATAGCCGCTAAGGTCTGCTCCGGTGAAAAGCTTGATAAGCCAGAAGTAGACCAGCAGTACTGCCATGGGCACAAGGCACGAGGTCACAATGCTTACGGCAACAGCGTCGATGAGCTTGTTGAGCTGGGATGCAACGGTACCCGCTGCCTCCTGGGCACCGGAGGCCAGCGCGTCGATACCGCTGGAAACAGCCGATCCCAGCACGTCGAGGAGGTTCTGGCTGTCGCTTGTGTCCTGTTCGGACGCCGTGCCGTCAGACACGCTTTGCGTTGCCTCATCGGTTGCCTGAACGGCGGCCTCCACCTGCTGCGAGGCCTGATATTGAGTGTTGATGGCGTCGGTCAGGCCTGCACTCACAGGAACCAGCGTTGCCAGCGCAACGCCTACCACCATGAGCTTGACGCCCCACACAAACAGCACAGGACGTGGTCCCCAACTCCGATGTGCCCACAGCCAACCGATGACCATGGCAAGTCCCATGGGGACAAAGATTCTAAACCCAATAAGACCAAGCGTGGTGAGGAGGAACTTCTCGAGGTAAATCACCGAAAGCACCACCACAAGCTTTCCCGAGAGATCCGCGAGCTGCTCACCGATGGGCGTACCTACATCATCGGGGATGGCCGTGACGGCTACGGATGCCGCGGTGGCCGTTGCCACCAGCCCCATGGCAGTCGTCTTTTGGCTGTCGAGCGTTGCGTTGACGTTGGAATAGGCATCTGTGCTTGAGAGGTACATGCCAAGCGGGAACTCCGATACCAGAAGCAACGCCGCCAGGATGACGGTCACAATCAGCCGTGTGCGCGGGGCAGGCTCGTCATCTGGGCCAACGGGCCCCATGGGATCCTCAAGTGTCGCGGGCATTTTGGTACGTGGAGATAGCGTCTCCGTGCGTTTCTGGGCAGTACTGGGCATTCGTTCCCCTCTCCTCGGGCTGCGCCCGGCGCGATTGCTCCCAAAACCTTACTGCATTGGCGGCCCCAGGTGCCCTTCCGTACCATGCGCGCAACAAGCAGTCGCGAATCGACACACAGAATCGAGGTTTTGAAGGCCCCCTGGCCTTCCTGAGCCGCACCAGGTGGTGCGAGCCCGCCTTGCTGCGGGCGTTTTCCCAGTTGGTGCGCGGCAGATGGACGGTGCGTTGGCACGCGGCACCCGGAACTGGCGTCCAACGCGGAAAAGTAACCTTCATATCCTCGATTCTGCGTGCAGTTTGGCCATTTGTCGTTGCACGCATGACCCCAAAAGCGCCTGGGGACCGTCCGCGCATGGCGCTATCATCTTCGAAAGCAGCAAGCTTGCCCTACCGCAACAACCCATAGACCGGGAAGGAGCGCCCATGCCTCGCAAAGATGCTCGGCAGGAACTGGCGTGCGCGCTCAAGCGCCTCATCAAGCGCTATCCGCTTGACAAGATCACGGTCACCATGCTCGCGGCCGGGGCGGGCGTAAACCGCCAGGCCTTCTACTACCACTTCGAAAGCGTCTACGACCTGGTTGCCTGGATCTACACCGTCGAGGCCGATGAGGTCCTGGGAGACGAGAGAACCTACAACACCTGGCAGCAGGGCATGTGCGCTTTGCTCGAGCACATCCTTCACGACCGCGACTTTGTCGTTCGCACCATCCACTCCGTCGACCCCAACTACGCCCAGCGCTTTCTTCACAGCCGCACGGACCAACTCGTCATGAGCGTGGTTGCCGAGGAGAGCAAAGACCTCGACATCTCTGCCGATGACCAAGCGTTTATTTCGCAATTCTACGCTGCTGGCTTTGTGGCCACAGTAATCAATTGGGTCACCAACGGCATGACCGAGAGGCCAGAGGAGCTTGTGGCCCAGCTCGACCGCGTGGTGCACGGAGACATCCCCGCCGCAGTCGAGCGCTTCTCTCGCCGTCTGTAGTGAGCCGCCGCAGCGGTATCCGTCTCGGTCCGCACGCTTATCCTATATTTTGAACAAAATTCGAAAACTAGACAGACTGGCGATTCTGTCTAGTCTGCCATTGCCTGCGCACGGGAATCCTCGCTCCATAACCCCACCGTCCGTGGCCCAGGCACCAGCCCGGACGGATGTCACGGCACCATACGAGGAGGTCGCCATGTACTACAGCTCTGGCAACTACGAAGCATTCGCCCGCCCCAAGAAGCCCAAAGGCATCGAGGACAAGCACGCCTACATCGTGGGCACCGGCCTTGCGGGGCTCTTGGCCGCCTGCTTCCTGGTGCGTGACGCCCAGATGCCCGGCGAGAATATCCACATCCTCGAGGCGCGTAGGCTGCCCGGCGGCGCCTGCGACGGCGAGCAGCAGCCCATTGGTTTCACCATGCGCGGCGGCCGCGAGATGGACAACCACTTCGAGGTCATGTGGGACCTCTATCGCTCCATCCCCTCCATCGAGCACGAAGGCCAAAGCGTCCTTGACAAGTACTACTGGCTCAACAAGGAGGACTCCAACTACTCGCTGTGCCGCGCAACCGAGAGCCGCGGCCAGGACGCCCACATGGATAAGAAGCTTGGCCTCTCCGACGCCGGCCTCACGGAGATCATGAAGCTCTTCTTCACCCCAACGAGCAGCTCTATGGCAAGCGCATCAACGAGATCTGGGATGATGAGGTCTTTGGCTCCAACTTCTGGATGTACTGGCGCACCATGTTCGCCTTCGAGAACTGGCATTCCGCGCTCGAGGTCAAGCGCTACGTCCAGCGCTACATCCACCACATCGGTGGCCTGCCCGACTTCACGGCGCTTCGCTTCACTCGCTACAACCAGTACGACTCGATGATCCTGCCCATGATCAAGTACATCGAGTCTGCAGGCGTGTCCATCGAGTATGGACAGAAGGTCGTGAACGTAGAGTTTGACTTTGTCCCCGCATCTGCCACGAAAGCAGCCAAGAAGGTCGCGCGCGCCATTGTGGTTCAACACGATGGCATTGAGGACCGCATCCCCCTCACCAAGAACGACCAGGTCTACATCACCAACGGCGGGTGCGTGGAGAACGCCACGTGGGGTTCGCAGAACACTGTGGCCAAGGTCGATCCGCAGATTCGACCTGGTGGCGGCTGGGACATGTGGCGTCGCATCGCCGCGCAAGCGCCAGATGGCTCCTTCGGTAACCCCGATGTCCTCTGCAGTGACCCAGAGCAATCCAACTGGATGAGCGCCACCGTCGACACCGCAGATCCCGAGATTCTCTCGGCCATTCAGCGCATCTGCCGCCACGACCCGCTCTCTGGGCGCGTGGTGACTGGGGGCATCGTGACTGCCCGTGACTCCAGGTGGCTGCTCAGCTGGACCGTCAACCGCCAGCCACAGTTCAAGACCCAGCCAGACGGCCACGTGCTCGTTTGGGTGTATGCGCTCTTCACCGACAAGGGAGGCGACTTCATCAAGAAGCCCATGCGTGAATGCACGGGTGTGGAAATCTGCGAGGAGTGACTCTACCACCTTGGCATCCCCGAGGACCGCATCGTGGCGCTGGCGCAGAAGCACGCAAACACCACCACCTGCTACATGCCTTACATAACCGCATTCTTCATGCCGAGAAACGACACGGACAGGCCCAAGGTGGTTCCCGACGGCGCCGTGAACTTTGCCTTCCTCGGCCAGTTTGCCGAGGTGGCGCGCGACACCATCTTCACCACCGAGTACTCGATGCGCACCGGCATGGAGACCGTCTACACGCTGTGCGATGTCAACCGCGGCGTACCCGAAGTCTGGGGTTCGGTCTACGACGTGCGCTGTCTCTTGGACGCCACGGCCAAGCTTCAGGACGGTCGCAAGGTCACCGAGATGAAGCTGCCCCTCATCGAGCGCAAGGCCCTCGGGGCGGCACTCCGCAAGGTCAAGGGCACCGACATCGAGAAGCTGCTTGTGGCCTACGGTATCATCTAGCCGCAGTGCCTGCATCCAGCCAGCTCGGCTCAAGCGACCCTGGCGGGCAGCGGCGGATACCGCTGCCCGCCCTTTCCCAAAGTAGGGTGGCACGCGGTCCGCTGCATGAAAACGGCCCATCGCGCGGTTTTTCCAGATTCGCTGCATGAAAACGACCTATCGCACGGTACCGATTCACACCCCGATCGACACGATGTATAGCAGATGCATAACATCAATAATTACATGGGGATGTATTCGTGGAAATGCATCTTCATGCACCCAAACAAAGATGCGGCTCACCAGGGACCGTACGATAGCCCGTTTTCATGCACGCACCCCAGAGATTCCCCGCGATAGGCCGTTTTCATGCAGGCTTTGACGGGCTTCGGTCAGCATGGATACGCTCTTCCGGGAATTTCGTGCCCGGTGGGTCTCGCACCTTAACGTGGCGAGGCCCACCTCACTCGTCGGCGGCGAGATGCGCCCGGGCCTCGGCAAGCTGGGCGCGCACCGCCGCCTCGCCGATTCCACCGTACGTCACGCGCGCGTTGGCAATGCCCACCGGGTCGAGACCCTGCGCGATATCCTTCCCAAAGAGCGGGCTTGCCGCACGGAATTCCTCAGCCGTGAGGTCCTCCAGCCCCTTACCGTGCTTCTCGCAGTAGAGCACGAGCTTGCCAACAACCTCGTGTGCCTCGCGAAACGGCATGCCCCTCTTGGCCAGGTAGTCGGCAACGTCGGTAGCAGCGGTAAAGCCCTTGCCGGCCTGGGCGAGCATTGCATCCTTGTTCACGGCCATGGTTGCCAGCATGCCCGTAGCAATGGCCATGCAATCGAGCAGCGTCTTTGCGGCGTCGGCCGGGCCCTCCTTGCACTCCTGGAGGTCTTTGTTGTAGGCAAGCGGGAGCGACTTCATGGTGGTGAGAAGCGCCATGAGGTCCCCGTAGACGCGTCCGGTCTTACCGCGCGTGAGCTCGGCGAAGTCTGGGTTCTTCTTCTGCGGCATGATGGACGAGCCGGTGGAGTAGCTATCCGAAAGCGTGATAAAGCCAAACTCCGCACTGCTCCAAAGGACAATCTCCTCGCACAGGCGCGAGAGGTGCATCATGCTTACGGCGCAGGCGTAATCCAGGTCAAGCAGGTAGTCGCGGTCCGAAACAGCGTCCATCGAGTTAGGAATCGTGCGGTCAAAACCCAGAAGCTGAGTGGTGCACGCGCGGTCAAGCGGATACGTGGTGCCGGCAAGCGCCGCGGACCCAAGCGGGTTGGCGTCGGCTGCGGCGCGCGCGGCAAGAAGACGCGTGTGGTCGCGCGAGAACATCCAGAAGTACGCCAGCATGTGGTGCGAGAAAAGCACCGGCTGCGCATGCTGCAGGTGCGTGTAGCCCGGCATCACCACGCCCAGATTCTCCTCGGCAACGCCCAAGATTGTGCGGCGAAGCTCGACGTTTCCCTCGAGAAGTCCGTCACACAGGCGCTTGGCGTAGAGGCGGATATCGGTTGCCACCTGGTCGTTACGCGAGCGGCCCGTGTGCAGGCGCGCACCCGGCGTACCAATGTCTGCGGTGAGGGCCCTCTCGACGGCCATGTGGATGTCCTCATCGTTTACATCCCAGGCAAAGGTGCCATTCTCGATCTGGTCCGAGATCCTCTCAAGCCCCGCATCTATGGCGTCGGCGTCCTCCTGGGAAATGATGCCCTGCTTGGCAAGCATCTTGGCGTGCGCGCGCGAGCCCTTGATATCCTCCTGCGCCATGGCCTTGTCATCCTTGAGCGACGCGCCAAACTCCTGCGTAAAGGCGTCGACGCTCTTCTCGAACCTACCGCCCCACAATGCCATGAGCACCCCTCTCGATGCTGTGCCGTTGTCCCTGCTAGCTTACCGCACGACCCGCACATACGAGCCGATAGAAAAGCCGTCGCCGGTAGCCCCCGACGGCGGCTCTTGCCGCATATCTGTCGAGCAGGCCGGGTCTTTCCTGCTCAGAGGCGTTCCTATTGCAGCTTGGAGCCGGGGCCCTGAACGCGAGACCAGGTCTTGGACTGCAGGCCATGGATGGTGATGAAGCCCTTGGAGGCAGAGTGGTCGAAGGTGTCGCCCTCGTCGTAGGTGGCCAGGTTGTAGTCGTACAGGCTGTACGACGAGCGCAGGCCGTCGACGAACAGGCCTCCCTTGCAGAGCTTGATGCGCACCTCGCCGGTGACGTACTTCTGCGTGTAGGCGTTGTACGCATCGATGGCCTCGCGGTTCTGCGAGTACCAAAGGCCACGGTAGACCGTGGAGGCCCACTCGACGTCCAGCTTGGCCTTCTGCTTCAGGGTCTCGGCATCGAGGCACAGGGTCTCGAGCGACTGGTGGGCCTGGATGAGAAGGAGCGCGGCGGGGCACTCGTAGCACTCACGGCTCTTGATACCCACGACGCGATCCTCGATCATGTCGATGCGACCAAAGCCGTTGCGCCCGGCAATCTCGTTGGCCTTGATGATGCAGTCGAGAAGCGGCATCCTCTCGCCATCAATCGAGACGGGCAGGCCGCCCTCAAAGCCAATGATGACGGTCTCGGGGTCGGCGGGGCAGTCCTCGGGGTTCCTGGTCATCGTCCAGATGTCCGAAGGCGGCTCGTTCCAGGTGTCCTCAAGCACGCCGCACTCAATCGCGCGACCCCACAGGTTGTCGTCAATGGAGTAGGGCTTCTTGTGGGTGGTGGGCACGGGTACGCCATGGGCCTCGGCCCAGGCCATCTCGGAGTCACGCGTGGTGAGGTCCCACTCGCGCACGGGGGCGATGATCTCGAGCGAGGGGTCAAGCGCGTGGATGGAGGTCTCAAAACGCACCTGGTCGTTGCCCTTGCCGGTGCAGCCGTGGGCAATGTACTTGGCGCCGTACTGGTGCGCGATGTCCACGAGGTGCTTCGAGATGATGGGGCGAGAAAGCGCGGAGAGCAGCGGGTAGATGCCCTCGTACTTGCCGTTTGCCCAGATGGCCTTAGAGACGATGGCCTCGGCGTACTCCTCGCGCATGTCCACGGCCTCGGAGGCAATGGCGCCCATGTCGAGGGCCTTCTGCTTGATCCAGGTGAGGTCCTTCTCGTCCTGACCAACGTTGCCGCAGATGGCAATGACGTCCATGCCCTTCTCGACCTGCAGCCACTTCACGATGACGGACGTGTCCAGGCCACCGGAATATGCGAGGACGACCTTCTCTTTCTCAGCCATTTTTGTGCACCTTTCTGTTGTTGGGCCTTGATACCCCTTGCAGACATGCAAACGAACGAGCGTCGCGGCCATGCCGCAACGTCACGAAGAGCCCCCGATCGTGCCGGGCGCTGCTGGGTACCTTGTCTAGAGTCTGTGAAGAGAGAAGCGACAAGAACCTATACCAGCGCGCAAGACATCGCGGGGCTGATTCGTCGGTTCTGGCGTCGGAGGGTGACCGTGCTATGGCTGCATACTGTAGTGCTCATATGCGTTGGTCACCCCTTCAAAAGTGGCGCGCGAATCTCGCGCGGCTGTAGTTGCTATGCGCGACTATAGGCCCGCACGGGGCGGCAAGGCAAGTGCGGCAAAGAAAAGATTTCTGCTTGAAACAAAAGGGGTCCGGATGAACAACAGCATGAGGTCGCATTCGGAGAAGGGCTCCATCATGGACCTCCTCGGCGCCCCCCCGGCACCAAGGAAGGAACAACCACGGACCGGCAGCCTCCTTCCGCGGCCCCCGATTCGGGGAACGTTGGTGCGAGTCGGCCACAGGCAGAGGTTTGGCTGCCCCCCAATCGAGCTGAAGTGTGGGTCGATCTAGGTGACGTGCAGGCCATGTTCAACTGCGGGATCCGCGGCACAGAAGCCAAATGCGAAGCCCACAACATTCGAGACCATGTCCACGATCCCAAAAATGCCGAGAATCGGAACGCACTGGAGCGCCTCGCATGCAAGCACAATGCTCAGGGAGCGCGATGACGGCATACCTCTCGTGCGGAACCTGAACCGGAGAGGGAAGTTCAGGTTGAAGAAAAACGTCATGGGAGACCGAACGAAGACGTCAACAGGGCTGAGGTTTACTCCCTGGACCCCTGCTCCTCGGCACGATGAGAGGCGAACGCAGCGATAACGCAAATCGCGGAAGCGGCACTCAACAGCACCGTGAGGTACCTGTTAGCCATGGCCTGATAGGTGATTGCGAACGCACGCGCTGCGACTGCGGTATGGATTGCAATCATGAACGGGATGCTACCCATCAGAATCCAGGCCCGTTCCCAATAAGAAGGGCAAGGCCGTGATGTCCGACTCCGCCAAAGAATGATACCGAGAGCCTGAGTCCTAAACAGGCTGCCATCGCAGCGGCCACAAGCCCACAACTTTTCTCAGCATGGCATCTCCGTGTTGCTACAGAATTACAGGATGATTATAATATTTATGTTGATTTGTCGACAATTTAATGGAAATTGGATTCGAAAGCGAACTCAATATGTCGCACCTATGGTGCAGAGCGTAGGCACACATAGCGCCAGACCACCTCCGACAAGCAGGTGCCGGTTGCCATGGAATCGACCGTGTTGGGCGAAGAGGAGGTGCCGCAGGGGCGTTCGGGCACCCAGTTGGTGCTGACTTTCCCGCCGGTATTTTCTCCCGTAGCGCCGCTGGAGGTACCGGCCGCGCAGCCTGGCCGGTCACCGTAAGGACACTGAGCTGCTCGTCTACCATGTAGTCAGACTCGCTGGCGCTGCCATCCCACACGATGGAGTGGTTGTCCTGGCTGATCCCCACGTCGACCCGCTCTTCAGTTGTCTTGAAGGTGACAACCTCTCCTCCAACAAGGCCCTAGATGGATCCGCCCGCCGTGAAGGTGATCGCTCTTAACGAGGACTTAACACCCCGTCTGCTGTACTGGTTGGCGCAAAGAAGGAGGAGCGTATGGATACAAAGCAGGTTGGCGTTCTGGTCTTTCATCGTATAAGGGTCATACCGATACTGCTGATGGTCCTTGGTGGCACGTTTGTCGCCTATGGGGCCTACCGAGGAGAGGTCCACACCGTTCTCGCCAAGGCGATAAGGATATGCCTCGAGTGCGTGGGCATCGGGTAGGTGCATATGATGAAAACGATGTTCTCGCGTATCGGAGTGTTCCTGCGCAGGAGGGGAACCGTGCAGACCATAGCCACCTTCCTGACCAACCCCCGCATCCCCAATTTCCTTGAGGGGACAATCTACACCGGTTCGGCGAAGTCGATTTGCGTCCCAGGGCTTAACTGCTATTCGTGCCCTGCGGCCACAGGAGCTTGTCCGGTCGGGGCATTCCAAGCGGTTGTCGGGTCCTCCAAGTTCAGCTTTTCCTACTATATAACTGGGATTTTGATTCTCATAGGGACGCTTCTGGGAAGGTTCGTGTGTGGTTTCCTCTGTCCCTTCGGCTGGGTCCAGGACCTGCTCAACAAAATCCCGTTTCCCAAGAAGCTCAGCACGAGGAGACTCAAAGGCCTGCGTTACCTCAAGTATGGCATCCTGGTCATAATGGTCTGGGCCCTTCCCGCCCTCATCCAGAATTCCGTGGGGATGGGAGACCCGTACTTCTGCAAGTACGTATGCCCGCAGGGCATACTTGAGGGCGCCATCCCGCTGTCCCTTGCCGATGCGAGCATCAGGGCCGCGTTGGGCAGCCTCTTCACCATGAAGTTCAGCATCCTGGCGATAATTGCGCTTTTGAGCATCATGTTCTATCGACCGTTCTGCAAATGGATCTGCCCCCTCGGGGCCTTCTATTCGCTGTTCAACAAGGTCTCTCTCCTGCAATACCATGTCGATGCGGACAAGTGCGTCAAATGTGGCAAATGCGCCCGTGTCTGTAAGATGGATGTCGACATAACCAAGAACTCCTCCTCTCTCGAGTGCATACGCTGCGGCGAGTGCGCCAAGGCCTGCCCCGTCAAAGCAATCGAGGTTGACCTGACCCTTGTCAAGGCCAAGCTCGCCCAGCCAGACGCCTCCGCAGGCAAGCATGCGTAGGCCGCGGCATCCGGTATCGGGGGCGATGAAAGCGGTTATGCACCGGCTGTGAGGCCGGCAGCCATACGTACGGTGGGAAATGTTTCAGAAAGGAAGCACCATGAAGGAAGTCACGAAGAAGGCCCTGGTCTCTGCCGCAGGAATCCTCATGACCATCTCCCTGGTCGGCTGTGGGGCAAACCCGAAGAGCCAGTCGACGGAAACGGCTCCAGACGCGGCGGCGACCGTCGAGTCCGGATCGACGGACGTCCCGCCCGAGGCGGCGTCAAAGCTGCACCTCAAGGGCGGCGACGCGTTCCCCAACTTCGAGGCCACGAACATCTCCAACGACGAGACCGTCAGCAACGAGGTGTTCAAGAAGAACAAAGTCACGGTCCTGTCGTTCTGGTTCAACGGCTGCACGAGCTGCGTGAAGGAGATGCCACTCCTTCAGGAGCTGAGCGACAAGTACAAGGACAAGGGCGTCAACGTCCTTGGAGTCAACGCCGAGGCTGGGTTTACCGATGACGCTAAGGATGAGGGGCGGGACATTCTCTCGAAGCAGGGGGTCACGTACGACAACATTGCCTTCAACTCCAAGAGCGACGCAAACCAGGTGATCGAGGGCCTCACGGCCTTCCCGACCACGATGGTCATCGACCAGGACGGCAAGCTCGTCGGCGACCCCATCACCGGTGGTCTCGACAGGCTCGAGGGAAGCGAACTCCTCAAGCGCGTCGATGAGGCGCTTGCCAAGGCGAAGGATAACTAGGCCAAGGGGCAACCAGGCCTCCCGTGCGGGAACGATGCGCGCCGGAGATCGCTCGATATCGGATTCCTCCGATCCGCTAGCATCTCTTACAACAAGGGGATCACGCCTCGTGCCATCCGGCTCGGGGCGCGATTCGCATGAGCGTTTGAGGGGGAGCGACGATTTTGAAAATCCTCGTGGTCGAAGACGAGCGTGAGCTTCTTGAATCCATCGGTGAAGGCCTCAGGATAGACGGCTATTACGTCGACCTCCTTGACAATGGGACCGAAGCGCTTGAGATGGCCCAGATAGAGCCCTATGACCTGATCCTGCTGGACCTCAACCTCCCTGGCATCGATGGGCTCGAACTGCTGCGGACGCTGAGGGCCCAGCATTCGGAGACCAAAGTGCTCATACTCTCCGCTCGCTCGGCGGTCTCCGACCGTATCGTTGGCCTGGACGCAGGGGCAGACGACTACCTTGTGAAGCCCTTCGCCTTTGGAGAGCTCGAGGCCCGGGTGCGCAACCTCCTGAGACGCGAGTACACGCAGGGGGAGACGTTCCTCGACTGCGGGGACCTTCGCTTTGACACGACCACCCGCAGGCTCAGCGCCAAGGGCGTCGAGATCAGCCTCACGAAGAAGGAAACCGCGATACTGGAATACCTCATGCGTCACAAGGGCCAGGTGGTAAGCAGCGAGGAGCTGTTGTCACATGCGTGGGACAGCAGCGTCGACCCATTCAGCAACTCGGTGAGGGTACACATCTGCTCACTCAGAAAGAAGCTGCGATCCGTGCTCGGGTGCGACCCCATATCCAACAAGATTGGAGAGGGCTACTATCTGACAGAGAAGGACGATCATGGCGAGCGTTAGCGGCCTGGCGAAGGCAATGCGCTCGGTACGCACGCAGCTTACCCTCCTCATGGTCGCCTTGCTCGTCTGCTGCTGCGCCGTGCTAACCCTGCTCGTGTACCAATCGACCTCCGCGCTGCTCGAGCTTGCGGCCACTCAGTCTCTGCAACGGGGCAACCTTTCCATCATCCTCGATGTGGACGGCATCGAGCGGGCGATTCTCTCCGACACCCTTTCCATCTTGGCCCTCGTGGTTGTCGTCGGCAGTTGGGCGGCGTATCTTCTGGCAGGACGCTACACGAGGCCCATCAAGCAGCTTTCCTCACGCGTGCGCGCCATCGAGCCGAGCACCCTTTCCGAACCAATCGAAGTCGACGGCAGCGAGGAGATCAAGGAGCTCGTGAGATCGTTCAACCAGATGACCTGCCAGCTGGATGAGGCGTTCGCGATGCAGAGGCGCTTCTCCGCCAGCGCTGCGCACGAGCTGAGGACGCCGCTCGCCGTGCTGCGCACGCGTATCGACGTGTTCAGGAAGAAGGAGAGGCAGCAGATTGAGTATGACGAGCTGGTCAACACGATGGAGACGTATGTCAACCGACTCTCCTCCCTCGTCGGCAACCTCCTCGAGCTCACGGACACGGGGGAGCTGCCCGACGTCCAGCGCGTGTCCCTCGATTCGGTTCTCGCCCATGTCGCAGCAGACCTTGGTCCCCTTGCCCACGAGAGCAACGTCTCGCTCTCTTGCCATGTCCAGCCCGTCTCGGTCATGGGCAACGCGAGCCTTCTCTACCGTGCCTTCTACAACTTGGCCGAGAATGCCATCCGCTACAATTTTAATGGCGGAAAAGTCGAGCTGCAACTCTCCGCGTCAAGGGAGGGGGCCGTGGCCACCGTTTCCGACACGGGCGTGGGCATTGCGCCCGACGTACGGGAGCTTGTGTTCGAACCCTTCTACCGAGTCAACAAGTCGCGCTCGCGCGAGTTTGGTGGCGCGGGCATAGGCCTCTCGCTTGTGAAGACCATCCTCTCCCGGCACGGCGCACGCATCACGATAGGTGAGAACCGGCCCCATGGATCCGTGTTCACGGTGACGTTCGACGTCGGAGAAGGTGTCAAGGGGCCCGATTGACGGACAAAGCTGCTACCCGCCAGGCAAGGGGGTGCGGACGCTGAGCTGGACACCGACGTGTCGGAACTGGAGGTCCGCATGTACTCGAAGGAGCAGAGGGAGCTGGCGGTCGAGAGGTTCTTCGCCAGCAGGAAGAGCCTGCAGGGGTCGTCGACGAGCTGGACTACCCGACCCGGCAGCGCCTCCACGACTGGGTGAGGGCGGACGCCAGGTACGTCCCTCCCGCCTCGCACGCCGAGCCGTACCCGTTCGACGTCCGGATGAGAGCCGTCGGGCTCATGCGCTCGGGCGTGCCGGCACGGGACGCGGCCGACCGGCTCGGGGTCTCCGGTCTCAGCAGCGTGTACGCTCGGGCCGACGCGCACCGGCATAGCGGCGCCGCGGCGCTGTCGGGGACGGGTGGGGTGGTGCGGATGGGTGACACGGCGGGGGCGACGCCCGGCGGCAGGGAGGACCTGTGGGAGCGCGTCAGGCGGCTCGAGCTGGAGAACGCCGTGCTCCGGAAGATGTTGGCCGCCCTGATATGTAGCTAATCCTGTCAAGAGGCAAGGCGGCCCCGACCCCGAATTCTCCCGGGGCTGGGGCCGTCTCCTATATGGTCCTCCGGACGCCTGGCCCACGATGCGGCGTGTCTGGTTCCACGCACGACCGCGAGTCTGACATCCGCGCGTTGGGTAGCACATTCCGATGCCTTCGGCCGGGGGGCTCCGCGTGTCTAAAGTCGCGCGTTGCCCTGAGGTGGACAGTGGGACAGCAGGGACTGGCAGCGGTTATCCTCTGGGCAGTTGCCCACCCACCAGCGCCAGCAGATCGGGGCAGCGGGATGCCGGTGAGCGCAAGCGAGATGGAGAAGGCAAAGTCCCGCACGAAGCCGGGGACGCCCAGGCACCACACTGGGGAGTGCCGCCTCGAGGCCGCCGGGTACCACAGGAGGGCGCGCGAGGCCGGTCCGAAGAAGGGCATCAGAAAGCGCGCCGCAGGGCCCGGGACCGGCGGCAGGGCCCCGAGCGACCGGACCCTCAGGCACAGCAGGGCCGGAAGGGTCACCCAGGAGGGGGCAGGCGAGCGGAGGGGGCTCGGCGCAGCGAGGGGGCGCATGCGCGAGCCCGGGGCCGAGAGCGAGTCCCCAAGAGAGGCCGCAGCCCCCCCTCGCCAGGGGCCCCTGGCAGGGGACGGGTTCCGGCTCATGCCGGCGGAGGGGGCGAGCCACGGCGTATCGATGATGGCGCGCGCCGGGGGCGAGCGGGCCCGGCTCCCACGGATGGCCCGAGGCCGGAGGCGGAGAGGGTCCGTGGGGTCCCCTCGAGGGGGCCATCTGCGCGATACGGGGGGAGGGCGGCAGGCGCTCCGGCCTCCGCAGGGTCTGGGCCAGGCCCACGGGCGACCCGAAGTACGCCGGATTCGCAGTGACGACCCGCCACCGCGTGCGGAGGTGCGTGGCCGGGCCGGGCATCCGCGGCACCTGCCCCGATGCGTCGAGGGGGGCGGCACTGCCCGCACCGGGCGCCCCCGGGCGCCCCGGCCCCATCGGGCGCGGCCTCTCGCGTCCCGCCCCGACAGCCAGGCCCGTGGGCGGCACGGCCCGTCCCGGGACCACGGCAGGCCCCATCTGCCTCGCCGTCGCGGGCGGCCCGCGCGCGCGCATGGTGGTGTGCTGGGGCATTCGGGACGGCATGGGGGCGGGCCTCGTCGCCTCCGCCCCCGAGACGGCATGCTCGCGCGGATGCGTGGCCGGGGGGCCATGTCCCACGGCGACCGTGGCAGCCAGCGCGCGGGCGCGGGGCCCGCCGCATGGGCCGCAGCGCACGACACGGGGCTCCCCGTGGGGAGGGCCGGCGGCTGCCACGGCAACGCGGCCGCAGGGTCGCTCCTCGGCACGCCCAGGAGCGGGCGGTGCCACCGCGAGCGCCTCCCGGACGCATCCACGACGAGGCACGGGGCGACCGAGTCCATGGGGTCCCACCACGACCGCCTCCGGCCCCACGGGCCCATCGGCGACCGCGTGCCGGCAGATGCGACGGAGGGGCTCTCCGGGCGCTTCGAGAGGGCCCTCGCATGCGACCCGGAGGCGATGCAGGCAGCATAGAATCCGGGATCCCCCTGCCCATCATATTGACAGGGCTCATCCTTCCCCGCCACGTGGCGGAACCTGAGGAGCGTTGTGGCATCGGGCACATCGTTCCCTGAGCCCACGGAATCCCTCACGGCCAGCGAATCGCACAGCGCGTCCTCCGTGGCCCCGTCGGAGAGGTTTAACCAGGCCTGGACCAGGAACATGCGCAGCAGGACCTCCGTCGGCCAGGGCTGGCGCCCCCCTGCCTGCTTTCGGCCTCTTGGCCTCGACGATCACCACAAGGTCCGCCCAGGGCACGACGGAGTCCATCTGGTCCAGGAACGCCTTCCTCCCCGTCGCCCCGCCGCCCGATACGAACGAGGGGTCCACGACCTGTGCCTGGCGTGCCATAGAAAGCCTCTGTTAGCGTCGGAAGAGTTTAGCCACATCCAGTCAGGCGACAATCGCCAATCCCGGTCAGCCGATTCTGGCCAATGCGCCGGCAGCCGGTTGCCTAACTTATGTAGTGGCTACACTCCCTTGGGCTGCATCCCCCTGACCTTCGTCGCCTGCGGCACCGCCTCGACCGAGTAGGCGTCGAGCCCGCGGCCGCGGTAGCTCGGGCCGCGCATCATGAAGACCGATGCCTTGTCGAATGCCCTGTCGAGCGCACAGAGCAGGGCCTCGTCCCCCGTGAAGAACTCGTCCCAGGGGCTCGGCGCCATGTTGCTCGCGAGGATCATGGTGTTGGGCCCCCCTTCTCGCAGCGACGGTCGATCACGTCGAAGAGGAGGTCGGTGCACGCCCTGTCGAACACGCACCTCCCGACCTCGTCCACGATCAGGCAGGACGGCTTCGCCAGCGTCGCCACCGCGCGCTGGGCGCTCCCGCGCTCCGCCGCCCTCTGGAACCTGTCCCCGGGCTCGTTGGCCTTCGCATAGTGGGTCTTGAGGCCCCGCATGCAGCACTCGCGCCCGTATGCCTGCGCGAGGTGGGTCTTGCCTATGCCGCCCGGGCCTGTGAGCGCTACGTTGCGGTGCGCGTAGGGGCCGGCGAGCGCGGGCAGCTTCGCCAGGGCCCCCGCGTCGCGGCCCTGCATCCTCGAGAGGTCGAACCCGTCGAAGGTCTTGGGCTCCCTCCTCGGCAGCCTGGGGAGCCCCGGCAGCGTCCCTGTCGACGCCCGCCCCCTCCTCTCCGCGAGGTAGTCGAACGTGGCTGCCGGCGCGCCGAGCTCCGCGTCCCCCATGTCGTGGTCGGACGCCAGCGCGGCGACCTCGGCTGCGGTGAGCTGGGGCCCAAGCCTCGCGGCCGCCCCGCTGGCGAGCGCGTGGGGACTCCTCTCCCTCCCTTCCATCAGGCCCACCTCCCGAAGTCGAACCTGGCGAAGGCGGGCTTGCCGGGCGAGGGTCCCACCTGGGCGATCGACGTGGCGGCCGGCTGGCTTGGCAGCTCCTCCGGCTGGGCGCCGGTCCACTGGCCCTCGCACCAGGAGTCCCGCCGGTCCCGGGTGACGGCGCGGGCGACGAGCCCGCCGGAGGGGTCGTCGCTGTATACGTGCGGGTACCTGCCCTCGCGGCTCGCGCGGCAGTCGCGGCGCTCGTACCGCCACGGCACGCCGAACCTGCGGCCCCCGTAGCCGGCGAAGCCGTCGAAGGTCATCCTCCTGCGGGGGCAGAGCCAGAGCGCGACCCCCTCGGTCACCTCGGGCTCGCGGGCGGAGGCGCGGCGGGCGGCCTCGTGCCCCTCCGCCGGCACGCAGGCGACGGCGCGCCGCCACCTTCCGGCCTGCCCCGCGCACCACAGGGCCGCGTCCTCGTCGAGGGCGGTGATGCCGGCGAAGTCCCTGCCCGCGAGGAAGTTGCCCCTCACGAACCCGACCAGCCGCTCGGCCTTGCCCTTGGTGAGGGGGTGTCGCGGCTTGCAGAGCCTGGTGTGTTAGCGCTAACTTGAAAGCTGCCAGTTAGGCCAATGGGAACCACCGGTTCGGACCATGTATCTCAGCCAATCGCGCAAACGCAGTTTCACCAGTTCCGCCGACCGCCTAGATTCGGGCCGTAGGCACGCATCGGGAGGCTGGCATGGACGGGAACATGATCGGAGGGCCCGACATGGACAAGGAAGCCGGCATCAAGCCGAACTTCTCGGACATAGCGAGGAGGCACGGCGTCGACAGGCACACGGTCGCGAAGTACTGGGCTGCCGACGGGAGCGCGCCGGAGGACGGGCGCGCCGGCAGGCGGAGCGGGTTCGACGGCGTGAGGGGGCTGATCGAGGAGAAGGCGGCGCTGCCCGGGGTGACGGCCAGGGGCATCTACGGGCTGCCGCTCGACCGCAGGGGCGAGGGCGAGCCCAGGCTGCCCGGCCACAGCGGCTCCGCCCACCACCCCAGGACGCGCGGGATAGTCCCCGGGAGGGCCCCCGCCGAGCCCCACCCCAGGTTCGAGACGCCTCCCGGGGCGCAGCTCCAGCTCGACTGGAAGGGGGACGTCACCATGCACGACGCGGACGGGGCCGAGTGCAGCTTCAACGCGTGCACGTCCACGCCCGGCTACTCGCGCTGCCACTTCTTCGAGGGGGCGATGGGCAGGACGCGCGACACGCTCCTCAGGTGCATGGCCGACAGCATCGCGTTCCTGGGAGGGGTCCCGGCGCAGTGGCCCGCCGACGACATGTCGGCCATCGCGACCTTCGGCGCGGACGGGACGAGGGCCAGGGACAGGCGCGTGCTCGCCTTCGCGAGGGACGCCGGCTTCGACCTCGTGCCCTGCAGGCCGCGCTCGCCGGAGGCGAAGGGCAGGGACGAGTCCTCGAACCGCTTCCTGGGGCGCCTGGCGGCCTACGGGGGGGACTTCTCGGGCTGGGACGGGCTCGACCGCGCGATCGCGCGCATACGGGCCCGCTCGAACGAGGGGCCCAACCGGACGACGGGGCTCCCGCCCGAGCCGCCCTTCCGAAGGGAGAAGGACCTGCTCGGGCCGGCGCCCCCGAGGTGCGCGCCCGGTTCGCTGGCGGACGAGCCCTCCTGGCAGGTGGTGCCCCCCACGATGCCGGTGGGGGCGAGGGGGCGCGAGTCCTCGGTCCCGAGGTCCTGCATCGGCCACAGGGTGGGGCTGGTCGTGCTGCCCGGGGGCGAGCTGCTGGCCTGCGACGGCGGCAGGCTCGTCGCCGAGCACGACACGGCGGCGGGCAGCCAGCCCATCGCCTGCGACGAGGCCCACTACGTCGAGGCCCTCGCCGGGAAGAGGTGGGCCACCATGGACGGCGACATCGCAGAGGCCGCCAGGGGCAACCTCGAGCTGCTCGGCGGGCTCGGGGGCGAGTCGCGGGCGCGGGGGCCGGCGTCGCCGAGAGGGTCAGGGACAACCTCGAGGGGCTGGGGCTCGACGCGATGCCCTCCTCGTTCGACGACTACGCCTCCCTCGTGGCGGCGGGCTCCAGGTCCTTCGGCGACGCGATGCCCGAGATGACCGACGCCCAGCTCGCGCTGGTGCGCAGGCGCGACCTCGACGGCAGGATCCGGAAGGCGGGCTTCCCCTACGCGAGGGCGCCCAGGGACTTCGGCTTCTCCTTCCGGCCCTCGGCCGGCAGGCCGGTCGTGGAGAACCTCGCGACCCTCGGCCTCGTCGACAGGCACGAGAACGTGGTGCCCGTCGGCAGCCCCGGGACCGGCAAGGCGCACATCGCCGTCGCGCCGGGCGTGGAGGCCATAGGCGCCAGGAAGCTCACCTACTTCGTGGACTGCCAGAGGCTCGTGCGCGACCTCGGGCACGCCGCGGAGAAGGGGGCGCCGGGGCGCAGGCTGCGCTTCTGCTCGCACCTGTCGCCGCCCGTCGTCGACGAGCTGGGCTACCTGGGGATCGACAAGGAGGGGGCGGACCTGTCCTTCCAGCTGGTATCGAGGCGCTGCGAGAGGCGCTCGACGATCATCACGACCAACGTGGGCATCGGCTCGTGGGCGGGGGTGTCCGGCGACCCGGTCGTCGCCTCGGCCATCGCGGACCGGGCCTGCCACCACTGCCACGTGATCAAGATCACGGGCAAGTCCTACAGGGCGAGGGAGGTGATGGGGCAGGAGGCCCAGCCGCGAGCCCGCGGGGACGCCGGAAGCGGCGATGGTCCGCTTGCCTGACCGGCGAAAGAACATTGGCGCGATTGGCGCCTGAAAGTTGTGCGGATTGGTGATTTCCTAATTGACGCTAACATGGTGCGGAAGCCGACGCACCCCATGAACTCCGCGTAGTCGCGCTGCCAGACTGGCCTGCCGTCGAGGTCGCGCCTGACCACGACGGACTTCATGTTGTCCGTGAGCACCCCGCCGGGGATCCCCATGGCCATGAAGGCGTGGACCATCCCTACGAGCAGGTTCTCCTGGCGCGCGTTGGGGAAGAACTCGACGTAGGAGCTGCCGCAGTGGTGGCACGCCATGGCGAAGCACGCCATCCTGTGCTCAGCGCCGTCCAGCCCGACGACCGTGACGAAGCCCCAGTCCATCTGGTACGCCTGACCGGGCCCGGCCACGAAGCGCTGCCCGCGGCCCCCCTGTGGCGCGACCGCCCTTCCCCTTGCGGGGACCAGGCCCATGTGGGCGGCTGCGTAGACCCTGACGCTCGTGAGGCCGCCACGGTATCCCTGGCCGACCAGCCTCTCGTAGATCACCTGCGAGTTGGTGACGCCCTTCCCGAGCAGGTCGTCCACAAGGCCGGTGTGTCCGGTGAGCACGGCGGTCCCGGCCTTCCGGCCGGCGTTGCCATGCGGGAGCACCCTGAAGCCGTAGCCCCTGATGGTCCTGGCCCTCGACCTCGCCAACCCGGTCCTGCGACAGAAGTCGGCCAGGTCGCACGCCTGCGGGTCGAACCCCTCGCCCGCCTCGGCCGCCATCTCCTCCAGTGCCTTGTCTATGATCTCCCGTAGGTCACCGCGTCTCTCGTTCACCTCGATAGTCCTCCTGACGCCGGCGCATTGGCAAAACCAGCTTAGGTGGCGGTGACGGACGCGATGGCCGTTTTTCGTTGGCCGGGAATGGCCAAATCGTTGCGACTATTCGTGGCTAGAATCGCCCGGCGCTAACACCTCCAATAGGACATATGCGCTGGCAGGCATATCTATTATGCCACAGACGGGTATTCCGTGGGGCCGGCTAGCCTCTCTCAGCGGCGCTATTTATTCAGCGTTTCCCTAAAGGCCGCCGTGATGGCATCAAGGCTGCGCTCGGCCTTGCGCTGCAGCTCGGAGAGCTCTGGGATCCTGTCCCTCCATGCCGTGCCCCGCCATTACGCCGGCACGCATTTGGCCGGAGGACAGCTTCAGCGCGGGTCTGAGCCCCCTTCAGCGGGCAGCCCCTGACAATCCCGGGCTGGACCTCACTGCTATCTCCAGGACGGCGGCGTGCCGCCCGGTGAGATATTGACAAGGCTCACTTTGTTGAGAGAAACGGGCTCGGGCGCGGCCTGAGGCTCTCGCTTGCAGGCTTTGACATGCAGGACTGGGTCGCCAACGTGCCCCTGTATGTGCTCTCGCTGCTCCCCGAGTACTTTTCGGAGCGGATGTAAGGTCGCCAGCGCGGCTGTCACCGACCGGCGGCATGCGCAAGCGCAACTTTCAGTGCTGAGATGTACTTTCGGATTTTCCCACCTGCGCAAACGCCTTTCAGGTTTAACTTTCAGCGCTGAGTGTCACGTTTCTCCTGAGCTCATCGACAGCCTGCCCGCCCTAGACGTCTGCTGGCCCACTGTCCTTCCACCACTGGTCTCTTGAGACGGGGCCACTGCCAGAATCTTCCAGCAGCTCACGCAGCCTCAGCCAGTTCTCGTCAACATAGCCCATATGGAGAACTTCCCGCACGTCAGGACCATCAAAATACTTGACGTGCGAAGAATCGTTCCCCATCCAGCCCTCGGGCCATAGATACCCGACATAATCGTATTCGGACCCTAATCCCGCCCTCGCCTTGTGGGAGACTACGACGAGGGGCTTGGTCCCCAAGCTACTAATTGTCACAACAGTCCCTATGGGCAGCAGATGATTAGTCTCTTTCATTGTCGTCCTCCGATCTCTTGCTGAGCCTCGCAAAGTTTCTGGCAGAGAAGCTTCTTTCCTGCCTTGTCTGCATACCCAAGAAGAAGACCTTTCTCACCTGTGCATCATCAAACAAAATCATGGCCTCAGGCGCTGCATATCCCTCTGGCCAAGCACAGCCCACATAATCCCAGATGCGTTCTGAGCGGGGGCCAGCGGACTCCGCACCCTTGCCCTTGAGGTGCGCTCGCCTCCCAACCACCATCACGCAATGCGTGGCGCCCTTAAGCATTACGACCGAGCCAATAGGCAGATATTCCTCAAGTTCTTGCGTCTTGCTCACCGAGCATCGCTCCTCGGGTAGCCGCTAAAGGGCTCCCAGCTTGTATCGAGCGCTGAGAGGCCGGCATCCAGCAGCTTCTCGAGCGCCTCCTCATGTGCGTCAGTCATGCCGAGATGCAGAACCCTCTGCACCTGATCGCGTCGGCAAACATAGTAGTCGTCCTCGCCCGTCAGCCCCTCGGGATACCTCACGATGACATACTCATAGAGGTTGCGACGCTTATCGCGCACGTTCCTGCCGACCACCATGATCGCCTCTCCATTTACCACCGCGATGCTCCCCACGGGCAGCCAGCCGCTCGTGACATCTTCGTAGGATCCCATCTTACCTACCCTTCCGTTATGCACGACATTGCTCGCCCCACTGGGCTGCGGCAAATGCCAGCCCCTCCACCTGCGGGTGTAGTCATGGGGAACGAGCCACTTTCCTATCTGGATCTTGCGACAGTGCCACGAGTCCCACGGGTCCGACTTGCGAAGCCAGGAAGCAGGCCTCGGAGCATGCGAAATACCGTAGACGCGCGTCTACGCGGGCAGCACCCCAAGCACTTCATCCACAAGCGAACGTACTTCGGCGAGGCCGAGCGCTGACACGTCGGCCACGACGTCGCGTGGCCGCCATGCCAGGTGGTCCTCAGCACGAGCATGCCCCACTCCTGTGACACGAAGAGCTTATAGACAGAGGAGAGCGGAACGGAGCTGTCGCCAAAGCCCAAGGTCCGACCACGCACGTCCAATGTCACTTCGTCAAAGTTGCTGCACGGCCTCTTAAAATAGAATTCCGTCGTGGGCATCGCGCCCCTGGAGCTCGTCATATTCACAAGGCGGCGCTTGCAACGCTTGCCATAGCCTTTCCCCATAGGGAGGCCAAGTGCAGCATAAACGTACGGTACCGCAAGCCCCATGAGGACGACCGCAAGCAAGAGCATGACCACAGCCGCAAAGAGATACCCTGTGGGAGAAGTGACCCTGTGTGTCGAGGAGATGCCATCCTGCCTAACATATCCCGGATGGAGACAGACATAGACCATGAGCACACATGCCGCAATCGCAGCTGCTGCACACAGACAGAGCCCCAGTGTCCTGCGCCACGCATCCCTACCGAGCGTCGCCCTAAGGTACTCCTCGAGCTTGTACGGACGAGTTCTGGACAGGCGAACTACCCCACTATGCTCCGGAGCGGAACCATTGCCTGGGATGCCGGACGGACCGTCTGAGACTCTCATGACCATGCCAACCCACCAATGAAATCGCTCGCAGAGTCTCCTATCCCAGAGAAGAAGCCGACGGCCTCATCGGCAGCATTGCTAACTGCACTGCCAGCCTCATCGGCAGCATTACCAACCCAACCTTTGACTTCATCTCCAACAGTCTTGTCACCATCGACGGGAGCATTCCAGATGGTATCTGTGACAACTGACACCCCAACTCCAACCGCAATACCAGCAACTACTCCTAACGGCCCAGCCGCAGCGCCAATTGTCGCACCCATTTCCGCATCTATGAGAGCATCTGTAACAGCAACGCCCACTGCCTCTCCTGCAGCATTTGCCAGCAGGTCTCGTCCAAAAGTATATGCTCCCTGTGCAATAGTTTCGCCCCATCTTGCTGGTTCAGAGAGATCCGCATCAGCCTGATATTCATCGTAGGCGCCAACTGCCGTGTCCATAACGACAGCCACTTTCCCTAAGACATCCGCAGTTTTACTAAGACGTTCGGAAGCAAGAGCAGCGCTCGGCCTCTCTAAGTTTTCCGCATTTGAAGCCAGGCAGCGTGTGGTCATTCTCACAGTGTTGTCTGCCGTCATCTTATAGGCGGAAAAGATGAGGTAACCGTCTGCAGTTCTCGTAATCTTTCCTGCTCTTGCAATATTCTGCATTGTCAGGATAAATGCTTCTGCAAGAGACAGCTCATTCGAAGCGATGTCGCTCGCACTCTGTGTCGCAGACCCGATCTGAACCACAGGAGATGTGAAGTCGGAGCAGATTTGATACCACAACGGCGATGTGTCCGCACTATCTGCCTGCACGTCACCAGTCGCAAAATTCTCTGTTTCGGAAACCAGATTGTTCACATTCGAAACAGCGGAGCAATAGGAGTCCAGCTTGCCTGTAAGTTCATTGCATTGCACGACACCGTCTTCAGCCAACGAGACAATCTGACCCCCACCGTGTGACAAACCCGATGCTAGGGACAAAATCGATGAGAACGCTTGCACCAGTCCCTCTACCGTACATGCCAGCTCATTCGCTTGGCCGGGAAGACCCGCAGAGCCATCCTGCACAGCCACAGTACCCGAATCAGAGGGGCCTGAAGCGCCACCTAGAGTCGGAGGTACAGCCTCACACGCTGCCTTAATGGACCTTGCCGTATCCGCCAATGAGGCAGCGGCGGCAGATCCAGCCGCAAGCCCTTCTGAGATAGATGCAGCTAAAGAGCCCCAATCGCCAACACTGCTTATAGCAGCGGCTCCACCATTGCCTATGAGGCCACCCGCCTCCAAAGACTGCCTACTCTGTACAGAAGATGCCGATGCCTGAGCACAAGAATCGGAGGAGCTCTGTAGCGTAGTGGAGAGTGAGTCAAGATCGTCTATGCTGAGACGTAACATTGCTACTCCCTCCTTGCTGTGAAGCTGCCTGAGCTTCCCTCTGGCGCTGGTCCTCAATGGCATTCTGTCGGCGATAATAGTCTGCCTGTTCAGAAATCTGCGAGCTGAGGGTATCGTAAGCAGAGCGGATGTCCGCCACTGCCTGGCACGAGTTATTGCCTAGGGAAACGATGATTAATTCCCAATGATGTGTCAGAAAGGACCAACCACGTGGCCTTTCGTGGCCGGCATAGGCATTAATCATCGTTTCCCTAGGAACTGTGCCGCCGAGGAGAGGCTTCCCAAATCAGAGAGCTGCAGGTCACTGGTCGTACTGTTGGCAAGCCCGTTAAGCCCTTCTTGAACCACTTGCGCCTCGCCCTCCGCCGAATTACAACTCGCCTGAATCTGCTCAAGAATCTGCAGGTCAGCTATACATCTACCGAGCTCTTCATAATAATATGGCATCTACATCAGTCCAGCTGCTGAATAGAGATCTGCCTGGAGATTATCTTGCTGGTGAAGAGCCCCATTTGCGTCGGTGACTCCGACCGCAAGAGCATCTGAGTCATTCGCAAGACTGCTCATGGCAGCATACGCTTTATCTGCAAAGTCAATTATCATCTGCGCTGCGGCGCCCTCGCAGCTATTCTTCACTGCAGAACCAGCCGATGACAGGCTTCCCACCGCATCAGAAATAGTCGATGATGTAGCGGACAGTCCTGTAGCTGCATCTTGGTTTTGGGCATCATTTGTCTGTATGGTCTCCCCGCCATAATCCATTTATCGCTCCTTTCGAAAGCCATTCATATACTGCTCTGCAACCTCTCACGCAACTCTAGAAGCCATGAACAACCGGCTCATAGCCCCAACCCGGATATCGAGTCTACCCGCGGAACTGCGATGCGCTGCCTTGGTCGATCTCCTCCAGGGAGCTGGCCGTGGTCCTCAGAGCTTCGGCAATCTCGTGGATGAGATCACGGATCGTGCCCGACGCTCGGGCGCAGCTCGTAGAAGCGATTGGCGTAGGCATGGGAGGCCTCGCCCTCCCACTTCGTCTGCAGCTCGTCGAGCAGGGTGTCATCCTCACGATGACGTCGTTTACGTTGCTGTGTTCGGTAGGCGGATTGTCAAGCTGAGTGCATCAGCTCCCTGTAGACCTCGTTGGCCGTCCTGTATCCCAGCACCTTCCTCGGCCTGTCGTCGATCATGTCGAAGACGCGCCGCACCTCATCATCGGTGGCCTCGGAGAAGTCCGTGCCCTTGGGGAAGAGCTCGCGGATGAGGCCGTTGGCGTTCTCGACCGTGAGCCTCTGCCAGGGGTGGTGGGGCTCGCAGAAGTGGAACGCCACGCCCCCGAGCCTCTCGCTCGCCCCTGCGTGGTTGGCGAACCCCTTGCCGCGGCCTGGCGTCACGCTCTCCAGCGGCCTGCCCGCCAGGGCCTCGACCCCGCCCACATCGGCGCTCGCGTGCGCGGCGGCCCTGCCGCCTGCGGGCCCGGTGTCTTGCCCCGGCCCTCCCCTGGGCGGCGATCGCCCCGTAGCGGCCGCACCTGCCGTTCCTCCTGGGCTCGCGGCTCACGGTCGACCTGTCCCTGCCGATGTCCACGGCGATGTCGCTGACCCCCTTGCCCTCGGCGTGCAGCTCGGCCATCCTGTCGCGCTCCCCGGCGCTAGGATGTGCGCAGTGGCGCATTTCCCCTCGGCTCCCGGTATTGGCTTCGACAACTAGCATCGTAGCCCACGGGGGTGCGCCACACCCATGGGCGGACGCTGTGCTGTTGCACTCAGCCTGACAATCCACCGCCTGAAAACTAGGCCGTCACCTATGGATGCCCCCGCGCCTGCGGCCCTTGCGTTCCCCATCGTCATGCGACCCGTCCATCCCAATGGCCCTCATCTCCGAGGCAAACTCCCTCGCCAGGGGCATGTAGCCCTCCTCGAAGCGGTCTTGGGCGAACCCGCACGTGTCGGTGAGGTAGCCCGGGGTCCTCTCGTACTCGCGGAGGCCGCGAAGATAGTAGCCCCGCAGGTCCTCCGTGATGATGAACGGGGTAAGACCAGCGCGCAGACACTCCTTGAACATGACGAGCCTCCCCACGCGCCCGTTCCCGTCGGAGAACGGATGGATGCGCTCGAAGCCCCAGTGAAACCTCACGATGTCGTCGAAGGTGTGCGACGCCTGGTCCTCGTAGGCGCAGACGAGGGCGTCCACCAGTCCGGGGACGTCTGTCGGGGCGGCCGTCTCGACGTCGGAGGCGGCGCCCCCTATCACGTTCGAGAGGCGCTTGAAGGACCCGACCGCCATCATCGGGTTCCCGGCATCCGAGGTCCCCTCCTTGAGCGTGCGGTGGAGACCGCAGAGATAGTCGGTGTCGAGCGGCGCGTCCCATGAGTCCAGCATCTGGTCGAAGGCCGAGAAGTGGTTCCTCGTCTCGACGATATCATCGACCTTGGCCGTGCCCGAGAAGACTGCCCTGTCGAAGATCTGGACCGTCTGGTCGTGGGTCAAAGTCGAGCCCTCGATGTGGTTGGAGTTGTAGGCGAAGTCGCACTGGCAAGCTTTGTACACGTTGCCGTCGATGTGATGGTCCCGCTGATAGACGAGAACCTCCAGGAGCGTCGTATCCATCTATGACCCCAATCGACAGCACGCGGCATGATACCCGACATCATCAACCACTTTACCCTAGGAGGCGGGCCACCAGTATCCCAGATGGGCCTCAACGGCGAGCGTAGAAGGCCATGAGGGTTTCCAACATCTCCGGCAGTCTACGGGTTAGATGTGTGAACCCTCCGACTCGCAGCCGTTGAAAACTCTCCTAGCCCGTACTGGGCCCGCCACATTCTGCCGCTTAGAATATGGCGGGCCGAAATCTGGGACTCGGGAACCAGGGCGCAGAAAATGCCCGGGTGCCATGCGAGGGCTTGTGCACCGCCTGGCCGAAAACGAAGCCGGTGAAAACGGCCATCCCGTATCCGCTGGACGTGAAAAACACGACACCAATCGCCAAGGCCGTAAAAAGACGCGCTCCGTTTCGCCATGCGCGAATGTGGGCTCAATGGAACACAGGGCGTGGTTTCCAACACCTCAGAGTCTCCGGGTTTGGCGCAGGAACCCTCCGGCTCCGAGCCGTTGAAAACCACGCCGTCCTCTGCCCATTACAGTGAGAGACGGTCCCTAGGAGCCTCTACAGGCTTTGGGGCTTTCGACAATGCACTGCCTGCGGATTCCCCAGCCTCGCATATGGCCCCTGGAAGGGGCTGCTGGCCGACCTCCCCCGGACAGCCGTATGCCCCCGCCTCTCGCGAAGGCCCGGGGGGTGTCGCTGCCGGGGGATGGCGGCCTGTCCGGGAACGGCTGACGGCGATGTGCCGCACGGCATGCCGCGACGGCAGGGCAATGTGGATGTCGCCCCTCAGGCATGGTGGCCAGCCGGCCTAAGGGGAGGCTGCCACCATGGGACGCAGGCGGAGAGGCTGGTTCGGCCCGCACCGCCTCCATCTCGGGACGGATGCCGGGAGGCCATCCCGCTGGGCAGCGGGGCTGGATCCGGGCGGCCCCATCGGGGCCAGCCGCAGGCCGGACAGGCGCCAGGGGGGCGTCGACGCGCTGCCCGGCGGGGCGGGGGGGTCCCCGGCCGTCGCCGGCCGGAAGGACGACGTCGGCTCGCTCGTCGTGCGCAGGTGCCGCGCGAGGGGGGCCGGCGCCGGGTGCCCTCCAGGAAAGGCGATGAGGCACGCACGGGGGACGTTCCCCGGGACGGCGGAGGACGGCCGCATGGACGCCGAGGCGGCCGCGCAGGCGGGGATCGGGGTCGGGGCGGCCGTCGGGCCGGTCGCCGAGACGGACGGCCTGGGCGCCTCCGTCTCGCTGGCGTCCTCGCGGCTCGCCTACGCCACGAGGCGCGCCGCCATGGCACGCAACGGGCCCCATGCGGCGCCCCTCGAGCCCGACCCGGCCTCCGGGGCCGCAGCTCCGCTCCCGAGCCCATGGCGGCTCGCGGCGACGGCCGAGCATGGGGGGGCGAAGGGGCCCGCCGCTGCCGGCAGGGGGCGCCACTGCGCGCCGTGCGCGAGGCAGGGCGCGCCCGCGCGGGCAGGGGACGCATTCTGTGGGGGGCAGCCATGCGCTCGGCCTCCCCGGCCTTCCGTCCCGATGCGGAGGACATGCCTGCAAGGGGCCTTGCCGGGGAGGCCCCCGAGGCCGATCCCGGGGGGGCGGGGCCCTCCGCAGGGCCTGGGCGCCCGCCCCGGGACGACGAGGCCCACCGGTGCCCGCCCGCCATCCCGGGCATGGGCCCCAAGACAGCATCGGCGCCCGCCACGTCGATCGGCATGTCGCCCTCCCCCGGGGACGGCAGGCTCGCCGCATGCCGCGGCCTCGTGCCCGCGGGCCACGACTCAGGATCGTCCGTCAGGTCGCAGAGGGACGCCCGCGGAGGCAACAAGGCGCTCAAGAACCCCCTCGTATTCAGCTGCGACCCCCCCGTGGGGACGAAGAGGCGCTTCGGAAGGCACTGCGATGCCTGCGTGGCGCGGGGCATGGGGCACAACAAGGCGCTCAAGGCAGTGGCACGCAAGAGGCTGCGCGTCATCCATGCGGTGATGCGCGACCGGGTGCCATATGTGGAGCCGCCGGCGGACGTTGTAGGAAAGCCGCCTGCTACGGCTTGACAAAACTATAGGGACACCCCCCGCGATAAATCGGTCTCTCGAGTGGGCATGGGTGACACGAGTGGACATCCGAGGTCACGCGGAATACACCCTGTGACAGCACGTGACAACAGCCAGAACGCTTCATTTTGTAACACCACGGCCCGGATGTTGTGTCATCCTCGAGAGGACGTGGGAAAGAAATCGCAAGAGACGCCTTTGTACGTACATTTCATGTACTCCCAAAGGCTGGTTCAGGTCGCAAAGCTTCCTGAGACCATCCGCGAGGCTCTGCCCCGCACCCTGGCCGCGTGTGCACGTGGAAAACATAAACGTCACGAGAGTTGAAGCCCGAACAGGCGAGAGGAGAAGAGCTCATGGCATCGAGAACGAAGCGTCTTGAGATACGGGTGTCCCAAGATGAGCTGGATGCCATTTGCGAGCGGACAAAAAGAGCCGGCCTTCTGACCAGAGACGGGGAGCCCATCGTCTCCGATTATGTCCGCAGAAGTGCGCTCGGCCATGGCGCGGCAGCAAATCTGCGGCCCGTCTACGGGGCCCTGCACTGCATCGTCTCCGCAAGCGACGGCATCGAAGGCGAGCGGCGCGAGCAGATCCGCGCCGCCCTCGCAGAGGCGTTCGAGACGCTAGACGGGCTTAGCGACAGGACGCGGGTGTAGCCATGGCGATGCTCAAGGCCATAGGGCAAGGGCACACCAGGCCCGTCGAGCTTGCGGAGACCGGAGGCGCCTCCGGGCACAGGGGCTCCGCGAAGGACCTAGACGACTATCTCGCTTGGGAGCCGAAGCGCGAGCGTCGCAGCAAGCGCATCGAACGCTACCTTGAGAGCGGACACGACCATCCGGCCCGCTGCCTCGCCTTCAGCAAGACCGATGCTCTCCTCTACTCGGGAGAGCACGGCTGGGCAGAGGAGATGGACCGCACCCGCGAGCAGATGGAACTCACCAAGCGCGCGAACGCCCGCACCTACTACCACTACGTAATCTCCCCCGACCCGGCGGACCATGTGGGCGCGGAGGAGCTGCGCGACCTCGGGCTCGAGTGGATCGCCAAGTGCCTGCCCGGCACGCAGGCGGTGGTCTCCGTGCACGATGACAACGCGGGGCACATCATGCACGCGCACGTCGTCGCGAACGCGGTCTATCCCGCGACGGGCAGGCGCGTCCACATCACCGACCGCGAGGCGCAGAGGCAGGCACACGTCCTCCAGGAGCTCTGCTTGGAGCACGGCATGACGGCGATGCCCGACAAGATGGAGCAGGACCAGGCGTAACGCAGGTAGAGGTGGGCGCGCGAGAGCACAGCCGAGCAGAGGCTCGCCGCGCGCGGCAAGTCCTGGAAGCAGGACATCCGCAACGCCATCGACGCCTGCTGCAAGACGTCCGCGAGCTGGGGGAACTTCACGTACCGCATGGCGTGCATGGGCTACCGCGTGCGCGTCGGGCGCGGCGGCGAGGTCACCTACTACCACCCCAGAAGCTCGGGACACGATCTGCGCGTGCGTGGGATCCGCCTGGGCGACGCCTACACGAGAGAGGGCGTCACCGCGAGGTTCGAGGGCATCTCCGATGGCCGTGAGCTCGCCTCTGCCGCCGCGAAAGCGCGCATGAGGGCCGAGGAGCTCGCCGAGAACATGGAGGGCGCCAGACCACCCTCAAGCGCCTGAGCGAGACCTATGAAAAGGCACAGGGGGCTGCGCGCTTGCACGTAGAGGTACGAGACCTCCCTGTCGGCGCATGGCTGCCCGCGACGAGGCGCAAGCGCAACGAGCTCGAGCAGAATGCGGCACTCCTGGAGCATGATGTGGACGCCGTCCTCGCCATGCCCACTGTGCCCGAAGCCGTGTCATCGCTGCACCTGGACGGGAAGACACGCGAGGAGAAGCTCGAGGGCCTCGTGAGGCTCGCGCGCCATCAGGTCGACGGCGCGGAGAGGGCGAGCGAGGCGGAGCGCGTGAGGCTCGAGACCATCATCGACGCCGCGAAGACCGCACGGCGCAACGCGCACTCCCATAGGCGGGCGGGCGCACGACCGGGGCAAGGGCTGTTGAGACTCGCGCCGGGCGCCCAGATGCCGCGCGTGGAAGAGGCCTCACGGGCGCATGACGAAGTGGCGGAGGTACTCGTGGCCATCGCCTCCGCCCGCGCACGTCAAGAGGGAGCCGAGCAGCTCGCCTCGGTGGACGCCGCGATAGAGCGCATGAGCGCCACAGCGCACCAGGTGCGCCAGGACACCGCAAGAGTCACAGGCGTCTATAGCGAGGTTTCCGAGCAAGCGCCCTCGGCCGCCGACGTGAGGGAGAGCGTGCGTGCGGCACGTGCCGGTCTGAAGACACACAGCACAACGGCAACGGACGCGGCCAAACATAGAAGATGAGACCTCTGGCGATTCTTCTCTCTAGTGGATCGAGGGGCCTTCGAACATAGGCGCGCTGGATTGTCTAGGACTTTATATAAACGTATGACTGGGGCGCGCAGCGTACCCCATATTCCTTCAGCGGCTTGGGAGAGTCAAATTTCGCCACGTTTCCGATGCCAATGGCGTATGCCTTCTCACATCCTCTGAAATAGTTGAAAAAGCTCTTCTTCCCTATTCCGTCTGACCCATATGTGCTGTTCCATACCTCCTGAGGAGAGGCCTCGAGCGTCTTGCCAATCTGGGCCTCGGCAACGACCTTGCTAGTAGGACTCGTCTCATAGATGACAATCGTGTCCACATCAGAGCGGGCAAATATCCTTTTACGAAACTCGAAGGTCTTCTCACCGTTTAAGATCCTTTGCACGTACTCCGGTTTAATCGATAACATAACCTTCATTTGCTTCCCCTAATTTCAATAGCGTCTCAAATTGCGACTCATGTAAGCTCTCGCAGTTCAGCCTTTTGCCCGTTATCGCACCGCTTTCGAGGAGCCTTTTCCTAATTTGAATAGTCAACCCGAGTGCGGATAGAGACGGCCCGATCGGCCTGGCCGCCAGGCACGCCTGATGGTATGGTCGCATCGCCAAACACGAAGCCGCCAGCGGGCCCATCCGCCTTCGTGCTTGGCGACACCCTGGGCGGACGGGCCCGCTGGCGGACAGGATGAGTGACCATGCCGCGCCGCGGGAACCCCTGCGGCGCCATGGCGGAGGGGCTGTCGGTGTGTTCAGTCAAGTAAAAGTCGACACTTGGGGGTGGTACCGGAAATCCGTACCAAACGATGACGTCTGGAGGATGGCGTGTATTCCCCTGAACAGGGGAAAAGGGCGGTCGAGCCCTACATCAAGTACGGCCTCAAGGCCACGGCAACCATACGGGAGCTCGGATGTCCCAGCCGCGCACGGCTGGTGAGCTGGCACGGGGAGTGGCAGGAGAACGGAGGAAGGCTCGCGGACCGCAGCCTCGGGCAATGCACGCTGGAGCAGAAGGGGGCCGCGGCCAGGCACTGCCTCACCCATGGGAGGTGCAACGCCTCCGCCAGGCGCGGGCTTGGATACCCCAAGTGCACGGCGAGGCTCGCCGGGCGGATCGACGGGTACGCGCCCGGCGAGAGAAGGGCGACGCGGCCCGGGGTGTTCGACGCGTCCGAGAAGGCCGCTGCCGCCAGGGCCCCGGCATCTCGGGCATCGTCCGCCCAGGAGGTCGCCGACCTGGTAGGATGTACGAGATCCGCGCTCTGCAAGTGGAGGCGCGAGCTGCTTGAGGAGGAGCCCCCGATGTCCGAAGGCCGCCCCAGCAAGCCTGCGCGGACGCGGGGAAGGTCGCCTGCGACCCAGGCGGGCACCGCCGCCCTCGAGGCCAGGAAGGCCGAGCCCGAGGCCGAGCCCGAGGGGCCCGGGCTCAGGCGCGACATCACGGAGGGTGCCCTCGAGGCCCTGGGGAAGGGGGCGGGCGCCGACCCGGCAAGCGAGCCCGCGAACAGGGAGAAGACCCTGCTGATCGGGTCCCCGCGCCCCAAACGGGGGCCGTGCGAGCCTCCCTCGGCGCCCGGGATGGCCCGGCCAGGCTACCAGTGCCAGCAGGGGGCGCCCCGCGCCCCCGACGGGGGCGAAGGGGGCCCGCAGGAGGATCTCGGGGGTCCTCGACGCCAATGACGGCACCTGCGGAAGGCGCCGCATCCACGACGGGCCCGAGGCGGGGGGCGAGACCGTCGGGGGGCGCAGGATCGCCCGCACCATGGCCGGGGAGGGGCTCGAGGCCCGGGGCAGGACGAAGCCAAGGCGGCGCTGCAGCCCCTGCGCGGGCGAGGCCACGGAACATCCGGGCGACAAGGTCAGGCAGGACCTTGCGGCGGGGCTTCCCCGCTTCCTGTGGCCCGCGGACGTGACGCAGCTCTCGGTCCCCGCCGGCAAGCCCTGCCTCTCCCCTGTCCCGGACTGCTCCGGCGGCTCCATCGTGAGCTGGGCGACGTCGACCTCGCCGAGCGCCGAGATGGCCAACTCGACGCCGGAAGCAGCCATCAGGCTTACCAAGCCCGGTGAGAGGGCCCACCTCGTCGTCCGCAGCGACTGCGGATGCCACCACCGGTGGCCCGGGTGGATATCGATCTGCGAGGAGGCGGGAGTCATCCGCTCGATGTCGAGGAAGGGCAGCCCTCCCGACAACTCCCGCATGGGGGGCCTCTTCGGCACCATGAAGAACGGGATGTCCTGCGGGAGGGACTGGGAGGGCGTCAGCCTGGAGGGGCTCGGGAAGAGGATCGATGACTACATAGAGTGGCACGACACAAAGAGGATCAGGCGCTCGCTGGGCTCGATGGGCCCCTTGGCATACAGGCAAAGCCTAACCCTTGCAGCCTAGCGAGAACGGTACGGAAAAGCGGTACCACCCCCTTCCGTCGACTTCTACGTTAGCAAACACACTGTCGGCTGCCCAGTTCGCCGAGGCGGCCGACGCCTGGAGGCCTGCCCCCGGATGCCCCTGGTGCCACCACGGGCACAACTGCCACGGTTCGTCCGCCCCCTTAGGAAGGAGGCGCTGGGTGTGCGCCGGGTGCGGCAGGACCTATACGGCGCTTGCCGGCACGGTCTCCGAGGGGTCCAAGAGGGGTTCCCCGGCCTGGGCGCTTCTCGTCCGGCTCATGTGCTACGACGCCCAGCTCGACCCCGCTGCTAAAGGCATGCGGCATCTCCCACCAGGCCGCCTTCGAGTGGCGGCGCAGGGCGGTGTCCAAGCCCGGCGGCTACCAGGAGCGCGTGGCGCTGCGCGGCAAGTGCTGGACAGGCGAGATGCACATCGAGGGCCCGACCCTCAAGAACGCCGCCGGATGCCACGCGATGCGTAGGGCTGTCGCGCAACCTCATATGCGTCTCCGTGGCGATCGGCGTGCACGGGAACCCTGCTGCGGCCGTGTGCGGGCACGGCAGGCCGAGCGGGAAGGGGGTCAGGGCGGCGAGGGGGGCCAGCGTCGCATACAAGGCCGACACCGAGGATCCGGGCTATCTTGAAGGCATGAAGATGGTCAACAGCCTGTGCGCCTGGATGAGGCGCTTCGTGGAGGGCTGCGTGGGCATGAAGGTCTCGGGCCTCCAGGGGCATCTCAACTGGTATGCCTATCTCTTCCGGGTCAGGCAGGCTGACGAGAGACGGCCGAAGGCTGCAAGGGCCCTCCGCCATCTGATGCTCACCGAGGCGCATTGCCGCAGTCCAAGGAAGCGCAAGCATCCGCACTCTGGCTGACTATTCAAAAGTACTTTTAATGGGTCAAGTTCTGCTAGGGGGTCGGTAAAGACATGAGAGGGATGGTGTGACGCCTATATTGAAAACTCCCCCGCGATCTTCCGAGAACTGCTCTTTTAGGTACCTGTCACATCTTAACCTACCAATCGGAAATATCAGAAAGACAACTACAGAACCGCAAAAGACGGACCGGATGAGTTAGAGGTTGTGTGCAGAAACGAGTACATGTGTTCTGAACTGTGTGCGCGTAAGGAGAAAGCTCAGGGTAACAAGTACCCTGAGCTGCGATTACATGGTGCGCCCTGAGGGGGTCGAACCCTCGACCTTGGGATTAAAAGTCCCCTGCTCTACCAACTGAGCTAAGAGCGCACGCTCCACAGCCAAGGCGGCTGCAGCAGCGCAATTCTACCACGCCTATGGTGCGCAGCGGCGCATGCGTGATCCCTTTCGTGCCGACAGACGCAACCAGCGCATATAGCCCAAGCGCCTATCCCTATGGCCATTCATTGTATAGGCCGGCATCGCACGCATCGTTATGCGCCCTACTCCCACGGCCATTGGCCGTTGATGAAGACCGGGGTCTCGGTCCCGTCGACAGCAACGCCCCAAATGTTGAGGTCATCTGCCCCCACCATAAAGTCCACGTGCGTGTGGCTCTGGTTGACACCTGCCTCCATCAGCCGTTCCTTGTCCATAGCGAGGCCACCTTTCACGCACTCAGGGAACCCCATGCCCAACGCAAGATGACAGCTGGCATTCTCGTCGTACAGAGTGTCGTAGAAGAGAATCCCACTCTGACGGATGGGCGTGTTCTTAGAGACAAGCGCTACCTCGCCAAGGCGCACGGCGTTCTCGTCCGTCTCCAGGATGTGCTGGAGAACCTCCTTGCCAGCCTTGGCACCATAGTCCACCACAGCGCCGCCTTCGAAGCGCAGCCAAAAGTCGCGAATGGTCTGACCGTTGTGCACCAGCGGCAACGCAGAGTACACAATGCCGTCGGCGCGCATACGGTCAGGTGAGGTGAAGACCTCCTCGGTGGGGATGTTGGGGAAGAAGACCGTACCATCCTGCAGCTTTCCGGCGCCACCCTCCCAGATGTGTCCCTCGGCAAGCCCAACCGTCAACTTCGTGCCATTTGAGGACTCATAGCGCAGTGCCGAGAAGTGCTTGCGATTGAGCATGCGCTTCGTCTTCTCGAACGAGGCGTTGTGCGTCTCCCATGCGCTCTCGGGGTCGTCGCCCTCGGCGCGCGAGGTCTCAAGGATTGCAGCCCACAGGCGGTAGACCGCTTCGGCCTCGGAAAGCTCGGGAAAGACCTCGCAGGCCCACGCCTTCACGGGCACGCCGGCAATGCACCACGCGTTGCGACCAAAGTCCATACCATCGCGGAACGACTTGCACTGCTCGTTGCGAGCGCGCGACGCCGCAGCCGGTTTGGCGGGGTCAATGCCTTTGAGTGACGAGGGATCAGATCCCTCGAGAAAGAGAAATGCGGCACCGCCCTCTGCCAGCGAATTGAGCTGCTCTCGCTGCCACGAGGGAACCGTTTCGAACCAAAAGGTGGGGACGTTCTCGTATGTCAGCCGCGTGACCTGGTCGTCATGCCAGATAACCGTCACGTGCCCCGCACCCACGCGGTACGCCGCGCGAACGACCCTGCGCGCAAAGTCGGCGCGCTCGACGGGGACCGAGAGCACCAGCTCCTGCTCGGGGTGAATGGCAACGCCCTTCTTTACTATCAGGTTTGCATAGCGGTCAAGCTGCTCCGAGAGGGCCTCGGTTGCCAAGCGGCATTCTTCGTCCGTCATGGGAATGGCATTCATGGTAGTTCCTTCCGGGTCTGGCGCGTGAGCACCTGGGCAGCGGCACTTCTCTTCTCAAACAGTTCGTACCCATAGAAAGGGCCCCAAGGGGGGCCCGGGAATTCCTAGGGCAGGCAACGGGATTCGAACCCGCGGACGATGGCTTGGGAAGCCAATGTTCACACATTCCAGCCTCGTCGCCGACACCAATAAAACCCCAGTTAGACAGGCTATTTTTTTGGAGCCTTGCGGTGGACATTATACCCTTGGCTGACTTGTTGGTGGATTTCTCCATGATTTACGCCGACCCATCCAACCCGGCCTCTTCGGTGGCTGATCAACAACCTTTCTGGGTTTATCATGTGCGTTGGCGAAATCGCGCAGATGAATCGCTCACCGAGCAGTGGCGCTGTGATAGAGTCATTACGCTACGCGGGTGTAGTTCATCGGTAGAACCGGAGCTTCCCAAGCTTCTGAGGTGGGTTCGACTCCCATCACCCGCTCCACGCGAGCAAACGCGGTCTCCCCATGCGAGGAGGCCGCGTTTTTGGTAAGCTCTCACTGACCCTGCGGGGGTCCCGCCCAGTCCCACCAAGAGTATAAATGACCAGCTCAGGAGCCATTTGCCTTGCCACTTGGCGATGCCCGCGTATGCATACGCCAGAAGTTCAAGCATTGATACAGTATGCCGTGCCCGTTTCCATGCGACAAGGCATCGAGCCACAGACGGCTTCACCTCGCACGAAATGGACGGTCGAGGCCAACCGAGAACAGGCGGAGACACGAAGAGAGGCCCGAGACCTCCGCCTCTTCTTGTCAGGCCAAAGAAAATTCTCGCTACGAGTTTTGGTCGAGGCAACGTGTAATGCAGGCACCATATCTTCCCAGGTAGATTGAACTGCCTGTCAGGAAGTTGGCAGACGGGTGACGGCTCGCTGTCCGCGCAGCGTCAGAAATGTGCAGGCACTCCACTCTAGTTTTGTTCTCCCGCAATCGATCTGTCGACACATGAAGGAGGACGCATGAAGCCAGGACGACCAAGAAGAGCCAGAGGGGAAGCAAGGTATGGCCACCTGCGACGTGACGCGCCACAGGCAAGGCTCATTGGAGGAGACAAGCTGCGAGGTGGACCGCACGTAGGACCGGGCCACGCTGGGAGGCGCTCGCTGTGGCGGGGCATCGTTGCCATCGTGATGGCAGCCGTACTCGTGATGGGACAGCTGTTCGGAGGAGGGCTCGGCCTGGGTGCAGGCGGACTCGCCCTAGCCCAATCTCCGGCCTCGGGCAATACAAACATTGCGTATCTGCATAACCCCGATGGGAGCAGATACATCAGCGACGTTGTTGGCGTCACCCGCCAGCAGGTGGTAGACGAACTCACAGCTCACGAGGGCGATGATTACTACCTGGGAACTCCCTACAAGGGCGTCAACGATACGGGCAGCAAGCCGCGCCCAAGAGGAGACTCGGGAGGCTACTCCCCCGGCATGCAGTGCAACGGTTTTGTCGCATATGTCCTCGACAAGGTAGGGGGCTCCCCATACGAGACCTTCGTGAACACCGATGGTCACAAAGGCAACTGGACTTCGCTGCTTAACTGGTTTGCCGTCTGCGAGCACAATGACGTAATCTCCTACACCTTCGACTCCAAGGAGGAGATGCTGGCCTCGGGCCTGCTCCAGAAGGGTGACATCGTCTGTGCCGTCCCATATACTTCTGTGTTTCAGGCAGGAACGGATGCCTACGGCAATACAGCAGACGATCATGTGGGCTTTTTCTGGGGTAGCTCCTCAGGCGATGATCTCTTCTGGCACTCCGCACAGAGACCTAATGGCCTGAGTTCCGGCGACACGCTTATCGGCGGCAACCAGATATCTGGAATCACCCCCAAGTGCTTCCCATCCTGCTGGGTCCTCTTCCCGCTGGGTCCACCCAACGGCCAGGCAGAGCTCTACAAACAGTCGGCGAACAAGGAGATGGCGCAGGGCAGTGCTAGCTACTCGCTTGCAGGCGCCTGCTACGGACTCTATTCGGACGAAGCGTGCACGCAGCTGGTGCAGACGGCCAACACCGATGCCAACGGGCACGCTGTCTTCACCGGCGTCCCCACAGGGGATTACTACGTCCGTGAGGTATACCCCTCGCAGGGCTACCTGCTAGACGAGGGAATCTACAGGGTCAGCGTAAGCTCTGGCACCACCTCACAGGTGGAGGGAAGCCCCGTCGAAGAGGTTCCCGCAACTGCTCCTGCGGGGGCAATCGTCCAGAAGCTCGATGCGGCAACAGGAGGCATTGCCCAAGGAAACGCCTCGCTCTCTGGGGCGCAGTTCACCGTACGCTACTACGGGAATGTCACGGGAGACACCTCCGGCACACCACTCCGCACCTGGGTCTTTGCAACGGACGCGAATGGCGTAGCAACTTACAGCGACTCGCAGCTGGTCTCGGGAGACGCGCTCTTCTCAAACACCCAGGGCGATGCAATCTTCCCGCTTGGCACCTATGGAATCCAAGAGACCAAGGCCCCCGAGGGATACGAGCTCACAGACTCCTCCCTGCATGTAGCCACGGTCACGCTTGAAGGCGGCCTAGCCACCTGGAAGACGCTTGATGGGTGGAACAGCACCAGCGCCGTGAAAGACGTGATGGGGCGCGGTGTCGATGACCAGGTAATTCTCGGCTCGATACGCGTTAACAAGATTGACCACCAGCTCAAAGAGGGTATCGCACAGGGTGATGCCACGCTGGCGGGCGCCCGATTCCAAGTGCGCAACGTGTCCGATCACGCCGTCTACATCGATGGAGCCACTCATGGCGTGGGAGAGGTCATCGACGGCTTCGAGTTGGTGACTGACGAGTCCGGCACGGCAACAAGCGAGAAGATCCTTCCCTATGGTACTTACGAGCTGCGCGAGATCGCGGCACCAGAAGGCTATGAGCTCAACTCCGAGTGGGTGGGCGTTGCCGTTGTGAGCGACTCCGATGAGCCCGCAAGTGCCGGCACGGTGGACGAGAACATCGAGACACCGCCAACGCCACCGCTCACAAAGGTGGATGTCAGCCTTGGTTCAGAAGGCCCCCAAGGGGACGCCACCTTCGAGGGGGCCGAGGTGAGCATCACCAACGCGTCCGTGGGGCCCGTCATGTATGGCGAGAAGACCTTCGGGCCGGGCGAGGCGGTCTGCACGCTCACGGCCAACGCTGAGGGCACATTCCCCAGCGTCGAGCTTCCGTACGGCACCTATGTCCTAAAGGAGACCAAAACGCCCAAGGGCTACATTCTCAACGATGGCTGGACCAAGACGATTGTGCTTCACGCCAACGGCCAGACCCGAATAGAGCTGCCTGATACGCCCATATCCGGCGGCGTTGCTGTCGACAAGATTGACCACGAGCTCTCAAGCGCCAGCCCCCAAGGGGACGCCTCGCTCGAGGGAGCGCACTTCCAAATCACGAACGAGTCCGCACATCCCGTGGTTATAGCCGGCGAGAGATACGAGCCCGGAGAGGCCATTACGGGCATTGACCTTGTGACGGATGTCCACGGCCACGCAACCACAACGTCTCACCAGCTGCCTTACGGACGCTATTCCATACGTGAGGTCTCTGCCCCATCAGGCTACCTACTCAACACAGACTGGCAGGCCGAGGTAACCATCGGCGAGGATGGGACGGTGGTCTCCGCCCAAGCACCCGTGGATGACCATGTTGTCCGCGGTGGTGTCTGCATTGGCAAGGTTGACAGAGAAACGCTAGGGCATGCACCACTTGGCTCGGCAACGCTTGCAGGGGCAACGTTTACGGTAACGAATGTGTCTGCCCGGCCCGTCCTGGTTGACGGGACAACAGTCAATCCCGGAGAGGTTGCCCTCACGCTGACGGCAGACGAGAGCGGCATAGCATCCACCGGCGCAGATTCCCTCCCATATGGTACCTACACAGTCCGCGAGTCATCTGCTCCCCAGGGGTATCTCTTGGACAGCGAGGCCGTACTTTGGTCTGTCACATTCCAGGTTGTCGACAGCGGTTCCATCATCGACCTCTCACAAGCAGATAAGGCCGTGCACGACCAGGTAGGGCGTACCGACATCCGCTTTGTGAAACGTGATGAGAGAACACAGGAACCCATGGCAAACGTTGCATTTCTCATCACCAGCGCCACCACGGGCGAGCAACATGTTATCGCAACGGATGAGAACGGCATCTTTGACTCATCCGTCTATGCCTCCGAGCAACGCACGAATGCGAACGATGCCGCGCTGAGTGACAACCTGCCTCAGCCAGCAGTGGACTCCTCCAAGCTCGATTCCGAGAGCGGCGTCTGGTTTGGCGGTTCTGCCGAAGCCAACCAAGAACCCATCAAGGGCCTTGCGGCACTCCCGTACGACCGCTATCAGGTCCAGGAGCTGAGGTGCGACGCCAACCAAGGCCGAGCCCTTATCTCGTTTGAACTTACCACCGAGTTCCCTGAGCCTCGCCACAACGAGGTTCTGGACCTTGGCACCATTGACAACCGGGAAGAGCGTGGGCCGTCCATCCAGACAACAGCAACAGACGAGAAAACCGGAACGCATGAGGGTTCAACGCAAGACACCACCGGCATCGTTGACGTTGTTGCCTATGAGGGGTTGGTTCCCGGCAGCGACTACGAGCTCAAGGGCACGCTCGTAGACGCGGAGGGCGGCGAGCCAATCTGTGACTCCAATGGCGAGGCCATTACCGCGACGCAGCAGTTTATCCCAACCCAGGCTGATGGCTTCATAGCCATGCCATTCGAGACCGATGGCTCCGTTTTCGTGGGCAGGAAGGTCATTGTCTTCGAATCCCTCTGTCGCGGTGGTCAGGAGGTCGCAACCCACAAGGACCTTTCCGCGGCAAGCCAGATGGTCAGTTACAGACATGACGAGCCACTCGCGGAAGAAGGTCGTTTTGATCGAAGTGGCACGCCGGGCACCGGCGACGCAACGACGCAGACTGCTATGGGAGTCTGTGCGGCACTTGGTTGTGTTGGACTAATCCTTGGGCTTTGGCACAGGGAGATTGCGTAAGGCTCGTCCCAACGCACCAACAGCAGAAAGAGGGGGCTGACAATGGCCGGCCCCCTCGGGACTACAAGCGCAATGTTTTGCTCTGCGGAGGACTACGAGCGGCGAATCATCTCGGTGACAAGCTCGGCAACCGAAGCGGCCTGATCCCCATCAACGTTCTCCGGAACATCCTGCTCGGTACGAGAGAGCGCGGGAAGCCCATTGTCCCCTAGGCCCATAACCGTTACTGCGCGTACGGAAGCACGCATGGCGACAGAGGCGTCCGTATCGACCCAGTCGAACGCCTGTGTCTTCAGGTCCATGTTGAGGTCGGATGCCGTACCAGAGAGAAGCCTGAGGAGCCTTCTGTCCGCACGGCGCGTGGGCTCGAACCCCTCGTGAGTCAGAAGCGAGAGGTCGCCCGCACCCACGCAGTCGAGGTTCACAAGGAAGGCACCACGAATGGCGGAACGGTGCTCGGTCAGGAAGGAGCGCATCCCCGCATGGTCAAGGTCGGAGGCACCGAGGGCAACAAACCAGATGTCGTGGCAAACGAGCTCGTCGTCACCCATGTGGAGCACGGCCGCGCGGAGGTCGTCCTCGGTAGGAACGTCAGCGGAATCAACATCGGGTCCCACCTGCTGTCCCTCAGAATAGTCGGCTGGATTCACGGACTCGCCGGGCGCAATGTTTGCAGGGGTATCGGTGAGAGGCTCTCCGGCCACAGGCGCGCCCTCGTACGAGGCGTCCACGGGTTCGGTAGGCGCGTCCTGGACCAGACGCAGGCCGCTTCTGGTGGTAGCCCCACCCTTCCAGGAACCGGAGTCCGTGTCCTCATCCCAGTTCTCGGGATCATCCCTCAGCCAGTTGCTCTCGCGCGTCGCCTGACCGCGGGAACGCCTAGCATCACCCTTTTTCATGCGGTTAAAGAAGCTGAAGTGGTGCTTCTCGGGCTCACGCTCTGGCTCGGCCTCAGGCGTCGCAAAGTCATCTGTGCCGATTACGCCCAAGCTGTCCTGTCGCTCGTTGGCAACGTCTTGCATCGGCGCTGCCTCAGAGGGGGCGGGAGTGATCACAGGCACATCTGTATCGTCCATGCCGCCACGAATGCGCTGGGCATTCCTGGCGTCTGCGTCACTCAGGAGATTACCCATGCTCCTTCTGGATGGCGTAGCCGCGGGGTGAGAGGGAGCAAGCTGGGTGGCGTCGGGGTCAGCCGCAAGGGGGTCTGTTGCCTGAGACGGGTCCGGAAGATCGAAAAGCGCCGCACGACGCGCCACATCGGACACCTGTGGCTTGAAGTCCGACTTGCCCCAGTTGGGATCATCGGGCTTCTCTGGGCGCTTCCGCGGTGTTGGAGTCGTCGGCTTTGTAGAGTCGAGGTCATCATCGGGCGTGGCGGTGAGGCCAGAGTCGTCCTTCTCGCCAACACCATGACTCTCGAAGCGACTGAACATGCTCGCAAGCCTCTTGCGATCAAAGAAGCGCGGCTTTGCGGGGACGGTGGCATCAGGGTCAACCGCCACAGGCTCCTCTGTAGTCACGTCGGCATCAGCCGAAGGAGCGGACGCGGCATCCGTCGCTGTGGCTAGGGCGGCGTCCTTCGCACGCGCGGGTACGGGTTTGGGCAGCCCCTCAGTCGAGTCACCAGCACTTGCCTCGGCCTCTGCATCAATTCGCACGCCAACGTTAGACGGATTGCCCGGAAGCTCGCTCGTCTCGTCGGCATCGATGGAAGAGGCCCTCATGTTCTTGGAAGAGTCGACATACTCGATCTTGCAGTCGGCGGAAAGGATGCCAAGGGCGGCAATCGCGTCCTTGCCATGGCGAACGCCAACGACTTCCTCGGGCTGCGGTGCCGGCGCGGGAGCCGGAGCAGGCTCCTCCTCAGCCTGGGCCCCTTCACGCTCGTCGTGCTGCTGCCCTCTCTCAATGGCCCGCCGAGAGATGGGCTTCTTGCCGGAGGGTCGCACGTTGTCGAGGATGCCGAGAAGCGCCGCGACCGAAGACTTGTTGTCGTTGGAGCCCAACGAGCAGCGCGAGAACTTCTGGTAGATTCCGTCGGCGCCAAGCGCAGCAAGGGGGATGGCGAGAAGAATGCCAGCTACCCATAGGATCGAGCGGAACGGCGACGGCAAGAAGGTGGCCATTTGGAGCAGCGCGCAAAGGGCCACAGCAGGAACCAGCCACTTGAGTGCCTTGCGGCACATGGGAACATAGCGAGAGACTGGGCTGCCGTACAGGAAGCTGTCGTGGGGGGAGTCATAGTGGGCAACCACAACGATAGGCCTGTTGCCCTTGGCGACAAGCTCACCCGTTGCGTGGTGCACAGCCACAACGTTCTGGCTGCGGGCGGCAGGGCCAAGCTTGGAGAGGAAGCCGCCACCAATGCCGAGCACCTCAAGGACAAGCAGGACGGCGGGAACAAGCGCCAGGGCCACGCCGAGACCAGAGATTCCCGTACCCGAGAGCACAACGCCTACAAACATGAGCACGAGAAGGACGCACCTCACAGGGCGGCCGAGGCCGGGTGCGTCAAACTCTTCAACGCTCACGTCCACATCATGCTGTCGCATGAGGTCGGCGATGGTCTGGGCGGCCTGGAGCTCTTCCTGGCTGTTAGCCGGAGAGATGCCAATCTGGTCCTCCAGGTAGTCCATATAGTCATGTGTCATGGCCATACTGTACGCCCTCCGCTGGTCACGCGACCTACAGGGCCGCGAGAATGCGCATATACCTTGACGAGTATACGTCTTGGAGGGCCCAAATATCACCCCGGACCTCGCTGGGCGGCCTTTTGCACGCTAATCCCCCCACAACGAACGCATATGCAAGGCCGTTTTCTGCAATACGCTATTCCCGCCAGTCTCTTCACGCACCAGCCACCCCCGGCCTCGCCCGTTCGGCTATTGTCTAGACTCTTCACGCACCAGCCACCCCCGGCCTCGCCCGTTCGGCTATTGTCTAGACCAAGCGGCGCGCAGCCCGCAATATGGATCGCGGAACCTGCAGGCAGCTACCGCGATGAGACGCGAGGGAGCCAGGTTGGAAGAGAAAAACGACTTTGCGGAACTCTCGAGGGATGACGAGAAGGCCAGAAGGATCGCTTCGCTCGCCCTTGCCTTCATGAGCTCGGACACCATAAGCGACGAGACCATCCGGCGCTCATTCTATCCAGACTTGGAGAAGACGAGCTCGTACCGCACGGCATTCCGTCGCGACCGGGTCGCGCTCGCCGAGTGTGGCATCGTGGTCGCTCGCGTGGATGGTGCAGAAACACTTTGGCATGTGGACAGCACATCGTTTGTCGAGAGCACCGAGCTCTCGGAGGAGGACGCCGTGGCGTTAGACGTCGCCTGTCTCCCGCTTGTCGATGACCCAGACTTCCCCTACGGCGCCGATCTCCGCATCGCCCTCTCCAAAATCGACACGTCCTTCGACTACCCGGCTTCGGTCTCGCTGCCCGTCGAGAAGAGACTGCCAAGCCGCCAGCTCACGACCCTGCGAGAATGCAGCCTTTCAGGACACGCAGCCCGCATCGACTACAGGCGTGCGGATGGGAAGACTGTTCAGCGAATGGTAGCCCCTTATGGCCTCTTTGGGATGCGCGGGCACCTGTACATGGTTGCGGCATCCGTTGATGAGGCGGCCCAGGTTATCGATGGCTCAACGCGCACCTACCGTATCGACAGGGTTCGGCGCGCGACGGAGGATCCTTCGGTACCCTTCGTGGTTCCGGAGGACTTTGACGTTCGGGACTGGCGAAAGCTCCCCTTCCAGCTTGGGGCGATGTCGTGCGAAGCCGTATTCACCGTGCCGAAGCAGGCGGTGGCAGAGTTCTCGCAGGCTGCTCGGGGCAAAGGCACGTTCGAGTGCGTCGCGGACACGCGCGGCATCGTAACATGGCGCGTTGAGGTGAGCAGCGTCGGGGATGCAGCGTCATGGGCGATAGCGGAGGACGTCACGCCGCTCTCGCCACCAGAGCTTGTCTCGGCCTGGCGCTCGAAGCTTGAGGAGGTTGCACATGGCTAACCGCAGGCAGGGGGCCGGCCGCAAGGGAGGCTTGCAGGAGGCCCGAGAGCTGGTGGCCATCATATCCTCTCTGGATGGCACCGGAGACAGCCTGGACGTCGCAGCCATTGCCGGCCGTTTGGGCATAAGCGAGCAGGACGCCCGTCATCGCATGGAGCTCATTCTCTCTGCAAGTAGTGAGGGAGCAGCGGTGCTTCCCCTCTCGATGGACGATGCCAACAAGCGTCTCATCCTCGAAGGCGGGTCCGGGAGCCATGCAAGGAGGCTCCGTCTCACCAGGTCGGAGACCGTCGCGGTTCAGGCAGCCCTCAACCAGATGGGCATCCCTGCAGATGCGCCGCTACGCCAGAAGGTAGCCGCCTCCCTCGCGCCTTCAGACCCCGATGACGCTCTCGTTGTCCATACCCCTGACACGAACGCAAACGTCCCCAAAGCCTCAGGTTCCATGTGCGTGGCAGAGGCCATTCTCCTGTGCTCAAAGGCAATAGCCCAGCTCGGCATGCTCGACTTCTCATACCAGGGCACAGCTGACAAGGAACCCCGTCGCCGCCACGTTGACCCCCGTGGTCTTCGCAACACCGATTTTACCTGGTACCTTGATGCCTATGATCCCTCCCGCCAAGGCGACCGCCTCTTCCGCCTGGACCGCATGGCAGACATACACATTGTCCCTGCCGAGGAGGTTTCTCCCGAGCCGCAAGAGAGCAGTAGCGCCCGTATGGTGCGTCTTGCCTTTCGCGATAGACACTACCTCGACCTTCTCGCCTGGCCTGGTCTGCGCATCGACCGAGACGAAGGTTCCGTCATCCACGCGCGGATTCCCTACTACGGCGGAGAATGGCTGCCCCGACGCGTCGCCGCGTGCGCGGGAACGGTAACAACGAGCGATGGCGAGGTAAACACCCTCGTCATCGCCTATGCACGTCGCAAGCTAAACGAACCGTAGCCACCGTCTCTTACTCGTGCGAGGCTCGCCACGTCTCGATATAGCGCCACACGTTCTGGGTTTCGAGCATGACCACGGTCTTAGAGGGCAGCGAGTCCGTGAAGGTACGGCCATAACGCTTCTGCGCTACACGCGAGTCCGCCAGGACTAGCACGCCGCGGTCGCTCGATGTGCGAATGAGCCGCCCTGCCGCCTGCTTCACCGAGATGACCGCCTCGGGCAGCGAGTGACGCCACCACGCGCGCTCCTCACGCAGGTCGCGCTCGCGCACGATTGGGTCATTGGGGCTCGCGAACGGCAGTTTGGGAATCACAACGCACCTCAGCGTGTCACCGGAAGCGTCAAACCCCTCCCAGAACGAGCGCAGGGCGAGCAGTGATGTGCGCTTCTCGGCCATGAACTGCTGCCGCAGGCGTCGCGGAGAAGAGCCGCGCTCCTGGCACACCAACGCAAGGCCATCCTTGGTAAGACGTGGTCCGAGCTCTGCATACATGCGCTCCATATCGCGTCTGTTCGTGAATAGCGTGAGCACCGAGCCGTCCATCGAACGATGCACGTCGTACAGGAGCTCAGCAAGCGCGTCGAGGTAACCGCCCTCATTTGGAGCCGGCATATCCTTGGTCACGATGACCGACATGCTCTTATCATAATCAAAGCTTGAATCAAGTTGCACGTCTTTGTGCGTGGGCGCAGGCAGGCGGTCAAGCCCTACGGCATGGTCAAAGTGCGAGAATTCCTTCTTTACTGCCATGGTCGCCGAGGTGAACACCACGCTCTTCATCTCGGGCAGCCAGTCCTGCGCGAGGTCCGCACCCACATCGAGCTTCTCGGCGAGCAGCCTCTCGGCACCAATGCGTCGCTTCGAGCGATAGAGCTCCGCGGAATACACGTACGTCTGGTCTTCTCCACCCAAAATGAGCCGCAGGCTCTCCAACAGCTCGGAGAGGAACCGGCCAGACTCCGTAAGATCGGCCGCAAGCTGCGGCGCAACCTCAGCCAGCTTTTCTTCCGCCTCACACAGGTGCTTTACGGCCTCGTCCAAATGGCCCACAGCAGCAGAACCGGCCTCGGCAACAGCACCCCACTGCGAGGTCTCACGAACCTTCTCGTCAATCCAGAGGGTCACCATGTCGTAGCCGCCCTCGCCCCTAGCGAGCGCCCCCAGGTCGTGCAGAGCCATAAAGAGGTCGGCCGTCGATACAGCCGCACGCGAGACGGACGCTGAGGCCTTGGTGAGAAGCCCCTGGATAAGCGTCTCCCCATCAATCCTTGACGCAGAGATGGACGTCATGACCATGTGGAGCGTGCCGCTCTTGGTGCCCCCCAACAGCTCGAACGCCGTACGTGCCTCATCTCCCGAGACCTCGTGCGCCCACTGGCGGCGCGCCTCTCCCTCAAAGGAGTGGGCCTCGTCAATCACCCAGTGACGAACGGGTGGCAGAATCTTGCCCTCTGTGGCAACGCTTCGAAGCAGCAACGAGTGATTGGTCACCACCACGTCGCCACTCGCGGCGCGCCTGCGTGCGCCATGTACTAGGCATTCGTTGGGAAAGTAGGGACAGCGTGTGCGAAGACACTCGCCCGGCGTAGTGGTAAGCATCTGACGCGGCACGTAGCGCCAGCGAATTCCAAGCGCATCCAGGTCTCCGTCAGGCGACTGGCACGAGAAGGCGTACACCACGGCAATGGCGGTGAGCATATCTGCGGCAATCGCGTTGTCGGAGCGACCATCGTTGCGAGCAAGCTCAATGGGGAGGTCCTCGACGGCAGCACGGTCAAGTCTGTGCAGGCACGGATAGTGCTCGTAGCCCTTCAGACTGTGAAACGTAAGGCCCTTTGGCAGCGCACGAGAAAGCGCGGGCAGCTCGTGAGAGACGAGCTGGTCGGTAAGCGCGTTGGTCTTGGTGGCGATGCCCACGGTCACATTGTTGCGCTGAGCAAAGAGGACCTCGGGAAGCAGATAGGCTATGGACTTACCGACACCCGTGCCTGCCTCTATAGTGCGGTGGGTCGAGGTGGCAAGAGCGTCTCGCACCTCGAGCGCCATGGCAAGCTGCTCGGGTCGGGTCTCGTAGTTCTCGTACATGCGGCCAACCATGCCTCCCGGAGAGAATTCCTCCTGGATGACCTCTGGTGCGGAGGCGACAAGTACCTCGTCGCTCTCGGCAGCGTCAGCCCGGGGGTGCGCTTCTGTGCGAGAGACAAGTCCATGGCGAAGTGCCTTGAGCGAGAAGGGTGCCGGACCCTGCTCGGCAGCAAGGTGCGCGATGACAGGCCTGAACGGCCAGTCCACCTCGGGGTGCATCTCCGAGAGGTGTCCCAGAAGCCCTGACGGCAGATCGGAGAGGCCGAGAAGGATGATTCGCCACATACCACAGAGCGCGTCGACATCGTCTCCAGCCCTATGGGTGACGGAGTCGCAGCCAAAGGCCTCCGCCATGTCCAGGAGGCGGTGCGACGAAAGGCGTGGAAGGGCTATGCGCGAGAGGGAAAGCGTGTCGACCCAGGTGTCCGACACCTCGGCACCACCGCGTACCCTTTCGATAAACGTACGGTCAAAGGTCGCATTATGTGCCAGCACGGGAGCACCGCCGACAAAGTCTGCCAGCGCGCTCACCGCCTCTTCAGGGGTGGGGGCACCCGCCACGTCAATGTCACGAATCCCCGTGAGCCGCTGAATCTCTGGCGGGATGGGCCTTTTGGGGTCAACAAAGGTCTCAAAGCGCTCGGTGGCCTCGCGGCCGGAAAGCCGCGCGGCCGATATCTCGATAAGTTCGCAATCCTTGAACGAGAGTCCCGTCGTCTCGGTATCAAGCACCACGACATCCTCTTCAAGCAGGCCAAACTCGTAGGTGCATGCCCGCTCTGCAAGGCTCAGGTAGTTGGCGCGTATATCCTCGGGCGTTCCAGGGAGAAGCAGCCGCTCGAGGGCGGCTGCTGTCTCTTCCGTGCTCTCTTCGCACCCGCCATTGGTGGCAAGGGCCATGCTAGTCCTCCGACTTCCCATGCGCCTCAAGCGCGTACTCCACAAACTTCTTGCAGAGTTCGGGGAACTCGATCCCGCCGTGACGAGCAGAGTCCGGCAGCAGGCTTGTCTCGGTCATGCCGGGGATGGTGTTGGTCTCGAGAATCACCGGCGTCCCATCCTCGCGAACGATGAAGTCGCTTCTCGAGGCACCCAAGAGGTGCAGAGTGCGGTGAGCGCGAACCGCCAGCTCCTGAGCGAGCGCATAGACCCCAGCCTCAAGCCGTGCGGGAATGACGTGGTGCATCGAGGAGGGTTCGTACTTCACCTTGAGGTCATAGAACTCTGCACCTGTCACGATCTCAACGATGGGGAGCGCCTTGGGCTCATCGTTTCCAATAACGGGAACGGTGATCTCGGTGCCGGTCACGCACTCCTCAATGAGCGCGCGATCGCCACCCTGCGTGGCAAGCTCGACGGCGTCTACCAGCTGAGAGGCGCTAGTCACGCGCGTTACACCAAAGCTTGAGCCGTTGGCAGCGGGCTTCACGAACAGAGGGAGGCCCAGCTCTTCGACAATGTGATCTATGTCTTCAGGCGTAAGCTTGGTTCCAGGGGCGACGTCCGTTCCGTTTGGTGTGGGGATGCCAGCCTGACAATACAGCGCCTTGGCAACCTCCTTCTCAGTGCTCACGGCGCTGCCCAGGACGCCCGAGAAGGTGTAGGGCATGTGCAGAATCTCGAGAAGTCCCTGGATGCAGCCATCCTCGCCATAGTGGCCATGCATTGCCACGAAGGCTACGTCGTACCCACCGCTGGCAAGTTGCGAGACAAACCCTTCGCCTGCAGCATCGAGCAGGTCAACACCCTCAAAACCGGCATCGGCAAGCGCCTTCTGGCATGCGCGGCCCGAGTCCAGCGAAATTTCCTTCTCGTCAGACCAGCCGCCGGCAATAACGACAACCTTGCGCCCCAACACGTCCTGACTTGTCATGCGCTCTCCCTTGCATCTCTCCGCCGTGCGGTAGACTCAGACGCACACATAACGGTAACCCAATGAGAATACTCCACCACGCCAAACCACAAGGGCAAGGGGCCAGAAATGCAGACGGACGACGTCAATCGACATAACCAGAAGCTCGATCTGAGAAATTGCACGCGCGGGCAGCTAGAGACCCTTCTCGCTGAGCTTGGCCAACCAAAGTTTCGCGCCAAGCAAATCGAGGACTGGGTCTGGGTCAAGAATGCAACGTCATTTGACCAGATGACTAACCTTTCTAAGGCGCTGCGCGCCCAGCTGGCAGACTACGTAACCCTTGGTGGCATAGAGGAAGTTGCACGCCAGGTCTCCAAAGATGGCAGCCGCAAGTACCTGCTGCGTTTCCCTGATGACGTCTCTGTCGAATGTGTGGGCATGCCCTCGAAGAACCGCCTAGCCGCGTGCGTTTCCACGCAGGCCGGCTGTGCCATGGGGTGTGCCTTCTGTGCAACTGGCACCTCAGGCCTCACGCGCTCGCTCACGGCAGGTGAGATATACGAGCAGGTCATGCATGTGCGCGATGACTTCAACACGCGCGTCACCAGCGTTGTGATGATGGGGCAGGGCGAGCCCATGATGAACTACGACGCCACGCTCGCTGCCCTCCGCCGCCTCAACTCTCCCGAAGGAGCTGGCATTGGCGCGCGTCATCTTACGGTTTCTACCTGCGGCGTTATTCCTATGATCAAGCGCCTTGCCAACGAGCCCGAGCAGTTCACGCTTGCCGTCTCGCTTCACTCTGCAAACCAAAGCACACGTAACATCCTTATGCCAGGAGTAAAGAAGTACTCACTCATCCACCTCTACGACGTTATGGGTGAGTATGTGACCAAGACGGGGCGCAGGCCCACATATGAGTATGCGCTCATTCGGGGCGTCAACGACAACGAGGATGAGCTCGGCGCCCTTTGCGACTTCTGCCGTGGGACTCTTGCGCACGTGAACATCATCCAGCTCAACGAGGTTCCCGGCTCCAATCTCAAGCCTGCAAGCCCCGAGCGCGCAGGGGAATTCGTTACTCGCCTGGCCTCTGTAGGTGTTGAGGCCACCATCAGAAATTCTCGTGGTACCGACATTGACGCCGCATGCGGGCAGCTCCGCCAGCGCGTGCAGGAGTCCTAGGAGCTCTTTCCTGCCAGTTGTCATCTCTGCCTAGCAACAAAGGGGACGGCCATCGTAACGAGTGGCTGTCCCCTTAAATTTAGAACATTTGTTCTTGTTCTGCTACAAAGTCTTTCTCAGTATCCCATGTCTTTCCATTGCTTCATAGTAGCTTGGACATTAGGAAGGGGTCCCTCATCCGTCATAACGTCCCCTCTCACGGATGAAATGACCTCGTTGACGCGATCGTATGAGTCTTTGACGACCTCTACCATCTTATGGAGACTACTGCGCGCCTCATCGGTGAGAACCTCTCTGTAGATGACATAGCCAACCCCCGCTATTGCAGCAAGTGCTATTGCACCCCTCAGAAGCTTCTTCATTGTTGCTCCTACTCCCTGGTGAGAAGGTCTACGAGATGGGCAAGGGCCTCCTCGTCCTCAAACTCTATTTCGACCTTGTTCCTACCGCGTACTGTCTTTACCTTCACGTTGGTGTCCAGGGCAAGCCTCATCTGTCTGGCAGCTCGCTTGAATGACTGAGGGACTGGCTGGCGGCGTACCGGTTCTATCTGACTATTGTCAGAAAACAGTGGGGCAAGGGTTTCTGTCTGACGCACTGACAAACCTTGGATAGTAACCTTCTCAGCAAGTCGTATTCGTCCCTCTTCAGATGGCACCGCCAAGATGGCACGAGCATGGCCAGCTGTCAGCTTTCCCTCACTCATCAGGTCCTGGACTTGCTCCGGCAAATCCAAGAGCCTTAGAGTGTTCGTGATTGCGGAGCGAGACTTGGAGACGAGGCGAGCCACCTCCTCTTGGGTCAATCCGTTCGCATTGATGAGCTGCCTGTACCCTTGGGCCTCTTCGATAGGGTTGAGATCAGATCTTTGGAGGTTCTCGATGAGGGCGAGCTTGAAGACATCCTCATCGCTGATGTCTCTAATGACTACAGGAACTTCCTCAAGACCAGCAAGCTTTGCCGCCTGATAACGGCGCTCTCCCGCAACAATCTCATAGGAAGTACCCTTCTTCCGCACAATAATTGGCTGGAGGATACCGTTCTGCTTGATTGAGTCAGCAAGCTCAGCAAGTTCGTCAGGATCGAAGTTTTTTCTGGGTTGTCCCCTGTTGGGTTTAATCTTCGATACTGGAAGTGTTGAATCGGCAGCTGGGGAGCCAACCTCTGCGTTAGCTTCTCCCATGAGTGATTCAAGACCTTTGCCGAGTCCAGTTTTTTTAGCCACGACGAATCACTTCCTTTGCGAGTTTGGTATATGAAGACGATCCCTTGCTCATGCGCGCATACATGGTTACAGGCAATCCATGGCTCGGAGCCTCAGCGATTTTGACGTTCCTAGGGATATATGTCTTAAAAATCTGCTGGCCAAAATAGTTCTTGCACTCTTCAACAACCTGACGAGAGAGTGTGGTTCGCGTATCATACATCGTCATTACTACACCAAAAATCGAGAGTGCTGGATTCAAACGATTCTTAACCATCCTCATTGACTCAATGAGCTTAGTTACGCCTTCAAGGGCGTAATACTCACACTGAATTGGTATCAATAGCTGGTCAGAAGCAACAAGCGCATTGATTGTGAGCAAACCAAGTGAGGGTGGACAGTCAATAAAAACATAATCGAACTCTTCTTTTATCTTTTCAATAACGCTTTTGAGGATGCTTTCACGAGCAATTGCGGAAACAAGCTCGATTTCTGCACCTGCAAGTTGAATTGTTGCAGGAACGACAAAGACACGCTCCTCACAGGTGTCAACTATGGCATCTTCAATTGGAAAATCCTGAAGCAGGACATCATACATATCATGTTCGAGGTCTTCCTTTTCGATTCCGTAGCCACTTGTCGTGTTTCCTTGGGGGTCGAGATCAATTACGAGAACCTTTTTCTTTGCCTCACCCAAGGCAGCCGAAAGATTGATGGCCGTCGTTGACTTTCCAACCCCACCTTTTTGGTTAATTATCGCGAGGACCTTGGGATCTCTGTTGGTATAGCCTCGTTTTACGTCCTGATAACCCACGTATGCCCCCAATTGCCAAGTGATATACATCTTTGCTTCGTTTGCTCACCAATCTGGTGATGTTCATCATAGAGTATTGTTTCACGTGAAACATTGAAAAGTCTGCTATCAGTTGCTTAATTTCTGCTTTTCATAACAGACTTTAGAACTTAATGCTGTTTCACGTGAAACAGTCATCATCAGTTTCGAGTAAGTAATATGCATCAGGAGTTGGTACAAGAGGTCGAGATAATTCCATGGATTATAAAGAAGTGATATAAGTTGCTGAGAACTGTTTTAGATTTCAGAGCCATAGGAAAGGGTTTCACGTGAAACAGGTAAAAATAGATGTTAGGGACATCGAACTCGTTTGCAAGATTGCTCGAGACTAACGCGCAAGCAAGTTTAATCAATAAGAAAGACCCCGAAAGAATACAGCTTAGGGCCTTCACCAATACCATTTAGGTCAACGCACAATACAGGATTACTAAATACCCAACGGATTTCGCTTAGCCATTCCATTTTGACGTGGTAGTTTGATTCGAGGTTTAGAAACTTTCCTATAGCAGAGAATAGTACGGCGTCCAAGGCTATCGGGTAAGTCGTACTCGTATCGACCTGAGGCTTCTAAGCCACATATCTTCGCGGCAGAGATAGCAGCCCGCAATTCCTCATTAGATGGCTGGCCTTTACCAACGAGAAGAGTTCCGCCCATACAGAGACAGGGAGTAGCATACTCAATAAGAACATTTGTTTGGGAAACAGCACGAGCAACGACGAAATCAAATTCGTTACCACCAAGAGAAGGAATCTCTTCAGCCCGCGCGTGGACACATGAAACCCTATCGGCAAGCCCAAGCACATGAACAAACTCATTAACAGCCTTAACTTTCTTGCCAACTGAATCGATGAGGGTAGTTTGACAAGAACCTACAATAGCAAGTGGAATGCCTGGGTATCCTGCCCCAGTCCCAATATCCAAGAGTGTGGAACCAGACGCAACAAAACCTGGATTGTGGGCAATGAACAGAAGCGAATCGAGTATATGAAGGACCAGAGCTTCACGCCTGTCGGTGATTCTTGTGAGATTCATTACCTTGTTCTTACTGATGACAAGCTCAAGATGATGTACGAGAAGGTCAATCTGTACCTGCGATAAAGCTAACGTCGATAGATCTGAATCAACTTCAAGTAGAGTGCGAAGCTCACTGGCAAGTACATCAAAGGGGACCTGGGACATAACCTTCCCTTCAGAGAATAACAAGGTAGAACATGCTGCTAAAAATTCCCGTTACAGGAATTTTTGGCAAGAATCAGATTCAATATTAGAGAAACTCTATGACTTCAAGATTCTAGACGGCCCAGAGAAGTTAGTCACGAATCGTGTAAGACTATAGCAGCGTCCAAAAAACGGAGGACAAGAGAATAGAGCAAGCACATGCGAGGGGAGACTAAATTAGACATGGAACTAAGGCTTGATTGGAGTATCCAATTGTAACTTGCTCCCTAATCTCAAAGTTGGTTACATCCGTATGGTCTTTAGTAAAAATGAAGCACCCAGCAGCGTTGATGGAGAAGCAATCATCGGAAAACCCCTCTATATCAAGCAACAGGCATAATCGTTGACGTTAAATTTAATAGTTTAATATATTATAAAAAAGAATACTCATAGCAAGGGGAGGGTAACCAACGTCACCCTCCCAGCAAGAAGCAGAGCATCTTTTAATCCAGACAGATTATGGCTTGACCGGCGTCACAACCACGTAACGATTGGGGTCTTCGCCCTCTGAATGCGTGGTAACCTCAGAATCATTCCTCAGGGCAAGATGTACCAATCGACGATCGTAAGCGTTCATTGGTGCAAGCTTAACGCTGGAACCGTGGCTCATGGCGCGTGAGGCGGCATGGCGAGCAAGTTGCTCAATCTTTTTCTTGGCCCGGTTCCTATAGCTCTCGATGTCTACCACAATGGGATAGTAGAACTTGAGGCGACTGCTCAGGAGCGTGGTGATCACCGTTTGAAGAGCCTCGAGCGTACGACCGTGGCGGCCAATGAGAACAGCAAGGTCGCCGCCGCTCACATCGAGAATAAGCTCGCCCTCCTCGCCATCATACTCATCGATGGAGGAGTGGGACTCACCAAACAGGTTGAGAATACCGCGCAGATACTCGACCGCAACATCTGCAATGCGGTCGGTCTCCTCTTCGGTCAAGTCCAGGCCGGCTTCATAGTGAGCGCGAACATCTGCAAACTCATCAGTGATCTCGGACTGATTATCAGTGTCTCCCTGAAGAGCAGCCGCATTGGCCTCGACGAGCTCGTCGTGGGTTCCTTCCTCCATCACAAACCTCCAAAAAGGAATGCAAGTACGCTAAAACCAAATAGTTACGGGAAAACCCGTAGCTATATCAATTCCTGGTGAACGCAAAAAAGTCCTAGCTCTTCTTGTGTGGGCGCGGCTTCTTCTCCTTACGCACCACATCGACAGAGACTGAAGGTTGTGCCGACATGCTTGCCTCTGCCTCTGCCTTGGCCTTCTCCATGACCTTACGAGTGACAGTGTACTGCTGAATGATGCCCCACAACGCAGAAGCGTTGTAGTAGAGGACAACACCAGCGGGGATGTTCCAGCCAAACCAGGCCATCACAACAGCCATGATGGCACCCATACCCAACTGCTGCTTGCGCTGGTCCTCGGAAACCTGTCCAGCGTTAAGGGCCATCTGCAGGAAGGTCAAAACACCAAAGAGAACAACAAAGAAGATGTAGATAGCAGCAGCGGCCCACCCATCGGAACTCAGCATGCCACCCGCCGAGCCCGCAAGCGACGGAATGATGTTGTAGAAGCTCGCATCGGCAGGGATACGGTCACGCGCCACTGTAAACAGAGCGAAGAAGACGGGTGCCTGGAGCAGGACAGGCAGACAACCCATGACGGGGTTGAAGTGGATGTCAGAGTAAAGCTTCTGCATCTCCTGCGCCTGGCGCTCAGGATCGTCTGCGTACTTGGCCTGCAACTCCTGAATCTTGGGCTGGGCTGCCTGCATGCGTGCAGAGGACTCAACCTGCTTGTTCATCAGTGGCATGATGAGAACACGAATGATAACGGTCAAGATGATGATAGCGAGGCCCCAGTCCCCGCAGAATCCCTCGATGCCTGCAAGCACGCCGGCGAGAAAGTTAATAATCCAATCCCACATGGTTCCTCCGTGAGTGTCCCCAAGAGATTAGGGGACGGGGTCGTATCCGCCGGCGTGGAAGGGATGACACCGCATGATGCGTCTCATGGCAAGCCATCCACCCTTCGCCAGACCGTATTTGGCAATGGCCTGTCGCGCGTACTCCGAACACGTGGGCGTATAGATGCAGTGAGGCAGGAACAGGGGCGAGATGCGCTGCTGATAGAAGCATACGGCCCTTGTAGCCGTACGCGAAAGCACAGACTCTCCCTTGGACTCAGCCACGCACCACACCGGCCCTCTCGAGCAACCTCTCAAGGGACGTTGCCACGCGCTCGGGTGAGCTGTCGTGGGTCCTGTCGGTCGAGAAGAGGATTACGTCGTAGCCGTCACATGGTAGCGAACAAGCGCGTGCTGCCTCACGCAGGACGCGCTTGCATCTGTTTCTGTAGACGGCATTCCCAAGCCTTTTTGGCGCCACAAAGGCGACCTTTGCACAGTCACCTTCGCCCGTTGGCACCACTCGAATGCGCAGTAACGCGTTGTTGTAGCGCTTTCCGCGCGAGAAGACCCTCTCAAATTCGGCACGCGATTTGATGGTCTCCATGCGATGCCCTGTTAGACGGTGAGCTGCTTGCGGCCCTTGGCGCGGCGGCGAGCGAGAACCTTGCGGCCTCCCTTGGTGGCCATACGGGCGCGGAAGCCGTGAGTCTTGGCACGCTTGCGCTTGTTGGGCTGGTACGTACGCTTCATGATGTATTCCTCCCATACGGGTTTAGTTGTCTTGAGTCTTAAGCTAAAAGATTGTAAGGGTCTCCCCGACATAATGTCAATTTAATGCAGAATAACTGCACGGATTCAAGCACGTTAGGTGCTAATGATACACCGCCACCCCGACCCCCTATGTCAGAAGGTCGTATGAAAAGTTCCACGGAACCAAAAAGAAGCATCCAATCCACTGACAACTTTCTTTCTGATGCTATGATTTTCTAGTCGGCATTTCATGCTAAAACCTAGTTATTAACCATGTTTCATCCTTTGTTGAAAACTTTCGTTCGCATAGAAATTCAAGTGAAAGTTTTCAACAAAGGATGAAACATGGTTGAAGAGTCAGAGCTGGTGGAGGATTCGAGAGGTAATCTGGAATGGACCACGCGTTCTATCCATTCGTCGACAACACACCCGAGGATACGGGTGAGCAGGGTGAGAGCATCTCACAAAACCCGCAGGCAGGGACATCCAGGATGCCAGGGAGTCTAGATTCAGTGCACTATCCCGCACGCGTGGCCATCTACGATGATGCCGCAGCGGCACCGCGTGTGGTGATCATCGAGCCTACAGACGTTCGAAGCTACCTCGAGGAGATTACCGCAACAGTCAATCGTCTTGCCCATGAGCAGGGAGGTCAGATTCCCTTCACGGTTATTCGAGAAATTGTCGAGAACTTCATCCATGCCTATTTCATAGCACCAACCATCACGATTCTGGATGGAGGCAACACGCTGCGCTTCTCCGACCAGGGGCCGGGGATTCGGGAGAAGGACCTGGCCATGGAGTATGGCACGACCTCAGCTACAGAGGAGATGAAGCGATACATCCGCGGAGTGGGCTCTGGGCTGCCCTACGTACAGCAATATATGAGTGACAAAGGCGGGAGCCTCACCATAGAGGACAACATATCTGGAGGGACGATCGTCACGATCTCGACCAGGCCCAGGGAGGATGCCGAGAGGTGCGCCGCCCCTGGGAAGCCAGCGGCACAGGCACCACAGACGTACGGTCAGGTACCTCACACAGCGTCACAGCCGCAGGTCATCTACCAGCATCCGTACGCACAGGGCTATCAACCGTACTACCAACCGGTGCAGGCCCAGCAGACAGTCTATCCACAGACAACCTTCCAACCCCAGACCGCTCCTCCACCAACGCCGGCTATGTCCCCTGCACCCACCACTCCTGTGACCGCTGCGCAGCCTCACGCGTGGACGTCTGAGCTCGGCCGCATCAACCTCTCCGGCCGCTCGCAGATCATTCTCGAGTATCTCTCGGCACACGAGATGGTCGGCCCCACAGAACTCGTACGAGCCTATGGCAAGTCGGCACCCACGTGGTCCCGCGAGCTAGCGAGCCTGGTCCAGATGGGAATTCTCAAGAAAATCGGCCAGAAGTACTACCTCACGCAGCTAGGGCAGAACTTCGTGTGATGCAGCCGCAATCGACATCTATCGGTATAGAGGCAAAGTTTTCAACATTTCTCGAAGTTCTCGATGCCTATGGGGTTTGAGGACCTGAGTTTTCAACATTGCCCCTATAATGGTCTCTCGCACTTTAAGGTGGGCACAGGGTGCCTACAAACGCCGAGAGGAACGCGGACATGGGACCAGAGATCGACGCAGATACTGAGGCGCTGTGGCAGGACATGTTCGACCTGGTGAGCAAGAGGCACCTACCGGGCTCGGTCATGGCTATGCTCAGGAGCTGCGCGCCCACCTCACTCGACGCGGGCACTCTCCACGTCGAGACCCACAGCCGCACGGTCAAGAACCGCCTCTCAAAGAACCTCGACGTTATCAACGAATGTCTGACCGAGGCGGCCTTCGAGGACGCTTCGCTCGACATCTCCTTCGTGCAGGACCCGGACGCTGCCCCTCTCGCCCCAAGCTCTGCAGTGACCCCCGAGGAGGCCCGCCGCTGGATGTCCCCCACGCCCCAAGAGGCGGCATCGCGCAAGGCCGACGCCATGTCGGCACAAGGGCATACCCCCGAAGACGCCTGGCTTGACGAGAACGCTGCCAGGGAGGCGGCGGGCCATGAACGCCGAGCAGCAAACCCACTGGTAGATGACATCTCGGAGATGGACTCCAAGCTCACCTTCGACCGCTTTGTCGTAGGCGACGAAAACACCTTTGCCTACCAGGCGGCACTCCAGGTGGCCAACGGCGAGAACCGCACGTACAACCCGCTCTTCATCTACGGCAAGAGTGGCCTGGGCAAGACGCACCTCCTGCGCGCGATACAGAACTACATCTCGGCGAACGACCCTACCCGCATTTGTGTGTACAAGGACGGATCGGCCTTCATCACCGACTACACGACAGCCATGTCACACCGTGAGAGGTCGGCACCCGATATCCTGCGCGATCACTACTATGACATCGATGTGCTCATCATCGACGACATCCAGAAGCTCGCCGGCAAGGCAGGCACCATCGATTTCTTCTTCGATGCCTTCAACCACCTCACCAGCGCGGGCAAGCAGATCGTGCTTGCCGCCGACCGTTCCCCCTCGCAGCTGGGCGCTGAAGCCGCCTTCGACGAGCGCGTCACGAGCCGGCTTGACTCGGGCTTCTCGACATCAATCCAAGTCCCCAACTACGAGCTCAAGCTGCGTCTCATCACCACCTTCTGCGGACGCATGCACGAGGACGCAACCGATGGCCATGTTGGTCTCAGCATTACGGGAACCATCTCAGAGGGAAACATTCGCTACATGGCCGAGCGAGCAGGCACGAACATCCGTGTGATTGAGGGCTTCTGCCAACGTTGTCTCATTGCCGAGACGCACCGCGAGCAGCGCGGGGAGGAACTCGCGCGCGAGGACATCAACCGACTTGCCAGGGAGTCGTGGCCCAACGGCGAGAAGCAATACAAGATCGAGGAGATTCAGCGCGCGGTCGAACAGTACTTTGACATCTCGCACACAGACCTCGTGGGCGAGAAGCGCAACAAGGACATCATGGCCGCGCGCCACATTGCCGTATGGCTCTCGAAGGAGCTCTGTGATGCCACGTACGCCGAGATAGGGGAGCACTTTGGCGGCAGGAGTCACGCCACGATGCTCAACAGCATCAGAGTGGTGGACAAGAGGCGCAAGGAGGACAAGATCTACCACGACCGTCTGGTGCAGATCCGTGACAACATCGCCGAGAACACGTGAGTCTAGAAGATGGGAGAAAGGCGTAAGAAAACCCTCGAAAAGTGGCCGTACGCTGTTGAGAGAGTTCTCGACACATCTTCGACCGTCGAGAAGCACGTGTTCCAAGAAGATATAACAAAAGAATTGTTATGGCATCTACCAGTGAGTTTGCGAGTTCTCGACTTTTAGACAGGCCTTATTACTACTATTGCTTTTATATATAGAGAAAGAACCAATAGATAAGAGAGGACAGCCATGAGGTTCACCGTAAGCCAGTCTTCACTTCTCAAGGCACTGTCAGTTGTGGCCAAGGGTATGGGGACAAACTCAACCCTTCCCATGCTCTCAGGCATCTACATCAAAGCCGAGGAGGGCACCCTCGAGTTCCAAACCAACAACCTCGTCATCATGATTCGCCATCGCATTCCCGCAAACGTCGAGGAGGCCGGCGAGACGGTGGTCTCGGGCAAGATGCTTACGAGCATCGTGAAGACCCTTGAAGACGCTGCGGTGACCTTCGACGGTGGAGAGCGCAGCATTTCCATCTCATGCGAGAAGTCATCCTTCCGCCTGAACACGTTGAACCCCGCAGATTGGCCCGGCTTCCCCGAGTACTCGCTCGAGGATGCTACCGAGCTCCCAAGCGAACTGCTCGCCGACATGGTCGATAAGGTCTACAAGGTCACCTCCAAGGAGACCACGCGTCCCATCCTACAGGGCATTCTACTCACCGCGGTAGACAACACCATTCGCCTCGTTGCCACGGACTCCTACCGCCTGGCTGTCTGCGACGCATCTGCCGAGACGGGAGAAGGGGAGTTTCGCACTATCGTCCCTGGCGCGGTCTTCCATGACGTTCTCTCAATGCCCAACCTCGAGGAGCGCATCTCCATTGGTACGGCTGACAACCAGATCGTCTTTACCTTTGGCAACACGACCTTCATCTCGAACAAGATCGAGGGGAACTTCCCCGACTATCGTCAGCTTCTGCCTTCGAGCTGCAACACCTCGGTGCACATAGACGCCGAGGCCTTCTCTGCCGCGCTCAAGCGTGTCTCGGTGGTGGCCGTCTCGAATGCCTCCGTCCGCTTTGACATCGATGCGGACGGCAAGGTCATGCACCTCTCAGCCTCCTCTCCCGACCAGGGAGAGTCGACCGAGCTGCTCCCTGTCGAGGTCGAGGGACAGAGCCTCTCCATCGCACTCAACTATCACTACGTCTTTGACTGCGTGAACGCCATCTCGGACAAGAAGGAACTGGTGCTTGAGCTGCAGAGCAACATGCAGCCTGGTATCTTCAAGACAAATGGCAAGGTCAACTACCTCTACATGCTGATGCCTGTCCGGATGTAGCGTGGGACTTCTCGTAGAGAGCCTTGAGCTCGAGCAGTTCAGGAACTTCCGCGAGCGCGAGGTGTCCTTCTCGCCCGCCACGACGGTGCTTGTGGGGAGAAACGCCGTGGGCAAGACCAACACTGTCGAGGCATTGCAGATGCTCACAACAGGGGCGTCCTTCAGGCACCCCACACCGTTGCAGCTCATCCTTGCTGGGTGTTCCCGCGCACGCATCCATGCCCGCCTTACCGGCGATGGGCGTGTGGTGGATGTTGCCTGCGACATCACGCCGCAGAGGCGGCAGTTCTCCCGCAACGGCAAGCACTGCCAGGCGGCTGACATGCCGTTATCTCTCATGAGCGTGCTCTTCTGCCCGGATGATCTCTCGCTCGTGAAGCGTGGGGCGTCCTTCAGGCGAGACGAGCTCGATGGGTTTGGCTGTCAGGCGGCGTCGGGATACTCCAAGCTTCTGACTGCCTATACTCGCGCGGTCGAGCAGAGGAACCGCCTGCTCAAGGACGAGCAACCGGACCCGTCCCTTCTGTGCGCGTGGGACTCGTCAGTTGCCGTTGGTGGCGCGACCCTCCTTCAAGCCCGCATGCGTCTCTTTGACCGCTTGCGTGAGAAGATCCTGGGTATCTATGGGGGCATTGCGGGCGGCGAGGAGTTTGCTTGCAGCTATCAGAGCACCGTCTGTGACGACCCACTCTCGCTCTCACGAGACGCCCTGGCCGAACGCTTCCTTGCCCGACTGGAGGAAGCACGCCCCGACGACCTTCGCCGCCAGCAGACCACGGTGGGTCCGCACCGCGACGACGTTGCCTTTTCCATCGATGGTCGTGACGCCCGCAGCTTTGGCTCCCAGGGCCAGCAGCGCTCAATCGCTCTCTCCCTCAAGATGGCTGAGGTTCTCGTCTCGGAGGATGTCACCGGCGCCCGTCCGCTCCTGCTTCTGGATGATGTGATGTCCGAGTTAGACGAACGGCGTCGGCGGTCCGTGATCGAGTTTGCGCAGAGTGGGATCCAGACGGTGGTCACGACTACCAACCTTGGATATTTCTCCGACGAGCTTCTGGGGCGCTCGAAGGTGGTGGAGTTTGGTGAGTGAGGACTACGAGAGCATATCATCATTGCTCAAGGGCATGTTCTCGAGCGCCTCGGCACGTCGCTCCATGAGCGACAACCAGCGTGCGGCCTACGTGTGGCACAACGTGAACGGAGACGCCGAGCGCGACCACACCACAGGGGTCTTTCTGAAGGAGTCTCACGTCAAGGGTGCTGCACCTATCCTAGGCGTCTATGTGGACTCGCGTATGCGCGCGGTGGACTTTCGGGCAAACCGCGAGGTCTACCGTGCTCGTCTCTCCATGGGAGGCCTTGAGGTCTCGGAGATCGAATTCATCGTGTCCCAATACGGCCACGGGCCTGTGTCTCGCAAGGGACGAGAAGGTGCTGCCTCTGGCGAGATGTCCAAGGCACCCTTGCCGGAACTTTCCGAAAGCGAGCGGGATACCGTCAGAAGACTTGCAGATTCCGCACCGGAGTCTCTCAGGGGGAGCGTCTACAAGGCCATGAGCCTGTCATTTAGACGCGAAAAGAGCATAGACACGAATGACGGCATTTCTCGGCCTTAATGCGCCTCTCCGCGCCGCTGATGCGCAAGGATTCTGTTTTTAGACTCCCTTTTCTCACGTGCCAGGAAGAAAAGTATCCTTGGAGTAGAATCGACTCTGTATTTTGCTCAGCTCTGAGGGGAGTCACGTGGCAAACAAGAACGCCAGTTCGTACGACGCAAGCGAGATCAAGGTCCTCGAGGGTCTTGAAGCCGTGCGCAAGCGGCCCGGCATGTACATTGGTACCACTTCGTCCGCTGGTCTGCACCATCTCGTATGGGAGATTGTCGACAACTCCGTTGACGAGGCCATGGCAGGCTTCTGCACCAAGATCAAGGTGACGGTCCATCCAGACAATTCCGTGACCGTTGAGGATAACGGCCGTGGCATCCCCGTGGCCAAGCACCCTCAGAAGAGGATTTCTACGCTCGAGGTTGTCCTCACCATCCTCCACGCCGGCGGCAAGTTCGATAACCAGGCCTACAAGGTGTCTGGCGGCCTGCACGGCGTGGGCGTCTCGGTAGTCAACGCGCTCTCCAAGAAGATGGTCGTACAGGTCAAGCGCGACGGCAGCATCTACGAGATGCAGTTTGCCCGCGGCAAGACCACCGAGAGGCTCAAGGAGCTTGGCAAGACAAAGACCACGGGCACCACAATCACCTTCTGGCCCGATGACACCGTCTTCGAGACGACGGTCTACGACTATGACACCCTGCACGACCGCCTGCAGGAGACGGCGTTCCTCAATAAGAACCTCAAGATCATCCTCACCGATGAGCGCGAGCTCACGCCGCGCGTGGATGAGTTCTGCTACTCAGGCGGTATCGTCGACTTCGTGAAGTACCTCAACGGCTGGAACGGCCAGAAGTACGAGAAGGAAGTCCTCCCCGGCCTCTCGAGGCCCATCTACATCGAGGGCAAGTCTGATCCCGATGCCCCATCCTCGCAGATGGGCGAGGTCGAGGTGGCCATGCAGTGGAACACCACATACTCCGAGCATACCCTCTCCTTTGCGAATGACATCTATACGGAGGAGGGCGGCATGCACCTCGAGGGCTTCAGGACCGCCCTCACCAAGGCCGTGAACGACTACGGTCACCGCCAAAACATCATCAAGGAGAAGGATCCCAACCTCACGGGCGACGACATCCGCGAGGGCCTTACGGCAGTGATCTCGGTCAAGCTCCCCGACCCGCAGTTCGAGGGCCAGACCAAGGCCAAGCTTGGCAGCTCCTATATGCGCACGCTCACCAACCGCATCGTGAGCCAGGGTATGGCCGATTACCTCGAGGAGCACCCCAACCAGGCAAAGGAGATCCTCAAGAAGGCCTCTCAGGCAGCCAAGGGACGCCTTGCCGCGCAGAAGGCGCGCCAGGCAACAAGGCGCAAGGGCCTCCTCGAGAGCGCAAGTCTCCCTGGCAAGCTTGCCGACTGCTCCGTGCGCGATCCCGAGATGACCGAGCTTTTCATCGTCGAGGGCGATTCCGCAGGAGGATCGGCCAAGATGGCGCGTGACCGCTCCATCCAAGCAGTGCTTCCCCTGCGCGGCAAGATCCTCAACGTGGAGCGCGTGCAGGAGCATCGCGCCCTCTCAAGCGACACCATCACCTCGCTCATCACGGCCATTGGTACGGGCGTGGACCAGGAGTTCGACATCAACAAGGCGCGCTACCACAAGATTGTCATCATGACCGATGCCGATGTTGATGGTGCCCACATCCGCATCCTGCTCCTCACGTTCTTCTATCGCTACATGAAACCCATGGTTGAGGCAGGCTACGTCTTTGTTGCGCAGCCGCCCCTCTACCAGCTCAAGCCCAAGGGCAAGAAGCACGGCAAGTACATCTACACCGATGAGGAGCTGGGCGTCGAGGCCAAGAAGTTCGAGGATTCCACTAAGTACACCGTCCAGCGCTATAAGGGCCTGGGCGAGATGGACCCCGAGCAACTCTGGTCGACCACCATGGAGCCCAAGAACCGCATCCTTTTGCAGGTGACCATCGATGATGCCATGGCGGCCGAGCGGGCCGTCTCTGACCTCATGGGAACTCAGGTCGAGAAGCGCAAGGACTTCATCCAGACGCACGCCAAGGACGTGCGCTTCCTCGATATCTAGGCATTTGACCTGGCGCTATTAGCAAGAGATGAGAAAGGCAACTCGTGGCAGACGATAACAGCAAGAACCACAGCCCCGTCGATGACGAGGACGATCTCGAACCGGAGCTTGGACCCGACAAGGACGACGATCTCGACGAGGAAGAGGACGAGAGTTACGACGACGATGCGGACTCCGAGGACGTAGGGCACCTCGCTGGTGCGGCCTTGGACCATACGATTTCGGACGAGGCGGGTACGCGCCTCGACCTTACCGACATTCACGGCGGCACGCTCAAGCCCACTGACATGGCTACCGAGATGAAGCAGTCCTTCCTCGAGTACTCCATGTCAGTCATCGTTGCGCGTGCCCTGCCCGATGTGCGCGACGGTCTGAAGCCCGTGCACAGGCGCATCCTCTACGCCATGAACGAAGCAGGCATTACGCCCAACAAGCCCCACAAGAAGTCGGCCTGGACGGTCGGCGAGGTCATGGGTAAGTACCATCCCCACGGCGACGCGGCCATCTACGACTCGATGGTCCGTATGGCGCAGGACTTCTCCATGCGCCTGCCCCTGATTGACGGCCACGGCAACTTTGGTTCCATCGACGGCGACCCTCCGGCGGCCATGCGTTACACCGAGAGCCGCCTCACACGTTCGGCCATGGAGATGCTTGCCGACCTCAACAAGGAGACGGTCGATCTCCAACCCAACTACGACGAGTCGCTCACCGAGCCCGCCGTGCTTCCGTCGAGGTTTCCCAACCTCCTCGTGAACGGCTCCTCGGGCATTGCCGTAGGTATGGCAACCAACGTGCCTCCGCACAACCTTCGCGAGGTCGCGGCGGCTGTCAACATGTTCATCGATGACCCTGAGGTCACGACAGACGAGCTCATGACTGTGCTGCCTGGGCCAGACTTCCCCACAGGCGGTGTCATCATGGGCACCGAGGGCATCCGCGACACCTACGAAACTGGTCGTGGTTGCATTACCGTGCGCGCAAAGGTCCACGTCGAGCAGGTCAAAAATGGTCGCCAGCGCCTGGTGGTCACCGAGATCCCCTACGCCGTCAACAAGGGCCTTCTCCAAGAGAAGATCGCACAGGCGGTCAACGAGAAGAAGATCGAGGGCATTTCGGACATGCGCGACGAGTCCAACCGCAAGGGCATGCGCATTGTCATCGATCTCAAACAAGGTGCCGTCCCACAGGTGGTGCTCAACAACCTCTACAAGAGGACGGCGCTGCAGTCCAACTTCAACGCCATTGACATCGCCCTGGTAAACGGTGTGCCTCGCACGCTCACGCTCCGCGAGATGCTGCAGCACTACATCAACCACCAGATTGACGTGGTGACCAGGCGCACCCAGTTCGACCTCGACAAGGCGCTGAAGGATGTCCACATCAAGGAAGGCCTGCTCATCGCCGTCGACAACATCGACGAGATCGTGCACATCATTCGCTCCTCCGAAACCGAGGCCGAAGCAAAGCGCCGCATGAACGAGCGCTTCGGCCTGGATGACCCGCAGTGCGACGCCATTCTCGCCATGCGCCTGCGCAAGCTCACCGGCCTGGCCCGCGAGCAGCTTGCTGCCGAGATCGAGGAGCTCCACAAGCTCATCGCCTACTACCAGGACCTGCTTGCCCACCGCGAGAAGATCCTTGGCGTCATCAAGGACGAGCTTAGCCAGATAGTGGATCGCTTTGCCGACAAGCGCCGTACTGCCATCTCCTCTCAGGAGGCGCAGGACCTCGACGTCGAGGACCTTATCGCCGAAGAGGACATGGTGGTCACGGTCACCCATTCCGGCTACATCAAGCGCCTGCCTGTGGCCACCTACCGCTCGCAGCACCGCGGTGGCAAGGGCGTTCAGGGGCTCTCGCTCAAGGATAACGACTTTGTCGAGGATCTCTTTGTGGCGTCGACCCACGACTACGTGATGTTCTTCACGAACTTTGGTCGCGTCTATCGTCTGAAGGTCCACGAGCTGCCCATCGGCAGCCGCCAGGCGCGTGGCTCGGCGATCGTGAACGTGCTCTCGCTCGCCGAGGGAGAGCATCCCACGGCTGTGATCACCTGCCGAGACTTCCCTGCAGACGACTATCTGATGTTTGCCACCAAGAGCGGCATGGTGAAGAAGACGGCCATGTCCGAGTACGACCGCACCCGTCGCGACGGTCTCATCGCCATCAACCTCAAGTCCGGTGACGAGCTGGTCAACGTGAGGCGCGTGCGTGCCGGCGCCAAGGTCATCCTCGTGACCACCAATGGTAAGGCCATTCTCTTTGACGAGTCCGGCGTCCGTGCCATGGGCAGGGACACCTCGGGTGTGCGCGGCATCACCCTCAAGGGCGGCGCCACCATGCTTGGCATGGAGATCACCAACGGCAATGGCGACCTGTTCGTTATCACCGAGAACGGCTACGGCAAGCGTACGCCGGTGGCAGACTACCCCGAGCACAAGCGCGGCGGCCAGGGCGTCTTCACCATCGCTATGACGGCCAAGAAGGGTAGCCTCGTGGCCTGCCGTGTGGTTGGGCCGCAACACGAGCTCATGATTGTTTCGAGCGATGGTGCGGTTATTCGTGTCAAGACCAGCGATATTCCCAAGCTCGGCCGCTCGACGCAGGGCGTGAAGGTCATGAACCTCTCCCCGAGCGATCACGTGTCTGCCGTGGCGCGCATGGTTACCCACAAGAAGAAGGCACCTAAGCACGATGCTAACCAGGGTATGCTTGACCTCGCGTCAGCAGGTGCGAAGGATGCCGACGAGGAGGAGTCAGTCGACATCGGCGGCGATGAGGAGGTCTCCCCCGACCTTCTCGACGATGAGGAATGAGACAGGGGGACTGTTCCCTTGTCTCTGAGGACTAGATAACAGGAAGGGCCTGGCAGCCGATACGCTGGCTGCCAGGCCCTTTTCCATGAGACAAGAGGACTTCCCCCTGTCTCATTCCTCGGTGCGGGGAGTGTCGGAGCCGCCATCGGTCACGTTGAAGTCATCAGGTGAGAGGTCCTCCACGAACTTGTGGAAGTCCTGGATCTCCTGGTTGTGCTCCTGGTCTTCGATGGCGCTAAAGTCTGGCATGCCGGCCACGTCGAGAACGGCCTGCTCGGCAAAGAGCGGAGTTCCGCAGCGGACGGCCAGGGCAATAGCGTCCGAGGGACGGCAGTCGATGAGGACCTGACGTCCCTCCCTGTTCACAATATCGAGCTGTGCATAGAAGGTGGTCCCCGAAACGTCGTTGATGATGACGCTGCGCAGGTGCCCACCGAGGGACTCCATGACGGACTTGAGCAGGTCATGTGTCATAGGACGCGCGCTGTTCTCGGGATTGACACCCATGCTGATGGCCGTTGCCTCAACCGACCCAATGCGGATGGGAAGGCTGAGTGGCTCCTTCTCGTCTTGCTTTGCTGGTTTGAGGACGATGAGAGACGAGACCGGACCCCCACCGATCACGACCGTCTTGATGTCCATTTCCGTAAGCATGTAGCCACCCCCTGTCGTGCTGTTGCCCGCCTATCCTACCCAAATGCTCTAGTTGCACAAGCGTGGTCACGAAAACTTCTGTCGAGAGAAACCGAACAGTACTCTGTCATGATCCTTCTCAATGAGAAGGATTCCCGACTTTCGGGCAGCCCAAGCGCATGTGGGTAAGCTTATCCATCCTTCGAGGCGTTGCCAGATTTTCCAGTTGTGCGTACGCACGACAGGGACTTCTCACCATATAGGCATGGATTTAAGGTTTCTCGGGCAGGAATCTCTTATCCTGCGTACGCACAACTGTGATTTTTTGGCAGTAATTCCGCGTTTGCCCAGTTGGATGGGAAGGACTTGACAAATGTTAGGCATCGTGCGTACGCATGATGCCGTACGCTTGCCATCTTGGCGAGAGCACCCTGGTACATTCTCAACGAGAGGGAATTCCGACTCTCAGGCAGCCCCTGCACGAGGTTCTCGGGTAATGCCACGTTGCAGTCGAGGACCGCCGTGACGAGTTCCTGCCAAGAATCTTTCAAATTTCTCGTTCGCACGTGTTGACCTAGGGTTAGGTGGAGTGTAGCATTCACTCTTGCGTTGGGCCTGTAGCTCAGTTGGTCAGAGCGTCCGGCTGATAACCGGGAGGTCACAAGTTCGAACCTTGTCAGGCCCACCACCTTTTGACAATAGTCACCCCAGCGTTAGCCGAGTCGCCGCTGGGGTGATTATTTATAAGGGGACATAGCTCAGCTGGGAGAGCGCGGGCTTTGCAAGCCTGAGGTCGTGGGTTCGAACCCCATTGTCTCCACCACATGTTCGAGGACCCTGCGGTTGTTGCCGCGGGGTCCTTTTACAAGAGAAAAACCGTTCGCCGAAAGTTTCCCATAACTTATCTTTTTGTTATTTATTAAGATAACATCATTTTCATGAAGCACCGCCATTGTATGAAGACGGAGGCAACCATGAAAGAGAAAAAAAAGCATCATTCTACCAATTATGATCTGTTGTGCCCTGGTGGGCACACCAATGGCCGCTCTTGCAAAAACCGTTTACTACAAGGGTACGGCAGTGTACTGGAATTACGGTCGTAACGCCAAGGTCTTTGGTTTCTCAGACTGTAATAGCCAAAATTATGAGCATTGCTCTTCCTGCAATGGCTACTCTTCTGATTGGGAGCAGCCAGGGACACTGTCAAAGGCTTGGGGCTGGATTGGGACAGCCACCCTTGAAGCGTACTGGAACTGCAGAGAATAGAGTTTCTTTAAGAGAGTCTATCGCGATATTTCTTACCAGTTCAGGTGAATGACTTCTCAATGGCGGTGCTGATGAAGAAGACCTGGTCTGTCACCAACCTCATTGTCATAATCCTTCTCGCCGCGTCGTCGTTTGTCAGTGCCAAGGGCATTTTGGAGATGCGCTCCATGCGCCTGGTCGAGTCTTGGCTGTCCGACAAGCCCAAGATGTATACCGCGCAGCTGACCGACAGTCAGAAGGATGAGTTTGTCGCGGTGCTGCGTGAGTTCTCCGAGGAGAGGGGCTTCACTGCGGTGGGCCGGAACAGGGAATCCCTGCAATCGGGGTCGGCGCTCTACACTTTTAGCGTACTGATGCCAGACTCTGCGGAAGGCGCAGATTTCGAACCCCTTGACCTTCTTGGTACCAGGGTTGTGGACGGCTCCGTGGCAAGAGAGATAAGTGCTGCGAATCCCGGCAGCTATGCGGGATATGGGAACGATGCCTTCTCACGGGTTGAGACGCTCCCCAGTATCAGAGCCGGACTCTACTTTAGAGTGGATAGGCTGGAATCGGGGTCAAGTCTCGGACGTACCTGCACGGTCATCGGACTTGATGATGGAGAATTCCAGACGCTTGTCAACGATCTGTCATCAGCCATTGGGGTGAGTGCAGACAGTCTCACCACCGAGATGTCTGGCTCGGCTACGGACACGGGCCTGATCTACTGGTTTTGCGAGGGGGCATTTGTCGTACTCGCGATAGTCCTCTGCCTTCTTACGGTGACTCACTCACTCCTTGAGCTCAGGACGCTGGGAGTACACCTCATGCTGGGCTGGAGCCGGAGGGCCTTTGCCGCCGAGCTGATAGCCAATCAAGCGGCGTTTCTCCCCGTCGTCATACCCATAGGGTTGTTTGGCTCGCTCGCTATCTTCGATGGGTTCTCCCTTGGCCCCGCACCCATAGCCTTTGCAGCCCCGTCCGTGCTGCCGGCGGTGATGGTGGTTCTCGTCTCCTGGGGCGTCTCCATTGTCCCCCTTGCCACCGTGCGCCCAGTCGACGCAATCTGTGGCCGCTATTCTCGCCGAGGCTTCTACGCGCTGGCCGTGTCGGTCTACCTCTTGTGTACAGTCGCGATATTCGGGGCCTGTCTGTACATCGACCAGCCTCTCGACATGTATGCCGCTCTTGTCCACACCCGCACCGTGTGGAGCGAATACAAAGACTGGTACGTGGTACGAGACTTTAGCCTGGATGGCTCACATTTTAAGGGCAACCCCATGAGCCTTTCCAAGGATATGTATGCGTGGTACGCCTCCCACGAGAGCGACGAGGACGTTTATCTGGTGAATACTACCTACTTCGATGCCACAGCCATTACGGCATACATGAGGGGGTCATCCGATGATATGCCAGAGCCGTTCTGGTATCTTGCGGCGTCTCCCTCCTACCTCAAGCAGGTGGGTATCGACGTCCCTAACGATGTCGTCGAGAGGGCCGAACATGGCGAGCGCGTGTACCTCCTGCCAGAAACCCTGGACGCCTCTGAGGCGGAGGCAATGAAGAGCTTCCTTGTTTCCGCCAGAAAGGTGTCCGACTCCAACATCGTCACCACATTCATGGAGAACCCCCAATACGAGTTCATCACCTACGACGGAGATCGTGAGCTGTTCACGTGGAGTGCGGATGCGGACCAGCCAACCACGGCGAGCGGCTTTGTGATAGGGGTCATCACGGCCGAGAACATGGTTCCCTTCGAATCGGAGAGCCTGGTGGCCTCCGGATTGGATAACGGGTACGTGAAGCTGGGAAACAGCGCCGCATCCCACCTGCTTGGCGATGATGGTGCCGCCTCTTTGGGCAAATCTCTCGCTGTGCGCTTTGTCACCGTGGAGAACTACATCTCCGGCCTCCAAAAGAGCCTCATGGACCTCTTTGCCCTTTTTGGGATGGCTCTCTTTCTCCTGATGGCCACCGCGTCCGTTGTGGTCGCGTGCATCGTCGGCATTGTCAACCAGGTGAGCGCCCGCGAGATCTCCGTGAAGTACGTTTTGGGGTTTGGCGTATGGGAGCTGTATCGCCGTGAGGTCTTGTTTGTGAATGCCTCGACGATGGCGGGGATTGTCATCAGCGCCATCCTCAGATGCAACGCCGGCCTGCTGGTGGGCGCCGCCCTCTTGTGCATCTCCAACCTCGCCATTGTCATCATGTCACGGACGAGGACTGCGTCCGTTGTACTGGAAACCGTCTCAAGGGAGCAGTGATGCGTCCATACATTCAGATAGAGTCACTCTGTAAGTCCTTTGGTCAGCACAGGATTCTCTTGAACCTCTGCCTTGAGATACAGAAGGGGGATACGGTTGCTGTCACCGGTCCATCCGGCTGCGGCAAGACAACCCTGCTCAATATACTGGGGTTGCTCGATACTCCTGACTCGGGGGAAATCTACCTTGCGGGGACGAGGTATCCCAAGATAAACAGCACCGCAGCGATGCTTATGCGCCGCGACGAGATAAACTACCTTTTTCAGTCCTTTGCGCTGATAGAGTCGAGGACGGTCCGCGACAACCTCATGCTCGCCTTGCACTACACCAAACTGGATACAAACGAGAAGCTGTCCCGCATCAGGAAGACGTTGGCGCGCTTTTCCATCGACGACAAGCTGTCCTCTACCGTGAGTGAGCTGTCTGGTGGAGAAAAGCAGCGCGTGGCGATAAGCAGGGCCATGTTGAAGCCGGGAAACCTCATCCTCGCCGACGAGCCGACAGGTTCGCTTGATGCCCGGATGGCGGGCGTCGTTATGAGGTCGCTTGTCTCGGCCACCCACGACGCAGGCAAGACGCTCGTGATGGTGACGCACGACATGTCCATGGCGGCGGAGTGCGATTGCATCCTTCACATGTCGGACGGTGTGCTCCACGAAATGTGCTGAGCCGCCCCTCCGTCGGCCCCCGGTCGTCCTGCGGCCGCCGCCCCGCCCCGCTGCGGGCCGCCGCTAGCATTCTTTATCGGTATCTGGTAATCGTGGTTCTCGCGACCTGCGCAAACGCGATGCCAGTTTCACAGAAACCGCTAAAGAATGGCTATACTTGGTACACGAGTCACACTATGGGTCGCATGTATGGGGCGGGAGCCCCTGACGCCAAGGAGGTGCCATCCATGGGCGATGGTAGTCATGCTCGAGAAAACGCAAACTCAATGAGGTTGGCGCCTGCCAGAAGGGGAGACGGGCGCCGCCGGTAGCGCTGGTGCGGTTCCACCCTGTCCATCCAAGCCAATAGTGTGCCCGCCTCGTTGCCGGTTCCTGCGCAGCTGACGTCGTACTGTGTCCCTGCGTACATCCCCGGATTGGAGGTGGCCCATGAGGCTGCTCACCAACGGGTTCCTGTCCGGGCTGACAAGGACGGGGCTTATCGCTCGTCGAGCGGAGACGCCAACGGGGAAGACGTCCCAGCTCGAATGGTTGCGTCGTGTCTCCTCACTCGAGACGGAAGAGCTTCTCAACGAGTTCAACACCAGTCGTGGCGGCCTCTCTGCCGAGAAGGTCGAGCTTTCCCGCGCTGTATGGGGTCCAAACGAGGTAGAGCGCGCCCATCGCGACTCTGCTCCGGTGCGCTTCGCAAAGGCTTTCGTGGATCCCTTCACGGGAATCCTCGCACTTCTCGCCGTGGTGTCTCTTGTCACGGACGTTATTCTCGCCGCTCCCGCCGACCGCGACCCATCGACCTTCATCATCATTTTTGCGATGATTGCCGTCTCCGGAACTTTGCGGTTCGTACAGGAGGGCAAGAGCGACGACGCCGCGGCGGCGCTTGCCAAGACCATCCAGACCACGTGCAGCGTGGAGCGAGAAGGGACGGGGCGCGTGGAGATTCCCCTGGCAGATGTGGTTGTTGGTGATATTGTGCACCTCTCTGCAGGTGACGTCGTACCTGCCGACGCCCGCCTCATCCAGGCGCGCGACCTCTTCCTCGGCATGTCCTCGCTTACGGGCGAGAGCCTTCCCGTCGAGCGTGTGGCGGCACCGTGCCCCAAGCCCGAGAAGGACACCCGCGTCGCGGGGGACCTCGACAACATAGCGCTTATGGGTTCTACTGCGGTCTCGGGAAGTGGCGAGGCGGTGGTTGTCGCCACCGGCGCAAACACCATGTTTGGCGGCATGGCGACAAGCCTTGGTGCCAAGCGCGGCAAGACTGCCTATGACGAGGGAATCGCTTCGGTGAGCAAGCTCCTGCTGCGCCTCATGGTGGCCATGGCGCCTCTCGTCCTCGTTATCAACGGACTCACGAAGGGCGATTGGCTCTCGGCCTTGCTCTTCTCGCTCTCGGTTGCCGTGGGTCTCACGCCCGAGATGCTGCCCATGATTGTGACCACGTGCCTTGCCAAGGGCGCCGTGGACCTCTCGCACGACCGCGTGATCGTGAAGCGCCTCGATGCCATCCAGAACCTTGGTGCGATGGACGTTCTTTGCACCGACAAGACAGGTACCCTCACCGAGGACCACGTGGTGCTGGAACGCCACCTTGACCTCATGGGCAACGAGGATTCACGCGTGCTCCGCTATGCCTTTCTCAACAGCTTCTTCGAGACGGGCGTGCGCAACCTCATAGACTCCGCGATTATTACCCGCGCAAGCGAGGAGACTTCCCAGGGCGGGCGCGGCATCGATGCCGATGAGCTTTCTGCGAACTGGCGCCTTGTCGATGAGGTTCCCTTTGACTTCGAGCGCCGGCGCGTGAGTGTGGTGGTTGAGCACAAGGACGGCCGTCGTCGCATGGTCACCAAGGGGGCCATCGAGGAGGTCCTTCAGGTTTGCACCGAGGTCGAGTACGGCGGTCGCGTGGTGCCCCTTGGCGATGACATGCGCGAGAAGGTCCTGGCTACGGCCTACGATCTGGCTGATAAGGGCATGCGCGTTCTTGGCGTGGCACGAAAGGCCGATCCGGCCGATGTGGGCGTGCTCTCGGGCAAGGACGAGCAGGGCATGACGCTCATTGGCTACCTGGCCTTCCTCGACCCGCCTAAGAGAAGCGCCGCCCAAGCGGTGGCCGCTCTGCGAGAGCATGGCGTGACAACCAAGGTCCTCACCGGCGACTCGCTTCGCGTTGCGTGCACCGTGTGCGAGACGATTGGCCTACACGTGGAGGGGACCCTCGAGGGGGCGTCGGTCGCGCAGCTCTCCGATGAGGAGCTCGCGGAGAGGGTCGAGCACGTTACCGTCTTCGCAAAGCTCTCGCCCGACCAGAAGGTGCGCGTTGTGCGAGCACTCCGGACGCGTGGACACGTGGTGGGCTTCATGGGCGACGGCGTGAACGACGCTGCCGCCATGGGAGCTAGTGACTGCGGCGTCTCGGTTGACTCCGGGGCCGACGTGGCCAAGGAGGCTGCGGACATCATCCTTCTCGAGAAGGACCTTGGGGTCCTGGAGAGGGGTATTGTCGAGGGTCGCCGCACCTTCTTCAACATGAACAAGTACGTGAAGATGACCGCGAGCTCGAACTTTGGCAACATCTTCTCGGTGCTGGTGGCGAGCGTGTCTCTGCCCTTCCTGCCTATGACCGCCGTGCAGCTTCTTCTTCTCAACTTCATCTACGACTGCGCCTGCGCCGCCATTCCCTGGGACAATGTCGACGCGCGGGAGCTGCGGGCATCGCAGGCGTGGAGGTCCGGCTCGATTGCGAGCTTCATGCGTTGGATTGGGCCGACGAGCTCGGTCTTTGACATCGTGACCTTTGTGCTGCTGTTCTTCTGGGTGTGCCCGGCCGTGGCCGGAGGCGCCTGGCCTGCCATAGCGGGAGACCCTTCTGCCGCCGCTCTCTTCACGGCAACCTTCCAAGCTTGCTGGTTTGTCGAGTCCATGTGCACGCAGGTGCTCTTTGTGCATCTGGTGCGCACAGAGCGCGTGCCCTTCATGCAGAGCATGGCCGACTGGCGCGTGCTGGTTCTCGACGCAGGCGCAATCGTGCTTTCGCTGGTCATCCCGTTCACCGCAGCGGGTGCCGACCTCGACATGGCATCGCTGCCTCCGGCGTTTCTCGCCGTGCTTCCAGTGGTTGTGGCCGCCTACGCAGCGCTCGTACTGGTGGTGAGAAAGGCCTACGTGCGCCGCTTCGGTCGCCTTCTGTAGGGGTGTTTCCTCTCCGCTCCTCCTCTCCATCTCCTCCCCTCGTTCTTCAGCGGAATTTGAGAATCGTCCTGCTCGCTAACTGGGCAAACGTGGCGCCTGATTCTCAAAAACCGATAAAGAACGGAGGGAGGGGAGGAGGGTCGCGCCACCCCGTGGCCGGGAACGGCTACCATGGTTGTGTTGGAACAACGCGGCCAACTGGGAGGCCTCATGGGTGCCGAGAAGGACGGACAGGGAGTCTCGCCGGAGCTGGACGACCTCTCGAGCACCCTTATGGGTCAAGCGTTTGACGTACTAGCCGAGGGCGTCAATCTGGATGTCATTCTCGCCGTCGAAGACGCCGCTGGCCACATTGCCAGCTACACCTTTGCCGATGACGGCCCGGAGGAATGTCTCGAAGGGGCCCGCAAGCGCATCCGCGACCTCGTGCGTTCCCATGGTGACGGCGCGGCACAACTTGGTGACCCGGTGCGTTACGCCCTTGCCTACGAGGGTGCGGTTGCCGATGAGCGAGGTGTTTACCAGGACGCGGTGTTGCTCGAGTTTGGCGAGCAGGGCCGTACGAGCTTCTCAGCGTTCTCGCTTGTGGATGGCAAGGGTGCAGGCGACGGTTTTGCATGGACAGACCCTGCCCCCGCAGGTGAGGTAGAAAACCTTCTGGGGTAGTGCAGCGCGGCAGCCCTTGCCCGCTTTGGCGTATCATGTAGCAGTTTGCGTGGAACAGCGTGCCGTCGGGCCCGCTGGTCTCTGCGCTGGTATACAGTTGCCGCGAAATTGGTATCTGCTGACGCACGCGGCGTTGCGGCGTTGGCGAGCTAAACGAGAGGTGCCCATGCTCCAGGAGCAGATCAGAAACATCGCAATCATCGCCCACGTTGACCACGGCAAGACCACGCTGGTCGACCAGATGCTCAAGGCTACCCATGCCTTCCGTGATAACCAGCAGGTTCAGGAGCGCGTGCTCGACTCCAACGATCAGGAGCGCGAGCGCGGTATCACCATCCTGGCCAAGAACATCTCTATCGAGTACCAGGGCGTCAAGATTAACGTCATTGACACCCCAGGCCATGCGGACTTTGGCGGCGAGGTCGAGCGCGTGCTCAAGATGGCCGACGGCGCACTGCTTCTGGTCGACGCAGCGGAGGGCCCCATGCCCCAGACGCGCTTTGTCCTCTCTCACGCCATCGCCGCACATCTGGCCATCATGGTTGTTATCAACAAGGTCGACCGTGATGGAGCCAATCCCGAGAAGGCCCTGAACGACTGCCTCGACCTCATGATGGACTTGGGTGCCACCGACGATGAGCTCGAGTTTGCCATGGAGCACGTCGTGTACGCCTCGGCCGTGAACGGCTTTGCGCGCCTCGACCCCAACGACGGCAACATGGACATGTACCCGCTGCTCGACATGATCGTCGGTGCCATGCCCGCTCCCGATGTTGACCTCGCAGGCCCGCTGGCCATGCAGTGCGTGACCGTTGATCACTCCGACTACGTTGGACGCATTGGTATTGGTCGCATTTACTCAGGCACCATTCACGCCGGCGACAAGATCCTCGTTGTGAAGAATGACGGCAGCCGCGAGATGAGCCAAGTAAAGCAACTCTTCACCTTCGACTATCTTGGTCGCAATGAGTGTGGCGAGGCCCAGGCAGGCGACATTGCCGCCGTCGTGGGCGTTGGCCATACCGACATCGGCGACGTCTACACCGATCCCGAGAACCCCGTGGAGCTTGACCCCATCGAGATCGACCCGCCTACCATGTCCGTTGTGTTTGAGGCATCGACCTCGCCGCTCGTTGGCCGTGACGGCGATGTTGTGGGAGGCCGCCAGCTCAAGGAGCGCCTGATGACGGAGCGCGAGAACAACGTCACCATGCGCATCGAGGAGCTGCCTGACAAGACCGGCGTTGAGGTGGCCGGCCGTGGCATCCTGCACCTCTCGGTTCTTATGGAGCAGATGCGTCGCGAGGGCTTCGAGTTCCAGGTTGGTCGCCCTCGCGTCCTCTTCAAGGATGATGGTCATGGGCACAAGCTCGAGCCCATCGAGGAGGCCGTGGTCGAGTGCCCGGGCGAGTACTCCGGCAAGGTCATCGAGCTCTTTGGCAACTCCGGTGGAAACATGACCAACATGATCTCTGGCACGAAGCAGGACCACCTTGAGTTCAAGATTCCCACACGCGGCGTCATGGGTCTCAAGAACCGCATCTTGAACGTCACCCACGGCGAGGCTGTGTTCTACCACAACTTCCTCGAGTACGGTCCCATGGAGGGCGAGCTGGGTAAGCGCCAGAACGGTGTTATGATCTCCATGTCTACCGAGAAGGCCGTCGCCTACGCCCTGGGTAACCTCCAAGATCGCGGCGCACTCTTCGTGAGCCCCAGTGACGAATGCTACGAGGGCATGATTGTGGGCGAGCGTTCGAAGCCCGGTGACATCGTGGTGAACATTGCGCGTACCAAGAGCCTGGGCAACCAGCGTAGCTCCACTGCAGACGTCGCCGTGCAGCTCACGCCGCCACGCACCTTTACGTTGGAGGAGGCCCTTGAGTACATCATGGACGATGAGCTGGTCGAGATTACGCCCAAGAACATCCGCATGCGCAAGCGCATCCTGAACGAGACGGATCGTCGCAAGTGGCGCGTGCGCCATGGGATGGTGGACAAGTAAGCCGATCGACAAGCGGTTCAAACGTCTGGCGTTTGGGGTGAGGCATGGCAGAGTCCAACTCGTTCGGAGAGACCATTTGTGATCTCCGCAAGAGACAGAATCTGACGCAAGAGCAGATTGCGGAGGGGCTTTGCTCGCCCATAATGGTCTCGCGCATCGAGAACGGGCACCAAATGCCATCAAGGGCGCTCCTCGACGCCCTGCTTTCACGACTCCATTCGAGCATGTATCAGCTGTGCAACGTGTACTACCAGAGCGAGCAGGACCGCGACTTCGAGGATAGGGCGAAGCGCGTCAGCATATTGCTCAACCGTGGCAGGTTGGACGAGTGTCAGGCCCAGCTCGAGCGCCTGGGCGAGGCGGTGCACGAAAGGCCGACGATCGCCAGGTCTACCTCTCCCTGTCTGCTGCGGTCTTGCTAAGCGCAGGTCAGGAGCCAGATGCCGCGCAGGAGGCGCTCTTGAAGATCGAGCAGGCGATACGGCTCACAAAGCCAGATATCGATCTCACGGATTTGCGGCACGAGTTGCTCTCAAGGGACGAGGCGCAGTGCCTTGCCCTCAGGGTTCCCGGCCTCCTCTATGCAGGCCGGGCGGTCGAGGCAATACGGTTTGGGGAGGAGTTGCTCTCTTCGCTTGACCATCAGGCCACGGACACCCTGGAATACCATGAGATACGGGTGAACGTCGAGTTCAACGTCTCCCAGCGCCTCGAGCTGGAAGGGCGCTATGCCGACGCTGCGCGCCTTGTCCGACAAGCAAAGGGCGAGTGCCTGGAGGAGCAGCTCCACTCCTACCTCCCGCAGCTCCTCTACTCAGAGGCCCGTATGGACCTTCGCGAGGGCCGAGCGGAGGAGTCCCAAAGGAAGCTCTCCGTCGTCATACCCTACCTGGACCTCATTGGCGACGCCGTGGGGGCTGCAGTCATGCGAGGGTGGGCGGCCCGTGAGCTTGGGGTCAGCCTTTAGGAGACCGACGCCGCTAGGGCCTGCTCCCTCGGGACTTATCGTTTGAGGTTATTTTTACACGGGCCGATATGGTACCTGCCCCTCCTCCACGAGATGATGTGTATGGACAAGTAAGAGGAGGTGATTGACGTGCAGAGGCAAATCGAGAGGCAAGTGCGGCATAGCAACGGTGGTGTGAGCATTAAGATTGAGATTACCATCGGCTAATTGTCTTGTGGCCGGCGGCGATGGAGTTGCTTTCAGTAAGCAACATCATGCCGTCGGCCCCTTAGACAGCGTTTCAAATGAACGGATGGCATTATGCGATACAGCTCCTACATCGTCAAAGCCGTGGGGTGGGGTCGCCTGGCTTTGTTCATGGCTCTTTTGCTGGGCTTCCAGATACTGTACGTTGGAATCGCCCTACTGCTGAGCATGCTGCTCGATCTTGTGGCCACGTCGGTTGCGACCGCAGACCCCGCACTGATCCTGCGCTTCCTGATTTTCGCCCTCGCCTACTCTGGCGTGCTTGGGGTTCTCGTCGTGGCCTGCGGAAGATACAAGGCAAGCCTGGTCCGGCGGGTGATGACGAGCTTGCGGTCGCAGGTTGCCCACGGACTCATATATACAGAGGGCAAGACGACGTCACGGCCCAGGGGGACAGCGCACGGCACCTGACCATGCTCGGCCAGAACATGGACACGCTCGAGAAGGACTGGCTCGGTGGGTTCTTCGACATCGCCGATTCTGTCGTCAAGATGGTGATTGCAGGTGCGATGCTCGTGTACATCAACCCCCTCGTGGCAGTCGTGTCGGTGGCTGGCATGGCGCTGCCCTCGCTGGTGCCCCGCCTGCTGGGAGGTCGCCTGTCCACATGCCAGGAAAGCATAGTGAGGAGCACAAAGGAATACAACACGTGCGTGCGGGACGTATCAAAGGGGACCGAGGTCGTGCATGCGTTCCGCGTGGAGCGGACCGCAGAGGCCCTCCACAACGAGGCTGCAGGGAAGCTCGAAGGGGACAAGGCCTTGCTCTCGAAGCTCATGGCTTGTGTCACCGGGACGGCAGGTGTGCTTGGGGTCATGTCCTAATTCACGATCATGGGCGTGACGGGCCTGTTTGCCATCAACGGTATGGTAACGATCGGCAGCGCCGTGGCTGTGACGCAGCTCTCGGGAGAGGTCATATCTCCCGCGACGGAGCTCCCTTCCAAGCGTGCCCAAGTGCGGGCGTGTCATCCCATACTTGACCTGATTGACGGCCTGGCGACCGCCCATCGTGATGGCGATGGAAATGACATCGTGGAGCGGAAGCCCGTTGTGCGCTCATTGAGCCTGGACTCCGTGTATTTCTCCTATGCGGGCGCAGAGGAAGGTGTTATGCAGGACTGCACCGCACGCTTCGAGGCTGGCAGGAAGTATGCCATCGTGGGCGACAGCGGGTCAGGGAAGAGCACGGTCTTGGGGCTCTTGTCCAAGACGTTGACTCCGACCTCAGGAACCATCCTGACGGATGACAAGAAGGATGCCATTCCAGACGCGGCCTTCATCCATCAGAATGTGTTCCTCTTCGAGGACACGCTTGGCGCGAACATAACGCCAAGAGGCTCCTTCACGGACGAGCAGGTCATGCGTGCCATCTCCCTTGCAGGCTTGGAAGGCGTCGTCAGCTCCCTGCCCCAGGGGCTCGACACGCCTGTCGGGGAGGACGGCTCCAGGCTCTCGGGAGGCGAGCGCCAGCGCGTGGCGATCGCCCGGGCGCTCCTGTACGGCAAGACCACGATCCTTGCAGATGAGGCCACGTCGGCCCTGGACGGCCACATGGCAGAGCAGGTGAAGGACGCTCTGCTCGCACTCGACGGCGTTACCGTCATAGAGGTGACCCACCACCTGAGCCCACAGCGAGAGCGGCTCTATGACGGAGTTCTCGTCATGGAGGATGGGCGTCTGCGCGAAAGGGTGGACGCTACAGGTCGCGCCCTCCGCGCTGGGTGCGGCGAATGATGCGCTTGGAGCGCGTGACGCCCTCGGCCTTCGCGGTGGTCAGGAGACAAGGGGGCAAGTCCCCTTGTCTCATTTCTCGCGGTGGTGCGTTCTCCTCGTGGCGCTCCTTGACCGGGAGACGCGTCTGGTGAGCCTGCGCACGCCGCCAGCCACGCGGGGTGCCAGGTTGACGTCATTTGGTGAAATCACGTTGTAGTGGAGCGACCAGCGCCTGAGGCTCATGGTTACCGCCACACACAGGATGGCAGCCCAGGACTTTCCCAGCCAGAAGACTAGGACTGCCCCATAGTAGACGGTTGAGCCGGCAAGTGCGCAGAGGGCATAGTAGTTGCTTGGCTTAAAGATGCGCGGGATATCACCCAGGAAAACGTCGCGGAGCATACCCCCGCCCACGCCCGTAAGGGTTCCCATGAGGATTGCTGAGAACGGCAGGAGCCCGTAGACGATGGCCTTATCGGTACCCATGAGGGCAAAGAGTCCAACCGAGATGATGTCAACCCACTCGATGAGGCTGGAGAACCGGTCAAGGAGTCCCGGAAAGCAGAAGGCGATACTGCCCATGCCGGCAGCAGCTGGTATTGCGTAGGGGGAGGAGAGCATGTAAACCGAGTCCACCTGCATGGTGATGTCCCGGATGAGCCCGCCACCCAAGCCGCAGAGCATTGCGAGACCAACAAACCCTACGAGGTCGAGCTTTCTCTCTCGTGCCACAAGGATGCCAGATACGGCGCCAACCATCAGGGCTGCCAGGTCGAGCCAGGCAGGCAAAGAGACGGCGGCCATCTCGGGGCCAAATTTTGAGAACAGCTCCGGCATCCTGACTCCCCAGAGGTTTGACGGGCAAATATCTTCTCGCATTTTTGCTGCTGCGTGAGCGACCGTACAGGCAAGAAGGCGAGAATAACCGGTGGAGAGAAAATCGACCTCCCCTCACTGACGAACTTACGATATACTAGCCGTCGCAGTTCTTGGAGAGTTGTCCGAGTGGCCGAAGGAGCACGATTGGAAATCGTGTATACGCCTAAAGCGTATCCTGGGTTCAAATCCCAGACTCTCCGCCAGTAAATCCAGCGGCGTCCCATTGGGGCGCCACTTTTCACCCCACGGAGGGGTGGCAGAGTGGTTGAATGCGGCGGTCTCGAAAACCGTTTACCCCTTCGGGGGTACGAGGGTTCGAATCCCTCCCCCTCCGCCATTTGACGGCAAGGGCAGGTGCCAACTGGCGCCTGCCCTTTTTCCATCGCGGCGAAGCACAACCCGTCTGCTGTAGGAAAAGAGTGTAGAAACTATGTACGAATTTCGTCTCGCTACGAGCTTTGGTTTCAAGTTTTCCTGCGTTTCTCGCCCCCAGAGCCCTACCCGTAAGCTGCCTGTCCGAAAGCGGTATGCGCAGCGTCAAATAAGTGTCAGGTGCCAGCCGTACCCTTTGAGCATACGAGAAGGATGCGTGGCTGGGCTAAGGCGTAATGATGGCAGGTCGCATGGGGTTTATGGATTCGCGCAGACCGCAGATTGCAGGGGGAGTATCTGCGGCAGCTGTGATACGATACCAAATCGCATGCTTCCTGCCCTGGGCGCAAACCTTCACGACCTAGGGCCATCAGCCCAGAGGAGGTGACACCATGAAGGCCTATGAACTGCTGTTCTTTGTCGATCCCACGAGCAACGAGGAGACTCGCGCTGGCGTCATGAAGCGCATCGAGGTCGCTATAACCACTGACGGCGGCACCGTCGACTCCGTTGAGGAGTGGGGCAAGCGCAAGCTTGCCTACGAGATCGACCACCTCACTGAGGGTGACTACACCCTCATCAACTTCCACGCAGATCCTTCCCAGATCGCAGAGCTCGACCGAGTCCTGCGCATCAGCGATGCCGTCAAGCGCCACATGATCGTGGCTCGCACGGACAAGGACTAGTCAGCGGAAGGTGGGCCTTGCGCCCGCACGGAGAGGTAGTGAGCAACGTGAGTATTAATAGAGTGAACATCTCGGGCAACCTCACCAGGGACCCGGAGCTTCGTTCCACCGGTGGTGGCACCCAGGTCCTCTCCTTTGGTGTCGCAGTCAACGACCGTCGTCGCAACCAGCAGACCGGCGAGTGGGAGGACGTTCCCAACTACGTCGACTGCGTTGTGTTTGGCGCTCGTGCCGAACCGCTCTCGCGCTACCTCAGCAAGGGCTCCAAGGTCGCTATCGAAGGAAAGCTTCGCTATAGCTCCTGGGAGACCAAGGAAGGTCAGCGTCGTAGCAAGCTCGAGGTCGTCGTGGACGAGGTCGAGTTCCTGTCCAGGAACCAGGGTGCCGCACCACAGCAGCAGGGTGCTCCTGCCCAGCGCTATAACAACGCGCCGCAGCCGTCCCAGCAGGCTCCCTACGCGCCCGCGCCGCAGCCGGCTCCGGCTCAGTATCCTGCCCAGCAGAACTACTCCGCCCCAGCTCCGGCAGCACCGCCTGTCTCTGCGCCCCCCGCAGCAGACGTCTATGATGAGGACATCCCGTTCTAGTAACAGCAAGGGCGGCCATTGAGCCGCCGGTCGAAAGGCAAACCAGACATGGCTCAGCAGCAGAAAAAGCAAGAGTTTCAGCGCCAGCCGCGTCGCAAGTACTGCCAGTTTTGCAAGGAGGAGGCCGAGTACATCGACTACAAGGATGTACAGCTCCTTCGCAAGTTCATGACCGACCGTGGCAAGATCAAGCCCCGTCGCGTCACTGGCGCCTGCACGCAGCACCAGCACGATATCGCGGTTGCCATCAAGCGGGCCCGCGTTATGGCGCTCCTGCCCTACACCGTCCCCGTGGTCTCCAGCCGCGGTGGCCGCAGCCGCAGCTAGGGTGCGGGCGTAAAGAAAAACCACTAGGTCATGACGACGGAGAAGCATACAGACGAGCAGACCAGGGCCCTTGCGCTCTGGGACGCATCTAACCCAACGGAGAGCTCGCCCGAACAGGGCGGGATTGTTCCTGCGGGGGACGGTGCACAGGCACCGCGTGGCGGATCGTCGCTCATCGTCGGGCTTGTCATCTGCGCACTTGGCGGAGCCATTGCTGGATACATCCCCATGCTCGGGTGCTTCGCCATTGGCTACGGTGCGGTTATCACGCTTGCAGCGCGCAACCACATGCAGACCCTTGCAACACTTGCCTGCGCGCTCGTGCCAGCGGCGGTCGTTGCCATCGTGGCCGAAGTCGCGACGGCCCCAAGCGTGCTCGTTGCCTGTCTCATAGGCATCGGGACGGCATGGGCCACATCGCGTAGCAAGCTGTCGCTTACGGTTGCGTTCGCGCTTGTTGTGTGCGGCACCTTCGCGCTCATCGGCGTAGATGTAATCCAGCTGCAGTCCATGGGCTCCTCCATGGCTGACATGATCACGGACCTTGTGAATGCGTATGCCTCGGGCATTAGCGTTACGTCCGTCTCAGCGGCAACGCAGATTGACGAACTGCGTGCCATGCTCCAGGTGTACTGGCCCAGCGCGTACCTCTTCGTGGCACTGATCGAGTTCCTCTGCAGCCTTCTCGGCGCACGAGCGTCAGCAAGACGAGAGGGGTTGGGCGCAACGTTGCCCGCATTCGCCCGCTACGACGTCCCCGTGTGGCTCGTCGGCGTGCTTGTGGCCGACATCCTAGGGCTTACTGCAGTGGGGCTTGTTCCGGCAGCGTACAGCACCGCTGTGAACATGGTCTCCGCTAACGTGCTTGTGGCACTCAGGATTGCGTTTGCAGTCCAGGGCTTTGCCGTCATCGCCTGGATCATTCGGACCAGGCATGTGGGTGCCTTCGCGGGGGCCTGCACCATAATCGCGGGTCTCGTTCTCGAGAACCAGCTTTACGTCATGACCGTCGTGGGGCTTGTCGATGTGTGGAAGAACTTCCGCCACCTTCCTAGGGGCGTGAAGACCACCATCCAGAGCAACACGGATCAAGATCAGAAGTCGGCATAGCCGACTGAACGAAGGAGTGTCCCATGAAAGTCATCCTTTTGGGTGAGCTCCGGGGCAAGGGCGGAGAGGGCGACGTCGTCGACGTAGCCCAGGGCTTCGCGGAGAACTATCTCTTCCGCAACAAGATTGCCCAGCCCGCTACCCCCGGCAACCTTAAGCAGCTCGAGCAGCGTCGCGCCAGCATCGAGAAGCGCGAGGTGGAGCGCATCGCTAACGCCGAGGCCACCAAGGCCATCCTCGACGGGAAGCTCGTGAAGGTCGACGCGAAGATTGGCGAGGAGGGCCAGCTCTTCGGCTCTGTCACCTCTCAGCAGATTGTCGAGGCCATCAAGGCCCAGCTCGATGTTGAGGTCGATCGCAAGCGCGTCGTCCGCGGCGCCACGATTAAGACCGCCGGCCGTCACGCCGTCGAAATCAACCTCTACCGTGAGGTCAACGCGAAGGTTATCGTCTTCGTAGGCGACGAGCCTGTTGCCGAGGAGCCTGAGCCCGTTGAGTCGACCGAGGCTGTAGAGGCCACTGATGCCACCGAGGCTGCCGAGTAGCCTTAGGGGTTTTCGACCAGGCTGGCCCTCAACTGGGGATTTCAACAACCCCAGCAAGTCAGGAGCATCGGTTGTGGTCCTCGGCGAGTAATCGCCTAACACAAATTTGCCCCGCATGCACATGCCGCATGCGGGGCAAACGCCCGAAAAATGCATACGTATGGCTATTCAACTGGGATAATATCAAGAAATCGGATATTTATACCAAATCAGCTGGATAGCTCCAAACGTAATGAATATTTAAGGCCTTTGCTCCAGAAGGCCTTCTCGGATGTTAACGCACCGCTTGCCAAATTGTTGAAAACGTTGAAAACTCTCAAAGTGCCCGCTCAGAGAGAGGCGTTTTTAACATCACTTGTAGAAGACTGGAGTGCTTTTTCGCTTGCCGCAGGTAGAAGGCTTACGGTCGGCGATTGGTTGGTGATGAACCGCGGATGCTCAATGCGGTAGCATCCAGAGGACGAGAAATAGTGGGCAGAGATGGAGAGGGGTACAGCACGGTGGCGCAGGACGGGTACGACATCAATCCCACTCAGATGACGGCGACGTCTGATGTTGCGATGCCACAAGACCCCGAGGCCGAATCTTCGATTCTCTCGGCCATGCTCATCTCGCAGGACGTTCTGCAGGAATGTCTCATCGAGTTGGATCCGGATGACTTCTACATCCCCTCAAACCGCAAAATCTACCTAGCCATGCATGAGATGTTCGACCGCAACATGGCAGTGGACACCATCTCTCTTGCGGACTTCCTCAAGAGCCAAGGGGAGCTTGAGCGCGTGGGTGGCAGGCCCTACCTGCTTGACCTTGGCAATAACTCGCTTGCGCTCGTTGGATGGCGACGTCACGTTGAGATGCTGCGTCGCGACTCCACACTGCGTCGGATGATTTCTGCTGCCGCACAGATCACTGCCTTGGCCTACGATGCCCCCGAGGACACCAAGGAGGTCGTGGACAAGGCCGAGAAGATGCTGCTCGACGTCACTAACAGGGACGTGCGTTCTAGCTACCAATCCATCGATACCATCATGAGCGACCTCTTCGACCAGCTCTCGGACATGTGCGAGAACCAGATCTCCGAGCTGGGAGTGAAGACCGGCTTTCCTACCATCGATTCGAAGCTCCTTGGCTTGCGTCCCGGCCAGATGGTTGTCATCGGCGCCCGCCCTGGCGTTGGTAAGACCTCGTTTGCGCTCAACCTGGCAGTGAATGCAGCGTTCAATGGTGCGTCGGTTGCGTTCTTCTCGCTCGAGATGAGCAAGATCGAGATCGCCCAGCGCTTGCTCTCGGCACAGTCGGGCGTCGGCCTGCAGGAGATTCGCTCGGCGCACATCCAGAACGACCAGTGGCCCGAGCTCATTCGCGGTACCGATGAGCTCTCTGGTCTGGATATCATGGTCGATGATACGCCCGGCACAACCGTCACCGAGATTCGCGCCAAGGCCCGCCGCATGCTCCACGGCAAGAAACTCGGCCTTGTTGTGGTGGACTACCTGCAACTCCTCTCGCCCCCTGCTGGCATGCGCCGCGCCGACAGCCGTGCCACCGAGGTCTCGGAGATGTCCCGTGGCATCAAAATCATGGCCAAAGACCTCGAATGCCCCGTCATCGCCCTGTCGCAGCTCTCGCGTCGCGTGACCGAGCGCACCGGCAAGCGTCCCGAGCTCTCGGACCTTCGTGAGTCCGGCGCAATCGAGCAGGACGCCGACATCGTCATCCTCCTCGACCGTTCCATGGACGAGGAGGAGGCCGCCCGCGACGACCGTCCGGACATGGGTGTGACCAACTTCATCATCGCGAAGAACCGCTCGGGCGCGCTTGGTGACGTCCCCCTCACCTTCGTGGGCAACAAGACCAAGTTCCTCGAAGTCACAACCCGTTACGACTAGCTGTCTGGTGCCACCGGCTTAAGTGTGCCCAAGGGGACCCAGACGCACCTGGGGCGGGCCGGCCGCGCCTCCCTACACCAAGGTCTACGGCTCCAAGAGGTCTTCGACCTTGCAGCCAAGCTCTTGGGCAAGGCTCCATACGGACTTGGCCTGCGCCCTGTTGATGTCCTTTTTTCTCTGCTCATACTGTTGGATGGAGCGCAGGGACACCCCCGAGGCCTCGGATAGCGCGGCTTGGGTAAGGCCGGCGTCTGCCCGATAGCGGCGGAGCCGCGTGGGCGCGTCCCTTTTTGCAAGGACCTCGGTTATGTAGAGAGAGACGACGCGCGGCGAGGCTATGCGATGAGTCTCAAACAACGAGAAGAGCTCTTTGACCCCAAGATACATGGCGATGCCGCGAAACGTCGCGCCAGTGTCCCACTGATGGTAGGCGAGCATGCGCCCGCACCACTTCGCTCGGTCTTGCGTCCCCTTGGCCGGGCGCCTCTCGTTCATGAGCATCAGGTCGAGGCCGTCGGACGATTGCCCCTCGCAGACCGAGAGAACCAGCTCTATGCCCGATCCGCTTAGCTGAGGATTCGCACCCGGTCCATCGAACGAACGGGCCAAGGCGGAGCTTGTAAACAGGTCATAGAAGGACTCAAGCCCTCCCGGGAGGAGCTTATCGGCAAAGTCGAAGGCTTTCCCCAAGGTGTTCATGACGTCACCGAGCCTGTCCTCGGGATAAGGATGCATCGCTGGTCCCTTCTAAAGTAGTGTAGAAACCGTGATGATTGCGGGTCCTTTTCTACCGTTCGTCGGATTCCACAATTGGTAGAGAAGAAAACGAGCAGGTAAATGACCGTGACGAACAGGTCAAAATACAAGTATCTCCATAGAGTCAGTAAGCCACTGTAGTGCGCCCCTTTAGCACCAAAAAAGCAGAAGGAATCGAGATGGCTCGCGGCGATACGGAATTGATATATCTCGACAACGAGCCGCAAGCGGAAAGGCCCAAAGGGTCATCTGGGCTGAATGCTAGACTGCGGCGCATCGTGCTGGAGGTCGTCTCTTCTGGGGACAGGCAATCGTTAGAAGGAAGGAAGCAGAAATGGCAACCGTTCAAGTCATCTTGATCCTGGCCGTCTTCATCGGCGGTGTTGCGCTGATGATGACCAAGAAGATGCCCGCCATCCTGGTGCTGCCGGCGATGGGCATTCTCATCGCCGCCGTCGCTGGTGTGCCGTTTATCTCGGACGACAAAGAGGTGAAGACCATCACCGCCTTCGTGATTGGCTCCGGTGCGGCAAAGCTGGCCTCCACCATCACGGTGACAATCTTTGGCGCGATTTTTGCCAAGGTCATCCAAAAGGAAGGCATCTCCGATGCAATCATCCGCAAGGCGGCCGAACTCGCCGGCGACAAGCCCACAATCATCGCAATCGCGCTGACCGCTGCCATCGCAATCATCTTCACCGCCATGAGCGGCGCAGGCCCCGTCATCATGGTGTCCCAGATTGCCATCCCGCTGCTCCTCTCGGCGGGGATTTCCCCCGTGGTGGCAGCAAGCCTCATCCTCCTTGGCCTGAATATTGGCCTGCTCTTCAACGTGTCCCAGTACCAGCTCTACGTCGACACCATCGGGATGGACATGGAGGTCATCAAGTCCACCTCTGTCGTCATGGGCGTTGTGTGCGTCGTCGTCACCCTCGTCTACATCGTCCTCAATACCCGCAACGCCTCCAAGAGCGCTGCCTGGGCAGCCAAGGCCGCCGATGATGCCAAGGGTGTCAACCCCGTCGCGCTTGTCATGCCCATCGTCCCCATTGTCCTGGTCTTCTTCCTCAAGTGGAACGCCGAGACCTCCCTTATCGTTACCCTTATCGTGACCGCCCTCATCACCAAGCCTGGCCAGGCCATGCAGGTGCTCTCCAGCTCCGTCGTCGAGGGCATCAAGGATGTCGCCGGCGTCATTGCCCTCATGATTGGCATCGGCATCCTGCTCAACGGCGTCGCCGCTCCCGAGACCTCTGCCCTCATGCAGCCCATCATCTCCATGATTTTGCCGAGTAACCCTGTTGTCTACGTCATCCTCTTCACCATCCTGTCCCCGCTGGCCCTCTACCGCGGCCCGCTGAACATGTATGGCCTAGGCTCCGGCCTTGCCAACATCTTCGTTGCTGCAGGCACCCTGTCCCCGGCCGCAGTCGGCATGGCGCTACGCTCCACAAGCGTTGTCCAGTGTGTCTCCGACCCCACCAACACCCAAAACGTCATCGTCGCGGATTACGCCAACGTCGACGTCAACGATATCCTGAAGTCCACCCTGCCCTACACCATGGCTATGGCGCTGTGTATCCTGACCTACACGGCTGTCGCCCTGTTCTGAGCAACGTCCTTTGGCCTGGCGACCTTCAAGGCCGTCTGGGCCTTCGGTTTCGCGCGTCCGTTCTTCTCGCCTTGCCCAAGATGCCGAGAAGGATGGGCGTGCGCTTCGACTCTTTTCCACCAGGTCCAAAAGAAAGGCTTGACATGGGTAAGCACAGCGTGAGGATTGGTATCGACGTCGGAGGCACCTTCACCGACGCCGTTGTCATCGACAACGAGACCTTCGAGGTCCTTGCCAAGGAGAAGGTTCCGACCACGCACCATGCCAAGCAGGGCGTCGCCGCCGGAATCGTGCAGGCGATCGACAAGGTCCTGGCCACGAATGACATCTCGCCCGACGATGTGGTCTTCATTGCCCACGGCACCACGCAGGCGACCAATGCTCTCCTTGAGGGAGACGTTGCCAAGGTTGGCGTCATCGGCATGGGGAAGGGTGTGGGGGCGGGCATGGCTGGCTCCGAGACCACCGTGGGAAACATCGAACTCGCTCCAGGCAAATGCCTGGAGACCGAACACGAGTTCATCGAGAGCGGCTCGCTTTCCGACAAGCCCATAGCTGCCGCCGTCGACGTACTTCGCGACCGCGGCTGCGAGGTCATCGTGGCCTCTGAGAGCTATTCGGTGGATGATCCCGCCAACGAGCAGCGCGTTGTCGCCAAGGCAAACGAGATGGGTATGGTCGCCACGGGTGGCTACGAGATCTCGCAGCTCTACGGCCTTTCCGCCCGCACGCGTACGGCCGCAGTCAACGCCGCCCTGATTCCCAAGATGATGGAGACCGCCAACATGACGGAGGGTGCCGTCAAGGACTCTGGCATAAGAAAGCCCCTCATGATTATGCGTTGTGACGGCGGCGTCATGTCAATCGACGAGGTCCGCAAGCGCCCCATCCTCACCATGCTCTCCGGCCTGGCGGCGGGCGTGGCGGGCGCCCTTATGTACGAGAAGATCACCGACGGCATCTTCCTTGAGGCCGGCGGTACCTCGACTGACATCTCCGCCATCAAAGATGGTAAGGTCATGATTAAGAACGCCACCGTCGGCGGCCACAAGCTCTATCTGACCTCGCTCGACGTGCGTACCCTAGGCATCGCCGGCGGCTCCATGATTGTGGTCGAGGACGGCAGGATTGCAGACGTGGGCCCGCGTTCTGCCCATATCGCCGATAAGGACTACGAGGTCTTCACCCCAGCCGAGAGCATTTGCGATCCCAAGGTTGAGCTCATCGCCCCACGAGAGGACGACCAGCCTAACTACGCCGTTGTCGCGTGCTCGAACGGCAAGTCCTACGCCCTCACGCTCTGTGGCGCGGCAAACATCCTAGGCTATGTCCCTGAGGGAGATTACGCTGCAGGCAACGTTGAGTCTGCGAGAAAGGCGTGGCAGGCGCTTGCCGACAAGATTGGCGGTACCGTCGAGTCCCTTTGCGAACAGACCATGGACATCGCCATGGGCAAGGTCGCCCAGATAGTGCAGGGCCTTGTCTCCGACTATGACCTCAACCCCAACCTTATCTACCTTGTGGGCGGTGGCGGCGCCGCATCCGTGGTCACTCCCGCGCTGGGGAAAAGGATGGGCATCCGACACCGCATCGCAAAGAACGCCCCGTACATCTCCACCATTGGCGTCTCCCTTGCGCTTGTGCGCGAGCAGATCGAGCGCAACGTGGCCAGCCCCACCGACGAGGACATCCGAAAGATTCGCCACGATGTGACGGAAGCCATCACGCGCGCGGGCGCGGACACCGCTACCGTCGACATCACCGTAGAGGTCGACGCCCAGAAGAACATCCTGAGGGCGACGGCAACGGGCGCGACCGAGCTGCGCACAAAAGACCGGAACTCCCAGGCAAAGAGCGAGGACGAGCTCGCCGCAATTGTCGCCGAGGCATGTGGAGTCGAGAAAACCGCGGTCGAGAAGGTCGCGAGCGAGGGTCGTTGGCATGTCTACCAGGCAAACATTGTCAAGAAGGTCCTCTTCGGCCTCATGAAGAGCAAGAAGAGCGTAGTGCGCGTGATAGACGAGGAGGGCGTGATTCGTCTCCAGAAGGATGACGCGCGTGCTGCCGTCTTCACAAAGGGTGAGATTGACGGGGCCCTCTCGGACTTCGTCGACTCGATGACGCTCTACACGGATGCCGGCGCCACGCTGCCCAAGACCTACCTCTTCTTTGGCCAGAGGATGTCTGACCTCTCCGGCGTTCTCAATAAAGACCAGCTCATGAGCTTAGCCAAGATAGAACTCGAGTTTGCCGGCGACGACCAGCCCGTCATTGTGGTCGCCGCCAGGGGCTAGGCATGGACCCCCACCCCGCAGCGCCGTATGCTCCCGAGCGAGAGCTCGCGCTTGTCCAGGTCATGGCGGAGCCGTCGCTTTCCCGTGCCGAAATGGGAGACCTGCCCGGCTTCATAGACGCCTGCCTTGCGGCGGGGCGCGAGCGCGCGTCGTGCTGGCGAGGCCGTGATCCGCAGGATGTCTTGATGGGGCTCGGGTATGTCGTAAGCCGCATCGCGGGGGCCTCGCCGGGGTCGCGCGCGGGGTTTCATCTATGCGCGATGACGCGCGCGGGTACCGCGTGCGGCGGGACCGTCGAGCTCTATGTCGACGAGGTCGCCACCAAGCGGCGATCCCTTCTCGCCTTTGGCGTGATCCTCGAAGAGGAGGAGCTGTGCCGCCTGCACCTTGCGCACGAGTTCTACCATGCGCTCGAGTTCTCGCGAGGGCCTATGACCCCGGACGTAACGCCCCAGGTGCGCGTCTGCGGGATTCTTGGCATGCGGTACCGCCGCCCGGCGTGCGCCAGCGAGATTGCGGCCCACGCCTTTGCACGGTGTATGACGGGCTTGTCAATCTCGCCGCAGCTGGTGGATGCCATTGCCCTGATGGGCGAGGGGGCGCTCTCCCAGAGGGCATTCCTGTCCCAGGTAGAGCGCGCGCGAGAGGTTCTGGGCTCACAAGTCGTTTGCCGTTGATTGGAGAGACGTGGACACGTACGGATTTGGCGCGAGGGACCTTCCCGTTCTGGGGGAATGGGACACCGTCGTTGTGGGCGGGGGCACCGCCGGGGCGTCTGTCGCTATCAGCGCGGCTCGAGAGGGAAACAGCGTACTCGTGGTCGAGAAGGCCGCGTCTCTCGGCGGCACACCTACGCATGCCCTGGTCACGCCCATGATGGGCTCGCGAGTCGAGCATGGCCACAACTTAGGAGAGATAGAGAGGCGCCTCATCGCCTTGGGCGTCAAAACCCGCGAGGACGACGGCCTTATGGGCTACATCTGGTTCACGCCGGAGACCTTCGCCGAGGTCCTCGAGCAGATGCTGCTGGAGGCGGGCGGTACCGCGCTCTATGACGCGACGCTCGCCTCGGTGGATGTGGAGGCCGGCGCGATCCGTGCCATTGAGGTCATGACCGTGGAGGGGCCTCGGGCGATTCTTGCCAAGCAGTTCGTTGACGCCACGGGAGACGCCGTGCTCTCTCGCTTGGCTGGCGTGCCGTGCCTTTCTGGCGACGATGACGGAAACAACCAGATGAGCTCTCTGCGCTTTGAGATGGGCGGCATCGACGTCGACGCCTACCGCGACTACTGCCTTTCTCTTGACGACGATTTCAGCCCCCTGAGGCAGGGATACTTTTGGGAGTCCGCCATGGTCGCGGAAAGGGGATTCAAGCTCGAGCCGCTTTTCCAGGAGGCAGTCGCCGATGGCGTCCTCCAGCCGGACGACCTTGTCTACTACCAGTGCTTCTCGCTTCCCACAGAGCCTGGGTGCATGGCGTTCAACTGCCCGCACCTTCCAGGCCTTAAGAGCAACGCCTCGGCCATGGCGCGCTCTGCCGCCCTTGCGCAGGGTCGCTTTCGCGTGAGGAGGCTCGTAACGTTTCTCACCGGGTACATGCCCGGCTTCGAGCATGCGTTCCTTATCCGCGAGGCAGGCATGCTGGGAATCCGCGAGAGTTGGCGCATCCAGGGCACCTACGTGCTCGATGTGGGTGACTACATCAAGCGTGCCCGTTTTGGGGACGCGGTCGCCAGGGGGACCTGGTACATCGATGTGCACTCTGCCACCAAGGGTCTTGTCCATATGGAGAAGTACCGGGCGGGGGAGTATTACGAGATTCCGTACCGCTGCCTTACCAACAGGGTCGTTAAGAACATGCTCACGGTGGGCCGCTGCATCTCGACGAGCTTTTTGGTGCAGGCAAGCGTGAGAATCCAGCAGACCGTGATCGACATGGGCGACTCTGCCGGAAGGGCCTGTGCGCGTGCCCTTGCCTCTGGAAGGGAGCTCGCCGACTTCGACGGATGCGGCCTTATGGACTAGCCGTTCGGTGTCACCGGGTTGTCTGGGCGAGCGGCAGGCTGGATGCCTGACGGTGCGCCAGCGCCCTCTCGTCTGAGCACCCAACCGGCATGCGGTTGTCGCTGTGGGTTGTTTCCGTGCTCGGTGGCATCGCTTACGGGAAGTGCTGGCCATGCCGTATACTTGCTTGGCTAGGGGTTCCGTGCGCGTGGCGCCGGCTACCCGCCTATCACACTCTTTTGAGGGGGAGCAATGCCTGCATCAGTTCTCGTGGGTACAGAGTGGGGCGACGAGGGCAAAGGTAAGGTGACGGACCTTATTTCCGGCGAGTTTGACGTCGTCTGTCGCTACGCTGGCGGGGCCAATGCAGGCCACACCGTTATTGCCGGCGACCACAGGCTGGCCCTTCACCAGGTTCCCTCTGGCGTCATGTACAGGGGCGTCTACCCCGTGATTGGCAACGGCTGCATCGTCGACCCCGAGGTTCTTCTCGACGAGATTGACACCCTCGAGGAGCAGGGTATTTCCTGCAAGGACCTCAAGATTTCCGGCAACGCCCACATCGTGATGCCCTACCACAAGGACCTCGACGGCGCGCACGAGAAGAAGCTCGGCAAGAACCTCATCGGCACCACCAAGCGCGGTGTCGGCCCTTGCTACATGGATAAGATGAACCGCACGGGCCTGCGCATCCAGGACATGCTCGACGAGAAGATCTTCCGCGTGAAGCTCGAGGCGGCTCTGGCCTACACCAACCCCATCCTTGAGAAGGTCTACGAGCTGCCCTCCTACACGGTGGAGCAGATCTGCGAGACCTACCTGCCCTATGCCGAGCGCATCCGCCCGTACATTGTGGAGAGCTCGCTCTTCCTGAACGAGCAGCTTGAGGCCGGCAAGAACATCCTCTTCGAGGGCGCTCAGGCCACCATGCTTGACATCGACCACGGCACGTACCCGTTTGTGACCTCCTCCAACTGCACTGCTGGTGGTGCGGTGACCGGCTCGGGCGTCGGCCCTACCCGCATCGACCGCGTGTTGGGCGTTGCCAAGGCCTACCTCACCCGCGTGGGCTCCGGACCCTTCCCCACGGAGCTGTTTGACGAGGTTGGTGACAAGCTGGGCGAGGTTGGCCACGAGTACGGCGTGACCACCGGCCGCAAGCGTCGCTGCGGCTGGTATGATGCCGTGGTTGTGAACTACGCCGCTCGCGTGAACGGTCTCACCGACCTTGCAATCACCAAGCTCGACGTACTCGGCTGCCTCGACGAGATCAAGGTCTGCGTTGCCTACGAGTGCGATGGCAAGCGCTACACCACCGTTCCCGAGCACCAGTCCGTCTTCTATCACGCGAAGCCCGTCTACGAGACGGTTCCCGGCTGGAAGTGCGACATCTCCGGCGTGCGCAACTTCTACCAGCTTCCGCGTGAGGCCAAGGACTACATCGACTTCCTTGAGCAGCTTGCTGGTGTGCGCGTCTCCATTATCACGGTGGGACCCGAGCGCGAGCAGACTATCAACCGTTACTGGGATTAGGTACCGCACAGACGCGCCCGGGAGCACCGGGCGCGTCATGTGTTCCGCGAACGAGGGAGGACACGTGAGCGATTCGAAGGTTGACATTCTTCTCCTGGGTGCCGGTGGCCGTGAGCACGCACTTCTCGCAAAGCTTGCCGGGTCGCCTCGAGCCGGAAGGCTCTGGGTTGCTCCGGGCAACGGTGGCATGGACGCTCTGGCCGAAGTTGCCCCTGTCGTCCAAGACTCGCCTGTCGACGTGGCCAACTTCGCGCGCGAGAAGGGCATAGACCTCGTGGTCATTGGCCCGGAGGCTCCGCTCGTGGCCGGCGTGGCAGATGCCGTGCGATCTGCGGGCATCGCCTGCTTTGGGCCCAATGCCTCCGCTGCGCGCATGGAGGGTTCCAAGAAGTTCGCCAAGCAGGTCATGGCACGCGCGGGCGTGCCCACTGCGGCATGGCGCTCCTTTACCGAGCAGGAGCCGTGCGAGGACTATGTCCGTCACCTCGACGGCCCCTGTGTGGTGAAGGCCGATGGCTTGGCCGCTGGCAAGGGCGTCATCGTGGCGAAGGATGCCAGCGAGGCTCTCGAGGGAGTGCGCGAGTGCTTCTCGGGCCGATTCGGTGACGCCGGTACCACGGTAATCGTCGAGGAGACCCTCGACGGACCCGAATGCTCGCTTCTTGCCCTCACCGACGGTACCACGCTGGTGCCGCTTGCGATCGCGCAGGACCACAAGCGAGCCCTCGACGGCGACAAGGGCCCCAACACCGGCGGTATGGGCGTCTACTCGCCTGTCCCCACGGTCACGCCCGAAGAGCATGCCGCTATGGTTGCCATTGAGCAGCGCGTGGTCGATGAGCTCCGTGCTGAGGGCATCACGTACTCCGGCTGCCTGTATGGCGGCTTCATGCTTACCAAGGAAGGCCCCAAAGTGCTGGAGTTCAACGCTCGCTTTGGCGACCCCGAGACCCAGGTGGTCCTTCCGCGCATGCAGGCCGACCTCATCGACGTTTTTCTCGCCTGCGACGAGGGGTCCCTCTCGCCCGACATGGTCTCATGGGGCGACAACTGGGCCGTCTCGGTGGTTCTCGCCAGCGCCGGATATCCCGGCGGCTACGAGAAGGGCAAGGCTATCTTTGGTATCGAGCGTGCGGAAGCGCTGGATGGCGTTACCGTCTACCACGCCGGAACGGTGCTCGATGACAAGGGACGGCTGGTCACGGCTGGTGGGCGCGTGCTCGATGTGACGGCCGTGGCGCCCACGTTTGAGGAGGCCCGCCGTCAGGCGTACGCGGCCTGCGACCTTATCGACTTTGAGGGAAAGACCCTGCGCCATGATATTGGGGCCAAGGCGGTTCTTCCCCGCAGCAACGGATAGCGCCGAATCACTCGCGTAGTACGAAACGAGATACTTTGGAGGCACAGGGCAGTGGCACGGGTGCAGGATATGGGTGCCGATAAGGACGAGGGATACTCGTACGAGGCGTCACCTGCGGACGATTCGCAGATTCGTCCGCAGTACGTCGAGGCGGTTCCCACGATGGACGACCTTCGCTCGGCCACCGCAGACATGCGCTCGGCTGCCGATGACCTTACCTATGATGGTGACCGTTCGAGCCAAGACCACGTCTCAGGCCTTCCGCAGGCCCGTAGCCTGGTGCTTGGGGAGGACGACCCGCGTGATGCTGGCCTCGAGGAGCACCCGGTTTCTGAGGACGTTGCCTGGACAGGCCGCATCTTCAACGTCAACCGCCTGCGCGTGAAGCTTCCCGATGGTCGCACGGCCGTGCGTGACGTTGTACGCCACCCGGGTGCCGTGGCGGTCGTCGCGCTTACCGACGGGGGGCGCATTTGCCTGGTGCGTCAGTTCCGCACGGCGCTTGACCGCGTGACGGTTGAGATTCCCGCAGGCAAGCTCGACCCAGGCGAGGACCCGCTTGACGCCGCCCATCGTGAGCTGGCCGAAGAGACGGGCATGCAGGCCAAGAAGATGGCCTATCTCACCACCATTGCGACGTCTGACGGCTTTTGCGACGAGCTTATCCACCTCTACATGGCAACGGGCCTCAGCTATCACCAGTCGAGCCCCGATGCCGACGAGTTCATCAACGTTGATCTAGTCGAGCTGTCCGAGCTGGTCGATGCGGTTCTCGACGGCAGGGTCGAGGACGCGAAGACCGTGGTCGGCGCACTTGTCTGCGATGCGATTGCGCACCGTCTTGCGCCAGGCGAGGCTGCCGGTCCCGTGAACGACCCCATGAGCGATGGGAAGGTCGATGGCTAAGCAGAAAGGCGAGATGGCTCGCCGCCAGACCAATGCCCTAACCGGCGACGAGGCTGAGAAGCTCTTCGAGACCGTTGACGAGACGGGCCACTCCAACGAGGAGGTTGCACGCCGCGAGCGTCGCCGCCGCAAGGAGAAGGGTACCGGCGTCGATGTGGACCCGCTTTCCTCGGAAGACCCTTCCGGCTCTAACGTCGGCAAGGTCATCGCGAAGACTGCCGTTGGCTTTGTGCTGGTATTTCTCATCATTGTGGTTGCCGCGCAGGTGATTTTTGGCGTGGTGCGCCGTTCGAACACGGCAGACCTTGCCCACAACGTGACAGTGACGACGGTGGCCTCGGCGCTGCGTGGTGGAGTCGAGTGGGGCAACGGCTTTACGCAGTTCCCCGAGGACTTCTCGGTGCAAGAGGCAGACGAGAATACCGGGACGGTTGAGGTGACCGTAATCGACTCCACCTCAAGCGATGCACTCGAGTGCTTTGCTGGATCGCAGGTGCAGGCGTCGGCTTTCTCGGTAAACTGCCTGCTCAATCCCAACATCAATACCGTCATCTACCACGTGAACGTTCGTATGGACGAGAACGGCAAGTTCAAGACCTCGCAGTTGTTTGGGTTCCTCAAGCCCACGGGCGATGTGACCTCGTTCATCACGTTCGTGTGGTCCAAGACCCAGAGCTCGACGGGCGTGAATTTTAACTGCAGCATTACCGGCGTGGACTCGACGCTGCAGGAAGAGCTGCGCAGCCAGGTCACGACGTCGTTCACGCCGGTTGCGATTCTGAACAACCTTACGGGTGGCTCGACGGAGAACAGTACGACGACGAGCAGCGGATCGAGTTCTGGTTCGAGCAGTGGGTCAAAGTAGCCGCAAGCGTCGCAGCTGGTGGCGCGGTATGCGTTGCGGCCCCAGCGCCCCTCTCTGCGGGAAATCGCCGGTTAAAGCAGGTTAAACGTTCGGGATTTCCGGCAGTGCCACTAACCCGTGGAACCTCGCCGATTAGGTCGCCGTAACCGTCCCGGATTTCCGGCTATGTGGAAGACCGCGACTTTTCGCCGGTTAAAGCAGGCTAACCGTTCGGGATTTGCGGCAGTGCCACTAACTCGTAAAGAAACGCCGATTAGGCCGCCGTAACCGTTCGGGATTTCCGGTGCCGCTGCCGACCTGTAAAAATTCGCCGATTAGGGCGTGCTAACCGTTCGGAAAATCTCTAAACGGCGAGAAATGACAAGATGTGACCACTGCGACCTGACACCGCGCGATAGCAGGGAACACCAAATGACACCGCAGCCCTCAATCCTCTCGCCCAATCCTTCGCTCACAACGCCAATCCCACCACTCGCGGATTTCTCTTCTTCTCAATAGACAAAATATCCCATTTGACCTGCGGGTAAGCGTGCCGTCAGACACCTGTCAGTTATAAGGGTCGTCCTGTCAGGTACAAGAAGCTCACGATGGCGGCTGGAAGGGGGAGAGCGTGAGCAGGGGATATTGGCGAACGGTACAGGATGAGGTCAACGAGGCGCTCTCTGCTGCGGAGGAACGGGGAATGTGCCTCTGTGTGAAGAGCGACCGCACACGCCGCCTCCTTGAGCGCCGGGCGACGGCTGGAATTGTGACGTCACCCTTTCCGCGCACATACGCGAGAACGTCATACTGGAAGTCCCTCTCGCCAGGCGCCCAGTCGCTGCACGTGATCCGCGCAGCAGCTGCCTTGCATCCTACATGGGTGTTCTGCGCAACGTCAGCCGCGATAGCCCATGGCCTGCAGGTATCTGAGCCAGACCCGTCGGTGGTCCACATTTTAGATGCAAAGAATGGGGGACACCGAGGGAAGCACGTGGTAAGGCACCCTGTTCCTCCTGCGGTTGGCGAGAAAGATAAGGTTGTCGCCGGTGTCAGGGCGACTCCTCTTGCCGACACCATCTCGACGTGCCTGAGGACCCTCCCCATGCCTGCCGGCCTTGCCGTTGCGGACTCCGCACTGCGCGACTACGGCCTTACGCGAGAGGGCCTCGCAGGCTTCGTGCAAGCCCAGCCGCATTCGAGGGGTTCCCGCCAGGCGTTTCAGACGATAGGCTGGGCTGATGGCCGTTCTGAGAATGGCGGAGAGTCGATGGTGCGCGGAATTATCATCGAGCTGGGATTTTGCGTGCCTGAACTGCAGGTTCTTGTAGAGGATCCAACCCGTTCCGGAGGTGAGTACAGAATCGACTACGTTTGGGACACCGGTGTCGAACGGCCGATATTCGGCGAGCTTGATGGTGCAGGCAAGTACGCCGAGCAGGGAGCTTGTGGCGGACGAGGCGAGAAGGTCTCGGGAAAGGCAATTCTCGCTGAGAGACGCAGGGAATCTCGCCTCACCCTGTACGATGCCTCGATTGTGAGATTTAGCTTCCCAGAGGCCAAGGACCGACCCTTTTTCAAGGCCCTGCTTGAATGGTACGGAGTGCCAAAGCGGGACTTGTGATGTCGTAGGGTTTCGCCGGTTAGGCCGCCGTAACCGTTCGGGATTTCCGGTGCGGCTGCTAGCCTGTAAAAATTCGCCGGTTAGGGCTTGCTAACCGTTCGGAAAATCTCTAAACGGCGAAAATCCACGGGATGAGAGGGCCGAGCAGCCCGCGGCTGGCCGCCCCAGCTACCTCACAAGCGCCGCAACCTGCCCCAACAGGCTTTCGAACGATACCCCACGCACCTCGTTATCCGGCTGCAACCGCGTAATCCGCATGGCATCTCGCACGAAGTCCGCTGCAAACGCCACGGCATCGTAGACGCTGCGCCCGCACATCACCGCTCCGGTGAGCGCCGAGGCAAACAGGTCCCCGGTTCCGTGTGTCATGAACGGCAGCTGCTCGCCCACGACCTCCACCAGGTTGGTCTTCTCGCCAGCAATATAGTTCCTGATAAGCCCGTCGCCTCGCACTACGCCCTTCATCACGACGAGATGCGCACCCATCCCCACAAGCTGCTCCGCATAGCGCTCGACCTCGGCCTGGGAGAGGTCCTGCCCGCGGTACGGCATGCCGGTAAGCAGGTGCGCCTCGGTAAGGTTGGGGGTGAGAATATCGGCTCCCGCGACCAGCGCTCGCATCTTCTCGCACAGCTCGACCGTATACGTGGGGTACATCTTGCCGCCATCGCCCATCACTGGGTCAACCACCCTAAGCGCCTTCGGATGCTCGCGATAAAGCCGCTGGATTGCCCCCACCTGCTTCGCCGAGCCCAAGAACCCGGAATAGATTGCATCAAGCTCGATGCCTTCCTTCTTCCAAGCGTCCAGGTAGTCGTTGAGGATTGGCGTCGTATCGTGCATGTAGAACGTGGGGAACTTGGTGTGAGCCGAGAAAAGCGAGGTGGGTACGGGGCACACGTCGCAGCCAGCCGCGGAAAGCATGGGGATGGCAATCCCCAGCGAGCACTTGCCGTATCCACACAGGTCATGCACTGCGGCGACGCGCGGGATGTAGGCGCCCTCTCGCTTGTAGAGAATCAGGTCCTTGGGATTCATGCGATACCTTTCGGCTCGTGCCAGTCCAGTGGCTGGGCTGTCAGCTGTTGTCGACATTTGTTGCTGTTGGTCAATGATAGGCCCCATGGCCCACGTTCGCCCTGCTCCATCTATACTGTGAGGGTCTCTGAAACCAAACGTTAAGGGGGACCTATGGCGGACAAGCCGCTGGTGGGAATCATCATGGGGTCCAAGTCGGACACGCCTGCGATGGAGGCGTGCACCGCTCAGCTGGATGGGCTGGGCGTTCCGTACGAGCTGGTCATCGCGTCGGCGCACCGCTCGCCGCAGAAGGTTCACGACTGGGCCTCCACGGCAGCAGACCGCGGCCTCAAGGTGATCATCGCCGCTGCAGGCAAAGCGGCCCATCTGGGTGGTGTCGTTGCTGCCTATACCCCACTTCCCATCGTTGGCGTTCCCATGAAGACGAGCGACCTGGGCGGCATGGATTCCCTGCTCTCCATGGTGCAGATGCCATCGGGGGTGCCCGTGGCCTGCGTGGCCATTGGCGGCGCTAAGAATGCGGCCATCTATGCCACCCAGATCCTGGGTGCCACCATGCCGGAATACCGTGAGAAAATCGTTCACATGAAGCAACAGATGGCAGTGGCCTAGCAGCTCTCTGCCAAGCGCTAGCCGCAGCCAAGGAGGAAAGCACCACATGAAGAAGGAAGAGCTACTCGAGCAGATCAAGCTTGCCATGAAGGCGCGCGAGAAGGACCGCGTGTCTATCCTGCGCCAGGTCAACCAGGCCGTGAAGCAGGTCGAGGTCGACGAGCGCCGCGATGCCACCGAGGCCGACGTTACCAAGGCTGTCAAGAAGCTCCAGAAGGTTACCGCCGAGGAGCTCGACGGCCTGCGCAAAGCCGGCACCGAATCCCACGCCGAGCGCATCCAGGAGCTCTCGGCCCAGGCGGACATCCTTTCTCAGCTCCTGCCCCGCCAGCTCGAGGGCGCAGACCTCGAGCGGCTGGCCGACTCCCTCATCGCCCAGCTTGGCGTCACGTCCAAACGCGACATGGGCAAGGTCATGGGAGCGCTCACCAAGGCCACCAGCGGCAACTTCGACAAGCCTACCGCCGCTGCGTATGTGGGAAGCAGGCTCTCCTAGTTCGCCGTGACCGAGAAAGGCAACCACGTGTCAAACAGTCAAGGCAAGCACTTCGGCCAGCAGTCGGAGGACAGTCCCGTACCGGCGCAGCACGCGGACGGCAGCCAGCACACTGCCAGCCCTGCCAACAACCAGCGTGCCGCCGGCTTCATACCCGTCGTCACGGGCGACCCGCACGCAAAGGGCAGCGGTGCGCGTTTTGCCCGCAGCGACCGTCGCATGGAGAGCGGCAACTACCTCGATACCGACCCATATGACCTCTCGGGCCGTCGTTCCCGTGACCCGCGCAAGCGCCGTAACCGCATCGTCTCGACGATGCTGTTCATCGTGGGCATCGCGCTCCTTGCGATTGCCGCGGGTATGTGGGGATACTCGCAGTGGCAATACCACGAGCAGGACGTGATTAACGAGAAGCTTGCGCAATACGCAACCATCGATGATGAGGGCAACTCGGCGCCGGTTGTCGATTGGGCATCGCTCAAGGCCATAAACCCCGAAGTCGTTGGTTGGATAGAGATTCCCAATACCGTTGTGAGCTTCCCGGTCTACCAAGCGTCCGATAACGACAAGTACCTGCATACCAACGCAGAGGGTGCCTACTCGCTGGGCGGCCAGGTCTTCATGGACTACCAGAACCAGGCGCCTGGCATGCTTGACCAGCAGACCATCATCTACGGTCACCACCTGCGCAACGGTGCCATGTTCAAACCCATCGCCGACATGGACAACCAGGAGGCCTTCGATTCCGTGGGCACCGTGTGGTACGTCACCGAGGGTGCCAGCTACGAGCTTGAGCCCCTCCTCCTCTATTACACAGACGAGGATGACACCAACGTGCGCACGTTTGGCTGGGCGAGCGAGGATGAGTTCCACACGTACCTTTCGGACCTTCTTGCAAAGTCTGTGACCAGCCGGCCTGACGCAGCGGAGCTCATCGGCAAGGCGGACCACGTGCTTACCCTTTGCACCTGCAACTACATTGATGGCTACGGCCGCACCATCCTGGTGTGCGTACCCAAGAGCGAGGTGGCATCGTGACGGAGGCGTCGTGGACGCGGGAGCCAAGTGACGACAAGCTGCACGACGAGTGCGGCGTGTTTGGTGTGTGGGCACCCAGCCATGACCCCGCGCGCATGGCGTACTTCGGGTTGCGGGCCCTGCAGCATCGAGGGCAGGAGTCTGCGGGCATTGCCGTGGGAGACGGGCGTACGGTTCTGGTCCGCAAGGATCTGGGCCTTGTGACGCAGGTCTTCTCCGAGGCCGACCTTGCCGCCATGCCGGGCAAGGTTGCCATTGGCCACTGCCGCTATGGCACGGCAGGCGCCAAGGGATGGGAGTCGGCGCAGCCGCACCTCTCGATGATCAACGACGTAATCATCGCCCTTGCGCACAACGGTACGCTCGTGAACTTTGATGCCTTGCGTGCCGAGCTCATCGAGATGGGCATCCCCTTCCGCTCCAATACCGATAGCGAGGTTGCGGCCAAGCTCATCGGATACTTTACGCAGCGTGGCCATCGTTTGCGCACCGGCATTGCGCATACCATGCGCATGCTCGAGGGCGGCTACGCCATGGTCCTTGCCCGCGAGAACGCCCTCTATGCGTTCCGTGATCCGCACGGTATTCGCCCGCTGGTTTTGGGCAGGCTGGGAGAGGGCGAGTGGGTCGTTGCGTCCGAGACCTGCGCCCTAGACATTGTTGGTGCCACCTACGTGCGCGAGGTCGCGCCGGGCGAGGTCATCCGCATCTCCGACGACGGCTTTCGCTCCGAGCAGGGCGTGCCTCCGCGGCCCCACGCCGATTGCATCTTTGAGCACGTGTACTTCTCGCGCCCGGACTCTGTGAAGGACGGTAGCTCGTTCTACCTCATGCGTCACAACATGGGCCGCCGCCTTGCGCGCGAGATGCCCGTTGTCGGTGCCGACCTTGTTATTTCGGTGCCCGACTCCGGTACGCCTGCGGCTGAGGGATACGCCGCCGAGCTGGGTCTGCCCTACGGCACCGGACTCATCAAGAACCGTTATGTCGCGCGCACGTTCATCCAGCCAACGCAGGCCCTGCGCCAGATGGGCGTGCGTCTCAAGCTCAATCCGCTGCCCGATGTGGTACGCGGCAAGCGCATCGTGATGGTGGATGACTCGATCGTGCGTGGTACCACGTCCAAGCAGATCGTCCAGATGCTCCGTGACGCCGGCGCCGCGGAGGTCCACATGCGCTCGGCCTCGCCCACGGTCACGTGGCCATGCTTCTACGGCATCGATACGGCAAGCCAGGACCAGCTCATCGGTGCCAACATGTCGCTTGAGGAGATGCGAGACTATATCGGTGCGGACTCTTTGGGCTTCCTCTCCCCAAGGGGGCTGATCGATTGCGTCCCCCACGGAGGCTACTGCACGGCCTGCTTCACCGGCGACTACCCGGTGGCAATTCCACATTCGTTCTACGAGGAGAAATTCCTGTCCGGCTACAAGCCGCACAACCTCATGCAGTCCTCGCTCGAGTCGCATATGGGCATTGACCAGGTGGCGCGCGAGGTCGAACAGGACTCAGCGGCGCGGCTCAGGGTTGACGAGAAGCGCAGTGGCGTGGACGAGAAGAACGAGGCAACCCTATCCAGGAAGGATGGACAAGATGGCAGATAGTCCCCAGCACGTCTCGTATGCAGACGCCGGTGTCGACGTAGACGAGGGCGCCCGCGCCGTCGACGCGATCAAGGCAGCCGTGGCGTCGACCAACCGTCCCGAGGTCATCGGCGGCCTGGGTGGCTTTGGCTCGTGCTTCTCGGCGGCGGCGTGTAAGGATATGGATGATCCGGTCCTGGTCTCGGGCACGGATGGCGTGGGCACCAAGCTTGCCATTGCGCAGCTGCTCGATCGTCACGAGACCGTGGGTGAGGACCTCGTTGCCATGTGCGTCGACGATGTGGTGCCCATTGGTGCCGAGCCCCTGTTCTTCCTGGACTATGTGGCCATTGGCAAGCTGCGTGTCGAGCATGTGGCAAAGATCGTGGGTGGCATCGCCGAGGGTTGCCGCAAGTCCGGCTGCGCCTTGGTTGGCGGCGAGATGGCCGAGCATCCTGGCGTCATGAACCCCAACGACTACGACCTGGCCGGCTTTGTGGTGGGCGTGGTTGACCGCCCAAAGATGATTGGGCCGCACCTGGTCCGCGAGGGCGACGTTATCCTGGGGCTTCCCAGCTCCGGCATCCACTCCAACGGCTATTCGCTCGTGCGCAAGGTTGCCATTGAGGGCAAGGTCGTCGAGGAGCTCGAGCGTCCGCTTCCCGAGCTGGGCGGGGAGAGCCTTGCGGACGCCGTGATGCGACCCACCACCATTTACGCAGGCGGACTGGTGCGTGCGCTTCGTGCGGGCGTGCCTATCCATGCAATGGCCCACATCACCGGCGGCGGGATTACCGAGAACCTCAACCGCGCGCTGCCCGGCAGCGTCGACGCTGTGGTCGACCGTGGTGGCGAGGATGGACCCGCATGGGACGTGCCACCGGTCATTACGTACATGGTGCGTGCCGCTGGCCTCACGCCCGATGAGGCGTACAAGACCTTCAACATGGGTGTTGGCATGAGCGTCATCTGCGGTCGCGATGACGTGGATGAGGTCTGTGAGGGGCTTGTTGCCCAGGGGTTTGCGCCGTTTGTGATGGGGGAGTGCGTGCCGGGCAAGGGCAAGGTGGTCTATCGATGAGCATCAAACTCGGAGTGCTCATCAGCGGGTCAGGTACCAACCTCCAGGCCCTTATCGACGCTATTGCCGCAGGCAAGCTCGATGCCAGCATCGAGCTTGTGGTGAGTTCGCGGCCCAGTGCGTACGGCCTTAGGCGCGCGGAAGAAGCTGGCATCCAGACGCTTACGCTTTCCAAGGAGATTTACGCGGACCCGACGGTTGCTGACGAGGTCATAGCCACCGAGCTGCGGCGCGTCGGCGTCGACTATGTGCTCATGGCCGGCTACATGCGCATGGTGCACGACCCGATTCTGGCCGCATTCCCCAATCGAGTGCTCAACATCCACCCGGCGTTGCTTCCCAGCTTCAAGGGCGCGCATGCCATCCAGGACGCTTTCGACTACGGCGTCAAGGTCACGGGCGTGACGGTTCACTTTGCAGACAACCACTACGACTGCGGGCCTATCATCGCGCAGAGAGCGGTGGAGGTGGAAGAGGGCTGGACGGTCGAGCAGCTTGAGGCCCGCATTCACGAGGTCGAGCACGAGCTCTACCCGCACGTGGCGCAACTCCTGGCAGAGGGGCGCGTGCACGTGGCCGAGGGCGGGCGCGTTGTAATCGACTAGAGCCGCCCTGGCCAGTCTTTGACGGCATCGGTGGGGCTGGGCGTCTCGTGATGAGGGCCCATTGCCTCGCCAGCGCCGCTGTTTTGCGCCGGGAAGAAATTCGGGGCCCCCATCGGAAAGATGGCGATTTCTGTTTTGACGGTTTGTGGCAGTATTGGTTCAAGACGTTATATGCTATATGTTGAGTGCCAATTTACTGCCTGCTGCTTTGCAAAGTTAGCCAAGGCATCTACTTGGCAAGACCTTCTAAAACTGCCACCAACCGTGAAAACGTGCCATCCGAAGGCTTCGGAGCCACGCCTTTGTGCCCGAACATGGTCTGGCTCGCCGCTGCTTTCCCACTACCGACACACAAGCGTCGCGATGCACTCCACGTGCCTCGTGTGCGGGAACATGTCCACAGGCTGCACGCGTTCAAGTCGGTAGCCGCCCTTACGGAGCAGCGCGATGTCGCGGGCCTGCGTCAGCACGTTGCACGAGACGTACGAAACACGCTCGGGCTTCAACGCGCACACAGCCGAGAGAAACTCCGGTGTCGACCCTGCGCGCGGCGGATCCATGACCAGCGCGTCAAAGCACCCCGCCCGTCCGTTGCGCGCTGCTGCCACGAGGTACTCCGTAGCGTCTGCGCGCACAAAGCGACATCTGCCGTCGAGCCCGTTTGCCACGCAGTTGCGCCGGGCGGCAGCGACGGCGCCGGCGACCTGCTCTACGCCCACAACCTCGACATCGTTGCAACTCTTTGCGGCACATATGCCGATGGTTCCCGTGCCGCAGTATGCGTCGAGCAGACGTGTGCCGGGTGCCACGCCGGCCCCGGCGATGGCCAGGCGGTAGAGGACCTCCGTCTGCTGGGGGTTAGTTTGATAGAAGCTCGTAGGCCCAATCCCAAAGTCGCAGCCCAGCAGGCGGTCACGCATAAAGCCGCGTCCGCACAGCGTGCTGCAGCGACGGCCGAGGATTGCATTCGTTTGCCGCTCGTTGATGTTCTGCACGATGCTCGTGTGCTTGGGACACTCGTGTGCTAGGTCGTCCACAAAGCGCTCCATGCGGGGGATGCGGGGTCCGTTGGTGACAATGGTAAGGAGATGCTCTCTGCTCACCCAGCCCATGCGAATCACGGCATGGCGCAGCACGCCGGTTCCGCGGTCTTCCTGGTAAGCGGGGATGCCGCACCTCTCGGCTGTACGCGCAACGGCATTGAGTGTCTCGCGGATTCCGGGAGCCTCCACCAAGCAGGAGGCGCAGGGGACAATGCGGTGCGTTCCTGCGGAGTAGAACCCACAGCGGACCCTGCCGTGGGAGCCTGGCGCAAATGGCGTGGCAGCCTTGTAGCGATAACCGCGGGGGTCATCCATGCCACGTATCTCGTCGACATGCGCACGGTCTTCTTGAGCCGCCTGACCTAGCACCTCTTCGACCAGCGCCTGCTTGCGTTCGAGCTGGATGGGGTAGGGCACCTCAAGCCACTCGCAGCCCCCGCAAGACTTTGCGATGGGGCAGGTATAGGTGCGGTATCCCATGGGCCTCCAGCCAACGATGGTGAGCGCAAACGGTACAAAGCCAGCATACACGCCCCGGCCGCAGCAGGGGTTCCTCGGCGTTTTGAAACGTAACGCCATGAATGCGACAGAACTGCGCAGTCCCAACGAGGGACTTAAAAACCCTTGTATGTTCACCGTGTGCAGGGGTATAGTTCACTTGTGTTTTAAACGCAGGTCAAAAACTGCGCGCAAGAAGGCATTTTAGGGGCGGGTAGTAAAGGGGAGCACTCAATGCAGTCCAAGATTGCACATGCGGCCGAGCGCAAGGCATTCAGCATCGCGCTAGACCAAATCATCAAGGCGGCGTCGGGTGACGACCGCGAGAAGAATCTCGACAAGCTTATCAACATGGCCGGTAACCTGCTTAAGGATACCGCTCCCGGTGTCACGCGTGGCCTGAAGGCCGGTCTCTATCCTGGCTCCAAGTGGGAGCAGTTCCTCTGGAGCGTCATCGACGAGACCGACCCGCACGTGCTCAAGACCGTCGTTCTCAACGGAGGCTACGAGTCTGCCTTCCGCGGCCTGCGCAACACAACTGCCAACGCTGATAAGTACCAGTGCAACGTGCCTTGGATTATTATCTTTGATCCCACGAGCGCCTGCAACAAGCACTGCATCGGCTGCTGGTCGGCAGACTACGAGAAGTGGCAGAACCTTACGTACGAAGAGTGCGACAAGATTGTCACGCAGGGCTCCGAGCTTGGCTGCCACCTGTACATGATGACTGGTGGCGAGCCCCTGGTACGCAAGAAGGACGTCCTGCGCCTCGCTGAGGAGCACAACGACTGCCTCTTCAACATCTTCACCAATGCGTCCCTCATCGACCAGCCGTTCTGTGACGAGGTCAAGCGCCTGGGCAACATCGTATTCTCCATCTCGCTCGAGGGCTACGAGGACACCAACGATGCCCGTCGTGGCGAGGGCTCCTACGACGAGGTCATGCGCGCCATGGACCTTCTGCACGAGAACGGCCTGCTCTTTGGTACCTCCACTGCCTACACGCGTCTGAACACCGAGGCGGTCACCTCCGACAGGTACTTTGATCTCATTATCGGCAAGGGTGCCCGTTGGGCCTGGTACTTCCACTACATGCCCGTGGGCGAGGGCGCCAACGCCGACCTCATGCCCACCGCCGAGCAGCGCGAGTACATGCTGCACCGCATCCGCGAGGTGCGCGGCATCACCGGCGGCAAGCCCATCTTTGCGATGGACTTCCAGAACGATGGCGAGTACGTGGGGGGCTGCATCGCTGGCGGACGCGTGTTCTGCCACATCAACGCCAAGGGTGACGTGGAGCCGTGCGTCTTCATCCACTACTCCAACGCCAACATCAAGAACGAGGACCTTCTCGACTGCTTGCGCCAGCCCGTCTTCCAGGCTTACCGCGAGAACTACCCCTGGAACGACAACATGCTGCGTCCGTGTCCCATGCTCGAGAACCCCGAGATGCTGCCCAGGATCGTGCATGCAGCGGATGCGCAGTCCACGGAGTACATCTCTCCCGAGGACGTCGACCATCTGTGCGCCCGTACCACGCCCTACGCCGAGAAGTGGGCGCCCGAGGCCGAGCGCCTGTGGCTTGAGGAGCATCCCACCGGCAAGAAGATCTATGCGGACCAGATGTCTAACGAGAAGATCTCCGTCAAGGCAAAGTTAATTGCAGAGGAGGACGCTAAGGGCGAGGCAGTCGTGGGGGCCGAGGAGAAGTAGCTTTCGTCTAGAAGTGTTTGCTGAGCCCGGGCCACGAGGTTTCACGGCCCGGGCTTTTGTATGCGCTGTCTGGCAGAGGCCGCACATAACGCTGGCATCCTCCGGTGGTTGCCCTCTTGTCCAGGAGGCTTTTCTGGCCAGCCGTGGCCGCACGTTTCCCCGCCCCCACCAACGCCTGCGGCGCTTGCACCAACGCTGCCCGATGTGTACGAATGAGCCGCTGTTCGCGGGGGTAAGGTTTGAGCTGGCGCGCGGTTTGCCGCGCACTTGCAAAAGCACGGTGGCTTCGCCGTTGCGTTTTCTCTCGGCGATGCCGCCCTGGCACGCGGCTCGAGGAGGAACCATGGCTACAAAGAGCACTGAGAAGGTCAAAAACGTGGTCCTTGTGGGCCAAGGCGGCGTGGGCAAGACCATGCTGGCCGAGGCCATGCTTCACCTGACGGGAAAGACGACCCGTCTGGGCGGTCATGCCGGTACCAAGCCCACGCTTGATTACGATGCCGAGGAGGGGGAGCGCGGCTTCTCCATCTCCACCACCATTGCCCCCGTCGTCTGGGGAGACGCCCGTATCAATGTGCTCGACGCGCCCTGCTACCCGGACTTTGTTGGCGACGCCTACGCCGCCATGAGTGCATGCGAGACCGCACTCTTTGTGGTTGACGCTGCGGGTGGCGTTGGAACCGTGACCACGCGGCTGTGGTACGCGGCGGAGAACCTCTCGCTTGCGCGCGCCATTTTTGTGAACCGGTGCGACCGCCTGGACGCGGACTTTGACGTTACGCTTGAGGCCCTGCGCGAGCATTATGGCAACAACCTTGGTGTGGTTACCATCCCCATGGGCGTGGGAGGTGCGTTCTCGGGCGTCATCGATGTGGTGCACATGAAGGCGCGCCACCTCGAGGACGGAAAACCTGTAGTGGGCAACGTTCCCGCCGAGTTCCAGGCTGCCGCCGAAGATGCCCGCGCCAACCTGACCGAGCTTGTGGTTGAGGTGGACGACGAGCTCATGATGCGCTACCTCGAGGGTGGAGAGATCACGCAGGATGAACTCGAGGGGCTTCTCGGCAAGGCGATGGCCGAGAGGGCCTTTGTGCCCGTGTTCGCCGGCTCGTGCGTGCGCGAGGAGGGCCTCTTCTCGCTTATGGATGCTGTCGTTGGATGGTTCCCCACGATGGCGGACTTTGGTCGTATTCCGCTGGTCAACGGTGAGCAACTCGACATCTCGCCGGACGACGACCGCCCCGTTGTCTTTGCCTTCAAGAGCCTCAACGACCCGCAGAATGGTCGTCTCTCCTTCCTCAAGGTGCTGGCGGGAACCCTTACGCCGGGCATCGAGCTCGCCAACGCGCGTACGCGCAAGACCGAGCGCCTGGGCCATCTCTATCTCATGTGCGGCCGCGACACCGAGGAGATTCCATTCGCTGCGGCTGGCGACATTGTTGTGGTGCCCAAGCTCGAGGCCATGACGGGCGATACCCTCTCGGTGACCGGCAAGGTCGAGGCCGCCGCCTTCCGCTTTCCCAACTCCCTCTACCGCATTGCCATCGAGCCTGACAAGCGCGGTACCGAGGGCAAGCTGTATGCGTTCCTCGAGAAGGCCGCGGACGCCGACCCCACACTCAAGGTCGAGCGTGATGAGGACACCGGCCAGACGGTTATCTCGGCGATTGGCGAGGCTCAGGTGAGCGTCCTTCTCGACCGGCTGGAGGACCGTGCGGGTGTGACGGCGCATACCGTGGCGCTGCGCATCCCGTATCGCGAGACCATTCGTCGCGTTGCCTCGGCACAGGGTCGCCACAAGAAGCAGACCGGCGGCGCAGGCCAGTATGGTGACTGCTGGCTGCGCATCGAGCCTAACCCTGGTGAGGGTTACGAGTTTGTCGACGAGGTCGTGGGCGGCCACATCCCGCGCGGGTTTATTCCCGCCATCGATAAGGGCGTGCAGGAGACCATGCACGAGGGCGTGCTGGCGGGCTATCCCATGATTGACGTTAGGGCTGCGGTGTACGACGGCTCGTACCATCCCGTCGACTCCAACGAGATGGCCTTCAAGACCGCAGCGCGCATTGGTTTCCAGAAGGCCGTCGCGCAGGCCGAGCCCGTGCTGCTTGAGCCCATGGCACACCTGCGCATCACCGTGCCCGACAGCTATGCCGGCTCCGTGATGGGTGACGTCTCCGCTTCGCGTGGCCGCGTCGAGGGCATGTCTGCGGGTACTGGTGTTGCTGCTGGTGAGACTACCATTGAGGCGACCGTCCCGTACGCCGAGGTCACAGACTACGCGACGCGCCTGCGTTCGCTCTCGCGCGGTACGGGCGAGTTCGAGATGGAGCCATCGGGCTACGAGCAGGTTCCGCATGATATCCAGGCCAAGCTTGCTGCTGAGTACGCCGAGAAGCGCGCCGCTGGTGAGAAGTAGTTCGCGACGTTAGCAATGATGAGCAAGGGGCCGACCAGCTTGTCTGGTTGGCCCCTTCTCTGTTTTGACAAGCTTCCGAAGGCAGGCATCTCACAATCGTCTTCGGGGCAGTACGGAGCCAATGGTGACATAGTCTTGCACATTACTGACCGAATGCATACCGACTTTTGTCATATAGCTTGATAATGATAGGTTTTACCAGCATAAAAGAAATAAATCCCCAGACTAAAATACGTAGTAAAAAAATTATTTGATTCAATTACCGCTATAGTCTCTCTCATAAGGCGTTGATGTGTATCGGGGGGAGACATCATGGATAGTGAAGCCATTTGCGTAGGGGCCGCTTCTGCGCTTCGTTTTTGGCGTCTGACGCGCTCTGTGGGTGAGGATGCGAAGGATGATGCGGAATGGGCCTTTGGCGCGCGTTCGATTGGAAAGGCCGAGAGGGTGACGAGGGCCCGTAACCTGTGTCGCTGCGAGGGCGACGAACCGTTGGATTTGGTGGGTGGTGGAGCTTTTGAATTCTGCTACGCCGATCGTACGCGTATCCAAAAGTGGCGTGCCCCGCTTGGCACAAATCAGCTCGCTAACGTCGGGGACGGCATCTACATGTGCCGGCCAGCCGTGGCGATTGCTCAGCTGGGTAGCAGCCTCGATGCTATTGCCTTGGCCCAGGCGGCATGTGAGCTCATGGGGACATATGGTCTCGCACCTTGGACAGACGAGGGCGTAGTGTGGGACGTTGACCCCATCACAAGCATTGCGGAATGCAGCGAATACGCAGCAGCGGCTCGGGCGCTTCGCGTTCGCGGCGCTACGAACGCCTTCGAGGCGCTGTCGATTGCGGCTCCCAGCTCCAACTCTCCTCGAGAAACCGACATTGCCATCTACTTCCTGCTTGGCAGGACAAGGGGTGGGGCTGGGCTTGGCGGGTTTGCCATGAACCAGAGGATTGCCGTACCCAGAGAGTGCTGGTCCCTGGCGGGCCAGCAGGTAATAAAGCCGGATTTCTGCTGGCAGGAGGTCAAGGTGGTCTGTGAGTACGACAGCGATTTGGACCACCTCAATTCCCGGCAGAAAACCAAGGACGAGCGTCGCCGGGTAACGTTGGAAGCCATGGGCTACAAGGTAATGACGCTGACCAATGGAATCTTGCAAAGCGACGAGGCGCTCAATGCCTTTACTGCCGAGCTTGAACGGCAGCTTGGAATTCGCCGCCAGTCCATGAACGCGCGAATGTTACGTCGGCGAGGCGATTTACGTGAGCGCCTGTTCGGCGCGTTCGCGCGCTAACGACGACCTCGTTCTGACGCACCGTCCCGTTACCCGTCGGGATTCCCTCGCTGCGCTTCCATGGGGTGCGTGGGTTCCAGCTGATGCACAAAAACGCTCTATCGACGGAGTATTTCGACTCGCGTGCACAAAAACGGCCTATCGCGGGGCACTTCGTGGTACCAACATCAAGGATGCAACTATAATATTCACAATAACGAATATATATGATTTAATATACAAACACATGAAATATTAGTTCAATAGTTGATTCTGTGGTCACAATAAGACCCCGCGATAGGCCGTTTTTGTGCACGGCCACCTCAAATTCCCAGCGATAGAGCGTTTTTGTGCAGCGTACTGAAGCTGACGCCGCCAGGCGGGATTTGCGGCTGTCGGTGGCCCCAGCCAACGGGCGCGTCGATGGTCCACAACAGGGTTTTGAGACCGAGAGATTTCGACAGCTCGGGCCCGCTCGTGTGCGGGCGCGTTTCATATTAGAATTACTCCACCAGATGAATGCCGGTGCCGCGCGTCGACATGCCGAACTCTACCAAGGAGGCTGCGCATCAGCGCATGGACATAGCCTTATCGATTCTCGTCACGTTTCTGCTCACGGTTGTGAACGGGTACTTCTCGATGTCGGAGATGGCGCTTTCCACCGCCCGGAAGGTGCTGCTTGATCACGATGCCGAAGAGGGTGACGCTCGGGCAGTGACTGCGGCAGGCATGATTGAGGACCCTACACAGTTTCTTGCCGCTATCCAAGTTGCCATTACACTCGTTGGGTTCTTCTCGTCCGCGTTCGCCGCTATCAGCCTCTCCGAGCCGTTCGGTACCTGGCTATCCGGCTTTGGCATGGATCTTGGTCTCGCAAACGGCCTAGCAACGGTACTCATTACTCTCATAGTCTCGTACTTCTCCATCGTGGTGGGCGAGCTCGTGCCCAAGCGCATCGCCATGGCCGATGCCGAGGGCGTCTCCAAGCGCGTCGCGGGCTTTCTGCGTGGTTTCTCGCATGCCGTTAAGCCGCTGGTTTGGCTTACCTCTGCTAGCGCCAACGGACTCGCGCGTCTCCTGCACGTGAAGTCCACGGAGGACCGCCAAGAGGTCTCGGAGGACGAGATCAAGTACATGGTTAAGGACTCCGACGAGCTCTCCGACGAGGAGAAGTCGATGATTCACGAGGTCATCGACCTGGGTGACACCATTGCTCGCGAGGTCATGGTGCCTCGCGTGGACATGTGCGCCATGCGCGAGGACGCCACCCTGAACGAGGTCCTCTCCGTCATGCGTCGCACCGGCTTTAGCCGCATTCCCATCTATCGGGGCAACGTTGACCGCATCGCGGGTGTCGCACACATCAAGGACCTCATCTCGCCCATCATCGACGACGGCCTTGGTAACGAGAAAATCTCACGCCACATGCGCACGCCGGACTTCGTGCCCGACACAAAAGACATCATCCCGCTTCTCTCCGAGATGCAGTCGAGCCACGACCAGATGGTCATCGTGGTTGACGAGTATGGCGGTACGGCCGGTGTCATTACGATTGAGGACATCGTTGAAGAGATCGTCGGCGAAATCGAGGACGAGTTCGACCCCGACAACAAGTACCTCACCAAGCTCTCCGATCGCGAGTGGCTGGTCGACGGTCGCTTTTCGCTGGATGATGCCATCGACCTTGGCTGGCCGGTTGAGGACAACGAGGAATACGAGACCATTGCCGGCTTCATCACCGACATGGCCGACAAGCTCCCGCGTCCCGGTGACGTAATCACCAAGGACGGCTACACCTTCCGTGTGCAGTCCATGCGCGGCCGCCGTGTGGCCATGCTGCGCGTGACGGCGCCGGAGCCCGCAAGCGAGGAGGAGCCTGCTGCCAGTGACAGCCAGCCCAAGGCAGACGAGCAGGGCAAAGCCACGGCAGCTCCCGAGATACCCCCTGAGAGCCAGGGTACGTCCGCGTCCCGTCAGCCCGTCGCGACAAAAGGCGACATCGTTAAATTGCGTGAAGAGTCGCAACATAAAGACGACCCGGGCGAATCGCGCGGCAAAGAAGGGGAACAAGGCGCCTAGGGAGCGATGTTTGGCTGCGCTACGCCCGCGCTTCTTTCCGCGCTGCTGTCGGTATGTGCCGTCTGGCTACGCGCAAAAGGTTCAAACTGGGTTTTAACTACAATGGTACCTAGAACAGACCGCCATCCGCGTATGCGGGCGAAGAGAAGGGGAGCCGTACGATGGCCCAGCTCGTGCAAATCAAAGAGGTCACGGTAGGGCCGAAGGACCTCGACGCCCTCGTGGAGATTGCCCCCAATGCCCCGCTTATGACCAGCGAGGACATCGAGGCAACCGCGCGCATTGCTCGGCTCATGCCCGAGCTGGCAGATCACGTGTGCACGGGTGATGCCGGCCGACTCTTCCGCGATTCCATGGGTCACACCGAGCTCGCGCACCTGCTCGAGCACATAACGGTCGAGCTTCTCGCCCGCACAAACATCGCCGGAGACATCACCTGCGGCCGTACCTATCCCGTTGCCGACAACGAGCGCGCCTTTGACGTAGTGTTCCCGTGCCCTGACGACGTCTTGGTGACCTCGGCGCTTTCGAGTGCCGTATGGATCATGCAGTGGGCCTTCACGGGCGGTGGCGAGCCTCAGCCCGACGTCGACGCTATCGTAGGCGGCATCGTTGATCTGGTCCAAAGCGTCTCTGAGCCTGTCCAGGATGAAGAAGAGCCCACCGAGCAGGGCGTCACTCAGGAGGAGCCGCGGGAGCCGGTCGCCGAGAATGACACACTACTCGCCGAGGAGGCTCCGATTGCAGAAGAGTCGGCTGCCGCCACGGCACCTGCGCCCCCCGCAAGCCTCGAGCCCACGTCCGCATCGCCCGCCGAAAAACCCGCGCAAGATGCGTCTGCCGTGGCAAACGAGAGTCTTGGCGAGCCAGATGACGTTGCCGAGGATTCCCAGCCAGGGCCAGGGGTTTCCCAGGCCCCGGTACCCGACGACAGCGATTGGGACATGACGAACATGCCGCGTCCGCGTCCGGTGAGGTAGTTCTCTCAGGTAGGTGTTTCGCTCGCACCACGTAATGGCCAAACTTGCAGGTGGAAGCAAGAGGGTCGCATCTGCGTCCCGCAACGACAGGAGGATGTCATGAGCAAGACCGCTAGTTTCGTCCTTGGCAGCATCATCGGTGCTGCTGCAGGCGTCGTCGCTGGCATGATGCTGGCCCCTCGCCCCGGCGCGGAGAGCCGTGCCATGGCCGCCGACGCGCTAAATGACACGTGGGACTCTGCCGTTGACGCCTACGAGCGTGGCGCCCGCGGTGTCTCTGATCGTCTCGGCGACGTGCGTCCCGGCGTCGATGCAAAGACCGACGAGCTCCGTGCCAAGGTCGATCTGGCCCGCGAGCGCATGGACCAGCTCCGTGACTCGCTTTCCAATGCTGTCTCCACCACGTCCGCGCAGGTCTCCGATGCCGTGAGCACCGTGACCGACCGCGTCTCGAGCATGGCTGGCAATGCCGCGGCAGCAAACGAGTCTGCAGCACAATCCGTGCACGTCGAGGTCGTCGACAACGCCGAGAAGCCCGCAGAGTAAACGTCCTTCTCACTGTGGTTTTCACAAGGGTGTCGCTAAGGGTGCATGTTGCGGCGGGGTGCCACACGGTGCCCCGCTGCATTGCTTGATGCGCCTTCGGGCAGGGTGGCGCGATCGCTGAGAGCTCCGCACCAAAGCGGTAGGGGGGAGATGCCGTGACTAAAATCAACGACATGCAGGGAAAGAAGGTCTTCGTCACCAAGAAGGCCCGTCCCAAGAAGTCAAGAAAGAGCGAGAAGGCCTCCGTAGGGGAAAGAAGCGGAGTGCGCCTCTCCAAGCTCGGCAAGATCCGCATGGCGGTATTCGCGCCCGACGGCCACTCCATGGTGGGCTACCTGGTAGCCCGTCCCGACATCGCGGGCATGGTCAAGCGCGAGGATGCCTTTGTCGCCTTTGACTCGCTCGTCCCCTGTGAGAGGGGCTTTCGCACGGTCGACGAGGAGGGCGCCTTCGATGACAAGGCGCGTGAGCGCCTGGGTGTCGACTGGGACTCCTGCATCATGTGGGCGGGCATGGATGCTCGCACCGAGTCGGGTCGCGAGCTGGGATACGTGGGGGATGTGGAGTTCGACGAGAAGACAGGCAAGGTAATCAAGTTCCTGGTGAGCGACGGCGGCATGGCCACTGCGCTCGTGGGCTCCATCGAGATCCCGCCTAGCATGCTGGTGGGCTACTCCAAAGGCCATATGATCGTGAGGGATGAGGCTGCCAGGCTGGGGTTCAACGGCGGGCTTGCTGCTAAGGCCGGCGAAGCCACGGCAAAGGCCAAGATTCGCGGCGCAGAGCTTGGCGAGAAGGCCGGCAAAGCCACCAGCGAGGCTGTCGACAAGGGTTCGTTTGCACTGGGCAAAGCGCTTGGCAAGGCAAGGCGTGCCATAGACGATGCCCGTGCCGAGGGCGAGGAAGAGCGCGCCCGCGAGGAAGCCGAGGAGCTACGCAAGGCTGCCGAGAAGAACCAGCTCCCCACCACCGAAGCCGCTGACGTTCGCGTTTCGGAGCCTGTGGTCGCGCTCAATGCCAGCGCCGAGGAGCGAGCGGCCACGTCGTCGACGCCTAGGACCTATGCCGTAAAGAGATCCGTTGCAGGCGGCTCGGCCAAGCCAGCTGCCAAGACCGCTGCAAGGCCGGCTGCTGCCAAAGCCAAAAAGCCTGCCGCGGAACGCAAGGCCGGGGACGAGGCCGCGCGCGCCCTAGGCCGCGGCCTCAACAGCATGGGAAAGATGTTCGGCTCGTTTAAGGACGAGTTCGACAAGGCGAGCAAGTAGGGGCTGTCGTGGGCCGGCCCGCTGCGAAAACCCCACTACCACCGGTAGTCGGGTCTGCAAAGGGAGAGGAGACCAGACTTACATGAGCGTCGAGGAATTCTTCGACCGCGTCATATCGGTGAGGCTGCCAGAGGACCGTGAGTCCCTGGACATCATCGACCAGACGCTGCTTCCCGGCACCGTGAAGCGCATCAGCCTTCGTACCAAGGAGGAACTCTGGGAAGCCATCAAGAAGCTCCGCGTCCGTGGGGCACCTGCCATCGGTGTTGCCGCGGCCGAGGGCCTCGCTGTTCTCGCCAACAAGATCGATGCCTCAGACCCGCAGGAGTTCTATCGCCAGCTCAAGGAGATTTCGGACTACCTGGCATCCTCGCGTCCCACGGCTGTTAACCTCTTCTGGGCCCTCAACCGCATGGACGAGTTCTGCCGCGCCCACCTTGACCTGCCCGTTGGCCAGCTCAAGCAGGAGCTCTTCGAGGAGTCCCTCCGCATTCGCGAGGAGGACGTGCAGATTAGCCGCAGCATCGGCTCCATCGGCTTCGAGGTCATGCGGGAAGCGAGGAAGCCGGGCCGGCCTGTGGGCATCCTCACCCACTGCAATGCCGGCGCGCTGGCCACCGCAAAGTACGGCACGGCCACGGCCCCCATGTACACGGCGCTCGAGCAGGGCTGGGCCGGCACCGACATGCACGTCTACTGCGACGAGACCAGGCCGCTTCTCCAGGGCGCGCGCCTCACGTCCTTCGAGCTCTACAACGCAGGCATCACAACCACCCTCCAGTGCGACAACATGGTTTCGATGCTTATGCAACAGGGGCGCATCGACGTGGTCTTTGTTGGCTGCGACCGCGTGGCCGCCAACGGAGACGCCGCGAACAAGATTGGCACCTCGGGCGTCGCGATTCTCGCCAGGCACTATGGCGTGCCCTTTTACGTGTGCGCCCCCAGCTCGACCATCGACCACAACACTCCAACCGGCGCACAGATTCCCATCGAGATGCGCGACCCAGACGAGGTCACCGAGATGTGGTACGAGGAGCGCATGGCACCCAAGGGCGTGGACGTCTTCAACCCCGCGTTCGACGTGACCGACCACAGTCTCATCACGGGCATCATTACCGAGAACGGACTGCTTACGGCACCGTACGAGCTGTAGCCTCGGTGTCAACCGACACCGAAGGGCCCATTTTTCGCGCGCGGCCGTATCCTTTATCCGGGTGCCCCTACACACCCATCGCCTGCAGCACGAACATGATGACCGTGAGCACAATAACCACGACAATGGTGAACCACGTGAGGCCCGTCCACACGCGACCGTTCACGTACTGCCCCATCACGCGCTTGTCGCTTGCGATGAGCACCATGCACACCATGAGCACCGGCAGCAGCACGCCATTGATGACCTGCGCCAGCATCATGACGCCAAAGAGGTCAACGTTGGGGATGAGCACGATTGCCGCGGAGAGGATCGTGATGCCAGTGATGATGCCATGATACGCCGGCGCCTCGTTCCAGCTGCGGTCCACGCCGCGCTCCCAGCCAAAGGCCTCGCACACGGCGCTCGCGGTGATGCCGGGCAGCACGCACGCCGCCAGGAACGACGCGCCCGCAAGGCCGGCCGCGAAGAGCGCAGACGCATACTGGCCGGCAAGCGGTACGAGCGCCTGCGCCGCATCGGCCGCGCTGCTCACGGTGACGCCTGCCGGGTAGAGCACGGTGCCGGTCGTAAGGACGATGAACCAGGTGGTGATCTCGGCGGCAATCACGCCGGAGATGTTGTCGGCGCGCTGCCCGGGAATGTCTGAGCCCTTGAGGTTCTTCTCGACTACGTTGGAACTCACCATGAATAGCATGTACGGTGAGATGGTGGTGCCGACGTTGGCCACCAGCAGCGACACATAGCCGGGATCGTTCGAGAACTGCGGGACCACCGTGTCCCTAAGCGCCAGGCCCCAATCGGGGTTGGAGATGATGCCGCTCACGATGTAGGTGAGAAACACGCACGAGAGCGCCAGCAGAATCTTCTCGACGCGGTGGTATGACCCGCTCTGCGTGAGAAGCCAGGTGGCAATGCCCGCGATAGGTACGCTCACCTGCAGCGGAATGCCAAAGAGCTCCATGCTCGACGCGATGCCGGCAAACTCCGAGAGGGTCACGGTAAAGTTGGAGACGATGAGCGCGAGCATGGCAACGGCCGAGACGCGCACGCCAAACTGCTCGCGGATGAGCGCCGCGAATCCCTTGCCCGTGGCGCACCCCATGCGTGCGGCCGTCTCCTGCGCCACGATGAGCAGGACGCACATGAGTGGCACGGTCCAAAGCATGCCGTAGCCGTAGGTGGCACCGGTCGAGGAGTACGTAGCGATGCCGCCGGCGTCATTGCCGGCCATTGCGGTGAGAAGCCCCGGTCCCATGGCGGCGAGAATCGCAAGGCGTCCAGCCCCCCTGGCGGTCTTTGCCGTAGCGTTCTTTACCTCTGCCATGGGCGGCCTACCCCAAAACGATTCCGGTCGACCCGGTCACGGCAATGGCGATGGAAAATATCACGGCAGCGACAATCATCGAGACAACGGCAAGCGCGAAGCCCGAGGTCTCCTGGTTGCGCTTGTCTCGCGCGCGAAGGACCGAAAGGTAGATGGGCGTAAGAGCAAACGAGACAAGCATCGAGACTGCAGCCGCGCCAAAGCCAAGCCCGAGCGCGTGCGCCAGCGCGGCCCCTGACGCATCCGGTAGCGCGAGGGTCGTAAAGGCCATCACCAGAAGCGTGCAGATAAGGGCAAAGACAAAGCCGGTACCAATGCTGCGCAGGGCAAACCCCAGCGCGGATGGCGCGTCCTCATCGTCCGGGTCGTTCTCCAGGAAGAAGTTAGTGACGTAGCTCACGGAGTCGTCGGCCACAACGAGCGCGAGCGGCATTGCCGCGCAGGCGAGAAGCGCTGTGGTGAACGTGTCGTTGTCGGCCCTAAACGCAAGGGAGATGAGCGCCGTTGCGAGGACCCAGAAGAAGAACCAGGCGTTGCGGCGTAGGAGCCACACCAGGTCGTGTGCATGCTCGGTGCCATTCGCGTTGGAGCTGGCACCGCCTGCGATCTGCAGGTCCTCGGCGTGCTCCTCCTCCAAAACGTCCAGTGCGTCGTCGACGGTTACGATGCCCAGGAGCTTTCCCTCGTCCGAGACGACGGGCATGGCAAGCAGGTTATACTTGGCGATGTCCTGCGCGACGTCCTCCTGGTCGTCCTCGGGCTTCGCCGTCTTGAGTTCCTTGGTGGCAATGTCATCGAGGCGGGTGTCGGGGTCAGAGACAATGAGCCTGCCCAGCGTGACCACACCGGAGAGCTTGTCATCTTCATCGGTGAGATAGACGTAGCGCACACTCTCGAAGTCCTCGTCCAGATTGCGCAGGCGCTTGGCGGCGTCGGATACGGTCTTGCCCTCGGGAAGCGAGACGACCTTGGAGGTCATGATGCGGCCAGCGGTGCTCTCGCGGTAGCCAAGCAGCTGGCGAATGGCCTTCTCCTCATTGACGCCCATAAGCTTGAGGAGCTTCTCAGCCTTGTCGTAGTCAAGCTCCGAGACAAGCTCGGCTGCATCGTCCGGGTCCATCTCGGAAAGGATGCGCGACGCATCTGCCTCGTCCATACTGCCCATGAGCTGCGCCGCCATCTTGTCGTCGCCCAGCTCGGCCATGGCACCGGCGCGCTGCTCGTCATCCAGCTGGGCAAAGACCTGTCCGCGCAGGCGCGGGTCAAGGCGCTCGATGATGTCTGCGATGTCAGCAGGGTGCATGTTATCGAGGGTCTTGTGCGAGACCGAGAGCTTGACGTCGGAGAGGTCGCGCTCCACGAGGTCCATGTAGCTCCAGGCGATGATCTTTTCGGGCAGCTGCTTGCCGAAGGTGTGGGTGATGCGCAACGCGAGCCTCTCGATGCCGGGGGAGAGCGAACGGAGGATGCCGCGAATGCCAACCTCGGCGCCAAGGAGTCGCAGCTGGGTGGAGTTGGTATCCGAGAGCTTGAGGTCGTTTACGCGCACCACACGCATGCCGCGGGTATCGACAATCTGCTTGTTGAGAATATCGCGCGCGAGAAGGACCTCGTTGGGCTGCAGGTAGGAGAAGCGGATGTCGGTGGCGACGACCTTGAGGTGAACCTCGTGCTCGTCGTAGGTGTCGACGTACTTGCGCCAGCTGATCATGAACGGCGTGTGGCCGGGACCCATGAATGCAAGGCTGGTGACGCGAGGAAAGACTTCGCCGGTGGCGATGCCCAAGTCAGAAACGGTACCAATCTTCTCGCCGTTGAGGTCGAGAACCGGGTTTCCCAGAAGCTGGGAGAGATAAATCATGCGTGCTCCTTTTCTGCCGGCGCGTGCCAGGAAAAGACTGCACGCGTGACATATGTGGTGGAACGGCACCCCATGCGGCGGGCTGCCAGTAGCACGCCGGAGGGGTCATCGACTGTGAGGTCGGGGTTTCATGGAAGCCTTTCTCTTTGACCTTTGATGACCACGCGAGTGATACGCACCCCCGCGCACAGGCCATTGTACACGAGGGCCTGCTGCAAGGGTTCGCAGGGTTCGCTGGGTTTGCATAACAATTCGCTTATCTCCATGTTAGGGAAAATGCCACGGTGGAGAGGGGCCTTGGGACGCCGTGCCAAACGCACCGCGAGAGAAAGGCGCCGGTGGGGCAGCGTGACCCCACCGGCGCCAGAGCCCGCATTTCTCAGCGAGACTAGAACTTGACCTGCGGCGCCTGACGCGTGGCCTCGGACTGCACCTCGAAGCCCTGGCGCTCCTTAAACTTGGAGCCAGCCACAACGTTGCCAGGGAACGTCTCGATGGCATTGTTGTACTCGAGCACGCAGTCGTTGAAGCTCATGCGTGCATAGCTGATCTTGTTCTCGGTGTCAGACAGCTCGGACTGCAGCTGCTGGAAGTTGGTGTTTGCCTTGAGGTCGGGGTAGGCCTCAGAGACAGCGAAGAGCGACTTCAGCGTGTCGGAGAGCACGTTGGAGGCGGCCATCTTCTCCTCGGGCGTCCTTGCAGACATGACGGCCGAGCGCGCCTGGGTGACGGCCGCAAGCGTGCCGGACTCGTGCGCCGCATAGCCCTTGACGGTCTCGACCAGGTTGGGAATGAGGTCATTCCTGCGCTGCAGCTGCGCGTCGATGGTCTGCCAGGCGTTGTCGCAGCGGTTGTCCTTTCGGACGATGCCGTTGTAGATGCTCACAAACCAGGCAACGAGAACGACGACGATAACGATGACGATAATAGCGACGATCATGTGGAACTCCCTCCAAGCGGGCGGGCCGTAGCGGACTTCCCAAAGACGCGAGCGGCATGCGATGCGCCATGCGGGACGCACGAGGCGGAGGGGGAGGGATTCGAACCCTCGAGACGCGATGCGCCCGGCGGTTTTCAAGACCGCTGCATTCAACCACTCTGCCACCCCTCCGTGGGTGCGTGGATATATCCTAACGCATACGCTGGGCAAGTTGGGCCAACGAGTAGGTGAGAAGGGTGAGCGATGGGCCAGGCCAATCAGGACAGGACGGTTGATATCACGACGGACGATCTCCGCTTCATGCGGCTTGCCCTTGAAGAGGCCGATGCCGCTGCAAATGACGGCGAGGTACCGATAGGTGCCGTGGTGGTCTGCGACGGTCAGGTGGTCTCTCGTGCGCATAACCGTCGCGAGCAGGATGCAGACCCTGCTGCGCACGCCGAGTTTCTCGCCATGGAGGAGGCTGCCCGCGCACTGGGCCGTTGGCGGCTCTCTGGGTGCACCGTTTACGTGACGCTTGAGCCCTGCCTCATGTGCGCAGGCCTCATGGTGAATGCCCGTGTTGACCGCTGCGTGTACGGCGCGCCTGACCCCAAGGGAGGCGCGCTGGGCACGCTCTTCGACGTGAGCCGCGACGCACGGCTCAACCATGCGTTTGAGGTGACGTCGGGCGTGCTTGCGGACGAGGCGGCAGAACGGCTGCGCTCGTTCTTCCGGGCGCAGCGGAAGGGCAGGGGGTAGGTGTGGCGGTCATTCTCGGCTGCGCCGTCGGTAAGTGTAAGACGGTGCAAGTCCGTGTAAGACGGTATAAAATCGTGTGAGACAGTATAAGTTCGTGCAAGACGGTACGAAATCGTAGAGAGGCCGTGTCCCAATGAACCCCTTCAAACCCACTGCCGGCAAAATGCCGCCCATCCTTATTGGTAGGGAGTCAGTCATCCGCGACTTTGAGGAGGCCCTGAATAACGGAGCCGGGGCGCCTGGGCGACTGATGCTCATCTCTGGACAACGCGGGTTTGGCAAGACCGTCATGCTCACCGAGCTAGGCCGCATTGCGAAAAAGCACGATTGGGCCGTGGTGTCTGATACTGCATCTGATGGCCTGTGTGAGCGGCTGGTGGCTGCCCTTTCCTCGGGTGGCCCGCGGTTTGGCGGTGCCACGCTCAACCCCTCTGTGGGGGTTGGGGGAATGGTCTCTGCAAGCCTGGGCAGTATCAGCATCTCGCCCAACAGCACGGCCCTTACGCTGAGAGAGGCAATAGAAGCCAAGCTCAAGCGCATGCCAGACGGCAAGGGGGTCCTTTTCACCATCGACGAGGCGCAGGCGGCTTCGGAGGAGGACCTTGTCGCTGTGGCCACGGCCATCCAGCACGTCCTGAGAGACGAGGACATGCGCGATGTGCCAGATGCAAGGAAGCACGGTGTGGCGTTCGTGTTTGCCGCGCTGCCCTCGATGATAGACGAGGTGCTCAACAACAAGGTCCTCACCTTCTTGCGCCGCAGCCAGCAGCGGATGCTGGCAGAAGTTCCTCTCGCCGACGTTCGTGCCGCATATGTGGATGTGGTCAGGGAATCCGGCAAGCACATTAGTCAGGAGGATGCACTGGCCGCGGCGCGGGCGGCTGCTGGATACCCCTATATGGTCCAGCTCGTTGGCTACTACATGTGGCAGTCTGCAGAGCGCAGGGGCTCCTCGCTCATCGAACGATCCGATGTCGAGCGCGGGGCTGATGACGCCGTGCTAGCGTTTGGCGAAGCGGTTTGTGCGCCAATCATGGATGGGCTCACTCCAGCGCAGCGGGAGTTTGTGAAGGCGGTTGCTGCCGACTCGCCAGATCCTGCAGCCGTGGCAGACATTGCTCGCCGGTGTAACAGGAGCTCAAGCTGGGTGAGCAAATATCGGGCAAGCCTCATCAAGGAGCACGTTGTCGAGGCTGCCGGCAAGGGCTATGTGCGCCTGTCGACGCCACATATGGCGGACTACCTTCGAGGGTCCTCGTGGTAGCGGGGCCCAGCCCCGTGCCCTAGACTACCTGGAACACAAAGAAGTCCAGGTAGTGGGTCTCGGGGACACCCCAAAGGATGGGGTGGTCTGGAGCCTGCTGGCGCTCCTCAACCTGGCGCAGCTGGACGTTGGCGTCGTGCGCTGCCTCGGCGATGGCGCGGGCGAGAAGGTCGCGCGTCATGAAGTGGCTGCAGCTGCACGTTGCGAGGTAGCCACCACGCGGCAGGAGCCGCATGGCCAGTTCGTTGATCTCGCGGTAGCCGCGGGCCGCATGGACAACGGTGCCACGGCTCTTGGTGAAGGCCGGCGGGTCTAGGACGATAAGGTCGAAGGGTCCGCCCTCCTCGCGCAGGCGCTTCTTGTCAGAGGCAAGCGCTGGCAGGTACTCCAGTACATTTGCGCAGGTGAAGTCCATCTTTGGATCAAAGCCGTTGAGGCGGGCGTTCTCGCGTGCGAGGGCGATTGCCGTCTGGCTTACGTCGACCTCTCGCACGAACGCGGCACCCCCTGCCGCTGCGTTGAGGCCAAATGGGCCCACGTGGCAGAAGCAGTCAAGCACACGTCGGCCGTAGGCCAGCCTGCGCACGGCGCGCCTGTTGTACTTCTGGTCGAGAAAGAAGCCGGTCTTCTGGCTGTTCTCGAGGTCGAGGTCGTAGGCAATGCCGTTCTCGCGCGCAATCACGCGGGTGGCCTCTGGCGCGGTACAGCCGTTCTCGACCCACCAGCCCTTCTCCTGCGCGAGCCTCTCCTTGAGGCGCGATGGGGCGTCGTTTCTCTCGTAGATGCCACGGATGTCCTGGCCGTCGGTGCGCAGCACATCAAGGAGCAGCGGGTAGAGCGTGGGGCGAAGCTGCTGCATGCCAACGGTTCCCACCTGCGAGACCAGCACGTCTTCGTAGCGGTCGACAACAAGACCCGGGAAGCCGTCCGCCTCCGAGAAGAGCATGCGGCAGCAGTTGGTGTCTGGCTCGCAGCCGGGCAGCGAACACGGGCCCATGGTGGTCTTGCGATAGTCCCAGGCCCACTGGATCTTGCGGGCCCAGAACGCTTCGTCGATGCGGTCGTTGGCGTTTCGGCTCACCACGCGCACGCGGATTTTGCTCCGCTCGGAGAGAAGGCCCACTCCCTGCCAGGTGCCGTTCTCCTCGACCACGTCCACCACGTCACCGTTGTGCGTCGACCTCCCGCCTGCGCGCGACGGCTCAACACGGAGGACCTCGCCCTCGAAGACCCAGGGGTGTCCGCCGGCAAGGGCGCGTGCTGCCTTTCTTGTGATGATGACCTGCGGGTATGGGCGCTGCTGCTTCATGGGGATCCCTCTTGTGGCTTGTGGTCAGACCCGCCCATTATCCCGCAGGCTACGCCGGGCGAGAAGGGCGGGCGGATGCCTGATGGCCACCGTGGCCGAGTCGCGGTACCCTCGATTCTCCACATATCGCTGGTCGGTTATGTGGGTACAATATGAGTGCACCAGCGATGCCCGCTCCGGGTGAACGGTGAGGCGGGCAGCGCCCGGTGTTTCGATTAGAAAGCCCGGTTGCCGCCGGGCTTTCCTCATCTCCTTGCGCTATCCGTTGTGATGCTTATGCTCCTTTACCATCTCCCTCACCTCCCCGGCCACGCTGAGGGCGGATTGGGCGATGCTCGCGACAAGCGCGGGGGCTTGCAGGACTTCAAGGACGAAGCTCATGTCCATAGGCGTTGCCTCCATCTCTGGGGACGCCGCCCACATCCGGACATCGCTGGTGCATAAAAAAGTATCTCAGATATGGAACTGTGCAAGAGGCGGCGGTCGGTGGCGGTACCCCCGCGCGCTCGTTAACGGCTTGCCTCAAAAAAAGCGCACTATTCCGTAAGCAACCCCGCACCTAGAAGTGCCGCCCGTATCGTCCGCCGCCAAAGCCGCGTCCACGGGCCTTCGATCCAGAGAACATCGTTCGCGTGGGCTTGGTGGTGGAGCGCCCGGGCTGGGGAATAATGCGGCCTTCGTCATAGGCAAAGTCGGGCAGGTCCCACGTGGGCACGAGCTTCTTGGTGAAGTATTCGATCTCGCGCAGGGGGCTTACCTCGTCGGGTGCCATAAATGTGTAGGCATGCCCCGTTGCCCCGGCACGACCGGTGCGGCCAATGCGGTGTACGTAGTCCTCGGGGTCCATGGGAACGTCGAAGTTGACCACCGCGTCGATACCCTCGACATCGATGCCGCGACTCATCACGTCTGTGGCGACAAGCACCTGGACCTTGCCCTCGCGGAACCGCTCGAGGGCCTTCTCGCGCGCCTTCTGCGGGCGGTCCGCATGCATCACGTCCACCTTGAGCCCGGCGTGCTTGAGAATCTTCGAGACGTCGTCCACGCGGTGCTTGGTGCGGCAGAAGACCAACACGCGCTCCGGCTGCACGCCGGCATCGCCGCCGGTCTTGATGAGTGCCTCGAGGAGCTGGGTCTTCTGCCCCTGCGTCACCGGGCAGAGATGCTCCTCCACGGTGTCAGCGGTCTGGCCCACGTGTGCGATCTCCACGTGGGCAGGGTCTCTCAGCAAGGCGTCGATGGTGCTTTTGATGCTTGGCGGGATGGTTGCCGAGAAGAGCAGCGTCTGGTGCCTCTCGGGCAGGGCGTGCATGATGCGGCGCACGCTGGGCCAGAAGCCCATGTCGAGCATCCGGTCGGCCTCGTCGAGTACGAGCACCTGCACCTTCGAGAGGCTCACGTGATTGTGCTCCATAAGGTCAAGCAGGCGCCCGGGCGTGGCAACCAGAAGGTCACAGCCCTTCTCGAGCTGGACGATCTGCCGGTTGAACTTGGCACCACCCATCACGATGACTGCGCGCTGGCCCGTCTTCTTGCACACCTCGCCCGCCACGCTGTCAACCTGTGCGGCAAGCTCGCGCGTGGGGGTCACTACCAGGGCGAGCGGCTCCTTGCTGGGGGCCTTCTGACCCTGGATGAGCTGGAGCGTGGGCAGGGCGAAGGCCGCGGTCTTACCGGTTCCCGTCTGCGCGGACGCAACCACATCGCGCCCCTCGAGGACAATGGGGATAGCCTGCGCCTGGACAGGGGTGGGGGTCTTAAAGCCAAGGGCGTCTACCCCGGCAAGAATCTGCTCGTTTAGCCCGAGCTCGGCAAATGGCGTATTCATGGTGCTCAGTATGGGGCATGTACGTGCGCTTTTCCACCATCACAACAATATTGCCGCATGAGACGAGGGGACTGTCCCCTCGTCTCATGCGGGTATACTGTTGGCTTGCGAGTGGGTGTCGGAGGGATTCTGCGTGGGCAATGGCTGGAAACAGGGTGTGCCAACGGTATCGCTGATGCGGCGAATGCGTTAGCGGCGCGCGCCGCTTGCTTCACGCCCATCATCACCAGCCAAGGAGACGCACATGCCCATTAACATTCCAGACGGCCTTCCAGCCAAGAAAATCCTGCACGAGGAGCGCATCTTTGCCCTCGAGGAAGAGGTCGCCGAGCGACAGGAGATTCGTCCACTGAGGGTGGCAATCCTCAATCTCATGCCCACCAAGATCGAGACCGAGACCCAGATTCTGCGCCTCATCTCCAAGTCCCCGCTACAGGTGAGCTGTGACTTTATGCGCGTCTCCACCCATAAGGCCACGCATGTCTCGCAGAACCATCTCGTGAAGTTCTACGACACCTTTGATTCGTTTGCCGATAAGAACTACGACGGTTTTATCATCACGGGCGCCCCGGTCGAGCAGATGGACTTCGAAGACGTCGACTACTGGGACGAGCTCTGCAAGATCATCGACTGGTCACAGGAGCACGTGCTCTCAACCATGTATCTGTGCTGGGGCGCGATGGCCGGCCTCTGGCACCTGTATCGCATCCCCAAGAAGCAACTCGGCGCCAAGATCTTTGGCGTCTTTCCACAGCGCCTGTGCGACGAGTACAACTTTCTCACAAACGGCTTTGACGAGGTGCACTACATGCCGCACTCGCGCCACGCGGCCATCGATACCAATGAGCTTGCCCGCCACCCCGAGCTGCGCGTGCTCTCGGAGGGGTTCACCAGCGGTCCGGCCCTCATCGCCGCCGCCGACTTCCACGAGATCTACGTGACGGGTCACTTCGAGTATGGCCGTGACACGCTCTCCGACGAGTTCTGGCGCGACTTCCACAAGGGGCTGCCCATCCGCCTGCCCGAGAACTACTTCCCGGATGACAACCCCGAGGGCCAGCCCATCTTCACGTGGCGCGCGCACGCAAACCTGCTCTACCGCAACTGGCTCAACTGGGTCTACCAGATGACCCCCTACGACCTCGACCTCATCCCCCAGACCATCCGCCAGCTCCATGCGGACTCTGACGGCATGGTCGACAAGTTCTGATGTCGGAGGAGAAGGAGGTGGGACAGGTGCGCCTCACGGCAGAGCTCCTCGAGCAGCTGCTGGCGTCGGCGACGCCCGAGCAGTACCTTGCGCGCGCAAACCTGGAGGAGCGCTCGCTCTCGGAGTACGCTGAGACCATGCGGGAGTTGCACGGCCTCAAGAAGTCGCAGGTCATACGTGCGTCCGGACTCAATCCCACGTTCTGCTACCAGATCTTCGAGGGCTCGCGTCGCCCCGGACGCGACAGCGCGATCATGCTGGCGTTTGGGCTGGGCTGCTCGCTCGTGGAGACGCAGCGCCTGCTGCGACTTTCCGGTGCCTCCGAGCTGTGGTCGCGTAACCGTCGCGATGCCATCATCATCTTCTGCCTCGAGCATGGCATGGGTCGCGCCCAGACTGATGACGAGCTGTGGCGTCTAGGCGAGAAGACCCTGCTCGACGGGGAGGCCTAGGTGGGCGTGCCTGCAGACGAGCGGCTCATGGCCGCACTCGAGAAGGACGAGGCATACCGCGTGGAGCGCGTGCTCGCGAGCTCGGAGGCTGGGTCGACCGAGATTGTGAGCCGGACGGGCGCCGGCCACGCGGGTGAGGGCCCCCTGGTGCGTAAGCGCATCAAGCGCGGGGTCGCGAACGCGGAGGTCTTCTCGCATCTCCAATCCGTCGGCGATGTGCACCTCCCGCGCGTGGTCGAGACATACGACCTACCCGACCAGCTGGTTGTTGTTCGCGAGTACGTCTATGGGGCCTCGCTCGCGGCATGCGTGGCCGAGGCGGGGCGCATGGGCGAGACCACGGCCGCCCGCACGGTCGCCGACGTGTGCGACGCGGTTGCCGCCCTCCACGAGCGGGGCATCGTTCACCGCGACGTGTCGCCAAAGAACGTGATTCTCTCCCCTCGAGGGGCCGTCCTCATCGACCTGGGCATAGCCAGGACCTACGTCGAGGGTGCCCAGCGCGACACCACGCGGCTGGGCACCTGGGGCTTTGCGTCTCCCGAGCAGTACGGCTTCGCGCAGACCGACGGCCGCTCCGACGTCTACTCGGTGGGTTGCCTTCTCGGCTACATGCTCACGGGCGTCACGCCGGACGACGAGGGGTACGCGGCGGCGCTCGCGGACCCCATGGTCGTGCGTCCCGAGCTGCGTCGCATTGTTGAGAAAGCCTGCCGCTTCGAGCCGAGTGACCGCTATCAGAGCGCACGAGCGCTCAGGGAAGCCGTGCTCTCGGTGGTTCCGGGCGCGGCTCTGGCGAGCGCCGCCGACGTCTCCGGTGGCAAGGCCGAGAGGCACGAGAAGGTTCCCCGTCAGCTGGTCAAGCCAGCGCAGATGCGGGAGGCGTTCCTTTCGGCGGGCGCGGGGCCGCGGCTGCTCGCGGGGGCCCTTGTGGTTCTCGGATTGCTCGTCGGTCTCCTCTTTGCATACTCGGCGTTCTATACCGGCAATGCCATGATGGGCAACCATCCCGTTGAGTCTGCGCTGCTCATCCTGGGGGTTGGCGCCTATCTGGTGCTTCTCGCGATGGAGGAGCTGCCGGCGGCGCTGCTGGGTGCGGGCCCGTATGCTGCCATGAGGTTCAAGCGTGGCTTTTCCCGTGTTGGCCTCCTGGTGAAGCGCACACTCATGGGCCTGGGTGCGCTTGCTGTGCTCTGCGTGCTCCTTTCGCTGGTCGTGGCGATGACTCCCGCGGGCTAGCCCGAGCTTCTTGCCGGTGCCTGCCGCGTCTTTTAGCAGCAAGCTAATGAAAGACGTCCTGCGTTTTGTCACCATCCATTGCGGATGGAGGCAGACGTGGAAGACTCGTGGTATGCCATAGCGCACGGCGCGGACCTTGACGAGGTGCTGTCGCGTGCGGCCTTTGACGAGAAAGACCTCTCGGCCTGGGCGTGCGATCGCCTGTCCTCAACCGGCGTGCCGAGAAACGACGCCATCCATCGAAGCCGTCTCAACCAGACCTTTGCGTACCAGATTCTCGCGGGAACCAGGCGTGCCTCGCGCGACAAGCTGCTGCAGCTTGCCTTTGGGATGCAGCTGGGGATTCGCGATGCCTCTGAGCTGCTTGAACGCGGTGGCGCATGCCGCTTGCGGCCTGATTGCCGGCGTGACCTCATCGTTGCGTTCGCACTCCATCGCGGCATGGGCGTCGAGCAGTGTGACGACCTCCTCTGGGCGCACGGCGAGCGGACCATCATGCCCGAAAATCCCCGGGGCGAGCGCCACTCGCACGACCGCGAGCGGTGATTTAGCTGAGAGCTAATGAGAGCCCTGACGGCCAGTCATAGCATCGGCTCAGCGTTCTTGAAGGTTGTCACACGTGGGTAGGAGTAGCCATGGCAGAAGGAAAGAAGAAGAGCAAGCTCAAGGTCGTTCTCATCGTCGTCGTTGCGCTGATTGTCATTTCCGCTATTGCCGGCAGAGGCTCAAAGGGGTCATCGTCCAGCAGTTCGTCAGCGCCTGCCTCGGAGACGACTCAGGAAAAGGCGACGCAGACGTCTGGCACGGATGGGGGTGACTCCTCGAAGGCCGATTCTCAGACGTCCACGACAGCAGCGGCGCCGAAAAACGATGTTCCGGCGGAATATACTTCCGCGCTGGCGCAGGCAACGTCTTACGCAAATCGGATGCACATGTCCAAGCAGGGGGTCTACGATCAGCTGACCTCTGAATACGGCGGTCAGTTCTCGGCCGAGGCCGCTCAGTACGCAATCGATAATGTGCAGACGGATTGGAACGCCAATGCGCTCGCAAAGGCAGAGAGCTATTCCGACAAAATGCACATGTCCAAGCAGGGGATTTACGATCAGCTGACCTCCGAGAATGGCGAGCAGTTCACTGCCGATGAGGCGCAGTACGCTGTCGACAACATCCAGGCTGATTGGAACGCCAACGCCTTGGCTAAGGCGAAGTCCTACCAGGATGACATGCACATGTCGCCAAGCGCAATCTACGATCAGCTCACGTCCGAGTACGGTGAGCAGTTCACCGCCGATGAGGCGCAGTACGCCATAGACAACCTGTAGGGGTTCGCCTGACTTACCAGCGTTACTACCAGCGCGATAACTAATTACTCGACCACGGATGCCTACCAGAGAGCCACCGCAAACGCACAGGCGGCAATGGCGTTCTTCTACATCGCGATTGGCGTCGTCTCGATGGCCGTTCTTGCCTGGGTGGCATCCAGCCCGCTGATTGCGTACGAGGAATCGTAGCGACGCGTCTCTCAACACAGAGGGTGTAACCGACTCGATAGATGATGGGCCCGGGACAAATCTGCCCCGGGCCCTCTTGCATGTGCGCCTAGGTTCTCGCCCTACTCGTCCCACACGCGAAACTCGAAGCGGCCGTCCTCGTAGACACCGTAGCTGTGGGTTCCGTCCTTGGGAATGCCAACCGAGCCTGGATTGAAAACCGTGATCCCGGGATGAGTGTTGCTCATCTGGTTGACCTTCTTGTGCGTGTGTCCGTACACAAGTGCCGAGCCCTGCGGCAGCTCGGGCCACGCATCTACCGAGTTGTGGATGCCCGGCCCCCACACATGCCCGTGCGTGAGAAATATCGTCATCCCGGCACCGCCGTTGGCATCGGGATCAAGTAGGACGTTGTACTGCGCCATGCAGGGGAAGTCGAGCACCATCTGGTCGACCTCGGCCTCACAGTTGCCTCTCACGGCAACGACCTTCTCAGCAATGCCGTTGAGCATGCCAACGACCTTCTTTGGCGCGTAGTCTGAGGGCAGATCGTTTCGAGGACCGTGATAGAGCAAATCGCCGAGAAGAATCACGCGATTGGGGCTCTCGGCGTCAATGGCGTCCATGAGACGTGCGCACCAATCCGCAGCGCCGTGGATGTCGGATGCGATGAGAAGCTTCATGGGGTACCTCCTGTAGTCGTGTCTTACCTCGTGATTGTAGACGTGGAGTATGGAAGTTTAACCCGGTGCGCGTGCCGGGGGGCGTTGAAGCGATTCTGGACGCACGGCGGCGTTTCAGAGGGCCGATCCGTCTCGAAAGCGCCCCAGCAGCACCGAAGCGGTAACGGTACGGCGGCTGTGCGGGAGCCCAGACCGCCGGTGGGGGCATCCAGTGGCTCCAAATGGCACGAATTGACGGTTGGTGGCAGTTTTTCGAGGTATCCCCAAGTAGAAAACGGTTCGATTGCTGATGAAGCGCAGGTCAGAGATCTGCTATTGAACTAGAGACATATAAAGAATTGCGCCAAAACTGCCACCAACCGTAAAGTTAGAAACCGACCTGGTGCGCTACCCCGCGATGCCCGGGCCTTCTCGCCACCGCAAACCGCTGCCCAAAGCCCCCGCAATCCCCCTATGCACCATAGCGTCAAAAAATCTCATGTATTGAGACTTAGATAATGTATAAAGTCGGATCACAGGGGGCATAAGACACAACGTACAAGAGCGAACAAAGCGCTGAGCGCGGCAAACGTCGCAGCGGCGCAGAAGGAAAGGAACGCACGCCATGGGCAAGATTCTCGGCATTGACCTTGGTACAACCAACTCTGCAATGGCAGTCCTCGAGGGCGGCGAGCCCACCATCATCGTGAACGCGGAGGGCGACCGCACCACCCCGTCCGTCGTCGGCTTCCGTGCCGACGGCGACCGCATCGTGGGCAAGGCTGCAAAGAACCAGGCTGTTACCAACCCCAAGAACACCGTGTTCTCCATCAAGCGTTTTATGGGCCGCAAGTACAGCGAGGTTAGCTCCGAGCTGAAGACCGTTCCATACACCGTCAAGTCCGGCACTGGCGAGCGCGCCGTTGTCGAGATTGACGGCGAGGACTTCACGCCCGAGCAGATCAGTGCCATGATTCTCGGCAAGATGAAGGCCGACGCGGAGAAGTATCTCGGCGAGCCCGTCACCGAGGCCGTCATCACCGTCCCCGCATACTTCAACGATGCCCAGCGCCAGGCTACCAAGGATGCCGGCAAGATTGCCGGTCTCGACGTCAAGCGCATTGTCAACGAGCCTACGGCTGCGGCTCTGGCATATGGCCTGGACAAGAAGAACAAGGACCAGAAGGTCCTCGTCTTCGACCTGGGCGGCGGCACCTTTGATGTGTCGCTTCTGGACCTCGCCGACGGAGTCGTTGAGGTTCTCGCCACCAATGGTGACAACCACCTGGGTGGCGATGACTGGGACCAGCGCGTCATCGACTGGGCCGCTGACAAGTTCCAGAAGGAGAGCGGCATCGACCTGCGCAAGGACCCCATGGCGCTTCAGCGTCTGAAGGAGGCCGCCGAGAACGCCAAGAAGGAGCTCTCCGCAGCGCAGCAGGCCGGCATCAACCTGCCCTTCATCACCGCCGATGCCACCGGCCCCAAGCACCTCAACTACACCCTGACCCGTGCCGAGTTCGAGCGCATTACGCGTGACCTCCTCGACCGCTGCAAGGCCCCTGTGACCAAGGCCCTCCATGACGCCAGCATGCAGATCTCCGACGTTGACGAGGTCATTCTCGTCGGTGGCTCCAGCCGTATGCCTGCCGTGCAGGAGCTCGTCAAGCAGATGACCGGCAAGCAGCCCAACATGTCTGTGAACCCCGACGAGGTCGTTGCCGATGGCGCTGCCGTCCAGGCCGGCGTTCTCACCGGCGATGTCTCCGGCATCCTGCTGCTCGACGTCACGCCGCTGTCGCTCGGCGTCGAGACCATGGGTGGCGTCATGACCAAGATGATCGACCGCAACACCACGATCCCCACAAGCAAGACCGAGGTCTACTCCACGGCTGCCGACAACCAGACGTCCGTCGAGATTAACGTCCTGCAGGGCGAGCGTGAGATGGCCGCCGACAACAAGTCGCTCGGCAAGTTCACGCTTACCGGCATCCCCGCCGCGCCACGCGGCGTGCCCCAGGTTGAGGTCACGTTCGACATCGATGCCAACGGCATCGTGAAGGTGACCGCCAAGGACAAGGCGACTGGCAAGTCCCAGCAGATCACCATCTCCGGCTCCACCGCCCTTTCCGACGACGAGGTCGACCGCATGGTCAAGGATGCCGAGTCCCACGCCGAGGAGGACAAGAAGCACAAGGATGAGATCGAGGTTCGCAACCAGACCGACTCCCTGTGCTACTCCACCGAGCAGACCTTGAAGGACCTTGGCGACAAGGTGCCCGAGGACCAGCGCAAGAATGTCCAGGAGGCGGTCGACGCCGCCAAGAAGGCGCTCGAGGGCAACGACATCGACGCCATCAAGGCTGCTGGCGAGAAGCTCCAGGAGGCCAGCCACAAGCTGGCGGAGGTCGTGTACTCCAACACGCAGGAGCAGACCGCGGATGGCGCTTCCGGCTCGTCCGATGGCGGCTCCTCTGATGACGTGGTAGATGCAGACTATGAGGTCGTCGATGACGACAAGAAGAAGGACTAGCGGGAGGCGGTTGCCGTGGCGCGCAATCCATGGCGCTATCTTCCGCAAGGACCGCACGTCAAAGGGGCGGCCGGCACGGCCGCTCCTTCTGGTACGCATGAGGAGGGTGACGTGAAAGTGCCAATCGAGGATGCAGACGAGAAGAAGCCCGGCGCCAAGCAGCCGGGCGGGGTGGCCGCCTCGCCCAAGGGTGCATCGGCTGCCGCGGAGGGTGCGGCGTCGGCCGCCCCCAGCTCTGCCCCCGGTGACATCGACCCGGAAGACGACGCGGCCATGCGCGCCGCCGCCAGGAAGGCCGCAGACGAGGTGCTTGAGCAGGAGGCCGTTGAGGACGCGAAGAAGCTCCGCTCCGAGCGAGACGAGCTGCAGAAGAAACTCGGCGACATGACGGAAGACATCGAAAAGGCCAAGAGGGAGGCCACCGAGTCCAGCGAGCGTCTCGTTCGCCTCCAGGCGGACTGGGACAACTATCGCCGCCGCACCGCCCAGGAGCGCTTGGACGAGCGCGAGCGTGCTGCCGAGAAGCTCGTGGTAAGCCTGCTTCCGGTCATCGATGATATGGAGCGCGCCATCGAGCACGCCTCCGGCGTTGAGCATGACGCTGCGTCCGAGCAGCTCGAGCAGTTCGTCAATGGCGTATCGGCCGTTCACGACAAGATGGTGGGCGTCCTCTCGAAGGAGGGCGTCGAGGCAATCGATCCCGCTGGCGAGCCGTTCAACCCGCTCGAGCACCAGGCTGTTGGCCGTCGAGAGGACAAGGATGCCTATGACGAGACGGTCGACCAGGTCTATCAGAAGGGTTATCGCATGGGCAAAAAGGTCATCCGCACAGCGATGGTGACCGTCACCTACGGTGGGCCCAAGCGTCCAACAGTCGACGGCATGTCCGACAAGGACGCCAAGGCCAAGGACAGCGGCGACAAGAATCCCGGCTCGGGCGACGGCACCGCGAAGGAAAAGTAGTATAAGGGCGCCCGGGCTGCTCGGTCCGGGCGCATTGATATGAGAGGGGGCTCGTGCGAAACCATGGCCAATGGCAAGAAGACATACTACGACATCTTGGGCGTGAAGCGCGATGCCACCCAAGATGAGATCCGGAAGGCTTTTCGCAAGCTTGCGGCCAAGTATCACCCCGACGCAGGTGGTGATGAGAAGAAGTTCAAGGAGGTCTCGGAGGCCTACACCACGCTCTCCGACGAGAAGAAGCGCAAGGAGTACGACCAGCTGCTCATGTTTGGCGGCATCCCTGGCGCTGACTTCGGTGGATCGGGTGGCCCGAGGAGCACGTACACGCACACCAACGTTGGCGGCAACGCCGACTGGTCCGATATCTTCGGCGGCATGGGCGGCGATGGCTTTGGCGGGTTTGACTTCTCGTCGATCTTTGGCGGCGCAGCCCGCCAGCAGGCCCAACGGCCTGCCAAGGGCGGCGACCTCACCATGCGGATCGACGTCACCTTTGACGAGGCGCTCCATGGCGCTACGCGCAAGGTGTCCTACCGCGTGCCTTCGACGGGCGAGGAGCAGACCCTTACCGTCAAGATTCCTGCGGGTGCCGTGGACGGTGGCAAGCTTCGTTACCGTGGCCGCGGAGAGTACGGCGTAAACGGCGGCCAGCGCGGTGACCTTGTGGTCACCACGCACGTCGAGGAGCACCCGCTCTTCAAGCGCGATGGCGCAGATATCCGCATGGAGCTGCCGGTAAGCATGTACGAGGCCGCCCTTGGCTCAACGGTCGACGTCCCAACGCCCGACGGAGCCGAGGTTCGTCTCAAGGTGCCTGCTGGCACGCAGGACGGCAAGTGCTTCCGCTTCCGTGACTTGGGGGCCCCAAATGTCAAGCGCAAGGGCACGCGTGGCGCGCTCTACGTGACAATCCGCGTGAAGGTCCCCACGTCGCTCGGCAAGAAGGAGCGAGACAGCTTGGGTGCCCTCATGGAGGCCGACAAGCGCGACTACAGAAGGGATGTAGAGCGCTATGGCTCGTAACGACGAAAACTGCGAGACACACGGCCCGCGCGACAGGAACAAGCCTCTGTACATGATTAGCGTGGCAGCCGAGCTCACCGGCATGCACCCGCAGACGCTGCGCGTCTACGAGCAGAAGGGCCTTGTGACCCCGGGCCGGTCTCGAGGCAACACGCGACTCTACTCGCAGGCCGACATCGATCGGCTCAACTTCATCTCGAAGCTCACCGACGAGGGAATCAACCTTGCAGGCGTGGTGAGAATCATGGACATGCGCGAGCGTGCCCGCGAGAAGGATGAGGAGATTGGCCGCCTGCACGCACGCGTGCGCGAGCTCGAGGACGAGGTCCACGAGTTCCGCATGCAGGAGAAGATCACGGCTCTTGCGCGCTATGACGGGCAAAGCCCCGAGCAGGTCATGCGTGGCCTTCTCGAGTAACCGGGCAAGACGCAGGCTCCTTGGGGAGGGGTGGGGCGCCGGGTGCGCTGGGCATCCGGCGCCCTGTTTTGTCGGCAGCCACATGCAGATGCCTGGTCAAACCTTGCGTGTTGGCACATACGAAAATCTAACATAAACACGCTTAGATTCTGCATAGTCAGTGCTGGCACTGGGAACAATAAGCTCGATGGACAATGAGGCCCCGCGATGGGGTAGGGGGAGTGACCAAGATGAGAATAGACAAGTGGGCCGTAACGGCCCAGGAGGCGCTGCAATCTGCCGTGGGCATTGCGACGGATGCCGAGGCGGGCCAGGTAGAGCCAATCCACCTGCTTAAGGCCCTGCTCAGCTCGGGCGAGCAGAACATTCGCGCCATCGTTGAGCGCGTGGGCGCAGACCCCGCATCCATCGAGGCACAGGTCGATCGCGCCATTGCCAACGCGCCCAAGGTGACGGGTGACAACTCGCAAATGGGTGCCGGCACCAACTTTGTGCGCGTGGCAGACGCCGCTGAGAAGCTCGCCACCAAGATGGGCGACTCCTACGTGACAAGCGAGCACCTGCTTTGCGCGCTTGCAGATGACCGCTCTGAAGCGGGCGGCATCCTCAAGTCCGCTGGCGTCACGGGTAGGCGTGTGCAGGAGGCCTACGAGGCTCTGCGCGGAGACGAGCGCGTGACCAGCCAGGATTCCAAGCCGGAGTTCGAGGCCCTCTCCAAGTACGGCCGCAACATCACCGACCTTGCCCGCCAGGGAAAGCTCGACCCGGTCGTCGGGCGCGTGGAAGAGATTCGCCGCACCATTCAGGTGCTGAGCCGTCGCACCAAGAACAACCCCGTGCTTATCGGCGAGCCTGGCGTAGGCAAGACCGCTATCGTCGAGGGCCTGGCAGAGCGCATCGTCTCGGGTGACGTGCCCTCCACCATCCGCGACAAGGACGTCATCGAGCTCGACATGAGCGCGCTCGTCGCCGGCGCCAAGTACCGCGGCGAGTTTGAGGATCGTCTGAAGTCCGTGCTCAAGGAGGTCGAGAAGTCCGACGGCCGCATCATCCTCTTCATCGATGAGTTGCATACCATCGTGGGCGCAGGTGCCACTGAGGGCTCCATGGACGCCGGCAACATCCTGAAGCCGGCCCTTGCCCGTGGCGCACTACACGCCATTGGCGCCACCACGCTTGACGAGTACCGCAAGTACATCGAGAAGGACCAGGCCCTTGCGCGCAGGTTCCAGCCGGTCATGGTGTCTGAGCCCAGCGTCGAGGAGACCATCTCGATTCTGCGTGGCATCAAGGACAAGTACGAGCAGCACCACCGCGTGCGCATCACGGATGCCGCGCTTGTCTCGGCAGCCGACCTCTCGAACCGCTACATCTCCGACCGCTTCCTGCCTGACAAGGCCATCGACCTTGTGGACGAGGCGGCGAGCCGCCTGCGCATGGAACTCGATTCCATGCCGGCCGACATCGATGCCGTTGACCGCCAGCTCACGCAGATGCAGATCGAGGAGCAGGCCCTCATGAAGGAGGAGGACGAGGTCTCTCGCGAGCGCCTCAAGAAGTTGCGCGGCGAGATAGCCACCACCCGCGAGAAGCTCGATGGCATGAAGGCCGACTGGCAAAACGAAAAGCAGGCCATCGACCACGTCCAGGACCTCAAGTCCCAGATCGAGGACGCCAAGGGCGAGGTTGAGCGTGCCACGCGCGACGGAGACCTTGCCAGGGCCTCCGAGCTGCGCTACTCGACCATCCCCTCGCTCCAACGCCAGTATGATGACGCGTCGAAGGCGCTTTCGGAGAGACAGGAGTCTGGCGGCATCTTGAAGGAGGAGGTCACGTCCGAAGAGATTGCCGACGTGGTTTCCGAGTGGACGGGCGTGCCTGTGTCCAAGATGATGCAGGGCGAGATGGACAAGCTCAAGAACCTCGAGGTCGAACTCCACAAGCGTGTCGTGGGGCAGGATGAGGCCGTCTCTGCTGTGGCTGCCGCCGTGCGTCGCAGCCGAGCGGGTCTCTCCGACCCAAACAGGCCCATTGGCAGCTTCTTCTTCCTTGGTCCCACGGGCGTGGGCAAGACAGAGCTGGCCAAGGCGCTGGCCGAGTGCCTGTTCGATGACGATAAGGCGCTGGTGCGTATCGACATGTCTGAGTACATGGAGAAGTTCAGCGTCCAGCGTCTCATCGGCGCGCCCCCGGGATACGTTGGCTACGACGAGGGCGGCCAGCTTACCGAGGCCGTACGCAGGCACCCCTACAGCGTGATCCTGCTCGACGAGATGGAGAAGGCGCACCCCGACGTCTTCAACATCCTGCTGCAGGTGCTTGATGACGGGCGCCTCACCGATGGACAGGGCCGAGTCGTGAGCTTCAAGAACACGATCATCATCATGACGTCCAATGTCGGGTCCCAGTTCATCGCCGGGGCCAACGCTCAGAGCGACCCCGAGGAGGTCCAGCGCAAGGTCAATGACGCCCTGCGTCAGACCTTCAAGCCGGAGTTTCTCAACAGGATCGACGACGTGGTGGTCTTCCACGCGCTGGGTCTCTCCGACATCGAGAAGATTGTGGACATCCAGCTCAAGGACGTTCGTGAGCGCCTCGCACGCGAGCGCATCTCGCTCGAGCTTAGGCCGGCGGCCAAGCAGTCGCTCGCCCTTGACGGCCTGGACCCGGTCTACGGCGCGCGTCCGCTCAAGCGCCTCATCCAGCGTCAGGTAATCGACAACGTCGCCAACCTCATCATCGATGGCAAGGTGGGCGAGGGCGACACCGTCAAGGTGGACGTGGGCGACGACGGCAGGCTCTTCGCAGCCCGCGACGACGCGGCGAGCGAGAAGGGCCGTCACCGTGCCGCCGCGGCCGACGCCGGTGACGGCGGGTCCTCCTCGGCAGACGAGCCCGTCGAACCCGACTCGGTAGAATAGGACGAGCGACGCTTTCATTGCGGCCTCGGAGCCTGTGCTCCGGGGCCGCTTTGCCGCTCGGGCTTCTCGGCGGTGCGGGCTGGCAGATAGCTGTGGTTGTGCGTACGCACGAGGGAATTTTCTGGCATGCGGGGCGGTTTCGGAATGGTTGTGGGCGAGAAGTCACCCTTGTGCGTACGCACACCGGAGGATTTATGACAGAGCTCCAACATTTTCCCAGTTGGCTGAGAGGGTCATGTCAACGAGTGGGGGTTGTGCGTACGCACGATGCGGATTTGTCGACAAGCATGGGTCCAGGGGGATCGAACTGTCAGAAAACCGCCCCTGTGCGTACGCACAACAGCTCATCGCTGCCGCATGGGTTTCCGTGACGCAGATTTCTCTGTTGGGGCACAATGGGAGGTACTGGCAGAGTGCCTTCGGTGGTCCGGGGAGGTTGCGACATGGACGATCCAGAGCTTCACGGCAACGTCACGCATGCGGAGCAGGACGACCCGGATGCCACGGTGCTGGCTGACTCGGACGCAACGCAGCTCGCTGGCACCGCCGCCCAAGATGACGCCGCGAGCGTCACCCTAGACGTCGCCCAAGACGAGACGCCCACCATTGTCGTTCCCCATGCCGTCTCGGCCGGGCAGGAGGGCCCCGACGGCATCGACGCGATGGATGACCCCTACGCACCCATCAACGATGCCGACTTTACGCGGGTGACCCCCTACGCACCCGTGGCTATAGATTCCCCGGTCACCGCAGACGGCAAGCATCGCAGCCGCGTGCGGCCCTTGGCCGTGATCATCGTGGCGGTTGCACTTCTCGCCGCCGCTGCTTTCGTGGTGAAGTACACCTACGAGAACGAGTACTGGGGCGGCAAGACCGTGCCTGACGTCGTGGGTAAGTCCGAGACCGAGGCGCGCTCGACCCTCTCGCCGCTTGGCTTTAACATAACCGTCAACGAGGCCCTCTCCGACGACAACGTGGGCAAGGTCATCTCGATGGACCCCGCCGCGGGTACGCGCACGGGCGAAGACCTCTCGGTGACCATCACCGTGGCAGTGGCTCGCACGGTTCCCTCTGTCGTGGGACAAAGCCTGGAGGACGCAAGGGGGGCCCTGCTCAACGAAGGTGCCGAGAACATCACCCTTGCCTATCAGAACTCAAACCAGCCCGAGGGGACGGTACTCTCGGTGAGCCCCGACGAGGGCCAGAAGTTTGTCTCGACGGACCAGATTACGCTCACGCTAGCCCAGCCCTTCAAGGTGCCTGACGTGACGGGCGTGAGTCTCTCCGACGCCGAGAGTGCCATCAAGGCTGCGGGCCTTACGTATTCCGTCTCGTATACAGCCAAGACGGGCGAGGAGAACGTTGTGCTCTCCACCTCGCCCGATGCGGGCACCGAGGTGTCCGAGGGTTCCACGGTCACGCTCTATGTGCCGACGCCCAAGCTGACCGACGCCTACCATGTCGCCGAGTACTTCAACATCAAGCCGGCAGACCTCGATGCATATCTCGCCAAGCAGGGCTATTCCGTCTCGTCTACCGGGTCGTTCTCGAACGGCGATGCATACGCGGTCTACACCAACGGCTCGGCAACCGTCACCATCACCGACTCGCCTGAGTCTTCCGATGCCGCCGGAGCGGGCGCGGGTACGAACGCGCTTGCCGCCGGCAAACCCGTGGGCGGAGTGCGCCTCCAAGCGGCGGCCTCTGCGGTCTCCTCGGGCGCCAGCATCAGCGTAAGCGGTCTCTCGGCTGTGATGGACGCCTGTGGCATCACCAATCTCGTCTCCTCCTGCACCTCGGATACGGCGCAGACCTCGCGCAGCATCGACAAGGCCGGGCTCTCGTTCATATGCGGCTACGGCGAGCAGGACGGCTACGTATGGACTGTGCTCATAGGGAGTCCCAACGGCTCGACAGCCCACGTGGTCGTGACCATCGCGCCCAAGAGCCACTACGACGGTATAGACCTAAGCAAATACGGTAACGACCTCGCGAGCTACGTTGCCCTTACCAGCTACTACGGGAAGTGACACACATGGCCGACAAGAACGCTGCGGCAAGGCCCATTGCGCCGCCGGCTCCAAAGCCCATCTCGGCGCCTACGACAAAGTGCGCGCCCGGGAAGATCCACTCCGCTGATGGGCCCTTCATGCGTGCGGAAAATGAGGACGATGACGGATACGACCCGTACTCGGACCGCCGTCCCTGCCCCAAGCCACTCTTCGAGCGCGACCCGTGGGACTAGGCCCGCGGCTCCTGGACCGCATGCACGACGCGAAAACCAGAGCCAGTGGAGGCCTAGCCCGTCGCACCCCAGTTGACCTGCATGTACTGCCACACGAAGAACACGATTACGCACAGCACCACAATCACGGCGACAAGGGCAACCACCGAGCGGATGTGCATCTTGCGTTCGCGTGAGGCGAAGATGTCACGACGGCCCTTGGGAATCTCGAGATACTGGCCATAGTGGAGGTCGCGGCGCAGCTGCGGCATCTCGGAGCGCGACTTGCGATAGGAGCGTCCCGAGAACATGGACCCCCTGTTGGCGTAGTCGGAGTCGTGTGTGAAACCGTCGAAGCCGTCGCTGCTCTCTTGGTTGTCATAGTCGTTGATGGGCGCAACGGTCTTGTGTGGCGTACGTGTGCGTATGTAGCGCTGCGGCCTAGGTGTTGGCTGCTGCGGCTCGGGTGCGCCGTCGAGACCAGTGGCAGGGGAGTTCTCGCCAGAGTAGTTTGCCATGGACGTCTCGTCAGGTGATGCCGCCTGCGGCTCCTGTGCGTCCTCCGGCATGGGAAAGTGCGATCCCCCAGGCGCTACCTGCGGGTTAGGAGAAACGCTGCCTGAATTGCCCGGGTCGTTGTAATTGCTCATGTGTTCGTGCCTCCGGTTGCGGTTTGCACGGCAGTTCCACCATCATAGAGCACATAGGGCCGTGTGCTGCCTGCGAACATGCCATTGTGGCGATGACGTGCGTAAACTCAAAATCTAAGTCAAACAGACTAAGAAAATCTTTACTTAGACGTTTAATAAATCGAATGTCGGGAATATATATCACCGAATATCAAGGGCATCCGGAGAAGGTGCTCACACGACAAGGGGAGTTGATGGTCATGGCAGGCATGGTTCCGTATGACAGGTACGCAAGGGCGCTGAGCAGCTGGCCGTTCGGCAGCTTTGACGACTTCTTTGCGCCGCTGGCAGCCATTGATGGCAACGCAGCCTTCAAGATGGACGTCGAGGACGCGGGCGATTGCTATGTGGTCTCGGCAGAGCTTCCAGGCGTCAAGAAGGACCAGGTGGACGTCGAGCTTAATGAGGGCAGGCTTTCCATCAGCGTCGATAAGAAGGACTCCGATGAGGAGAAGGGCAAGAACTACCTCCACAAGGAGAGCTTGGAGTGGAGCGCAACGCGTGGCGTGTACCTGAAGGACGCTGCCACCGCCGGCCTTACCGCAAAGCTCGAGGACGGTGTTCTTACGGTGAGCGTTCCCAAGCAGGCCGAGAAGGCAAACGTCACCAAGATTAGCATTGACTAGCCGCTTGACGTCTCAAGCCGAGGAAGCAAGAAACGGTGGCACCCGTCGCATCTGCGGCGGGTGCCACGCTGTGTATGGGGCCTCCTCGGCGACACCTCACCTCGCCGCTAAATTGCCTCGGCACGCAGCGCCTCAACGATGTTCAGCGCATGGCTGCGTCGCAGCGCGTAGGCCACCGACACCGCAAGCACTCCGACCACCCCCGCGCACGCTGCAGCGACGTGGCCCCATGGCAGCACAAACGGGAGGCCCTCGGCCATGCGCGTGAAGAACATCCAAAAGGCCCAGACAACGCCAGTTGAGACGATGAGCCCCATTGCAAGGCCGCGGGCGGCATAGCTCGCGCACTCGGCGACCAGCATGCGACGGAAGTCCCTGGGCCCCATCCCCACGCTCTCGAGCACTGCGAACTCCTTGGTGCGCAGGATGATGCTTGTCGAGAGCGTGTTGAAGACGTTGGCAATGGCAATGAGCAGGCAGATGACTGAGAAGATCGTCACAAGCAGCTGGAAGAGGCCGAGAACCGATTTCGAGTATTCCCGTTCGAGAACGTTGTTGGCAACGTTCGCGGTGGCCGTGGTGCCGGCAACGGCATCGGCCGCGTCCGTGAGAGCGGTGCTGGTGTCGTAGGGATCTGCGCCCTCGTTGAGCGTGAAGGGCACGGTCACCATGTCTGCCAGGAGGATGTCGGGGTTGGCTTCCAGCGCGGAGCGGGGCATTACGAGGGAGAGGCTCGTGCCCATCATGGTGGCGACATCCGCAAGCGCGTCTGGGGTGGAGTCAAGCGAGCCAATCACGTTGAGCGAGGCGCTTCTCGTCACGGCCTTGTCGAGGGGCACGGTCTTGAGGGCAGAGCTCGTACCAGTTGCAGAGCCGCTGTCCCAGTATGTGGCGACGGTCGTGCCGTCTGAGGATAGGGCAAGCGAGGTCGCATCGCCGTTGACTTCCTGCAGCGCGTATGCGGTACCGGTTGAGGGGTGGTCAAAGGGAGCCAGCGTCTTCACGCCCCCGGCCGCACCCTGCATGAGGGACACGTTGAGCGCAAGGGCGGAGATCCCGTCTCCTCCGCCAGTCCCTGCACTAGACGCGCCGGCCCGTTCGCAGAGCGCCTCCCACGTTGCGTCATCGACAAACGCAGCCTGCAGCATGCCCGCATAGGCCCCGTCGGCGTTTGTGGAAGTCTGGTTGGGGTCGTACCAGGCAAGCATCTCTCGCCCTTGCGCTGAGATCGAGCCTGGTGCCAGCGATGCCTCGACGGTGCCCGTGATGATGGGCGTGCCCCCCGTGAGGCCGTCAACGGCGCCCGTGAGCGTCTGCGTCCGATCCGCCAGGGAAAGCGTGGCCCCAGTCCCTAGGCCTTTGGTCTGGTTGTGGGTGAGGCGCACTGTCATGTCGGCCCCGTTTATGGCGCCCGTGCTCCCGCCCAGCAAGACCGCGCGCTCCATGTAGAGCGAGATGGTGCCCGCCAGGACCACGAGGATAATCGAGAGGGCCAGCGACATGACTACGGTGCGTCCACGCGAACTGGTCCTCGTGAGGTTGCGGCTGGCGAGAAGCCCTGGCACTCCCGCGATGCGTTCCAGGAATGGGCTCTTGGCGCGCGTGCCAGAGTCAATCTGGTGCCACATCTTGCGCTGGGCCCTGGGCGAGAGGCGCACGTCCCGTTGCTGCCGAATGGCGTCGATGGCAGAGACCCTGCTTGCTCGCCATGACGGCGTCCAGGCGCTTATCAGCACCACAGCAAAGGAGAGAGCGACGATGATGGACACTACCAGGGGACTCACCACCAGCGGGATGCCCTGCGCGGTGCTCGAGAGGGTGCCCCTAAGCATGGCGTCGAACGCCTGCGCGGACACCCTCAGCATGGCCGCGACGCCAGCGAGCCCGCACGCCACGCCCAGGGGTATGCCCGCAAGGCCAATGATGGCCGCCTCCAGGAGCACGGTGTGCCTGAGCTGCCGCCTCGAGGCGCCCAGCGACGACAGCAGACCGAACTGCCTGGTGCGCTCCGCCACCGAGATGGAGAACGAGTTGCCAATCATAGATACGGCCGCCACGACCACCACGAAGCCGACGACAGCTACCATGCCATAGAGGCTCTGGAGCGCGGAGTTGTCCTCGTTGCCAAGGCCCTGGAACGTGAGAAGGCTGCCATGGAGCCAGTAGGACTCTTCGCCAAAGATGCTCGCGGCCCAGTCCTTAAGTGATTCTCTCGTCGTAAAGCCGCTGGTGGAGAGCCAGATTCGCGTCTCGAGCGGCGCGATAACGTCCGAGGTCGAGACAATGGCCGCAGCCGAGGTGTCCAAGGTGGCGCTGAAGTCGTTTCTCAGGTAGTTCTGGGGCACATAGAAGCCCACCACGGTGAACGTGCGCGTGCCGCTGGCGGTGCCCACCATGGGGTCGGTGCCCTCCTCCACCGATCCGCTGAGGTCAGCCCCCACGGGCAGCGAGATGGTGGTGCCCAGGTCGATGGGCACGTCGCTTTTGGCCTGCGTCGCGGCGTTGCTCGTGGCGCCCAGGGTCACGCCGGCAAACGACACGGGCAGCATGACCTCGCCCGCGCCCTGCGGCTCTCGGCCGGCTCGAACGGTGGGCATCACCGTCAGGGCGCGCGCCTGGCCTTCCGTGCCGCGCAGCGCCGTGGGCATGCCCAGCACCACAAGTATCGAGTCGTCCGCGTCGCCCACGTTGTAGCTGGCATAGCCCGCCACCTGGGCGGACATCGCAGCCGACACGTGGGGGTCCTCGGCCAGGGCGTCGAGGGTGCCCTGCGTGTCCTGCTGCGCATCTGTCAGCGTGTCGTAGACCTGCCAGGAGCCCTCGGTCTGGGCCGTGCGCTGCGTCAGCGCCGCGGCCACGCTGGTGGCGGTGGCAATGACGCCGGTCAGAAGCGCCGTCGAGAGCATCACGCCCACAATGGTCACGATGGTGCGCGTACGGTTGCGCTCCAGGGAGCGCAACGTAAAGCTGGTGAATACTCCCATGGTCATCACGCCCTGCGCTCGTCGGAGACGATGCGGCCGTCCTCTATGGCTATGACGCGATGCGCCATCAGGGCCACGTCCTCGTCGTGCGTTATGACCACGAGGGTCTGGTGCAGGTCCCGGTTGGATGCGCAGAGAAGCCCCATGATTTCCGCGGAGTTCTTGGTGTCGAGGTTGCCGGTGGGCTCGTCGGCCAGCACGATAGCAGGCGAGTTCATGAGCGCGCGCCCTATGGCGACGCGCTGCTGCTGGCCGCCGGACAGCTGGTTGGGCAGGTGGTGTTCGACCCCGTGGAGCCCCAGGGACTTGATGAGGGAGCGCAGGCGCTTCTCGTTCAGGGCACGTCCGTCCATGCGCACGGGCAGCGTGATGTTCTCCTGCACGTCCAGCACGGGGATCAGGTTGTAGAACTGGTAGACCAGCCCCACCTCGCGACGGCGAAAGACCGCCAGCTGCTCGTCCGAGCGCTGGTAGATGTCCTCGCCGTTCATGCGCACCGTGCCCGAGGTGGGTCTGTCGACGCCGCCCATCAGGTGCATGAGCGTCGACTTTCCCGAGCCGGAGGAGCCCACAATGGCCACGAACTCGCCGGCTCGAATGGTGAGGCTTACGTCATCGAGGGCCTTCGTGGCCGTGGGCCCGCTGCCATAGACCTTGGTGAGGTGCTCTACGCTGAGGATGTCCATGGTGCTCCTCTCTGTCGGCCGATCCTCCCTCTATGGTGCGAGAGCGCGCCCACGCGGCTGTGACGCACACGTGACTAAACCGTCACTTTAAAGAAGACGAGGTCGAAGCGTGCGCCTCCACGGAGGCTCGCGTTTGATGCCGCGACCTGGCCGCCCTGTGCCACCACGAGGGCCCGTGTGAGCGAGAGGCCTATCCCCACGCCCGCGGGGTTGGCGGCGTCCTCGCCGGGTCGAGCCACGCCGCCCGAGCCGTGGTAGAAGCGATCGAACACGTGGGACAGGTCCTTCTCGGCAATGCCTGGGCCCGTGTCTTCTACGCGAATGCGGCAGGCAATGGCATCCTCGCTGGCTGTCACGCGCACCATGCCGCCTGCAGGCGTGTGCTCCACGCAGTTCTTGAGCACATTGGCAAGGGCCTCGCGTGTCCACGTGGCATCACCCATGAACGAGCAGCCCGGCTCTACGTTCGACTCAAACGTCACGCCTGCGAGGTCTGCGGTTACGGCGAGTGGCGCCTCAGCTGCCTCGACCAGCTGCGCCACGTCCACGCGATGGCGTTCGAGCCGCACCGCGCCCGCGTCGAGACGCGCGAGCTTGAGCAGGGACGAGACAAGCCACTGCAGCTGCTCCAACATGCGCCCACAGTCGCGCACCCGGCTCGCGCCCTCCGGCGTGGGCGCCTCCTTGCGCATGAGCTCGAGTTCGATGCCCAGTGACGTGAGCGGTGTGCGGAGCTGGTGCGATATGTCCGCAAGGGCATCGGCCAGGGCGCGCTTCTCGGCCTCAAGCTCTTCGTTTGCCATGACGAGGCGCGTGACGGTCTTGTCGAGCTGGCTGGCGAGAATGGCAAGCTCACCTTCGCTCATGCCCTTGAAGTCGATGTTGCGCTCGCCGGAGAGTGCGCGGTCGAGAAGTGTCGAGAGCTGCGCTATGCGGCGGAGCCTTCGTGCGGTTGTGGCCGAGAAGAGCGCTAGGAGCACGACGCCGCAGAGCGCCACCCACGCCGCTGCCACTGGACCTGCCGCGAGCGCCGCCGCGATAGTGCAAATGGCTGTTGTTGCGGCGCCAATGCCCGCCAGTCCCCAGAAATCGCGGTCACGTGGCATGGCGCTACTCCGCCGCGCGATAGCCCATGCCGCGAACGGTCCGGATGAGCTGTGGGCTTGCGGGGTCGTCCTCGATCTTGTCGCGCAGGCGGCGAATGTAGACCGAGAGGGTGTTCTCCTCGACGTAGGCACCGGAGTCCTCCCACAGCGCCTCGCGCATCATATCGCGTGTCACGATGCTGCCGGCCTTGCTTGCAAAGAGCAGCAGCAGGCGATACTCGACGGCCGAGAGGTCCAGTTCGCGGCCGTCTTTGGTCGCGCGGGCGCGGGAGGGGTCGACCGTGACGTTACCCAGGTGGAGGACACGCTCGGCGGGTCGCATGCGCCTGAGCACGGTGCGGATGCGCGCAAGCAGCTCGCGCGGTCGGAACGGCTTGGCGATGTAGTCATCAGCACCCATCGAGAGGCCCGCGACGGTGTTGAACTCGTCGTCCGAGGCAGTGAGGAAGATCACGGGCAGCTGCGGGCGAGCCTCCTTGAGCGCCCCGCACACGGCAAACCCGTTGCCCTGCTCGAGCGTGACGTCGAGGAGCACGAGGTCAAAGGACTTGTTGGCGCGTATGCCCAGCTCGATGGCGCTATGCTGGCTGGGGGTCGCCTCAACGTCGTAGCCCTCGGAGCGCAAGAGTTCCGTGAGCGTGCGGACGATGTCCGCGTTGTCTTCGACGAGCAGTATGCGCATTGGTGCCTCCCCGGTTGTGCGGTGCTGTTGTGATGCGCGTGCGGCGTTCGTGGCGCGCGTTGCGGCGTGCGCACGGACGTCACCACACCACACTTACCACACCGAGAACGGCGCGTCCTGTGCGGAAACGCAGACGGTCAGGTGACCGTCGGGCGTGCGGGCCTCAGTGAAGGTCTCGTTTGCTGCTTCGGCGCCCACGGCGGCGGCAAGCGCGCGCACGGCCACGCTGGGCCGGTTGTTCTCGTGCGAGAGATGCATGCCCACGATGACCTCGGTCTCTTTGGTTACGAGGTCGGGGAGGGCGTTGGCCGCCTGGGCATTCGAAAGATGCCCGCGCCGACCGTGGATGCGTTGCTTGAGGTAGCCGGGGTAGGGACCCGTGGCGAGCATGCGTTCGTCGTGGTTGGCCTCGAGCGCAAGCACACGGCAGCCCGTGAGCGCCTGGCCGGCCTCGTCGGTGAGCACGCCGGTGTCGGTGCAGTAGCCCAGTGCGTCCGCCACCTCGCCGTTCTCGTCTATCGACGCGAAACGGAAGCCAACCGGGTCTGCGACGTCATGGCTGGTGGGGAAGACATTTACGAGCATGCCGCCCAGCTCGAGCGAATCCATGCGGCTGATGACCTCGAACGGGAGTTGCGACAGGCGTTCTCGCGCGGCGACGGTGCCAGCCGTTGCGTAGAGCGGGCCGCCGAAGTGGTTGGCGAAGACCGGTAGGCCAGCGATGTGGTCCGTGTGTTCGTGCGTGAGCAGGATCGCGCGGATGTTGTCCACGTTGACGCCCAGCTCACGGGCGCGTGCGAGCAGCGCGCGTCGAGTGATGCCGTCGTCGACGAGCACGGAGCCCGCGGGGCCTTCGATAACAGCGGCGTTGCCCTTCGAGCCCGAGGCTAGGACGTGCAGGTGGATCTGTGGGGTCATGCGGCGGTTCCTCTCGGCTGTGGTCGATGCGCAACGGACAGCGTAGCAGCCCCGCACGACAGTATTTCCGAGCGGGCCGTGGCTTCACGTGCGCACCAAACCGGTGCCATCCCGTGTTGCCGGGTGGCTCCGGTGCCGGGGGGCTCCGAGTCCGGCCCGCCTCCCCTCTACCCTCTAGAAAGTGAACACGAATTCAATCGAGATGCTTATGGGATTCTCGCCAACTGGGCATTTCTCGGCTCTCGCCTTTCGGTATTGAATTCGTGTTCACTTTTGAGGGACATAGAAGGGCCCACGGCGGTGGGATTCGGCGATGGGCTTCGGCACACAGGGACTCGTGGCCATTGGGTTTCTGCTGCCGAAGGACCTGCTGTCGGTGGGTCTGCCATAGCATGCGCAGCCTGCCTCGGCCTGCCTGCTAGACCAGGTTACACACGCAGTGTCGTAACAACCTGCTCGTCAAACGTAATGTCGTAGTCCTCAATCGTCACGTCAGGTTCGGCAAACCGAGCGAGCTCCCGGCTCAGCTCTCTTCCGCGCCTGCCGGGCAAAAGAGACCAAATGAGTCGTTGCCGCTCCTTGGCAAGCCGTGGCCTTCTCAGCGCGCGTCTTTGCTTCGAGAAGTCTCGCTGATTCGTGTGCTCGAGAAGTGACATGGCCTGCAGCATTACGTGGTCGATGCCGCCGCGTTTGTAGAAGTCCTCTTTGGTGACGGGCAAAATCGAAAGCCCCTGCACTAGCAGGTCGCGGTCGCGTCGCTTGTCGGCCACGACCGACGCACGCATGGAAGCGAACGACGTATTGTCGAGAAAATCTGCGCCAGACGTTGTCGTGGCGTCTTCCCTGAAGTGGGGACTGCCATCATAGTTGAAACCAACGCTGGAACCCCTCACAAGGGAGTCCGGGACTCGGCTTGCCTTGTCTACAAGCGAGAGGAGTTCCCCTCTTGCGACAAACCTAGGGTTAAGCTGCAGTTCACCGAGTTCATAGCCAAGTTGGTGGAGAGGCATGCGAGCAAGGCCATTGAAGAGGGCCTCCTGAGGAGACCACGCCTCATCCATGAGCCACTCGGCTACCATGCTGCTCTGTTCAAGTCCGGCGAGGTCGCGTGCCTGGGAGATGTACGACCTGATTTTATCAGCGGTTGTTACTGGTTTGATGCCATAAACCGTTCTGCCATCCCGCGGGTCGCAGGCGTCGCGCGAGAACCGCCCGCACAACTCCAGGCCTACCAGCAGCTGGACGGCGGGAGACATGATGGTGCCCATCTCAATAAAGAGCAGTTCGGGACAGGGGATTCGGACACCATCGACCAACTCGACTGTCGAGTCTTTTGGCAGTCCGCGCACGTACACGGTGTTCCGCGCCGTTCGCGAGCGAATGCGCGCGCCTGGCCGCGGCACCATCACCTGGGCCTTGCCGCGCACGTCGGAGAGCCTCACCCCCACGGATGCCAGGCACGCGTCGATGCGCCGCCGCGTCCAGTACTTGTGCGGGCCGACCACGGAGGTCTCAAGGCCCTTTCGGTCCGTCGTGAGCACACGGCCCGAACTTCGCCATGCGCGCAGGACATGCAGGGCGGTGAGCTTGTTGAACGTGATCCTCATGCTGGTTCCCCACGAATAGCGAGCGATTGGCGCCTATAAATTGTCGCGCAGCGGTACGAGCGCATGCCGAGAGGGTACGCCATCCGGGCCTTGGGGAAGTGAACACGATTTCAATTGGCTTTCCCGATGCAACAAGAAAGCCCTGTTGTGTGGCGTGAGCAGAGATGCGCGATTGAAAACGTGCGCACTTCTCGGCGTCAGATTAAAGGGGGTACGTGGCTGCTCCAATTGCTGGTTTTGGCGCGGAATGACGTCATGAATGCGCCGCGGGGAGCCAAGATGCCGAAAGCCGTCAGAAAAACATGGCGTCCAGACGCTGCTGGGGTGCCCTGTCGAGCGATTTCTCGCCGCCGGTGACGCTTGCGAGGGCGTCGAGAAATAGCATCGTTTCTTCACATCTAAGGGATTTTGGTGCCCTGCACAATGGGGTGGCTTCTCAAGCGCACGAGGTCTTGCTCGGGGCGCCCGAGCGCGGGTCCCGGTCCGGGAAAAGTGAACACGAATCCAATCCGAGGAAGTTGCTGGCGAGAAAACCGCAGTTGCCGAGAAGCCCCTAGTGGCCGCGATTGAAAACGTGTTCACTTTTCTGGGTGGGCTACGCCGCTGGAGCGTTTGGGCGGCCCCGGTGGTCCGGCCGGGATGGGCACCGGGCGCTGCGGGTAAAATCGTGCCCGTGCAACCGTGCCGCGCACACGAAGGGAGGAAGCCGCACATGCCAAGCGTTGCTCGCAGATACGGCTCGAAAGGTCCCGGCCGCAACCTCAGCTACAGCACCGATGACGCCCTGCGTGCCCCTGTCGTCCTCATGGTCTCCGGCGGTGCGGACTCCACCGCCCTTCTGGTGCTGGCGGCGACCTCCGCACTTGACATCGAAGACGGCCGCGGCCACGCACACATCGCCCGCGAGCGCCTCCACGTGCTCCACGTCAACCACCGCCTGCGCGGCATCGACGCCGATGAGGACGAGGAGTTCGTCCGCGACCTCGCCGCGCGCTACGGCATCCCCTGCACCATCCGTCGCGTAGACGTTGCCGCGCTGGCCGCTGCCTCCCCGGATGGCAACATCGAAAACGCCGGCCGAGAGGTGCGCTACAGCGAGGCCACCCGTCTGGCCAACGAGCTGTCGGCCAAGGTGGGCACGCCCCGCTCGGCCGCCCGCATCCTTACGGCTCACACGGCCAACGACCGAGCCGAGACCTTTGTGATGAACGCCATCCGCGGTACCGGCGCCTCGGGCCTCTCGTCCATTCCGCGCCGTCGCAACCGCGTGGTGCGCCCGCTGCTCGACCGCACCCACGACGAGCTCTGCGAGTTCTTGCGCATGCGCGGCATCGTGTGGCGTGAGGATGACACCAACGCCGATACCCGCTACCTGCGCGCATATGTGCGCCACGAAGTCATGCCGGTTCTCGAGCAGAGAAACCCGCGCGTCGTGGCAAGCATTTCGACCACCTGCGACATCCTCTCGGACGAGGACGCCTATCTCACGGCTGTCGCCGCACGCACCCTGCGCGATCTGACGCGACGCACCGGAGAGGGGACCCTTGCCCTGGACGCGGCACGTCTTGCTGCCTGCGAGGTGGCCATTGCCCGCCGTGTGGCACGCTCGGCAATCCTCACGGTGTGCCCCGAGGCCCGTCTTGAAGCGCGCCATATCGCACAGGTGTTGGCCCTTGTCGCCGCGGGTACTGGCTCTGCGTCCATCCCCATGGGCGCCGACGCCCGTGTGGAGTACGGCCTGCTCTTCCTGCGCGCTCACGCACCGGAAGCTCACGACTTTGCCGGCTGGCTCGAGGTCCCCGGCGAGCTGGTGCTGGGAGGCTCGCGTCCCGGCCGTGTGCCCGCACGGCTCACGGCGCGCCTCCTTCTGGCCCCGGCCGGCGCGGGCATACCCGAGCTTGCCCTCTCGCACGGCCGCGAGTGGGCAGGGACGTCGGTCCTTCTCGACGCTTCTGCCTGCGGCGTTGATGCCAGCCTGGGCGGCCGGCTCTGGGTCGACTCGCCGCACGCGGGAGACGTCCTCTGCCCTTTGGGCATGCATGGCCAGTCGAAGAAGGTCTCCGACCTGCTCAACGAGGTCCACGTCCCCACGGTCGAGCGCCCGCTCGTGCCCATTGTGCGCACCTCGCCAACCGGGCCGGTGGTGTGGGTTGCGGGAATCAGGGCCGACGAGCGCATGCGTTGCACGCCACGCACCTCACACTTGCTAGAATTAAGTCTCCGAACAGCATAGGTGGCGCATGGGCCGAGAAGCGCGACCGGCTCCCGCCAGGAAGTGGAGGATCGCAATGGCAGAGATGCATCCGGACGTGGAGAGCGTCGTCCTGAGCGAGGAGGACATTCACCGAATCATGTCCCGCATGGGAAGCCAGATCTCTGAGGACTACGTGGGCAAGAACCCCCTCATCGTGGCCGTCCTGCGTGGTGCCTTCATCTTTACCGCAGACCTCATGCGCGCAATCACCGTGCCTTGCTCGGTCGATTTCATGGCCGTGAGCAGCTACGGGGACGGCGTCAAGAGCTCCGGCGTGGTGCGCATCGTGAAAGACCTCGATACCAAGGTCGAGGGACGTCACGTGATTGTGGCCGAGGACATCCTCGACTCCGGTCTCACCCTGTCCTACCTGGTGAAGCTCCTGCAGTCGAGAAGGCCCGCCTCCATCGAGATTGCGGCCTTCTCGGTAAAGGACATCCCCAACCACACGCCGGCCGTCACCCCACGCTACGTGGGTGCGCACGTGCCCGACGCCTTTGTGGTGGGCTACGGCCTCGACTACGCCGAGCGCTACCGCAACCTGCCCTACGTGGGCATCCTCAAGCCCGAGGTCTACTCGAAGTAACACTCCAGGAAGCTACCGCAAGGAGACGTTTTCGTGTCAGAGAAAAATCCGTTCGACAAGCTCCCAACTCCGGGGGGTGATAGCCGCGGCCCGCAGAACCAGCGCAACTTCACTGTTGCGCTGCTCATCATTGCGGCAATCGTGGCTTATCTCGCCTTCTCTGCGGGCACAAACCCGCCTGCCTCCTCGGATGCCACGATCACGCTGGCAACCAACGAGTTTGTGACCGCGGTCAAGGAAGACCGCGTGAACTCGGTGACCTTTAAGATCTCGGACGGAAGCGTTTCGGGTGACTACTGGCAGAACAAGGACGACAGGGGCGACGGGTCCAAGCTCCGCAAGTTCAAGAGCTACTACGTGGGTGCGGATTCCTTGGACGAGCTTATGGCCAAGCACTCGGAGACCGCGTTCACCATCGACACCTCGGACAGCAGCGTGTGGAATACCATCCTGTTCTCGGTGGTGCCCATGCTGCTCCTTGTGGGGGTCTTCATCTACTACATGCGCCGCATGAACGAGCAAAACGGCCGCACGATGGACTTCGCCAAGACCAAGGCGCAGACCACCGAGGAGGAGCGGCCCAAGGTCAAGTTCTCCGACGTTGCCGGTATCGACGAGGCCGTGGAGGAGCTCAAGGAGGTCCGCGACTTCCTGCGCGAGTCGGAGCGCTACCAGAAGATGGGCGCCAAGATTCCGCATGGCGTGCTCCTGGTGGGACCCCCGGGCACGGGCAAGACGCTGCTGGCCAAGGCCGTGGCTGGCGAGGCGGGTGTTCCGTTCTTCTCGATATCTGGCTCCGACTTTGTCGAGATGTTCGTGGGCGTGGGCGCAAGCCGTGTGCGCGACCTCTTCAAGCAGGCCAAGGCCGCCGCGCCCTGCATCGTCTTCATCGACGAGATCGACGCCGTCGGGCGTCAGCGCGGCACAGGCTTGGGCGGCGGTCACGACGAGCGCGAGCAGACCCTTAACCAGCTGCTGGTGGAGATGGACGGCTTCGAGGACAACTCGGCTGTCATTCTCGTTGCTGCGACCAACCGCCCGGACGTCCTTGACCCGGCGCTGCTGCGCCCTGGCCGCTTTGACCGCCGCGTGACCGTCGACCGCCCCGACGTCAAGGGCCGCGAGAAGATCCTGCGCGTTCATGCCCGCAACAAGCCGTTCGACGAGAACGTCGACTTTGCGGCCATCGCCAAGATCACGCCCGGCTTCACGGGCGCGGACCTCTCCAACCTCATGAACGAGTCTGCCCTTCTTGCCGCGCGCAGGCACAAGGAGCGTATCGGCCAGGAAGAGGTCGAGGAGGCCATGGAGCGTGTTATCGCTGGTCCCGAGCGCAAGAGTCGCGTGATTACCGAGAGGGAGCGCCGCGTGATCGCGTTCCACGAGAGCGGACACGCGCTTGTCGGCCACGTGCTCGAGAACTCGGACCCGGTGCACAAGATCTCGATTGTGAGCCGCGGGCAGGCGCTGGGCTACACGCTGCAGATGCCCGAGGAGGACCACTTCCTCGAGACGCGCGACGGCATGCTGGACCAGATCGCGGTGCTGCTCGCCGGCCGTACCGCCGAGGAGCTCTTCTGCGGGGACATCACCACCGGTGCGAGCAACGACCTCGAGCGTGCCACCAAGCTGGCCCGCGAGATGGTCACGCGCTACGGTATGAGTGAGGAGCTCGGCGCGCAGGTCTTCGGCGAGGCGCAGCACGAGGTCTTCTTGGGTCGTGACTACGCTCAGCACAATGATTACGCGGCTGAGACGGCCAAGCGCATCGACGACGAGGTCGAACGCATCATGCGCGAGGCGCACGCCCGCGCCTGCGAGGTCCTCGAGGCGAGGCGCGTCCAGATGGGGACCATGGCCGAGGTCCTGCTCCAGCGCGAGACGGTCGAGGGCGACGCGGTAAACGCACTGCTCGACGGCACGTGGGACCAGTACCTGGCCGAGCACCCCGAGGAAGCCGAGAAGTCCGCAGCCAACGCCGCCGAGACGCCGAGCGCCGCCGAGTCCGTGGACGACGCTGCGCCCGAAGCCGCGCCCGCAGGCGACGCCCCCACACAAGAGTCCACCGAGAGGAGCTCCCATGTCGATTAACGAGCTGAGCTACGCCTATGGGGCGTCGAAGTCGTCCATTCGCGAGATTGCCGCCTACGGCGCCGCGCGGAAGGCGCAGGTTGGTGCCGAGAACGTCTTTGACTTCAGCCTGGGCAACCCTTCGATTCCTGCACCGGATGCGGTCCGCGAGTCCATCGAGCGCTCGCTCCGGCTCCCGCCCACGCAGCTGCACAGCTACACCCCGGCCTCTGGCTTGCCCTTTGTCCGAGAGAAGCTGGCCGCGTCGCTCTGCCGCCGCTTCGGCGAGAACGCCGCAACCGCCGGCGACCTCTACCTTACCTGCGGTGCGGCGGCGTCGCTCTCCATCAGCTTCCATGCGGTGGTAAACCCCGGTGACGAGGTCATCGTGATAGCCCCGTACTTCCCCGAGTACCGCGTCTGGATCGAGACCGCAGGTGCCGCCTGCGTCGAGGTCATGGCAGACGCGGAGACGTTCCAGATCGATACCGAGGCCGTGCGCGCAGCCGTCACGTCGCGCACGAAGGCTGTCGTGATCAACTCGCCCAACAACCCCGTGGGTTCGGTCTACTCGGCGCAGAACCTCGCCGCGCTGGCAGACGTCCTGTGCGAGCGCGAGGACGCCTTGGGCACTGCCATCTACCTCGTTGCCGACGAGCCCTACCGCGAGATCTCCTACGGCGTGGAGGTGCCGTGGGTTCCGGCCGTCTACGACCGCACGCTGGTGTGCTACTCGTACTCCAAGAGCCTCTCGCTTCCCGGCGAGCGTATAGGTTGGGTGCTGGTGCCGCCCACCAACCCCGACCACGACCGCCTGATTCCCGCTGTCGCGGGTGCGGGTCGCTCGCTGGGCTTTGTCTGTGCTCCCGCGCTCTTCCAGCGTGTGGTTGCCGATTGCTGCGACGTGCCCTCGGATGTCGAGGCCTACGCGCGCAACCGCGAGGCGCTCACGCGCGGCCTCTCCGGGCTGGGCTACCGCTACATCGAGCCGCAGGGTGCCTTCTACCTGTGGGTAAAGGCGCTGGAACCCGACGCCAACGCCTTCTTCGAGCGCGCAAAGTCCCTCGAGCTTCTGCCCGTCCCGTCCGACAGCTTTGGCTGCACGGGCTGGGTGCGCATTGGCTACTGCGTGAGCCACGAGACCATCGTGAACTCGATGCCTGCGTGGGAAAAGCTCGCCGAGAGCTATCGCTAGGGGGCTGGGTTCGTGGAGCGTACCTGCGGAGACTGCATCTTCTTTGGGGAGCGCATAGGCATTGTGCGCACGCGTAACGTGTGCGAGCTACCCGGCGGGAGGCTTCGCGCGGTCGAGAAGACCGAGGCTGCCTGTGGCTCTTTCCAAGTCTCTCCGAGGGCGTCGTTTGGGTTGGGATGTGCCGCGGGCGTGGGCGAGAGAGGCGCCGTCGCTCCGGCCGCGGCGGCGCTTGGCCTGCAGTGCACCCCCGGGCGCCAAGTCCTCTGCGACACGCACTGCCACACGCTCTTCTCGCGCCATGCGTACTCTACGCTCGAGGAGGACGTGCGCGCTGCGGCCGCGCAGGGCATGGAGCTCCTCGGCGTCACAGACCACTACTCCAGCATGCTGTACGCCGAACAGACCGTCCAGAACTGGCAGTACTTCCTCAACCTGTGGGCATGGCCGCGCAGGTGGCATGGGGTGCGTCTCCTGCGCGGATGCGAGGCAGACATCGTGGACCTCGATGGGAACATCTTTGGGCACGACATCTTCTTCGAGAACGAGATTTCCGGCGGCAAGCACCGCCGTCCCTACAACCTCAAGAAGATGGCGTTCAAGCAGTGCGACTACGTGATAGCAAGCGTCCATGGCAAGGGGTTCACCAAGGATGCCTCTCGCGAGCAGATCACACGGATGTACCTGCGCGTTCTGGAGGACCCCAAGGTCCTGATCCTTGGCCACGTTGGTCGCACCGGGCTCGACTTTGATATGGACACGGTGCTTGGTGCCGCCAAGGAGCGCGGAAAGCTCATCGAGGTCAACGAGTCGAGCCTCATTGCCCAGAAGCGCGCGGGTTCCTACGACCGCTGCCGCGAGATTGTCTCGCGCTGCGCCGAGCTGGGCGTGAGCATCTCGTTTGGGTCCGATGCCCACGTGGCTTCTCTGGTGGGCCATCATGAGGCGGTGGATGCCCTGCTCGACGAGGTGCACTTCCCCCAGGAGCTTGTGGCCTGCCGTGATGCCGACACGTTTGTGGGTGTTGTCGAGTCTGTCATCGGTCCCATGGCCGAGTAGGGTCGAGCCGTGCGGCACTTTAGTACTTGTGCTTGTCATCCTGGGTGGTACCGAGCCACAGGGCTTGCCGTAACCGCACGGTGCACGCGTCCTCCAAACGGGGTAAAGTTAGCCCAAATAGACTAATTAACCCAATCGGTCGCGGGGTACCAGCCCGCCGCACCCACGGACCCATGAGGAGAGACATGACGCTCAACAGGCTCGAGATTGGCAAGGACGCGGTCGTAAGCTCGGTGGACTGCGAGGAGAAGTCACTGCGCCAGCACATCTTTGATATGGGTCTCACTCCCGGTACTGAGGTCACCATGGTCAAGTACGCACCCATGGGCGACCCACTCGAGATTCGCCTGCGTGGCTACGAGCTTACAATTCGCGCCGCGGACGCCGCCCAGATATCGCTCGAGAACGTCCACAACGAGCACGAGAAGGTCCGCCTGCAGGTGCCCTCGGGTGTCACAAGGCATCCGGCCATTGGCGAGAGCAAGCTGCGCCCCCGCGCGGCGGGTGGTGTCGTGCCTGCGGGCCAGCCCCTCTCGTTTGCCCTTGCCGGCAACCAGAACAGCGGCAAGACCACACTCTTCAACCAGCTTACGGGCTCCAACCAGCACGTGGGTAACTTCCCCGGCGTCACGGTGGACCGCAAGGACGGCCAGATGCGCAGCCACCCCGAGGCCACGGTCACCGACCTGCCGGGCATCTATTCGCTCTCGCCCTATACGGGCGAGGAGGTCGTGAGCCGCCAGTTCATCATCGACGCCAAGCCCGATGCGATCATCGACATCGTCGACGCCACCAACATCGAGCGTAACCTGTACCTCACCACGCAGCTCATGGAGCTGGACGTCCCCATGGTCGTCGCCCTTAACATGATGGACGAGGTCACGAAGAATGGCGGGTCGGTCGATGTCAACGGCCTGGAGTCCTTTCTGGGCGTGCCAGTGGTGCCCATCTCGGCCGCAAAGGACGAGGGCGTGGACGAGCTTGTGGAGCACGCCATCCACGTGGCTCGCTATCGCGAGCGTCCCGGCCGCATCGACTTTTGCCGCGCGGACGGACCCGACGGTGGCGCCGTGCACCGCTGCATCCACGGTATCGGCGAGCTTATTGCCGACCACGCCAAGCGCGCGGGCCTGCCCGGCCGCTATGCCGCAACCAAGCTCATCGAGGGCGACGAGCTGGTCATCAATGCCCTCGGCCTCGAGAAGAACGAGCTCGACGCCGTCGAGCACATCATCTCCCAGATGGAGGAGGAGTCTGGCTCCGACCGCCTTGCCGCCCTTGCCGACATGCGCTTCTCGTTCATCGAGGCCATATGCGCCCGTTGCGTCAAGAAGCCACAAGAGAGCCGCGAGCACGAGCGCTCGATGCGCATCGATCGCGTGCTCACCGGGCACTTTACGGCCATCCCGTGCTTTCTCGGCATCATGGCCGTGGTCTTTTGGCTCACCTTCGACCTTGTGGGTGGCAACCTCTCGAACCTCATGGCCATGGGGGTGGAGGCAGCCTCCGGAGCAATTGACGCCGCGCTCACCGCTTCAGACGTTAATCCGGTGGTTCACTCGCTGGTCATCGACGGTATCCTAGCCGGTGTAGGAACGGTTATCTCGTTTTTGCCCATCATCGTGACGCTGTTCATCCTGCTCTCCATACTTGAGGACTCCGGCTACATGGCCCGTGTGGCATTTGTGATGGACAAGCTGCTGAGAAAGATTGGCCTTTCGGGTCGGAGCTTTGTCCCCATGCTGGTGGGCTTTGGCTGCTCGGTGCCGGCCATCATGGCAACGCGCACGCTGCCGTCGGAGCACGACCGCAAGATGACCATCATGCTCACGCCGTTCATGAGCTGCTCGGCCAAGCTTCCCGTCTACACGCTGCTGTGCGCCGCGTTCTTCGCTAAGGAGGCGCCGCTCGTGATGGTGTCGCTCTACGTGATTGGCATGGTCGTGGGCGTGCTGGTGGCGCTGGTCCTGAAGCACACGGCGTTCAGGGGCGAGCCGGTGCCCTTTGTGATGGAGCTGCCGAACTGCCGCATGCCCAGCGCGGGCACCACGATGCGGCTGGCGTGGGACAAGGCCAAAGACTTTCTCACCAGGGCGTTTACGATCATCTTTCTGGCGAGCGTGGCCATCTGGTTCCTGCAGACCTTCGACGTGCGCCTCGACATGGTGTCTGACCAGTCGCAGAGCCTGCTTGCCATCATGGGCTCGGCCATCTCGCCTGTCTTTGCGCCCCTGGGCTTTGTCGATTGGCGCGCCTCGACGGCCCTCGTGACCGGGTTTGCCGCCAAGGAATCCGTCGTGGCTACGCTCACCGTGCTCGTGGGCGACACGCCCGCCGCGCTGGGTGCAGTCTTCACCCCGTTCACAGCCTTCGTGTTTCTGGTGTTTGTGCTGCTCTACACGCCGTGCGTGGCGGCGATCACCGCTGTGCGCAACGAACTCAACAGCCGATACGCGCTTGGCATCGTGCTGCTCCAGTGCGGTGTGGCCTGGGTGGTCGCGTTTATTGTACACGCCGTAGGGATGCTGTTCGGGTTGGCATAGGTGCGGTCCCCTCGCGCGACTACAGCTCCAGTTCCAGCTCGACCGGGCAGTGGTCGGAGCCGTACACGTCATCGAGAATCGCCGTGCCGGTCACCTTGGGCATGAGTTGCGGAGAAACCAGGAAGTAGTCGATGCGCCAGCCGATGCCCCGCTCGCGGGCGCGCATACGGTAGCTCCACCAGCTGTACGCCCCGCCAAGGTCGGGATGGCGCTCGCGGAACGTGTCCACCAGGCCGCTCTCCAGCAACCTGGTGAAGCTCTCGCGCTCCTCGTCCGAGAAGCCTGCGCTCTCGTGGTTGTCATCCGGGCGGGCAAGATCGATCTCCTCGTGCGCCACATTGAAATCGCCGCAGGTCACAATCGGCTTTTCGCAGGCAAGCCCAGCTAGGAAGTCGCGGTAGCGCTCGTCCCACACCATGCGCTCGTCCAAGCGCGTAAGACCTGCCCTCGAGTTGGGCGTGTACACGTCGACGAACCAGAAGCCGGGAAACTCGAGCGCGCATATGCGGCCCTCGTTGTCAGCGACGGACGAGCCGATCGTGCGTACGACCTGCAGCGGCTCCTCTCGCGTAAACACGGCCGTGCCAGAGTAGCCCTTGCGCTCGGCGCAGCTCCAGTACTGGTGGTAGCCAGGAAGGTCGAGCTCCACCTGCCCCTCCTGTAGTTTGGTCTCCTGCAGGGCAAAGACGTCGGCGTTCAGCATGTCAAAAATCTGGGTGAAACTCGGCTCCTTTTTGAGGACGGCACGCAGTCCGTTTACGTTCCACGAAATAAAGCGCAGGCTGCGGGTGGTGTCTGCCATGATGCGCCCCTCTCCTTGAAATGCACGGCGCTCCGGTCGCGCGGGTTGCCTGGTAGTCGTAATTGCTTCTCAGAGCGTAGCACATATGGAGGCCAGGCAACGTTCGCCTAGATTGTGCTATACTGTATAGCAACATAGAGCGAGGAGGTGGCACATGCCAAACGCTCCGGCATCCGTGCAGGTAAATGTTCGTATGGACAAGGCGCTGAGAGACGCTGGCGATGCCGGTCTTGCCGCTATGGGTGTGAGTCCAACCCAGGCCGTGCGTGCCGTATGGCGGCTTGCGGCGGCAGGTCCGGCGGGCATCGATGCCCTTGAGCGGCTCTTCGCTGCGGACGTACCGGCTTCTGGGGCAGATGCAAGCTCTGACGAGAACCCCCTCCGTCAGGGATGGGATCTCTTCTCGGCCGCATGCGATCGCCTGGGTCTCGATGCGAGCGCTGCCGAGAGGGACGCTGCCTCCGTCCCGGGCGGCTCGGACGCGGAGCTGCTCGAGCGCGAGCTTCTCGCGCGCTTTGGGGGCGGGCATCGATGAGCGTAACGCCACATGCGCTGCTGCTGGACACCAACGTCTGGCTCGACAACTACCTGCCATTTAGGGTGGGCCATGACGCGGCCACGCATCTGCTCGAATATGCGCAGAAGTCTGATGTCCGTCTGCTTTACGCCATGGGTTCTTGCCAGGGCCTTGCCTACGCCCTGCGGGCAAGCGCAAAGGAGGAGTTCAGACGCCTAGGCAGGCAGGTGGACCAGCAGGTGGCAGTGGTGGCCAGGGACTTCTCGCTGGACTGCCTAGCCAACCTGCGGGTTATTGCCACTGCGGTGGGAGCGGACGAGTCCGATCTCTGGCTCGCCGAGCGCTACCTGCGCGTACATCACGACGTCGAGGACTGCCTGGTCATGGCAGCGGCAGCCCGTTCGAAGGCGGACTGGCTGGTGACCTCGGACGAGGCGCTGCTCCGTCATGCCCCCATACCCGCACTGTGTCCGTCAGACCTGCTCGCCCTGGTCGGCGCGGAGGGCGCCTAAGGCCGCTTGTGCGGACGGACCCGCAGTGCCGGCGGATCACGCTCTGCGCCAACGAGCCACGCTACCCGTGGAGCCATTCCATCATGCGCGGGAAGTCCCTCTCGGCCTGCTCGTAACCCATGGCGTAGGACTCCTCGAGCTTGGGCCTGTCGATGGTGGTGGAGCGCACGGGCATCACGTCGGGCCGGAAGACCCACGCACGACCCTCCCGCTCCAAGCTATCCAGGTGGCCCATCGCGTCGTTGTAGCGCTCCCAGCGCGTGGCGAGCGCGGCCTCCACTGCCTCGTTGCCGCGGGAGACGGCATGATAGATTCTCAGGTCTCGGCCCGTTGGTGCCGTCTTGCGGTAGCCCGCCGGCCTCGTGCACACCACAACCAGCCGACCAAAGCCTGCGTCCTCGGCCATGTGCGTGGGGAGCCCCGCGCCCTCGCCCAGGCCACCGTCGTACATCACGTGGCCGTCAACCTTGATGGGCTTCATGATGCCAGGAAGCGTCGAGCTGGCGCGAATATGCTCCATCATGGGGATGGTGGCACCCATGACAGCCTTGTCCCAGACAACGGTTTTGCCGGTGTCCGCCTCGAAGCCCTGGATTGCCAGGCGTGCGGGGTTTGCTGCGAAGGTGGCAAAGTCGAAGGGCATGTAGCCGTCGAGCGCCGCACCCACGTAGTCATAGTCGGCATTGAAGTAGCCATGCCCCGTGAGGAGCGAGCGCATGCCGCCTGCCTGGGGGCGCTGGTCTGCCAAGGCGGTAAAGGCGTTACGAACGCGTGCCTGGTCGCGACTCAGGTAGTCGGCGGTGTGGCTCGCGCCCGCCGAGATGCCGCAGACAAAGTCGAAGTACACGCCATTCTCGAGCAGGACGTTGGCGAAGCCCGCCGTGTAGCTTGCGCGGTAGCCACCTCCCTCGAAGCACAGCGCACAATCGAAGACGTTGCTCTCAAGCTCCATGGAAGCCCCCTGCCTGGCGCATGTGCCTCGTATCCCGCGTGGCCGACATTGAAATTATATGTCCCCTGGTGAAGCAAGTACTTCGAGGCAAATTTTGACCACCTAAAGTTATGAAAGGCTAACACGGGCCCATAAAAGTGTTAGCCTTTCCTTACTGATAGATACCAGACGGTGGGGGACTTCATGGACGACTTCCTCAGGGTGCGCGATCTTCGGAAGGGCTACGGGGAAGGGGGTGCCCGCATCGAGGTTCTCGAGGGGATTGACATCGACATTGGTGCCGGCGAGCTGTGCGCGCTGCTCGGCCCGTCCGGCTCGGGCAAGTCCACCTTCCTCAACCTGGTGGGCGGGCTCGAGCAGCCGGACGGCGGCACGATAGAGGTCGGCGGTACGAGTCTCACCGAGCTCTCGGGCCGCGGCCTCGACGAGTACCGGCGCGACTCACTCGGCTTCGTCTTCCAGTTCTACAACCTCGTGGAAGACCTCACGATCCGGGAGAACATCGAGGTCTGCGCCTACCTGGCGGGAGACCCGCTCGACGTGGACGACCTCCTGTGCTCGCTCGGCCTCTGGGAGCAGCGCGACAAGTTCCCCGCGCAGGTCTCCGGCGGCCAGCAGCAGCGCTGCTCCATCGGGCGCGCACTCGTGAAGAAGCCGCGCCTTCTGCTCTGCGACGAGCCCACGGGCGCCCTGGACTACGAGACGTCCAAGGAGATACTCGCCCTCATCGAGCGGGTCTGCCGCGACCACGGGTGCACGACCATCATCGTGACCCACAACAACGCCATCGGCCAAATGGCGACGCGACGGCTCAGGCTGCGCGAGGGGGCGCTCGTCGAGAACGAGGTCAATGCCAATCCCGTCCCCGCCTCAGAGCTCGAGTGGTAGGGGGCCGCGATGCACAACCCCCTGCACAAGCGCTACGCCCGCCAGCTCGTCCACGATGCGGGCCGCTACATTGGCATCTTCGCCCTGCTGGTGGTCACGATATCCGTGACCTCGGGGTTTCTCGCCACCATCTCGTCCATCCAGAGGATTCTCGCCGAGCAGCAGGCATCGAGTGCCATCGAGGACGCGCGTGTCGAGACCTCTGAGCCGATTGACGACGACGCAAGGCGAGCGGCCGAGGACCTTGGCGCGACGCTCTACGACAACTGGAGCCGTGACGCCAGCTCCACGGTAGACGGGACGGAAGCGACCATCCGCACCTATCGCAATCGCACGAGCGTGGACATCCCGAGCTACTTCTCCGGGCGTGCGCCCGAGGCCGATGATGAGATAGCCCTCGACGATACGTTCTGCTCGTACCACGGCCTCTCGGTGGGGGACTCCATCGACCTGGACGGGAAGTCCTTCGTCATCTGCGGCATCATGGTCCTGCCGGACTACAACACGCTCTTGCGCTCGAACTCCGACTTCGTGATGGACGTCCAAGCCTTCTCCGTGGCCCTGGCGAGCGACGAGGGATTCGAGAGGCTCTCGGGCCTCTCGACGGCGTACACCTACTCCCTCGCCTTCGATGACAGCGCGCTCTCCCTCTCGGGGCGCGTCGAGAGGGAGACGGACGTCGCCAAGGCGCTTGACGAGCATGGAGCCACGGTCACCAACCTGCTGGACCGCGAGCAGAACCAGTGCATGAGCTACCTTGCGGCCGACGTGGATCGCGACAGCTCCATGTACATGGTCCTCCTCTACGTGCTCGTAGCCATCATGGCGTTCATCTTCGTCGTTCTCACCAACGCGACGGTCGAGCAGGAGTCCTCGGTCATCGGCACGCTGCGGGCGTCTGGATGGCGCAGGGGCGAGATTGTCCGCCACTACCTGTTCCTGCCGGCCTTCGCCGGGCTTGTCGGTGTCGTGGTTGGCAACGTCTTGGGATACACCGTGGTTTCGGAGGTTGCGCAGGGTCTCTACTATGACTCCTACAGCCTCCCGCCCTTCCATGCGACGTTCGATGTCGAGACGTTCCTGCTCACCTCGGTCCTTCCGTACGCCCTGCTTGTGGGCATCACACTCGTCGGGCTGGCGCGCAAGCTCGGTGCGACTCCGCTTGCGTTCCTGCGCCACGAGGTCACTCGCGGGAAGAGGCGCCACAACCTGCGCCTGCCGGAACGGCTTGGCTATGTGGCGCGCTTCCGTCTGCGCTTTCTTGTGCGGAACGCCTCGACCTTCGTCACGCTGTTCGTCGGAGTTCTTGCAGGCAGCTTCCTTGTGCTGTTCTCGCTGGACACACTGCCCACGTTCAAGGACTACGCCGACCGCATGGCCAACCTGATGCCCGCCGAACACGTCTACGTCTTGAAGGCGCCCTACGAGTTGGAGATGACCGACCACCAGCAGGAGCTGCGCGACCAGCTCGCGCGACTCGTGGGCATCGACTGCGGTGCCGAGGCGCTGGGGGAAGCAAGCGAGGGGTTGCGCGAGGGGGCTGGCACGCTCGGGGACGGCGTGGACTCGGCGGCCAGTGGGGCAAGCCAGCTTGCTGACGGGGCGAGTGAGCTTGCGGGCGGAGCGGATGCCCTGGCCTCGGGGTCGCAGACATACTCGGACGGTCTCGCCTCCGCCGCTTCGGGGCAGAGGTCCGCGGCAGATGCCGTTGACCTTGACGCGCTTCAGGCTGCCTACCAAAGCTCGCTCGAGGCCTATGTTGCGGCCTGCCTTGCGGCCTACCAGGGCCACCTGTCCTCGGGCGGGGATCCGTCGCTGGTCACCGCCCATATTTCGCAGGATCCCGATGTTCTTGAGGCCCAGCAGGCACTTGCCGCGAGTCTCACCTCGCTGCTCCAGGCAGCGGGCGAGAAGGGCGGCTGCCTTGGCGCGGCAACCGCACTCGAGCAGGCACGGACGAGCTACCAGCAGCTCCTGGATGGCACAAGTAGCCTGGCAGAAGGCGTGGATGCGCTCTCATCGGGGGCGGGCACGCTCAGCTCTGGCATGGGCGAGTTCGAGGACGGCTACGCGAGGCTCTCGGGCGGAATCGAGGACTACTCGACGGGCGTCGACGAGCTTCTCGACGCCGCCAGCGAGCTGGGGCTCTCGGACATGGCCGAGGACCTCGTCTCGGACATCCATCCCGTAGCCGAGGAGGGGACCTTCTCCCAGGAGACCATCGGTCAGGCGGAGAAGGTCTGCGTCGCCTCGCTGGAGGCCGCGCGCAAGACGGGCAAGGGGGAGGAGGACGTCTCGGTCTATGGCATCCAGGAAGGCTCACGCTACTGGGATGGTCTTGATGTCTCGGACGGTCGCGTCCTGGTTGGCTGCGGTCTTCTCGACAAGTGCGGACTCCAGGTTGGTGACACCATCGTGCTCTACGACAAGTTTTCCGACAAGAGCTACGCCTTCACGATTGACGCGGCGACGGGGGACAGCGCAGACCTGAACGTATACATGGCTCGCGACACCTTCCAGGAGGCGTTTGGCTATGCCGATGACTGGTTTAACGCCTATGCGAGCAATGAGGAGCTCGCCATCGACCCCGACTACCTCTCGTCGGACATTACGCCACAGGACATGCGGGACCTTGCAAACCAGATGATCGACACGTTCTCGGATACGGTGCAGCTCATCCTCGTGGCTGCTGCGCTCGTCTTCTTTGTCGTGATGTACCTGCTCACAAAGACCGTCCTCGACCACAGCGCTCGGTCCATCTCGCTCATGAAGGTGTTCGGGTACCGCAACCGCGAGGTCCGAAGGCTCTATCTCTCCTCGGTCACGCTGGCCGTCGCCATTTCGCTTGTCGTGGGGTTGCCCCTGGCAATGTGGGGCGTCAGCGCGACCTTCGAGGCGATGATGCTCTCCTACCCGGGCAACTTCGTCGTCACCTACACACCGCAGGTTATCGTGGAGGGCCTTGCCATAGGCTTCGCCACCTACGTTGTCGTCGCGCTGCTCCATATGCGCCGCATCAGGCGGGTCCCGCTTTCGCTTGCCCTCAAGGCGCAGGAGTAGGGCACGCGTGAAACGTTGGGGGCAACCGGCGTCAGTCGGCTGCCCCATCTCTTGCGCTCGTCGCGTGGCCTATGCACCAAACAGGAACTCGCGCCACCTTGGCAGCTCGGCGATGCCCTGCTCGTGCCCAAGCAGGAAGGCATGCTCAAGCTCTTTGACGTCGCGGGTGGTATTTGTGACGGGCATCTCGCGTGGCCTCACCACGAGTGCCCTGCCAGACTCCTCGAGCTCCTCCAGGCGCAGAAGCTCCTCGTTGTAGCGCTCGGGCCGCGTGAGCATGGCATTTCTCGCGTAAGGGAAGTCCTTCATCATGCGGATGACGGCGCGACGCCTCATGGTCGAGAGTTCCTGTTTGCGGTAGCCCGCAGGTCGAGAGGTGATCACGAAGAGCCGCTCGACGCCGTCATCCTCGGCAATGTGGTTGGGAAGGCCCGCGCCCGCGCCCAAAGACCCGTCAATCATGAGCTGACCATCCACCTCGATGGGCTCCACGATGCCTGGCATAGCCGAGCTTGCCCGCACGCAAGTCATGAGATCCTCGGGCGTCTGCATGTGGTCGCGTCCCCATACAACGGTGCGCCCGGTGTCGCGCTGGAACGCCTGGATGCGCACGCGCGCCGGGTTGGCCTGGAAGGCCTCCCAGTCAAAGGGCGTCGAGTCGTCTTCGATGCAGCCCAGGTAATCGTAGCTGGCGTTGAAAAGGCCACGCCTGTTGAGAAGCGTCTTCACACCGCCTGCCTGGAGGTTTGCGGCAGAGTCGACGAAGGAGCGCTTGGTGCGCGCCATGTCGCGTGAGACGTAGTTCGTAGCGATGACCGACCCCGCGGAGATGCCGCAGACGTAGTCAAAGTAGATGCCTTGCTCGAGCAGGACGTTTACCAGGCCCGAGACGTAGCTTGCGCGCATGGCGCCGCCCTCAATGACCAGGGCGCAGCTGTGCACGTTGTTCTCGAGTGGTGCAACGGGGGCCGGCTGGGTCTGCGGTGTCGCCGGGGCCTGCGAGTCCTCTGGGCTCTCCTCGCTCGCCGTCCCCCTGGTCTCTTCGGACGCGCTCTCGGGTTGGGTGGCGTTGGGCTTCTCGTCCATGTGCTCGGTCATGTCGTCCTTGCGCTGGGACTGGTCGGTCATGGAAACCACTCCTCTCGGTGCTAGCATCGGAATAGTTCTTTTACCCATTCGTCGAGGGGGTGCGCCATGTCTGGTGCGAAGGTGGTCTCGGACGCGCCTGAAGCGGCACGAGAGCTTGCCGAGAGAGTCGGGTGCGCCAAGAGTGTGGTTTTCTTTGGCGGGGCGGGCGTCTCGACGGCCAGCGGCATTCCGGACTTTCGGAGCGAGGATGGCCTGTATCACCAAAAGTTCAAATATCCGCCCGAGGAGATGCTGAGTCACGAGTTCTATCTCACCCACGCGGAGGAGTTCTTCGACTTCTACCGCACGCGGATGATTGCCCTTGGGGCCAAGCCCAATCAGGCCCACCACAAGCTGGCAGAGCTCGAACGCGAAGGCAAGCTCGCTGCCGTTGTGACGCAGAACATCGATGGGCTGCACCAGGCGGCGGGCTCGAAGCGCGTCTTTGAGCTGCATGGCTCGGTGCATCGCAACATATGCCAGCGCTGCGGACACGTGTACCCGGCGGAGTGGATTATGGGCACGACCGGCATTCCGCACTGCGAGAAGTGCGGCGGGCGCATCAAGCCAGACGTCGTGCTCTATGGGGAATCGCTGGACGAGAAGACCTTGGCTGGCGCGGCGGAAGCCATCCAGTCCTGCGACATGCTCATCATCGGCGGGACTTCGCTCGTGGTCTACCCGGCGGCAGGTCTCGTGCGGTACTTCCAGGGCGATGACCTCGTGATTGTCAACAGGCTGCCCACGCCGCAGGACAGCGCCGCCGACCTCGTGTGCGCCTGTGACATCGCGAAGGCGTTCGCCTTCTAGCCGCCGGCACGTTCGGGTCGTACGGCGGGACGCTCGGTTGCGTCTGGGCGGCTCGACCGCTAGGTTCCAAGGGCACACGCTACAATGTTCAGAATCCGGGGCGGGCACATGCCGTCCCCCGCCGCGCCTGCGCGTGGCACCGTCAACGGGAGGTCGATGTCTGTGCTCCGAGAGAACTACGCAACCTGGCTCGTCGGCTCGCACGAGCTCTCGCTCGCGCGCCCCCGCATCATGGGCATCCTCGAAGTGATGCCGGAGGCCTTCCCGGATGGCAAGGGTGGCGTTGACACCAAAGCCGCTGCCAAGCGTGGCCTTGAGATGCTCGACGAGGGCGCAGACATCATCGACGTGTGTGCCGTGCCCGTGGCGCCCGGCCGGGAGCCCCTTGCCTCCAACGAGGAGGCCGAGCGCGTGGTGCCTGTGATCCGTGCCCTGGTTGCCGAGGGCGCGATTGTCTCGGTGAACACGTCCCACCCGGACGTTGCCAAGATGTGCGTGCGCCTTGGGGCCTCCATCGTGAACGACGCCGCCGGCTTTACCAACCCCAAAATGGTCGAGGTCGCTGCCGATACGGGCTGTGGTTGCGTGGTCATGCACTGGGAGCATGAGGGGCTTGGCTCCCACACGCCCAGGCGAGAGGTTCTTCTTGACGACTCCCGCCCTACGCGCTCGCCGGCAGCGCGCCCCATGACTTCTCAGCACCGCTTCACGCTGCCTGACGAGGCACCCATCATGCGCCAGGTGATGGGCTTTCTCGGTGACCAGGCACGCACCCTCATGCAGGCCGGCGTTGCGCACAATCGCATCTGTCTCGATCCCGGGGCGGGCTTCGACAAGTATGCCGATGAGGACGTGGTCATCCAGCGCGCCACGCGCTCCATGGCTTCGATGGGATATCCGCTGCTGGCGGCCGTCTCGCGTAGGGGCTTCGTGGGTGCTGTCGCGGGCGTGGGTACGGCGGGCGAGGCGGACCCCGCTGCGTATGGCGCATGCATCTCCTCGATCCAAAACGGCGCCCGCATCCTGCGCGTTCACAACGTCGCTGGCACAGCGCAGGCCGTGAACGCCTTCTGGGCCGTCTCGCACAAGGACTCTCGCCAAGGTTTCGTGGCGCTTGGCTCCAACGTGGGCGACCGCCTCGCCAACATCACGCGCGCCGTCCAGATGATTGACGACATCCCGCTTACCTGTGTGGTCTCGGTGAGCCACGCGTACGAGACGGAGCCTGCCTACGGCATTGTGACGCCGGTTGCCGACGCCGTAGCCGAGATTCGCACCGAGCTTCACCCCCTGGTGCTCCTGGGACAGCTGCTTGCCGTGGAGGATGCGCTGGGTCGAGAGCGTGACCCCGGACAGGCTGGCCACGGTCCGCGCACCATCGACTGCGACCTGGCATGGGTTGAGGACGAGGCCCACGCGGGCAGACGCCTTACGCTGCCCCACCCGGGTCTTGGCGAGCGCGACTTTGTGCTGGTGCCCATGGAGGACCTCATGCACGACCCCGTGCGCTTCCTGCGGCACTCCGGCGTGAACGTGGTCGACCCGGATGATCGTGTTGGCCACGTCATGGCCGACCTCGGAGAGATCGTATGGGAGTAGCTGCTGAGTGGGCCATCGAGCGTGCGCGAGAGGGAGGCGCGCACGGCGGGCTCTTCTCGCATCGCGAGGATGGGGAGAGCTTGAGCTTGCCTGCATACTGCGGCCGCAGGTGGGTATGGGGAGCCTCTCGGGCGTGCCCTACGTTGCTGCCCTTGGTGCCTGCGAGGGCCTCGAGCAGCTGGGCGTCTCTGGTGTGGGTGTGGGTTGGCCAGCGGATGTCGTGAGCGAAGACGGCACGGGGCTGGTGGCGCGCGTGCGCGCGAGCGCCGGTTATGCTGAGGGGATGTTCGTGGTCTGCTCGCTGGCGTTTGACGTGGAGGGCGGTGCGCACGCTGCGGAGTTGCCCGGAGGCGATCGGGTCGCAGATGTCGTGTGCGGCGCCATTCTCGCCCGCGTCGATGCCTGGGCGAGAGCCGTGGGGGCGGGTGGCACCATGGCGGGTCCGCTTGCGCCAATCCTCTCGGACTACTTTGACCGCATGGTGCTTATGGGCAAGCCGGTCGAGCTGGTGTATCCCAACGGTCGTGTGGCCATGCGAGGCACCCTTGCGGGCGTTGACGTGTGGGGTCGCGCCACGGTGAGAAACGAGCTGGGCGGCGAGGTTGAGGTCTCGCCCGAGCAGGCGTCGATCCGCGCGGCGAAGTAGGTGCGGGCTTCTCGGCCGGACGTGAGTCCGCACGCCTACGCCTTGTCTTGTACTAGCCCTTCCATCCAGTCCAGACACTTCTCATAGGCTTCGAGTCCTGCGGGGTTATCGATATCCCGATCAAAATCGTGCTCAAGGCCATATGCAGTGAACATTTTTGCGTGAAGCGCCCGTGCGAGTGACTTAGATACAGCGTATGGCACATCCTCGTCAGCGGTGGATGCGGCGTAGAAGACCGGGGGCATGCCGGACTGTCTGGATGGGGTGAGTGCATTCGGATCCCTTTCATCCGGCTGAAGGCCAAGCATGGATTGCCAGCATCCGTTCTGTCTCGCGTATACGTAGAGTGAGTACCGTTCGCTCATGGGGCCGGACGTTACGGGCGCGTCGCTCACAATGTCACGAATTGAATCTGACGAAACTGGCGAATACTGCTGGTAGTGCTTTGAGGCAACGGTAAGCCGCTCATCGCACATGTCACCGTAGCCATAGAAATCGATGACTCCCGTTGGTCGAACGGGCGACCCAGACTGCGCTATCCGAGAAGAGAGAGTGAGCGCAAGGTATGCTCCTGCGGACCTCCCAAATACGAAAATCCGTTCTGCCCCAAGAAGTGATGCCATGGTGCCCGCCACCCACTGCCAGAGTCCATCGACAAAGGCATTGATGCCCCTGATGGGGGTCTCGGGCGCAAGAGGATAGTCCGCAAGCATAAGCTTGCATCCACGTGCGACGAAGGCGTCTACGTATGGCTTGGGCAAGTCATCTCGCTCGCCATAAAGTAGCCCTCCGCCGTGAAGGTAAAGGGTGAGCGAGCGGGAGAGGGGGAGAGACCGTGAACCGTCTAAACCTTCGCCGGGCTCGTGAATCGTAATCCCAGCACGAATCCCGTCCCATGTGAATACTTCCTCACGAGTCATGAGAACTTCCAATCAATTTAGTCCGAGACTTTCCACTTACGACTTCCAGTTGGGGCCAAGCAGCGCGAAGATTTTCTCTGCAAGTAGTACCTGCATCAGATCATCGGTGTTGTGAACGTCAACCCCGTACTCATCGCGTATGCGCTCGACGCGATAGCGGACCGTCTTGGGATGCACGTAGAGTTGGCTTGCCGCCGCACTGTAGCTGCATTCATTAGCGCAGAGCGTTGCAAGAGTCCGGAAGCCCTCCGGGTTCTCTTGCCTGAGCCGATCCAATCGCGGATCGAGATACGACGCGAGCTTCGAGGAGTCCCCGATGTCAATGAAGAACTTCAAGAGTCCAAGGTCCTCGTATCTGATGTAGCGGTCGGCGAGCTGGCTCGCATCGAACAACTTGTAGATGGAGAGAACCTCCGTGTTTGCCCGGGGGATGTCGTAGCGGCTGACATGGCTTGAGAGCACTAACAGATGAGAAAAGCGCGGCAGAGAGTCATCACCATGCATGTTGTCAAGAATGGTCGCCATCTCGTCTTTGTCAAATCCAATAGAACCGGATGTGTGGTTGCGAAGGAACGAGAGGCGGTTGTTGCTCTCGAAGAAAACGGAATTGGGATACAATCGGCGGACCCTGCGCTGGAAAGTATTAAGCAGGTCCCGCACCCTGTCCGTCTGAGAGGGGTCAAGCACCGAAAATCTCAGCAGCATTACCTGGTAGAGGGCGTGGGCTCCAATGCTAAGCTCATCTATGGCCTCATCGACCTCCTCATTCGAAACATAGCGACCTTGGAGGAGGTCGTGGACGAGCATGTTGTTCCGGTTGTATAGCTGTTGGTCTATTGCCTCCTGCTTGAGGAGCTCGATCGAGAGGAGGTTCACGTAGTTGTCTATTGTCATGCGCTGGAAGGCCGATACATCCTCTGGAATGGTATGCACAATGAGATAACAAGAGCCATGCGACTGGCTTGGAATGTTGACCGCCAGTGCTGGCTCGGAATGCGTGTCCCAGTAACGAAGCGTTGCATTGTAGTAGTGGTTTGTCTGGTATTTCTGGTAGCGAAATTCCGAGAGCGTTGCCGACTCGAACGCGCTTGCATCTTCGTCAGTTCCCACGTGGGCATCGTCTGCCCTGTCGAAGAAGCTGACCTCGCATCCCATGCGCTCCTTCAACTGGGAAACCACTTCGTAGATGCTCGGCTGCTGCAGTGCCAAGCGCATGGTCTTCCGGTGGGTCTCATAGAAACTGTCGAGGAGTTGTGCATTGGAATCGATTACGGTGCCCATGACATCCATGAGGACTGCCTCGAAGTTGATCGTAGATTTCATCTGAACAAATGGTATCGACCGCGCCTCGCAGGCATCGAGAGAAGGCTGGAGTAACTCTGCTGGCGTTCTGCCCGGCTTGTAGATTATTCCGGCTATGCCGATGCCGGCGACTTTGTCATAGAACTCGAGGCGATCGCTGGGGCCCAAAGGAATGAGAGCGAAGAGGCTCGTAACGAGGACGAGGCCCGGCCTTCCCCACTTCTCAACATCAGGGCCTTCCATGACCATCGCGTTTGTGACCTCGCGGTCTAGTCCAGAAGCACCGGCGAGGACCACGGCTCCCTCCAGAGAAGGTAGACACAGGATATCCTTCATAATCATCTGTCGTTCACTCTGTGGCAGGGCGGATTCCGCCATATAGCCTCCCGGTAAACAGTTGGGCTAGTTCTTCTTATGTGCAGAATAGTCGGGGGTGTTTATCAGAGCTTTTCCAAATATGAAAAAAGAAACCGCAAAAACTTATCCCCCATAGCACAAGACCATTGTGACTGCCAACGAGAAACTTGAGCCATCACGTCAAGGGAGGTTATGGGTTCCGGCCGGGCCATGACCTCAGCATGATGAAGAACCGCTATTTCAGGGAGGTCCTCATGCTCCAAACGGTGGTCAAGAAGAACAGCTATCAGGATTCCATCAACCTGATGCTCCTTACCAACAGGATTAATGCCCTTGAAGGTGTGACGAAGAGTCAGATCATGATGGGGACGGAAGCCAACAAAGACATTTTTAGAAACGCCGGTTTGCTCACGCCGGAGGCCGAAGCTGCCAGCCCGAGCGATATGGTTGTCGTGGTCGACTCCGAGGACCCAAACGTTCTCGATGCGGTTCTCGCAAAGACGGAGGAGTTCCTATCGGATTTGTCCGTCAAGAAGAGCGAGCCCGATTTGAAGGAGGTTACCAACTGGGATGATGCCCTGAAGGCGCTTCCCGACGCCAACCTCGCCCTCTTCTCTACGCCTGGTGAGTACACCACGCCTGAGATTGAGAAGGCACTTGACCGCGGACTCAACGTGTTCTCGTTCTCGGACAACATCTCACTTGACGATGAGGTGCGTCTCAAGCACAAGGCACATGAGAAGGGCCTCATGCTCATGGGGCCGGATTGCGGCACGGGTGTCATCTCATCTATTCCTGTCGCATTCACTAACGTCTCCAAGCCGGGCAACATCGGTATCGTGGGGGCGTCGGGGACTGGCATCCAGGAGGTCGCTGCCATCATCGATCGCCTTGGCGGAGGCCTCATCCACGCCATTGGCACCGGTGGCCGTGACCTTAGCGCTGAGGTTGGGGCAACTACGGTGAAGGACGCCGTCGTGGGCCTCGAGAACCACGAGCCTACCGATGTCATCTGCGTCATCTCGAAGCCGCCTGCGCCAGAGGTCCGCGACGAAGTCATTGACCTTTTGGAGAAGTGCACGAAGCCCGTTGTGGCCATCTTCCTTGGCGAGAAGCCTGAGCATCATCTCGGCAAAGTCTATCTCGCCCACACACTCGAGGAGACCGCCCGCATTGCGGTTGACCTTGCAAACGGCAACCCCGTAAAGAAGAACTACCTCGAGCCTCTGGACTTTACGTGCGACAAGCCCCTTCCCGAAGACAAGACGGTCATCGGCCTCTACTCTGGCGGAACCCTTGCGAACGAGGCAGGCATGCTCGTTTCCGAGGCGCTTGACCTGGGCGGCGTCGTCAAAGAGGATGGCTACATACTGCACGCCAAGGGTTATGATGTTATTGACCTCGGTGATGACATCTATACGCAGGGCAAGCCACATCCCATGATTGACCCCGAGGTTCGCATCAATTACATTCGCAAGTACGCCCCCATGGAGTCCACCGGCGTCATCCTCTTCGATTGCATGCTTGGCTATGGATGCCATCCGGACATGGCAGGCGCTCTCGCTCCTGTGATTAGCGAGCAGTTGGAGAAGGCAAAGGCTGAGGGTAGAGAGTTCTACTTCGTGGGCTCTGTCACTGGGACCGAGAACGACCCGCAGGATTACCACAAGTCATTCGAGGAACTCCGCGATGCCGGCGCCATCATGGAGACCTCGAATGCGCGCGCCATTCGTCTGGCCCTTGAGCTCAAGGGCATTCATTTCGCCGAGAAGGACCGTGACGTCATTCCCTATGAAATCAAGGACCAGTCACCCTTGCCACAGCCCAGCGCTCAAGTGACCGAGCTTCTCAACACCACCCCTCGCATTATCAACGTTGGCGTCAAGAGCTTCAACGAATCGCTGCGTGCGTATGGCGCGAAGACGGTGCAGTTTGACTGGAAGCCTCTCGCCGGCGGAAACAAGCGAATGATCCATCTGCTCGATGAACTCGACAAGCGTCGCGATGAGATTGACGCAGCGAACGCTCGTATGGTCGAGAGGTTCAAGAACTCTCAACCGTTCCTCGTAGACGTAGTCCCCGCTAAGACTGTGATACCGGAGCTAAACCGAGAGAAGAAGACACTGCTGCACTCCGGTCCTCCCATCACCTGGGAGCACATGATGGGGCCGATGAGGGGCTCCTGCATCGGTGCGGCGCTGTTCGAGGGCTGGGCGCAGACCGAGGACGAGGTGCTCAGACTCCTCGAGTCCGGTGAGGTTGAGTTCATGCCCTGCCATCACGTTCACGCCGTTGGCCCGATGGGCGGTATCACCTCAGCGAATATGGCTGTCCTCGTCGTCCGCAACGTGGTTGATGACACGGTTGCATACTGCACCATGAACGAGGGCATAGGCAAGGTTCTCCGCTTTGGCGCGTATAGTCAGGAGGTTGTCGACAGGCTCCACTGGATGGCGGATGAGCTTGGCCCGGTTCTCTCCAAGGCGCTCAAGCTCAAGGACGGCGGCATCAACCTAAGCGCTCTTATCGCGCGCGCCATTACGCAGGGAGACGAGTTCCATCAGCGCAATATGGCGGCATCCCTTAACTTCCTAAAGGAAGTGGCGCCGCTCATCGTCAGGACCGACGCTTCCGAGGGCGCCAAAGAGCGAGTGATTCAGTTCCTTGCGGATACGGACCAGTTCTTCCTCAACGTGATGATGGCCACCGGCAAGGCCATCGTGGATTACGCACGCAAGGATGAGGAGAGTTGCATTGTCACTACGATGACTCGCAATGGCTACGAGTTCGGTGTGCGCATTGGCGCATGTGGCGACGAGTGGTTCACGGCGCCGGTCAATACGCCGCGCGGTCTCTACTTTGCCGGGTTTAGCGAGGAAGACGGCTGCCCTGACAACGGTGACTCGTCGATTACCGAGACCGTGGGTGTGGGCGGTATGGCAATGGTTGCTGCGCCAGGCGTGACCCGGTTCGTTGGTGCAGGCGGGTTTGAGGACGCGCTGAACATCTCTAACGAGATGGAGCGCATCTGCGTGACCCACAACCCCAACTGGACGATTCCCACTTGGGACTTCAAGGGCACGTGCCTCGGCATTGACATCCGAAAGGTCGTTGCGACCGGGATTACTCCTCTTATCAACACGGGCATTGCCCACAAGAAGGCCGGCGTCGGACAGGTTGGCGCGGGTACCGTGAGGGCCCCTCTCGCGTGCTTCGAGAAGGCACTCGAGACATATTGCGTCAAGCTTGGCATCGAGTAGCGCGTGGGTGGTGGGCTTATAGACTGGACGGGCGGGGGCGTCATTAGCGATTTCGCCCTCGCCCGCACGAGAGGCAACGCCACGGGAGTTGTCCACAGTGTGTTCTCTTCGAGCCTCAACGTGCGGTTGCCGAGTGTGCTTCTGCACATCGGGCTTGAGGGGGACGGGCTGTCGGTTCTTGGCATCGCTTTGCCAGAGGATTGTCTGCGGCCCCTGCTGGAAAGCGTGCGGGTTGGCGGCAGGGCACAGGTCCGTGACGGTGTTCTTCGGGTGTATGGGGTGGGGCTTGTCATCCAGGTGCATCTTGGTGCGTTTCGGATTTCCGCCTGTGGCATTCCACGTCTGAATGCCTGTCAGAGGGGCGATCTTCTCTGCATGCTGGACGGGCTTTCGCTCGAGGGACGGCTCGGCTTGCCCGCGGATGGGGCGCTGGAACGTGTGACAGAACTCATGTCGAGGGGGTTGGATACAAGCGAGTGCCGCAAGGCCTGCATCTCGTATCTGCTTGGACGTGGAATCGGGCTCACTCCTTCGGGGGATGACGTGCTTGTGGGTTATGGCATCGGCCTTCAAATGGGAGGGGTTGGCACAGAGTTTTGCGATGCGATAGCCAAGGAGAATCTCGAGATAACGACGGATGTCAGTGCGGCTTATCTTGGCGCGATGAGTAAGGGATACGCGAACCGAGGCTTTGTCGACTTGACCGATGGGCTGAGGAACGGAGAGCTGGTCGATGGAGCGCTCAGGAGGCTCCTTGCAGTTGGACACACTTCTGGTGCAGATGGGCTTTGGGGTCTGAGCCTTGCGTTGAGATTCGAGCTGGGGGGAGAGTGTCCGGCACAAAGGCGCATTTGGCACATAAGGCAAGTACGACAGGCCGGATGAAAGGGAAAGTGAGACAAATGACAGATAAGAAAAAGGGAGTAAGTTCAACGACGCTGATTGTCATCTCCATGGTGCTCGGGGTCGTTGTCGGTTTCATTGTCGGTGAGCCCATGAATAACGTTAAGTTCATTGGCGACATTTTCTTCCATCTCGTACAGATGGGCATCATTCCCTTTGTTATGTGCACCATCATTGAAGCGGTCGGCGCCCTTGATGCAAAGGCGTTCTCCGGGTACGGCCTGAAAGGTATTGGCTGGTTTGCGGCATCGTCTCTGCTTGCTGCCGGCATCGGCCTTGTTCTTGCGGTCAACATTCAGCCCGGCGCAGGCATCGAAGCCTCAACGGCCTCTGTCGATTACCAATCCACCAGCGTTACCTTCCAGGATACAATCAGCGGATTCTTCGGCTCGAACATCGTTTCTTCCATGAGCAATGGATCAATGGTTCAGTGCATCGTGTTCGCTATCGCACTTGGCCTCGCCTGCTCCGTTTGGCGCAGGACCCATGACAACGAGTGCCTCGTCTATGACTTCTGCAGCCAGCTCTCCAAGCTCATCCTCAACATCATCCGTGCGGTGATGAAGATTGCCCCCATTGGCATTTTTTGCTATGTGAGCGCAATGATTGGCAGCCTTGGCCTTGCGGTCCTTATCCCTGTCGCAATGTACCTTGTCGTTATGGCCATTGCCGTTGCGATAATGTTTGTCATCTGGATTGCCCTTGTGTCGGTGCGCTGTAAGTACAACCCCATCCGCCTGATTCGGAAGATGTGGCCGATGAGTGCTCTTGCGCTGGGCACCATCTCCTCCGCCGTTACGCTGCCGACCGCCCTTGAGGACACCAAGTCCAAGCTCGGCGCTGACCCCGAAATCGCTGACCTTCTCATGGTCCTCGGCATGCCACTCAATTCCAACGGTGCTGCCATCCACCTTGCCGTGACGGCTCTGACGATTGCTCAGATTTACGGTGTCGCCTTCAGTGGTGGCCAGCTCGTCTACGTGTGGATCATCTCCTTCCTGCTCTCCCTGGCCAACGCCGTTTCGCCTGGCGCGTCGCTGGTCTCTATGACCATGATCGTTCCCCAGCTCGGTCTGCCCATGGAGTCCATCGCCATCTTTGCCGGCCTCGAGTATCCCACCGGTGCGCTCCGTACCATCCTCAACGTCGATGGCGACGTGTACACCTGTCTGATGGTCTCTGCAAGCGAGGGCAAGCTCCATTCGGAGGTTTTCTACGACAAAGAGACCCCCAAGCCCGAGGTCGAAGCATAGACGGGCCCAAGGGGTTCTGCGAGGACGGAAGGAAACGTGTTGCGGAGGGGTGCGATGGGGCATCGCACCCCTTTCCTTCAATTCCAAGAAGGAGTGAAACATGACTGCAGGAAAGACCAGGAATACATCCCCGACAATGCTCATCGTTATCTCAATGGTTGCGGGTTTCATTGTGGGTGCCACTGTTGGTGAGTCGACGAACAACGTTAAGTTCATCGGTGACATCTTCTTCCACCTGGTTCAGATGGGCATCGTGCCATTTGTCATGTGCACCATCATCGAGGCCATTGGTGGCCTTACTGCTAAGGACCTCTCTAACATCGGAATCAAGGGTATCATCTGGTTTGCCGCGTCCTCAATTCTCGCGTCCGCCTTCGGCATCGTTTGCACTCTCGTCTTTCAGCCCGGTGTCGGCCTCGCCAACTCTGTTCTCGTGCAGAACGCAACAACAACGGTGGAGGTATCGAATGGGATTTGGCAGGATACCGTCTTGGGCTTCTTTGGTTCAAACATCGTGGCATCGATGAGCGCCGGTGCCATAGTCCCCTGTATCGTCTTTGCAATCGTCCTGGGTCTGGTCTGCTCTGGTTGGAGGCAGGCGTATGACAACAAGTGCGTGGTCTACGATTTCTGCGTTGAGCTTGCGGCGCTTATCCTCAATATCATCCGTGCGGTCATGAAGGTCGCTCCCGTCGGCATCTTCTGCTATGTCTCCGCGACGGTTGGTTCCATGGGCGCCGAGGTCATCGTGCCACTCTTGAAGTACCTGCTCGTTCTCGGCAGCACAGTTCTCTTGTTCATGGTTCTATGGATTGTTGTCGTGTGCGTGCGCTGCGGGCTGTACCCCGCGCGCCTGATTCGCAAGATGTGGCGCATGAGCGTGATGGCGCTCTCTACCACGTCGAGCGCTGTGGCCCTTCCCGTTGAGATGCAGGATGCCAAGGAGAGACTCGGTCTGCGCGAAGACATCGCTGACCTCGTGCTTCCGCTTGGTATGCCGCTCAACTCCAATGGCGCTTCCATCCATCTTGCTGTGACGTCGCTAACAATCGCGCAGATTTATGGGGTCACCTATGCTGGAGCAGAATTGGTTTCGCTGACGGTGATCTGCACGCTCCTCTCGCTTGCCAATGCCGTTGCGCCTGGTGCCGACCTTGTCTCGCTGACTATGATTGTTCCGCAGCTCGGGCTGCCGCTCAACAGCATTGGAATCTTTGCGGGCCTTACCTACCCGGTGGGTGCCATACGTACGATTCTCAACGTGAACTCGGACGTGTACTGCGCTCTGATGGTTGCGGCTGACTATAGCGACGGCATAGACCGCGCCATTTTCGATGCTGACAACTGAGTCTCAGGCTGGCATCTAGCTTTAGTTCATTAGTTTGCAAATACAGCATTTGTCCCGGAGGAGTCCATCGGGGGGTGGGATCTTCAGACGGGCGTCCCGGAAGGGAAGGATTGAGATGAATTGGAACCTGCCGGTCAACCGTGTAGTCATTGCATTGGGTGGCAACGCGCTTGGCAATACGCCAGAAGAACAGATGACTCGCCTTCGCGATGCCGCACCAACGCTGCTTCGTGTAATTGAACAGGGAAACGAAATCATTATCACCCACGGGAACGGTCCTCAAGTCGGGATGATAGAGAGCGCGTTCGAGCTGGCACACAAGGTCAATCCGCAGAAGATTCCAGACATGGATCTGCCAGAGTGCGGCGCAATGAGTCAGGGTTACATTGGGTATCAGCTTCAGCAGGCAATTGGCGCCGCGATGCACAAAGCGTACAAGCGATGGCATGTTGCGACGGTCGTCACCCAAATAGAGGTCAATCCCGAGGACCCGGCTTTCGAGAATCCAACTAAGCCCATCGGCGCATTCCTCACCCGTGAGGAGGCCGTGGCCGAAAATGCGAAACATCCGGACTGGACGTTTATCGAGGACTCAGGGCGTGGTTGGCGAAGGGTGGTCGCCTCTCCCGTTCCGAAGAAGATCGTCGAGAGTGAGAGCATTCTGAACCTGCTGGATAATGAGTTCATCGTGATTGCCTGCGGGGGTGGCGGCATCCCCGTTGTCAGGGACTATTCCGACAAGGGCGCCTACAAGGGTGTTGCGGCGGTTATCGACAAGGATATGGGCGGCGAGCTGCTTGCTGAGGATTGCCATGCAGACAGGTTGGTCTTGCTGACTGCCGTGGACCACGTGGCAATCAACTTTGGTAAGCCTAACCAGGAAGACCTTGTTGACATCTCTGTCGAAGAGGCAAATCGATACCTCGAGGAAGGGCAGTTTGGCAAGGGTTCAATGGAGCCTAAGGTACGCGCTGCAGTAAAGTTTGCAGAGAGCAGGCAGGGTCGAACTTGCATTATCGGTTCGCTCGAGCACGCCGCAGAGGCAATGGCAGGCTTGTCTGGCACTCGCATTCACGCATAGGCTGATCCCACCTCCGTTTTAGCCATCTTGGGAGCATGAGCGCTCGCGGGATATGAGCTCCCACGAGCGCTCTATTCATCATTAGCACTGCTGGTGCAGCCAGATTTCACGGATGCCACGCAGCGTGAGGCCGGGGTCCACAGTACAGAAGAGGTCGGTTGCCGCGCTCACGGTACGGGCGAGGCCACCAGTTCCCACCACAGGCGCATTCTCTATGCCCAGTTCGCGCTTGATACGGGCGACAAGGCCTTCCGCCTGAGCTGCCGCTCCTATGACAATGCCAGACTGTACGGCCTCCTCGGTTGTCTCGCCTAGCGCGTGGGCTGGGGCTTCGATGGGCACGCTTGCGAGCTTTGCCGCCCTCGAGAAGAGCGCCGACGCCGAGAGCATGAGGCCGGGGGAGATTGCGCCGCCGCGGTAGGCGCCCGTGGCGTCGATGACGTCGATGTTGGTTGCGGTCCCAAAGTCAACGACGATGACCGGCGCGCCGTAGGAGTGCCGTGCGGCCACGGCGTTGGCAATGCGGTCTGCGCCCACCTGGGTGGGATTGGGCATGTCGATGCGTATCCCGGAGTCTGCCTGCGGGGTTATTACCAGGGGCTCTGTGCCGGTGCGGTCGAGCAGGCACCTGTGCCATGCCTGCGTAAGCACGGGTACCACGCAGGCGATTCCCGCAGTCGTGACGCGCGCCTGGTCAAAACCGTCCTTGTTGAAGTAGCCGTGCAGGCGGGCATCGATCATGTCGGGGGTGTCCGTGCGGTTTGTCGCCATGCGCCATCCATGCGCTACGCTACCGTCCTCATCGAAGAGGCCGAGCGTGGTTTGGGTGTTGCCAACGTCTACAGCGAGAAACATGGGCGATCCTTCCATGTCGAGAAAACGGGGGATAGGACGGAAGCGCGCTTGGCTCGCCCGCGACCCGCGTGTTCATTAGAACATATGCGCCGCTGGTGCGCAGGCGACATCCGTGGACGTTCGTGGTACGTCGGGTGGACGCTCGTCACGGGCCGTCGGGCTTCTCGCCCGTGTCGTCTGGGCTGCGAACCACCCGTCCCCACGCACAAAAGTGAACACGAATTCGACTGGTAGCAACCAGCTGCTTGGAAAACGTGGCCAAGATGGCTGCCCCGATTGAAAACGTGTTCACTTTTTGGATTGGTCTCGGAGCTGGCCCGGGGTCGCTCGGGGCCGGCCGGACCCGTGGCGGGGTCGCTCCGCATCGTTCCCGTGCACGTCTCGACACACCTAGCGATTCTCCACACACCGTCTGCAGCCAATTTGCTATACTCCGAGAGCTTGACCGTCTTGGGGTGGGGCAACCCACGCCAAGACATCACCACCCCTGTCCTGGTCGGAAACCAGGACCGACAAAAGGAGCCCTGCAATGAAGCAAGGAATTCACCCTAACTACGTGGAGTGCACCGTCCGCTGCACCTGCGGGAACACGTTCAAGACGCGTTCCACCAAGCCCGAGCTCATCATCGATCTCTGCGACAAGTGCCATCCGTTCTACACTGGACAGCAGAAGCTCGTCGACACCGGCGGCCGCGTCCAGCGCTTCGCCAACAAGTTCGGTGGCGCCGCTCAGGCCAGGCTCGATGCAGCCAAGGCCGAGAAGGCTGCCAAGGCCGCTAAGGCCGCAGAGCAGGAGGCCGCCCGCAAGGCCACCAAGGAGGCCAAGGCTGCCGAGAAGGCCAAGCGTGCCGCCGAGTACGCCAAGAAGGCCGAGGCAAAGGCTGCTAAGGTTGCCGAGAAGGCCGCCGAGGCTCCCGCTGAGCCCGAGGCCACCGAGGCCGTAGCCGAGACTCCCGCAGCCGAGTAACGCTCGCTCAGAGTGCACTGCAAGAACGGGGAGGTCGACACCGGTCGGCCTCCCCGTTGCGTTGTCGTCTTGTGCGATGGCGCCCGCTGCATCCTACACAAGGCTGTCAGACCAGTTTGAGGCCCGAATCCGTGCCGGCATCGACGCCAGCGTCAGTTCCGCCAGAAGCCGCTGCGTTCGCAGCCTTGCGCATGACCTCCACGACCCCCTCCATGCGCTTCTTGGCCTCGTCTTCGGTTTCCTGTACGTAGGTGCAGTTGCACTCGGCAACCACTGCCTCGAGAGCCTTCGTACGACGGACCGCCTCAAACAGCTGATCCATCTGGCTCACCGCCTTCGCGCGGGCGATGAGGGCCTGCGCGTCGGTGGGGGAGAGCTGCAGCAGGTGTGGCAGCTCGGTCTCGTCGACCTTGATGTTCTTCTTGCTTGCATAGGCGTCAAGCGCCGCCTCGTGCTCGACCTCCTTCGTGGCCTCGGCCTGGAGCATCGCATCGAGCTGGTCGGACCGCACGCCCATCTGCGCGAGAACGGCTTCCATGGGCTGGCCGGTCGTGGCGATTTTCTGCGCGATGTCCTGGAACAGCGTGTCTTTCACCTGCGCCACCTGGGATGCCGGGACCGACTGGCACAGGCGCTCGGCGAGCGCGTCGAGACACGCGTCGGCCTTCTGCTCCTCGGCAGAGTCCTCGCTCAGGGAGCTGAGATACGCGCGGGTCTGCTCGCACAGGCGCTGCTCGTTCTCGATGCCATCGAACTTGTCGGCTACCCATGCGGGATCGGCGAGGTCCTTCTCGGTTCCGCCGGCCTCTCGCACCAGGCTTCGTACGGCAAGCTCGACCTCCTCGTCCGTGGTGTGGACAACGTGCGCCTGCACGTCAACCGGTCCGTACGAGGTGAGAGTGTAGAACGCCCTGTTCCCAATGACAAGCGGCTCGGGCTTCTGGATGGTCATGAATCCTCCTGACTGCGCGGCTGACTCATGCGCGCAACTGACTTCTGGGCAGTATGCCCAACCAACGCCGAGAAAATCCGCGGCACCGCTTGCCGCAACCCCTTTCCACCCCGCGCTCACCAGCTGCGCAAATTGGAGCAGAATGGGAGCGCGAGGATAACATGCCCACAAGAAGAGGCACCTCGCGGAGAGGAACAAGGGGAGCATGGCAGACACAACCACCACCATCCACACGGACGTTGCGATTGTCGGCGCGGGACCGGCGGGCATATTCACGGCGCTGGGACTTATCGGCAAAGGGGACACGCGCTCCATTACCATCGTCGAGAAGGGACTGCCTGTCGAGAAGCGCAGCTGTCCCAAGGCCAAGGTGGGCCACTGCGTCCACTGTCAGCCGTGCCGCATCACCACGGGCTTCTCGGGTGCCGGCGCCTTCTCGGACGGCAAGCTCTCGCTCTCGCGCGAGGTGGGAGGCGACCTGCCCGACCTTATCGGTCACCAGTTCGCGCAGGACACCATCGATCGCGTTGACCAGATGTACCTCGACTTTGGCGCCGATCCGCACGTCGAGGGCCTTGGACATGCAGATGACGTTGTCGAGATTCGTCGCCGCGCGATCAGCGCGGGCCTCAAGCTCGTGGACTGCCCCATCCGCCACCTTGGCACCGAGAAGGTCCAGCAGCTCTACGCGCGCATCGAGAAGCACCTGCTCGATGCCGGCGTGAACGTCCTCTTCGAGACCGAGTGCGAGGAGGTTGTGATCGAGGGCGGCGTATGCCATGGCCTTGCGGTGCGCAGTCGTGACGGAGAACGGCGCATTGTGGCTGGCGAGACGATCGTCGCCACGGGGCGCCGTGGCGCGAGCTGGTTTGGCACCATGTGTGACGAGCACGGCATTGGTCACGTGGCCGGCCCTGTGGACGTGGGCGTGCGCGTGGAGGTGCGCAACGAGGTCATGGAGCGTGTGAACGACGTGCTCTACGAGTCCAAGCTCATCGGCTACCCCAATCCCTACAAGAACAAGGTTCGCACGTTCTGCCAGAACCCCGGTGGCTTTGTGAGCCAGGAGAACTACGACGAAGGCCTTGCGGTGGTGAACGGCCATTCGTTCAAGGACCGCAAGAGCCCCAACACCAACGTGGCCGTGCTCTGCACGCTCAACTTCAAAAGCCCCTTCGACAAGCCCATCCTCTACGCGCAGCGCGTGAGCGAACTCGTCAACATGCTGGGGGCCGGCCACATCCTGGTGCAGCGCTTCGGCGACATTCTCGACGGCAAGCGTACCTGGCCCAAGGAGCTCTCGCAATCCAATGTGGTGCCCACCCTGCCCGATGCCGAGGCCGGAGACATCACCGCCGCCATGCCCATGCGCCCCATGGTCGAGATCATCGAGTTCATCAAGGCCGTCGACCGCGTGGTTCCGGGATTTGCCTCCTACGAGACGCTGCTCTACGCGCCCGAGGTCAAGTTCTACAGCAACCGCGTCCAGATGGACGAGAACTTCGACACCAACGTGCAGCACCTCCACTGCTTGGGCGACTCTTCCGGCTGGACCCGCGGCCTCATGATGGCTTCGGTGATGGGCCTGCTCATGGGCGAGAAGCTTGCCGACAGGGGCAAGTAGGGTAGGGCGTAGGGCCCTCGCTGCATTCGCCGCCACGTTGCTACCGCTTGCCGGCCAACCACGTGGCGGTGTTTTTCTCCACCTTAACTGTATTAAACTCACTAGTACAGTTAGGACGGATGCCAAACGGCCGAGCGGCTCGGCCGTGCTGCCGTCCGATTGTCCGCCGCGGGGACGGGAGGTGCCGTGATTCAGATTAGCTACCAGGACCCGCGTCCCATCTACGAGCAGGTGCGCGACGCGTACCGCCAGCAGATCCTCGCCGGCGTGCTCGCGCCGGGAGATCAGCTTCCCTCGGTCCGCGAACTCTCGTCGCGTCTCGCCGTGAACCCAAACACCATCCAACGTGCTTACCGCGAACTGGAGCAGGAGGGCTGCATCTCGTCGGTGCGGGGCAAGGGAAGCTTCGTCGCAGACGTCTCGGGCGTCGCGGAGGCACGTCGCCGAGAGCTTCTGGGACAGTTCGACCAGCTTGTCCAAGAGCTCGAGTCTCTGGGCGTGACGCCCGAGGAGCTTGGGCAAAGAGTCGGGGGAGGCGAGAGGTGATGGCATCGGCCATTGAGGTCAGAAACCTGCGGAAGGTCTTCGACGGCACGCCTGCGCTCGACGGGGTGAGCCTCACCGTTCCCGAGGGCGCGGTCTATGGGCTTGTGGGGCCAAACGGCTGTGGCAAGTCCACGCTCATCTCGCACCTGTGCGGCGTCATGCGTCCTACCTCTGGCGACGTTCTTGTCCTGGGCGAGAAGGTCTTTGAGAACCCCGTGGTCAAGGCGCGCGTCGCCTGCGTCCCCAGTGAGCCCTACTTCATAGGCTCCGAGAGCGCGGACGGCATGGCGGACTTCTGTCGTGCGGTCTTTCCTAGCTTTGACCTCGCGCGCTACTTTAAGCTGGAGAAGAACTTCGAGGTCGACCACAAAAAGCCGCTCCGCAAGCTCAGCTGCGGCATGCGGGCACAGGCGGCTATCTGGCTTGCGCTCTCCATTCGCGCGGACGTCCTGCTTCTTGACGAGCCCATGGATGGTATCGACCCCCTCGCCAGAAGGCGCATGTGGCGCCTGGTGCTCGAAGAGGTCGCGGAACGCGGCCTTACGGTGCTCGTTACCAGCCACAACCTGCGCGAGCTCGAGGGCGTCTGCGACCACCTGGGGATTATGGCCAAAGGCACAATGCGCAAGGAGATCGACCTGTCCCAGCCTTCGGAGAGCGTCGCAAAGGTGCAGGTGGTTCTGCCCGAAGGCGCATCCCTGCCTGCCGGCTTCAACGTTATCAAGAAGTCCAACGAGGGGCGCGTGCTCACGCTGCTCGTCCACGGAAGCGCGGGCGAGGTGCGAGAGGTGCTTGCCGCCCTGCACCCGTCCTATCTCGAGGTTCTTCCGCTCTCGCTTGAGGAACGGTTCATCTACGAGCTTGGAGGCGATGATGATGGCATCATGTGAGATGTACGAGGGGCATCGCGCTCCCTCACCGGTGGTCGGGCTCTTTCTCGACACCTGCCAGCGGTATGCATACTTGGGGGTGGGCTACCTTATCGTCTGGCTCTTCTGGCTGGTCGGTCTGGCGCTGAGAATTGCTGGGCATACACCGCTCGCAGACCCCACGCAGGAGCTTGCGCAGTCCGGCGTGGGTGTACTGGTTCTCTCCGCAGCCGTCTCGTTCGCGGCTGAAAATGGAGCCTTCTCGTGGATCTTTGACCGCAGGGCGGTGCAGCTCTATGGCATGCTTCCGGTGCGGAGAGAGGCGGCCTTCCTGGCAGCTGCCCTGGCGGGTGTGATTCCTCTCCTCGTCGCGGTGGGCATTTCGGGCTTTGTGTTTGCCGCGATACTCGGCTTTGGGCAGGATGCGGCCGCGATACTGCCTTGGATGGCAAGACATGCCCTGCTCATCGTGGCCTTTGGTGGCATTTCTGCCCTGTGCCTGCAGTTGGCGGGCCGGCCTGCCTTTGCCCTGCTGTGTTATCTCCTTGCAAACTTCTGCGCGTATGCGGCGCGGCAGTTTGCTGAGACCCTCTACAGCATCGTTGCGCCATCGGTGTCGTGGGCGTCCATCGAGGAGATTGACTGGGCAAGTCCGTTCGTGCGGCTCATGCAGGCTGTCGCCATGTGGGCAAGCACCTATCCCTTTCCCGTCCCCAAACTTGAAGTCGCTCTGACGCAGGTCCTTGTCATCTACGCAGTCGTCGGTCTTGCCTGCACGGCGCTGGGGGTGCTTGCCTTTTCCCGCCGCAACTTGGAGCGGGCTGGCGACGCATACGTGAGCCCCGTCGTGCGTACCGTGGTGAATGCGCTTGTCAGCGTCCTCATTGGGTTTGCTGCCACTGACCTTGTGCTCGCGATGTCACTCTCGAATGGCTATGGCATTCCCGCTCATGTGGCCTCGATGCTCTATGGCGTCTCCCCTCAGCTGGCGTGCCTATTGCCGGTTGCCTTCTCGGTGCTGGTCTTTGCGATTGCTGAAGTAATTATAGGCCGCGGCATCAAAGCGCTGCACAGGCGCCTCCCGGCAATTGCGGCAACAGCGGGCGTCGCCCTTGTGGCGAGCGTTGCCTGCGTGGGGTCTGCCGTAGATGCTGCGACCTACGTGCCCAACCCCACAGACGTTCAGCGCGCAACTATCTCCTACGTTGCCATGCCCTTTGAGGGCGAGGAGAATGTAGGGCGCGTGTGCCAGCTGCACCGCGTGTTGATGAGTTCTGCTCCCGCTGGCGACAAGCCTGCCCCAACGAGCACCAGCACAGAAACGATTACGTACTGGATAAAGGACGGTACCAGCCTATCCCGCCAATACGTCATCCCCCTCAACGATGATGGCGAGCTGGTTGTCAGCAGCGAAGTGACGCAGGCCCTCGAGGACTTCGTTGACGACCCCGCAACCGAGAGGACGCTTCGCGCCCAGGTCGACGCCGCTCTTCTCGACGCAAGCTCATCGTACGTGATGCTGGACTACCAGGAGTATTCGAAAGACCCCCAGGATGATGCACCCTGGCATAGCGAAGCAATCTCCTCCGGGGATTACGGGGCCCTCCGCGAGGCGCTCAACCAAGACATCGACGAGCGTGGTGCAGCGTGCGTGGTGCCGCTGTATCAGTTGACGACCGGCTTCTATGGCTCCGCTGGCGCTTTTCGGTACCAGACAGCCACGGGAGACCTCTTGGGGACTTCGGTTGAGACCCCCTACCTCGCCAACGTTAGCCTCTACCCAACGGCGACGCCCGACGAGGACTCCGTTGGCACGACCATCTACCTCAGCGAGGGCGCGACGCCCCATACCGTCGCCTGGTTGCGCTCTCGCTACGACCTCGAGTTCGTCGAGCGTTGAGCAACTCAAACTCTCGTCTCGCATAGCGCCCCGCACGTGCGGTTACGTGGACCGCGCGTGTGGGGCGCTGCCGCCTGAGTCGAAACACCCCTGCGGTGGTAGACTTTGCAATGCTGACTAGTCATGCCGCGTCACCGCACGGCATTCCGTACGCCGCGGCCCACTCGCAAGGAGAACTGCTATGCGCGACAAGCTCGAGAAGATCATTGCCGCGTACGAGGAGCTGGAGCAGAAGATGGTCGACCCGGCCGTCGTCTCCGACCCCAAGGAGTACGCGCGCATCGCCAAGGAACACGCCGACCAGGCCGCCCTCGTGGCCAAGGCCCGCGAGTACCTCCAGGCCCTCGATGACATCGAGGCTGCCAAGGAGATGCTCCACGAGGCGTCCGACGCCGAGGAGAAGGAGATGCTCCAGGCCGACATCTCCGAGAACGAGGCCAAGGTCCCCGCCCTCGAGGAAGACGTCAAGTACATGCTCATCCCCGGTGACCCCAACGACGAGAAGGACACCATCGTCGAGATCCGTGCCGGCGTGGGCGGCGATGAGGCCGCCATCTTTGCCGGCGACCTCTTCAACATGTACCAGCGCTTCTCTCAGTCGCGCGGCTGGAAGACCGAGGTGCTTGATGCCAGCCCCGGCGAGGCCGGCGGCTTCAAGACCATCGAGTTCAAGGTCACGGGCGAGAAGGTCTACTCCGTCATGAAGTACGAGAGCGGCGTTCATCGCGTCCAGCGCGTGCCCAAGACCGAGAGCCAGGGTCGCATCCAGACCTCCACGGCCACCGTCGCGGTGCTGCCCGAGGCCGATGAGATCGATATCGAAATTAAGCCCGAGGACCTGCGCATCGATACGTACTGCTCCTCCGGTCCCGGCGGCCAGGGCGTCAACACGACCTACTCTGCCGTGCGCATCACGCACATCCCCACCAACACGGTGGTGCAGTCGCAGGAGCAGCGCTCCCAGATCCAGAACCGCGAGGTCTGCATGCAGATGCTGCGCGCCCGCCTCTACGAGGCCGAGCTCGAGAAGCAGCAGGCCGAGCAGGGCGCCGAGCGCCTCTCGCAGATCGGTCACGGCAACCGCTCCGAGAAGATTCGCACGTACAACCAGCCGCAGGACCGCGTCACCGACCACCGCATCGGGTTCAATTCCACATACAACGGCGTGCTCCTCGGCGACCAGCTCGACTCTGTGATCGACGCCCTCGCCGCGGCGGACCGTGCCGAGAAGCTCGCGCAGGCGGTGTAGGCGGGCGGCATGTCCAACCAAACATGGACCATCAAGCGCATTCTCGACTGGACCCGTGGCTACCTCGAGCGCAAGGGTGACGAGCATCCGCGGCTCTCTGCGGAGTGGCTGTTGAGCAATGTCACCGGGCTCTCCAGGGTCCAGGTCTACACGAACTTCGACAAGCCGCTTGCGCCGTCAGAGCTTGATGCCATGCACGATGTGGTGGTGCGCCGTGGCCGCGGCGAGCCCCTGCAGTACGTGACCGGCGAGATGCCCTTTCGCCACATCGTCCTGCACTGCGAGCGGGGCGTACTCATCCCCCGGCCCGAGACAGAAGTGCTGGTCGACGCTGCTCTCGAGGGCGTGGGCGCAGCCCCTCTCAGCTTCCCGGCTATTCTGGGCGAAGCGCCCGGGCCCGCGGAGAGAGCCAGGCCTTCCGATCAGGACGACTCGCCCGAGGGCGAAGGACCTGGCGAGAAGGCCGCCGAGCCGGAGGAGCCGCCCGTATTGGTGGGGCCTGGCTGCCGCGTGCTGGAGGTTGGCACCGGTACCGGCTGCATTGCGCTTTCTATCGCAAGCGAGCGTCCCGGGACTCGCGTGGTGGCAACGGACCTCTCGCCACAGGCCGTGGCACTCGCCACGCGCAACCGTGACGCGTTGGGACTTGGGCATGCGGTCGCCGTGGTCGAGGGGGATCTTGCCTCTGCCGTGGACCCGGAGCTCATGGGTACGTTCTCGGTGCTTGTCTCCAATCCGCCCTACATCCCTTCGGCGGTAGTGCCCACCCTGCCGCAGGAGGTCATTGGCTACGAGCCGGGCTTGGCGCTCGATGGTGGGGAGGACGGGCTGGACGTCTTTCGCCGCATCCTCGAGCTGGCGCCCCAGGCGCTTGCGCCGGGGGGCATGCTCTGCTGCGAGCTTTTCGAGGACAATGTGGGGGCCGCCGCGGAGCTCGTACATGCGCAGGGCGGTTGGGCCAGCGCCGAGGTACGAGAAGACCTCACGCACCGTCCGCGCGTCCTTGTTGCCATACGCGCCATGGGCTGACGAGACGCTTTCGGACACCCTTCGCTCTCTGGGCGGTGCTGTGGTCTCCGAAGACGCCTCAGCAGCCCACGATAGAACCCAGGGATCCCGCACCAGCGTTCATGGGAGGAACCATGGCTCGTGTGATGCACGTGAATCAGGACAACCCATCGCCGGAGGCGCTCGACGCAGCAGTCGAGGCCCTCAAGTCCGGCGGCGTCATCGTCTCGCCCACGGACTCCGTCTATGGCCTCGTGTGCGCGGCAACGCCGGGAAACCCCGCCCACCGGAGCATCTTCGCCATCAAGCAGCGCCCCCGCACCCAGACGCTGCCCCTCTTCGTAGCAGACCCGGAGGACCTCCCCCGCTACGCAGCGGGTGTCCCCGCCTGGGCACACGCCCTTGTCCGCGCGTACTGGCCCGGTGCGCTCACACTGGTTGTTACCGCCACGGCTGCGCTTCCCGCCGAGTACCTCGCGCCCACGGGAACCGTGGCGCTGCGCTGCCCCAACTCGGAGCTCGTCCGAGAGCTGGCGCGTCGTGTGGGGCCTCTGGCCCAGACCAGCGCAAACACGCACGGCAAGCCCTCGGCAACCACGGGCGTGTCGGTCGATTCCCACATTGTCGATGCCGTTGACCTCACGCTGGATGGCGGCCCTGCGCCCATAGCCATTGCTTCCACCATCGTGGACTGTACCGGCCCCACCCCGCGCATCCTGCGCGAGGGTGCCATAACCGAGCGGGACATCAAGCGCATAGCCGCTGCCTAGCTCTTCTCGCCAGAGCACTGAGAGGTTGCCTTTTTGGTTGCCGTTTCGCAAAGACGCGCCCGCATGAGCGAATGGTAACCGCAACGCACGCCCTCACGCGCTATCCTCTTGATAGGGTGCCGACGCAGGCGCCCGCACCAAGCAGAGAGGAGCCCACATGCGCGTTGCCATCGCCTCGGACCACGCCGGTTTCGACCAGAAGGGTCCTATCGTCAAGCATCTTCGCGAAGAGGGCTATGACGTTGTCGACCTGGGTCCCGTTTCGGGCGAACGCTGCGATTATCCCGATTTTGGCGACAAGGTTGGTCGCTACGTCGCGTCCGGCAAGGCCGACCGCGGCGTTGTCATTTGCGGAACCGGCCTTGGCATTTCGATGACCGCCGACAAGGTTCCCGGCATCCGCGCGACTCCCGTCCAGACGGTCCAGTTTGCCCAGCTCGCGCGTGAGCACAACAACGCCAATGTCATTGGCCTCTCGGGCCGGTTTGTGCCTCTCGAGACAAACGAGCAGATCGTCGACACCTTCCTCACCACGGAGTTTGCCGGCGGCCGCCATGAAGGCCGTGTCGAGAAGATCATGCGCGAGGACGATCCGTCGTTTGTCGGCGTCCCCGAGGAGTTCGGCTTGTAATGCGCCAGCACACCATCCTGTCAGCGTCACCACGGGCTGCCGAGCGGGCCCAAAAAGGAGAATGCAATGTACCTTGAGCACTTGAGCGACACCGATCCCGCGGTCGCCTCCGCCATTGGCGACGAACTCACGCGAGAGCGCAACTCCATCGAGCTCATCGCCTCAGAGAACTTCGTCTCGCTTTCTGTGATGGAGGCCGTGGGGTCCCCACTCACCAACAAGTACGCCGAGGGTCTTCCGGGACACCGCTACTACGGTGGGTGCTGGGCCGTCGACGAGGTGGAGAACCTCGCGCTCGACCGCGTGAAGAAGCTCTTTGGCGCGGCCTTCGCCAACGTCCAGCCCCATTCGGGAGCCCAGGCCAACTACGCTGCCGAGGCAGCCTTCGTAAGACCCGGCGACACCGTCATGGGCATGGCCCTTGACAACGGCGGCCACCTCACCCACGGCTCGCCTGCGAACTTCTCGGGCAAGCTCTACAACGCGGTCTCCTACGGCCTTGACCCCGAGACCGAGCGCATCGACTTCGACGACGTTGCGGCAAAGGCCGAGAAGCACCAGCCCAAGCTCATCATTGCGGGTGCCTCGGCCTATCCGCGCGTCATCGACTTCGAGCGCTTTGCTCAGATCGCGCACGATAACGGCGCCGCGCTCATGGTCGATATGGCCCACATCGCTGGCCTCGTGGCCACGGGCCGTCACCCCTCGCCTGTCCCCTACGCCGACGCGGTCACCTCCACCACGCACAAGACCCTGCGCGGTCCCCGCGGGGGCATCATCCTCACCAATGACCCCGCCGTCTCCAAGAAGGTCAACTCCGCGGTCTTCCCGGGCTCACAGGGTGGTCCGCTCGAGCACGTTATTGCCGGCAAGGCCGTCGCCTTCGGCGAGGCGCTGCGCCCCGAGTTTGCCACCTACACCGACGCAATCCTCGCCAACGCCAAGGCGCTCGGCCGCGGCATGGAGTCGCGCGGCCTGAGGCTCGTGACCGGTGGCACCGATAACCACCTGCTGCTCGTCGATCTCACACCCGTCGGTGACGTGACCGGCCGCGATGCCGAGGCTGCTCTCGACGCCGTTGGCATCACCGTCAACAAGAACACCATCCCCGGCGAGCGGCGCTCGCCCTTTGTGACAAGCGGCATTCGCGTGGGTTCCGCGGCAGCCACGACGCGTGGCTTTGGCGAGTCGGAGTGCGAGCGCGTCGGCGAGCTCATTGGCGATGTTGTGACCAACCTCGGCGATGATGCCATCCAGGAGCGCGTTGCCGGCGAGGTGAAGGAGCTCCTTCAGATACACCCCCTCTACCCCGAGCTTTAAGCTATGGGAGTAGGCCCTGCGGGAAGGCCTTGATCAGAGTGACTAGCGAGAAGGGAAGCACATGGCGGATTATGACGAGAGCAGGCTCACGGTCGTCGACCATCCCCTGGTCCAGCACAAGCTCAGCATCCTGAGGGACAAGGACACGGGCACCAAGCAGTTCCGCGAGCTCGTGACGGAACTGGCAATCTTTGAGGGCTACGAGGCCATGCGCGACTTTCCCCTCGAGGACGTCGAGGTCGAGACCCCGCTTGAGAAGACCACCTGCAAGCGGATTGCCGGCAAGAAGGTTGCCATAATCCCCATCCTCCGTGCTGGCCTGGGCATGGTCGATGGCATCCTGACGCTCGTCCCGTCTGCGCGCGTGGGACACGTGGGCATGTACCGCGACCCCGAAACCCACGTTCCCCATCAGTACTACTGCAAGTTCCCGTCTGACGTCGAGAACCGCACCTGCCTCGTGGTTGACCCCATGCTCGCCACGGGCGGTTCGCTCACTGCGGCAATCCAGTTCCTGCGTGATGCCGACGTGAAGGACATCCGTTGCCTCACGATCGTGTCCTGCCCGGAGGGCGTCAAGACGGTTCTGGACTACGATCCCGAGGTGCGTCTCTACACCTGCTCGGTCGATAGGTGCCTTAACGAGAATGCCTACATCCTGCCGGGCCTGGGCGACGCGGGTGACCGCATCTACGGCACCAAGTAACATGGCACTCTGGATTGCCTTGGGCGTGGCAGCGGGACTCCTCGCTGCCACACCCGTTCTATATGTTCTCTGGCACGCGGCGAGAGGGAACAGGCCGTCCCTGGCCGCAGGGCTGGGCAGCATCCTTGCGTCATTCTTGGGCATCCAGCTCCTCATCCTTGCCGTTCACCTGATGGATTCAACCGTTACCCTGTCGTTTGGCGTGGCGTCTGCATCTTCTTTTCTCGCCGTAGCGACCGTCGCGGGGGTCAACGCATGGAGATGGCAGTCTCGAGGCTAGGGCGCTGCTCCCAACGCTGCCCGTCTTCAAGCATGTCTGAAATGTGTCAACCATGCGAATTTGGTGAGGTGGCGCGGTGGCGCGAGCATCGCGGGTGTTGCTGCGATTGTCATCGTTTTACCAGTTAAACTAGGGTATCATTGTTGCCTATTGAACCATGTTCAAAAATTGGTACGAATTTGGCCTTTGCGTCCCACCAAAGTGCTAACATCCCTTTTTGCATTTCGGTCATCCGGCCTCTCGCCTTGGGAAGACGTGATCGTGGCTGCAGCAAGTGCGGGCTCCCGACTGTTGCCGTGCAAAAGAGCCACGAATGGCCTTTGGCATGGAGCGGGTAGAATAGGACCCGTGCGCGCATCTGCGGGCACCCGCAGAGGGACTGCCTCTCGGTCACGTGGAGGCGAAGTGTGGAAGGAAGGACGAATAGTGGACGCGCTTTCCAAGTTGCCCGACGCGATGGACGAGCTGCTCGATGGCTTCATGTCTCATGCGGTCGTCGGGGATACCACAGTCGGCCTCACCCAGTACATCTTCTGGATGCTCGTCGCCATCGCGCTGCTCTGCATCGTGATGTTCGTCTTCAAGAAGAAGCAGGCGAAGAGCCTCGTCCCGCAGGGCTTCTTCGTGAACGGCATGGAGTCCCTCGTCGAGTTCGCCCGCGACGACATGTGCAAGTCAATCTTGGGCGACACCTGGAAGAAGCACTTCCCGTTCATCGCAGCGCTCTTCTTCTTCATCCTCTTCAACAACATCGTGGGCATCATCCCCGGCTGCCACCCCGGCACCGGCACCATGGGCGTGACGGGCGCCCTCGCCCTGTGCTCCTTCGTCTACTTCATCGCCGTGGGCATCAAGCGTATGGGCGTCCTGGGCTACCTCAAGAGTCTGGCGCCCAAGGGCCTGAACCCGGTCATGGCCGCCATGGTGTGGGTCATTGAGCTGTTCTCCACGTTCCTGCGCCTCATCACGTTGGCCGTCCGTCTTTTCTGCAACATGTTCGCCGGCCACGTGGTCATGGGCACCTTCGCCATCCTCGCGTCGCTCTTCTTCGAGCCGCTGCTGCAGGGCATCTCGCTCGCGGCGATCGGCAGCGCCGGCGCGTCTATCTTCTGGGTTCTCATCCTCATAGTCATCTACCTGGTCGAGATTCTGGTCGCGGTCATCCAGGCGTACGTCTTCACGCTGCTCTCTGCCGTCTACATCCAGCTCGTCGAAGAGAAAGAGTAGCAAACAGGGCAACTAGCGGCGAGCGCCGCTTCTGCATAGTGTGACGTCAAAATCGCCTGAAGGTCAGGCGAGTGACAAAGGAGGAATCGTGGGAGTCATTGGTTATGGTCTCGGTGTTATCGGCGCCGGCATCGGCATCGGCCTCGCCGCTTACGGCGCAACCACTTCGATGGCCCGTCAGCCCGAGGTCCAGGGTCGTCTGTTCACTGTCTTCATCCTGGGCTCCGCATTCGTCGAGGCACTCGCCCTCATCGGCTTCGTCGTGACGCTGATCGCATCCTAGTGGGCGCGGCACTCACAGCGAACACCGAGTTGGAGGCAATATGAACAGGAACACTGAGGAGCTTGGCAATAAGCTGGCTGCGGCGCTCGCGGTCGGCGGGGCGGCCCTCGCCGTGCCCACCCAGGCTCTGGCGGCGTCGTCCATCAGCGGCCCGGACATCCTGCTGCCCAAGCCCGCGGAGTTCATCCCCGCGCTCATCGCCTTCCTCGTCATCTGGTTTGTCATGGCCAAGCTCGCTTGGCCTTCGGTTCTCGGGATGATGGAGAAGCGCCAGCAGAAGATCCAAGACGACCTCGACTCCGCCGAGAAGTCCAAGGCAAGGGCTGCCGCCGAGGCACAGAGCTACGAGGACAGGCTTGTCGATGCAAATCGGCAGGCAGAGGAGATTATCTCTGCGGCCAAGAAGGAGGCCGAGGAGGAGCGCTCCCAGATTCTCGCAAAGGCACAGACCGAGGCGTCCGACATCATCGCCAAGGCTCATGGTGCCGTGGAGTCCGAGCGCCGCAAGGCCACGATCGAGCTCTCGAGCTCTGTGGTCGACCTCTCCGTCGAGATTGCGAGCAAGATCATTGGCAACGACCTTACCGAGGGGCAGCAGCGCAAGCTTGCTGAGAAATACCTCGCGGAAGTGAGCGCCCCCAATGAGCAATAAGCGAGCCGGCGAAGAGAAGGTGGAGGCCTACACCAGGGCCCTGCTCGAGGCTGCCCGTCAAGAGGGCCGCGAGAACGCAGACCTGGTGCAGTGGCAGCATGCCAAGAAGTTCTCACCTGAGGTGCTGGAGACTCTTTCCGCCATGCAGGCCGAGGACGATGCTGGCCTTATCGACCAAGTCGCCAAGCAGTACAAGAAGCTCCTTGACAGCGAAGACAGAACCGTCTCGGTTACTGTCACGACGGCCGTCCCTCTAGACGACGAGCTGCGTGGCAAGATTCGCAGCCGGACTGAGCAGCTGCTGAACGCACCCGTCTATCTCGTTGAGCGCGTTGACCCCAGCATCCTGGGCGGCATTCTTCTCGAGGCGCGTGGGAAGCGCATGGACGCCTCGGTGCGTGCCCAGCTTGCGCACATCAGGAAGACGCTCTCCTCAGCATTCATCGGAGGTGAAGAGCAGTGACAGAGAACGAGCATGCTACCATCGACGCGCCAATCAACTCCGAGCGCATCATGAGCACGCTGCGTGAGCAGCTTTCCGCCATCAACGCTACGGTCGACCGCCAGGAGGCGTCGGTCGTTACGCAGGTGGGCGATGGCATCGCATATATCTCCGGCCTCAGGACCGCCATGGCCGGCGAGCTCCTGCAGTTCACGAGCTCCGCAACGGGCCGCAGCGTCTATGGCCTTGCGCAGAACCTCGAGGAGGACAGGGTTGGTGCCGTCCTCTTCGGCGACGTTGGCTCCATCAAGGAGGGTGACGAGTGCCGTACAACCGGCCGCGTCATGGACATCCCCGTGGGTCACGCAATGCTCGGTCGCGTGGTGAACCCTCTGGGCCAGCCCATCGACGGCCTTGGCCCCATCGATTCCTCACACCGTCGCCCCATCGAGTTCAAGGCCCCTGGCATCATGGCGCGCCAGCCGGTCTGCGAGCCCGTGCTCACGGGTCTCCTCGCCATCGACGCCATGGTCCCCATTGGCCGCGGCCAGCGCGAGCTCATCATTGGTGACCGCAAGACGGGCAAGACCGCCATTGCGATCGATACCATCGTGAACCAGCGCGACACGGACATGCTCTGCATCTACGTGGCCATCGGCCAGAAGGCCTCGACGGTCGCCGCGATTAGGGAGTCCCTGGCCAAGCGCGGTGTCCTCGACAAGACGGTCATTGTTGCCGCCACCGCTGCAGACGCCGCGCCGCTGCAGTACATCGCCCCCATGGCCGGCGCGGCCATCGGCGAGTACTTCATGTACAACGATGCCAACGGCAATCCCGCAGACGCTACGCACCCCGGCGCGCACGTGCTTGTGGTCTACGATGACCTCTCCAAGCAGGCCGTGGCCTACCGTCAGATGTCGCTGACGCTGCACCGCCCGCCTGGACGCGAGGCATACCCTGGCGACATCTTCTACCTGCACTCTCGCCTCCTCGAACGCGCATGCAAGCTGTCCGACGAGAACGGCGGTGGTTCGCTCACGGCGCTCCCCATCATCGAGACGCAGGAAGGCGACGTCTCTGCATACATCCCGACCAACGTGATTTCGATCACTGACGGCCAGATCTACCTGCAGACAAACCTCTTCTTCCAGGGTCAGCGCCCCGCTGTCGACGTTGGCATCTCGGTTTCGCGGGTTGGCGGAGACGCGCAGTACAAGGCAATGAAGCAGGTTGCCGGTACGCTGCGCCTAGACCTCGCCGCCTACCGTGACAAGCAGGCGTTCGCGCAGTTTGGCTCAGATCTTGACGCCACCACGCAGTACCAGCTCAGTCACGGTGCGCACATGATGGAGCTCCTCAAGCAGGGCCGCTTCTCGGCACTTGCTGCACCCGACGAGATCATCTCGGTCTTTGCCGGCAAGGAGGATTTCCTTGAGGACATCGACCTCGACCACGTGGGCCTGTTCCGCGACGGGCTTGCAAAGTACATGGCCGAGAAGCACCCCGCGCTGCGTGCCTTGCTGCTCGAGGGCAAGATCTCCGATGACCAGGAGCGCCGCCTCAAGGAGCACATCGAACACTACAAGGCACAGTTCATGCTGGAGCACCCCAACAGGGCCAAGGCGCACGACGTCGAGCACGCCGCGGAGAAGACCGAGGTCCCGGAGGGCGATGGCAAGAGCGGTGACGGTGCGGAGAAGGGCCAGGAGTAGCAACCTATGGCCAACCTTCGGGAAATACAGCGGCGCATGTCCTCCATCAAGAGCACCATGCAGATCACGCGTACCATGGAGATGATCTCCACTGCGCGCATCCGCTCGGCGCTCCAGAGGGCCGAGGAGGCCACCCCATACAAGGACGCCATCACCAACATGCTCGCCAACGTTGCATCGGCAGGGTTTGATGACTCTCAGCCCCTGCTCCGTGGGCGCACTACCGAGAAGAACGTCCTGTTCATTCTCGTGGCGTCTGACCGCGGCCTTGCGGGCGGCTTCAACCTGCTGCAGCAGCGTGCTGTCGAGCACGAGATGGCCGCCCTTAAAGAGAGGGGCATCTCGTCCGAGATCATCACCTGTGGCAGGAAGCCCACTGAGTACTTCACCTTCCGCAAGGTGAAGCCGGTAATGTCTTTCGTGGGCATCTCGTCCGAGCCCAACCATGACGAGGCCGACCGCATCGCCACGTACGTGATGGACGCCTACTCCTCGGGTCGCATCGACCGCGCCGTACTGTGCTACTGGCACGCTAAGAACCGCGTCGATCAGACCCAAGTCACAGAGCAGCTCCTGCCCGTCTCGCAGGAAAGGCTCATAATGCCCAATGCCCCGCGCACCAAGGAGGCCCTCTCTGAGGTCGGTCACAAGCACTATTCCGACTACACCTTCGAGCCCTCTGCGCAGGAGGTCTTGGGGTATCTGATGCCCGCCTATATCAAGACAGTCATCTTCCACGCGCTTCTCGATTCGGCTGCCGCCGAGCACGCCGCCCGTCGTCGTGCTATGCAGTCGGCCACCGATAACGCGAAAGAGGTCCTGAGCTCGCTCGGCCGCACCTATAACCGCGAGCGCCAGGGCGCCATCACCACCGAGCTGACCGAGATCATTGGCGGTGCGGCTGCATTGGAGGACAGCTACTAATGGCAGAAACCACCGAACAGGTGCGCACCCCTCTCGAGGAGGCCGCCTACAACAAAATCAACAAGAGCGTCGGCGAAGGGCGCATCGTCCGTATTGTTGGTCCTGTTGTCGACGTCAAGTTCGACGATCAGGTCCCTGCGATCTACACGGCGCTTACCGTCGACGACGAGACGCCGATTGGTCGCGTGAAGACGGTTCTCGAGGTCGAGTCCCAGCTCACTGGTGGCGTCGTCCGTACCGTCGCCATGTCCTCGACCGATGGGCTACAGCGCGGGCTGCGCGTCAAGGATACCGGCCACCCCATGATGATGCCGGCGGGTCCTTCGACTCTGGGCCGCGTCTGGAACGTCATGGGCGAGCCGGTCGACGGCAAACCCATTCCCAACGACGTGCTGTATTACCCCATCCACCATCCTGCGCCGGCATTTGACGAGCTCACCACTCAAACCGAGATCTTCGAGACCGGCATCAAGGCCATCGATCTTCTCGAGCCATACGTCCGCGGTGGCAAGACTGGCCTCTTTGGCGGTGCTGGCGTCGGCAAGACGGTCCTCATCCAGGAGCTCATCAACAACCTCGCCCAGCAGCATGGCGGCACTTCCGTGTTCACGGGCGTTGGCGAGCGCACCCGCGAGGGCACCGACCTCTATCTCGAGATGAGCGAGTCTGGCGTCATCAGCAAGACCTGCCTCGTCTACGGTCAGATGAACGAGCCGCCTGGAGCACGCATGCGTGTCGCCCTCGCCGGCCTCACCACCGCCGAGTATTTCCGCGACCAGGGCCAGGACGTCCTGCTCTTCATCGACAACATCTTCCGCTTCTCACAGGCAGGTTCCGAGGTTTCGGCCCTTCTCGGCCGCATGCCGTCTGCCGTTGGTTACCAGCCCACGCTGGCAACCGAGATGGGCGAGCTGCAGGAGCGCATCACCTCCACCAAGGAGGGTTCCATCACCTCGGTCCAGGCCGTCTACGTCCCTGCCGACGACCTCACCGACCCAGCCCCTGCAACCACGTTTACGCACCTCGACGCCACCACGGTTCTTTCCCGCGCCATCACCGAGCTGGGTATCTACCCGGCCGTTGACCCGCTGGCAAGCTCTAGCTCCGCCCTTGACCCGTCAATCGTGGGCGAGGAGCACTACCGTGTGGCCATGAAGGTGCAGGAGATTTTGCAGGAGTACTCCGACCTCCAGGACATCATTGCCATTCTGGGCATGGACGAGCTTTCCGAGGAGCAGCAGCTTACGGTTGCTCGTGCCCGCAAGGTCCAGCAGTTCCTCTCGCAGAACTTCCACGTGGCGCAGAAGTTCACCGGCGTCCCCGGCGTGTACTGCACCGTCGACGAGACCGTGCGCTCCTTTGCGCAGATCATTGATGGCAAGTGCGATGAGATTCCCGAGCAGGCATTCCGCTTTGCAGGCAACATCGACGACGTTCGTGCTCGCGCTAAGAAGATGCAGCAGGACGCTGGCGAGAAGTCCGAGGGCTAGGAAGTCATATGGCCGAGCTCAATTGTCAGTTCGTCCGTCCGGACAGGCTTCTCTACGAGGGGCCCGTTGCGAGCCTCGTCCTGGTTGCCCACTCGGGTGAGCTGGGTGTGTGGCCTGGCCACGCACCCGAGATCTGCTCGCTTGGCGATGGCGTGGTTCGTCTCAACCTCCGCGAGGAGGATGGCGGTGGCGTTGGCAGGGTCGTCATCTCAGGCGGCTATGCCCAGATTGATGACAAGGGCGTCATCATCCTTGCCGACCACGCCCGTTCCGTTAACGATATCGAGCCGGACGTGGTGCGCGAGACCCGCGACACCGCCCTCGACACCTTGGATTCGCTCGGCGAGTCCGACGGGCGCCGTGCATACTGGGAGAACAAGGTAAAGTGGTGTAATCTACTGCTCAGACAAGCGGCGGAGCACAAGCAGAGCTAAGACCCAGGTGGCCCCGCGAAAGCGGGGTCGCCTGCTGTATGCAGGAGGAACATGGACGTCATCAAAATTGAGGGCGGGCATCCCATTACGGGTGAGGTCACCGTCGAGGGAGCCAAGAACTCGGCGCTCAAGCTCATGGCGGCAACCATCATGGCGCCAGGTGTCACTACCTTGAGGAACGTCCCCAACATCGCTGACGTCCACGTCATGGGCAAGGTGCTCAAGCGCCTTGGTGCAACCATCGACGTGTTGGACAAGCACACGCTGGTCATCGACACCTCGAACGTCGATAAGTGGGAGACGCCCTACGAGCTGGTTGCTCAGATGCGCGCCTCCACGGCCGTGCTTGGCCCGCTTATCTCGCGCTTTGGCAAGGCCGTTGTTGCCATGCCTGGCGGGTGCAACATTGGTGCCCGTAAGATTGACATGCACATCCTTGGTCTTGAAGAGCTGGGTGTCCAGTTTGACGTCAAGCATGGCAACATTCACGCTACTACTCCCAATGGCATTACGGGCAACACGGTCACATTGGCCTTCGCAAGCGTCGGAGCCACCGAGAACCTCATGATGGCCTCCGTGCACGCCAAGGGCACGACCATCATCGACAATGCGGCGCGCGAGCCCGAAATTGTCGACTTGGCAATGATGCTCAACGAGATGGGTGCCAAGGTCTGCGGTGCGGGCTCTCCCGTTATTGAGATCGAGGGCGTGGAAGAGCTCCATCCCGTCACGCACAGCGTCGTAGGCGACCGCATCGAGGCCGGAACCTTCCTCGCCATTGGCGGGCTCTGCGGCGAGCCGGTAACGGTTAACGGTTTCGACCCCATTCATCTGGGACTTGTTCTCAAGAAGCTCGAGAAGATGGGCATCTCCGTCCAGCGTGGTTCGCGTGGCTGCACCGTCTGGCGCGAAGGTCCAATCCTTCCCACCGACATCCAGACGCTCCCGTTCCCCGGCTTTCCCACTGACATGCAGGCACAGGTCATGTGCCTCCTCGCCTTGGCTAAGGGCTCGTGTGTGATCACCGAGAACGTCTTTGAGAACCGCTTCATGTTTGCAAGCGAGCTGCAGCGCATGGGTGCAGACATTACCATCGAGGGGCACCACGCCATCGTGCATGGCGTGCCGGGCTTCTCGGGCACGCAGGTAAAGTCCCCGGACCTACGTGGTGGCGCGGCTCTTGTCATAGCTGGCCTTGTGGCTGATGGCGTTACCACGGTGTCTGCCATCCACCACATCGAACGTGGCTACGAGGGCTTCGTGAGCAAGCTCGTCTCGCTTGGTGCCAAGGCAGAGCGCGACACGGTTCCTGATGATGAGGATGCGATTAGGGACTAGCCCCTCGCGCGGATGGGATGTAGGGTAGCCGATGAGCAAGCATATGAAAGCCGAGGGTAGTGGCTCCGATATCGATGCGTCTGACAAGTACAGCCGCAACAACGTCGAGCGCTACAGCAAGAGGTGCCGCAGGCACAGGCTGCGCCGAAGTGTGGCGCGTGGTGTCGTTGCTGCCCTGGTGGTGATGCTTGTCGGCGGTGGCGTGGCATTTGCGCGCTGGATCAGCAGCGTGCAGAGTCGCATGAACAACGGCCAGGTCATCACCCCCGAGCTTGAGCAGAGCCTGTCTGCCGCGACGGATGGCAACGAGCCCTCCACGCCGAATGACCCTTACTACGTGCTGCTCCTTGGTACCGACGGCCGCCCTGGCGAGACGGACTACCGTGCTGACACCATCATCCTTGCTCGCATCGACCCGCCCAACAAGCGTGTGACGCTTCTCTCGATACCGCGCGACACCATGGTCGAATGGAAGGGTACGACCATGAAGATCAACGGCGTCCACACGTATGATGGGGCTGCCGGTATGGTGCAAATCGTGAGCGAGAAGTGCGGCGTTCCCATTTCGCACTATGCCGAGATTTCCTTCGATGGCCTTGCGACTCTCACCAACGCTATGGGTGGCGTGACGGTCGACGTTGACCAGTCCATGAAGGATACCGAGAACTTCGATGTAGTCACGGAGCTTCAGCCGGGGGTTCAGACGCTCGATGGCGAAGAGGCGCTCTTCTACTGCAGATGCCGCCATTTCCCGGATGGCGACTACACGCGCATGCACCACCAGCGCTCCTTCATTAAGGCCATGCTCAACCAATTGCTTTCGACCAACGATCCAACCAAGATCGTCAACCTGGTCGACGCTACCGCAGACGTTATCACCACCGATCTTTCGGTCTCTGAGATTGTCTCCTTGGCCTCAGAGATGGTAGGCATGGATACGGAGAATGACATCTACGCTGCCTATGCCCCCTCCGAGCCAAAGGACGTCAACGGCGTCTCGTATGTCGTGGCAGACTGGGATGCCCTCGCCGAGGTGATGAAGGTCATCGACGCAGGCAAGGACCCTTCGTCGTTCAATGCCGACCAGCATGGCTACACGGACGGAGGCTCTTCGTCCGAGAATGCAGGCCCCACCTCCGCAGATGCCACGAGCTCTGCCGGCACGGTGAGCGCTTCGTCGCCGAAATCTGCCACGTAATCTGCCAAATCCACGTCTTCTGCGTTGGTGCTGGGGGTCACAGGGCCCCCGACTTGGGGATAATGATTCCAGGACACGCGCCAAAGGTGCATTGCAGGATTTGGAGACTGCTTATGACTCTTACGAGTGACGGAAATCACGATCACGCCCTAACAAGGGCAGGCGAGGACTACCTCGAATCTATCTATAGGCTGTCTGTGGCATCAGATGAACCTGGCGGGAGCGTGCGCTCCGTTGACGTTGCCGAGCAGCTCGATGTATCGAAGGCAAGCGTCAACAAGGCGCTCTCGATGCTCAAGGAAGAGGGCATGGTCAACCAGAGCCGCTATGGCCGTGTGACCCTGACTCCCGAGGGCAAGGAGTATGCCGCGATTGTGTGGCGCGCGCATCGTGCCCTACGGGCATTCCTCGAGACCGACCTGGGCGTAAATGCCGAGCGTGCCGACGAGGAGGCATGTCTCATGGAACATGTCCTCTCTGCCGACACGATGTCGCGTCTTATCGATTACCTTGCGACGCAGGGCGTAACCATTCCGGATTAGGCTCATGGCCGTTTGATGCGTCCCGTGTGTGCGCCATGTGATGACGGCAGGGTTTGTGGCCGTGCGACCGGTGGAGGTCTGCCGCTAGGAGAAGGCGGGGTAGATGGTGCATGCACGGGGGTATGGTGTGTCTGGCATCCTCATGCCGCAACTGCCCACTATTGAAGGGAACACAAGCACAATGAAGGCAATTATCCCGGCAGCAGGTCTTGGTACGCGTTTTCTGCCCGCAACGAGATGCATGCCCAAGGAGCTCCTGCCCGTTCTGGACAAGCCCATTCTCCAATACGTTGTCGAGGAGGCACTTGAGCCCGAGGGCGTCGATGGCGTAGTGATTGTGAACTCGCACGAGAAGCCGCAGATAGAGCAGTACTTCTCGGTGGACGAGGAATTCGAGGGCATGCTTCGCACACGTGGCAAGGGTGAGGCGGCAAGCCTTGTCCACGAGGCCTCAACGCTTCCGGTCTCTTTCGTCTATCAGGACAGTCCGCGCGGCCTCGGCCATGCCGTCCATTGCGCTGCAGACAAGATTGGCGGGGAGCCGTTCTTCGTGCTTCTCGGTGACTACTTCGTTCCCGACAAGCAGATGTGCGTGCGCATGGCGCAGGTATCGCGCGAGCACAACGGCGCTTCCGTTATCGCCGTTGCTCCGGTTCCTGCCGACCAGGTGAGCCGCTACGGCATCATCGCCGGCCAGTGCATGGGACATCTCGATGGTGCCGCGGGAGGCGAGGAGGACGAGGGTGCCGTGTGGAAGGTGGCGGGCCTTGTCGAGAAGCCCAAGCCCGAGGACGCGCCCTCGCACCTCTTTATTGTTGGCCGCTATCTCCTCTCGCCCCGCATCATGGAGCTTCTGGCCACCCAGGCGCCGGGTGCTGGCAGCGAAATTCAGCTTACCGACGCAATGCAGCGCCTGCTTGACGAGGAAGAGATGTACGCGCTGGTAGTGGACCCCGCTGAGGGGTGTGATACTGGTACTCCCGCTGCCTGGGCTGCGACTAACGCACGTATGGCGCTCAAGAACCCCCATACTGCCGAGGCCTTCCGCGAGGCGTTTGGTGACAAGGTCCTTGGATAGGCGTCCCAACATAATCCGCTTTGGCGCCGATGGCTGGCAGGCACGTCTGGACGATGGTTTTGACGAAGCCGGCGTCAGGCGCGCGGCTGATGCGTTAGGTCTTCTTTGGGCGGATGCCCATCCTGGTGCTGAGGTCGTTGTCGGTTATGACACTCGTCACAACTCTGCCGACTACGCATGTGTCGCAGCGGGCGTGCTCGCATCCTTTGGCCTGCGGGCTGTTGTCTCGGACAGGCCCTGTCCCACGCCTGTCGCTTCGTGGTTCTGCTCGAGAAGGAGCGACGCCATCGGTGTCGTCATGCTTACGGCAAGCGAGCGCTCCTGCGAGTACGGTGGCCTTATCGTGCGCGGTGCGGACGGCGGACCGGTTTCACGTGAGTTTCTTGATGCCGTCGAGCAGCACATCTCGCTTGAGCCAACATCTGACACCGGTGAGTACCAGGTGGAGAACTTCATCGAGCCCTATCTCGATGACCTCGTCACATTGGTGGACGGTGTCGCGATTGCGGGTGCCGGGCTCAGCGTTGTGGTTGATCCCATGTACGGTGCCGGTGCGGGCGTGCTCGCCCAGGCGCTTGAACGTCTTGGCTGCGAGGTGACCGAGATTCACGCAGATGTCCGCGAGGACTTCTGCGGGCTTCACCCCGAGCCAGCTGACCCCTGGGCAGACGAGTGCGAAGAGAGGGTCTCCTCCACGGGGGCCAGCCTTGGTTTCCTTCTCGATTGCGATGGCGACCGTGCGGGCGTTGTCGACGAGGACGGCAACATACTGCTGCCACACGAATTGTCTCCGCTGGTGCTGGGCCACCTTGTTGAGAATCGCAACGAGACTGGCCGCGTTGTGGTCACGCTCACGTGCTCTGCGCGAATCGCGCGTCAGGCAGAGCGCCTTGGCTGCCAGCTCACATCCGTTCCCGTTGGTTTTTCACGCATATATAGAGAAATGCGTGAAGGTGATGTAGTGCTGGGCGCAGAGGAGTACGGCGGCCTTGCGTTCCCGTCTCACCTCCTCGAGCGAGATGGCCTTCTGTCCTGCCTTTTGGTAGCCGAGCTTGTGGCAAAGAGCGGCAGGACAGTTCGCCAGCTGGTGCGCGATATGGGCGACAAGATCGGCCACATGCGCTACACCCGTCGGGATGTGCGTCTCGACCCAGCCGCAACCCAGGCGTTCCGTAATGTGCTGCCAGGACTCAACCCGGAGTCCGTCGCAGGTCGCCTCCCCGTTGAGGTCAGCCATGCCGATGGGTTACGCCTTCAGTTCGACGATGGTTCATGGGTTCTCATACGCCCCTCGAGGTCCGATCCCGTGGTGAGGGTTTACTCGGAGGCACCTACAGAAGGGGAGCGCGACAGGCTGCTCGACGCCTCGTGTGGAATTGTCCGCGCCGGCGCTTGAGTCCGTTTGTGTGCAAACCATGGATGTCCCCCCTCCCCCTTCCC
>NZ_LR027574.1:0-1556 GCF_900605015.1 Olsenella sp. Marseille-P4559
GTCTTGCGAAACACGGTCGGAAGCGTTGCGCCCGCCCCTCTCGAAGGGGTGGGCGCAACGCTTCCGACCGTGTTTCGCAAGACTGGCCGCAACCGTTGCGCCTCGGCTTGCAGTGTTGCGGTTAGGTTTTCAACCGACCAATGTCCGAGGTCCCATATACTTGAAAAGCTTGATTGTCCGATTTACTTCCAGTACCATTACATAAAGGGTTATCGTATAGAAAGGAGAGGCGAAACTGTAAAATTGGCATATATTCCCCTAAGGAGAATAAGATGACTGATAAAGGATTTACAGATCAAGTAAAAGGCAGGGTAAAAGAGGCTGTTGGAAATTCGACAGGTGATGATTCCCTGAAGGCAGAGGGGATTATGGATAAGGCAGTCGGAAAAACTAAAGAGATCGCATCGGATATAAAAGACACAGCGAGTGAGTTGGGTGAAAAGGCAAAAGATGCACTCGACTCCAAGAGCGAGAATAGCAATTAATGGCTGAGTACTTGCAGCATAGTTAGGTCTCCTGAACTGTAAGTAGCTTAGGCAGCTTCAGTTGCACCGTGGCAATCGCGGCGATTCCGGAGAATGGCACCTGCATGAGGCACATCCCATGCAGGTGCTCTGTGTATGCATCTGCAGAATCTTTGTAGCTGTACCTCCAGCTGAAGGAGTCCGCATGGGACTTCGGCAGCCCGTGGAACGTGCCGTGGACATATTCTGACCTTTGCAATTTAAGAGGCCGTTTTCCCTGTGATGACCTGGGAGGACGGTCTCTTTTCGCTTGTGTGTCTTCTGTAGTGCTCCAGGGCCTTCCAGCTGATCTCACGGCCCTTGCATCACCTGTGGGTCAATGCACAAAACACGCTTAGGTATGGCAAGGATGAGGAAAGGCGGAAGCAAGCCCAGGCAACGCTGGACTGGATTCGCAACCTTGTGAGGAAATACCATCCCGAGTGGGACTGGGGCAGTGACCAGATTGATAATAGGATTGAAGACTTTCTTTGGAAGCTCAATGATGAAGGCTGCAACTATGCGGCCGACATCAATGCCCTGATGCAGCAGTACTCGATTACGGATCTACGCAAGAGGTTCGGCATTCCGGACGACGTGCCCGACAGTCGAGTGAAGGATTGGCTTCTGCTCGACTACTACGCGAGCCGGGACAACCACAACCCCAGCCATTGGCCGTGGTCGTGGGGGGTGTCCCTATAGTTCTGTCAAGCCATAGCAGGCGGCTTTCCTGCATCGTCCGCCGGCGGCTCCACATACGGCACCCGGTCGCGCATCACCGCATGGATGACCCGGGGCCTCTTGCGGGCCACCGCCCTGAGCGCCTTGTTGTGCCCCATGCCCCGCGCCACGCAGGCATCGCAGTGCCTCCCGAAGCGGCTCTTCGTCCCCACGAGGGAGTCGCAGCCGAATACGAGGGGGTTCTCGGGAGCCCTGTCGCCTCCGCGGGCGTCCCTCTGCGACCTGACGGGGGGTCCGGAGCCGTGGCCCGCGGGCACGAGGCCGCGGCATGCGGCGAGCTTGCCGTCTCCGGGGAAGGGCGACATGCCGACC
>NZ_LR027574.1:1567-72609 GCF_900605015.1 Olsenella sp. Marseille-P4559
CCTGCCTCTCGACCCGTGGGTTGGGCCCTGCGAATCGAGCATGGCAATGTGTGCGGTGCCAGGACGTGTCCCCCTTGCCTATCTGTGAAACTTTTTCATGCTCACGAGTGAAAAGCCGCTCTGCTTTTTTGTGCAACTCCGAGGCTATCAAACACACTCGAGCGCGGCCCGGCATGCTTGCCAGGCCTGGCAAGAGCCGCACGCCGGCACTCACAGGGGCCCTTCGACATCCCCAAGGGAGCGGCGAGGCCCTTCGAGGCGTGGCCGGCCGTCTGCCTCAGATGCCCCATGGCCAGGGCCTTCCCCCTGTCCGTCAGCGCATCGGGGCCTGCGGCCTTCAAAGCCTCCACCACTCCGCGCAGGGTGTCGTCCTCGGGCCCGGGCCGCCTCATGCGCCCCTCGGGCGTCCCCTCGAAGCCCGACCAGGCGCGCTCGCCCCCTTCGGGCACGGTCGGCTTGGCTGGTGTGGAGGGCCCCCTCGGCCGGTCCCGCCCGATTGTACGCAGTGGCAGCATTGGGCACCCCGAGCGCCCTCGCCACGCCCTTCCCGCCCACCCCGCCCTGCACGAGCCTGACGGCCTCCGCCCTCGTCTCGGGATCGTAGCGGCCGAAGGGACGGCCGGCGGTCCCCGCATGCGCGGCATCGCTCCCCCGGACCCAGGCATGCATGGCCTGCCTGGGGGATGTCCGAGCCTGCGGATTGCGAGGGTCACCTTCCCACCGCATGCCCCGAGGACCTCGAGCGCCCTCTTCCTCTGCTCTGGCGCAAAGCTCATTGCGGACTCCTGACCGGACCGTATCTGGTCCAACTTTTTGTCCGCATGCCCCTACCGCCCCTGCTGCCCGCTGCCGTCGCTCTCGAGGCCGTCCAAGCACTCCAGGAGGTTCCCGTACCCGCTCGGGGGCAAGCGGGTCCTCTTCCCCGACCAGGTGTGGTCGACCGACATCACCTACGTGCAGATCGGGGGGCGCCACATGCACCTCACGGCGGTCATGGACTGGCACAGCCGCCACATCGTGGGCTGGGGGCTGTCGGACACGATGCGGGCGGAGGGGGTCGTGGCCTGCGCGAGGGCGGCCTTCCGCGGGCGAGGTAGCCCCCCATCATGAACAGCGACCGGGGGTCCGCCTTCGGGTCGGACGCCCACGTGGGACTCCTGGAGGGCAGCCACGTCACGCAGGGCATGGACAGACGCGCCCGCTTGGCGGACAACGTGCTGACGGAGAGGTGGCTCGGGACCCTGAAGTCGGAGTGGCTGCGCACCCACGAGCGCTCGGCGCCGAGGGAGCTGGAGTCCCTGGCTGCCGAGTTCGTGGGCTACTGCAACGACCGTCGCATCCACCAGTCACTGGGGTACGACGTGCCTAGGGACTGGTACTACGCGGGAATCGGCGAAATCGCGGCCTAGCGAGGACGAGGAACGGCTAATCCTAGGGCATCATCGGATTTGGGCTTTCGGTAGCAGACGGCTTGCCGTGTCGAACTTCCCCAGCCACTTCACCTTGTTTTCCTTGGTTGTCCGAGCCGCCTTAGAAAAGCCGTTGAATTTCGTTATTCGGAGGCTGGCTTCTCCCTTTGGTGGTAGTCCTGAATGAATTTCTTGTACCACCAAAAGCTGTCTTTGCGAGTGCGTTCGTAGCTTCCGTTGCCCTCGTCGTCCGCATCGACGTAGACGACACCGTAGCGCTTTTCCATCTCACAGCTGCCTGCCGAGACGATGTCGATGATTCCCCATACGATGTAGCCGAGCACGTCTACGCCGTCCTTTTGGGCCTCAATCACCTGCTTAAAATGCTCCGAAAGGTATTCAATGCGACGTGCGTCGTGAACGCGCTTCTCGTCCTTGCTGACCACGAGCCTATCTCTTGCACCTAATCCGCCCTCTGCTACGAAGATAGGCTTGTGCACACGGTCATACAGCACGTTTAGTGCGGTTCTTAGGCCCACCGGGTCTATTTGCCATCCCCACTCTGATGAGGCAAGGTATGGGTTTACTGTTGAGCATACGAGGTTGCCCGCCGTTTGCGGCCCATCATCGCCACAGGACACAACGGATGATTGGTAATAGGAGATGCTCACGAAGTCGCACGTGTTGTGAGCCAGGAGCTCTAGATCGTTCTCGCCCATGCGTATTTTGATCCCGCGCTCATCAAAGAATCGTGCCGTGTACGAGGGATAGAATCCGCGCGCCAGAACATCGACTGCTAACCACTGGCTTATCTGCTCGTCCTTCACCAACTTGAGGTTGTCTTCCGGCGAAGGCGTATTGGCGTAATAGCAGAAGTCTGCGACCATGCATCCGCTCTTGCAGGTGGGGGCAATGCGCCTCTGCAGCTGTATTACCTGCGCGCTTGCCACAAACTGGTTATGTAAGGACTGGAAGACTTTGGATTGATCGTATGGACCTTCCTCGGGCTTGAGAAGCCCCACGCCATTCCACGGACTAAAATACCCAGCGTTAATCTCGTTGAAGGGGAGATAGTAGTCGATGTATTTCCCCCAACGCGTGAATACAAATTCTGCAAATCTGAGATAGCAGTCAATTGTTGATCTGTTAAGCCAGCCACCATCACTGAGCACCAAGTCTATTGGCATGGCATAGTGCGTAAGGGTGAGAAATACGCGCATGCCGGCCTTGCGTACCAGACGAAACACCTTGTCATAATACGCAACGCCTTCGGGGCTTGGGTTGCGCTCGTGACCAGTGGGGTAGAGCCGCGCCCAGCTGATAGAGAAGCGATAGATGTCAATTCCAAGGTCCTCGAGGAGCGCGACGTCCTCTTCGCAGTGAGAGATGCCTTCTGTCCCCCTCCTGAAGGGGTAGTTCCCATTAAATCCCGAGTCAAGCGCCTCATTTACCATTCTCTTGGTGAGAAGGCGCGTCTCCGTTGTTGCCTTGCTGGTTCTTGGCCGGAAGGGGCGAACGTCTTGTGTGTCCGGCCCCTTGCCGACCATGTCGGAGCCGCCCTCATACTGACTTGCAGATGTCGCCCCACCCCAGAGGAGGGCTCGCCTTGGGACCTCGAAACTCATGCCAGCTGCCTCTCCGGACTGACATTCTTTGCTGCCTGGCGCACGTGTCCCTTCGCTTCTCGCAAGGCTGCTCGCGCGGCTCCCGCATCACAGTTGAGCAGGAGCATGGTAATGGCGAGCTTTGCATTCCCGTTGGCTTCATCCAGTTTTTCGCTCGCAACATTGGGCGTGCAGCCACATGCTTCGCAGACAATGCCCTGAGCCCTTGCACGGAGCTTCTCGTTGTTCTGCTGCACATCAACCATGAGGTTCTGATACGCCTTGCCAATTCCTACCATGCTGCCGGTCGAAATCATGTTGAGGATGAGCTTCTGTGTCGTTCCCGCCTTGAGCCTGGTGGATCCCGTGAGCACCTCGGGTCCCGTTATTACCTCTATGGCCAAGTCGGATTCAGAGGATATCTCTGAGTTGGGGTTGCAGGCAATCGAGACAGTCTTGCATCCAAGAGAGCGAGCAAAGCGGAGCGCTCCCACAACATAGGGTGTACGACCGCTAGCCGCAAGGCCAATGACAATGTCCTTGCTGCAGAGACTCTTGTCCCGGAGGTCCTCCTCGCCAGATTCCTCTGAGTCCTCTGCGCCCTCTCGTGCCTTAATGAATGCATTCTTGCCGCCAGCGATTATTCCCACCACTACATCCGGCGATACGCCAAAGGTTGGCGGGCATTCGACGGCATCCAGCAGGCCCAGCCTTCCACTTGTGCCCGCGCCTACGTAAAGTATCCTTCCTCCTGCGCTTAGGCTCTGCGTTGCCCAGGTGATTGCCTGCGCTACCTGAGGAAGGACTGCATGTACGGCGTCAACCGCGCGACGGTCCTCCCGGTTCATCGCTTCGACAATCTGAAGAGGAGTGAAGGTGTCCAGCTCCATGGTATCCGGGTTTCTCTGCTCGGTAAGCAGACAACCCAGATTCGGCAGCACCGTGCTCATGCCCGCTCCTCCCTGTCCTTTGCCCTCAGCTCGTAGAGGTCAATGAGTTCCTGAATGAGTTCGATGGCAAGGATGGATGCCATCAGATGGTCCTGGGAGTGGATGAGCAAGATATCGAGAGGAAGCTCCTCTCCGCGAGCCGCCCTCGTGATGAGGTCAGTTTGAATGGCGTGCACCTTGTTCGATGCTTCCTGAGCCTCGACCATGGTGGATTTTGCCTTATCAAAATCCCCCTGCTTGGCATAGCCGAGCGCCTCATAAGCCTTGCTTCGCGCTTCTCCGGACTCGGCGATAATCTCGAATGAAGTCTGGACACTCTTTTCGTCCATAAGCGAGATTCCCTCCTAAAGCGATTGTTCCCCAACTTGCTGAAATGAGAATACGCATCACATTTGGAACGAACAAACGGTCAAAACGCCCTTTTGACGAACGAATGCACCCATGTGAAGCTAAACGGAGAACCCTGGTGACAACATTGAAGTCATCCGATTAACTTGCAGGTAAACGATGCATTTCTGCTCCTGCTGTTTCTGCGTAACGCTAGAATCTAACCATTTGACCATGCGATTTGCTGACACGTTGGCACTGATGGTCAATGCCGCCCAGCGGTGCCCAAAAGCCGTTTGGAGTGTTGGACTTTCAAAATTGAAATAAAATATCAGTTATTGAGAAATAGCGTGACATGATAATTCCACATCGGTACAACGTTAGAGGACAGGCGATGGAACAGCGCGATGTCATTGCACTCTTAAAAGAGAATAGGGACAGCGCAACAGTTACAGAGAGAAACGCAATCGACTACGTTCTCTCGCATCCAGAGGATGTCATGGGCATGAGCATCCATGAACTTGCGAATGCATCGTTCGTATCACCCTCAACCATTTCCCGCATGTGCAGACACCTGGGACTAAGCGGCTATCGCCAGTTTCAACGGTCCCTTGTCTTCGAGCTTGCGAGAAGGCGAGACAGTGAGAGAACGTCAATTGGGGACGTAAGCCCAAAGGATTCGGTGAGGCAGACGATCCTCAAGGTAACCAGAAGAAATATTGAGTCTCTCGCGATTACCGAGAAGCTCAATGACGTGGAAGCTATCGAGGCATGCGTTGCCATGATGAGCAAGGCGGAGACCATCAACTTGTTTGGGATGGGTTCCTCGCTCTTGAGCGCACGAGACTTGTATTACAAGCTCATACGTGCCAATGTTCGCTGCAACATCAATGACGACTGGCACGTGCAGCTGGTGTATGCGACGAACATGGGGGAGGGGGACCTTGCTATTGCCTTTAGCTATTCGGGATTGACGCACGAGGTCATCGAATGCTCGAGGCGGGCGAAGAAGCGTGGTGCACAGCTCGTTGCCATTACGCGTACTGGGCATGATTCAGAGTTTGTTCGCTTGGCGGATCAAACGCTATACGTTGCGTCGACGGAATCGATTTTCCGAAGTTCAGCGCGTGCGTCACGTATTTCTCAGCTGGACATCGTCGATATCCTCTTCATGGCATACGTGAACAAGAACTACGAGCGATGCTCTGAATGGTTCGAGCGCAACTACATCGAAAGGCACTAACGCTGATGGGTCTCGCGATTGCCGAGACCAGAGAGGAGTGTTCACGATGAAGGAGTACAAGATTTTGCTAGTCTGCTCAGGCGGAATGTCAACCTCGGTTCTCATGAACAAGATGGAGAAGTACGCCAACGAGAATGATATCTCTCTCAAAGTGGATGCCTGCGGAACCGGAAACTACCAGGATGAGGCCAAGGACTACGACATCATTCTTCTCGGCCCCCAGATTGCCTATCGCAAGGCACAGATCGCCGGAACCGTAAATATCCCCGTGGTTCCCATTGTCCCGCAGGATTATGCATTCGGAAACGTCGAGAACATACTCAAGGGAGTCGACAAGGTTCTCGGATAGCACTACTTGTTTTGCATCAATGATCACAGCTTGATAAGTGAATAACAGACGGTCTAGGAGGTCGCATGGAGAAGTTCCAGAAGTTCTTGGAGGAGAAGCTGGGACCCGTGATGAGCAAGCTCGGATCCAACAAGTACCTTCTCGCAGTACGCGATGGCGTCATCTCGGCACTGCCGCTCATCATTGTTGGCTCATTTTTCCTCATTATCGCAAACCCACCTCTTCCCGAGGATTGGGGCGTTTATCAGTTCCTCAAGGCGAATGCCGCTACGATTCTGCTGCCCTACCGCATGACCATGTACATCATGTCGCTTTACGCTGTGTTTGGAATGGGCAACAGCCTCGCTAAGTCCTACGGGCTTGACGGCCTGTCCGGCGGCATCATGTCAGTGATGGCCTTCCTTCTTACCATCACCCCCGTCAACGTGAGCGCAGATGCCAATGCAGGCATTGCCGGCTTTGTGCTTCCCATGGCGTCCCTCGGCAGCGGCGGCCTCTTCGTTGGCATGATCGTGACCTTCATTGCCATCAACATCTTCAGGCTCACCCAGAACTCCAAGTTCCACATTACGATGCCTGACCAGGTGCCCCCTTCGGTCTCCCGGTCGTTCGAAGCCCTCACGCCGACGCTGCTCGTGATGCTTCTCATTGGCTCCATCACGTACTACCTGGGCTTCAACTGGAACGGCGCGATTACTGCCGTTATCACCCCGCTCGTCGCAGCTACGGATACCCTGCCCGGTGTCCTGCTTGTGTGCTTCCTCACCTGCTTCTTCTGGTTCTTTGGCATTCACGGCGCTTCGATCGTGGGCTCGATTGCCCGTCCGCTGTGGCTTGCCCTGCTCGAGCAGAACGCGAACGCAGCAGCGTCCGGCGTGGCTGGAACGTCGCTGCCTGCAATTGGTGCCGAGCCCTTCTACCAGTGGTTCATTTGGATTGGCGGCTCTGGCTGCACCATTGGTCTCGCAATCCTTCTGGTCACCGTCTGCAAGTCTAAGTACCTCAAGGACCTTGGCCGCATTGGCATCGCCCCTGCCATCTTCAACATCAACGAGCCCCTCATCTTTGGTGCTCCTGTGGTGCTCAACCTCACGCTGGCCATTCCCTTTGTTGTCACGCCCATGATCTGCGCCATCATCGCTTGGGTTGCAACAAGCCTTGGCATGGTAAACCGTGTGGTCATCACCGCCCCGTGGACCCTCCCTGGTCCCATCGGCGCATATCTCGCGACTGGTGGTGACTGGCGTGCGGCCGTTCTCTGCTGCGTTCTTATTGCCGTGTCCGTTGCGTGCTACTTCCCGTTCGTCAAGATGTACGACAAGCAGTTCCTCAATCAGGAGCAGCCTGAAGAGGCGGCGGAGTAGTACAAGCCGTCCGCTGTCCCAGGTACCCATCGCGGCCCCGGGGCGTAAACTCCAGGGCCGCTGTTGTTTAAGATGGGAAAAGGAGGGGCGCATGAAGCGTCTTGGAATATCGATCTATCCCGAGAAGAGCGACAGGAACCAACTGCTGGACTACATGGAGAGGGCTTCTGCTGCCGGCTTTTCTCGCATCTTTAGCTGCCTACTCTCGGTCAAGGACAGCCGAGAGAACGTTATGCGTGACTTCTCGGATATCAATGCCCGAGCACACGAGCTTGGGTTCGAGGTGGTTCTTGACTGCAACCCGAGGGTATTTGAAGAGCTGGGGGTGTCGTATAAAGATCTGTCATTTTTCAAGCAGATTGGCGCGGACGGCATACGTCTCGACATGGGCTTCACGGGCAGCGAGGAATCACTCATGACCTTCAACCCCGAGGGGCTTACCGTTGAAGTGAACATGAGCAACGACGTCCACTACATCGACACCATCATGGACTACCGGCCTGATCCGACGCATCTCGTGGGGTGCCATAACTTCTACCCCCATAACTACTCTGGTCTTGGCCTTGACTTCTTCCGGTCGTGCACTCGCCGCTTCAAGTCGTATGGCCTGCAGACCGCTGCGTTCGTAACGTCGCAAGCACCTGACACCTTTGGCCCTTGGCCGGTGACCGATGGGCTCCCCACACTAGAGATGCATCGTCACCTCCCGCTGTACCTGCAGGTCGAGCACTACATATCCATGGGGGATATTGATGACGTGATCATCTCAAACTGCTATCCCACGCAGGAAGAACTCGACGACGTTGCAAGGCTGCCCAAGAACCTCGCTTCCTTTGGCGTCGTGCTCGACGAGGGGCTGCCGGAAGTCGAGCGCTCTATCGTTCTTGACGAGCTGCACTTCAACAGGGGCGATGTCTCCGAGAACTTCATTAGGTCCACGCAGAGCCGCGTGAAGTACCGCGGACACCACTTCGATGTGTTGGACGCCCCAGAGATTATTCATCGGGGGGACGTCGTCATTGAGAGCAGCGAGTATGGGCACTATGCTGGCGAGCTGCAGATTGCTCGCAGTGATATGCGTAACAGCGGGAAGAGTAGTGTGGTTGGCCACATCCCCGAGGAAGAGCACTTCCTTATCGATACCATCAAGCCCTGGCAGAAGTTCCGTTTCCACGAGGCGAACGCCAAATGAGGTGGCTTGGTGTCGATGGAGGTGGGACAAAGACTACCTTCACCACGTTCAGCGAGGATATGAGCAGGCTCGCCACCAAGGACTTTCCTACCTGCCACATTGGGCAGGTAGGAAAGGAAGGCATGCGTAGCGTCCTCCATGATGGCATCGAATGGTCAATGCGCTGTGGTGGCCTTGGTGACGCGTGGGGGATTGGGTTTGGGCTTGCCGGCTATGGAAACGAGCCCATCTCTCGTGACGAGATAGAGTCTGTCTGCGAAGACGAGGCACAGGGTCATCCGCATGTCCTGATGAGTGACTTGAAGGCTGGTTGTGTTGCCGCTCTCGGTCTCGAGGACGGCATCGTTGTTGTTGCCGGTACGGGGTCCGCAGCTTTGGGGATTCGGGGAGAAAAAGAGCTTCGCTGCGGGGGATGGGGTTTCCAAATCGATGACGAGGGGAGCGGCTGGTGGATTGGCCGACGTCTCCTGCAGGCCTTCAGCAGAGAGTCTGACGGGAGGGCTCCCCTCGGCGCACTCTACGTTTTATTACGCGACCACCTTGGGCTTGAGAACGACTACGACCTAATTGCGCTGAGGAGAACAACGCTCTCCGGTCGCACGGAGGTTGCCTCCCTCGCCCCCTTGGTCTTCGAGGCTGCGGCGGAAGGTGACAAAGAAGCAGAGCTCATCCTGCATGATGCGGCGGCAGCCGATGCCAAGATGGTCTCGACCCTCGTCCGCGAGCTGTTCCCAACCTCTCCTGAGGTAAGGACCTCTTATGTTGGAGGGACTTTCAAGGGCGGGGACGGTGTCATTCTCGACCTACTCTCAGGAGGGCTGCTCCCCGTGTCGTGCAGGCTTGCCGCTCCGGAATATGGTCCTGATGCCGGTGCTTGTCTTGTCCTGAGAAATACTTTGGGAAAGGGGATGTAGGGGTGCTTGCGGTTGGGCTTATGAGCGGCACGAGCCTTGATGGAATCGATGCCGCATTGGTCGAGGTCGATGGGGTAGACGGTTCGACCAGCGTTCGCCTTAGGTCGTTCGAAACTCTCCTCATGCCAGCGGACATACGACGGAGGATTGAGCGCGTATGCGATTTGGAGGAGAGTTCGTCTCGGCTCCTCTGTTCTCTCAACTTTGAGCTTGGTCATTTGTTCTCCCAGGCAGTTGGCAAAGTCTGCGAATCGGCAGGGGTCAGCGACACTGCCCTTACGTTTGTTGCCTGTCATGGACAGACTGTTTGGCACGAGCCTTACCCCCCCAGGGGCTGGTGTGCGGGTACTCTCCAGTTGGGGGAGGCATCGGTAATCGCTCGCGAACATGGGGTCACTGTGGTCTCTGACTTTCGCAAGGCAGACATGGCTGCAGGAGGGCAGGGAGCTCCGCTCGTTCCCTTCTCCGAGCAAATTCTGTATGGAGACTCGGAGAGAAACGTTGTCCTTCTCAACCTGGGCGGTATCGGTAACGTGACCGTGCTTCCGCGCAGCAACGCGTCTGGGGTCTTTGCCTTCGACACTGGTCCAGGCAACATGATGATTGACGAAGCCTGCAATCGTCTCTTTGGCATGCCTTTTGACCGTAGTGGAGAGATTGCGAAGCGCGGCTCTGTCAATAAGGACCTGCTCGAGATGCTCATGTCCAGTCCCTACCTGTCAAAGGAACCTCCCAAGAGTACGGGGAGAGAAGTGTTTGGTGCGCAGGCAGTTGACAAAATTCTCTCCGCGTACCGGACCATTCCCCCAGAGGACATAGTCCGCACGCTGGCAGAGTTCACCTCAGCAAGCGTTGCGGATACATGCGTGCGCTTTGTAGAGCCGCGCGTGTCCGGCAGCATTGATCGGCTCGTCGTTGGAGGCGGCGGGGCGCACAACCCGGTCATCCTCAGCGGTCTCTCTGAGCGGCTTCCCAACACCGAGGTGATGACCCAGGAGGATCTTGGGTTCTCGAGCGACGCAAAGGAAGCGGTTGCCTTTGCCGTCCTTGGAAACCAGACGCTGCATGGGTGCCCATCGAATGTTCCTAGCGCGACGGGGGCAGCCTATCCTGCCGTTCTTGGAACCATCACCCTGCCGCCCCAAGGCTGGAGTCCTGAAGTCGAGTCATGTTCAAGGAAGGCATAGAGATGAGCAAGAAGCGCAAAAAGGGAGGTGAGAGCAGGCCCACTCAAAGGGATTGGGTGAGGATGCATGGCGTGATCACGGATGATCGAGTAGATGAACAGGTGGAGAGGACTGGAACGTATCCCTTCACGTTCACGAGCTCGGCAATCATTGCTGGTGCCGCGCTCTTGGGGTACCTCGTTCTTCCCGCCGTTCTGCTTGGTGCCGGGGTGGAGGCGAAGACCTCAATGCTGGTGCTTGGACCGCTGCTCATCTCTGGCGCGCTGGCGCTTACCAGGTACTTCCTCGACTCCAAACGGGGCCCGACCAAGGGTTTCTGGATGACATTGGTCATCTCCCTCCTGGCGCTTCTGCTTGTGACTTACCTCATGGCCTTCCGCGGCATTGCGCTGTAAGAACCCCAGGAGCCGTTGGCCAACGCACGCCTCATGGACTTCCCGGTATCCTAGAGTATCAGTCATTCGCCAAGCGAAGTTCTCTGGAGGCTCCCATGCTTGAGGCGGCTATATTCGATCTGGATGGTCTGATGTTTGACACCGAACCAATCTGGGTCTCGGCATGGGAGCCTGCCTTTAGGCAGCATGGGCTTGAGCTGAAGCCAGGCCTTATGCAGCGCTTCTTTGGCATGAGCCAGCATCGCATCGAGGAGCTTGTCGATGAGGAGTATGGTCATGACCCCCGTGCGGTTCCTGCCGTCCGCGAGCACGTTCGCATTGGAATTGAAGAGATGCTCGCGCACGGTGCCCCCAAGAAGCCTGGTCTCGACAATCTTCTTGCGTTTCTCGCCGAGCGGGACGTACCATGTGCCGTTGCCTCCGCGTCACCCAGAGCCATTGTGGAGACGCACCTTCTCAAGGGTGGAGTGGAGAAGTACTTCTCTGCCATTATCGCGGGTGATGACGGCCTGCCGTCAAAGCCTGCGCCAGACGTGTTCCTTGAGGCGGCCCGTAGGCTCCATGTAACGCCTGCACGCTCGCTCGTTCTTGAGGACAGCCCCAATGGGATTCGCGCTGCGTCTGCCGGTGACTTTCTCTCGGCGATGGTCCCAGATATGGTTGCGCCCACCCCGGAGATTCGTGGGCTTGCGACGTGCGTTTGCAGCTCGCTGCTTGACGTTCGCGACTTTGTGGAAGCGGGGAAGCTCGGGTAGCATCTCTCGGGCTGTTAATCCATTCCAAACTGGGTAGGTTCTTCGGGTAAGATTGGGCTTAAGGAGATGGTTTGGATGGCAGGCCTCACGAAGAACAAGAACTCCGTTGCGGCAGCATGGGTGGCAGTTGTCCTTGCCATTTTGGGAGCCCTCATGCTCTATCCCATTGGTGTTCCAGCCCTTAACTGCGCTTTTGTCATTGTGAAAATATGCATGGTCTCTGGGCTTCTCATTTATATACTCTCGAGCAACCAGGACGCGGGGTTCAACCTGTGGCTGGTTGCAAGCATTGCGGCCGTGGTAATGACGGCCATCAAGTGGGGCTCGTCTGTCTCGCCTGACGTGTGGGAGATCATCTTGTACCTTGGCAGCATGGTCGTTGATCTTGGCATGCCGGCGCTGGTCCATCATCTCTCTGGAGGCAAGGGATAGTTCCGCTCCGTTCGGTTCCCCTTCCCGGCTTTTCGAGGAGTGGGACTACGTCTACTTGCGCATGCCTCAAGCAAGGCTAACGGTTCGTATAGCTAGCTAAATCAGCCGCTCGCGTTTGGAAAACGACTACATGCTCGACGTTTGAGCTTTACTCGCTAGCGGGAACCTTTGCTTGCACTTGAAAAAGTCCTTCTCCCTAAGTAGTCGTTCTGTTGTCTTCACACTTTTAAAAACGTCTTCGAAAGTCATACTTTGTACAATATCGAACAGATACATCGTTATCTGGCTATTAGATGGGAGCCATCTCATGAGCTACGAGGAGCGAGAGCACTGGTGCCGGCGTGAGGACAAGAACATCTACGGCAAGCTGTTCCTGCCCGAAGGGTGGGATGATGGCCGCCCGCGCGCAACGGCGATCTTCTCGCATGGGTTGAGCACCAACCATGGGGATATGGAGCCCTACGCCCGCACCGCCGCAGAGCGCGGCATGGTGTCGTACGTCTTCGACTTCTGCGGGGGAGGCAACTACAGCAGGAGTGACTGGCAGGACAACATGTCGCTCTTCACCGAACAGCATGACCTCGAGTCCGTTGCCTGGGAACTCTCCCGTGAGCCATTCGTCGATGAGAGGAACCTGTTTCTCTGCGGATCGAGTCTTGGGGCAACGGTTACGCTCATGGCGGCACGCGCAAACGCCGACCTTGTAAGCGGGTGCGTCTTGCTTTACCCGGCATTCAACCTGCATGACGCGGTGCACCAGACGTGTCCCAACCGTGACCTCCTTCCGGATCGTTTTCCCATCATGGGGATGGACGTGAGCGGGGACTTCCTAAGGTCCTGCTATGACTATGACTTCTACGAGCACATCCCGGCCTTTCCGCGAGACGTCCTGCTCTTTCACGGGGATGCCGACAAGGCGGTGCCCCTGTCCTACTCGCAGCGTGCGGCGAGCCTCTTTCCCAACTGCGAGCTGCGTGTTATTTCCGGTGGTGGTCACGGCTTCACGGGCGAGCAGTACTGGCAGGTTGTCGACCAGGCCACCGAGTGGTTGCGGGCGCACATTGGACGGTAATGGGGCGCGTGCCTAATCTCCCCCAAGGTGGTAACAGCACCAAACCGCTGCCGATAAAACGTTTTTTTCCTACTGCTTGCGGAAGCCGTGCGTTATCCAGTTTGGTCACGGGTAGGGGCTTCTATGTGTTGGTCACCATTCCACAACTGTTGGGAGGAAATCATGTTTGAAATCAAAGGCAAGACTGCGGTTGTAACTGGCGGCACTTCGGGCATTGGCCTGGCTACCGCGAAGGCATTCCTCGAAAAGGGCGCGAAGGTCGTTATCGCTGGCCGAAACGAGGGGCGTGGAGCCAAGGCGCTTGAGGAGCTCAGGGCAGTATCTCCGGACGTCGTTTTCCACAAGACCGATACCAGCGATCCCGAGCAGGTTAAGGACCTTATCAACTTTGCTGTGAAGACATACGATTCGGTTGACATCATGTACAACAATGCCGGCATCGCCAACTTCCTCCCTGTTGACCAGATGAGCGACGAGGACTTCAACACGCTCATCTCCATCAACCTCACCGGCGTCTTCTATGGCATCAAGTACGCAGCCCTCCAGATGGAGAAGCAGGGCCACGGCGGCGCCATCGTGAGCACATCCTCCATCGAGGGCACCATCGGTGACCCCAACCTGCCGTCCTACAACGCTGCAAAGGGCGGCGTGAACCTGCTTACCCAGTCCGCCGCTCTGGCGCTTGCCAAGTACAACATCCGTGTGAACACCGTGAACCCCGGCTACATCTATACCGGTATGATTAACGAGAAGACTATGGGCGAGGATGGCATGAAGCGCCTTGAGTCCCTGCACCCGCTGGGACGCCTTGGCAAGGCCGAGGAGATTGCCCACGGCGTGGTCTTCCTTGTCGAGAACGAGTTCACCACCGGCACGCACCTCTACATCGATGGCGGCTACACCGCACAGTAAGGCGAAAGGGATTCCGTGCATAATGGCCCTCCGGCACCGCAGGATGTCGGAGGGCTTTCTCATGTGCGCAGTCATAACACGTTCGCAAAAGCGCATGCAGCGGCATTGCCCGTGTCATATGCCACGACCATGTCACCGCCCGTGGGCTTGCATCCTACAAGCGGGACGCAGACAACCTTGTCGGGGACCCGCTCCCCCGGCAGGCCTACGTCGATGGCGCCCAGGCAGAGGAACCTGCCCGTACACACAAGCAGCACCATCTCGGCGTGTGCGCTCACGTAGGTCATATCTTGTGCATCACACCCAACAGACACCAGGTAGCGGGCCTTGGCGTGGTAGCTCCGCATGTCGTTGCTGGTGAAGAGTGCTATGCGCTGTCACGCAAGGTCACTCGGTGTACAGGCGGTGTGACGGGAAAAAGGGTGACCCGTAACCAGTCAACACACAGTAGCGCATGCGCCTGAGGACACGCATGCCCACAGCGTCCTGGGGGTGGGCGTTCTCCTCGAGCGTTATTGCAACGTCCACTCTTCCGCGGCGTATCTCATCACAGGGGTCGGTCAAGCCGGATGCCTCCGTGAACGAGAGGTCCGTCTCCGGATGCTCCTGCGCCATCCGGGTGATTGCTGGAGCGATGAGGGCAAGGGGTGTTGCGGGCAAATACCCAACGCGTAGCGGTCCTGAGGTGCCTGTGCGGACGCCGTGCATCTTCGCGCAGGGTCTCGTTGCTCAGCCTGAGGGTCTCCTCACAGCGTGCGAGCAGCACTAGGCCCGCCTTAGTGGGAAACGCAGGGAGCATTCCTTCAAGGAATACCTTTTGCCATCCAGCCGTGACATGCGGAATCTCTTTTGTGTTGTGCGCCCGGGTGGGTAGCCTTGCCAAAGGGGAGGACTGCTCGCCCTTGGCATATACGCCATCAACGAACGGAGGCCCACATGTTTGACATCAAGGGAAAGGCCGCCATCGTCACTGGAGGCACCTCGGGCATTGGCCTTGCCACGGCGCAGGCACTTCTCGCCAAGGGAGCCAAGGTCGTCGTGGCTGGCCGCAACGCCCAACGCGGCGAGAAGGCCGTGGAGGAGCTTTCCAGAACGTCTTCCGAGGTCGCCTTCTGCCAGGCAGACGCGTCAAACGAGAAGAGCGTAAGGGACCTGGTCGACTTCGCTGTCGATCGCTTTGGCTCCTTGGACATCATGGTCAACAACGCCGGTACCGGTACCATGGCAACGGTGGACGAGATGACCGACGAGGACTGGCGCCAGGTCATCGACATCAACCTCACGGGCGTCTTCTACGGCGTCAAGTACGCGGCCATCCAGATGAAGAGGCAGGGTCACGGCGGGGCCATCGTGAGCACGTCCTCCATCGAGGGCACGATTGGCGACCCGCTCATCCCGTCGTACTGCGCGGCAAAGGGCGGCGTGAACCTGCTAACGAAGTCATCCGCGCTGGCGCTGGCAAAAGACGGCATCCGCGTGAGCACGGTGAACCCCGGCTACGTGGATACTCCACTCGTGAGCGCCGAGCTCATTGGGCAGAAGCGCCACGATGAGCTTCTCGCCATGCACCCGCTTGGGCGCTTTGCCAAGCCCGAGGAGATTGCGCACGCCGTGGTCTTCCTTGTCGAGAACGAGTTTGTCACGGGAACGCAGCTCTATGTCGACGGCGGCTACACCGCGCAGTAGGACGAGAGGTACCTGGCGTTACGGCCCTCTGGTGCACTTGTGTGCCAGGGGGCTTTTGCTTGGGCGCGGGACGGCTGCGGGCGCGGGACGGCTGCGGGCGCGGGACGGCTGCGGGCGCGGGACGGCTGCGGCGACGGGTGGGGTCGGCAACGGCTGGCCTGCTCGGAATCATTGCGCATCCATTGCTGATGCTCAGAGCTCAACTGGGAGGATATCATCGTTACCCTACACGAGCGCGCAATAATTCTCAGTGCGATAAGGGCCACCATCCGCACCTGCTGCGCAAACACGCCCTTGCCCCACCAACTCCCCACGATGACCTGCTAAAGTAATTCGGCTACCCATGCAATGGCATACGGAGGCGGGAGGAGGCATGCGTCGGTGGCAGCGGGGAAGACATCTGAAGGACGGGGCCTGTTTGTGACCCTCGAAGGAATCGACGGCTGCGGCAAGACTACGCAGGCGGCGAGACTGGCTACAGCGCTCGAGGCTGTCGGCTGTGACGTAGTGCGCTTGCGCGAGCCCGGCGGTACATCTATCTCCGAGAAGATCCGCGGCCTGTTGCTCGATGCCTCCAATGCCGAGATGTGCCCCGAGTGCGAGCTGCTCCTCTACGAGGCCAGCCGCGCGCAGCTGGTCCGCCAGGTCATCGAGCCCGCGCTCGAGCGCGGCGCCATGGTGGTGTGTGACCGCTTCTTCGACTCGACCCTGGCCTACCAGGAGGCCGCACGGGGTCTCTCGTCCAAGACTGTGCGAGCGGCCAACGCGCTGGGCAGCTGTGGCGTTACTCCAGATCGCACGGTTGTCCTAGATATCGATCCGGTGGTCGCGTTTTCCCGTGCCACCGAAGGCGGCGTCGACCGCCTCGAGGCGGAGGGGCTTGCCTTCCAGAACCGCGTGCGCACGGGCTATCTGCGCCTTGCCGAAGAGGAGCCAAGCCGCGTGCGCCTGGTGGACGCCGCCGGCACGCCGGATGAGGTATACGGCGCCCTTGTCGCTTCCCTTGTGGACGTTCTCCCCGTGTCGCTCTTCCCGGAGGTTGAGCATCATGGCCGCCGCTAGGGAGGGCTCCGTGCCCGCATCCGCGCACGCCGCTGTCGTGCTTGATGCGCTTAGCGACCAGCCGCGCGTCCGTGACCTGCTCACCGCGGCTGTGAGAGAAAACCGTCTCTCGCACGCATATCTCTTTGTGGGGGTGCCGGGTTGCGGCATGGAGGAGGCCGCTGCCGCATTGGCGCAGTGCATTGTCTGTCCCAATGATGGCTGTGGCACCTGCGACGATTGCCGCCGCGTGGAGCATCGCACCCACCCCGACGTCCAGTGGCTCTCGCCGGGAAGCGTAACCGGTTACCTTGTTGACCAGGTGCGCACCCTCATCGAGGGCGCGACTCGCGCGCCCAGCCGTGCCCGCGCGAAGGTCTACGTGCTTGAGAGCGCGGGTCTTCTCCGCGGCACGTCGGCAAACGCCTTGCTCAAGACCATCGAGGAGCCGCCCGAGGGCGTGGTGTTCATCCTTCTCGCCCGCTCGGTGGCATCGGTGCTGTCCACGATTGTCTCTCGCTGTCAGGTGGTGCCATTTCGCACCATTGCACCCAGCGTGGCTCTCGACGAGGTCATGCACCGCTCCGGTGCAAGCGAGGATGAGGCGGCGAGGATCGCACTATCGGTTACCGGCACTCCCGCGCGTGCCTCGGAGTTTCTCGCCTCTCCCTCGCGCCGTGAGGTGAGGCGCCTGGTCGTTCGCATCTTGGACGAGCTTGGTCGTGACGATTCGTGGGACATGCTCTGCTCGGCACGTGACCTTTTGGCTGCCGTGCGCGTGCCTTTGAGGGACGTCCAGGTGGCTCAGGACGAGGCCGCTAAGGAAAGCGCAGACTTCCTTACCGCATCGGCGCTCAAGCAGGTGGCCGACGCAAACAAGCGCGAGCTTACGGTACGTGAGCGTTCCGGTATCATGGAGGCCCTGGCCGCTGCAGACTCTCTTCTGCGCGACGTGCTCGTACGCTGCGAGGGCGTGCCGCAAAAGATCGTGAACGGGGACGCGGCCGCCGTGGTCGACCGCCTTGCCGCATCCACAGGAACGCGCGGTGCACTTTCTGCGCTCAAGGCGGTTTCTGCAACGCGCGACGACCTCGCGCACAACGTATCCCCCCAGCTGGCCCTTGAGGTCATGCTTCTTCGTATCAAGGAGGCGCTCGCATGCCCACCGTCATTCCGGTGAAGTTCAAATATGCTGCCCGCGACCTGTGGTTTGACGTCGCGGGCACCGAGGCCGTCGAGGCAGACCACGTGATCTGCGCCACCGAGCGTGGCCACGAGATTGGCCTTGTCACCGCAGACGCTCGCGAGATGAGCGCCGAGGACCTCGACCGCGTAACCAACCATGCCCAGCTCAGACCCGTGCTTCGCGTTGCAAGTGACGAGGACCTCGCCCACGCAGAGGAGCTTGCCGATGAGGGCGAAAAGGCACTCCCCGTCTTTAGGCGCCTGGTCTCCCAGAGCGAGCTCGACATGAAGCCCGTGGGCGTCGAGTACCTCTTCGATGGCGGTAAGGTGGTCTGCTACTTCTCGGCCGAGGAGCGCGTGGACTTTCGCCAGCTGGTGCGCGACCTCTCCCGCGAGCTCCACAAGCGCATCGACATGCGCCAGATTGGCGTGCGTGAGGAGGCTGCCGTGGTGGGCGGTTGGGGGCACTGCGGCCAGGAGCTGTGCTGCACCCGCTTTGGCCTCGCCTTCGAGCCGGTTTCCATTCGCATGGCAAAGGAGCAGGACCTGCCACTCAACTCTACCAAGATCTCGGGTGCGTGTGGGCGCCTCATGTGCTGCCTGCGCTATGAGTTCGAGGCGTACCGCGACTTCAAGGGCCGCGCCCCCAAGCGCAACGCTGTCATCGAGACGCCGCTGGGCAAGGCCAAGATCGTGGAGTACGACACCCCCAAGGAAGAGCTTTGCCTGCGCCTGGAGAACGGCAAGCAGGTGCGCGTGCCGCTGGCCGAGATGATTGCCTCCGATGCCGCCGTAAAGAAGTCCAAGGACCTGGGCTGCGCCTGCCGCCCTGACACGGTGACGCGCGACGCTCTCGAGCGCCTCCAATCGCCTGACGTTCGCATGGCTTTGGCCGAGCTTGACCGTGCGCACGGCGTGACGCCTCCCGAGGGCTTCGACGACGCGGACCTCTTCGTGCGGCCCAAGCGCCGTCGCAGGCGCGCGGGTGACGGCGGTGCGGCCGAGGGTGCCGAGAGGCGCCAGGCTGCGGGACCGGAAGTTACGGATGCCGCCGATACCAAGGGCGAGCAGCAGCCCACGAGACGCCGCCACCGCAACGGTCGTACGGCACGCGTGGAGCTTGCTGCCGAGGAGTTCGAAGTCACGGTGACCAGCAACGTGGAGGCCGATGCGGATGCGCCTAGGCCCACACGTCGCCGCAGACACCACCGCGTCACTGGAAGCGCAACCGGCGTCGAGGGCGGGCAGGGTCGCGGGATGGGTGCCGAGAAGGGCACTGGTGCCGGCACCAGACAGGCGCAGAGCGCGCAGCAGCGTCGTCGCACGCGTCACCCAGGCGACCGCGGGGGTGCTGCAGCGCAGGGCTCCAACGTCTCCAGCCAGGGTGGTCCCTCTCGCCCCGGCAATGGCCGGCAGGGTGGCCGTCCCTCGCCCAAGCACATGGCACCCACCGATGGTGCCGCAGGCCAGCCGGGCGCAGACGGCGCCGCACCCAAGCGTCGCCGTCGCCATCGTGGCGGCCGTGGACGTCGTGGCGGCGGCGAGGGTGGTTCTGCAGGCAACGGCGCGCAGCCCTCGGCGCCGACAGGGGAGTAGGTGGCTCGTGTACGAACTCTCGACCGAGTACTGGTTTGACTCGGCGCACTTCCTGACCGGCTACAACGGCAAGTGCGAGAACCTGCATGGCCACCAGTGGCGCGTGACCGCCTACGTTCGCTCAAGGGAGCTGGGCGCCTCGGGCACGGAGAGGGACATGATCGTGGACTTTGTCGCGTTCAAGCGCATCGTGCGCGAGGAGTGCGACGCGCTCGACCATACCTTCCTTGTGGAGGAGGGCTCCCTTAAGCCCGCGACGCTCGAAGCGCTCGAGTCCGAGGGCTTTAGCCTCACCATTCTTCCGTTTCGCACCACGGCCGAGAACCTCGCACACTACCTTTTCGACCGGCTTGTCGCGCGTGGGCTGCCCGTTGGCCGCGTGGACTGCAACGAGACTCCCAACAACCGGGCGTCGTACGCGCCAGACCAGGGGTAGGCGGGGCCTGGGCCCCAGGGGCCGCCCGGGTGGGTCCCAGGGGCCGACCAGGCCAAGGCCCCAAGGTCCTTCTCGCCACCGTCACACAATCGTTGCCGAACGTGTGACGAGCGCAGGGCGTCACAGAAACGCATTCGAATGTGTGACGGGGCGTCACAGAAACGCATTCAATTGTGTGACAAGCGCAGGACGTCACACAAACGCGTCCGAATGTGTGATGGGGCGTCACAGAAACGCATTCGATTGTGTGACAAGCGCAGGACGTCACAGAAACGCATTCGAATGTGTGATACAGAGGAGCGCGCCTGAACCCGCTCGCCTGCGCTACACTCTGAAGAGGCGCTGAACTTTGATGGGAGCGGAGGCGGCGCATGGCAGAGAACGCACTTCATGGCGTCAACCTTACCGGTTGGCTTACGCTTGAGTCCTGGGTCACGCCGGAGCTCTTCTCCGGATCCGGGGCCCTTGATGAGCCCTCGCTGGTCACATCGCTGGGGGCAAAGGGATATCGCGAGGTGGTCAGGCGCCACCGCGCCCGCTTTGTGACAAAGGAAGACTTCTCTCGCATAGCGTCTCGTGGCTTCAATGCCGTGAGGTTGCCCGTCCCCTGGTACGTCTTTGGCGAGAACGGTCCCAACCCCGGTCCCCACCAGGGCTGCATCGAAGAGGTTGACCAGGCGCTCGAGTGGGCCGAGGAGATCGACCTCAAGGTGGTTTTCGCGCTTGCGGTAAGCCCGGGCGTCCCCGGAGACGAGCAGGCCTGGAACAGCTTCACCGACAACCGTGGCATTCGCGAGAACGCCCTTTGGGTCCTCTCCCAGCTGAGTTCGAGGTACGCCTCGCGCATGGGCTTCTACGGTATTGAGGTCGCAGATGATGCCCGCATCCAGGTACGGCATGGCCTGAGCGTCACCGACGGCATGCCTGGCCATCAACTGAGAAACTACTACCGCGCCGCGTACGACCGCGTGCGTGAGGCTGCGGGCCCAGAGCCGGTGGTCATTCTCCCCGATGCGGGCATTCCCACCGATTGGCGTCGCTTCATGGCGCAGCGCCAGTACCAAAACGTGTGGCTTGACTGCCACCTGGACAAGCCGTCTGCCATCATGGCCGACATTGGCTACGTGCCTGGGGCAAACACGCTTGGCGTGCGGAAGATCATGACGACCATCCATCGCCACATACGAGAAGACCAGCGAAGCGGCCTTCCCGTGATGGTGGGCAAGTGGTCATCGGCGCTTCCCATCGCAGATGCGGCCATGACACCAGAGGGGCGTGTGGCACTCGAGCGCATCTACTCGTCCGAGCAGCTCACGGCATACGAGAAGCTCCCGGCGTGGTTCTTCCAGACCTGGAAGACCACGGGCAGGCTCTCGAGCTGGGATGCCCGCGTGGCGCTCTCGTCGTTCGAGCGGGGGATCATCTCCAGATGACAGGCATTCTCTCCGTGGTGGGCACGCCCATCGGCAACCTCGAGGACGCCTCTGCGCGCGTGATCAGGACGCTCTCCGAGGCAAGCGTCATTCTCTGCGAAGACACGAGGGTCACGGGCAGGCTTCTCTCGGCCTTTGGCCTGCACGTGCCTCTCGTGCGCTGCGATGAGAACGTGATTGCGTCAAAGATTGCCCCTGCGCTTGCGCGCATGGAGGCGGGCGAGCGCGTGGTCTTTGTCTCGGACGCGGGCATGCCGGCCGTGAGCGACCCTGGCCAGTGCCTGGTTGATGCCGTGCTTGACGCGGGCCTCCCTGTCGAGGTTGTGCCCGGGCCCTCGGCCGTGACGTGCGCCGTTGTTGCGTCTGGCCTGGCGTGCGAGCACTTCTTCTTCGAAGGCTTCCTGCCTCGCCGACATTCCGCGCAGCTTGCGCGCCTGGACGTCTTGGCGCAGGTGCCCGGGGCAATCGTCTGCTACGAGTCCCCGCATCGCGTGGTCGCAACGCTTGCAAGCGTGGCCGAGGTCATGCCGCACCGTAAGGTGGCCCTGGTACGAGAGCTCACCAAGCTGCACGAGGAGGTCGTGCGCGGCGTGGCACCCGTGCTTGCCGCAGCCGTGGCGGCGCGCGACGAGGTGCGCGGGGAGTGTGTCATTGTGATTGCGTCGCCCTCACCGGAGGAGCTTGAAGGGTGCCGCAGGGCCCAAGCATCGGGGCCAACAAGCCTGGATGAGGCAATCGACGAGGGGCTTTCTTTGGGAGAGTCCACAAGTGCGCTTGCAAGACGGCTTGCAAAGGCGTTCAAGGCCAATAAATCAGACGTATATAACGCAATACTATGTCGCGCACAGGCTTTGGATGAATAAGGTCGCCTTGGGTTGTGCGCCCCCGCCCTCTTGAGTATCGTTGTTGGCGGGTGTTGCCCATAGCGTGTTTGTCGGGGATCTGTTGGTTGGGGTGTTCTTTGGTGTTGGAGTCAAGGGTGTTGGGGGACAACGCGGAGATTTCCACCGGCGGCAGCGTGTGCGGAAACATGCGGGACGCCTCGAGACCCCGTTACCTCACTGTTGCGGAAGTACTTAGAAAGATGATCTACAACTATGAGCTGGAGCCGGGGGAGAGGATTCCCTCCGAGCACGAGCTTATGGACCGCTTTGACATTGCACGAGGAACGGCACGCCATGCAATCAAGCTGCTTGTAGAGGAAGGCCTTCTCAAACAGGCCCACGGCCGTGGGACCTTTGTGTCAAGCCCTGACATCACCCACAATGTAGGTGACTTTCCGCTTTCTTTTGCTCAGTCCCTCACTCAGCAGGGCAAGGAGTTCACCACGCGCCTGGCCTATTCCAAGGTCGAGGTTCCTCCTCCGGCGATGCAGGTGGCACTCGATATTAGGCCGGGCTACAAGGCACTTTACCTCGAGCGCGTGCGTATGGTGGAGGGTGCGCCGCTTCTGGCTCAGGAGAGCTGGGTGTCCTTGGTCGAGTGCTCTGGCATTGAACGGTCGGACTTCGAGCGCGACACGCTCTTTGACTGCATTGAGCGCTGCTCTGGCCGAAGGGTGAAAAGCTCGGTCATGACCTATAGCGCCAGGAATTCAGGGCCAAAGTACGCCTCGATTCTGGGCTGCGACGAGAGTACGGCACTTCTTGTGCTCGAGCAGGTTATGTCGCTCGACGATGGTAGGCCCGTGTCCTGGGACCGCACGTGGCTCAGGCCAGGTCAGACGGTGACTGGTACCACGCGACGCTAACAACAAAGCCAGACGGGGGAAGAGTCCTCGCATGTAACGGGAATGATCATCTCGTCTTGGAAAGCAAATGCCGTTTGCCGCCCAATTGCTACCGCTTACCGTCAGATGAGGAATCTCTCCGATTAAATTAACGGATGTTTTTCCCATTAAATACCATTTACTAGCATAATATTGCAGATAATACCCATAAATAACTTATAATCTGTCCTATATATACTATTGTATTTGAAACACGCGATATCTTGAACTTATACAATCTCAGCCGAACAAGTTTGTGATACAGTTCCGCATTGGCAGTTATTCCGGAAGGGGGCCAGTATGGAGAATCCGGAAGGGGGCCAGTATGGAGAAAGTTGTATTGCGTCGTCCGTTTTTTTGTCGTGAATCCGAAATCCTATCTGTATGGCGAGGAGCTTCGAAAGCTTGCCAAGAGGACCGACGAACTCTGCAAGGAGTACAACTTCCAGAGCCTCTTCACTGCACAGCTGATTGACCTTGCTTGGGTTGCCGAGAACTGCCCCCACCTCATTCCATGCGCCCAGAACATGGAGAGCCTGAAGCCTGGCCGTGGAATGGGTCACATCCTGCCCGAGGCGCTCGCTGCCGCTGGCGTCAAGGCGACCTTCCTCAACCACGCCGAGAACCCCATGACTGTCAGCGGGCTTGCAAAGACCATCAGGCGTGCCCGTGAGGTGGGTATCCTTACCTGCGTCTGTGCTGACTCCGTTGACGAGGCGCGTGCCATCGCCGAGCTGCACCCCGACATCATGACCTGCGAGCTCACGGAACTCATTGGCACTGGCAAGATTGCCGGGCCTGACTACATTCGTCAGTCCACAGCTGCCGTCAAGGAGGTCTCGCCCAAGACCATGGTGCTTCAGGCTGCGGGAATCTCGACCGGCCAGGACGTCTACGACGCAATCATCTATGGCGGTGACGCCACGGGCGGTACTTCCGGCATCGTGGCAGCTGCAGATCCGTTTGCCGTTCTGGACGAGATGTTCGAGGCGCTCGACCGCGTGCGCACGGACCTTCAGGAAAAGGAGTAGGGCATGGCAGTCTGCAAGGACCGCGTTGTCGTTGAGACGTCTGCCGGCAAGCCCACCTACGTGGACGTGACCGACGAGGTGCGCAGAATCGTCGAGGCGAGCGGCGTCAAGGAGGGCGTAGTCTTCTGCATCTCGCAGCACACCACCTGCGCCGTCTTTACCGAAGAGTTTGATCATGACCACAATCCCGCTGGCGACACCTTCCTGCAGGTCGATCTCAATAACGGCCTGGAGAAGGTCTTCCCCGAGCAGCATGACTGGACGACGTACAACTATCCTGGCCTGCATCACTTTGAGGAAGTCGAGTCTTGGCCAAACCCCGAGGCGTACCTGCCTGGCGGCGACCGTCGCTACCTCTGGAATGGTGACGGGCACCTGCGCAGCACGCTCATCGGCAGCAGCGTTACCCTCGAGGTTGAGGATGGAAAGCTCCAGATGAGCGGTCTCGCAAGCATCTTCTTTGTCGATTACGATCGCACGCGCGAACGCACCCGCAAGCTCCGTGTGATCGTGATGGGTGAGTAACTCGCAACCGGGTCCTCGGAAGGACTTAGAGCGCGAGTCTGCCATAGGGCGAGTGTAACGGCAGTTAGTTTCACGAGAGGAGGAAGTTTATGGTCAATATTCTATTGGCGTGCGGCTCCGGCATCGCGACTTCTACGGCGGTGGCCGCAAAGATCAAGGACCTTCTTAACGACAATGGCTACGGTGGCAAGTTCAACATCACGACCTGCTCCATCGCTGATGCTGTGGGAAAGTCCTCTAGCGCCGACCTTGTCATCGCGACAACGGTTAAGCCCGGGGGTATCGAGTGCCCGTTCATCTCGGGTATCCCTTTCCTGACCGGTATGGGTCGCGCTAATGCCGAGAAGCAGGTCCTGGCCTTCATGGCCCAGAAGGCCTAGCGGGCTAGCGGCCTAAGATCAAGGAGGCGGGGACGTGTCTGGGTGCGGGCCCGCCACGAGTAGAAGGTACATCAAATATGGACTCAATCGTAGGGTTCTTTTCTGGCTTGTCCAGCCTGGGCGTCTCGGTTGTAATGCCGATCGTCCTCACTATCATTGGCTGCCTGTTTGGCTGCGGATTTGGCAAGAGCCTGAAGGCCGGCCTTACCGTGGGTATCGGCTTCATCGGCCTTAACCTCGTTATAAACCAGCTTATGGGTACCGACCTTGCTGGTGCGGTCACCGCTATGGTCCAGCGCTTTGGCTTGAGCCTGTCCGTCATCGACGTCGGCTGGCCTGCTGCCTCCGCAATCGCCATGGGCTCTGTGGTGGGCACGATTATCATCCCGCTTGGTCTCCTGGTCAACATCGTGATGCTCGTCACTAACACGACCCAGACTGCGGACGTCGATATCTGGAACTACTGGCACTTCGCCTTCACTGGCGCCCTCGTGGCCATTGTGACCAACAGCGTGGCACTGGGCATCTGCGCCGCAATCATCAACGAGGTTGTCGTTCTGATCATCGGCGACGTCACCGCGCCTCTCGTCGAGGAGTCCCTTGGTCTGCCCGGTGTCTCCATCCCTCACGGCTTTGCTGGCGCCTATGCTCCTATCGCCTGGGTCATGGACAAGATCATCGACAGGATTCCTGGCCTGAGCAAGGTCAACATCAACGTCGAGAGCATGCAGAAGAAGTTCGGCGTCTTTGGTGACCCGATCCTTCTTGGCTCCATCATCGGTCTCGTCATCGGCATCCTCGCTGGCTACGGCTTCCTGCCTGGTAAGGACACCCCGTCCTTCCTCGCGACCGCGGTCTACATGGGCGCCGTCATGGTCCTGATTCCGAAGATGGCTGCCCTGCTGATGGAGGGCCTGCTCCCCATCTCTGACGCCGCCTCCAACTTCATCTCTGAGCACTTCCAGAACCGTGGCAAAATCTACATCGGCCTTGACTCTGCAGTCGGCACCGGTCACCCCGTCACCCTGACGATGGCACTCATCCTTGTTCCGTTCTGCATCGCCCTCTCGTTCGTCCTGCCTGGCAACAAGGTCATGCCCCTCGCTGACCTCGCCTGCATCCCGTACATGCTCGTCCTTGTCACGCCCATCGTTCATCAGAACGGCTTCCGTGGCATCCTCTGCGGCATCGTTGTCCTCGCCGTTGGCCTCTACATCGCCACCGACCTTTCACCGTTGATCACCCAGGCCGCGCATGACGTCAACTTCGACATGGGTGGGGCAGCCGCCATCTCCTCCATCTGTGACGGCGCAAACCCGCTCACCTGGGTCATCGTCCGCCTTGGCCAGCTTGGCGGCGGCCTTGGCCTGCTCGTCCCCGGTGCAGGCGTCATCGCTCTGGCCCTCTGGAACCGCAAGCGCATCATCGCTGAGGCCGAGGAGATGCACGAGGAGGCCGCTGAGGCCACCAACGGGACCCCCTCGAACTAGTCTGTCGTCCCTGGCAACTGCCGCACTCGTCCTTTTCACTCGCTCCGCAGAGACGGGACTCTGTAAGGGGTCCCGCCTCTGCTTTGTATGGGAGTCAGCATGAAGACCTATAGGTATGAGCAGGCTAAGTTCAACGTCTCGGTTATCGCGACGGGCATGTTCTGCCTCGTGCTCTGCATCGTTTCCGCGCTGAGCATCATGGGCGTGGCGGATCTTCTCCCTGCGCCCATCGCGGTGCTCGTCCTGATTGTTGCAAGCTATCAGGTGTGGAACACCTTCGTTGCTATCGCAAACCCCCAAGATGTCATCATCGACGAGGACTCAATAACCTTTGGCGCCTTTGGGCGTCGCGATCGCTTCGCCTTCGCTGACATCAAGAGCTTCAATGTACGCGAGGTGGGTGGCAACGCGAGAATCTATGTTCGCGTCAACGGAGGCGGGCTTCTTCGCGGCAGGTACTGGCTGCAGACTCTCTACATGAGCGATGGCGAGGAACTCTTCCAGTGGATGGAGGACTTTGAGTATCGCGTGGAACCAGACAGTCTCAAGGCCCGTGCGCGTCGCTCGAGCGAGATTGCGGCAGTCGGGGACAAGGGTGCTCTTCCAAACAAGACCGACAAGAGGAGAAAGAGGTAGGACATGATTGTCAACCTTCGCGACATCTGTGCGATTGCCGAGCAGAACAACATGGCTGTCGCGTCAATCAACGTGCCGAGCCTTGAGGCGCTTCGTGCCACACTCGACGCGGCGGAAGAGACCGGCTACCCCGTCATCCTGAGCCACGCGGAGGGCCACGAGCCCTTTGCGCCTCTTGATGCTCTTGGCCCCTCCATCGTTGCGCTGTCCGAGCGCTCCAGCGCAATGGTATGCGTGCACCTCGATCACTGCGAGCACCTCTCCTACATGCGCCGTGCCCTCGAGATGGGCTTCACGGGTGCCATGTTCGACGGGTCCCTCCTTCCCTACGAGGAGAACGTCGAGAACTCGCAGCGTGCCGCCGACATGGTCTCTGGCTTTGACTGCGGACTCGAGTGCGAGCTGGGTTCGATGGGCACGCGCGAGAATGGCATTGGCCACGAGAACGACCACGTCTCCGAGGTCGCCTACACCAATCCCGACCAGGCGGAGGACTTCATTTCTAAGACGGGGCTCGACATCCTGGCTTGCTCCTTTGGAACCTCACACGGCATCTACAAGGGCGAGCCGCACCTGTCCTTTGATGTCCTGACCCAGATTCGAGACCGTGTGAAGGTCCCCCTGGTCATGCACGGCGGCTCTGGTATCTCGGACGACGACTACCGTCGTTCCATCGATGCCGGCATCCGCAAGATTAACTATTACACCTATGGCGTCAAATACGCGGGCGACGCGGTGCGCAGGGTCATTGCCGACTACGAGGCCAAGAGCCCCGGCCAGGCCATCGTGTACTGGCACGACATGACGCAGGCTGCGTACGAGACTCTGTTCCAGGACTTCAGGCACGTCATCGAGATATTTGCAAACGGCGCCGCGCCGCTTGTCTAGGAGGTAATTGATGGCACAGGTAGACACGTCCCTGTTCAAGCCCGAGCTCGTCTTCTTTGGCTTCGAGGCTTCCGACGAGTGGGACTTCTTCGCCAAGATGAGCGAGAAGCTCCAACAGATGGGCTACGTGAAGGAGAGCTGGCTCGACGCGATTGAGACGCGCGAGCGCAACTTCCCGACTGGCCTGCAGTTTGAGACCGTGGGCGTTGCCATTCCGCACGTTGACCCCGAGAACATCGTGAAGCCCTATATCGCGGTCATCAAGCCCAAGGAGCCCATCGACTTTGCCCCCATGGCGGACATGATTGACCACCCCGTGAAGGCAGAGTTCATCATGAACCTCGGCCTTCTCGCGCATGCCGAGGACCAGGTTGCTGTGCTTCAGGCAATGATGGGAATCTTCATGGACGAGGATGCGACCAAGGAGATTATGGCCCAGGACACACCCGGGGGTATCATCGAGGCTATCACCAAGCGCTGCTAGGGAACCTTTTCACCAGGCCGTAGAGCCATGAGGCCGCATAACCTTGCCCTACTTGGGGCTCTTTGGCGAGAGGGGCTCATGTTCCTCTCGCTTTTTTGTGGCAGGGAATCGAGGAGACGGCCCTTATCCCTCGTCGAACCCAGCCCTTGCGTCTTGGTTGGTCGTATGTCTGTCGGTGCTTTTGCACCATAATGTCCGTAACCGTTTTCTTGCAAATCAGACCACGTTGGGAGGCCCCGTGCTCGTAGACAACAAGATCTGGCTCGCCCAGGGCGAGAAGCCCTGCTGCCTGCTGCTTGGCCAGGCAAACCGTCACGGACTCATCGCCGGCGCGTCCGGGACGGGCAAGACCGTCACGCTCAAGGTGCTTGCCGAGGGGTTCTCCCAGGCAGGCGTGCCTGTCTTCATGGCAGACGTTAAGGGCGACGTCACGGGCATGGCGCAGGCCGGCGAGATGACAGACTTCATCCGCAAGCGCTGCGAGGACACCTTCAACCTCAAAGAGGGCGAGGTCAGCTTCCAGGGTGCACCGGTTCGCATATGGGACATGCTTGGCGAGAAGGGCATTCCCGTGCGCGTGACCATCTCTGACATGGGACCGGTCATGCTCGCCCGCATCCTTGGCCTCACGCAGGTCCAGGAGGGCGTGCTCAACATCGTGTTTCGCGTGGCAGACGAGAACGGTCTCCTCCTCATCGATCTCAAGGACCTGCGCGCCATGCTCGCCTTCGTGTCTGAGCACGCCAAGGAGTACCAGTCCACCTATGGGAACGTCTCGCCGCAGTCCGTTGGCGCCATCCAGCGCGCGCTCATCTCAGTGGAGGACCAGGGCGGCAATGTCTTTTTTGGCGAGCCTGACCTCGACCTCACTGACTGGTTTGCCTGTGCGCCTGACGGCCGCGGCTACGTGAACGTACTGAACGCCGCCAAGCTCATTCAGACCCCGCAGATCTATGCGATGTTCCTGCTTTGGATGCTCTCCTCGCTCTTTGATACCCTGCCCGAGGTGGGAGATGCCGAAAAGCCCAAGTTCGTGTTCTTCTTTGATGAGGCTCACCTGCTCTTTGATGATATGCCCCAGGAGCTTGTGGACAAGATCGTGCAGGTAGTGAAGCTCGTGCGATCGAAGGGCGTGGGCGTCTACTTCATTACGCAGTCGCCGGCAGACATTCCCGACGAGGTGCTGGCCCAGCTCTCGAACCGCGTGCAGCACGGCCTTCGCGCCTATACGCCGGCCGAGCAGAAGGCCGTGCGCGCGGCATCGGCGAGCTTTAGGCCAAACCCCGCGTTCGACTCGGTGCAGGCGTTGCAGGACCTGGGCACCGGTGAGGCGCTCGTCTCGCTGCTCGACGAGGAGGGCAGGCCGTCGGTGGTGGAGCGTGCCCGCGTGCTCTTCCCGCAGTGCCGCATGGCGGCGGCTGATGCCGACGTGCTGGATGGTGTCTATGCGGCCCAGGCAGACCTCATGGAAAAGTACGGAACCGCCATCGACCGCGAGAGTGCCTACGAGCAGATCCAAGGGCAGCGCGACGTTGCTGCGGCAAACGCCCAGCTTGCGGCTGAGCGTGTTGCCTTCGAGAAGGAGAAGGCGGAGTTCGAGGCCAAGCGCCAGAGGGAGGCCGAAAAGGCCGCCAAAGACCAGCAGAGGGCAGAGGAGAAGGCCGCGCGCGAGGCAGAGCGCGAGGCCCGCGAGCGCGAGAAGGCCCAGCAGGAGGTCGCCAAGCAGGTGGGGAGGGTCGCCACCTCGATGATTGGCTCCTTTGGTCGCGAGGTCACGAGACAGCTTGCGCGCGGGCTCATGGGGAGCCTCAAGCGGTAGGCGTGAAGACGTGATGTCGGTGCGCTGTCGGCGCTGTGCGAGGCTCTGGGGTATCATATTCGCTTGCACATACGCGCCCACGGCGCACCATCCATCATGAGGAGACCGCAAGCCATGGCCAAGCCAAGCTTCTTCATCACCACGCCCATCTACTACGTTAACGCCAAGCCGCACCTGGGCACGGCCTATTCGACTGTCCTCTGCGACGTCGAGGCTCGCTACCGTCGCGCGACTGGCTACGACGTGAAGTTCCTCACGGGTATGGATGAGCATGGCGAGAAGGTCGCCGAGGCCGCGGCCAAGCACGGCATGACCCCCCAGGAGTGGTGCGACTCGCAGGCCCCGCTCTTCAAGGACCTCTGGCGCGATCTCGAGATCTCTAACGACGACTTCATCCGTACCACCGAGAAGCGCCAGCATGACGCCGTGCAGTACCTCTGGGAGCGCATGAAGGAGTCCGGCTACCTCTACAAGGGCTCCTATGACGGCTGGTATTGCGTGCCCGAGGAGACCTACTACACCGAGACCCAGGTCTCCAAGTCCGACGAGGAGCACCATACCGAGGGCCAGCACCTCTGCCCTGACTGTCGCCGTCCGCTGGAACGCGTGCAGGAGGAGTCCTACTTCTTCAAGCTCTCCGCGTTCCAGGACCGCCTGCTCAAGCTCTACGACGAGCACCCGGACTTTGTCCAGCCCGACTTCCGCATGAACGAGGTGCGCAGCTTCGTGGAGGGTGGCCTTCAGGACCTCTCGGTTTCTCGCACGGGCTTCGATTGGGGCATCCCCGTGCCCTTTGACGAGAAGCACGTCACCTACGTGTGGTTCGACGCCCTGCTCAACTACATGACCGCTGTGGGCTATGGCATGGACACGCCCGAGGGCGAGGCCGAGATGGCATATCGCTGGCCTGCCCAGTACCACGTGGTGGGCAAGGACATCATCCGCTTCCACTGCGTGATCTGGCCGGCCATGCTCATGGCCATTGGCGAGGCTCTTCCCGAGCACGTCTTCGCTCACGGCTTCCTTATGGTGCGCAACGAGGAGACCGGTCAGGGCGAGAAGATGTCCAAGAGCCGTGACAACGCCATTGCGCCGCAGGACGTGATTGACCTTCTTGGCGTCGAGGGCTACCGCTACTACTTCATGACCGACGTCGTGCCTGGCGAGGATGGTGCCATTAGCTTCTCTCGTATGGAGCAGGTCTACAACGCCGACCTTGCCAACAGCTGGGGCAACCTTGTTTCCCGCGCGCTCAACATGAGCGCGAAGTACTTTGGCGGCAAGACGCCCGAGCTGGCCGATGGCTGGGCAGACGATGAGAACCCCCTGCGCGAGATTGCCCAGGGCATTGGGGGGCGCTACGTCGAGCACATGGACAAGCTCGAGTACGTCCAGGCCAAGGACGTCGTGATGGAGCTCGTGCATGCAGCCAACCACTACGTCGAGGACTCTGCACCCTGGACCGTGGCCAAGGAACCGGCGCGTGCGGGCGAGCTTGCCCAGATCATCGCGAACCTGCTCGAGTCCATCCGCATCTGTGCGCACCTGCTGTCGCCGTTTATGCCGCAGGCCTCGGCCGAGGTGCTGCGTCGTATGGGTGCGGGTGACGAGGTCGACACCACGGACCTTGCCTCTGTGTGCACGTGGGGCCGTCTTGTCGGCGGCGTCGAGGTGACGAAGGGCGATGCGCTCTTCCCGCGCCTGGCGACGGCGAAGAAGTAGCATACGGTGGCATACTCGAAGCTGGCCAACCTGCGTGAGACCCACGCGGTCCTCGAGCATTTTGGCTTGGCCACAAAGCACCGACTTGGCCAGAACTTTCTGGTGGATGACTCCGTGATCGGGCACATCCTGGAGCTTGCGGAGCTTGACCCCGCAGACGCTGTGCTTGAGGTGGGGCCGGGCATCGGCACTCTCACGGTAGCCATGCTGCCGCGCGTGGGTGCCGTCTGTGCCGTTGAGGCCGACCGCCAGCTCGAGCCCGTTCTCGGCGAGACCTGCGCCCAGGACTCCGACCGGCTTCGTCTGGTGATGGGGGACGCCCTGAAGGTGATTCCGGATGGGCTGCCGTTTGCGCCGGGCAAGTTTGTCTCGAACCTGCCATACCAGGTGGCGGCGACGCTCGTCTTGAAGGTGTTCTCCGAGGTGCCCTCCGTGCAGCGGGCCGTCGTGATGGTGCAGGCCGAGGTCGCGGAGCGCATCTGCGCCGCGCCGGGGTCCAAGGCCTACGGTGCCTACACGGCAAAGCTGGCGCTTCTCGGCCGCGTGACCGGCCGCTTTGAGGTGGGGCCGGGGTCGTTCAGCCCACCGCCGCATGTGAACTCTGCCGTGGTGCGCATCGACCGCGCGCCGCTTGAGGGCGTGCCCGCCACGGCGCCCGCCGTGATCGATGCGGCGTTCGCCCAGCGTCGCAAGACCATTCGGAACTCGATGGTGGCGTCTGGGTACGAGAGGGACGCGCTGGCCGCGGCCTTTGCGACGTGCGGCATTGCGCCTGGCGTGCGCGCCGAGACCCTCTCGCCTGCGGATTTCGTGCGCCTTGCTGGCGCGCTGGGGTGACGGACCCGAGGCGGCGGAAAGGCGGAACGCGAACATGTCGCAGGAACTTCTCGGGCTGGACGCCCTGACGCTTGAGGACGGGCACCTCTTTCACGACCGAAGGGGACGCCCCTGCGAGCTGCCCACATCGCCTGCGCCGCTTGCGGACACCCATGGCCACCTCACGAGCTTCTCGCGACATGACCCCTCGACTGCCATCTGCCGTGCGGCGCTGGCTGGCGTCCGCCTGCTGGTGGTGCCGGTCGATCCGGTGGATGAGGTCCCGCGCCTCTTTCCCTCGGCAGCTGCGTACCTCTCATGGATAGACGAGCAGGTCGAGCGTGCCACCGAGCGCTTGGATGAGTGCGCGGCGCACGGCTTTGCGCCGCCCGGGCCGGCGGGGTACCCAGCCCTTCCGCCGCTCGTGGAGCGCGTCCGCATCGTGGCCGGGGTGCACCCCTACGGAGCCGCGCGGCTGGATGACGCCGCGCTTTCTTGCCTGGGTGATTTTCTCGCCAGCCCGCGCTGCGCGGGCGTGGGCGAGATTGGCCTGGACTTTGGCCCGTACAACGAGCTTCCTGCAGACGTGCAGGAGGTTGCGCTCAGGCGTCAGCTTGCCGTTGCCCGCGATCGCGGCCTGCCCGTTGAGCTGCACATACGAGACGGTCAGGACCCAGATGACCACTCGGCGCATGACCTTGCCGCGCGCATGCTGGCCGAGGAGGGCGTACCGCCTGCTGGCTGCGACCTGCACTGCTTCACCGACGGCCCCGAGGTCATGGCTCCCTTTGTTAGGCTTGGGTGCCACATTGCCTTTGGGGGAGCCGCTACGTTCAAGCGCTCCGATGACATCCGCGATGCGGTCGCGGCCTGTCCTGCCGAGCTTCTTCTCTCCGAGACGGACTGCCCCTACATGGCACCCGTCCCGCTGCGTGGTGAGGAGTGCGAGCCCGCCATGGTGGCCTTCTCGGCTGCCTGCATTGCGACGGCTCGCGAGGATGCTGGCGTGGCGACAAGGGACGAGACGTACGCCGCCCTCTGGCAGAATGCGTGCGCGCTTCTCGGATAGGGAAAGACGGTGCGGCACCTGCGTGCTACCATCAGTTCCAACCGAGAGGTGACCCCCATCCATGCGCGCGATGGGGGTCGCATGCCGTTTGGGGGCACACACGCTACGAGACGTCCTGCCATCAGGGCGGCATCGCTTCTCGCCTCCGGCACCGCCGAGCTCCTGTGGCCCACGCGCTGCGTCACCTGCGAGATGCCCGGCGAGCTTGTCTGCGAGGAATGCCGAGAAAGCCTTCCCTGGATTTGCCAGCGCTGGGCCTGCCCCGACTGTGGGGCTCCCTTTGGGCATCTCACCTGTACCGAGTGCGAGCACGACTGGGAGATGCGCGCGACCATCTGCGCGCTTGGGTTTGCCGGTACGGCGGCGCGCATGGTCTCGTGCCTCAAGGACGCGCACGAGCTGCGACTGGCGCCGGTCATTGCGGCTGCCATGGCAACGGCGCTCGACGAGGCCTCTGCCTGGCCGGCACGTGATGGCTGTTCCCGCTTTGACCTGGGCGCGACCGATGCCATATGCTTTGTGCCCGCCACCTCAGCGGCGTTTGCCCGGCGCGGCTTTGACCACATGGAGCTTGTCTCGCGTGCACTTTGTCGCGAGGAGGGCCTTGCCTTGGCCGACGTTCTGGTGCGTCCGCGCTCGCGCGACCAGCGCACCCTTGGGCGAGAGGAACGTGCGGCCAACCTCGCGGGCACCGTCTTTGTGCGCGACGACGTCTCGGGGCTTGACCTCTTGCTGGTTGATGACGTGATCACTACGGGGGCCTCGATCCGCGAGGCCACGCGGGCACTTCTCGCACGTGGAGCTGCGTCGGTTACGGCGTGCGCCTTGGCCCGCGTGTGGTAGGCATGGGGCTTGGCGAGGCCTCTCGCCTGCTATAATCGGCTGCGTTCCGCCCAGGTCTGTGGTTGCGGGCGCTTTCGTGCGCCCAAGTTCATGGCAGACGAGGCCAAAAGGATCCACGTAAGCCGCGGGGTGCGCCCGGCGGCGAGCACGGCTCGTCCTAGAGGTAAGTCGCACCGCCCGTTAGACAAGAGGCATACGGCCTCGCGGGCGAGAGGGCCGTGAGTTAGGGGCCGAGTAGCCCCAAAGCGGAGGTCCCAGTGCGCGAGTGTGGGGTCGAATACCAGGTCAGCTGGGTGGAACGCCTTTCTCGACGGATGGGCTTCGGAGCACTTGACCGTAGGCTGCCCTGCTGGCAGCAAGTCTCGGTGGTGCGTACACACGACCGGTGGGTTCTGCCAAGCGCCCGGCGTTTGCCCAGTTGGGCGAGAAGGCCATGGCAACAGGCAGGGATGGTGCGTACGCACGACGGTGGTCCGTTGCCACGGTGGGGCTCCCAGAGATCGGAATTGTCAGCAAGTCTCGGTGGTGCGTACGCACGAAGCCGAATCTCTGCCCTCGTAGACGTCCATCCTGTAGATTTCGGACGGTTGTGCCAGGTTAACCGTCGAGAATCCACGCCAACCCGGCCCGCGCTTGTCGCCTGCTGCCCCCAAAGGAAAGCTGTGGGCCAGGTGCAACCTGCCAAGGGATGCAAGCGGCCTGCCGTCCCTCGTCGCGTCACCACTGCCCCTGTCGCCTACGCCGCCCGCCGTCCTCGCGCGTAGCCTGCATCGGCTTTGGGTACCAATCATATACGGCCAGACCCGTGTTGGCGTTTGCGTGGGAATGGCATGGCAATCGATTGGAGGCACGCATGGTGGACATCAAGATTTCGGGCCGCAAGGTTACCGTTTCCGACGCGTTGCGTGACCGCGTCAACGAAAAAATCGGAGACGCCCTCAAAGTGTTCGACATCTCGCCCATGAGCTGCGACGTTGTACTTCGTGTTGACAAGAACCCCTCGAACCCCGATCGCAAGACCTGCGAGGTTACCGTCTTTGTGCGCAAGAACGTGGTGCGCGTCGTCGCCAGCGCGGATGACATGTACGTCGCCATCGACGAGGCGGCAGACAAGGTCACCCGCCAGCTGCGCAAGTACAAGACCCGTGTCATCGACCGTCGCCAGCGCGCCCAGGTTCCGCCTGCGCCGGTACCCAGCGCAGACGAGCTCGCCAACCTCATCACACCCATGCCGGAGGAGGCAGACGACCAGCTCGTGCGCGAGAAGTACGTTGAGCTCACGCCTATGAGCGAGGAGGAGGCCCTTGTCCAGACCGACCTCCTCGGCCATGATTTCTATGTGTTCACGAACGCCACCACTGGCTTGGTCAACGTCATTTACCATAGGAAAAGTGGCGGCTACGGCATCATCAAGCCCAAGGTCGAGGAAAACCCGGACGCGTAAGCGGGAAAGACGGAGCGAATGGCAAAAGAGGCAGACCAGAAGACCATGAGCGTCCGGGAGGAAGCTCCCCAGCCAGCACAGGCGCCGGCCGACGTCGAAGGTGTCGGCCGGCGCTACCATCAGAGGCGCAACGTCAAGATCATTGTCGACTCCACCTCGGACTACGCTCCCGGCGTGGCCGAGCAGCTCGGCGTCGAGGTCGTTCCCTTCACCTACGTGGACGCGGAGGGCGTCGAGCACCTCGACGACATGTGGAAGACCCAAGACCCCCACGAGTTCTACGAGAACATGCGCAAGCACCCCGAGGTCCACTACACCACCAGTGCGGTGACGCCGGGGCGCTACCTCGAGGTGTTCGAGGAGGCTGCCGAAGAGGGTCTCCCCATCATCTACATGGGACTTTCCGAGGGCCTCTCGTCCTCCATCAACTCGGCGCGCCAAGCGGCAGAGATGCTGCGCGAGAAGAGCCCAGGCGCAGAGATCTACGTGCTGGACAACCGCTGCGACTCCGCGGCAGGAGAGCTTCTCGCCATCGAGGTCGTCCGCCAGGCGTCAAACGGCCTTACGGCCCGCGAGCTCTATGACTGGGCATCGGATGCGCGCTACTTCATCCACGGCTACTTCACGCTCGACAGCTTTGACGCGCTTGCCGCAGGCGGTCGCATCCCGCCCGCGGCGGCCAACGTGGGCGGCAAGCTCGACATAAAGCCCGAGCTCTCCTACGACCTGAACGGTGCCCTCACGCTGCGCGGCATGTGCCGTGGTCGTAAGAAGGCGCTGCGAGCGATCATCCAGGACTTCCGCGACAACTACGCGCACGACCCGTCGCTGCCGCTTGCCATTGTCTCGACCGACGCCGAGAAGGACGCAGACTGGCTCGAGCACGAGATCCGCAAGGAGAAGGGCTGCGAGGATGTCACCATCGTCCGCTCCTCGGTCTCGCCCATCCTGGGTGCCCACGTGGGTCCGGGCATGGTCGCCCTCGTCTTCTGGGGCACCGACCGTCGCGAGAAGCTCTCTCTTACCGACCGTATTGCCAAGCGCGTCCGCGGCCGTGCGGGCGCTGGTGACACACCTTCTGCGTCAGGCGCAGACGCCTAGCTCTCGGTACGCAACCGGGCCGTCCCGCAGTGCGCACACTGCCGGGGCGGCCCACCTCTCATGAAAGGACCATGCACATGCCCACAACCCACAGGACCAAGGTCGCCTTTATCGGCACCGGTATCATGGGTGCCCCTATCGCTGGCCATATCCTGGACGCTGGCTACGACCTCACGGTGAGCAATCGCACCAAGTCGAAGGCCGAGGGGCTTCTCGCCAGGGGTGCCCATTGGGCGGACACCCCCGCCGAGGCTTGCGCCAACGCGGACGTTGTCTTTACCATGCTCGGCTATCCCGCAGACGTCGAGGACGTCTACCTCTCCACCGACGGCCTGGTGCAGGCCGCAAAGAGGGGCGCCTATCTCGTTGACCTTACGACCTCCTCGGCGCAACTTGCCAAGGACATCCACGACGCCTGCGAGGTAGATGACAAGCATGCCTTCGACTGTCCCGTGACCGGTGGTGACACCGGCGCCAGGGCAGGCACGCTGACTCTCATTGCGGGGGCAAAGGAGAGCGATGCTGCGCCTGTGCTGCCCATCCTCAAGACCTTCTCGGACAAGATCTATTACATGGGCGGGGCGGGCAAGGGCCAGACGGCCAAGCTCTGCAACCAGGTCTCGCTCGCCGCATGCATGGTGGGCTACGCAGACGCGATGGCCCTCGCCGAGCAGGGTGGCCTCGACGTTGCCCAGACGCTTGACATGGTGAGCCATGGCATGGGCGGCTCCGTTGCCATGGAGCGCCTCTCACCCAAGTCGCTCGAAGGCGACTACAGGCCTGGCTTCCTTGTGGAGCACCTGCGCAAGGACCTGGGCCTCGCGCTTGCGCAGGCCGAGGACACCGACGTCACGCTGCCTGGCGCCGAGACCGCCTATACCCTCTATGACATGCTGTGCCAGATCGGTGGCGCACGCCTGGGCACCCAGGCCATAAGCCTTCTCTACCAAGACGAGGCCGCCTGCGCGGCCGCGGGTCTCGACTGGTCCAAGCTCGACGTGGAGGACCTTGCCAATGACGGCTCCGACGAGGGCCGCTGCTGTGGCGGCCATGGTGGCGACGGCTGCTGCGGCGGGCATGGCGAGGGCGGCCACTGCTGCCACCATCACGGCGACGAGGAGTAGCTCCGCATGGGGGAAGCCAGCCTCGACACAGCGAGCTTTGCAACAGCCATCTTCGTGATCATGCTCTTTGCCTTTGGCCTCGTTATTGGCGAGCATGTGGGCGAAGACATGGGTGCCAAGTGCGTCGAGCGCCGTGACTTCCACATCATGAGTCTCAAGATCATAGGCATTGGGATCCTGGCCTCCGCCGCGGTGTGGGCGGTTCAGATGCTCACCCTTGCGGGTGTGGTCTTTGGTCTTATGGTAGGCGCGCTTGCCGGCGCAAGGATGGGCTTTGGCGAGTCCGTGGGACCTTGGAAGTTTGCTGACAGGTACTTCAACGTGAACAAGGGCCAGGCGGAGCGCGGCAATGCCGAGAAGGCCCGAGGCCGTGCCGTGCGCAAGGCGCGCAAGGAGGGCGAGCCCGAGCCCGAGCTCATAAGCGTGCAGACGGACGCCCCCAGCCCCACGAGCGGCGCCAACGCAAAGAAAGGAAACAGGCACTAGATGGCAACGAATGAGATGCCGCAGAGTTCCATTGCGGTGTTCATAGACTATGAGAACCTTGCGCTGGGAACAGGCAAGCGCAGGAGAAACGGCCACCAGGAGCCGGGCCCCGCACCCGACGTGAAGCTCATCTTGGAGCGCCTTGTCGACAAGGGCCGCATCACGGCAAAGCGCGCCTATTGCGACTGGCAGCGCTTTGACACGGCGGTCACGCCCCTGCACGAGCTGGGCATCGAGCTCATCGAGATTCCAGACCGCGCCTACACGGGCAAGAACTCGGCCGACATCCGCCTTGCCGTGGATGCTGTCGAGATGTGCCTTACCAAGGACCACATCGACACCTTCGCGATTCTCTCCGGCGATTCGGACTTCTCGCCGCTCGTCTCCAAACTCAAGGAGTTTGGCAAGACGGTTATTGGTGTGGGCATGAAGGAGTCCACGAGCTCGCTTTTGGCCGAGGTCTGCGACGAGTTCATCTTTTATGAGGACCTCACGCGCCAGGCGGGCATCCCGGACTTCTCGCAGAAGGTCCCCAAGGAAAAGCAGCCCTGCTACCAGTTGCTCTTCGAGACGATTGACGCCCTGCAGCGCGAGAGCGACTCGTTTATCCTGGCGAGTCGCCTAAAGGACACCATGCGTCGCAAGCGCCCGCAGTTCTCGGAGGGCTCCTTTGGGTACCGCTCCTTCACGGCGCTTATCCGCGAGGCTGCGAAGCTTGGCTTTGTCGACATTCACCAGGACCCCAAGAGCGGAACCGTCGTGGTCGACGGCTTCCACGAGTAGCGCGGGGCACAGAGAGGAGACTTTGCAATGGCAGAGGAGAACAACAAGGCGACGAGCGCGGCGGGCGTTGCGACGCTGGTCGAGGGCCTCTCGGCTTCGAGTCGCAGGCATCGCCAGGAGATGTCGCAGGACATCGCGGCCGTGGCGGCAAAGGACCCGTCTCTGCTTGCGGGCCACATCGACGCGCTGATCGACGCCCTCGACCGTCCCGAGGCCCAGACGCGCTGGGAGGTGCTTGGCGCCCTCTCGACCATGACCGACAACTACGCCGACCAGGTGAGCGCCGCGTTCGATGGCGCCGAGGCGTCACTCTTCGATGACGATTCCGCCACGGTGCGCTTGGCGGCATTTCTCTTCCTGTGCCGGCTTGGCTCCACATCACCCGAGCGCTCCAACCGGGTCTGGCCGCTCCTGGACGAGGCCATCCAGTGCTACCACGGCGACGCCGAGTACCGCGACATGCTCGAGGGGCTTCTCGGCTTTGTGGGTGGCAGCGTCTCCAAGAAGACCGCCAAGGCGCTTGCCGCTCGCGTGAAGTTTGATGCCGAGAGCGGCAGTGGCTACATCAAGCAGTTCTCGGGCGACATTCTCGCCACTGCGAAGGACAAGGCCAAGTAGCGGCAGCTTGAGCGTGGTGCCACCATATGCGCGTGGTGCCGCGAGCGCGACTCGCCGGCGCGTGGCCCCTTCAGATTGGCTGCGTGCATGTGCGAACATGGGGGAGCATGCCCGGTCGAGCCGGTCGACCCTGCACTCTGCGGTAGAATGCCACGCGTATGTATCCGTCGAGTATCGATTGCAGATTCATGACGCGGGCCTTCCGCGCCGGTTCGAGAGGTGAGCACATGGCAGACAGCACTACCGAGAACACCAGTGTCAAGGGGGGAACGGCTACGACTTCGGGCGCCCCTAAAGGTACGAAGCGTTCGCTGGGCACTCCGATCTGGATTGCCATCTGCGTCGTTGCCCTGGTCGTGGGCGTCCTGTGCGGCCACTTCCTGCTCTCCAGCGGCTCGGGTGCGGCGTCGGGCAAGACGACCGTCAGCGACTCCGAGCTTGACTCCACCATTGCCACCTACACCTACAGCGGAACGAGCCACGCCATCACGACACGCGAGGTGTTGGAGCAGAACGGCACGCTTGACAACCAGGCCAACAGCGACGGCACCTACAACGTACCCTCTGCGGACAGCATCCTGAACTATGCCCGCAACAAGGTCATCCTTGCAGAGGCAGAGGCTAAGGGCATTACCGTGAGCGACGATGACGTGAGCGCATACGCCCAAGGCATGCTCGGCACCGACGACTATGCAACCATTGGCTCCAACTATGGTCTGGACGAGGACGCGACCAAGTCGCTTCTCCATGACGCTGCGGTCATCAAGAAGCTCCGCGACTCCGTGATTACCACCACAGTGCCCGACCAGCCCACCGCCCCTACGGCGCCTTCCGACGGCAATGAGGACACCGCTTCCGCTGAGTACGCGCAGTACATCATCGGCCTTGCCGGCGACGAGTGGGACTCCACCAACAACACCTGGGCCAGGACGGACGGCTCGTATTACCCGGCGCTCTCGACCTACTCGATTTCCAACGACTCAGCAACGTACGCGGCTGCCGAGCAGGCCTACTACGTGGCGTACTCCAACTACTCCACCACCGTCTCCCAGGCGTCGAGCGAGTGGACCACGTATGTGAACACCCTGCTTGCGAACACCTCCATCCAGATGAGCTCGCTCACGGTCTAGCCCTTTGGAACTGCTCGTTAGCTTTGCCTGATACGGGACGGGGCCTTGCTCCCCGTCCCGTTTTTCATGGTCGCTGCCAGCTCTCTGGCGGTATGGCTGCGCGGCGGAGAGCGCCGCGGGGAAGGGGTGCATATGCGTGCGATTGTGAGTGCCTGCCTCCTGGGAAGGCCCGTGCGCTACGACGGTGGCGCGAAGCCGTGCCAAGCGGTAATCGACCTTGCCGAGAGGCTCGAGGTGACGCCTGTGTGCCCCGAGACGGCAGCGCAGCTGCCCGTGCCGCGTCCGCCCGCAGAGCAGCGCGACGGGCGCGTGTGGCTGCGTGACGGCACGGACGTGACCGAGGAGTTCCAGCGCGGAAGCGAGAGGATGCTGGGCGTTGCTCGCCGGACAGGGGCACCGCTTGCCGTCCTCAAGGCAAAAAGCCCGTCGTGTGGCGTCCACCTCATCTACGATGGTACGTATACCGGAAGTCTTACCGAGGGGGAGGGCGTCTTTGCCCGTCTCCTCGAGGAGGAGGGGATCTGCGTGGTTAGCGAGGAGACGGTCGAGTCCTGCAAGCCTTCGGTGGAGCATCCCGTTGCCATCGTGCTGGGGACGGGCCTGGGACATCTGGCCAAGCTCGTGAAGCCCGTGCGTCGTATTGGCTATCACGAGATCGAGGGCTTCCCGGAGTCCGCGCGTCCCGTGAAGGGCCACGATTTCGAGGCCACGGTTGGCACCATCGACGATGTCCCGGTGGTGGTCTATCCCGGCCGCATCCACCTGTACCAGGGCTACTCCGCCTCGGAGGTGACGTCGCTTGTGCGCCACGCGTTCCGGCTTGGGTGCCGTGACATCATCTTTGCCTGCGCCACGGGCGCGGTTGAGGGCAACGCCAAGGTTGGCCTGGGTATTCTCACCGACCAGATCAACCTTACGGGGAGAAACCCGCTTGCCGAGTGGGACGAGCTTCGCGATGTTGACACGCCGTTCGTGGGCATGAGCGAGGCCTTCTCGCCATACCTGCGCACTATTGCCCAGGGCGTGGCAGATGACGCGGGCATTGGGCTGCAGCACGGCGTCTACGCCGGAATGCTTGGGCCCTCGTTTGAGACGCCGGCCGAGGTGGGCGCCCTGCGTGCGCTGGGGGTGTCGTTTGCGGGCATGTCGACGGTGAACGAGGTCACCATGGCCCGTGCGCTCGATATGAACGTGCTGGGACTTACGCTTGCCACCAACATGGCGGGCTCTGCCGACACGGACCACAAGTCGGTGCTGGAGTGCGCCGCGCACTACTCCGAGGACTTCGAGCGTCTCGTCCGTGGCGTGCTGCGGATGCTGTAGGCGACGCCCGCGCCGGGGCCGGTCCCCGGTCCGGTGCGGCTCCTGGCCACCGGCTACAGCGCGTCGTCGCGGAGGGGCTCGCCGAGGAAGTCCTCGTCGAAGGGGATGGCGTCTGGGAGGTCGAGAGTGTCATCCGAGGCAAAGACGATGTAGTTCTCGCCGACGTTCTGGTGGTCGACCACGAGCGTGATCTCCACGTGGGCGAAGGTGGCCGCAAGTCCCGCGGCCACGCTCCTCAGAAAGACGTTGCCCGGGTCGTTCTCGTCTGGAACCACGTTGGCGAGAAGGACTCCGTGCGGGGAAAGCGCCTGGTGGACGGCCCGGAACGCCTCGACTGTGGCGAGGGTGCGCACGGGAGCGTCGCGGACGAAGGCGTCGAGGACGATCACGTCGTACGAGGAGGGTGCGACGTTGCCGAGCACCTCGCGACCGTCAGCGCAGATCACGTTGAGTTCGCCCCCGCCGCGTCGCTGCAGTTCGCAGGCCTCATCGAGAAAGAACCATCGGCGCGCTATATCGATGACGGCAGGGTCGATCTCGACCACGTCGGTCACGGCGGAGGGGTGACTCTTGGCGACGAGCTTAGGAAACGCGAAGCCCCCGCCGCCTATGGCGAGAAGTCGCCTCGCATTGGGCACCAGGTCAAAAACGCGGCCAAAGACCCTATGATAGGCAAACGGGGGCTCCATGTGGTAGGGGCCAAGCAGCGTCGCGGACTGCCAGACGCCGCCCGTACTGAGAATTCGCTGCCACATGCCGTGGACGTGGGTCGTGCGGACGAGGGCAAGGCCGGACTGCGTGCGCACTGCGTGGGGGAGAAGCTCGGCGGGGGTGGGGAAGTAGCTGCGTGCGTCGCGTGCCATTCTCGTCTCCCTCGTTTCGGCCTTGGTAGGTCCACTATCTTAGCGGCGTCGTGTCCTGCTGAAGCTTGGCGTCGAGGCGGCGTTCGGGCGGCTACGTCGGGCGGCCACGTCGGCCGGTTGCCGCGAGGAGTCGTGGAGAATTCCACCACGACGCTTGCAAAGCAGGGCGCATCCCCGTATAGTAGTTGAGCGCTCAAGCGTAGGCCAGCATAGCTCAGTTGGTAGAGCACCGCTCTCGTAAAGCGGGGGTCATCAGTTCGAGTCTGATTGCTGGCTCCATCTAACATCGCAGGCCATGGGCATTGTCTGTCAATGGCCTGTTTGCTTTTTTGTTTGCGGCAGATCCACACTTCGAGCGTGATAGGGAAATGCGAGGCAGCCGTCCGGGCACGACCTATGGCGCTACCCGTGGTGACTCCCGCCCTCGCGGCCAACGGCAACCGGCATACCATCACAGTGAACGCCGCCCGACACGCACCCTCGCCGCCTGGATGGCACGAATGTGCGGTTGGTGGCAGTTTGCGTGAGAATCTTTATATGTCCTGGTCGAGGTCATAATTCTCTGATCTGCAGTTCAACAAATATCAAACCAGTTTATACTCGATGCACCCTCGAAAAACTGCCACGAACCGTAAAAAGTTGCCAACCGGGCTCGTTGCGAGTGGCAGCCCGTCCTCACATCGACCGCCGAGATGCCAAGTCGTGAAGCGGACATGGGACCCAATCGCTGGCTGTCGCAGGATTAGCGTCTGCCCTTTCGCACACCCTGAGGAATGCCTGAATGGCGGACAACGTCCGTCGTTGATCGGATTTCCCGATAGTACCCAAATCGGCCAAAGCGAGGGTTCTGCCATGAAGCTGACCAACTCCGAGTTCGACGACATCCTCGCCACCGCGGGGCTCGAAATCGCGCAGCCATACTCCGCGAGCGGGAAGTACCGCAAGGACAAGTACCTCTTCACGTGCTGCAAGAGGTATGGCATTGAGACGCACTATCGTCTCAAGTACATCCTCGACAACAACGGGAGATACGAGAAGACCTGCCGCGCATGCTTCTGGATGGGCTGGTACGGCCGGTCACGTTCTCTGCAACATGCGGGAATCAAGGACATGCTCGACCATGGCGCCAGCCTCGATGACCTCATCGACCAGGGCGCGGTGACCCCGAGCCAAGCCATGGGCCTCGCCGACGCGCGGAAGCTCGCTGCGGAGAACGGCTACGAGCTGGTTGACCTCCTTCGTGGGGACCGACCGGGGGACGATCTCCTCGTCGTGAGGTGCAGAGCGTGCGGAAAGCAGACCGTCAAGAGACCAGGTGACATGAGGTTCGGCTACTCGTGCGGTGGGAGGTCAAAGGGCGTCGCGTACGGCAGCGAGGCCGTCAAGGTAGAGAGGAACGCCACCCCCGTGGCGGCCGACGAGAACCAGGACACTTCGCCGAGGTTCCTGGTGGGATCGGGCTACGCGTGCCTCGCATGGTGGGACGCGGACGCGAACGGCGGGAGTGTGCCATCCGACCTCACCAGCCGCTCCCGCCAGGATTTCTGGTGGAAGTGCCCGGAGTGCGGCTGCCGCTTCCGTGCCCCCGTCTACACAATGGCCTCGTCGCCGCGTTGCCCGATATGCGCCGCCAAGAGGAGTGCGGAGTTCGAGGTCGAATGGGAGGCCCTCGACCACATGACGGCAGTCGACTTCCCCGACCTCCTCGCGGCCTGGGACGACGCGCACGACCTGAGGACCTTGCCCGTGACCAGCTACCAGCTCGTCCACCTGTGCTGCCCGAAGGGCCACCACCCCACGCAGACCCTCTACAGCTACCTCTCGAACGGATGGATGGTCTGCAGGGGGATCGAAACCAAGGCGTCGCCGGACAAGGAGTACCTCGCGACGACAGATTCAGAGCTCGCGGCCGAGTGGGTTCGACCCAGAGACGGCGGTAACTGGACCCCGCACAACGTCGAGGACGGAAGCAAGCGCTTCATCGTGTGGCGCTGCATCGCCTGCGGTCACGAGTGGGAGGCCACGGTGCACGCCAGGCAGCTTCGCATGAACAACCGCTGTCTCGCCTGCGGCAAGGTGATGGGGTCGCTCGCCTGGAAGTATCCGCAGCTCGCGGCGGAGTGGAGCCCAAGCAACCCGATAAGCCCATGGAACACGAAGCCCTTCGGCAATCTGGGCTTCATCTCCGAGTGGGTGTGCTCGAAGAACCCCGAGCACGTCTGGCGCATGACGACGGCCACTAGGATCAACAAGGGTCGCGGCTGCCCGTTCTGCGAGAAGGAGGAAGGCGAGCAGGGCTGACCCTCGTTCGCCCATGCTCGCGACCGTCCCTGACCTTCTCATCTCCCTCCGGGGAGACAGCACGACCGCATGACCAGCGGGGGTGCGGGGCGAGAAGGACGCCTGCCGTCCCTCCGTACCAATCAAGGACACTTCCGTGTGCTGGATCAGTGTCGACCGAAAGAATGTTGCCATGGCGCACATGGATGCTGAGGTCCTATTTGGGGGTGCGAGCTCGATCCGCCTGGCTGGACGCAGGACCGATACCATCCCTGCGTCCAACCAGTAGCATCGACCGGCGTATCTGCGATATCGGGCCACGGAGGCGGGGATGGTGTATGGAATTATTGCGCGTCCGTTTTTGATATTCTGACCTCATCTGGGGAGATATCAAGGTTACTGTCAGCGAGCGCGTAATAATCCCTTGCCCGAGGGGAATCTTGCGGTACACCCACCACACAGACGCGCTGCGGTTGAACGGCTGTCGATTCTGTCCCTGCATCCAACCGTGGAGTTCTGCTCGCCCAAAACCTCACGCGTGACGTTTTCTTCGCAGCGTAAGCTTTTCTCCGTCATGCGAGGCTTTCTCCGCGGCGAGGATCGCTCACCTCTTCTGTCTATAGCGCCAACATGCGTCGACTCTCGCCGCCTTGGCCCTTGAGGGGACGAGCACCACATCGTCCCCTGCATCGCGGGTGCCCTCCTCCCTCGTGCCCCTCAACCCCCCGGCATGTACTTTGCCAGATACGCCTCGACCGTCTCCATCCACTCCTGGTACACGGCGCTGTCATTCTGGAGGCCATGTCCCGAGTGCTCGCACACGAAGTACCGGTAGTCGGTCGCGCCTCCTTCTACCGAAACTTCCGCACGAAGGGCAGCCGCTTGGCGCTTCTCTATCCGAGGAGCCAGTCCAGCAGGTTGACCACCCTCACACCGTTTGTCGTGACGCCGCAGCGGTAGCGGTCGAGCGTCAGGACGACCTTCGGGAACGAGTCGCCGATCAGGTCGAGCGGCGCAAGCTCGCGCATGTAGGTTGCCTCGTCCGCGAGAGACTCGATCACCTGGACGTAGACCCTCTCGCCCGTCCGCTTCGATGCGACAAAGCCGACCTCGCCGGAGCGAAGCGTGCCGACGCACGCCGCGTATCCCCTGCGAACGAGTTCATTGAACACGACGCACTCCAGCTGGAACCCGAGGTCTTGGGGAGAGAAGCCCGTCATGAGGCCGCGCAGTCCCGTGTCCACCGGGTAAAGCTTGTACTGCGGCCTCAGTACCTGCTTTCCCGAGATTCCCTCCTGCTCGCATCGGAAGACGATGAACGCACTCTCAAGGGTGCGCAGGTAGCTGTCGACGGTGCTCGCGCTGGTCTTCCTCCCTGCGCTGGTAAGGTAGTTGGCTATCGACCTTGTCGAGAAGAGATTCCCCGACGTCACGAAGACGTACCTGACGAGCCTCTCGAGCAGGTCGATGTCGGAGATTCCGCCGTGAGTCGCCACGTCGTTCAGGATGATTGTCTCGTAGATGGTCATCAACATGTTCTCGACGTATTCGTCGCTTCCGAATGGTCCGCCGAACTGGCCGGGCATTCCGCCATATTTGAGGTATCGCGCAAAGAGGGCCTCGACGGATTGCTCCTGTGGGGTCTCGACGGTTTGCTCCTGGGCATGTCGAGCCTGGGAGAAGGACAGGTACTCCTTGAACGACAGGGGGCTCGCCTTGAGCTCGATGTAGCGGCCCCCTATCAGCGTGGAGAGGTCCGAGGACAGGACAAATGCGTTCGAGCCCGTGATCCAGATGTCCGTTCGTTCCCGGGTCCGGAGCTGGCGCACGACCTTCTCCCAGGAGGGAACCTCCTGCACCTCGTCCAAGAACACGTGAACCATGCGACTGTCGTCTGCCTTGTCGAGAGACGCTTGTATCTGCTCCTTCAGCCATTCTGCCGTCGGCTCGAGTGGCATGTCGAAGCCATCAAGCCTAGGGAGAATCGTGTTGTCTTTGCCGTCGCGATCTGCTGCCGCAGATGCGAGTGCCTACAGAAGCGTGGACTTACCGCTGCGTCGAACGCCAATCAGCACCTTGATGTCCTCGGTGCCGAGATAAGGGAGCAGACGCTCTTCGTAGTCGGGGCGGGCAATTCTGGCGGTCATGGCGAGGTCCTATCGTCTTTTTTGCATCAATTTGGCATTGTAGTCTGAGAAGTGGTGAATGTCTAATTAATTTGACATTCAAGAATTAGTAGGCAAGATTGTCAAGCTGGTTTATCAATGTGGTGTTGCATTCGCGATTCTCGCGGCTGGCCGCGACGCTTCTGTGGGTGCCGCGACCAGCGCATAAGGGACGCGAACAAGCGCGGCGACTGCGAGCCGCGGATAGCGCTCTTCTCTGACGGCCTAGCAGGTCGCTACAGACTGCATGCTGTTCTGGCTGTGCTAATGTATGAATATGGCAATAGCTAATGTCATAACTCGGGTTTTCCTAATGTATGATTGTGGTACGCGATTTCACTCAAGGGGGTCAAGGAACATGACACTCATACCGCGGACGATATCGGCACAGCTGGAGAGGTATGCGACCTGGTTTCCAGTCGTGTCGGTTACGGGACCCAGGCAGAGTGGAAAGTCGACCAGCGTCAGAACGACGTTTCCCGACTACTCCTATGTGAACCTTGAGGATAATGCCCTGAGGAAGCAGGCACTTGATGACCCCGTGGGCTTCATTCGCAATCGGCCTCGACGGCTCATCATCGATGAGGCACAGTACGCCCCAGAGCTCTTCTCGATGATCCAGGTGTCCTCTGACGAGAGCCCAGACAGCGGCCAGTACGTTCTCTCTGGTTCGCAGAACTTCCTGCTCCTAAAGCAGATAACGCAGTCTCTGGCTGGCAGGGTGGGGATTCTGAGGCTGTTGCCGCTCTCGTTTGCGGAGGCGCTTAACGCACGTGTTCCCCCGAGCGTCGACGAATTCATGTATCGAGGCGGCTATCCTAGACTCTACGACGCCCAGGTTCCCATCACGGTGTTCTTCAGGAGCTACGTGGACACGTATGTGCAGCGTGACGTTGCCGACTATCTGGATGTTCGGAGCCTCTCGGACTTCCGCAGGTTCCTGGGACTCTGTGCGCTTAACGCCGGAAACCTCGTAAACTACGCTGGGATTGCCAGGGATGCGGGGGTTGACTCGCGCACGGTGAAGGCGTGGCTGAACATACTCGAGTCGAGCTACATCACGTTCTCGCTCATGCCGTATTTCCGAAATGAGGGAAAGCGACTGACGAAGAGGCCCAAGCTCTACTTCTATGACACCGGACTGCTGTGCTACCTGCTGAACATCGCATCACTCGAGGAGCTGCTGGTAAGCCCACACCTGGGCATGGTTTTCGAGAACCTCATTGTGGCGGAGACGCTCAAGCATCGTATGAACGAGGGCAAGGAGCCTCGTCTGTTCTTCTATCGCGATGACTCGAAGGTGGAGGTCGACCTGCTCGACCTTGCTGACGCCTCAAATCCCCGGATGGCAGAGGTCAAGTCGTCACAGACGTATCGCGACCGCTTTGCGATGCACCTTGGCGCAGTGGGCGACAGCTTAGGGATCCCGAGAGATCAGCGCTTCGTGATCACGCGCGAATCTGCAAGTCACGATGCCCCAACGGCACGCGTCATGTGCGCTAGGGATTGGCTGCTGGGGTAGGGTTGCCACAAGAGCCGCCATGCTGGCTGACGGCGGTGGAGGCGTGCCTGGCCCGCGCCGGGGTTCACGGCACGTTCCTGCCCGTTGCCGCTGCCGGTTGCATAGACCACTTCGACGTGGGCGGAGACATCATGGTCCCCATGCGCACCATGAAGGGAACGTGCGAGGGGGAGTCCAACCCCAAGACCTTCGTGCCACAGATGGTGAAGTGGTGCCAGCAGGGCAGGTTCCCGGTCGACCGCCTGCTGAGTTTCTACGACTTCGCCGACATCGACCAGGCGCTGCAGGACTCCCATGACGGGAAGATCATCAAGGCAGTGCTCAGGATTTCTCAGCAGCTCGCCCTACGCCAATGGCCGAGAGGTCCCGCAAGATCTGTCCGAGAAGCCCCGCTCACGCCGCCCGCGGCTTGAGCGAGGCCTTTTCGGCTCTGGGGTTCTTTCTCTGCAAGTCGTGAGAAGCGGACTGGAGGGGCCCCACAAAGCCTGGCGCGCAATAATTTCTCGGCAGCGAGGGCGCGCGATTTCGCTATTGCTGACGACCTCTACGGATCGTCAGCGAGTCCCGGAGACCGTGAATGAATGCGACGACCTGGGCCAGGTTTGCCTTCTCGTCCACCAGGTAGTAGGTCCCGTAGTGCTTCACCTGGCATTTCCTGATTTTCTTGCCTACTGCTTCACTGACTTCGAGGTCGAAGTCAAACAACAACGGATTGTCAGCTATTAGTTGGAGCTTGTCCTCATAGGCATCAAGCAGCGACCTCGCAGCGCTTGGCGCGCTGAGTTCGCGTACGAGATAGGAGACTGCCTCGTCAAGGTCTCGGTTCCGCAGGATCTGTTACCTGCACGTTAAAGGCCATACTTGCTCCTGAGTGCGGCAACTGCTCCAAATGCATCCTGGCACTCTCCGCGTTCGACTGCGCTGATTCCTTCCTGTACGAGCGAGACGATTCTTCCCGTCTCTGCCGCCTTGGCAAGGCTTTCATGCGTCTCAGTGCTCATGATGACCATGTCTGGGCATCCGTTTTTCGTGACATGGACGGGCTCGCCAGTCTCGTGGCAGAGCCTCGAAACCTTTGCGGTGTCCTTGAGCTCTTTGACGGGAATCATCTGCATTGCTTACCTCCAATCACATAATCGTGGGATGATGATGCCATCATGCATCGAAACCACCTTCGTTACATGTTTTCCTGGGCCCGTTGCGCCGAACTCGCCTTCGTTACATTGGGTTTTCGGGTGCTCTCGAGTAGATGGGCATGTCCACATGCCACATATGGTGTCATGTAAATGGAATGACACAAGATATGCATCCCGATACTTGACCACCGCCCCAAAACCAATGTAACGAAGGCCACTTCGGCGCACGAGAGCGAAAAAAGATGTAACGAAGGCGGTTTCGGCGCAACGGGCCTTCCCATCGCTTCCTGCGGAAGAGTGGGAAGGCCCGCGATCTAGCCAAACAGTCGACTCGCGGTGCCGCCCCGCGAGTGCCGCCCTCAGTTCGGCCCGCTTCCCGCTGCCTGCCCAGCGGCCTCCACCAATATCCCTGCGGTCGCGGCCGACGCCCAAGCTCGTCTTATTGTCCTGGGGCGAGGCGCGAGAGGTCGCAAGCCTCGTGTCTGTCGCGCTACGGAACCAGCTTGAACGGCGAGGAACCCGCGCCGCCCTTGGCTCCCGCGACGCCCGTTGCGCCGCCGAGCTGCAGCTCGTCAGGATGCAGCCTGTCCCACTCGTCGTATATCTCGCCCGTGAGCCACTTGTGAATGCGCTCGTTGATGCGCTTCAGGTCGAAGTGCTCGAACCCCAGCGACTTCGCCCACGCGACCGTCTCGTCGTGCTCGGGGTCCTTCGGATCGGCAAGGATGCGGAGAAAGTCCGCGAACCCGCAGGTACTGCCCACGTCCTCCGGGGGAGCGTCGCCGTCGCCTGCCGTGCAGACGGGCATCTAGCCCTCGAAGTTCGCGATGGTCTCGACGAGGCGAATCTTGTGGACCCACCAGTCGCCGTAGTCATAGGTGTACGTTGCCGTCCTCGTGCGGGGAAAGACGTCAAAGAGATGCGTCTTCGTTGCGTCGATCGGCTTGCGGCCGTCGGTGCCGGGCGCAAACATGCCGTCGATCCCGCCAGCGTCCGGGTCGATGATCATGAGCTTCTCGCGCCTGCTCGTGAGCTGGAAGTCGTACATGTGGTAGTCCCACCAGAGAAACGCTGCCTGGATGACCTCGTGGAGGTCGGCAAACGTGAAGTTCTGCGGCACCACGATCTCTCGCCAGCACGTTTGCCCATCGAGCTGGAGAGTGACGCGGAAGCGAAACGCCGGCTCGTTGGTGATGGGGCCTGCGTTCTTGAGCTGGTCGTCGAGCATGTTCTGGAACTCGCCGACGACCGTTCCGTACACCTTGACCAGCATGCTGGCCATGTCCTCACCGTCTGGCGTGAGGCTTATGGGCTTCGCCTTCTGTGCCGGGCCAATGAGCCCCTCGTTCTGCAGGGCCTTGAGGACGTTGCTGTCATACCTGTTCCACGACCTTGCTACCGGGCCGCTCGGGCCCTTCTCCTTCCAGGAGTCAAGGTACAGGAGCATGAGTGTGAGGTCGTGCATCAGTTCTTTCTCGTCCATGTGACCCCCTGGGAGTCTTGAGGCGGATGTCTGGGTCCATGGTAGCGGATGGGACTGGAGGGTGTGGGTGGCGAGAAGTACGGGTGGCGCGGGGCGACTGCGCTGTCCCCGTAGGGCCACCTGCATCGTCCACCGAACGGTCGCCCGCGCTGTTCCCCGGGAGGCAGCCTGCGCCGTCCACCGAATGGTCGCCTGTGCTGTCCTCCCTGCCGCCGAATTACGCACGGCTGAGAATCAACCGAGCAAAAGTCCAGGTCCCCACAAACCTTAAACCCAGCCGTGCGTAATTCGCGCCTGGTGTCAGCTCACCCTAGAACTGTCGCGGCTATCCCTATGCCGTCGCCCGTGGGCCGGCACGCGTGCGCGGCCGGCGCGGCCGGAGTGACTCGGCCCTCCTCCGTGCGAGCCGAAATTGACCCCACGAAAACAATCTTGCAGTATCAGACGACAAGTATCATCATAATCATGAAGTATGAGACTGCAAGGATGGTGAATGGGCAATGAACGACGGGCAGCACGCGACCGTACTCGAGAAGGTCACCGAGGGCATGCGGTCCGAGGTCCCAGACCTCTTCTCACGGGAACTGGCCCTTGGCACGCCACAGGTTCCAGCCCGCGGCAACATCGTGAACATGGTGGCCGGCGTTAGGCGCTGCGGAAAGACGTATCGCCTCTACCAGGAGATGAGGTCGCTTCTCGACAGCGGGGTCGAGCGCCGGAGGATTCTCTACTTCAACTTCGACGACGAGCGGCTCATGCCTCCCGACGATGGTCTTCTCGGTGACGTGATCACGACCTACGAGGCGCTGTTTCCCTCTGCGACCGAAGGCTGCTATCTCTTCTTCGACGAGATACAGGAGATTCCGGGATGGGGGGCCTTCGTTCGGCGCCTTGTCGACACGAGAGCCGCGACTATCTATGTGACGGGATCGTCCTCGCGCATGCTCTCCTCCGAGCTGCCCAGCGGGTTCAGGGGACGCTCCATCACGCGGGAGCTCTTCCCGCTGAGCTTTGCAGAGTACTGCAGGGTGACGTCCCGTTGGGACGAGACGCCAAGGGACCCGGACGCCTATACCTCTGCGGAGAAGGCCCGGCTCAGGAATGCCCTCGACGACTATCTCGTGCGTGGGGGCTTTCCCGCGACGCTGGCGCTCACAAAGCCAGATGCGTTCCAGCTCCTGCAGGGCTACGTGGGTCAGACCGTCGCACTCGACATCATCGAGCGCGAGGGCCTGGGAAACGCCCGCGCCGCCCAGGCCTTTGCGCGCAGGTGCATCGCCTCCTCCGGGCGCGAGCTCTCAATCAACAGGGTCGCGAGCCAGATGAGAAGCATGGGGCTTGGGGTGGCCCGGGAAAGCCTCTCCGCGCTTCTTGGCTATTACGAGGAATCCTACCTTGTTTTCGGGCTCAAGGAGCTCAGTAGGTCACTTTCCGCAAACGGCAGGAGCGCGATGAAGGTGTACGCCGTGGACCCGGGACTCGAGGCGGCCTTCTCGCCGGCGACCACGGAGGACCTGGGCCAGCGCCTCGAGACGAGCGTGTACGACGCGCTCAGGCGACGCTGCGGGTTCCTGCGAAGCGGCTCGCTCAGCCGTGCCCTGCTTGCCGACGGTTCCAGGCGCCACGAGATCGACTTCGTCGTGGGCGACGTGCTGCTGGGGGAGGGCGTCCGTCTCTACCAGGTCTGCACGAGCCTCTCCAACGAGCAGACGAGAAGTCGCGAGCTGCGCGCGCTGGAGGTGGGCATGGAGAGGTTCTCCTGCGACGAGGCCTGGGTCGTGACGATGGACGAGCGTCGTGACATTCGCGTTTCGCGGGGAACGGTTCATGTGGTGCCGGCGTGGGAGTGGCTCTTGCGTTGACGGTACGGGGGTCGTTGGGGCAAGTTTGGGCGCGAGTTGCTTGCTGGTAGCCACGGTGAGCGGCTGGCGAGAAGCCCAATGGCCTCACGCGCGTTGTAGTCTGTAGGCAATGGCGGTGGAAGGCTTCGGCCGACACCCGGGAGGGCTGGGGGGCTGCTTGTCGCGGGGATAACGAGATTCGGTAGCTTGCGGGAGGGGAGACATTGAGAAAAGTCGACTACCAAGCGAGTTGAAGTCACTCAGTTGAAGCCTCTACTCGTCATGCGGGCATATCGCGGGCCACCCAAGTAATGTGGGCCGTACCCCTGTTCGTGACTCAATTTTGAACAACATGCTCCGTAGCGGCGGAGAGCGAGAGCGCGAGCTCGGCCTCCGATGCGTACTATATTCGATATGCATTTCAATACCGATGAACGAGAGAGCGAGGTTACCGATGACGAAGACAAAGAGCAACCGTAGGCCCGAGGGGGGAAATAACCTATATGCACTCCCCACTTCATACGTGGCGGTTGATACCGAGACCACTGGCCTCGACTTCGATTTCTGTGCTCTCATCGAGATTGGTGCCACGCGTGTGGTCGATGGGGAGATTGTAGACACATTTGACTAGCTTATTCACATCGACTACCCGCTCGATCCCTTCATTACCTACCTCACGGGTATTACCGACGAGATGCTCCAGAGTGCGCCGGGTATTGACAGAGTCATCAGAGAGTTCTCTGACTTTGCAGGCGACTCAGTGCTCATGGCACACAACGCACCTTTCGACATGAACTTCCTGTATGCGGCGTATGAGCGCGTGTTGGGGCGTCCGCTCATCAACGATTACGTGGATACCTTGCGTGTTGCAAGAAGAGCATTCCCAGAGCTTCAGCACCGTAGACTGCCAGACCTCTGTGGGGAACTTGGCGTCGTGAACGATCACGAGCACCGTGCGCTCAGTGATGTCGTGGTAATGGTCACGTGCTATGGCTCCATGCGTGAAATGGTGCTCGAGCGCTATGGTAGCGAGGAGAGCTATCGTAAGTCGTTCACTCATGGTGGTTCGTCGAATTCGCTGAAGGCGAGTGAAATCTCTGCAGAATGTGATGCTGACGAGGGCAATCCGCTCTACAGGATGCACTGCGCTTTCACTGGCAAGATGACGAAAATGGTGAGGCGCGATGCCATGCAGGCGCTTGCTAATGTGGGAGGAATTCCTGAGGATGGCGTCAAGAAGGACACTGACTATCTTGTCATCGGTAACGATGGTTTTCGTGACGCAATGAAGACGACTTCCGGCAAGATAAAGAAAGCCCAGCAAAACCAGCTCAAGGGACTACCGATACAGATTATCTCGGAGAACACTTTCCTTGAGTTGCTTAATGGTTAATCTGGCCGAAGCGGTTACATAGAGCGCGGGTTCCAGACACCGAGTGGGGTGCTCGCAAACAGGGCACCATGTCTGTGAATAGGAGCTTCTTCTTTCTCGCCAATCCAATTGAGACGCACCGGAGGGTTGGATAGGAGCACGGCTGTCTTTCATGGCATGACCCCGCCGGGGAGTAGGACGCTCCGTGAGCTTGGATTGGAGAGGTGACAGGCACGGACGTCTCCTAGTACATGAGGAAGCACGACATTTCCGACGACGAACTCGATGTGGTGGCAGCGCCCTACGAGAGTGGTGATTATCCGAGCGGGGGCGGGGGAGGTCTTCACCAGCTCCCACCTCGATGCGGTGGGGAAGAAGCGCTCGACGGTCATCTATGATGCACATGACGCGCAGCGCGTTGAGGCCATCGCCCGCAACCGGTGGCGTCGAGACCTCCGAGGTCTGACGTGACGCGCTCGACTGCTATCTAGCGTCGCAAGAGTAGGGTTTGTGTACGGGCAATCAGCGCGAGTCCTTCTCCCGCCACTTGGTCCCTAGCACAACTTGGTAGTGCCCGCCTATCTCAGCCGCTTGCGGAGATAGATGCCCGCGAGTGATGTTGAGGTGCGTTGTAATGAGTATCCTGAAAAACAGCGAGGCCTCCCGAAAGAGGCCTCAGGCGAAGTCAAAGTACCCCCTACGGGGCGTCCACCAACGGCGGACATTTTTGGCAAAGCCGTATTTTGACTCGCAGTGTCGATCCGACTGGTAATCGGAAGACAATATGACTGTACCACGGACGAGAGGATGCGTTGTCATGAATCTCAGGAACTACGGTGGGAGCTACAGCATAGGTCTCGATATGGGAACGGGTTCCGTAGGTTGGTCCGTGGTCGATGCCAATGGTCGGCTTCTTCACTTCAAGAAGCAGCCAACATGGGGAAGCAGACTGTTTGACAGCGCTAAGCCGGCATCGGAGGCCCGGACTCATCGGAGCCAGCGCCGGCGCTATGTGCGACGTCGTTGGCGTCTCGACCTTCTCCAAGACCTCTTTAAAGACGAAATGGATAGAGTCGACCCCGGGTTCTTTATGCGTCTCAACATGTCCCGTCTTGTGGACGGTGACCCCATTTTCAACGGCAGCGACTTCACGATAGATGACTACTACAAACTCTTCCCAACCATCTACCACCTTCGCGAATGGCTTATGAAGACGGACGAGAAGGCCGATCTTCGGCTCGTCTACCTTGCGATTCATAATATCGTCAAGCACCGCGGCAATTTCCTTCGCCAGGACGAGAAGAACCTTAAGTCCAAGGATGCCAATCCCTCCAAAGCGGCCCAGGAATTCTATGCTGCGCTAACGGAATGGTGTGCTGCTCGGGGACTGGAGGAACCCGCCGACAAGAGCAAGCAGCTTGCCAAGCTCCTTCTCAACGAGGAGGGGCTGAATCGCTCAACCCTTTCTAAGGAAATCCAACCTCTCGTTGCCCTATCTACCTCCTCCGTTAATGACTCGGACATAGACCCAAAGAAGGCATCCACTGCCCTTGCCAGTGCGATGCCCGGACTGACCGTGGAGTTTACGAATGTATTCGGTGAGTTCCCCTGCGAGAAGACCAAGATTTCCCTTGGTGCTGAGGAGGACCTCGATACGCTCAAAGAGGCATGCCCTGACGATTGCGCTGACTTGCTTGATGCCCTCTGCGGCGTCTACTCTGCCTATGTGCTGCAGGGTCTGCTCTCCTATGCCCCTGGCGAGAGTATCTCTGCCAACATGGTCAAAAAATATGAGTGTTACCAGGAAGATCTCAAGATGCTCAAGGCGCTGGTAAAGGAGTACTGCACTAAGGACGTTTACAAGGCTTTCTTCCGCGGTCCCACCTACCACGAGCTCAATCCCGATGACCCCTCAGGGGACTACAGCTACGATAAGGCACAGGGCTACACGGCCTACAACCTCCACAAGACCGGGTATGACGACTTCAAGAAGGAAGTTGAGAAGCTTCTCAAGGATACCGGCGCCAAGGACGACGCGCGCTACGAGGACATGATGAGCCGCTTCGAGAGGCAGCAATTCCTCCGCAGACTTAAGACGAGCGACAATGGAGCTATCTACTACCAACTTCATCTCGAGGAGCTCAAGGCAATCCTCGAAAATCAGGGACGCTTCTATCCATTTCTCAAGCGCGACGCCAAGAAGATTGAGAGTCTCGTCTCCTTCCGCATCCCATATTACGTAGGCCCCCTTACTGACAAGAACGCGCGCAAGGACGCGCATGGTGAGAACCGCTTCCAGTGGTCGGAGCGTAAGCCTGGTATGGAGGACATTGCCATCACGCCTTGGAACTGGGACCAGGTTATCGACAAGAACAGGAGTGCCGAGAAGTTCATTCTCCGCATGACGGGTGACTGCACCTATCTGGCGGGCGAGAAGACCCTGCCGAAGTGCAGCCTTCTTTACGAAGAGTTCTGCGTGCTCAACGAGCTAAACGGAGTGCGTTGGAGCAATGATGGCGATGACTGGCATCGCCTCGATGCCGAGCAGCGTAATAACATAGTCAACGATCTGTTTCACAAGTCCAAGCGGGTCACGTACGATAAGATTGCCGACTGGCTCGCCCAGCAGGGATGGTCGAATGCCCGCGCAAAGGGTGGCCAAGGCGAGTCGGCGCTCGAGTCAAAGCTCAGCTCGTTCATTTTCTTCACAAAGGACGTCTTCCACGTCGATGATATCGAGCCGGGTTCCAAGCTCTACGAGGATGTTGAGACGATTATCCTTTGGAACACCCTCTTTGAGGACCGTGCGATTCTAAAGGAGAAGCTCGAGAGCGAATTCGGGCCCTCCGGCAGCGGCCTGCTGGACGCCGCCCAGATCAAGGCCATCTGCAAGAAGCGATTCACGGGCTGGGGGGAGGCTCTCCGAGAGACTTCTCTGTGGAATAAGGGTTGATGCTCAGAATGGTCGCAGAGTATCCATCATGGACGTCCTGCGCGAGGGCAATCCAAACTCGACACACCATGCGGGTGAAGCGATGGTACTGATGGAGGTCTTGCACGATGAGGACCTTGGCTTCCAGAAGGCCATCGATGCAGCGAATAGGGCATATTACGGTGAGCATGCCCGCGACATGGGCGTCAATGACCTTCCTGGGTCTCCTGCGATTCGCAGGAGCCTAAACCAAGCCATCCGCATCGTAGACGAGATTGTGCGCGTTGCGGGTCACGCTCCCGATAACATCTTCATCGAGGTGACGCGAGATGATGATGAGAAGAACAAGGGCAAGCGTACAAAGCGTCGCTATGACCATTTGAAAGAGGCACTTGAGGCGTTCAAAAGGGACGATCCGAAGATTTGGGACGAGATTAGTGCAGCCTCGCCTGCGGACTTGGATGAGCGTCTCACTCTCTACTTCATGCAGCGAGGCAAGTGCCTTTACTCGGGGCGCCCCATTGACATTAACCAGCTCCCGAACGCAGGCCTCTACGAAGTCGACCATATCATTCCCCGTGCCTATATAAAGGATGACAGTCTGGAGAACAAGGCTCTGGTCTACCGCGAGGAGAATCAGAGGAAGACTGATGAACTGCTGATTGACGAGAAGGTCAGGCGGAGGATGGCTCCTTGGTGGCGGGTCCTTCACGACGCTGACCTCATCGGAGACAAAAAGTTCAACAACCTGATGCGTTCAAGGATTACCGAAGGAGCTATGAAAGGTTTTGTGGCCCGTCAGCTTGTCGAGACGTCCCAGATGGTCAAGCTTGCACAGTCACTTCTTGAGGCTCGCTACGCTGACCAGGGCACGAGAATCATTCCCGTGAAGGCGAGCATGTCTCACAACCTGCGCGAGGCTGCCAATCTTGTCAAGTGTCGGGAGGCCAATGACTTCCATCATGCTCATGACGCCTATCTCGCCTGTCGTATTGGCCTTTTCATCCAGATGCGTCATCCCGGGATTTACGACAACCCGATTGGCTATGCCCGTGTGGTCAAGGACTACGTGAGCTCTCAGGCAAAGCTTTTCAACCGTACACACCAGATGCCGGGATCGGCGGGCTTTGTTGTCAACAGCTTCATGACGTCCGGTTTTGACAAAGAGACGGGCGAAATCTTCCAGGATCAATGGGATGCCGAGACGGAGGTCGAGAGCATTCGCAAGGCGCTCGACTATCGTCAGTGTTATATCTCGCGGATGCCGTACATCGATACCGGGGCGTTCTGGAATGCGAATCCCATCGCGAAGCGGAAATGCCCAAAGCTTCCGCTGAAAGATGGGCTCGACCCTCTCCGATTTGGCGGGTACGACAACAAGACTGCCGCATACTTTGCAATCTTTGAAGCGGTGGACAAGCGCAACAAGCGTGTACTCAAGCTCGTTCAAGTTCCCGTGTTCATCCTGGAACCAATAGGCAAGGATCCAAGCTACCTTGATGAATATCTCAAGGGTGTGGCAGCAAGCCAGAATCTCTCACTCGTCTCTATCAGGGCAAGGCGTCTGCTGAAGGACCAGCTGGTGGAGATTGACGGTAGCCGCCTATTGGTCACGGGCGGAGAGGAAATGAAAGATGCCTCTCAGCTGGCCTTTTCACTCTCAGAGATGAAAGTGCTCAACGGTATCGTGAGTGGCGCTGCCGCCGATGGCGAGGCGCTAACTACTGCGTATGCAGCCATCGCAACAAGATTGAAGGCTTCCAGCTGCTCAATGATGGATGCGAGTCTCTCCTTGGAGTCTCACGCATCTTCATTTGCAAATCTCCCTGATGATGAAAAGAAATCTCTCATTGAGAAGCTGCTGTTGATCTGCCGTGGCAACAAGAAGTCTCTGCCAATCAACCTCAGTTCGATTGGCGGCGCAAAGATGGCGGGCAGGTTGAGACCCGCAAGGTACTCTGTACCAGATAACTTCTTCATCATCGACCAGTCCGTGACGGGTATGTTTGAGAGGAGAACTCGTGTCGGGCTTTAGGAGCATTGTCATCGAGAGCCCCAGCAAGCTCTCCTACAAGGGTGGCTACATGGTCGTGCGCAAAGAGGACGACACGACCAAGGTCCACCTTTCCGAGTTCCAGACGTTAGTACTGCATACAAACCAGGTGTACGTCAGCGCCTATCTGCTGTCAGAACTCGCCAAGGTCAAGATATCCCTTGTTGTTTCTGACGAGCGCCACGATCCCGTTGGTCAGTTCCTGCCCCTCTATGGCGCACACAATACGGTCGCACGTATAGATGAACAGCTTGCATGGGGACTAGTAGCGAAGAAGCAGGTGTGGCAGAGGATCATCAAGGACAAGATAGCCCACCAGGCACGCGTACTGGGCGTTAGAGCGCGCGAGGATGACGCAGCACAGCTAGAGAGAATTGTGGATGAGGTGCGCTCAGGGGATAGCACGCATCGTGAGGCACATGCGGCTCACCTGTACTTCCGTTCACTATTTGGTCCTGATTTCTCACGTGATGACGAGACGCCTATCAATGCAGCCCTTAACTATGGGTACGCTCTGCTGCTCTCAACGGTTAACCGGGAGATTGTTTCCAGAGGTTATCTCACTCAAGAGGGAATTTGTCACCATAACGATTTCAACCAGTTCAACTTGAGCTGCGACTTCATGGAACCGTTCAGACCAATTGTCGACAGAATCGTTTTCGACAACGTTGAGGGAGACTTCACAAAGGATGACAAACTGATGCTGGTCGATATGCTTAACCAGGCGGTTCCGTATAGGGGAGGAGCATATAGGGTCTCGTCCGTTGTTTCCCTGTATGTGAAGGACTGCCTAGATGCGCTCTCACGGCGTCTATCCGTCGACGCTATCGAGCCATTCGATGTCGTATGAGTGGGGAGACGAGGGCGAGATTCATGAGGCTCATATGCTTCTTTGACCTGCCTGTCGATACGGCAAAGGACCGAAAGAACTACCGCTTGTTCAGAAAGTTCCTGCTTAAGGACGGTTATCTACCTCTCCAGGAGTCTGTATACGCAAAGCTGGTGGTAAACGATGGGGCTGCTGGCCATGCGGTCGCACGATTGCGCAAGAATCGTCCACCGGAAGGCCTTGTGCAGGTGCTGAAGGTCACGGAAGCCCAGTTTGCGACGATGGAATACATAACGGGAAATCGCAAGGCATACGATGAGGTCGACACGATGGAGGAGCTGCTCATCCTATGAGAATCGTGCTTGCTGGCCTTGAAAACCCGATAGAGCTCTCTGAGGGGGAGTGTTCTACTCTTGAGGTAGAAAACTCGGCGCTTTTTGCGAGGCTAGCGCGTTCCTTCATGTCAAGTGAGGGACGCTGTGCGGAAGAGCCCTATACCATTTGGGATGAAGATATCGAGCTTAAACCAGCAGAAGCTCTTCTGGTCATTGATAACCCTCTGAGGCTTCCATGGGATGAGCGTGGACTTATGGGGACAATTGTCAAGCGAATGGAGCGTGAATATCTGGAGGACGAAGACCTGAGACGCCACATAGAGGAATTGCAGAGGTCGATTAACGCCCAGCTGTTGTCTCTGGAGCTTGGGATGAACGCTGATTTCGGCTTCTCTCAGGAGTGGGATTTCAAACGTTACCTCAAGTTTGCGGGTTTCGGAGTAAGCTATCAGGAGGGCAAGTCGTTCCTTGATAACTTGTTGAATTTTCTCTCTTTGGCACTTGACGCTGGCGAGAAAAGGGCTTTTATCTTTGTGAACCTCAAGACTTTTTTATCAGAAAATGACTTTGAGCTATTCCTCGAGCAGGTATATTTCCAAAAAACGAAAGTATTTCTCCTGGAGAACAAACAGGATGGGCTCTCGTTTGAGCACGAAAGGAAAAGGCTGGTAGACCGGGATTTTATCGAGAGCTGGTAACGCTGTCCAGCCAGATCTGAACGTCTCTTGCAGTGGAGAATTTGGGCTAATGTTTTGGCGCAGTGTCGATCTGACTGGTAATCAAACGGAGGAGTGAGATGCTCGTCATAATCGCAAGTTTTGGCGCAGTGTCGATCTGACTGGTAATCAAACTATGGGCAACAACGAGCTATGGGGGCATGGGTTTTGGCGCAGTGTCGATCTGACTGGTAATCAAACGGAGGTCGCGCGACATGCTCGATGACGCGGTTTTGGCGCAGTGTCGATCTGACTGGTAATCAAACTAATTCTATGCTGCTCACGGAGGGATGGGAGTTTTGGCGCAGTGTCGATCTGACTGGTAATCAAACCGCTCGTAATCTGACAATGTCATATCCACAGTTTTGGCGCAGTGTCGATCTGACTGGTAATCAAACCCTCGACCCCCATGAGCGCCAGCACGGACAGTTTTGGCGCAGTGTCGATCTGACTGGTAATCAAACGAGCGCGGCAGGAACGAGTTCGACTTCGAGGTTTTGGCGCAGTGTCGATCTGACTGGTAATCAAACCATGCGCCCGGCGTCCCTGCTCATGCTCCAGTTTTGGCGCAGTGTCGATCTGACTGGTAATCAAACTAAGTTACACCGCACCAGATGGATGGAGGGGATAACATAGTACCTGACTTTGGTATTTCGACCCCATTTATGGTGCTATGAGGCCCCATGCTCTGCCTGGAGCATCTTGAGCGTGCAGGACGAAATCGCTTTGATGTCGCCTTTGGTGAGGTTGAAGTGAAGCAGGGGAAGCCCGGTCCTTGCTGCCAGCTCCTCGATGATGGGGGTTCTTCTGGACACGTTGACGTACCTCCTGTCGGAGACCTGGCACACGTTGAGCCCGCGGCAGAGCCCCGTCACGTCCTCGGAGGAGAAGCGGTCCTTTAGGACCTTGACCTGCAGGAGCCTCACCAGGAGCACCGCGAGGTAGCAGACGAGGAAGTGGCCGGTTATCGTGCTCTGCCTCTGCAGGTAGACGGGCCTGGCATCGAGCTCGGACTTCATGACCCCGAGGCTCTCCTCGACCCTCCAGAGCCTGTGGTAGGTGTCGCATACCTTGCGTGCTGCCATGGCAGTCTCTGAGGTCACGAGCATGTTGTAGCCTGCGAGGGACCTGGCCTTGGCGATGGCATCGTGGTTGAGGCTTACTGCGACCTTGGCGCCGTCTTTGGCCTCGCCCTCCTCGTCTATGGGCGTGAAGGTGACGTACCTGGCGCTGTCGCCGTACTCGGACCTCTTGGCAGCTGCGAGCCTCAAGGCCCTGGCCTTCTCCACCTGCCTGTTTATCTCGTAGGTCTGCTTCCTTTTGAGGGTGGGGCTGAAGGTGACCACACGCTTCTCGGGAAGCGAGACCATCTTCCTTTTGCCGCTTGCATCTGTGACCTTGTAGTCGAAGTCATCGCGCGCTTCCTTGTAGCTCCACAGGACAGTCCCCGAGGCGTCCACCACGTCCTGCCAGCCTGTATCCGCAAGCGCCCAGGCGCGCTCCTTCTCGGGAAGCGCCTTGATGGACTTGGAGAAGAGGTAGCCGTCCCCCGAAAGTGCGGCGTCGGCCACGTTGTCCGCGCAGTTGAGGCCCTTGTCGGCGACCCGCACCGTCCTGCCCCTTATGGCCCCTCTCCTCTTGAGCTCGCCTATGACCTTCTTGAGCTGCGGCTTCTCGCTCTCGTTGCCGGGGAACACGCTCATCGCGATGGGGATGCAGTCTTCGTCGAGCAGAAGTCCCATCCCCACGATGGGCTCGGGCCTGCGCTCCTTGGAGGGGCCCTTCCTCCTGAGCGCGTCCTCGCGGCCTGTCTCGAAGTAGAAGTTGGTGCAGTCGAAGTAGGAGGTCTGGGCCCTGCGGCCGAAGAGCCTGCCCACGCGCCCGTTGTAGATCTCGATGACCTTCTCGTACTCCTCTCCCAGGAAGGCGAGGCCGCAGTAGAGCTGCTCGAGGGTGAAGGCGCCGCCTATCCCCTCCATCTCGGGCAGCACGTCGTGGAAGGTCCTCGACTTCGAGCGGGGCGCCACGGCACGCGCGAGGACCAGGGAGGAGAGCAGGTCGTGGAGGGAGAAGCGGAAGCCTGCCGGCAGCTGCAGGAAGGCAAGGTCGCCCTCAACGCCAAGGGCATCGTCTACTGCCTTGAGGGCGAAGTGGCCAAGGTGCCTCTCGGCCGGCCTGTCCGATATCTCGCGGGCCCCCTGCCTGTCCCTTTCGGCCCTGCGCTCGGCGTTCATCTTGCCCACCTCGCGCTTGAAGTGGGCTATCGGGTCCTCGATGCCCGACTTCTTGAGCGCATCCTCATAGCCCAGGGCCCTCACGGACCTGTTGACCGTGTGCCCCCTCTCGGGATCCCAGTGGCTCTCGTAGATCTGAAGGTAGAGCCCACGCCTGCTCTTCGTCTTCTTGAGGAAGTAGGCCAAGGTAGCCCCCCATCTGAACAAGCACCATAGCACCATATAGACATTCTAGCAGAAGTCCCCTTGTCAAGTCCAGCTCAGATACAAGAAAAACCAGCTCAAAGCTGGTTTCTGCTGCGAAGGTCTATGCTCTTGATCCTAGAAAATCCTGGTGCTAAATCCTAAAGACGGGTGTCGATCTGACTGGTAATCAAACAGGTCGATGTTTGTCAGCGCAAGCTCCACCGTTTTGGCGCAGTGTCGATCTGACTGGTAATCAAACTAAGTTACACCGCACCAGATGGATGGAGAGGATAACATAGTAAGTGGGAAGGCTCGACATGAAACGTAAATCCAGTTTTTAGCGAAGGGCCGTCTGCCGGGAGCAGTCGGTGACAACTAATACAAATGATGAGAAGCGTTTTGGAGCAGTGTCAATCTGACTGGTAATCAAACAGTAAAGGAGAAAGAAAAGACATGAGATCCGAATTAAAGGCAATCATGGAGGTCAGAGGCATTGACAAAGACGTTATGCAGCTCTTTAAGACTGGCATAGCGTATGGTTCGTCTGACCCTGATAGGAATCCTGGATATAGCTCATGGGGACCTATCCATAGCGTCTCGCTAGAAGACGGGCAGGATCTTGAAAAACGAATCACGCTCACCCGCGTGGCGTTACTCGGTGTGTTTGCGCTTGCTGTGAAAAAGAAATCCGGTGGAACAAAATACGTCACTGTTGAAGGAGACGGTTTCTTCTGGGCTATGGAAGTCGACCGTAAGCACGTCAAAGATGCTCAGCGCTTTGTCATGCAGGCCAAATCGATTATGGCTACAAGCTAGACCATGGCCATGCAGTCCAGGCATCGGTTTTGGCGCAGTGTCGATCTGACTGGTAATCAAACCGCGCGATCGTCGGCGGTGAGGTAGACTCCGTTCTCTCTGTTAGACCAAGATTGACCTACGCCCTCGCCTCCCAGTAGTCCCAGAGCGGCTGGGGCTCGTCGATGAGGGCGCGCCTCGTGTGCGCGTACCTGCCTGCTGCGAGCTGGCCCGAGAGGGTCTCCCTCCGGTCGGCGTCGGAGTGCCAGGCCTGCTCGAGCCAGCGGAAGCAGTCGAGGTAGCGGCCCAGCCACTTGGTCGAGACGCCGTGGAAGGGGGCGAGGAAGAGCCTGGGCCTCTGGCGCATGGCGTCCACGAGCCCGAGCCCGCCGCCCCTCGCGTCCCGGCCGGCGGTGGCGACGTGCTCGGCGACGCCGAGTGACGGGAGGATGCGCGCGTAGGAGGTGTGGTCGTCGGTCGAGACCCACGACCCGTCGACGACCCCCGCGAGCGAGCTGTTTTTTGTCAATAGCTCTTGAGCAGAAGGGGCTGCGGTGGGAATCCTGGACCGAGACGGGACCAGGGGGAGGACCGCATGCACGGCCAGGGGCAGAGGAGGCTCGCGACGGGGACCCTCATTGGATTCGACTGCAGCCACGCCGATGCCGCATCCGCGTCGGGCTTCCCCAGCCGGCGCACCCTAGGCATGTGGCGGAAGGGATGCGAGCCGGCTGGCGAGGTCCCCGTCGGCAGGGGCCGTCGCCGCAGACCCACGCACTCGGACGGGCGGGCGAAGGCCGCCGCAGCCCACTGCCTCGGACACGGGAAGGGCCCAGCCAGGACGATGCGGGCGCTGGGCTGCCCCAGGGGCGGGGAGGCGCCATGCGGGTGGGTAGGCGGGCGCGCGCCCGGCGGGCGCAGGAGGCGCGGCCCGAACCCCAAGGGGGGTCCCGTGCCGCTGGGGAAGGAGGTGTGTTTCGTCAACCTCTCGTTTCACAAAACAGCATCCGTTCGTTTCACACGTCAGCGTGAAGATTCTTCACGCACGAGCGTCGCCCTGGCACCAATCCTTTCTTCTCCTACAACTCCCCGCGCATGAGCGCGTGCTTGACCCTGTACGACTCCCTGTCGTAGGTGACGAGCCTGCCGTGGTGGACGATGCGGTCCATCATCGCCTTGGCCATGTCGTCGTCGGCAAGGATCTCGCCCCATCCGGAGAACTCGATGTTGGTGGTGAGGATGAGCGCGATCCGCTCGTAGCACATCGACACCACCCGGAACAGAAGCCTTGCCCCGTCGGGATCGGTGGGAAGGTACCCCCACTCGTCCAGGATGACGAGGTCGCACCTGCCGAGCCTCCTGAGCGCGTCCTGTGCCGTCCCCTCCTTGTTCGCACGCCCCAGCTCGCTTACCAGCTCCGCCGTCGACCAGAACGCGACTTTTCTGCCCTCTCCGCAGGCGAGCGGCCCCAAGGCTATCGCGGTATGGGTCCTGCCATTGCCTGGTCCCCCGAAGAGCACCAGGTCCTCGTGGGCGTCGATGAAGGCAAGCGAGGGCATGTCGTCCCTCGTGAAGCCGCGGGGAAACACGATCCCCGACCATTCGAAGCCATCGAGGCCCTTCTGCGAGGGAAAGCTCGCCTGCCGCTTGGGGCGCGCTATCCGGCTTTGGTGCCTGAGCGCGTACCCCCTTGCGAGCGCATCCTCGAAGAACGCGAACTGCCCATCGGTGGCCGTCTCGGCCACGTAGCGCATCGTCGCCTTCGACAGCAGGACGGAGCCACCCTCGCGCTCGGCGCGCTCCAGCCTCTCGTAGCGCGCATCGACCCTCTGCGGCAGCCTGGCCATCCCGATCGCCTCCCCCGAGCATGAAGCCGTCGTAGTCGGCGAGCCTGGTGCCCAGCTCGCGCGCCGCCTTGGCTCTGGTGCCTTGCGCGCGGATCCTGGCGCAGCACGTCTCGACATCGGCGGGGCGCATCTTGCTGGTGGCCCGCAGCGCCCCGGAGAACGCCTGGGCGGTGATCCCCACGCCATAGGCTTGTGCGAGCCTCGGGATCACCTCGACCCGGCCTTCCAGCTCGTCGGTCGCCATGGAGCCGAAGGCGTCCCTCGCATCCTCGTCGAACAGCGCGCACACGCTGGGCTGCGTGAGGGCGCGTGTCTTCATCGAAAGCGGTTCGAGCAGTGCCAGCGGGTCCTCGTCGGAGGTGAAGAGCTTGCCGGAGCGCCTGCGGTAGGTCCTTGGCGGCGTCCCGTCAGGGGCGTCCATCTCCACCGTGAAGGCGCGCACGCCCACCGTGAGCGAAACACATGCGAGTGAGGGTGACGCCAGGTGGCGATGGCAGCCGTCCAAGGTGATCCTTCCGTAGCCGTCGGTCGTGCACGACGCCCACTTGACGACGTCGAAGGGCTTTTTTGGGAGAGGCAGAAGATGCGCCTTGTCAACCTGGAAGGGGGCGGCCCAGCCGAGTCCCTTCTCGTAGTGGAGCTGCTCTTCGGAATGGGCGTCAAGCGTCTCGGCAAGCCCTCGGCTGTAGTCTCGAAGGTCGTCCGCCTCGGGCACGGGCACGAAGAGGTTCCTCCTGGTGCAGCCGACCTTGCCCTCGACGCTTCCCTTCCCCTTGCCGGCGTTCGGGTTGCAGAAGCGGGCCGTGAAGCCGTAGTGCAGCCTGAGCCGGCGGAAGAGGTCGGACTCCACGATCACGTCGCGCCACCTCCTCCCGGCCTCGGTGGCGTTGTCGAGCGCGATGACGGGGGGGACGCCCCCGATGTGCTCGAAGCAGTCCTTGAGCCCCTGGCAGACGCAGACGTCCTTCTCGTCCGCGAAGGCCTCGCACACCTCGTGGTCGGAGTACGGGAAGGACATCGGCAGGCAGTGCATCCTTGCCCTGCCGCCGCCGAGGGCATAATCGAAGTCGGCCTGCCCGAAGTCGGCCTGCATGGTGCCCGGGTCCCATCCGAGCCTCACCGACTCGCCCCTCGGCCCCTTGGAGCGAATCTCCTTCATGTAGCGCTGCACCGTGGAGTGGCTGCCGCTAAGGCCATGCTCCGCGCGCAGCCTCCCGAAGACGCGCCTGGCCGTGTGGCGCTGCTTGTGGTGGCAGTGGCGGTCCTCCTCGAGCGTCTCGCCGATGGGGGCCTTGTGGGGATCGAGCTCGCTCGGGTGCTCCGAGGCCTTGGGCCTTTGGGGCGAGAAGTCGTCTTCCTGAGCGTACTTCCTGATCGTTGGGTACGGCACTCCGAGGGTCCCCTTCACCTCCGTCGGCGTATAGCCATCCGCGAGCATGTCGCGCATCCTCTCTATCTGGGACATGTCCAGCATCTTCCTTTCCTGCCTCTCGACCCGTGGGTTGGGCCCTGCGAATCGAGCATGGCAATGTGTGCGGTGCCAGGACGTGTCCCCCTTGCCTATCTGTGAAACTTTTTCATGCTCACGAGTGAAAAGCCGCTCTGCTTTTTTGTGCAATTAGGAGGCTATCAAACACAGCCCGGGCGCGTGCGGCTCGGGCTGGACGTGCGCCAAGCCACCCCCGAGACAGCAAAAGAAGGGCTCTTCGTCACTTATGGTGGGTAGCACACCTGCATCCCCTTGAGAGTGTGGCCTCCGCACGGTAGGATTCGTCCCGATGGGAGGCTCCGTTCTGGAGGCGCGATATGGACGCACAGGCAGGGATACTCGCGCAGCCCTTCGAGAGGTCGATGGGCCTCGGCCCCGAGTGGAGGGTCGAGGACGTCTGGTTCGAGGGGCGCGACGGCGCCCCGGACGAGCTGCACGTGAGGGTCGGGAGGGTCCCTGTGTTTGATAGCCTCTGAGTTGCGGAATTGGGGGTGGTACCGGAAATCCGTACCAGACGATGGCGTCTGGAGGATGGCGCGTGCTCCCTTGGGCAGAGGACAAGGGCGGTCGAGCCCTACATCAAGTACGGCCTCAAGGCCACGGCAACCATACGGGAGCTCGGATGTCCCAGCCGCGCACAGCTGGTGAGCTGGCACGGGGAGTGGCAGGAGAACGGAGGAAGGCTCGCGGACCGCAGCCTCGGGCAATGCACGCTGGAGCAGAAGGGGGCCGCGGCCAGGCACTGCCTCACCCATGGGAGGTGCAACGCCTCCGCCAGGCGCGGGCTTGGATACCCCAAGTGCACGGCGAGGCTCGCCGGGCGGATCGACGGGTACGCGCCCGGCGAGAGAGGGGCGACGCAGCCCGGGGTGTTCGACGCGTCCGAGAAGGCCGCTGCCGCCAGGGCCCCGGCATCTCGGGCATCGTCCGCCCAGGAGGTCGCCGACCTGGTAGGATGTACGAGATCCGCGCTCTGCAAGTGGAGGCGCGGGCTGCTTGAGGAGGAGCCCCCGATGTCCGAAGGCCGCCCCAGCAAGCCTGCGCGGACGCGGGGAAGGTCGCCTGCGACCCAGGCGGGCACCGCCGCCCTCGAGGCCAGGAAGGCCGAGCCCGAGGCCGAGCCCGAGGGGCCCGGGCTCAGGCGCGACATCACGGAGGGTGCCCTCGAGGCCCTGGGGAAGGGGGCGGGCGCCGACCCGGCAAGCGAGCCCGCGAACAGGGAGAAGACCCTGCTGATCGGGTCCCCGCGCCCCAAACGGGGGCCGTGCGAGCCTCCCTCGGCGCCCGGGATGGCCCGGCCAGGCTACCAGTGCCAGCAGGGGGCGCCCCGCGCCCCCGACAGGGGCGAGGGGGGCCCGCAGGAGGATCTCGGGGGTCCTCGACGCCAATGACGGCACCTGCGGAAGGCGCCGCATCCACGACGGGCCCGAGGCGGGGGGCGAGGCCATCGGGGGGCGCAGGATCGCCCGCATCATGGCCGGGGAGGGGCTCGAGGCCCGGGGCAGGACGAAGCCAAGGCGGCGCTGCAGCCCCTGCGCGGGCGAGGTCACGGAACATCCGGGCGACAAGGTCAGGCAGGACCTTGCGGCGGGGCTTCCCAGCTTCCTGTGGCCCGCGGACGTGACGCAGTTCTCGGTCCCCGCCGGCAAGCCCTGCCTCTCCCCTGTCCCGGACTGCTCCGGCGGCTCCATCGTGAGCTGGGCGACGTCGACCTCGCCGAGCGCCGAGATGGCCGACTCGATGCCGGAAGCAGCCATCAGGCTTACCGGGCCCGGTGAGAGGGCCCACCTCGTCGTCCGCAGCGACTGCGGATGCCACCACCGGTGGCCCGGGTGGATATCGATCTGCGAGGAGGCGGGAGTCGTCCGCTCGATGTCGAGGAAGGGCAGCCCTCCCGACAACTCCCGCCTGGGGGGCCTCTTCGGCACCATGAAGAACGGGATGTCCTGCGGGAGGGACTGGGAGGGCGGCAGCCTGGAGGAGCTCGGGAAGAGGATCGATG
>NZ_LR027574.1:72615-84395 GCF_900605015.1 Olsenella sp. Marseille-P4559
ATGTCGAGGAAGGGCAGCCCTCCCGACAACTCCCGCATGGGGGGCCTCTTCGGCACCATGAAGAACGGGATGTCCTGCGGGAGGGACTGGGAGGGCGTCAGCCTGGAGGAGCTCGGGAAGAGGATCGATGGCTACATAGGGTGGCACGACACAAAGAGGATCAGGCGCTCGCTGGGCTCGATGGGCCCCTTGGCATACAGGCAAAGCCTAACCCTTGCAGCCTAGCGAGAACGGTACGGAAAAGCGGTACCACCCCCAACCCGCAACTCTGTGGCTATCAAACACGCGCGATCCTAGACACGCGGAACCACCCAGCCGAAGGCATCGGAATGCGTTACCCAACACGCGGATATCAGACTCGCAGTCGTGCGTCGAACCAGACACGCCGGATGGTGGCAGGCGCCCGGAGGACCATATGGGAAACGACCCCAGCTCCGAGAAACTCGGAGTCGGGGCCGTTCTGCCTCTTGACAGGGTAAGCTACATATCAGTTCTGCTTGAGCGTCAGAAAGATTTTGGATCCTGGCGCGAGTTTCAATTGAGCATGGGGATAAGTACGCTGACCACTCGTAGTCGGCAAACACATCGCCTTGTCTGCGACGCTAGTTGGACCAGAGTTTGCCATTCACCTAATTGAGCTCGCAATCATTCGGTTGGGTTTTTGAATTTGTACTTAAATGGTGCAAATAGAAGACTGGAGCTCATCATGAATGACAAGAAATACGAGATTGCAATGGAAGTTGCCGGAAACACTGCCATGTGGACGCGGCCTGATACTGGTGATTGTCCATGTAGCTATCCGGCACCGACATACTCGGCGTCCAAGGGAATATTCGAAAGCATCCTGTGGGGACCAGCAATTTCTATAATTCCAACGAGGGTGGAAATATGTAAACCTATCCAGTATCACTCTTATGTAACTAATTACGGCGGCCCGAACAGATCGAATCCAGATATCAAAAGTGGCAATAACTATCAACTTGTTGCAACGGTTCTTGTCGATGTTTGTTACAAGCTTTATGCCGTAGTGGAACAGAACAACAATCGAGATTCCTTCAATTTGAGGTCGCGTCTGTGGGATGCACATACTACCTCACCAGGTCATGCATATAAAGCTATCTTCGAGAGACGATTGAACCGAGGCCAATCATTCGGCACAGTATCACTTGGATGGAGAGAGTTCACAACCTCATATGTTGGCCCTCTGAGATCATCTACTCATGCATGTGAAGAGCTACCTGACATCGTAATTCCTTCGATGCTTCGAACAGTCTTCGATAGTTCTACATATGGACATGTCGGGCCTAGATTCGATACCGATGTGCGCATTCATGATGGCACCCTTATCTATCCATTGGGCGGTGATAACAGATGATTAACGAAGCATTCAGTATAACAAAGGCGCTTCAAGCTTCTGGCATTGACTTTAGCGACCAAATTAGGTATTTCGAACTCGATGAAATCCCGAATACCCCATGTATAAGAATATGCCTGAATGACAATGGTATTGCGAGCCTCAGTACATTGACTGGCGACGAGCTGGCCGGGATATATAAATTTGGGAGCAATCAAGCTTCGTACCCGCATATGAATCTGGACGCTCTTTTTGCCTTGCCAAAAGACAGTGCTGATTCGAATATCCTAAATAAAGCGGCGAAAGGGAATGAGCCATTAAGCGATAAAGACATTGAGACCATCATCTCAATGTGTAATGACTCCTTATGGTTCCCGAAGAATGCTCGGAAGCAAGAACGTTTTGCTAGAAAATACAAGCTGCGTATGGTGATAGAGCCCCATAAGTTGCTGGAACTTACAGGGGATTTTGAACCAGTCAAACTGCTGGTCGAGGCTACAGACCGATACAGAAATCCAATGACTCTCTATGAAATGCTGAAACAATATGCCTTTCAATGTCTTAGAAAGCACCAAGATATCTCTACGGCCTTGCTTCTGCTGTTTAACATGCCTAAACGGAAGAACGATTCTCTGTCGTTCATCTTTGATACGGAGGAACTCGTAGAAAGCGGTTGGTCTACCCGTACATACCAGTTCAACAACTCACTAAACAAGGCGCTGTTAACTAATGAATCGGTAAGCGATATCCTAGACAACAACGCTTTGGTGGATGCCCTTGGACAGCCATATGAACCTACGACAGATCGTATGGCAACTTTCAAATTGCCGGATAATATGTCTGCTTCTTTACGCACAATGAATGATGCGGCAGTGTGCCAGATAAAATACGGCTTGAAGAAGAATGACTCTTTCCCGTTAAGCATCAGAAATAGGGAAGTGCTGGCTGGTGCGATGCGGTGGCTAAATAATCAAGCTCTCGAGAATAAAGTATGGATATGGACATCGAAATCGCATAGCCATGAATGGCTATATGTATATCCAATAGGTGAGTTCATCAAACAATTGGACTATACAAGTGTGTTTGGCGTCAGCCCCGAGAGGGAGTTCGAAAGTGTGTTTAGCGTCAGTCCCAAGAGGAAGTTCGAAGAAGCTGCGGCAGTATATATAAATAAATTGCGACACGGCGTTGAAGGTGAAGACGCTGGGGCTACTGATGACATTCGTGTATTTGTCTTGCGTAAAGTAACAAATAAACCACCTGGCAGAACACGGGTAATGTACACAAGGGCTGTCAATATCCAATCGCTTGAAGATAATGTACGCGACTGGGAAGCTGGGTGCGGCAACCATCCAGAAATCCTCGGAGGGCTTGCCAGACGGATACCATATCCCATGAGCATTGCCGAAATAATGAATACTCAGGTCAATCGCGATGAGAAAGAGGGCTCCGGGCCGAAACGTAATAATAAGGAGGCCCCCAACTTAAGCGTTGTTCCCGATTATTACGGTGTGGAGCTGCTCTTGGACAAGATGCTTCCTGTAGAAAGGGAGATGCATATTGCAGTAGAAAAATGTCCCAAATTGATTGCCGCCACTGGTGCAGCTCTTGCCAAAAGGGATTACAATGATATATCCAAATCATGCATAGATGCAATAAATCTGCTCATACCGTTTTTGTCACTTCTTTTACATCGTGAAGGGATATATATGGATTCCTACTGCAACGAGGCCCCCTACTTGTTTGGCCAACTACTGCATGAATCCGACATTCTTCATGAGCTCTATTGCAAAGTGGTGCGTGAGAAAAACTACCCTCCTCAGTTTGTTGGATCAGCTTTGTTCCGTGTGGCGTCCGATTCTCCAAAGGAAGCTTTTGTCATCTTGGGACAAAGAATCTTGCCTTATCTTGCTTGGGCTAAAACCTTCAAGAATGAAACCAGCAAGGACGAGGAACTTGAGAAGAATCGACGGTTGACTGCTTGGATATGCAAGGAATATCAGATGACCATGGATAAGCTGGGGCCTGCATGGAAGAGCCCCAGGAGTTTCTCGGATGAAGAGAGGGCTCAGCTATTTATCGGATTCCTGTCTTCACTGCCGAAAAATCGCAGCGCTTCCAGTGACAATGGTGAAAACTAGCGCAGAAGAAAGGACAGATCATGGTAGATGAAATTAAGCGTGCTACTGGTTTGCTTGTTATCGAGGTTGTGAACTCCAATCCGAATGGAGATCCCGACAGAGAGAGCGATCCGCGGCAGCGAGAAAACGGACACGGAGAGATTTCTCCAGTGTCGTTCAAGAGAAAACTTCGCGAGCTGCTTGAGGACCACAATTCCCCATTCTTTGCAGCTCTACCGGAGGTGTACAGGAACAGTCCAGATAACTACCAGATACTTGAACATCGTGGTCGTGACCGTGGTGCCATCTCCAAAGAGATGGGTGCAACTAAGGATAACGCTAAATTCAATGAAAGAGATTTTTTGAATAGCGAGTTTGTCAAGAAGTATTGGGATGCAAGAATATTTGGGAATACGTTTTTGGAGTCGGGCGGGGATAAAGGCTTTATAAAAACGGGCGTCGTTCAATTCGGAATGGGAATATCAATTGCACCGATTCATATAATTCGTCAGACAAATACGAATAAGGCTGGTGTCCAGAAGGAAAAGAATTCCGGTATGGCTCCAATGTCGTATCGAGTCGTAGAGCACGGTATCTATACTATGCCTTTCTTTGTCAATCCGAATTATGCACGGAAATCAGGTTGTACAGCTGATGACATCGAGTTGATGAAGCTGATGATTCCTTATGCATATGATTTAAATAGATCTTCAGTACGCCCTGATGTCCGCATCAGACATGCATGGTATATCGAACACAGGAGTATTTTGGGCAGCTGTCCTGATTATCTTCTTTTCGAAGCACTAACTCCAAAGAAAAAAGACGAACCCGACGAGCCATCAGAATCGTGGCTGGATTATGAGGATGTGGACCAGCTTCCAGACAAGCTGATGGAAAAAGTTTCTTCCTGTAATGATCTGGCGAAAACGCCTGTATTGTAGGAATTGAGTGAATATGGAATATCTTGCACACAGCGCGAATTGCGATGGAAAATCTCAGAGCTATGAAGACCATATCCTCGCAGTAATGCGTCGTGCAGATAGGTATGCTGCAGAAGCTGGGAAATATGCAAGGACCTCATGCCTAGAGCTGCAGCATACAGTCCATAATGCGGCCCTTTGGCATGATCTCGGGAAGCTGGACAAAGACAACCAGGACGTATTGCGTTCGACCCAGGATGGAAAAGGCCATCTTCCTGTGAACCATGTTGATGCGGGATGTAGCTACTTGTTGAAGTCTGGAAGTCTGCTGGCTGCTTTGTCTGTCTATTCTCATCACGCGGGCTTGCCTGATATTGCTGAAGAGCAGGCGCGAGGTATGAATTTTCTTAGAGACAAACAGATTAAGCGACAAACCGATAACGAATTGGGGGAGCTCGTATCAATACACGAGTCTCTCACGTCTGCTGATGCGGCTGACCATACTCTCGAGAAGACGCCTAATGGATTAGGCGTGTATTGTAGAATGGCGCTCTCGTGTTTGGCTGACGCTGATCATTCCGACACAGCAAGGTTTTATGGTCAAGGCCCTTCGGCGGAAGACATGCCTTTGCTGCGCGCCGATGAACGTTTGAGGATGCTCGACCAGTATGTCTCTGACTTGGGGACGAATGATGAGAGAAGTCGTTTGCGCCGAAAGATGTATCGGGCTTGTCGGTCTGCCAATCTAGAGGAAAGCTTTGTATCGTGCGATAGCCCTGTGGGGTCCGGCAAAACGACTGCGGTAATGGCTAATCTTCTCCATCAATGCTCTGAATATGGCCTGCGAAGAATATTTGTGGTGCTGCCCTATACGAGCATCATTAGCCAGTCCGTGAAGGTTTACCGCAAAGCCTTGGTTCTCCCGGGCGAGGATCCAAATAGAGTTGTCGCTGAAGTCCATAGTCGAGTGGATTTCGAAGATTACGATACCAGATACCTAACGGCACGTTGGAAGGCGCCAATCGTAGTGACTACTGCGGTTGCTTTTTTTGAGACGTTGGCATCCAATAAGCCGTCTGTACTTCGCAGGCTGCATGAGCTGCCGGGGAGCGTCATATTCGTTGATGAGGCACACGCTGCGTTGCCTGTTCAATTGCTTCCGATAGCATGGAAATGGATGAACTGTCTTGCTGAGGAGTGGTCTTGCAGATGGGTGCTCGCCTCTGGCTCCTTAGTTCGTTTCTGGGAGCTCTCAGCATTTAAGCATTGGAAAATTGGGCTTGAACAACCTGATGTCACTAGGCTAGTTCCTGAAGCAATCAGAGCTGAATTGTATAAATATGAGCTAAACCGAATTAGGTATTGTTATCGTGAACAGGCAATTGCCTTGTCTGATTTTCCTACATGGGTATGCGGCGAGCCTGGTCCGAGGCTGGTGATAGTCAATACGGTGAATAATGCCGCTATCGTTGCGGATGCATTCAGACAAGAATGTGGTCGCGAACGAGTAGAACATCTTTCCACCGCTTTGACACCAGGCTACAGGGCAAAAACTGTTGAAAGAATCATAAAACGACTATCGAACGAAGAGGATACGGACTGGACACTGGTGGCTACTTCATGCGTTGAGGCCGGTGTCGACTTTTCATTTAGAACTGGTTTTCGTGAAACATCTTCGCTTCTTTCGTTAGTTCAAAGTGCCGGGCGCGTTAACCGCAATGGCGAGTACGATGCTGCGGAAATGTGGACATTCTTGTTCCAAGACGATTCAAGACTAAACAACAACAAGCGTTTGAAGGCATCTCGTGAAGTACTGCTCAACTACTTCAAAAAGAGCATTCCCGTTAATGCCGAGCTAAGTACAACATCAATGAATGAGGAGCTGTCTTGGGGCTCTAATGAACGGGTGAGATTGTTTATTCGCAAACTGCTTGACGATGAGGGTGATTACGAGTTCAAGGAGATTGCCTCCGAGTTCAAAGTCATTGATGATGACACCGTCGTCGCGATTATTGATCCTGAACTGGCTGAAAGAGCCGTGCGTGGATATAGCTGCTGGGAGAATCTCCAGAGTGGATCGGTCTCGATACGCAAGTGCTATATCGGGAAATGGCAGCTGCAGAAGCTGAGCGAAGATTTATACCAATGGACCTTGCCCTATGATGATTTCTTGGGATATATGCGTGGTGTCATGGAGCTGGGCCAGTTCACAAACGGAACGCTAATCCTTTGAGCACCGGGGAGTTTTCCCTATGTATTCAGACGAAGACTATTTAATGTTGTCAGGCATCCAGCACTTCGATTATTGCCGGCGCCAATGGGGGCTCATCCACGTGGCGGATGAGTGGCAGGAGAACGTCCTGACCATTGGCGGAGACATTATGCATGAGCGTGCGCACGACGATTCCCTCCGCGAGCGCAGGGGAGACACCATCATCGTGCGCGGCCTGACGGTGCGCTCCTCCGCGATGGGCGTCATTGGGCAGTGCGACGTAGTGGAGTTTCACCAGAGCGAGCATGGTCATCCTCTCGTAGGGGAGGATGGCCTATGGTCCGAGTTCCCTGTGGAATACAAGCATGGGCATGCGAAGACCATCGATGCCGATAGGCTTCAGCTGACGGCCCAGGCGATGTGCCTGGAGGAGATGTTTGGCTCCGAGATCCCATACGGCTTTCTGTATTACGGGGAGACGCGGTCTCGCGAGAAGGTCGAGTTTCTGCGGGAGATTCGCCAGGAGGTGGAGCGTGACTTTGCGGAGATGCACTCACTGTACCAGAAGCGCTGGATCCCAAAGGCAAGGTACCGCAAGAGTTGCAGGTCATGCTCCCTCTATGAGCTGTGCATGCCGAAGGCGAAGAGCGCCCAAGCCTATGTCGACGAAATGTTGGAGGGATCCTTGTGAGGCGCCTTGGGAACACGCTCTACATCTTGTCGGATGACCTTTACCTTACGGTTGACGGCATGAATGTCGTCGCTAAGCGACAAGGGGCAGAGATGGGCAGGATACCTCTGCATACTCTGGCGAGCATCTACTCGTTCTCGTACATGGGCGCCAGCCCTGCCTTGATGGGCCGCTGTGCAGATGAGGGTATTGAGCTTGCATTTTTCACATCGAGCGGCAGGTTCCTTGCCGACGTGGCAGGCATGCCCCATGGGAATGTACTGCTGCGACAAAGGCAGAGCCTGATGTCCCAGAACCGCGAACAGTGTCTGGTAGTCTCGAAGAACTTCATCCTAGCGAAGGTCTTCAACTCGAAGTGGGTTCTAGAAAGATGTATCCGAGACCATGGGATGAGGGTCGACGTCGACTCACTCAAGCGAGCGTCGCAAATGCTCAGTAGCTCGTTGCGCGCCCTCAAATCGTGCTCGTCAATTGAATCATTGCGAGGGATTGAGGGGGATGCCGCAGCTGAATACTTCGCAGTGTTCAACGAACTTGTGCTGAATACTGACAAGGCATTTGAGTTTCGTGGGCGGAACAAACAACCGCCCCTTGATCCTGTGAACGCAATGCTGTCTCTCTTCTACACCATGCTCTCACTTGACTGCTCCTCGGCTTTGCGTGGGGCGGGGCTCGATCCCTACATCGGGTTCATGCACACGGACAGGCCTGGCAGAAGGTCTCTGGCGCTTGACTGCATGGAGGAGCTTCGCCCAATCCTGGTTGACCGCTTCGTGCTGACTGTCATCAACAATCGAACGATAAAGGCGAAGCATTTTGAAACGAGGGAGAATGGCGAGGTCAGGCTGACGGATGACGGGCGCAAGGTTCTCTTTGATGCCTGGCAGGAGAAGAAGAGGGAGGTAGTTACACATCCTTTCCTCCATGAGAAGATGCCCTATGGATTAGTACCATACGTACAGGCACAGCTCCTGGCGCAGTACGTTCGAGGAGATATCGACGGTTATCCACCGTTCATGTGGAAGTGAGGAGTCGCTTTCCCATGTATGTCGTCATCACTTACGATGTTGATACTACGACGCCTGCGGGGCAAAAGAGGCTTCGCAGAGTGGCTAAGATATGTGTCAATTATGGCCAGCGTGTCCAGAACTCCGTGTTTGAGTGTGACGCGGATGCTGCAACGCAGGCAGAACTCCGTCACAAGTTGACGGAGATTATAGACGTCAAGCACGATAGCTTACGGTTCTATAACTTGGGCGACTCCTACAAGAGCAAGATTACTCATATTGGAGCCAAGGAAGGTTATGACCCTCAGGGGTTCCTGTCCCTCTAGAAGTGCGAACCGTAGGCAATCAGTCGCGCACAGGGGGCTTCGCACCTTGACAATGGCATTTGGAGCCAAAACGATAAAGGACATAGGTATGGCAATAAGATATGCAACGGGCTATGATCAACACCTTGTGGTCTGATGATCATGTGCTACCATATTTTGCGGTCGTCCCTCATACGAGGGGCGTGGATTGAAATTCGGCTGGGACGTTGAGCGAGGCGCAGGCGGCCGTCGTCCCTCATACGAGGGGCGTGGATTGAAATTCATACGTCCGAGACGTGACGACGCTAAAAGCACGTCGTCCCTCATACGAGGGGCGTGGATTGAAATGAAGCGGAGAAGACCGCGCTCACGGAATCGCAGAGTCGTCCCTCATACGAGGGGCGTGGATTGAAATCTTGAGATAGAGGGCGAAAGCATGAACCACGTGGTCGTCCCTCATACGAGGGGCGTGGATTGAAATGGTGGCGCTGGCCGCGACCGAAGCGCCCGTGGGTCGTCCCTCATACGAGGGGCGTGGATTGAAATCAGGCTGTCGATGTTCTCCTCGCTCATGGAGAGGTCGTCCCTCATACGAGGGGCGTGGATTGAAATAACCCACTGGACGGGCGGGGCTGCGGCAACACAAGTCGTCCCTCATACGAGGGGCGTGGATTGAAATAATGATGGAGTCGACGGCGTTGGTGAATGCGCTCACGTCGTCCCTCATACGAGGGGCGTGGATTGAAATTTCAGGGGAAGCGACACGTCAGGCGGCACGACCGTGTCGTCCCTCATACGAGGGGCGTGGATTGAAATCTTATCTCGTCCCTGACCGCGATGCCCTCTGAGTCGTCCCTCATACGAGGGGCGTGGATTGAAATTTGTGCGCCTTGGCCTCGATGATTCCTGTGGCGGTCGTCCCTCATACGAGGGGCGTGGATTGAAATTTCGTCCAGCACGTGGGGCACATCCCATGACGCGGTCGTCCCTCATACGAGGGGCGTGGATTGAAATCGCGCCCATCCATGCCGTGACGGTGCCGCCCTCGGTCGTCCCTCATACGAGGGGCGTGGATTGAAATGCCGTGGACGAGACGGGGAGCGGCATCGCGGCCGTCGTCCCTCATACGAGGGGCGTGGATTGAAATTATGCCGCTGGCGGCAAGAAATCTCGGATTCCCAGTCGTCCCTCATACGAGGGGCGTGGATTGAAATTTTGCGTCCCAGCAGGGATTGTGCGTGGTCCTAAGTCGTCCCTCATACGAGGGGCGTGGATTGAAATTGGAGGTCTGCGTCCGAGACTACGCGGACGTACCGTCGTCCCTCATACGAGGGGCGTGGATTGAAATGCCGTGGACGAGACGGGGAGCGGCATCGCGGCCGTCGTCCCTCATACGAGGGGCGTGGATTGAAATTATGCCGCTGGCGGCAAGAAATCTCGGATTCCCAGTCGTCCCTCATACGAGGGGCGTGGATTGAAATTTTGCGTCCCAGCAGGGATTGTGCGTGGTCCTAAGTCGTCCCTCATACGAGGGGCGTGGATTGAAATTTGCCGCGAGCGGCATTGAATCATCGGCGAGCGGGTCGTCCCTCATACGAGGGGCGTGGATTGAAATTCATGCCTCGGGGCCATCGGGTGGCACCGTGGGCGGTCGTCCCTCATACGAGGGGCGTGGATTGAAATCGCCCGGCTACGAGCCGAGCACCGTGACTGTGTAAGGTCGTCCCTCATACGAGGGGCGTGGATTGAAATATGCCTACAAGGACCAGCAGTGGGCGGTAGGCAGGTCGTCCCTCATACGAGGGGCGTGGATTGAAATCGCGTCAACCCTGTGGTCACCGGTGTCTATCGAGGTCGTCCCTCATACGAGGGGCGTGGATTGAAATGAGAAGCAGTCCCGGCACATGCCCTGGCGCCTGGTCGTCCCTCATACGAGGGGCGTGGATTGAAATCCTTCTTCCTCTTCTGCCCGTCGCTTACGGCCTTGTCGTCCCTCATACGAGGGGCGTGGATTGAAATCTGCCACGTGGGCTGACGAATACCAGCGCACGAGTCGTCCCTCATACGAGGGGCGTGGATTGAAATTACCTTGGCATCCTCTCCGAGCATCCTCTCGATGTCGTCCCTCATACGAGGGGCGTGGATTGAAATCGGCATGGCCTCGTCCAGCATCGAGGAGAATGGGTGTCGTCCCTCATACGAGGGGCGTGGATTGAAATAGGCATCCGGGTCTCTGGACCTTTGACCAGGCAAGTCGTCCCTCATACGAGGGGCGTGGATTGAAATCAGTCGCCCACGACCTTGCCGAGGTCGCCCCCGGTCGTCCCTCATACGAGGGGCGTGGATTGAAATCCGGGCGAGGTCCAGTTCTCGACCAGCTTGCGGTGTCGTCCCTCATACGAGGGGCGTGGATTGAAATACGCTCATGGAATCCTCCTCCTTGTGTCTTGTCGTCGTCCCTCATACGAGGGGCGTGGATTGAAATCGCGCGTCCATCGAGCACGAGCCGGCGAACCTCGTCGTCCCTCATACGAGGGGCGTGGATTGAAATTCCCGCGACGCGGCGGGCAGGCCCCGCGCGCTCTCGTCGTCCCTCATACGAGGGGCGTGGATTGAAATTCCGCCACCTTGCGCGTATCGCAGCCGTCCACCAGTCGTCCCTCATACGAGGGGCGTGGATTGAAATGTCCCAGCCGATGGCCTCAGGCTCCGGCTGGGGGTCGTCCCTCATACGAGGGGCGTGGATTGAAATTTCGCCGACGTGGAGGGGGACACGCCGGGCACCGTCGTCCCTCATACGAGGGGCGTGGATTGAAATCTCTTCATGCACGGCTTCATCTACTACAACCAGGTCGTCCCTCATACGAGGGGCGTGGATTGAAATTTCACGGATGTCATGTGGGCAGCCCGGGACGCGGGTCGTCCCTCATACGAGGGGCGTGGATTGAAATTCCCACGACGCGGCAGGCAGGCCCCGCGCGCTCTGTCGTCCCTCATACGAGGGGCGTGGATTGAAATCCAATCCCGGGTGGCGCCCGGCCGGGGCGTGATGGTCGTCCCTCATACGAGGGGCGTGGATTGAAATACGGTCTGGCGGCTGAGGCCGTCCCCGTGCCTCGTCGTCCCTCATACGAGGGGCGTGGATTGAAATAGGCCCATGCGCAAACGAGA
>NZ_LR027574.1:84492-136054 GCF_900605015.1 Olsenella sp. Marseille-P4559
GGGCGTGATGGTCGTCCCTCATACGAGGGGCGTGGATTGAAATACGGTCTGGCGGCTGAGGCCGTCCCCGTGCCTCGTCGTCCCTCATACGAGGGGCGTGGATTGAAATAGGCCCATGCGCAAACGAGACTACTTGGCCTGAGGTCGTCCCTCATACGAGGGGCGTGGATTGAAATCTCCTTGATTCGTTGCCCTTAGTCCGTGCCGCCTAGTCGTCCCTCATACGAGGGGCGTGGATTGAAATGAGCACGGCCCGATGAACGTCACGCCGACCTTGGTCGTCCCTCATACGAGGGGCGTGGATTGAAATTCGATGATGAGGACTATGCCGAATGGTCAGAGAAGGTCGTCCCTCATACGAGGGGCGTGGATTGAAATGACGGCGGGGCCGTGTGGCTCACGTGGGGCTCCCCGGTCGTCCCTCATACGAGGGGCGTGGATTGAAATATATGAGGTGGCGCATGGCGGAGCTCTTCGAGCTGGTCGTCCCTCATACGAGGGGCGTGGATTGAAATTGCGTGGCGGACGCCAAGCCGGGCGTCAGCCTGGTCGTCCCTCATACGAGGGGCGTGGATTGAAATGACGGCGGGGCCGAGGCGCTGTCCGCGATCCTGCGGTCGTCCCTCATACGAGGGGCGTGGATTGAAATTTCGTCAACCCCACCGACATCGCGACCTTCCTCGTCGTCCCTCATACGAGGGGCGTGGATTGAAATACGACGGTGGTCTCGTACCTCCCCACCGCCGTCGTCGTCCCTCATACGAGGGGCGTGGATTGAAATGCAGACGCCGCGCTCCTGTACGACGGCGTGATGGTCGTCCCTCATACGAGGGGCGTGGATTGAAATACGGTCTGGCGGCTGAGGCCGTCCCCGTGCCTCGTCGTCCCTCATACGAGGGGCGTGGATTGAAATAGGCCCATGCGCAAACGAGACTACTTGGCCTGAGGTCGTCCCTCATACGAGGGGCGTGGATTGAAATCTCCTTGATTCGTTGCCCTTAGTCCGTGCCGCCTAGTCGTCCCTCATACGAGGGGCGTGGATTGAAATGAGCACGGCCCGATGAACGTCACGCCGACCTTGGTCGTCCCTCATACGAGGGGCGTGGATTGAAATTCGATGATGAGGACTATGCCGAATGGTCAGAGAAGGTCGTCCCTCATACGAGGGGCGTGGATTGAAATGACGGCGGGGCCGTGTGGCTCACGTGGGGCTCCCCGGTCGTCCCTCATACGAGGGGCGTGGATTGAAATATATGAGGTGGCGCATGGCGGAGCTCTTCGAGCTGGTCGTCCCTCATACGAGGGGCGTGGATTGAAATCGCGTGGCGGACGCCAAGCCGGGCGTCAGCCTGGTCGTCCCTCATACGAGGGGCGTGGATTGAAATGACGGCGGGGCCGAGGCGCTGTCCGCGATCCTGCGGTCGTCCCTCATACGAGGGGCGTGGATTGAAATTTCGTCAACCCCACCGACATCGCGACCTTCCTCGTCGTCCCTCATACGAGGGGCGTGGATTGAAATTCGATTGTGACGTGCGGCACAGCATATCCGCTCGCGTCGTCCCTCATACGAGGGGCGTGGATTGAAATGACCAGTCGATGCTCAAGGCAACGGGTATAGGCTGTCGTCCCTCATACGAGGGGCGTGGATTGAAATACGACGGTGGTCTCGTACCTCCCCACCGCCGTCGTCGTCCCTCATACGAGGGGCGTGGATTGAAATAAGACAAGAGGAGGTGAGAGGATGAAGCAGACGCGTCGTCCCTCATACGAGGGGCGTGGATTGAAATTACACCGTCGCCGTCACGGCCACGGTGCCGTCGAGGTCGTCCCTCATACGAGGGGCGTGGATTGAAATGCAGACGCCGCGCTCCTGTACGACGGCGTCATGCGTCATCCCTCATACGAGGGGCGTGGATTGAAATCTACGGGAAGCCATTGGAAGACCTCACGCCCCACGGTCGTCCCTCATACGAGGGGCGTGGATTGAAATCTCCAGCAGCTCCCAATGATGCTCGCGACCGCGGTCGTCCCTCATACGAGGGGCGTGGATTGAAATGTGCCTCTGTGGGACGAGGTGACGGGGGCCCTGCGGTCGTCCCTCATACGAGGGGCGTGGATTGAAATAGCAACGGCCTGCGCTACCCCGGCGACCCCGAGGGTCGTCCCTCATACGAGGGGCGTGGATTGAAATAGCACCAGGGTCGTGCGAAGCGACCAGGACATGTGTCGTCCCTCATACGAGGGGCGTGGATTGAAATTTGACGATTGCTGCGTCGATTGCTGCCTGCCGCGGTCGTCCCTCATACGAGGGGCGTGGATTGAAATTTGAAGGAAGGTGAGACGAATGACCGTGATTAGGGTCGTCCCTCATACGAGGGGCGTGGATTGAAATGGCTGCACCGTCGGGACGGCGACGACCATGCCGACGTCGTCCCTCATACGAGGGGCGTGGATTGAAATCTCTCGTGCATCTCGGCGATGTAGTGGCAGTTCTGTCGTCCCTCATACGAGGGGCGTGGATTGAAATGCCTGCGCAAGGTCGGCGCGCAGAGGACGCCGAGTCGTCCCTCATACGAGGGGCGTGGATTGAAATTCGATGCCAATGCCAGCCGTGCCTAGGGCCTCCGTCGTCCCTCATACGAGGGGCGTGGATTGAAATAACATCGCCCGCATAGCCGCCCGCTACACCACGGTCGTCCCTCATACGAGGGGCGTGGATTGAAATGAGGACGGCACGGCCATCTGCATGAAGCAGGTGTGTCGTCCCTCATACGAGGGGCGTGGATTGAAATCAGTGCGAGGTCGACGCGACGGCCGGCCCCGTCGTGGTCGTCCCTCATACGAGGGGCGTGGATTGAAATTGCACGTCCTCGGCGTTCGAGCCGAAGACGTTGAGTCGTCCCTCATACGAGGGGCGTGGATTGAAATATGCCTCGGCCCCGGTGCCGTCACCGCCCGAGACGTCGTCCCTCATACGAGGGGCGTGGATTGAAATATGGGCTGGTACGCAGCCTCTATCTCGGTGGCCGTGTCGTCCCTCATACGAGGGGCGTGGATTGAAATTCGATGCACTCGACGCCCATCGCGCGGCCCGAGGTCGTCCCTCATACGAGGGGCGTGGATTGAAATGTGCTCAGCGCGCTCAAAGCGTGGCATGACACCTGGTCGTCCCTCATACGAGGGGCGTGGATTGAAATGTACTGTGCTTTACTGTTGAAGCGGTATCTCGTGTCGTCCCTCATACGAGGGGCGTGGATTGAAATACGACGGTGGTCTCGTACCTCCCCACCGCCGTCGTCGTCCCTCATACGAGGGGCGTGGATTGAAATGGGTGGCACGGCTCCACGCTCCTCTCGACCATCTCGTCGCCCCTCATACGAGGGGCGTGGATTGAAATTCGACGCTCCTCATGGGGTTGTCCTGCCTGAGGCGTCGCCCCTCATACGAGGGGCGTGGATTGAAATGGCTGTGAGGTGATGCGAGGAAGTAGAGCGAGGTGTCGCCCCTCATACGAGGGGCGTGGATTGAAATGAACCAAGCCGAGGGACCCGGCGGCGCGCTACCCGTCGCCCCTCATACGAGGGGCGTGGATTGAAATCACCAGAAACGGGATGCGATTCCGTACACGCCGTGTCGCCCCTCATACGAGGGGCGTGGATTGAAATCATCTGTCTATCGACGACTTACGTTCTGAGAGCGCGTCGCCCCTCATACGAGGGGCGTGGATTGAAATATCTATGGTGTGGAGGGCATCGGCAAGTCCACGCTGGTCGCCCCTCATACGAGGGGCGTGGATTGAAATTTGCATACAGAGAAGAAAACTGCTAGGCACCGCGTCGCCCCTCATACGAGGGGCGTGGATTGAAATCCGCAAAGAACTGCTCTACGAGGACATCTACACCGAGTCGCCCCTCATACGAGGGGCGTGGATTGAAATCTGATGTGCCATCCAGGCTCGTCTTACGCGCATCGTCGCCCCTCATACGAGGGGCGTGGATTGAAATAAGCGTTGGGTGACCCACGAGGTGCTCCCCGCCGTCGCCCCTCATACGAGGGGCGTGGATTGAAATATCCGTAGTCGTCTCGTACGTGGCGGCAAGCAGAAGTCGCCCCTCATACGAGGGGCGTGGATTGAAATGGCCACAGCGACTTCGCCGCGACGGAGTGCCCTGGTCGCCCCTCATACGAGGGGCGTGGATTGAAATTGCACCCAGGCGGCGTACGAGATGTGCGGCGTGGTCGCCCCTCATACGAGGGGCGTGGATTGAAATGATAGTCCCACATACCTTGCCGCCGAACAGCTCGGTCGCCCCTCATACGAGGGGCGTGGATTGAAATACCATGCGAGGGCCGGGTCGAGCGCGGAAAGGTAGTCGCCCCTCATACGAGGGGCGTGGATTGAAATAACAACGCGTGGCGCATGGTGCTCACGTCGCCCGCGGTCGCCCCTCATACGAGGGGCGTGGATTGAAATTGCTTGTGGCGTTCCCGCACATTCTGACATCCCTGTCGCCCCTCATACGAGGGGCGTGGATTGAAATGAGGCGGCGAAGAGAGGGTACTGGCGCTGGCTCGAGTCGCCCCTCATACGAGGGGCGTGGATTGAAATGCGATGTCCTGGAGAGTCGTAGTCAAGAGGACGGAGGGGGCAAGCCGAAGCGCGCGATCGTACGGTGCCTCAGGAGGCACACCGCCAGGGAGGCCTGTCGCGCCCTCATGAACCCAGCAGCCAGGGCGCACGAGGACGGTGGAGACCTCAGGTCGAGGCGGGTGGAGGCGCATCTCACCCAGAGGCAGGTCGCTGACAGGCTAGGTACCAAGCCTGTCAGGATCAACGGGATCGAGCGAGGGACGAGAAGGCGCTACGAGCTCAGGGACAGGCACTCGGTGCCCCTGAGTGAAATCGGCAAGAGCGGCGAAACGCCCCTTGACACACCATAGGAGCGTCATTCCCGACACAATCGCCTTTGGCACTCTCCCCATGGCAAAGCGCATACAAAGATGGAGGCTTGGCGCTAAGGCCAGCCCCCAAGAAAGCGAACGTATTTCTGTACCGTCACTAGCGCCTCTCAGCCGCCTTGGCCTAGACCTCTCACCAGTACTCGGGCGCCGTTACCTACGTACAGGCAGGCCTCCAGCACATCACCTTGGCCTTCCTGCCCCCATCGTTCCGCCTGCCTGCACCGTCTGCCGTTTGCCTGTTCAAAGTTGCCGGATTGGGCGGTGAAACAAGTGGTCTGTCCGCTGGTCCGTGGCACCCATAGACTTCTAGTCAAGGCAGTCCTCGGAAAAGGAGGCATGAATGGACATCATATTGGGAGCCTTGAACTGGTATGCGGCTCTGCCGTCATCGGTCATGGTGATGATCGGAATCTTCCTGGTAGGTCTTCTTCTCGCCAGGCTGAAGGTCGGAGAGGCCCTGCGTTGCTCCATCTATGTGGCTGGTGCCCTTGTTGCAATGAGCACGATGGTTGGCATGTTCTCGGGTGCGGCAACGCCGATCCTCACCCAGGTCGTAGAGGCTACAGGACTCAAACTTGACATCATTGACCTCGGTCTCGGCTCGGCGTACTCCTCGGTCCTCTTTCCACTCAGCTTCTACGCCATTCTGCTGGTCGTCGGCCTTGCGGTCAATGCCCTGATGATTGTCCTCAGGCTCACCGACACCTTTGACGTTGATGTGTTCAACTACTCTGTGTGGGCGCTTGCATCTTCCTATGTCTGGGCAATCACCGGAAGCGTGCCCCTTGCCATCGCTGCCTACGTGATCAACGAGATTATCGTCCTTAAGTTTGCCGATCTTACCGCGCCGGCAATCCAGAAGGCCTACGGCCTCGATGGCGTCTCCATCCCTCACGGCAACGCCGTCATCTTTGCTCCCGTCGGCATGGCCGCGAATTGGGTCATCGAAAAAATCCCGGTGCTCGCTAAAATTGACTGGAGCCCCGAGAAGATCGAGGAGCGCTTTGGCGGCCTTGTCTCGCCGTCCATGATTGGCTTCGTGATGGGCATCGTGCTCGGCATCGCCGGTGGCCAGGGCTTTGGTCAGACGTTCCTGCTTGGCATCACCGTGGCGGCCTTCATGATCGTCTTCCCACGCGTCGAGAACATCCTTGTCGAGGGCATCACCCCCGTCGCTGACGGGATGCGTGACATCTGCGCCAAGAGGTTCCACCGTGACCTCAACATCGGTCTCGACGCCGCCATTCTCATCGGCATGCCCGACGTCATGGCAACCGGTATCCTGGTCACCCCCGTCGTGCTGCTCCTTGCCTTCATCCTTCCGGGCAACCGCGTCCTGCCGATGGCCGACCTTGCTATTGCCGCACCGTTCCTCATCAGCTGCTGCATGCCCTTCTGCAAGAAGAACATCTTCCGTGGATTCATCGCCGGCGTGGTCGTCATGATCATTACGCTCTACGTCTGCACCGCCACGGCCAGTTGGTACACGCAGTGCGCCGCCATGAACGGCCTGCCCTTCGAGTCCCTCTCTACGACGCTGGGTATCGGCTCGAGCTGGGTTGCCTGGGCAATCGGCCAGGTGTTTGCAATCTTCGCGTAAGGCGAGCTTGCTGGTGCGACACAAGGTAACGGATGCAAGTCTTGTTTGGAGGTAGCAATGGATGCAAAGAAGATCGTCGTTGCCTGCGGTACGGGCGGCGTCACCTCGAAGAACATCGCCATGAAGATCGAGAAGTACCTCAAGGGCAAGGGAGTAGAGGCAAAGGCCTCGACCTGTCGTGTGAGCGAGGTGGTCGCCCTGGTCTCACAGATCCATCCCGATGTGGTCTGCTCGGCAACGCAGCTTCCACCCCTTGACGTTCCCACGATTAAGGCGACGGCAATCCTGACGGGCGTTGGTGCCGACAAGGTCTTCGAGCAGATTTACGACATCGTGAAGTAGCGGTTTTTGGCAGGGGGCAGAAACGCTGGAATCGCCCCCTGCGGTGTTGTGGGGGGATGCATGATGAGCAATGCGATTGCGATTTCGCCAAAGCTGGTGATACCCATGCTTCGCGCGACCAGCTCTGAGGACGCAATCAGGCAACTTGGGGGCCTGCTCGTCTCCGATGGCTTCGCCAAGGCCACCTATGTCGACGCCGTTCTGGAGAGGGAGAGGGACTATCCCACCGGAATCGAGTTTCCCCTCTGCGGCGTTGCGATGCCGCATGGGGAGCCGGACGGCGTGCTCGGGGCGGCAATCGCAATCGGCCGCTGCGCTGGCCCGGTCAGCTTCAAGAGAATGAACGACTTTGAGCAGGATATCGAGGTCGGCTTGATTGCAATGCTCGCAGTCAATGACCCGACAGGCCACCTCGATGTTCTTGGCAAGCTGATTGGCGTCTTCTCGGATGAGCCCATGTGCGGCCAGCTCCTTGCCTGCCGGGACTCTTCGGAAATCGCCCGTATCATCAATGACGCAATCAATGGGAGAGGGTAGCCGTGAACCACATGGAGAAGGTTCTGGGCGAGAAGAAAAGCGCAGGAGACAAGATTTTCGTGGGGTACTTCCCACTAGGCGATTTCAAGATGGGAGATGCAATCTCCCGTGTCGGTGAGTTCATCGATGATGGCATAGACGTCCTCGAACTCGGCATTCCATACGAGAGGCCCGTGCTCGATGGCGCTGTCGTTGCCTCATCGATGGCTCGCGCGCTTGAGGTGACGAGTCCTGCGGCCGCCGTGGACTCTATCTCTGCGCTCAGAAACGCCTACCCTGATGTCTGCCTCCAGATCATGACCTACTATGAGGTCATAGAGGCCATGGGTGTCGATGTGTTCTGCGAGCGCGTCGCCGCAGTGGGGGTGGATGGCGTACTTGCCCCCAATGTCCCAGATGCAGCGAAGGCGGCGCTCTCCGAGGCCCTTGAGCGCAACGGCCTGATTGAGCCGCTGTTCGTTCCCATCGATCTCGCGGACGAGGATGTTGCGGGCTATGCCGCCGCTGGTCGCGGCTACCTGTTCCTCCAGGCACAGGAGGGAAAGACCGGGCCTCGCGAGGGCGTCTCTCCTCGCGTTGCGGACGACATCGCCCGCCTACGCAACGCGGGGGCCACAGCCGCACTCTGCGCCGGCTTCGGCATCTCCAGGCCCAGCCAGGTCAAGAGCCTGATGGCGATGGGGGCCGACGGCGTTATCGTGGGAAGCAGCATCATCGAGGCCGTTCTTGAGGGGAATTCCAGAGAGTACATCTCCTCGCTGAGGGCGGCCCTTGACGAGTAGGAGGACCTGCGAATGCGACAGATGAACGCCCGTTCATGGGATATCCTGCGGTGTCTCATGGACAATCCGTTCTCTGCTGTGACGGCCCAACAGCTCTCCCGCAAGCTCGGCATCTCCGAGAGGACCGTGAGGTATGAGGTTGCCGCGCTCTCCGACTGGCTCGGGGAGCGCGGCATCGTGCTGGAGCGCGTTCCTCGCAGGGGGTTCTCGATTGCGATGCAAGACGTCGCTCGCGCAGCGGAGCTTGTCTCCCAGAGCAATGGGGTCCCGGATGCGAAGAGCGTCTGTCTGTCCGGCGAGCAGCGCATGTACGCCATCGTCTCGGGCCTGTTGGATGAAACCTGCCCCTCCACCGCAGCCGACATTGCCTGCGCCCTCGGCGTAAGCAGGACGACGGCGTTGCGAGACATGGAGCGCGTCGCCGGATGGCTGCGGGCTCATGGCGTCGGGCTTCTCGACGCGCCCCAAGGTGGCTGGGCGCTTGATGTGAGTGAATATCGCAGGCGTCAGGTGATGTCAGACTTCGTCGGGGAGGGGTTTGGTGTCTACGCGAACCTGTTCTCCGTACAAGGCGACGCGAGCGATTGTTCGGTTTGCGAGAGGGGCTTTGCCTGCGAGGGGGAGCTCAAGCGCATGGCGTTTGCGCTTGACCGCTACCTCGATGACGTTGGCGAGAGCCTTACGGACTCGGCCTATGTCCAGTTGACGTACTACCTCAATGCCACGCGCATCAGGACCCGTCAGGGCCACTATGTCTCCGGGTTGCCCGCCGAGCTCGACGCGGTCACCGATGAGGCTCGTGCATCGCTTGTCTCCCTGTTCGATGGGGCTGGCGCCGTTGCCGAAGGGGAGAGCCTTGACCGTGAGGTTGATGCCTTGGGAGCGATGCTGCTGGCGGCACCGAAGATGCGTGTGGACGCCTCGGGGGGCATCCGTACGGGTGCCGCAGAGCGCGTCGTGGGCAGGCTCGTCTCCGTCATCTCGGAGAAGATTGGCTACGATCTGTACCTGGACGAGGAGCTGGTTGACGGGCTGCGCATCCACGTTCAGGCCCTTCTCGCACGAGAGCGCCTTGGCATCCAGGCAAGATGCGACCTGCTGCCAAGCGTCCGGGGGCGCTTCCCGGACCTGTTCTCAATCTGCCGGGGGGCGCTGCTTGCCGCCCAAGGGGAGTATGGGCTGACCGCGAGTGACGACGAGGTCGGTTTCGTTGTCATGTACGTTGGGGCCGCGCTCGAGCGCCTTCGCCAAAACCCGGCGGCCAACAGGTCCGTCAGGGCAGTGCTCGTCTGCGGCGCCGGGATGGGGACAGTTGCGTTTCTCTCTCGGTCGCTTGCGAAGGAGTTCTCGCATCTGGAAATCGTCGCCAAGCTGTCGGCGCGCGACTGCCGCCTCTTTGACTATTCTGACGTTGACGTTGTCCTTACGACCGTCGAGCTGCCTGGTGCGCTTCCAAAGCCGACGATTCGCGTGACTCCGATGCTCTCGCGCGTTGACATACGAAAGATCGAAGCATTCCTCCATTCTCCGGTGGGCTTGCATGGCGAGAGCGAGATCGTGGACGACCTCCTTGGTCTGGTGCGCACAACATGCGACATCAAGGACGCTGCTGCCCTTGAGCGGGGAATCCGTGACATCGTGGGCGAAAGGCAGACGGCGGGCGCGCCCGCGCTTCCCGGGCTCCTGTCCCTCGACGAGCTTGTGAGCGAGGAGTTCACCCAGGTCGGGATTGCCTCAAGCTCTTGGGAGGACGCCGTGGCCAAGGCGTCTGGGCCGTTGCTTGATGCCGGCTGGATGACAGAGGACTACTACCGGGCGATTCTCGGCGTTGCTGCCGACTATGAGCAGTACGGCGTGATTCTCGCGCCGCTCTGCGCCCCGCATGCGGAGCCCGACGGCAGGAACAGGCCGGGCGTCTCAGTGGTCACGCTTCGCGACCGGGTGAAGGTGTCAATCGGTGGTGACGAGGTCCCCATCGGCATCGTGATGGTCCTCTGCCTTCAGACTCCCATCGCGCATGCCCGGGCGCTCGACGAGCTGTTCAGCCTGGTTGACGAGCACCCCGGGTTTGTCCCCGCCCTCGAGTCGGCACGGTCCCCCGCCGCTCTCGTCAAGCTCGTCAGCGACTACTGCCGCCGGATCAGGTGCTAGGTGCTGCGTGCCGGAGCTCGGCCGGATTGCGCGCGTGGGCAAGTAGGGCTCGCCTCCTTTGAGGCCCTCATGGTGGATAGCCGTGTGGAGCGCGGTCCCTACGGTTGCGGCAGTGTCCGGTAGCGCTCCTCGTGATCATGCCTTACGTGGGGCCGATACCCTCGTAGGACCACATCGAAGACCGCCCAGCTCCGGGAAAACTGGGCTGGGCGGTCCTGCCTCTTGGCAGGAAGAGCTACATATCAGTACTCCGGGTTGGGGTCCTCGATTTTGTCGGTCTGCTGGTAGGGGGCAAGTGTTGAGATCATCTTGATCGGCTCGTCGTACGGGTTGTTCACAAAGTGGATTTCACCCGGGCCAATGTGGATGAAGTCACCGGCAGATAGCGTGTGCACCACGCCGTCGACCACGATGTCCGCCTTGCCATCGAGGATGAAGAAGTTCTCCTCCATGATGTTGTGATGATGAGCCTGGAAGTTCTGATGGGGTTGGAACTGTACGAGCGCGAAGTTCATGCGCGGGCCCTTCATCAGGTACTTGGGACCCGAGTCGCCAAAGCGGTACTCAAAATCGTCCTCGTTGACGACAAACGTCTCTGCCATGTCTGTCTCCCTTGCTCTGCCCGAAGGTGCCGGGCTCCGTCAAAATCAATCCTTGCCTGCTCGGGTCCTGCCGAGAGGTCCTACAGGCCGGGCGCCCGCCACATGCTCTTGGTGATGCCCGCCTCGCTCAGCTCAAGCTGCTGCCGGTAGACCTTCCTCCAGGTCTGGTAGAGCTCCCTGTACACGGCGGCGTTCTCGGGGTTGGGCTCGTAGGTGGTGTCGTACTTCACGACCCGTGCTGCACCTTCGGCCACACTCGGATAGATGCCCACGCCTGCGCCGGCGATGATTGCGGCGCCCAGGGCGGTGGCCTCCTTCACCACGGGGACCTTCACGCGCTTGCCCGTGACGTCTGCCACGATCTGGCTCCACAGTGGGCTCTTGGCGGCACCGCCGCCAAACATGAGCTCGGCGGGCTCGTTGCCAGTGGCCTCGTGGACCAGCTCGATGTGGCCGCGGACGAGCAGGGCCGTATTCTCGAGAATCGAGCGGTAGAACGTGTACTTGTTGAACTTTTCGGGCTCAAGCTCGAAGTTGGTGAACGTGGGCGCGGCGTGCGCCCAGTGGATGTAGTTCATGATGTCGCTGAAGCAGCACAGCATGCCGTGGGAGCCCGCGGGGATGTTGGCAGCCTTCTCGTTCATAAGATCGTAGGCATCGCGGCTCTCGGCCTTGGCCTGCTCCTTCTCGGCCTGACAGAAGCCGTCGCGGAACCAGCGCAGGACGAGGCCGGGCTTGAACGCGAGGGCCTCGTACTGCCAGACGCCTGGGGTGGCGTGGCAGTTGACGCGCACGCGACATGCGGGGTCGGTCGTGGCGTCGCCAGTGTTGAACTCATATTGCCAGAAGCTGCCGCCAAAGATGCCTGCCTGGCCGGGGAGGCACGCACCCACGCCAATCATGCCAAGCTGGCAGTCACCGCCACCAACGATGACGGGCGTGCCCTCGGCAAGGCCGGTGTCGGCCGCACCCTTGGCGCTTACGGTGCCGGCAAGCTCGTCACTCTCCTTGACGGGGCCAAAGATGTCGGTGCGCAGCCCGCAGCGCTTTGCGATGCTCGGGTCCCAGTTGCGGGTCTTGAGGCTCATGATGCCAGTCGTCGAGCCGTTGGAGGGCTCTACAGCAAGCTCTCCGGTGAGCTTGTAGATGAGCCAGTCGTTGAACATGCCGATGCGTGCGGTCTTCTCGTATACCTCGGGCATCTTGTTCTTGACCCATAGCAGGCGAGGGAGGGCGCCAAGGGCGTAGGTCTGGCCGCTCTCGTGGTACAATTCCGTCTCCAGATTGGGGTCCATGGCGATAAGCTCGTCCACCTCGTCGTTGGAGCGCGCGTCGACGTTGGCGCAGCCCCAGATCTCATTGCCGTCCTTGTCGTAGAGCAGGATGCCCTCGCGCATGCAGGTGGTCGAGACAGCGGCGATGTCGGCGGGTGCGATGCCGGTTTTGGCAAGGACCTCGCTCACGCAGGTGCGTGCGAGCTCCCAGTTTGTGGCCCAGTCAAAGTCCATGCTACCGGGCCATCGGGGATTCTCGCTGTGGGTCCACTCCTTTTGGACGCAACCCACCTGCCTGCCGCTGGTGGAGAAGATGACAGCGCGCACGCTGCCGGTTCCCGCATCCATTGCCATGAGGTACTCTGCCATGGTGTCCATCTCCTAGCTCTCGGGTTGATAGTCGAGGAGTTCTGTTGCCGTTACTTCGTCCGTGACAAGGACGTTGAGGTAGTGGTGACGCAGTACGGCGCTGATTGCCGGCACCTTGACCGAGCCGCCCGCCACGCCCACGACGTTGCGCATCTTTTGGAGTGCCTCAAGGTCGGTGCTCACGACACGGCGCTCGATGTCGGTTGCGACGGGATTGCCATCGGCATCGATGAAGTGGTTGAGAACGTCACCCACGGCACCCTGCATCTTGAGCAGCGCGAAGTCGGTCTTGGAGAGGATGCCGTTGCGGATGATCGTAGCATCCTCGCTCATGCTGCCGATGCCCACGGCCGTCATATCGGCATGTAGCGTCATGCGGTAGACATCCTGGACCGATGGCTCGTGAAGCAGCGCGTCGCGTAGCTCTGGTGTGGAGAGGATGAGTGGCGAGGGGGTAAGGTAGAGGTGCATTGAGAACACCTCAGATCTCACCTTGGGTAGGTAGTAGCTCACTCCGCCCGTGAGGCTTGCCACGTTGATGTCAGAGCGGCGGTTCACGGCGAGGTTTTCCAAAATCATGCCCGTCATGTCGCCGTAGCCGATGTTGAGGAAGCCGTCTGCGCGCAGATGGTTGGCGATGTACATGGAGGCTGCGCTGGCGATGCTATTCGTGAGGTCGGCTGCGCGCGCCGGCGTGGGAATCACGAAGGCGTCACTCAGCCCAAAGCGGCCGACGAGGTCGCGCTCGATGACCATGCGCGACTGGTCCTCCTGGCGAAAGATGAAGTGGATGACGCCCTCGTTGCGGGCGCTCTCAAGCAGGCGTATGACCTTACCGCGCGAGATGCCCATGAGCTGCGAAATCTGTTGCTGCGTGTAGTTCTCCATGTAGTAGCACCAGGCCGCCTTGAGAACGAGTTCGTACTCGTTTCCGGTCTCTGCCATCGAGAGCCTCCTCCGATTGGTTTCAAGCTTCTCATGAGTCGCAAAGAACAGAACAAATGTCGAAGCTAATTACAAAAGTACAAATTTGATATAACGCGCGGATGGGGACATGTCAATCGAATCGCTTGGGAAATCCTGTGAGGGGTGGTCTGTGGCTGGTGAGTTGCCGTTTTGTTAGCCTCAACTACAAAGGTAATGTTAGACGATGAGGTGAAAGCATGACCCCCGGCCACCTCTGCCGGGAAACGGCTCCGTAAGCTGCGATATCTCCGTTCTGCTGATGACAGACGCTAAGGGCTGCTGGCAAATTGTGGCGAACAATCGTCTGACAAACATACAATTTACCGCTTATTGAACAAATCCTACCGTTCAGTCCCTAGGGGCTTTAGGGAGTGGTGACATGCGGATACCTTTGAATCGAAATCAGGCTCAAAAGTCGTGTGCGGGTTCATTTGTTTCAAGGGAGGGGAATCGAATGGACAACGAGACCCAGTCGTCACCCGCTGCGGGCAACGTCGACGCCCCCCGTGAGGTTGTCGAGGGCATCGAGGGACAAGCCAAGCTCCTGTCCGTCCGTGACATCTACAAGTCGTTCGGAGCGAACGCCGTTCTCAAGGGCATCAGCCTTGAGGTCGACCACGGAGAGGTCCTCGCGCTCATTGGCGGTAACGGTGCCGGCAAGTCCACGCTCATGAAAATCATCATGGGCATCTACTCGGCCGACAGCGGTGACGTCATCATCGGTGGCGACAAGGTTGACATCTCGAATCCGAAGGCAGCTCTTGCGCACAGCATCTACATGGTTCCACAGGAGCCCATGCTGTTCCCGAACATGACCGTTCGCGAGAACATCACGATTGGCTTCGAGGAGAAGGCCACCGTCTTGAATGAGCGTCTCGAGAATGTCATGAATCGGACGGGTTGGCACATGGACCTCGAGCGCAAAGCCATGACGCTGTCGATTGCCGAGCAGGGCATCGTTGAGGTCCTACGTGGACTCATGCGTAATCCCGAAGTGCTCATTCTCGATGAGCCCACCTCTGCTCTCACGTTCGATGAGGTACAGAGCCTGTTCAACTGTGTGCGCGAGCTGCAGAAGCAGAACATCGGCATCATCTACATCACGCACCGCCTGGCTGAGGTCTTCGAGCTCGCTACGAACGTCGCAATCCTGCGCGACGGCATCGTTGCCATGCAGGGCAAGGTTAGCGACTTCACGCGCGAGGATCTCGTGCGCGGCCTTCTTCCGCCCGATGCCTCCAGCATCTGCGTAGATGCCGCCTCCTCCGCGCGCGCTATCGACTACGACGCCTCGCCCATCTTAGAGCTCAAGGACTTCTCGGGCTATGGCTTCAAGGATATCAATCTCAAGGTGTATCCCGGCGAGATCGTGGGCATGGCCGGCGTCATCGGCGCGGGCCGCACCGAGATGGCCACGACCATTTTTGGCAGGGAGAAGCCGCTTGGCGGTAAGGTCCTGCTTGACGGTAAGGACATCACAGGCAAGAGCACCGCGGACATCATCAACGCCGGCATCAACTATGTGCCCGAGGACCGTTTCACAGACGCCCTGTTCCGTATTCGCGATGTCTCCGAGAATACGACGAGTTCGCTTCTGTGCGGCAAGCGCATGGGGGGCTTCCTGCTCAACTTCAAGAAGGAGGAGGAGACCTCCCAACGGTACGTGAACAGCTTTCGCACAAAGGTCACCGGCCTTGACCAGGAGGTCGGTGGCCTGTCCGGTGGCAATCAACAGAAGATCGTCATCGGCCGCACCTTTGCTTCCGTGCCGCGCCTGGTCATTCTCGACGAGCCAACACGTGGCATTGACGCTGCGGCTCGCGGCGACGTCTATGCCGTCCTCAACCAGCTTCGCGAGACGGGCGTTTCGATCCTTCTCATCTCCTCCGACATGGAGGAGGTCGTCGAGCTTGCCGATCGCGCGGTCGTCATGTTCCAAGGCCGCATCAACAGCGAGTTCAAGAAGGCCGACATCAAGCAGGACAACCTCATGTCCGCCGCGTTCGGTGTCGTGAAAGACAAGGGGGCGGTGCCGGCATGTGCCTAGCCTGCCAATTGGGTGGAATGTCTCTGTTCGCAAGCGATGCGAGGGAAGGGGTGTAATCGATGGAGAAAGTCAAGAAGCTTCTCAGGGCACGCGAACTCACGAGCGCGGTCTTTCTCATCATGCTGTTCGCCATCGTTGGCGCGATGAACCCAATGTTTCTTGATCCGTCTAACATCTCTGCCTGCTTCAACTCGTCCGTTGTCTATACGCTCGTTGCAGTTGGCATGGCATTTGTCCTGTTCATTGGTGAGATCGACGTCTCGGTTGGCGCAAACCTGGGTCTCACGGCCGCCGTCGTGGGCACGCTACTCAGGGATGGCCAGCCGCTTGCCCTTGCCATTGTCGTCGCCATCGTCATCGGCGCCGCAATCGGCCTCATCAACGGCTGGGGCGTGTGCATCATGGGTGCCCCCTCATTGATTTTCACGCTTGGCGTTAACGGTATCCTGCGTGGTCTCATCTACCTGTATACGAACGGTGCCTGGGTAGAGAACCTCCCCAAGGCGTTCAAGGATTTCGCCGCGGTGAACCTCATCGGATCGGTGTCAGTGTACTACTGCTGCATCATCGTGCTCGTCATCGCCATTCACCTTCTGCTCACCCGTACGCGCCAGGGCCGCTACTTCGTGGCCGTCGGGGATAACGCCCAGGGCGCCACGCTCGTCGGCCTGCCCACGCTCAAGACCAAGATAATCGCCTATGTGATTTGCGCGGTCATGGCCTCCGTCGGCGGCATCATCTTCGCAAGCCGCATCGGCTTCATCACCCCGATGAGCGGCAACGGCTACGAGATGAAGGCCATCGCGGCCTGCGTGCTCGGCGGCATCTCGCTCACCGGCGGCGTTGGCTCCGTGATTGGCTCTGCCATCGGCGCCGTTATCATGTCCTCCATCAGCTACCTGCTTGTGTTCATGGGCTTCTCATCCAACTACGACAACGCCATCACGGGCATCATCCTGCTCGTCATCGTTGTCATCGACGCTGTGCTCCAACACCGAAGCCTCATCAAGAACAAGCGCAATCGTCTGCTGGCCCGCGTCTCCCAGGACGCTCCGGCAGTTCAGGCCGATAAGGGCGGTGAGGCGTAATGGATAAGGCCAGGGAGCTTCTCAATCGAGGACAGGCTGGCTGGAATCTCGTCCTCATTGCCCTGCTCGTGCTCGAGTTTGTAATCTTTGGCACCGTGAACCCCAAGTTCCTTCGCCCACAGCTGCTCTTCACTGCAGTGAACGATAACCTTGCTGTGTTCATGCTTGCCCTGTTCGTCACGCTCGTCATGTGCACCGGAGGCATCGACATCCAGGTTGCCTCGCTCGTGGGCCTCACGTCAATCATCATCGGTGTGGCTTGGCAGGACTTTGGGTTCTCCATCTGGGGCGCCTGTGCCCTCGCGACTGTGGTTGTTTGCCTGTGTGGCGCACTCTCGGGCTTCTTTATCGCCTACTGCAGGGTGCAAGCGATGGTCATCACTCTGGGCGGCAGCTTCCTGTACTCCGGTGTTGCGCTTCTCGTCTCCACGCTTTCGAGCACTGCGTCCTATGAGTCCATCAGCGGCTTTCCTCCGGAGTTCAAGTTCATTGCGAACTACCAGATTGGTGGCGTCCTGCCGTTCCAGGTCCTCATCTATGGTGCAATGCTCGTAGTCGCTTTCGTCCTCTTGCACAAGACCAAGTACGGCCGCAAGGTCCTCCTCACTGGCGTAAATCAGTCAGCTGCCGAATACTCTGGGATTAACACCCGTCGCGTGATGATGTCCACCTATGTCCTGAGCGCACTGGCAGCTGCGATTGCCGGCATCGTGCTCACGGCGTACCTGGGGACCGCAAAGTCCGACCTCGGTGGCGACCTCACGATGGACATCATCACGGCCGTCGTCCTGGGTGGCACGCTCTCCACGGGTGGCAAGGGCTCGGTCATCGGTACGGCGCTTGCGTCCTTCGCCATTGCGCTGCTTCGCTTTGGTCTTCCCCTGTGCTTCAAGATTGGCACGCAGTATTTGGATATCCCGGTGGGCATCCTGCTCGTCGCGGTTATCATCGGGCGTTCTGCAGCGACTAATACGGGAATGGTCCCGTGGTTGCGCTCGCTATTCGCAAGGAAGGGTAACTCGGAGGCAAGTGCCCAGTAAGGGGCAAGGAAAAGGGAGGTTCGTTATGAAGAACATGACTCGTCGCGGATTCCTGAAGGCGGCTGGCGCTGGCGTAGCCGTCGCAGGCCTCGGCCTAGTTGGCTGTGGTGGCGGCTCTGGTTCCGCCGCTACGACCGCCGACGCGAGCGGCGGCGACGCCGCCGGTGGTGACGTTGCCGGCAAGACCGTTGCCTTCATCCCAAAGATCACGGGCAACGCCTTCTTCGAGTCCGCTAATGACGGTGCTCAGAAGTATGCCAAGGACTGGGGCTTCACGGTCGACTACATCGGCTCCTCCAGTGCCTCTGCTTCCGACCAGGTTGGCATCATCAACCAGGCCGTCGCCAATGGCGTCGACGCTCTCTGTATCTCCACGGTTGACGCCGCTGGCGTGTCCGACGCCCTGAAGAAGGCCACGGACTCTGGCATCGTCGTCGCCACGTGGGACTCCGACGCCCAGCCCGAGGACCGCACTCTCATGGTCTCCCAGGGCACACCCGAGATTCTCGGCCAGATGCTCATCGACATGTCCGTCGATGGCCTCAAGCAGCGCGGCAAGGATCCCAGCTCCGACAAGATTACCTATGCTTGGCACTACTCTCAGGCCACTGTTACCGACCAGAACTCCTGGCAGGTCGCTGCTGAGGCCATTATCAAGAAGGACTATCCCAACTGGGAGAACGTCCACCCCGACAACTACTACTCCAATCAGGACGCCGAGCAGGCCAAGACGGTCGGTGCCGCTGTCCTGAGTGCGTTCCCCGACATTGACCTCATCATCTGCAATGACTCCACGGCTCTTCCCGGCCAGCTCGCTGCTGCTGAGGCCGCCGGTTATGACCAGACCAAAATCACAATAACCGGCTTTGCCTCCCCGCAGTCCATCAAGGACTACTGCGCCAACGGCACCATCTACAATTGGGGCCTCTGGGACTGCGGCATCCAGGGCGCCATGGGCTGCTACGTCGCTGCTTACCTCGCCGCTGGGAACAAGGTCAAGGTTGGCGACACCATCTCCATCCCGAGCATCGGTGACGTCAAGGTCGAGGCCAACGACTCCATCTCTGAGGGTGCCAAGACTGGCGATGAGAACAACGGTGTCGTGCTGTTGCCCGAGCGTCTCGTCTTCACCAAGGATAATATGAATAACTACAACTTCTAAGCTATAGGCGCCTGCTTGTTACGGGGGGCGCCGCAAAGGCGCGGCGGCCCTCCTTGTTTCTGCGGGGTCGTTATGATTAACGCGATGCTCTTGCGCGAGACAGGGCAAAGTCGGAATCATCTCGGCATCGCCTCCGCTGGTCGTTCGCTTGGCGGCGACCGCATCCCTAGACCCCCATCACCATTACAGGAGTCTTCCCCAGGAGTGGGGAGGGCAAGTGGAAAGGATTCTGACACATGGCTGATTTGGATGATCTCAAGGTTGCCCACGACTATCACGTCGATGTGCCCTTCGCCAACGATAAAGGCTTCTACGTCAAGGGAGCCAACAGCCTTGACTGGGGCATGAAGAAGCACCTCTCCAACATCTTTAGCCCCAAGAGTGGCAATACCGTCATGTTTGCCTTCGATCACGGCTACTTCATGGGCGCCACAGCTGGCCTTGAGCGCCTCGATTTGCTCCTACCCAAGCTCGCCCCCTATGTGGACTGCTTCATGGGTACTCGCGGTGCCCTCCGCACCTGCGTGCCGCCCGAGATCACGAAGGCCATCGCTCTGCGCACCACCTCTGGCTCTTCTATGCTTCAGGGTGACCTCTCACATGAGGTTGTCGCTGTTGATATCGAAGACGCTATCCGCATGAACGCGGACTGCATGGCCTCCCAAGTCTTCATCGGTGCCGACGGCCAGCTGTCCTCCATCGACAACCTGAGCCGCACCATCAACGTCGGCATGCGCTACAGCATCCCGACGCTTGGCGTCTGTGCTGTGGGCAAGGATATGGAGCGCACACCGCGCTTCTTCAAGCTCGCTACGCGCATCATCGCCGAAATGGGCTGCCAGATGGTTAAGACCTACGACTGCGAGGACTTCGATGAGGTCGTGGCCGCCTGTCCCGTGCCCATCGTTGTTGCCGGCGGCAAGAAGCTCCCCGAGAAGGACGCCCTGCACCTCGCCTACGACGTCATCTGCAAGGGTGCCCGCGGCGTTGACATGGGCCGTAATATCTTCCAGTCCACACACCCCATCGAGATGGCCCAGTGTGTCAACAAGATTGTGCACGAGGGTATGACTGACGTCGAGGCTTGGGAGATGTTCCAGGACATTGCCAAGTAGAGACGGGCTCCAGCGGAGCTTCCGCATCAGGACGGCACACGAATGCCGCTCATCCACATAACGCATCACATGGCCCACGCCCGTCTTGGGTGTGCCGTCTCCCGCGTCCAGAGTCCAGTTCCCCCTTCCACTGGCTCTGGACGCATTTGTATGCTCGTGCGGTCGATAGGGGGCAACATGGGCGAAACAGCTTCCAAGGAGGGCTCCATGACCGGTGAGGACTACTGCGCATGGTGCTTGTCGATGCCCGTCTCGCCGCCGAGGAGAGCGAGGTGCCCATCGGTACCGCTGTCGTGTGTGATGGCAAGGCCGTCGCCCGTGCGCGTAGCGGGCGCGGGACGAAGCGGAGCCCTTCCGCCCGTGCGGGGTTTTCGGCGACCGGCTTCTTGTGGGTCTGGCCGTAGCCTTCGATAGGTCGGCATCGTTGATGTTGGTCTCGCCGATTCAGACATGGACGCGCAGTACGATTCGCTCCTGGTAACCGCCCGCGACGGCGAACAGGTGGTGCTACTCCCAGGCGGTGTGGTAGCTGGTGCGGCAGGCCCCGTGCATGCGTCGAGCGGTACGGAGAACAGCGCGAGCCTGATGAAGAACACCCAGGAGGCGATTGGCTGCTTGCAGTTCCGAGCACCGTGCCGGTCAGCGATGTGAAGCGCGCCCCGCAGTGCGGGCACCTCCACCGCTGCACGTCGGACGGCTCCCGCCCATCCCTCCGGGGGGAACTTCGAGCCGCACTGTGTTTGATAGCCTTGATGTTGCGGGTTGGGCCTGGTGCCGACGTACCAAGCGGTGACGTTTGGAGGGCAGGATCTACAGCAAGGGGGGAGAAGACCAGGGCAGCCAAGCCCTACATCAGGCACGGCCTCAAGGCCACGGCGCCATGCGGGAGCTCGGGTACCCCGGCCGCGTTCGGCTGGCCGGCTGGTGCGGAGAGTGGCAAGACGGCGGGGACGAGACCATGGGCATGGCCTTAAGCGCTGCACGACAAGACAGAGGAAGGCCGCAGCCAGGCGCTGCCTCGCCCACGGGGGGGCGCAGCGCCCCCACCAGGCGTGGGCTCGGGCATCCCAGGCGCACATCGCCTCTCGCGCGCCGTTGGCCAGGTCCCAATGCAGCAATATTCCATCATGGATCTGCGCCAGAGGTTCGGCATTCTGGACGACGTGCCCGACAGCCAGGTGAAGGATTGGCTTCTGCTCGACTACTATGCGAGCCAAGACAACCACAGCCCTAGCCACTGGCCTTGGTCATGGAATAAGGACACGTACGACGAGCACGAGGATCCCGATGAACAGCACAGTGAGGGTATGAACACCTTTGACGAGCGGTATCGCCTTCATCGTTGGCTTGAGGGGTATGATATCGATGCCAGCGTTTCGCTTGTCCGTCCGGTGAACATCCTTGGGGGCATGGACGCGATGAAAGACGACCAGCGCAAGGGGAAGCACGTCATCCTCAACATGCCTCGCACGGAGTTCTGCCATGAAGACGGAAGTGTGTGTTTCGATGCCGATAGGGGGCATGCTGTTACGGTCATTGGCATCGACGCGCGAGGCCGGATCATCGTCTCCTCCTGGGGGCAGCGGCTGTACGTGTGGCCGAGCGACTTCGGCCCGCTCGGCCTGATATACGAGACGGTGGACTATGGTGAGTAGCCAGCTGACGCGTCGGGGTGTAATCAGGCTGGCGGTGTCGCTCGGCGCTGCGGCAGTCTGTGCGGGTAGCGTATGGTTCGCCACCACCGGGGGGCCGATGACCGAGGAACAGAAGAGCCTGCTTAACGGCTTCAAGCACCTGAGGAAGTTGCAGGACTACGACTACGACTTCAAGCTCGCGAAGTCCAAGGGCATCTGCTCGAGGGACGACGGGCCGGACCTGGGCTACATCGAGCTCCAGGGGAAGTACGACCGGGCCCTGTCGCTCTTCCTCGGGCAGACGCTCGACATGCAGAGCCTCGATGCCGAGCTCGAGGCGAAAGGGATTCCAGGCTACAACGTGCGTCCCGATGACCCTGCCGGCACCATGTGGGAATGGTTCCGCAGCCGCTCGCACCTCTCCTCCCCCTATCTCTACCTGAGGAGCAACCTGCGCATCGAGCGCCTATCGGAGGAGGACATAGAGGCTCTGCGCACCGAATCGCTCGACACGGACGAGGGCAGGCAGGCGCTCGCTGTCCTCGCGGCGCGCACCTACCAGGAGCTCACGAGCTACGAGGGGGAGCACGGCTCCTGGACCCTTGGGGATGGCATCCACACCGTGCTGTACTGCGACCTCGGTAGCCACAATCCCACAGATCCCGGCAATAACCCCGCTCCGGCCGAGAGCCTCGTCCTGTGGCTCACTTTCAAAGACGAGACGCTGCGCGACATGTCGCGCAGCGTGGAGGAGAGGAACGACATTTACGACAGAAACCTGGACTGGCGCTTCTACATCCAGAACGAGGTCATCCCTGCCTACGAGAAGAAGTTTTCCGACATCTTGGGCTATCCGGTGAAGATATTCCTGCATGACAACCCCATGACCAAGGAGGAGCACGACGAGTTCGAGAGGGAGCTTGCCGGCAACTAGCGACGCACGAGCGGGAACGGAGGGACCTCATGGCAGAGGGGACCATACGCACCAGCGAGGCGGCGTCGGCCAGGCTCGCCGAGCTCGTCGAGGCGGACGCGAAGGCGGCCGTCGCCGCAGACGGCGCGCTCCACGTGGCGGATGGCATACGCGCGCGGACGCTCTAGGGGCACCGATGAACAGAGTGGAGTACGAGCGCAGGCGGGAGGCCATCGGCCGGCAGGGTGCGGCACGGCGCGGCGCGCTGGAGCGCGAGCCCGGCGCCATGCGCGACGAGGACAAGAGACTTGCCGAGCGCGTGGAGGAGGCCGCGTCCCTCACGAGCCAGGATCTCTTCGGCGTGAGCGAGCGCGTCGCCTCCGGGCTGCTCCCCGCCTCCCTCATGGCAAAGGCCGATGCCGCGGCTGCCCAACTGAGATGGTTCCAGGGCGTTGCCGAGGACGAGGGGCGCAGTCGCGACATACGACGCCGCGAGGTGGAGAATCGCCTGCAGGAGGCCATCGACGACTGTCGCGTACGGCTCGCCCGACTGGATGACGAGTTCTCCAGGGGACGCTGCGAGGGGATGTAGCGGCGGCGGCTTAGCTCCAGCCGTGGTTCATCGTTTTTCCTGAAGCCAGTCTGGCGTTTCCGCAGGTCATCGGATGCTTGATTCAGAAAAGCGATGAACTGCATGAGCGGCGAGCGCTGTGGCCACTTGGGTTTGAGGTCCCATAGGGCCATCCCATTTCACGAATTGACGGTTGGTGGCAGTTTTCCGGGGGCGCCTCAAGTATCAAGTGGTTCAGGCCTTGATGAAGTGCCGGTCAGCGATTTACTACCTTGCCGCTCTCACATCAAGGATTTTCCCAGAACTGCCACCAACCGTCATTCGTAATTGGCGACTTATCATTGGGGAACTCGCTGACGTAGGCGCAGCAATGGAGCGTGTGGGTGCTGTACGGTCAGGCCTGAGAAACACTGCTTTAGCCATGGTGGCTAGGTGACGTTCGTACCCTTGAAGGTCGTTGCAGCGGGGAGCCAAGGCATATGCGCGCGACTCAGTACCTAATCAGTTGCAAAGACAACATACCTTCTTTGCGTATCGCGCCATCCTATCTCTGATTGCCGAGCGAAAGGAGCAGTGCTCATGAACGAAACAGCGGGCCACGTATTTGACATCGCAGCAGATAATCCGCCGGTTGCAGGTTGTACCGTGTCGCGTCCGGTGTGGGTGGCGGGCGGCAACGGGCTTTCGTACTTCAGCCTCGGTGCCGGTACCGACATCAGCGCGGAGCTCTATGGCTATCATCGGCTTGAGCTGGTCGTTGCCGGCGAGGCCCAGATGACGGGCCACACATCTGCTATCGTTTGCACCGGCCAGGTCGTGGCTACTCCCACAGATGTCCCGGTGGGAGTGCGTGCCGAGAAGGATACTGTCTACGTCGAGGTTTCGCTCGAGAAGGGTACAACCATGAACAGCGTGATCAAGCCAGGCGAGGCGTTCACCCTCAAAGACCTCATCCCTTACCAGGACGGTCGCATCGTAAACATGGACCTGGCGCACAACGACAGCATGAAGTTCGTGCTGATGAGCTTTGACGCCGGCACTGGCCTTTCGGAGCACGCCGCTCCCGGCGATGCTCTGGTGTTCGCACTGGAGGGCGAGGCCACCATCACCTACGAGGGCGTCGAGAACGTTGTCCGTGCTGGTCAGACCTTCAAGTTTGACGCCGGTGGCCACCATGCCGTGCGTGCCGACAAGCAATTCAAGATGGCGCTGCTGGTCACACTGGCCTAGCGCTTCCTCAGCAGACTTGCAGGGGACCTCGACAGTCCGACAAGGGCACACGGCCGGCGCTGCCCTCACTCCGGGATCGGTATCAGCACGTTCACGTGGAACACGTCGTCGTCGTGGCTGAAGGTCACGGAACCGCCGTACTTCTCGGCAACGTCTCGCATGGAGCGCGAGCCAAGCCCGTGGCCGGTGGGGTCGGCGGCCGTGGTCTTGGGCAGTCCGTCGACCATCGTCACGTTGCCGTCGAAGTAGTTGGTCACGTTGAGTGTGAGCATCCCGCCCGTGCGCCGAGCCACCAGGCCAATGGCGCGCCTGTTGGGGTCGGGGAGCTTGCGTATGGCGTCCAGCGAGTTGTCGAGGGCGTTTCCCACCAACGAATAGATGTCGACAGGGTCCATGAATGACAGTGCCGAGCCGTCGGCGATGCACGAGAGCGTGGCTCCCTCGCGCTCGCACACAAGGCCTTTCACAAGGAGGAGTGCGTCCAGAGCGTCGTTTCCGGTCTTCAGCCTAAGCTCTGGCATGCGTGCCTCGCCCGCCAGCTCCTCGAGCTTCGCGGCGTTTGCCCCGCCTTCTCGCGCCGCCGCACGCACGCGGCAGCGCAGCGCCTCCACGCGTGCGTTTACAGCCTCTACGCTCTCGCGCATGAGCGTGTAGTGGGCCTCCTGGTCGGCATCCATGCGTTTCAAGGCTGCCATGTCAGACTCGAGCTGGCGCGAGTAGAGCATCTCAAACTCGAGTGCCAGCGCGAAGACGCAGATCACGTCGTGTACGGCGCGCAGCACCATCACGAGTGGTACGGGAATGCCGGCAATCAGCAGGTACTTGTTCTCCATGTCAAAGACGATGGCGATGAGCACCACCAGCGCAAGCACCAGAAGGATCTTTTTGTTCTCGATTTCTACCAGGCCGTTCTTATGGATGGGCCGCACAAAGAACCAGTAGCACACCGGGTAGACCACGGCCATTCCCAAAAGGTTGAGCGGCAAGAACAAGGGGCTGGCCATGTTGGTTCCCGTGCCCTCGGCAAGAAGAAACGCCGAGTAGGTCACGCAACTCGCGAGGTTCTGGATGATGTATCCCGCCGTTGCGCAGAAGAGCGCCGTCCAGATGGACACCTCAAAGCAAAGGACCAGCGTCCCAACGATGAGCGCCAGCATTGCCACAAAGTCCAGCGCCTCGGCCACAAACGAGACCGTTCGCGACGAGAAGACCGAGACGACGAGCGAGTTCCTATAGAGCGCAAACGAGACGAACGCCATGGCCACGCAGGACGCAACTCCGCGCAACGCGAAGAGACTGCGCTTGGGAAGCAGGGCCGCAAACATCCCTACAGCTATCACGAGCTGCGTGGATATGGTTGCGGTCAGGATGAGGGCCGACCTTGTCATGATGGCTGCGATGGTCGTGCTCACGCGTGCGCCGCCTCCCCCTTAGCCGGGATTGGGATGAGAACATCCAGCCTAAAGAGGTCGCCGTCAGTGCTCGTGGTGATCGAGCCGCCGTAGCGCTCTGCGACGGCACGCATGTGACGCGCGCCATAGCCGCGGGCGTCTTGGCGCGTCTGTGCAAGTGGCAGTCCGTTCGAGACCCGAACGTCTCCTTGGAAATAGTTCTCCACGTGCGCGCTCACCATGCCGCCGGTGCTTCTCACAGAGAGGTCGATCACGCGCTTCTCGGGGTCATCGAGCTTCTCGACGGCCTCTATTGCGTTGTCGACGGCGTCGCCAAAGAGCGAGTAGATGTCTGTGGGTGCCATGAAGGAGAGCGCGTCGCCATCGACCACGCAGCCAAGAGCGATGCCCCCGCGCTCGCACACCAGGCCCTTCTCGGTGAGCACGGTGTCGAGGGCCACGTTTCCGGTCTTCACGGCGGCATCGTAGACGCTTAGCCGACGCTCCAGGTCTGCAAGGGCGTCGGCGCCCACAAAGCCCAGCGACTCGAGGTCGCGCAGCTGGTGGCGAATGTCATGCATGCGCATGTTGATGGCCTGTGCGTTGGCGCATGACGCCGCAAGGTCCTTGGCATCGTCGGCACGCGCACGCTCCATGGCGGCAATGCTCGTGCGCAGGCTTCTCGTGTAGAGCAGCTCGAACTCCACGGTAAGCATGAACACGCAGGAGATGCCGTGGATGAGGCGTAGAAGCACCACGTCCATCCCGCCTGCGCCAAGTGCGGGCAATGACTTGTTTACCAGGTCAAAGGCAATGACCACGAGAATAACCGCCGCCACGACCACAAGCATGGCGTGGTCTTCGACGTCTGCCAGGCGGTGGCGTCTCACCGGCAGGGCGAAGGCCAGGTAGCCCAGGACGTAGATGATGCAGGTGACGGCTGCCGCCTGCGCCAGGTAGAGTGGGGCAGGGGGCTCTCCCATCACAAAGACGATAAGGCCCTCGGTGCCGCTCGCGAGGTTTTGCAGGGTGTATCCCGCGGTGGCAAAGAAGAGCGCCACCCAGACCGAGGCGTCGAAGAGGGCGAGCAGCAACGGTACGGCCAGCACGAGCACAATCGAGAAGAGCAGGAACTCCCCAAGGACTCGCGTGGGACCCACGCTTGAAGACATGCCGGTGGCATTGGACGCGCCAACCGCCACAAGCGTGAGGGCAACTCCCACTATGGTCAGGCTGACAAGACGAGCCCAGAAGTGGGGGCGCTTGGGAAGCGGCCAGGCAAAAAGGAGCATGGCCACCGCAATCTGCGTTGCAGTCCCGAGCGAGCTTGCCGCAAGGGTGGCGTCCATTAGATGGATCCGCCCAGGTACTTGGCTATCTCGTCAATGGCGGGACGACGTCGCGACCGGCTGAAGAAGTACGTCTCGCCCGTGGTGGTGCGCACCTCGGACCCGGTTACGGTGCGTACGTATGCCATGTTGAGCAGGCAGCTGTTCGAGATGCGCACAAAGGGGGCCTGTGAGAGCCCCTCCTCCGTCTTGGAGAGGCTCCCGCGCACCACGTAGGTCTGGCCGTTGGATAGGTGATAGACCAGACTGTGGTTGGAGACCTCGACGGCCACCAGCTCGGCGGCAGGTATGACGCGCAGGCCGTCGTGGGAGGTCACCACCACGTTTGTGCCGGAGCTTCTCCTCAGGATGCGCATCGCCTTGTCCATGCGCATCCTGAAGTTGTAGTACGAGACGGGCTTCACCACAAAGTCCAGGGCATCCACCTCGTAGCCACGCGCCGCGTACTGGGCGAGGTTGGTTACAAAGATGATGGGTGTCTCGGAGTCGTAGGTGCGGATGAGCGTTGCCGCCTCCATGCCGTTGATGCCGGGAAGCCCAATGTCCATGAAGATGAGGTCGAACTTCGCGTCGCCCGCGGTTGCGCCCAGGGCAGACTTCTCCCAGCTCACCTGGAACTCCACGCCGTTCTCGCGCGCGTAGCGCTCGAGGCTGTGGCGAAGCGTCTCAGCCTCTCGCTCGTCGTCCTCAACCATGAGTATGCGATACATGAATGTCCTCCATTCCCATGAAATATGGTACGCGAAGGCGGGCGAGCGTGCGAGGTGCTTGGATTCCAGGTTGTTTTGGCCGTCCATGCGCCTGTGGTTCTCGACCCTTGCGTTGGCCGGCAGTGCGCCCGCGCGGGGCCGCTGCAGTCCGCGACCCAGTTTTGACGGATTACGCCCCTTGGCGCTCGGCCGCGATTGTGCCGCCTACTGTTACGGCTGAGGGGGCTCTTCTGCAGCGCGCTGGCTGTGGATCCGCGGCGGCCGGCCATGGGACCGGCCATTCGTGGCGTGTGACAGACCGAATGTGACACATCTCACCGGCGCAACGGGAGGGGAAATAGAGTTGATGCAGTCGAGGGGCGCGGTGGAGCGCCCTGTATGCGAGGGAGCGGATTCGATGAAGCACGCGGATCTTATCGGGAAGATGACGTTAGAGGAGAAGTGCGCGCTCCTCCAGGGGGCGACGACCTTTGGAAGCTGGGGCAGTGAGCGCCTGGGCATCCCTGCCATGGAGTTCTCCGACGGCCCCAATGGCCTTCGCCACCAGCTGGGTGCGGCCGACCACCTGGGCATCGCGGGCTCCGAGCCCGCCACCTGCTTTCCCACGGCGGTCACGGTGGCAAACACCTGGGACGAGGCACTGGGAGAGAAGATCGGCGAGGCCCTGGGCGAGGAGGCCGCGGCACAGGGCGTGGGGACACTCCTGGGGCCGGGCCTGTGCATAAAGCGCTCGCCGCTCTGTGGGCGCAACTTCGAGTACTTCTCCGAAGACCCCTATCTTGCGGGCAAGATGGCCGCATCCTACGTGCGCGGCATCCAATCGAAGGGCGTTGCTGCCTGCCCCAAGCACTTTGCCGCCAACAGCCAGGAGACGCGTCGCCAGGCATCCAACTCGGTGCTCGACGAGCGCACCCTGCGCGAGAACTACCTCACGGCCTTCGAGATCGTGGTGCGCGAGGCCCATCCAAAGTCGATCATGAGTTCCTACAACCTCATCAACGGCACCTATGCCAACGAGAACCGCCATCTGCTGCGCGACATCCTGTACGGTGAGTGGGGCTTCGGCGGTGCCGTGGTGACCGACTGGGGCGGCTCGAACGACCACGTCGCCGGCATCGGGGCGGGTTCCACCTTCGAGATGCCCGCGCCGGGCATGGACTCCATTCGCCAGCTTGTGGCCGCGGTGCACTCCGGAAGGCTCTCCGAGGAGGTGCTGGACGGCTGCGTGGATGACGCGCTGGAGCTCGTGCTCTCCACGCGCCCGGCTGTCGAGCGTGCCACGGGCGAGTTTGACAAGGACGCGCACCACGCGCTTGCCCGCCAGGCGGCGGCCGAGGGTGCGGTGCTGCTCAAGAACGAGGGCTCGCTTCTCCCGTTGGCCGCCGGTACCAGGGTGACCCTCGTGGGCGACTTTGCCCGCGAGCCCAGGTACCAAGGCGCCGGCTCCTCTGCGGTCAACTCCACGAAGGTCGACAATGTGCTTGACCTGGTGGGGGAGAGCGGCCTTACCCTCGTTGGGTACGAGCAGGGCTTCCTGCGTCACGGCGGCGAGGACACCGCCAAGCGCGATGCCGCCGTCGACCTTGCGCGCCACGCCGACGTTGTCATCGCGTGCCTGGCGCTGGACGAGATTGTGGAGTCCGAGGGCGCGGACCGTCGCAATATGCGCCTGAACGATAACCAGGTCGAGCTCCTGCATGCCGTCTCGCAGGTGAACCCCAATGTGGTCGTACTGCTCTCGGCGGGATCTAGTGTCGAGACCGACTGGATCGCCGACGCCCGTGCGGTGCTCTACCTCGCACTTGGCGGCCAGGCAGGCGCCGGTGCGGCACTCGATCTGGTCTGCGGCCGCGTGAACCCCTCTGGCAAGCTCACCGAGACCTGGCCCAAGCGCTTGGCCGACACGCCTGCCGCGGGCCGCTTCCCTGCCCAGGGCATGAGCGCGGAGTACCGCGAGGGCATCTACGTGGGCTATCGCTACTACCAGACGGCTGGCGTCGATGTGGCGTTCCCGTTTGGCTATGGTCTCTCGTACACGCGCTTCTCGTACAGCAACCTCAAGGCGACCCCCGAGGGCGTGACCTTCACCCTTGCCAACGAGGGCGACCGTGCTGGTGCTGAGGTGTGCCAGCTCTACGTGTCCAAGCCCGACCACCAGGTGTTCCGCGCCGCCCAGGAGCTCAAGGGCTTCGCCCGCGTGGAGCTTGCGGCGCACGAGAGCAAGCAGGTGAGCATCGCCCTGGACGACAAGGCGTTTCGCTACTTCAACGTTGCCACCGATGCCTGGGAGGTCGAGGGCGGCACGTACGAGCTGCACGTTGGCGCCTCCAGCGAGGACATTCGCCTGGTGGGGACGGTCGAGGTCGAGGGCACCGGTGCCGCCGACCCCTACGCCGACGTAGATGTGACGCCCTATCAGACAGGCAGGGTGCAGACCGTGGACGACGCCCACTTTGCGGCGCTTCTCGGCCACCCCATCCCCAGCCCCAAGGTGCGCATTGACCGCAACATGTGCTTCTGCGACCTCAACCACGGGCGCTCGCCGATCTTCTGGGTTGTGTGGCTGGTGCTGGCTGCCATGAAGCGTGCATCGGATGCCTCGGGCAAGCCCAACCTCAACGTGCTGTTCATCTGGAACATGCCGCTACGCGCCCTTGCCAAGATGACCAATGGCATGGTCTCGATGGGTATGGTCGACGCGATCGTGCGCGAGATCAGATGGTGGGGAATTGCGGGCATCGTGCCGGCTCTGCTCGTCCAGCTTAGGACTGGCAACGGCTTTGTTCTGGTGTGGTTCCTCTGGTTCATCGTGCCGATCCTCGTCGCCTTTGTCGCGAATCTCATCGGTAACGCACGCACCGCAGGTGCGCTTGAGGCTGCGGGGAAGTAGTCCCTGCACTTGACCGCGCTGCCAGGTGGGATGGCGCGGGGTTGGATATGCGAGGGTTTATCGGCCGTTGTGCCGGGAAGGAGGGGCGAGCAATGAGCTTCAAGACCTGGACCGAGGAGCACAAGACGCTCTGGCAGTTCATCAAGTTCAACGTGCTGTCGAACATCTCCACCATCACGCGCTTCGTGTGCACGTGGGTGGGCACCGCGATCTTCATCAACGCGATGCAGCTCGACAGCCCGTTCAAGTTCTGGCTGTTCGACTACACCACCGCGGGCTCGAACTACCTGGGCGGCTTCATCACGTTCCTCATCGCCGAGGTGCTGGCGCAGGTCGTGAACTTCTTCGTGCAGATGTTCCTGGTGTTCGACTCCGACACCTCGTTCAAGGACGCAGCTTGGAAGTATGCGCTGCTCGCGGTGCTCATCGTGGTGGTCAACCTCATTCTGCCGAGCTACGTGACGGCCTTCTGCCAGAGCACCTTTGGCTGGGACGCGGGTCTCTCCGGTACCGTTGCCTCTGCGGTCAACACGCTGGCAGCCGTCATCGTGAGCTTCCCGCTGCTCAAGTTCTGGATCATGCCGGACTCCAAGTGAGACAAGGGGACAGTCCCTTTGTCTCATTCAAGGAGGCCCCGCCCTGTGTGCGCAGGACGAGGCCTCCTCTCTAGATTGGACGGAATGCTAGATTGTGCCTTTGCCGGGCGCTCGCTCACCGTCTCTTGGTAATCGAGCGCACGATAAGCACGATAACTGCAATCACGATGGCGGTACACACTAAAACCAGGGGCTCAGGTGCACTTAAACCCTCGTATTTCACAGCCTGCCTCCTAGTTTGCATACGTGTGTAGGGTCGTGCCCTCCATCAGCGCTTGGAGTGCGGCAACTGTCGACGCTATTCTGCTCACAACGTCAATATTTGATAAGCGGCTCATGACAAGGTTTCATCACCTCCTCACCATGATTATACGGTCTGCGTATGCCTGACCTTTGATTCCCCGGCTGACGGATGATTCTGCAGGGCTGGCGTTGTTAAGAACATGCGTATAAGATAAAGAGTATTGGCATAAATCGTTTAGGCGGACTCAACAAGGCAGCGGGAGATTCCAATTCAGTGCCAAGGCGGCTGTACAGCACGGTTTTGGACCACGTACCACTGTTTCGAACGTGCAGGCGCAAAGCTGGTGAAACCGAGCATATCCCGTGATCTCCCGGGCCTAGTGAGCCTCAAGCGGGGAGAACGCCGAAGCGTCGACGACCCCGTCGTTCGTGATGGGGCTCTTTGCGAGAAGAGCCTTCGGCGTCGGGGTGATGCCGCAACACGCGTTTGAGCGGCGACCGTGCTGCGCGACCCTTCTCGGGCTAGAAATTATTGCGCGCTCATTTACAATAACGATGATATCTTCCCAGATGAGGCTCGAACATCAAAAAGGGACGCGCAATAATTCCGGGCGCTACCCCTCTGACATCGCGGTCTGACACCACAGGCCGCGCTTGCGCATGGCCTCCGTAGCCAAGTCCCTCTCGCCTGCGGGTCTCGTCGCTTTTTCTGAAACCCAGTTCGGGCCGACTGGGCAGACATGAGACAAGGGGACTGTCCCCTTGTCTCACGACCGTACGAATTGTTGCCGCAACGTGTGCAGGCGGGTCTCGGTCACGCAGGATAGCCCCTCTCAGCTAGACTCAAAGGCTGGCTAAAATGTCCGCGAGAGAAGCGCATCCCCGTTCCCCCGTGAGCAAAAAGGCCACCGATACAACCGGCTGCAACGAGGGGAGCCGTCTCACATGGCATCCGACTCCATAGTCATACGCGGGGCACGCGAGCATAACCTGCAGGACATCGACGTGCGCATCCCGCGTGACAAGCTCACGGTCATCACGGGCCTCTCCGGCTCGGGCAAGTCGAGCCTTGCCTTTGACACCATCTACGCCGAGGGCCAGCGCCGCTACGTCGAGAGCCTTTCCAGCTACGCGCGCCAGTTCCTGGGCCAGATGAACAAGCCCGACCTCGACTCCATCGACGGCCTTTCGCCGGCCGTCTCGATTGACCAGAAGTCCACGTCGAGAAACCCGCGCTCGACGGTGGGCACCGTCACCGAAATCTACGACTACCTGCGTCTCCTCTTCGCGCGCGTGGGTGTGCCCCACTGCCCCGAGTGCGGGCGCGTGATTGAGCGTCAGACCACCGACCAGGTTGCCGACAAGGTCCTGGCTCAGGGGCTTGGCCGCCGCGCTCTTGTGCTGGCGCCCGTCGTTCTCGGCCGCAAGGGCGAGTACACCAAGCTCTTCGAGGACCTGCGCCGCGAGGGCTTCTCTCGCGTGCGCATCGACGGAGAGGTGCGCGAGCTCGAAGGCGAGATCCGCCTAGAGAAGAAGCTCAAGCACACCGTCGAGGTCGTGGTCGACCGCATCGTTATCCGCGAGAACTCCCTGAACCGCATCGTGGAGGCCATCGAGCAGGCAACCAAGCTGGCCGCCGGCAAGGTTGGCGTCTACCTCCTGCCCGACCGCGACGACCCCGAGGCCATGCCCGGCGAGCTTCTGCAGTACTCGCTGGCGCTGGCATGCCCCATCCACGGGCACTCGATTGACGACCTCCAGCCGCGTGACTTCTCGTTCAACGCGCCCTACGGCGCCTGTCCTGACTGTGATGGCCTGGGCTTTCGCAAGGTCGTGGACGCCGAGGCCCTGATCGACGACCCGTCGCTCTCCGTTTCCGAGGGCGTCTTTGGGTCGATCTTTGGTCACTCCAACTACTACCCACAGATTCTCTCGGCCGTCTGCACGCATCTTGGTGCCTCGGACCAAACGCCTTGGAAGGACCTCCCCAAGAAGGTCCAGAAGGCCCTTCTCGACGGACTGGGCACCACGAAGGTCCGCGTTGACTACCGCACGCGAGACGGACGCAACACCCACTGGTTCACGACGTACTCCGGCGTGCGCAAGATCCTCTTCGACAAGTACCAGGAGACCACCTCGGAGACCATGAGGACGCACCTCGAGCGCTTCATCCACGAGGTGCCCTGCCCAACCTGCCACGGCGCGCGCCTGAAGCCCGAGATTCTCGCCGTCACGGTGGGCGACAAGAACATCAGCGAGGTCTGCGACCTCTCGTGCCGTGACTGCCTGGCCTTCTTCGAAGCGCTTGAGATTCCCGAGCGCCAGCGGGCAATCGCCGTACCCATCGTGAAGGAGGTCAAGGCTCGCTTGCGCTTCATGGTTAACGTGGGTCTCGACTACCTCACGCTCAGCCGCGCCGCCGCCACGCTCTCTGGCGGAGAGGCGCAGCGCATCCGCTTGGCCACGCAGATCGGTGCCGGGCTCATGGGCGTCCTCTACATCTTGGACGAGCCTTCCATCGGCCTTCACCAGCGCGACAACGACCGCCTGATTGCCACGCTCAAGAGCCTGCGCGACATGGGGAACACCGTGATCGTGGTCGAGCACGACGAGGACACCATCCTCGCCGCCGACTACGTGATCGATATGGGGCCCGGTGCGGGCGAGCTGGGCGGCCACGTAGTTGCCGCCGGCACCTCGCAACAGATTGAGGAGAGCCCCGACTCCCTTACCGGTGCCTTCCTCACGGGTCGGCGTCAGATCCGCCTGCCGGAGGAGCGTCGCAAGCCCGGACGCGGTGTCATCAAGATCACGGGTGCCGGAGCAAACAACCTCAAGAACGTAAGCGCCAAGATCGAGCTGGGCACGCTCACCGTGGTCACGGGCGTCTCGGGATCGGGCAAGAGCTCGCTGGTCACGGACACGCTCGCACCGGCCCTCACAAACGCGGTCCAGCGATCCAAGCGCCCGGTTGGCCCGTACAAGAAGCTCGAGGGAATCGAGCTCATCGACAAGGTCATCGACATCGACCAGAGTCCCATCGGCCGCACGCCGCGCTCCAACCCCGCAACCTACATCGGCCTCTGGGACGACCTGCGCACCCTTTTCGCCTCCACGCCCGAGAGCCGCGCGCGCGGCTACAGCCCCGGTCGCTTCTCGTTTAACGTCCCTGGTGGCCGCTGCGAGGCATGCAAGGGCGACGGCCAGATCAAAATCGAGATGAACTTCCTGCCCGACGTCTACGTTCCCTGCGAGGTCTGCCACGGCAAGCGCTACAACAGGGAGACGCTTGAGGTCACCTACCACGGCAAGTCCATCTCGGACGTGCTCGACATGACCGTGAACGAGGCGCTGGCATTCTTCACCAACATCCCGCGCATCAAGAACAAGTTGCAGACCCTGCACGACGTGGGCCTGGGCTACATCCACCTGGGCCAGAGCGCCACCACGCTCTCCGGAGGCGAGGCCCAGCGCGTGAAGCTGGCAAAGGAGCTCCACCGCCAGCAGACGGGCAAGACGTTCTACATTCTCGACGAGCCCACCACCGGCCTTCACTTCGAGGATGTTCGCCAGCTCATCGACGTGCTGGAGCGCCTGGTTGACGCCGGTAACACGGTCCTTGTCATCGAACATAACCTCGATGTGATCAAGATGGCCGACCGCGTGCTTGACCTGGGCCCGGAGGGCGGAGAGGGCGGCGGAACCGTTGTGGCCTACGGCACGCCCGAGCAGGTTGCCAAGGTCCCGCAGAGCTATACCGGTCGCTACCTGGCCCGCATTCTCGAGCGTGACCGCGCGAGACTCTCTGCCGAGAAGGCGTGAGCCATGGCGAGGCGCGAGAAGCTCCAGAAGACCAACGCCATGCGCGAGCTTGAGCGCGCGGGCATCTCCTTCACGTACCGAGAGGTCGAGGAGGGCAATCTCACGCGCGGGCTGGGGCTGCGCATGGCGCTCGAGGCGGGCGTCGACCCGCAGTCCTCGTTCAAGACGCTGGTGACGGTTGCCCCGTCCGGCGCGCACGTGGTGTGCTGCGTCCCCGTGGGCGAGGAGCTCGACTTCAAGAAGGCGGCTGCGGCGGCGGGCGAGAAGAGCCTCTCGATGCTTCCCACCAGGGAGCTGGAGGGCCTTACCGGCTACGTGCGCGGGGGTTGCTCGCCTGTGGGCATGAAGAGGCGCTTTCCCACGCTCATAGACGAGACGGCCCAGCTTTTTGGCACGATTGGCATCTCGGGCGGGCGGCGCGGGCTCTCGCTGCGCCTTGCCCCCGACGACCTCCAGGCGTTTTGCGACGCCACCTATGCCGACATCTGCCGAGAGGAGGCCCGGTGAGCAGCAACTCAAACTGGAAGCCCAGGCACATGGCGCCGGCTCGCGTGAGGAGCAGCTCAAACTGGAAGCCCAATCATATGGCACCGGCTCGCAAGAGGGGCGGCAGGGGGGCGGGCGCTGCGATGCCGGCTCAGACGGTCGCCGCTGCCGAGCCGTCAAAGGCCCCTGAGTCAACCGAAAACCAGGTTGGCCGCAATGCCGCGCTCATGAGCTTCCTCGTCATTGTGAGCCGCATCACCGGGTTCTTCCGCACCTGGGGGCAGAGCTTCGCCCTTGGCGCCGGCATGGTGGCCAGCTGCTACTCGGTGGCAAACAACCTTCCCAACCAGCTCTACGAGATCGTTGTGGGCGGCATGCTCGTCACGGCGTTTTTGCCGGTGTACATGTCGGTCAAGCAGCGCGAGGGGGCCAAGGGGGCCAGCCGCTACACGTCCAACCTGGTCTCCATCGTCATCCTGCTCATGGGTGCCGTTACCATCCTGGGCTTTGCCTTTGCCGCCCAGCTCGTGTGGACGCAGTCCTTCTCGGCGACAAGCGACTTCGACGCAGGCTTTGCCACCTACCTCTTTAGGTTCTTCGTGGTGGAAGTTGTGCTCTACTCGCTGTCGTCGATCTTCTCGGGCGTGCTTAACGCCGAGAGGGACTATTTCTGGAGCAGCGCGAGCTCGATTTTCAACAACTTTGTCATCACGGCGTCGTTCCTGCTCTATGCCGCGCTTGTGAACGCCAACCCCACGCTGGCAACGCTGATCTTGGCCATTGGCAACCCCGCCGGCGTGGCCGTGCAGGTCCTCGTTCAGATGCCCTCCCTGCGCAAGCATGGCATACGCCTCACCTGGTGCGTGGACTGGCATGACCCTGCGCTGCGGGACACGCTCTCGATTGGCATCCCGTCCCTCGTGGTGATGATCACCTCGTTTGTCACCACATCCGTGCAGCAGAGCACCTCGCTTTCGGTCTCGGTCTCTGGCGCGTCGGTCATCTACTACGCACGCCTCTGGTATACGCTGCCCTACGCCATTCTCGCCGTCCCCATCACGACAGCGATGTTCACCGAGCTCTCCGACCGCTTTGCGCACGACGACATCGATGGATTCAAGCGTGGCGTCGTCTCGGGCATGAGCCAGATCCTCTTTTTCATGGTGCCGTTTGGCATGTACCTCGTAACGTTCTCCATGCCGCTCTCGTCCCTGGTTGCCGCGGGTAAGTTCACCGCTGACCAGCTTGGGATGACGGCCGCCTACATCTGCGGCCTTGCGTGTGCGCTGCCGTTCTATGGCATTGGCATGTACTTCCAGAAGGTCACCTCGTCCATGCGCCGGATGCGCGTGTATGCGCTGGCCAACGTGGTTGGCGGCGCCGGGCAGGTGGCCATGCTGTTGCTGCTCGACCCCGCTTGGTTTGGCGAGGCGGTGTCCATGTTCGTGATCGCCCTGACTTCGTTCGTCTTCTTCTTGCTGGTCGATATCGTGACGATCATGAACCTGCGTGGCACGCTTGGCAGCATGGGATTTGGCTCGGCGATGAGGTCGTTCGCGAAGTCGGCCCTCTTTGGGCTTGCCGGTTCCGGTGTTGGCTTCGTGGTACTTCGGGCGCTCACTGCTTTGGTGGGCAGCTGTGAGGGGCATACGTTTCTCTCGCTGGTGTATTGCGCGGCGGCGGGCATCCCCTCGGTTTTGGTCACCTACGGACTTGCCGTGCTCTTCAAGGTGCCCGAGGCCCGTTTCGTGAGGTCTGCCCTTGCACGCATAACGCGGCGCAGGCGCCGGTAGGGGGGTGCAGCGGTGGTACTGCTTTGAAAAGCCTAGCTGTCACTAGTGGCAGGTGGGAAGCCTGTACACATCCACTGCTGATAAGCGCCGTCTGCGCATTTCCGCCATTGCCCCCAGGGGACGGGTCCTGATCTGTCTAACGCAAGGAATGCCTCCTTATCTTCTTTAGGAAATTCTTCTCGAAGCTTCTCTTTGTGCCAAGGAATAACCTGTCTGTTGCGGTTTCCTCAGAGCCGGAGTACTTAATTGCCTCGAGCTCTATTGTGCAGACGTAATCGGCAAGTAGATTTTGACCTTATCAAACTGCTGCAGATACTCAAGATGGTCGAGTAGGAGAATCGTGAGGTCTCTCCGAACGCGTTGCACAAGCCCTCCTGGAGCGAGTGGGCCGTTGGCGAGCTCATCCTTCCTATATGCAAATGCGGCATACCGGAACGGAAGATACTGCATGAAGACGCGAAACGCCGCAAGGTGGCGTTTGCGCATGCCAACGCTTAGGTTGCGATATACATCGTGCCCATTCATGAGCGGGGAGAGGTGCAGGGGGATGTCCTCTAGGTCTTGCCTGGCAAGGGCGGCCTTGTAGTTGTCCCCATACTTTTCGATGGCGTTCTTCTGCTCGTGTACGACGAGAGCGATGAGGTAGTACTTTGACTCGGTCCCCGTCCCCGGATCGCCGGACTCATCTACAAATATGGAAAGCTCCTTCACGAAATGGCCTCCCCCGAGATAAAAAATGCCGGGAGGAAACCCCCGGCTTTCGGAAGCCCTCCACGTGGGAAGACCACCTTCCTTATACCACAAGCCGAAGTGCCGAATCAATCTTATCAGAGATAGAACACATGTTCGTCACATTCGATACAAACATACGTTCTGCATATAGTTTGACGTCAGTGGCTGTGGCGCTTGAGGGGGCCAGGCGTTAAGGTCATTGAACGAAGCCGTACACAAAGCTTGGGAGGTATCGACGCTTCAGTCGAACGCATTCTTGGGGACTGCCGAAGAGGCTCGCTTTTTCGCCGGTTAGCGATTTCTCGGACGTTTAGCCTGCCCTAACCGTCGAAAACTTACGGGTTGGTATTGGCCTCGTGAGATTTCGCCGGTTAGACGGCCGTAAACGTCTAAAAAATACGGGACGCGTTGGCATTGGCGGCAGGCGAGCAAATCGCGCACATTCACTGCCGAGAAGCACTGCCCGCGCATTCCCGGTATCGCTCCGGCCACCCTTCGGCACCCTTCCTACCTCCAATCCCGTATGAATGGACGGTTAACGCTCTGTGCGCCAAGTCGCCATACGGCCATGAGCACTTTAGTATGCTAAAGTGACTTACGTCCGAGGGGGCGCGTCAGATGGCCGTGAGGCACGTACGACCGCACAGGCCGCAGGTGCCTCGCGGCAATTTCTGTCGCGGCGGAGCGGTATGCTCTACGTACCAGAAGGAGAGGGGCAGGCGTGATAGCAGGCACACCAAGCGGGTTTCGAGACATCCTTCCCCAGGAGGCGCTCGCGAGAGAGCGCATCTCCGGCACCGTGTGCGAGGTGTTCTCGTCGCATGGCTACCTGCCGGTGGAGACGCCGCTTCTGGAGTCACGTGACGCGCTCGAACGCGCGGGTCGCATCAAGGGCCTGCCCTTCCAGCTCTTCGACGTGGACGGCAGCCTTCTCACCCTGCGCCCGGATCTCACGCTGCCCATCGCACGCATGGTGGCCACCCGCGTGCGGAAGGACCGTCTCCCGGTGCGTCTTCGCTACGAGGCACCGGTCGTGCGTGAGGAGTCGTCGCTCAAGGGCCAGCCGCGCCAGTTCACGCAGCTGGGCGTAGAGCTCGTGGGCGGCGACGGCGCCGCAGCCGAGCACGAGGTCGTGCGCCTCCTCGCCGATACGCTCGATGTGCTTGACGTGCCGGCGTGGCACATCGTGCTGGGGTCGGTCACGCCGCTCAAGGCCCTGCTCGATGCCTGTGCGCCCAACGCCCGCTTCCGCGAAGAGGCCCTTGCCCTGGTGCATGACTCGGACTTCGTTTCGCTGGACGGGCTAGTCGAGAAGGCCGCTGCGGCAGGCGGGCTGAGCCCTGCCGCAGCCCGGGCCATCTGCGGCATTCCGCGCCTGGTGGGAGGCCCCGAAGTGGCCTCCACGCTCGATGCGCTGCTTGAGGAGGCGGGTGTCGAGCAGGCCGCCCGCGGCACGGCAGAGCTCAACCGCCTGGTGGCCATGCTTCAGGACCTCTTCTCTGGCGGTCGCGCATCATTCGACTTCTCGATCATCAACTCATTCGACTACTACACCGGCATCATCTTCAAGGGTTATGCCGAAGGCATCGCAGCGTCTCTGGCCTCCGGCGGCCGCTACGACGCGGTGCTGGCAAATCTCGGCCGAGAAGGCACCGCTGCCTGCGGTTTTGCCCTCTCGCTCGAGCGTCTGCAGGAGATTCTCGGAGAGCCGGGCGAGTCGGGCGTGGTCACGCCTGGCGTGCGCCTTGCCGAGAGGCCCTTGCGCATCGCCGTCCCCAAGGGGTCCCTCCTCAAAGGCGCCATCCGTGTGCTCGGGGCAGCGGGCCTTCCCGTCGAGGGCCTGCGCGATCCGGGCCGCCAGCTCACGGTGCGCGAGGGGGACGTGGAGTACGTCATCGTGCGCGCCCAGGATGCGCCGGCCTTCGTGGGCCATGGCGGCTGCGACTGCGGCATCTGCGGGCGCGATTCGCTCGTGGAGGCCAACATGGACGTGCTCCAGCTGGTCGACCTTGGCTTTGGCGGCTGCCGCTTCGTGGTGGCCGAGCCTCGTGCCAAGGTGGGCCTCGCTGAGCGCAACTACGCCTGGCGCGGCACCGTTCGCGTGGCAACCAAGTACCCACGCATCACGCAGGCCTACTACGACTCCATCGGCCAGCAGGTGGACATCGTGACTCTTCACGGCAACATCGAGCTTGGACCCATCGTGGGCATGACAGACCGCATCGTAGACATCACGGCCACGGGCACGACGCTTCGCGAGAATGACCTTGTGGTTGTCGACGAGGTAATGGAGTGCACCGCCCGCTTCTTTGCGGGACCGGCCGCATACCGATGCGACAAGAGGATTCGTGACCTGGCGGCGCGCCTCGCCGAGGTCGCGGGAGGGGAGCAGCCTTGAGAAGGATCACGCTTGCCGCCGGTCAGGCGCTTACGCAGGCAGACCTCAACCGCTCGGGGGCGCTTCCCCACGAGGTGATGGAGGGTGCCTCTGCCATCGTGGACGACGTGCGCGAGCGGGGGGATGCCGCCGTCCGTGAGTACTGCCAGCGCTTCGACGGCGCCTGCCCCAAGGACTTCCGCGTCCCGCAGGAGCTGGTGGATGCCGCTCCCGGCATGGTGGACGCTGAGTTTCTCTCGTCCCTTCGCCGCGCGCACCGGCAGATTCTCGAATTCCACGAGCGACAGCGCGAGAACTCCTGGTTTGAGACGCGCCCCGATGGCACCATCCTGGGCGTCAAGGTGACGCCGATCGACTCCGTTGCCATCTACGTGCCAGGCGGCCGCGCGCAGTATCCCTCCACGGTGCTCATGGATGCCATTCCGGCAAAGGTTGCGGGCGTGCGTCACGTGGCCATGGTGACGCCGCCGCAGCACGATGGCACGCTCTCGGCATACACGCTGGCCGCGGCTGCCGTTGCCGGTGTCGATGAGGTCTTTGCCGTGGGTGGCGCCCAGGCCATCGGAGCCGTGGCCTACGGCACCGAGTCCATCCCCCGCGTCGACAAGGTCGTGGGACCCGGCAACGCCTACGTGGCCGCCGCAAAGTGCCACGTCTCGGGCGACGTGGGCATCGACATGATTGCCGGCCCCTCTGAGGTCTGCGTCCTGGCAGACTCCTCGGCCGACCCGGTTGTGGTCGCAGCAGACCTCATGGCCCAGGCCGAGCACGACCCCATGGCCTCCTGCTACCTCGTGACCTCAGACGCAGCGCTTCCGGACCGCGTCCTTGCCGCCGTCGAGCGCCTGGTCTCGCAGAGCCCGCGCGAGAAGATCACGCGCGCCTCGCTCGACGACCGTGGCGTGATAGTGGTCGCCGCCACGCTGGCCGATGCCGTGGAGGCCGTGAACGTGGTTGCGCCCGAGCACCTCGAGCTTCACTGCGAGGACGCCATGTCGCTTCTCGGCCAGGTTCGAAACGCCGGTGCCATCTTTGTGGGCGCCTGGAGCTCAGAGCCCCTAGGAGACTACGTGGCCGGTCCCGATCACACGCTGCCCACCGGCGGCACGGCACGCTTCTCCAACCCCCTGGGCGTCTATGACTTCCAGAAGCGCTCGAGCGTCATCTCGTACACGCCACAGGGGCTTCTCGCCGACGCACCCGCCGTCCAGGCCATGGCCCAGGCAGAGGGTCTCTGGGCGCATGCCCTCTCGGCGGGCCTGCGCGTGCAGTTGGCAGTGCGTGGCGAGAAGTGCTTTGCAGACGCGGTTGCCGCCTGCGAGGATGCCGCGCACGCCGCGTGGCCGCGCGCGCTTGACGCGCCGGTCGTGCCAAAGCTTCCGGGGTACGAGGGGTAGGGGAGCATGGCAGGAATAGCACCCGAGGTCCGCGCCCTCATGCGGCCGTCTGCGGCGGCGCTCGATCCCTATGATCCGGCCTTCTCGCCCGTGGATGTGATTCTCTCGGCAAACGAGAACAACTACGGAATCCCGCCCGAGGTCGCGCCCGCGCTGGCGGCGGCCGTGACCGAGGCCGCGTGGAACCGCTATCCGGTGCCGCTTGGCGGCGAGCTGCGCTCCCAGATTGCCGCGTGGCACAATGTGGCGCCCGAGCGGGTCATCATTGGCAACGGTGGAGACGAGCTTCTCTTCAACTTCTTCCTGGCGTTTGGCGGGGCGGGGCACGCCTTGGTGAGCTGTCCGCCCACCTTCTCGGTCTACGGTCTTTACGCTTCGATGGTCGAGACGCCCGTGATCGAGGTGGCGCGCGAGAAGGACTTTGCGCCCAATGTGGACGCCCTGGTCGAGGCTGCGCGCACGGCGATGCTTGTCGTGGTGACCTCGCCCAACAATCCCACAGGCGACCTCTTCCCGCGTGACGGCGTGCGCAGGCTCTGCGAGGCGTGCCCGGGCATCGTGCTTGTGGACGAGGCCTACATGGAGTTTGCCGATCCCGGCTCCTCCGTGGAGGGCCTGCTCCCAACCTACGACAACCTTGCCGTACTGCACACCTTCTCCAAGGCGTTTGCGCTTGCGGGTGCCCGTGTGGGCTACGTGCTTGCGAGCGCGCCCGTGGTGGCGGCGCTTGCCGCCGTGCGCCAGCCCTACTCAGTAAGCGTGCTTGACCAGGCCGCGGCTCTTGCGGCTGTCACGCATCGCGATGCCTTCCTGCCGGCCATCGAGGCGATTCGCATGGACCGCACCCGCCTGTCCGCAACGCTTGCAGGCCTTGCGTCCCTGGGCGTGCGCGTGTGGCCCAGCCAGGCAAACTTCATCTGCGTTCGCGTTCCGCACGCCCGCGATGCGTGGCGTCGGCTGCGCGACGAACGCTCAATACTGGTGAGGGACTTCTCATCCACGCCTGGCCTTGAGGACTGCCTGCGCATCACCGTGGGCAAGCCCGAGGAGAACGACCTGGTTGTGGGTGCGCTCACGTCGATTCTTAAGGGGGAATGAGCATGTCACGCATGGCAAGCGTATCCCGAAATACTGCCGAGACCTCAATCGAGGTCTCGGTAAACCTCGATGGCACGGGGGCCTCTGACATCTCGACCGGTGTGGGGTTCTTCGACCACATGCTCACGGCGCTCTCGCGCCACTCGCTCGTCGACCTTGCGGTGCACGTTACGGGCGACACCTGGGTAGATGACCACCACACCGTCGAGGACACGGGCATCGTGCTAGGGCAGGCACTCCGCGAGGCACTGGGCGACAAGCGCGGCATCCGCCGCTTTGGAGACGCCCTGGTCCCACTCGATGAGGCGCTGGTCATGGCTGCCGTCGACATCTCCGGGCGCGGCGAGCTCTTTTGGGACGTACCCATTGGCCCCCAGAAGGTGGGCACCTTCGATACCGAGCTTGGCCACGAGTTCTTCTGCGGTCTGGCGCGTGACGCAGGCGTGACCGTCCACTTGCGTGAGGTCTCTGGCGAGAATGCCCATCACATCCTTGAGGCAACGTTCAAGTCGTTTGCCCGCGCGCTGAGGGCGGCCGTCGAGCCAGATCTGCGCGTGGAGGGGATTCCGTCCACAAAGGGGGCGCTCTGATGGCATCTGCGAAGATCGTCGTCATCGACTACCACAAGGGAAACCTCCTCTCGGTGCAGCATGGCCTTTCTGCGGTGGGCGGCGAGGCCGTTGTCTCCGACGCGCCCGCAGACATCTCTGCGGCCGCGGGCCTGGTACTTCCTGGTGTCGGGAGCTTCGAGAACGCCATGGAGTACCTAGACGCCTCGGGCCAGGGCGAGGCGATTCTCGACGCCCTGAGCCGCGGCGTTCCCTTCCTGGGCATCTGCCTGGGGCTCCAGCTCCTCTTTGCGCGTGGCGAGGAGCGCTCTGGCGAGAGGGGCCTGCCGCGCGAGAACGAGGAGCCGGTCGCGGCTGGCACTCCTGGCGATGACCGCTGGGTTGCGGGGCTCGGGCTCTTCGCGGGCTCGGTCACCCGCCTCCGCTCGGGGAGGCTCAAGGTGCCGCACGTGGGTTGGGACCAGGTCCATCCCACCCAAGTGGGCGAGAACGTGCGGCTCCTGCGCGGCGTCCCCTCAGGTGCCAACTTCTACTTCACGCACTCCTACGCGCTTGCCGATGACGTCGACCCAACACTGGTGGCTGCCCAAACGCACTATGCACGGAGCTTTGGCGCAGCCGTTGCCTCCGGCTCCATCTTTGGCGTGCAGTTCCATCCCGAGAAGTCCTCGGCCACGGGTCTGGCGGTGCTCTCCAACTTCGTGGACATAGTCCGCGCGGGAGGTGTCCGATGATTCTCTTTCCGGCAATAGACCTTGTGGGCGGCCGTGTCGTGCGCCTTGCGAACGGCGACCGCTCGCGCATGGACGTCTACTCAGACGACCCGGCTGCCGTAGCGCGCGACTTTCTCGCCCGTGGGGCAACCTGGGTGCACGTGGTCGACCTCTCGAGCGCACTCGGCGAAGGCGTGGCCGCACGCGATGCCAACGCGCAGGCGATACGTGCCATCTGCCAGGTCGAGGGGATTTCGGTTGACGCGGGCGGCGGCGTGCGCTCGATGGGCGCCATGCGACGCCTTGCCGACCTGGGGGCCCGTCGCATTGCCATGGGCACGGCCCTCGTGCGCGACCCTGCACTCGCCCGCCAGGCAGCCAGCGAGTTTGGCGACATGGCAGTGGCAGACGTTGCGGCGAAAGACGGCGTGGTGAAGGTGAACGGCTGGCGCGAGGGAGGCTCCCTTGCGGCAGATGACCTGGTTGCGCGCCTTGCTGAGATGGGCTTTCGCCACCTTGTCTTCACCGATATCGCGCGCGACGGCATGCAGACGGGCATTGATGCGTCTGCGTATCGCCACATCGCCGAAGTTGCGGGGTTCCCCGTAGTCGCCTCTGGAGGCATTGCCAGTGCGGCGGACATTTGCTCCCTTGCGGCGTTGGGGCCGGAGGTGATCGAGGGCTGCATAACGGGGCGGGCGCTGTACGAGGGCGCGCTCACGCTCGAGGACGCTCTCGCCGCGTGCGGGTAGGCGTGGGGTGCCTGCCGGTCCTCCCGCACTCGCACAGCGCCACTTGGCTTCTGGTCGTTGCTCTTTGTTCTTCAGAAGGTCAGGCCCTGGTCCAGACTCCAGTCAGGGGATGACCCTTGTACGTGTTGGTTTCGTTTGATGGCCTCTTCGCATCTCTCGCCTGGCGAGTCGCAAAGCGAGCGAGCCGCCAAAGGCGGCGAGCGCCGAGCCTGGCGAGAGGTGCGAAGAGGCCCTGCCGAAGGGAAGTAACCATGCTGACAAAGAGGGTCATCCCCTGCCTGGATGTCAAGGACGGCCGCGTCGTCAAGGGCGTGAACTTCGTCGACCTTCGCGATGCCGGTGATCCGGTGGAGCTTGCGGCCAAGTATGACCGCGAAGGTGCCGACGAGGTGGTCTTCCTCGACATCACCGCAACGTCAGACGACCGGTCAACCACGGTCGAACTTGCCTCCCGTGCGGCGAGCCAGCTGCACATTCCCTATACGGTTGGTGGCGGCTTCCGTGACGTTGGGGGGTGCCGCGTGATGGTCTCCGCGGGTGCCGACAAGGTCTCCATCAACTCGGCCGCCGTGCGCGAGCCCACGCTCATCACGCGTGCCGCCACGGCCTTTGGGAGCCAGGCCGTGGTCGTGGCTATCGATGCCAAGCAGGTGGGACAGGACGACAAGTGGGAGGTCTATCTCGCGGGCGGGCGCATCCCCACGGGCATCGACGCCGTCCAGTGGGCCGAGGAGGCTGCGCGCCGCGGCGCCGGCGAGATCTTGCTCACGAGTATGGATCGCGACGGCACCAAGGATGGCTTCGACATTCCGCTCACGCGCGCCGTGTCCCGTGCGGTGGGCATTCCTGTGATCGCATCGGGCGGCGTGGGAATGCTCGAGCACTTCGCCGAGGGCATCATCGAGGGCGAGGCCGATGCGGTTCTCGCTGCAAGCGTCTTCCACTTTGGCACGTACACGGTTCGCCAGGTGAAGGAGTACATGGCAAGCCAGGGCATTCCGGTGAGGCTCGACTTCTAGGCCGGCGCCACAGCCATCATGAGAGAAGGAGCAAGAACCATGCTTGATGCGTCGTCCGTCTCGTTCACCTATGCCGGCGAGCCCACGCAGCCCTGTGATGGCTTCCCTGCCTGCGTGAGCTTTGACGCCCACGGTCTGGTGCCGGTGGTGGTGCAGCAGGAGGGCACGGGCGAGGTCCTCATGGTCGCCTGGGCCAACCGGGAGGCGCTGGACCTCACCCTCAAGACGCGTACCAGCTGGTTCTGGTCGCGCTCACGCAAGGAGCTGTGGAACAAGGGCGCCACGAGTGGAAACATGCAGCAGGTGCATCGCGTTCTGGTTGATTGCGACGCCGACACCCTCGTCTACGTGGTGGACTCGCCTGGCCCCGCCTGCCACACCGGGCACAGGAGCTGCTTCTTCCGCGAGGTTCCCCTCGCCTGAGCGCCCAGGTGCCACGCTGCCTGCACATTCCGCAGACACCCTTGCCGTACACTAGGCAAGCTGCCCGCACAGACCAAAGGAGAACAGATGGGCGTCAGAACCGCAAACGTGAAGGACGGAAACATCGGGGAGACCCTGGAGGGGCTCGCTGCCGTCATCCACCAGCGGGCAACCTCTGCGTCTCCGGAGCAGTCTTATACCGCGCGGCTCCTCACGCCCGAGAGGGGCGACAAGCTCCTCTCCAAGCTTGCGGAGGAGTCCTCCGAGATCATCATGGCCTGCAAGGACGACGACCATGACCACATCCGCTATGAGATGGGCGACCTTCTCTACCACATGCTTGTTGTCGCCGAGAAGTACGGCATTTCCCTCGGCGAGCTGGCTGGCGAGCTTGACGCCCGCCGCAAGTAGGCAGAACCGGAGGTAATCCAAGCATGGCTCAGAGGCCCGAGAACATCGACAGGGACGAGCTTGCCCAGAAGATCCAGCCGGTCATCCTGGGGGCCGACTACTCCTGCTACGCGTACGTCCGTGCCTTCTGGGAGGCCTACCGCGTCCGTTCGATTATCTATGCGGGTTCGGACATCAAGTCCATCTCCCGCACGAGATTTGCCGACTATCGCGTCGAAGCGGGCGTCGACTCTGAGGACGTACTTATCCCGCTGCTCAAGCGGGTGGGGGACCAGCTCTGCGTGGAAGGCCGCGTGCCGTTTCTCGTGACCTGCGGCGACTTCTACGCGCGCATCGTCTCCAAGCACAAGCCTGAGCTTGAGCGCTGGTACTACACACCGGTCGTGGACTTCGGCGTTCTCGACTTTGTCACCCAGAAGCAGAACTTCTACGAGGTGTGCGAAGAGGTGGGCATGTCCTACCCCAAGACGCGCTTCCTCGACTGCTCGCTTACAGGTGCCACGCCAAACGACGAGGGCTTTACGTACCCCCTGGTCGCGAAGCCGTCCAACTCGGCGCACTATCACTACGCAGAGTTCGAGGGCAAGAAGAAGGTCTTCGTAATCCAGACCCGGGAGGAGCTCTGCCAGGTCTACTCCGCGCTGCAGGAGTCGTGCTATGGCGACAGTCTCATAGTCCAGGAGCTTGTTCCCGGTGGCGACTCGCGCATGTACGCCCTTTACTGCTACGTCGACAAGGACTCCAACCCGGTCTTTACGGTCTGCTGCCACGTGGGCCTTGAGGACCACCATCCAAGCGCCATTGGCAATGCGGTTGCCATCGTCCCCGAGCCAAACGAGGAGATGCGCGCCTCCGCCGCGCGCTTCCTCAAGAAGGTCGGCTATCACGGCATGTGCTGCTTCGATGCCAAGTACGACGCGCGTGATGGCAGCTATCGCTTCCTCGAGGTCAACGCCCGTCCCGGTCGCAGTTCCTGGCTCGTGCTTCTCTCGGGCATCAACTATGCCCGCATCCAGGCGGAGGACGTCGTCCTCGGCGTAGACCCCACGCCTGTGGAGCCTAGGGACGGCTGGGCCTATGTGGGGGTTCCCAAGGCAGTCATCGAGCGCTGCATGCCGGACGTCCCAGTGAAGGGACGCGTCCTTGAGGCCTACGACAACCACACGGCCCGCTTTGCGCTTGACTGGCCAGAGGACTCCCTTGCCCAGCGCTTCTGGGCAAGGGTCAACTTCTGCCACCAGGTCTCGAAGTTCAAGCGCTACCTTCCCGAGCCGGACCAGCTCTGATGGCTGGGCTGCCTGCAGGAAGGTGCCACGCACGATGACGATTCGCGATCCCGGGGCACGTCCCGACTTCGATGATGCGCGCTCCCTTGAGGAGAGCCTGCCTGAGCTCCGCCGCCAGGTGGACGATGCCCCTGCCGATCCCGGCTGCTACCTCTGGAAGGACGCACGCGGGCAGGTCGTCTATGTGGGCAAGGCAAAGAACCTGCGCGCACGCCTGCGCCAGTACGTGACGCTTCAGGACGACCGCGACAAGATCCCCCTCATGATGCAGGTCGTGAGGTCGTTCGACTATGTTGTGGTGGGCTCCGAGCACGAAGCGCTGGTGCTTGAGCGCAACCTCATCGCCCAGTATCACCCCTACTTCAACGTCGACTTCAAGGACGACAAGAGCTACCCCTACATCGCCATCACCGAGTCGGACGTCTTCCCGGCCATCAAGTACACCCGCGAGCACCATCGCAAGGGCACGCGCTACTTTGGTCCCTACACCGATGCCCGTGCCGCCCGCGATACCATCGACACCCTGCGCAAGGTGGTGCCCATCTGCATCGCCACGTGCGCGGAGTGGAAGCGCTGCCGCCGCGAGCTCGAGCGGCGTCCGGACGAGGCCTCCATCGCCAACCTGGCGCTCGCGCGCACGGGACGCCCGTGCTTTGACTACCACATGGGCAAGGGGCCGGGCGTCTGCGTGGGCGCCATCGACACCGTCGAGTACGCCAAGCACGTGCGGCAGGTCGAAGACTTTCTCGCCGGGCGGCGCTCGCACGTGGTCTCGGCCGTGGAGGAGCAGATGCGCGAGGCGGCAGCAGACCTCGACTTCGAGCGGGCCGGGCGCCTCAAGGCGCGCCTCGAGAGCCTGAACGCGCTCGACGACCGACAGCAGGTCATGTTCTCCTCGGATGTCTCGCTCGACCTCATCGGCTTCTACCGAGAGGAGACCATCAGCGCCGCCTGTGTCTTCGTGGTGCGCGAGGGTCGCACGGTGCGCACCGTCGAGTTCATCCTGGATAAGGGAGCCGACGTGGGGGAGCTGGAGCTCCAGGGCGGCTTCCTCAAGCGCTACTACGACGAGACGGCCGACATCCCCTCAGAGGTCGACATCGATGTGGAGCTGCCCGACGCCGAGCTTCTCTCCGAGTGGCTCGCCGAGAAGCGCGGGCGCGCCTGCCACATCCATCGCCCACAGCGAGGCGAGAAGCGCCATCTGCTCGACATGGCGGCGGCCAACGCCCGCCACGCGCTCATGCGCTACATGGTGCGCACGGGCTATGCGGACGACCGCACAAACCAGGCCCTGCTCCAGCTGGAGAGCGCCCTTGCGCTCGACGCGCCGCCCATGCGCATCGAGTGCTTCGATATCTCCACGCTGCACGGTCGCTTCACCGTGGCCTCGATGGTCGTCTTCACCAACGGTCGTCCCGACAAGTCCCAGTACCGGCGCTTCAAGATCCAGACGCCGCTTACCGAGGCAAACGACTTCGCGAGCATGTCGGAGGTCCTCGCCCGTCGCTATGCGCCCGACCGCATGGTCGACGAGCGCTTTGGGTCCCGTCCCGACCTCCTGGTGGTCGATGGCGGAAAGCCCCAGCTCACGGCTGCCATGGAGCAGCTCTCCTCGCTTGGGCTCGATATTCCCGCGTGCGGCCTGGCGAAGTCCGACGAGGAGGTGTTCGTCCCCTGGGACGAGACGCCCGTGGTGCTTCCTTCGGGGTCTGCCTCGCTCTACCTCATCAAGCAGGTGCGCGACGAGTCCCACCGCTTTGCCATCACCTTCCACCGCGAGCTACGCGACAAGGCCATGACCGTCTCCGTGCTGGATGACGTTCCCGGCGTTGGCCCCAAGCGCAAGCGGGCCATCATGCGTCGCTTTGGCTCCCTCAAACGGCTGCGTGCCGCAAGCGTGGAGGACATCGCGCGGGTACCGGGCGTGCCGACTGAGGTGGCACAGGCGGTGTATGACGCGCTGCGCGCTTGGGGCGAAGAGGCCCAGACGGTGGCGGACAAGGCTGACGGCGCGGCGAGGGGCAAAAAGGGGCTTCCGGAGGGCAAGTAGGCGAGGCTGTGGAGTGTCCCAAGCGGAGCCTCCTGTGAGGGTACCCCCTGAGGTCATGACGGCATTTTTAAAGCGAGCACCTTCTATCCTATCGGCCTCCATGTCTGCGTCGACCGTTGTCACGCCACCCTGCATCGTGTGCCGTCTTCCCGAGGAACTCGTTACAGGTCGCAGGGTCGGTGCGGCCGCACGCCGTCTCTCGCGATGGCCCTTCTCACGAGCAGGTCTTGGGACGCGCCTGTGATGCCCTTCTAATTGTCAAGCCGTTTTCCAACGTGCGATTCTGGGCGATGGTGTCGTGGCAGAGCTCGCGTGCGGCGTGCCGCCTGGCGCATCGCATCGCCCCGGGCCTGGGGGCGTCCCTCGGGCGTCCTGCGGGCTGCATGCGTGCGGGTCCTCCCGTCCGTCCCCGGCCCTCCGACGGCGACGGTGCGCGTCGCGCCGTCCGCGGCCCGACGCGCTCCTCCTCGGGCGGGGGCGGTGCCACCCCCTCGAGGATGGCCCCGGTGGCCGCGCCGGGCCCGCCCGCCTCTGATGTGGCCCCTGATTCCGCACGCTCCTAGGCGACGGGCGATGCGGCGCACCCCATTGGCGTGAGCCAGCCCAGTCGGGCTTGACCCCTCCCGCTGTCATAGCAGTCGATACAGTCGTCGACGAGCGCGGAGATCTGCTCATGCGTCAGGGCGCTCGTATCGCCGACTCGCTTCCCATCCTGCCCCCAGGACGACTCCATGGGGGCGCGTCCCAGCAGCACGCCTTCCGCGACATCGACTGGTCGGCTCCCAGCGGGCCTTTCGTGGGGGGAGCGTGCCGTGCAATGGGCTCCCCGGCCGCTGCGTTCGTCCTTAGGCGGCCTGCTGCAGACAATCTGCGTGGTGCCCGCCCTGTCCACCGTCTCAGGCGGCGGCAGGCGCCCCCGCCCCCTTCCGTGGGTCTCCCGCTTTCCATCTCGCGGGTCCCTTCCCTCCGGCCCGGCGCCGATTCGCGCCTTTCCCGAAAACGCAACCTGGTGTGCGGAATATGGGGTCCCGATCACAAGATTACGC
>NZ_LR027574.1:136065-144709 GCF_900605015.1 Olsenella sp. Marseille-P4559
GGGGGGTAGACTCAGCGCATCGGCATGTTAAAGGCATCGCCTTGCCCAGGAGCCACCTCCGAGAGCGGGGGGAGACAAGTGGGAAAGCATACGTCTGGCATGCGTGCAGACACAGCAGTCCACTGTATGTGAGCTTGCGGCATCGAGGTAGAAATGGGTCACTATGAGTAGTGGGCAGAGACAGACGAGGCACCATGTATGGTTCATTTTGCTTATGGTGATGGCGCTGTTCGTATGCCAGGGCGTGGCCATCGCATCGGCCTCTAGCATGCCGGATACGGCGAGCCTACAGGATGCCGTTGCGAGCCAAGACACCACTGGCGGTGACGTTGCCACCCCTGCACAGCCCGCAAGGCATACGGTGTGCTTTGATGCCAATGCGGCAAGCGACGGATCCATGGAGGACGTCGTCGCCACGAGCGAGGGCACCGGTGGCACCTGGTCGCTTGCCTTGCCTGCATGTGGCTATACGCGCCCGGGCTATAGGTTTGCGGGATGGTCCACAACGGCTGATGGCGCTGACGTGAAGGACGATGCAGCCACCGAGCAGAACGAGGCCATGCCTGCCATAGCCGTGCCCGACAAGGCAGTGCTCAACGGCTGGAGCTACAGCCTTCAAGAGAACGGGCAAGACGCGACGGTGGCCCTTTCGGATGCCGTCAAGGATGATACCCTTACGCTGTATGCCCAGTGGACGCCTGAGGACGAGAGTGCAGCCGCTATGGGTCCAACGAGCGATCAAGCGGTTGGCGTGCCTGGTACGGGCATGGCGCCACTATCTACCAGAAGGCTCGCCTCGTCTCCCAATGCCCTTGGGTCAGATACGAGCTCCCATTTCCACGCCACTATCACGTCGAGCAAGACCTCCTATTCCGCCGGGTCGACGGCAATCGTCTCGGTCAAGTATGACATCGACCTCAACTCGGTCCACGAGGACGACTACGTGACCGTGCGCATTCCGCAGGATATTGCGAAGAGCGTGCGCATAAGCGTCTCACCCCAGCACTTCAAGCAGGTGGTGGACAATGGTGACGGCACCTACAGGCTGGTGTTCGGCCCCAACGCCGAGGCCTCGCTCACAGGATCGTTCTCGGCCTTCGTGACCACAGCCGACGTTACCACGGAGACCTCGGACGATATCGAGGTGGGGGGAGATGCCCTGCGCATCACGGTCATCCCTACAGGTAGCGCCGGCGGGACCTCGGGCACGTACACCGATGCCATCATGAAGGATGCGATGGACAACGGGGGCAAGGTCCAGTACGGCGACTATGACTACTCGGAGGGGCGGGGCAACAACGCCGCCCAGACAGGAGTCTATGACTCGACAAGCGACCAGAGCCTCAAGTACCGCCTGTACGTGAATCAGAAGATGGCGTGGATGCACGACGTCACCGTCGTGGACACCCTTCCTGACGGCATGACCTTCGACACCTCCCATGCCATCGAGGTTGTCTATAAGGACAACCACGCTCCGGTCGATCCGGGCCAGTACTCGGTGTCCGCGGAGGGCAACAGGCTCACCTTCAGCCACCCCGGCTTCTTCTATCGCTCCATCCAGATCAACTACTGGGTCATCGCCAAGGGCGGCGAGAACGTCAAGTACACCAACCGTGCCGAAATCAACTACAAGGACACCAACAACAAGACCTATCAGGAGCATCGCAACTACGTCCTCCAGGGGAATAACTACAGTGCCGCCAGCGGTGAGAAGAGTGTCGACAAGACGGTCGTTTCGCAGGACCCCGCCGACCAGTGGGTCACCTACACCTTCAAGTTCTGGAACAACAATGGCTTCCAGGAAGGCGAGATCAAGCTCGATGATCAGCTGCAGGACAGCCGGGTGAAGTTCCTGTATGCCGAGAGCAACGACAAGTTCGACGTGAGCTATGACCCCGATGCGCATATCGTGCACATACGGAACAAGCAGCCTATCAGTGGCGATGACACCGAGTACGTACGGTTCGTCGTGGACTTCACTGACGTGCCCGACGGCACCACTGTGTATAACAGCGTCAACGGTGGCAACACGACCAAGACGCTCAAGATGCCCTCGGTCAAGTTCCATGCGACGAAGACGGTGGATGGTGCGGTGCCGAGCGTCTCGCTGGACGGGAAGTTCAAGTTCCAGCTGCTCGACGCCGATGGAAACGTGCTCCAGACAAAGGCCAATAGTGGTGGGGACGTCACCTTTGACGCCATCGAGTACAAGGAGGAGGACCTCGGCAAGACCTTCACCTATACCGTCCGGGAGGCCCAGAGTGACGACGCAGATGTGGCGAACGCCTACCAGCTCGACGAGGCGACGTATACGGTGCAGGTCGTTCCCACCAAGACGACGGATGCCCAAGGCAAGGAGGCCGTGGTCGCCACGCCTGTCATCACAAAGGATGGCTCATCCGTCGACACCATGAGCTTCGACAATACGTCAAAGACAGGAAGTCTCGGCATCTCCAAGGCCGTAGAGGGAGCCACGACGTCTGCCCAAGGCAAGGACTTCCACTTCAAGCTGTCCCTCAAGGACGGCAGTGGCAACCCGCTGCCAGGAAGCTACCCCTACGCAACGTACGATGCGCAGGGCAATGCAGTGGGCGGCGCTTCCGGGCAAGTCGGAGACGGCGGCACGGTCTCCATGAAGGACGGTCAGCACGTCGTGCTCGCCAATCTCCCCGCCAACGCGACATACGAGGTGCAAGAGATTGATGTGCCGGATGGGTTCACGTTGGCCTCCTCGGAAGGCACGACAGGGACGATAGCACTGGGGGATTCCTCTGAGGCATCGTTTACGAATGCATATGGGACGAGCGGCAGCGTCAGTCTGGAGGCCACCAAGATACTCAAGGGTGCCTCACTGGCCGATGGGCAGTTTGCCTTCGAGCTGAGAGACGCCGAGGGGCATACGCTGCAGACGGCCCATAACGACGCGAATGGGATGGTTGCCTTCTCGCCCATCAGCTACTCTGCATCGGATGACGGTAAGACCTTCACGTACCGGATTGTCGAGGTGAATGATGGTCAGCCTGGCGTGACATATGATACGCATACGTGCCTGGTGGAGGTTGCAGTCGCCGATGATGGCACAGGGAACCTTACGACCACGACAACGTACAAGACGGATAGCCTGTTTGGCCTTGATACCTCAAACAACACGTTTACCAATACGGCTGCAAGTGCGTTGCCCCAGACGGGCGGCAATGGCCTCGGCTGGCCAATAGGTCTGGGAACCCTTGTTCTGGTGACGGCGCTGGTCGTGTTCTGGAGAAGAGATGGCCTCGGCTGGCTTGACTCGCTCAAGAAGGGAGATGACGAGTGATGACGCATGCTAGGCAGCGGGGCCTCGTGGGGCGCATCATGGCTATGGCCGTACTGGTCCTTTCGGTAGCGGCCCTGTCTTGCATGGGATTCACTCGGCCTGCATTGGCCGAGGAAGCACCAACACTTCGGGTCAATTCGAGTTCCGAGCATTCCTATACGGCATATTGCCTGCTATCGGGAACGGCCGATGGCAATTCGCTCGCGAACCCCTCCTTCGATGGTGCCATGTCGGGTGCCTTCTATCAGGGTCTGACCGCCATGCCGGAGTGGCGGGATGCGAGCCAGAGCGCCTCGGACCCCCGCATTGTGCGCAATTGGATCGGAGAGCAGGTCGCCGAGGATAGCGACTTCTCCTTTGCCACTCGGTTGAGGGGCCTTGCCGAACAGAGCGGCTCGACGGGCGTGTCGCTTAACGCAAACGAGGACGTCCCCCTCCATCAGGGGTATTGGCTAATCGTCGGTGACGGCACGGTACCAGTCTGCGCTCTGGTTGGTCCAGGGGCCAACACAGTCAACGAGAAGCCCTCGGTCCCCTCGAGCAGCAAGGAGGTCGCCAAGCGGCAGGGTGACGGCTCGATAGGGGACTACTCCGACTCCGTCACGGCTGGGGTTGGCGATACGCTGCACTACCGCATCACGGGCACGCTTCCTGTGAGCTATGGCAGCTATGACACCTACCTGTACCGCTTTGCGGACACCATGGATGCCAGCATCGTCGTCAGGACGGAATCCATACGAGTGAGGGTCCTTAAGGCAGACGGCACCGAGAAGGCTGACCTTACCGACAGGTTTACGATTTCGTCCCAGGGTACGCCTGAAGGGGGTATGTCTTTGGTTGTCTCCATCGATAACCTCAAGGGCGTATATCCAGGGTACGTGCAGGGCGATTCGGTCGTGCTCGAGTACGATGCGACACTTGACGTCTCGAAGGCAACGATGGGGTATGGGAGTCCCAACAAGAACACTGCCCATATCGAATACACACGTGACCCTTCCGCAGAAGGAGTGGGTAAGACAGAGGACCATGGGACGAATGTCTATTCCTTTGAGCTGAGGGTGCGCAAGACGTCGTCACGCGATGCAGACACGGTGCTTGCGGGAGCCGAGTTCGTCGTCCAGAGAAGCGACGGGAAGTATCTCACGGCAGGTGACACGTGGTCGGATTCGCAAGATGGCGCCAGGCGCTTCGTGACCGATTCGGACGGCATGATCTATGTCCGCGCACTTGGCTTGGGTGACTATAAGCTCATCGAGGCCAAGGCTCCCGGGGGCTATCAAACCCTAGGCGCACCTGTCGATGTGTCGCTTAGCGGGGATAGCGCACGGAAGAGCTTGGCCGTGCTGGCCGCCAGCCAAGCGGCGGCCGTGGAGGATGTCAGCGCCTCGGCGGGACATGCCGTCGTCCAGATCAAGAACACTCCAACGGGAGAGACCCCTCCCGGTGGCCCCACGTGGCCACCGATGCCAGAAGGCGTGTCTGGCCTACTGCCGCAGACGGGAGACCTTCCGTATCTCTTTGCCGCTGCCACATTGCTGATAGCAGGCGTGTTTGCAGTTGGAATGGGTGTAAGGGCTCGAAGGCATGCAAGGGCGGAGACGCCTGAGCATGCTGGGTCTTCCACTGAAGCCGCAAGTAGCGGAAAAAGGGCATAGTGCCCGGAAAGGTGAGGAACATGGAACGCAAAGGCATTGCAAGAAAAGCAGTAACCGCGGGTATCGCTGCCGCGATGGCTCTCTCGATGACCTTTACGCCGGTAGTGGCTCTTGCCGCTCCCGGTGTGACGGGACAGATTACCGTCACTGCCAATTCAGGTGATAATGCGAGCACCAAATACAGCGCCTACCAGATCTTTGCGGGGGATGTGACTGATAGCGGCGGCAGCAAGACGGTTGCCAACATCGCCTGGGCGAGCGACGGCGTCCGCACCGCGGTCGTAAACGCCATCAAGGCCGAGGACAGCTCGTATGCCGACCCGACCGACGCCTCCGCCTCCGCACAGCAGGCTGCGGAGTTCATCAACTCGCACATCACGGGCACCAGCGACACGACCATCCTCGACAATGCGAGCTTCGGAAACAAGCTTGCCGACGCCGTCGACGGTATCGCGGACAAGACCACGGTCACCCCGGGCACAGCGGCATCCCTCCCCGAAGGTTATTATCTGATTGTCACTGCCGACGTGGCCGGCAAGGTTGACCAGAACGGCACCTCGCCCATCTTCGCGATTGTCGGCGGGTCTGCCGTCACGGTCAAGGAGAAGACGACCGTCCCGACCGTCGAGAAGCAGATCAAGGACGACGATGCGGCGGAGTTCGGCAAGGCCGCCTCGTCCGAGCTGGGTAAGAAGCTCGACTATCAGATCACGGGCACCGTCGCCTCCAACCTCGCGACCTATGACACCTACTATTACGCCTTCAAGGACACGCCCTCCGCTGGCCTCGACATCGACCAGGGTACCATCCGCGTGGCCATCGACGGCACCGAGGTGGCCCCGAGCAGCTATACCGTAGCGGCTGCGACGGGCTCCCTCTCCGTCGAGTTTCAAGACCTGAAGGCGGCCAAGGGCACCAATGGCGCACCGATTAGTGTCAGTGCCACGTCCAAGGTTGTCCTCACCTACCAGGCATCTCTCAATGCGAACTCTGTCATCGCCTCCCAGAACAACCCCAACGAGGTGCACGTCGAGTATTCCAACAACCCCAACACCGATCAGCATGGCTCCACCAAGCCCGATAAGGTCAAAGACTACACCTACAAACTGGGCCTTGTGAAGAAGGACAAGCAGAACCAGGGTCGTACGCTTTCCGGCGCAAAGTTTACCCTGCAGGTCAAGAACGCCGACAACACGTCGGGCGACAACGGCAAGTATGTCCAGGCGGACGGGTCGCTCGGTGACACCGCATACGAGTTCACCACCGGGAACGATGGCACCATCTCCGTCAGCCACATCGACGCGGGCACCTATACCGTGAAGGAGACCAAGGCACCGGAAGACTATGAGGCCATAAGCGATTTCGATGTCACCATCACTGACAATGCAAAGGATATGACGACCGTCGATGACACGCTTACGCTGAGTGCAGCCTCCACGGGCAGCCAGGATGTCACGACCTCTGCCGATGCGAACACGGGAACCGTTACGATCGCGGTGAGCGATGTCAAGAACAACGGGCTGCCTCTGACCGGCCAGTCTGGCCTGATGGTCACCGTCATCGTCGGCGGCGCGATTGTGGCCGCCTCCGCTGTCGCCATGGCCAAGCGTAACAGGAGTGCAAAGGAGTAGCGTTTGGGTAGGGCGCAGGACGGGTCGATGATGTCCTAGAAGAAGGTGAAGAGGGGCTGACGCTAGCCCCTCTTCACATGTTCGTTTGAGCGTGCGCCGGTGCTGCATGCGGGTCGGCACCCATGTGGCACATATGGGGTGTGCCGAGGTGGAGAGGGATATGTCAGCGCCGGGAGTAACACATGCAACAAAGCCCCCAATACTGCCCATCCTCGGGCTTCTGGTCGGCCTTGCCATCCTGGGGGCACCGATACTCACGGATCTGTATGCTCGTTGGGCTAACGCACGGGCGATCTCGTCTATGACGAGTGTCTCAGACGACCTCAACAGCCCAGCACGGCTGTCCTGCCTGGCCCATGCCTACCAGTACAACGCAACATTGGCGGGCGTCCCGTACCAAGGCATGAAGGAGACGGCAACGGCGGAACTGGCTGCTGACGCGGAGGCCCGTGGCGAGGTCACCGAAGTCCCAGACGTCGGCTCGGAGCCATCCGAGCAGCTAGATTATGAGCAGCAGCTGTCCTGCGGGCAAGATGCCGCGATGGCATGGGTCGAGATACCAAAGATTGGTGTCGAACTCCCCATATATCACGGGACGAGCGACGAGGCGCTGGCGGAAGGCTCGGGGCATCTGGAGGGCAGCAGCCTCCCTGTCGGCGGCCTATCAACCCATACCGTGCTGACTGCGCATTCCGGTACGCATGCGCAACGGATGTTCGACGACATCCGTCGTCTCGATCCGGGAGACGTGTTCGTCATTCATACCCTCGGCACCTCATATGCCTATGAGGTCGATTCTTCGGAGGTCGTGCTTCCTGATGAGACCGAGTCTCTTGCGATCCAGCCCGGGAAGGACCTCTGCACGTTGGTGACCTGCACCCCCTATGGTGTCAACGACCACAGGCTGCTGGTCCATGCGCACAGGACGACAGGGCTTCCCGAAGCCCCCAGCGCAGGCGATGCCATAGAGGGGCTCCTTGGGATACGAACGCTGCCCTTCATACTGGCGGCTGCCATCCTCGTTGGGCTTGCTGCTGCCCATCACATGCTTCGGCGCAAGGGCTGCCGGCACGCGCCACGTCACATCGCCTCATGATGCCGCTCAGGATATTTCGATGCTCGCGCCTTCGCTTTTCTCCGCATCGCCTTTTCCGACACGGACAGCCCGCACGGTCCATAGGGACAATCTGGCAACAGAAAGCCGATAGTTCAGTGGGACTGTGGTGGGGGGCCTGGACCAGAACGGGGGCAGGAGGGGAGCCGCACGCACAGCATCGAGCAGAGGAGGATTGCGATGGGGGCGTCCGCCAGACTCGACCATGGCCATGCCGACACCATCGCAGAGCTGGGGTGCCCGACGGGGATCCTGCCTGCGCAGCTGGCAGGCCGAGTGCGGGAAGACAGGCGCGGCGCCAGAGGACGGGCTCGCGACCAACCAGGGGCGCGCCGCCATCCTCGGTAGTGTGCCGAATGACGCTCCTATTGTGGTGTGTCAAGAGGCATCTCGTGGCTCCTGCAGATCATTGCCCGTCCGTCGTGCCCCATGCGGCTGAGCGCGATGGTGTGGAGCGCCCGGTTCGCCTGACGGCTGCCCCTGCGGTTGAGCCGGTACCTGACGGCCCTGCCGTCCGGCGCCTCGATGGGCGCCGCCCCGCACAGCGACGCGAATGCCGCCTCCGACTTCATGCGTTCGGGATTGTCTCCCGCGGCGATGCCGAGAGCGGCTGCGGCGGGCGACTTGTATCCGGGCCTGTCCGCCGGGAACTCCCCGGTGAAAGCCGCCCTGCCCATGGCATCCAGCACGCAGGGCGCATGCTTGCCCTTGTGTGCCGGCGCCTGCACAGGCCATCCCGGGACCAGACATGCGAGACCTCCGTCAGTCACGGGCGTCCCGTCGGTGGGCCGGACAAAGCACTGGTGTGTTTCGTCAACCTCTCGTTTCACAAAACAGCATCCGTTCGTTTCACACGTCAGCGTGAAGATTCTTCACGCACGAGCGTCGCCCTGGCACCAATCCTTTCTTCTCCTACAACTCCCCGCGCATG
>NZ_LR027574.1:144716-166064 GCF_900605015.1 Olsenella sp. Marseille-P4559
GGGTGTGTTTCGTCAACCTCTCGTTTCACAAAACAGCATCCGTTCGTTTCACACGTCAGCGTGAAGATTCTTCACGCACGAGCGTCGCCCTGGCACCAATCCTTTCTTCTCCTACAACTCCCCGCGCATGAGCGCGTGCTTGACCCTGTACGACTCCCTGTCGTAGGTGACGAGCCTGCCGTGGTGGACGATGCGGTCCATCATCGCCTTGGCCATGTCGTCGTCGGCAAGGATCTCGCCCCATCCGGAGAACTCGATGTTGGTGGTGAGGATGAGCGCGATCCGCTCGTAGCACATCGACACCACCCGGAACAGAAGCCTTGCCCCGTCGGGATCGGTGGGAAGGTACCCCCACTCGTCCAGGATGACGAGGTCGCACCTGCCGAGCCTCCTGAGCGCGTCCTGTGCCGTCCCCTCCTTGTTCGCACGCCCCAGCTCGCTTACCAGCTCCGCCGTCGACCAGAACGCGACTTTTCTGCCCTCACCGCAGGCGAGCGGCCCCAAGGCTATCGCGGTATGGGTCCTGCCATTGCCTGGTCCCCCGAAGAGCACCAGGTCCTCGTGGGCGTCGATGAAGGCAAGCGAGGGCATGTCGTCCCTCGTGAAGCCGCGGGGAAACACGATCCCCGACCATTCGAAGCCATCGAGGCCCTTCTGCGAGGGAAAGCTCGCCTGCCGCTTGGGGCGCGCTATCCGGCTTTGGTGCCTGAGCGCGTACCCCCTTGCGAGCGCATCCTCGAAGAACGCGAACTGCCCATCGGTGGCCGTCTCGGCCACGTAGCGCATCGTCGCCTTCGACAGCAGGACGGAGCCACCCTCGCGCTCGGCGCGCTCCAGCCTCTCGTAGCGCGCATCGACCCTCTGCGGCAGCCTGGCCATCCCGATCGCCTCCCCCGAGCATGAAGCCGTCGTAGTCGGCGAGCCTGGTGCCCAGCTCGCGCGCCGCCTTGGCTCTGGTGCCTTGCGCGCGGATCCTGGCGCAGCACGTCTCGACATCGGCGGGGCGCATCTTGCTGGTGGCCCGCAGCGCCCCGGAGAACGCCTGGGCGGTGATCCCCACGCCATAGGCTTGTGCGAGCCTCGGGATCACCTCGACCCGGCCTTCCAGCTCGTCGGTCGCCATGGAGCCGAAGGCGTCCCTCGCATCCTCGTCGAACAGCGCGCACACGCTGGGCTGCGTGAGGGCGCGTGTCTTCATCGAAAGCGGTTCGAGCAGTGCCAGCGGGTCCTCGTCGGAGGTGAAGAGCTTGCCGGAGCGCCTGCGGTAGGTCCTTGGCGGCGTCCCGTCAGGGGCGTCCATCTCCACCGTGAAGGCGCGCACGCCCACCGTGAGCGAAACACATGCGAGTGAGGGTGACGCCAGGTGGCGATGGCAGCCGTCCAAGGTGATCCTTCCGTAGCCGTCGGTCGTGCACGACGCCCACTTGACGACGTCGAAGGGCTTTTTTGGGAGAGGCAGAAGATGCGCCTTGTCAACCTGGAAGGGGGCGGCCCAGCCGAGTCCCTTCTCGTAGTGGAGCTGCTCTTCGGAATGGGCGTCAAGCGTCTCGGCAAGCCCTCGGCTGTAGTCTCGAAGGTCGTCCGCCTCGGGCACGGGCACGAAGAGGTTCCTCCTGGTGCAGCCGACCTTGCCCTCGACGCTTCCCTTCCCCTTGCCGGCGTTCGGGTTGCAGAAGCGGGCCGTGAAGCCGTAGTGCAGCCTGAGCCGGCGGAAGAGGTCGGACTCCACGATCACGTCGCGCCACCTCCTCCCGGCCTCGGTGGCGTTGTCGAGCGCGATGACGGGGGGGACGCCCCCGATGTGCTCGAAGCAGTCCTTGAGCCCCTGGCAGACGCAGACGTCCTTCTCGTCCGCGAAGGCCTCGCACACCTCGTGGTCGGAGTACGGGAAGGACATCGGCAGGCAGTGCATCCTTGCCCTGCCGCCGCCGAGGGCATAATCGAAGTCGGCCTGCCCGAAGTCGGCCTGCATGGTGCCCGGGTCCCATCCGAGCCTCACCGACTCGCCCCTCGGCCCCTTGGAGCGAATCTCCTTCATGTAGCGCTGCACCGTGGAGTGGCTGCCGCTAAGGCCATGCTCCGCGCGCAGCCTCCCGAAGACGCGCCTGGCCGTGTGGCGCTGCTTGTGGTGGCAGTGGCGGTCCTCCTCGAGCGTCTCGCCGATGGGGGCCTTGTGGGGGTCGAGCTCGCCCGGGGGCTCCGCGGCCTTGGGCCTTTGGGGCGGGAAGTCGTCTTCCTGAGCGTACTTCCTGATCGTTGGGTACGGCACTCCGAGGGTCCCCTTCACCTCCGTCGGCGTATAGCCATCCGCGAGCATGTCGCGCATCCTCTCTATCTGGGACATGTCCAGCATCTTCCTTTCCTGCCTCTCGACCCGTGGGTTGGGCCCTGCGAATCGAGCATGGCAATGTGTGCGGTGCCAGGACGTGTCCCCCTTGCCTATCTGTGAAACTTTTTCATGCTCACGAGTGAAAAGCCGCTCTGCTTTTTTGTGCAATTAGGAGGCTATCAAACACACTCGAAGAGCCGTGCCAGCATCCCGGTCTGCGCGTCCATCAGGAGACCCCCCGTCCTATGCCGTCCGTTGGGTAAATCCTACCGTCGGGCGCCGGCGGGCTCAACAGGACGTCGGGGTGCTACCCACTAGAAGTTTCGAAGAGCCAAAAATCAACCGCGGGGAAGGGATGAAGCTTGGCCTCATCTATGCCACATCGTCAGTGCTCAAGGATCTCACTGTCAACCATTGCGATGAGGCACACGATGCCTGTGAGCCGCACTTGCCCACGGACATGAAACGAGCGAACAAGGCCAGCAACTCACATGTAGAGCCCAAAGGGCGGTTGGAGCAATCCCCGGTTTCACCTGAGGTGTGACAGCTGGTTTACTAGGTGGACCAGCTCTCATGACTACCTAAACGGTCCTGGGCTTGCGCATCACGGCATGAAGATGCCAGAGCCTGTCGTTTCGGAAGACTTCGAGGGTGAGCCTGGACTCCTGGCGCATCCGCTCGATTTTCTTTCTGGAATAGATGCGCACATCGCCCTTGTGGAGGAGGTTTGCCAGCGGCAGCTCAGCGTGATTGATGAACCAGACCATAAGAGCGTTGCCGGTGCTGTCGTTGAGCACAAGCTTGCCTCCGGGCCTCAGAACGCGAGACACGCTGTCAAAAAAGTCCTGGGGATTGGGGTAGTGGTGGAAGCTCATGGAGCAGATTGCGACGTCAAACGATGAGTCCTCGAAGGGGATGTCCTCGCAGTCGCCTACCACGAACCTGACGTTGGCGCACGCCTTTGCCCGGGCGACCTCGATCATCTTGGGCGTGAGGCCGAGGCCGGTGTAGCGGCGATTCGGCCATCTCTTGTGCAGGAGCGAGGTCATGGGACCCGTTCCGCACCCACAGTCGAGAAGGTCCTCGAAGGGTTCCCTCTCAAATTCTTTCAGGATGCTGGGGTACTCGGCACGGCACGCTCGTAGATGCCGGCATCGTCCGTCTCGTACGTCTCGGCCGCCCTCGTGAACTCCTCTATGGAGAGGCGCTTGTACTGCTCTGCCGTCCTTATGCGACACACTCCCATCAAAGTAGGCCTAAACTTGTCTTTATAGTGAAACTACAGACTGATATGCGTGACCTTCTGGAGCCACGTGCCATCCCACTGGCAATGTACAGCAGAGACACAGAGCCAACAGGTCTTTTGTGCAGGCAAACGAAGCGTCGATTGACCGTTGCGGACTTCTAGGGCATGTTTGTCCCTGAAAGGAGGCGCACATGGATGCACACCGGTTTGGCAACTTCGTGGCGCGACGGCGCAAGCAGCAGGGGACGACCCAGGTCTTACCTGCAGACAGGATTTGCGTGACCGACAAGACGGTCAGCCGCTGAGAGCAGGGCGTGGGTTTTCCTGACATCGGGACCATCGAACCGCTGGCGGATGCCTTGGACGTGTCCGCCATCGAGCTGATGAGGGCGGAGAGAACGGGGGAAGTCATGTCGACGCATGAGGCGGATGAGGCTTGCAAGGGTGCCCTTGACCTCACCAAGGCACAGGTAAAGAGGGAAACCAGGGACGTCGTGATGCTCATTGCCGTATTGGCGGTAGTCACGATGCTGGTGGAGATGCTGTCCTCCCTCCGGTGGAACGGGTCGGAGTTCATGATGACCATGAGCGTCCCCCTGACGTATCCACTTATACCGGGGGCACTGGTCGCCTATGCAATCTGGCGCGGGGTGTACGGAAAGACCTGGAGGCAGGCGGCATCGGTCAGCATCGTGCTGCTCGTGGCGCCCGCGTTACTCCTCCTGGGAGCGTTCCTGCTCGGTGTCTATACCTCCTGACCGAAACCATACGGTGCGCGCTCCCGCCCGCATCGGTACCGTGTTCCGTGCTCGTCTCGCGCCCGTTCGGTGTTGCATGACGCGAAGTGTGCCTTTCATCGTGCGTTGTCTTTGCCTGTCGCTTTCTTTCTCTCGAATCTCCTGTGTCGATTGGACCACATCGGAGGCATGGGTCCCGCCAACAAGACATGTCGGACCTCTCAACTGCCGTCCCACTTGACTGTGTCCTGACATGGTGCGTCTGTACCCAAGCTCCTCGAAAGACCAAAGCGAGTTGACTCGAAAATTGCTGTTGGTTTTGCTCGAAAATAGTAGACACAATACCTCGAAAACCATCGATACTCGGTCACATCCTGCTATCATCGGGCATACCAGGATGGTCTTCCGAGGGGTAGGTTCCATGCGGTACTCGAAGCTCAAGCCAGAAACGTACATTTCTCGCAGTGTCGATTCACAGCTGCAGGCCCTCTTGGGTGCCTTTGGCGGCATAGAGCTCTGCGGACCCCGCTGGTCGGGGAAGTCTTGGACGGCCCAGGCGTTTGGTGAGAGCGTGACGCGTGTGGATGAGTCCGGGGAAATCTATGCGGATGACCCACAGCTCGCACTTGTCGGAGATGCTCCTCATGTCATCGACGAATGGCAGGATGTGCCTGCCATATGGAATGTCGTGCGACACAGGATTGATGACAGTGCGAACAGATCCGGGCAGTTCATCTTGACGGGCTCATCGACTCCTCCCGAGAGCGAGAAGCGGCATAGTGGCGCCGGGCGTATCGCGCGACTGCGCATGCATACCATGAGTCTTGCGGAGACGGGTGACTCTACGGGGGCGGTGTCCCTCTCGGGACTCTTTGAGGATCGCTTTGAGCCGATGCAGTCCCATCTCGGTCTTGCAGACCTAGCCGACATCGTATGTCGTGGTGGATGGCCGGCTCTTCAGACGGGCGAGTTGACGAACCCCAAGGCCGTTGCAGCGGGCTATCTCGACGCACTGTTCGAGGTGAGTATGCCCCATGCAGGGAAAAGCCCCGTCCTATCCCGTCGCATTGCCACGTCCCTCGCGCGTAACGTGGCGACAAGTGCGACGATGGGCACCATTAGAAGCGACATCGCTGCCCTTGGCGACGTCGCCCCAGCCGATGCGACCATATCCTCGTATCTCGAGGAGTTCAGGCGCAACTACTTCATCGAGGAGCTGCCGGGTTGGGACGCCCCAATCAGATCAAGGTCAAGGCTCCGCACAAAGCCGAAGCGCTATCTCTGCGATACCTCCCTCGTGGCTAGTCTGCTCGGTGTCGACCCCTCACGCTTGCTCAAAGACGGTCAGCTGCTTGGTCTTTTGATTGAATCGCTCTGCATTCACGATTTGCTCGTCTACGTCTCTGCCCTGCCCGAGTCGTACGGGAGTTCCCTGCGGTATTACGCGGACGCCGACGGCCTTGAGGTTGATGCCATCATCGAGCTAGCTGACGGTCGGTGGGCTGCCGTCGAGATAAAGACGGGGGAGTCGAAGGTCGAGAAAGCAGCTGCCAATCTCACGAGGCTTGCTGCGAAGGTGGCCGCAAATCCTGCGGCGCGCAACCCCAAGCCCAGCTTCATGGCCGTGCTGTTGGGAAAGGGCACGATGGCGCGCAGGCGAGGCTCGGATGGGGTGTACGTCATCCCGATTGACACCTTGGGGGCGTAGGGCGTACAAGTGTGATGGTGCGCCCACGCCCGCATCAGTACCGTGTTCCGTACTCGTCCCGCGCCCGTTCGGTGTATTTCCTCACGAAGTCACCCTTCGCCTCCGCGTAGCCATCTCTGTCGTGCTCGTACGGCTTCCACAGCGAGAGCTTCAGCGTCTCGTAGTCCTTTGCCACCTTGGGATGGTCCTGCAGGAAGTCCCTAAAGTAGAGTTCGTCGTTGTCACCGGTCACGCGGATGTGGAGGTGGAAGACTCTCTCCGCGAAGCCATCGGGTGTGTAGCCCTTGTTCATCGAGACCTTGCGTGCTGCGTTCCTGTTCGCCTTCGGTCTATGGGACTCATCGTTCAGTTGCACCGTCTGCCTTTCGGTACTCTTGCACCTTGTCGGCGCAGGCATCTAGCAGCTTTCTTGAGTAGACCTTGTGTTTCGCCGAGTCCCTGGCTGTACGCCAAAGAATTGAGGCTACCTTCAGTTTGTGGAAATATGCCGAGCTTTCTTCGCTTGCACAGAAGTCTTTCAAGAACTGATTCCATTGGCAAGCAGCCGCATCGTACCTCGCATTTCCCATAGTATACGTCCAACATGTCCTGGGGAAGGACCTCGATGCGCTCCACGTTGGAGAGTGTGTGGATGAAGGCGGCAGTGCGCCTGAGGTGGTCATCGTTGTCGGTGATGCCTGGCACCAGCACATGGCGGATCCAGACGGGCTTGCCGATCTTTGAGAGGTACCTCAGCCCGCTCAGGATGTTGGCGTTCCCGTCTTTAACGTTTAGCACCAAGCTTCTTTAGGATTCCAGACAAATGTGTAGCTTCGAAAAACCAGCCATGAGCTGGTTTTTTCTTAGGCTTTGCCTTGACTTGACAAGACTAGTTCTAGTAGAATTTTTATATGGTGCTATGGTGTTATTACTTGATGGGGAGCGATGATGGCATACTTCCTCAAGAAGACGCGCAACAAGAAGGGGCTCTACCTACAGATATATGAGAGCCACTGGGACCCCAAGCGAGGTCACACGGTCAATAGGTCAGTGAGGGCTGTGGGCTACGAGCATGAGCTCAAAGCCTCTGGGATCGAAGACCCCATCTCCCACTTCAAGGCAGAGGTGGCGCAGATGAATGCCGAGCGTAAGGCAGCCAAGAAGGCAGAAAGCACACGCGAGATTGGCGAAGAGCCCCCTCAGCGCCACCTTGGCCACTTCGCAATTAAGGCCATAGATGATGCGTTAGGGGTTAGCAGGGACTTGGGTTACCTGCAAATACCCTCTGGCTTTCGCTTCTCTCTGGCAGACCTGCTCTCATCGCTCGTCTGCGCTCGCGTCGTGGCGCCGTGCTCAAAGAGCAGGACCTTCCACGATGTGGTGCCCCTTATGGAGGGTGTGGACGCACGCTTCAGTCTCAACCAACTCTACGACGGCCTGGCATATCTGGGTGAGGAGTACGAGAAGGTCATAGAGATATACAACGAGCGCATGGCAGGCCTTTTTCCGAGAGACACCTCCTGCTGCTACTTCGACTGCACGAACTTCTACTTCGAGATAGACCGCGAAGATGGGCTCAGAAGAAAGGGACCTTCCAAGGAGCACAGAAGCGAGCCGATCGTGAGCATGGGGCTGCTTCTTGACAGCAGGTGCATACCCATATCAATGAGTGTCTTTGCTGGCAACGAGAGCGAGAGGCCACAGCTCAGGGAAGTCATAGGCAAGCTCAAGGAGCGCCACGCAATCGTTGGCCGTACGGTACGGATCGCCGACAAGGGGCTCAACTGTGCCGACAACGTAGCCGACAGCGCACGTGCGGGCGATGGCTACATATTCTCTAGGTCAATCAGGACATTGGCGGCAACGGAGCGAGCCTGGGCGCTTGCTGGGAGCGGATGGAAGGACGTCTCAGACAAGAAGGGCACGGTAGCCTGGAGCTACAAGGAAGCAGTCGATGACTTCGAGTATGTGCTGACAGCTCAAGACGGAGGAAAGAGGACCGTTAGGCTTCCCGAGAAGAGAGTCGTCACCTACAGTCCCTCTCTCGCCAAGAAGCAGACCTATGAGATAAACAGGCAGGTGGAGAAGGCACGGGCGCTGAGGCTTGCCGCTGCCAAGAGATCCGAGTACGGAGACAGCGCCAGGTACGTCACCTTCGCCGTGGTCGATGCCGGAGGCGAGCCGCGGGATGATGGCAAGGTGGTGGCCTCCCTCAACCACGATGCGATCAGGAAGGCCAAGGCGACCGCGGGCTACAACATGCTTGTCACATCCGAGACCAAGATGTCCGCACAAGACATATGCGGCTCCTACCACCAGCTCTGGAGAATAGAGGAGTCGTTTAGGGTTATGAAGAGCGAGCTGGACGCTCGGCCCGCCTATCTGCAGAGGCCCTCCAGCATCACCGCCCACTTCCTCATCTGCTACCTAGCGGTCTTGTTGGTAAGGCTGTTGCAGGTCAACGTACTCGACGATGCGTTTTGCTCAGAGGAGATCATGGAAGTCTGCCGCGGGCTCGACGTGTGCCAGGTATCTGACAGGAAGTACGTAAACGTCTCGAGGCGCACGCCGCTCATGGAGGAGCTGGCGGCAAGGACAGGCCTGCCGCTTTTGCACTTCAACCTGAGCAAGGGAGATGTACGTGCGATTGCAGGCTGTACGCTCAGGATGCTACAGGGGAAGCAAACGGGCCCCCTTTGCTGACTTCTTACATGCAAAGGAGACCTCATAGCACCATACATGGAGGTCAAATACAAAAGTCAGGTAGTATACGTCCAACATGTCCTGGGGAAAGACCTCGATGCGCTCCACGTTGAAGAGTGTGTGGATGAAGGCGGCGGTGCGCCTGAGGTGGTCATCGTTGTCGGTGATGCCTGGCACCAGCACATGGCGGATCCAGACGGGCTTGCCGATCTTTGAGAGGTACCTCAGCCCGCTCGGGATGTTGACGTTGTCGTGGCCGGTGAGGTGCCGGTGCTTCGTGGGGTCGATGTGCTTGATGTCGCAGAGCAGGAGGTCGGTGAGGCCCATGAGCTCCTCGAACTCGTCCAGAAAGGGCTGATCGTGCGTGAAGGGCGCAAGCGCCGTGTCGATGCAAGTGTTGATGCCATGCTCCCTGGCCTTCTGGAACAGCTCAACGAGGAAGTCGATCTGCAGGAGGGGCTCGCCGCCACTCACGGTGATGCCGCCGTCCTCCCCCCCAGTAGCTGCGGTAGCGCTCAGCCTCATCCAGGAGCTCGTCGGCACCCCTGAGTTCACCAGCGTTTGTATTCCAAGTGTCCGGGTTGTGGCAGTAGGCGCAGCGCATGGCGCAGCCCTGCAGGAAGATGAGGTAGCGCACACTCGGACCGTCAGCGACCCGAACGACTCGCATGAGTGAACCCTTCCCTGTGGCATCCGCACCTCCCCGTATCCCCTTGTGCAGCGGTGACTCTAGGCGGTGCGGATGTCCCATTCCATGACTGAGATCAAGGAGCTGTGAAGGAAGGGAACTGTGTGGTTTCGGGTGGGGGCTTCCGTTCGCTGGGTATTTGGCTACGTTCGCGAGTTGTGTATCAAAAAACGATACACTTCCTTTGCCCGACGGTAAACTCATGGTGAGGCCTCGAAGTATCCATTGTCTGCGAAGGAGGACATTGTGTCCCTGGAGACCTTGGTCTCCAGGGGCGGATTTGGAGGACGATCATGGGTATTCGCATCAAGCAAGTCGATAATGATGTGCGATGTGAGGAACGAGAACCTGCGTTCGTAGCCAACCGGAATTGGTTACGAGGGGTAAGGGTCTTCGACATCTTTTCGAAAACGCTGCTTGCCGCCGCTCTCATTCTTGCTGTTGGCTTGGTCTATCTGCTCGTTCAGCTCTTTCTTGGCCGAGTGGATGCGGTGGCGGCCCTACCCTTCGCACAAGGTCTTGTTGAGGTCCTGCTCTGGTACTTTGTGTTCCATGAGGTACATCACGTTTTTGCGGCGATTGCAGACTCCGGAACGCCCTTTACGAAGCTCGCCGAGGAAGGCATCCGCCGCATAGGCATGAGTCTCCTACTCCTTGCGGTCGCCGAGCTTGTGTTTCAGATGCTGGCGGAAGTCATCGCCTATGGCGTAGTTCCATCGCTTATCATTTCCTGGGGATATGGGAGCGTGGTGAGCGATTGGACGTGGCGGGGCATCGATGCGTCGTCGCGGGGAGCTATCGTGGTTGCCGTGGGTTCCTTCGTGCTGCCAGGAATTGTTTTCGCGCTCGCCCATGTCTTTGCCTATGGTCGATCCCTGCAGGATGAGGCGAATCATACCCTGTAGGGGACTGACCTCGTATCAGATCCGAGTTGTGTGTGGTGAAGGCATGCCAATAGTTCTCCATGTAGACGATTTGCTCCGAGAGCGAGAATGCACCGTTCGTGAGCTAGCCGACGCCGTTGGCATTTCTCGCGTGAACATGTCACACATCAAGACGGGGGACATTCGCGCCCTACGTCTGTCCACCTTGGATGGCATATGCTCCTTCTTCGACTGTCAGCCAGGCGACGTGTTGGAGTACATCGCCGAGGATGACACATAGCCCATGTCCCTAGCGCTACGGGGCCGTCGCGTCCCTGAGCATCTGACGGCTGACAAGGCGCATTCTGCCTCTTCCGAGGCGCACCACCAGGCCTTCGCACTCAAGCGCCGAGAGGTGGCGCGAGACAGTCTCTGGACGCAGGTTGATGGAGCGGGCGATGTCCTCGAGCTTAAGGGCGATCTCGTCGCCCGAATGGAGCGCCTCCTGGTGCAGCAGGTACTTCGCGAGTCGCTGTTCCGGGTCGCGGATTCCCAGCGGCATGAGCTTCTCTGATATGGCACGCCCGAACTGGACACGGATTTGACGTTTGGAAGTGAACCCGCACAATGTGCCCCAGGAGGGTGCGGAAAGCGAGGTCTCACATGCCGAGGGAAAAGCCATATCCGCCGGAGTTCAAGGCCAAGGTCTCTCTCGAGGCAATGGAGGGCGGGGCGACCGTCAACGAGATCGCCACCAAGTATGACCTGAACCCCAATCTCGTCAGGAACTGGAAAGCCAAAGCTGGGGCGGAACTGTCGAGGGTGTTCAGCGTCGCCGAGGATGAGAGGGCGCCGAGCGGGAGGAGGCCATGCGCATCATCGACGAAATCCACTTGGAGATTGCCCTACCTGGGCGCGCGGAAGATGTCGCGCGAGTTGAGACGCCGCACGAAGGGCAGGATAGACATCGGCAGGAAGGCCACTGCGAACCTCATGGAGGAGGTGAACGTGAGGCCGGCGTACCCCAAGCCCAACCTTTCCAAGCCGGCAAAACACTCGAGGAAGCACCCCTACCTGCTGAAGAGCAAGGCCATACGGTTTCCGGACCAGGTGTGGTCGGTCGACATGACCTATGTGTCGGTCGGGGGCTCGCACATGTATCTGACTTGCGTGATCGACTGGCTCTCCCTCTGCGTCGTGGGCTGGAGGCTCGCCGACGACACGGCCGCCCCGGGCGTGACGGCGTGCATGTGCGATGCCCTCGACGAGCACGGCGAGCCCGCAATCGTCAACAGCGACCAGGGGCCCGTCTTCAATTCCGACGAGTACGAGGGGCTGCTGAGAGGGAGCACGTCATGCAGAGCATGGACGGCAGGGAGCTGTGGTCGGGCAGGAATGGGCCGTGCCAGATAGACTGTCCCCGGTACAGCACGTCGAGCACCTGCTCCGTGCCGTCAGCGTTGACGTGGAAGGTCCTGATGCGCCCCTTGGCCACCACGAGGAGGGCATCGATGGGATCCCCCTCGTGGGCGATGATGGTGCCACGGGGATGGTCGCCCTGGCGTGTCTTGGCAATGAGCTGCTCGCGCGCCTCCTCGGGCAGCGCCGAGAGGAGGCGTACGCGCCGCAGGATTCCAGCGGAGACCTTGTCGAGAGAGCCGTTTCCGTGCCTTGCTGGCTGCCCCATGCCCTCGCCTCCCTTGATGCCGCATGCCACTGCGTCCATCGTATCAGCCGCTGCGAACCTCGCTTGTCCTCTCTTCGTGTAGACGGCGTGCGTGGGCTATACTCCTATGAAGTTGGGCGGTTGTGCCTGCACCGTGCGGGCAGATAGGAAAGCGAGCGTTTTGTGGCAACTCTAAGCATCAACGATCTCAAGGCTGGCCTTGGTGTCAGCATCAAGGGCAAGGACTGCGTCATCCTCGAGGCCCAGCACGTCAAGCCTGGTAAGGGCAACACCTACGTGCGCACCAAGTACCGCGACATTCGCACCGGCCGCGTGAACGAGGAGAACTTCCAGCAGTCCGCCAAGTTCGAAAGTGTCGACATGCGCACCCGCGAGATGCAGTACCTCTACGATGATGGCACCTCCTTCTGGTTCATGGATACCGAGACCTACGAGCAGATCCCCGTCGACAGGGCGCTCATCGGCGACAACGACAAGTTCCTCAAGGAGAACGACATCTGCCTTCTCCAGTATGCCAACGACGTGCTCTATGCAGTGCAGCCACCTACCTTCATCGAGGTCGAGATCACCCAGACCGACCCCGGCTTCAAGGGCGACACTGTCCAGGGCGGCACCAAGCCTGCTGTCATCGAGACCGGTGCCACCATCCAGGTCCCCATGTATCTCAACCAGGGCGAGAAGATCAAGGTCGACACCCGCGACGGAAAGTTCGTCGCCCGCGTCTAGGGCCAACGCAGGCGTTGCCGGCGCCAACCCAACCAGTACATACGCCCGCGTGGACATAGCCGCGCGGGCGCCTGCTTCCTGAGGGCCAGCAACGTCTATACTGATAGTGTTTGGGTCTGGCGGCGGATAACCACGTCCGTCTTCCCGGTGGGAGCGAACCGAGCACAAGGAGGGCCACCTATGGCCGAAAGCGAGCTTTACGTTTCTGGCATCGGCATTTCCAAGCGAGTCATCTCCACGGTCGTCTCGCTCGCTGCCAAGCGTGTCGAGGGCGTTGCCTCCGTGGGTGGCAACGACATCACCTCGAGCCTCATTAGCGTCTTCACCAGCAGCTCGGTTGCCCCCGAGTCTGCAGTCGAGTCCTCTGTCGAGGATGGCGGCCTGCGCATCTGCGTCCACCTCGCCGTCTTCTACGGCTACCCGTTCACCAAGCTCGCGGCCGACGTCCGCAGTGAGGTTGCCGACGCCATCACCGAGCAGGTGGGCGTTAGCGTGACCGCCGTGGACGTCTGCATCGATAGCCTCGTCTTTCCCAAGGAGTAACGTGTCCGGTCGCTTTGGAGGGCGCACACTCGCACGCGCCCAAGCCCTACAGCTCCTCTTCCAGGCCGATATCAACAACCGCACGGTGGAGGAGGTGCTCTCGGGTGACTATGCGATAGGTGACGGACCCCTCGACCCGTTCGGTGAGGAGCTCGCCCTGGCTGTCGACTCGCACCGCCATGCCATCGACGCCGTCATCCGTGCCAGCTCCGCAAGCTGGAGCCTTTCTCGCATGCCCATCGTCGATCGCAACATCTTGCGGCTTGCCCTCTACGAGATGATCGAGGAGGATGACGTTACGGTGGCCGTGGCCATCGACGAGGCCGTCGAGCTTGCCAAGGCCTTCTGCACCGACGAGTCCCCTCGCTTCATCAATGGCGTGCTTGGCACCATCGCCAAGGACATGGATGCCGGTGTCGACGTATACGAGAAGGCCCGCCAGACGCTCCGCGCAAGGGCTGCTGCGTCGTATGACGATGGGCTGTCGGGCGAGGCGGATGCGGCAGACTCGGCACCCATCGATGACGCCCCCATCTCTGACGACGCTGCGGAGTAACCATGGCTAAGCCAGACGTCTCCCAGTACCAGAGCTTCGACCAGATCACGCGGCGCTTGGATGACATCGTGGGCGCCGTACGCGACCGCGACGTCTCGCTCGAGCGTTCGCTTGACCTCTTCGACGAAGCCATCGCCCTGGGTTCAAAGGCCGTGGAGCTGGTCGACGCCACGGACTTCTCGCCAGAGGAGAAGGCCATGCTCGCGGACGGTAGCACCACCAGCGACCAGGACGCCGAGAAGCTCGAGAGCCCCACCCAAACCAAGGGCGGCAGCGTCTCGTGACGCGCCGCCGCAGGCTTGATGACGAGCTGGTCGAGCAGGGCTTCTTCCCCAATCGCGAGGATGCGATGCGTGCCGTAATGGCGGGCGAGGTCTCGACCGACAACCGCCGTCTCGACCGCGCGGGCGAGCAGGTCGAACCAGGCATTGTGCTTCACGTGCGCGGTCACATCCCCTTCGTGAGCCGTGGCGGCCTCAAGCTCGAGCGCGGCCTTGAGACCTTCGGCGTCGACCCTACGGGGCTGGCCTGCCTCGACGTGGGCTGCTCCACGGGCGGCTTCACGGATTGCCTCCTCAAGCGCGGCGCGGCCTCGGTCCTCTCGGTGGACGTGGGCTATGCGCAGTTTGACTGGTCGCTGAGGGGAGACCCCCGTGTGACCCTTCTCGAGCGTACGAACATCGTGGACGTGCCCACGCCGGAGCGTGCGGGCATCATCCGACTTGCCGTCTGCGATGTCTCCTTCACCTCGGTGACAGCCGTGCTGCCTGCGGTGACCTCGCTCCTCTCGGCGGACGGCGCCTTTCTCACCCTGGTAAAACCGCAGTTTGAGGCCACTCGCGACGAGGTGGGCGAGGGCGGGGTGGTCCGTGACTCGGCGGTGCGCCTGCGCGCGCTTGAGCGCATCGCTCGTGCCCTCTCGGATGCGGGCCTTGGCCCCGTGGGCTGCTGCGAGAGTCCTGTGCGCGGCCACAAGGGCAATGTCGAGTACCTCCTCTATGGCCGTCGCGGTGCGAAGCCTGCCGTCCTCGACCTCTCTGCTGTCGTTAATGGGGGAGCGGTGGCCCTGGCCTAGCGAGTGGGGGTACACTCTAGGTTGTGCTCCGTACACCTGTTTGGCAGGAGGTTTGCGTGAAGGTCTTCATCGTCCCAAACTATGCGCGGCCGGATGCCGTGGAAGGTGCCCGCGCACTCGAGCACTGGCTTGCGGGTCATGGCATCGAGGCCGTGTGGGCGCATGACAAGAAGCGCTTTCCCGACTACGCCGAGGACCCCTCTAGCTGCCAGCTGGTGGTCTCTCTTGGCGGAGACGGTACGCTGCTGCGCGCTGCGCGCATTGTGGGCTACTCGCAGATTCCCATGCTGGGCATTTCCTACGGACACCTGGGCTTTCTTACCACATCGGGTCCGGACAGGCTCATACAGACCGTCGAGAGCGCCCTTGACGGAAGGCTTCACGTCTCACATAGGGCCACACTTGCCGTCGAGAGCACCTTTGCCTGCGAAGACGGTAGCTCCTACCAGGTAGACAGCTTTGCCCTGAACGATTTTGCGGTCTCGCGCGGCAGCCAGGGAGACATGGTGCAGTTTGAAGTCTCGGTTTCGGGCAACCACATCGACACGCTGCGCGGTGACGGTTTCGTTGTCTCCACGGCAACCGGCTCGACCGGCTACGCGCTTGCCGCGGGTGGCCCCATCGTGACGCCGGAGTTCTCGGGCATGGTCTGCGTGCCCATTGCGCCCCACACCATCATGGCCCGAGCGTTCCTTACGGCCCCGTCCGATGTCGTCGAGATCGAGATGAGCCCCGAGCGACCGGTCGCACGGCAGTTCTTTGCCGACGGGCAGAACGTGCGCCAACGCCAGGAGGGAGAGCCCGTGCACGTCACGGTGCGCAGGGGCCCGGGCGACATCATCCTTCTCGACCATAGCGCCCAGAGCTTCTATAACTCGGTCTCGCGTGTCTTCTACGGTAGGGCGGGTCGCTGATGCTCGACGAGCTGCACGCAAGAGATGTCGCACTCATCCGCGACGTGACCATCCAGCCATCGGTCGGCCTCACGGTGCTTACGGGCGAGACGGGCGCTGGCAAGACGGCGCTTCTCTCGGCCATCAAGCTGCTGGTGGGGGAGCGCGCGGACGCCGGGTCGGTGCGCGAGGGCGCGGACGCCCTTGAGGTCGAGGGGCGCTTCTTCGAGCGCGGGGGAGACCCAGACGGCTGCGTGGTGCGTCGGCGCGTCTCGGCAGACGGCCGCGGGCGCGTGGAGATAGACGGGCGCATGGGCTCGGTGCGCGAGCTGGCGACAGGCGTTGGCCAGACGGTTGACCTCTGCGGGCAGCACGAGCACCAGCGCCTGCTCTCGGTGGGCTCGCACGTGGAGATCCTCGACGCGTGGCTGGGACAGGAGGCAGCGGACGCGCTCGGCTCCTACCAGACGGCGCTCGCTGCGGCACGCGCGGCGGCGGACGAGCTCGAGCGCGTCCGCGAGCTCTCGCGCTCTGGCGCCGAGAGGCTTGAGGAGGCCGAGTTCACGCTCAGGAAGATCGACGAGGTGGGGCCACGCGAGGGCGAGTACGAGGAGCTGGAGGAGGCACTGCCTCGCGCCGAGCATGCAGAGGCGCTGGTGTCGGCTGCGTCCGGCGCACATGACCTGGTGGCCGGCGACGACGGCGTCTCTGACGCGCTCTCGGCGGCGGTGCGTGCGCTCCGTGACGCCTCGACTTATGATGCCACGCTCGGCACCTGGGCAGATGCCCTTGAGTCCTCCCTCATCGACATCGAGGACGTGGCCTCGAGCCTGCGCGACTACGCCGACGACGTTGAGTGGGACCCGGAGGCGCTCGAGGACATGCAGCAGCGCCTCTCGCGCCTGGAGGGCCTGCGGCGCAGCTTTGGTCCGCGCATGGAGGACGTCTTCGCCCGTCGCAAGGAGGCCGCCGCCGTGGTGGCCGCAAGCGAAGGTGGCGACGAGGCCGAGAAGCGCGCGAAAAAGGCGCTCGACGCCGCGGAGCGGGCCCTCGCCAAGGCTGCCGATGCCTTGGACGCCGCACGCGAGAAGGGCGCCCCGCGCCTCTCGGCCGAGGTCAGCATCCAGATGTCTCGTCTCGAGATGGGCTCGGCATCGCTTGCGGCCTCGCAGACGCGCCTGCCGCGGGACCAGTGGGGGCCCACGGGTCCGAGTCGCGTGGAGTTTCTCTACCGCCCTGCCGCCGGCCTCACGGCGCGCCCGTTGCGCCGCATCGCCTCGGGCGGCGAGGTGAGCCGCGTGATGCTTGCGTGCAAGGTTGCCCTGGGAGACGCCGATGGCTGCGATACGCTCGTCTTCGACGAGGTCGATGCCGGCGTGGGCGGTGCTACGGCCGTGGCCTTGGCGCAGGTGCTGCGCGACCTTGCCCGCACGCACCAGGTCATTGTCGTCACGCACCTGGCGCAGGTTGCCGTCATGGCAGATCGCCACTATCTGGTGCGCAAGGTGGGTGGCACCGCAGGTGGGCCGCCCGAGACTAAGATCGATGAAGTAACTGGTGACGATCGCGTTGCCGAGATAGCGCGCATGCTCTCTGGCGACACGGGCGAGGCGTCGCTTGCGCACGCGTTGGAGATGCTCGAACATGCAGGTAGCGGCTACGGAGGGGATTCCGATGGCACAAGATAGGGCACGGCAGCGCAACGGTAGAGGTGGCGCGGGCGCAAGGCGCGGACCAAGCCGCGTGCAGCTTGCGACGAAGCACATTGCCGCGATGGACAGGCTCTTCTCGGCAGAGATCGCATCATCTCTCGCGGGGACGCGAGAGGTCTCCGGTATGCCGGCGGCGGCCTCCCATGAGGGCGTTGTGCCGCAGGTGGAGGTTGTCGAGGGGGACAGCGCCTCGGCGGTGCTGAGGCTGGGCCGCGGCATCGCGAGCCGCTGTGACATGGCCATGCTCGACTTTGCCTCGTTCGTGAACCCCGGCGGCGGCTACGAGCGTGGCGCCTGGGCGCAGGAGGAGGCGCTCTGCTCGGAGTCCTTCCTGTACAACGTGCTCTCCCAGAAGCGCGACTGGTATGGCGAGAACCGCCGCAGGAACATCAACTGCGAGCTCTATCGCAACCGCGCGCTTGTCGTTCCCGCCGTTCGCTTTGAGCGCGACAAGTACCACTCCTACTCCGACGTGATCGTGTGCGCGGCACCAAACGCCGTGCGTGCCCGGGCGAACTACCACGTGTCCGATAACGACCTGGTCACGGCCATGCGCGATCGCATCTCCTTCGTGATGGCCATTGCCGACCAGCTCGGTTATGACAAGCTGGTGCTGGGTGCCTTTGGCTGCGGCGCTTTTGGCTGGGATGCGGCTACGGTGGCGAAGCTCTTCCGCGTCGAGCTTGCCTCTGGCACGCACGTGGCCTCGCATGTGACGTTCCCCGTGCCTCGTGGGCGCACCGACGAGAACCTCGAGACCTTCCAGCACGCCTTTGCCGCCTTTCCCGAGGCAAACGCCGCACCGTACCAGAGCCGTGCCGCGCTTGCTGCCAAGCGGGCGTCCGCGCGCGCTGCCGAGGAGACGGACAGAGAGGATGAGGACGACTGGCGCAAGTACCTATAGGGACGCCCGAGGCCGCGACGCTTCCTGCGTACGGCACCAGCGTCTCTCTCGCCAGCTTTTGGCTACTTTGAGGAGAGCTATTCTCTCGGCGAGCGGTGCTTCGGGTCGGTGCCGCTCGCACTAGAATAGAGACCCGTAGAAACAGTTGGTTCACTACGGGAAGGTCAAACCCACATGACAAAGCACATCTTCGTGACCGGCGGCGTCGTCTCCTCCCTCGGCAAGGGCATAACGGCAGCATCCCTCGGACGCCTGCTCAAGGCACGTGGCTACAAGGTCATGATGCAAAAGGCTGACCCGTACCTCAACGTAGACCCAGGCACCATGAGTCCCTTTCAGCACGGTGAGGTCTTCGTGACCGAGGATGGCAAGGAGACCGACCTTGACCTTGGTCACTACGAGCGCTTCATTGACGAGAACCTCACGCGCGAGTCCAACTTCACGACGGGCCTCATCTACCAGTCGCTCATTCAGCGCGAGCGCACCGGAGACTTCCTTGGCGGCACCGTGCAGGTGATCCCGCACGTCACCAACGAGATCAAGTCCCGCTTCCTGCGCATTGAGGAGCAGACCCAGGCAGACGTCGTGATCACCGAGCTTGGCGGCACCATCGGCGACATCGAGGGCCAGCCGTTTGTCGAGGCCATGCGCCAGTTCCGCAAGGAGAAGGGGCCTGGCGACACCCTGGTCATCCACGTGAGCCTCGTGCCCTACATCGCTGCCGCGCACGAGGTAAAGACCAAGCCCACCCAGCACTCCGTCAAGGAGCTGCGCTCCATGGGCATCCAGCCCGATTTCATCGTATGCCGCTCCGACCACGAGGTCGACGCTTCCATCCGTGCCAAGATCGCCCACTTCTGCGACGTGGACGAGGATTGTGTCTTCGAGAACTCCGACTGCCCGTCCATCTACGACGTGCCCATGCGCCTCGCCAAGCAGGGCTTTGACGAGAAGGTCTGCCAGAAGCTTGGCCTCGAGCTGCATGAGCGCGACATGAGCGACTGGAACGACTTCTCCGACGCCATGCACGTGGCCAACTTGCTGTCCGAGAAGACTCGCATCGCCGTCGTGGGCAAGTACACGCAGCTGCCCGATGCCTACCTCTCGGTGATCGAGGCCCTGCACCACTCCGGCGTCTACTACGACCGCCACGTCGAGATCAAGCTCGTCGACGGCGAGGAGCTCACCGAGGAGAACGTGGACGATGAACTTGCCGGCTACGACGGCGTCCTCGTTCCTGGTGGCTTTGGCCTGCGCGGCACCGAGGGCAAGATTCTCTCGGCAAACCGCGCTCGCGTGAACAAGGTGCCATACCTGGGCGTTTGCCTGGGCCTGCAGATGGCCGTCTGCGAGTTTGCCCGCAACGTGGCAGGGCTCCCCGGTGCCATGTCCAGCGAGTTTGAGCCCGAGTGTACCTATCCCGTGATCGACCTCATGCCCGACCAGGAGGACGTCACCGACAAGGGCGGCACCATGCGCCTGGGTGCCTACCCCTGCAAGGTCGTCTCCGGCACGCTCGCCTCCGAGGCGTATGGCGAGGAGCTTATCTATGAGCGCCACCGCCACCGCTACGAGGTCAACAACGCCTACCGCAAGCAGCTCGCCGACGCCGGCATGGTCATCTCGGGCCTCTCGCCTGACAACCGCCTTGTCGAGATGGTCGAGCTTCCCGAGTCCATGCACCCCTGGTTCGTGGCGTCCCAGGCCCACCCCGAGTTCAAGAGCCGCCCCACCAAGCCCGCGCCGCTCTTCCGCGAGTTCGTCCGCGCGGCCATCGCCCATCACGAGGGTGTCGACCGCCACGGCGTGAACCCCAAGTAGCGCAAGGCCTCTCCGGGCTCGCATGGCAACGATGGGCCTCTCGCGCGCCCTGCGCGAGTACCTCAATTACCTCTCTGTCGAGAGGAACGCGTCACCCAACACGGTCGCGGCCTATGGCCGCGACCTCTCTCGTTACCTCTCGGCGCTTGGCGAGAGGGGCATCACGAGCCCTGACGACGTGACCCGCCAGGCCATAGAGGAGCACATCGCGACGCTGGCGGGCGCGGGGTTGGCGCCCGCCTCGGTCGAGAGGGCCGCCGCGGCGATCAAGGGCTTCCACCGCTTCATGGTGGCGGACGAGGTTTGCGAGAGCTTCCCCACGGCAGACCTGCCGCTGCCCGCCAAGCCGGAGCGCCTGCCCGACGTCCTGAGCGTGGGGCAGGCGGAAGCCCTTCTCGACCAGCCGTTCCCCAAGACCGCGGCGGGCCAGCGGGACCGCGCCATCCTGGAGGTGCTCTATGGCTGTGGGCTGCGCGTGTCGGAGCTCTGCGGGCTTGACATGCGCGACGTGCGGTTGGGCGAGGAGGTCGTGCGCGTCTTTGGCAAGGGGTCGAAGGAGCGTGTGGTACCCCTCGTGGGCTCGGCCGCTCGCACGATGGGGGACTACCTCGGGAGGTGGCGTCCGGGGCTTGTGGGACGCGTGCCATGCCAGGCGGTTTTTCTCAACCAGCGCGGTGGACGCATCTCCCGGCAGTCTGTCCATGCGATTGTGGAGCGGGCTGGGCGTGTGGTGGGGATTCGCGGCTTGCATCCGCACACGCTGCGGCACAGCTTTGCCACGCACCTTCTTGAGGGCGGTGCCGACCTGCGTGCCGTCCAGGAGCTCTTGGGGCATGCCGATATCTCGACGACCCAGCTCTATACCCACGTGGACCGCACGCATGTGCGCGGGGTCTACCTTGCGGCGCATCCCCGCGCGCACGTACGGGAGTAGGTGCGGGGATAGGCGGTGACCGGCGCGGTGCGCGATGGCGTGTTTTTTCGCCGTTTAGGAATTCCGCGGACGTTTAGAGCCAGCTAACCGTTCGGAATCTACGGGCCGCCCATAAACCCGGGAAAATCGGCCGGTTGCTCGGGGTAAACCACGAGAAACCACGTCTCCTCAATGTGGGGAGGAAGCCACCGGGCCCGTCTCCTATAAAAAACTCCCGGGCCCACGGAAGGGCTCCCATTTCCGT
>NZ_LR027574.1:166075-388469 GCF_900605015.1 Olsenella sp. Marseille-P4559
CACCCCCACACTTTGCCCCACCGCCCTCTACACCTCACCGACACAATTCGTTTCTCGGTGTTCGTGTCCCTTGTGCATTGCGTTGTGGTTGCGGTGTCCGCTACCACAACATCTGGGGTCGCTTGAGCCCTTCTCTGCTCGCCACCAGTCGCTCGGATAACCGCCTGGGGTAAAAAATCGTCCATGTGTGTCGCAAAGTGTTTTTAGGTGTGGCTTAGTGTCGATTTTGGGCTATAGTTTGTTCACGTTCAAACGTGGGTGTGGGCGGCAATGAGAGGAGGACGACATGCTGACTGGCCAGTACCAGCGCAGCCTCGACTCCAAGTCTCGTGTCACCCTCCCGGCCATCCTGCGCAAGCAGTTTGGCGAGTTCGTGCAGCTCATCCCGCGCAAGGACGCGCTCTTTGGCTACACCCCCGAGGCATTCGAAGCTTGGGTCAACAGCCTGAACCTCGATTCCAGGAGCCGCAACGACGCAGAGACCCTGCTTCGTCTCAATGCCATGGCCACCACGGTGGAGATCGATTCTGCCGGCCGTGTGGCCCTCGGCAAGATCGACGAGACGACCCGCGGTCAGCGCCAGCGCCTGGGCCTCAGCGGCGACCTCATGATCGTCGGTGCGGGTGACCACTTCGAGATATGGAACGCCGATCGTTGGAACGACAAGTTCGCCTCCGACGGCGCGGTCGACCGTCTCGAGTCGCTTCTCTTTGGCGAGTAGGCAAGGGGGAGAGGAGCGCCTTGACATCCGAATATCGGCACGTACCCGTGATGCTCGACGAAGTCCTTGCCGAGCTCGACCCCAAGCCGGGAGAGGTGGTCTGCGACTGCACTCTCGGCGGGGCCGGACACTCCATCGCGCTCGCGCAGAGGATTGCCCCTGACGGCCTCTCCATTGGAATCGACCAAGACGATATGGCCCTCTCGGCGGCAGCCGAGCGCTTCTCGCGGGAGGCGCCCCAGGCGGAGTTCCTTCCGCTCAAGGGCAACTTCGGGAATCTTGACCAGCTGCTCGTAAGTGCCAGGGTCCCCGGCGTTGATTGCCTCCTCTTCGACTTGGGCGTCTCCTCGCCCCAGCTCGACATTCCGGAACGGGGCTTCTCGTACAACGAGGACGCCCCCCTTGACATGCGCATGGATTCGGGGAAAAACACCCCAACCGCACAAGAGGTCATAAACACCTACAACGAAGCCGACCTCACCCGAATCCTCCGCGTATACGGCGACGAGAAGTACGCGGCGCGCATTGCCCGCGCCATCGCGGAGACGCGCGAGAAGGCGCCCATCGAGACGACCTTCCAGCTCGTCGACGTAATCAAGCGGGCGATACCTGCCGCCGCCCGCCGCCGCGGCGGACATCCTGCGCGCAAGACCTTCCAGGCCCTGCGCATCGAGGTGAACCACGAGCTCGACGCCCTCGACCAAGGCCTTCGCGCCGCCGTCCGCTGGGCAAACACCGGTGGCAGGATCTGCGTCATCTCCTACCACTCACTCGAGGACCGCATCGTAAAGCACGTCTTCTCGGAGCTCTCACAGGGTTGCGTCTGCCCGCCGGATCTTCCGGTGTGCGCGTGCGGTCACGTGCCGATAGTCGACGTCAAGACGAGAAAGCCGATCGTTGCAGGTGAGAAGGAGGTCTCTTCTAACCCACGGGCGAGAAGCGCTCTCATGCGCGTGGCGGTCAAGCTCGACGTCACGCACGAAGGCACCAAAACGTTGCACCCGACCGCAAGGTCGTCTGCATAGCACCACAGCAAACGAAGCACCACGCACCAAAAACGCAGCCTAAACGCACTACCAACGCGCTACCAACGCATCAGCACGTACAACGTCCGGCACAACCGGAAGACAAGGAACAACGATGAGGTATCAGGGGTCAGAAGCCGTCAGGATGGACGCAGCCGAGAGGAGCCGCGAGCGCCGCGACGAACGCGTTGAGCAGCGCTCATCGTTCTCGGTCGTCACCGGTGGCGGGCTTGACGCCCGCGCCCGCGCAGGCGTGAGCCCCCTGTTCCTTCAGCGTGTCCGCACGGTTGTCGTCTGCGCCCTCGTGTTCATCGCGCTCGGCGCCTGCCGCGTCGCGCTCTCCACGGCAACGGTCTCGGCGCTCCAGGCCAATGTGACGCTGCGTTCCCAGATCAAGGAGGCGCAGACGCTCAATGGGGACCTCCAAGTCGAGAAGTCCGTGCTCTCCTCATCGAGCCGCATCAGCCGTATCGCCACGCAGAACTACGGCATGTCCCTCTCGACCAATCGAGAGGTGCTTGACCTCTCGTCCGGCAGTGCGTCTGCTGATGTCACCTCGACCGAGGCCACCTCTGCAGGCGACGCCACTGCCACCATGGCGAATGGGGATGCTGCGCAGTCTGTGACGGACGCGGATGTCGCCTCTCCCGAGGCGTAGACTACTCCCTTGTGAGAGACAGCATGAGACAGAGCCGCCAAGGGCGGCGTGGGAAGCCGGAGGCCTCGTACGACGAGGCCTCTCGTGCCCGTTACCGTGCTCGCGCGTCGAGGCCGGGAGGCTCGGGGCCCGGTGGCTTTGACCAGGGCACGCGTGTGGTCTTCACAGTGCTCATGGTCATCTTTGCCATTGTGGCGGGACGCCTTATGTGGCTTCAGGTGATTGAGGGGCCGAGCCTCTCCGGGCAGGCCGAAACGCAGCGTACCAACGTGATCACGCTTCATGCCAAGCGCGGGACCATCTACGATCGCAACGGCAACGTGCTTGCCATGAGCGTCGACTGCAAGACCATCTACTGCAATCCCAAAGAGATTACCAACCCCTCGGGCGTGGCGCAGACCCTCGCCGCAAACCTGGGCGGCTCCGCAAGCGACTACACCGCGACGCTCACCACCGACTCGACCTTCGCCTACGTCAAGCGCCAGGTCGACACCGACGTTGCCAACACCATCAAGCAGCAGCTCTCCGACGCCAAGCTCAAGGGCGTCTACTACCTCGACGACAACAAGCGCGTCTATCCGTACGGCGACGTGGCAAGCCAGGTGTTGGGCGTCGTGGGTACCGAAGGCGAGGGCCTCACTGGCCTCGAGTACTACTACAACGACGAGCTCTCGGGCACCGACGGCCAGATGATCATCGAGACGGGCAGTACCGGCACGCCCATAGCCGGCGGCACTTCCCAGGTCACCGAGGCAAAGAACGGCGAGGACCTTATCCTCTCCATCGACATCGACGTCCAGGAGAAGGCCGAGGAGGTCATCTCTCAGGCCGTCCAAGACTACGACGCCGATTCTGGCTCGGTCATGGTGACAAACCCCAAGACGGGCGAGATATACGCCGCGTGCTCGACCCCGCTCGCCAGGCTCTCTGACCTGGCCAATACCAGCGCCGACGCCCTCACGCTCAAGCCTGCAACGGCCTCCTACGAGCCGGGCTCGATGTTCAAGATCCTGACCGTTGCCATCGGCGTCGAGAACGGCCTCTTCAACTCCGAGAGCGTCTACAACGTTCCCGTGCAGATCCTGGCCGGTGACGACTGGGTGACCGACGACGAGGCGCGCAGCGGTGCCGAGGACATGACAGTGAGAACCATGCTGGTGCGCTCCTCGAACGTGGGCGTCTCGCTTCTCGCCCAGGAGGTCATTGGTGCCCAGCGCTTTGCCGAGGGCGTCGACAGGTTTGGCATCGGCCACACTACGGGCATCGACTATCCGGGCGAGTCTGCAGGCATTGTGACCAGCTACGAGAGCTACACTGGCGCGACGCTTGGCGCCATGGCCTTTGGCCAGGCGCTTGCGGTGCCCATGGTGCAGATCGTGCGCGCGTTTGGCACCGTGGCCAACGATGGCATCCCCACCACGCCCCACTTCCTCATATCCAAGGACGGCGAGGAGGTCAGCTGGCCCACGGGCGAGCAGGTCATCTCGAAGTCTACGGCCGACGAGGTCGCCGACATGATGGTCTCGGTCATGACCGACGGCACCGGTAGGCGTGGCCAGGTAGATGGCTATACCATCGCAGGTAAGACGGGCACGGGCGAGCAGGCAAGCGAGTCCGGCGGATACGAGCAGGGCAAGTACGTGTCCTCTCTTTGCGGCTTTGCCAACGCTGACGACCCCGACGTTCTGGTCTACGTTGGCCTCAACGGAACGCCGCACTTGGCGCTCTCCTCGGCCGCGCCAACCTTCAAGGAGATAATGGAGGCTGCCGTCACGGACCTTGGCATCTCCCCGGACGTCTCTACAACCACCTCGTCGACAACCAACTAGGTGAGGGAGACCTATGCTTTCCATGGACATTGCAGACCTTGTGCTTGCCACGGGGTCGCAGCTGCTCGAGGGCACGCCCGCCGCGCGCGTTGAGGGCACGGTCGAGATTGACTCGCGCAAGGCTGGCCCGGGCTCTGTCTTCGTGGCGTTTCTCGGCGAGAGGGTCGATGGCAACGACTTTGCACCCTCGGCCGTCGAGGCCGGGGCTGCCTGCGTCGTGGTGACGCGCGAACCGCCCGCATCGCTTCTCGCCCTTGCGCGCGAGCACGACTGCGCAGTCGTACGCCCCGAGGACGATGACGCCGAGGAGTTCCTGCTCCGCCTGGCCCACGAGTGGCGTGTCCGTCACCCCAGCTGGCTCGTCGTAGGTGTCACGGGGTCTGTGGGCAAGACCACGACCAAGGACCTTCTCCGCGCGGGTATCGCAAGTGCGAAACGCGTCCATGCCACGCGGGGCAACCTCAACAACCTCATCGGCCTGCCGCTCACGGTGCTCTCGGCCCCCGACGATGCCGAAGTCCTTGTGTGCGAGATGGGCATGAACCATCCAAACGAGATTCGCCGCATGGCCGCATGCTGCGCACCCACGCTTGCCGTCATCACCAACGTGGGTACCAGTCACATTGGCCTTCTCGGCTCGCGCGAGAACATCGCCCGCGCCAAGGCCGAGGTGGTCTCGGGCATGGTGGCGTCGTGCGGCGTGGAACCCCTGCTTGCGCTCACGAGTGCCAACGACTACACGCCCTTCATCGCAGGCGGCTTTGCGCGCCCTCAAGGCGTGGCCGTGGCGTACGCGGGCGAGCGCGAGAGCGACGACGTCCGTGCGATCGGCGTCAAGCTTACCGGTGCCGGCGAGGCATCGTTTACGGTTGCCTGCAAGGACGGGTGGTCCAAGCGAGTCACGCCCTCGGTTCCCGGCCGGCAGGTGGTCCCGGACTTCCTTCTCGCCATGGTCGTCATCGAGGCTCTGGGCCTTGACCGAGATGCCGCGGCGGATGCCATGGCGGCAATGCCTGCGGCGAGCATGCGCCTTGCCGTCTTAGAGTCTCCCCGTGGGGTGCGCGTGATCGACGACTCGTACAACGCAAGCCCCACCTCCATGGCGGCTGCCCTCGATGTGCTTGCCGAGATGGATGCCAGCGGCATGCGCGTGGCCGTTTTGGGCGAGATGGGCGAGCTTGGAAGCGAGGAGCAACGCCTTCACGGCTATGTGGGTGCCTATGCCGCGGCCAAGGGTCTTGATATGCTTGTCTTCATTGGTGGCGAGCTTGCCGCCGGGATGGCCGAGGCGGCGCGCACCATGGGCGCCTCCGAGGACCGGCTGCAGCTCTTCCCCACGGTCGACGCTGCCGTGGAGACGCTTGCCCCCGTCTTCTCCAGGGGTGACCTCGTACTGGTCAAGGCGTCGCGTTCCTGCGGTCTGGATGCGTTCGCGAGGGGAGTGCTTCGCTGATGTTAATTGTGGGAAATCCCGCGTACCCGAGCTACCAGGTGCTTTTGTCGGCCGGCGGTGCCGCCGTCATCACGGCTGCCGTGATGCCCATCTTCATCAGGCTCATGCGCCACGAGGGGCTGGGCCAGCAGGTGAGGGCCGACGGCCCCAAGCGCCACCTCGTGAAGCAGGGTACCCCCACCATGGGCGGCATCGTGATGCTTCTCGGCGTGGTGGTGACAACGCTTCTCATGGCGCCCTGGTCACCCATGCTCTTCCTCGCGCTCTTCGCGATGCTCGCCACGGGCGCCTTGGGACTTCTCGACGATATCGAGTCCGTGGCGCACGAGCGCTCGTTGGGCCTTACGCCTTTGCAGAAGATGGTGGGCCTTACCATCGTGTGCGTCATCTTCTGCCTGGTGGCGGTGAACCAGTGCGGCATTGCCCCCACCATCGAGTTCCCCGGCGGCGCCTCCATTGACCTGGGCGCGCTGTCGACCAACATCAGCGGCGTGCGGGTGCCCTGGCTCTACATGCTCTTTGTCTTCCTGCTGTTGGCCGGCCTCTCGAACGCCGTCAACCTCACTGACGGCCTGGATGGCCTTGCCGGTGGCACGGTGCTTGTGGTCATGGTCGTGATGGCTATGGTCGCCTACAACGAGGACGAACTCGGCCTCTCGGTGCTTGCGGCGACCATCGTGGGTGCCTGCGTGGGCTTTCTCTGGTACAACTGCTATCCCGCCTCGATCTTCATGGGAGACACGGGCTCGCTTGCCTTGGGCGGCGTCTTCGCGGCGCTGGCCGTTCTCACCAAGACCGAGATCTGCTCGCTCGTGATGGGAGGCCTCTTCATTGCTGAGGCGCTCTCGGTGATCATCCAGGTCGTGAGCTTCAAGGTTACCGGCAAGCGCGTGTTCCTTATGGCCCCGCTTCACCACCACTTCGAAAAGAAGGGCTGGAGCGAGACAAAGGTCGTCATCCGCTTCTGGATCGTCTCTGCCGCCTTCGCGGTTCTGGGCTTTGCGTTGTACTTCCAGCTTGGCTAGGGGGCATCTCATGCAGGAAAGCAGTTCTGCGGCACGTCTTGGCGACGTCGCCGTACTGGGCATGGGCCACACGGGCGAGGCTGTCTGCCGCTACCTCGTGGGGCTAGGTGAGCAGGTGTCATCGGTCACGCTTTTTGGGGGCGCCTCATCGCATGGGGGAGACCTCACGCGCGAGCTCGAGGGCCTGGGCGTGCATTGCGTCCTTGGCACCGAGAAGGTCGAGGGCACCTTTGACCTTGCCATTGCCTCGCCCGGCATCCCCATCGGCTCTGCTTTCTTCCAGGCGGCTGCCGCGCACTCCAAAGAGATCGTCGGCGAGCCCGAGTTTGCCTGGCGCGAGAGTCCCCAAGACTGGGTCGGCATCACCGGCACCAATGGCAAGACCACCACGACCGCACTTGCTACGGCGCTTTTGCGTGCGGGCGGCTGCCCTGCCGAGGCTGTGGGAAACATTGGCACCATCATCACGAGCCGCATAGCCAATCGCGAGCGGGGCTCGTGGTTCGTGGCCGAGCTCTCGAGCTTCCAACTTGCCACCACGCGCCTGCTCCGCCCGCGCGTGGCCTGTCTCATGAACGTGACGCCCGACCACGTGGAGTGGCATGGCAGCATGGAGGCGTACGCCCAGGCAAAGGAGAGGGTCTTCGCCAACCTTGCGGCTGGTGACCTTGCCGTAGTCTCTGACGGTGACGAGTGGTGCCGCGCCATCATCGAGCGCCTCGATGCGCGTGGCCTGCGCGTGTGCCGCGTGGACGTGCGCCGGGACCCCGGCGTGCCGTGCGCTGCCTTTGTGCGCGACGGACGTCTCGTGGTGCGCCTCGATGGCACCGAGCATGTCCTCGTGTCCACGGACGACCTTCCCATCAGGGGCGAGCACAACGAGGAGGACGCCCTTGTCGCCTCGGCCGTGGCGCTTGAGCTGGGCGTGGCCGAAGGGGATGTCTGCCGCGGGCTTCTCGCCTTCTCGCCGCTTGAGCACCGCATCGAGCCCTGTGGGGAGGTTGCGGGCGTGCGCTTTGTGAACGATTCCAAGGCCACGAACACCGACTCTGTCGAGAAGGCCCTTACCGCATTCGAGCCGGGAAGCGTGTGCGTGCTTCTGGGTGGCCACGACAAGGGCACCGATCTCACCTCGCTTGCGCATGCGGTTGCCACTCGCTGCCGCGTTGCCGTGTGCTACGGCGCTGCTGGCGAGAGGATTGCCCGTGCCCTCAAGGACGCGATTGCGACCTCGGGCTCTGCGCTCGAGGTCGTGCGCGAGCCGCACATGCGCGAGGCCTTCTCGGCCGCCTGCGAGCGTGCCCAGGCCGGTGACGCGGTGCTGCTCTCGCCCGCGTGCTCGTCCTTTGACGAGTTCCACAACATGGAGGAGCGCGGCGAGCTCTTCAAGCGCCTCGCTGCCGAGCGCGTGACCGCAGGGAGGCTGTGCTAGTGGTCCAGGTGGCAACATACGGGAGCTCTGCCACGACGCGGCCCCGCTCCTCTTCCCGGCGCAGCTCGCGGGGGAGGGGCTCTGCCCGTTCGTCTGTCGAGAAGACCATCCTAGGCGTTCCCGAGAGGTTCATGAAGCCAAGGCTTGTGCTCATTGCCGTGGTGGTGATTCTCACCTGCTTTGGGTTTCTCATGGTCTACTCGGCCTCGTCCATCACGTCGCTCACCTCCGAGACACTTGGCAACGACCCCGCCTACTTCCTCAAGCGCCAGCTCATGTTTGCCGCCTTGGGTACTGCCGCTGCCGCGCTCATTGCGAGCAAGGACTACCACCTCTGGAGCAAGAGGCTCGTCCTCGTGATCTGGGGGTTCACGATCCTCTTACTCCTCTTGATCTTTCTGCCCTTTGCAGGAAGCGACGCCTATGGCGCCACCCGTTGGATTGCCATCGGTCCCTTCTCACTTCAGCCCTCGGAGTTTGCCAAGATCACGATCATACTCGTGGCGGCAAACCTCGCCGAGCGCTACTACGACGAGCAGACCATGACCTTCCAGGAGTTCGTGAAACAGCTTGCGGTCTTTGTGGGCGTCCCGCTCGTTCTCATCTTGCTGCAGCCCGACAAGGGGTCGACCCTCATCATTGCGGCAACGCTCATCGTGATGTCCTACCTTGCCGGCATGGATCGCCGCTGGATCCTCCTCGTGCTTGGCGTGGGTGCGGTCGGCGTTCTCGTCCTCTCGCTCAAGGACGATTACTCGCGTGCCCGCATCATCACCATGCTCAACCCGTGGAGTGATCCCACAGGCTCCGGCTACCAGCTCATCCAGGGCTTCTACGCCTTTGGCTCGGGCGGGCTCCTTGGCGTGGGGCTGGGCATGAGCAAGCAGAAGTACTCCTACCTGCCCATGGCATACAACGACTTCATCTTCGCCGTGGTGGGAGAGGAGCTTGGGCTCATGGGCACGCTGGGAGTGCTTGCCGCGTTTGCGGTGCTTGTCTGGGCAGGCTTCCGCATTGCGCGCTATGCCCCCGACATGTGCGGCAGGCTCATCGCTGCGGGCTGCACGTCGCTCATCATCATCCAGCTCCTGGTGAACGTCTGCGGCGTTCTTGGCATCATGCCGCTCTCGGGAAAGCCCGTCCCCTTTATCTCCTATGGCGGCTCCACCATCATGAGCTGCCTCATGCTCGTGGGCATGATCGTGTCGGTCTCCAACCACTCGGCACTGCCCGAGACCGTCCATGATCGCAGTAGGCAGTCCTGGCAGTTCGCCGCTGACGAAAGAGACGACGCGGGTGCGGCTCCCCCTGGCGCATCGGGCTTCTCGCTTGTGGGTACGCCAACGCCCAGGTATTCTCGTCCGCGCGAGGGTACGAGCTCTGGCCTACGCATGGTTGATGGCGGTGGTGAGGCCAGCAGGCAGGCAAGGCCGTCCAGCAGAGGTAAGAAGGCCAGGTACGAACGGGGAAGGATAGACCTCGGCCCCAACGCCACGGAAAGGCTCCGCGGTCGCGGGTCCGGAAGAGGGGATGGCGGACGTGGCAGGAACTAGTCTTGAGGTGGCAATCGCCGCGGGCGGCACCGCAGGTCACATCAATCCAGCGCTGGCGCTGGCAGAAGAGCTCTTCTCCCGCGGTCACCACGTGCGCTTCTTTGGGCAGAGCGCCAAGCTTGAGGGGACCCTTGTCCCCCAGGCAGGCTTCGTGCTCGAGCCCATCCACGTGACTGGCTTCGACCGCTCGAGACCATGGACGCTCGTCTCGGCCCTTGTGCGCGAGCGCAAGGCGTCCGCACGCGTGGGGGAGGTCTTTGCCGAGAAGGGCGCCCCAGACGTCGCCGTGGGCTTTGGCGCCTACGTCGAGCTGCCGCTCATGGACCGCTGCCGCAAGCGGCGCATCCCCTATGTGTTGCACGAGCAGAACTCGGTTCCCGGCCTTGCCAACAAGACGCTCGCATCCAACGCGCGCTACGTCTGCGTGTCGCTCCCACAGGCGCGCGCCGCCTTCGAGGGGCGCGTCCAGGGCGAGGATTCCATCGTGCTCACGGGAAACCCCGTGCGCAGGAGCGTGCTTTCCGCCTCGCGCAAGGCGGGCCGCGCGGCCTTCTCCATCCCCGGGGACGCAACGATGCTTCTCGTCTTTGGCGGAAGCCTTGGCGCCCAACACGTGAACGAGGCCATCGCGCGCCTCAAGGCGCGCCTTCTCGCGGACCCCAAGCTCTACGTGGTGCACTCCACCGGCAAGGAGCTCTACGACGGCGTGGTGGCTTCTCTCGCCTTGACCGATGCCGAGCGCGAGCGCTGGCAGGTCGTGCCCTACATCTCCAACATGGGAGAGGCCCTCGCGGCGGCAGACCTCGTGGTCTCGCGGGCCGGTGCCTCCTCCATCGCCGAGATTGCCGCCCTTGCCGTGCCGAGCGTGCTTGTGCCCTATCCGCTTGCCACGGGCGACCACCAGACCACCAATGCCCACTACCTGGCAGATGCCGGTGCCGCCACCCTCTTTGCCGACGGCGCAATTGACGGAGGCGCCTTTGCTGATGACCTTCTCGCCCTGGTGGGCGATGCCGGGCGCCGCGAGCGCATGCGTGCGTGCGCGCGAGGGCTTGGGCAGGACCAAGCTGCCGCGAAGCTGGCAGACGTCGTGGAGCGTGCCGCCGCCCGGTAGCGTGTGGCGGCCTGCATGCCGGCGCTAGTGCGGTCGGCGCCTGCGGAGTCCGTGATGGGTTTGGGCCGTGGGCAACCATGGGCCGTCCGTCGGCTAAAGTGAATGGGTTAGGCGAACCAGTTTCCGTGGCGGGCCCTCTCGCCGCGAACCCTTGGAAGGGGTAGCCATGACAGACATCCAAGAGGCCACCCGCGACGACGCGGCTGAGAAGGGCCACAAAATCGCGAGCGCCCACTTTGTGGGCATTGGTGGGGCAGGCATGAGCGGCATTGCGCTCGTGCTCAACAGGCGCGGCTGCAAGGTCACCGGCTCCGACCTCAAGAGCTCCCACTACGTGCGCGAGCTTGAGGACGCGGGCGTCTACGTGACCATCGGCCACGACGCCGCGACCATCGACCGCGTCTCGCCCGAGGTCGTTGTCACCTCGAGCGCCATCCCAGAGACCAACCCCGAGGTCGTGCGCGCCCGCGAGCTGGGCATTCCCATCTGGCCGCGCGCCAAGATGCTCTCGTACCTCTCGGACAACGCGACCACCGTGGCCGTCGCCGGCACGCATGGCAAGACCACCACATCATCCATGATTGCGACGATGCTCGACCGCATGGGCTGGGACCCGTCCTTCCTCATCGGCGGTGTGGTCGAGGGCTATAACACCAACGGCAGAAACGGCGAGGGCGGCTACTTCGTCTGCGAGGCAGACGAGTCCGACGGCTCCTTCCTCTACCTCAACCCCGACGTGGTGGTGGTCACCAACATCGAGGCCGACCACCTCGACCACTACGGCACCCTCGAGAACATCGAGAAGACCTTCTGCACCTTCATGGGCTTGGTGGGCGAGCGGGGCACGGTCATCGTGAACGGTGACAACCCCCACTACGTGGCGCTTGCCCGCTCGACCGGCCGCCATGTGGTGACCTACGGCTTTGATGCGAGCAACGACTACGTCTGCGTGCCCGAGGAGGGTGCGGTGGCGCACAGGCTTGCCATGCGCTTCTCGGTGAAGACCCCCTCTGGCGCCTCGGTCGAGGTGACCATCAAGTCAAACCCCGGCCGCCACAACATGGCAAACGCGACGGCGGCCATCGCCGTGGCAGACGTTTTGGGCGCAGACCTTGCCCAGGCGGCAGAGAAGCTCTCTGAGTTCAAGGGTGCACGCAGGCGCTTTACCCACGTGGGCGACATCGACGGCATCACCGTGGTCGATGACTACGGACACCATCCCACCGAGATTAAGGCCACGCTCGAGGCGGCCTCGCAGCTTGGCTTCGACCGCATCGTCTGCGTGTTCCAGCCTCACCGCTACAGCCGCACCAAGGCGCTCGAGCCGCTCTTTGCCCACGCCTTCGACCACGTGGGCGTCCTGCGCGTGATGGATGTCTTCTCGGCGGGCGAGATGCCCATACCAGGCATCTCGGGCAAGACCGTCTCGAACCAGGCCGAGGCTGCCGGCGTGGTGCCTGACGTGCGCTACATCCCCAACCGCCACGAGCTCATCCAGAACCTCTGTGACACCTGCCATCCGGGCGACCTGCTCATCACGCAGGGCGCGGGCGACGTCACCCAGATCGGCCCCACATTCATCGCCGCCATGCGCGAGCGTGACGAGAAGAAAGACGAGTAACGGGCGTGAGCGTCTTCAATGCATACATGAGCCTCTCAGGAGCCGTTGACGCGGACGTGATCCGTGGCGAGCGGCTCTCGCGCCGCACGACCTACCGCATCGGCGGCCCCGCAGCGCTCTTCGTGTGCGCAAACACCTATGAGGCGCTGCTCAAGGCCGTCGAGGTCCTGCGTGTCGAGCGCGTCCCCTGGGTGGTCATGGGCAAGGGCTCCAACATCCTTGCGGCAGACGCCGGCTACGACGGTTGCGTCATTACGTTGGGTCGCGAGTTTGCGCGCATGAGTCTTGCGGAGGACGGCCAGGTGACGGCAGGGGCGGCGCTTCCCCTCTCGAAGCTCGTCTCCGAGGCCATGAAGCGCTCGCTTGCGGGCCTTGAGTTTTGCGCGGGCATCCCCGGCAGCGTGGGCGGGGCCGTCTCGATGGACGCAGGCACCCGCCACGAGTGGGTGGGCAGCGTCATCGAGGGCGTGGTGAGCCTTGCCCCAGGCAAGGGCCTCGTGCGCCATGCCGCCTCCGAGGTGGAGTGGGGCTACCGTGTGACCTCGCTTCCCACCACCGAGATCATTCTCGAGGCAACCTTTAGGCTCGAGCCGGGCAACCATGACGCTATCGCACGCGACGTGGAGGAGAGACTGCGCCGCCGCAGCCAGTCCCAGCCCATGGGCAGGCCCTGCTGCGGCTCGGTCTTCAGGAATCCCGACTCGCGCTCTGCTGCCGTCCTGATTGAGGCGTGCGGCCTTAAGGGCTACCACGTGGGCGGGGCTGCAGTCTCGGACGTCCACGCCAACTTCATCGTGAACGACGGCGGCGCACGTGCCCGCGACGTGGTCGAGGTCATGCGCCACGTCCACGACACCGTGCGCGACAAGTACCAGCTTGACCTCCAGCCCGAGGTCAAGCTGCTTGGGTTTGGGGCATAGGGAGAGCGCGGCATGGCGTCAGACGACAGGAGAAAACCAACGGCGCGCAAGGCGACGAAGAGACCAGCACAGGGGAGCCCCACACGCCCCTCTCGGCCAGCCTCTACGCCGCGCACCCGCATGCCGCAGCCCTCTCAGCAGCCGTCTGCACGGCGCGCGAAGCGCGCGCCCAAACCAAAGCCGGCGGCGGTCAAGCCAACGCCTGCGTCCAGGATCCCCCAGATCAAGCCGCCTGCCCCACGCTCACAGCGCTCTCCTCGTCCCCAGAGCGGGAAAGAGGCCCGGGCAGCCCGGGCGCGTCAGGTGCGCACGGCAGACGCCATGGGTATCGCCCTGCGCGTCGCGGTGGTTGCGGCAATCGTCGCAGCCGTCTTCGGCGTGGTGCTTTTCGTCCTGAGCAACAGCTCGGCCTTCGAGATCGCCTCCATCGACGCCGTGGCCAGCGACCATGTGAGCGCCGACGATGTCCAGAAGCTCGCCGACATCGAGGAGGGAACCACCCTTCTCAACGTGGACACCAACGCCATCACACAGAACCTCATGAAGAATCCCTGGGTCGAGTCGGTGAGCGTGGAGCGCGAGTTTCCCGACAGGCTCAAGATCTCTGTGACCGAGCGCGCGGTCGAGGCCGTTGTGGTCATGAGCTCGAGAAGCGTTGCCTGGTATTTGGGTGAGGGGGAGGTTTGGCTCGAGCCCGTGAACCTCGACGTGTCGGAGGGACAGTCCGCGGACGATGTGGCGCTCGAGAAGGCCACCTCGGTGGGGGCCATCCTCATCACCGACGTTCCGGCAACTGTCAATCCGGTGGCAGGCTCCTCGGCCACCGACGATGTGATTGTCGCCGTCCGGAGCTACCTGGATGGCTTCTCATCCGACTTTGCCTCGCAGATCGTGAGCTTCACGGCACCGAGCGTGGCGAGCATCTCATGCACGCTTGCGAGTGGCGTTGAGGTATCGCTGGGATCGCCCTCGAGCATCTCCTCGAAGGAGGAGGTCATCAAGAGCCTTCTCTCCGAGTACCCTAACGAGCTTACCTACATCAATGTTCGGGTGCTGTCGAGCCCCTCGTACAGAAAGATCGACTCCACGAATGCGACGGCAGGAACGGGAGCCACGGGCGCTGTCCCGTCGACAGACTCGACGTCCTCCAGTGACACCACCTCGATGACTGGCACGGCAGATTCGACGGCTTCCACAGTGACGAATTCGGATGCCTCCACGACTACCACAGCGGATGCGAACTGACTATAAAAGTCTTACGCTCAAGCTCTGCTTGAGCGTTTTCATCGCTTTTGATGGCCTCGTTTACCTGCGCTTTTCACCATTTGTACAAAGTGTTTGACGAGGGCATGCCCGATGTGCAAATATACGTCGCTTCATGGATGGCATCTGGCTTAACCTGAGGTTTAGGGTTTCTACCAGCGCTTTTCAGGGGGCCGAACGGGAAAACGCCACACGAGTGAAGCACGAACGCACCAGCAATGGCGCTGGCACAGGGCCGCCGCCAACAAGGAGGAAACGATGAAGGACACCGAGGTCCCCAGCAACTATCTCGCCGTGATCAAGGTGGTTGGCGTGGGTGGCGGCGGTACCAACGCCGTGAATCGCATGATCGAGGAGGGCATCCGCGGCGTCGAGTTTGTCGCCATCAACACCGATGCGCAGGCGCTCGCCATCTCAGATGCCGACATCAAGGTCCACATTGGCACCGATATCACCAAGGGCCTAGGCGCTGGCGCCAACCCCGAGGTTGGCCAGGAGGCCGCCGAGGAGAGCCGCGATGAGATCAAGCAGGCCCTTGCCGGCTCTGACATGGTCTTCATCACCGCAGGCGAGGGTGGCGGCACGGGCACCGGTGCGGCGCCCATCGTTGCCGACATCGCCAAGAACGACGTGGGTGCCCTTACCGTGGGCGTTGTCACGAAGCCCTTCTCCTTCGAGGGCCGCAAGCGCTACAACTCCGCGGCCGAGGGCATCAAGACCCTCTCTGACAACGTCGACACGCTCATCGTGATCCCCAACGATCGCCTGCTCGACCTCTCTGAGAAGAAGACCACCATGCTCGAGGCCTTCCGCATGGCCGATGACGTGCTGTGCCAGGGCACCCAAGGCATCACGGACCTCATCACTGTGCCCGGCCTCATCAACCTCGACTTCGCCGACGTCTGCACCATCATGAAGGGTGCGGGCACGGCCATGATGGGCATTGGCACCGCATCCGGCGACTCCCGGGCTACCGACGCTGCCGCCGAGGCCATCTCCAGCCCGCTGCTCGAGACCTCTACCGATGGTGCCACGCGCGTGCTGCTCTCCATCGCCGGCAACAAGGACCTCGGCATCCAGGAGATTAACGATGCCGCCGACCTCGTCGCCAAGAACGTCGACCCCGAAGCAAACATCATCTTTGGTACCGTCGTCGACGAGTCCCTGGGCGATCAGGTGCGCGTCACCGTTATCGCCACCGGCTTCAATGACGCCAACATCCAGCAGACGCTACCCGCCATGCCCGTGGCTCGTCCGCAGGCTCCGGCGCCTAAGCAGCGCCCCTACAACGCCCCAGCCCCCGCGAACCGTCCCGCGGCGCCCGCTGCCGGCGGCGACAACAAGGAGTTCGACATCCCCGACTTCCTGAAGCGCAGCCGCATCTAGCGCCATGTCCGAGCCTACGCTCACAAGGTACCAGTCGCATGGCGTGGCCCTTCTGGGGGACGTCTCTGTCCCCCAGGGGGTCGCGTTCGCATTCACGGAGCGCACGGGTGGCGTATCAAGCGGGTGCTATTCCTCTCTCAACCTGGGGTGTGCCTGCGGAGACGATCCCTCGTGCGTGGCCGAGAACCGCCGTCGCGCGCTTGTCGCCTTGGGGGCCGAGGCATACGGCGACGCGCTGGTGAACCCGTGCCAGGTGCACGGGGACAGAGTCGTGTGCGTGCGCTCCTCGGATGCGGATGCCGTCCGCGCTGCACAGAGGAATGCCGCAGGCGGTGCCGACTCGATTGTCTGTACGGTGCCCAAGGTGCCCGTCCTTCTCTGCTTTGCCGACTGCGTTCCCGTGGTTCTCGTCTCGCCGGGCGGCTTTGCCGTGGTGCACTCTGGTTGGCGGGGGACCATCGCTCGCATCAGCGCGAAGGCCGCGCGCGTCCTCTCCGAGGAGACAGGGGTCGCTGTCTCCGAGGTCCTTGCCTACGTGGGTCCGCATATCGGTTGCGGGGACTACGAGGTTTCCCCCGAGCTTGGAGCGCGCTTCTCGGCAGAGTTTGGCCCTGGGGTCATCGCAGGGGGGCGAAACCTTGACCTTGGTTGCGCCGTGACGGCTGCGCTCGTCGATGCTGGGGTTCCTTCGTCATCCGTTGTCGTCTGCGACGTCTCTACCGCCTCGGCAACCGAGAGGTTCTTCTCGTACCGGGCCGAGCACGGCTCGTGCGGGCGGCATGGTGCCTTGGCCGTGATGGTGGGGGAGTAGCGTGTGAGCCCCTGGCGGGGTATTGAGTCTCGAACTTTCATGGGAGTTGGTCGCGTTGATGGACGGTACAGAGGAAGAGGGCTACGCGGCGTTTCTCGCGGAGCGCAGGGAGGAGATCCTCCAGCGCATTGCCGAGGCTGCCGCTCGTGCCGGGCGCGATCCGGCCGAGGTGTCGCTTCTCGCCGTCTCTAAGACCGTAGGCGTGCCACAGGTCGACCTCGCCTGGAGGGCGGGGTATAGGGCCTTTGGCGAGAACCGCCCCCAGGAGCTGGTGCGCAAGCTCAAAGGCATCGCGGCGTATCCCGAGATGGCAGGCGCGCGCTTTGACATGATCGGCCACCTGCAGACAAACAAGGTGCGCGAAGTCGTGGGCAACGTAGCGCTTGTCCACTCGGTGTCGTCGACCCACCTTGCCGAGGCCATCTCCAAGCGTGGCGTCTCGCATGGCGTGACCAGCGACGTGCTTCTCGAGGTGAACGTCTCGGGGGAGGAGTCCAAGTCTGGCTTCTCGCCTGACGAGGCTCGCACGGCGCTCGAAGGCATCCTCGCGCTGCCCGCCATGTGCGTGCGCGGCCTCATGACCATGGCGCCGGCACATGACACGGATGCGGCGAGAAGGGCCTTCTCGGGCCTGAGAGACCTGCGCGACGAGCTTGCCGAGCGCGGCGGGCTGGAGTTCCCAATCCTTTCGTGCGGGATGAGCGACGACTTCCCGATTGCGGTCGAGGAGGGCTCGACAATCGTGCGACTTGGTAGAACGGTGTTCGACCCCAGCTACGTCCTGGGTTAATCTGGAAAAGGCATGGGACGTTGGGTCCCGCAAAACGGATGGGGGAATCATGGGCTTCCTCGACAACATCAGAGATCGCTTCCGTAGGGACGACGACTACGACGACTACGAGGACGACTACTACGAGAGTGACGATGACCAGCGCGAGCGTGACCGTGAGCGCGGATATGGCGAGCGCCGCCCCACGGGTTCTGCGACTAAGCTTCTGGGCAACACCTCGCGCCCCGAGGCGGAGAGCGTCTCGGTCTACACGCGCTCGGGCCGTCCCGTGACGCAGAACCCCGCCGCCGGCTATGGCGAGCAGCGCGAGACGCGTCCGCGCCCATCGTACGCAGAGCCACCCGAGCCTACCTACCGGCCCACCTATGAGCCTTCGGCGCCGAGCGGCCCCTCCGCAACCGCGGAGCTTGGCCGTGGTAGCTCTTCTGCACGCGTGACCTCGGGCCAGCTGCCGCCCTACGTGCTGCGTCCCGTCTCCTACGACGACGTGCAGTCCGTGGTGAGGCGCGTCCGCACCAACCAGCCCGTCATCCTCGTCTTTAAGGGTACCAACATCGAGACTGCCAAGCGCATCCTCGACTTCTGCTATGGTCTGAGCTACGGCGTGGCCGGCTCCGTGGAGGCGCTCGGCGACCGCGTCTTCGCGGTGCTGCCTGCCGGCATCGAGCTCGCTCAGGGCGACATCGACAAGCTTGTCGCCGATGGTGACCTTGAGGCCTAGGCGTCTCATGGCCGAGAAGATCGAACAGACCATAGGCATCATCGGCGCAGGCTCCATGGGCGCTGCCATCGCGCGTGGGCTTGTGGTCTCGGGCACTGCGGCGCCGGAGCGCGTCCTTGTCGCCAATCCCTCAAAGGGCAAGCTTGAGCCTCTGGCAGAGCTTGGTATCAAGACCTTCACCAAGAACGACAAGCTTCTCGCCCAAGACCCCGATGTCGTGGTCTTGGCCGTGAAGCCCCAGATTCTCCCCGGCGTTCTTGCCGAGCACACCGAGGGGATGTCTGATCGCCTTGTGATCTCGATTGCGGCGGGCGTCTCGATGGTCTCGCTTGAGGCTGCGCTTAGGGGCTCTCGCGTGGTGCGCGCCATGCCCAACCTGCCCGTACAGGTGCTTTCGGGCGCGACGGCCGTCTGCCCGGGCTCTCGTGCAACCGAGAAGGACCTGGCGCTTGCACTGGCAGTCTTCTCGGCCTTGGGAAGCGCTGTGGTGCTGCGCGAAGACCAGCTTGACGCCGAGGGTGCCGTGGTGGGTTGCGGCCCTGCGTACGTGGCCCTGCTCGTCGACGACCTCACACGTGTTGGCGTGGAGCGCGGCCTTCCTGCGGCGGCTTGCCGAGAGCTTGTGCTGTCGACGATGCGTGGCGCGGCCGAGCAGCTCCTGGCCTCGGGCGAGCACCCGCGTGCATATATGGAGAAAGTGACATCTCCTGGTGGCACGACGGCTGCGGGTTTGCGCGCGATGGAGTCGGGTATGTTTGAGGTCGCCTGTGCGGGCGTCGATGCGGCATTGCGACGTACCCGTGAGCTCTCAGAGGCGGCAGGCACCACGGACACCACCGACAACTGACAGCGAGGACCACGTGAACTACACGATAGCCAACGTAATTGCCCAGCTCTTCCGCGTCTATAACATCCTGATCATAATCTGGTGCGTCCTGTCGTGGATTCCCCGTGGCTCCGGTGTGATCAACGACTTTCGCGCCGCGATTGGCGCGCTTGTGGCACCGTGGCTGGGCATCTTTCGTCGTCTCATTCCGCCACTCGGCGGTATAGACTTTTCGCCCATTGTGGCAATATTCGCTCTTGAGGCCATAGAGCGACTGCTTCTGGCTATACTTTTGTAGCGTCATTGCCGCTTGTCGGGCATGGGCCTCAGGCGACGAGTCGAAGTGAAAGGGACAAAGATGGCAATCACACCAGCAGATATCGAGCAGCAGACCTTCTCTCCCTCAAAGCACGGCTATGACCCCGAGGAGGTTGATGCCTTCCTCGAGCAGATCTCCGGCGAGGTCGATGCGATGCTGCAGAAGATCGCAGACCTCAAGGGTCGCCTGAACACCGCCGAGCAGCAGCTCTCCGCCTCCCAGGCGCAGGTTGCCAGCCTCGAGGACCAGCTCAACGCCGTTCCCGAGCGCATGGAGGTTACGCCCGCCGCACCCGTTCCCGCGGCGCAGGACGACTTGGCTGCCTCCGAGAGCCAGATCTCTCGCGTGCTCATCGTTGCTCAGCAGAGCGCTGACAAGCTCGTTGCCGATGCGCGCGATAACGCCGAGCGCATCCGCAACGAGGCCGACCAGAAGGCCCGTGAGGTCATTCGCCAGGCCCTTGCCGAGAAGCAGAACGAGTTGGACGAGATTGACCGCCTCAAGCAGTCCCGTGAGGACTTCCGCGGCGAGTACAAGAAGCTCCTGCAGCACTTCATGGACGATGCGGACTCTGTCTTCCCGCAGCAGACGCTCTCTACGACGCCCAACGGCTCTGGTGCAGTCTCTGCCTCGCCGCGTTCGGCGGTGAACGCCCCTGCGGTGCCGGCACCGTCTGCCGGTTCCACGGTTTCGTCGAATGCGTCGTTCCAGGCCGACTTCGGGGATTTGGACTAGCGCATAGCCAGCGTAACCTGTAGGAGGCAAGGGGAGTTTTCCCTTGCCTCCTTTTTGGTGGGTCGAGGTAGTCCTGCTGGTGCTGCAATAGATGGCTCGGCGCTAACGATGGGGCCTACCGGGACATCGATCTCGGTGGGCCTTGGTGGTCATTATGTGTGTATAGAATCTGCGTGCACTCTATGGAAGTGTGTTCTTGAGCATACGAGCGCAACATCCGAGACCGTGCGCTCGCGCCACGAGCGGTGAGAAGGGGCATGCGAGACGCGATGGCGGGGGACGCTAGCGCTCGGGTAGGGACGGGCGCAGGGTATGGCTCAACCGATGACGGAGGCCTCATCATCCCTCACGGCGGATATCGACTCGTTCGCCGAGCGAAACCGGCGGTGGAGTCCCAAGAAGGAGTAGGGTTTGCCCTGGAAGTAAGTTTTAACTTACTTCCAGGGCAACCCTCGAAAGGGACAGCCATGCAGAGGGCATCTTAGGCATGCGAATTCAGGTGCTGGCGCAGCGTGCGCCAGCACCCAGAATGGCAGGGGACATGAAGACGAAGTTGTCATCCTTGTTGTGCGATGCGCTGTGGCTGGCCTTCATAGCGTTAGCGTTCTTGCGGCAAAGCGTGCTGTCTTACGTCCTGGCGTCGGCCTTGGGCGTCGTCTACCTCCTTCGGGGCACCGCACAGTCCGACGGCAAGCCCGCAGAAGACTCCAGTGCAGCCAGGAGAAACCGGGCCCTTGGGGTACTGCTCATTGTCTGCTCGGTCATTCCCTTGGCCGTGATGGCCTGGAGGCAAGGGGCATGAGGAGGTGGGGGCTCATCGACGCCGGTCATCGCCCGCAGCAGGGACACCACGACGAATCGATTCGAGTCGACAAGAGGGCAACCCAAGGTCGCGCAACCCCTCTCATCGCATGCTGCACCGCTAGGGTAATATCGGGCCTATGGCACGGGCCTGCAGCGCATCAGGCGCGTCCGCGGCGAGCAGGACGTTCCCGTGGACATATTCAAGCGGAGTGGCAGTGCGCACGTGCTCTCGCCCGTCAGGAGGGCATCGTCGCCGCGTACGGGCAGAACGAGGCGGGCAGTGAGACGGTGCGGGGTCGCGCCCTCGTGTACGCTCGCGGGCACGGGCAGATTACGACCGCCGAGGCCTCTGCACTCCTGGGCGAGAAGGACTACACCGCGTGCAGGCTCCTTCGGCTCCATGGCTGGTTCGGGGCTTCTCGTGAAGGAGACTGGGGGCAGGCCGCGCGTCTTCCGTGTGGCGAGATAGGTTACCGAGCCAGGCGTTGACAGCCCGCTGTCAACGTCCGGACCCCATGGTCCGGGTGCCAGGGCAATCTCCCCTCTCGAAGCATCGCCAGGCAGGCGGCCAGTTCCCCTTTCGGCCCCTCCCTTGGGCTACGGGAAATACGGCAAACGGCCTACCTGGGATGCTACAGACCGGTACAGATTGGTGAACGATAGGTCGTCTACCCCGGAAGCTTCCCATGATGGACTCCCAATCCTGTCGCATGGTCATGACGGATGAGGCCTCACCACCTCGCGATATCGTGAGGCCCTGTCAGCCGGCATGCCCGTGCCTGTGGGTCGACCGGCTCCCTGATGCGGGGCCGAATCGCCACGGCGGCTGTTCCAGTGGCACCCGCCTGATGATGTGGCTGGCTAGCTCTGATATGTAGCTTACCCTGTCAAGAGGCAGAACGGCCCCGACTCCGAGTTTCTCGGAGCTGGGGTCGTTTCCCATATGGTCCTCCGGGCGCCTGCCGCCATCCGGCGTGTCTGGTTCGACGCACGACTGCGAGTCTGATATCCGCGCGTTGGGTAACGCATTCCGATGCCTTCGGCTGGGTAGTTCCGCGTGCCTAGGATCGCGCGTGGCCGGGAAGGCTGCGCATGGAGCCCTCGCGGGCTGTCCCACGCGCCATCGAAGCGGGAAGGCGCCCGGGGAACGTCTGCGTCAGGTCGCCACCCGCGCCAGCGCCCAGACGAAGCCGGCGAGCTCTCGGGCCACGGCGGTGCTCACGACGTTGGCGGGCTCTCCGCGTCCCCTGGGGTGCACGCGCCTCTCGTGGAGGCGCCGGCTTGCCCGGGTGGCCTCCCCGACAATCCGGGCGGGCGCGCCCCGCGCATCGGACGCCGCCGTCGGCGAGAGGGCCCCGTAGGGCCTCGCATGGTGCCGGAACGCCTCGACGAGGGGCGTCCTGGCGTGGCCGTTGCCCGTCCTGGTGATCCTGCCCCGGGAAGACGGTCTCGCCGCTGGAGGGCTCCGAGGGCACGAGCCCCACAAAGGACATGAACGAGCGGGCCGTCGGGAAGCGCGAGAAGCCGCCGACCTCGGCGGCCACCGAGAAGGCCGTGACGGTGGAGATGCCTCTTATGCACTTGAGGGCCCTGACGGCGGTGGCGAGGTCCCCCCTCCTCCGCGCGCTCCGATGTCGCCTCGTCGAGCCTGCCCCGCCTGAGCCCCAGCGACCTCACGCCCTCCAGGTACTCGGCGAAGGCGAGCTGCTCCGCGGCGTCCTCGAATGCGAGTCCCGAGAGCCACTCGCGGTGCGCCTTGGTCCAGGGGCTCTTCCCCGGATAGACGATGCCCTTCCTGAGCAGGAGCTTCGAGAGCAGGTGCCTGGCGCGCATCAGGCCGTACCTGCAGTCCTCGCGGGCCCTCGCCAGGTCGCGGGCCGCCTCCATGGCCTCCGTCGGCACCGAGACCTCGACGATGTTCCCCACTGCGAGCATGCGCGCAAGGAACACGGCATCGCGCCTGTCGGCCCTCACCCTGTCCCCTGCCGGGCGCAGCATCTTGGAAACGGCCCCCATGACGCACTCGACGACCGCCGCCCCAAGCTTCCTCTTGAGGCCGAAGCCCGTCGGTCCCGACTCGTAGACGCACCTGGCGGGCTGCGGCAGCCCCCTGGCCCACTCGGTGGCGGTCGCCGGGTCGTAGGCAAAGCCCCTCTCGATGACCTCCCCCGTCTCCGGGACGAAGGCGGCTGAGGCGATGGAGCGCGCGTGTACGTCGAGTCCGATGCTGGTACGATAGATCATGGCCGGGACCTTCTGTGAATGTGGTAAGCCTGCCGAGACAGCTGAAAGCCTAGCCCACGTTGCCCCGAAGAGGGCCCTTGCTTCACGAGCGAGGTTCCGGCTGCCCCGCTACATATCGTCTAGACACGCTTGAGCCAAGGCTACCGAAAGCCCGACAATGTGCCAGGAGGCACGGAAGGGGGCTTTCGGGACATGGGCAGGACGACCAAGAGGAGGTACGACCCGCAGTTCAAGATGCGGGTCGCCCTCGACGTGATCAGAGGCGACAAGACGCTCTCGGAGGTGGCGAGCGAGAACGGGATAGCGCCGTCGCTGGCGGCCGAGTGGAGGGACCAGCTGCTGAGCGAGGGCGCCGCCGACGTCTTCGGGAAGACCAAGCAGGAGCGCGAGAGAGGGGCCAGGGGGAAGCCGCTGCCAAGGAGCACGACGAGCTGCCGGGGAACATCGGGCAGCCCGCCGTCGAGCGCGACTTCCTCCGCCGGTCTTGCGACGAGTACGGCTACGACCCGGGAGAGGTCCCTGGCGGCCGCGGGTGGGCATGCCGGCGTCACCAGGAAGCGCGCCTCGGAGCCCCTGGGCGTCGCCCGCTCCAGCACCCACTACCGGCACCGGGGCGGGTCCGGGACGCCCTCGGCGGACGACGAGCACCTGATGGCCGAGATCGACCGCATCCACCTCGAGAACCCCGCCTACGGTGCCCGCAAGATCGCCCGGCAGCCCTCGACGGGCGGCGAGCGCGTCACCCGCCACCGCGCCACCGGGCTGATGCGCGAGACGAACGTGAGGCCGTGCTGCCCGCTGCCCTCGCTCTCTAGGCCGTCCAAGGCCTCGAGGAGGTTCCCGTACCTGCTCGGGGGGAAGAGGATGGACTTCCCCGACCAGGTGTGGTCGACCGACATCGCCTACGTCCAGATAGGGGGACGCCACGCGCGCCTCACCGCCGTGATCGACTGGCACGGCCGCTGCATAGTGGGCTGGATGATAGCGCTAGCTTAGGTTTCACCAGATTGACCAACACGCGCCCCAATCCGACCAGCGCGAATGCGCCAGCCAAACCAGCGTGGTTTCACCACCTTTACCAACTAGGCTCAGCCCCGAACCGACGACGGAGAGGGGTGGGGGCCTTGGAGAGGAACCTCATGGCTGGGCTGAACGCGGACAGGGAGTGCGGCGTCAAGCCGAACTTCTCGGAGGTCGCTAGGAGGTACGGCGCGGACGGGCACACCGTCTCGAAGTACTGGAACGGGGGCGGGCCCTCGCCGGACGACGGCAGGCACGGGCGGCAAAGCGGGTTCGACCGCTGCCGCGACGAGATCGAGGAGAAGGCGGCGCTGCCGGGAGCCACGGCCAAGGGCACCCACGAGCTGCTGCTCGAGCGTCACGCGGGCGACGAGCCGCCGGTCCCGGGCCACAACGCCTTCACGAGCCACCTGAGGGGGCGCGGCATAGCCGTCGGGCGCGGCGGCGCGCCGGACGCGCACCCCAGGTTCGGGACGGCGCCCGGCGAGCAGCTGCAGTCCGACTGGAAGGAGGGCGTCACCATGCGCGACCGCTCCGGCCGCGGGTACCGCTTCGACGCGTACGCCTCGACGCTCGGATGGTCCCGGATGCACCACTTCGTGCGGTCCCCGACCAGGGCCAGGGACGACCTGCTGGCCTGCATGGCGGACGACATCCGCTGGCTGGGCGGCGTGCCGCGGCAGCGGCTCGCGGACAACGTGCCGGCCGTCGCGGCGGTCGGCGGCGACGGGGGGCGCCCGCGGGACGGGCGCGGCGCCGCCTTCGCGCGGGAGGCGGGGCGCGGGCTCGCGCTCTGCCGGGCCGGGACGCCGCAGGCCGAGGGCAGGGACGAGGGCGCGAGCCGCCTCCTGTCGCGCCTCGGGGCCTGCGAGGGCGACTTCGAGGGCTGGGAGGGGCTCGACCGCGCGATGGCGCGCGTGCGCGCGAGGAGCAACGAGGAGCCGAACCGCACGACCGGCCTGCCGCCGGAGCCGCTCTTCCGGAGGGAGAGGGGGGCCCTGGGGCCCATGCCCCGCGAGTCGGTGCCCTCGGCGCTGGTGGGCGGCGTGCCGTGGCAGGTGGTGCCCGCCACCATGCTCGTCAGGTGCGCCGGGCGCGAGTTCCCGGTGCCGAGGGGGTGCATGGGGCGCCGCGTGAGGCTGCTGCTCGAGCCGGGCGGGCGCCTCAGGGCCTACGACGGCGGGGGGCTCGTGGCGGCGCACGACGCCGCCGCCCCGGGAGGGCCGGTAGCCTACCGCGAGGGCGACTGCGCCGAGGCGGTGGCGGACGAGCGCTGGGGCGGCGACGCGGACATAGAGGCGCAGGCCAGGCGCAACCTCGAGCTGCTGGGCGGGCCCGGAGGGGGCGAGGGGTCGTGACCGGCCCGGAGGGCAGCGTGCCGGAGCGCATGCGCGGCAACCTGGAGGAGCTCGGCCTCGACGCGATGGCCTCCTCCGCCCCGGAGTACTCGAGGCTGGTCGCGACGGGCGCGAAGCCGTTCCCCGAGGCCCTGCTCGAGATGACCGGCGCGCAGGTCGCCGCCGTGAGGGAGCGCGACCTGGACAGGAGAGTCGAGAAGGCGAGCCTCCCCCACGTGAAGGCTCTCAGGGACTTCGACCTCTCGTTCCAGCCGTCGGTCCCCAGGGGTGTGGTCGAGGACCTCGCGACGCTGGGGCTCCTCGACCGCCACGAGAACGTCGTGCTCGTCGGCAGCCCCGGCGTGGGCAAGACCCACATCGCCGTGGCGCTGGGGGTCGAGGCGATCCGCGCCCGCAAGCCCACCTACTTCACCGACTGCCGGCGCCTCGTCTCGGACCTCGCGCACGCCGCGGGCAAGGGCCAGCTGGAGAGGCGGCTGCGCCTCTACGCCCACCCGTCGCTGCCTATCGTCGACGAGGGGGGCTGCCTGGACGTGGACAAGCAGGGCGCGGACCTGCTGTTCCAGCTGACCTCGAGGAGGTACGAGAGGAGGTCGGCCATCGTGACGGCCAACGTGGGGATGGGGTCGTGGGCGAAGGTCTTCGGGGACCCGGTCGTGGCGTCGGCGATAGCGGACAGGCTCTGCCGCCACTGCCACCTGGTACGCATGACGGGGAGGTCCTACGGGACCAAGGACCTCGCGCCGCAGGACAGGGCCTCGCCGGCAGTGGTCGCCGATTCCGGCGCCCCGCGGTGACGGGACTGGCGAATGTGCGTTGGTGCGGATGGGGGCGGTTCGCTGTCTAGTCTGGTGAAATCTATCTTGACTTCAACAGCTGGAGGCTCTCCGACACCATGCGCGCCGAGGAGGTCGTCAGGTGCGTGGAGGACGCCTTCCGCGAGCACGGCACCCCCTCGGTCATGAACTCCGACCAGGGCTCGGTCTTCGGGTCCGACGCCTACGTGGGGCTCTTGGAGGGCAACCACGTCACGCAGAGCATGGACGGCAGGGCCCGCTGGAGGGGCAACGTGCTGATGGAAAGGTGGTTCAGAAGCCTGAAGTCGGAGTGGCTCAGGGTCCACGAGTGCTCCACGCCCAGGGGGCTGGAGCGCCTCGTGGCCGAGTTCGTGGGCTACTACAACGACCGCAGGATTCACCAGTCGCTGGGGTACGACACGCCCGCGGACTGGTACTACGAGGGAATCGGGGAAAGGGCGGCCTAGTGGGAGACAAGGGCGGCTAAGCTTGGGACACCATCAGGCAGGGGCTTTCGGTAGCAAACGCCAATCCGTGTCGGACGAACCCAGCCAGTTCACAGCTCGATCGCCTCCAGCGTGAGCTCCGGCCGGGGCACGTAGACCCCGTAGTCAAGATTCCACACGAGCGAGTCGTCATCGAGCGTAATCCCTGAGACGTGGGCCCACACCCGCAGGGGGACGCCCTCGAACGACCCCGAGGGCCTGCCGCTGCCCTCGTCACCGACGAGCACGTCGACGGCAGCTGGGACGGCGGCGGCGCCGAGGCCGTATGCCATGGCTGTGGCCTCGTGGATTAGGGCGTAGCGTCCGGCCAGCGTGCCGCCCAGGTACGCCACGACTTCCCTCAGGAACGCCGACTGCATCGCTTGCTCCTGCCAGCAGACGTCATGTCATGTAACCTCTCGATTTCGATGGCATCCTGCACTCTCGGCGTCGGTACGGGCGATGCTGCTCGGGCCAGTCATCGGCACGACCTCCCGGACTCGATTGCCGCTCGCATCTTGTCGAAGGCGTGCCCGCGCGCGCTCGGGGCATCTGCCCACCTTCGCGACAAGGTGGCACTCGTCACGTATGGGCTCCAGGTATCTCATCGGACTATAGCGTGCGCCTGTCTCCGGCTACCGCAGCCCAAGTGCGACCGAGCCCCGAGGTGGCGGCGAGGTCATCGTATCCGCGCACCGCCGCGCCTGGTGTGCTGCTGGCTATGGGAGGCAAGGGAGTCGTAGATGCCGCCAATCACACCCACGGCAGCGCGGACCCAGGCCCGCCTGCCTGCGGTTCGCGCCACTTCGCACCTCGGTAGGAACCGCGAAATCTCGTCGACGAAGCCTTCCGCCTCGAGAGCATCCGAGAGCTTCCCGCGTGCAGTGGCGACGCATGCGCGCCAGGTCTCCCCGATGCCGTAGTCCTCGACCTTCAGGCCTACGAGGCTCTCCGCAAGCCCCCTGTCCAGCCCCGGCCGGGTGGCGAGCCACTTGAGGTCCCAGATGTCCCTGTACCTGAGGTAGCTCGAGGCCGCGAACGAGACTACCTTATCCGCAAATATCTCCTCCGGCGACTCGGCCCTGATGACGATGTCCCCGAGCGATTCAGGAAGCTGCTCGTAGTTCACGAGCAGGAAGCGGTCGAGCACGTCGTGGGCCGGGACCTTCGCGACCCCGAGTTTGATCCTCTGGAGTGGCAGGGAGCTGTCCTGCGGGTCGGTTTCGATAGAGACGACCCATTTGGCGATTGGGATTCCCGAGGCGGGGCCCATGCGGCGCACACTCGGCTCCTTCACGCGCACGCGCAGCTCGAACGCGTCTCCGAGCGACCGTGCCAAGCCATTGCCCATCTCGGCGAGCGACGCGAGGTCGAACTCCGGGGGGACGTTGAAGTCGAGGTCCTCGCTGAGCCTGGGGGAGCCGTAGCAGTCCCTAAGGCAGGTGCCGCCCTGGAAGACGAGGTCGTCGAGGTACCCCAGCTCGTCGAGGTAGTCGAAGACCGCATAGTGGACGACCTCCTTCCCTATTGCCGGGCCCATGAGTCCCATGTCTGGCCGGGACGTGACGGAGGCCACGATGGATGCCAGCCCGTCGCCCCCTATGCGCAAGCTCATCAGGGTTGCCTCGCTTCCCGTAGAAGGTCGGCGCCGCGGCCGCAGCGCCTCAGGTTCCGCACGACGTAGTCCTCGGTGGCGACGCGGACGGGGCATCGGGGACGCGCGACGGTGTTCGCAAGGATCTCGGGGACCGACGCTTTGGTGTGCACGAACTCGATGGTCCCGCAGGCCGTGTCGAACGTGCCCTCCCTGCCGGTGGTCATGAGCGTCAGAGCACCGAGGGGGACCTGCGAGATTAGCCCGTACTCGGACGCCGCGGTCTCGAGACTCTCGAACACGTACTGTCCTCGGCGAAGCGCGGAGGCGACGAGGTAGACGTCGGCCACGCCCGGCACTGGCGGCGCCAGCGGGAACCTGTATACGCCGCGGCAGACCCGCTCGAGCAGTCCCGACGAGACGAGCCTCGAGACGGTCTTGTCCGTCGCGACGTCCCCTCCATGACCCAGCAGACGCGCCAGGTCACGCTTCAAGAACACCCTCCGTCCGGTCCCCGCGAGGACTTTAACGCACTCAGTCTGCTTCAAAGGCGACATCCTTCATACATGCCTACTGTTTTTGTATGATTACTGTACACCATTGGCCACCGGGTGGCAACTGCCTAGGGTTGCCGGGCGGTGGCGCGCCGCCCATGCTGGCGCCGATGGCGACGGGGGCGCCCCTAGGGGTTAGGGCTCACCCCGCCACCAACACCGTGACCGTCCGCGTGTCCGGGTGGAAGGGCCGCCCGTTGCAGATGACGAGGACGAGCGTGCGGGTGGCCGACGAGGCGAGCCCTTGGTACCCCTCTGCCCGCGCCGTCGAGTTGTCGCAGGCCCAGGCGAGCCAGTCGCGCATCCCCTCGGGCCCCGCGAAGGACGTGTGTTGCCAGTCGGGGTCGTCCTGGTGGACCGAGGCGGAGCACGGGGGGCGGAAGCTTGTCGCTCCCGCGGGCGTCGCCCAGGATGCGTCGCCGATGGCGTCGAAGGCACCCTGCTCGTAGGCATCCGAGAGGTCGTGGAACATATAGGACAGGCGTTCCAGAAGTCGCGGTAGAGGTAGCGGTCAGGGTCGTCCGGGCTTGACTGCACGACGGGGACATCCACCGAGGTGCCCGAGACGGCGAGCCACGCGATGGCGTCAGAGTTCTCCGCTTCGAGCGAGGCCCAGCCGATGCCGCCTGCACCCACGTTGACCTGGCTGGCATTCCCGGCCATCCCGTTGGGCCCGTACTCCTCGGCGAGCGCACGGACGCCCTCGCCTGCCCCCGCGTCACGAGCGAGCATCCAGGCACCCGCACCTACGAGCAATGCCGCCATGACGGCGAGCGCGACGGATGCAGGGGAGGTCCTCTTTCCCATTTCGTATCCCCTTGGGAACGAGGGGGAGGCGACGCTCGCGTCGCCTCCCCCAGACCTTGGACGGCTGTCTTACGCGCACCTACTCGGCATTGTCGTGGCGGCGCACCCTGCGGAGGGCGTAGGCCCCGGTGGAGAGGCCGGCTGCGACGAGGCCGAGGGCGATGGGGTCCTGGCCCGTGTTGGGCAGGCGCTCGCCCGTGGCCGGTGGGGTCTTGACCTCGACGGTCTGGTCCTCGTCGGTGATGTCGGCGTGCGTGGCCACGCGGACGCCTGCGGTCGAGAGTTCCTCGAAGGCGACGACCTTGCGGCCGACGAGACCTGAGGCGTCGAACGTGAACTCGAGGTCCACGTAGCCGTCGGCGGCCTCGGGGGTGAAGGTCTTGGATGCTGCCACCTTGTTGCCGCTGGCGTCGGAGAGGACACCTGCATCGGTGCCGTCATCTGCGACCAGGCGGAGCGTACCGTCGACGGTGTACTCCTTGCCGGGCACGAGGTTCGTGCACTCGACCTGGTCGACGACGGTCTGGGTCTTGGCGGCCTCGACCTGGTGGTCGCCGTCCGCCTTGTCGGAGGCCGTGGTCTCGACCTTGGGGAAGGTGACGGTCTGGTCCTCGTCGGCCACGTCGGCGTGGACCGCCACGCGGCGGCCGCCCTGGATGCCCTCCTCGAAGGCCACGACCTTTCTGCCAGCTAGGCCTTCGGGGGGTGGGGAACGTGAAGGTCACGTCCACGGTGCCCTCGGACGCCTCGAGGGTGAAGGTCGCGGTGGCTGTGCCCCCCTTGCCGTCGGCGCGTCGGTCGCGATGCCGGCATCGGTGACGTCCGCGGAGACGTAGTGGAGCGTGCCCGTGGCAGCGTAGGTGGTGCCGGCCTTGAGGCCCTTGTAGGAAATCGTGTCGGTGAGCGTCACGGTCTCGGGGGTGGCGTCGGACTCGTGGCCCGCGTCTCCCTGGAGCGTGGTGCGGACCTCGGGGACCTCGACGGTCTGGCCCACGTCGGTCAGGTCCTCGTGCGAGGCGAGGAGGTCCTCGCTGTCATAGAGCCTCTCGAAGGCGACGAGCCTCTTGCCCCGAGGGCGGTGGTGTCGACGACGAAGGAGACGTCGGTGGCTCCTGTGGAGAGGCCGGCCGTCCGCTAAAGGTCTGTCCCACCCTCGGGGTGGCGAGAGCCTCGTCGGCGCAGTAGGTGACTACGCCGTTGGCGTCGACGAACCTGTGCGAGGGTGTCATGCCCGTGCCTGAGGAGTATGCCTCGACGTCCGCGACCGTCACCGAGCCGGGCACGGGGGTGGCGGCGTATGCCGAGACCGGCGCGAGTGCGGTCCCGAGGAGGTCGAGTACCTGGCTCACGACGAGGAGCGCCGAGAGGGCGAATGCCCTGAGGCGGCCGATGAGGCCTCCCGTGCCTTCCGTTCCTTATACGGGGGCCACGCAGCTCCACTGGTCTTCTTCATCCAAGGCTCCTTTCAAGGTGGAAGCTGAAACATGCCTTGGATTCTGTTTTGGAGCAGTGTCAATCTGACTGGTAATCAAACGGCTCCAGGATGCCTTTGCTGCGGTGCAGGAGACGGCCAAGGTCGCGCAGGTGCTGTACGCCTAGGAGCGCAGCAAGGCGATTGGGTCTGCCGAGCAGAAGAGCCGGTGGCGGAGGCTGCGGGAGGTCTGGCGCAGCTGACCCTCGGTGACGTGTCGTCACGTCATAATCCCCGTCGCCGGGGCAAGATGTAGGAAGCGTACGTACAAACTCCACTTCAGTGGAGTTTGTACGTACGCTTCCTACATCTTGCATACCGTTGGGGGTGGTGCGACGCCGCGCTGCTCCCGATGGGCTTTGCTTGTCGTGGTTTTGTATCCTTAAAATGGTATACTTTCGATATGACGAAAGGGGTGTGATGGAGCCGGAGATTCACCCGAACGCCCTGAAGCACCTGAGCCGCGGGGAGGTGCTTCAGGCATGGGGGTCGGTGACGAAGAGCATCATGCGCCAGAGCCCTCAGGAGCCTCCCAGATGGCTCATGGTCGGCTGGCTGACGGGAGGGACGTTGAGCTGATAGCGGTCGAGACGGTCTCTGGTTGGCTCGTGATACACGCCATGACGCCCGTGCAGAGGAAGTCTGCGATGGAGATAGAGGCTACCGAAAGGAGGTTGCGATGAGCGGGAGGAAGTGGGCCGCGGCCAACGGCCAGGAGATAACCGAAGAGATGATTGACGGCTGGTGCGACGCCTACGAGCGTGGGGAGTTCCCGGAGGGCGAGCGCACCATGGGCGGCGTCGTGCACGGGCGCCCCCCGCTCTCGACCGAGGGGACGGCGGTCATCTCGATCAAGGTTCCGGTCGGTATGAAGCGGGCGGTCGAGCGTGAGGCCAAGAGCGCGGGCATGAGCACGAGCGCGTACGCCCGCGCCGCCCTGGCCGACAAGCTGCTTGGGGTCGGATAGGGAAGAGGTGCGGGCGCATGGCGCGTGATGACGGGGCCGTGATGGTCTCTGTGGAGCTGTCTGGGGAGACGGCACGGGTGGCGTCCGAGCAGGCAGCGAGGGCGGGGTGAGCCTCGGTGAGTACGTGTGCGGCCTCGTGGCCGAGGAGGTCGAGCGCAGGAGGCCGTGGCGCTTCGAGAGAGTCCTTCGGGATCAGCGAGAGGAGCCATGACGGACTTGGACAGGCGAGGGCCACACCGTGACGGCCTACGTGTCAAGATCACCAGGCAGCTACTCAAGGCTTGGGGTTAAGCTCCGGCAGGCCGTGCCAGAAGCGCTTGGGCATCCAGGCGGCTTGCAGGTCATAACCACGACTGGCAGCTCCCCGGCCAGGAAGTTCCATTGCCCGGTAGAAGCGCTGCCAGAGCGCTTGGACAAGCTGCTCGCGCTCGTCGGCCTCGTTCACGCGCGATGCGAGGGTGGCCGCAGTGTCTTCATCGAGCCCCACTACGGCGCAGGCAGTGGCTTCCGGCTCATGGAAGATGGCCACCAGGTGCCTGGGATCCACAATCACAAAGCGATCCTCTCGCATGCGACGAGAAAAGTGAACCCCCACGAGCGGCAACGTGTTCTCGGCGGGCTCGAAGACAGAGACAAAGGTGCCGTCGGGAATCTTGACGAAGCGGACAAACTGCCGCGTGTGCTCGCACTCCGTCGAGACGCGCTGTACCAGGCTGGCAAATGCAATCGCCTCAGGTGCAGCGACGTCCTCATAGAGGCGCTTGCCCATCGAGAAGCCCAGTCTCATGTAGCGATGGACCACTTCCGGCATGCCGGGCTCGTCCGCGGCGCAGGCGAGAACAACTCGCCTTGAGCAGGACCTGCCACACTTCTCCTCGAAGCCGGCAAACACCCGCCGTGCCAGCGCGACCACGGTCCCATCCCTATCGTCCCCAAGGGTCACGACCTTCTCGCCAAGCCGTGGCTGCGCTTCATTGACGGCAACCAACCGAATGCGGCATGGATCAGCGTGCGCGAGGTAGGTCACGCCCACAGCGGCAAGTACTGACTCTGTGGTGCGCTCGCAACATACGACAACGGCCTGCCCTTGCCCCAGCGCTGCCGAGACCTCGCGTGCCGCGCAATCTGTGACATTGGGGGCAATCTCTGGAACACATGACCTAGAAGAGGCTGAGCTGCCCCTCTGCCTGACGTCTGGTTGTGTTGTACTTGCTTCCTGCGGCATCGCTCACCACCTTCTGGCGAATGAGTTCCGGATCGAGAGGCGCGGTTAGATCGCGCTTGCCTCTGCAGGTCACAAAGAATCGCGCCCGCTTGAGCGCAACTCCAAGCCCGCGTAGGTCATCGAAGGAGAGGTGTCGCGCTCGCCGTGCCGCAAGGATGCGCCGTGACCCAACCGGACCAATGCCGGGAACGCGCAGCAGCGTTTCAAGCGAGGCATCCATGATCTCAATGGGGAAGGCGTTCATGTGGGCGAGTGCCCAGGCAAGCTTTGGGTCAACGTCGAGGTCGAGCCACGGATGGCTGGGCGTTGCAAGCTCATCAGGCGCGAAGGCGTAATAGCGCATGAGCCAGTCTGCCTGGTAGAGCCGATGCTCCCTGCGCAGTGGCACAGGCGTCTCACGGTCTGGCAGACGGCTGTCTTCGACCATGGGCATGTATGCCGAGAAGAAAATGCGCTTGAGCCCGTAGTGGTCGTACAGGGACTTCGAGAGCTGCAGGATGTGGTTGTCGTCCTCGGGAGATGCCCCTACGATGATCTGTGTGGACTGTCCGGCGGGTGCAAATGTGCGAAGGGCGTTGGGCACGGCGCTCGCGGGCCTGCCAAGTGTGTAACGGGAACCAGCCGAAGTGACGCGCATGCCCTCGGAAGCCGGACCCGAGATTCCCCTTCGCCTCCTCGCGAGTGCCTTTTTCCCGGCAGGGGAGTCGAGCAGTGCCTGCTCTTCCGTATGACGCGTAGTGGCAATCTGAGCCATGGGTGCCATGACGGAGTGCGCGTCCTTGTCAGGACAAAGCGTTGCAAGCGACGTCCTGCTGGGAAGCTCCAGGTTCACAGAAAGCCTGTCGGCAAAGCGTCCCAGACGGTCGACAAGCTCGGTAGACGTACCGGGTATCACCTTGGCATGGACATAGCCGTTAAAGCGCAGCTCTCCGCGAAGTGCCTCCAGGCAGGCAATCATGCGCTCTGTGGTGTTGTCTGGGTTGCCTAGGACCGCCGATGAGAGGAACAGCCCCTCAATGTAGTTGCGCTTGTAGAAGTCGACCGTGAGCTCCGCAAGCTCGCGTGGCTCAAACGTGGCTCTAGGGCAGCTGGCCCCGCGACGGTTGACGCAGTAGGCACAGTCATAGCTGCAGGCATTTGACATGAGCACCTTGAGCAGGGTGATGCAACGTCCGTCTGCCGAGAAGGAATGGCAGAGCCCGCTCGCACACGCATCGCCCACCATACCCTCACGTGGTCCGCGCGTAACGCCAGAGGAGGTGCAGGCGGCATCAAAGCGTGCGGCCTCAGCGAGAATTCCGAGCTTGGTGAGCCTGTCCATCGCATCCTCCTCACGTGCCGTAATATGAGAACTAATGTTCTGTCAAGTCTATACCACATGTCTAAACAGTACAAGTGTTCTTATATCTGTCCCTTTAACGTGTCCTCGCTGTTTTAGGCTTTCCGTCATCACTCGTAACCCATCTGGGTCTACAAGGCAACTCGTCTGACACAAGATGACAAAGCCCATATTGGATGCTGACAAGCGGCGGCCCTCGCGGGGCGGGTTGCCACCAGACATCCGCGCCTCCGCCGTTTGTTGCCGACTGGGGGAGACATGAGTGGCGCAGACACCTCTTTCGTGCTGATCTGCTCAGCATTTGTTCTGTTCATGACGCCTGGCCTCGCGTTTTTCTATGGCGGCCTCGGCCGCAGGAAGAACGTTGTCAACAACATCTTGGCGTCCCTCTTCATTGTAGGGCTCGAGATTGTGCTCTGGTTGACCGTGGGGTTCTCGCTTTCGTTTGGTCCGGACCACGCGGGCATCGTTGGTGGCTTGGACTACCTCTTCATGGGAGGCGTGAGCGAGACCGTGGCTGGCCCCCTATGCGTCGACCATCCCATTTTTGGTGTTCGCTCTCTTCCAGATGATGTTTGCCATCATTACGCCTGCCCTCATTACGGGTGCGGTGGCCGGTCGCATGCGCCTCAAGGCGCTCCCTCTTCGTGCTGGTCTGGAGCTTCTTGGTCTACTATCCAATTGCCCACATGGTGTGGGGTCAGGAAGGACTTCTCGCCGCGCTGGGCTCCGTCGACTTTGCTGGAGGCAACGTTGTGCACATTAGCTCGGGAGTCTCGGCACTTGTTCTCTGCCTGGCTCTCGGCCGTCGCAGCGGATTTGCAAACGTTAACTATCGCGTCCACAACATCCCACTCGTGGCGATAGGGGCAACGGTACTGCTCTTTGGGTGGTTTGGGTTCAACACCGGGTCCGCCCTCGCTGCCGACGGGCTTGCCGTGCACGCCTTTGCCACCACCGCGCTTGCCGCCGCCTCTGCCGAGCTGGGATGGATGCTCATGGACGTGATTTTCGATCGCAAGCCTACGCTTGTGGGCGCCTGCACAGGGCTTGTCGTTGGTCTTGTGGCCATCACCCCAGGATGCGGCTACGTACCCTTGGGGGCCGCGATGCCCATCGGGCTTGTCGGCAGCGTCATATGCTATTTCACCTGCTCAAGGATGAAGGCGCGCTTTGGATGCGATGACGCGCTTGATGCTTTTGGATGTCACGGAATCGGCGGCGTATGGGGAGGCATTGCCACGGGGATCTTTGCGAGCAAGGCCGTCAACCCCAACCTAAGCTGGGACGGCCTTATCTATGGTGACGTAAGGCTCCTTGGGGTGCAGCTTGCCTCCACCGTGCTTGTTGCCGTTGTGGGTACGCTTGCTTGCATCCTCATCGTCCGCGCGCTTTGCGGTGGGGCCATCCGCGTGAGCGAGCGTGAGGAGCGAGAGGGACTTAATCTCACCCAACACGGCGAGAGGGCATACCCCTCCTTTATGGGCCTTGACGATTAGGGAGACAGCATGTTCAAAGTAGAAGCAATCGTGCGCGAGGAACGCATGGAGGACGTGAAGGACGCTCTGCGCGAGATTGACGTACGTGGCATTACGGTGAGTCAGGTCATGGGGTGCGGTACGCAGCTTGGGTTTAAGCACCACGTGCGCGGCAGCGAGACAACCATGAACATGCTGCCCAAGGCTAAGTTCGAGATTGTCGTGTCCAATAAGGACTGGGCTGAGAAGACCGTGGATGCCATTGTTCGCGCCGACCGAGCATAGGTGCGAAGTGGGCCTATGAGCCGGGTTCTGTCGAGGACGATCATTTATCTACGAGTGTCGTTACCGACACCCTCTAGCGCGCAACCCGAGCGCGGTGCGGGCCACACCATAGCGCTCCTATTTGCGTTTGCTCCGGAAGGGGCTTGCCAAGCCGCCGTGTTGCCACGACGCTGGTGGTCTCTTACACTACCGTTTCAGCTTTTCTCTCACCCGCCAAGGCGGGCAGCGGGAGTCTTCTTTTCTGCGGCGCTTTCCGTCGGGTCACCCCGCCTGGCCGTTAGCCAGCTTCCTGCCCTGTGGAGCCCGGACTTTCCTCATGGCTTGCGGTATACCGCAGGCCCCGCGATCGTCTGGCCCACTTCGCAGGGGAGATTCTAGCACGACGATGGCTGTGCTGGCACGCTTGCGCTTGGCGCGGCGGGACTGGTACACGAAGCGGCTACAATCCTGGGTCGCTTTCACGAATTGACGGTTGGTGGCAGTTTGCGGCGAATCCTTTATATGAAACCGCTGCAGTCGTAAATCCCTGACCTGCGGCTGATCAATGTTCAAACCGGTTGATACTTGGGGCAACCCTGTAAAACTGCCACCAACCGCAAGAACGCGCCATCCGGCGCCCCCATGCGCAGCAAGGCCCCATCCAGACGGCACCTAGGAGCCTCCGGTTCCCGCCGAATGGCACAGATTTGCGGTTGGTGGCAGTTTTTGGTGGCATCCCCGAGTAGCAAGTCATTCGAGTTTTGATGGTTCGCAGGTCAGCGAATTGGCACCAGGCAAACCACACATCAAGAATTTGCCACAAACTGCCACCAACCGTCAATTCGTGACGGGGCCAATCCCGAGGGACGTCTCGGGCTACAATCTGGTGTATGTGACGACGCTGGATGGGCCGAGCTTGCTACCACTACAATGACTGGGTATGTCTGCGCTCGGTACTTCTGCTTGATGGGCTTATGCCCAAGGGGGTCATTTACATGGGAATCTTTGACAGACTCTCGCGCGGGAGGTGCGCCTCGGCAGAGGATTTACCTCGCGCGGTGGTGTGCATGGCGGAGCCTGGCTGCGTCCTTTCTCCCGTTGATGGCGTGGCGGTACCGCTCTTGGAGGTCCCAGACCCCGTCTTTGCGCAGGGGATGCTTGGACCTGGCATGGCAGTCAAGCCCTCCGGGAATGTCATATATGCACCGGTCACGGGAACCGTTACGGCAGCTGTTGACACGGGGCATGCACTTGGCATTACGTCTGACGAGGGCATGGAGGTCCTAGTTCACGCAGGCATCGACACCGTCGAGATGCGCGGCGAAGGATTTCACGTGCTGGTCGAGAAAGGCAACCATGTTTCGGCAGGTATGCCGCTCATCACCTTCGATTACGAGAAGATTCGTGCCGCTGGGCATGATGACATCGTTATGGTCTCTGTGACCAATGCCTCTGGCGATGTCCTGCCAGCAGCCGTGTCTGGCGCTGACGTTCGTGCGGGCGAACCCCTCTTTAGATTTGGGGCGAAGGCGTGATGCCGGGGGAGTCTTCTCGGCCTGGCTATTTCACTCTTGCAAAGGGCATCGAGGTTACAGGCGAGTTTGAGGACCGTCGGAGCCGTTTCATCGCACAACTTGCACACGTGTCCGGCGAGGCCGAGGCAAACGCCTTTATCAAAAAGGCCCGCTCGCGCCACCATGACGCACGCCATAACGTGCCAGCATGGGTACTCGAGGACGGGCGGGAGCGATGCTCCGACGACGGCGAGCCAAGCCGTACGGCTGGCATGCCCACGCTTGAGGTGCTTCATGGTGCCGGCCTCAAGGACGTCTGCTGTGTGGTGACTCGCTACTTTGGCGGTACGCTTTTGGGCCCCGGTGGACTGGTGCGTGCCTACACGGCAGCAACGCAGGAAGCGGTTGAGGCGGCCCATGCCTTGGGCAGCGTGGTTGAGATGACGCTCGTAACGAGCGTGGTGGTGCAAATTCCCTATTCTGCCTATGACCGCATCACGTGCATGGTGGCAGATGCCGGCGGGCGTGTGCGCGATTCCGTCTTTGCCGAGGACGTGCAGCTTACCTGCACGTTTCATGCGGGGGACGAGGAGGCGTTTGTGGCTGCGGCAACCGACTTCGCCAACGGGGACGACATCTGCAGCGTGGGAGAGCCTCGTTTCGCTGAGTTCTAGGACAAACCACGACCCCCACATGCAATTGCACATGTGGGGTCGTGAGGTCGAGCATGGGGTTGCCCTTGCGTTGTCGTGGTTGCTGTTGCTAGAAGTTCATGCCAAGGTCTTCGAGGTAGCCTACCAGTCCGGCTGCACCCTGGAAGAGGTGGGCATGCATGCCCGCTGCCTCTGCCCCACGGGTGTTGTCGGCATTGTCATCCACAAAAACGCAGCCTGCGGGGTCAAGTCCATAACGCTCGCAGAGCAGGAGATAGATGGCGGGATCGGGCTTCATAAGGTGCTCGAAGGCCGAGACTACCCAGCCGTCCATAACGGGGAAGGAAGGGATGCGCTCCTTGGCGCGCCAGAATCTGAGACCGGCATTGGAAAGGAGGTAGCAGCCATAGCCTGCGGCATGCAGACGCCCCACAACTTCATTTGTCTCCACAATGGCGGGCTGATGCTCCTGCCAATGGCCGAGGGCCTCGTGGAGGTTGGTCCACAGACGCTCAGGCAGGCGCGCCTGCGCCATGCGCTCTATCGTTGGCTCGCTAATCACGCCGGCATCGAGCAGAGGCCAGGCAGAACTCGAGAAGAGTGCCGCATTGAGCGCTGCGGCATCCTCTTCGCTCGAGGTGTAGAAGCGAGAGAAGAGCAGGCCATCAAAGCGGAGAAGCACGCCGCCCATGTCGAAGATGACGTTTCTCACGGGTGTGTCTACCTGGTGCGCAGTGGTGTCGAGAGTGGCTCCCATGAGGCCTCCTACCTGCAGGTGCATACGCCAAGTGCGACGGCGACGCCGTCCCACGGCTCCACGTCGACAGCTTTGGCCTTGTCCCAAAGCTCGAGTACGTCTTCTGGTACGAACTTGCGCATGACCGTCACGGCGCCACCGTAGGTGCGGAACCAGTCGGCACTCATGTAGAGGTAGCCGTCCTTGCAGGAGTCCTTGCCCCAGCTGTTCTCGACACGCCATGCCACGGGCTTGCCAGCCTCGTCGAACTCCACGCCCTGGAAGGTCATGGCGTGGGTGAGGGATGTCTCGCGCACGTCGAGCATGTCCTCGCGGTCCATCTTGAGGTCCATGCCAAAGAGCCCCTCGAGGTCGAGGCCATCGGTCGCCAACACGCCAGGGAAGTCGGCGATGTGACGCGGGAACTCCTGCATGACGTCGGCATCCATGCCGACGGGCACGCCAGCCCTGAGGCTTGCGATGGCCGCCTGCTCGAGCACCTCTTGGGGCATGTTGAGGAAGCGGTTGGGGGTGCCGCCCACCATGGGCTCCTCGAGGAGCACGTGCCATGCCGTCTTCCAGGGGCGCGAAGCTCCCGGCATGCAGACCAGCTGCACGTAGTCGTTAGGGTCGAAGGGCACGTAGCGCTCGGCAAACTCGCGAGGGGTGATGCCGGCGTCGCGAAGGAGCATGCGGGCCTCCTTCTCGGCGTCCTTGGTGTCTGCGGCGTCGGCGTCGTTGGCGCTCTTGGAGGCGTCCTCGGGCAGGATTGGCGTGAGCTTTGCGGTGTCTGCCTTGGCCTTCTTGCCCACCTTGACCTCAAGGTCAAAGGTCGCGGGTGGCTCGCCCAGGCATATGGAGAGCATGCGGTAGACGCCTGCCATGCAGGCGTCCTTCTTGGCCGCAAGCCCTTCGGCGCTGGCGCCCTTACGGTGTGCGCGGCGAATCTCAGCGGCCGTACGACGCAGCAGGCGGTTAAGCTGGGCATCCATCTCGGCGGAGCTCTTGGAGCAGGCCGTCTCGGGCATCACGTCCTTGGGCACGAGGCCCCACTTGGCGATAAGGTCCATGGCCTCAAAGTAGTAGCCGCCGTCGCTCATGCCCCATTCGAGCACGTGGTCAAGCTCACGGTCGTTGTCGGGGCGGTCGACCAGCGCAATCACGTGGTCGAGCATGGCGTTGGCCTTCTCGAGCTTGTCATAGAACATGCCAAATGCCTGCGAGAACTCGAAGGAGTCCACGTCGAGCAGGTCCATGGTTGCCGCGCGGGCAACGTTGTAGGCCGAGAACATCCAGCAGCGGCCGCTCTGGCGCTGGTTGGTAACGTCACCGGTACGCTTGATCGAGACGCCGTAGGTGTCGTGGTAGGCGCGCATGCGTGTGTAGTCACGTGCAGCGGCCATCACGTTCATGGAAGTGACGGCGTTTCTCGCCACGCGGTTGGCCCGCTCGGTCGAGAAGGCCGCGCCCTGTTCGCACGCCCAATCAATGCCAACGCTTCCCATATCGTCTCCTTGTCTCACGCCAGCGAGCCCATGGGGTCCCAGGGGGCAAGCACCGTGGGCTCCTCGGTCTCGTAGGTGTGGCGCTCGTCCTCGGTGAGATACTTCTTGTCAACGACGACCTGGTAGACATACTCGTCAAACCACGCATCGGAGAGCGTGTCAAAGCCGTCGCGGCCGTGATCCTTGCCCCAGGAGTTCTCGACCTTCCAAAGTTCGGGCTTGCCGTCGGCATCCAGGCGCACGCCCTCGAGCACCATGGCGTGGGTCATGAGGCTCTCGCCATAGTCGAGACGCTCGGCCTTGTCCATGTTGCCCTCAACGGGGAAGCCAAAGAGCGCATCCACGTCGAGTGCGGCGGTGTCCATGATGCCCTCGTCACGCAGGTAGCTCTGGGCAACGTCGCAACCAAACCACACGGGCAGGTTGTCCTTGAGCTGGGCGATAGCCACGCGCTTGAGCTCCTCCGGCGGGAGGTTGAGGTAGCGCACGCCGTGGTCTTCCCACACGTTGCCCAGGCGGCTCACCGCATAGGTGTGGCCAAAGGGCTTGTCGGCCGTGGGGGCGCTGATCAAAGAGACGTAGGCGTCCACGTCCATGTCAACGGCAGTCGCGAAGAACTCCTTGGGTGTGAACGTGCCCGCAAGCGCAAGCCCGCCATCCTTGTCGCGCAGGCGCACGGGGAAGCTTGCGGGAGGCTCGCCCAGGCAGGTGACCAAGAGACGGTAGACCTCGTCCATCATCTCCTTCTTCATGGCGTGCAGGTCGTTGGCCCCGACGCCGGCCTCGTGGCTCTGACGCAGGCGCTTGGCGGCGCCACGCAGGTAGCGGGTGAGGTAGCGGTCCATATCAGCGGTGTTCCTCGAACAGGCGGTCTCGGGCATGGCCTCCTTGGGCACCACACCGTACTTCTTCACGAGGCTCCTGAACATGTCCCACTGCCCGCCGTCACCGATGGGGTCGGTGAGCAGGAACGACACCAGGCGGCCGTCGAGCGGCTCGTCAAGCGTGTCGAGAATGTTCTCGAGGAGCCAGTTGCTCTTCTCGAGCTTGTCCCAGAAGAGGGGATAGGCCTGCGAGAACTCGAAGGTCTTGAGGTTGTACTTCTTGATGACGCGATAGCGCATGGTATTGAGGCTCGCGAACATCCAGCAGCGCCCGGAGTGCTCCTGGTCGCATCTTTCGCCCTGGGTGACCTCAATGTCAAAGCCCAGCGCGTTGGCGGCGACGCCCTCGGGGCGGCGTGCTGCCGAGCGGATGCCATTGGCAGTGACGGCGTTCTTTGCAACAGCGTTCACACGCTCGGCCGAGAAGCTCTCGTGCGAGGCGGCAAGGTCGTCAGCAGTGATGCTGGTCAAATCGTCCATGTTTTCCTCCCTGTTCCGATTGGGTTTCCTAATTGATACCGTTTGGAAGCATACCACGTGGTACCCGGGCGGCCTTGTGGCAGGTCCGGTGCATCCCTCCTGCACGAGCGCGCTATACTTCGGTTCACGGGAAGAGCGGCGCTTGGAGCAGGGAGGGTGTGCATGCCGGTAGTGCGAGACGTGCCTGCATACCCCGTGCCCGGCTACGGCCTGCGCGTCCTTGGCGCTCTCGAAGATGCGGGCTTCGAGGCGTGGGTGGTTGGCGGCTGGGTGCGTGACGCCCTTCTCGACGTGCCCATGCACGACGTGGACGTGACGACCTCTGCCCCCTGGCAGGAAACCGAGCACATCCTAGCCGCTGCAGGCATGGAGGTGCACGAGACGGGCACTGCTCACGGCACCGTGACCGCCGTGGTCGAGGGGCTGCCCGTCGAGGTGACCACCTATCGTGTCGAGAGTGCCTACTCCGACCGCCGCCACCCCGATGAGGTGCGCTTTGTTCACGACGTGCGAGAGGACCTTGCCCGTCGTGACTTTACGGTGAATGCCATGGCATATCACCCGGAGCGTGGGCTTCTCGACCTCTTTGGCGGGCGAGAGGACCTTGCATGTGGCGTGGTGCGCGCGGTGGGAGACCCGTACCGGCGCTTCGACGAGGACGCCCTGCGCGTTCTGCGCGCGGTGCGCTTTGCCTGCAGGCTGGGGTTTGACGTTGAGCCCCGCACGCAGGCGGCGCTTGTGGCGTGCGCCCCAGAGCTCGAAGGCATCGCACGCGAGCGCGTGGGCCAGGAGATGGACGGTGTTGTGTCGTCCGGTCGCGTGTCTTGGGCGCTTCGGCACGAGTTCGACGTGGTGGCGCGTGCCGTGCCAGCACTCATGCCCATGAGGGGTCTAAACCAGCACAGCTCCTATCACGCGTATGACCTTTTGGAGCATACCGCTAGGGTGTGCGCGGGAGTCGAGGCGTTTGCCGGCGGCGTGCCCACGCAGGCGCTGCGGTGGGCTGCGCTCCTGCATGATGCAGGCAAGCCCATGTGCGTGTCCATTGACGAGAATGGCCACGGGCACTTTCGCGGCCATCAGCGCGTGGGGGCGGACATCTGTCGGGACGTCCTTCTCGGCCTGGCGCTTCCCCATGAGGTGGCCAACAGGGCGACGGCTCTTGTGAGGTATCACGACCGGCATCTCTCGGCAACGTCTGCGGGAGTGCGCCGGCTGCTGAGAAGGCTTGACCGGGCGTGCCCTGGCGAGGCACCCTCTCTGGCATTCCAGCTTTTGGATTTGCAGCGGGGTGACGCTTTGGGCAAGACGCGCGCCTGTGCCCAACGTGCGGTGGAACTCGATACGTTTGAGGCGGCGCTTGCGGCCGAGCTTGCGAGAGGGATGACGTTTCGTGTGCGCGACCTTGCCGTTGGCGGGGGAGATGTCATGCGTGCGCTTGGGATTGGGCCGGGGCCGGAAGTGGGTCATGCCCTCACGACGCTTCTCGACGATGTCGTGCACGACAGGGTGGAAAACGACCGTGACGCCCTGCTCGCATGGCTCGTTGCACACCCCTGCGACACATCCGCACTGCACCCCTCCAATCCCGCCTAAAAAATTGAGATTGATGCTTGCAATGGCTGGGGGTATGCCGTAAAGTATCTTCTCGCGTTGAGACAGGACAGACATTAATTGGGATGTCGTCTAGCGGTAGGACAGCGGATTCTGGTTCCGTCAACGGGAGTTCGATTCTCTCCATCCCAGCCACTGTCCCCGTACAACCGAATACGGCCCGTTCGTCTAGCGGCCTAGGACGCCGCCCTCTCAAGGCGGAGATCAGCAGTTCGAATCTGCTACGGGCTACCAAGGATCCGCAGGTCCTCGGCATAGCCGGTGGCCTGCTTTTGTGTGCGCATCTCGTGCGTCTCGTCACCCCTGCCCGCAGCCGCCGCCGCAGCCGCAGCGCCCGCCACGTGCGGTGGGTGTCGCCGCAAGTCCGCCTTCGGCGGTCTCGCGCAGCGTAGGCGGAAGCGCCGCCCCAACGGCCGCCATGGCGTCAACGACCTCGTCAAAGGGGATGGGGCACGCCACGCCCGAGAGCGCCAGCTGTGCGGAGCTCATGGCGCACGCCACGCCCATCGCGTTTCTCACCTGGCAGGGGAACTCGACCATGCCGCCCACGGGGTCACAGACCAACCCCAGCGTGTTCGAGATGGCCAGCGACGCCGCATCCAGGCACTGGGCTGGCGTCCCGCCGAGAAGCTCCACCAGCGCGCTTGCGGCCATGGCCGCCGCCGTGCCCACCTCCGCCTGGCATCCGCCCTCGGCACCCGCTACCGTCGCGTTGGTCGAGACAATCGCGCCCACGGCTGCGGAGTTCCAGAGTGCGCGCCTCACGGCGGCGTCCTCGGCACCCGTCGCCTCTGCGCAGGCGAGAAGGGCCCCGGGCACGACCCCGGCGCTTCCGGCTGTGGGAGCTGCCACGATGACGCCCATCGTGGACGAGCGCTCCAGCGTTGCCATCGCGAACGCCGTCGCCCGCGTGAGCGTCGTTCCCATGAGCGCATCCGCGAGGGCTCTGCCGTCCGCGAGGCTCTCGCCTCTCGCAAGGCCCGCACCGCCGTTCGCCACGCGCGCGGCCTGGCCGCCGAGGAGGCCTCCCAGCGACGGCTTTGGCTTCGTGAGGGCCTCGGTCGTCTCGCTACGCATGACCTCGAGCACGTGCGCCATGGCAGCATCGGTCGCCGCCGTGCCATCGGCACCGCCCTCCAGCTCCACCTCTCGGGCGCGCATGAGCTCGCCTATCGAGAGCTGCCGAGCACCGCAGGCGGCAAGGAGCTGCTCGCCGCTCGCAAACGAGAGGCCCGGCTCCACCGGAGCGTTCGTGCTGGCCGTACCAGGGATGTCTACCTGTGAGGCAAACCTCACGCTCTCGGTTGCGCCCAGCAGCTCGAGAAGGTGCGCTTCCACAGGCTCGTCGACCTCGAAGATGGTGTATGCCTTGCCGCCGCGCTCCTGCCTAAACGTGCTCATGGTGGCGATATTCACGTTTGCCGAGGAAAGCGCCTGCGTGAGGGCCGCAAGCACGCCGGGGAGGTCCCTGTGCTCCACGAAGACGGTGGGCATGTCGCCTGCGATGCTTACCTGGACGCCCTCGATGCTGCTCACGCGAGCGCGTCCGCCCCCAAGCGACTCGCCCGTGACCGAGATGGACGCACCACCTTCGCACGCCATGTGGATCTCAACGGTGTTGGGGTGAAGGCCCTCGTCCCTGCCGCCTTCGGTGATGGAGAACTCAAGCCCTGCCTCACGGGCAAGCTCGAAGGATCGCCGCACACGGATGTCGCTCGGGCCAAGGCCGAGGATGCCCGCGACAAGCGCCCGGTCGGTCCCGTGGCCAGCGTGCGTGCGCGAGAACGAGTTGTACAGGACAAAGTCCACACGCTCGATGGATGCGGGCGCAAGCGAGCGAGCCACGAGGGCAATCCTCAGGGCGCCAGCGGTGTGCGAGGAGGAAGGGCCCACCATAATGGGGCCGAGCACCTCAAACGCCGACATCGTGACCATCTCTGCCCCTCTCGTCCGCATACAACGTCTGCTACAGAACCTCCGCCGCAAAGGCAGCGAGAAACGCGCACCTCGGGACGAGCCTCCACTCCCGGGCGCACCGGTCCTACTCTGCTGCAATGCCCTCCGCACGCGCGAGTCGCGCAAGCGTGCGGTCACGGCCGAGGAGCGCGAGGGACTCTCCCATGGGAGGGGAGACCTGGTTGCCGCAGGCCGCCACGCGCACGGCACCGAAGAACTTCCGCTTGGAGGCGCCGAGCTTCTCGGGCAGGGCCTCAAGGGCAGCGTTGACGGCATCGACGTGCCAAGAGCCTCCATCAAGTGCGGAAAGCGCCTCTCTCGCCGCTGCCACGAAGCCGCGTGCACCAGCCTTGGCCAGGTTCTTCTCGACAGACTTCTCGTCGAGCGTGACATCGTCGCCCTCGTAGAGGAAGTGCGCCTTTGCCACAACGTCCGGTGCCACCACGGTGCGGGGCTTGAGCACCGAGGAGAGCAGGTCATACCAGCCGTCGTCGTGCGCAAGCGGACCCTCGGCGGGCTCGAGGCCGGCGGAGCGAAGCTCCGGCACAAGCACGCGCTCGGAGAACTCTCGGTCACTCATTGCCAGGTAGTAGGCCTGGTTAATGGCGTCGAGCTTCTTGGGGTCGAAGGTCGACGGGTTCTTGGAGACGTGATCGAGCGAGAACTCGCGTGCGAGCACGCCGCGCGGCACGATTGTGGTATCGCCGTCAAGCGACCAGCCGAGAAGCGCGAGATAGTTCACAAAGGCGTCCGAGAGGTACCCGGCATCGCGGTACTCCTCGACCGATGTGGCACCGTGGCGCTTGGAGAGCTTCTTGCCGTCCGGACCCAAGATCATCGAGATGTGCGCGAAGGTGGGCACGGGGGCACCCAGGGCCTCGTAGACCATGACCTGGCGTGGGGTGTTGGAGAGGTGGTCGTCACCGCGAATCACGTGGGTGATGCCCATCGTGGCGTCATCCACTACCGTGGCAAAGTTGTAGGTGGGGGTGCCGTCGGAGCGGAAGATGATGAAGTCGTCCAGCTCGCGGGCGTTAAACGTCACGTCCCCGTGGACGGCGTCGCGTACCACCACGTCGCCTCGGTCGAGCGGCACCTTGATGCGCAGCGTGTACGGCTCGCCCGCGTCGATGCGGCGCTTGGCCTCGGCGGGGTCGAGGTTGCGGCAGGTGCGCTGGTAGCCCTGGAACGGGTCGCGGCGCGCCTCTGCCGCGACCTTGTCGGCAGCGAGCCTCTCGGACGTGCAGAAGCAGGGGTAGGCCTTGCCCTCATCCCAGAGGCGCTGCGCCGCGTCGCGGTAGAGCTGCATGCGCTCGGCCTGGCGGTAGGGGCCATAGCCGCCGCCTACCTCCGGACCCTCGTCCCAATCCAAGCCCAGCCACCTCATGGCACGCAGGATGACCTGGGTGTTCTCCTCTGTGGAACGCGTGGGGTCGGTGTCGTCGACGCGCAGGATGAATGTGCCGTGGTTTGCGCGGGCGAAGGCCCAGTTGTAGATCGCGGTGCGCGCGCCGCCCACGTGGAGCTTGCCGGTGGGGGAGGGTGCAAAGCGAACGCGCACGTGCTTCTCGTCTGCCAAGGTGGTGCCTCTCGTTCCTCTCATCGTTCGTGTGTCCAGCCCATCAGTATAGACTCGGCCGCGAAGCCAGAGAAACGCCTACATGATCTTCGTCGACTCGAGCTTCTCGATGACCCAGTTGTTGAGGCGTACGACCGGCTTTCTCAAGAGTAGCCCCAAAGTGAGCGAGAGCACCACATAGACGCCGAGGATGGCCATCTCGATGAGCCAGGTGTACCCATAGAAGCCCCCGATGCACTCGTGCATGACCGCAATGGAGTGCACGAACGGCAACGTGGGGTAGAGGGTCTGGAACGCCTTGGGGAGCATCTCCACCGGGAAGGTGCCGCCAGATCCCGCCACCTGGATTACGAGGAGAAACACGCAGACGGCCTTGCCCACGTCTCCAAACGAGACCGTGAACGCGTACATGATGTTCACGAAGACAACCGAGACGAGGCAGCACGAGAGCACAAAGACCACGGGGCTTACGCACTGGATTCCCAGGTAGAAGAGGTCCCCCAGCGAGACGAGCAACGCCTGGAGAACGCCCAGGAGGCCAAAGAGGAGCAGGCGTCCCAGGTATGCATGGCGCGGGCGGGCGTCTGCCTCGGCAAGCTCGGCATCCGAGACCTGGACCTTCATCATGGCGACAAGGACAACTGCGCCAACCCAGATGGCAAGCGTCGTGTAGAAGCCGGCCATGGCCGATCCCGTGTTGGCGATGGGATAGATGGCCACGCGGCTGAGCCCCACAGGCTCGGAGAGGAACTTCGCTAGGTCGGTTGGGTCGGCCGAAAGAATTTGGCGGACCTGCTGGGCGTCTCCCGACCCGAGGGCGTCCGTGAGCTTCTGGGACAGCTGGTCGAGGTCGTCTGCCATGTTGTCGACCTGTGTCGCGGAGGAGTCGAGCATCTCCTTCATGTCAGAGAGGTCGCCAGACGTGAGCGATGCCGCGTCGCTCACGTCGCTCACGGTCTCCTCGAGCTTGGTCGAGACCGCGCTTGATGCGGTCGAGGCGTTGTCGATGGAGCTCGCAAGGTCCAAGAGCTCGGTTTGCAGGTCGCTCTCGAAGGTTCCCCGTGCGTCAGAGATCTCCTGGGCGTCCTGCGTGATGAGGGACGAGATCTCCTCGTGGTCCTCCTTGGCGCTCGAGACGCCGTCCTCGAGGTTCTGCGCGGAGGTACGCAGGTGCTCTGCGATGGACTGCTGGGTGGAAATCACGCCTTCGACCCGTGCAATCGTGGGGTCGAGCAGGGATTTGGCGTCTTCCGGCAGAAGGTCGCGCAGGTCCTTCAGGCTTTGGTCGAACTCCTGGTAGGCGGCGACGTGGGTGTCGATCTTCGTCGCGATGTCACGCAGCTTAGCTGCGCCGTCTGAGGCATCGGTCTCCGCGGCGTCAAACGCCTCGTCGACCGCCGAAGACACGGAGTCAAAGCTCTGCTGGCTCGTGGTGAGCGCCTCATCGATGGCCGCCGAGGCGGAGTCCACTGAGTCGCCCACCTCGCGTACGCCCTCGGCAGACTCCGAGAGCGCGTCGCGTACCGCCTCGGTCGAGGAGCCCGTGCCCTCGAGAAGCGACGAGGAGGAGTCGATGATCGAGCCCGCAGACGAGAGCAGGCTGGAGTAGATGCCCATGTGCGACGAGACCGTGCGCAGGTCGCCCGACGCCTTCGAGATGGCGTCGGAGAGGTTCTGGCTAATGTCCATGAGGTCGTCGTCGCTCACGTGGCCAGAGATCTCCGAAAGCGCACCTGCACCCACCTCGCCCAGGCTCTCGGCGAAGTCGGCCTGGATGTTGTTCTTCACAGCCGTCGCGGCCTTGTCCGTGACAATGGGGGCGATGGCGTTTTCCTTCTCGTTGCTGTAGTAGACGATGGTCGCCTGCTGGATGTCATCCGAGAAGACCGTGAGCATGTCCTTCGTGAAGTCCTCGGGGATGACGATGGCGGCGTAGTACTTCCCGCTGCGCACGCCCTCAACTGCGTCGTCCTCGCTCGTGACCACGTAGCCGATCGTGGTCTTCTGCGAGAGGTCACTGGCTACCCGCTCGCCGAGGTTGATCTTTACCGGGATGATGTCGCTCTGGTAACCCTCGTCCGTGTTGGCAACGGCGACCTTGAGGTTGCCCGTGTTGCCATAGGGGTCCCAGCTTCCCGCGATGTTGAACCACGCATAGAGCGACGGTATGACCACAAGGCCCACGCACACGATGAGGGCGATGACGTTTTTCGTGGCATGCTTCACGTCAAGGCAGAAGATGCGCCATATCCTTCTCATTTGCGGCCCCTCTTCCCACCCTTGTTGTGCCTCTCGTGCTTGTTGGACCTGCCGTGGCCCTTGTTCTTTCCCTTCCCGTGCTTCCTGGACGCACGCCTGTCCTTGCATCCGCGTTTGGTGACATCTTCTGGTTCGCCCTGCGTGGCCGGTGCCGCGGAGGTGGTCAGAGGGGTCTCTGCCTCTTCGACCTCGGGCTCAAGCGGTCGCTCCTCAAGCGGCTGGGTTGCCGAGGGCGCCCCGCCGCGCACGATGGTGGGTGCCTCGGCGTCGTCTGGGCTACCGCTGTGGGTGTCGATGAACTTGCGCAGCGCGAGTGTCGTCTGCGCGGCGTCGTTGCTCGCCGACTGTGCAGTCTCGGCATGCTTTGCCTGGACGCCCTGGACCGCGGCGCTCACGCGACGGTGCAGGCGCTCGAGGGGAGAGGCAAAGTACTCGTTGTCGAGCTGGTCTCCCAAGAGCCTGTACATTTCGTCCTTCGAGAGGCTAACCACGGCGGTCTTCCTGTGCATGGACTCGTGGAGGTACTCGACGATGATGAGCGCCGTGCAGAGAAGCACCAGGCAGACAATCCACACGATGAACCAGGGCAGCTTGTTGCCCACCGAGAACATGATGAGGGAAAGCCCTAGGGGCAGTGCCAGGAGCAGCACGAACCCAACACGGATGAGGTGCGGATAGGCAGCGTCGAACTGCGCCGCGCGGCGCGTGATCTGCGTGCGGTACTCGTCGGTATGCATAAGGGCCTTGATGAGCGAGGAGATGCGGTAGTGCTCGACCTCGATGCCGTCTCGCTCGCAGATCATGAGGTCCGTCTCGGCAAGCTTCTTGTCAAAGAGCGAGTTGATGTTCAAGAGGTGCCTGCGCCAGCCCACGCCAATGAGCAGGGCAGGGACAAGGTAGAGCAGAAGCATCCAGATGTCCTGCGCAAAGTAGTTGCCATAGTAGCCCGCAATGGTCTCGCGCATGGCGCGGATACCGTACGTGAAGGGCAGCCAGGGGTTTATCGCCCGGTAGAAGCCAGGCATCATTTCGATGGGGTAGGTGCCCGAGGAGCCGGGAATCTGCAGGATGACGAGAAGCACGCAGAGGGCCTTGCCGATGTGCTTGAACGCAACGGCGAAGGCGAAGATGATGTTCACGTAGACGATCGACTCGATGACGCCCGTGAAGACAAAGGCGACGGGATCGATGCACTGGATGCCCAGCATGAGGTCACCCACGGTACAGATGACGCCCTGAAGGGTGCCGAGCACGAGGAAGAGCAGAAGCCTGCCAAAGTAGCCCTGCCAGGGGGCAAAGCCACCTTCGATGTCCTCCTCGTCCACCTCGGCCTTGTAGATGGCGATAAGGACAAAGCCGCCAACCCACAGGGCGAGGTTCGTGTAGAAGGGCGCCACGCCCGAGCCATAGTTGGCAACGGGGAAGACGGCCTCGGAGTCAAGCTGCACGGGCGACGACATGAACGACGCAATACCGGAGGCGTCGAGGCCCAACAGCTGGTCCACACGCGAGAGGGCCTCGGAGCTCTGGATGGCTGAGAGGTCCGTGGCCACGTCACCAAGGGTCGAGCCCATCTCGTCGAGCGACTGCTTGGTGACGGTGAGCGTGTTCGAGGCCTCGGCGAGCGTGCTGTCGAGCTGCTCCAGCACGCTCTTCGTCTCGGAGATGGTGGGCGAGAGCGCACCAAGCGAGCCGGACAGGCTCTGCGCGGCGCTCGAGAAGCTGTCGAGGGCGCCGTTGAGTTGGGGGAGCGTATTCTGGCCGAAGCTTGAGTTCACGTCTACGAGCGTGGAGGTGCCTGTCTGGATCGACTCGTTCATCGCGTCGGAGAGGTCGGATACTGCATCGTTGGTGTCTCCGATGTCCTCGGCCGCGCGGGAGAGTTCGTCAACCGTCTCCTGCTCCTTGTCGACCTGCGCGCTAATCTTGTCCACCGCCTCGTCAAACCTGGGGCGGAGGTCCTCGGGAACCGAGGACGAGAGCGACTCGAGATCGGACACGAGGCGGCGGTTCTCGTCCACGAGGGACTGCGCCGTGGTAAGGGCGCCCTCCGCCGTGCCCTGGGCCTGGCCAATCTTGCCAGAGATCTTGCCGATTGCCTGGTTTGCGTCGCCCGAGATGCTTGCGATGCGCGTCGATCCGTCGAGCGCAGCATTGGTGACCGCCGTGGCAAGTGAGGTCGCATCGTCGCGGGATGTGAAGAGGATGCCCGTTGCCTCGGCGAGGCTGTCGCTTGCCTCGGACGAAGTGGAGTCGAGTTCGTCGAGGGTCGTCTCGGCGTCCTCTATGGCCTCGCGGGCAGCGCTCACGGTGTTCTGCGCATCGTCCATGTTCGACGAGAGCTCGCCTACGGTGTCCTCGACGCCACGGATGCGCGAGACGATGCTCGCTGACGCCTCCCCGGCGTCTCCCTTCGCGTCGGTGGCGAGCCCCTGGAGCCTCTCTACCACCACGTTGGTCACGGTTTGGACGAACGTCTCGTTAATCTGCGTCTCCACGGTTGAGGCGCCGGTGTCCGTGACCTTGGGGGCAATGGGGTTGACCTTCTCATTTACGTAGTAGGTGAGGTCTGGCGAGGCAAGGTCGCCCGTGAGGACCGACGTGAGGTCTTTGGTGAAGTCGGCGGGAATCACGATGGCGGCATACGAGCGGCCCGAGCTCACTTCCTCGAGTGCGGACTCCTCGTCCATGAAGACCCACTTGAGCTGGGAGTTTTTGCCCAGCTCCTCTACGACCATGTCACCGGCGTTGATAAAGCCAAGGTCGTCACCAGCGTCTGCACCTTGGTCCTTGTTTACCACGGCGATGCGAATGTCCTGCGTGTTCTCGTAGGGGTCCCAGTTCGCCATGATGTTGAACCAAGCGTAGAGAGAGGGAATCACGCATACGCCCAGAGTGACGATAACTGCCACGGGGTTGCGCAATATCCTCTTGAGGTCGCGCCATAGAATCTGAAATGACTTGCCCATGCTCCTCCGCTGCGTGTTGCCCGCCAGAATGCCAGGAACGTATTGATTTCCATCGTATATTTCTACACCTGTTGGTATCCCGAACGGCAGCGCATGAGACGTTATAGGCAAATTTTTTGAAAACTGCTCAAAAATTCTGACCCAGATGGTAGAATTCCGCGTTGTACATGAGCCTGCAAGGTGCGAAGTGGGGCGCAGTTGCATGAGTCTGCTTGACGAGAAGATGACGTCTGAGCTTGCCGACAGTTTGAAAAGGGCAAGTGATGCGGCGCGCGCGTCGCTCGAGGAGACTGTTACCAGGCAGACCACGAGGCTGCGCAGCAGCACGAAGACGCGCAAGAGCGCCGCAACCCGCGAGCGCATCATGGCGGCTGCTACGTCTCTTATGGTCGAGCGCGGCAACACCGACTTCCAGATGAGCGAGGTCTCTGCTCGCTGCAGGATGTCCAAAGGTGCCCTCTACTATTACTTTGCCGATAAGGATGCCCTGGTCGAGGCCATCTTCGACAGGTCCATTGACGAGCTTGTGGACTCCGTTGAGGCGGTAGTTGCCGGTGCCTCCTCTGCGCTTGAGTCGCTTGTGAGTCTCACGCGCGAGCTTACATGCCACATGAGCGCCGGAAGCCCGCTTGCGCTTGCCATGGCGCGCGAGGTCATCGACGCCAACAATAATGTCCTGCCGTCCATGGAGACGCACTTCGCGCGCATCATCTCCATCGTGAGCGCCCAGCTCGAGCGCGCCAAGGGAGAGGGCATGGTGCGCGAGGGCGTAAACAGCCGCCTCGGTGCCGTTGCCATCTCTGGTGCCTTCATCTTTGCAGCGCTCGAGGTGGCAAGCCTCGGCGATGATGCCCCTACCGGTGACAGGCTCGCGCACTCTCTTATCGACATAGTGCTCAACGGCATGGGGACCGAGACCGCGCATACGGCGCTTGTCTCCGTGGAATCCGCCGTCGATGCTGGCGGGGCCGCGACGCGGCCGCCCATCACAGCACAACCGTCCGTCTCGGGGTGACGAGACGCGGCCGGCGCGCTACCGTTGTGCGGGCGCGCATCTCGCCCAGGGGTTGAGACGCCGCATCTTTCAGTCATAATCGAGCGCCGATGCGGCGGTCGTTGTTGGCACGGGCCCGCCCGTGCGGAAAGGATACTGGAATGGCCCACAAGAACTACTACTTCACCTCGGAGAGCGTAACCGAGGGTCACCCTGACAAAATGTGCGACCAGATCTCCGATGCCATTGTCGACGCCATTCTCGCCAAGGAGGCAAAGCTCCAGGCAGCGGGCTATGTGGACGCGGACGGCAATCCCGCCAACGTCGACAACGTGCGCTGTGCCGTCGAGACCTTTGCCACCACCGGTACCGTTGTGGTGATGGGCGAGGTTCGCACCGAGGCCTACGTCGATGTTCAGAAGGTCGTGCGCGAAACGGTGCGTAGCATTGGCTACGACCGCGCCAAGTATGGCTTTGACTGCGATACCTGCGGAGTCATCAACATGATCCACGAGCAGAGCCCCGATATTGCGCAGGGTGTCGACGGCACCTACGCACGCGCCAACAACACCGACCCGCTGGACAAGATTGGCGCCGGCGACCAGGGCATGATGTTTGGCTATGCCTCCGACGAGACCGACGTTCTCATGCCCATGCCCATCTACCTTGCGCAGCGCATGGCCGAGCGCCTGGCGGCCGTCCGCAAGTCTGGCGAGGTTGGCTACCTGCGTCCCGACGGCAAGACCCAGGTCACGGTGCGCTACGAGGATGACAGGCCTGTCGAGGTCACGGCCATCGTGGTCTCCACGCAGCACGGCGCCAAGGCCGAGCATGGCCAGATTGAGCACGACATGGTCGAGCGCGTGATTGCCCCCGTCCTGGATGAGGTTGGTATCAAGTGGCGTGACGCCGACATCTACGTGAATCCCACCGGTCGCTTTGTGGTGGGTGGCCCCATGGGCGACACAGGCCTTACCGGCCGCAAGGTCATCGTTGACACCTACGGTGGCATGGGCCGCCACGGCGGCGGCTGCTTCTCCGGCAAGGATTGCACCAAGGTCGACCGTTCGGCTGCCTACGCTGCGCGTTGGGTTGCCAAGAACGTGGTTGCCGCGGGTCTCGCCCATAAGTGCGAGGTCGAGCTCGCCTATGCCATCGGCGTCTCTCATCCGTTGTCCATCATGGTCGACACCTTTGGTACCGGCGCGTATGACGACTCCGATATCGAGAAGGCTGTCGAGAAGGTCTTCGACCTGCGTCCCGGCGCCATCATCCGCGACCTCGACCTTCGCCGCCCGATCTTCCAGAAGACGGCTGCCTATGGTCACTTTGGTCGCAAGGACCCTGACTTCACCTGGGAGGCTACGAACCGCGTGGACGAGCTCAAGGCCGCCATCGCCGAGGTTGCCGAGTAGGGATTGCTTGGCCGGTTGTCAGTTTTTTCTCGCGTGTTTTGGTTGCCCCTCCGGTCGCAGCGAGCTGCGACCGGAGGGGCTTTTTGGTGGGGCGTGATGCGTTTGCCGCTCCCCAGCCTATCGTACGGCTCATCGACGTGAATGCGGTGGCCGATGCCCTCGGCCAGGTTGTGGACGCAGCAAACAGGGGAGAGAGAGGATCCTGCTTTCGCGTTTGCTGTCTCTCTGCTCGGAACTTCTTCGTTTGCAAGGTCCTGCAGCCTGCGAGCAATTCAGGGTTCAATCATATGTGGCAAACTTTGCTAGCATGTATGAAGTAGCTTCAAAGGGCTTTGAAAGCCTTTCCACTTTTTGAGATTTTCCCATGGGGCTAGGGTGAATTATCACCATGGGGCCATTTGCAAGCTCTTGTGTGTTTCTCCGCAACTCTGGTCGCATGTTCCTCGCCAAAATCGCATCGAGGGGATGTGTGCACACGTGAATGAGCGTACCGTCCAAATCGTACACAGGCTTTCTCAGTCATCTGATGACTGCACGCTGAGAGGCCTTGCCGAGGAGTTCGGCGTATCTGAGCGTACGATTCGCAATGACATCAAGTCCCTCAATCGTTTTCTTGGCGAGACCTCGATTGACGAAATCCATTTTGGTTCTGGTGGCGTGGTAGTCCTTCCCGAGGACTTCCAGCGCGTAGAGGGCTTGCTGCCCGTAAGAGATAACGTTACCTACAAGATGTCAAGCGACGAGCGCAAGGCCCTGGGTGCTGCGATGCTTGTCGGTTCAACTACGTACGTGACGCTTGCTGACATCGCAGAGCGCTTCTCGGTGAGCCGTGCCTCAATTCTCAATGACCTCGATGGGATCAAGCAGCTTGTGAGCGGGGCGGGACTTGAGGTTGAGTCCAAGCCAAGCCGCGGTCTCAAAGTCTCTGGCCCCGAGAGCTTGAGGCGCGACTTCCTGGTTGAGTTTCTTGATGCGAAGACTCCCATCGTCGAGCAATGGCTTCATTTTCCCGAGAACGCGTCCATGCGCGACGACGCCATCGTCGTGAAGAAGATCCTCAACGAGCAGTGTCACGCCTTTGGTCTCTTCATGCCTGACTCGACCTTTAGAAAAGCAACCAATGCCCTTTGCATTGCGGTGATGAGGAACAGGAAGGGAAAGGCGCTCGACCCGTCTGGGGCCAGATATCGCTCTCGGGAGGTGCAGTGTCCTGGGGACTTTGAGAAGAACGTAGTTGCCTACGTATCCCAATACTGTTGCATTGATATGGACAGCGGAGAGGTCTCGTATTTCTCAAACCTCCTAAGAGCCCTTCGCTTTCATGGAGACCAGCAGTTCAGTCTTGATGACCTTCAAGTGCAAAAGATCACAAGGGTCTTCATTCGCTGTATCTCCGAAGAGATATCAGTCGACTTGAATGGTGACTACGATCTCTTCGAGTACCTCTCTAATCACCTGGAATCGATGTTCACTACCGAACCCTCCCACTTTCCGGAGAATCCTGTGTTGCGGGAAGTGGTCGAGGATCAACCGACTGTCCTTGCTTCGGTGCGCAAGAACCTTGACATCCTCGAGGAGTTCGCCGGGCGGGAGATTACCCCTGTCGAGACGATGTACGTAGCCCTTCACATCTGCGCAGCGTTAGAGCGTCGTAAGAATCGGGGCGTACGTCCTCGCGTGGTTGTGGTTTGTGATGGGGGCATAGGAACCTCGCAGCTGCTGGCTGAGGAGCTGAGGGGACGGTTTGACATCAGGATCGTTAAGGTCATGCCTGCTCACGATGTCCCCTACATCGACACCTATCGCACGGATCTCGTGATTTCGACGGTGCCACTGGAGAACTGCCACGTTGACTCCGTCGTCATTCGACTTCCCATGAACGATCGGGAGTACCAACGAATACGCGAGAAGCTCGGGGGCATCGTGTCGTCATCCGACAGGGTGCTTGATGACAGCCCGGAGAGCCTCACCGCCCAAGGGCTTCTGGAGAGAATTGAGCCGATTATTCGGAGGGCGGTTCCGGATAACGAAGAAGTGCTCAAGGAGGTTCGCCTGGAAGTTCGACGTTATTTCAGGGAGGCACAGCAGCTTGAGGATCAGATTATTGCTCCGTATCTGCATCAGCTGCTCCCGCCAAGTCACATCAGGCTGGACGTTGAGGCTTCCGATTGGAGAGAGGCCATACGGGAATCCGCACGCCCCCTACTCGAGATGGGATATATAGAGGTGAGATACGCTGACGCCATGGTCGAGGATATGGAGCAGTACGGTCCGTATATGGCCCTCTCGCCTGGCGTGGCAATACCTCATAGCTCGCCTGACAATGGGACCATCAAGATGGGGATGAGCATGGTGCGCTTGGCCCATCCGGTGGAGTTTGGCAGCGAAGTGAACGATCCGATAGAGTTCGTGTTTACGCTGAGCGCAGTTGACCGGAAAACTCATCTCCGTGCTTTCGCAAATCTCATTGACATGGTTTCGCGGCCAGGAATCCCGCTCTTGAGTGAGTTGAGGAATGCCAGGAATCCAGAAGAGGCTTCGAAGGTGATTGAACGCTGTGAATTCCAGCTCATAAGCTGAGGGATTAAACATCAAAAAGTGAAGTAAGATACATGCTTCGGTGTGTGGCTTAATTTTATCGGTGAGCGTAATAATTAGGCCACTTTGCAATAGAAGGACCTACAACCTGCGCAAACAAGTTAGAAGAACATCCTGCAAACATCGTGAAAAAAGCTAAACAGACTACAAGGCTGCAGGGAATCGTGAAGAACCTTTCACTAGTGTGCAAGGCTTGTGCCCCATAGAATCTACGTCGACAGGGGGAAGCAAGGCATTTGGTGCCTTAGGGCATTCGAGGGGAGGATAGATGCTAGGAAAAGAGATTATCATGCGCGAGCTTGCCGAGATTGGCCTGGACGTAGACGGCTACGAACAGGTCTTCGACATTATGGGCGCACGCTTTCTCGAGAAGGGCTATGTCAACGACCGGTACCTTCCCACAATCAAAGAGCGTGAGGCACAGTATCCCACTGCATTGCCGGTCGAACCGTATCCCATTGCCATCCCGCACACGATGGCGCAGGCGATCATCAAGCCCTTCATCGCGCCGGTACGTCTTCTGCATACCGTTCCATGGGGTGACATGTCTGACCCCGAGAACAAGTTCGACGTAAAGCTCGTCTGCATGTTGGGCTTCAAGGATCCTGGCGAGCACATCGAGCTCCTCCAGATTCTGATGCATAACTTCCGGAAGCCCGAGTGGGTCAACCCTCTGTTCGAGGCGGAGACCGTGGACGAGTTCTACGACGACTTCGTAAAGATGGAGTGGACGCACGACTGAGAGCTTTGCGCAGTGCGGGAAAACAGTCGTTTCTTGGCCGTAGAGAGCAGGAGGAAACCATGACAGCAAAGATAATCGTTGCCTGCGGGAGTGGTGTTGCCACGTCTCAGACCGTGGCATCCAAAGTCAACCGCATGCTTGACAAAGACAGGATTGACGCACACGTTGAAGCCGTCGATCTCAAGAGTGTCGACCGCTATCTCAAGGACGCTGCCGCCTACATCACCATCGTGCGCGACAAGAAGACCTACGACCTTCCCGTCATCGATGGAATTGCATTCCTCACGGGGGTTGGCCAGAAGCAGCAGTACGAAAAGCTGCTCAAGGCGATTAGGGACCACAAGGGCTGAGAGGCCTGCGTATGACCCCCCGCCTGAGGGCGGGGGCTCGAAGAAACAGAACCCATACTGAGAGGTGAGAGCATATGGATCTTGCTGCCGCAAGCTCGTGGATTAACGGCTTCCTTAGCTCGGTAGGTGCAGCCGTCTTCGTGCCAATCATCATGATTGTCATGGGCCTCATCGTGAGGATGAAGCCCAAGGAGGCAGTCTCCGCCGGCATCCTTCTGGGCGTGGCCTTCACGGGCATGTCGATGCTCATCAGCTATATGGGCAACATCATCCAGCCCGTCGGCGAGGCAATGCTCAATAACTTGGGAATTGACCTCCCGATTCTCGACTGTGGCTGGACTACCATGGCGGCAATCGCCTGGTCGTGGCCTTATGCCATCCTCATGTTCCCGCTGATGATCGTCATCAACATCATCATGCTCGTTGCCAACAAGACCGACACCTTCAACGCCGACCTTTGGAACGTGTGGGGCAAGATCTTCACAGCCGTGGGCGTGGTTGGCCTTACCGGAAACGTGTTGCTCGCTTTCGTGATTGCTGCTATCCAGATCGTGTTCGAGCTCAAGACCGCCGACCTCTTCAAGGACGAGATTTTCGAGCTCACGGGCATTCCTGGCGTCACCTGCACCCACAAGATGGTCTTCCTGGCTGCCATCTTCTATCCCATCGACAAGGTTCTTCGTAAGATTCCCATCCTCAACCACAAGGCTGACGCAGAGGCCCTGCACGAGAAGATCGGCATCTTCGCCGAGAACCATGTGCTCGGCTTCATCCTCGGATGCCTCTTTGGCCTGCTGGGCGGCTATGACCTTGGCGCCCTCCTTACGCTCGGTGTCGAGTGCGCAATGTGCCTGACCCTCTTCCCCGTCATCTCCAAGTACTTCATGGAGGCCCTGTCGCCTATTTCCGAGGCCGTGTCCGACTACATGCACGGCAAGTTCGAGGGCCGCACTCTGGTCGTCGGCTTGGACTGGCCGTTCCTCGGCGGCTCCAACGAGATTTGGATCTCGGTCATCATCAGCATCCCCATCACGGTGCTCTTCGCCTTTATCCTGCCTGACAACAGGCTCCTTCCGTTCGCCGGTATCGTGAACACCGCTCTTGCCGTTCCCGCGTACCTGGTCACGAAGGGCAACCTGCCTCGCATGATCATCCTGAGCATCATTGGTATCCCCATCTTCTTGCTCGTTGGCACCGCATTTGCCCCGTTTGTCTCCCAGCTTGCCCTCTCCACGGGTGCTGTCGTGAAGGATGCACTTGGTGCCTCCGGCCTCATCTCCAACTCTGCGATCGATGGTCCCTGGTTCACCTATGCGTTCTCTCAGTTCCTCGACTGCATGAACGGCAACTACATCCCGCTTGGAATGCTGATCGTCTGGCTGGCTGGTTACTTCTTCATGTACCACGACACGAAGAAGGCCGCCAAGGAGAAGGCTGCCGCTGAGCCTGGCGAGGCTTCTGCCGAGGTTGCTGCCGAGTAACGGCTTCAACGCGAATCATGCCGGCGATGTCCTAGGCAGTTTTCAAATGGCCGACGGGCGCCAGTTGGTCCGTCGGCCATTCACTAGAGAAAGGAAAGCAACATGCTCGAAGATCTTAAGCTCAAGGTCATGAACGTTGCAAAGCAGGCTCAGCGCGAGGGAATGTGCAAGCACAAGTCTGGTAACTTCTCCGCTCGTGACGAAGAGACCGGCCTTGTGGTCATCACCCCCACGAGCGTTGACCGTGAGGCCCTGGTGGTCCCAGACATGATTGTGATGGACTTCGACGCAAATGTGGTCGAGAACCAGACGGGCCTACGTCCCACATCGGAATCCCTTATGCACCTCAAGATCTACCAGACGCGTCCGGACGTTAAGGCAATCGCACACACCCACTCGCAGTATGCGACTACCTTCGCCATCCTGGAGAAGCCCATCCCTGCCGTAGTGTACGAGCTCGCCACCCTCAACTGCTCCAAAGCCCGCATCCCGGTTGCGCCTTACGGTCGTCCTGGTACCCCGGCGCTGGCAGACTCCGTCGTCGAGCCCGTCAAGGAAGCTGACGTATTCCTGCTTCAAGGCCATGGTTCAGTTGCCGTTGACGAGGACAACATCGATGAGGCATACCTCAAGGTCTGCTACATCGAGGAGCTCGCCGAGCTGTACTACCATGCGCTGACCGTCAATGGCGGCAGGGAGCCTAAGTCCTTCCCGCCCGAGGAGCTCCAGAGCTGGGAGTATCCCAAGGAGATCAAGTTCCCCAACGCGAAGTAACGCCTTGCGCCTGGGGCTCTTCCTTTCCCAGCTGCCCGTCCACGCCTCTTGTGCGGGGCGGGCGGCTCTCTCGGCAGGGCCTACGTTGGCATGTCATGGAGGCAGAGCGTGAGTAAGAAGAGGACAAAGAAACGGAACGTTGCACCCTCCGGCGTCACGGGTTCCAAAAAGGCTCAAGATAGGCGCTCGTTCGAGCTCCCCAAAGTCAGCGAGACGAGGCATCCTGCCCCCATCACTGTCGGGGCGCGTATGGTGACCTTCGTAGAGCTGCTCGCCATCTGCGCAGTCTGGCTCTTCGTCGCCTTTAGGTTCTTTGCCAGCAAGGATATTTTTGGGACGTTCGTGATAGGCCTCGTCTATTTTCTCGGCGCCTTCTCCATGTACCTGGTAAGGGCTGCCCTGGAGGCCAAGCGTCGCTACGGGAAGGCTGACGGCAAGAGGCTCTTCTACTATAGCCAGATGGTGAAGGGAGACCAGAAGTGGTCCCTCTACATCGGGCTTTCCTTCTTTGCCGTTTCGATGGTGCTTCGTTGGCTGGCTCCGTCTCCCAACTTCGACATGGTGGGTATCGACATCGCCACGTCCTTCTACCTGGGATATATCTGGACGGCAAAGTACAAAGGGGAGGAAGCGCTTCCCTTCGCGTACATGGAAACCATCTTCCTCCTGCTCACCATGTTCACGAATTACATCGTCTACTTCTTTGGATGAGAGGATAAGCAATGAAGAAGATCATCAACGCTCCCGAGGATTACGTCGACGAGATGCTTCAGGGCATCTACGCCTCCCACCCAGACCAAGTGAAGTGTGTCGCAGATGACCTGCGCTGCTATTGCACCGCTCGCAAGAAGCCGGGCAAGGTTGCGATCATCACAGGTGGCGGCACCGGTCACCTGCCCCTGTTCTTGGGCTATGTGGGCGATGGTCTGATTGACGGTTGCGGCGTTGGCGGAGTGTTCCAGTCTCCCTCTGCCGAGCAGATCTACAACATCGCCAAGGAAGTCGAGGCTGGAGCGGGGGTTCTCTGCCTCTACGGCAACTACACCGGCGACATCATGAACTTTGACATGGCGTCCGAGATGCTCGAGATGGATGACATTGAGTGCAAGTCGCTCGTAGGAGCTGATGACGTTCTCTCGAACGAGAATCCCGAGGCTCGTCGTGGAGTTGCGGGCATATTCTTCATGTACAAGGCTGCTGGTGCTAAGGCCGACCAGGGCGGTGCGCTCGATGAGGTGTATGCAGCTGCAAAGAAGGCCGGGGACAATGTGAGGACGGTGGGTTTTGCTCTCACGCCTTGCATCGTTCCCGAGGTTGGCCATTCCAACTTCGAGCTCAAGGACGATGAGATGGCCTTCGGCATGGGCATTCACGGCGAGCCCGGCGTTTGGAATGGTCCTATCAAGACCGCAGACGAGCTTGCAGAGGAATCGGTGGGGGAGATTTTGAAGGACATGCCCGTTGCCTCGGGAGAAGAGGTTGCCCTTCTCGTTAACGGGCTTGGCGCCACTTCCGTCGAGGAGCTCTACATCCTTAGTAACTCCGTGAGGAAGCGGCTCAAGGCCAAGGGAATCAAGGTGTGGCGCTCTTGGACGGGGGAGTACGCGACCTCTATGGAGATGGCAGGTGCCTCCATCTCCGTCTGCAAGGTCGACGAGGAGCTCAGGGGATACTTCGAACACCCTGTAAACACCCCCTTCATCTGCCAGAGGTAGGCACCTTGGCCCATTCGATGCTTGGAGGCATCTAGGGATGGAAAAGATCACAGCAAACGATGTTCCGGCAATGTTCGATTGTGTCAGCAAACTATTTGCCGAGAAGAAGGACGAGCTCTGCCAGATGGACGCGGTAATGGGAGACGGTGACCTAGGCCTCACCATGAGCAAGGGCTATGGCGCACTCCCTGGGTTCCTTCGCGACTTCACCGGCGAGGGAGACATCGGCAAGATGCTTTTCAAAGGCGCAATGAAGATGCAGAACACCGTCCCGTCGACGATGGGAACCCTCATGTCGTCAGGTGTCATGCAAGCCGGGAAGTCCTTCAAGGGAAAGACCGAGCTGGTTCCCCCTGATATGGCTACCTACATAGAATCGTTTGCCGAGGGAATCAAGAAGCGCGGCAAGTGTGAGCTTGGGGACAGGACGATTCTCGATTCCGTCGATGCCGCAGCAAAGAGTGCACGCGCCCTCGTCGACCAGAATCCTGAGGCAAGCTTCCGCCAAGTCATGGATGCGGCTGTCGAGGGAGCAAAGGCAGGCTGCGAGGCGACGAAGGACATGCTGCCCAGGTTTGGGAAGGCTGCCGTTCATGCTGCAAAGGCGAAGGGCGTGATTGACCAAGGCGCGCTTGCCGGACAGTATATGCTTCAAGGGCTCCGCAATTACTTTGCAGATAACCAATAACAGCGACATGAGGACGGGACACTCCGCCCAATAGGGGGAGCGGGCGGAGAGGGAATCCATCTTCCCGCCCGTCTTTTTTGAAGGGATGCGTGAGATCCATGCTCTGCAACGATCCAAAGAGCTTTCGCGAGGACATGCTGAGGGGCTACGTGGCCGCATATCCGAAGTATGTTGCCCAGGTGCCCGGGGGAGTCGCCCGTGCGACGAGGATGCCCGCCGACAAGGTCGCAGTCATCAACGGAGGCGGCTCCGGTCACTACCCGGCCTTCTGCGGAATCGTGGGCGACGGGTTCATGGACGGGACCGTGGTCGGCAACGTGTTCACGTCGCCCTCGGCCGAAGACGTCCTCGGGGTCGCCCATGCGGTCGAGCAGGGGACGGGGCTCCTCATCGTCGGCGGCAACTATGCCGGTGACAAGATGAACTTCGACATCGCCCGCGACCGCCTGCGCGGAGGCGGCGTCGACTGCCGCACCGCCTACGTCACCGACGACGTGAGCTCCGCCGCACCGGAGGAGGCGTGCAAGCGCCGTGGGAACGTGGGGACGTTCATGGTCTTCAAGGCCGTGGGCGCCGCGGCCGCGGCGGGGCTGCCCCTCGACGAGGTGGAGAGGGTGGCGAGGGAGGCGAACGACTCCACCAGGACCATGTCCGTGGGGTTCCGCGGGTGCACGCTCCCGGGCGAGGACGCTCCGCTCTTCCACGTCCCGCACGGGCGCATGGAGGTCGGGCAGGGCATCCACGGGGAGCCCGGCGTCGGGGAGGCCGACCTCGAGAGCGCCGACGGGATAGCCGGCCTGCTCGTCGACCGCGTCCTCGCGGAGGCGCCCGAGGGCGGCAGCAAGAGGGTCGCAGCTATTCTGGACGGGCTCGGCTCCACCAAGTACGAGGAGCTCTTCGTGGTCTGGGGCACGGTGAGGAGGCTCCTCGAGGACAGGGGCTACACCCTCGTCCACCCGTTGGTCGGGGAGTACGTGACGTCGCTCGACATGGAGGGGATAGCGCTCGCCGTGGAGTTCCTGGACGACGAGCTGGAAGGGTACTGGCTCGCCCCGTGCGACACGGCGTCGTACCGCCTTGGTGGAGGGACGATGGCCTCGCAATCGCGTGCGACCTACGAGACGGGGCCAGGGGTGGAGGAGTCCTTTGGGCGCGGCTCCGCCGCGTCCGAGGCTGCCGCAGGGTATGTGGTGGGCGCGCTTGCCCGCATGCGCGACGCGGTAGCCGCCGCCGAGCAGGACCTCGCCAGGATCGACGGGGTGGCCGGCGACGGCGACCACGGACGCGGGATGGTGAAGGGGGCCACCTTCGCCGCCGAGGCTGCCGTGGCCGCGCACGCGCGCGGCGCTGCGCTCGGCTCCACCCTCCGCGAGGCGGGCCGAGCCTGGGCGGCCAAGGCCGGCGGTACCTCCGGGGTGCTCTGGGGCTCGGCGCTCGAGGCCGCTGGTGGTGCGCTGGGCGATGACGCGGATGCTTATGGCACGACTGACGCGGCAAGGGCGGCGAGGGCTGCACTTGCCAAGATGGAGGAGCTCGGCGGTGCACGCCCCGGCGACAAGACCATGCTCGACGCCCTCGGCCCGTTCGCTGACGAGCTTGGGCGCCAGGCGGAGGCAGGGGCCTCCCTCGGGAACGCCTGGGCCGCGGCCGCGGCGGTCGCCCAGAAGGCTGCCGAGGCGACCAAGGGCCTCGTCCCAAAGGTCGGGCGCGCCCGCCCGGCGGCAGAGCGCAGCCTTGGGACACCCGATGCGGGTGCCATCTCGATGGCGCTGTGCATGAAGGCGGTGCTTCCAAAGAAGTAGCGAGCTTCCTGTGGGAAACGGCCGGGAACGAATTGTGAAATGGTTCCCGTAGCTTCTTGGGACAATGCGTTGCGTTGCCGGGATGACACCGTCCCGGCAACGGCCCCGACATTGCTGGGAAACAGTCACCAAGTCGTGAATTCTCGACAGTCAAACACGCTTAACCTTCAAAATATCACGACTTGGTGACTGTCTCGTATAAATTCGCCGGTTAGCCGGTCTTAAACGGCGAAATACTACGGGACGAGAAGGGAGAGGAGCTCGCGGCTCACGTCATCGGGGGCGCACTTGGGCAGCACGTGGTCGGCCCCGGGCACCACGACCTTGCGCGCGTAGGGAATTGCGTCGACAATCCGCTGCGTCTCGGCGGGATTGATGCAGTCGAACTCACCTACCATCACGGTAACGGGGCAGCCAATCGAGCCAAGCGACTCCGCCGGAATGTGGGGTTCGTCCAACATGAGGCGCATAAGCTGGGCGGTCATTCTCGCCTCCTCGATACTGGGGGTCATGATAGAGGGGTCAATGCCCTCAGGTCCGTCTTCCAGCCATGCCGCCCATGCCTCGCTCTGCTCGGCGGTGCCTTCTATGTCCCAGTCGTCTTCCGCAAGCACGCCCTCGGGCGTGAGGTTTGCGCCCATCGAGAGCACCGAGGCCACGCGCTCTGGATGGTCACGGGCCATGAGTAGGGCTTCTATGGCACCGTCCGAGAAGCCCACTACGTGCGCACGCTGCACCCCCAATGCACCGAGCACGAGAAGCGCGTCGTCTGCCATGAGCTCATAGGTGAGGGGGGAGCTTCCGCGCGTGGACGCACCCTGTGCGCGCGAGTCCACGCCAATGGCGCAGCGCCCTTTATCGACGAGGGCGTCTATCTGCGCGCCAAAGATGCCGTGCTCCTCTCCGTTGCCGTGGAGGAAGAGGACCGGATCCGCTTCCACCCGCCCCTCGACCGGGCCATACACGAATGTGGCAATCTGGGCCCCATCGCCAGTCTCGACCTTGCGCGCCACACGGGGCGCGACGGTGGGGCGCAGATAGTAGCTGGGGAAATGCGGCTGAGGCGGAATGGGCGCTACGGTGCTCGGCATGGGCTTCCTCTCTATGACGACGAGAACGACGGCATGGCTGCCCAAGTTCTTCATTTCGTTGCTATGCCAACAGAAACACGAGCGTTTGAGCAGATATCATTAAGCCATCTGCGTGGCTACAGGACAAGGCGACTCTGATATCACACTACCATGTGGGAGGGCCCATGCTCGAGAGAAGAGATTTCCTGCGCTTGTCAGCGCTTCTGGGTTGCGGGCTTCTCACCGGGTGTGCTACGCAGCCAAGTGCGGACACCGCACCGCCACCGGACTCGACTGGGACCGCAGATGCCGTCGACGAAATGCGCATCATTGCCACCTCTCGCTCGCTTGCCCAGATGGCGGTCCTTGCCGGCATGCCGCCCGTGGGCGTCACCGAAGATGCCACCGGTCTCGACGGCCTACCCGAAGACGTGGAATCTGTGGGCACCATCGCGCAGCCGAGCCTCGAGAAGATCGTTGCGCTCAAGCCCACGCTCGTGCTGCTCACTGCCGAGATCCCCGCGCAGAAGGAGCTCGAGTCCGGCCTGGACGGTGCGGGCATTGCGTGGCGCGACGTCGACGTGAACAGCTTCGACGACTACGCAAGCAACATGGCCGCACTTACCGAGACGAGCGGGCGAGACGACCTCTACCAGGCCAACGTCACGGACGTCTCGAATGCCATAAGCGGGGTCGAGGCAAGCGCGGCAGGCCTGCCCCAGGTGAGCTACCTGGCGCTTCTCATCTCGTCTACCAAGGCAAAGGTCGCCAAGAGCGGCTACTTTGCCTGCGAGATCTTCGACAACCTGCAGATGGCGAACATCGCCGAGGACGACTCCTCGTTGGATGACCTCTCGGTCGAGGCAATCGTTGCCGCCGACCCCTACTACGTCTTTGTCATCCCTCGCGGGGACGAGGATGAGGCCAAGGGGGTCTTCGAACAGGATTTCCAGGCTCAGCCGGCATGGTCGTCCCTCTCGGCGGCTCAGGCGGGCAGGGTCAACGTCCTGCCCAAGGACCTCTTTGAGTACAAGCCAAACGAGCGCTGGGCAGAGGCCTACTCCTACATCCTCAGCGTGCGAGAGCAACAGGGGTAGTCGTGTCCAACGGTGAAGAGGGGCGATACGAGAGGAGCCACTGGGCGTGCGTTCTGGGTGCCGTCGCGCTCGCGCTCGCCTCGCTCGCCTCGCTACTCAAGGGCACCTCGGCGCTCGGCTCGTCCGAGGCGTTTCAGACGCTTGGCCTCCTCGTCACCGGCCGCGCTGCAGATCCCACGGCAACGCTCGTCCTTATGGGTGTCCGCCTGCCTCGTGTGGTTGCGGGGGCGTTCTGCGGCGCGGCGCTGGCATCATCGGGCCTCCTCCTGCAGGCGTCGCTCGACAACGACCTTGCCTCGCCGGGTGTGATGGGCGTCAATGCCGGGGCGGGCCTGCTCTGGCTTGTCGCAGCCCTCTGGCTGCCAGGACACCCTATCCTGAGACAGGCCATGGCCTTTGCCGGCGCGCTTCTCGCCACGCTTCTGGTGTACCTGGTCTCGCGTCGAGCGGGGAGCGGCCGCAGCACTGTGGTCCTTGCCGGCGTTGCGGTCTCGAGCCTTATGGCGGCAGCCATCGACGTGATTGTGGTCGTGTGGCCGGAATCGGTCACGGACCGCGTGTCCTTTACGCTTGGCGGGCTTTCCGGGGTGACCTACCAGAGCCTTGCGGTGAGCCTTCCTGCCATGGCGGTGGCGCTTGTGGCCGGGGCCTGCCTCGGCCGTGGCATAGACCTGCTTGCACTGGGTGACGAGGCCGCGCACGGCCTTGGTCTTAATGTGCGCGCCTGCAGGCTGGGAGCCATTGTCTGCGCCGCGCTTCTCGCCGCCTCGGCCGTATCCATCTGCGGCCTACTCAGCTTTGTTGGCCTTATCGTTCCCAATCTCATCCGCATGTGGGCGAGACCCACGACCCGCCAGGGGCTCGCACTTTGCGTCGTGTGGGGCTCGGCCCTGCTGGTTGCATGCGACCTCGTGGCACGGACCATCGCATTTCCCTACGAGCTTCCGGTCGGCCTGGTGCTCGCACTTCTCGGCGCGCCGTTCTTCCTAGGGCTTCTGTCGCGGCGCAGGTGCAGGCATGGCTCACATTCTGTCACGGCGCGTCGCAGGGGTGATGCCGCATGATTGACGTGCGGGGCCTCTCGTTTGTGCGCGAAAGCGGCTTCTCCCTTGCCGTTGACTCCCTCGAGCTCAACGACGGCCAGGTGAGCACCCTCGTGGGCAAGAACGGCTGTGGCAAGTCCACGCTTTTGCGCTGCCTTGCCGGCGTGCTCCCGCACGAGGGGAGCGTGGTCGTGGACGGACTTGACTTGGGGAAGCTCAGCCACCGGGAGCGGGCACGCCACCTTGCCTATCTACCCCAGAAGCTCGGCGCTCCGCGTATGGATGTCTACACCCTGGTGTGCCACGGTCGTTTTGCCACGCTCGGTGCTGTAAGGACGCTGGGCGAGAAGGACCGTAGCCTGGTGCGTCACGCCATGGAGCTCACGGGCGTGTGGAAGCTTCGTGACCGGCTCCTCGGGGATGTATCGGGCGGCGAGTTGCAATGCGCCTATCTTGCTATGGTTGTCGCCCAGGACGCAGGGACACTCCTTCTCGACGAGCCGTCCGCGCACCTTGACGCCCACAGGCGCTGGGAGCTCGCCACGCTCTTCCGCCGCCTTGCAGGAGAGGGTCTGGCGGTGGTGGTTGCGACCCACGACGTGGAGTCGGCCTTCTCGTATGCTGACAAGGTCTGCCTCATGGCCGAGGGGCGCGTGGTTGCCCAAGGACCGCCAGGCCTTGTCGTCATGAGTGGAGCCGTGCCGACGGCGCTGGGCGTTGGCATGGCAGAGCAGGACGACCCGCAACTCCTGTGGAGGTATGTGCTCACGCACGCGTGAGCGCCGCACTCACAAGAAAGAGGATGCGTCCCGGCCGGGACGCGGAAGAGAGGGGAGACCATGGGATACGTGCTTGATGGGGAGGGGCTTGACGGGCTGGTTCGCGAGCTTGCCCGTGACCACCTCGTCTTTGCTCCGGTGAGAAGGGTGGGTGCAGGGCGCTTCACCGACGTTGACCAGGTAATCTACGATTTCGTGGATGACGCCTCGCAGGTCGAGCTCGACGCGAAGAGCGACTACTCGTTCAAGGAACTGCTCACACCGCTCTCGCAGACGCTCTTCTACTACACCGAGGACCAGGTGAGAGAGGCTAGCGACGTTGGTGCAGCCAACGACTCCGCCGTGCGCGGTGACGCCCGCGAGGTTCTCGTGCTCATGCGCGCCTGCGATCTCCATGGCGTGAAGCGCCTTGACGCGATGTATCTGCACAACGGCCCCGAGGATAGCTTCTACCGTCGCATCCGCGACCGCGTTCGCTTTGTGCTTCTCGGCTGCCCACAGACCTTCGAGCACTGCTTCTGCGCAGACATGGGCACAAGCGTCGCACCCGACTGCTGGGAGTTCTCGCTCGAGCGCTTGGGCGACGGCTACGCCTGTGCCGTGGCAAACAAGTCCTTCCGACCGCTCTTCGAGCGTCATGCCGCACGCAGCCAAGACGTTGTTCCCGCGCACGTCAGCACAAACGAGGTGCACGTGCGCGTCCCCAAGTCCGTGCCCTTGGAGCTTCGCTCCAGTGACGTGTGGGACGAGTACAACCACCGCTGCATCGGCTGCGGCAGGTGCACCATCGTGTGCCCCACCTGTACGTGCTTCACCATGCAAGACGTGGCCTACACCGAGAATGGTAGGGTTGGCGAGAGGCGCCGTGTGCAGGCCAGCTGCATGATTGACGGCTACTCGACGGTTGCCGGCGGGGCAAGCTACCGCAAGCAGCACGGCGAGCGCATGCGCTTCAAGGTGCTCCACAAGGTGTGCGACTTCCGCCAGCGCTTTGGCTACGACATGTGCGTGGGCTGCGGGCGCTGCGACGACGTATGCCCCGAGTACATCAGCTTTGCCGCGTGCGTCAACAAGCTCACCGACGCCGTTGACGAGTGGGACGCCCAGCACGAGGGGAGCGTGGCCTGCGATGCCTAGCAACAATCCATACCTACCCTTTGCCTCGAAGGTGATCGAGATCATCAAGCACACCGAGAAGGAATACACCTTTCGCATGGGCTTTGGCGGAGAGGTTTGCCCCGGCCAGTTCTTCGAGGTCTCCGTCCCTAAGTACGGTGAGGCGCCCATCAGCGTGAGCGGCATTGTGCCCGGCGAGTCGGTCGACCTCACCATTCGCCGCGTGGGCGTGGTGACCAGCGAGGTCTTCGAGGCCTACGAGGGCTCGACGCTGCTTTTGCGTGGGCCCTACGGAAACGGCTTCGAAGTCGAGCGCTACCTAGACGGGGAGTGCGTTGTTGTGGCCGGTGGCACGGGTGTGAGCCCCGTGAGGGGAGTCGTCGAAGCCTTGGCCGCAAGCGCCACACCCAAGGACAAGCACGTGATCGTGGGCTTTCGCAGTCCCTCCGACATGCTCTTCCGCGATGACCTTGCACGCTGGGATGGTCTTCTGGACCTCACCCTTACCGTGGACGGCGCACCTGACGGCTACGAGGGCAACGTTGGCTTGGTAACCAAGTACATCCCCGGGCTCCCTCTGCGTGACCCCTCAATGGCGCAGGCAATTGTCGTAGGCCCGCCGCCCATGATGCGCTTCTCCGTGAAGGGCCTTCTCGAGCTGGGCCTTGCAGAGGAGAACATCTGGGTGAGCCAGGAGCGAAAGATGTGCTGTGGCCTGGGCAAATGCGGTCATTGCCGCATAGGTGAGAAGTACGTGTGCCTGGATGGGCCCGTCTTCAACTACACCCAGAGCAAGCAGTTGCTGGACTAGGAGGCCGTCATGATTCAGGACATCGACGTCAAGGCCATGAAGAAGAACGCGTTCCGCGTGAGCAAGGAGCGCGGCATGGCCGCCAGCCGCGTGCGCGTGCCAGGCGGCCTTGTGAGCGCCAAGAGCATGGCGCGCATCGTCGAGATTGCCGAGGAGTACGGCAGGGGGGAGATATTCCTCACCAACCGCCAGGGGGTGGAGATCCCGGGCATCCACATGGAAGACATGCCCAAGGTAAACGAGAAGCTCAGGGCCATCATCGAGGACACAAAGATCAACCAGGAGGACACCTCCCAGGGCTATCTGGCCAGCGGCACGCGCAACGTCGTCGCCTGCCCGGGCAAGCGCCTGTGCCCGTTTGGCTGCTACGACACCACCGCATTCGCGCAGCGCATGGACCACGAGATCTTTCCCAACAACCGGCACGTGAAGGTGGCCTTCACCGGCTGCTCAAACGACTGTGCGCACGTGGCTCTCAACGACTTTGGCATCATCGGCATGACCGAGCCCCAGTACGACCCTAACCGCTGCATCGGCTGTGGGCAGTGCGTCGACTGGTGCCAGCGGCGCTCGGTGAGCGCCTTGAGGCTTGAGAAGGGCAAGGTCGTGCGCGACGAGGACCGCTGCATAGGATGCGGCGTGTGCGTGGTCTACTGCCCCACGCGCGCCTGGACCAGGAGTCCCGAGCACTATTTCCGTCTCAAGATCATGGGACGCACGGGCAAGCAAAACCCGCGCCTCGCGCAGGACTGGCTGCGCTGGGTGGACGAGGGCTCCATCGTGAAGATTGTGAAGAACACCTACGCCTTCATCGAGGAGTACATCGACCCCAATGCGCCCGAGGGCAAGGAGCACATCGGCTACATCGTTGACCGTGTGGGCTTTGACGAGTTCTGCGCATGGGCGCTCAAAGACGTCGGACTGCCCGAGAAGTGCCAGCGTGCAACACGCGTCTACTGGGACGGCAAGCACTACGACCGCGACAACAGCCTGCGATGAGACAAAGGGAGTTTCCCTTTGTCTCATGGAAGGGGGCCGCCGCACAGGCGCCCTTCTTTTATCGTCTTACTTCTTGTCGGCAATATCTTTGGTGATAGCTCCGGTCTTGCTTTTTAGAGCCTCCTTTTCACGTGAGTTGAATTCTGACAACAGCGTTGTCAGAAACCCCTCTTTTCTTCTGCACTTGTCGGCACCACTCGAAAAGAACGACGGAGTCTTATTCCTACGTGTTCTCGACGGATGCAACATTATTTCCTTTGGATTGCCTCTTAGTTTAATTGTCTAACCAAGAGATCATTAGAATGAACGGAGAACTTGGTATTTACGCAGGTTAGACCCTAAGCATCATCTATTAAAGCTCATCTTTGCCATTTCCTCTGCTCCGATTGGTCATTGTTGCCATATTGAATGGCACGTACATTCTAATCAGGAAGCGGGGTGATGAATTATGTTCGACTTGACGAATCGACAGGTTAGCGAACTCAAATGGTTTTGTCGGCAAGATGAACCGGTGCTCGTTGGTGACGTTGCATACCGCTTCCATGTGAGTGTCCGTTCAGTGAGAAATGACTTGTCTCAGCTTGAGCAGTTCGCTCATATTCATAACGTGATCCTCGAGCGCAAGCGCGGTAAGGGAATCGTGCTGGTTGGCACTCCAAGCAGCATGCAGTCGCTTCTCCGGACGCTTGAAACGTATGGCCGACGAATCCTTGATTCCGAAGAGAGATTGTCAGTAATGACCGCGTCTCTTCTGCTTCGTGACTCAGCGACGTTTCAGCTTCTTGCAAATGATTGTGGAGTGAGTAGACAAACTGCAATCCGTGATTTCCCCGAAGTGGAAGCGGTGCTCAAGAATGAGTGCATTTCGGTAGTTCGCTGCCAAGGAAAAGGCTTGGCTTTAGAGGCAGACGAATTAAACATACGTCATGCATTTGTTCAGCTTCTTGCTGATAACCCCTGCCCGGACTGCATTAGTGATTTGGTCTCTCACTATGAGGACATGTGTTTGTGCATGCCCTTCGCAAAGGAAATTGTCCAGCATGCGAAAGCCATCTTGGGCATGGGGGTTTCTCAACGAGGACTATATCGAAACTCTTGTTTGCTATATTTTGTGCCGCATCCAGCGCCGGCACACCATTCAGTCGGTAAGCTACGAATTTGAACAATCGTCAAACGCAGAGACGTTAGATTCGCTCCGTATAATGCTCGAGAAGTACGTTTCCCAGCGGGATGAGAGAACCTATCTGGCAACCCTGATTCTCTCGCAGAGAATAGGTCCGCTGCCATCCCAAAGAGAACGCACAGAGGCTGACGCCATGAACGGAGAGGCGGAGAAGCTCTCGAGACAACTGGTTGACGCACTCAGTAAGTATCAGCAAATTGATGGCGTCGCAGTCAAGGATGTCATCTCGATGCTTACGGAACACATTCGAGCGGCGCTCTATCGAAAGCATAACAATATTCAGTTGCATGATGAGAAGATGGAGTCCTATCTTCGCCTCACCTCTCCACTCATTCTTGAGTTCACATCAAGCACTCTTGAAGAATGCGGAGTTGAATTTCCTCCAAGCGAAATAGCCTACATAGCGATGTATCTTACGTCCATTTTTGAGGCAAGCGGAGGAGAGGATCTTGTCCCAACTATCCTCTTTGTCTGCTCTTTCGGCCTTGCAACTAGCGTGTTACTGAAGTCACGTTTGGAAAGACTGCTATTTGGATGCCGGCTTATTGGCCCAAAATCTCTTGAAGAGGCAAAAGAATACCTGCAGCGTAATGATGTCGATTTGATAATTGCCACCTGGGAGTGTTCTTCTTATGTAAATACTTTTTGAGCCTTATACAAAGCAAAAGCCACCTTGGATGGAGTGGCTTTCGTTCGTATCTTATATCCTTGCACCTGTTGACTATACTTTGCCGGTAGGCTCAGACATATTCATAATGTAGCTGTGGCGATTTTGTTCTGGCAGATCTGTTTTCAGCAGTTCCTGTATGAATTCTTTGTGTGGAAAGTCGATGCTTTTTATCTTTTTGTCATAAAAGGTGATGAGTCCATGCTCGTTATATTTCTCTCTATTCGGGATTTCGCCGTTTTTGATAAATGAGATCCAGTCGTTTTGTATGATGGAAGCCTGCCTCTTGTTTTCCTCCGTGACAGGGATTCGCATTTTATCAAAATTATTGAAAAAGTACACCAGTTCCGCTCCATGATAGGCTCCGCGAAGCCCCTTGTATAAGGCGGGAACATAACTTAGCCGATAGCCGTATACAGGGCATTTCCGGCTGATCTGTTCCATCATCTGAAAAGCGGATGTATGAAAGACGAGCAGCTCCATGATTTTGACCTGTAAATCAATTCCACTCTGTGCCTCTGACCATATCTCGTCTTTCAACTCTTTTCCGTATTCCTTGTACTTTTTCTCCAGTGCGGCATCAAGATCCTTCTCTTTTGTGGTGATCCCAAGGAAGCGGTAGTACATTGGCAACTCAATCATGGAGAATTCATCCGCATTGGTTCCGATCAGAACCGGCATGTTCGGAAATCTTTCCTCTTTCAGGAGAGTATTCGGATCGTCAATGAAAAACGCATCGTCAAACACATCACTCTGCCCAATTCGGCTGTGTCCCAAGAAAGCTTTCGCAGGGAGGTTTTGTAGCTCGCTAAGGCTGCTGACCTTATAGTGCTGCAGAGAACTTTGGTACATTTCCTTTGCAGTCTTACGGTCAATCAGGGAGGGGAGGTTGCCGCAAAGCATCATGAGCTTGTGGAAGCATTGGCTGCTTGTTGGATTAAGAAATTGATAGAGAGCCGCAAGCCCCCCTCCGCAATGTCCGACCAAAGTGATGTTGTCAGGATCACCGCCAAAATATTGGATATTATCCCGTATCCAAAGAAGCGCCGCCTGCTGATCCAGATAAGCCAGATCCGCGTTCATGAGGTTCCCGTCAAATGTCGGCATGTATCCAAAGCTTCCGATGCGGTACGTAACCGTAACCGCCACAACGCCTTTCTTTGCAAGATTATCCCCTTTGTACATGGGGACGGTGCCGCTCCCCTCTCCACCGCCGTGCAAAAAAACAGTGACCGGTTTGTTTCCCTTTAAATCATCCGTCCAGATGTTAACAACAAAGGCGTCTTCCGTCTGCGCATCCTTAGTAGGAAGAAATTCAGGGCGCATCATGTGGTGCTTCATGAACACATTCATCCATAGCGGGTACCCATGCTGTGGGAAGCAAACCGTTTCTTCCCGGTTTATGATTCCCCCTTTTGGATATTGGGTAATCCGTTCCGGCTTTTCGAAGCGTTTGGCCCTGGCATAAGGAATGCTGTGAATTTCGTAAACTGTTTTTCCGTCATCAGATGTTCCACATGGTTTCCCATAAACGGATCCCAGCTTTGTTGTAAGCGTGATCATCTGCCCACCTGCTTTCTATTGTCCCAAAATATACTTCAGGCTTGTTGTACAAATCTGAAGTTTCTCCTATAACGCACAAAAAATATTTTCCTTTGCGATGGAGGAATCTCAACATAGTTTGTTGAGACTAACAACGGTCGTGGAGAAAGTCGATGCTATATGGAACAAAAATAACAAAATGGGATATAAACCAGAGTTAGACTATGCTAACTTAGAAGAGCTCCGAATGATCGGTTGCAAAAGATACACTGCATTAGCCAATAGGAGGGATCGTTTCATGAATCAAAATAAGCTTCAGGTAAGAGATTTTATCACAATCGGTATTTTCACAGCAATCCTCTGGGTCGTCCAGATGGTTATCATGTACCTGGGTTTTCTTTCCCCGTTTATTGTGGCAGGGTATGCGGTTCTGATTCCCATTGTCACCGGTATTCCCATGATGCTCTACTATGCAAAGATTGAGAAATTCGGCATGATTACTATCACCTCTGTCATTGTTGCCATTCTTCTCTTTATCTTCGGAATGGGACTGACCGGAGCTCCTATCTGCATCGCGGCGGGTTTGATTGCTGATCTGATTGCTAAATCCGGAAATTATAAGAGCTGGAAGAAGACTTTCGTGAGTTATGGCGTATTCAGCTTGTGGGTAGTGGCCAGTTATCTGCCGCTGGTGCTTACGGCGGACTCTTATAAGCAGAGCCTGCTTGAAGGCGGCTATGATGCTTCCTTTGTAGATACGCTGTTTACCCTGGTCACTCCGAAGACCTATCCAGTTATTATTGTGATCTGCTTTATCTCTGGCATGGTCGGCGCAGTGATCGGTAAGGCTGTCGTGCGGAAGAATTTTGAAAAAGCTGGGATCGTGTAAATGGATGAAGGAAAGAAGAGAAAAGAAATAACCGGCTGGCTCTACCTGGATCCGAGAAGCAAGCTTCTTATCCTAGTCTTATTTTCTGTCGTGGTGATGATTGATGTTGTGGATGGCCCGGCCTATATTGTCCGGGCCATCATGACATTTGTCCCGGTTTTTCTGGTTTGTTTGGAAGGCAAGCTTCACATCGGAGCACGTTTTACCGTTCTGTTTATTGCAGCGTCCGTTCTGCAGAATTATGCACAGCGCCACTTCGGCGGGGCGCTTGGCATGCTGGTTCTCTTCCTGTGTTATATGGTCACACAGTTTGCGCCGACTATGATCACCGTCTGGTACTGCATTTCCACGACGAAAATCAATGAGTTTATGGCAGCGATGAACCGCATGCACGCACCGCAGGGATTATCCATATCGATTGCCGTGATGATGCGCTTCTTCCCGACTCTGGCAGAGGAATACCGCTCGATCCGCGATGCCATGAAGATGAGAGGGATCCAATTTGGCGGTGGCAAGGTGACGAAGATGGTGGCCTACCGGCTGATCCCGCTTCTGTTTTCCAGTGTGAACATTGGCGACGAGCTGTCCGCCGCAGCGGTTACCAGAGGTCTTGGGGCACCGGTGAAACGGACCAATGTCTGTGACATCGGCTTTCATGCGTGCGATTTTCTGATTGTGTCCGTTATGAGCATACTGACCATTTTCTATGTATGGCTCTCGTTGCAAAGTGGGGTGAAACTGCTGTGATCAAAATTCAAAATGTGAACTTCCACTACAACGGCCTGGAACGGGGCGGACTAAAAAATATCAATCTGACCATAAAGGACGGGGAATGTGTTCTTCTGTGCGGAGCTTCCGGATGCGGAAAGACAACACTGACACGGCTGATCAACGGCCTGATCCCCCATTTTTATAAAGGCGAACTGACAGGAAGAGTGGTCGTAAATGGTAAGGCAATTCGAGAACAGGAACTGTACTCCCTCGCAGGGCTGGTTGGAAGCGTTTTCCAGAACCCCAGAAGCCAATTCTTCTCTGTAGATACCGACGGGGAAATCACCTTTGGCCCGGAAAACATCGGACTCCCCGAAAGGGAAATCCTGGCAAGGAAGGGGCGCATCGTCGCGGAGCTGAACCTTCAGTCCCTCATGAACCGGAGCCTGTTCCGGCTTTCCGGGGGAGAAAAGCAGAAAATCGCCTGTGGTTCTGTCGCAGCGCTTCTGCCGGAGATCATCCTGCTGGATGAGCCGTCCTCCAATCTGGACTGGAGCGCGATCCGTGACCTCCGGGACATGCTGAAGCTATGGAAGGCCCAAGGAAAGACCATTGTGATTTCCGAGCATCGGCTATGGTACTTGAAGGAAGTGATCGACCGCGCAGTTTATATGGAAAAAGGGGAGATCGTTCGGGAGTGGGATCGTGAAGAATTCGCGTCCTTATCCGAAAGTGAACTTGCGGCATATGAGCTTCGTCCGGTGAATCTGGAAGAACGGTACATCAGGGAATATTCCGGTACAGAGTCGGCATATGAACATTTTCCATATCAGGTCAATGAAGCGCCCCGTGATGAACCGTACAAAAACAACGACATCCTGCTCAAGAACTTCTATTTTACCTATCACCCGCAGAAATACCTTTTCTTTAAGAAAAAACTATCTCCGAAAGACGCACCTATATGCACGATACGAATTCCCTCCCTGCAGGTAAAGCCGGGAGAAATCGTGGGCATCACAGGTGGCAACGGCTCCGGGAAATCTACCTTTCTCCGTTGTCTCTGTGGGCTTGAGAAAACCTGTATCGGGAGCGTCTGGATGGACGGGCAGCAGTATGCAGGCAAGAAGCTGACAAAACTATGTTACATGGTCATGCAGGACGTGAACCATCAGCTTTTCACGGACAGTGTCCTCTCGGAAGTGCTTCTGTCGATGGAAAAGCCGGATGAAACCCAAGCAAAGGAGATTTTGGCAAGCCTTGATCTGCTGGAATACAGGGAGAAGCATCCGATGGCACTATCCGGCGGGCAGAAGCAGCGTGTGGCGATCGCGTCGGCCATAGCTGCCAATGCCAAAATCCTTCTTTTTGATGAGCCCACCTCCGGCTTGGATTACCGGCACATGAAGGAGGTGTCTCTATTGCTGAAAGAATTGGCGAAACGGGGAAAAACGATATTTGTATCCACGCATGACCCGGAGCTTGCGGCAGAGTGCTGTGACCGGACAATCCGGATCAAGGATGGACGCATAGCTCAAATCAGTTGAATCATATAAGGAAGGTCGGTGAGAAGATGAAGGATGCTGTCACAAAACGATTCGCAAAGGCTGGAGCACTGATCTCTAAAGATGGCAGCCGGATGGAAGTGCCTCTCCCTTCCAATATCGGGAAGGCGGAGGGGAAACTAACGACCGTTTTTCTGGATGACAACTGTCTTTTTATCCTGATTAGAATCTGTTCCACGAAGATCCCGGAGCGTATAGAAGAATCCACAAAAGGCCTAAGAAAACTAAAAATCAATTATTGCTCCGGGGGAAGATGTGAGCTGCGCCTAAAAAGCGGCGAACGTACCTTCCTGGCCGCTGGGGAGATTGCTGTGGATACCGGACAGGCTGAAAGCTCCTTTTTCTATCCGGATGGCGAATACACTGGCTTTGAGGTGATTTTCCATGTGGAGGAAGCAAAGCAATTGCCGGAAGGTGGCAAAACGGTAAGCCTTCCATCTGCTGCGTCCTTTCTCTACCACCATCTCGAAGGGCAAACGAAACCATGGATCAGGACTGCCGGGAAATTTCTATCCGACTTTTATGATGTATTTCAGTATTATGCGGAAGCACCGTTCGGAAATGAACTGCTCTACATAAAGTGCACGGAGCTGCTGACCTACCTGGCGCATCTGGACTTTGGGCAGGTGCAGGTGAAAAGAACCTATTATTCCGAGTCACAGGTAGAAATTGCCAAAAGAGCAAAGGATTTGATCTGCTCTGACCTATCCCGCCGCCATACAGCACGGGAGCTGGCGGAACGGTTCGGTGTCAGCGAGACAAGCCTTAAGAACTACTTCCGAAGCGTCTATGGCTGCGGATATGCTGAGTTTCAGCAGAGTGCAAGGATGGAAAAGGCTGCAGAGATGCTGCGGTCTACGGAAAATAAGCTTGCGGATATCGGGCTGAAGGTCGGGTTTTCCACACAGGCAAAATTCGGCGCTGCCTTCAAGGCCTGTTTCGGAGTTACCCCGCTGGAATATCGCAGGAAATGCAAGCTGCAGAGAGCGTCTGATGCACTCGATGGATAAAGGGAAAGTAAAAGGTTCCTGATGTATTGGATAGATAAAGGAGAAATTTGATTATGGATGCGAAAACGAGAAAACAAAAAGGCATACTCACCTACATTCTCCAATTTGCCGGCGAATACAAAAGCTCTTATATCAAAAGCGTTGTCATTGCCGTGATTGGAGTAGCCTTTTCCCTGGCTCCCTATGTTTTGATGGGAGACATGGTGAGAAAGCTTTTATCCGGAGAACGGAAGTTCAACGTATACCTTGTAGAAGGGCTGCTCATGGCTTTGTTTTGGATTCTGCGGGTGAGCTTTCACACCCAGTCTACAAAGACCTCTCACAAGGCGACCTTTCAGGTGATTGGGAATGTGCGGATTGCTCTGGTGGATAAGCTCTCCCGACTGCCTCTCGGTACGGTGCAGGAAATGCCGTCCGGAGCACTGAAAAATATCATCTGCGAGCGGACGGATTCCATGGAGCCGACACTGGCTCATGTAGTGCCGGAGTTTACCGCCAACCTCTGCGCGCCGGTCCTGCTGTTTGTCTACATCCTGACCATTGACTGGCGAGTCGCGCTCCTCTCTCTTACTACGCTTCCTGTCGCCGCTATCGCAATGATGTGGATGATGAAGGACAGCGGCGAAAGATTTCAGAAAACACAGGACACCACGAAGGAGCTGAATGATACGGCCGTAGAATACATCGGCGGCATTGAGGTTATCAAGGCCTTCGGGAAAGCAGAGAGCTCCTACCAACGCTTCGCAGATGCCGCTGAGGAAAATGCCAAAAGCTTCATCGACTGGATGCAGGCCTGTATCATTCCTTTTTCTCTCGGCATGGTGATTGCCCCGGCCACGCTCCTCTCTGTCCTGCCTGTCAGTGCACTATTTACCATGCATGGGACGCTGTCGCTGCCGGATTTCATCATGGTGGTCATCCTCGCCTGCGGACTCATCACGCCGTTAATTACGGTGATGAGCTATAACGACGACATCTCAAAGGCGACTTCCATCTTCGGAGAGATCGATGAGGTTCTGGGGCTGCCGGAGCTGAAACGTCCTGAGGCCAGCAAGTATATACCAAAGAACCATGACATCGCTTTGAATCATGTCCGCTTCGGCTATGAAGAGAAGGAGGTCCTACATGGCATTGATCTGAAGATTCCAGAGGGCAGTGTGACCGCCCTGGTGGGCCCCAGCGGCAGCGGCAAATCCACCATCGCAAGACTGATTGCCTCTCTGTGGGATGTACAGGAAGGAAGTATCACCATTGGAGATGTAGATATCAAGGACATGTCCCTTACCGATTACAATTCGCAGATCGCGTATGTCTCCCAGGACAGCTTCCTGTTTGACACCTCGGTACGGGAAAATATCCGTATGGGTCATCCTTCTGCCTCTGATAGGGAGGTGGAGGAGATTGCCAGAAAGAGCGGCTATTATGACTTTATCATGAAACTGGAGAATGGCTTTGATACGATCGTGGGTGGCAGCGGTGCCCACCTTTCTGGAGGAGAGCGGCAGCGGATCTCCATCGCAAGAGCAATGATGAAAAACGCGCCGATCCTGATCCTTGATGAAGCAACGGCCTACACGGATCCAGAAAATGAAGCGATGATCCAAAAATCGGTTTCCGCGCTTTCCAAGGGAAAGACTCTCATTGTCATTGCGCATAGACTGTCTACGATCACCGATTCTGAACAGATCGTGGTGATCAAGGGAGGAAATATTGAGGCAAGAGGAACGCATACAGAGCTTCTTACCTCCTGTGCGCTCTACCGGAATATGTGGGAGACCCATGTGTACGCAAAGGATACCGATGACACGGAAGGAGGCGTATTCGCATGATTGCTACACTGAAGAAATTCTTTGATTTCTGCGCGGGAGACAACCGCCGGATGTTCTACCAGTCACTGGGGATCGGCGTGCTGATCGCCCTCTGCGAAGCCGCAAAATTTCCGGCGATCTATCTGGTGCTTGGCGGATTCCTCTCTGATTCCATATCCGACAGCCGGGTGCTTGTGGGATTTATGATTCTGCTTGTTTCGGTTCTCCTGGAGTCACTCTTCCGCAGCAAGTCGACCATGCTGCAGTGCAGGGCAGGCTATCAGGAGTGTGCGGGGAAGCGGATCGAGATTGCAGAGCATCTGCGCTATCTTCCCATGGGCTATTTCAATCAAAACAGCCTGGGAGAAATCACTACTGTCACAACCAATGTCATGGAGCAGCTTGGGGATGTGGCTACGCGTGTAGTCATGCTGACGACGCAGGGGATCTTGAACACAGCCATTATTGTCCTGTTCATCCTCCTCTTTGACTGGAGGATCGGACTCATCTGCCTTGCCGGAGTGATCGTATTTGCCCTCATCAATCACAGCATGCGAAAAGCCAATGTGGAAACAGCCGCAGCGAAGATTGCCGTTGATACCAAGGTGATCGAACGGGTGTTGGAATACATTCAGGGCATTTCCGAGGTTAAGGCTTATAACATGACCGGGAAGTCCAGGAAAAAGCTGGACGACGCCATCAAAGAAGCTGCTGCCACAAATACAAAACTGGAAATGATTTCCAACAAGTACATTCCGTATCAGAATATCGCACTAAAGCTGACGGGTGTGGCTGTGATTCTTGCGTCCATCGGATTTTATCTACATGGCTCCATGGAGCTACTCATGACCATCATGATGATGATCATGGCCTTCTTTGTTTTCACCGGACTGGAATCCATGGGCTCCTACTCCGCGCTGCTTAGAGTCGTGGGATTGTGCGTAGATCGTGGGAAAGAGGTACTAAGCCTTTCCCCGATGGATATTTCGGGGAAAAATGTGACTCCGCTGACACACAACATTAAAGTGTCCGGCATTGATTTTGCCTATGGAAAAAAGAAGATCATCGACGATGTATCGCTTTCCGTGCCGGAGAAAGGAACTGTAGCTTTTGTAGGACCATCCGGCGGAGGCAAGACTACGCTCTGCCACCTGATCGCACGGTTCTGGGATGTGGATAAAGGAGTAATCACTCTGGATGAGAGAAATGTAAAGGCCTACTCCATGGACTCCCTGATGGAGAACTTCAGTTTCGTGTTTCAAAACGTCTACCTCTTCCACGATACGATAGCCAATAATATCCGCTTCGGGCGGCCAGATGCATCCATGGATGAAGTAATTGCCGCTGCGCAGAAAGCCTGCTGCCACGATTTCATCATGGCTCTGCCGGATGGATATGATACGGTCATCGGGGAACACGGCGCTTCGCTGTCCGGCGGGGAGCGGCAGCGGATCTCCATTGCAAGAGCTATCATGAAGGATGCTCCGGTCATTATTCTCGATGAAGCCACTGCCAATGTCGATCCGGAAAATGAGAAGGAGCTCATGGAGGCGATCGAGGCATTGACGAAGAAAAAACAATTCTGATGATTGCCCACCGCTTGAAGACGGTGCGAAATGCAGATCAGATCTTTGTCGTAGACAGAGGGCGTATCGTGCAGCGCGGAACGCACGAGGAACTGATGATGCAAGAGGGTGTTTACAGACGCTTTGTCAATTCCAGAAGACAGGCCATTGGCTGGAAGATCGGATAAAATAATTCGCCCCCAAAAACAAGCCGTACCGATTCTCAAGAAAGAGTTGGTGCGGCTTGTTCTTATCTGATCTTTGAATCTTTTGTCTGGAAACTGTTCCCTTTTCTGTCTTATAAACAGCATCTTCCTGATTTCTCATGACTAACGGCACATGTCCTGTTTCAGTATATCCGCATAGACTTCCGGCTCTTTGATGAGTTTTTCACAATGCCCATATCCAGGCCAAACCATGGTGCCTGCAAACGGGTATACTTCTGGGATTATCTTCATGGCTTTTTTATAGTCGAAGTCCTTTTCGCCGTAAGTGAAGGTGCATTTCTTCTGTGTTTTCTCCTCCAGCCTCGGCAGATCCACAAAGCCGCAGTCGTGCACGATATTGACTATGCTTTCCTTCTTCATTCGGATCAGATTGTTTGTCATCTCCTCCGCACATTCCGCCCCATACAGTGACGTCATCTTCTTCATTGCCAAAGCCGGATTCTTCACGGCGTTTCTGTGCGCAAACAAAAAGGCTAACCTGAAAATCCGGTACATGAATGTTGCGTCTGTAAAGAAGCTCATTCCCTCAAAGAATAGGTGGTCAATATCAAGATCTTTATACTCCAGAAGTTCCAGCAGGACAACACCGCCCAAGGATGCCCCATAGGCCAGCTTCAGATGCGTTACATCTTCTGAGATAAGGTACGAATGGATCGCCTTCGCCTCGTCAGCAGCACTTCGATAGGTTTCGTTTCCTGCTGCTCCATGGGCGGACAGGTCCGGCACAAGATATCGGTGGCAATCTCCCAGATAGTCCGTAAGGCAGCTCCTGACCAGTGCCGCCGATGCGAGCATGGGATGAATCAGCAGGATTGCCTCTGGATTTTCGGTATTCCAGTCATGCATGATCATAGGCTTGTCGCCTCGTCCCTATATGGCTTTCGCGCCACTAGGTGCATCCTCATACCGTTCTGGATCTCGTTCGTCAAAATAATCATGCCTTCTTTTTCCAATCCCGCTTGTACTTCTTCGCGATGTAAAACATCCACATCCCCGTGTCCTAAGAAATGCGCTGCGGGCATTTCTATTTTCATCTGTTTTTTCCTCTCATACACTCCGTATATATCATCACCATCCGTGCGGTCATCTCATGCTTTATGGTCACCTTCCATCCATTTGCTTCCAGGAAATGCAGGTACTCATCTGCTGTCCATCGGTGTTCAAACCGCACACCCGCTATGTGTAAAATTCCCGCCCAGATGCGGCTGGGCAAGGTCCCTTTGTGTTCTACAAAGTTCGGCGCAATCAGGATGCCGCCCGGGCGCAGCACACGGGCGATTTCCTGAAGCACCTTTTCCGGGTCAGGCACGATGTGCAATGCATTGGCAATTAACACTACATCGAAGGAGTTGTCTGCGTAAGGCAGGCTCATAGCGTCCGCAACTTCGAAAGTGAGGTTAGCTGGATATTCACCTTTCTTTGCTTCTGCGATTATCCCTACAGAATAATCTGTTGCTATCATTCTCTTTGCAGCAAAAGCTATATTTTTTGGCTCTTCGGTAGTTCCTGTGGGCGGGATTTCGGTCCGGCCCCAGGCAGCGGCGGCAAAGCACGCGATATGAAGGAGAACGGCCCCTTTCGGGGCCGTCTCCGTGCCGGGCAGGGTAGGATTGCGTCTGCTACAACAACCTACGAGAAGGGCCCTGGCACATGGACAGGATACTACGCCACGCGCTCGCGCTGGCGCATGCGGTCATCGAATGTGCACGCATCGAAGGGGACGCGGTGGTCGTCGGGGCGAGGCCCTGGAAGAGCCATGCGCAGCGGTGCCCGGCCTGCGGCGGGAAGTGCGCATGCTACGACGGGCCGCCGTCTCCCGGAAGGCGGCGTGCCATGGACCTGGCCAGGTCGGAATGCTTCCTCGAATACAGGCCCAGCCGCGTCTCCTGCCCGGAGCACGGCGTGCTGGTCGAAGCGGTGCCATGGGCGCGGCGCGGATCGCGCCTCACGCGCGGTTTCGAGGACTGGGCGGCATGCCTCGCGGTACGGTGCACCGCAAGCGCCGTCGCCGGGCCCGCGCGCGTCGAATGGCGTGCCGCCGGGGGCATCTGCACGCGCGTCTATGCAGGGCTGGAGGCCGCACGCGGATGCGGGCGGTTCGACGGAGTGAGGCGCATAGGGATAGACGAGGCCTCCTGCAAGAAGGGGCACAAGTGCCTGGCCGTCGTCGCCGGCCACGACCGCGGGTGCCTCATATGGGCCCACGAGGGATGCGGGAGGGAAGTGCCGGGCCTATCCTTCGGCGGGCTCACGCGGGAGCAGAGGCGCGCCATCGAGGCCGTGACGGCCGACGGCGCGAAATGGATCAGGGCGCCGGCGAGGCGCAGATGCCCGAACGCCCGGTGGGTGATGGATCCGTTCCATGTCGTGCAGTGGATGAACGACGCGCCCGACGGCGTGAGGCGCGAGGGGTGGCAGGCGGCGAAGGGGGCTGCCCGCGATGCCATGCCCAGGCGCAGCAGGCCAGGCAGGCCGAAGAAGGGCGAGGAGGCCCCTACGGAGGCGAAGGCGCCGAAGGAGGCCGCGGACTCCATCAAGGGGAGCCGCTTCGCCCTGGCGAAGAATCCGGAGAGCCTCACCGACGCCCAGCGCGCCAGGCTCGAGTCCCTGAAGCGGAAGGCCGGCTCGCGCCTGTTCAGGGCATGGGGGCTCAAGGAGGACCTCAGGGCCGTGTCCAGGACGGAGACGGCCGGAGAGGCGGAAGCGCTGCCGGATGCATGGCTCCATGATGCCGCCTACTGCAGGATCGCGCCTGTCGTCGCCGTCGAGGAGAAGGCCCGCGGGCGCAGGGCCGGCATCGTGGCCGCGGTCGAGCCCGGCATCGGGAACGGGCGCGTCGAGGCGTGTGTTTGTTAACGTCGTGATTGCGGGTTTGAGCACGTAGGTCTTTAGCTTTCGAGCACGAAAACTTTTGGGGTTTAAGCAAGGCCACGTCGACCGGCCCAATTGCCTCTAACGTTGTCGGTGCCGTTGTATCCGACACGAGAAAGGCAGAAAGGAATGATCGACGTGGACAAGATAGAGGATATACGCAAGAGGGTGAGGCATGGCCAGCCCGTCGCCCAGATCGCGCGGGAGCTGCATGTCTCCGAGCCGACGGTGCGCAAGTACCGCGACATGGAGGACCTATCCGTGCAGCCGAAGCCCAAGCAGAATCCGCAGTTCCCGACCCTCGAGGGGTTCAGGGAGACGATCGACGCATGGCTCATCTCCGACACCAAGCAGTGGCGCAAGCAGCGCCACACCGCAACCAGGGTCTACGTGCGTCTGCGCGAGGAGGAGCACTACGAGGGCAGCTACTCCACCGTGCAACGCTACGTGCGCTGGAAGAGGGAGCAGATGGCCATTGAGCGCGACCAGCGCGACGCCTCAGGGTACCTGCTGCTCAGGTGGCTGCCCGGTGAGTGCCAGGTGGACTTCGGCGAGGCGGACTTCAAGGTGCGTGGCGTCACCATTCGCGGCAAGTACCTCACCGTCAGCTTCCCCCATTCGAACGTCGGCCTCACGCAGGTCTTCTGGGGCGAAACCTCGGAGTGCGTGTGCCAGGGCCTGCGCAACGTGTTCGAGTTCGTCGGCGGCGTTCCCGTGCGCGCGGTCTTCGACAATGCCACGGAGGTCGGCCGCCGCTTCGGCGCCGAGATCCGCGTCAGCAAGATGTTCAAGCTCTTCGCCTCCCACTACGGTCTCGACTACAGCTTCACCAACCCCCACTCCGGAAACGAGAAGGGCAACTGCGAGAACATGGTGGGCGCCCATCGCCGCGCCCTGTTCGTTCCCGTACCGAGCTTCCACGACGTCGTGAAGTTCAACGAGCGCCTGCTCAAGGACAGCCTCGACCTCTCCGACAAGCGCCACTACCGCCTCGGCGTGCCCCAGCTCGAGCTCTTCGAGGGCGACCGCGAGGCCCTGCTCCCACTTCCGGCGGCGCCGTTCTCCTGCGTGAGGTGGGAGGCGATGGCGCGCCGCGCCAACAAGCAGGGCGAGGTGGTGCTCGGCGGCATACACCGCTACAACGTGGGGCCCGCGATGGCCGGGCGCGAGGTGACGGTCGGCCTCGGCGCCTTTGACGTCACGTTCGTCGACGCGATGACCGGGGAGGTCCTTGCCGCCTACGAGCGCGAGTGGGGCCCCGTGCCCACCAGCAGCGCCGACCCGACCCTGCAGCTCAAGCTGCTGTGCATGCGCCCCGGCGGCTGGCGCGACTCGGTGGTGCGCGACTCCCTGCCGGACGAGCTCGTGGCGTTCCTCGACGCGGAGGACGCCGCAGGCCTCTCCGCCGATCTCAGGACACTGCGCGACGCCGCCGAGAGGAGCGGCTTTCGCGCGGCCGTGGAAGGCATGGTTCGCTCCCTCTCGGCCACCGGCTCCCTCGGCGCAGCGAACGTGGAGCTCTCCGCCGCCGTTGCGGCCTCGGGGGACGAGGCAATCGTCTACGACAAGCCCGTCGACCTCAGCGTCTACGACGAGGCCTGGCGGGTGCTCGGCGGGGGTGGTCACGATGTCGCTTAGCAGCGCGGAGCGCGATGCCGTCTTTGCCGCCACGAGGGCCGCTGCCCGCGCCCTCTACATCTCGAACGACGTGATCGACCAGTTCCTGGAGACCTCGACCCCGACCCAGATCGCCGGGTGCAGGGCCATGCTGGAGGCCGAGATCGCCCACCGCGACGCGAGCAGGCGGGCAAGGCTGCTCAGACAGGCGAGGCTTCCCGTCCACCAGTCGGTGGAGGACTTCGACTGGACCCACGTGCGCTTCCCGGACGGCTGGGGCAGGGACGACATGCTGTCCCTGGCCTTCGTCGGATCCTGCGAGAACCTCGTGTTCTTCGGCCAGACTGGCAGGGGAAAGTCGCACATGGCCATAGCGCTCTCCATGCGCGCCGCGGCAGCCGGCATCCCCGTGAGGTTCTGGCAGACGGCCCAGCTGGTGCTCGAACTCGGCAATGCCAAGCGCGACGGCACCCTCGCCAAGGTGCTGGGCGACATATCGCGCTCGAGGCTCCTGGTGCTGGACGAGTTCGGGTACGTGCCCTTCGACGTGGACGGAGCGCGACTGCTCTACCAGGTCATCTCCGAGAGCTACGAGCGCCGCGCGATCATATTCACCACAAACATCGAGTTCTCCAAGTGGGGCACCGTCTTCGCGGACGACAAGCTGGCCCAGGCCATCGTCGACCGGGTGGTGCACCACGGCCGCCTGGTCGAGTTCGCGGGCCCCAGCCATCGCCTCGAGAACTCGCTGATGCTGGGCAAGGGAGGTGCCGTCGCATGATCGCGCTGGACGGGGACGCGCTGGGGGCGATCGTCCGGCTCATGGGCGACGAGGTGCCGGTCGGCTTCGAGGAGCTCGCGATGCTCAGCTACGGGCCGGGCTCCGCGTGGGCCCGGACGGAGCCCTACGACGGGCCGTGCCTGCACGATGCGCACTGGGGCATTCAGTGTGGCTCGTGTCCGCACGAAGGGGAGTGCGGGCCGTTTCCCTCGACCTTCGAGCTGCTGGTACTGGACTACCTGGCGGCAACCGGCAGGCAGCCTGCCAAACTCGAGCCGCATGCCCGCGACGAAGGGGGTGAGCCGGAGAAGCTTCCGTTCTGATGGCAATGGGCGCCATGCTGCGATGGCCGCGGAGCGGCGTGGCGCCGTCACGATTGTCTGCCGCGGATAGGTACTGCCGTGTCGGCGTGACGAAACCCCAAAAAGTTTCGTGCTCACACTCTAAAGAAGTCTTTGCACATTTCCGAAAAGGGGACTTGACTAAACACACGAGGCGATCGACAACAAGGTAAAGGTCACCGTGAGGATGGGCTACGGCTTCCGGAACACGGACAATCTCGTCTCCCTGCCGATGCTGCGCTGCTCCGACTGCAGGCCCCGGCTTCCCGGAAGGCAGGCGGCGAAGAAGGCGGCCTAGCCGGAACCCCTACCCACAGGAACCAACGAAGGCTCTGTTTTTTGCCAAAAGTCCGGGTCCCGCGGCAATTTCCAACACCTCCTTGCCGCGGATCACCTCTGGGATGCGGGCGTACATGTATTCATAGGTTGTGCGGTCTGCCTGCATGGCACGCTTGTAGATCGGTGCATACAGATCCCAGATTTTCTCCTTCATGAAGACTCCACCTCATCGTTTTTTCGTGCGGGCGATGCGTTTTTCCTCTATTGCATATTCCTCGGTCCAAGGTCGTCCGCATGGGAGGGCAGCTTTCTGTACTCCTGTCTGCCACGGCGAATAGAGCGTTCTGCCAGTTCCTTTCCAAACCGATTTGTTATGCTTTTCTTCATGATTGATGCAAACAGCGTCCGGTAGATTCATTTCATGCTTTCCTCCGCCCGCCAATCACTTACTTCTTTCCTGTCAGGATGGCGGATCCCTTCAACTGCATCCAAACTGCTTCGCGAGACGACATAAACATGCCATTGCAGGTCGTGATTAGCTTTACTTCCTGATAGCCCCTTTCCTTTAGTTTTTGTACAAACCGGGTCATATCGCCATACTTTATGGACGAGAAGATATCATGTATCGCAAAGGTTCCGCCTTTCTTTAAAACCCGTAGCGTTTCCAAGATGATTTCCTGCCTGTCCTTGGAAGGAATGTTGTGATAGACATAATTGCTTGTGACCGCATCGAAGCTCTCATCCGGAAAATCCAGCGAAACCGCATCTCCCTGCACGAAACGGACATTTGCCACGCCTTCGGCCACTGCATTTCGCTCACAAAGCTTCTGGCTGAAGGAGGCGTATTCCTTGCCCCAGCGGTCCAGTCCTGTGATCTGCGCCTTGGGATTTCTCTTTGCACAGGCAATGGAAAGTGCCCCGCTGCCGCAGCCGATATCCAGGCATTTTCCTCCCTCAGGCACGTTGACGTATCCGGCAACGCCTTCAATGATCTGCCTCGACATCTGGCGCTTTCCATGGTAATCAAATGCACGGTACATTGCGAACATCCACCCCGCAGCGGCGAATAGAAGCACACAGAGAATGCCGGAAGCAATCCGCACCGGCCTAAAAGGCACAAGCAGACAAAGGAGCGCAGCGGCTGCCCCCGCCACCGCAGTCCCCAGAATCATTCCCTTTGGCATCCAGTTTTTGTAATCTACAACCATTCGTTTTTCTCCTTTCTGGTCCCCGGGCTCAGAATCTGCAATCTTTATTTCAGCAAGCAGGATCTTTCGTTAAAGTTCGGTGAAATCAGGGAAGGGCATCATTCATCCACTCGGCAGCAGGCCACAAACATCTCGCAAAAGCGATCCGGAAAAAGTGTAAACGACTCGCCATGTCCCATCCCCGCATTTTCCTGTATCCTCGCCCAGGGAAGGTTCTTCCTGATATAAGCAAGATCCCATCTGCGGTCTTTTTTCTCCTCTTCCCCGTACCAGTAAAATACTTTTCCTGCCGGCTTTTGTATGGGAAGAGCGACATTGTAATTGTTGGTTTGGTAAAAGCCCCGCCATATCGTGCGGTTACTCATGCCACGCAGGCAATCCTTCACATAGGCAATGTCCTTTTCCGTATATTTGTCCGGGTTCATCACCTCTCGTAGGGACTTGAGACTCATGTGCTTTGCGGTCCAGATCATCAGGAAATCACGGATCCCAATGAGATAGGTCAGCGGTTTCCAGATTTGATAAGGCGTAATTCCGCCGTCTATGATCCAGACATCCGCGGAGATCCTCCTGTCAGACAACAGCCGGATGGCAATGGCTCCACCCATGGAGCATCCGTAGATTCCCTTCACATGGCTGCCGCCATGTTCACACCCCCAGTCTTCTATATTCGCCGCAATCTCTTCAATGGATGTAAAGTCCTGCCCCGGCTCCTTGGGGTCAAGGCCGGGGATGGTGGGGACAATGAGGTGATAGCTCTGGCTTAAAATGGGTACCACCAAATCAAAAGCATCGGGGCCAAGCCCCATTGGCTGCAGCAGCAGGACCGCCTGCAGCTCTTTTGAACCAAATTCCTGAAACCGCATTCTTGCTTCCTCCTGCATCAATCGTGAGCTGTTATATCCGATGACACATACGCTTTTACCATTTTCGGATTTCATCCGCTAACAGGGAGTCAAGCTGCTTCCTGGCATCTTTGCATTCGTTACCATTCCTTCTGCCTGAGCGGAACAGCTTAACAACGAAGGCAGCAATATCAAAAGGTCCGATCCTGCCAGCGTTGTATGGGAGCAGCAGGTGTGTGCCGTATGAATATATCATTGTCTCGGCTTCAGATGGATGGGGCAGAGATGCAAGCCTTCGCTCCATGCGCTTCGCATATTTCTCCGATTCCCACATGGAATCATCCGCTGCCGCGATAATAAGCAGCCTGCCGTGAATCCGTTCAACCGGGATGAAGCAGTTCTCCGGAATCTCCCGTTTTTCTGCATTCTGAAACAACTCCCTGGAGCGTAGTTCATGGTGTTCCTTACAGCTTTTCACAATCCTGTCATAATACTCGTGTTCTGAAAGCCCGTAAGGCAGATATGGCAGGGCCTCTCCGCGGAAAGTAAATGTGGATTTACCGCAGCACCATTCACTCATGCCTTCCTTTTTCCCTTCTTCAAAGCCTTCCATAACGATATCAATTGCTTCGCAGGCAATGGTTAACGTAATATCCGGATACAGGGAGGCGGCCATCAGTGCCATGTTGCCGCCAAAAGAGATGCCGTAAAGGCCGAATTTTTTAATCCCATGCCCCTTAAGCCATTCCATCGCTTTTCCAAAATATTCGAGCGGCCATTCGTGCAGCCCGTCTCTCTGCGTATGGTCCTGCCATTTCCCGAGGCCAAGAGAACAGCAGCCATGTTGATTGAACCAGCGTGCCAGCCCCTTGTTGGCTATATTATTGCCTTTTGATTCGACCAGTGTGATCACACAGCGGTCAGACTCCCTAGATGGGAAAAACCAGCCTTCAAAACCTTCTTTTTTTCAATTCAGTATGGATTGATTTCATATTGTTTTGCTCCTGTTCCTGACTGTCATCCTCTCTCCATCGGGAGGATGACTTCCTGTTCAAAACGCACGCCAGTGCATCGGACGGCTTGAACTCTGTTTTTCTTTTATCAGAAAAGCAGGACCACTAATCCGGCTACAACCGCTGCGCCGATAATCCAGACCAGTGTCAGGATCCCGCGCTTTTTGATAACCTGCGCCCACGTCTGTACAAAAGGAAGATCCTCCGTTCCGGGAAGAACCCAAAATCTGCTGTGTCCGACCCAAAGCTTGTCGATCACGATGCCGTCGTACCGGTTCATGACCTCCAGGAACAAGAGCGCCTGCAGATAGGCTGTCCGAAAATCACTTACGCCATTCAAGCATCCAATGATCAGAAGGAGGGAGGCAAGCATGACAATCATAAAGGGGAGCATGAAGCATTTTCGTTTCCGCTGCATTGTCTCCCGACTCATCAGCCCAAGGGAAATTGCGCGCTCCTGCACCGGCTTGGGATAAAAGTACAGTCCATTCACGGCCCCGCCTAAGACGTCAATCCGCACCATTCCTGTAAACAGAAGGCAAAATAGTAGCAGCTCCAAAACAATCATCCTGCACCTCCCATCATTGAAGGTTTTTTAATTCCTCTGCCGGCGTATGGTTTTTCAATTCACCCTCCGGAAAGCGCTCAGGATACCTGCCTTCTGCTAATATCCTTTTCAGATACAGATTGTCCAGTTTCATGTCATCCTGTATCAGGCCAAAGTCTGCCTTCTTTCTGTACAACACCTTGAAAATGAGGAAATTCATGACTGACCCGATGACGGGCGTCGTCAGGCCAAAGGATTCCGTATGGGAGAAGCGGCATCCGTTTTCCGTACGCATTCCTTCAAAAGTGATGAAGGCTGTCTTCTTGTCGCTTTGAAATTCAATCAGAAAATGGTCTTTCTCCAGATTGCTTTGGATCAGCGCCCCGGTCACGTCATAGTCAAGCCCCATAACAATCTCGTAGAAGCGGACCTTGCTGCCAGCTGCGATCGAATGGTCAAGCAGCTGGCATTCCAGATGGAAAGGGCTCCATTTGACGAATTCTGTCTCAAAATTGTGAAGCCAGTTTTCCAGCTTTTCATAGGAAGCCGGGATATCAATTTGTTCCCTGAGCGTAATCATGATGCGTCTCCCCTTTGCGCCTCATAGGCTTTTGGAAGTCGGTTTACCCGCGCTTTTTCTTCGGTGTCGTCTGCTTCGTTATATCCGTCAAGTGGGGCGGTTGGATCAACAGGTGTCTGTATTTTCTTCCATGCATTGCAGACCTGGTCGATATGCCGGAAGGCAAATTCGAAATGATCTGTCCAGCCGGTATGCCCGGTACAGATGATCGGGCGGATGTTCCGTTCTACAAGCAGATCACGCAGTTTTGCCAGCGACCGGCTTTGTTCCTTAATATTGTCCGCAAGCCCATTGATGAAGCCGTACCCGCCATCCGCGCCGAGCCAGAGGGCGTCTCCGGTAAAGAGATACTGGTTATCAATCAGGTAGACCATGTGGCCTCTGGTATGTCCCGGGCAGAGAATCGCTTCCACCTGGATCCCGCCGATCTGGAAGGTTTCCCCATCTCTTAACAGGACCTTCTCGTTGTCAATTCTGACCCGGGGCAGGGTATACAGATGAAAAAACACCTTGCGTTTTGCTTCCCCGGTCAGGTACCGGTTCTCAATCTCGCCAATGTACAACTTTGTCTGCCGGAACAGCCCCGGGCTGTCCCGCTCTACAGCCCCGACATGATCGGTATCCTGGTGGGTAATGAGGATGTGTTGAATGGACGAAGGCTCAATATCCAGCCAGCACATTTTCTCCGCCAGGCGGTCATAATTGTATCCGGCGTCGATCATGATAACCATGCCACCTTTTTTGTAAAAATAGACATTGGCAATCCACTCGCGCACGGACGCTACGTGCTCGTCAATCCATCCGGTACCAAGTGGTTTGAAAATTCCTTTTCCGCGATAGGTCTTTGCCATAACCTTCCGCTGAAATTCCGTTGCACACTTCGACATATTCTCCTCCTACTGCGGATTGTCCGTCCTATCGCCCACGACCCAGTAGTCGCAGACCGCATCGCCGCCTGCAATCGTATGCTCCCGGTGTAATTTTCCGTGCTGATATCCAAACATTACTGGATCCGTTGCACACAGGGCAGTCATGATCTCGCCCAGCCCCTTGCCGGTCAGATAGCTGCAAATCGGGCAGACAGAAAAGTAATAAAAGCTGCCGTCCCGGTGCAGGCTCTCATCGAAATGAACCTTCCAGGTCGTGGGGTATTTTTCGCCGTTTCCGGCGTCATACCACTTCTCGTATTTTTTCATGCCGCGATACCACTTGTCAGGCGTCCTGCGAGTTCTCGACGTCGGTGGCGCCTGTATTACGTGTAAATCCAATGCTTACACAAGTCGATATCGATTGAGTGAAGGGGTACGTTAACCAACTTCCCTACACCAAAATGAGCTCTCAGTTTGTCAAACACTACACTGAGCAGAAACATGAGAAAACGTTTCATCGTGTGACGGACTACGTCTTCGATGATGATATTCAGGTAATAGACGCATGTGAATCTTGGCAGGATGCAATTCGGTTGGCAGCCATGCCATTAGTCCAGCGTGGACTAATGGAGCCTCGCTATGTCGACACAATGATTCGCGCTGTATGCGAACTTGGCACATATATGGTGCTAACCCCGGGTACCGCATATGTGCATGCCGGTGTAAATGACGGCATCTCAGATGACTGCGCAGCAATTCTTGTATCCCGCTCGCCAATTAAATTCGGAAGCGAGAACGCAAAAAATGTCCGCGTGATTGTTGTTCTTGGAATAAAGCACCAAGACAAGAGCGATTTGTTGGCGCTTGCCTCGATATTTGGGGCCTCGAGCAATCTGGAGAGTCTCGCGAGGCCAGATATCACCACCAAGACCATTACACTAATGCATGACTAAAAGCAACGAAGAGACTGAAGAAAGAGTTGCTGATGCAATCGCAATCTCCCGTGAGTGTCGGAATTGACAATATCCGTATCGGCCTCAAAGCAAACGATTGGGAAGACGCTATCAGGCAAGCGTCAGAGCCGCTCGTTGGGTCAGGGGCAATTCGCAGCAGATACGTTGACTCCATGGTCAATAGCGTCAAGGAACTCGGCCCTTACATTGTCTTAATGCCAGGATTCGCGCTTGCCCATACCGCCCCATCTTCTGAGGTATTGCGCACGGACATCTCAATCGCCGTATTCGATTCTCCCATTTTCTTCAATTCTGAAAATGACCCAGTGTTTGTGGTGATGTGTCTTGCATGCAAGGACAAGGCATCTCACCTCGAGAGACTGCAGCACGTCGCACGCAAATTCCTCGATGACGCTCATCTTGTGAGGCGTATTCGAGAGTGCAAGACCTGTGACGAGCTCTCCACTCTGCTCAATGAGTAGGGAGTTGGAATACAACGAGGGGCCATTGCCCCGGAAGGAGGCAGTACGGTGAGACGCGTTCCCAAGATTCAAGCGGTGTGTGGTTTTGGGTGTGGTTCTTCTCTCATGCTGCGCATGAGCATAGAAGAAATCGCCAAAAAGCACGGGGTGGAAGTCGTGGTGTTTTGCGGTGACGTTTCCACGTGCTCCGCAAATACGTGCGATGTCATCTTTTGCTCGGTTGACCTTTCCGATCGGGTCCGCCAGCACGCGAAGGTGCCGGTTGTTGCCATCAATCGTCTTATGGACAAGCAGGAGGTCGAAGAAAAGTTTCTGAAGTTTATTGATGAATTCGAGGGAAAGGGTGAGTAGCAATGGCCGTACTCAGTTTCATCGTTAACGACATCTTTGGGCAGGGCGCGATCTTCATTGCTCTTATCGCAATGATTGGCCTGATATTGCAGAAAAAGCCTTTTGGTGAGATTGTCCGCGGAACGGCGATGACCGCAATTGGCTTTTTCATTCTGACAACAGGAACGGGGATTATCACCGGAAAGTCAATTGATGGCATTTCTGCTGCATTCAATGCAGTCATGCCCCAAGCCGTTCCCTCGACGACGGTGGATATCAGCGCCGAGTATGGCACGCAAATCGGTATCGTCATGATATTGGCCTTTGCGATTAACCTGCTTGTTGCGCGCTTCACAAAGTGGAAGAGCGTGTTCCTCACTGGCCACATGCTGTATTGGTTCCCCTTTGTCTTCATCGCTGCCGGTGTCGATGCGGGCCTCTCCGGCGTGAAGCTCATCGTGCTTGCGACTGTGTTCACTGCTCTGTACATGGTTGTCTCGCCCAACCTCATGCGTCCGTTTGTGAAGGGCGTAACCGGGAGCGATGACTTCACGATTGGCCACCCCACGACATGTCTTTCGGTGATCTCGGGGCTCCTCGGAAAGGCGTTGGGGGATAGATCTCGCTCGACTGAGGATCTTAACGTTCCCAAGTCGCTGAGCTTCCTGCGCGAGATTTCGATCACTGGCTCCATTGCGATCGCTATCACCTATCTCATCATGTACTTCCTGCTTCTGTCCAACGGTATGGATCCCGCAGCCGTTTGGGGATATGCTGACACGACCACCGATGCGTTTGTGTACATATTCCAGCATTCGATCATGTTTGGCGTAGGCATCACTGTCATGCTTCAAGGTGTGCGCATGCTCATCGCGGAAATCGTTCCCGCATTCAAGGGAATTGCCGACAAGGTCGTCCCCGATGCTATTCCAGCTCTCGATTGCCCTGTCGTTTTCCCGTACGCACCCAATGCGCTGACCATTGGCTTCCTTGTTGCAATGGTTACGAGTGTCATTACCATTCTTCTTACGAACGGAATATTCCCCACCGTGGTCATTCCACTCATCTCCACATGCTTCTTTGAGATTGGCACTGCCGCAATTATTGGAAATAGCACCGGTGGAGTTCGTGGCGCAGTCATCGGATCCGCCGTTGCGGGAGTCCTCGCCGTCTTCTTGGTTGGTTTTGGAGCCTACTTCTTCAACAACACGATTCAGCAGTGGATGCTGGTTTACGGTGGCCAGGACTTTGACCTCTGGGGTATTGTTTGCGGCTCTATTGCTCGACTCATTGCTTAGAGACGGGTTCTCATGGGAGAGGCAACGATGGAGTTTGAGTACTTCGACCACGTCGAGGCAATTCTAAAGAAGGTCAGGTCTAGTGAGACGGCAAACATGCGTGCCGGCGTTGACCTGTTGGAGAAATGCGTGGTGGGTCATGGTTCGATTTACATCTTCGGCGCATCCCATGCGGGAATCCTTAGTCAAGAGATGTTTTACCGTGCCGGCGGTTTGATGCTAATCAATCCAATCTTTGGCAAGGAGGTGTCGGTCGAAGCGAGTCCGATTACCCTAACCAGTGATATGGAACGCCTCGTCGGATATGGAACCGCACTTGCCAGGCACCGTGCGGATTTTCGGAGGGGTGATGTGCTCATCGCGCATTCGGTATCAGGGCGCAATCCGGTCACGGTCGAGGTTGCCCAGGCTGCAAAGGACGCAGGGGCAAGCGTGATCGCTTTGACCAACCTCTCCTACTCCAAGACGGTCTCCTCGCGTCACCCCTCTGGAAAGCGACTCTTTGAGCTTGCCGACGTGGTGATAGATAACCACGGTGATGTGGGAGACGCGACAGTTCCAATCACCGGACTTGAACAGAAAGTTGGACCGACGTCGACCGTTGTGGGCGCTGCGGTTCTGAATGCGATGATCGCCGAGCTCGTTCAGCGCCTTGTCGATGGGGGAATGAAGACGCCGCCAGTCTTCTACAGCGCGAATATCGATGGAGGCGATGAGCTCAACCGTTCGCTCTACGAGAAGTATCGGGATAACATCAAATACGCATTCTAGGGAGCTTTGCAGTAATTCCTCGACAATGTCGCTCTATCGGAGCGGCCAAAAGAGGAGCCGCTGCCAAGCATTGCTCTGGGTACCACGCACAAGAAGAGGGGCGCCTTGCTGGTGTCCCTCTTCTCTCGTCTTACTTCTGGCTTGGGTGCCTCTCGAAGAAGTCGAAGCGAGGCGGCAGCTCGGGCAGCGCGTGCTCGGCAGGGTTCTCGCCAAGCGCCTGTGCCAGCTGCGCGGGGGTCTCGAACGCGTGGTCCCACGAGAAGAACGCGTCTGCCGAGAAGCCCAGGTGCTCGCAGATCTTCTCGCAGCCAGCCGGCACCGCAGGGTGCATGAGCAGGGTCACCGTGCGTAGCGCGGCAAAGGCGTTTGCCAGCGCGTGCTCGTAGGCGGCATCGTCACCCTTGGCGGCCTTGGACTCGTCGCCCCAGCGGCGGTTGGCGTCACGGCAGAAGCCCTCGGCGACAGCAAGCGCACCGTGGGCGTCGAAGGCGTGAGTGTGGCGCTCGTAGGCAAGCGCCGCCTCTCGGCAGGCATCAAGGACATCAGCGTCTGCCTCGACTGTGGGCAGGTGTCCTCCACAGACGTTCTGCGCGCCGTAGATGCAGCTTCTGGCCAGGCGGTTGAAGATGTTGGTGAGAAACGCGCTCTCCTTGAGGGCGGGGTCGACCACGCGCGGGTCGTCCTTCACCAGGACCTCCTCGCCGGTTGCCTTGTCCTTGTGGCTCACGGAGGTGTCGTAGGGCTTGGGCGAGAAGCTCACGGCCTTCTGGTCGAGGCCAAGGCTCAGCCAGTGGCAGCGCAGCTGCTCGGCGGTGTAGTGGTCGAGGAGCTCGGCTGCCATGGGCGGGCGGATCTTGCCCGAGCTCGAGGCCTTCTTGTTCATGAACAGGATGTGGTAGTTGGCCACGGGAATGTCCTGCGTGAGGCCCCAGTCCAGGGCCTTCCACATGGCGGGCTGCGCCACACAGTAGAAGTAGATGTTGTCCTGGCCAATGAACTGATACACCTTGGCGTTGTCTGCGCACCACCAGTCGTGCCAGTCGTCAGACGAGAAGCGCGTGCCGCCATTCTCCTCGTCCAGCGCAAGCGCGGTCTGCGTGAAGCTGATGGGTGCCCAGAGGCTCTCGGGCCAGCACCACACGGTGAGCCCGGTCGTGTCCTCAAGCTCCGGCGCGGGCACGCCCCACCCGATGTTGCCGGTGATGCGGAAGGGCAGAAGCGTCTTGCCGGTGCGGAAGCGCACGCCAGCCGTCTCAAGAACGTTGCGGGCCCCATCACGGTCGCGCCAGTTGGCAAACTCTACGGAGAAGGATTGCTGGCCCCTCTCGGCCTCGTGGAGCTTGTGGGCGGGGAGCCTGTCCTCCACAGCGTTGAAGCCCTCACGGAACTTGCCCTGGATGTAGACGACGGGCGGCACGAGAGACTCGCGTACTGTCTTGGTCACGATGGGCCTCACCTGCGGGTCCACGTCCCATTCGTCCATGAGCTCCTTGAGCTGCGACTCAAACGCCGGCAGGTCAAAGTACCAGTTGTCAACAGGGCGCAGCTCAGGCGTGGTGCCGGTGAGTGCCGAGACGGGATTGATGAGCTCCTCGGGGTCAAACTGGTGGCCCATGTCGCACTCGTCGGCGTAGGCCTTCTCAGACTTGCAGCCACGTACGGGGCAGCGGCCTATGACCTGGCGTCCGTTCAAGAACTGGCCGACCTTGACATCGTAGAACTGACGGGTGCCCATCTTGTGCAGAAGGCCGCGGCCATGGAGGCGGCGCAGGACCTCGGTGGTGAAGCGGGCGTGGAAGTCGCGTGCCGGCTCAAGGCCAGAGCCTGCGAAGAGGTCGAGCGAGATTCCGTAGGCGTCAAGCGCCTCCTTCTGGGCGTCGTGGTTGGCCTGGACGTAGTCGGTGATGGTGCCCTGGTAGCCTTCCTGCTCCACCTTCTTGCGGTAGCCCTCCATGATGGGTGAGCCGTAGCAGTCCGTACCCGAGACAAAGATTACGTTCTTGCTCCCGATGCGGTCGCGAAGGAATCGCGCGAAGAAGTCCGCGGGCACAAAGACACCGCCGATGTGGCCAAAGTGCAGGTTCTTGTTGCCATACGGCATGCCCCCGGTGATGACGGCACGAGCGGGAAAGCTCGGGCGCTCGACGGTTGGGGCGTTCTGGGAATTGTGTGCCATGTGGGACGTGCTTCCTCTTGGTCGTGTGTGGTGCAGGTGATGCCCGTCGTCATGCCGTGCATGCCGCAGGCCACGTGATTATCCCACAACGGACGTATGCACGCGTGGTCTGGAACGGCATTGGTTGGGTACGTTGGAGGGTATGCGGGTGCGATTCTGGCGCTCGTCGCATCCTGGGTGCATCGAAGGGGGGCAGCATGTCCATCGATAAGGTCATTGTCGCGGAGCCTCTGCTCTGGGGCGGCAAGGGCTTTGACATGTTTGGCCCGTGGCACCTGCTCTGGCTTGTCATCTGCGCAACGGTCATTGGGCTTCTCGTGCACGGGTACCGCAGCCTTCCCGCAGACGGTTTGCGGCATGGAGGGAGGCGCCGGCTCGTCCTCATCACCGCTATCGTTCCCAATGCGCTGCTGCTCTTGGGAGACATTCTCAAGGTGCAGACCGGGACCTTCTCGCCTGACTGGTGGCCGCTTCACGTGTGCAACATCGTCGAGTACATCTGTCTGTGGCATGCGCTTGCGCCATCGCGCGTGACCCGCGAGCTGCTGCTCTGCTTTGGGCTTACGGGTGGGCTGTGCGCCATGCTGTTTCCGGGATGGACGTACTGTCCGCCGTATACCCTGCCCTGCATCAGCGGCTTCATGGAGCATGCATTCTCATTCGCCGTGTCGCTCATGGCGCTCGACGACCCACGCGAGGTTCCCCGGTGGCGTGATGCCTGGATATCTCTGGTGGCCTCTGTGGTCTACCTGGTGTCTTTCCGTTGGTTCAACGGCGTGTTCGATACGAACTTCGGCTTCGTGACCAGTCCCGCTGCAGGCTCGCCGCTCGAGTGGTGGGAAAGCGCCTTGGGCAATCCCGGCTACCTCGTCCCATACATGGCCGCGTTTGTCGTTACCGTGGTGCTACTCCATGCCTGGCAGGGCGCCCGCCGCCGTGCCCTTGGGGTGTCACCGAGGAGAGGCGCCTCGTGAGGGGCGTAGGGACTCTCGACATCCTGGGCGACACGCCGCTTGCTCGCCACATGCTGTATCTCTCGGCGGCACTTCTCGCCGCGGGCTTTGTGGGCGTCATCTTCATGCTTGTGGCCTGGGGCTGGGGCGTGGGCATTGACGCGTGGCTGGTGGTCTATGCGGTGGCAACGCTCGTCGCGCTGCCCGTTCACGAGCTGGTACACGCGGCTACGTTCCTGCTGCTCGGGCGTGGACGGGTGCACATTGGCTTTGGCTTTACGGGCGGGATGCTCTACACCAGGGCCGAGGGCGCCACTCTTGCACGGAGTCGCTTCGTGGCGGTGCTTCTGGCGCCATCCGTGGTGGTGACGGCAGCGTTGGCCGTGGTGGGCAGCCTTGTCGCCGGGCCAGCGCTTGCCTGGGCGCTCGCGTGGACGCACCTCTCGGGGTGCGCCGGTGACCTGGCCATGGTTGCGGGGATTCTCCGCACGCCCGGCTGCACACACGTGCGCGATACGGACGCGGGCGTGGAGCTGCTTGCCGCCGATCCTGGCGATGCCTTGCGCTAGAGTGTCTGTGGTCCACGTATCCCCTATGGTCTCCTTGTGTGCTTCTCATGCAGGAATTGCTTTGGCTGCAGTATCTTATGCAGGCAAGGCTGGCGACAAGGACACGGGTAACCGCATGATCAAAGCTAACTTCCACACGCACACGACGCTCTGCGACGGGAGAAACACACCGCAGGAGATGGCGCAGGCGGCATTTGGCGCGGGCCTTTTCGCCCTTGGGTTCTCTGGCCACATGGACCATGACGTCCATATGGATTGGGATGCCTACCTAGCTGCGATTCGAGGGCTTCAGGAAGAGTACCGCGGGCGCATGGACATCCTTCTCGGCGTGGAGCTGGACGCCCTGTACGACCCCTCGTGCTGCCCCGGGGCAGAGTTCAGGATTGGCTCGACGCACTTCGTGGACGTCGATGTGCCATGCAACACGTCGGTCGATTGGTCGCCCGAGAAGCTCGAGGCCCTTTGCCAGGAGGCGTTTGGCGGCAACTGGACAGCGCTTGTCCGCGCCTATTACGAGCTCGAGGCCACAGCCTACGATCGCACGGAGTGCACCTTCGTGGGCCACTTCGATCTGGTGAGCAAGTTCAACGAGGGCGGCAAGTACTTTGACGAGACGTCTGAGGAGTACCTCTCGCCTGCGCTTGAGGCCATGGAATACCTGGTGGGGGAAGGCGTGCCCTTCGAAGTCAACTGTGGCGCCCTGGCACGCGGGCTTAGGAGCCAGCCCTACCCCAGGCGCGAGCTTTTGAGTGCGCTGCACAAGATGGGAGGCCGCATCCTCGTGAACTCCGATGCCCACAGCACAGGCCTTCTCTGCGGCTGCCTGGACGAGGGCGCATGCTTTGCGGCGTCGTGTGGGTTCACGTCAGCGCTTGTCTTGGGACATGACGAGCGTGGCGAGGTCGTTATGCGGGAGGCGCCGCTCGGGGGATAGCGGGGCTGGCGGGCGCAGGCCTCATCGCTCCTCGAGCGTCCCGGGGGTAACATCGTGCTGCGTGACCCTGCTGACATAAACAAGCGTGTGCCTGCACATTCTCGGGCAGATTGCATGCTTGAGGAGGACGCTGCCGGTCGCATCCGCCTGCTCTCCGCGCTATCATGATGGCCGCAGACAGCGGTGCCAAGAAGAGTGGCGTCACGTCAGGGGCAGAACACGGAGGTGCTTGTGAACACGGAAGAGACGCGTGACGTTCGTACGCCGCTCCTCCTGCACGCGTGCTGCGGCCCCTGCTCGATAGAGCCTGTGGAGCTCCTGCGTCGCGAGGGCTTCGAGCCCACAATCTGCTGGACCAACCCAAACATCCAGCCCGTGACCGAGCATGACCGCCGACTTGCCACACTGCGCACCTGGGCGGCAGACGTCGCGCACGTCGACGTTGTTGTTGCCGCAGACAACCGTGCCGCGTGGGAGGCGGGTGTCGCCCCGCACGGCTTCGACCGCGCCGCCCGCTGCCGCGCCTGCTACGCCCTGCGCCTGGCCGAGGCCTGCCGCACCGCGCGCAACCTTGGCTTTACTTACGTCTCCACCACGCTTGCTGTCTCGCCGTACCAGCTCTTCGAGACCTGCGGAGACGCGCTTGCCAAAATCGCTGCCGCCTACGGCCTCACGCCGGTCTGGCGCGACTTCAGGCCCTACTACCCCGAGGCCACCGAGGCTTCTCGCGATCTGGGCATGTATCGCCAGAACTACTGTGGCTGCCGCTTCTCGGCCGCAGAGGCCGCCATCGAGCGCCACGAGGACCGTGACCGTCGCAAGGCCGGGCGTGAGCCGCCCGGGCCGCTGCCTGCGCTGGCTGCGAACTTCCCGCCGCGCGCTAGAATGGGCAGCCGGCGCACAACGCGCCGCACGTCACCTCACCACAGCAGCCCTAGGGCATGAGGAGAGCCACACACATGCGCACCGACGACTTTGATTACCCGCTACCAGACGGGCTCATCGCACAGGCACCGGCAGACCCTCGCGACTCCTGCCGCCTCCTCGTGCTCAACCGCGAGGACGGCTCGCTCGAGCATCGCCGCTTCACCGACGTGATCGACTACCTGGGTTCGGGAGACCTTCTCGTTGCCAACAAGACGCGCGTCATGCCGGCCCGCCTCGTGGGCCACAAGCGCGGAACCGGTGGCGTGGCCGAGACGCTTTTGCTCAAGCGCCGAGAAGACCTGGACCCCTTGGGACACGTGTGGGAGTGCCTCGTGAACCCCGGCAAGCGCCTCCGTCAGCCCGGGACCATCATCGAGTACCGCGCGGGCGGCTTGCATGCGCCCCTCTCCGCCGGGGTCGTGCTTACGGGAGAGATCGCCGACTTTCTCGAGGGCAACCGTGGCGGGCGCCTGGTTCGCTTCGAGCCGCAGGGCGACCGTACGCTGGACGCTGCCATCCACGAGGCGGGGCACGTGCCGCTTCCGCCCTACATCACCAAATACGAGGGCGACCCCGAGAAGTACCAGACCGTCTACGCCATGCACGAGGAGCACTCCGCGGCGGCGCCTACGGCAGGCCTCCACTTCACGTCTGAGCTCATCAAGAGGATCGAGGACAAGGGCGTTGGATGGAAGACGGTAGAGCTCGAGGTGGGAATCGACACTTTCCGCCTGGTGACCGAGGACGACCCCACCAAGCACGTGATGCACACCGAGCGCTACCACGTCCCGCAGGATGTGGTCGATGCCGTTCACGCGACAAAGGCCGCTGGGCATCGCGTGGTTGCCGTTGGCACCACGGCCGTGCGCTCGCTCGAAAGCGCCTGGGACCCCGAGGCGCCTGCGTCGAGGCCCGCCGTCACGGCTCGTCGCTTCGAGGACGCACCCGATTCCGCGTCCGCCACGGGCTGCGGTGACATCGTCGAGCGCCGCGATGCAACCACGAGCCTCTACCTCATGCCGGGTTCCACCTACCACGTGGTGGACGCCCTTATCACCAACTTCCACGTGCCCCGCTCGACGCTCATGATGCTTGTCTCGGCGCTTGCCACGCGCGAGCAGATCATGGCTGCCTACCAGGCAGCCATTGACGAGGGGTACCGATTCCTCTCGTTTGGCGACGCCATGCTCATCAGGTAGGGCGCCGGATTCGCGAACATGCGACACGGCGTGGCCGCCGGCGCCGCTACTGCCCAGCGAACATCGAGACGGCAAGAACCACCACGATCGCCACGATGACGAGAAGTATCGCCATGACGGCAATGCGCACGGTGCGGGTGCGCTGGCGCAGGTCGCGCTCGGCATGGCCCAGTTTCTCCACCTGCGCGCGCTTGGTCGCAAGCTCCCGCTCTCGCTCCGCTATCGAGCCGCGCAGCTGCTCGGTTGCCTGCGGCGTGTCGTGGATGCTTCTTGCCTCGGCGAGAAGGTCGCTTGCCTTGGTGGCATCCGTTCGGGCGCTGTCGCGCAGGCGGTTCGAGCGCTCGATTTCTGCCTTGTGGCGCTCGATGTCGTCGGAGACCTTCTTCTGCCGCGCGTCCGCCTTGGCGCAGAGGTCGTCGTACTCGTCCCTGCGCTCCTTGGCCTCTGCCTGTATGGACTCGGACTCGCGCTGGGCGGTCTCGAGGGACTGCTTCTGGGTCCAGAGGTGCGTCTGGGCATTATCGACCGAGGACTGTGCCTCTGAGGTTGACCTGGTCACGGCCGACTCGGCGGCGCTTACGTGCGAGGCCTCGGCCGCAAGCTCCTGGCGCACCTGCGCGATTGCGTCGCTCTTGGCGGACGGATTGCCGAGCAGCTTGTCCAGCTCGCCTTGGACCTTGCGCTGGCGCTCCTTCGAGTTGTCGAGTGTGCGGTTTGCCGACGCTATGGCCTGCTCGCGGCGGTCTGTCGCATCCTTCACCTGGCCCTCTGCCGTACGCACCGCGCGCTTCGCTTCGGCAACCGTGCGCGTGGCATCGTCCGCGCGACCCTTTGCCGACTCGGCGAGCTGCTTGTAGGGGCGTAGTGCCTGCTCGTCGTCGGCGCGCATCTTAGTGAGCTGGGCCTCGAGGTCTTGCAGCTCATGCGAGAGCTGAGCGGAGCGGCGCACTGCGTCGGCTGCGTGCTTCTGGGCATCGGCGAGCGCTGCGGACTGCGTGGACACAATGCTGTCATAACCACTCTCGATGCCCTCGCGGTGCTTGAGTGCCGCACGCCGTGCCTCGAGGTCCTTCTCTATGGATTCCTGCTGTGCTTTTGCGGAGGAGTATTGGCGTGACGCATCCCGTACGTCGCGAAGGGCCGTGAAGCCCGCGGCAATGCCCCTACCGGCTCCGCGTGCAGCTCCGGCAGCGGCACTTGCCGCTCCGCGTGTGGCACCTGCTGCAGCTCCGGCAGCCGTGTTCGCGGTGCCCGCCGCCTTGCCCTTCTCGACAGTGCCCTGCTCGTCTGTCTTGTCTTTGCCCCAAGCCATGAAGGCTCCTCTCGAAGGCGCACCTTGACGTTGCGCGCTATCTGCTGTGGATGCGATGGCGCTGTGGCCTTGCGGGCCACGCGCCTCTCCATTTTGCCGCAAGAGTCCGCACGTGGTGCCAATCGAGTCGCTTCAGAAGAGTTTGTTCGTCGGCTGTCCATTAAGTGTGTAAACTATACGGACGTTTGGTACGATATAGGCAATTCGGGGAATCACTCCCCGAGCTTAGTCAGGGAGTCTAGAAGGGGAGTTCTACTATGGTTTCCAAGCAGACTACGATCATCAACGCTACCGGTCTCCACGCCCGTCCCGCATCCGTCTTTGTGACCGAGGCCAAGAAGTACCAGTCCAACGTCACCATCAAGAATGTCGACAAGGACACCGCTCCCGTCAACGCTAAGTCCATCATGATGATTCTTGCTGCCGGTCTTGGCACTGGCACCAAGATCGAGATCTCTTGCGACGGCTCCGACGAGCAGGAGGCCCTCGACGCCCTCATCGCCCTCGTCGACTCCGGCTTTGGCGAGTAGGCGCACATAAATACGCATGTGTGAGCAGGCGGTCCGGGTCTCCCGGGCCGTTTTTCATGAGGCGAGGGGGGGCACGGCCGTTCGCGGTCGTGGCAACCGCACTGGCCTGGCGTCCGAAGGCCGAGAAGCCCGAGTCTCGCGAGAGGAGCAAAAGACATGGAGCCCGAGTGGTTCTCCTACGACATCGTCGCCGAGGATTCCGCTACGCATGCGCGCACGGGCGTCCTGCACACCCCGCACGGTGACGTGCCCACGCCCATCTTCATGCCCGTGGGCACAAAGGGTACGGTGAAGGGGGTTCTCGCCCCGCAGCTTTCCGAGCTGGGGGCAAAGATCGTCCTTGCCAATACCTACCACCTCGCCATGCGTCCTGGCGCCGACCTTGTCGCTGAAATGGGCGGCCTTCACGCCTTTACGCGCTGGGAGGGCCCCATCCTCACGGATTCCGGCGGCTTTCAGGTCTTTAGCCACGAGGAGTTCTGCAAGCTCTCCGCGGACGGCGTGCGTTTTCGCGCGGTTGACTACGACGGGCGCTGGTTTATGTGGACGCCCGAGGAGAACATGGACATCGCCCAGAAGCTGGGTGCTGACATCGTGATGCAGCTCGACCAGTGCGTGGGCTATCCCGCGCCGCGCTCAAAGGTCGAGCGCGCGGTTGAGCTCTCTGCGATGTGGGCCGAGCGTTGCTGGAAGGCGCATACTCGCTCTGACCAGGCTCTCTTTGGCATCGTACAGGGTGGCATGGACCTCGCGCTGCGTCGGCGCTCGCTTGAGCACCTGCTTGACGTGGGAGACTTCCCGGGCTTTGGCATCGGCGGCTACTCGGTGGGAGAGGACCACGAGACCATGTTCGAGAGCCTCGAGCCGCTGGCCTCGCAGTATATGCCGCGCGAGAAGCCCCGTTACCTCATGGGCGTGGGCAATCCCACCACACTCGTTCGCGGCGTGGCGTGCGGCGTCGACATGTTCGACTGCGTGCTTCCCACCAGAACCGCCCGTATGGGAACAGCCTTCTCGAGCGAGGGGAGGCTCAACTTGCGCCACGCACGCTTCGCCCACGATGCCGGGCGGCTCGACCCCGCCTGCACCTGCCCTGTTTGCCAAGGCGGATATTCTCGCGCCTATCTGCATCACCTGGTGCGTCAGAAGGAGATGGCCGGCTCGATTCTGCTGTCGCTGCACAACCTGCACTTCCTGCTCGACCTTATGCGTCGAGCGCGCGAGTCGATCGTTGCGGGTACGTACGGCGGGTTTGTCTCGCGCTGGATGGACTCGCCGGCAGCGAGCGACTGGTAGGGGGCGGCAGGCATGCGGGCGGCTGGCGAGAAATCCCGCTCGTGCGTACGCACCATCCGCATCCGTTGGCAGGACCTTCTCGCCCAACTGGGGAAACGCTGGCATGCCGTCAGAAAACGGGGTTGGTGCGCACGCACCTTGGCTCATTTCTGCCCGAAAGGCCCCTCAGCGGGGCCGTTTTGTCAGAAAACCCGAGTGGTGCGCACGCACAACGCAGGATTTCTGACAAGGGCGTCTTGCGACCGGACGGCATGCCGTGATTTCTCGCCGGTTAGACCTCTCTAAGCGTTCGTCTTTTCCAAGACCGTTACCCATTCTGCGGATCATGCCCGCCCATGAATCCGGCGCGCGCCTGAATGTGCCAAATGATGTCATGTCGATCATGAGCCCGGCATGCAGGCCCCATGCCGTCCCCGCCCGGGCCCCCGCAGCGGCAACCATCGGCAAACCTCTATAATGGCCTTCGGAAAAGAAAACAACCACAGTCAGGCGTCTCCCTCGCCTGGACGGCATGTCTGCCGCAAAACGGAAGGTTTGCACATGACCCAGAAGCAAGACCACGAGGCTCCTAAAACGGGCCTCGGCCGGTGGAACGCTACCGAGTCGAAGCCGCGTGGCTCAAAGGATGCCCGCGCTGCTCGTCCCGGTCGCACCAAGCGACGTCGCATGAATCCCACCGTGCGTCACTACGTGTCAACGCTCGTGGTGACGGTCGCCGTCTGCGTGGCGTGCATCTTCTGCTTCACGCCGCTCAGCGAGCGCATCACCACCGGCCTTGACATCCAGGGCGGCGTCTCGGTAATCCTCACCGCGTCGAAGCAGGACGGCTCCACGCCCACCGTAGACGAGATGAACACCGCCAAGACTATCGTCGAGAAGCGCGTGAACACGCTTGGTGCCTCCGAGGCAACGGTGCAGATCCAGGGGAGCAACTCGATTCTGGTCCAGATTCCCGGTGCCACGGACGCCGACTCCGCAGTCCAGACCATCGGACAGACCGGACACCTCGAGTTTGTCCGCCTCGATGACATCGGCGACGCCGATGCGCTCGCAAAGATCGAGGCCGGTGCCTCCAACGCGACGCTGGAGCAGGGTACCTACACTGCCTTTCTCGACGGCTCCTACATCGAGTCCACCTCCGTCGCGCAGTCCTCGACCTCCGTTGGCACCTACGCCGTGAACATCACGTTCAATTCCGAGGGCGCCGACATCTTCGGCCAGGTCACCAAGGAGCTTGCCCCCACCAATGGCCAGATCTGCATCGTCCTCGACGGTGTCGTGCAGTCTGCGCCTGCCGTCCAGGAGGAGATTTCGGGCGGCAAGGTTTCCATCACAGGCAACTTTACCAGTGCCGAGGCCCAGGAGCTCAAGACCGTGCTCGACTCTGGCTCGCTGCCTGTTACCCTTAACTACTCCGAGAGCCGTGTGGTCGGTCCCACGCTTGGTCAGGACTCGCTCAACCAGGGCATTCTCGCCCTGGTCATTGGTGTGGCCTTTGTTATCGTCTACCTGTTTGTCTTCTATCGTGGCCTGGGCTTGCTCACGCTTGGGTCCCTTGCGGTATTCGCAGTCCTTTACCTGGGACTTCTCGCCATTCTTTCTCACTACGGCATGTTCTCGCTGTCGCTTCCTGGCCTTGCGGGCATGGTCCTCACCACGGGTTCGGCCGCAGACTCCTCGATTCTGGTGCTCGAGCGCTTCCGCGAGGAGGTCCGCATGGGCCGCACCGTCAAGAACGCCTCGGTCTCGGGCGCGCGCCACGGCATCATGACCTCGCTCGACGCTGACATCGTGACGCTCGTCACCGCACTTGCCCTCTTCTTTGTGGGGGCCGGTACCGTCAAGGGCTTTGGTCTCACGCTGGCGCTCGGCGTTGCCTGCGACATCGTGACCATGTTCGGCTTTAAGGCGCCCGCGCTGAGGCTCCTTGCCACCCATGCGATTCCCTCTCACCCAGGCTTCTGGGGCGTTGACCAGGACATCGCCGAGGCAGAGCGCAAGTCCCAGGAGGCCCAGAAGGCGAGAGGTGCCAAGGCGCCCTCCTCGTCCGCGAAGGGGGGTGAGGCTCGTGCGTAGCCACTTCTCCCACGAGATTTCGTTCATCGGTCACCGCAGGCAGTTCCTCACGCTCTCGTGCGTCCTTGTGATCCTCTCGGTTGTGGGCCTTGTCGCGCGCGGCTTGGTCTTTGGCATCGAGTTCACAGGCGGCACCGAGATAGACTTCTACGAGACGAACACCATCACCATCGAGCAGATGCGTGGCGCCCTCGAGTCAGCAGGGGAGGGCGCGGCCACCGTCCAGACAACCGCCACGCAGGGCGAGGCGGGCTTCCTCGTGCGTTCCGACACCACCGACCCCACCACCGCCAATGCGCACGCGCAGGCGGCGGCCGAGTCGCTCGGCCTCACGACCGATAACTACACCGTGACAACTATCGGCCCCGACTGGGGCGCCGACACCACGCGCTCCTCGCTCATGGCCTTTGGCGTGGCAATCCTTCTCATCATCGCCTACGTCTCGTTCCGCTACGAGTTCAAGATGTCCATCACGGCCGTCATCGCGCTCCTGCATGACCTCATCATCACGCTGGGCGTCTACGCATGGTTCCAGATTGACATCTCGCCCAACGTGATTGCGGCCCTGCTCACCATCATGGGCTACTCGCTCTACGACACCGTGGTCGAGTTCAACCGCATGAACGAGAACGCCAAGCAGCTCCGTGATGGCGTGCATCACACCTACTATGAGATTTGCAACTACTCGATCAACGAGGTCATCATCCGTACGATCAACACCACGGTCGTGACGCTCGTGCCGGTCATCTGCATGCTGGCCATCGGTGGGGCGACGCTCAAGGACTTCGCCTTCGCCATCCTGGTCGGCGAGATTCTGGGCACCTATTCCAGCTTCGCCGTGGCGTCGCCGCTCCTGGCCATCTGGAAGACGCGCGAGCCCAAGTGGGCCAAGCTCGAGGCCAAGTACGGCAACGTCGAGGCGGCCTCGGCTGCGCCTGCCACGGGTAATCATGCCGAGAAGAACGAGCCCAGGGAGAGCTAGGGTGCCCGGGCTTCTCGATAGCCGCCGTTGGGACGTCCTTGACGCGGACCCCCGCGCCGAGGCGTCCCTTGCCGATGCGCTGGGCGTTTCCCGCCTGGTGGCCCGGGTCCTCGTGGCCCGCGGCATCACCGGCGTCGAGGAGGCCCGCGCCTTCCTCACCCCCTCGCTGGATCGCGACTGGGCAGACCCGCTGCTCATTCCTGGCATGCCGGAGGCCGCAGATCGTGTTGAGCGTGCCGTGCGGACAGGGGAGGGCATCGCCGTCTTTGGCGACTTCGACGTCGACGGCATGAGCTCCACCTGCATCCTTGCACTTGGCCTGCGTAAGCTGGGCGGGCATGCCCGTGCCTACATCCCGCACCGCTTTGGCGAGGGCTACGGCCTTACGAGGGCCGCGCTCAACCGTGTGCTGGCAGACGGCAAGCCTGACCTCATCGTGACCGTCGACAACGGCATTGCTGCCCAGCACGAGGTTGATTGGCTGCTCGAGCAGGGGGTGGACGTCGTGGTGACCGACCACCACGAGCCCGCGGATCTGGTACCCCAGGGCGTTCCCGTGACGGATCCAAAGCTCGCGGCCGACGGCCCCTCTCGCGACCTTGCTGGCGCAGGCGTGTCGCTCAAGCTCCTGGCTGTGTTGGGCGAGCGTCTTGGCAAGCCCAACGTCTGGCGCTCCTACACCGACGTTGCCGCCCTGGGCACCCTCTCGGACATGATGCAGCTCTCGCGCGAGAACCGCGCCCTGGTCGCCGATGGCGTAGGGCGGCTGAGAAGAACCTCTCGTCCCGGCCTTGTGGCCCTTGCGGCCTGTGCCGGTCAGGACATATCCGAGGCCACCGCGGACTCGCTGCCCTTCTCGATCATCCCGCGCCTCAACGCCGCCGGTCGCATGGGCACCACTGACATCGCCATCGACCTGCTCATGACCAACGATCCCGCCCAGGCGCCAGTCCTTGCGGGGCAGCTCGAGGACATCAATAGGCAGCGCCGCGATATCGAGTCGGCCCTCACCGAGGAGGCGCTCGCGAAGGTCGCGGCCACATGGCGCGGCGGGCGCGTCATCGTTGTCGACGGCGAGGGCTGGCACGAGGGCGTCAAGGGCATCGTGGCAAGCCGCATCGTGAATCGCTACCACGTGCCTGCCATTCTCTTCACCATCCAGGATGGGATTGCACGCGGGTCTGGCCGCTCGGTTGGCTCGGTCGATCTGTTCCGCGCCGTCGAGCAGTGCTCCGACATGCTCGTCCGCTTTGGCGGGCATGCGGGTGCTGTGGGAGTGACCTGCGAGGCGTCGCGCCTCGACGAGTTCCGCGGTCGTCTGGAGGCTGTGCTCGACGCACTGCCTGCCGAGCAGTTTGAATCGCGCGGCGAGGTCGCCGCGGTTGTGCGCCTCTCCGAACTCACCATCTCCTCCATTGCGTCGCTCGAGACGCTGCAGCCCTTTGGACAGGGCAACAAAAGGCCCCTCCTCGCCGTGCGTGGCGTCACCATGAGAAATCGCTCTCGTGTTGGTGCCGATGGTGCCCACCTGCGCTTTATTGCCACAGACGGCACCTCCTCGGTGCCCGCCATCATGTTTCGCGTGCCAGACTGCTCGCACGCCTGCGCTACGGACAGCGTGGTCGACCTGGTCTTTGAGGCCGTGGACGAGACCTGGCAGGGGCGTACGAAGCCAAAGCTCATGGTCAAGGACATCCTCTACCGCGACGGCGAGGATGAGGCGCCCGCCGGTCCGGGCTTCGTGGACGGCCTCTTCGCGCGCGAGGAGGGCGAGAAGGACGCGGTCGCGGGCCCCGCGGCACTCAGCGCGCCCGGAGAGCCCGCTGTGCCAGCACCCGAGGTTTTGCCCCAGGACTACGACGCCCTTACGAACAGCCTGGTACGTGCCCTCATCGGAGAGAAGGCGCTGCTGCCTGCGCAGCGCGAGGCGCTCTCGCGCCTTGCCAACGGCCGCTCGACGCTCTGTGTGATGGCAACGGGTCGCGGCAAATCGCTCGTCTTCCACGTCCATGCGGCTCGCACCGCCCTTTCGCGGCATCGTGCGAGTATCTTCGTGTATCCGCTGCGCGCCCTTGTCGCAGACCAGGCGCACCACCTCTCCGACGAGCTTGCGCCTCTTGGTGTGGGCGTGGCTGTGCTCACGGGCGAGACGTCCGTCGAGGAGCGCGCCCGCGTCTATGCGGGCCTGGCCTCCGGCCTGGTTGACATCGTTCTCACCACACCTGAGTACCTGGCCCTCCACGCCGATGACCTTGCGCGCTCCGGCCGCGTGGGCTTTCTCGTGGTCGATGAGGCGCACCACAGCTCGCCCTCTGGCTCTGGCTCGCGCGACGCCTACCGCGACCTGCCTCGCGTTCGCGCTCTTCTCGGCGAGCCCGTCGTTTTGGCCGTCACGGCCACGGCCTCGGCTGAGGTGGCTCGCGACATCTGCGACCTCTGCGGCATTGCCGCCCAGGACGCGATTGTAGACCCTGCTGTACGTGACAACCTCAGCCTCGACGACTGCCGCGACCTGCGCGACCGCGACGCGGCGCTTGCCTCGATTGTGGCCGAGGGCGAGAAATGCATCGCCTACGTGAACTCCCGCGCCCGCTCGGTGACGCTCGCGCGCCTGCTTCGCCACCAGGTGCCAGAGCTTGCGCCCCGGGTCGCCTTCTACAACGCGGGGCTCCCGCGTGCCGACCGCATGCGCGTCGAGCGGGCGTTCCGTATGGGCGAGCTTTCGTGCATCGTCTCCACCAGCGCCTTTGGTGAGGGAGTGAACATCCCCGACGTGCGCAGCGTCGTGCTCTACGACATGCCGCTGGGACGCGTCGAGTTCAACCAGATGAGCGGGCGGGCCGGTCGCGACGGAGGCGATGCCCGCGTGCACCTGCTCTTCGGCCGGCGCGACCTTGCCTCCACGCAGCGCATCCTGAGCCAGGTGGCACCCACGCGAGACGAGCTCGTCGCGCTCTACTGCGCACTGCGGGGCGTCTCCCGGAGCGCCGCTCAGGTGGGGAAGGCGTCATTCTCGGCGTGTGACTCCCAACTCGCGGCCATGGCCACGGTGAGGGGCCGTCCGCTTTCGGAAGCTACGGTCACCTGCGGTATACAGGTCTTCGAAGAGCTGGGACTTCTTTCGCTTGTGGGCTTTGGAGACGCACGTCTCATTACCATGACGGAGAGTCCCGCGCGCGTCAATCTTGAGGCCTCTGCCCGCTACCTCGAGGGCATTCGCGAGCGTCAGGCGTGCGGCGAGTTTGGCGAATGGGTACTCTCATGTACTGAGGAAGAGTTGCTCTCTGCGATTAACAGGCCCATTGCGCCAAACTTTGGCGTGTGTGTGGGCGAGTAGGAGGAGGGGCCATGGGCGATGACGGCATGATGGCCGAGAAGGCCCAGGATACATTGGCTGCGGCGTCTGTGGGGGGAGCTGCCGTACCGGCTCCCGTCGATGGGGCGACTGCGGCCCCGGCCGCCCCGCTCGCACCGGCGACCGCGGCCGCGACCCCCATGCCCGCCAAGAAGCCGACCGTTCCCGATGCGGCAAACTTCCGCGTCCTCGAGGAGGCTGCGCGCTCCTACCTCAACGACAAGGAGTGGGCAAAGATTGACCGCGCCTACCACTTTGCGGCCAACTACCACCGCAATCAGCGCCGGCGTTCGGGTGAGCCCTACATCAACCACCCTGTCGAGGTGGCTCTCATCCTCTGCAAGGACCTCCACATGGACGAGGACACCATCTGCGCCGCGCTTCTGCACGACACGGTGGAGGACACGCCCGCCACGCTCTCGCAGATCTCGTCGCTCTTTGGCGAGACGACGGCCGAGCTGGTGGATGGCGTCACCAAGCTCACGTCCATCAAGGTCACCTCGATGGACGAGAAGCAGGCCCTCAACCTGCGCAAGATGTTTCTCGCCATGTCCAAGGACATCCGCGTGGTCATTATCAAGCTGGCCGACCGCCTGCACAACATGCGCACCCTGGCGGCACTGCCTCCTGATCGCCGCCTCTTCAAGGCGCGCGAGACCATGGACGTGTACGCGCCTCTCGCCGATCGCCTTGGCATCTCCTCCATCAAGTGGGAGCTTGAGGACTTGGCCTTCTTCTGGCTCGAGCCCGAGGAGTACCAGCGCGTGGCCCGTATGGTCCAGGACTCGCGCGCACAGCGCGAGGACGACACCGAGGCAGCCATCAAGACCCTGGATGACGAGCTCAAGCGCGTGGGCCTCAAGAACTACCAGATTACCGGCCGCCCCAAGCACCTCTGGTCCATCTACCAAAAGATGACCCGCAAGGGCCGGGACTTCTCGGACATCTACGACCTTATCGCCCTGCGTATCATCACGCAGACGGTGGGGGATTGCTACTCGGCGCTGGGGGCTGTCCACACGCTCTGGCACCCCATGCCCGGGCGCTTCAAGGACTACATCGCCACACCCAAGGCAAACCTCTACCAGTCGCTCCATACCACCGTAGTGGGGCCGGACGGCAAACCCATAGAGATCCAGATTCGCACGGTCGAGATGCACGAGGCCTCTGAGTACGGCGTTGCCGCCCACTGGCTCTACAAGAAGGCGGGCAACTCCCGGGGCAAGATGTCGGCCGAGGACCGCTCAATCGACTCCACAATCAACTGGATTCGCAAGAGCCTCGATTGGGCCGTCGAGGATGACATCGACGACCCCCACGAATTCCTGAACAGCCTCCGCGTGGACCTCTTCGAGCACGAGATCTTTGTCTTCACGCCAAAGGGCGAGGTCATGAGCCTGCGCCGTGACTCGACGCCGCTTGACTTTGCCTACGCCGTCCACACCGAGGTGGGCAACCACTGCGTGGGCGCCAAAGTCAACGGGTCGGTGGTCCCACTCACCTACAAGCTCAACATGGGTGACCGCGTGGAAGTCCTCACCAATAAGAACGCCAAGCCCAGCCGCGACTGGATGAACATCGTGGTCACGCCCTCGGCGCGCGCCAAGATTCGCAAGTACTTCTCGGTGGAGACGCGCGCGGACGACGCCGAGCAGGGCAGGAGCGACCTTGCCCACGAGCTGCGCCGCCGTGGCTATGGCATCTCGACGCAGCGTACCGTAAAGGCAATCGAGCGCGTGTACCCGCAGTTTGACTATCGCTCCGCTGACGACCTGTTTGCCGGCATCGGTACGGGCAAGGTCTCGTCCAAGCAGGTTGCCAACCGTATCGAGGAGGTCCTTGAGGAGGGCTCGCCCGAGCAGCTCGAGGCTGCGCGCAAGGAGGCGGAGCGCCAGGCCAGGGTCGAGCAGGCCATCAAGGAAAACAAGCCCCTCATGCAGTCCTACGCCATCACGCAGACTGCGAGGGGAGCGAGGCGTCGTAGCAACTGCGGCGTGGTCGTGAAGGGCGATGCGGACCTTCTCGTGCATCTCGCGCACTGCTGCAACCCCGTGGCCGGTGACGATATCGTGGGTTTCATCACGCGCGGCCGCGGCGTTTCGGTGCATCGCGCCAACTGCCCCAACGTGCACGACCTCATGAACCACCCCGAGCGCATGATCCCTGTCGAGTGGGACACTTCGGGTGCCACGGAGTTCCGAGTCGAGATTGTGGTCGAGGCTACGGACCGCATGGGGCTTCTCAAGGACGTCACCATCGCGATTGGCGACGCGGGCGGGAACATCCTCTCCGCTGCGACGCAGACGGGCAAGCGGGGCATCGCGCGCCTGCGCTTTATCGTGGCCATCTCGGACGCAAGCCTTCTGGACGCACTGCTCGCCAGCGTTTCTCGCGTGCCTTCCGTTTACGATGCACGGCGCATCATGCCCGGTGAGGGTGCCAGCCAGATGAAGAGAAGGGTGTAGTTCCAGCATGACGGGCTACTTCCGCGACGCGGGTTCATTTGAAGTTTCTTCTGGCGGTGACGTGGTGCGCGTCTTTGTCGTTGGGCCCATCCAGACCAACTGCTACGCTTACGTCTCTGCCGGCGAGGCCCTAATCGTCGATCCCGGTGCGGCAGGCGTGCGGGTGGCTGCGGCGCTTTCTGGCGAGAAGGTCGTCTGCGTGGTGGGGACCCACGGCCACGGAGACCATGTGGGTGGCGTAGCAGCGCTTGTCTCGGCAACAGGTGCGCCCTTCGAGCTTGCGGCACCGGACGTCGAGATGGCCGAGCACGCCAGCAACCCACGCCATTCCGGCTCGGGAGTCTCCTACGACAACGATGCCCCCGCACCTTCTCGGCTGCTTGTCGAGGGCGACGTAGTCAAGGTGGGTACGGCGCAGTTCCGCGTGATGGAGACGCCTGGTCACACGCCAGGTGGAATCTGCCTGGTGGGGGAGGGCACGGCCGACGGCATCGCCTTCGTGGGCGATACGCTCTTTCCGGGATCCTGCGGGCGCACCGACCTCGATGGTGGTGACCCAGACGCCATGCGCCAATCGCTCTCGCGCATGGGCCGCGAGATCGCTCCAAAGACGGTCTTGCTCTGCGGGCACGGCCCTGCGACCACGATGGCCGAGGAGCTTGAGAACAACCCCTTCGTGCAGTGAGGTATTTGCTGGCGCATCTGGTATAGTTCTCAGGTGCGCATGGCGCGCCCGAGTGGCGGAATGGCAGACGCGGAGGTCTCAAAAACCTCTGAGGGAAACCTCGTGTGGGTTCGACCCCCACCTCGGGCACCAGTTATCCTGGCGTTTCTCGGTAGCATGTTGTCTCGATGGAGACGTGCGTCTCGAAAGAGGGTCGTTGCGCTAGCTGGTTGGCTGGGGTACTATCATCCATGCGTGAACATGCGAAGCGGGGCATACTGTCCCCACCTGAACGGCGCCCACGCGGCAGCTGTCTGGTCAGACAAAGAGTTCTCACCACCCAGGCATGGGTGGCCCTTGTCTCCCGACGGCTGTGTGTCATCGGGAGTTGTTTTTTGTTCGCGGCGCCAGGCGCCGCAGAGAGAGGAAGGTGTAGAGAGATAGCCAGAAACGATGGTCCTCGCGTCAACGGGGAAATCACCTCACGCACGTGCCGCCTCATCGGTGTCGATGGCTCGCAGCTGGGCCTGTTTGGCGTGCGTGACGCCTTGCGCATCGCGCAGGAGCAGGGGCTTGACCTCGTGGAGATCGCGCCCAACGCGAACCCTCCGGTATGCAAGGTGCTCGACTACAGCAAGTACAAGTACGAGCAGGATCGTAAGGCCAAGATGGCGCGCAAGAACCAGGCGCGCATCGAGGTCAAAGAGATGAAGTTCCGCCCCAAGATCGACGTGGGTGATTACGAGACCAAGAAGGCCCACGTGATGCGCTTCCTCAAGAAGGGCGCAAAGGTCAAGATCACGATCATGTTCCGCGGTCGTGAGATGGCCCACCCCGAGCAGGGACGCATCGTGCTCGACCGTCTTGCCGAGGACCTCAAGCCTTGGGCCACCGTCGAGCAGCAGCCCCTCATGGAGGGCCGCAACATGCACATGCTCATTGCCCCCATCAAGGGTGCGTTCGATGTGACGCCCCAGGGCGGCGAAGACACGAGTGAGAAGAAGGAGAAGTAACATGCCCAAGATGAAGACGCACAAGGGTACCGCAAAGCGCTTCCGTCGCACTGGTACCGGCAAGATTATGCGTGCCAAGGCCTTCAAGAGCCACATCCTGTCCAAGAAGTCCCAGAAGCGCATTCGCAACTTCCGCAAAGAGGCGGTGCTCGCTCCCAGCGACGTCAAGGTTGTCTCCCAGCGCATGGGTTCCAAGTAGGCGCTTCGCGCGTCCCGATTTTCCCTCAACGAGGAGTTGATTAGATATGTCCCGAGTCAAGCGCGCAGTCGCTGGCCGCAAGAAGCGTCAGACCCTGGTCGAGCGTACCAAGGGTTATTACGGAACTTCCTCTCGTACCTTCCGCGGCATGAAGGAGCAGGCTCAGCACTCTGGCCAGTATCAGTATCGTGATCGCCGCAACAAGAAGCGCGACTTCCGCAGCCTGTGGATTCAGCGTATCAACGCTGCTGCCCGCATGAACGACCTTTCCTACAGCACCTTCATGCATGGCCTCAAGCTTGCCGGCGTCGAGCTGGACCGCAAGGTTCTCGCCGAGATTGCCTACGGCGACGAGGAGGCATTCGCTGACCTCGCCGGCGTTGCCAAGAAGGCCCTCGCTGACGCAGAGTAGCTCTACGGCATGCACTAGCACTAGCTCTTTGGTTTGACTGATAGCGGCAGCGGGCTTGTCCCGGTGCCGCTTTTTGAGACAAGGGGATAGCCCCCTAGTCTCATCCCATTGGTTGTGCGATGCCACTTTGCACAAAAGTGCTCTATCGCGGGGAAATTGGTGACTCGTTGCACAAAAGCGGGCTATCGCGGGGCGTTTTTGGTGCCGTATCATCAAATTATTAACTACGTTTACAGTAAAATGCATAAAATTAAACATTAATTCGAAACCATGCATTCAATATTACATATTTGATATCAGAGTGAGAAAATCACCCAGCGATAGCCCGCTTTTGTGCACAAGACTCCCAAAACCCCATCGATAGAGCCACTTTGTGCATTGTGGGACAAGGGTGTGGGACGAGGGGACTGTCCCCTTGCCTCTTGTCTCATTCTGTTAGCCTTGGCGACCGTTGCCCTTGCTGTCGGAATGGACGCCGAGAAGCTCTTCGCGTCCTTCTTCGTGGCGTTCACGCGCTCTCGCAGATTCTTCCGCAAAGGCCGGGTCATCCGGTCCTACCAGCTCGTCATCACCGGTGTGCGGATCTTTATGGTGGCGCAGTACGGGCTCAAAGAGATGCAGGTGGCTGGCGAAGGCCCCGGAAATCACGAGTAACAACAGGAAAATGCAGATGCGTGGCACCGTAGTCACCTGCGTCATGACCAGCGCACCCGCACAGAGAAGCGCCGTCCACGCGTACACCACGAGCACAGCTTGTCGTTGGTCAAAGCCCTCGGCCAGAAGGCGATGGTGGATGTGTCCACGATCCGCTCGACCGACGCTCACGTGAGCCCTGGTGCGGCGAACGATTGCGGAGAACGTGTCGATGATGGGGATGCCCGCAATCACAAGGGGCACGATGATTGTGGTAAGGCCAGCAATTCTTGTCACCGAGAGAAGCGAGATCGTCCCTAGTGCAAAACCCAAGGTAAGTGAGCCGGAATCACCCAGAAAGATACTTGCTGGGTGGAAGTTGTAGTGGAGAAAGCCAAGCGTCGAACCAGCAATTGCACAGGCAAGCGCAGCAGCGTCGAGACGCCCCGCCCAGATCGAGAGCACAAACATCGTCACAGAGGCAATGCACGAGATGCCCGAGGCAAGTCCGTCCAACCCGTCGATGAGGTTGGTGATATTCGCGTAAGCAACCAGATAGATGATGGTTGCGGGGTAGGTGAGCCAACCAAGCTCGATGAACTCCCCGGGTTCAAAGGGGTTTGCAATCACGCCGATAACTAGACCGCCCAAAGCAGCAACGGTGGCGGCAAGCACCTGCCCGGCGAGCTTCGCCTTGGGGGAGAGCGAGTATTTGTCGTCGAGAAGTCCGGTTGTGAAGATGATGACAAATGCTAGGACGAGCATCCAGTAGTTCACCGAGAGTCGCGGCGAGGGGACGAGAACAACCGGCCAGTCAAAGTAGGTGGTGCCAATGTACTGGACTGTGAAAGCGGCAACGATTCCTGCAAAGATTGCGATACCGCCCATGCGGGGGATAGGCGTCTTGTTCACGCGGCGCTTGCTGGGATAGTCGATGGCGCCAATCCTAACGGCAATCTTTCTAGCAAGGGGCGTGACTGCAAGCGCACTAGCGAGAGAGGCGGCAAACAAGCAGAAAAATGATAGCCAGTACCTGGGCACCGTCCGACACCTCTCCCTTCTCGCTACCTTCCCTCGCCAGACATCATACACAGAAACGTTCGAAAACATGCCGTTAGGCAGCTATGGGTGAAATGGGCGAAGGGATGGAACGGTTGTTTACTTGGACTTTATTCGGACCCCTCTTGAATGCTGCGCAAAAAAGCCCCAATACATCTATTGTGTATGCACCGCTCGCCGTGTCAAGACTGGTATCCAGATGCCCATTCGCCTACATTGGAACTGTCGTCCCCCTGCGGTACAAACTGGGTGAACCGACAAGCGTTACGAGGGAGTCCAACATCTCGTTCTGAAAGGGGATCCTCCGTTGCTGAGGAAGCCGGAAGGGGCGATGAGGACACCCACCTTCTGAAGGTGGGTTCATAATCGTATCCGCAGGGGGCGGCTTTCCTGTCTTCTCTCGCATGCGCCATAGCAACGGCACCGTAGGTGCGCCATGTGCTTGTCTTCCGCAATTACCGTACTTTGGCGTTGACACGGGCACCGCAAATTGCGACAATGGCTCCCGCGCATGAGCGTCTGGGGATGTAGCTCAGTTGGGAGAGCGCTGCCTTCGCAAGGCAGAGGCCGAGGGTTCGAATCCCTTCATCTCCACCAGAGACAGATAGGCGAACACCTCTATCTCGGGGTGCTCGCTTTTTTGTTCGACGCCGGGTCTCTTGCGCGCTCTGCCGACTCCGGAAGGCGCGTTTGCGCAGCAGCTCCGTCGCGAATCGGGCTTCCGGTGCCAATCCGGTGCCGAGGCAAGAGTTGCCGGACAGTGCCGCCCCTTGCCCCCGGATGACAACCGATTGGCTACGAGATAGACTAGCAGCGCATAATTCGAGTCTGATGGGAGCATGGCAGGGATGGAGGATCTCATCGCCAAGCTGGACGCATCCTCCTACGACGTCTGCGGGCTTTGCCCGCGCCGCTGCGGAGCCGCACGTTCCAAGGGCCGCGCTGGCAGCTGTGGAGCCACCTCCACCCCGCGCGCCGCCAGGGCTGCGCTTCACTTCTGGGAGGAGCCGCCCATCTCGGGCGAGGTCGGCTCGGGAGCCATCTTCTTCACGGGTTGTCCCCTCCGTTGCTGCTTCTGCCAGAACCACCTCATCTCACAGGAGGGCTTCGGCCTTGCCGTCTCCACTTCGCGCATCGCCGAGATGATGCTCGAGCTTCAGGCCCAAGGTGCTCTCAACATCAATCTTGTGACCCCTCTGCACTTTGCGCCAACCGTCCGCAAGGCGGTGCTCCTCGCTCGCGAGAATGGCCTTGCCCTGCCTATCGTCTGCAACACCTCCGGCTACGAGCTGCCCGAGGTCGTACGCGCGATGTCCGACGTCATCGACATCTGGCTCACCGACTTCAAATACGCAAGCCCCACCTTGGCAGGCAAGCTCTCCGCCGCACCAAACTACCCGAGCGTTGCGGCAGCAGCCCTGCAGGAGATGGTCGCCTCCGTGAGCGCCGCAGGCGGCCGCGAGCTGGGCGAAGACGGTGCGATGAGGCGCGGGGTCATCGTCCGCCACCTGGTGCTGCCTGGCCACGTGGATGACTCCTGCGCGGTTCTCGACTGCGTCTGGGAGGCCTGTGGCAATGCGGCTGACCTCTCGGTCATGAACCAGTACACGCCCAATGACATCTGCCGCAAGGCGGGCGGCGACCTTGCGCGCGGCGTGACGGACGAGGAGTACGAGATAGTCCTCTGCCACGCGGACGACCTCGGCTTCGAGAACATCTGGTGGCAGGAGGGCGACACCGTCTCCGAAAGCTTCGTGCCCGAGTTCGACGCCACCGGCGTCGAGGGGCCAGAGCTACAAATCGCGCAGGCATCCGCCCCCGTAGCGCCCGATGGCCGCAAAGGGGTATAGACTCTCAGACAACTGTACGCAATCGCGTGCCCGCCACGCGTCCACCATGGAGGTCCCATGCCAGAGAACACGCCACTCTCCGACGAGGAGAGGTCAGAGCTGGAGAGGCTCCGCGCCGAGAAGGCCGCCCGCGAAAGGGCCCAGGAGGCCGCCCGTGAGCGCGCAGAGTTCGAGCGCCTGAAGGCCGAGAAGGCCACCAGCGAGAAGGACGCTGCCGAGCAGCAAAGAATCGCCGTGGCGCGCGAAAAGGGCCGTCAGCTCATGGAGCCCGACGACGATGACCTCCGCATGCCCAAGGGCCAGAAGATCGTTATCGCCATCGTGGTCGTAGTGGCGGCGGTGTGGCTTCTCGCCATGGCGCTCGGCTAGGCGCGCAACCACATGGAAGTCCGGCGCAGGGCAGCCCCCATGCCCGCGCCAGCAGACGGGAGGAAGTAGCAGCAATGTCGCTCACGGACCGCACCAAGCCAACAGATGTCTCGCTCAACACCGACCTCTATGAGCTCACGATGGCTCAGGGATTCTGGGAGTCGGGCCTTGTCGACACCCAGGCAACCTTCAACGCTTTCTTCCGCGAGAACCCCTTTGGCGGTGGCTATGCGGTTGCCTGCGGTATGGGGCAGATTACGGATTTGGTCGAGAACTTCGTCTTCGACGACGAGGACATCGCCTACCTGGCCAGCATCCCGGCACCGGGTGGTGGCCACATGTTCAAGCCGGGTTTTCTCGACTACCTTCGCGACCATCGCCTTGATCTTACGATCCATGCCGTCCCCGAGGGGGACGTGGTCTTTCCGCGCGAGCCCATAGTGCGCGTTCAGGGCCCTCTCGTCGACTGCCAGCTCATCGAGACGGCCCTGCTCAACCTTGTGAACTTCCAGACCCTCGTGGCAACGAAGGCCTCGCGCGTGGTTCGCGCGGCCGAGGGGCATCCGGTGTCTGACTTTGGCCTGAGGCGTGCCCAGGGTCCCGACGGCGGCCTTGCCGTTGCTCGCGCCTCCTACATTGCCGGCGCAAGCTCCACATCGAACCTGCTTGCGGGCAAGGTCTACGGCATCCCTGTCTTTGGCACCCACGCCCACTCCTGGGTCATGGCATTCCCCACGGAGCTCGACGCCTTCCGTGCGTTTGCCAAGTCGAGTCCCAAGAACTGCGTGCTGCTCCTCGACACCTACGACGTCCACCAGGGTATCAAAAACGCAATCATAGTTGCCAAGGAGATGGAGGCCGCGGGCGAGCGCTTGGCCGCAATCCGCATCGACTCGGGCGATCTTGCCAAGCTCACCAAGGAGACGCGCGAGGCCTTTGACGACGCCGGCCTGCCCTACGTGAAGATCTCGGCCTCGAACGACCTGGACGAGTACACCATCCAGTCGCTCTACGCGCAGGGTGCGCCCATCGACTCATTTGGCGTGGGCACCAAGCTCGCTACCTGCGACCCGCAGCCCTCGCTCGGCGGCGTCTACAAGCTCTCGGCCGTTCGCGATTCGGCAGACGCCCCGTGGAACCCTGTCATCAAGCTCTCCGAGCAGGCCTACAAGCGCACGGTCCCGGGTGTCCAGCGCGTCCTGCGCTTCTTGGACGACGACCACTGCCCGGTGGGCGACATGATTCTGGATGACTCCTACGTGCGTGGGGATGCCACGGCAACCGCGAGGATGGAAGACATCCTCGATCCCTTCTCGTCCTACGAGCTTTCCGGCACGCCGCGCGAGCTTCTCGCCTGCTATGTCGAGCATGGTGAGCGTGCGGGCGAGCCGGTGGACATCGAGGAGTCGCGCTCCCGCTGTCACAACGCGCTCATGCACCTTGATCCGGCAGTGGCCCGCTTCCTCAACCCGCAGATCTACCCTGTAGGCCTGGAGCCGGGTCTTGCAGCGCTTCGTCGCGACCTCGCGGAGAAGGAGCGTAGCGAGTCATCGCGCGTCAAGCGCTAGCATCTGCGCTTCGGCGGCGCACGGCGCCTCTGTTACACTGCTCGCACACGTAGGCGTGCCAGGGGGCGCGCAGGTATCCAGGAAGGACGAGGCACATGCCCGAGAAGATTGAGGAGCTCGTCAGGAAAGCCGTCGCAGATGCGCAGGAGGCGGGAGACCTTCCTGCCTTCGAGGTGGGGGACCTTGGCCTTGAGCGCCCCGCCGACGCCGAGAACGGTGACTGGACCACCACGCTTGCCCTGCGCTCCGCACGTCTCGCACACATGGCGCCCCGCGCGATTGCCCAGGCCATTGTGGGCCACATGGCAAGTGACCCCGGCGTCCCCAAGGTCGAGGTCGCAGGTCCCGGCTTTGTGAACTTCTACCTCTCGGCGGCCGCCAACAACGAGATTTTCCGCACGGTGCGCGAGCAGGGTCATGACTTTGGCCGCTCGAACATTGGCGTTGGCGAGAAGGTCCAGGTCGAGTTCGTGTCGGCAAACCCCGTGGGCCCGCTCCACATTGGCCACGGTCGCTGGGCGGCACTGGGCGACTCGCTCTGTCGCGTGATGGAGCACGCCGGCTACGACGTTGAGCGCGAGTACTACATCAATGACCATGGCAGCCAGATGGACGTCTTTGGCAACTCTGTCGCCGAGCGCTATCTGCAGCTGGCGCAGGTGATGGGGGAGCGTGGCTGCTCGCTCGACGAGGCCGTGAAGGTGCTGCTCGATGACCGCAAGGCCTTCGTGGCAGACGAGGAGGACGCTTGTCCCGAGCTTCACCCCTTCGCTGACTCTTTCAACAGGAACCTGGGTGGCAATGCCTATGGCGGAGACTACATCGTCGACGTTGCCCGTCACTTCATGGAAGTCGACGGCACGTGTTGGGTGGACGCAGATCCCCAGGAGCGCATGCTCGAGTTCCGCGAGCGCGGCTATCGGCTCATGCTCGAGACGATCAAGAACACGCTCGACGAGTCCCGCTGCCACTTTGATATGTGGTACTCCGAGCGCTCCCTCTACGCGAAGGGCGAGGATGGCACCTCGGCCGTCGGCCGTGCCCTCGCGCGTCTGGATGAGATGGGCTACCTCTACCGCGACGAGGACGGTGCGCTGTGGTTCCGCTCAACCGCCCTTGGTGACGACAAGGACCGCGTGCTCATCAAGACCAACGGCGAGTACACCTACTTTGCCTCTGACGTGGCATATCACTGGAACAAGTTCCAGCGTGTCGACCACGTGATTGACATTTGGGGTGCCGACCACCACGGCTACATCAAGCGCGTCGACTCCGCCTGCGAGGCCCTGGGCTATCCCGGCAAGCTCGAGGTGCTGCTCGGCCAGCTCGTGAACCTGCTGCGCGACGGCGTACCGGTGCGCATGTCCAAACGCAAGGGCACCATGATTCCCTTCAAGGAGCTCATGGACGAGGTCGGTGTGGATGCAACGCGCTACACCCTCATCTCCAAGTCGAGCAACCAGATGATCGATTTTGATATCGAGAAAGTCAAGAAGCAGGACAACACCAACCCCGTCTATTATGTGCAGTATGCGCATGCGCGCATATGCTCGATCCTGCGCAAGGGCGCGGGCGTGACGGCCGAGGAGGCTGAGGGGCTCGGCATGGACGAGGTCGCCCGTCGTGCGGTGGGCGAGAACTACGACCTTGCCCTGCTTACCGATTCCACCGAGACCACGCTTGCCCGCAAGCTCTCCGAGTTCCCGGCGCTGGTAGAAGGCTGCGCACGCGACCGCGCCCCCTTCCGCCTCACGCACTATGCCGAGGAGCTGGCCGGGGACTTCCACTCCTTCTATACGGTGTGCCAGGTGCTTCCCAGCAAGGGGCGCCCGGTGGACGAAGCACTCTCGAAGGCCCGGCTCGCCGCCGTGGACGCCACGCGCAGGGTGCTTGCCCTCGCGCTTGAACTCTGCGGGGTTCACGCGCCACAGAGCATGTGACGTTAGCCTGTCCCCTTTGGTGCATTCACCCGAACAATCTCTACGTATAAGCAGTTGTTCCAGCAAGAAGTTCCATTTAATATATAATCGCTCTTTAAGGGGGCACGGGTTGGCATCAGGCGGGTTGCGTCTGGCGCTGCAATGTCGTCCCATGACGTTGGGATGCGGCTAGAGACAGAGGTGGGGGCTCGTGGACCTGCGCGAGTACATGTCGGTACGCAGAGCGTACAACCTCGTGCGCCAGTCACAGCCTGCGCGCGATAGACTCACGTTCGAGGAGTTTGCGGTTCTCTGTCGCCTTCAGGTGGCGGGTGAGCCGATGAAGACCTCGACTATTGCCGAGTACCAAGGGGCGTTGCGTCCCACCATGACGCATCGCGCGAACAACCTTGCCGAACTTGGGCTGATCTCACGAGATGAGGGTGGCAAGGACCGCCGTAACGTGGTCTGCGCCATCACGCCAGAGGGGATCCGCTATGTCGAGATGCTCTCCGAGCTCACCTGCAACGAGATTCAGCCTGGCCAGCCGCTTTCCCGTACCTTGCCCGAACGCATCGTCAAGTACGTCGATGCCATGGGTTCCACCTTTGCCAAGGCAGGAGATCTTGTGCTTCTCGCCATGTATGCTGAGGATGCTCAGCCCGTCACCGTTACGAGGCTTGTCGATGCGCTGGGGCTTTTGCAGCCCACGGTATCGATGTCGGTCTCATCGCTTGTGGCGGAGGGGCTGATTGAGCGCGGGCCTTCCCGCGCGTCTGGCCTTGTCCTCACGCCAAGCGGAACTGGGCGTGCGGCCGAGCTTGCCGCTCGTATCGCGGAGATTGTCGTAAGGCGTCGTCCCAGGGGTCAGAAGCTGGATGACCAGGCGGAGGGGTAGTAGCGCCGTCTGATCAGCTTTGGGCGCCGTCATCACCGATGTGGACATGAATGGCCGCCCGCCCCCAGCGGCTCAGGGGAAGGCTAATCCGGATCTCTAGTGCATACTACTAACCCCCAAAGGCCTACCTCGTCGTTTTTATGGCTCCGACGTGCACTCTTGCGCATGTCGTGCTATAGTGTCCCAGACGCAATGCACCGCGTGCGTGTTCGTACGGCATGCGTGCGTATCGCAACAACCCCCTCCCTGCATGTGATGGACGGTTCTCTCGTAGCTGTTCCGAAGTCGCGTCGAGGGGTCGCATCGGGCACCACGGCCTCGACGAAGCCTATCAATTAGTTAATTTGCATGACGACTTGGCGCGACACGCGTCTTGCGTGAGAGTGAAAGGTAATACAGCATGGCAGATGAGACACCCGCGGGTTCTCAGGACGCTAGTTCTGAGCAGGCCCCTGAGGAGACGCCCAAACCCAGGCGGCGCCGCCGTACTCGAGCCGAGATTGAGGCCGATAAGCTCGCGAAGGCGGCTGTGGCTGCGGTCGAGCCGGTGCCCGCTGAGGGCCAGCCTGCGGCAGAGGAGGCGCCAAAGCCGCGCCGTCGCCGGGCGGCCAGGAAGAAGGGCGAGGAAGCCGGTGCTGAGCAGGGTGAGCTTCCCATCGCTGCTGCCTCCGCGGCACCCGAAGCCGCTCCTGAGGAGGCGCCAAAGCCGCGCCGCCATCGTCGTACCCGCGCCCAGATAGAGGCTGACGAGCGTGCGAAGGCAGAGGCCGCTGCCCAGGCAGAGGTCGCAGCAGCAATGGCAGAGCCCCCCGCGCCTGGCTCGGAGGAGCCTGCTCCCAAGCCCCGACGTCGGCGTCGCACACGTGCGCAGATAGAGGCTGACGAGCGCACCAAGGCGGAGGCCGCCAAGGGACGCGCCGGCAGTGAGGCTAGCGAGCCTGCCGAGAGCGTACCGAACGCCCCGGAGCGCCAGGAGCCCAAGGTCGCAGGGACTTCCCAGCATGCCGAGCATGACCAGGCAAGCTTTGCTGAGATGACGCGCGTAACGCAGGAGGCAACGCAGGCAAGCTCGATTCCTGCCCCCATGCCGGCAGCAACGCTTGCGGAGACCGATCATGCATCCGAGCAGCAGGACCGCCTCCATAGACAGCCTCGCGAGCACTACCAACGCGAGCGCGGCGAGCAGCAACAGGGCCAGCAGCAAGGTCAGCAGCAGGGCAGGCGCCGCCGCGTGAGCTACAGCAACTCCGGCCACAACCGCTTCAATAACGGTAACGGGGGAGACGGCAGTAATTTCAACCGTCGCAACCAGCAGAATCACAAGCAGCATAACCGCCATAACGGCCAGCCCACGCAGACCCAGCCATCGCTCTCTCGTGACGACCTGCAGGCCATGAAGGTGGCAGACCTTCGTACCAAGGCTGCCGAACTTGACGTCGAGTACATTGGCGTTCACAAGACCGATCTCGTCGAAGCCGTGTATCTGGCTGCGGCCGCAGCTGAGGGCTTCCGTCCCGTCGACGGTATTCTCGAGATGGGCAACACTGGTGCGGGTTATATTCGCACCAGCAATTACATGAAGGGCGACAACGACGCCTACGTGAGCCAGCAGTTCATCCGCAACTACGCCCTGCGTCCGGGCGACCGCATTGAGGGAACAGTTGGACCTGCTCGCACCAACACCAAATATCCTGCCCAATACCCACCCCTCACTGCCATCTCGCGCGTGAATGGCCGCGATCCGGAGTCTGTGAGGAACCGCCCGCGCTTCCGCGACCTCACCCCCATCTATCCCAATGAACGCCTGGTCATGGAGTGTGGCAAGGACTCCATTACCGGTCGTGCCATCGACCTCGTTGCCCCCATCGGCAAAGGCCAGCGTGGCCTTATCGTGAGTCCTCCCAAGGCCGGCAAGACTACCGTCCTCAAGAAGATCTGCCAATCCATTGCCGCCAACAACCCCGAGGTCCATCTCGTCTGCCTGCTCGTGGACGAGCGCCCCGAGGAAGTCACCGATATGCAGCGCTCCATTCATGGCGAGGTTGTGGCGTCAACGTTTGATATGCCTGCCGATAACCACACTGCCGTGTCCGAGCTTGTCATCGAGCACGCCAAGAGGCTTGTCGAGCTTGGCGAAGATGTCGTGGTGGTTCTCGACTCCATCACGCGTCTTGCTCGCGCGTACAACTTGGCGCAGCCCGCGAGCGGCCGCATCCTCTCTGGCGGCGTTGACTCTGCGGCACTCTATCCGCCCAAGAAGTTCCTGGGTGCCGCTCGCAACATCGAGAACGGCGGTTCTCTCACCATCATTGCGTCTGCACTTGTGGACACCGGATCCAAGATGGATGAGGTCATCTTCGAGGAGTTCAAGGGTACGGGCAACATGGAGCTCAAGCTTGACCGCGAGCTTGCGGACAAGCGCATCTTCCCCGCGATCGACCCGGTCTCCTCGGGCACGCGCAACGAGGACCTGCTCCTTCCCGCCGAGCTCACGCCCTTCGTATGGGGGATTCGCCGCGTGCTGGCGAATATGAACAACACCGAGCGTGCTGCGTCGGCGCTGGTCAAGGGCCTGAAGGCAACCAACTCTAACGAGGAGTTCCTTATCCGCTCGGCCAAGAAGGCCCAGCAGAGCGAGTATGTGATGTAGGTCTCGGTGCGGGACTTCTTCTCGCCTGTGGCTGTAAAGTTGCGCACCCCGGCGTGTCCGCCAGGGGTGCGCTTTTCGCCGGTTGGGGGCAGTTAACCGTTCGGAATCTACGGCTCGGGTACGGCACCGTAAGTTCCGAACGGTCGGCCTGCCCTAACCGGCGATTCTCTACGACTTGCTGCCCACGCCAAGGCTGAGAAGAGCCCCGTCCTATTCGCCAGTACGGGCCGTGAACAGCAGGTCCTGGGCACGCATGACCCAACTTGCTGGCAACACCTTGGCCGCCACGCTTGCCGCCAGCATGTCCGGCGAGGTCACGCAGGTGGAGCGGCCAAGAACCGCGGCATGCAGCGCCTTTCTCACCACGTCAGCGGGCTTCTCGTAACCGATTGTGGTCATGCGGCGAACATTACGCGCGTCGCCGGGATTGGCGAGAAAACCGGTGTCCATGAACTTGGGGCACACTGCCGTCACGTGGATGCCGGCAGGCCGGAGCTCGTAGTCAAGGGTGCGCGAAAGGTCAACCACAAAGCGCTTGGTGGCCGAGTAGGTCGAAAAGCCCGGCTGCGGAATGAGTCCGGCAATCGAAGCCATGTTCACCACGCGCGAGCCGGCAACCATGCGGGGGAGGCAGTGATAGGTGGTCTCGACCACGGCGAGGCAGTTAAGACGCACCATGTTGCCCTCGTCTGCCTCGGAAATCTGGCCAAAGTCGCCAAACTTCCCAAAGCCGGCGCTGTTCACAAGCCACTGCACCGTGGGCGCTTCATCCTCCAGGGAGTCGCGCAGGCACTCGTATGACGAGTCCTTGGTGAGGTCGAGGGCAAACGCGCGCACGGGTGTCGCGGTCTGCTCGGCAACGACCCCGAGGGCCTCGACGTTCCTGGCGACAACCCAGATCTGGTCGAGCGGGCCACCCGCCGCGCGGTCGAGTTGGCGGACGAACTCGCGCCCAACTCCCGATGACGCTCCCGTGACAACTGCGATATTGGCCATCGTACCCTCCTCAAGACAATTATCTGCTTGCATTTGGCGTGGTGGAAAGTATAGTTGACAGGTAAGTTTGATGACACGCAAGTGTCGCGACGGCAAACGCAACCAAAGACGAACCACGCCGTTGTCAACCTGCCCACACCAGCCTTTCCGGCCGGTGCTCCTCAGGCCATAGGTGAGCATCGTTCGTCTCCAGCCGCGCAGTCGCGAAGGCATCGGAGGTGTATGAGGATGACATGCAGGAGGAGTCCAGCGGTTGTTGCCGGCCTTCTCGGCGTTGTTGCCTTTGGTACGACCATGGCGGCATTTGCGGAAGAGGGTGCCTTGCCCCTTGATGCGTCCCCAAGCCTGAACCTTGCGCAGCTGGGCCTCACTGGCATCGACCTTACGAGCATCAATGCCGAAACTGCCGGAGCCCTTGGCATAAGTTGTGCGTGCGGCGCTCTCGTCTCGATGGGTACCTATGCACTTCTCCGCGCCATCTCGCGCAAGCGGGCGGTTGCGAACCCCCATGAGCCAGAATCCGCCACCGAGAAACCCGCCGAGTCGACGCAAGCAGGCGACGCCCCCCGTGCCGCACACGCGCCGCGCCACATGCGCCCCAGGGACTGGGAGCGCGCGGGTTGTCTGAGTGCTGCTGAGAAGGCCGAGGAGATTGCCGACGGACTGGCAGCTAAAGATGCTTCCGGCATGCATGCCGCTCACGGCTACGAGCAAATCGCTGAGAACTACGTGAGCAAGCAGACCTTTAGGCAGCGCATGGCAACGCGCGCGCAGGGCGTTGCTGCGACCCTTTCGGCGCGCATTGACGCCAACCGCATGGAGGGCCTTCCCGTCATCGAGCGCGCGGACGGCTCCGTGGGAGACGTTGGGACCGCGTGGTGGACCGCCGCGATGGGACCCTCGATCTCTGGCCCCATCGACGTGAGCGATGGCACCGCGGATGCCATACCCTCCGAGTTTGGCGCCGAGGGCATTAACGACCTGCAGTTCATGTCTGTAGGCCCGCGTGACATTTCTCGCCGCGTCTCGCCGGTCGAGGAGGATGCCTATCCAGAGAAGCGCAGCGTGGGGGACGCCGGGGATGACGACTGGGACCGCGCCCTCAAGGCCATGGACGAGAGGCTCGGCGTTTCTGGCGCTTTTGCGGCACAGCCGGTGGCAGCGCGGGCCGGCGCGGTCGCGCCCCTCGAGCCCTTCTCGGACTGCGTTGGCGATGAGGGCTCGATTGATGAGCCCGAAGGCATCGAGCAGGACACGGAGTTTCTTTACTTCAGGCCGCCAGCCGGACACCCCGAGGTCGTCGACACCGAGACCTACGTCGATTACCTGGTTGCTGAGGAGTTCTCGCGCAACCCATCTGCCGCTGTGCGCAAATCCTCCCGCGACTACCTGCGCATCATCGAGGGTGGGACCCAGACCGGGGGCCTGCGTGTACAAGGCCGCCACATGGCACCCAGGCGGGGCGGTGACTCTATGGGGAAGACCACCGGTTCCATTGGGAAGACTGGCAGGTACAAGCCGCGTCACTTTGCCGGCTCCGCGCCCCTTTCGCACGTCGACGCCTTGGAGGCGTGATGCGAGACGGGATGGGGGAGTCGTCCGACTCCGCAAAAGAACGACTCGGGTCGAGCGCCCGCCACAGGTGGTGGGCGCTCGGCTTCTGCCTGTGGGTTGCCTTCATTTGGGGGCACTCCCTCGTGCAGGGCCCTCAGTCCTCGGCTGAGAGTGCAGGCGTGGTTGCCCAGGTGACGCCCCTTCTCAACGCGCTTGGTATCACGAGCGAGCATGCCATGACCCTTGCCGTGCGCAAGACCGCCCACTTCCTTGAGTACGCCGTGCTGGGAGCGCTGGCCGTGCCCACGCTTGGGCTTCCTGCCCGTGGGGGAAGGGCCCCTCGCTGGTTGGGCCCGGTTGCAGTCGCCCTCATTCCTGTGGTAGACGAGACAATCCAGCACTTCGTTCCCGGACGTGAGCCCTCTCCTTGCGACGTCCTTATCGACCTCTGCGGTATCGCTGCGGGCGCGCTTGTTGCTCTGCTCGCTTCCCGACGCAGGGCAGACAGGCGGACGGTGGGTGGAGCGACGTGTCCAAAATGACGCGTGCCATCGGCGTTGCCCCAGCTTGCGCATGTTACGAAAACATGCGATGTGTTACGTCTCGAATAAGCTTTCAGGCCTAGTATGCCGCGCTCGGCCCTCGTTTCATAGAGTTGTCCACGAATCGCGTGCGGGCGACCGCGCGGCCAAGACTAGGGAGGGCACGTATGAACACCAACATTTCTAGGCGCAACTTCGTCAAGAGCACTGCCGTCGCGGGCATTGGTCTTGGCCTTGCAGCCTGCGGCGGGAACTCCGCCTCTTCTGGCTCCAGCTCCGACACCATCAAGGTTGGCCTCATAGGCCCGTATACCGGTGACGTGGCCCAGTACGGCCTCGCCTGCCGCTACGGCGCAGAGCTCTACGTCAAGCAGGTCAACAACAACGGCGGCATCAACGGCAAGCAGGTCGAGCTTGACACCCAGGACGAGAAGGGCGATGCCACCGAGGCCGTCAACGTGTACAACAAGCTTGTCGAGGACGGCGTCGTGGGCATCGTCGGCGACGTGACCTCTACTCCCACCATCGCCGTGGCGCAGGCCTCCGTTGCCGACAACATGCCGTGCGTGACGCCTTCCGCCACCGCCGCGGACGTCATCTCCTACGGCAACAACTACTTCCGCGCCTGCATCACCGACCCGTACCAGGGTAGGCTCATGGCCGACTTCGCCGCTGACCAGGGTTACAAGACCGTGGGCGTGATCTACAACCAGGGTGGCGACTACGAGCAGGGCGTTGCCGACGCCTTCGTCGAGGAGGCCGGCAAGAAGGGCATCACCATCAGCGACTCCGAGGGCTATCCCTCTGGCGCCACCGACTTCAACTCCCAGCTCACCAACATCATCGCAACCAATCCCGACGCGATCTTCTCGCCCAACTACTACCAGGACGACGGCAAGATCATCACCCAGGCAAGGAAGCTTGGCTACAAGGGCGTCTTCATGGGCGCTGACGGCTGGTCCAACATCGTGGGCGGCGATGAGGAGTACGCGAGCGCCGAGGACCTCGAGGGCTGCTACTACGACTGCTCCTTCGTGTCCGAGAACACCGACTCCAAGGTCCAGGACTTCATCAAGGCCTACAAGGACGAGTACGGCGATACGCCGTCGAACTTCTGCGCCCTTGGCTACGATGCTGCGATGATCCTCCTCAATGCCATTGAGACGGTCGAGAAGGACGGCAAGGCCACCTACGGCACCGATGACTACAGGAAGGCCGTCATCGATGCCATTGCCTCCGGCACCGCCAACGGCGTCACCGGTGACATCTCCTACTCCGGTACCGGCGACCCCGTCAAGTCCACCCTGATCATCACCTTCAAGGATGGCAAGCAGGAGGTCTTCAAGACCATCGAGGGCGAGTAAACCCGCGGTACGGTGATTTGAGGGAAGCGCCGGGTGCGCAGGATGCCCGGCGCTTCCTGAGTTTTATTGGACAGGTTCAAGAGAGAGGAAGTGTTGTGCCGTGACGATACTGACGCAGGTGCTCAATGGCCTTCAGCTGGGCAGCATCTACGCGCTCGTCGCCCTGGGCTACACGATGGTGTATGGCATCATCTTGCTGCTCAACTTTGCCCATGGCGACATCATTATGGTCGGCGCCTACATTTCGTGGATTGTCATGAGCCAGCTGGGACTGAACCCAGTGCTCGCAATAGTCCTTTCCGTTGTGGGGTGCGCCGGCTTGGGCGTGCTTATCGACAAGGTTGCCTACCAGCCGCTACGCGAGGCACCGCGCATGAGCCTGCTCATCACCGCAATCGGCGTCTCGTACTTCCTCGAGAATGGCGCCCAGCTGGTCTTTGGTGCCGACGCCAAGGTGGTTCCCGAGTACTTCGACCTGCCCAACCTGAGCATCGGCGGGGCGTCCCTCTCTGCAAACGCCATCCTCACCATCGTCGTGACGGCCGCCTCGACCATCGTGCTCAATATTCTGGTGCAGAGGACCAAGCTGGGGAAGGCCATGCGTGCCGTCTCCGAGGACATGGGCGCCGCGCGCCTCATGGGCATTAACGTGAACAACACCATTTCGTTCACGTTTGCCGTGGGCTCTGCCCTCGCGGGCATCGGTGCCGTGCTCTATAGCATGGCGTACGCGCAGGCCACACCGACCATGGGCATCATGCTGGGCACGAAGGCGTTCGTCGCGGCAGTTCTCGGCGGCATTGGCTCCATTCCGGGCGCCGTCATTGGCGGTCTGCTCGTGGGCTTTGCCGAGGTGTTTGTCTCGGCCATCGGCCTCTCTGTTTGGCAGGACGCCGTGGTGTTCTTGCTCCTGATCATCGTCCTCGTGGTGAGGCCCACCGGTATTCTGGGCCGCTCGATGACCGAGAAAGTCTAAGGGGGAGCCGTGACTGCATCTAGGGCAACAACTGCACAGGCAGGCACGCCGGCTGTCTCCGGCTATCGCAGCCTCTCCATGCCTATGCGCTACCTGATCAATGCCGTTCTCGTCGTTGCGTTCCTCGTCGTGGGCGAGCTCATGATTGACGGCGGCGTGATAAGCCGTTACCAGACGGGCGTCATCGAGCAGATCGGTATCTACATCATCCTGGCCGTCTCGCTCAACATCGCCACGGGCTACCTGGGTCAGCTCCCGCTTGGCCATGCCGGCTTCATGTCAGTGGGCGGCTACTCGTGCGCCATCTTCATCATGAGGATGATGGACGTCGTCGGCGTGACGACGCGTGACTTCGCCACTGGCAGCCCTGCTGCCGTGGGTCTCTTTGTGCTCGGCATCATCTTTGGTGGTTTTTGCGCCGCTGTCTGTGGCCTTGTCATCGGTGTTCCCGCGCTGCGCCTCAAGGGCGATTACCTGGCCATCATTACGCTTGGCTTTGCCGAGATCATCCGCGTGGTCATGCAGAACATCGACGGCGTGCTGGGCTTCACGCTTACGGGTGGCGCCAAGGGCTTGACGGGCATACCCTCGTACACGAACTTCCTGAACACCTTTGTCGTGGTGGTCATCTCGCTCTTCCTGATTCACACCATGATGAAGTCGCGCCATGGCCGCGACGTTCTCTCCATCCGCGACAACGAGATCGCGGCTGAGTCGTGTGGCGTCAACACCACGTACTACAAGGTGCTTGCCTTTGTGGCGTCCGCGTTCTTTGCCGGTGTTGCTGGCGGTCTGTACGCGGGATGCATTGGCGTTATGGCGCCTGCGAAGTTTGGCTTCATGAAGTCCATCGAGATTCTGGTCATGGTCGTTCTCGGCGGCATGGGCTCGATGCTTGGCTCCGTCATCTCCGCGACGGTCCTCACCATCCTGCCCGAGGCCCTGCGCGCCGTCTCCGACTACCGCATGGTTGTCTATGCCGTCGTGCTGGTCCTGGTCATGATCTTCCGTCCTGAGGGCCTTCTCGGCGACTATGACTTCTCGATGTCGCGCGTGATCGAGCGCGTCATGAACCACGGCAAGCGCCCGGAGGATTTCTCCCGCGCAGCGGCGTCGGCCGTCGAGACCGTCGCGGGGCCTGCTGTCGTGCCTGCGGCGGCTGCGCCAACCTCCGAGAAGGATAGCGGGAAGGAGGCCGACACCCATGAGTAACGACGAGACCAGGGTGGCCGAGGCCACCCCTGCCGGGAATGGCGCGGCTGCGTCACCCAAGCGCCGCCACCGCTCTGTGCTCGTGCAGATGGAGACCCCCAACCTCGTGCCCGAGCGCGACCTCGGCAAGATGCCCGTGCTTCAGGCGGAGCACCTCGGCATCGACTTTGGCGGACTTACCGCTGTCGATGACTTCAACATCGCCATGGGTCGTACCGAGATCTCTGGCCTTATCGGGCCCAACGGTGCAGGTAAGACCACGATCTTCAACCTGCTCACCAACGTGTACAGGCCCACGCGCGGAACCGTTCTGCTCGACGGCTACGACACCGCCGGCAAGAGCGTGGTTGAGGTCAACAAGATGGGCATCGCCCGCACCTTCCAGAACATCCGCCTCTTCAACAAGATGACGGTTGAGGAGAACGTGCTGGTTGGCCTTGGCAACTCCATGTCGACGCACCTCTTCACCGACATCTTCCGTCTTCCCAAGCACTGGAAGCAGGAGGCCGAGTTCCACGACAAGGCGATGGACCTTCTCGGCATCTTCAACATGCAGAGCCTGGCCCGCGAGCGTGCCGGCAACCTTCCGTACGGTGCCCAGCGCAGGCTTGAGATCCTGCGCGCGCTTGCGACCAACCCCAAGGTCCTGCTTCTCGACGAGCCTGCGGCCGGCATGAACCCCGCCGAGACCGAGGAGCTCATGGAGAACATCGAGAAGATCCGTGACGACTTCCAGATTGCCATCCTGCTCATCGAGCACGACATGAGCTTCGTGATGGGCATCTGCGAGGTTATCGGCGTCCTGGACTACGGACGCATCATCGCGAAGGGCACGCCCGAGGAGATCCAGAACGACCCCAAGGTCATCGAGGCCTACCTCGGCAAGCAGGGGGTGAAGTAGATGACCATGCTCTCCGTGCAGGACCTGCACGTCTCGTACGGTGCCATCAAGGCCGTCAAGGGCATCTCGTTCGACATCGACGAGGGCGAGGTCGTCACCCTTATCGGTGCGAATGGTGCCGGTAAGTCGACCACGCTTAACACCGTTGCTGGTCTTATCAAGCCGGACTCCGGCAGCATCAAGTTCAACGGCGAGGAGCTCGTGGGCATCAGGCCCCACAAGATCGTCGAGCGCGGCCTTGCCCTTTGCCCCGAGGGACGCCGTGTGTTCACGCACATGACCGTCTCCGAGAACCTCGACATGGGTGGCTACACGCGCACCGACGCGGAGAACAACGAGACGCTCGAGGTTGTCTACGAGCACTTCCCGCGTCTGAAGGAGCGCACGAACCAGATGGCCGGCACGCTTTCCGGCGGTGAGCAGCAGATGCTTGCCATGGGGCGCGCACTTATGAGCCGGCCTAAGCTCCTTATGCTGGACGAGCCCTCGATGGGCCTGGCGCCCATTCTGGTTGACGAGATCTTCGAGATCATCCAGGCGCTCAACAAGAGCGGGACCACGATTTTTCTGGTCGAGCAGAACGCCAACATGGCGCTTAAGGTTGCCGCGCGCGGCTACGTGCTCGAGACCGGCAAGATCGTGAAGACCGGTACCGGCGCCGGACTTCTCGTGGATGACGACGTCCGCAAGGCCTACCTCGGCGGATAGTTCCCCGAGAGTTCATCGCTGCTTTGGTGATGAGACAAAGGGACAGTCCCTTTGCCTCATCATCTTTGTCTCGAGTTTTTGTCGCCACCTATGGTAGATGTACGTAACAGCCGTATCTTCTAACCGTTCAAAACGACCCTTTCACCGACTGAAATTGAATTATTAGTAATAGTCCACACCATCAGGGCACATTGAAGTCGTCGGGCACTTGAAGAATGGAAGATATAATGCGTTCGAATTCACTGAGAATGTCACTCTGGGTATTGAGCCGGTGCAAGAGGACTTGAGATCAAAAGTACTTGCAAGATCCAACATCAATCTTGGCAATGGAAGTATATGCTCGTTACCAGCGTCTACTACGGTTAGGGGGATGACATGCCGGAAATTCTGATCCTTGTTGTTGTGGCAATTGTTGTTGTCGCCTTAATTTTGGGTGTGCCTCACCTTGTCCGCGCGATAGAGGAGTACAAGCGCGCTGCAAAGTGAGCGTGCTGAGAAATGCTGGTCTGTGATACGCCGATGCCCGGCAATGCTCGCGATGGTGATGCGCCACGAGCATTTTTTGTCTCGTGAGACAAAGAGACAGAGACAAAGGGACGGTCCCTATGTCTCATCACTACGCATCGGCCCCACGCCCATCGGGTACAATCGGTTGCCGTTGTCAGCCAATGAGACAAAGTGAGACAGAGAGACTGTCCCTCTGTCTCATCGTTTCGAGAGGGGGGCATCGGTGCGTTTCGCGAGCGTCGCGCTCGACATACCCACGCGCGCCCTTGAGGGCACGTTTGACTACGCCATCCCCGAAGCCCTTGAGGGCCAGGCAGTCGTTGGCACCACGGTGCTCGTGCCCTTCTCGCACAGAAGCGCCGTGGGCTACGTGATGGCCACCTCGGACGAGCCACCCGCAGACGTGGCGCCCGCACGCTTGCTCGCGGTGTCGCAGGTGCTCGCACCCGCGGCCTTTGGCCCGCACTCTGCGGCCGTTGCCCGCTGGATCGCGCACGAGTACGCTTGCCCCCTTGCCGACGCCGTCCGGCTCTTTCTCGCCCCAGGCCAGAAGGTCCGCGTGACCCGCGAGTCGCCTGACGCCCCATGGGAACTTGTTGCCGAGAAGGCCGTACCCGCCGACGCCCGCTGGGTCTCTCTGGCCCCCGGCGCAAAGGGCTTCGAGCCCGCACGCAATGCGAGTCGCCAGCGAGCGGTGCTCGAGGCCCTCTCTGCCGGGGCCATGCGCCTGGCGGAGCTCTCGGCCACCATCCCCGGCGCCTCGTCGGTTGTGAATGCTCTGGCAAGGCGCGGCATCGTGAGCGTCGAGACGCGTCGTCAGATCCGCGGGGGAGAGGCCACCACGCTCTCCTCGGCGCAGGCCACAAGACCGGAGCTCCTCACGGCCGGCCAGCTCGCGGCCGTTGCCGCCATCGACGAGGCACGCTCCCGCGCGGCTGGCGACGTGGTCCTCGTCGACGGCGTGACCGGGTCTGGCAAGACCGAGGTCTACCTCGAGGCCATCGAGAGAACCCTCGCCACTGGCAAAGGCGCGCTCGTCCTTGTGCCCGAGATCTCGCTCACGGCGCAGACCGTGGGTCGCTTTCGCTCGCGCTTTGGCGACGACGTGGCGGTTCTCCACTCGCGTCTCTCGACCGGCGAGCGCTTCGACCAATGGGACCTTGTGCGCCAGGGGGCCGTCCGCGTGGTGGTGGGCGCGCGCTCCGCGCTCTTCGCGCCGCTTGCCAACGTGGGCCTCATTATCATCGACGAGGAGCACGAGTCCTCCTACAAGCAGGACTCGAGCCCGCGCTACCACGCGCGCGAGGTCGCAGCGCGTATGGCCAAGGAGTGGGGCTGCGCGCTGGTGCTTGGCTCGGCTACGCCCTCGCTCGAGAGCCTCTATCGCTGTGAGGTGGGCTCGTGGTGCGGCGCCCACTGGACGCGCGTCGAGATGCCCGAGAGGCCCGGCGGCGCCGTGTTGCCAAAGGTCACCATCGTAGACATGGCGTCGCAGTTCAGAGGCGGATCGCGCTCGGTCTTCTCGGAGCCCCTGCGTCGTGCCCTCGAGGGAGTGGCCGTTCGGCGCGAGAAGGCCGTCTTGCTTCTCAACAGGCGAGGGTTCGCGAACTTCCTCATGTGCCGCGAGTGCGGGTGCGTGCCCGAGTGTCCACACTGCTCGACGGCCCTTACATACCACGAGCGTACGCACTCGCTCATGTGCCACTCCTGTGGCCGCAGCTGGCCCGTGCGCGCCTACCCCGACCCGTCTACGCGCTGCCCCAACTGTGGCAGCCGCTACCTCGGTGCCTATGGTGTGGGCACCCAACGCGTCGAGGACGAGCTTGCCGTGCTCTTGCCTGAGGGGGTCGAGGTCATCCGCATGGACGCAGACACCACGCGCACGAAGGGTGCCCACCAGCACCTGCTCGAGCGCTTTGATGCGGCGGAGTGCGCCGTACTTGTGGGCACGCAGATGATAGCCAAGGGCCTCGACTTCCCCGAAGTCACGCTCGTGGGGGTCATAAACGCAGACACCATGCTCAAGCTGCCGGACTTCCGCGCCGCCGAGCGCACCTATGACCTCTTGGAGCAGGTGGCCGGCCGTGCCGGCAGGGGAGGACACCCCGGAGAGGTTGTCATCCAGACATACTGGGCCACACATCCGGCAATGCGCGCGGTCCTCTCGCACCGTCGAAGCGTCTTTCTCGTGCCAGAGCTCGAGGAGCGCAAGGAGGCCTCATACCCTCCGTTCTCGCGCCTTGCTAACGTGCTCGTGTGGGGGAGAGATGCCCGTGCTGTGGGAAACGCCTCGGCCAAGATGGCGGACGCGTTGCGCGAGAAGGTCGGCGACCTTTCGGGTTGGGAGGTCTTGGGACCTGCGGACTGTGTCAAGGCGCGCGTGAAGGACAGGTCCCGCCGTCACGTCATGGTGAAGGCTCCTCTCGACGCCGACCTGGGTGGCGTGGTGTCTGAGTGCGCTGCAGGGATTGGCCGTGGGATGGGTATTAACATGGCATTGGACATTGACGCCTATGACCTCATGTAGGCAAAGACATACTCGCGCGGCGCTGTCGCGCTGTATTGGAGGAGCTATGAACCCGCTCGATGACATTGTGCTCTCGCCCGCACCCGTGCTTTCTGAGGAGTGCGCACCTATCGACAAGATCGATGACGAGATTCGTGAGCTTGCCAAGCGCATGCTGCGCGACATGTATGCTGCAGACGGATGTGGCCTTGCTGCTCCGCAGGTGGGCGTCGCAAGGCAGCTCGTCGTTATCGACGTTGAGTGGTCGGGCAAGGGCTCCAAGAAAAACCCGTACGTGCTCATCAACCCTAAAATCATCACGGCGGATGGGCCCGAGCGCACCATGGGCGAGGGTTGCCTTTCCTTCCCCGGCATCACCGTGGATGTCAAGCGCCCCAGCCATGTGGTGGTGCAGGCGCTCAGCCTCGACGGCGACCTCATGCAATACGAGGCAGCCGACAACCTGCTTGCTGTGTGCCTGCAGCACGAGATTGACCACCTGCATGGTGTGACCATGATCGATCACCTCTCGCCCTCGGTGCGCGTGCGCGCGATGTCCGAGTACCAAGACGCGCTCGAGGCCGGTGCGCGCCCCGGTGACGTGGGAGCTGGGGAGGACTAGCATGCGCATCGTCTTCATGGGCACCCCCGAGTTTGCGGTACCGTCGCTCGAGGCTCTTGCTGCCGCGCATGACGTTACGCTCGTGGTGACGCGACCGGACGCCGTTCGCTCGCGTGGGAAGAAGCTCGAGCCCTCGCCGATAAAGGCCCGTGCGCTTGGGCTGGGCCTTCCCGTGCTCGAGACAAGGCGTATGGACGCCGAGGCAATCGATGCCGTGCGGGCGGTCGCACCAGACCTCATCTGCGTGGTGGCATTTGGCTGCATCCTGCCCGACGAGCTTCTCGCCGTGGCGCCCTTGGGTGCCATCAACGTGCACGGCTCGCTTCTGCCGCGCTGGCGTGGTGCGGCCCCCATCCAGCGGGCCATTCTCGCCGGTGACGAGCGTACGGGCGTCTCGATCATGCGTGTGGCGCACAATCTGGACGCGGGCGCGTGGTGCCGCCAGGTGTCCGTGCCTGTTGGCACCAAGACGGCAAGCCAGCTCTTTGACGAGCTTGCACGGATTGGTGCCCACGAGCTGGTTGCAGCGGTGGCGCAGATTGCTGATGGTACGGCGACCTGGCACGAACAGAACCCAGCCCTGGTTACGATTGCCGAGAAGGTCAAGAAGGGCGAGATGCGCCTCGACCCGTTCGACGCATGTGCGACAAACGCCCTGCGCATCCAGGCGTCGACCGATGCTGCGCCGGCACGCTGCCAGGTTGCGGGCAAGGGTGTGCGCATCGTGCTTGCTGCCGTTGCCGGGGACGACGCACCGCACGTTGCTACGGGAGACGTCGTCCTCGGCCACGGGCGTGTGTTCCTCGGCTGCGCCGATGGTGTGCTTGAGCCGCTGCGCGTGAAGCCCGACGGCAGGCGCGAGATAGATGCCTCCGCCTGGGTCCAGGGCCTGCGTGCTACCGACGGTGCCACCTGGGGGCGTGCCTAGCGCATGGCCTCTCTTTCACCCGCCCGCATCGCAGCCGCGGACGTTCTCTCCCGCGTGAGGCGCAGAAACGCCCGTGCACGCGACCTGCTGCGTGTCTCGGCACCTGTGGCTCGCCTGACGCCTGCCGATCGTGCGCTGGCAACCAGGTTTACCCTAGGGGCCGTTCGCGCCTCAGGCGCCATCGACGCACTTCTCGACGCACACCTGCGCCGCAGCCACCTCGAGCCGCGCATGCGAGATGCGCTGCGCATCTCGGCCCTCGAGCTCCTGTGGCTCGCGACGCCCGTGCCTGTGGCGCTGAGCCAGGGGGTCGAGCTTGTGCGGCGCGTCTCTCCTCGTGGTGCGGGCCTTGCCAACGCGGTGCTTCACCGTGTAGCGGAGGAGGACGTGCCTGCGCTCGCCCAAGCCCGCAAGCGCGTGGAGAGCGGAAGCTGCACCACTTCCGATATCGCGCTTGTTGCCGCGCTCCCGGCATGGCTTGCGGGCGAACTGGTGGTCTCGCTGGGAATCGAGAGCGCGTGCCACATGGCGCTCTCTGCTATGGAGGCCCCTGGGGCCTACGTGGCCGGAAACGCCTGCCTGCACGACGATGACGAGGCCGAGCGGCTCCTCTCCGCAGCCGGCCTCATCCCGCGCGCTACCTGCCTTCCCGGGTGCCTCACGCTGTTCTCGGCTGCGGGCCTTGCCAAGTCTGGGCTGGTGGACGCGGCAGACGTTGTTCCTGCGGACATGGCGGCGCAGGTCGTGGCCTGGCTTGCCTCGCCTGCGCCTTCCACGCGCATGCTGGAAGTCGGGCAGGGGAGAGGCACCAAGTCACTACTGCTCGAGTGCTGTGCGCAGCGGCGTGGTGGGCTTGCGCAGCTCTCCGCGGTCGAGCTCGAGGCATTCAAGGTTGCCGTGTCGCGTGCACGCATGGAGCGAGCGGGCCTTGGCGCCTTTGTGACCTGCACTGCGTTTGACGGATGTCGTCTTGGCGAGCAGGACCTTCCGCAGGAGATTGCGGGTTCTTTCGACTCCGTGCTTGTTGACGCGCCCTGCTCGGGGACGGGTACGCTTCGCCGCCACCCAGAGATTGCCTGGTCACTCCAGGAGTCCGCGGTTCATGTGGAGGGCCGCTCGCTTCCGGAGCTTCAGCTGGCGATGTTCCAGGCGGCTTCCGAGCGCGTTGGGGCCGGTGGTACGCTGGCATATGCGACCTGCTCAGAGCTTCGCGAGGAGGACGAGAGCATTGTTGCGGCCTTCCTGGCAAGCCCCAAAGGCGCGCGCTTCTCGCTTGTGAGCCCGCGCGTGACACCCGCCTTCGCCGCGCTGCCGCCTGAGGCCCAGGGTCTGGTAGCCACCATGATTGGCGACGATGGCATGCTGCGCACCTCTCGCGCGGACAGTGCGGATTTGCCGCTTGATGGGCACTTTCTGGCGCTTCTCATGTGTGCGGTATAGGGGCTCGCGACGCGGCCGGACGGGCGGGAAGTTGGGTTGGTGCGTACGCTCATCCCTGCGTTTCTGCCGATTCCGCCCTTGGGAGTTATGAGCTGTCAAAAAGGCGATGGCGTGCGTACGCATGACCCCGCACTTTTGGCAAGACCCCTGCGTTTGCCCAGTTGGGCGGGAGGGACTTGGCAATAGGTGGGGGTAGTGCGTACGCACGACCCGGGTTTCTCGCCAGCGGACGGCCCTATGGGGTCCAATCTGGTAGAAGCCAGAGGTGGTGCGCGCACCTTCGGGTTTCCTGCCGCCGGAGACTCCACCAGAGGGCGAGCGCAGCCCCATCCCTCTTTATCCACAGATCTGCGATTCTCTTCATTCTCAATGGCATACTGTCTGGCTTCGGACTATTATGGCTCACGCATTGTTCGAAATCGTACTAGTTTGGGGTGCTACATGCCGGACGAGCAGTTTGGCATTGCGGAGGCGGAGGGAGTTCCCGTTCCTACGGTCCGTGATATGGATATCGCTTGCCAAGAGGTCAATCGCCTCTACTATGAGATTTCAAAGGGGTGCGGCGTCTCCGAGACCGCGTGCTGGATTCTCTTTGATGTGCTGGTCGCGGGTGGCAGCTGCCCTCAGAGCACCTTTGCCAGCATGCACTCGCTTTCGCGCCAGACGGTGAGCTCCACCATGAAGTCGCTTGTCGCACGGGGCCTGGTCTCGCTCGACTATGGCGAGGAGGACCGCAGAAGCAAGGTCGTGAGCCTCACTGCCAAAGGGCGGGCGTTTTGCGCCCGTCGCATCGAGCCTGCGCTTCGCGCCGAGCAGCGCGCCTTCGAGACCCTTTCCAAAGGCGAGCGCACCCAGTTCGTGGGCCTTGTCCGCCGCTATGCCGCGGCTGTCTCCGCCGAGGTGCGGGCCCTGCGTGACGTGACATCCGACGAGGCGAACAGAACGAAGGCATCCGATGTCAGCCGATTGTGACTACAGCAGGCGTGCGTCATGGAGGGTCTTGTCCGGTCTCATCCGCCCGCATCGCGGTCTGGCCGTGGCAGCTCTCGCGCTCTTGCTTGCCGACGTCGTAGGCATGCTGCTCGTTCCAACGCAGCTTGCAGCTCTTGTGAACGTTGCTGTGGGAAGCCACGATACCGCCGAGCTCACCTCGCACGGGCTGGCCATGCTCGCCGCCGCTGTGCTGGGTTCGGGCGGTTGCGTGGCATCGTACTGGGCTATCTCGCGCCTTGCCGCCTACGTGGGACGAGACCTGCGCATGGCCGTCTACAAGAAGTCCCTTGCGCTCTCGGGCACCGACTTCAACGCGTTTGGCACGGGCTCCATGATCACGCGCACGCTCTCCGACGCCAACGTGGTGCAGCAGACCCTGCTCATGACGTTCATGATGGCCTTTCCGGCACCTGTGACCTGCGCGGTTGCCATCATCCTGGCGTATGGCATCGATCCTGTCATGGGACGGATGCTCCTGGTTGTGACGCTGGCGATGCTTGCCATCTGCGTCCTGGCTATTGCCAAGGCCACACCGATCTTTCTTGCCATGCAGGGATTCATCGACCGCATGAACTCCCGCCTGCGCGAGGTTGTGACGGGCACCCGTGTCATCCGCGCCTTTGGCAAGGAGGAGCACGAGCGTGCCCGCCTGGACGAGACCTTCGAGGACTACGCGAGCAACGCCATCCGCGTCAACATGCTGTTCTCGGTGGCGGACTGCACGACGTTTTTCCTGATGAACATCGTGGAGGTGCTCGTGATGTGGCTGGGTGCCGATCGCGTGGGCGCGGGTGCCATGCAGATCGGCTCCATCTCTGCGCTGCTCGAGTATGCCATTCTCATCATGTTCTTCATGATGATGGCGCAGTTTGCGATCATCCAGGTGCCCCGTGCGCTCTCGTGCCTCACGCGTGCGGCCGCCGTGCTTGACTCCGTACCCACCGTGACGGAGCCCGAGAAACCAAAGCCCCTGGCGACGCCAGCGGATCCCCGACCCGGCGACGAGGTCGCACGCTTCTCGCACGCAAGCTTCCGCTTTGCGGACGCCGATGAGGACACCCTGCATGACCTCGACTTCTCCGTGAGGCGCGGCGAGGTCACGGCCATCATGGGCAACACGGGCTCGGGAAAGTCCACCGTGGCCAAGATGCTTCTGCGCTTCCACGACGTCACGAAGGGCGAGCTCGACGTGCTTGGGCGTGACGTTTGCGAAGTCACCCAACATGACCTGCGCGCCCACATTGCCTACGTCCCGCAGCAGGCCTGGCTCTTCTCGGGAACGATCGCCGAGAACCTCCGCGACGGCAATGCCGCCGCCACAGACGACGAGCTCTGGCACGCCCTCGACGTGGCCCAGACGAGCTTCGTGCGAGAACTGCCCGATGGCCTTGCCACGCGCGTCGCACAGGGAGGCTCGAACTTCTCGGGCGGCCAGCGGCAGCGGCTTGCGATTGCCCGTGCGCTTGTGCGTCGCGCCGACCTCTACGTCTTCGACGACTCCTTCTCGGCGCTCGACTACAAGACCGACGCGGCGCTGCGTCACGCCCTTGCAGGCGAGCTTGACAACGAGGCCGTGGTCATCATCGCCCAGCGCGTGAGCACGGTGCGCCATGCGGCGCAGATTGTGGTTCTGGGCGACGGGCGTGTGGTGGGCCGCGGGACCCACGAGGAGCTTATGGAGACGTGCCCGGCCTACCGCGACATTGTCGAGTCCCAGACGAGAGGAGGTGCGACTGCCAATGAGTGACGAGAAGAGCCACCGGCTCGATGGGCTCGACGAAGAGCGTCCGCATGACGCTCGGGGAGCGGCGCGGCGACTGTGGATTTCCGCTGGCAGCCAGCGCTGGCGCCTTGTGGTGGCTACCGTCTGCGCCGTCGTGTACGTTGCCGCAAGCCTGGGAGCGGCTGCCTACAGCGCCTATGTGGTCGATGTCTTGTGGGCAGACATCCAGGCGAGCCTTGGCCGCGGCGAGGCATTTCTCGTGGGTTTTGACAGCGGTGGCCAAGAAGTGCTCATCTACCTGGGCATCTGGACCTGCGCTTGGGTCTTCTACAGCGTGCAGTCGCTCGTGATGGCAAGCTTTGCCGAGCGTCTCAACCTGCTTTTGCGCAAGGAGATTGCCGCAAAGCTCGGGAGGCTTCCCCTCTCGTACTTTGACGCCCACCAGCCAGGTGACACCATCAGCCGAGCGACCAACGATCTGGACAAGGTCTCCGAGGTGCTGCAGCGAGGGCTGCTCCAGCTCATCGTTGCCTTTACCACCCTGGTGGGCGCGATTGTCCTCATGCTGCTCTCGAATGCCGCCTTGGTGCTCGTGTTCTGCGCGTTTGCCGCAGCGGCCACGGCAGTCACGAAGTTCGCTGCGCGCCGCACGCTGGACGCGGCGGCCGAGCGCCAGGATGCGCTGGGTCGTCTCACGGAGGGCGTCGAGGAGGCCTACTCGGGCCGTGTCGTCATCAAGGCGTTTGGCGTGGAGGGTGCGAGCCTTGAGGCCATCGCGGATCGCGCCGAGAAGGTGGCGGCGACAAGTGCCCGAGCAGACTTTCTCACCAACGCCATCTCGCCCGCGATCCGCTTCCTCGTGCGACTCTCGCAGGTTGGCATTGGCCTTGCTGCCGGAGTGCTTGTGGCAGGCGGACAGATGACGGTCGGCTCGTTCCAGGCGTTCTTCCAGTACGTGACCCAGGCGTCAGAGCCGCTCACGCAGCTCTCCCTTACGGTTAACATGCTGCAGGGCGCCCTCGCTGCCGCGGAGCGCGTCTTTGCGCTGCTCGACGCCACCGAGGCCAAGTCGGATCCCGAGGCGCCTCTTGCGCTCCCGCAGCCGGTGCGGGGCCGTGTTGCCTTCGAGCACGTTCGCTTTGGCTACTCGCCTGACGCGCCGCTCATGCGCGACGTCTCGCTTGTGGCCGAGCCGGGCGAGAAGATCGCCATCGTCGGCGCGACGGGTGCGGGCAAGACCACCCTCATCAACCTGCTCATGCGCTTCTATGAGGTCGGCGGCGGGCGCATCACGCTCGATGGGGTGGATACCAGGCTTCTGCGTCGAAGCGACCTACGGCGCGAGTTTGGCATGGTGCTGCAGGACGCATGGATCTTCGAGGGGACCATTGCCGAAAACATTGCCTACGGCAGGCCTGGGGCAACGTGCGAGGAGGTCGAAGCGGCTGCTCGCGCGGCGCATGTGGACTTCTTCGTGCGTACGCTCCCGCACGGTTACGACACGCTGCTCGCCGATGGTGGCGAGAACGTAAGCCAGGGCCAACGTCAGCTTCTGACCATTGCGCGCGCCATGCTCACCGACCCAGCCATGCTTATTCTGGACGAGGCAACCTCAAGTGTTGACACCCGCACCGAACAGGCCATCGTTCGTGCGATGGAGGCCATCATGGAGAATCGCACGAGCTTCGTGATCGCGCACCGGCTCTCGACCATCGTCGATGCCGACCTCATCCTCGTTATGGACCACGGCACCATCATCGAGCAAGGGACGCACGAGTCGCTTCTCGCCAAGGGTGGCGCATACGCGTCTCTCTACCATAGCCAGTTTGCGTGAGACAAGGGGACAGCCCCCTTGTCTCATTCGCCAATCTCGTCAGGCCAAACCGCGCTTTCGGGCATGGTCGCATCGCAGCTTGCGATGTCAGATGGGATGGAGTCGTCGCTTGCCAAGAGCTCGCTTATGGTAACGAAGGTGTATCCCTGTGACTGGAGCGTATCGATGATTTGAGGCAGCGCCTCGACATCCTGGTCTCGGTTGCCGCCGCCGTCGTGCATCAGGATGATGCTTCCGGGCTTTACGCCTGTGGTGGCGTTAGAGACGATCCGGCCTGCGCCTGGTAGCCGCCAGTCCTCGGTGTCGATGTCCCAGCGCACGGAGACCGTCGCCACGCCCTGCGTGGAGAGCCAGGTCTTCTGCGTGAAGCTCCCGTAGGGCGGGCGGAACGCCGTGGTCTTCACGCCCGTGGCGTTTTCGATGGACGAGAAGGATGACGTCAGCTGGTCGAGAACCGTCTGCGCGTCCGAGTTCCTGAGGTCGGGGTGGTCATAGGAGTGGCTGCAGATCTGGGAGCCGGCATCCACGATGGCCTTGGCGGCACTGGGATTTGCGTCCACCTCCTTACCCAGGCAGAAGAAGGTTGCCTTGACACCCTTCGCCTTGAGGATCTCCAGGTACTGACTGGTGTACTGGCTCGGGCCATCATCAAAGGTGAGAGCCACAAGCCTCTTGTTGCCTGCCGGCTGGACGTCCTTCACGGTGACGATGCAATCCTGGCCCTGCTGGTAGACCGTGCCGTCGGCTTGCTCGCCAGACTCCTGGCCGGTAAGCACGTCCTTTACGGTGGTAGACCCCCACTGCGAGATGTAGTTGATGGCGCCCACGTTGCCCTCCATGAGGAGCCTTGGCGCCTGGTTCACGGTCTCGGTGGTGTAGGGCTCCGTGCGGTCGCCTCCGTCACCGATGGAAATGCGCTCGCCGCCGGACACCTTGTAGACGCTTGCCTCGTCGTAGGGGGTGTCCTTGTCGTTGATGGTGACCGAGTAGGGATGGCCTCCGCCCTCGGCAAGGACGTTTCCGGAGACGCTTACGTAGTTGCCCGATGCGGTCTGGATGTTCTCGTCCTGCTTGATCTGGTCAATCGTGGTGCCTACGGTCACGCTTTGGAGCGTGCCGTTCACGGTCACTTGCACTGGGCGAAGCTTTGTCCACCAGAAGAAGCCTCCGCCCAAGATTGCTGCGAGGACCAGCAGCGGGACGAGCGTTCGTGCCACAAAGCGCCTGCCGCCTCTGTCGTGTCCGTTTTGGCTGCTGCCTTCGGACATCACGTTTGCGTTGCCAGTGGGGATAAAGCCTGCGTCCTTCCCAACAAGCCCAAAGCCCTGCTTTTGCTCGGTGCCCACTGTCCTCTTGGATGGGGTCCTCTCATCATTTGTGTCAGACATGCTGCCTCCGGAACTCACGTCCGTCTCGTGTGTCGATAGCGCCTTGCCGTGTCGAAGAGCTTAGCCCGACGTCCGCGAGAGACTACCTTAGTTTACTTTATGGCTGCCAAGCCAATATACTCTCCCCCTGATTCTAAGGGAACCCGATGCGTCATATGCACCCAAAGATGGGCTTGGGCGCAGTTGTCGGGCTGACCTGGCGCGGGCGAGCTTGACCCGTCCGCCGTGCAGCTCATCGGGGCGAGGGCGCGACACAAGCCAAGGCCCCCGTCGAGAAGCGACGGAGGCCTTGGGCTGCTGCATGTTGCCTGTAGGGTGCGGATTCTGTACCGCGAGAGCTACTTCCCTCGCTGGTCGGTGTTATAGAACCCCGATCCCTGGAAGACAATTCCCGAGGTCTCGAACACGCGCTCGGCCTCGTGGCCGCACTTGGGGCAGTTCACCTTGGGATGAGCGCTCATGGGGTGCTCGACCTCGAAAGTCGAACCGCATGAGGGGCATTTGTAATCATAACGAGCCATATTCTTCTTCCTCCGGAAGCTTGGTGCAGATGCTGTATGGTATCTCGGGCGGGCGCGACAGCGTCTAAGCCATGGGATACTTTACCCAACTGGACAGGTTGCTGCCAGCTCACGCTGGGCTCGCCTGGGGACAACACCGAATCTGCTCGCGACGTGACGGCTGTGTGCCGCAGGGAGAGACGATGGCTTTCAAGGGTGCCATTTTCGACTGTGACGGAACGCTCATTGACTCCATGCCCATGTGGGGCAGGGTCATGAAAGAGGTCGTTCAGGCCCATGGCATCCAAAGCGCCGGCGATGACTTCTTTCCCCGCATCGAGAAGGTCAGTCTCCTCGACGGCTGCCGGACAATCCACGACGAGCTGGGCGTGCCTGCGTCGCCAGAGGAACTCTACGAGGAAGTCGCAGCCATCGTTCGGCGCCATTACGCGCATGATGTCAAGCTCATGCCCAGGGCCAAGGAGTTTCTCGCGGAGCTTGACGCCGCTGGCGTCCCCATGGTCATCGCGACCTCGACGCCGCTGCGCGAGGTTCGGGTGGCGCTTGAGGTGCACGGCATTTCTCGCTTCTTCAAGGACATCGTGACAACGGAGCAGGTGGGGGAGCGCGACAAGGAATTCCCCGACGTCTATCTTGAGGCGGCTCGGCGCTTAGGCACGCCGGTGGGGGATACCTGGGTCTTTGAGGACGCGCCATTTGGTGTGCGTACCTCCAAGCGTGCGGGCTTTAACGTCGTGGGGCTTATGAATGACCACGACGGTCGAGACGAGAGGGATGTGGAGCCCTGGTGCGACATATACGTGCATGGCTTCGCCGAGCTCTCCGTGGCACTCATCAAGGACTATGCAGCGCCGACGCCGCAGACTGCAGAGGTGCCGTCCGACGCGAATCCGCTGCGTGCCCTTGTGGTGGACGGGTCGCCCACGCCAAGCTCACCGGAGCTGGTCGCGCGACTTGCCGCCGAGGCGGACTACGTTGTCGCAGCGGATTGCGGTGCCGAAACATGCCGGGCAGCCGGCGTGGCGCCAAACGCGTACTGCGGCGACCACGACTCCGTTTCCGCGGCGACAGGTGCCTGGGCGAGCGAGCAGGCTGGCCGCACAATCGAGTTTCCTTCCGAGAAGTACGCCACGGACCTCTCGCTTGCCATCGATTGCGCACGCCATGAAGCTGCGCGACAAGGGCGCCCGCTGCGCCTGACGGTGACCTGCGCGTCTGGCGGGCGTCCGGACCACGCGCTGGGAGTGGTGGGCCTTCTCGCCAGCGCTGCCGACGCCTGGCCCGCGTTGGTGGAGGACTCCTTCGAGATGCGTATTGTCGCCGCTGGGGGCGCGTCGGAGTGGCGGCTTGGCGAGAGGGCAGAGGGCCATACCTTCTCTGCAGTTGCTGTGGCGCCGGGGACGGTGATTAGCGAGTCGGGCATGAGGTGGTGTCTCGAGAAGCGTCCGCTTGGGCTTCTCAACGACCTAGGAATCTCGAACGTGGTGGTGAAGAAGGACGCCGTGGTCTTAGTGAGCTCGGGTGCCGTTGCGGCATTTTTGTTGAGGTAGGGAGTGCCGGCGTGGCTGGTGGTGGCCGATGCGGCTGGCCCTGGCGACGGCCGGCATGCCATGCTTTTCGGGCATTTAGGCTCCTCTAAACGGCGAGAGTCTGCGGAGCCGTTGTCAAGGCGTGAGAAATCGCCGTCTAAGCATTGCTAACCGTTCGGATTTTGCGGAGCCGTTATCCACCCGTAGAAAATTGCCGTTTAAGTGGGACTAAACGTTCGAGAAACTTCTAAACGGCGAAAAACAACAAGCAACTGGAAAGAAGAAGGCTCGACCAAAAAAGGGGCCGCACCAGAACGGCGCGGCTCCGCGTGTCACATGCAATCCAGAGGACTACCCGCGAACGAGGTTACCCTTCTTGAGGCACCTGGTACAGACGTTCAGCTTCTTGCGCCGGCCGTCGACAACGACGGAGACGCGCTGGATGTTTGGCTTGAACGTGCGAGCAACCGTGCGATGGGAGTGGCTGATGGAATGACCGGCAACGGCGTGCTTGCCGCAGATATCACAAACCTTCGACATGACCTTGACCTCCAAAGTGCGGCGCTCGCGCGCCCGTTAATCAACAAGCAGCCTTGCAAATATACCACTTGGGGTGTTTCTCGCAAGGGATACACACAACTTCTTGGCATTGTCCTCGTCGGCGTTGGGCTGGGACCCGTCGGGCTGAGACCCCCGTCCGCACCCCTCCGCAGGACGGTCACGCGTTTGCACGAGCCTGCGCTATAATCACATGGATTTTGTTGTTTCTATCGCCCCCGCACCCACGAGGGCTTTGAGAGGAGACCCCATGGCCGGTGTCGTTCCGGGAGCGCTCAAAGTTTCTAACGACTGCATTGCAGATCTGGCTGGCTACGCTGCGCTGGAGTGCTACGGTGTCGTTGGCATGGCGCTCATCGACGAGCAGGGCGGCGTCGCTCAGCTCCTGCCCACAAACCGCCTGCGCCGCGGCATCGACGTCAGCGTCACGCCTGATGGTCACCTCTCGGTCGACCTCCACGTCGTTGTCGAGCAGGGCGTCAATATGGCGTCAGTCGTCAACAACCTCACCAGCTCGGTCAAGTTCATCCTTAAGCAGATTGCCGAGCTTGACGACATCAAGGTCACTGTCCACATCGAGGGCCTCCGCTCCAATCGCTAGGCCGCTGAGAAAGAACCGAGGTCCAATAAGATGATTGCGTCAGTCATCCGTACGTGCTTCCCCGTGGCGGCGAACGTTGTTGCCGATCGTGCAGAGGAGATCAACAAGCTCAACGTCTTCCCCGTTCCCGACGGTGACACCGGCACCAACATGTCGCTTACCCTGGGAACCGTCGTCAAGGAGGTGGAGGCGCTTTCCCAAGACGCCACCATCGAGGACATCGCCAAGGCGATAACCCACGGCTCACTCATGGGCGCGCGTGGCAACTCGGGCGTCATTACCTCCCAGATTCTCCGTGGCCTTGCAGAAGGTCTCTGCGATGCCAAGGACCAGGACAATCCCACTTCCGCAGACATCGCGCACGCGTTCCGTCGCTCGGTCAAGGTCGCCTTTAAGGCAGTTCGCAAGCCGGTCGAGGGCACGATCCTCACCGTCCTGCGTGACATGTCTACTCGCGCCGACCAGCTCGAGAAGGCCCGTGTCTCCGCAATCGAGATGCTCGACGCACTGGTCATCGAAGCGTACGAGTCTGTCGCCCGCACGCCCGAGCTCCTGCCCGTTCTCAAGGAGAACGGCGTGGTAGACTCGGGTGCCTTTGGCTTTGCCACCTTTTTCGAGGCCTTCGTGAACGCCGTCGAGGGCAAGGCCGGCGAGATCTCGGACTTCAAGACCACCGTCGACTCCGAAGACGCCAAGGCGGCCGTCTCCTCCAAGGTCGCCATCGAGCTCAACGATGACTGGGAGGGTTCCCAGTACCGCTACTGCAACGAGTTCCTCTTCCACGCCAACAACGAGTCGTTCGACCACGACGCGGCGCTTGCCTTCCTTGCCACCATGGGCGACTGCGAGCTTCTCGTGGGTGAGTACCCTGACTACAAGGTGCACGTGCACTCCAACACGCCCGACAAGGTCCTTGCCTACATGCTCGAGTACGGCCAGATCTTTGAGGTCTTCATCCACAACATGGACCTCGAGGCTCACGAGCGCACGGCAAAGATTGCTGCGGACAAGGCCGTCGAGCAGAAGGCCCCCAAGAAGCCCCTGAGCTTTGTCGCAGTTGCCGCAGGCTCCGGTGAGGCGTCCATCCTCACCTCCCTTGGCGTCGATGTCGTTGTCTCGGGTGGTCAGACCATGAACCCCTCGACCGCCGATATCCTTGCTGCTGTCGAGAAGGCCAACGCCGAGAATGTCATCGTGCTTCCCGACAACGGCAACATCCGCATGGCCGCCGAGGCGGCGGCTTCTGCCTGCGAGGACGTCCATGTGGCCGTGGTTCCCACCAAGACCGTGCCCCAGGCCTTCTCGGCAATGTTTGTCGCCGATCCCGATGGTACCCTCGAAGACAACGTCGATGCCATGACCGAGGCCATCGCCGAGGTCCGTGGCGGCGAGGTCACCCGTGCCGTGCGCGATTCCCAGGCGGCCGACGGCTCGCCCATCCACGCCGGTGACGTCATGGGCATCGAGGACGGGGACATCATCGTCGTCGGCTCGTCGGTGAAAGACGTCACGGTCGAGCTTGTGCATCGCATGCAGGAGGCGGAAGAGGGCGACACTCTCACCATCCTCGCGGGCGCGGACCTCGATGACGCTTCGTTTGAGGATATCGTCGCAGCCATCTCGGCTTCCGAGCCCTCGCTCGAGATTGACTCCCACCGCGGCGAGCAGCCCCTCTATCCCATCGTCTTCTCTATCGAGTAGTGGCCCATGGGTGTCCCGCATCCGTCACCCGCAGCCGGTACTCCGAGCGTCGGGGCGGCTGCGGGACGCGTCGATAGGACGCTTGCCCTCACGGACGGCGTCTCGCGCCTGCGCTATGTCTCGTCGAGGGGCGCGTCATCGCGCCTCGACGCGCTGGAGCGCCTCGGCATCCACCGGGTGCGCGACCTCTTTCTCCATGTGCCACACCGCTATGTGGACTACTCCCACGTGGTGCCCATAAGCCATGCCGACCTCGGCAGCGAGGTGACAGTCGTGGGTACCGTCGACAAGGTCGAGCTCAAGCGGCCTCGTCCGCGTCTCACGGTGGTCGAGCTCTTCGTGGTTGACCAGACCGGCGTGCTCTCGGCAAGCTTTTTTGGCCAGCCATGGCTGGCTGAGCAGGTCAGGCGTGGCAACAAGATCGCGCTTTCCGGCAAGGTGGACTTCGCCTACGGCTTCAAGCAGATGCGTGCGCCCTTCCACGAGGTCCTGGAGCCAAACGCCAACGCCTCAAGCTATCGCCGGGTGCTGCCCGTGCATTCCGTGGGGGAGGGGATTACCACCTCATGGATGCGCCGCATCGTCTCGTGCGCGCTTGCCGACGTGGGCGACGTGGCAGATTGGATGCCCGCGACGCTTGTGGAGCGCCATGGGCTCATGACGCTTGCGCGCGCCGTCCGCGAGGTCCACTTCCCACAGAGCCTCGCCACGGCGGAGGAGGGGCGCCGGCGCCTTGCCTTTGATGAGCTCCTCTGCCTTCAGGTGGCCCTTCTCAGCCGTCAGGCCATCGAGCTGGGGGACGTGCGCGCAACCACGCATGCAAGCTCGGGGCCGCACATGGACGCCCTTCTCGCCGCGCTGCCCTTCTCGCTCACCGACGAGCAGCGCCACGCCGCAGATCAGATTCTTGCCGACATGGCCGCTCCCCGCGTCATGAACCGCCTGCTTTTGGGCGACGTGGGCACGGGCAAGACGGCCGTGGCCGCCGTGGCCCTGGCAGCCGTGGCAGACACCGGGACCCAGGGCGCTGTCATGGCACCCACCTCGGTTCTTGCGCGGCAGTATGCCGAGAAGCTCGGGCCCATTCTCGATGCGGCGGGCATCACGTGGGCGCTCGTCACGGGTGCGACCCCGTCCGCCGAGCGTGCCGAGGCAGCCCGCCGCACGGCCGCGGGCGAGCTCTGCGTGACCTTTGGCACCACCGCCCTGCTCTCCGATGACATCGCGTTTGCCCGTCTCACGTTTGTGGTCGTCGACGAGCAGCACCGCTTTGGCGTGGACCAGCGTGCGTCGCTGCGTCGCAAGGGTGCGGGGGCAGACCTTCTCGCCATGACGGCAACGCCCATCCCACGCACGCTTGCGCTCTCGATCTACGGCGACGTCTCGCTGTCCTGCATCCGCAATCGTCCAAGAGCCACGGCCGGTGTCACCACGCGCATCGTCACGCCCGAGAACCTCGACCTCGCCTACGGCTCCATTCGCAGCGCCGTCGAGGCGGGCCACCAGGCCTATGTGATCTGTCCCCTGGTAGACGACGCCGACTCAGGTGACGGCCTGGGAAGCGACCTCGACGACGTTCCGGAGTCGCAGCGCAGCAAGGGCACTCGCGTGCGCTCTGCCACCTCGACTCTGGCCGAGCTCTCCGAGCGGGTCTTTCCAGACCTCGCATGCGCCCTGCTCACCGGTCGCATGTCTGCTGCCGACAAGGACGCCGTCATGGAGGAGTTCCGTGCGGGCAGGGTGGATGTCCTGGTGGCCACAACGGTGGTTGAGGTCGGCGTCGACGTGCCCAACGCAACGGTCATGCTCATACACGACGCGGACCGTTTTGGTCTGGCGACCCTGCACCAGCTGCGTGGTCGCGTGGGGCGCGGCGACTGGCCGGGCGAGGTCTGGCTCTCCTGTGCCGCGAAGCAGGGGACACCGGCCCGCAAGCGGCTCTCGGCCCTTGAGAGCACGGCAGACGGCTTTGAGCTGGCGCGTCTCGACCTCAAGCTGCGGCGCGAGGGCGAGGTCCTGGGGTATCGCCAGCATGGCGGCATCACGCTGCGTGTGAGTGACCTTGCGGTGGACGAGGACCTCGTGGTTGCGGCCCACGAGGACGCGCAAGAGATCTTCGCCAAGGACCCCTCTCTTTCCGGCCCCGAGCTTCGCCCCATGGCGCTCGAGGCAAGGGACCGCTTTGGCGTCTACTTTGAGGAGCTGGACAAGGCATGAGGGTTGTTGGTGGCAAGTGGGGCGGAAGGTCCCTGGAGTCTCCCGATGGGCGTGGTGTCACCCGTCCCACGACGGACCGCACACGCGAGGCCATGGCGTCGATGATTCTCTCGGCACGTGGGCTTGACCTTGGTGGTGCCTCGGTGCTCGATGCCTTTGCAGGCTCGGGTGCCATGGGGATCGAGCTCCTCTCGCGCGGCGCCGCGCACTGCACCTTCATCGACCAGGATTCACGCGCCGTAGCCCGGGTGCGCCGCAATCTGGGACTGGTTGGTGCCGAGAAGGACGTGTTCGCCGTTCTCCGTGGCGATGCCTGTCAGCTCGCCGAGAGGGGACGCATTGCCGGAGCACCTTTTGACGTGGTGTTTCTCGATCCGCCCTATGCCCTTTCGGTGGCCCTTGTGAGTGATATGCTCAAGCATCTCTCTGCGCATGGCGCGCTCTCCCCTGGGGCAATCGTGGTCCACGAGCGCTCCGCCGAGGCCCCAGGGCTTGACGTGGCGGGGCTTGCCCCCGTGCGAACCAATCGTCACGGCATCACCTGCGTGGACCTCCTCGAGAAAGGATCGGACGTTGGCTAGCAATCTCTGCACGCATGTGGTGGTGCCTGGCACCTTTGACCCGGTGACCCTGGGCCACATGGACGTCATTCGCCGTGCCCGAAAGCTCTTCCCGCGGGTCACGGTTGCCGTAGCGGAGTCGCGGCACAAGCGTGACACCGGCACCGAGTTCACGCTCGAGGAGCGCGTTGACATGCTCAAGGGCGCCCTTCTCGACGACGGGATGGAAGACGGTGTCGAAGTGGTGCCATTCTGTGGGCTGCTCGTTGATTTTTGCAAGAAGCAGGGCGCGGGTGGCGTGGTCAAGGGCCTGCGCGCCACCACCGACTTTGAGTACGAGCTGCAGCAGGCCGACCTCAACACCTACATGGCACCCGACCTCGAGTCCATCTTCGTCATGTCAAATCCCCAGTACGGCTATGTCTCCTCCTCTGTCGTGCGCGAGATCGCGGCCATGGGGGGAGACGTTGACTTCCTCGTTCCGCCCAACGTTGCCGTGTGCCTCCGTGCGCACTATGCGTGAGCTTTAGCTCCTTTGAGGACTTGAGGCTCTTTTCTGCTACCATCAAAGTGATATGCCCCTTGGGCAGCGCACGGGCATGCCCGAGCAGTGGCCCGTATTTGAAAGGAGACCTGGATGCAGCCGGGTGAGGAAATAGAGAGCCTGGTCGACGAGCTCGAGCAGCTAGTGAACGAGGCGAAGTCCCCGCTTACCGGCGGCGGTCAGAAGAAGATCGTCGACTCGCAGGATGTGTACGAGATTCTCGACGAGATTCGCAGGGTCTTCCCGCAGGAGTTTCAGGATGCCCGTCGCATCCTGAAGGAGGAGCAGGAGACGCTCGACCGTGCCCAGCAGCAGGCCGACAGCATCATCGCTGACGCCCAGCAGCAGGCCATGATCCTCGCCGGCGACCAGGAGGTCGTGCGTCTGGCCCAGCAGCAGGCCGACAGCATCAAGGACCAGGCCGCCCAGTACGAGCGCGACACCCGCTACAACGCCGAGGAGTACGCGGACACCGTCCTCGCGCATCTCGAGGAGAACCTCAAGTCGCTTACCAACTCGGTCTCCCGCGTTCGCCAGACGCTCGACGAGAACTCCGGCCCGCGCAACACGTCGAACAACGTCCCCTGGTAAGCGTCATGCAGCCAGTCGTCTTTGCGCTTGACGCACGCCTTGGCGAGGCAGGGGACACTCTGCCCCTCAAGGGTCACCTCGACGAGAGGTCCTACTCGCTGGGCGAGCGTGACTTCTCGCTTCCCGAGGGCATCGACTACGACCTCATGCTCACCAACGCCGGCGAGGGCATTCTCGCCACCGGCATTCTCACGGCACATGTGGTTGGCCCGTGCGATCGCTGCCTGAGCGATGCGGAGTTTGACGTGAGCGGCGAGGTCGACGAGTACTACCTCTTCGAGGAGCCCGAGGATATGGGTGGTGGTGACGATGAGGACGAAATAGACTTCTCTCTTGTCTCGGCAGACAGCACCATCGACCTCTCTGGCGCGCTTCTCTCGGCCCTTGTCATGGAGACGCCCTTCGTGGTGCTGTGCCGCCCGGACTGCAGGGGTCTTTGCTCCGTCTGCGGCGCCAACCTCAACGAGGAGGGCTGCGGGCACGCCGCCCAGATGGAGGAGGAGCGCCTGAAGTCCAGTCCCTTTGCGGTTCTCGCCTCACTCGATTTGGGCCATGAGAAGCATGACCAGGACGTCGTGCCGGAGGCCGGGGGTCAGCTCCAGAACGCTCCCCAAGGCGGCGCGTCTCACGCAGAGTGAAGATATTGCCACAACTAGCGCATGTGCCGTATTGCGTGGTATAGTCATCGGCGCATGATTTTTGGTCAAGTTGCCCCGCGTCTCCACGAGGGGCGCGGCGTAAGAGCAAGAGAGGTTCAAGATGGCAGTTCCTAAGCAGAAAAAGGGCCGTGCAGCCACGCACACCCGTCGTTCGGCCAACAGCAAGGTCGCCACTCCGGCCCGGTCCGTGTGCCCGCGTTGCGGTGCCCCCAAGCTGCCGCACCACGTGTGCCCTAACTGCGGCTACTATAAGGACCGCGAGGTCGTTGTCACCGAGTAGCCTCATACCAGCAACATGGCCTGGGAGGTCGGTCCCTTCTGGGGTCGGCCTCCTTTTTTAGTCGCGCACGCGAGTGCCTCGTTGCGACCTTGGAGGATGCATGACCACAATTTGCGTTGATGTCATGGGATCGGATCGGGAACCCTCCGTGCTGCTCGAGGGCGTTTCCATGGCGCTCGAGCGCGATCCCGAGCTTAAGGTTCTCGTAGTAGGCGATGCCGTGGTGGTTGAGCCCTTCGCCCGTGACCACGAGCGTACGAGTGCCCTTGTGACCACTGGGGTCATTGGCATGGACGAGCACCCTGCAAACGCGGTGCGCAAGAAAAAGGACGCAAGCATCGTGCGCGCGGCCGCTGCGGTTCGCGCGGGCGAGGCAGACGGCCTCTTCTCGGCTGGTTCCACAGGTGCGGTGCTCACGGCAGCCACCTTCGGCATTGGCCGCATCAAGGGCATCCGCAGGCCTGCGCTCACCCTTGCCATCCCCGGCGTCACGGGCAAGAAGACGGTGTTTCTCGACTGTGGTGCCAACGCCGACGTCCATCCAGACACTCTCGTGCAGTTTGCGCATATGGGGTGCGCCTACGCGCAGGTGGTCCTTGGCATCGAGGAGCCGCGCGTGGCACTTCTCAGCAATGGCTCCGAGGACACCAAGGGCTCCGGGCTTGCGCTCCAGTACCACCAGGCACTCAGCGAGGGCAACTGCGGCTTTGTGGGCAACGCCGAGGGCAACGACCTCCTCGCCGGTACCTTTGATGTGATTGTTTCCGACGGCTTCACTGGAAACGTTGCCCTGAAGGCCGTCGAAGGCACAGCCAAGTTCATCATGTCGCGCGTTAAGGCTGCGACGGGCAACTCCAAGAGCGCGGCCCTGGGGGCCCTCATGCTCAAGCCTGCGCTCAGGTCCGTTGCAGGCGAACTCTCGGGCGACGAAATGGGTGGCGCCGTCCTTCTCGGCCTGCGCGCGCCCGTGGTCAAGGGTCACGGCAGCACCAGTGCCGAGGCCGTTGCCAACGGGACGTTGGCCTGTGCACGCGCTGCTCGAGGGCGGCTCTGTGAGCGCATTGCCAAGGTCTGCGAGACGGCCGAGTAACGGGTACCATATGCTTCGTGCGCATGGCGGCTTCGTCTTGCGCACGAGCCATCCATTCAATCCGCAAGGAGGAACCTATGGACCATGACGCCATTCTCGAGAAGGTTACCTCGGTCGTGAACGAGACCCTCGAGGTCCCCTCGGGCGTGAAGCTCACTGAAGGGACCGCCTTCAAGGACCTCGGCGCAGACTCGTTTGACCTTCTCGAGCTGGTCACCGCCCTCGAAGACGAGTTTGACCTCACCTTTGACGACGAGGCCCTCGAGAAGATCGCCACCGTGGGCGACGCCGCGAACGCCATCGAGGCCGCTCAGTAGGCAAGCAGGGGAGTTCTCTCATTTGGACACGCATGAACAGATCAGTGAGGTGGAGCGCATCTGCGGTCACCACTTCACCGACAAAAGGCTCATAACGTCTGCCATCACCCATCCTTCGGCGGTGGAGGGCAAGCCCGTCTCGGCTTCGTATGAGAGGCTCGAGTTCTTGGGTGACTCCATCCTCGGCGCCATCGTTGCCACGGAGCTCTTCGAGCGCTTTCCTGCGCTCGACGAAGGGGCCCTTACCAGACTCAAGATCTCGCTCGTCTCTGGCGAGACGCTCTCCGAGATCTCGGGTGACCTGGGCATCGCTCCGCTCATCATTGTGGGCGAGTCCGAGAAAGGCACGCATGCTCGCGGCATGCACTCCGCCCTGGAGAACGTCTACGAGTCCATCGTGGGTGCCCTGTACCTGGATGCCGGCTATGAGGATACCAGGGCATTCGTTCTGCGCACGCTCTCCTCGCACGTTACGCCCGAGCTTGTCGACAAGCTCTCCGAGCGGCCCATCAACCCCAAGTCTCGCCTTCAGGAGATTACGCAGCGCGATCTTCGCCTTGCCCCCGAGTACAAGCTTGTGGGCGAGAAGGGGCCCGCCCATGACCCCACCTTTACCTCGGTCGTGCTGGTCGACGGCAAGCGCGTGGGCAGGGGCTCCGGCCCGTCCAAGAAGAGTTCCGAGAACGCGGCCGCTGCAGATGCCCTCGAGCGCATGGGGCAGGGCGGCGACCCTGGCGCAGATGCCAGCGCCCCTGGCGACACGACCGGGTACTAGGCACAAGAAGCGAGAGGACCACCCTTGTATCTGAAGTCGCTCACCCTCAAGGGCTTCAAGTCCTTCGCCGACAGGACTGCCATGACTTTTGACTCCGGTCTCAACGTGGTCGTGGGCCCCAACGGCTCGGGAAAGTCGAACGTCTCGGACGCAATTCTTTGGGTCTTGGGTGAGCAGAGCGCCAAGATGCTCCGTGGCCAGGCCATGGAAGACGTGATCTTTTCTGGTAGCTCGGCCAGGCCCGCCGTGGGCGTGGCCGAGGTCACGCTGGTGCTCGACAACTCCGACCACACGCTGCCCATCGACTTTTCCGAGGTGGGCGTCACACGCAGGATGTATCGCTCGGGCGAGTCCGAGTACCTCATCAACGGCGCACCCGCGCGCCTCATGGACGTGCAGGATATCCTCCACGACTCGGGCTTGGGCAAGGACACCCACTCGATCATCAGCCAGGGCAAGCTCGACTCCATCCTCCAGAGCCGCCCCGAGGAGCGTCGCGAGCTCATCGAGGAGGCGGCCGACATCTCCAAGCACCGTCGCCGCAAGGAGCGAAGCCTGCGCAAGCTCTCCTCGATGGATGACAACCTTGCGCGCGCCAAGGCGATCGAACGCGAGATAAACCGCCAGCTCAAGCCCCTCGAGCGCCAGGTCGACAAGGCCAAGCGCGCACACGACATCACAGAGCGCCTCACTGAGCTGCGCACACGGCTTGCGGTGGACGACCTGCGCCAGCTGCAGGCATCCTACGGGACGCTTTCCGCCCGCGGCCGCGAGGCCGATGCAGCCGTAGAGCTTGCCCAGTACCGTCTGGACGAGAAGTCTGCCGAGCTCGAGAAGTACCAGTCGCTTCTCGAGCAGAAGGGCCTCTTCGTGGGCGACCTCGGCGAGCAGCGCCGCCGCATGCAAGACATCCTCGGCCGCATGGACTCGGACATGCGCCTTTTGGAGGAGAAGGGCAAGAACATGGTTTCTCGTCTCTCCGAGATGCGCATGCAGCTCTCCACCATGCGCAAGCAGCGTACGGACGTGACCGAGGAGTACGAGCGCGTGGCCGGTGACCTCTCGGATGCCCGCGTGCGCCAACGCGAGCTCGAGGAGGGCATGGACGCGCTCTCGAAGGCGTCGCGCGAGGCTGTGGCGCGCCGGCGCGAGCTAGAGGATACGCTCAGCAAGCGCCAGGCAGACGAGCGGCAGGCTAGGGCCGAGGCGGATAGGGAGACCCTCGCCTTCGCCAAGCTGGAGGACCAGATTTCGAACGCCGAAGTCGAGGATGGCATGTACAGGAGCCGCCTCGAGCAGGTGGCCGAGACCCTCGCCACGACCGAGGAGGCCCTGGCAGAGCGCAGGGAACGCAAGCAGCGCCTGGAGGCTCAGCTCGCCGGCGCCCGTGCCAGGGCAGAAGCGCTCAGCGGCACCATCGCGGAGGTCCAGGCTGCGCTCAAGCGCGCTCGCGACGAGGAGCGCTCTGCTCGCACGAAGCTCTCGTCCTCCGAGGCGACGCTTTCGGCACTGCGCTCGGTTGATGCCAACATCGAGAAGGCAAGCCCACTAGCCGAGGCTGTCTCGAAGGGTCGTGCGGCGGGCCTTGTCGAGTGCCGCCTGGCAGACCTCATCGATGCGGACGAGGCGACGGAGTCCCTCGTCGAGCGCCTGCTCGGCGATGACCTTGCTGCCTTCGTGGTGGCAAGCGCAGCCGACGCCGGCACGCTTGCAGCGTCTGCGCTCTCGCAGGGACGGACGGAGGGCAGGGCAACCGTGGTCTTCCGCGAGGCCATGCCTGGTGCGGGTGCGGATGATGGCGCCCCTGGCGAGCCCCTCATCGACCGCCTGCGCGTCTCTGACGCCGCACGCCCGCTGCTCTTTGCGCTGCTCGGCGATGTGAGGCTTGTGGGGAGCGTCGACGAGGCGATTCGGGCCCACCAGGCGGTGCCGGTGCTCACCTACGTCACGCACGACGGTGTGACCATGATGCCCGATGGGCGCTGCGTCATCGGCACCGCTCCTTCCACCGAGGCGGGCGCCCTCGAGCGCAAGCGCCGCATCCGCGCCCTCGAGGAAGGCATGGACGGGCTCCGGAGTGCACTTGTTGCCGCAACTCAGGAGGTCGCATCCGCCGAGGTCGCACTTGCCGAGTCCCGCGAGGGTGCGGCGTCGGCCAGGGGTGAGGTCGCGCGCCTCTCGGGAGAGCTCTCCTCCGTCACGTCTGAGATGGGCCGTCTCGATGCCCAACGCCAGCGTGCCGCAGACGAGCAGCGCCAGGTCACGCGCCAGCGCGATGCCGCCTCTGGGCGCGCTGCCGACGCCCGCTCGCACATCAAGGACCACAAGGCTGCGGCAGCTGCCGCCCGTGCCAAGGCAGAGGTGCTCTCGGCAGGCCTCAGCGACCTGCGAACGCAGCGTGACGAGGCCGTGCGGGCCCAGGGCAAGGCGTCCCACGAGCTCTCGGACGCTCGCCTCGAGCTTGCCATGGCCAAGGAGCGCGCGAGGAACCTCTCGTCTCGCGAGCGCGAGCTTGCCAACCGCAAGCATGACCTCGACGCCCGCATTGTGGCCACCGAGGGGGGCTCGCGCGCTCTCGAGGTGGTGCGCCTGCGCGTGGACCCTCTTCACGACCGCTACGATGCCATCCGTTCTCGCGCGCTTGACTGGGCAGCACGCCTCAAGGACCGAGCGTCTCTGGCAGAGGCGGACTCCGACTCCCTTAAGCGCATGATTGGCAACGCCAAGTCTGCCGTGAACGATGCCTCCGCGGAGCTCACCCGCGCCCGCGATGCGGCCTCTGCGGTCAAGGTTGACCTTGGCCGCCTGGAGGTGCAGGTCCAAAACGCCATCGAGGCCATTCAGGCAACGGGCACCGTGCTCGACGAGGCGCTTTCGCTTCCCGCGCCGGAGGATCGTGAGGCCGCCGAGCGCGAGGCGAACCAACTTGAGTCCCAGCTTGCCTCCATCGGCCCCGTGAACGAGGTCGCGATGGACGAGTACGTGCACCTGAAGCAGCGTGCGGACTACATCGGTGAGCAGGTCCAGGACCTCGAGGCGGCCCGCGTTGCCTTGAAGAAGATCAACGCCGCCATCGACCGCAAGATGCGCAACAGGTTCCTCGTGGTCTTCGACAAGGTGAACGAGAACTTCACGCAGATCTTCTCGATGCTCTTCCCGGGCGGCCATGCCCACATCGAGATGACCAACCCGGACAACCTCTCCGAAACGGGCGTCGAGATCGTGGCGCAGCCAAGGGGCAAGCGCATCACCAAGATGTCGCTCATGTCGGGCGGTGAGAAGTCGCTTACGGCGCTGGCGCTGCTCTTTGCGGTATACAGGACGCGCACGGTGCCCTTCTACGTGTTCGACGAGGTGGAGGCCGCGCTCGATGACTCCAACCTCTCTAAGTTCCTAGACGCCATCGAACAGCTCAAGGACACGACGCAGCTCATCGTCATCTCTCACCAGAGAAGGACGATGGAGCAGGCAGACGTCCTCTATGGCGTCTCCATGCAGGCCGACGGCGTGAGCCACGTCGTCTCTCAGCGCCTCGACAAGGCTACTGGAAAGGTGGTCGATGCCTGATGGGCTTCTTCGACAGGCTCAAGAGCGGCCTCTCGCGCTCGCGCGAGGCCATCAACGAGATCTTCTACATGGGCGGCGAGGTCGACGAAGACTTCTGGGAGGACCTCGAAGACACGCTCGTGATGGGCGACATGGGAGGCGAGCTTGCCATGCGCGTGGCCGATGACCTGCGAGAGCAGGCGGCACGCGAGAACCTCACGCGCTCGGATCAGCTGCGCGACGCCCTCGCCAACCGCCTTGCTCAGGAGTTCCACACCGCCGAGCGCGACCCCTTCGAGGACGTGCCGTCGTGCGTGCTGTTCGTGGGCATCAACGGTGCCGGCAAGACCACAACGGTGGGCAAGCTCGCCGGGCGCGCTCGCGGGGAGGGAAAGAGCTGCCTTATCGGTGGCGCTGACACCTTCCGTGCGGCTGCCATCGAGCAACTCGAGGTATGGGGACGTCGCGCGGGCGTGGACGTCATCACGCGCGAGCGCGGGGCGGACCCGGCAAGCGTCTGCTACGACGTGGTCGAGGAGGCCGAGAGGTGCGGCACCCAGCTGGTCCTCATCGACACCGCCGGGCGTCTGCACACCTCCTCCGACCTCATGCGCGAGCTTGCCAAGGTGGTAAACGTCACGCGTAGGCGCTGCACCTCTATGCCGGTTGCGGTTGTTCTCGTGATTGATGCTACTACCGGCCAGAATGGCCTTGCCCAGGCAAAGGAGTTCAACGATGCTCTCGACCTTGACGGGCTCGTCGTGACCAAGCTTGACGGAACCGCCAAGGGTGGCATTGCGCTTGCCATCTCCGATCAGCTGGGGCTGCCCATCTACCGCATTGGGGTGGGGGAGTCCATCGACGACCTTGAGACCTTCAATGCGCTCGACTTCTGCCGTGCGCTCGTTGGGGAAGGAAACTAGCCATGTTCAACAGTCTCTCCGACCGCCTTCAGGACACCTTCGAGAAGCTTCGCGGCAAGGGCAAGCTCACCGAGGCCGACATCAACGTTGCCATGCGCGAAATTCGCATGGCGCTGCTCGAGGCAGACGTCAACTACCGCGTGGTCAAGGACTTTGTTGCCTCCTGCAAGGAGAAGTGCCTCACGGCCGAGGTCCTCGACTCGCTCACGCCGGCGCAAAACGTTGTGCGCATCGTGCTCGACCAGCTCACCGAACTTCTCGGCACGACCGATTCCAAGCTGGTGCTGGCGCAGAACCGCACACCCAACGTGATCATGCTCGTGGGCCTGCAGGGCTCGGGCAAGACCACGGCAGCGGCCAAGCTAGCCTATCTCCTCAAGGGACAGGGCCATTCTCCGCTGCTTGCCGCCTGCGACACGCACCGTCCTGCGGCAGCCGACCAGCTGGCCACGCTTGGTGGCGAGATTGGTGTGCCGGTCTTTCGCGGAGACGGCAGGGATGCGGTCAAGGTTGCCTCCGAGTCGATTCGCCAGGCCGTCGACCACCTGAACGACATCGTGATCGTGGATACCGCTGGCCGCCTGCAGATCGACGAGGAGATGATGCAGGAGGCGGTCGCCATCAAGCAGGCCGTGAAGCCCGACCAGATCCTCATGGTGGTTGACGCCATGACCGGCCAGGACATCGTGAACGTTGTCCAGACCTTTGCGGAGCGGGTGGACTTCGATGGCGTCATCATGTCCAAGCTTGACGGTGATGCCCGTGGCGGCGGCGCGCTCTCTGTTCGTGCGGTAACGGGCAAGCCCATCAAGTTTGTCTCGATGGGCGAGAAGCCCGACTCGCTTGAGGTCTTCCACCCCGACCGCATGGCCAAGCGCATCCTGGGCATGGGCGACGTCTACGGCATCATCGAGCAAGCCCAGAAGGTGGCCGACCAGGAGCAGATCGACGCTGCAGAGCGCATGCTGCGCGAGGGCTTCACGATGGATGACCTGCTCAACCAGATGCAGCAGATCAAGCGCATGGGTGGCCTTGCCAAGATCCTCTCCGCCTTGCCTGGCGGCGACCGCGCGATGGCACAGCAGGGCGGCGTGGACGAGAACTCGCTCACGCGCATCGAGGCCATGATCCACTCCATGACCAAGGAGGAGCGTGTAAGGCCGAAGATCATCAACGGACAGCGCAGGAAGCGCATTGCCATGGGGTCTGGCCGCAGCGTGCAGGAGGTCAACCAGCTCATCAAGCAGTGGGGCGAGATGAACAAGATGATGAGCAAGATGCGTGCGGCTACCCAGGGTGGCAGCAAGAAGCAACGTCGCCAGATGCAGTCGATGATGCGCGACATGGGCATGCCCGGAGGGCGCGGCTGGAGATGAGACAGGGGGACAGTCCCTTTGTCTCATCTCACTCGAGGGACTTTTTGGCAGAAAGGCACGAATGTGCGTACGCACCACCAGTGACTTTTGACGCGGCTCCGACATTTGCCCAGTTGGCCGGGTGGGCTATGGCAGAAATGGGCGGTTGAGCGTACGCACGAAGCCAGAAATCTGACAATCGGACTCCTACGAGGAGCCATTTGGGCGGAAAGGTGCCGTCGTGCGTACGCACAAGGGGTGATAGTTGCCACTGTCGACAAAAGCTGCCATCGGGGCGATCACAGGGCGCCTGTCCTTCTCGGCGCCTGTCTGCGTCTGTTGCGTAGCCGGTGTGCGCGGCCTACTCGTGGATGATGACGACGTCACCCACGTTGCACAGCGAGTAGAGCTGCTCGCCCTTCTCGTACGAGAGGTTGATGCAGCCATGGCTGCCGTTCGTGAGGTAGATGTCGCCACCAAAGGCCGAGCGCCACGGCGCGTTGTGGAAGCCCATGAGGTTACCAACGACGCCCATCCAGAAGTCGACGTGGCTCACCCACTGCGGATTGCCCGACTCGTTGTTGGGGCCGACGAGCGTCGATGGGCTCTGCTTGTTCGTGATGGTCCACGTACCCTGCGTGGTGCTGCGGTTGAGGTTGGGCTGACCGGTCACGATGTCAGCCTCCCAGATAACGGAGCCATCGGAGTCAAAGAAGATGGCGTGCTGGTCGGAGATGTCGACGTCGATGAAGCGCGTGGGCCAGTCCTGCCCACCGGGGTTGTACGTGGCAGCAGAGTCGTAGCAGGGAAGCTCAAGCGTGGTGGGAGAGCCGGACACGATGTTTCTGTAAATGTCCTGAGCTGCCTCGATGCCGTTGATTGACCACCCGTAGACACCGCCGGCGGCAACGGACTCCTGGACGCCATCGGGGCGCGTGTAGGTGCGCGCCGTGCCAACGGAGTCGGTCTTAGCGGAGAGGTCGCCCTTTGCCCATGTGGTGATGGCATCCTGGTCGAGGGTTATCGAGAGGTCGTCTCCAATGGTCACCCACTGCGAGATGAGGTCGGCGTCAACGGTCGTGACCTCGGTGCCTCCCAGCGTGAGCGTGACGGTTGCCCCGAGCATGGCGTTTGCGGTGCTCAACGCAGCGTCGACGGACTCTCCGCCCTGAAGCGATTCGTCTCCCAACTCGATGGAGGTGGCAAGTGAGCGGACCTTCTCTGCGATGGTCTGGGTGGCGCTTGCCTGGTTGATGCGATTGGCCTGCGCCGTGCCCGATGCCACATAGGCCTTCTTCTCGGAGTCGTAGGAAATCCCTGTGGTGTTGGTCCCATCGTCCGCCGCGGCCACGGCGCTCACGGCGTTTGCAAGTGCGGTGGAGATGCCCGTTGGGTCAAGGCTCACATAGGTGGAGGCGTCTCCGGTGGAGAGGCTCTGGTCCTTGCCCTGCGCCAGCTCGACGGGCCACGCCCAAGGGCGCTGTTGGGCTATGGCGGCACGTGCGGCAGCCTCCCCATCGTAGGCGAGGGAGACGTCGGCCGCAGCAAGGTCGAACGACACTCCGTCACCGGAGACGGTCGCCTTCCAGCCGGACACCTTGGTTGTCGAGAGCGAGGTGGCTACGTCATTCACGCTCATGAGCGAGACGTCCTGGCCGTCGAGGGTGGTCGATGGCATGAAGAAGAAGCTGAAGTATGCCACACCTCCCAGGTAGATGGCGAAAATGACGGCGAATGCGATGGACAGGACAATGATGGGGCCACGGCTCGAGTGCTTCTCCGGCTTGCTTGCGAAGTGAGCGCCGTGCGTAGATTGTTCCATGGTGATGGCAGTTTCCCCTCAACATCGGGCGGTTTGCCGCCTCGGTATACTTGTCATGTTTGTCTATAGTAGCCCAAGGCGGCGTGGCGTCCGGCTGTGATAGAGAAAAGCTCCAAAGGCCACGATGGCTTGGGCGCCCGCCAAGGCGCGAGATGCTACTAGGCAGTTCGTCGAGGAGGACGGAATTCGTGGACATGCAGGTTATACGCATCGAGACCGCCGAGGATGCGCGGGTTGACGCCTACGTTAGGCTCACCGACCGCCAACTTAGAAACAGGCTTGAGCCCGAGAAGGCCGTGCTCATCGCAGAATCGCGACTCGTCGTGGAGGTTGCGCTGGATGCGGGTCTCGAACCCCTTTCGTTTCTGGTGGACGACGCAAGGCTCGAGTCATGCGCGGACCTCATTGGGCACGCGGGCTGTGTCGCATACGTCCTTCCGCACGACCAGATGGAGCTTCTCACGGGCTTCAATGTGAACCGGGGGCTGCTCTGCGCCATGCGCCGGCCTTGCCCTCGCACGGTTGACCAGGCCCTCCTCGGCGCTCGCCACGTTGCCGTCCTCGAAGACCTTGTCGACGTCACCAACGTAGGCGCGCTCTTCCGCTCGGCCGCGGCTCTCGGTGCCGATGCCGTGCTCCTCTCTCCACGCTGCGCAGACCCCTTGAGCAGACGGGCGGTGCGCGTCTCGATGGGAGCGGTCTTTCGGGTCCCATGGGCGCGCGTCGAGGGGAACGCCTGGCCGGAAGGCATCGTAGACCTCCTCGATGACCGTGGCTTTACCTGCCTCTCGATGGCGCTCGAGAAGGAGGCCGTGCCCATAGACGACCCGTCGATAGCGTCTGCCGATAAGGTCGCGCTCTTCTTTGGTTGCGAGGGCTATGGGCTCGACCGCAAAACCCTAGACGCCGCCGGGCGTTCCGTGATCATCCCGATGTCGAATGGCATCGATTCGCTCAATGTCGCCGCATCCTCGGCGGTCGCCTTTTGGGAGCTCTTTGCCCGCAGGCGCCGATAGCCTGACGCGGCCGGCGACGCCAGCCGCGCGCGTCCGTGCGTCTCGCCGAAATCACGGCGCCTCTCTTGCCTCGCCGGTACAGACTGAGACGATACAGCCGACACAGGGAGCAAACCACATGCAGGAAACAGACGCCGCACAGCTCAAGTACCTGGAGCTTCTATCCGAGAAGTTCCCCACCACCCAAGCCGCGTTTACCGAGATCATCAACCTAGAGGCCATCCTCAACCTGCCCAAGGGCACAGAGCACTTCGTCTCGGACGTCCATGGCGAGTACGAGGCGTTCGAGCACATCCTCAACAACTGCTCCGGTGTCATCCGCGAGCGCGTGGAGGGGGTCTTCAACCTCGAGCTCACGGCAAGCGAGCAGGCAGACCTCTGTACGCTTGTCTACTACCCGTCCGAGAAGCTCCGTCGCCTGCGCGAGGAGGGGGTGGCCACCAGCGAGTGGTACGCCATCACGCTCATGCGCCTCGTCCGTCTCGCCAGGCGCCTTTCCGGCTCCTACACCCGATCCAAGGTGCGCAAGGCGATGCCTGTGGCCTACGCCTACATCATCGACGAGCTCCTGCACATCTCGCCAGACGAGCGCGAGGCACGCCTTGCCTACCACCAGCGCATTATCGATACGATCATCGACACCGGCTCGGCGGACGACTTCATCTGCTCGCTCGCGGCGCTCATCAAGCGGCTGGCCGTTGACCACATGCACCTGGTGGGCGACATCTTCGATCGCGGTCCCCACGCCGACAAGATCTGCGACCGCCTCATGGGATATCACTCGATTGACGTCGAGTGGGGCAACCACGACATCGTGTGGATGGGCGCCGCCTCCGGTTCGGCTGCGTGCCTGGCGGCCGTGATTCGCAACAACATCCACTACGAGAGCCTCTCGATTCTCGAGAGCGCCTACGGTGTGAGCCTGCGCGAGCTCGCGCTCTTCTCCGAGGCGACTTACACGCAAGACGACGGCATGACGCCTATGGAGAAGGCCATCTCGGTCATCCTGTTCAAGCTTGAGGGACAGGTCATCATGCGCCATCCCAACTGGCACATGGAGGGCAGGCTCCTGCTCGAGCACGTAGACGCCGCCCGGGGTGTCCTTGAGCTTGGCGGCAACGAATACGAGATGCGTACGCGCGACTTCCCCACGCTCGACCCCGCGCACCCCTACGAGCTATCCAAAGACGAGAAGCGCGTGATGGACGGCCTCATGGATGCCGTTCGCTCCTCGGACAAGCTCCGTGCCCACATTGGCTTCCTGTACGATCATGGCGCTGCCTATCTGGTGCGCAACGGCAACGCAATCTTCCATGCGTGCGTGCCCATGAACGAGGACGGCACCTTCCGCGCCGTGCGTCACCAGGACAGATTCCTTGCCGGCCGCGCGTACTACGACTATGCCGACCGCCTTGCGCGCCAGGCGTGGCATGAGCATGACCAGGTCTCTCTCGACTGGATGTGGTACCTCTGGTGCGGGCGCTACTCGCCGCTTTCGGGGCGCGTGGTGAAGACCTTCGAGCGCACCTACCTCACCGACCGTGCCGCCTGGGAAGAGCCGAGAGACCCGTACTTCAGACTCACCGAGCGTCCAGAGGTCGCGCGGCGCATCCTCTCGGAGTTTGGGGCAGACCCGGTGCACGGCCACATCATCAACGGCCACACTCCCGTGCATGTCTCGGAAGGGGAGAGCCCCGTCAAGGCGGGAGGTCTTCTCGTTGTGATAGACGGTGGCTTCTGTCAGGCCTACCACAAGACCACGGGCATTGCGGGCTACACCCTCATCTCGGACCCCAGGGGCATGCGCATCAAGGCCCACCGTCCCTTTGGGACCATCGCTGACGTGCTCGACCTCAACGCCGACATCATGAGTGACGACGACCGCTTCGAGATACACCCTCGGCCCAAGACCATTGGTGACACCGATACGGGCACCCAGATTCGCGGGCAGGTGGCAGACCTGAGGGCGCTGCTCGAGGCGTATCGCACGGGCCTTCTGTCCGAGAGGGGATAGCCGGGGTTGACTGTAGCCCTCGTCCGGCGCGTCCCCTGCGCGCCGCGTGCGGCACTTGTGAATGGTTGTTGCGCGAACACGATCGAAGCACGGCAAATGGGTACGCTAAAGCCAGGTTCTTGCACGGCACCGGACGAAAGGGTCCACAGATGGACATGGATGACAACAAGAGACGCAGGTCGATGCTGGTCTACGTGCTCATCGCGATTGTGGTGTACCTCGCGGTGAGCCAGACGCTCTACCCCAACCTGGTAAGCTCCCGAGTGACCGAGACCAGCTACTCTCAGTTCCTCGAGGATGTCGACAACAAGAAGGTTGTCGCCGCCGAGATTGACACGAGCAACTCCACGATCAAGTACACCGAAGGCACGGGCGACTCGCAGAAGGTCTACAGCACAACCGCCTGGCCCAACGACGACAGCCTTGCAACCACGCTCAAGGAGCATGGCGTTGACATGACGGCGTCGATTCCCGATACCTCCGGTGACCTGTGGCTCTACATGTTCATCGCCTATGGGCTGCCGCTCGTCGGACTGCTCCTGCTCGGCTGGTGGGCAAACCGCCAGATGAAAAAGCAGATGGGCGATGATGGCCCATCGATGAACTTTGGCGGCGGCTTTGGCATGGGCGGCGGCCTTGGGCGCTCCAACGCCAAGGAGGTCAAAGGCGAAGACACCGGTGTCACATTCAAAGACGTCGCAGGCCAGGACGAGGCCAAGGAGTCGCTTCAGGAGATCGTCCACTTCCTCAAGAACCCCGGCAAGTACAACGAGATTGGTGCCAAGTGCCCCCGCGGCGCGCTGCTCGTGGGCCCTCCGGGCACGGGCAAGACGCTGCTTGCCAAGGCCGTTGCAGGTGAGGCGGGCGTGCCCTTCTTCCAGATCTCCGGCTCCGAGTTTGTCGAGATGTTCGTTGGCCGCGGTGCCGCCAAGGTGCGTGACCTCTTCAAGCAGGCCAAGGAGAAGGCCCCCTGCATCGTCTTCATCGACGAGATCGACGCCGTGGGCAAGAAGCGCGACATGTCAATAAACTCCAACGACGAGCGCGAGCAGACGCTCAACCAGCTCCTCTCCGAGATGGACGGCTTCGACAACCACAAGGGCATCGTTGTCCTCGCCGCAACCAACCGCCCCGAGACGCTTGACCTGGCATTGCTCCGTCCCGGCCGCTTTGACCGCCGCATTCCCGTTGAGTTGCCCGACCTTGCCGGCCGCGAGGCCATCCTCAAGATCCATGCCAACGACGTCAAGATGGATCGTGACATCGACCTCAGCGTGATTGCCCGCTCGACGCCTGGCGCCTCCGGTGCAGACCTTGCCAACATCATCAACGAGGCCGCCCTTCGCGCCGTCCGCTACGGCCGCAGCCGCGTCTCGCAGGGGGACCTCGAGGAGTCCGTCGACGTGGTTATCGCCGGCGAGAAGAAGAAGTCCACGGTTCTCTCCGAGCACGAGAAGGAAGTCGTGGCCTACCACGAGACCGGCCACGCCATTGTCGCGGCCATGCAGAGCGGCTCTGCCCCCGTGCAGAAGATCACGATCGTGCCGCGCACCTCGGGCGCCCTGGGCTTTACCATGCAGGTGGAGGAGGACCAGCACTTCCTCACCACGCGCAAGGAGGCCAAGGACAAGATCGCGGTGCTCTGCGGCGGCCGTGCGGCAGAGGAGCTCATCTTTGGCGAGATGACCACAGGCGCCTCGAACGACATCGAGAAGGCAACGCAGATCGCGCGCGCCATGGTGACCCAGTACGGCATGTCCGACAAGTTTGGCATGGTGGCCCTGGGCCAACAGCGCAACCGCTACCTTGGCGGCGGCCAGGAGCTCACGTGCTCCGAGGGTACTGCCCAGGAGATTGACACCGAGGTCCAGACGCTCGTCGAGGAGGGCCACGCACAGGCCATAGAGACCCTCAAGGCCAACCGCTTCAAGCTCCACGAGATTGCCCACTACCTCCAGAAGAAGGAGACCATTACGGGCGAGGAGTTCATGAAGATGCTCAAGCGCGACGACGGCTTTGCCCCGCAGTTCTCCGCCCAGAGCGCGCAGTAGCGGCGCAGCGTCGGACCCGGCGCCCCGGTTCGGGGGTGTCATGAAACATCAGGTGCCGCGCGGGCCCATGTGTCCGCGCGGCACGCCGCTCTTTCCGGGTGAAATCCGTCAGCGACGCGACGAGTCCGGCGAACGTGCTATCATGCAGCCCCGAAGGCTGTGAAGGGGACAGGTAGCCTCGGTGTGCGTCATGAGGAGCGAGCGGGGATGGTGGGAGCCCGCCTTGGCGTCCGTCGCAAGATCACCCCGGAGCCGCGGCCCCAAAGCGGGAGGTTTTCTCGCCCGCAAGTAGGCGTCGACGGAGTGGCCGCCGTGACAGGCCAGCCGAGTTTGGCGGAATGTTCGCTCGCTGGGTGGTCATAAGCGAAGTGTGAAGTGAGCGCTTCGTCCCAGCAGGAGGGACGGGCGCTCTTTTGTGCCCGCGAGATGGAGGTTTTCCAGGTGGCAAATGAGTACAAGAAGACGATGAACCTCCCCAGGACGGGGTTCCCGATGAGGGCATCGCTCGCTCAAAACGAGCCCAAGCGTCTCGCCCAGTGGGACGAGGACAAGCTCTACGAGCAGCTCCTCAAGAAGAACGAGGGGCACGAGAAGTTCGTCCTCCACGATGGTCCCCCGTACGCCAACGGCCCCATCCACCTGGGCCACGCTCAGAACAAGATCAGCAAGGACATCATCAACCGCTACTGGTCCATGCGCGGCTTCCAGACCCCGTACGTGCCCGGCTGGGACTGCCACGGCCAGCCCATCGAGCACAAGGTCGAGGAGATGCTGGGTACCGAGAAGTTCAACCAGCTTCCCACTGTCAAGATCCGCGAGCTTTGCCGCAAGATGGCGGTCGAGCAGGTCGACACGCAGCGCCAGGGCTTCAAGCGCCTGGGCGTTCTCGGCGAGTGGGATAACCCCTACCTCACCTATGTCCACGACTACGATGCCACCGACGTCGAGATCTTCAAGGCCATCTTCGACAAGGGCGCCATCTATCGTGGCCGCAAGCCCGTCCATTGGTGCACCCACTGCCACACGGCACTCGCCGAGGCCGAGATCGAGTACGGCGACGAGGTCTCTCCCGCAATCTTCGTGCGCTTCCAGATGACGACCGTTCCCGAGGGGCTCGAGGCCTATGGGGGCAACCTCTGGGTGGACATCTGGACTACGACCCCGTGGACGCTGCCTGCAGACGATTGCGTCATCCTGCACCCCGAGGCCGATTACGTTGCCGTTGTGGTGGACGGCCGCGCCGAGATCATGGCACAGGCGCTTGTCGAGAAGGATTGCGAGAAGTTTGGCTACGAGTCCTTTGAGCTTGCCAAGCGCGCCGACGGCTCTGTGTGGAGCATGACCGGCATCGAGCTTTACCGCAATAGGTACAAGCAGCCCATCTTTGGCGATCGGGGTGTCGAGGGCGAGTTCATCTACGCCGACTACGTCACGCTTGATGACGGCACCGGCATCGTTCACTCCGCCCCCGGACACGGCGTCGACGACTACAACGCCGGCATGAAGTTTGGCATCCCCGTCGTCATGCCCGTTGACGACGATGGCAACTTCTACAAGGGCGATGACATGGGGACTGGCGGCCCGTGGTCCGGCATGAACGTGAACGACGCCAACCCCAAGATCATCGAGTGGCTGGACGAGCGAGGCGAACTCATCCTCCACGAGGACATCTCCCACAGCTACCCGCACTGCTGGCGCTGCAAGGAGCCAGTCATCTTCCGTGCCACGAGCCAGTGGTTTGTCTCGATGGACAAGACGGGCCTTCGCAAGGATGCCCTTCGCGAGCTCGAGAAGGTCAAGTTCTATCCCGCGCATTCCCGCAACCGCATCACCTCGATGGTCGAGGGGCGCCCAGACTGGTGCATCTCGCGCCAGCGCAACTGGGGTGTGCCAATTCCTGCCTACACCTGCCAGGACTGCGGCGAGACGGTTATGAACGACGCCACGCTTGACAAGGTCATCGAACTCTTCCGCGAGAGGGGCTCCGACGCCTGGTTTGCCGAGGACCCCGCGAGCTACCTGGGCGCCGCCTGCGTCTGCCCCAAGTGCGGCAGCCACAACCTCAAGGCCAATTCCGACATTCTCGACGTGTGGTGGGACTCCGGTGTCTCCCACACCGCCGTGTGCAAGCACCGTGGCTACCTCAAGTTCCCTGCCGACATGTACCTCGAGGGTTCCGACCAGCACCGTGGCTGGTTCATGAGCTCGCTCATGACCTCGGTGGGTGCCTACGACACGGCTCCCTACGAATCGATTGTCTCGCAGGGCTTCACGCTTGACGGCCAGGGCCGCAAGATGTCCAAGTCGCTCGGCAACGTGATTGACCCCAACAAGGAGTGCGACACCCGCGGTGCCGACGTCTTGCGCCTGTGGGTCGCCTCCGTTGACACCTCGACCGACGTCCCCTGCGACAATGCGATCCTTGACCACGTGGGCGATGCGTACCGTAAGATTCGCAACACCTTCCGCTTCCTCCTCGGTGAGATCGAGGACCAGTTTGACCCCGCTACCCAGGGCGTGCCCCTGGACCAGCTTGCGCCGTATGACCGCATCACGCTTGCGCACATGTGCGAGGTCCACGACACCGTGGCGCGTGCCTACGAGGGCTACCGCTTCAACGTGGTCTTCCGCACGCTCTACGACTATGTGACCGAGCTCTCGAATGGTTACCTCAACGCGACCAAGGACCGCGTCTACTGCGGTGCCACCGACTCGCCCGAGCGCCGTTCCGCGCAGACCACGTGGGCACACATCCTCTCGATGCTGGTCCACGACCTCCAGCCCATCCTCGTCTACACCACCGACGAGGTCATGCCCCACCTGCCCGCATCCATGCGCGACAGCCAGGGGCATGCGGCACTTCTCGACTGGTACGAGGCCCCCATGGCTCCTGCGGAGTACGAACCGCTGCTCAAGGCCCACGAGGCCTTGACCGAGGTGAGGGGTGCCTTCACGAAGGCCTACGAGGAGGCGGCTTCCGAGGGCGTCATACCCGAGAAGACCTCCCAGGCCGCTCGCGCGGCGCTCACTATGCCCGTCGATGCCCTGGAGGTGGTCCGCGCCACGGGCATCGACCTCGCAGAGCCCCTCGTGTGCTCTTCGGTCACAGCCGAGGCGGCAGACGAGTTCTCCGCGACCGTCACCCACGCCGAGGGAGAGCGTTGCCCCAGGTGCTGGAACTGGCGCGAGCTCGGCGAGGACGGTCTCTGCGACCGCTGTCATGATGCTGTTGAGAAGGCGGGCGAGCAGGACTAGCATCACTTGTACGGAACGTATTGGGGACGGCACGCGTAGGGGGACTTTGTGACGGTTGACGCAATGCATAAGGTACGGTCGTGGCGAGGGGCGAGGCTCGTCGTGTTCTGGGTCGTCTGCGTGCTTGCCGTTCTCGTCGACCAGGTCACCAAAGCCGCTGCGCGCGCGTCCCTCGTTCCCGGACAGCCCCAGACCTTCATTCCGGGCATCCTTGACCTCGCGTTTGTGAAGAATGCGGGCGCGGCGTTCTCTATAGGGGAGGGTGCCGGCCCCGTGTTCATCATCTTTGCGGCGGTTGTGCTGGCGTTTGGCATTTGGCTCGTGTGGTCCCATGACGCGCTGCCCATGTCGCTTGTGGTGTCTGTCGCCTGCGTTTGTGGCGGTGGCGTTGGCAATATGATCGACCGTATGATCTTTGGCTACGTCACCGACTTCTTTGCCACTACCTTTATGGCCTTTCCCGTCTTCAATGTGGCGGACATCTTCGTTACCATGGGCATTGCGGTCTCAGTGGTTCTCTACGTCGTGATGGTTGACGCTCCCGAGAGCGCTGCCGAGAGTGCCGCGCATGCCGACGAGTCCGCACCTTCCAGCGCTGGGGATAGCCAGGATGCCTGATCGCCTCATCGGCCTGCTCGTGGGGCCTGAAGGGGATGGCGTTCGCATCGACGCGTTCCTCTCCGCACAAGACGGCCTGCCGTCGAGAAGTGCCTGCGCTCGTCTCGTCGAGGAGGGCCGCGTGACGCTCAACGCCACGGCCGTATCGTCCAAAAGCGAGCGGCTCTGCCTGGGTGACCGTCTGCAGGTGACGCTGCCCGAGGCAGAACCCGTCATGGGGGGCCTCGCTCCCAACCCCTACATCCCCCTGGACATTCGCTTTGAGGACCAGTATCTCATGGTCCTCTCGAAGCAGGCTGGCCTCGTGTGCCACCCAAGCCCGGGGCACGTGGACGATACGCTGGCAAACGCCCTTGTCGCCCATTGCGGTCACGCGCACCTGGGGCGTCTTCAGGGCGATGACCGTCCCGGCATTGTGCACCGACTGGACATGGACACCTCTGGGCTCATGGTGGCCGCCAAGGACGACGATACCCAGAAGGCCCTGCAGGACCTCATCCGCCTGCGCGTGCTTGACAGGCGCTACGTGACCCTTGTACAGGGCTACGTAGCGCCTGACCAGGGCACCATCGGGAGTGGCATCGCGCGTTCGACGAGGGACCGCCTGCGCATGATGGTCACGGATGACCCCAATGCGCGTGAGGCCATCACCACCTTTACGACGCTCGAGCGCTTCGAGGCTGGTCGCAGAGACGATGGCTACACGCTTTTGGAGTGCCACCTCTACACGGGCAGAACGCACCAGATTCGCGTCCACATGCGCCACATAGGCCATTGCGTGGTGGGAGACCCGCTCTACGGCCGCGGTGACCTGCGTCAGAACCTAGGCCTTACCAGGCAGTTCCTCCATTCGTGGCATATCCGCTTTGACCACCCCGTTACAGGAGAGACCATTGAGCTTGCCAACGAGCTGCCGGAGGACCTGCGCTCTGTACTAGAATCACTGAAGGATACCTCCATGGGCAGGACCGAGGCCGGGGAGCGCATCTGCCCACAGCTCGGCGTATGACGCTATGACGCGTTTTGTCCCGCACGTACGTCACCTGGCGCACGTGAAGATGTGAGAGAGAGCTTGATATGGAGTTCAACAGGATCGGACTCACGCCCATCGTGATTTTCAACTTGGTCGTGTGGCTCTTCTTCACGCTGGCGTACTTTTACCAGTTCGTCTATCTCATCCGCGTGGCCGCACGCGGCACGGTCAAGCTGCCTCCCGCCAAGAAGCTGCACCGGTATGCCTATTTCATCTCGGCACACAACGAGGAGCCGGTCATTGGCAACCTCGTACGCTCGATTCTTGCCCAGGACTACCCCCGTGAGCTTATGGACGTCTTCGTGGTGTGCGACGCCTGCACCGACAACACCCACGAGGAGGCCGAGCGCGCCGGTGCCATTGTATGGGATCGAAACGACCTTGCTCGCCGAGGTAAGAGCTGGGCCATGGACTATGGCTTTGATCGCATCCTCGACGAGCATGGCGACAAGTACGAGGCCTTCTTCGTGTTTGACGCCGACAATCTTGTCTCACCCAACTACACCCGCATCATGAATGACGCGTTCGACGCGGGATACCTTGTGTGCACAAGCTACCGCAACTCGAAGAACTTCGACTCAAGCTGGGTCTCTGCCGCCAATGCGCTGTGGTTTATGCGCGAGGGCAAGTTCTTGAACAACGCCCGCACGATGGTAGGCACGAGCTGTGCCATCTCGGGTTCGGGCTGGCTTGTCTCGGGCAAGATTATCAAGGGCATGCATGGGTGGGACTTCCACACCCTGACCGAGGACATCCAGTTCTCCACGTTCTGCTGTGCGAACAACATCCAGATCGGCTATGCCCCGGCTGAGTTCTTTGACGAGCAGCCAGTCACGTTCAAGGCCAGCTGGGTGCAGCGCCTGCGGTGGACAAAGGGCTTCTACCAGGTCTTTTTCTCGTACTGCAACGACCTTTTCCACGGGATTCGCCACGGCCGCTTTGCCTCGTACGACATGCTCATGACCATCGCACCGGGCATGATCTTGACGCTGCTCTCGGCCTTTGTGAACGCGACCTACCTTATCGTTGGCGGCCTGAGCCACGGTTTTATCGCCACGGAGGCGGAGCTCTCCATGTGCGCGGGATCGCTGGTTATGACGTTCCTCTCGATGTACGTTGTGTTCTTCCTGCTCGCCGTCATCACGACCATCTCGGAGCGCAAGCATATCCACTGCCACAAGAGCAGGCGCTGGATCATCTTCACGAACCTGTTCACGTTCCCGCTGTTCATGATGACCTACATCCCCATGACCGTGGTGGCGCTCTTCAAGAAGGTGGAGTGGATTCCCACCAAGCACGACATCGCCGTGAACGTCGAAGACGTGCTGGGGGAGGACCCTGCGACGTAGCGGCCGGGGCGCGCGGGCGCGGATGGCAGCGCGGCGGGTGGCCCTCCGCGCACGTGGTCCAACCTGTGGCGCGTTGTCGCAGGTCGGCAGCCGGGGCCAAAGAGCTCCCCGCTGGATGCTACAATGGCCCGCAATGGTGGCTACTAGTACCGCAGTGGCGGAGAGTAGGAGCGCGCACGTATGGCAACGTTCTTCGAAGGGGAATCGCACACCTTCTCTGAGTATCTGCTTGTCCCTGGCTATTCCTCAGCGGAGAACATCCCCGCGAACGTCTCGCTGCGCACGCCCCTCGTGCGCCACAAGCGCGGCGAGGAGTCGGCCCTGAGCCTCAACATCCCTATGGTCTCGGCCATTATGCAGGCGGTCTCTGGTCCCAAGCTCGCCGTCGCGCTTGCGCAGGAAGGTGGTCTCTCCTTCATCTACGGCTCCCAGAGCGCAGAGGATGAGGCAGCCATGGTCCGGGAGGTGAAGTCCTACAAGGCAGGCTTTGTGGTCTCGGATTCCACGCTCACGCCCGACATGACGCTTGCACAGGTCATGGACATGAAGGAGCGCACCGGCCACTCCACCATGCCCGTCACCGATGACGGCACCTCCCACGGCCACCTCGTGGGCATCGTGACCTCGCGCGACTATCGTCCCTCCCGCGATGACCGCGCCAAGCTCGTCTCCGAGTTCATGACCCCGCGCGAGAAGATGGTCGTTGCCGAGGACGGCACCTCCCTCAAGACCGCCAACGACATCATCTGGGACAACAAGCTCAACCAGCTGCCCATCGTCGATGCGGACAACCGCTTGGTCTCGCTTGTCTTCCGCAAAGACTACGACTCCCACAAGTCCCGTCCGGACGAGCTTCTCGACCAGAGCAAGCGCTACCTCGTGGGCGCCGGCATCAACACGCGCGACTACGCCGAGCGCGTCCCCAAGCTGGTCGAGGCTGGTGCGGACGTGCTGTGCATCGACTCCTCCGAGGGCTTCGCGGAATGGCAGAAGCGCACGCTCGCATGGGTGCGCGAGAACTACGGCGACTCCGTTCGCGTGGGCGCAGGCAACGTGGTTGACGCCGAGGGCTTCCGCTTCCTTGCCGACTGTGGTGCCGACTTCGTGAAGGTGGGCATCGGTGGCGGCTCCATCTGCATCACCCGCGAGCAGAAGGGCATCGGCCGTGGCCAGGCCTCCGCACTCATCGACGTGTGCCGTGCGCGCGACGAGTACTTCGAGGAGACCGGCATCTACGTGCCTGTGTGCTCCGACGGCGGCATCGTCTACGACTACCACATGACGCTTGCCCTTGCCATGGGCGCCGACTTCCTCATGCTCGGTCGCTACTTCGCTCGCTTCGACGAGAGCCCCACGCGCCGCGTCAACGTGAACGGCTCCTACATGAAGGAGTACTGGGGCGAGGGCTCCGCGCGCGCTCGCAACTGGCAGCGCTATGACCTGGGCGGCAACAAGAGGGGCCTCTCCTTTGTCGAGGGTGTGGACTCCTACGTTCCCTACGCCGGCCCACTCAAGGATAACGTCGACAACTCGCTGCTCAAGGTGCGCTCCACGATGTGCAACTGTGGCGCCCTCGACCTGGAGGAGTTCCGCGACAAGGCCAAGCTCACGCTCGTTTCGGCCACGTCGCTTGTCGAGGGCGGCGCGCATGACGTGCTCCTCAAGGATTCTAGCCAGCAGGTGAACTTTCGCTCGTAGAGATGAGGCAAGGGGACTGTCCCTTTGCCTCTTAAGGGGGTCAGAGTGGGTGAGCAGGATTTTGATGATGTGCGTCGCGCCGGTGTCGATGCCGCGCGTCAGGTGGGCGAGGCCCTCTCTCAAATCGACTTGTCTGGCGTCTCTCGATCGATCGAGAAGGTCATGTGCGACGTGGGGCAGCAGCTCAGCGCCTTTGGGCGCGACCAGAGTTCGCCCTACGTCATCAGTGACTCGCAGGTCGTGAGCCGTGGTCGCTGGCGCATGTGGGCCGGCTTTGCCCTGCTCGTCTTCTTGGCGCTCCCCCTTGTGATAGTCGGGCTGGGGATATTCCTTTTTAGTCCTGTTTCGGGCTTCGTGACCATGGGGCTTGGCATTGCTGCCACGATTTTTGGCGCGCGTCTGGTGGGGCAGGGCTCTCACGAGAAGAGCTTTGCGCAGGTGCTTCGCCGCGTTGACCAGGTCCTGGGGGCGCGACAGAGCATCCCCGTGCTGGAGCTTGCCAACGAGACGAGCATCGCGGTGCCCCGGCTCTCCGATACCCTCGACGAGGCGATCTCACGGGGCCTCATCCCCGAAGGCCACCTAGGCATGCACGATGGCAAGAAGGTGCTCTACCTCACCGAGGACGCGTGGGGCGCTGCTCAGGGCGTGAGACGCTACGTACAGCCCGCATCGGCATCCCAGGCGGGACCTGATGGCGCAGGCGAGAATTCCCCCGGCCTTTCCGAGGAGGCCCGCGAGGTTCTTTCCGCCGTCGAGCAGAGCATCGAGAAGATTCGCGACTCTGCGTCACGTGTCCGTGAGGCCGAGGTCCGCGCCACGCTTGAGCGCATCGCCTCGAAGAGCGAGGGCATCTGCGCATACGTCCTGCGCCATTCGGAGGTGGCATCACAGTTTAGGAAGGCTGCGACCTATTACCTCCCCACAACGGCAAAGCTCGCGGATTCCTACGCAGAGCTGGAGGGTCACGCTACTGGCCCGGAGGCGGTCAAGACCCTCTCCGAGCTGCGGTCATCGTTCACGCAGATAGATGACGCGCTCGCAAGGCTCTCTGACGAGCTCGTGTTCGATCAGTCCATCGATGTCCACAGCGACATCGAAGTCCTGCGTACGGTTCTCAAGCAAGACGGGCTGTCTGAGTAAAAGCCGCGCGGCTGGCCCACTCACAGCCAGCCGTGCGTGTGCACCTACTCCTTTGAAGCCTCAAGCAGCTTGCTCTTGAGCTCTCCCTCGATCTGGGCAAGCTCGGTCTCGGCCTGGCGGCGCTTCTCACGCCCCTCGGTCTGTATGCGCTTGACCTCGTCAAGTGTCGAGATGAGCTGCTCGTTGGTGTGCTTGAGCGTCTCGATGTCCACCACGCCACGCTCTGCCTCACGCGCGGCGTCGACCGTGGCCACCTTGAGCTTGTCGGCGTTCTTCTTGAGAAGCTCGTTTGTCATATCGGCGACCTCGCGCTGGGCGCGCGCCGCCTGCGAGGCGTGCTCGATGCCCAGCGCGATGACCATCTGGTTCTTCCAGAGCGGGATGGTGTTGACTACCGTCGACTGAATCTTCTCAGCCATCACGGCGTCAGAGTTCTGGACCAAGCGGATCTGCGGGGCAGTCTGGAGCGCCACCTGACGGGTGAGCTCAAGGTCGTAGATGCGCTTCTCGAAGCGATCGCACTTCTGGGCCAGGTCGCGTGCCGCCTGGGCGTCTTCGGCAAGGCCGGTCTGGGCTGCCTTGGCCTGGAGCTGGGCAAGCTCGCCGGAGCGAACCTGCTCGAGCCTCTCCTTGCCGGCGATGACATACATCGTGAGCTCCTTGAAGTAGGACTCGTTCAACGCGTAGAGCTGGTCGAGCATTGCGATGTCTTTGAGGAGCGTGCGCTGGTGGCCCTCGAGCGTGTCAGAGATCTCGTGGACGTTCTTCTCGACCTCGGTGTAGCGCGTGCGGAGCGCCACGAGGCTGTTCTTTGCCTTGTGGAAGATCGAGAGCGGGCCGGACTTCTCCTTCCCCTCGGGGTCGAAGTCCTTGAGCGTCACGATGAGCGAGCTGATGTCGTTGCCAATCTCGCCGAGGTCGCTGTTGCGCACGCCGTCGAGGGCACGTTCGGAGAACTCCGAGACCTTGCGCTGGGAGCCCACGCCGTAGGCAAGGACGCCGGCGGCGTTGGTTATATCAATCTTCTCGACAAACGCCTCGGCCTTGGCGCGTTCTTCGGGCGTGAGGACAGAGGCGAGGTCTGTAGCGGGCGCGGGCGTCTCGATTGCCGAGGGAGTGGGCTCTGTCGCACGCGGCGCGGGGTCGCCAAACTCAAGTTCGAGCTCGGGGACGTTGAGATTGGGGTCGTTTAGGGGGCTGGTCTGGTCCGCCATGGTTCCTCCGTGGGTTGTGACTGGCTAAGATGGTTGCAATTCTAACGCGGAGAGGTAGCTTGGAATCAAGGTTGCGGGCAATGGACGGAGGGCGCTCATGAAGATGGTAAACCTGATCGCTGCGGTTGTATACGTGCTTTTTCTCATAGTGGTCTTCCTGACGTTTTATGCCACTGACCGGAGGATGGTTGCGCTTTTTGTGGTTGTGGGCAGCGCCGTCCTGGCGGTCGTGCTGAGATGGATAAGGGGGTAGCCAATCTCCGCGCACGGCTCGGATGTGGAATTCGAGCAGGATGGGACAGGTCAGAGAGAGCGTCGGGACGGGGTCGAGCGCATCGATTCCGTCCCTTTGCTTACCGTGCGCAACATAATCCAAGGTCACGTGCGAACGTCGGCTATACTTACCCACGTTGCTGCGCGCACCACCAAGGGAGGACATTCATGGCAGACAGCACCGACAACGAGAGCCGCGAGGGCGTCCCTACCTACGACGCCCAGGCCATCGAGGCCAAGTGGCAGGCGAAGTGGGAGCAGGAGGACCTCTACAAGACCGACGAGGATCCCTCCAAGCCCAAGAGGTACGTCCTCGAGATGTTTCCGTATCCCTCGGGCGACCTCCACATGGGCCACGCACGCAACTACACCATCGGTGATGCCATGGCGCGCCAGGCCCGCATGCGCGGCTTTGACGTCCTGCACCCCATGGGCTTCGACGCCTTTGGCCTTCCTGCTGAGAATGCCGCCATCAAGCATCACACGCAGGCCGCCAAATGGACGCACCAAAACATTGACCAGGCCGTGCGCACCATGAAACGCATGGGCTTCTCGTACGACTATGACCGCATGTTCAACACCTGCGACCCGGAGTACTACCGCTGGGGTCAGTGGATGTTCATCCAGATGTGGAAGCGCGGACTGGCGTACCGCGCCACCTCGCCGGTGAACTGGTGCCCCACGTGTAAGACCGTCCTTGCCAACGAGCAGGTGGTCGAGGGCCGTTGCTGGCGCTGCGGCTCGGTGCCCGAGAAGCGCGAGCTCTCTCAGTGGTACCTCAAGATCACCGACTACGCCCAGGAGCTTCTCGACGACCTCGACAAGCTCACCGGCTGGCCGGAGAACGTCAAGGCGCAGCAGCGCAACTGGATCGGCCGCTCCGAGGGCGCCGAGATCGACTTCAGGCTGGCCGCCGAGGACGGCGTGACGCCCATGGACCGCACCATCTCCGTCTTCACCACCCGCGCCGACACCATCTTCGGCGTCTCGTTCATGGTGCTCCCGCCCGAGAGCGAACTTGCCGCCGAGCTGGTCGCCGGCACGCAGTATGAGGAGGATTACAAGGTTCTGAAGGCCGTCACCGAGAAGGTCTCCTCTGTCGACCGCCAGGGCTCTGCGCGCGAGAAGCACGGCGTCTTCACCGGTCGCTACGTGATCAACCCCGTGACCGGCAAGCCTGCACCGCTGTGGGTTGCCGACTATGTCCTTCTCGACTATGGCACCGGTGCCGTCATGGGCGTTCCCTGCGGAGACCAGCGCGACTTCGACTTCGCACGCAAGTACGGCCTGCCCATCCCGCCCATCATCTGCCAAAAGGACGACCCCCTCTACGAGCGGCTCAAGGACGTTCGCGACCTCGAGGTCACCAGCGTTGACTGGGACAAGGCCATGGCAGCCGAGGGCTACCTTGTGCAGTCCGGCCAGTTCACGGGCATGCTTGGCGGCAAGCACTCCGAGGCCGTCGACGCCATTGTGACCTGGCTCGAGGAGCATGGTTGCGGCCGTACCAAGGTGCAGTTCCGCCTGCGCGACTGGCTCATCAGCCGCCAGCGCTACTGGGGCAACCCCATCCCCATGATTCACTGCGACTGCTGCGGCGACGTTCCCGTGCCCGAGGACCAGCTGCCCGTGCGCCTGCCCGAGAACCTCGACCTTGGCGCGGGCGAGACCCTGGCCGAGTGCCCGGAGTTCTACGAGACCACCTGCCCCACGTGCGGCCGTCCCGCCAGGCGCATCACGGACACGATGGACACGTTCACATGCTCCAGCTGGTATTACCTGCGCTACTGCGACCCCCACAACGACGAGGCGCCCTTCTCCAAGGAGTCCGTCGACCGCTGGATGCCCGTCGACAACTACATCGGCGGCATCGAGCACGCCATCCTGCACCTGCTCTACTCGCGCTTCTGGACCAAGGTCCTGCGCGACATGGGCATGATCGACGAGGACGAGCCGTTCACCAACCTTCTCTGCCAGGGCATGGTGAAGGACGAGAACGGCGACACCATGTCCAAGTCCAAGGGCAACGTGGTTCCGCCCTCCAGCGTGATCGACCCCTATGGCGCGGACACCATGCGCCTGGCCATCCTCTTCGTGGCGCCGCCCGAGAAGGACTTCGACTGGGATCCCGAGGCGGTGGCCGGCGCCAACCGCTTCATCAAGCGCGCATGGCGCGTGGTGTGGCTCCTCTCGCACGGTGCAAAGAGGGGGGAGGTCGACGCCTCGAAGCTCTCCGGTGCCAATGCCGAGCTCAACCGCGCCCTGCACGAGCTGGGCATCAAGTGTACGAACGACTTCGACCGCGGCCAGTTCAACACGGCCATCTCGGCCTCGATGGAGCTCGTGAATGCGGCGTCCAAGTATGTGAACGACGTCCCCAAGGACAAGCGCGACGCCGCTCTTGCCTGGCGCGTGGCCCACGACATCGTGACCATGCTTGCCCCCATATGCCCGCACTGGGCCGAGGAGCTCTTCCACGAGGCACTGGGCCTTTCCGGCTCCGTCTACAACGAGCCCTGGCCCGAGTTTGACGCTGCGCAGGCCAAGAGCGACATGGTCGAGATTGCGGTACAGATCAAGGGCAAGGTCCGCGCCCGCATCCAGGTGGCTGCTGACGCCTCGAAGGAGGAGCTTGAGGCCACGGCCCGCGAGGCAGTGGCTGGGCAGATCGCCGGCAAGACGGTCAAGAAGGTCGTCGTGGTGCCCGGACGCCTGGTGAACATCGTGGCAATCTAGCATCTTTTTTGCCCTGGCCCACGGGAGGCAAGGGGGAGTTTCCCTTTGCCTCCCTTTTTCTGGTCCGGTTCGTCACACATTCGGCAGCGATTGTGTGACGACCTGCGCGGGTCACACATTCGGCAGCGATTGTGTGACGAATTGGTTGCCGCAGGACCGCAGTCGCCACCCGGCGGCCCGAAATGCTAACGCAGGCGGCTGTCTGGCAACAGTAGAGAGGTGAACGGAAGTTCAAGGATCAATCCAAGAAGCGCGTTTAACATATGTTCATAGTAGTGCTCGTCAGACACACCAAAGAGGCTGGAGCAACCTATGCCTGGTCATAGCTCTATACCCCATGGTCCCTTGTCGTTTGAAAACTTGCTCCAGAGCGTGGGACTCTCCGAGCGTGAGGCAGATGCTGTTCGAACAATCGTCATAGGTCTCACCGCAGCTGATGCTGCTCCTCTTATGGGTGTTGGGGCATCAACCGTTGGCAGCTACCGTCAGAGGGCCTTCCAGAAACTTGGCGTCACCACAAGGGCCGATTTTCTTAGAATTCCTGAGTGCGCACTCTGGCAAGAGGCACTTTGTCAAAACGTCGCAGCCGATGACGAACCCCTTGGTAGAGCGCTTGAGCCTCAGTTTCACAATGATGCGCAGCGGAATACAGAGGGTGACGATTCCCCGGTTTCAATCAAGTCCTACCCGCTGCTATTCCTGAAGTGTCTTGTCATCAGCCTTGTCGTTGTCTCTTCCGTCGCGCTGCTTTCAATCTTTCTCAGGCCCAAGCCTGCTTATCTTGACTCTCCAAATGGCTTTATCTCTTCAGATTACGGTGATATTCCAGATGTGACGGGGATGCGTGCAGATGCAGCTGCCTTCGCTTTGGCATCCGCAGGCTATTATCCAGAGTTTGTGCCCCGCTCATCTTTAGACACTCCCGGTACGACTCTTTGCGTGAGTGAGATAGGGGATATGAAAGATGCAACTCCGGATCGGTCCGCCATAGCGTGGGAGGGTGGTAGCGTCTCTGGTTACAACCTGTCGGGTGATTGGAAAGCTTATGTCTTGATTGACGTTGCCGTCTGAGTCTACGCTTGCGGGTCTATTCACGCCATTGGCAAGTAGCAAATGTAGCAAATCATTTTGACTACAGACATCTTCTCTCCGCCTCATTACCTTTTCAGCAAGTCGGATATACACGGCGATTTAGATATGTACAGTTTTTGGCATCACGGAGGAGGGGCGATGAAGATGAACGGCATTCTCACGAGGCGAGACTTTCTGGGAGCTTCAGTCCTTGCATTTCAAGGGGTGCTGTTGATGCCCGACGCTGCTCATGCTGATCAGGCGAATGCTAGTGTACTAGAGCTTGACGGAAGCATCGAAGCAAGGGAAATGTGGGCAGAGGCCGTTAAAAGGGCCGACCAAGAGAACTCGCCCATCATATCGTCTGAAGATGACCTCTGCAGTATCCAAGTAGACCCATTGAATGGTGTTTACTCGAACGCAAGAACCGTATCCGTGTCAAAACGTAGTCAAATAGGTCTTATAAATGATGTGATTATCATATCTGCTGATTATGGGGTAACAAGTACCAATAGAATCTCCCCATTCAATTGGGCAAGAATATATTGTTCAGCTTCGAGTGTGAAGCATTCAAACTACCATAGAACAGTTCTCGATGGTGGTCGTACCAACGCAATTAGCTTCCATGCAGAGATTGTTGCAGCCGGTGGATGGCCTACGTATGTCGGGGACTTCTATGCTGAGTTTTATTATACGTTCACTGGTAGTTTCATGTAGAGCTTGGGGGTGCCTTCGATGGTTCAGGGGCTAGGCGCTTGGGAGATGGTTGGCATTTTCCTTGCAATGGTTCTTGTGGTTGCACTGATCATCTTCGGAATTGTGCTTCTCGTCAGAAAGGCACCTGGTAAGCATAGCTAAACGCCGGGGCATTCTAATACTTCTATGTCAGAGAACCCAGCGGGATACAAAGGAGGCAGGGGTAGTTTCCCTTTGCCTCCCTTTTTCTGTCCCGGTTCGTCACGCATTCGGCAGCAATTGTGTGATGACCTGCGCGGGTCACACATTCGGCAACGATTGTGTGACCGTCGAGAGCCTAGCGGGACCTCTCTCGCACCCACTGTCTCCCACTTGTGTAGATGTTGATGACGCAACAGCTTGGCGTCTTCGAAACGGTTTTGAGTCGTAAGATGTTGACAAAGCAACAAACTGACGGACTTGGGCCGCTATCTCAGCTCCCCAACTACTCGAGCGGAGCAACGGACCTTTGCGAGTGGCAGGAGAGGCATGAACAACCGTTTTGAGAGCTTTGTTGATGTGGTCTACGCTCTCAACAAGGAAATACAGCGCATAAAGTCTGAGAAGATGGGCTCTCTTGGGCTGCGGGGGACCGACACCATGGTGCTGTATTACCTCTCCAAGCATGCCATCGGTCTCTCGGAGGCAGACCTCGCCCGTCTCGTGCGCCAGGATCGAGCCGCTGTTACGCGCACCGTGGCAAAGCTGGAGCGCTCTGGTCTTGTGGAGCGCCCTTCCGGAGATAGCCACAGCGCCCGCTATCGCGCGCCTGTGCGACTGACTGGGCTTGGGACGGACGTTGCAGCCGAGATGGACCGCATCATCGATGACGTTGTCCGTCAGGCGAGTGGGGACCTTGAGCCCACAGAACGAACACGGATGTATGACTGGCTGAGTCAGGTCCTCGAACGGCTGGAGGCAATCCAGGACTAGCGCAGCCCGCTTCTGGCTAAAACAGGCCAAGGGGCGGACGGCACATCCATCAGCGGGCTTTTCTCGCCTAGCCACTACCGGGTATCGCCCGGGGAAAGGACGCACCTATGTCCGTACGCATTATCACCGACTCTGCTTCCGATATTGTCGGCTTCAACCATGCGAGCCTGACCGTCGTGCCACTGAGCGTCGCGTTTGGCGACACTGTCTACCATGATGGCGTCGATCTTTCTCATGAACGCTTCTTTGATTTGCTGGTTGAGTCAGACGTGATGCCGACCACGGGCGCCGTCTCCCCCGGGGCGTTTGCCGATGCCTTCCATCGCGCCCACGAGGCAGGTGAGGAGGTTGTTGCCGTGACCATCTCATCCAAGCTCTCTGGCACATGGCAAAGTACGGCCATTGCCGCGGAGGGATTGCCCCATGTGCATGTGGTTGACTCGCTTAACGCTTGCATTGGGCAGCGAATTCTGGTGGAGTATGCACTCATGCAGGCAAAGGCAGGCTTGAGTGCTGCGGAGGTGGCGCGCCGCACAGAGGAGGTCCGCTCCAGGGTACGCGTGCTTGCGCTTCTCGATACGCTTGAGTACCTACGCCGAGGAGGCCGCATAGGTGCGGCAGCGGCCGGCGTGGGGTCGCTGCTCTCCATCAAGCCCGTGATCACTGTGAAGGACGGGGAAGTGGAGCTCCTTGGAAAGGCGCGGGGTTCTAGAAACGGGTGCAACCTCCTGGTTGAGTTGGTGGACAAGGAACCCATCGATTTCACGCTGCCGTTTGCTCTGGCATGCTCGGTAGGCGGTGAGCGGACTCTTAACAAGTACGTTGACGACTCTCGGGGCCTGTGGAAAGGCATCGTGGACGCGCTGCCTATGTGCTCGGTGGGTGCGGCCATTGGGACGCACGTGGGCCCCGGTGCCATTGCGGTCGCGTATTTTGCGCAGGGCTGAGTGAGTGGTGGGGGTAGGCGGTCGGCGATTGTGCGGCCCGCACAACCGTCGCAGTGGCAAACCCCGCTGTCCATGCATCCCGTGTAGTCCCCGTGATGCCGTCCTTCTCGCAGCTTGACCCCCTGCTGAGAGGGCCCTATAATCCCGTCTTTGACACTTGACCCTACATATTTTGCACATATGGGCTGGTAGAGATGCTTATTCGCTGTCTTTGCCAGCCTCTCGTTTTGTGGTAATCAGGCTCCTGTGATGGGTCTGTCGGATGATCTTCCTCATTTGCCTTGTGGGCACTATCTCGAAGTCCGTGCGAAAGCCGAACGCAGCGTGCAGGGCATCCGTGACGGCGTCTCTCACATAGAGGGGGCGAAAGCCCTCGCCCTTGATCTCCCCTACCCTCATCTGGCGCAGGGCACCCAAGATCTCAGAGCAGGTGAAGCTCCCCTCCAGGCCCTGCTCGACGATGCGATAGACGAGCAGGGCTAAAAAGCAGGTGAGAAAGTGCGCCTCTATCCTGTCTTTGCGAGACAGGTACACGGGCCTCGCCTCGAAGTCGCTCTTCAGTATCCGGAAGCACTCCTCGACCTCCCAGCGCCCTGCTGCCACTCGGATGATGCCGGCTGCGTCCTCATATCATCAAGCGAGGTGGCAAGACCGTAGAAGCCGTCCCAGCTGGCCTCCTCGGCCACCTTCTTCTCATCGACCCTGAAGACGGTCTTGTCCGCCACCTCCCCCTCCTCTGTGATAGAGGTCGAGCTCACGAAGCGCATAGGGTCCTTGGGTCCCTTTCGCATGCGTTTGGCCGACCCGTTTTCGCAGGCACACGCCGCCCGCTCTACCTGTGCCTGCCGCACGGACCTTTGATAGTTTCGGTAGCGAAGCGAGAAGGTCACGATCAGGTTCTGCCCGAGCTCTTCTTTTGTGTCAGGGTCCGCAAGCGAGGCCCAGCGCGTCTTGTAGAAGGTCTGCCCATAGAGACGGGCGCGCACTGGCTGGGGCGTCGCCGGGTCATCTGCGGCTCTGCATACCTCGGCGAGATCGAACTTTCCGCCCTGCCCCACACACAACCAGCCCGAGCTGTCGCGTGCCCACTCTTTGATCTCCTTGGGCTGCTTTCTCAGCGATACGGTTACCACGAGCTGAAGGTCACCTCGGGAGTTGCGCACCCGGTTGGCAACAGAGGAGAGACCGGCATCGGTCGAGACGATGAGCTTGGTGAGGCCGAAGTCGGACTCGAGGCGATCTTCCAGCTGAGGGAGTGTCGGCTGCTCTGACTCGTTTCCAGGACAGGTCGTGAAGGCAAGTGGCAGCCCATCTGCGTCCATCATGAGGCCCATGCCGACGATAGGAGATGGCCTGTGCTCCCTAGAGGGGCCGTACCTGCGAAACGTGTCCTCTTGGGTGATCTCGAAGCAGTAGTTGGCGCAGTCGTAGTACAAGGTCTTGGTCCTGCGCGGGACGACGGCCTTGCTCGCCTCGAACACTTGGGCCTGGATACGCTCCGAGTTTTGGGCGAGCACCGAGAGCGCCCTGTAGACCTGATGGGTCTCAAAGCCAGGCTGCTCGATGAGCCCACGGGCAAATTCAACAGTCGCGCGCTTGGAGGCAGGCTCGGGCACCCGTCCGAAGACGAGACGGGAGAGTATGGCGTCTAAGTCGAAGTCAAACTTTCTCGCCTGTGAGATCTCCTGGCAAAGAGCGGGCAGGCCGAGTCTTGAGTAGACGTCTTGCAAGAAGAGGTACCCACAGTTGAAGACGCGTCTCTCATCGGCCGCGATCCGCCGGGTGGGGTCAAACGACACGGAGATCTTGCGCGTGAGGGCCCGCTCTTCCCCGCTCATGCGCCGGGCCTGCTCTTTTGCCCACACGGCAACATCAGTGCCAGAAGGCAGCACCCGCTCAAGCTCTGAGCGCGTCCCTAGGCGCCTGACGATCTTAGAGGTCGACTTGCCCGTGTCCCTGTTGCGAAGCGTCTTTGCGATGTAGAAGGTCTCAGCACTCTTGGTCCTTGTCACCTGAACCTTCATAACACACCCATTCATGTAGAACTGCCACTAAATACCACATTATATGGTATCACATATGATGCACAACAAAGCCGCGAATCCCAGGTATTAGGGGAAATTCGCGGCCAAGGCACAGGCAGGGTATGGGGCTAGGTGTCAAAGTCCCGTGTCCATGCATCCCGTGTAGTCCCCGTGATGCCGTCCTTCTCGCAGCTTGACCCCCTGCTGAGAGGGCCCTATAATCAGCTCGTAATGTAGTTGTGATTCGCAGGAAGTGGGGTGGATCTTCTCGCCCCGCTTCCTTTCTGTATGTACCTGCGATGTGTGAGGGAGGGGACATGCCCGCAGTGCCAGAGCACGACACGCGCCAGTGCATCCTGGTTGCGCTCGAAGCCGCAGCGCCCGAGCACGGCATCGATGTCGTCGACGTCGAAGTCGTGGGCTCGAAGAAGAACCCGTGCGTCCGCGTGCGTATCGACCACGCAGACGAGGAGGCTGGGCCCATCTCACTCGATGAGGTGGCCGCAGAGACCGCGTGGGTGTCCGCTACAATAGACAAACTCGATCCCATCGAGGGGTCCTTCACGCTCGAGGTCTCGTCGCCGGGCCTCTCGCGTCCGCTCCGTCGCCAGCACGACTTCGAGCGCTTCGCCGGCGAGGACGTCTCGCTTGCTACCACGGCAACGGAGGGTCGCCGCCACTTCACCGGCTGCCTCGAGGGGCTAGATGACGGCAATGTCATCCTCACCGTCGACGGTGAGCGCGTGAGCATCCCCTTCGACCAGGTCAAGAGCTGCAAGATCAAGCCGAACTTCGACGCCCCCTCAAACGGGGCCAAGGGCTAGAAAGGAATTCGCATGGCATCAGAGATGATGGAAGCGCTGATGGCGCTCTGCCAGGAGAAGCACATCGATGAGCTCTACGTGCTCGACCGCCTCGAGCAGTCGCTTGCCCAGAGCTACGCATCCATTCTCAAGCTCCCCTATGGCGCGCGCGTCACCATCGATCATGCCACCGGCAAGGTCTACGTCTACGAGCTCATCCCCAAGGAGGAGTCCTACGACGAGGAGACCGGCGAGTATCTTGACTTCGACGAGAAGGACGTCACCCCGCCCGACACCTCCCGCATCGCGGCGCAGCACGCCAAGGCCGAGATTCGCTCCATCGTGCGCAACGCCGCCCGCGTCCAGATCTACGAGGAGTTCTCGCAGCGCATCGGCGACATCATCACCGGCACGGTCCTCCAGACCACGCCCGACTTCACGATCATCAAGATCCGCGATGGCGTCGAGGCCGAGCTTCCCCACTTCGACCAGCGCCGCTACCCCGACGAGCGCAACGAGCGTCCCGTGGGCGAGCGCTACTCGCACAACCAGCGCCTGAAGGCCATCATCATCGACGTGCGCGACCCGAACAACGACCAGCCTACCGTTCGCGGCGAGCGCCAGCGTCCGCCCATCGTGGTCTCGCGCACCCACCCCGACCTCATCCGCAGGCTCTTCGAGCTCGAGGTCCCCGAGGTCTACGACGGCGTAGTCGAGGTCCGCTCCATTGCCCGTGAGCCCGGTATCCGCTCGAAGGTTGCCGTCTCGTCCAAGGACGAGCACCTCGATCCCGTGGGGGCCTGCGTTGGCCCCAAGGGCAGCCGCGTGCGCACCGTGGTCTCTGAGCTTCGTGGCGAGCGCGTCGATGTGGTGCCCTGGTCCGACGACCAGACCCGTTGCGTTGCCAATGCCCTCTCGCCCGCCCGCGTCTCTCGTGTGATACTTGGGCCCGAGGACGGCTACGCTACGGTCATCGTGCCCGACGACCAGCTCTCGCTGGCCATTGGCAAGGAGGGCCAGAACGCCCGTCTGGCTGCGCACCTCACCGGCATGCACATCGACATCAAGAACGAGTCTCTGGCCGCAGGTGTCCTGCGCGACCTTCCTCGCTCCGCCGAGTCCCCCCAGGGCGAGGTCGAGGAGAACGGCGAGCAGCACCGCTGCGAGTACGTGGGCGAGAACGGCATCCAGTGCCGCAACATGGCTCGTCCCGGCTCGCGCTACTGTGGCATCCACGAGAAGCTTATGGAGGCCGAGGTCTCAGACGACCCCGATTCCCTGATCTAGTGTCCCCAGGCGGACCGTTGTTAGCAGGCACTACCCGGGCGGCGCTGTCGCCCGTGAATGAAAGGTTGGTCACATGGCCAAGACTCGCGTACACGACCTTGCCAAGGAGTACGGGATGACGAGCAAGGAGATGCTCGACCATCTCCGCGACATGAAGATTCCCGCCAAGTCTGCATCCTCGACGCTCGAGGATGCCTATGTCTCCATCGTGCGCAAGAAGCTCAAGCCCATCCTCGAGGAGCGTGCCGCGCAGATCGAGGCCGCCAAGAAGGCAGAGCAGGAGGCAGCCGCCGAGGCCAAGAGGGCCGAGGAGGCAGAGGCCGAGAAGGAGCGCGTTGCCGCCGAGAAGCGCCGCGAGCGCGAGCGTGCCGAGGAGGAGAAGAAGCGCATTGCCGCCGAGGCTGCGAGGAAGCGCGCCGAGGAGGAGAAGAGGCGTGCCGAGGAGAAGGCCGCCAGGGAGCGTGCCGAGGAGGCCGAGCGCAATCGCATCCACGACAACGCCCCCAAGTCGATGCCCACCTTCACCTCGCTGCTTGACCAGATTGCCCAGCAGGAGCAGGTGCTTAAGCAGCAGGCCGAGGAGGCCGCGCAGAAGAAGGCCGAGGGCCAGGGTCGTCGCGAGCGCCGTGGCGAGGCAGAGCATGCCCGTGCCGAGCGTCGTAGCTACTCTGCGCCCTCTCGCATGGAGCAAGACGACGGTGCCGAGCAGGGCGAGGGCCGTCCCGGCCGCAAGGGCCGCAGGGGCTCGCGTCGTGGTGACGAGGGCGAGGACCGCTACAGCCGCATGGCTCGCGAGGCCGAGGCATACAACAGGAGCCGCGTCCTGGACGAGGCCCGAGAGGCTGTCGAGGAGGCCTCCCGTGAGTCCACCGGTCGCCGCCGCCGCCGCAAGGAGCGCCGCCAGAAGCAGGCCGAGGAGGCTGCGGAGGAGAGGCGCATAGAGGAGGCCATCGCCAACGACCAGGACCTCTCGCAGCTCGACACCGTGAAGGTCCCGCAGGGTGCCACGGTGGCGCAGCTCGCAGAGCTTCTCGGCGTGCCCGCCAACGACATCATCAAGCGCCTCTTCCTCCTGGGCAACCCCCTCACGCTCACCGAGTCCATGTCTGACGACCTCATCGAGCTGGTCGCCGAGGACCTCGGCCGCGACGTCAAGGTCATGACCAAGGAGGAGGAGAACTCCTTCACCTTCTACGATGACCCCAAGGACCTGAAGCCGCGTCCGCCTGTGGTCACCGTCATGGGCCACGTCGACCACGGCAAGACGTCGCTCCTCGACGCCATCCGCCACACGGGCGTCGCCGAGGGTGAGGCCGGTGGTATCACGCAGGCCATCGGTGCCTCCCAGGTCAAGATCAACGGCCGTACCATCACCTTCATCGACACCCCTGGCCATGAGACCTTCACGGCCATGCGCGCCCGCGGTGCCAAGGTGACCGACATCGTCATCCTGATCGTCGCCGCAGACGACGGCGTCATGCCCCAGACGGTCGAGTCGATCAACCACGCCAAGGCCGCAGGCGTGCCCATCGTCGTGGCCGTAAACAAGATCGACAAGCCCGGCGCCGACCCCACCCGCGTGCGTCAGGAGCTCACCGAGCACGGCGTCATCCCCGAGGAGTGGGGCGGACAGAACATGTTCGTCGACATCTCGGCCAAGAAGAAGGCCGGCATCGACAACCTTCTCGAGGCCGTCCTTCTCGAGGCCGACGTCCTCGAGCTCAAGGCCAACCCCGACACCTTTGCCTCGGGCAACGTCCTCGAGGCCAAGCTCGACCGCGGTCGCGGTTCGGTGGCAACGATGCTGGTCACGCGCGGTACGCTCCACGTGGGTGACGCCCTTGTCGCCGGTGTGGCCTACGGTCGCGTGCGCGCCATGCTCGACCCCAAGGGCAACCCCGTTGACGAGGCCGGCCCCTCTGATCCTGTCGAGATCCTGGGCCTCCAGAGCGTCCCCATGGCAGGCGACGAGTTCCGCGTCTTCCAGGACGACCGCGATGCCCGCGACCTTGCCGACCAGCGCGCCCTTAAGGTCCGCATCGAGGAGCAGAACCGCGTCAAGCACGTCACGCTCGAGAACCTCTTCGACACCATGGCCGACGCCGAGGTCAAGGAGCTCAACCTCATCATCAAGGCCGACGTCCAGGGCTCCATCGAGGCGCTCCAGGACTCGCTCGACAAGATGGACCAGTCCGAGGTCCGCATCAACACGATCCACGCGGCCGTGGGCGCCATCACCGAGACGGACGTCACGCTTGCCGACGCATCCAACGCGATCATCATTGGCTTTGGTGTGCGCCCGGATGCCAAGGCACGCGCCGCCGCCGAGCGCGATGGCGTCGAGATTCGCTCCTACAGCGTCATCTACAAGGCCATCGAGGACATCGATGCGGCACGTATCGGCATGCTCAAGCCTACCGAGGAGGAGGTCCAGACCGGCGTTGCCGAGGTTCGCGACACCTTCAAGGTGCCCAAGGTTGGCATTGCCGCCGGCTGCATGATCTCCGAGGGCGAGGTCTCCCGCGACGACCGGGTTCGTCTCGTGCGTGACGGCATCGTGGTCTACGAGGGCAAGATCGCCTCGCTCAGGCGCTACAAGGATGACGTCAAGAGCGTCAAGGCCGGCTTCGAGTGCGGCATAGGCCTGGAGAACTTCCAGGACATCCACCCTGGCGACCAGATCGAGGCTTACCGCGTCGAAGAGGTCGCGCGTACGGAGTAGGGAGGCACACATGAAGCAGAACCAGCACTCGCGCCGGACCAACGAGCTTGCGCGCGAGAAGCTCGCTACCATCATGCTCTTCGAAGTCTCCGATCCAGACCTGCAGCTCGTGACCGTCACGAGTGTGGAGGTCTCGGTCGACAAGTCCTTCATGCGCGCCTACGTGAGCTGTGAGGCCTCCCGCTACGATGAGGTCTCCGCGGCCCTCGAGCGCGCCAAGGGGCGCATCCGCTCGCTTCTTGGCCACGCGCTCGGCTGGCGCGTGACGCCCGAGCTGGCGTTCCAGATCGACACCACCACCGACGAGGCAGAACGCATCTCTCGCGCGCTCGAGAACGTGCCGCCCACGCTTGGGGTCGAGAAGGACGAGAATGGCTACCCCATTGCGTCGGATGCCAAGGACGCCTCTGGCGAGGCAATCGCAGGACCTTCTGTGGAGGGTGACCCTTCTGCCGAGGACGCTGAGGGCGAGTAGGGAAGAGCTTGATGAGGGTATCCGAATACATGGAGCAGGCCGAGCTGTTCCGGGGTGTTGTCGCGCTGATCGAGGAGGCCGACACTATCGCGATTTGCGCACACACCTCGCCCGACGGCGATGCCATTGGCTCTGGCCTTGCGCTCGCCGAGATCATTCGCACCGCGTGGCCGGGCAAGCGCGTGACTAACCTTCTGGCCGACAAGGACCCCGTCCCAAGGATCTATCGGTTCCTGCCGGGCTCCGGCACCTTCGTGCACGCGGCAGACTACGACGTGACGCCCGACCTCTTTATCTGCGTGGACCTCTCGCAGATGTCGCGCCTGGCCGACGCCGAGGGGATTTGCGCCCGCGCGCATCACGTGGCCGTTCTCGACCACCACCCCTCCGGCGAGCCCTTCTGGGATGCCGGCGTGGTGCGTCCCGATGCTGCTGCCACGGGCGTCATCGTCTCGGAGTTCTGCCTGCATGTCTCGCGGGAGCTTACGCCCACGATCGCACAGAACCTTCTCTGCGCCATCGTGACCGACACGGGTCGCTTCCAGTACCAGAACGCCGACAGTGAGGCCTTCGAGACCGCAAGTATGCTGGTTGAGGCCGGTGCCTCGCCCTCGGAGGTCGCGCTCAACGTGTACCAGTCCGACCGCCTTGCCTACGTGCACCTGGCCGCTCGTGTGCTCGCGCGCATACAGACCTTCGCGGAGGGGCGCATTGCCTACAGCTTTGCCACGGCCGAGGACATAGCCAAGGCCGGCGTCACGCTCGATGAGCTGGACGGCCTTATCGACCTTGTCCGCTGTATCGAGGGCGCCAAGGCGGCGCTCTTCCTCAAGGAGGTCGATGGCGGCAAGGTCCGCGGCAACCTCCGCTCCAAGTGCAACCTGGACGTCTCGGGCATTGCGCGCGAGATGGGTGGGGGCGGACACCGTGCCGCAGCGGGGTTCACCGCCACGGGCACCGTGGACGAGGTGCGCGCCATCGTGCTCCCCAAGCTGTGCGCACTCTTCGATGATGCCCCAGCACGCGGTGCCGCTTCCCCAGACGTTTCTGCGACCGACGCGCAAGGTGCGTCGCGGTGAGACGCGGCGAGTCGGGTGCCAACGCCCTCCTCGGCATTGACAAGCCCTGCGGTATGACCAGCCACGACGTGGTGAACCACGTGCGGCGCGCCTTGGGGGAGCGTCGCGTTGGGCACGCTGGCACGCTTGACCCGGCGGCATCTGGCGTCATGGTCGTGGGTGTGGGTCAGGGCACGCGTCTCATGGGCCTTCTCACCGCTGAGCGAAAGCGCTACACGGGGAGCATCCTCTTTGGCTGCGAGACCGACACGGACGACGCCGATGGCGCGCCTACGGTGGCGGCGAACGTCCCCGAGCGCCTTGCCAGCGAGGACGTGGCCCGCGAGACTCTCGCTCGCTTTGTGGGCGAGCAGGACCAGGTCCCGCCTGCCTACTCTGCCATCTCTGTGGGTGGCAAGCGTTCCTACGCGCTTGCGCGCGAGGGGAAGACACCCGAGCTTGCGCCCCGCCGCATCACGGTCTTCTCGGCCACGCTTGTAGAGATTGCCTCTGTCGGGGGGCAGCTCGCCTGGGTCGTGGACTTTGACGTCTCCAAGGGGGCCTACGTGCGGAGCCTCGCACGCGACATTGGCCGCGCTGCGGGGTCTGCCGCGCACCTTGTGGCGCTCAGGCGTACGCAATTGGGCTCGGTTGGCCTTGATGCCTGCCTTTCGCTCGATGCCGTCGATGCGGCGCACGACCCCACGGAGGTTCTCGCCCATGCGCTCGACCCGGTTGCTGCCCTAGGCGTACCAGTGCGCCAGCTCGACGCCATGGAGGCCGCCGACGCTGCCTGCGGTAAGGCTCTGGTTGCCGGCATGGTATGCGACAAGGACGGCACGCTTCGTGCCCCGCGCGTTGGCGAGCGCGTGGCCATGGTCTTCGACCAGCGCCTCGTTGGCGTGTGGAGCTGTGGAGGGCGTGGCCTTGCCTGCGAGGTCAACTTTCCGGCGGGCATCATGGGGGCATGCGCATGAGAGCCGAGCCCTTCTCCGGTACCCCTGCGTGGCGCAGGCCCACATGGCCGCTTGTTCCCGCCGAGGCGCGCTGGCTTGCGGCGGCATCGGTGCTCTCGGGCGTGCGTCTGGGGGCTTCCGTGCCCGTGAACTCCGGTACGGCCTACCTTGCGCCTGGCGTGACGCTGGGTCCCAGTCAGCGCTTTGTCTGCGTGATTGGCGCCTTCGACGGGCTCCACGCAGGCCACCGCGCCCTTATCGCCGAGGCGGCTGCGGATGCCCGTGCGCGCAACCTTCCGCTTGCCATTGTGACCTTTGACCCCGACCCTTCGAAGGTTCTCTCCAGGCGCTCTCCCGAGCGTCTGCTCTCGGATGCGGACCGCGTGCGCTCGCTTGCCCTTGCGGGGGCGGATGCCGTCGTGGTCCACCGCTTTACGCCCGAGTTCGCGGCGCTTCCATATGACCGCTACGTCACCGAGGTCCTGGGCGGCATCTTCTTCCCGGCGGCCATCCACGTGGGCGAGAACTTCCGCTTTGGCGCCGGTGGCGCGGGCACGGTCGTGGCGATGACGCGGCTGGGCGAGAAGCACGGCTTCGAGGCCTTTGGGCATGCGCTCGTCTCGGTGGGGGGAAGCCCGGTCTCGGCCACGCGCGTGCGTGGGCTCCTGCGCGAGGGTAAGGTCGACAAGGCCGCCGAGCTCCTGCTGAGGCATCACTTCCTGGCTGGGCGCATTATCCATGGCCGAGGCGAGGGCACCTCCTTTGGCTTCCCTACGGCCAACGTGGAGCTGGACGGGCGCGACTGCCTGCCCGCCGATGGTGTCTACGCCTGTCTCGCCTGCATTGGCGGCAGCGTCTGGCCGGCTGCGGTCAACGTGGGTGTCCCTCCCACGTTCAACGTGTCCGCGCATCCCATGCTCGAGGCGAATCTCGTGGGCTTCTCGGGCGATGCCTACGGAGAGGAGGCACGCGTGGTGTTTCTCCGCCGCCTTCGCCCCTCTCGTCGATTTGACTCGCTTGCCGAACTGGAAGCCACGGTGTTGGGGAACATCCATTGGGTACGGGATCACGTCGGAGAGGGATGTGTGGGGGTGGTCGTGTGATCAGCGACGAGGACAAGGAGCGGGTTCGCCAGGCCATCGACATCGTGCAGCTGGTGGGTGAGACGGTCGAGCTGCGCCAGCGAGGCCGCGAGTTTTGGGGCTGCTGTCCGTTCCACCACGAGAAGACCCCCTCGTTCAAGGTTGACCCGGCAACGGGCCTCTGGCACTGCTTCGGCGCGTGCAGCGAGGGTGGCGACGTCTTCAAGTATGTGATGAAGCGCGAGAACCTCTCGTTTCCCGATTCCATTCGCTACCTGGCCGACCGCGCGGGCATCGAGCTTGCCGAGGACAGGAGCGCCTCGCGTGGGCCCCGCAAGAACCGCCTGATTGAGGAGCTTACGCTTGCGGACGACTACTACCACACCATGCTCATGCGCGGCCGCGGCGAAGGCCCTACTGCCGCGCGGGCATACCTTGCCGGTCGTGGCTTTGGCTCCGACGTGTGTCGTCGCTGGCATCTGGGCTATGCTCCGGGGCGCGGCTCGCTTGTGGCACACCTGCGCGAGAGGGGCTACAGTCCCAAGGAGATGATTGCCGCAAACCTGGCGGTCGAGCGCTCGGGGCGCCTTGCCGATTGGTTCTACGACCGTGCGATGTTTCCCATCCACGACGAGCAGGGCAGGACCATCGCTTTTGGCGGCCGTATCCTGCGTCCCGCCAACAATGCCCCCAAGTACCTCAACACCCGTGACACCACAGTCTTCAACAAGGGCAGGCACCTCTTTGCCTATGACCGTGCCAAGGAGGCCATGGCTGCCACCGGCACGGCCATCGTCTGCGAGGGCTACACCGACGTGATCGCCATGCACGAGGCGGGCTTCACCAACGCCGTGGCGGCGCTGGGCACTGCGTTTCGCATAGACCACATCCGCCTCATGGAGCGCCAGCGCGTCTCTCGCATCATCTGCATGTTTGACGGTGACGAGGCAGGTCAGCGCGCGGCCGAGCGTGCCGTGCAGTTTCTCGACAAGACCTCTGCCTCGATGGCCTGCGTGGTGCTGCCAGACGGGCGGGACCCGATGGAGTTCCTCTCGTCCCATGACGCCTCGGCCATGCAGAAGCAGCTCGACAGAGCGGTGCCGCTCATGGACTTCGTGTTCTCCAAGCGCCTGGCCAGCTACGATCTCTCGGCACCAGGGCGTCGTGTCAAGGCGCTCGACGAGATGGCCCAGCTCCTGGCCCCGCTTAAGCACTCGGTCCTTCTCGACGAGTACGCCACGCAGCTTGCGGACGCCCTGGGCATGGACGCGGCAGAGACAAAGCGCGTGATTCGCGAGAAGCCCGTGAAGGCGTCTGAACCCGGGGCACCGCGGCGTCGCGAGGCCGCAAGCGCTCCGTCTGCCGCTGCCGCACCGCCGGCTTCTGGCGACGAAGACGACTACGTGCCCATGCCCGATGACTACGTGCCGGCAGAGGCCTACGGGGACGGGAACGTCGCCCCTGTGGCCGCCATTCCCGCAGGAGGCGGTTCCTTTTCGGTTTCACGGATGCTCTCGGGTGACGAGCGCATGCAGGTTGCCGTCGAGCACGAGCTCCTCTCGATGCTTGCGGCCATGCCAGACGAGGTTCGCTCCTATGCGGACCGCTTAGCAGACGTGATGTGGGTGGACTCACGCCACGAGGGGATGGCCTGGGCCATGCTCGCCACGCCAGAGGGTACCTCGCCCGCAGACGTCGTTGCGGCGGCGACGGCGGTCGAGCCCGATGCGCCACAGATTCTCTCGTCCGGTCGCGTTGTCTCGAGCATGGGGATGGACACGCACGAGAAGGTCGCCTTCCTCGTGGATTCTGTTGAGCTCTACTCGTGTAAACGGCGTGTGCGCGAGATCAAATCCCGTCTGCGCCAGGCCGGTGATGCGGGTGGCGAGAACGCCGAGGCGCTCTTTGAGCAGGCAACGTCGCTCCAGAAGCGTATCAATGCGCTGACAAAGAAACTTTCCTCTGTTGTTGAGCAGTAAAAACGGGTAGCATCTTGAAGGCTATTGCGTCGAAGGGAATAACTTGGCTGCTGCAAAGAAGACGAAGGACGACATCAAGCTCTCCGACGAGCTGGGACGCGTGGTCGATGGGCTGGTGAGCGCCTCTGCCAAGTCGGGCGGGAGCGTGTCCGAGGATGACATCCAGGTTGCCATCCGCGACGTCGACGTTGATGGGGACGAGCTCTCCGACCTCTATGACTCGCTGCGCTCCAGGGGCGTCGAGATCACCGCGTCAGGCGAGGTGGCTAACCCCGCCTACGGTCTCGGCTCCATTGACACTGGTGACGACGATGACGATGACTTTGGCTCGGATGACAGCTTCTCCGACGATGAGGACTCGCTTGACAGCGAGGATGACGAGGAGTCCGAGGCTGCCGACGAGGCCAAGGAGATAAAGGAGGCCCTCCGCTCAGTGCCCAAGGCCAAGGTCTCCAAGCCCAAGCGCTCGAGCCGTGCGCGTGCGCGTCGACAGGACACCTCAACCGTCATGCTCACGGGCGACCCAGTGCGCATGTACCTCAAGGAGATTGGCAAGGTAGACCTGCTCACCGCCGACGAGGAGGTCCATCTGGCCATGAAGATCGAGGCCGGTACCGAGGCCTCCAAGAGGCTCGAGGCCGCCGAGAACGGTGAGATTGAGCTTGCCCGCGCCGAGCAGCGCCGCCTCATGCGCATCGAGCAGGTGGGCCTTGACGCAAAGCAGCAGCTCATCTCTGCAAACCTGCGCCTCGTGGTCTCCATCGCCAAGCGCTATGTAGGCCGTGGCATGCTTTTCCTCGACCTTATCCAGGAGGGCAACCTTGGCCTGATTCGCGCGGTCGAGAAGTTCGACTACACGAAGGGCTTCAAGTTCTCCACGTATGCCACGTGGTGGATTCGTCAGGCCATCACCCGCGCCATCGCCGACCAGGCCCGCACCATTCGTATTCCGGTCCATATGGTCGAGACGATCAACAAGCTCATCCGCGTGCAGCGTCAGCTCTTGCAGGACCTTGGCCGCGACCCCACGCCCGAGGAGATTGGTGCCGAGATGGGCATGACTCCCGATCGCGTGCGCGAGATCCAGAAGATCAGCCAGGAGCCCGTCTCGCTCGAGACGCCCATTGGCGAGGAGGAGGACTCCCAGCTGGGTGACTTCATCGAGGATTCCTCTGCCGTGGCGCCGCCCGAGGCCGCGAGCGACTCCATGCTCCGCGAGCAGCTCGACCAGGTGCTTGACGGGCTTGCCGACCGTGAGCGCAAGGTTATCAAGTTCCGCTTTGGCCTTGAGGACGGGCATCCCCGCACGCTTGAGGAGGTCGGCCGCGAGTTTGGTGTGACGCGCGAGCGCATCCGCCAGATTGAGTCCAAGACGCTTGCCAAGCTGCGCCATCCCAGTCGTTCCGGTAGGCTCAAAGACTACATGGGGGAGTAGGCGCCAACAGCGAAGACCCGGGTAGATTGTGCTACCTGGGTCTTCTCGTGTTCCTCGTGCATCTGCTTGTGCTGGCGCTACGCCTTCACGCGCACAAACGTGAGCCTCTCCTCGGTTGAGCGACTTCGACTCAGGCGATACCCGCGCTCTGCAAACTCCGCAAGCAGATCGACACTCTCAACGCCCCGCTCGGCGCACCAGCGCACGAAGGCACCTCGAGCGGCCTTCGCCTCGGTTGCACGTTGGACAAACTTTCCGTCCGATGTGCGAAGTTCCCCAAAGACGCAGGTGACAATCGGCATGCCGGCCTTTCTTGCCCAGGGGACCACGGCCTTGGCGTACTCCTGCGAGGCAACGTTTACCAGGGGCGTGGCACCGGAGCGGACAAGGGCATCGAGAAGTCTCTCTCCCCAAAAACCGTAGAGGTCGCGATGCCCGCCCACGGCAAGCCTTGCCTGCATCTCGAGCCTGTAGGGCACGACGCCGTCAAGTGGGCGGAGAGTCCCGTACATCCCTGAGAGTATGCGCAGGTGAGAGGAGAGCCAGGTGAGCTCGCGTTCGGTCATGACCTGCGGGGCCAGGTGCTGATACTGGATGCCCACGTACGTGAGGACGGCACTGGAGAGCAGACGCGGGTCTCTCGCCATGTCCTCGGGCAGCGTGGAGAGTCGCTCCCAGTTGGGCCGTGCGAGGGCATCGCTGCAGCTCCAAACGGCACGGGCTCCCTCATAGCCAAGGGAGCGGAGTTCGCATGCGAGATGCTGTGCGTCTGTGAGGAACTCGGGACTCGTTGCGGCGACAGGCGGTCCTTCGACCACATCCATCCGCTTCGCGGGCGATATCACGAGCATCATGGTCATGGGCTCCTCCGTTTCCCCTTCGCGTGGCCTCACGTCGCTAGCGTCCACAGTATATGTGGTCACAGAGGTTACCGTTGACCGAGGAGGGAAACGCCTTGCCGTCCCCCTGCCCGCGCAGGCCGTCGTCGCCGACCCTCCGAACCTCAAAACGTGTACATCTATATTCATGTGGCAGAGGGCTCCCGCATACCGGGGCACTCCAGCATGTCCAATCCCGCCGCGCTCACGGCGCTCCCGGACAAGCTTGGGAGCGATTATCCCGTTGCCCGCGTCATGGGCACGGTCGTTTGTGTGCGTCGCGCGTCTTGCTTGCGGCCTCGGGGGCCTTGCTTGGGGACAAGGCGTATCCTCTTCATCGACTTGGCGCAGGTAAGGCTGGGGATGGGGGAGAGGACCTTGGCGCTTCTCGGTGCGATGATGAACGGCCTTCCGGGCATCCGTGTGGTCGAAGTGACCGAGTCGACAAACGATGACGCCATGCACCTTGGCCGTGCGGGCGCGCCGCACGGCTCCACCGTGGTCGCACGCCGCCAGACTCTGGGGCGAGGCCGTCGCGGACACGTATGGGTCTCCCCTGCAGGTGGGCTGTACCTCTCCGTGCTCGTGCGGCCACAGGTCCCCAGGGAGGCGCTCGCGGCCATCTCGGTGGCGACGGCTTTGGGGGCATTCGACGCCTGCTTGAGCCTGGGCGCCTCGGGCGTCGCGCTCAAATGGCCAAACGACCTCGTAGTCCCTGTGGGGGCCGAGAACCCCTTTGGCGCTAAACTCGCCGGTATTCTCGTGGAGGTGGGGGAGGGCCCGGAGGGTGCCTTCGCCGTCTGCGGCATAGGGGTGAATCTCGTCCGGGGCGATCGTGGGGCCATATGCCCTCCTGCGGTCCGCGACGGAATGGCGGCGCCCCTGCCACCCGCCTACCTTGAGGACCTGCTGCCGGAGGCAGCCCGCCACAGGCTGCGGGATGGCCTGTGCGCCACAGCCACCGTATTCCGAGACGCTATGGTCTCGCGCGTGGACGCCTGGGCGTGCGCCCTTGGTCAGGAGCCCTCATGCGCGGGGCCGCTGTCCCCCCTTCTGCCTGACTACCTCTCCCACCTGGCCGCGCGGGGCCGTTCCGTCCTGGCCGTGTCCGCAGATGGCACCCCCATCTGCCAGGGCACGCTCGTCTCTGTTGATGCCTTCGGCAAGGCGCACGTGATTGGCGGGGACGGCCATGTCACCGTACTCTCCAGCGAGCTCTGCTCCCTAAGGCCGGCGGTTCCGGGGGCGTAGGGAGGGGAACGTGCAGATTCTCTGAGTGTGCGCTTGTCGTGACAATTGCCGGTGACTTCGCTACACTGTCATTAGTTAGTTAGCCTAACTAATGACAGGTTCTGCGTTGCCTGACAGGGCGGGCCTGACAGGGCGGCTCGCCACGACACTGCGGGGGGAGGCTTGTGTCTAAGTCGTACGAGAGACATGCGCAAGACCTGGGCCCCAGCCTCGAGGCCGGCGGTTCGAGCGTCTCTGGCGTCGACGTGAGCGACAGCGTCGCCTTCGTGTCAGAGATCTCGCGCCTCCTGAGCAACACCTACGACTCAATCGACCGCTTGGAGGAGCTCACTCGTCGCTCGCACGGCATCGACCTCTCGGTGAGCGAGCTCAACCTCATCGAAGTCGTGGGGAGGAGAACCCTCCACAGGGACGAGACAATCGGCATGTCTGACATCGCGCGGGCCCTCGACATCAAGGTGCCTTCCGCGACCTCTTCGGTGAGCAGGCTCGTGCGCAAGGGCTATGTCGAGAGACACCGCGACTCCTCGGACGCCCGCCGCGTCAACGTGGCTCTCACGCGCCGCGGCGAGAAGGTCTACCGCCTTCATGCCGTTTTCAACTGCCGCATGGCACAGGAGGTCTCGGGCGGTCTCACCATCTCGGAGCGTGAGGTGCTCCTCGATGGCATCAGGCGACTGGAGCACTTCTACGCCGAGGCGCAGCGGGCGCAGCTCGACTACCTGAACGACGTCTTCGCAAAGAGGGGTGGCGAGCGCTAGTGCCCTACACCATCATCGGGACCGGGTCGGCCCTGCCCGAGTGCGTGGTCACCAACGACGAGCTCTCGCAGTTCCTCGACACGAGCGACGAGTGGATCCGCGTGCGCACAGGCATCCGCGAGCGCCGCATATGCACCACTGAGTCGCTCGACGACCTCGCCGAGCAGGCCTCGCTCCGCGCGCTCGCCTCCGCAGGGATCGATGCCGCCGACCTCGACCTCATCGTCTGCTCCACCACCACGGGCGACCATCTCATGCCCGCCGAGGCATGCGCGGTCGCCGAGCGCTTGGGGGCCAGCTGCCCCGCGTTCGACGTCTCCGCCGCGTGCTCCGGGTTCGTCTTCGCGCTCGACGTCGCCGACGGGTACCTCGCCCGCGGCCGCGCCAGGCGCGCGCTCGTGCTCTCCGCCGAGAAGTGCTCGCGCATCATGGACTGGACCGACCGCTCGACCTGCGTGCTCTTCGGGGACGCCGCCGCGGCAGTCGTCGTGGAGTCGGGTGGTGCAAGCCCGCTCTGGACGCGCCTGCGCACCATCCCCAACGTCGCCGCGCTGGACGTTTCGGGCATCGTGGGGACGAGCCCCTTCGACCGCACGCACGACGCCGCCGGGCCCAGCGCGCTCTCGATGAGGGGCAGGAGCGTCTATCGCTTCGCCGTCACCGAGGTCTCGCGCGAGCTGCGCGACATGGCGGGCGAGACGGGCGTCGCCCTCTCGGGCATCGATCACTTTGTGCTCCACCAGGCCAACGAGCGCATCATCGACGCGGTCTGCGCGCGCCTCGGACTCGACCGCTCTCGCGTGGCCGTGAACATGGCCACCACCGGCAACGTCTCGAGCGCCTGCATCCCGCTCGCGCTCGACGGCATGAGCCGCAGGGGCGAGCTGGCCCCCGGCGAGCTCGTGGCCCTCGTGGGCTTTGGCGCCGGCCTCGACGTCGCCTCGACCCTCGTGCGCTGGGAGGCCAGCCCAAGCTAGCTCCCCTCGCCAGTCCCGCGCCGCATCCCGCGGCGGCCCAAGGTATTCCGGGCGCCACCAGGCGCCCTCGTCCGCGCCGGCAGTCCCGGTGCCAGAAGAAGGAGAAGAACCATGGCAGAGTCCACCTTCGATCGCGTCGTCGCCATCCTCAAGGACCAGGAGGGCCTCGATGACGTCGAGCTTGCCCGTGACACCAATCTCGCGAGCGTCGGCCTCGACTCCATGGCCACCGTCGAGGCGGTCATGGCCTGCGAGGACGAGTTCGGCATCGAAATCGACCCCGAGGCCAACCCCAAGACCGTGGGCGAGTTCGTCGACCTCGTCGACGGACTGCTCGCCAAGTAGCGCGGGCGCAAGCGCGGGAGAAACGCAGGAGAGCCGGGAGCAGCCGGAGCCAAGACTAAGGATCAACCTCACATGATCAAGACACCCCTCTGCGACCTGGTGGGCATCGAGAGGCCCATCTTCCAGGGCGGCATGGCGTGGATCGCAGACGCAAGCCTCGCCGCCGCCGTCTCCGAGGCAGGCGGCCTCGGCATCATCTCGGCCATGAACGCCGGTCCCGACTGGGTCCGGGACCAGATCCGTGAGTGCCGCGGACGCACGGAGAGGCCCTTCGGCGTCAACGTGATGCTCCAGAGCCCCTTCGCGGCGGACGTCGCGAAGGTCGTGGCCGAGGAGCGCGTGCCCGTCGTGGTCACGGGAGCGGGCAACCCCAGCAGGTACATGGCGGACTGGAAGGCCGCGGGCGTCAAGGTCATCCCTGTGGTCTCGTCCGTCGCGCTCGCCCGCCTGCTTGAGCGTGCCGGGGCCGATGCACTCGTCGCCGAGGGAGGGGAGTCCGGGGGCCACATCGGCGACCTCTCGACGATGGTCCTCGTGCCGCAGGTCGTGGACGCCGTCACGGTTCCGGTCCTCGCCGCCGGCGGCATCGCTGACGGCCGCCAGGTCGCTGCCGCCCTCATGCTGGGCGCGCAGGGCGTCCAGGTGGGGACGCGCTTCCTCGTCGCCCGCGAGTGCACCGTGAGCCAGGAGTACAAGGACCGCATCATCAAGGCCAAGGACCTCTCGACCATCGTGACGGGGCGCACCCTGAACGGCGCGGTGCGCTGCCTCAAGACGCCCTTCTCGCAGGAGTTCGCCCGCCGCGAGCGCGCTGGCGCGACCCCAGAGGAGCTGGGCAGGTTCGGCGCGGGGTCGCTTCGCAAGGCCGCCAAGGACGGCAACTACGAGGAGGGCTCCTTCATGGCCGGCGAGGTCGCCGCGATGGTCCACGAGGAGCAGACGGCCCGGGAGATCGTCGATGACCTCATGGGCGGTGCCGAGAGGTGCCTGGGGGAGGCCACGAGATGGATCGCGTAGACACCGCCGGCGCGCCCGCGCGCCCAAACGTCGCCTTCCTCTTCGCCGGCCAAGGCTCCCAGAGACCCGGCATGGGGCAGGCGCTCTACGAGGCCAGTCCCGCCGCCCGCGCCATCCTCGACGCCGTGGAGGCGGTCCTCCCCGGCACGCGCGAGCAGTGCTTCACGGGCACCGGGGAGGAGCTCTCCCTCACCGAGAACACGCAGCCCTGCGTCTTTGCCGTCGACCTCGCCTGCGCCTGCGCGCTGCGCGAGCGCGGCATCGTGCCGGCGACCGTGGCGGGCCACTCGCTCGGCGAGGTCGCGGCCCTCGCCTTCGCGGGCGCGTTCGACGTCGCCGCGGCCACGCGCCTCGTCTGCGAGCGGGCACGCCTCATGACCGCCTGCTGCGAGGAGCACCCCGGGGCCATGCGCGCCGTCCTCAAGCTCGAGCCTGCAAAGGTCGAGGAGCTTGCGGCCAAGGCCGGCGAGGCGTGGCCCGTGAACTACAACAGCCCGCTCCAGACCGTGGTCGCCGGCTCGCCCGTCGCCTGCGAGGCCCTTGACGTCCTCGTACGTGACGCCCGAGGACGCTCTATGAAGGTTGCCGTCTCCGGTGCCTTCCACAGCCCCTACATGGCAGATGCGTCCACGGGTCTGGAGGGCTTCCTCCAGAGGGTGCCGCCCAGCGCGCCCGCGATCACCTGCTGGGCAAACCTCACGGGCGCGCCCTACGGCACTACTGCCGAGGAGGTCTCCCACACCTTGGCCGAGCAGGTCTCCCATCCGGTGCGTTGGGTGGACGAGCTTCGCGGGATGCGCGCGGCAGGCATCGACACCTTCGTGGAGGTGGGGCCGGGCCATACGCTCACGGGGCTCGTGGGTCGCACGCTCGAGGGCGTCACCACCTATAACGTCGAGAGCCCCAGCCAGCTCGAAGAGGCCGTGCGGGCGCTTGGGGGAGAGGAGTAGCCATGGCAGGGGAAAACGCTGCGAGGCGCGTGGCCATCGTCACCGGGGGGTCGCGCGGCATCGGACGGGCCTGCGCCGAGAGGCTCGCCAGAGACGGCTTCGACGTCGCCATCGTCTATGCCGGCAACCGGGGGGCGGCCGAGGAGTGCGTGGCCGCGCTCGAGGGGCTCGGCGCCCGCGCCGCCTGCTACTGCTGCGACGTATCTGATGCCGAGGCCGTGAAGGCCACGGTTGGGCAGGTGACTGATGACTTTGGTCCCGTCTGGGCCCTCGTGAACGACGCCGGCATCACCCGCGACGGCCTCTTCGCCCGCATGCGCGACGAGGACTTCGACCGCGTAATCGACGTCAACCTCAAGGGCACGTTCAACATGGTGCGCGCCCTGGCAAGGAACTTCGTGCGCCAGAGGGGCGGACGCATTGTGAACGTGAGCTCCGTCGTGGGACTCCACGGCAATGCCGGCCAGGTCAACTATGCCGCCTCCAAGGCCGGCGTCGTGGGCCTCACCAAGTCCGTGGCCCAGGAGCTCGCCGGCCGCGGCGTCACCGCGAACGCCGTCGCCCCCGGCTTCATAGAGACCGACATGACGAGAGGGCTCTCCCAGGAGGCGCGTGACAGCTATGCCGCGCGCATCCCCCTGGGCAGGCTCGGGACGACCGAGGAGGTCGCCAGCGTGGTGGCGTTTCTCGTCTCCGACGCCGCGGGCTACGTTACGGGCGAGGTCATCCAAGTAGACGGCGGGCTCTGCATGTAGGTGCCCGGCAGCCACGCCACGAGAGGGGATTAGATGAATCGCAGAGTTGTCATCACGGGCATGGGGGCCATCACCCCCGTGGGGAACACCGCACCCCAGAGCTGGGATGCGCTCGTCCACGGCAAAAGCGGCATCGGCAAGATCTCGGCCTTCGACACCACGGGCTTCCGCGTGAGCGTAGCCGCTGAGGTCAAGGGCTTCGACGCCGCCCAGGCCTTGGGCAAGTCCGAGGCGCTGCACAACGACCGCAACGTCCAGTTTGCCCTCGTGGCCTCCGACGAGGCCATGGCGTCTTCTGGCCTTGACGCCGAGGGCGCCATCGATCCGGAGCGCTTGGGCGTCTACGTGGGCTCGGGCGTGGGGGGGATTGGCACCGCCGAGGCACAGGTGGGCCGTCTCGACGCAGGCGGGGCTCGCAAGGTCTCGCCCTTCTTCGTGCCCATGATGATTGCGAACATGGCCACAGGGCAGATCTCCATTCGCCACCATGCCCTTGGTCCCACGCTTCCCATTGTCACCGCCTGTGCCACAAGCACCAACGCCATAGGCGAGGCCTATCGTGCCATCCGTCACGGCTATGCAGACGCCATCCTCGCTGGAGGTACCGAGGCGGCTATCGTGCCCGTCTCCATTGCCGGCTTCACCAACTGCCGCGCCCTCACCACCAACCCCGATCCCGCCTGCGCCTGCCGTCCCTTCGATGCCAACCGCGACGGCTTTGTCATGGGCGAGGGTGCCTGCGTCCTCGTCCTGGAGGAGCTTGGTCATGCCCTTGCCCGCGGCGCGAGCATCGTGGCCGAGGTTAGGGGCTACGGCAACACTGCTGACGCCTACCACATCACGAGCCCGGATCCAACGGCCGCAGGCATCACGCGTGCCATCAGGCGGGCCGTGGAGGAGTCCGGGCTCGACGCCGCTCAGGGTCTCTATGTGAACGCCCATGGCACGTCTACCAAGCTCAACGACAAGACCGAGACCCAGGGCCTGAAGCAGGCGTTGGGCGATGCCACCGCTCATGCCGCGCACATCTCGTCCACCAAGTCCATGACCGGCCACATGCTGGGCGCCACCGGCGCCGTCGAGGCTATGGCCTGCGCCTGCGCCCTGCGCGACTCCGTCGTGCCGCCCACGATTGGCCTTGCGACTCCGGATGTGGACTGCGACCTCGACTACACGCCTGGTCACTCCGTGCCCTTCGACGGGGCTTGGGCCATGTCGACGTCCCTCGGCTTCGGCGGCCACAACGCTGTGATTGTGCTTCGTCGCTTCGAGGGGGAGTAGCCATGGACACCACAAGCAGCCGCATAGATGCACTGGCCAAGGTCATGCAGGAGCGCGGGCTTGCCCGCGTGAGGGTCGAGGAGGGTGGCGACTCCATCGAGATGGAGCGCCCCGAAGCCTTCCCGGTGGCAGCACCGCTCGCAGCCCCCGTGGCCCCTGCGGCTCCCGCGCCCTCCCGTCCGGAGGAGGTCCCATCCGCGCCAGACGCCAAGCCTCCGGAGGCACCGGTGGAGGCCTCCGAAGCCACAGGCCCTGCCGAGAGGCCCCTTGACATGACCAGGGTCATCGCGGTGAAGGCACCCATGGTCGGCGTCTTCTATGCTGCGCCCGCGCCCGGTGCCGAGCCCTTCGTGCACGTGGGCTCAAAGGTCAAGAAGGGTGACACGCTCTGCGTCATCGAGGCCATGAAGGCCATGAACGAGGTCACGTCCGAGGCCGATGGCGAGGTCGTGGACATCTGCGTGAGCGACGGCGAGCTCGTCGAGTTTGGCTGCGTGCTCATGAAGGTCTACTAGGGGGGCTCATGAACCGAGAAGATATCGAGGCCATCCTGCCGCACCGCCCGCCCATGCTCCTCGTCGACGACTGCGAGCTCGTGGGTGGCCATGCCATTGGCCACACCCATGTCACGGGCGACGAGTTCTTCGTCCGGGGGCACTTCCCCGGAAACCCCGTTGTCCCTGGCGTCATCCTCTGCGAGATGCTTGCCCAGAACTGCTGCGTCCTTCTCGCCCAAGACGGCTCTACCCAGGGTGCCACGCCCTATTACACGAGCCTCGACAAGGTGCGCTTCAAGCACCCCGTGTGCCCTGGCGACACCGTGGAGCTCGACTGCACGGTCACGCGCTCGCACGGCATGTTCCACTTCGCCCATGGCGAGGCTCGCGTGGGGCAGACCATCTGCTGCATCGCGGACATGTCGTTCGCGCTGGTGCCAGAGAAAGACGTGTAGGCCATGTTCCAGAAGGTCCTCATCGCAAACAGGGGAGAGGTCGCGGTCCGCGTCATCCGCGCATGCAAGGAGATGGGCGTCAGGACCGTGGCCGTCTACTCCACGGCCGACAGCGAGGCGCTGCACGCCACGCTCGCTGACGAGGCCTACTGCATAGGCGGCCCCCGCGCGAGCGAGTCCTACCTCAACACCGAGGCCATCCTCACGGTTGCTCTGGCCTCTGGGGCGTCCGCCATACACCCCGGCTATGGGTTTCTCTCGGAAAACGTCGAGTTCGCGCGAGCCTGCTGCGAGCACGGCCTTGTCTTCGTGGGTCCCAGCCCTGAGGTCATGCAGCTCATGGGCGACAAGGACGAGGCGCGCCGCACCGCGCGGGCCGCGGGCGTTCCGGTGGTCCCCGGCTGCGACCTTCTGGAGTCTGCTGAGCAGGCCGAGAAGGAGGCGTGCCGCATTGGCTGCCCCGTGCTGGTGAAGGCGCGCGCGGGTGGCGGCGGGCGCGGCATCCGCAAGGTCGAGCGCCCCGAGGAGGCGCGAGCCGCCTTCGAGACCGCAAGCGCAGAGGCAAAGGCTGCCTTCGGCGACGGTATGTGCTACATGGAGAGGTTCGTCTCGCCCTCCCACCACGTCGAGGTGCAGGTTATTGCCGACAAGTACGGCCACGTGCTCTCCCTGGGCGAGCGCGAGTGCTCCGTTCAGCGCAGGAACCAGAAGCTCCTCGAGGAGAGCCCGAGCCCCTGCCCCGCGCTCACAGACGACGTGCGCCTGCGCATGGAGAAGTGCGCCCGCGACCTCGCCCGCTTGGTGGGCTACGAGGGCCTGGGCACCATCGAGTTCCTCCTGGAGGATGACGGCAGCTTCTGGTTCATGGAGATGAACACCCGCCTGCAGGTGGAGCACCCCGTGACGGAGTTCGTGACCGGCGCGGACCTCGTGAAGTGGCAGCTCCGCGTGGCTGCGGGTGTCCCCCTGGACGCCACCCAGGAGGACGTCGACGTGACGGGGCACGCCATCGAGTGCCGCATCAACGCCGAGACGGCGGACTTCCTGCCCTCCTGCGGCGGCATCACGATGCTCCACGTGCCCAACGGCCCCTGGGTGCGCTTCGACTCCGCGCTCTACGTGGGCTGCGTCGTGCCCCCCTACTACGACTCGCTCTTGGGCAAGCTCATCGTGTACAGCCCCACGCGCGAGGAGGCCATCCGCAAGATGCGCTCGGCCCTGGGCGAGCTTGTGATCGACGGCGTCGAGTGCAACGCGGACCTCCAGCTTGACATCCTTTCCAACGAGGAGTTCCTCTCGGGGAACTACCACACGAGCCTGATGGAGCATCTCTATGACTAACCCGCGCGAGAAGAGCGCAAACGAGCTCGAGGGGCCCGTCACCGAGGTCCCCATAGACGTACCGCCCCGCATGGTGCTCGTGCGTTGCCCCCACTGCCGCCACGTGGTCGAGGCGGAGCTGCTCTCCCAGAACCTCGACGTGTGTCCGCGCTGCGGCCACCACATGCGCCTCTCTGCGCGCCAGCGCATCAAGATCACCGTGGACGACGACAGCTTCGTCGAGTGGGACGCCGAGCTTGCCCCCCATGACCCCCTTGCGTTTCCCGGCTACCGGGAAAAGATAGATGAGGCGCACGCAAAGTCGCACGAGCGCGAGGCTGTGGTATGCGGCGAGTGCGCGATTGGCGGCGAGCGCTGCGCCATCTTCGTCATGGACTCCGGCTTCATGATGGGTTCCATGGGAAGCGCCGTGGGCGAGAAGATCTGTCGCTGCTTCGAGCGGGCCGCCGAACGCGGCCTGCCGGTTGCGGGCTTCACCGTCTCCGGCGGCGCCCGCATGCAGGAGGGTGTGACCTCGCTCATGCAGATGGCCAAGATCTCTGCAGCGGTAAGGCGCCATGGCGAGAGGGGCCTCCTCTACGTGGCCGTCCTCACCGACCCAACCACGGGCGGCGTTACGGCGAGCTTTGCCATGGAGGCCGACATCTGCCTTGCCGAGCCGGACGCGCTCGTTGCTTTCGCGGGCCCGCGCGTGGTGGAGCAGACCACGCACAAGCGGCTGCCCGCCGGCTTCCAGCGGGCCGAGTTCCTTCTCGCACACGGCTTCCTCGACATGGTGGTGGAGCGCAAAGACGTCCCTTCAGCCCTTGCCTACCTGCTCTTCCTTCACAACCGTGATGCCTGGGGAGATCCCTCTCACGAGGTCCCGCGCTGCAGTGCGGCCTTCCCCGAGACCCCGCGCTGGCCGGTGCCCAAGCACCTGCAGAAGCCTCTGCCCCAGGATGGCGTCACGCCCTATGACCTTGTGCGGCGAGTGCGCGACACAAATCGTGCCAGCGTGCCCGCCGTGGCCGAGCAGGCCTTCTACGGCCTCGTCGAGCTCCATGGCGACCACGCCTTTGGCGACGACCCCGCCATTGTAGGCGGCATCGCGCTTCTGGGCGGACGCCCCGTGACCGTCATCTGCACGGACCGTGGCCGCACCACGAAAGAGCGCGTGGCCAGGAACTTCGGGTCGCCGGAGCCCGAGGGCTACCGCAAGGCCCTGCGCCTCATGCGCCAGGCCGAGAAGTTCGGACGACCCGTGATATGTCTCGTCGACACCTCCGGGGCATTCCCGGGCATGGAGGCTGAGGAGCGCGGGCAGGGCGCGGCCATCGCCGACGACATCGTGGCCATGAGCGGCCTTGCCGTCCCCGAGGTGAGCGTCATCATGGGGGAGGGTGGCTCCGGCGGTGCCATCGCACTTGCGACTGCCGACTGCGTGCTCATGCTCTCTGACGCGGTCTACTCCGTGGTGAGCCCGGAGGGTTGCGCTACCATACTGTGGAAGACGGCTCGCCGCGCCCCCGAGGCTGCGGAGGCCTTGGGCATTACGGCGCCAACGCTCGAGCGCCTGGGCATCGTGGACGGCTCGATAGACGCCCAGGGCCTGGGGACGCCGGAGTTCGCCTTCCGGCTCGCCGAGCGTCTCCAGACGGAGCTTGAGCCGCTCGTGCAGATGGATGCCAAGGAACTTGTGGAGAGCCGCTACGAGAGGTTCAGGAGGATGGGGAGGTTCGATGCATGAGCGAGGCCAACGCTATGAGTGCCAACGAGTGCAAGGTCAGGCCCATAGGCATCGTCTGTGACTCCACTGCGCCGCTCACGCGCAAGGAGGCCGCTGCCCTGGGCTGTGCGCTCGTCTCGATGCACTACCTTGTGGACGGCGTAAGGCGCGCCGAGGTCTACGAGGGGGAGAACGGCGACTATGATACCCTCTACAAGAACGCGAAGGTCTTGGGCACGGAGGCTGTCTTCCCCTCAGTCTTCGTGGGGGAGTTCAGGCGCCTTCTGGACGGGGGCTCGGACGTCTTGTGCATCACGATGTCCTCGCGCCTCTCGGGTACGTACAGGAGCGCCGTCGAGGCCAAGACCCAGCTCGTTGCCGAGGGTGTTGATCCCGGGAGGATTGCCGTCATCGACTCCTGGACCACCTCTGGCGGGCTTGACTTCCTCATCAGCCGCGCACGCCGCCTCATCGTGGGCGGCTCCACGCTTGCCGAGGTCGTCTCGCAGCTGGAGGGAGCCCGCGCGCGCCAGGGCATCGTGTTCACCGTACCCCGGCTTGACGTGCTGCGCCGCTCTGGCAGGCTCGGCGCCACGAGGAGGGCGGTCGCCGGCAAGCTCGATCGCTACCTCATCATGATCCTCGACCAGGGCGGCATTCGTGACGTGGACGTGGCACACGGTACCGTTGCCGTTGCCCGCTCGCTCGTGAGGCAGGTCCCGGAGGGCGCGCGCACGGGACCTCTCATTGTGACGGGCTACGGGAGCTCGGACGCGACGCGGGCCGTGGTCGGCTGCATCCACCGGCGCCTTCCCAAGGCCGAGGTCACCGTGCGCGACGGTGGGCCGGTGGTCTCGCTCCATCTGGGCGTGGGCTCCGTGAGCCTGGCGTGGGACGTGCCGGCCGAGTAGGGTGCCTGGCGCTTTGCGCCGGGCGGTGGCGGATGGTACCGCCCCTATGTGGAGTTTGGCGAGAGTTCGGGAAGTGGTCCCGCGCCTGCCCAGTCGGCAGAAGTCTCACCTGCAAGAACCTGCTAGGCTACGACGGGTGCTGGCCAGGGGAGGCTGGGCTACACCGTAGGCAGGCATCGCAGGAAACAGGGGTGGCGCATGGACTTCTATAACCTCGATTACATCGTATCGCACCAGTCGGCAGACTCGGCCGTTCGCGTGGTGATGATTCTCGTCCTGCTTCTGGCTGGCGTCATCTCCAACGTGCTCTACCTGCGTGGCAGGATGCGGACTCGCTGGAGGGACGCGGGGATAGGCGCCCTCGTCCTCTCACTGGTCCTGGTGGGCGTTCAGGTCGAGCAGTACCTCCAGGTGAGCGACCAGATGTCCCAGTCCCAGCTACTGGTGAGCTTCATCGAGGGGGTTGCCGTAGACCAGGGCGTTTCGGTAGACGAGGTGCTGGTCAATTCGACATCCCTGCGTGACGGCATCATCGTGCGCTTCAACGAGGAGGACTACCTCGTCCACCTCAATGATGACGACAACTCCTACACGCTCGAGCGGACGCACATCATCGACCACAACGTCTACGTGAACGGGAGGCGCTGACATGGGCTTCTACACGCTGACGGCCGTCAAGTTCGCGCTTGGCATGCTCGTGATGATTCTTCAGATAAACATCCTCGGGAAGCACGAGTTCTCGCTCAACACCCCGCTCAACCAGGTGCAGAACTATGTGCTGGGCGGCATCATAGGTGGCGTGATCTACAACACGTCGGTCTCGGTGCTTCAGTTCCTGATCGTGCTTCTCATATGGTCGCTTGTCGTGGTGGTGGCGAAGCTTCTCTTCGAGAGCAGCAAGGCGCTCAGACACGTCGTCGCCTTCCAGCCCGAACTCCTCGTCTGCGACGGGAAGGTGGATGTCTCGCGCTGCGAGAAGGTGGGCCTCGCGGCGGAGCAGCTCAGCCGGAGGCTACGCGAGGAGGGCATCCCCCGCATAAGAGATGTGGAGGCGGCCGTCATGGAGACCGACGGCAGGCTCACCGTCCGCGCGCGCGGTACGCAGAGCAGGGGGCCGCTGCTGCCCCTGGTGAGCGACGGCTGGTTGGTGGATGACGGGCTTCGGCTCGCAGGCAAGGACGAGGCCTGGGTGATGGGGCAGCTCAGGGCACAGGGGTATGTCTCGGTGCGGCAGGTCTTCTTGGGCGAGCTCGTGGACGGGAACCTTGAGGTGGTGCCATTCGCAAAGGCCAGGGGCCGCAGGGGGTAGTAGTGCCGGACGTGGGCCAGGTGGGTCCTATGTCGACAACAATTTCGAGGTTCTGGCGGTTTCCAGTTGATGTGCCGTCGGCCCCGTGTTAGAGTATCCTGACTTTTGCAGTTGAAGAGGCCGTTTTACCTGTGCTTACCGGGAAAACGGCCTCTTTTTCACTTGTATATTTTCTGTAGTGTTACAGGGCCTTCCAGCGCACCTCGCGCCCCTTCTTGAAAAGCCCCCTGATGTCGCCGGTGCGCATGAACTTCCTGGGGGCCTCTTCGCCGATCAGCGCGAATAGCCCGTCCGTGAGGTCGGTGCGGTGGTCGAAGAGCCACCACTCCGCGTCGACCGAGCTGCACTCCAGCGCCCTCATGTCCTCCAGTATCGCGCCCGCTGAGTAGCGGTTGCCCAGCGCGTGCTCGATCAGCCGCTCTATGACCAGTGCCAGGTAGCAGGTGAGGAAGTGGGCCTGGATGTGCTCCGGCGTCCAGACGTACACCGGCCTTGCCCCCAGGTGCGACTTCGTGACCTTGAAGGCCTCCTCGATCCTCCACAGCTCGCGGTAGGTGTCGACCACCCTCGCCGGCTCCCAGCCGGTCTCCGAGGTGACTATGCAGCAGTGGCCGTCGCAGGCGGCGTCGGCCTCGATGGCGGCGTAGTCGAGCTCCGGGGCCTTGGCGCACTCGACGACCTCGCCGGTGGCGGCGTCGAACCCCACGTTGCGCACGTACTTGGCGGCGCCCAGGTGCGTGGCGCGGGTGCACCTCCCCGGGTTGGCGACGAGCTGGCGCGACTTCTCCAGCACCCTCTCCCTCTCGTGACGGGCGCGCTCGGCGTACTTTCGCGACCAGAAGGCCACGACCTGCACGTCCACCTCGACGGAGTGCCCGCGCCCGTCGGCGGAGTCCTCCCTGGGGACCCTTATGGTCTTGGTGTCCTGCCGGGACTTCATCTTGAAGGTGCCGATTGCGCTGGGGGAGTAGCCCCTGTCCGATATGACCCACTCGCGAAGCTCCCTGCGGCCCTTGGTGCCGCGTATGGACTGGCTGAACACGAAGCCGTCGCCGCGCGCCACGGTGGCGATTACGTTCTTCGAGCAGTTCATGCCCTTGTCGGCCACGGTGACCACCCGGCCCATGCCCGCCGCCCTCCTGGCCTCGGGCAGCGCGTCGACCAGGGTGTCGCCGTCGTGCACGTTGCCGGGGAATATGCGGAAGTCCACCGGCACGCCGTTGGCGTCCTGCATGAGCCCCATCTGCACGATGGGGTTGGGGCGGCGCTCCTTGGAGACGCCCTTGCGGCGCGGCTCGTCGCCGTCGCTCTCGAAGTAGTAGTTCGTGCAGTCGTAGTAGCCGCAGCTCAAGTCGCGTATGCCCGCGGCGGCGATGGACGAGTTCGCCTTCGACACTATGGCGCCCGACATCCTGGCGATCTCCGTGAGCCCGCGGTAGACGTCGGACTCGGACAGGTCGCATCGGTAGAAATGGCGGCCCGAGCTCTCCCACGCCGCCCTCTTGGAGCCCGGCGCCAGCAGCCTCTCCATCACCAGCAGCCTCAGCAGCGCGTTCACGTCGAAGCCCGTCCTCCTGCCCCGCATGTTGGACCTGACGGCGGCCTCTACCCCGAGGGCGCCGTAGTACGCCATCGGCACGGCGTCGCCCGCCGCCATGCGGTTGGTCCTGCGCTTGTCCACCCTCTGCAGGGGGTGGACGGTGATCGTCTGCGGCCCCTCCGCCGCCAGCCTCTCGGCGTCCATCGCCGCCACGACCTCGGCGAAGTGCGCGACCGGGTCGTCGAACTCCGCCTCGAGCGCGTCGACGTAGCCGAAGGTCTCCACGGTGCGCTGCCTCACGCGCCCGGTCTCGGGGTCGCGGTAGCCCTGCACGGCGGACAGGCTCACCCTGCCGCTCCTGCTCGGCGTCTTCTTCAGGTACATGCGGAAACCGCCTCTCACCTGCGGGAACATGTGCTTCGCATTATACACCGCGTAACACAACGTAACAAGATAAATACTTAAAATTTGACATAAAAAATGCCCATCTAGCTGGGCAAGGGGTGGGAGGTCAGACTAGGGCAACTGCAAAACTACGG
>NZ_LR027574.1:388478-635509 GCF_900605015.1 Olsenella sp. Marseille-P4559
CATGTGCTTCGCATTATACACCGCGTAACACAACGTAACAAGATAAATACTTAAAATTTGACATAAAAAATGCCCATCTAGCTGGGCAAGGGGTGGGAGGTCAGACTAGGGCAACTGCAAAACTACGGTGGGCCAGGTGGGTCCTATGTCGACAACAATTTCGAGGTTCTGGCGGTTTCCAGTTGATGTGCCGTCGGCCCCGTGTTAGAGTATCTACTCGTGTGGGAGATGGCTCGCACGAAACGGGTGGTGGCGCAGCTTGGTAGCGCACTTGACTGGGGGTCAAGGGGTCGCTGGTTCGAATCCAGTCCACCCGACCACGAGACAGCAGGTCAGACGGGGTGTTTTCCGCCTGGCCTTTTCTTTTGCACCACCTCAACCTGTGGGCAATCTCCAAATGCCGCATGCCAGTACACCAAACGCGATTCAGCGAGCGGCAGTTCGAATTAACGTGCGCCTTGCAGTTATACGAACCTCACATTCGAGTGTGAACCGTACGTCACCGATTGCCGCGATGCCACTTACTGCGGCTTGAACGGAAGGTCGGAATGGCTCTTCGTTCAGTCGATGGAAAGAAGAAGGAGTCACTTTGCACGAAATGGCCCTATCGCCGGGAAATCTGGACTCCGCTGCACAAAACGGACCTACCGCTGGGTGCTTTTTGCGCATCGGTTTCGATATTGATGGAATGTATCCATATATTTGATAGTTTTAGCTAAGATATACATAACCATGAAAATGTAGTTGCGTAATTTATATTAATCCCATTAAACGCCCCGCGATAGCGCGGTTTTGTGCAGTGGCATCACAATCTCCCAGCGATAGCACCGTTTTATGCGTCCCACGAGTCCCCTAGAGCAACTTGCGGACACCCCACAGCAACGACCTTTCCCAGTACCGCTTGCCCTCATTGTTACCGCAGCAAAATCTATGTGCCGGCGCAAAGCCCATCGAGACAGACGCCAGCCCGGGAACTGGCTGTTCAGGCATCTCATCCCCGAGCCAAATACCAGGATGGGCATCAGGTCGTACGAGCAGAGCTGCCTAAGCTTGTGAGGTGCGCTCTTCTTTTGCTCTGGTATTGCCGTGAACGGTACTTCGAACGTGACTCCGATGGGCCATTACTCCTCAAAACCTTCAACACAGTATTGACATTACCGTATATATACGATATATACGGTAATAACAGTAGAGAGGAGATGAGCCCATGGTAGACATTCTGCTTTCGAACGCATCGGGAAAGCCCATTTACGAGCAGGTCGCCGATGGAATCAGGGCTCAGATCATGTCAGGGGACTTAAAGGCGGGGGAGCAGCTACCATCCATCCGCCAGCTCGCGGCGAATCTGAGAATATCGGCAATCACGACAAAGCGAGCCTACTCGGACCTCGAAGCCCAGGGCTTTATCGCAACGGTATCCGGCAAGGGCTCCTTCGTAGCGGAGGACACCCTTGGCCTCATCCGCGAAGAGCAGCTGCGGCTCGTTGAGACAAACCTTGCGACGGCCGTAAAAGAGGCGCACACGATAGGGCTTTCCCTGGAAGAGCTCCGTGACATGCTCAATTTGGAATGGGAGGAATCATGAGCACGACGTCCGCATCCTTGGCATTCGACAGACTTGTGAAGCGCTACTCCGGCTTCACGGCCGGCCCCATTACACTGGACGTGCCCAAAGGCACTGTCTGCGGCCTTATCGGCCAGAATGGCGCCGGCAAGACGACCCTCATTCGATCTGCGCTCGGCCTCGTGAGGCCCGACTCTGGACGTATCTTCCTGTTCGGCAGAAATCCGGCAGAAGCGCCTTCGCAAGAGACGCTCGCTCTGAAGCAGAGGGTCGCCTCCGTCGCAGCCGTTTGCCCCTATCCCGGCGAGTACACGACGGAAGACATTGTGCGCGTCGAATGTGGTCTCTACCCTTGCTTCGACATCGCCTATTTCGATGCGCTTCTCGGCCGCTTTGGGCTTGCTGAGAAAGACAGGGATTTCCGGCATGCCAGCATCAAGGCCTTCTCGCGCGGACAGGGCATGCAGCTCCAGATTGCGCTTGCCCTGGCCACGGGGACAGAGCTCCTTCTCCTCGATGAGCCGACGGCCGGACTCGATCCCGTTGTGCGCGAGGAGGTGCTGTGCGCCTTGCGCGAGCACCTGGCCCAGGCCCCGGAGACCTCGGTTCTCATCTCCTCTCACATCACGTCTGACCTCGAGTCCCTTGCCGACCGCATCCTCCTTATGGACAAAGGCCTGATCTGCTTTGCCGAGGACGCTGACGTTCTCGAGGAACGTTTCGCCACGCTTGCTATGAGAACTGCCGACTTCGAGCAGGAGCGGGGTGCGCTGAGAGAGGCGGGGGTCACTCGCTGCCTTGCGGAAGGCGGGCATGTGCTTCTCCTGGTAGAGGACCGTAGGCGTCTTGAGCGCGCCTTCCCGAGTCTTTCCCTCGACACGCTTTCCCTCGACGTTCTTCTTCGCCTTGCCGTGAAAGGAGAGGATCTGTGATGATGAAAAGTCTGCTTCTCAACGAATGGTTCTCGTTTCGCCACTCCCTGAAGGCCCTCGCCACCATGCTTGTGTTTGCTGCGGTGATTTTCATCCCTAGCTTTATGGAGGGAAGCGCGACGCAGCTCATTGTTCCTGTCTGCCTCGTCTCTTCCCTCCTCGGAGGCACGATTCCGTTCTATTTTTGCATCCAGGTCTTTGCGGCTGACGAGAAGAGCCAATGGAGGGAGGCCCTGCTTGCACTTCCCACCACGCCTCAAGGTGTGGTGCTAGCCCGCTATCTTTTCTGCCTCATGCTGCTTGCCATCTGCCTTTCTCTTTCGCTCGTGGTAGATGCTGTGGTATTGGCCGCCTCTGGGAGTGGGCCTGACCTCTTCATATCGGAGCAGCTCTTCCTGATTCCCATGTCCATTCTCTTCATTTTCCTCGCAATCCTCGCCCTTCTTGTACCCCTGCTCTATGCCTTTGGCCAGAGAGGGTACGTGGCGGTTCTCGTCTTTCCTCTTGCCCTTGGTGTTGCAGCTCCCATGTTGAAGCCCAGTATCGAGCCCGTCGTGATCTATTTGGTTCAGGAGAACCTGTCGGGTCTGCTTGTTGCCATCCTCGTCGTCATAGGCCTTGTGCTCTACGTAATCTCCTACCTCATCTCAACCCGAATCATGAAGCGCCGCTCGTTCTAAGCGCCATTGCAGGCGTGGGCGCGTGGTTGCCTTTTTGGTCAGAATTGGCGGTTGGTGGCAGTTTTTCGGGGATACCCCGAGTACAAAGAGGTTTAGTAATTGATAAAATGCAGGTCAGAGATTTGCGCCTGTGTCTATGTCATATAAGGTGTTGTACAAATTCTGCCACCAACCGTCAAAGTAGGTTTTGGCCTTCGACACCGGCCTTTGTCAACTGCGGGGTTCTCGGCCGTTACGCCGTCTCGCCCACAACCATGCGGTGGAACCGACGAAAACCGCAGCCACCCATAATGATGATAGCGACAACCAGGCCGGCAGACGGTACCCATTTCCTAGATTGACGGTTGGTGGCAGCTTCCAGCAAATTCTTGATATGTTATTTTTTTTAGTCACAATTTGTCTACCTGGTGTTTATCAGAAATGCAATTAGTTAATACTCAGGGGCATCCCCTAAAACTGCCACCAACCGTCAATTCATGCCATCAGCTATGCTTGAAGCGACGGCGCAGGCAACCAGGCCGTCTCGACTACCCCTGGAGCGACGCCTCGCCCCACTCCCTGAGTTCCATGAGGATGGGAATCAACGATTGGGCGCGCGGCGTGAGGCTGTACTCCACGCGAACGGGCATTTCCGGGTACTGCCTGCGCTTGACGAGGCCGTCGGTCTCGAGCTCCTTGAGCGATGAGGCTAGCATGGTGTTGGTAATCCCATAGACAAGTCTCTTGAGTTCGCCGTAGCGTAGCTCCTCGGACTGCGAGAGGGCAACCAGCAGTAAGATCTTCCACTTGCCGCCGATGGCGTCTAACACGCGACGTAGTGCGCATCCGGATCCCGTGATGCTGGGGTCGGCGCTGCCCAGGCAAGGGGAGACTGCCTTCTGCTGGTCTGTGGTCATGGTCAGATATTCCTTACCACCTAAATATAAACTGCGTACTTGCTCAGCATTTTATACCACCTATGCTGGTACTCAAGAAACGGATGCGTCCCCAAGGGGCGCTCACGTGGCCAGCGCCGCAAAGCCAGGGCGCGGTCACCAGCGGAGAAGGAGTTTTGTCATGGAGTACCAGTTCACGTCCAGAAACTTTCAGCAGGAGGTTCTCGACAGCAAACAGCCCGTCCTCGTCGACTTCTACGCAAACTGGTGCGGTCCGTGCCGCTCGATGATGCCTACGATTGCCCAGCTTGCAGACGAGTACAACGGCCGCGTGAAGGTCGGCAAGGTCAACTCCGACGAGGAGCCGGAGCTTGCGCGGCAGTTTGGGGTCATGAGCATCCCCGCGTTCTTCATCCTGAAGGACGGCAAGATCGTTGACCAGATGGTTGGCGCCATGCCCAAGCCTGCGCTTGAACAGCGCCTCAACGCGCAGCTCTAAACGATGTGGCTGCATTCGGGGGAATCCCGAGTGCATGATGCTGGGGAAGCGAGCATTGCCAGCCCGTCCACGGCCGCATCAACCGCACGCTGGAATGGGACGCTGTCCAGCCCTGTCTCGACGGTCACGCGAAGCGCTCCGCCGCCGCCCTCGACCTGTCTCACACGGGAGAGGGGCATGCCGTCTATTGCTGCAATGACCTGCTGCCTGCTTGCGCTGGCGGCAAGGGAGAGTGGAAGCGTGACGGTGGAGCTCCAGGGCTCGGAGGCAGCCCAGAACCCATCTAGGGCCTGAGCCATGCCGGCAACGTCGTGGACGCGCAGGATGCGTGCCCCGCGAGCGACCGCCGCAAGCGAGATTCCAATGGTTGCATCGTCACGATCTGCTGCCGCGACAACGCCGCTTACGGTGCCAACGAAGCGCTTGCGCGAAACAGCGCACATGAGGGGGTATCCAAGGCTTGCCAGCTCACTGGTGGCGCGGAGAATGACGATGTTGTCCTCAGGGCTCTTGCCAAAGCCCACGCCCGGGTCAAGGCAGATGCGAGATGCCGCGACGCCATGTGCCTCGAGGTCGTGAGCGCGGTCGAGAAGATACCCCCCAAGTAGCTTCATGACGTGGGCGGAGTCGGGGAGAAGCGGACTGCCCTTCTCGGCCTCCCAAGATCTATCGCCCGCGGAGGCGCCACCCATGAGGGCGGACAGATCGTCCTTGTCGGCTGATGCCATGACCGCGGAGCTGCCGGTGGCCGCACCAGACACGGGACCCGAGTGCATGACCACGCATCCGCAGCCGGAGCTTGCGGCAACGTTGGACATCCTGGGGTCCGAGAAGCCCGTCACGTCGTTGATGATTTGGGCGCCAAGGTCAACGCATCGGCGCGCGACCTCGGGATGGCGCGTGTCAATCGAGACGAGCGCACCCTCCTTCACAAGCCAGCGTACCGTGGGCTCCAGGCGGCGGAGCTCCTCGTCTGGCTCAACGGGAGTGAATCCCGGGCGCGTGGACTCGCCCCCGACGTCGATAAGGTCCGCACCATCTGCCAACATGCGCTCGGCCGTCGCGATTGCCGCCTCGGGGGCGTTGTGCGTCCCTCCGTCGGAGAAAGAATCGGGGGTCACGTTGAGGACCCCCATCACGCGGGGGCGTGACAGGTCGAGAGTAACGTCCGAGCAGTTCCAGATCGGTGAAATCGGCATAACGGTCTCCCTGGGCACATGGTCGGACCGCCCCGAGCCAGCGTTGTTCGGCGTCGCTGCCGGTTGGGCGCGGTAGGCCCAACGATTGAAATGATACAGAACATCAGTAGTGGGGTGAAGCGGGAGTCGGCTGGGTGGGGTATTGGTGCCGTTGGGGAGTGCCGTTCGCATCTGGTCGCGAGAAAAAAGTTCAAAATGACGGTTGCATCCCTCGAGGCAACCCGTATACTTATTTCTCGCATTGAACATTCCCCGGTGGCGCAGTGGTAGCGCAGCTGACTGTTAATCAGCGTGTCGCAGGTTCGAATCCTGCCCGGGGAGCCAGAATTTGATGAGTGGGGCGGCATCAGCCGCCCCACTTTTTGCATCGCTTGGCCTTGGGCGCTGCCTGCTAAGCCCTCTGCCGTTTATGTGACAGCTGAGCCCCTGTGCTAGCATTTTTGCAAACACATGGCACCCGGGGGGCACATATGCCCCAATAATTCCTTCGACGGGAGGAACCTTGGCATCAGACATCGAGTCCGCGGAGAGGGACGCGAATCAGGCAGCAGTGACAGCTCCTGTCGCCGCGGTCCCAGTGCATGTAACCTCCGCGCGCGACGCGTGGTATCCTGCGGGTAAACGCGACCTCTTCATCCTGCGCGAACTTGTCTCGAAGGACTTCAAGCTCAAGTATCGCCGCAGCGTCCTCGGCGTCATCTGGAGCGTGCTCAACCCACTCTTGATGATGCTTGTGATGTCGCTGGTCTTCTCGTTCTTCCTTCGCTACGACAACATCGAGCACTACCCGCTATACCTCATCGTGGCCAACATCACGTGGCAGGTCTTCTCGGATTCAACCAATTCCGGCATGATGTCAATCATCGATGCGGCGCCGCTGCTCAAAAAGGTGCGCGTCAAGAAGGCCGTCTTCCCGGTCGAGAAGGTCCTGTTCTCTCTGGTCAACTTCCTCTTCTCGCTTATCGCCGTCTTTGTCGTCATGTTATGGGAGGGCGTGGCGCCTACGCCCCTGATCCTTTTGGCCCCCGTCTGCATCGCACTGCTCATGCTGTTCTGCGTGGGACTCTCGCTTCTCCTCTCGGCGCTCGCCGTCTTCTTCCGTGACCTCGTGCACCTGTGGGGCGTTCTTCTCATGGCGTGGATGTATGCGACGCCGCTCTTCTGGCCCGTCTCGATGATCGAGCAGGTCCCTTACCATGCCGTTCGCGTTCTCATGTACGCAAACCCCATGTACAACTTCGTCACCTTCATGCGTGACACGGTGATTTACGCGACCATACCTCCCACCGAGGTGATTGTGAGCTGCGTTGTGTGGGCGCTGGTCTCGCTTGCCTTGGGCTACCTGGTATTTCGCACCAAGGAGCATCGCTTCATCCTCTTCATCTAGCATCCAGGCCGGGCGGTCGCTTCAAGCGACCGCCCACAGGCTCAAACCGTAAGGTCAGGTGGCACAAAGTGCAGGACACGCTCAAACTGGACGGCGGCGGAAGCGTCTTTCTCGGCCTCTCCTCCACATCCATCCGCGTGGGTGACACGCTCCAGGTCACACCGCATTTTCGTGGGGTCGAGAGGGAGAGCTACCTCTGCAACTACGTCTGGAACCTGGACGGCAGCTGGGAAAAGGGCGACTTCGATTCCACCATTGAGCGCATGGGGCATACCATTCCCCAGTACACCTGGGAGTTTGTGCCAAAGCGACCTGGACGCTACCGCATCGCCGTGGACATCGAGGACTCCAACAGGCGCTTCCTCGGTAACGTCGAGCGTTGGATTATTGTGGCGGGCAAGAACAGCTTCATGCGTCCGTCTGTCCCGTCACCAGACGCCCCCACGGCGGTTCTCGCTGACGATGTCTCGATGATCTTCAACATCGCTTCCGAGCAGTACAACTCCCTCAAGGAGTACTTCATTGCGGCCGCCAGGCACGAGCTCACGTTCAAGGAGTTCCGCGCGCTTGACCACGTTTCTTTCGAGGTCAAGCGTGGCGAGGCGTTTGGCCTGGTAGGGACCAACGGCTCCGGCAAGTCGACCATGCTCAAGATCATCGCGGGAGTGCTCGAGCCCTCGTCCGGCAAGGTCAACGTGGCGGGCACCATCGCGCCCCTCATCGAACTTGGCGCAGGCTTTGACATGGAGCTTACCGCCAAGGAGAACATCTACCTCAACGGCGCACTCCTCGGCTACCGGAAGGACTTCATCGAGGAGCACTTCCAGGACATCGTCGACTTTGCCGAGCTCGATGGCTTCATGGACATGCCCCTCAAGAACTACTCCTCGGGCATGGTCGCGCGCATCGCCTTTGCCATCGCCACGGTGACCGAGCCCGATATCCTCATCGTGGACGAGACCCTCTCTGTGGGCGACTTCCTCTTCCAGCAGAAGTGCGAGTGCCGCATTAAGGAGCTGGTCGAGTCCGACAACGTGACCGTGCTTCTCGTGAGCCACGACATCAGTCTTGTTGAGCGCATCTGCGACCGCGTGTGCTGGATCGAGAAGGGCCACATGCGCATGCTGGGCGAGACGGACGAGGTCTGCGAGGCGTATCGCTCACTCGAACGGGAGTAGGGGCTGGGCCTTTGCGAGTCCGGGTCCCGCTGTGCGCAATTTCGGCGGTCCGGCTCCAACGCCTGTCAACAATCCGCGGTCGTGCGTACGCACGATGGTGGGAATTTGACGATTTCGACCTTCTGAAGGGGCCATTAGGCAGAATTGCTCGGTCATGCGTACGCACAATCGACGCTTTCTGACATTGCGCTGACATTTGTCCAGTTGGCTGAGAAGGGCATGGCAGCAGGCGGTCATCGTGCGTACGCACGATAATGGTTTTCTGCCCTGTGGCCTCCCGTGCCGGAACTTCGTGGTAAAGTGTCCACGACCTTTAAGCGCGCACGAGATGCCCGCAAGGCTCAGGGGAGTTCGCATCGCCATTCGTATGCGAGCAAACCAGACACATGGCCTTCCATCATGGGATGTCTCGTGCCGGCTTGCGTCGGTTCGGGCATCTTTTTTGAAGGGAGTCCCATGGGAGAGCCAAGGCTCAAGGCCGTCATCATGGATGAGCAGGCCATGGAGCGCGCAACAACGCGCATCGCTCACGAAATCATCGAGCACAACGAAGGCTCAGCAAACATCCAGGTGATTGGCATCATCCGTCGCGGGGAGACCCTTGCCAACCGTCTCGCTGACGAGATCGAGAAGATCGAGGGCATGCGTCCCCCCGTCGGCTCGCTCGACATCAGCTTCTACCGCGATGACGTCATGCGCCACATCCAGCCCGTCGTCCACGGCACCCACATCCCCTTCGAGATCGACGGCAAGGACATCGTCCTCGTCGACGACGTCCTCTATACGGGTCGTACCGTGCGCTCCGCGCTCGACGCCCTCATGGATTACGGCAGGCCCAAATCCGTCCAGCTTGCCGTGATGGTCGACCGCGGCCATCGCGAGCTGCCCATACGTGCCGATTATGTCGGAAAGAACGTCCCCTCCTCGCACGAGGAGGATGTGCGCGTCTGCGCGCGTCCGCTCGACGACCACAACGGCGTCGAGATCTGGGGCATCGAGGGAGGGGAGAGGTAATGCTCTCGGTCAAGAACCTCATTGACACCTACAGCCTCACGGCAGATGACATCACCCAGATTCTGGATACCGCCGCGTCGTTCGAGTCGGTAAACAACCGCGCCATCAAGAAGGTCCCCGCGCTGCGTGGCCGTACCGTCGTGAACCTGTTCCTCGAGCCCTCCACGCGCACGAAGAGCTCCTTCGAGCTGGCCGAGAAGCGCCTCTCGGCAGACTCGCTTTCCATGGGTGGCAACACGTCATCCGTCGTTAAGGGCGAGAGCCTCGCCGATACCATCCAGACCATCTCGGCCATGAACGTTGACATGTTCGTCTGCCGCGCAAAGCTCGCCGGCACGCCGCAGCGCATCACCGAGAACACCGACGCGGTGGTCATCAACGCCGGAGACGGCAAGCACCAGCACCCCACCCAGGCCATGCTTGACCTCTACACCATCCGCAAGAACTTCGGCCACCTGGACGGCCTCAAGGTCGCCGTCGTGGGCGACCTCGCGCATAGCCGCGTGTGCGGCTCGCTGGCACCAGCGCTCAAGACCATGGGTGCCGAGGTCACGCTCGTGGGCCCCCCTACCTTCCAGGTGGATGACCCGGACTGGTTTGGCTGCCCCCAGACGGCAAGCCTCGACGACGTGATCGAGGACATGGACGTGGTCTACATGCTCCGCGTGCAGCTCGAGCGCATGGAGGGCGCGGCCATCCCGTCTCGCCGTGAGTACAACCGCCTTTACGGCCTCGACGTGACCCGCGTGAACCGCATGAAGCCTTCCGCCATCATCTGCCACCCGGGCCCCATGAACCGTGGCATGGAGATTAACGCCGACGTGGCCGACTGCGCCCACTCGCGCATCCTGGACCAGGTCAACGCGGGCGTCCTCACGCGTATGGCCGAGATGTACCTGCTTTTGGGAGGAGAGAACAATGGCCTTTCTGCTTAGGGGTGCGCACGCGGTCGATCCTCAGATCGACCTCGATGACGCCTGTGACGTGCTCGTCGATGACGGCAAGGTCGCTGCCGTGGGGGAGGGCCTCGAGCCTCCCGAGGGCTGTGAGGTTATCGACGCCCGCGGCAAGTACCTCGTACCTGGCCTTGTGGACATGCACGTGCACTTCCGCGATCCCGGCTTTGAGTACAAGGAGACCATCGAGACCGGTGCCCGCGCGGCAACGCATGGTGGCTTCACCGACGTCGCGACCATGCCCAACACCGATCCCGTGACCGACACCGGCGCCGAGATTCGCTACCAGCTCGACCACGCCCGCCAGGCGGGCCTCTGCCACGTGCGTCCCATCGGTGCGCTTACTGTCGGCGAGAAGGGCGAGCAGCTCGCCGAGATTGGCGACATGGTCATGGAGGGCGCCTGCGCCTTCTCCGATGACGGCCACGGCGTCCAGAGCGCCGGCATGATGCGTACCTGCATGGAGTACGTCTCCCAGTTCGACCGCGTGGTCTCGGCACACTGCGAGATCGAGACGCTCACCACGCACGGCGTTATCAACGAGGGCAAGGCCTCCACGCGCCTGGGTATGTTTGGCTGGCCCGCGCTTGGCGAGGAGCTCGAGATCTACCGCGACATCGAGCTGTGCCGACTCACCGGCTGCCCCCTGCACATCGCCCACATCTCCACGGCTAAGGGCTTGGGCCTCGTGCGCAAGGCAAAGGCCGAGGGCCTGCCGGTGACCTGCGAGGTCACCCCGCACCACCTCTTCTTGAACGAGGGCGACATCACCCCCGCCTACAACACCAACCTCAAGATGAATCCGCCCCTGCGTACCCCCAAGGACATGGCGGCGCTCGTCGAGGGCGTCCTCGATGGCTCCATCGACTGCGTGGTCACCGACCACGCACCGCATGCGCCGCACGAGAAGGACTGCGAGTGGGAGATTGCCTTCTTTGGCACCGTTGGCCTCGAGACCTCGCTGCCGCTCATGCTCACCAAGCTCGTGAACACGGGCCGCATGAGCTGGAAGCGCCTGGTCGAGGTCATGGCCGTGAACCCCAGGCAGATTCTGCGCCTTGCGCCCGTGTGCATCGAGCGCGGATCGGCCGCAGACCTCACCCTTGTCGACCCCACTGCCGAGTTCGAGGTCACGCCCGATTATCTGGTGGGCAAGTCCAAGAACTCCGCCTTCATGGGCTGGCACCTCACCGGCCAGGTCTCTGATGTCTTCGTGGACGGCCGTCGCACGCTGGCCAACGGCGTGGTGGCCTAGGTGAAGGCGGCAAGGGACAGCGCACGTGCGCGGCTCTTCGACTTCGAGGTTGTCTCGAACGAGAGGGTTGCCGAGGACGCGTGGTGCATGGTCTTTACCAGCGGGGTCGCGGGGCTTCTCGCCCCCGGCCAGTTCGTCGAGGTTTCCGTTCCCGGCGATGCCTCGCAGGTCCTGAGGGTGCCGCTGTCATTTTCCAAGGCAGATGCGGCTGCGGATGCCGTGCGCATCGAGTATGCCGTCGTGGGCGACGGCACGCGCCGGCTCTCCCTCATGCGTCGCGGTGACGCATCCACGCTGGTGGGCCCCTGTGGGAATGGCTGGTGGCTGCCTGGTGGAGAGGGCCGCTCGCTTCTCGTGGCAGGAGGTATTGGCCTTCCGCCCGTGCTCGCCGCAGCCGAGATGCTCACGCGTGCGGGGCTGCCGTTCGACGCCGTGGTGGGTGCCCAGCGTGGCTCCAAGCTGGTAGGCGTTGACGTTGACCTCCTGCGCGGGGCAGCATCCGGGGACCCGGAAGGCCGTGTGGTCGTGTGTACCGATGACGGCAGCCTGGGGCGTGCCGGCTTCACCACAGACGCCATGGCGGACCTTCTCGCCGAGCGCATCTACGAGACCGTGTTTGCCTGTGGTCCTACGGTCATGATGGCGGGGGTTTCCCGCCTCGCCGAGGAGGCTAGTGTGGCCTGTCAGGTCTCGCTCGAACGCATGATGGGCTGCGGCTTTGGTGCCTGCAGCTGCTGCAACGTGGCGATGCGCGATGGCAGCAGCCGCTCGTGCTGCATGGACGGTCCCGTCTTCGACGCTAGGGAGGTGGCCTGGTGAGCAAGGTGAACATGGCTGTCGACCTTGGCGGCATTCGCATGAAGAACCCCGTCAACACCGCGTCGGGCACCTACGGCCACGCCTGGCAGTTCGAGGGATTCTACGACGTGGCGCGCCTTGGGGCCGTGACCTGCAAGGGCGTGGCAGCCGAGCCCTGGCCCGGCAATCCTGCGCCCCGCGTGTGCGAGGTCTCCTCTGGCATACTCAACTCCGTGGGCCTCGAGAATCCCGGTGCGCGCGCCTTTGCCGAGCAGTACAGCGCCTACCTTGCCGAGCTTGTGTCTCGCGGTTGCGCGGTTATCGTGCAGGCCGTGGGTCACTCCGTTGACGAGTGCCGCCGCTCGGTGGAGCTTCTCGACGAGATGGCCCCATGGGCCGCGGGCATTGAGGTCAACGTCTCGTGCCCCAATCTTTCACGCGGCGGGCGCCTCCTCGGCGGTACGCCAGCCGACGCGGCCGAGGTTGTGTCGGCCGTGCGTCCGTTGACGAGAAGGCCGCTGCTCGTCAAGCTGGCCCCCGTGCGTGTGGCCGAGATAGCTCGCGCCTGCGAGGCTTCCGGCGCAGACGCGCTCTCGCTGGTGAACACTGTGAACGCCATGTCCATTGACGTCCACACCCGTCGCTCGAGGCTCTCGCGACCCACGGGTGGCCTTTCCGGTCCCGCGATACACCCCATCGCCGTGCGGATGGTGTGGGATGCGGCGCAGGCCGTGAGCATCCCCATCAACGGCATCGGCGGCGTTGCCACGGCCGAGGACGCGGCTGAGATGATTCTTGCGGGAGCCACCACGGTATCGGTGGGAACTGCTAGCCTGTACGACCCTGCCGCTGCCTCCCGTGTTGTCGACGAGCTTGAGGCCTGGGCTGTCGAGCAGGGTGTGCCTGATATCAACGAGCTGATAGGAGCCTTCGAATGCTAAGCGAGAACGAAGCGCGCGACGCCGTTATCGTCGCACTGGACTGCGACCACGACCGTGCCATCGAGCTTGCGGACGCCCTCTCTGGCATTGCCTCGTGGGTCAAGGTCGGGATGATGCTCTTCTTCCGAGAGGGACCCTCCATCGTGCATGCGATGCAGGAGCGCGGTCTCTCAGTCTTTCTCGATCTCAAGGTGTTCGACATCCCGTTCCAGGTGAGAGGTGCTGTTGAGTCTGCGTCGCTCTCCGGTGCGGACATCCTGTCCATCCACGCCCTGGGCTCTTCTGCCATGGTCGCTGCTGCCCGTGAGGGGGTAGAGGCTGCGGCCAAGGGACGAGGCGGAAAGCGCACCCAGCTCGTCTCCATCTCGGTCCTTACGAGCATGGACCAGTCCCTGCTCGAGGAGATCGGCATTGAGCGCCCGCTTGAGGAGGAGGTCGCCCGTCTCGCAAGCCTTGCCGTAGGTGCGGGCTCCGATGGCATTGTGTGCTCCCCGCAGGAGGCTGCCGAGATGCGCACGCTTCTCGGTCCGGAGGCCCTGATCGTGACGCCCGGTGTGCGCCCTGCCGGTGCTGTCGCAGGCGACCAGCGCCGCATCGCCACACCTGCTGCCGCCATTGCCGCCGGTGCCTCGAAGCTCGTGGTGGGCAGGCCCATCACGCAGGCAGGGGACCCCGCTGCCGCGATGGAGGCCATCGTAGGCGAACTCTGCCACTAGCAGGGGCGTTTCTGTGCATCCCAGATGTGCAATTTGTGCCTTTGGATGTGCGCTCATTTCGATCTGATTGTGTATACGCTGCATTCCTGCTGCTAGTAGTGATAAAAGACTTGTAAACTGGTCGAGGAATTGGCAAACTAGCTAATTGTGTCGCTGGGGCGGTCCTGTGGTTCCCTCCCAGCCCCTCATAGCAGTTTGTCTCGATGTTTGGAGGAACAATGGCTCTACCCCAGCTTACCGATGAGCAGCGCAAGGAAGCACTCGAGAAGGCCGCCAAGGCTCGTCATGAGCGTGCCGAGCTTCGCGAGAAGATCAAGAGTGGCAAGGTCACCCTCGAGGAGGTCCTCGATTCCGATGACCCCATCGCCAACCGCATGAAGGTCTCTGCGCTCATCGAGTCCCTCCCTGGCTATGGCAAGGCCAAGGCCGCCAAGATCATGGACGAGCTTGGCATCTCCGCCACCCGTCGCGTCAAGGGGCTTGGTGCCCGTCAGCGCGAACAGCTCATCGAGGCGCTTTCCAAGTAGTGGAGCGCTCCGCTAGGCTCTTCGTCGTATCTGGACCGTCAGGCGTGGGCAAGGGGACCCTGGTCGCAAAGGTTCGTGGCGACCGCCCCTCGCTTGGCCTGACGGTTTCGGCTACAACGCGACCTCCTAGGCCCGGGGAGGTTGATGGCGTCTCGTACTATTTTCTCGATGACGCCGAGTTCTCTCGCCGGGTGGGCCAGGGCGAGTTCCTTGAGTGGGCCAACGTGCACGGGCACCGCTATGGCACACTGCTCTCCGAGGTGAGGAGGAACCTCTCCGAGGGGAGGTCGCTCATCTTGGAGATTGATGTCCAGGGCGGCCTTAACGTGCGCCGCATTCATCCTGATGCGGTTCTCGTGTTTGTCGAGCCGCCATCTATGGATGAGCTCGAGCGTCGCTTGCGTGGCCGCGGTACCGAGGATGAGGCGTCCATCGAGTGCCGACTCGAGAATGCGCGGCGCGAGATGGCTATGGCTGAGTCCTACGACGAGAGGATTGTGAACGATGACCTCGAGCGTGCCGCTGGTGAGCTCGAGCGAACCATCGACCTGTACGAGTCAAATGGAGGATCTACCAAAGATGTCAGTGATTAAGCCCGAGATCGATACCCTGCTCGAGAGTACCGAGCACAACCCGTTCCTGCTCTGCTCGGTTGCTTCCAAGCGCGCATGCGACATCAACAACATGCTGCGTGGCCAGCACCTTCGCGTTACGGCCATCCAGGACTTCGACGATATCACCACCATCGCGTCTGGCAAGGACTCGGTCTCCATCGCGATGGGCGAGATCGCTGACGGCACCCTTAGCTTTGTCCAGGATGACTTCGACGAGGCCATTCGCGGCGAGAATGCGGGCATTCAGTAGGCCATGACCGAGAGACTCTGCCTGGTCCACTACCACGAGATTGGCCTCAAGGGAAAGAATCGCTCGACCTTCGAGAACCAGCTCGTGACCAACCTGCATCGCGCCCTCAAGGCGTTTCCCGTCTCGAACGTTCAGCGCATCTCTGGCTACATTGTGGTCGAGACCGAGGACCGCATGGCTACGCCAGAGATGGCCCATGCTATCGCCAAGGTGCCTGGCGTCGCACGCGTCTCGCTTGCCTATAAGTGCGGGCTTGACGAGGGGGAGTACAGCGCTGCCGCCATTCGCGCACTGCGCGAGGCGGGGGAGTTCTCCACCTTCAAGGTGCATGCGCGGCGCAGCTCGACCACCTATGCAGTGCATAGCATCGACATGAACCACATTGTGGGGTCTGCGCTTTGCGAGGCATTCCCTGGCAAGCTCGTCCAGATGCATGACCCCGACGTTACCGTGGTGGTGCATGTGGTACAGGGCTCGAGTTTTGTCTATGCGGCTTCGATGCCGGGTGTGGGCGGGCTTCCCGTGGGCACGGCAGGCAAGGTCGTGACGCTGCTCTCGAGTGGCTTTGACTCGCCTGTGGCCACGTGGATGGTCGGAAGGCGTGGCGCAACCTGCATTCCCGTGCACTTCTCGGGCAGGCCCATGACATCCGATACCAGCGAGTACCTGTGCCATGACATTGTCGAGGCACTGGCGCCCTCGGGCGTGGTGGGCCGCATGTACGTGGTGCCGTTTGGCGAGTGCCAGCGCCAGATTTCGCTTGTAGTGCCGCAGAGCCTGCGCATCATCATGTATAGACGCGTCATGTACCAGGTGTCCGAGAGGGTCGCACGGCTCGAGGGCGCAAAGGCCATCGTTACGGGCGAGTCTTTGGGACAGGTGGCCTCGCAGACGCTCGACAACATCGCTGCCGTGAACCAGGCCGTTACGATTCCCGTACTGCGGCCTCTTATCGGCTCGGATAAGCAGGAGATCATCCGGCGTGCCCAAGAGCTGGGGACCTATGACATTTCCTCGCAGACGGCTCCCGACTGCTGCACGCTGTTCATGCCGCGCCGTCCCGAGACGCACGCGCGCATGCGCGAGGTGCTCGACGCGTGGGAGCTCTTCGACCATGAGGCCATGGTGAACTCGCTGGTGGATTCCATCGAGTACGAGGACTTCTCTCAGTGCCCGAGCTACCATGCGCCCAAGGGGCCGCTGCGCACGCACCACTCGTCGCTTGCTCCCTGCGACGGTGAGGGGATGCGGTAGCGCGGCGGCTCTCCTCGAGCGGTGCCCGTCGCAAGGCACGTTTACGTAGATATCGCGTACGCAACGCCCCTATGGTGCCAACCTGCGCCATAGGGGCGTTCTCTGCAGGTAACGCCTGCGGAATTGACGCCTGCGGCGTCATTTTGCAAGAAGCCCCTCGGCGACATCAGGGGACACTCCAGAGCGCCTCATTGCCGCTCGGGAGAAATCCTGCCATTCGCGCCTGCGAAAACGCTGCGAGCGGTTGTGCGCGATAACAGGAAAAGCATCTCTCACATACCTGTTTTCCTGCAATAACAATGCTTTCTGACAGTAACGCGCCAGCATGCTGCCAGCATCCTGCCGGGCTTTCTGAGAAGGATGGCCGGACAACTCGATTGCGCCCCCATCATTGGCGTATGGAGGTGGTAGCGATGGCACAGGAATCAAGAGTGCATGAAGACATGGGCGCACGGGCTCGGTGCAGGGCGCGCGCTCTGGCGAGAAGGGCGGGGCTCTCGCCGGCGCTGATGGCCGGGATTGCGGGAACCGTGCTCGTTGTGGCTCTTGTGGCAATTGCCGGAATCAGCTTTCTCTTGCGCCAGCCAGCGGAGTCCTTTGCCATTGAGCGAGGCGAGGCCGCTGTGGCCGAGGTTGGGCCGGTGGGGGAACCCGTCCAGGACGAGGACGGCAACGCTGCTAACGCTGCGCCCACAGATGAGACGCCCACCATAGTGGTGCACGTCGATGGCATGGTGGCAAACCCCGGGGTTTACAGCCTCCAGGGTGACGCTTTGCGCATGAACGACGCAGTTGAAGCGGCAGGTGGGCTAGCGGAAGGGTCTGATACATCGCGGCTGAACCTTGCCGAGCCTCTCACTGATGGCGAGAAGGTACATGTGCCCGCCGTAGGAGAGACCGTAGCAACGGAGGGAGGCAATGGCTCGGCATCGTCCTCTGGCGTTGTGGCGTCGTCTGATGGCAGTGTCTCAAGCGCTTCGGCCGACGCCCTTGTGAACATCAACACCGCGACGGCAGCGGAGCTCACGACGCTTCCTGGCATCGGTGAGGCAACCGCCACAGAGATTATCCGTGACCGAGAGGCCAATGGAGCCTTCACCAGCACGGAAGACCTTATGCGGGTCTCGGGCATAGGCGAGAAGAAATTCGCCAAGATCAAGGACAAGATTCGTGTCTGAGGTTGCGAAGCGGGCCGTCATCGAGAGACGCGACGCTCGAATGCCCGCGCGTCCGACGATTCCCATGACGCTTTGGGGCTTGGTGGCCACCATCGCTGCAGAGCGCATGGTCCTATGCTACGGAATGGCGCCGAAAGAGAACTCCACGGCCTTTCTCGTGGGTGCTCTGGTTGCACTTGGAGCGGTCGGCGTCCCTCTCGCGCTCTTCCGCGGGGCGATGCGTGGCGGCAAGCAGGTGCCACAGGTACCGGTTGCCTTCGCCTTTGTTGCCACTACGGCGCTTGCCGGCGCTCTTCTCGGGTGGCTTGCACTCGAGCGGGTCCTTGATGCCGCGCAGTCGCTCTCGACGACTCCTGTCTCTGCATGGGAGCTGCAAGTGGAGGGGGACATGCCCGAGGGCGGGCACGGGTGGTGGGGACGCGCCCGCGCGAGGGGAAGCGAAGGGACGGAGGTGGGGATGGTCTGGCTCAGCTCCTCCGTCGAGCTCGAGTGTGGCTCGCGTGTGCGCTGCGTGGGGAGGTTTGAGCCCAACGGTGATGATGAATGGGGCATCTCTTCGCGCATGCAGGGCATCGCGGGTACGGTGTCGGTTATCCGCGTGACGTCTGTGCGCGGGGCGGAAGGTCCTCTGGGCACCGTGCTGTGCATGAGGCGGGCTGTGCTTGCATCCTTCTCGCCCTACTCGTGCGATGCCGCGGCCGTGCTTGCCGGCAGCGTCTGCGGCAATCGCGCTCCTATACGCTCACGGGGGTTAGACGGTGCCTTCTCCACCTGCGGGGTCTCCCACCTCGTTGCGGTCTCCGGGGGTCACCTTGCCATCCTCACGGGTGCCCTTGCCGCCATGCTTGGCAGGTCGCGGTTGAAGCCCGGGATGCGCGGGACGCTGACGCTCGGTGTGGGTGCGCTTTTCATCGCGTTCTGTGGGGCACCTGTGTCCGCCGTGCGTGCAGGCATCATGAACTGCATATCGTTTGGCGGAACTCTTGTGGGGAGAAGGTCCCACGCGCTTTCTTCGACGTGCGCAGCCGCCCTCGTCATGGCCCTGCTCGACCCCTTTGCCTCCGGTCAGCTGGGATTTCTCCTCTCGATTGCCTCGGTGGTGGGAATCTGCCTCTTTGGCAGCCATTCCAGTCACGTGCTCGATGTGCTCACGAGAAGCTCGCGGCACCACAGGGGGCGGACTCCGGGGATTACGCGCGCACTTGGCCGCCTGAGGTCAGACTCTTGCGACGTCCTTGGCGTCTCCCTGGTCGCGCAGCTCTTCACGCTACCCCTGACCTGCCCGGTATTTGGGGAGGTTTCGCTCATTGCACCACTGGCGAACCTCATGCTGGCACCGCTCTTTGCCGGTCTGGTCTCGCTGGGCTTGGGTGCGGCCCTCCTCACGCCGCTGCCGGCTTTGCAAGCGCCGGCTCTTGGCGCTGCGAAGGAGGTGTCTGCCGTGTTCTGCACGCTGCTCTCCGCCCTGGCGAGGCTTCCGCTTGCCTGCATTCCTGTAGAGGTGGGAGGCATCGTCTTGCCGGCGGTGCTTTGTGCTCTGTGGGTCGCGCTCTATGTGGTGTGGCCCGTTCCCAGGCGCCGGCATCTTGCGGGGGCTGTGGCGGTGCTCGTCACAGTTGCGTCGGTGGCTCTGCTCGGCCTTCGCTTCCTGCAACCCACCAGGGTCACGGTTCTGGACGTGGGCCAGGGTGACGCCATTCTCGTGGCGGATGGCGGTGCGGCCGTGCTTATTGATGCGGGACCGGACGAGGTGGTAGCCCAAGAGCTTGCAAGGCAGGGCATCATCCACCTGGATGCCATCGTACTGACCCACCTCCACGACGACCACGTGGGGGGCATCGATGACCTGGCGGGTCGCGTTGGCTGTGAACGCGTGCTTGTCGCCCAGGGTGTAGCAGACAATATGCCGGCCTCGCTTGGTGAGAGCGTCATCAAGCTCACGGGCCACGATGCGGAGGAGCTTTCCTATGGGGATTCCATCCTCGTGGGGTCGTTCCTGCTTCGCGTGGTCTCGCCGGTCGGGGAGGTCACAGGGAACGACAATGCGGACTCCGTGATGCTCTCGCTTTCTTGCGAGCAGGGAGGTCGCACGCTTTCGGCTCTGCTCACTGGTGACGCCGAGAAGGACGAGACGGGTGCCTGCCTTGCCCGTGGCGATGTGGGCGACATCGACTTTCTCAAGGTGGGACACCATGGCTCCGAGATTTCTGTGACGGTCGATGAGGCGGCCCGCCTCGACCCCGAGGTCTCTGTGGCAAGTGCTGGGGAAGGGAACAGGTACGGTCACCCACGCGCGGAGTGCGTGGATGCTCTCGAGGGCGCGGGTTCGCTATTTCTCTGTACAAAGGATGTTGGGTGCGTCACCGTCCGGCCAGGAGTCGAGGGGCCAATTGTCTCCACGGAGCGCCCGCTGGGAGGAGAGGCAGGAGAAGCGCTTGTGTCTGGCCTATAACGATGCTCGGGTTGTGGCAAAGTAGGGAGGTCTACTTGATGAGGGGGACGCATGGCAAAGACGGCAAAGCTGCTGCCGGCATATCTGGTGGTGGGCGCAGACGAACTCAAGCGCAAAAGCGCGGTCACGCGCCTTAAGGGCTATCTGGACGAAGGCCTTGCGGCGTTCAATCTTGATGAAATTACGCCTTCGGCAGATATGGACCCTATTGGCGTGATTTCGTCTCTCAACACGATGCCTGTGGGCAACTCGCCGCGCATCGTAATCATCGAGCCTGCCGACAAGCTCCCCAAGTCCGTCTCAGAAGCCATCGTGAGCTACCTCAAAGACCCCAACCCCGTCTGCACGTTGCTTCTCTCGGCAGCCACCCTCGCAAAGTCAACCCGCCTCTACAAGGCGGTGGCGAAGGTTGGCGCCAAGGCAATCATCGACTGCACGCCAGCTACGAAAAGGGACCTTCCCGCATACGTGCAGAAGCTCGCTCGCTCTCACTACCTCTCGATAGACCAGAAGGCGGCGCGGGCGCTTGTGGACCGCGTGGGCGAGTCGACCACCATGCTCGACACCCAGCTGCGCACGCTCTCCGCACTCAAGGGCGGACAAGGTCAGGTGACGCTCTCGGACGTCGAGAGAAACGTTGCCCGCATCGCCGAGGTGAAGCCGTGGGAGTTTCTGGACCGCCTGAGCGAGCGAGATGCCCGCAGGTCGTTGGAGCTCTTCGCGCTGCTCAGGGGCTCCTCTCAGGTGGGGCTGCTTACACTTGCAACCATTCGCATCCGCGAGTTGATTTGTGCGCGTGCACTCGACGCCCGTGGTGAGGGCGCAGACGTTGCGAGGGCGTTGGGCAAGCAGGACTGGCAGGTGAGGAACTACGTCCGCTGGGCCCGTCGCTTTGGGCCGGGTGAGCTCGAGCATGATCTGGCCGCATGTGCCGCGTGCGAACGTGCCCTCAAGGGGTCGGCAGACTCCGAATCAGCGTTTCTCTCGCTTATTGCGACCATCTGTGGAGTGTGCGCCTAGCAGTCGCCTGACCGGGCGCGAGGAGGGGGCGGACCTTTTCTCGCCAAAAAAGGAGCCCGGCATGCACCGGGCTCCCGAAGGTTCGTGCCATCTCAGAGGGGCGGCTCTACTTCATGGAGTTGACAAGCTTCTGGACGCCGGACTTGCGGTCGGCGGCCTGGTTCTTGTGGATGATGCCCTTCGCAGCGGCCCTGTCGAGCTTGCGGCATGCAGCGTTGGCTGCAGCCTGGGCGGCCTCGACGTCGCCGGCCTCGACGGCGGCGTGGACCTTCTTGACGTAGGTCTTCAGCTCGGAGCGGACTGCCCTGTTGCGCATGCGGGCCTTCTCGGCAGTGATGATGCGCTTCTTCTGAGACTTGATGTTTGCCACGGTGCGGATCCTTTCAAATGCTTGTTCCTAGGGGCCTCTTAAGAGCTAGTAGGTGGGAAGTGGGGGTTCCGCACCAGACACGGCGAGGTCAACTAGAGCAGTATAGCAGAGCCATCAGCATTGGTTCCCTCTATTCGGGGCGATTCTTGGGCTTTGGGCATTCATCGGGCAAACTTCACATGTCGGGAGTCGTTGGGGCTTGGCATCTGCACCTGTTGGCGGTGCCTTTTCGCGAAGCAGGCAATCGCGACCGCGGGCCAGTAGGACCTGAATTCGAGAGAAAGCGATGAACTCCGGCCTCCAGCGGTTGGCTCAGGCGAGACGTGCGGGGCATGCGCTATGATGTCTCGCATGAAGACGACACACACCTCACACATCCGCAACTTCTCGATTGTTGCGCACATAGACCACGGCAAGTCGACCATCTCGGACCGCATCCTGGAGCTCACCCACACGGTGGACGAGCGCGACATGGCCGACCAGCTCCTCGATACCATGGACATCGAGCGCGAGCGCGGCATCACCATCAAGTCGAATGCCGTGCGCATAGTCTACGATGCCGATGACGGGGAGTCCTACCAGCTCAACCTCATCGACACGCCGGGACACGTCGACTTTACCTACGAGGTCTCCCGTTCGCTTGCCGCCTGCGAGGGCGCGGTTCTCGTCGTCGATGCCACGCAGGGCGTGGAGGCGCAGACAGTCTCCAACGCGACGCTGGCCATGAATGCCAACCTCGACATCGTGCCTGCCATCAACAAGATCGACCTACCATCGGCCCATCCCGAGGAGGTCAAGAAGGAGATCGAGGAGGACCTGGCCATCCCGGCAGAGGATGCCGTGCTTGTATCGGGCAAGACCGGCGAGGGCATCCATGACCTGCTCGAGGCCATCGTCTATCTCGTCTCACCTCCCAAGGGCGATGCTACGGCGCCGCTCAAGGCCCTTATCCTGGACTCGTATTTCGACGAGTACAGGGGCGTCGTAGCCACGGTGCGCGTCTTTGATGGCAGCATCAGGAGGGGCGACCACCTGCGCATGATGGCGCTCGGTGACACGTTTCTCTGTGATGGCGTGGGTTGCAAGCGCCCCGTCGAGACGCCGCTTGACGAGCTGGGCGTGGGCGAGGTGGGCTACGTGGTCACGGGCCTCAAGGACCCCGCGCTGGTCAAGACCGGTGACACGATCACCTCTGAGGAGCGCCCCTGTGCCGAGGCATGCCCCGGCTACCACGAGGCAAAGCCCATGGTCTTCACGGGCCTTTTCCCCATCGACAACAAGCAGTACGAGAACCTTCGGGACGCCCTCGAGAAGCTCAGGGTGAACGACCCCTCGCTCATCTGGTCGCCCGAGACGAGCGTTGCCCTTGGCTTTGGCTTCCGTGTGGGATTCCTCGGCCTTCTTCACATGGAGGTCGTGAAGGAGCGCCTTGAGCGCGAGTTTGGCCTCGACCTTATCGCCACGTCACCCTCCGTCGACTATCACGTGTTCAAGACCGATGGCGAGATGATCGACATCACGAGCCCTCAGGACCTTCCGGACGTAACCCGCATAGGCCACATCGAAGAGCCCTACCTCAAGGCAAAGGTCATTGTCCCACCAGATTACATGGGTGCCGTGATGCAGCTTGTGGTCGACCATCGTGGCGAGACGAGCGACATGGTCTACCTCTCGGAGAAGTCCGTCGAGATCCACTTTGACATCCCGCTGGCCGAGCTGATCTTGGACTTCTTTGATCAGCTCAAGAGCCGTACCAAGGGTTACGCGTCACTCGACTACGAGATTGGCGACTACCGCACCAGCGACCTCGTGAAGCTCGACATTCTCCTTTCGGGCGAGCAAGTCGACGCCCTCTCGTTCATCGTCCCACGAGACCGTGCCTACGATATGGCGCGCAGCCTGTGTGACAAGCTCAAGGAGATCATCCCGCGCCAGCAGTTCGAGGTGCCCATTCAGGGGGCCATTGGCAACAAGATCATCGCGCGCTCCACGGTCAAGGCGGTGCGCAAGGACGTTCTCGCCAAATGCTACGGTGGCGACATCTCGCGCAAGCGCAAGCTTCTCGAGAAGCAGAAGGAAGGCAAGAGGCGCATGAAGTCCATCGGCTCTGTCGAGGTGCCGCAGGAGGCCTTCCTTGCCGTCCTCAAGGTGGATGACGAATGACGCCTTCCCAAGTTCTGGCCGAATGGGGGCCGACAGCTGGGCTTTTGGGCGAGTTGCCGCCTGTCCCCATGGCAGCGGGTGGACTCGGCCTCAAGTCGAGGTTGGGGAACAACCCCCTTCTCATGGCTCCCATGGCGGGCGTGTCTGACGCGGCATACCGAACCATGGCACGCGCGGGTGGAGCGGGCCTTGCCTACACCGAGATGGTCTCATGCGCAGGGCTGCACTTCGGTGGCGAGAAGACCTGGGAACTCGTGGACCCTGCCGAGACGGAATACGACGTTGCGGTGCAGCTGTTTGGATCAAAGCCGGAGTTCTTCCGCGAGGCAGCTGCGAGTGTCGTCGAGCGCCTGGGGGACCGCCTTGCCCTCATTGATGTCAACATGGCCTGTCCCGTCCCCAAGGTGACCAAGAAGGGCGAAGGGTCCGCCCTCCTGGATGACCTCGGGCTGTCAGGCAGGCTTGTGCGCGCCTGCATCGAAGGGACGGGCGGAGCCGTGCCGGTGACAGTGAAGATTCGTCGTGGCAGGCGTATGGGCGAGGAGGTCGCTCCGGACTTCGCCCGTGCCATGGAGGACGCTGGGGCCTCTGCCATCGCCGTCCACGGCCGCTTTGCCAATCAGCTCTACCACGGCGAGGCCGATTGGGACTGCGTTCGTCGCGTGGCCGACGCGGTGAGCGTGCCCGTCATTGGATCGGGAGACGTCTCGTCTGCCTCGGCTGCGGCGCGGATGCTCTCCGAGACCGGTGTGGGGGCCGTGATGATCGCCCGGGGAAGCTATGGCAACCCGTGGATCTTTGGGGATGCGGCAGCAATTCTCGCAGGAGAGGGGCCGCGTGTCCACGACTCGCGCGAGAAGATTGCCGCGTTTCGCTGCCATGTGCGCCTCCTTGCTGCAACGAGCGCACATCTCAAGCGTGCGCGAAGCCTCGCTGGGTGGTACCTGCGCGGCATGCCGGAGGCGGCACGGGTCCGCGGCATGGCAGTAACCTGCCGGACCCTTGACGACTACCTTGCCGTGGCAGATGCCGCGGAACGGATGCTCCAAGATGCCTGACGGGTACGGGCTCGGGCGGAGTGCCGGCTGGTCCGAGCGCCTTCACGCCACAGGTGCAGATGCCCTCTACCTGCATGTGCCTTTCTGTGCCAAGAAGTGCGCATACTGTGACTTTGCCTCCTGGGCGACGCCACGTGGCGACGGCTTGTCGCAGCCCTATGCCCAAGCGCTGGCAGAGCAAGTGGAGCAGGTTGCGTCTCTCGGCTTTCTCGGAAGGTGCGAGACTGCCTACATTGGCGGTGGCACGCCCACGTTCCTAGGCAAGGGGCTGGGGGGCCTTGTTCGACGCGTCACCGCCGACGCTCCCGGGCTTTGCGAGCTTACGTGCGAGGCAAACCCAGACTCCCTGACCGATGGGGTTCTCGCTGACATTGCGTCGGCCGGAGCCACTAGGATTTCCATGGGCGTACAGAGCCTTTGCGATGCCGAGCTTGTCGAGCTTAGCAGAATCCACGATGCAGAACAGGCCCGCAACCGCGTCCGGGCTGCCGTCTTGAGCGGGCTTGACGTCTCCTGCGACCTCATGTGCGCCATACCGCGCCAGATGCCTGCCTCGTGGCGGACCACTCTCGAGGAGGCTGCCTCGCTGGGCGTTGGGCACGTGAGCATCTACCCCCTCCAAATAGAGGGGGGCACCACTCTTGCGAGAAGAGTCGGTGATGAGCAACCCATATGGAACTCTCCAGACGTGCAAGCCTCCAGGATGAAACAAGCTCAAGTTGAGCTTGAGGATTATGGCTTTCACAGGTACGAAGTGGCAAGCTATGCCCGTTCGGCTGACAAGGAGTGCCTGCATAACCAGGTGTACTGGACAGGCAGGCCCTATTTGGGTCTGGGTAGTGGGGCTGCATCGATGCTCACTGCCGAGGGTTATCTCAGGCTTCTTGAGGCCTGCCCTCAACTTGGGCCTCTACCTGACGGAATGACTCGCGTACGACTCAAGGTTCTTTCCGGAAGAGATGAGATTTCCAATAACCGTGGCCTCGCGTCTCTCTCGTTTGAAGAGGAGTTCCTCACCGAACGTCAGGCGGTGGCCGAGGACCTCATGCTCGGCGCGCGCCTTGCGCGTGGCCTTGACGCGGGACTCGTCTCGTATGCTCGCAGCATCCTCGCCCCATCTCTTGATGAGAGGCTGGAGCGCCTTGTGGGGGAGGGGCGTCTTGACGACTCGCTCGCCCCAACCGAAAAGGGCTGGCTTTTGGGCAACGAGCTCTACGGCGGGCTGTGGGACCTGGCGGGGGATACCGAGACGCTGGTGAGACGCAGCCCCTAGGCATTGCGGGTGGAATGGCCCTTGCAGGCGGACTTCCAGTTACCACGACCCACCGTCGGAACGTAAACATCTTGATTTGTCGGCTCCCTCACGGCATGCTAGGCCAAATTGCAATCTACGTCCTCTCCTTTGGGGCGACCGAACTAGAAGGGAACACCATGGCTGGCGAGCGAACAGACGTTATCTCTTGGGATGAGTTCTTCATGCGGGTTGCCATTGCGGCGAGCCTGAGGAGCAAAGATCCCAACACGCAGGTAGGGGCCTGCATCGCGGACACGAACCACAGGATCCTCTCCGTGGGCTACAACGGGACGCCCTCGGCGCTTGCCGACGCAGACTTCCCCTGGGGCACTTCGAGCGACCCCTTGCACGATAAGCACAGCTACGTTATCCACGCTGAGGCAAACGCCATTCTCAACTATCGAGGTTCGCTCAAGGACATGGCCGGAGCCACCGTCTACGTGACGCTCTTCCCATGCCACGAGTGCGCCAAGACACTCGTCCAGGCGGGTGTCGGCGAGGTCGTCTACCTGGATGACAAGTACGATGGCACCGAGGACAACCTCATCTCCAAGCACGTGCTCGACGAGTGTGGAGTGACCTATCGTCCCATCGGCATCGACCTCTCCGCGGCCTCGTGCCGGTAGTGGGACATGGGGACAGCCCCCTTGCCTCATGGTAAATGCGTTGGGCCGTGTCCCCGCCCTGTATAGAAATACCGCCTTCCGGCTACAATCGTGCGAAGTCGGACCCATCGAGGGCCCGCCCCAATCTCGGCAGGAGACTTCGCATGGCTTCGATGAACGACAAGGACTACTACGCAATCCTCGGCGTCGACAAGGACGCCTCGACGGAGGACATCCGTAAGGCCTTCCAGCAGAAGGCCCGCAAGCTTCACCCTGACGTCAACAAGGCTCCCGACGCCGAGGAGAAGTTCAAGGAGGTCTCGGAGGCATATGCCGTTCTCTCCGATTCCGAGAAGCGCTCCCGCTACGATGCCATGCGCTCGGGCTCGCCGTTTTCGGGTCCCACGGGTTCTACGGGCTCGCCCTATGCTGGCGGTTACGGCGGGGGAGACCCCTTTGGCTGGGGCTTCCCGTTTGGCACCAACGGGTATGCCCGTCGCTCCTCCACGCGTGGCCGATCTCGCTCCTACAACCCGCGCGTGGGTTCGGATGTGGTCTTTGACCTCACGGTTGATGCCGCCACGGCCCAGAAGGGCGCCAGCCGCGGCGTCACCTACCAGCGCTATGCCGCGTGCGAGGTCTGCCAGGGTAAGGGCTCCGTCCAGACCGAGCATTCGGAGACCTGCCCCACCTGCCACGGTACGGGACGCATCTCGGTGGATCTCACCGGCCTCTTCGGCTTTGGCGTCATGGACATGGAGTGCCCGGAGTGCGAGGGTACCGGCCGCGTGGTCGCAGACCCCTGCGAGGCCTGTGGTGGCTCGGGGCGCGTCCTCACGGCGAGCGAGGTCGTGGTGAACGTCCCTGCGGGCTCCCACGATGGCGACCTCATCCGCGTAAAGGGCATGGGCAACGCGGGAACCAACGGCTCGGCATCGGGCGACTTTGTCTGCAGGGTCGTGGTCCCGGAGGAGCGCCTCGATCCCTATCAGGCCATGGGCTTCCAGATTCTCGGCTTTGACGTGCCGTTCCTTGTCTTTGGCGCGCTCGCGAACACGCTTTCGGGGCTTCTTGCGTTCATCGTTGTCATTGCGGTGGTGGGTGCCGTCTTCGTGGTGCGTGGCGGCGGCTTCAAGAGCAATTCGCACTGGTGGAGAAACGCTCTTGCCTCCCTGGGCAACGGAGCTACCACTGGCCTACTCATCGCCCTGCTCACGGTGTCGATGTTCTCGTGCACGGCGGCAAGCCCAGGCACGAGGTACTACGGCTTTCTCTGGTAGGTCAAGGCAACTTGCGCCCCCGGCTTTTTCTCGCGTTCATCGGGCGTGCCTTTGGGTAGAGAAGACCCTTGTACGCGCTGCTACGGCGGTGCCATGTCTGCAGGTTTTGGCCCCGGGGTTGGGGTGGCATCGGGAGTTTGGTGAGATTGGATTCGAAGAAGGACTACTACGAGGTCCTTGGCGTGCCTCGTGATGCGGACGCAAAGACGATAAAGAGGGCTTTTCTCAAGAAGGCACGGGTGCTCCATCCCGACGTCTCCGACGACCCCGATGCCGAGGAGAAGTTCAAGGAGGTCAACCAGGCCTATTCGGTCCTCTCCGACGAGCGCAGGCGCGCGAACTACGACCGCTATGGCGACGAGAACGGTCCTGCCGGCTTTGGCTCGGACTATGTCGACATGTCCGACATCTTCAACGGGTCGGGCTTTGGCATCAACGACATCTTCGACTCCTTCTTTGGCGGCGGCGCCTCGGGCGGCACTTCTCGTGTGTCTCGTACGCGCGGCCGCGACATGGGGATCCGTCTCACGGTGACGCTTGCCGAGGCGGCAGCCGGTGTGACCAAGACCATTGCCTATGACCGTTTGGCCCCGTGCGACGACTGCGGCGGTACGGGTGTTGCCGAGGGCGGACGCGAGCGCATCTGCGACCGCTGCCACGGCACCGGCCGTGTCATCGAGGTCCAACGTACCATCTTTGGCCAGATGCAAACCCAGACCACCTGCCCCGTGTGCCATGGATCCGGCAAGGTCGTCGACAAGCCCTGCGAGACGTGCGAGGGCCAAGGCCGTACCCCGTCGCGCGAGGCCGTCGAGGTCAAGGTACCCGCAGGCGTCCACTCCGGCCAGACCATCCGCGTTTCGGGCAAGGGCGAGGCGGGCGTTCGTGGTGACGTCTCCGGTGACCTTGTCGTGAGCATCGAGGTTGCCCAGGACGAGCGTTTCGAGCGCCAGGGAGACGACCTCTACACCACCGTGCGCGTGGATGCCCTTGAGGCCATCGTAGGCACTACGGTGACGGTCGACGGCATCATGAAGGGCGAGCGCGTCAAGGTCGAGATTCCCGCAGGATGCCAGTATGGCCAACAGATCAGGGTCGAGCGCCGTGGCATGCCGCGTCAGGGCATGATCTCTCGCGGGAGCCTTATCGCCGTGGTCCAGGTCATTGTCCCCACCGGCCTCGATAAGCGCCAGCTATTCGACATAGCTGGCATAGTCGCCGAGCGCACCCTCGGGGACGAGGGCGGCGTTGCCAGGGAGGGGGCGCGCGCCGAGGGAGAAGGTGACTCTCCCGCCAAGGACGAGGAGGCCGAGCACCTTGCCGATGAGCGCTGGACTGCCCCCAAGAACCCCTTCAAGGATGCCAAGCGAAAGTCTCGCCAGCGCGACAGGGGCGAGCACAAGTGAGCGACGGGTCGAGCGCCACGCAGCCATCCCGGGCATCGAGCACTCCTGCCCAGGTATCGGGTGTTGCATACGTAAACCTGGGCTGCCGTGTCAACCGCGTCGAGACGGACCTCATCGCCGACGAGCTCTCGCGCGCAGGTCTCGTGATGCTTCCCGAGGAGGAGGCCCAGGCCGTCGTAATCAACACCTGCGCCGTCACCGCCGAGGCGGAGGCCAAGGCCAGGAAGGCCGTGCGCCACGCAGCGTCGCTTCCCCAGGCACCTCTCATCGTGGCTACCGGCTGCGTTGCCAGCCTCTTTGCCGATGAGCTTTCCGCCCTTGCGCCAAACGTTATGGTCGAGCGGGACAAGTCGCGCGTGCCCGCCGCCGTCCTCGAGGGTCTGGGCCCCGGTGCGCTTGCCGTGGGGGATGATGGGGAACTCCTCGTCACGCGTGTCCCTGGCTCCGCCTCGGCGCCAACGCCTACTGGTCGCGCGCGTCCAGGCATAAAGATCCAGGATGGTTGCGACAACCGCTGCAGCTTCTGCATTGTGTGGAAGGCGCGAGGGGGCTCGCGCTCTGTGGGGGCGGCACGCGTGTGCGAGCTTGTGCTTCGCTCTCTCGAGCGTGGTGCCACAGAGGTCGTGCTTACGGGCATCAACCTAGGCGTCTATCGCGCCAATCTTCCGGATGGCTCTGAGGTGGGGCTGCCGGGGCTTCTCTCGTGGCTTCTTTCGGCCACGGACGTGGGCCGCATCAGACTCTCGTCCATCGAGCCTCCCGATGTCACGCCCGAGCTTCTTGCTGCCATGGCTGCCTCGGAAGGCCGTGTTGCGCCCTTCCTGCACATATGCCTTCAGTCCGGGTGCGACGCAACGCTCCGCCGCATGGCGCGCATCTATGACACGGCCCTCTTTCGCACCGCCGTTGAGCAGGTCCGCACGCTGTTGCCCCAGGTCTCGTTGGGGACGGACCTCATCGTGGGCTTTCCGGGCGAGACGGACGAGGAGTTCGAGCAGTCCCTTGCCTTCTGCCGTGAGATGGGCTTCTCTCGCATGCACGTATTCAGGTACTCGAAGCGCCCGGGTACCCCGGCCGCAACTGCGGAAGGCCAGGTAGATCCCCGCGTGATGGCCGAGAGAAGCGCTCGTGCGCGTTCCCTTGCCCGAGAGATGCGCATCGAGGCGGCCCAGCGCCTCGTGGGGGCACGTGACCTTGTCTGCGTGCAGGCACCCTTCAGGGGCGTCTCTGGCGGCCTTTTCGATGTCATCCTTGATGCCGAGGCGCCCATCGACGCGATCGTTCCCGTGTGCGTGACAGGCACCTTGCCGGACGGCACCACGCTGCTCGGGCATGCGCTCTCTGGAAACGAGAGTCCCCTGTGACGTGCCCCACGTCATTCGTTTGGCTATGATTGGTTTCTGCGGCCTGTCCCAGCGAGGGCGTCAACTGCGCGAGGCCGTTCTCACACACACGTCCGCATTCCGCCCGGAGGAGCATGGAACCCACCCGCGTCCGTCTCACGATACCCGACACCGTCGACCTTGCTGCCCTCATGGGCCCTGCTGACGGCCATCTGCGCCGCATCGAGGGCGCCTTTGACGAAGCCATGGTCGTGGTGCGCGGCAACCAGGTCCTCATCGTGGGCCCCGCGGAGCAGGTCGAGCAGGTGACTTCGGTCTTCTCGCAGCTCATCAAGGTTGTCGAAGGGGGAGATGTTCCCACCTCGGATGAGGTGGACATCCTTCTTGGCCAGGTGACGCATGGCGCGCGGGCAGACCACGGGCGCTCGGGCGACGTCATCCTCAGCCATCACGGGCGCCCGGTGGGGCCTAAGACCGCAGGGCAGCGGCGCTACGTGGAGGCCATCCGCTCGAACGCGATCACCTTTGGCGTGGGGCCCGCCGGTACGGGCAAGACGTATCTTGCCATGGCCATGGCGGTGGCCGCCCTCAAGCGTCACGAGGTGAGCCGCATCGTCCTCACACGCCCGGTTGTGGAGGCGGGGGAGTCGCTGGGGTTTCTTCCGGGTACGCTTGAGGAGAAGCTTGACCCCTACGTGCGACCGCTCTACGACGCCCTTCTCGACATGGCAGATGCCAAGAAGGTCGCCGCCTACATGGAGCAGGGCACCATCGAGATCGCGCCGCTTGCCTTCATGCGCGGCCGCACCTTTAGCGATGCCTTCGTGATTCTCGACGAGGCGCAGAACACCACGCCCCAGCAGATGAAGATGTTCCTCACCCGCATGGGCTTCTCATCGAAGTTTGTGGTCACGGGCGATGCCACGCAGCGCGACCTCGTGGGGCCGGGTGGCCTTGACCATGCGCGCGAGGTACTCTTGGGCATCGACGGCATCGAGCTTGTGGACCTCGACCGCAATGACATCGTGAGAAACGCACTGGTCGCGCGCATCGTTGACGCCTATGATCGCATGGCGGCCGGGTGCGGATCGAAGGCATCCGACAAGGGAGACGGCCATGGCAAACGAGTTTGACATCACGGCAGAGGAGGGCGTGAGCGCCCCCGTCACCGATGACGAGATCTGCGCGGACCTCAACTGCGTGCTGGCCGAGGAGGGCGTGGGTCGCGACTGCCTGGTCTCCGTCTCCATCGTGGGCGACGAGCGCATCCGCGAACTCAATGCGGAGTGGCGTGGGCGCGATGCCGCCACAGATGTCATATCACTCGAGTGCGAGCGCCCCGATGACCCCGACCTTACCTTAGACGAGCCCTGCGAGCTTGGTGACATCGTCCTCGCGCCAGACTACATCGCCCGCCAGGCAGCTCGCTTTGGGACCACGGCGGCAGACGAGTTCAGGCTGCTCTTGGTCCACGGAACCCTCCATCTCCTGGGCTACGACCACCTTGAGGACGATGAGGCCGAGGCCATGGAGGCGCGCGAGGATGCGCTTCTCGCCCTGCTCCCGCATGATGGCGCCATGCGGCCCGTCACGCTCACCAGGCATCGTGAGGAGGTAGGCGAGTGATTCCAGGGTCGAACAGCGACCACCCGTCGTTTCGCAAGAGCTTCCTCTTTGCCATTCAGGGCTTTAGGACGGCGGTGCGCACCGAGCGCAACATCAAGGTGATGATCGCCGGGGGCATCGCTGCCATTGTCGCTGGTCTCATTGTTGGCTTCGATGCCGTGAGCTGGGCAGTAGTGCTCGTATGCTGCGGGGTCGTGATTTCGGCGGAGCTTCTCAACACCGCCGTTGAGACCGTTGTCGACCTCGTGTCACCCGAGTTCCACCCGCTTGCCGGACGCGCCAAGGATATCGCTGCGGCAGCCGTGTGGATTCTCTCGATGCTCGTTGCCGTGGTGGGCATCATCGTCTTCGCAAACGCAATCTTCTTTAGGTGAGATGGACGGGGCCTAGCCCAATCCAGCAAGGGAGCAGCAATGGAGAGCAGTGCCGGGAATGCCCCGTTTAGAAGTGGCTTCGTGGCTCTTGTGGGCAGGCCAAACGTGGGTAAGTCAACGCTGGTCAACGCCTGCATGGGCGAGAAGGTCGCCATCACGAGCCCGGTGGCGCAGACCACCCGCAAACGCCTTCGTGCGGTGGTGAACACGCCTTCCTCGCAGCTGGTCATCATTGATACGCCAGGTCTCCACAAGCCCAAGGACAGCCTTGGCAAGGAGCTTAACCAGGCGGCTCTCGTCGAGCTGGCAGATGCGGATGCCGTGGCGTTTCTCGTCGATGCCACCAAGCCCGTGGGCACGGGAGACGCTTGGGTGGCACGTCACGTCGACAGATCCGAGGCGGCGTTCAAGCTCCTCGTGATTACGAAGGCCGATAAGGATACGCCCGAGCAGGTGACCTCGCAGCTCGCCGCTGCCCGCGAGCTTGCCCGCTTCGATGACGAATTGGTCATCTCCGCCCGCGAGGGCTTCAACGTCGATTCGTTCGTAAAGCTCGTCTCGGCCCATCTTCCCGAGGGCCCCAAGTGGTTCCCCGATGACATGGATACCGATGCCACACCCGAGGACTTGGTGGCAGAGTTCATCCGCGAGAAGCTCTTCCTCAACCTGCGCCAGGAGGTGCCCCACTCGATTGGCGTCATCTGCGACGACATTGAGTATGCCAAGGACGGGCACGCCTCTGTCACGGCAACGGTGCTTGTGGAGCGCGCGGGTCAGAAGGGGATCGTGGTTGGCAAGGGAGGCTCGATGGTCAAGCTCGTGGGCACCGAGGCCCGTCGTGACATCGAGCGCCTCCTTGGCTGCAAAGTCTACCTTGACCTCTCTGTGCGCGTTCATCCACAGTGGCGCCGCGATGCCAACGAGATCCGTCGTCTCGGCTATAGCGCCGAGGGCTAGGGGAGCAGCACCCATGGCTGGCCGCCGGACCCAACGTACGCGCGGAATTGTGCTCGACCATGTCAAGCTGGGTGAGCAGGACCTCATCGTGACGCTGCTCACCGCCGGCGGTGAGCAGGCGCGTGCCGTGGCAAAGGGGGCGAGAAAACCGGGGGGCCGCCTTGCCGCCCGCGTGGAGCTGTTCTCCGAGGCGGACTTTCTTCTGGCCTCGGGAAGAAACCTGGACATCGTGTCCGAGGCCGCCCTCGTGGACCCGCACGAGCGGCTACGCGGGGACCTGGAGCGCGTGAGTGCGGCGTCGGCTGCGTGCGAGGTGGCCCGCCTCACGTCCTTCGAGGACGCCGAGGACCCCTTCGTCTACCCGCTTCTCTCCCGGTCTCTCAAGGCCTTCGAGGAGACGGCCGACCAGCCCCATCTCGACATGGCCGTCGCCGCCTACGCCTTCAAGGTGCTTGCCCATGAGGGGTGGCGGCCCGAGCTCGACCACTGCATCGCCTGCGGAGACCCTGCGCCGCTGTGGTTCTCGGCTGGTGCTGGCGGTGCGCTCTGCGAGAGCTGTGCGCGAGAGGTTCCAGGCGCCGAGCCCGTCTCGTCCTCGCAGCTTGCTTGGGTGCGGGCCCTTGTCGGATCAACCTTCGACCAGCTCCTTGCGGCAGACGTTTCCGCCGAGGGCGCGCTCTGGCTTCTGGGGACAGCACACACCTGGGCGGCCACCCACCTTGACGCGCGCCTCCGGGCATTCGAGTTCATGCTTGCGCTGTGAGGGCGGCTGTGGTGCACGTACAATCAAGATGAATGCCATCGTCAGGAAGGTTCGAGATGCCACTTGTCTCAATTGTGGTTCCCGCGTACAACGTCGAAGATTACATTGGAGCTTGTTTGAGAAGTCTTCTGTCCCAAACGCTCCGTGACATTGAAGTCATTTGCGTGGATGACGCCTCGACAGATGGCACATCGAGAATCGTCCAAGAGCTAGCCAAAAGCGACTCTCGCCTTCACTATGTTCGGAACGAGCGCAACCTCAACCTGTTCGCGACGCGACACGTTGGTGTCGCGCGAACGACCGGCACGTACGTGACGTTCGTCGATGCAGACGACGAGCTTGTGCCGGAAGCTTGCGAGAGGCTCGTCGACCAGATGTCCCGCGATGAGGTGGATATACTCCACTTTGGCGTGCGCGTGGTTGCCGAACCCCGGTGTGACGAGAAGACTGTCGCTGGAATAGAGAGGACGATGAATCCCACGGAGCGCAAGCTCGAGGGAAAAGCCATTCTCTCGACGTGTTTTCTCGACTGGTCCTACGACTACAACCTCAACCACAAGCTCTACAGGGGCGACCTGGTCAGGAGGGTCCTCGGCGGCCTTGGACTTACTCCCGGGATTTCGGCAGCGGAGGACGTGGTCGAGTACTTCGCCGTGGCGCGTGAGGCCCAGACGTACCGTGCGGTCTCGCCGTCTGCGTATTATGTCTACCATATCGGGCGTGGGCAGACGGGCGCGGAGGGCATCTCGCCTGCGGGCTTCTCCAGGTCCAGCAAGCTAAAGCGCAGGTGCTGCGACGTCCTTTCCGATTATCTGATGAAGACCGGGGCGTTGGCCGACGCAACCGTCTCACGCTGCCTGGAATCCGTGTCTCGCCATGAGCTCGAGCACACCATGAACGTATGGCAGGACGAGGTCCCGCTTGAGGTGCGGCGCGAGACCCTGGAGACCGTCCTCGGCCTCTGGGATGAGCACGATGTTGCTAGGGAGCTCTATCGCTTCCTCCGCGACGACGCCTATGGCGTTGCGCATGGCGAGATGGACCAGGCCCGCCGGGCGCGCTTCCGCGAGCGTCTCGAGGTGAACAAGGTCTGCCTTGAGGAGTCCGTGCCCCAGTCCCAGCTCTGGGAAGACGCTGGGGAGCTTGACGCGATGCGCCAAAGCGCCCGTATCCATTACGACGAGTTCCTCGACGTCGTTTTGGCCGAGGAGGGCGGCTTTGCCGAATCTGCAAGTCAGATCATGGCAGCCGGGAGCCAGGAGGAACGCTGTGCGCGTCTGGATGCCGTCCTTTCTCATGGTCGGCCAGACCAGGTCTTCTCTGCGATTTTTGGCCGAATCTTCGAAGATGGGCGATTCGAGGCGATCTCTACGCTCCAAGGCGCTCGCTCCCTTGCCGTGTCGCGTCGTTCCGTCCACACCATTGCGCTCTACTACTTCCAGCTTGCCGGTGGGGGAGCGGAGGCCGTCACCATCTCGCTTGCCAGGATGTTTCTCTCCGAGGGCTACCAAGTCGTGCTCCTCTGCGACGTGCTGCCTTCCGAAGGGACAATCCCTGCTGGTACGGCCCTTGTCCGGCTGCCCGACTTCAGGTCCTCGGGACCGTCAAACTATCTCCGGCGCGCCCATGTGCTCGAGGAGGCCCTTGTCCGCCATGGGGTCGATGTTCTCGTCTACTCGCAGTGGCTGAGCCACTGCCTGGAGTGGGACCAGTTCGTGACCAAGGCGCTTGGCATCGCGTTCGTCGTTCACACGCACGGCTCGTTCACCAACCTTGTGGACCAATCCTCCGAGGACGAGCTCGCCCTTCCGGTGAACTACCGGCTCTCCGATGCGGTCGTCTGTCTCGACCAGCTCGATGCCGAGTTCTGGCGCCAGTTCAACCCACGGGTCTTCACAACCGTCAACCAGTGCTCCATATCGACCAAGGCCACGCCTCAGGCGGCGCTTTCGTCCCATGACGTCATCTGGGTTGGCCGACTCAGTGCGGAAGAGAAGCGACCTGAAGATGCCATACGCATCATCGCCAGGGTGAGAGAGACCGTACCCGATGCCCGCCTGCTGTTCGTTGGCCCCGGCGAGGAGAGCGAGGTACGCCTTCTCCACGCGCTCGCAGAGAGCGAAGGAGTCAGCGACGCCATCGAGTTTCTCGGAGCCCGTAAGGACGTGCCAGAGCTCATGCTGCGGTCCTCCGTCCACCTCATGACATCACCAAGTGAGGGATTTCCCCTGGCGGTGGCCGAGTCGAAGGCCTGTGGCGTCCCCTGCGTCATGTACGAGCTGCCCATCCGATTCTCTCGGGAGGCGCGCGGACTGGTAAGCGTGCCACAGGGAGGCGTCGACGCCGCTGCTCAGAAGACCTCTCAGCTGCTTCGTGATGACGCCCTTCGCAAGGCGATGGGAGACGAGGCGCGTAGAAGTGCGGAGGAACTGGAGGCATTTGACATCGACGGCCTCTGGAAACGGATCCTCGAGGCGTCTGTGTCCGACCATCCCGTACTTGCTGGCTCCAATGGGCTTCGACGGGAAATGCAGGAGGTTCTCTGCGGGGTCGCCTACGCCAAGGTGCTCGCTCGCAATAGGGAGCTGCATGAGAGGGGCGAGAAGATCGACGAGCTCGAGCGGAGGGTTTCTGAGCTTGGATCCGAGCTTTCCTCGCTTCAATCCTCAAGGACATATCGGGCCGGAGAGGCGATTGCCGGACCCATTCGCGCCTTCAGAAGGATTGTGGGGGAGGGCGGCAAGTAGGGGCGCCTATACTTTCTTTCAGCCTAATGCATGGCCTGGTCATCGGCGACCCCGGAGATAGCACCCATGAGATCCGTGACGGGATGTAGGAACGCGCTGCTCGTAATGGCGCTCAGCTTGGTATGCTCCCTGGGGGTCCCCTCCATGGCGCTCGCCGCCGATTCCGCAGACGCCTCGGGAAGCGAGGCCGCGGCTTCTGCGCCTGCAAGTACCGAGGTCGGGCCTGCCTACGCAAACGACGGGGAAAGCAGGGCCACTGCCTCCGATGCTGCCAGTACGGCTGTGCCCATCTGGGAGTTCTCCGGCGTATCGCTCTCCGCCTCGCGCGTGACCTCCGGCCAGACCGTGACCGTGACGCCGCAGGTTTCCGGCGACCTCGACGGCGCCACATACAACTACGTGTGGTCATACGGGGGTGGCTGGGACCTCTGGGGCTCGACCGTCCACGACACGGGGAAGGCGACCGCGGAGGCCACTGGCACGCTCTCGCTCTACCGCCCCGGCCGCTACGTGGTCTACGTTGACGTCATTGACCGCTCGGGCCAGAAGCGCACGATGTCCGCGGAACTTGAGGCCTACGACGACTCCTGGTCGCTCGACGGCGTCGTCGCCACCCCCTCCTCGGTCGTAGCCGGCGACGAGGTGACCTATGCCCCCAAGGTCTCGGGCGACACCTCTGGCTTGACCTACAACTACGTCTGGCAGTGGGAAGGCTCCTGGGCCGAGGGCGACTGGGGCTCGACCGAGCTCTACACGGGTGCCGACACCACGGAGGCCTCCCACACGGGCGCACTCGGCGCCCCGGGCCGCTACACCCTCTACGTGGACGTGGTCTCCGCCCGTGGCGAGAGACGCACGGCATCGGCCGAGGTCGTGGCGTGGGGTGTGACGGGCGTCTCCGTCTCCGGATCGGCTGCCTCCGGCTGGACGGCGCGGGCCGACCTCTTCGATGGCCGCGAAGTCTCGGGTGCGCTCTACCGCTTCCGCTGGATCTCTGCAGACGGCTCGGCCTCGGGCACGCTCAACGACTGGTCGAGCACAACTTCGGTGAGCTTTTCGTGCGACACCCTTAACTCCAGCGCAACGACCTATGAAATCTATCTCGATGTGAAGTGCCCCAACGGCAAGCAGTCGACCTTCTCTGCCGAGGTCCACAAGTCTGGTTGGTATACCTCTGGCGGGTCCTGGCATTATGCGTATGACTCCGGTTCCGACGCCACGGGTTGGGCTAGCATCAACGGCTCCTGGTACTACTTCAACGGCTACGGAGTCATGCAGACCGGTTGGCTCAACCAGGGCGGGAAGACGTACTACCTCGACCCCTCTACGGGCACAATGGCAACCGGTTTCGCCGCTGGAAGCTACTTCGACCCCGACGGCGTCTGGCTGTGCTACTCGGGCGAGGCCAGCTCTGCCGTGAACATTGCCAGGTCCGCCGGCAGCCCCACCAATTACCTTTTACTCATCGACAACTCGAACTGCACGACCTGGGTCTTCAAGTGGGTCAACGGCGATTGGTGTGCCATTTACAAGTGGATTTGCTCGCCTGGAAAAGCATCGACTCCCACGGTCCGCGGCACGTATTCCATTGGGTCTCGTGGCTACAGCTTTGGCAACGGATTCACCTGCTACTACTGGATTCAGTTCTATGGCAACTACCTGTTCCACTCCGTCCTGTACTATCAGGGCACCCGCTCTGTGATGGACGGGACGCTTGGGGTTCCGGCTTCGCACGGATGCGTGCGTCTCGACATCAACAACGCGTACTGGATTAACCGGAACATCCCAACTGGGACCAGGGTCTACAGCTACTAGCTGCATCAGCTAGGCACCTCGTATGCGGCGATTGTGTGGGTGCGATTGCAGCTGCGAGGTGCGTGCTATCATACCTAGGTCATTACCCCGCACCTAGCGGCCCGCCAACTGCCTGGCGACCGACCCAGTCCGGGGCGAATACGCAGAGCGAAAGGGGTTCCACATGGCAGTTACCAAGGAGCGCAAGGCCGAGCTCGTCAAGCAGTATGGCAAGGACGAGAAGGATTCCGGTTCCGCAGCCGTTCAGGTTGCACTGCTCACCGAGCGCATCAAGGGCCTCACCGAGCACATGAAGTCTCACAAGAAGGACTTCCATACCCGTCGTGGCCTGCTCATGCTCGTCGGCAAGCGTCGTCGCCTGCTCTCCTATATCAAGGCCCAGGACATTGAGGAGTACCGTTCCCTCATCAAGAGCCTCGGCATCCGCGATAACATCCAGTAAGTGTCTTACGGGGCGCCTTCGGGCGCCCCTTGTATGTGCGCCCGAGAGAAGCGAGGGCGTGCCGCGGGCGTGCGATGCGTCGCACACGGTTTTTGTTCTCCGCGCGTGGTGCGGAGGCTCGCTAGACGGCCCGCCTGCAATGGGGCAGGCGGAGATAAGAGGAAACGTATGACAAAGGTTACACACGAGTTCGACCTCTACGGAAAGCACTACGCTCTCGAGGCAGGCGAACTCGCGAAGCAGGCCACGGGTGCCTGTCTGGTGAAGAGCGGGGACTCCACCGTCCTCGTCACCGCCGTCGTCTCGAAGGAGCGCAAGGACTACGACTTCTTCCCCCTGACGGTCGACTTCATCGAGAAGATGTACGCCGTGGGCCGCATTCCCGGGGGCTACCTCAAGCGTGAGGCAAGACCCTCCGAGAAGGCCACCCTCACGGCCCGCATGATTGACCGCCCGCTGCGTCCGTCCTTCCCCGACGGCTTCCGTAACGAGGTCCAGGTCGTGGCCACCCCGCTCGTGGCCAATCAGACCCACTCCGTCGACACCATCTGCGTGATGGGCGCCTCCGCCGCCCTCACGATCGGCGGCGTGCCCTTCGAGGGGCCGCTCGCATGCGTGCGCATTGGTCGCAACCCCGAGACCGGTGAGTTTCTCGTGAACCCCACCTACGAGGAACGGGATGCCTCCGACCTTGACCTTGAGCTTGCCGGCTCTTCCACCTTCATCTCGATGCTCGAGGCGGGTGCCAAGGAGATCAGCGAGGAGGACATGCTCGCTGCCATGGCCTTTGGTCAGGAGGCCATCGCCGCCTTCTGCGAGGAGGAGAAGAAGTTCTTCGCCAAGTGGGAGGAGGCCAACGGTGCGATCGCCAGGAAGGAGTACGTGCTCGACGAGCCCATCCCCGAGGTCCACGACCGCATCTTTGCTCACTTTGACGAGATGAGCGCCGCCCTGAAGGATGCAGACAAGCTCTCCCGCATGAGCAAGGTCGAGGCACTCAAGGGCTCCATCAAGGCCGAGTTCACCGAGGACGAGCAGGCTCAGTGGAGCCGTTCTATTGCCGTAGAGCTCAAGGGGCTCGAGAAGCACGCCATGCGCAAGATGGTCGTGGAGACTGGCGAGCGCGTCGATGGCCGTGCTCCCACCGAGATTCGTCCGATCATGGTCAAGCCCGACTATCTACCGCTGGTCCACGGCTCTGGCCTCTTCCAGCGCGGCCAGACCCAGGTCCTCTCCATCTGCACCCTGGGGATGCTCAACGAATGGCAGCGTCTTGACACCATCGAGCCCGTCGACGGCAAGCGCTACATCCACCACTACAACTTCCCACCCTTCTGCACCGGCGAGACCGGTCGCATGGGCAGCCCCAAGCGCCGCGAGATTGGCCACGGCGCGCTTGCCGAGCGCGCCCTGCTCCCGGTGATTCCCACCGAGGAGGAGTTCCCCTATACCATCCGCGTGGTCTCCGAGGTCATGGAGTCCAACGGCTCCAGCTCGATGGCTTCCACCTGCGGCTCCACACTTGCGCTCATGGATGCGGGCGTGCCCATCAAGCGCCCGGTCTCAGGTGTTGCCATGGGCCTTATCCAGGAGGAGGGCAAGACCGTTGTCCTCACCGACATCCAGGGCCTCGAGGACTTCCTCGGCGACATGGACTTCAAGGTGACGGGCACCACCAAGGGCATCACGGCAATGCAGATGGACAACAAGGCCACCGGCCTCACGCCCGAGATTCTTCGCAAGGCGCTCATGCAGGCGCACGAGGGCCGCATGTTCATCCTCGACAAGATGCTCGAGCAGATTCCTGCACCGCGCGAGCACGCCAAGGACACTGCGCCCCAGATCATCAGCCTCCAGATCCCCACGGACAAGATCCGCGACGTCATTGGCTCCGGCGGCAAGGTCATCCGCGGTATCCAGGAGGACACGGGTGCCACGGTTGACATCCAGGAGGACGGCACGGTCTTCATCGCCGGTACCAACGGCGCGGGCGAGGCTGCCGCAGAGCGCATCAAGGCCATCGTCAAGGTTCCCGAGGCGGGGGAGGAGTACACCGGTCGCGTTGTGGGCATCCAGCCCTTTGGTGCCTTTGTCGAGCTCTTGCCTGGCAAGGACGGCCTGCTCCACATCTCTCGCGTCGCGAAGGGCCGTGTCGACAAGGTCGAGGACGTGCTCAACATCGGTGACGAGGTCAAGGTCACGGTTCTTGAGGTCGACGAGAAGGGCAAGATTTCCCTCGACCGTCTCGACAAGCCCGAGGCTCCTGCCGGCTCTGGTCACGCGGGACACGGCGAGAGCAACGGCGGCGAGCGTTCCAGCGAGCATCGCACCCGCGCGCGTCGTCACCCTGGTGATCGCGGCGAGCGCTCTGGTCGCCCCAACAATGGTGGCGAGTTCGGCGAGAAGCGCCAGCCGCGCCGTCACCACGAGGCGTAGGTCCTGGCAGCGTCTCTCGGCAATTCTCGGCAGCACGGCTTGCGAGGCCGACTGGGCATCCCGGTCGGCCTTTTCTTTATGTGATGCGGGTGCCGTTGCTTCTCATGCCAACTCTTGTCCTTGCGATTGTGCGGCCCGTACAATCGTCAGTTCCACACAATCATTCTGCCCTGGTGTCGCCCTCCAGTCCCTCTCCGCAATCATGATGGAGCCTCAGCACGCTTCCCCTGGCTTGGTTACAATGGAGAAGCCGCTGTCCCGGCGCGTCGGCCCTCGACCGTCGGAACACCAAAACCGTAGCTGTTGCGGCTGGCAGCACTCGGTTGCCAGGACCGCTCACTAGATAACGGCGCAAAGCCGTGCGTATAGACCTCGACGAAAGGATTTCTCCAGCAATGCCAAAGAAAGAAACCCCCCTCAAGATCATCCCGCTTGGTGGTCTTGACGGGATTGGCAAGAACATGACCGTGTTCGAGTACGGAGACGACATGGTCATGATTGACGCCGGCCTCATGTTTCCCGATGACGAGCAGCCGGGCATCGACCTCATCCTCCCTGACTACACGTATGTCTTGGAGAATGAGGACAAGCTGCGCGGCATTATCATCACCCACGGCCACGAGGACCACACGGGCGCCCTGCCCTACCTCCTGCAGGACCTCACGCACAAGGTCCCTGTCTACTCCAGCAAGCTCACCCTTGGCATCATCGAGGGCAAGCTCGCCGAGCACAACATCAAGAGCCCCAAGTTCCGCGAGGTGCAGGACGGCTCAACCATCACGCTTGGCTCCTTCAACATCACGTTTTTCGCGATGACGCACTCCATTCCCGCCGCGTTTGGCGTCTTCATAAACACGCCTGCCGGAAACGTCATGCACACTGGCGACTTCAAGCTCGACCAGACGCCCATCGACGGCGTACGCCCCAACTACGCGGCTATCAACCGATTTGCGGCCGAGGGCGTCGACGTCCTTCTCTCCGATTCCACCAACGCCACGCGTCCTGGCTTCACGCCCTCCGAGGCAGCTGTTGGCCCCGCGCTGCGCCACATCATCAAGAATGCGCCCGGACGTGTCTTTGTGGCCTCGTTCTCGAGCCACATCCACCGCCTGCAGCAGATCTGTGACGCCTCGGTGGCCGTTGGCCGAAAGGTCGTCGTGACGGGTCGCTCGATGGTCACGAACACCAAGGTGGCCCGTGGGCTTGGCTACCTGCGCATTGCCGACGAGAACATCATCGACGCCTACGACCTCGAGAAGATTCCAGACGAGAAGATCGTTGTCCTCTGCACCGGCAGTCAGGGCGAGCCCCTCTCGGCGCTTGCGCGCATGGCAAACGGCGAGCACAAGAGCCTCTCGATCCATGAGGGAGACGCAGTCATCATCTCGGCAAACCCCATCCCGGGCAACGAGAAGAGCGTCCAGGCCATCGTCAACTCGCTCTCCAAGCTCGGCTGCGACATCTACGACAAGAGCCAGGCGCTGGTCCACGTCTCGGGTCACGGCTCCCAGGAGGAGCTCAAGCTCATGCTTGCCATGGTCAAGCCGCGCTGCTTCATGCCGGTCCACGGCGAGGCCCAGCACCTGCGTGCCCACGCAAAGATCGCCCAGCAGGTGGGTGTCCCCGAGCGCAACATATTCATTCTCGACAACGGAGACTCCCTCGAGGTGCGCCACGGCAAGGCGCGCCGTGGTCCCTCGGTCGACTCCGGTGTGGTCTATGTTGACGGGCTTTCCATCACCGACGCCAATCCGGTGGTCCTGCGCGACCGCCAGCGCCTCGCGCAGGATGGCGTCATCACGTGCGTGGTGGCCATCAGGTCGAGAAACCATTCTGTCGACACCATTGATCTCTCCGGTCGTGGCGTCTCGTTTGCCTCGGATGAAGCCCTCATGGACGATGCCCGCGCTCTTGTCCGCTCCCAGGTGGAGCGCCTCGAGAAGGGCAATGGGGCGAGCATTGACACCGTCCGGAAGGGTGTGAGAAACTCACTCTCCAACTTCCTCTGGAGCAAGACGCACACGCGACCGATGGTGATACCGGTCGTGATGGAGGTCTAAGGTACATGCCCTCGAATCGCAGATCAAACGCAGCAGGCAAGGCAGCAAGGAATGGCTCGAAGGCACGGGGTGCAGCCCCGCGCCAGGCGGGTCGTGGTCGCGGTGCCGCCGATAAGGACCAACAGGGCCTCTCGTCCACGCAAAACGACATAGTCGGCGTGGCCTTGGCCGTTATTGCCGTTGCCATGTTTGTCTCGCTGGTCGTCCCGACGTCGGCCATCGTGACGAGCATGGTAGGGCACGCACTCTCGCAGCTCTTTGGTGCAGGTGCGATTCTCGCCCCCATAGCCCTCTTCATCTTCGCGTGCACGTTCTTCATGGATGAGGATGGGCCAATCTCCGGGCGCGTGGCCGGCGGTCTTGTGCTCATCGTGCTCTCCGTCTTGGCACTGCTCTCGCTCAACCACCCGGGCGTCGCGGATGCCCCCTCGATCGCGCTCTCGGCGCTTACGGTTGAATCTGCTGGCGGTTACGTGGGCGGCTTTTTCTCCTACGTCCTCGTCCGCTTTGTTGGGGCGATTGTGGGAAACGTCATCCTGGTGGGCGTCATCGTCGTTGGAGCCGTCATCTGTGGCTTCTCTGTTTCTGGCGCTGTTGCCAAGATTCACCTGCGTGCCCAAGAGGCATCCGAGAACCGCCGGCTTGCGCGGGAGCAGCGCGACGCCGAGCTTGCGGCGGCTCGCGAGCTTGCGCCATCCGCCCCCGCTCCCGCAGCTACCGTGGCACACACCCAGGGCTCGCTCTTCGACGAGACGGGCGAGGGTGAGACATCCTTCATTGGCGCGCGCAAGACGAGCGTGCTGCGCCGCGGCAGGCCCAAGAAGGCAGACGCCGTTGCCGCTGCTGAGGAAAACGCATCAGAGGCAGGTGCAACAACGCTTTTGGACGATGCGGCAGCCACCACGCTTCTCGACCCATCCGCAAGGGCCAAGAAGTCTCGCGGCTCCAAGGAGAAGGCAGACGCACCCGCCTCTCTCCCTGCCCGGTCCGCCGCGTCAAGGGCTGGCCAGCCCTCTGTCTCGGCAACGACCGATGACGGACGAGAGCTACCACCGCCTGACATGCTCAAGGTAAATCCCAACTCCGGCGTAAGCGCAGAGTCGGACGAGGAGCTCTCTGCGGTCGCGGCCAAGCTCCAGGGAACGCTTGAGGAGTTTGGCCTCACCTCGCGCGTCGTGGGCTGGGTGGCCGGCCCCTCGGTCACCACGTTCAAGATCGAGATGGGCGAGGGCGAGCGCGTTAGCAAGATAACCAACCTCCAGGATGACATCGCGCTGTCGCTCGCCTCGCGCTCGGTGCGCATCTTTGCCCCCATCCCGGGCACCTCTCTCGTGGGCATCGAGATTCCCAACAAGACCACGCAGCCAGTCTATCTGGGAGACGTTCTTCCCTACGTCAAGGGTGGCCCGCTCGAGGCTGCGTTTGGCCGTGACTCCGAGGGCAAGACCGTCGTGGTGGACATCGCGGGGCTTCCGCACCTTCTCGTTGCGGGCACTACGGGTTCGGGCAAGTCTGTCCTGCTCAACAGCATCGTCATGACCATCCTCATGCGGGCCACGCCCGAGGAGGTCCGCCTCATCATGGTGGACCCCAAGCGCGTCGAGTTTACCTACTACGCGGGGCTGCCCCACCTTTACGTACCCGTGGTCACCGAGCCCAACAAGGCGGCAAGCGCGCTTTCATGGGGTGTGACCGAGATGGAGCGCCGCCTCAAGGTCTTCGAGCACTACAAGGTCCGCGACATCAAGTCATACAACCATGCCATCAACAGCGGCAAGTACGCCGACATGGAGAACCCGCCCAAGCACATGCCGTACTTTGTCATCGTGATCGACGAGCTCTCGGACCTCATGATGGTTGCTGGCAAGGACGTCGAGGCGTCCATCGTACGCATCGCACAGCTTGGCCGTGCAGCCGGCATCCACCTCATCGTGGCCACGCAGCGCCCCTCGGCCGACGTCGTGACCGGCCTCATCAAGGCAAACATCGACAACCGCGTGGCGCTCTCCGTCGACAACGGCATGAACTCGCGAATCATCCTCGACCAGACCGGCGCCGAGCGCCTCCTGGGGCATGGTGACATGCTCTATAAGCTCCGTGGCCTGCGCCCCAGGCGCGCACAGGGCTGCTTCGTCTCCGAGGGGGAGGTGGAGCGCGTCGTATCCTTCATCAAGGAGCACCACGATACGGACTACCACGACGACATCCTCACGGCCGTCTCGCCCATGACGCCTGGCGGCCCATCCGAGCCATCCGCCCCCGTGGATGACCCGCTGCTCTGGGAGGCAGCCGACATCGTTGTGAACTCTCAGCTTGGTTCCACGTCCAGCCTCCAGCGAGCGCTCTCGGTGGGGTACGCTAGGGCGGGGAGAATCATGGACATGCTCGAGAACAAAGGTATCGTGGGGCCCGCGAACGGGTCCAAGCCCCGCGATGTGCTTCTCGACAAGGAGGGGCTTGAGGGCCTCAAGGCCGCCGAGCAGGATTTCGAGGAGGTGTAGCCCACAATGCCGTCGCGCCCGCGCTTTAGCGAGATGCTCCTTGGCCGCCGCCGCCAGCTCGGCCTTACGGTGGGCCAAGCCTCGCAGGTCTTAAAGCTCAAGGAGCAGGTCCTCATAGCTTTTGAGGAGGGGGATTTCGAGAATATCCCCCAGAGTGGCTATGCCCAAGGCATGCTCTCGTCGTATGCCCGCTACCTGGGGCTCAACCCTCGGGAGGTCGTCGACCTCTTCCAGGAGGAACTCTACGAGCACGTGCACGGGACCTCCTCGCATGAGCTTCGCCGCCGCACGCGTGACACGCAGTCGGGTCGAGGTGTTGTTCAGGGCTACGACGTGGTTAACGAGGCCGAGTCTCGCCCCAAGGCCTACGTGCAGTATCGTGGCCTTCTGCCCACGTCGGGCGGCCCCGCCGGTGACATGGGCGCCTTTGCCACCACGTCGGGACCCCGACCGCGCACGCCGTCATCGGTTCCCCTTGCTGGCTCGAGCTATTCCGCGGGTACGAGAGGCCAGTCGCCCTCGTACTCGCATGCCGAGTACGTCTACGGCAGGCCGTACAACTCAACCTCAGATCGCGTTCGCAACGAGAGCCGCAGCCGTGAGCCAGACCGTTACACCACTCGCCAGCGAAGCAGGTACGTCCAGCAGCAGCGACATCGCGTGGACGACCCCGCAAACCGCCTTCTCCGCGAGGGGCAAAATGGCGTTGAGGAGCGTCGCGAGACCGCGCGTGTCTATCGGCGTGACTCGTCACACGCCCAGCGTCTCTACGAGCGCGATGACGTGAGCACGAGAAGCGTGCGGGCGGGCGAGTACACCGACGACCTTCGATACGACGATGGCGCAAGGCCCTACGACCGTGCGTCCACCATCTCGGGCAGGCGCTCGTCGAGAAACATCGCCAGCGTCGACCGGCCTAACGTGCGCCGGCGCTCTGACAGCCAGCGAGGCCGCCTCTCGGGGCGCTCCCGCGGTCGCGTGCCACAGGACAACCGCCGCACGATCCTTCTGGTCATCGTGGCGCTTGCGCTTGTGCTTACCGTCATCTTGGTCCTCTCGGTTCGCTCGTGCGTGAACAGCAGGTCAACGTCGCAGGAGACAAAGACAACCGTTCCCGTGAGCACCACCTCGACGGACTCTTCGGACACCACGTCGACGGGATCCCCTTCCACGCCAACAACCACGACCACGACGACCACGACGACGGACGGCACGAATACCCAGGACAGCTCATCCACAACAGCTGCCCCCCAACAGACCGTGGTCAACGTCTCCGTCGCCAGCGGCGAGACCTCATGGCTCGAGATCACGAACGACGGTACGAGTGAGGTTGCGAGCACGGTTACGGGCCCCTGGGAGCAGAGCTACACCGTCACCGAATCGATTACCATCCGTGCCGGCAACCCGGGTGCGGTCACCGTTACCGAGAACGGCACGCAAAAGAGCTTCGAGTCCAAGGCGTCCGGCATAGGCTCGCTTACTATCCAGGGGACACCTGCCGCAACGTCGGAGGATTCCGCCTCGGAGACTTCAACGAGTTCGGATGACTTGACGAGCACCTCTGGAACCTCAGGCACCTCGAGCACCGCCGGCTCGCAGAGTTCCACCACCGCAACGACGTCCAACAAGACCTCTGGGTCAACGAATATGACGAAGGGCAACTAGAAAGGGCTCGTAAGGGCCCCAAGCGTAGACAGATAGTCCCCACCACGGGGAGCAACTGCCGCCGCACAGCCAAAGAAAGGATGAGCATGGCTAAGGATTCGAGCTTCGACGTCGTCTCCGTCGTCGATATGCAGGAGGTCGACAACGCCTATCAGCAGGCGACCCGCGAGATCTCTCAGCGCTACGACCTCAAGGGTACGGGTGCCTCGCTTGCGCTTGCCAAGGGTGAGGGCGCGTTCACGGTGGAGGCCCCGTCGGACTTTGTTGCGGGGCAGGTGCGTGACATTCTCGGCTCCAAGCTCGTGAAGCGCGGCGTGGACCTTACTGCCCTGCGCTGGGATAAGCCGCAGGCGGCTTCCGGCATGAGCGTTCGCCAGCAGGGACACCTCGTCCAGGGCATTGACGCCGAGGTGGCCAAGAGGATCTCCAAGGACATTCGAGACTCGAAGTTCAAGGTCAAGGCCATCATCGAGGGTGACAAGCTCCGTGTGAGCTCGGCTTCGAAGGATGCCCTGCAACAGGTCATAGCCCTTCTCCGCGGCAACGATTACGGCCAGCCCCTCCAGTTCGTCAACTACCGATAAGGCCATTACATGCCAAGCATTCTCTTCATTACCCGTGGATGCGCAAAAAATGAAGTCGACACCGACCGCATGCGCGCCTTGCTTCTGGGTTCCGGCTACGACGAGACGGATGACCCCGACAAGGCGGATCTTGCGCTGATCAACACATGTTCCTTTCTCGTCAGCGCCACACAGGAGTCCCTCGACACCACGCTCGAGCTTGCGCAGCAGGGGGAGGGCTGCGCCCTTCCCATTGTGATGTGCGGATGCGTCCCCTCTCGTTACGGCGCATCTCTCGCAGAGGAGCTTCCGGAGGTCTCGGCCTTTGTGGACGCAGACGACGAAGACGGAATCGTTGGGGTAGTCGATGGCGTCTTGGGCCTTGAGCGCGACGTTACGCGGGGTGTCCCCCAGGGAGTGCTGCGCACCGTTGACGGGGCAAGCGCCTACGTGAAGATCTCCGAGGGCTGCGACAGGTTCTGCGCATTCTGCGCCATTCCCTACATCCGCGGCCGCTACCACTCGCGTGACGCCGCGGAGATATGCGACGAGGTCCGCTCGCTCATGGAGGGTGGCGTGCGCGAGGTCGTCCTCATCGGCCAGGACACAGGTATCTGGGGCTCGGATTTCGAGGAGCCCCGCACGCTTGCCTCGCTTTTGCGCCAGGTTGCTGAGGTCGTTCGTCCCTTTGGTGGTTGGGTCCGCGTGCTGTACCTTCAGCCCGAAGGGATGACCGAGGAGCTCGTCTCGACCATTCGTGACGTCGACGAGGTGCTGCCCTACATCGATATTCCCATCCAGCACTGCTCGGCGCCTGTGCTCAAGCGCATGGGCAGGACTGGCTCTGCCGAGGAGTTCTCGAGGCTCTTCGCGCACCTTCGCCAAGAGATTCCCGGCATGGTGCTGCGCACCACAGCCATGGCGGGCTTTCCTGGTGAGACGGACGAGGAGGCTCAGGAGCTGCTCGACTTCCTGCAGGGCGAGGAGTTCGACTACTGTTCCGTCTTCACCTACTCGCCTGAGGACGGAACGCATGCCGCCGCGATGCCCGACCAGGTGCCTGAGGAGGCTAAGCTCGAGCGCACGCAGCAGCTCATCGACCTCACTGAGCAGCTTGGCTTTGCCGCTGCCGAGAGGCACGTTGGCGAGCGCGTCCGCGTCATCATCGACGGCGTCGAGGAGGGGGGCGATGGTCCGGAGCTCGTCGGCCATGCATGGTTCCAGGCCCCCGATTCCGATGGCGTCGTGCACATCGAGAGCGGCGGGCACGCTGTGGGGGACGTTGTGACCTGCGACCTTGTCGACTCCTTCACCTACGACCTCGTGGGCGAGGTCGTAGGTGATGGGGAGGGTGCGTGATGGGCACGCCTGCCCCTGCCGAGAACGGTGGCGGTAAGTCCAGCCTCTGGACGCCCGCCAACGTCGTCACCTGCGTACGCGTTGTGGCCGTCCCCCTGTGGCTGCTCGTTGCGGAGCTGTCTTCTGTGGCCGGCGCGGGTTCCGCATGGTCAATTGGCGTCTTTGTCTTCTTCGTGGCGCTCTCGCTTACCGATAAGCTCGATGGATATCTCGCACGAAGCAGGGACGAGGTTACGACCTTTGGCAAGTTTCTCGATCCCATTGCCGATAAGCTCGTCGTGGTTGTCGCCCTGTGCTTCCTTCTCGAGCGTGGCGAGGTCTCCTCGTGGGTGCTGCTTGTGATTGTCGCGCGCGAGTTTCTTGTGTCTGGCCTGCGTATGGTTGTGGCCTCGGCCGGAACCGTTATTGCGGCCTCTCCTTTGGGCAAGGGCAAGACGGCGGTCACGATGGTGGCAATTTCGGCGCTCCTTCTCGTTATGGCGCTTCCGGCTGGTGGAGCCTCAGATGCGCTATGGCTCCTGGGACAGGGGCTCATGCTTGCCGCGGTGATTCTCACCGCCTGGTCCGGCATCGACTACTTCGTGAAGGCATGGTCGTACGTGGTGGGGAAGCGATAGCCTTGGTACCCTCGGTGACCTTCGATGGCGAGACACTTGATGCGTGTGAGGCGCTGGTCGCCGCGTGCCGCTCGCTCGGCGTCACGGTGGGCACGGCGGAGTCATGCACGGGCGGCCTCGTTGCCTCTGCAATTACGTCAATTCCCGGCTCCTCCCAGGCCATTCGCGGTGGGATCGTAAGCTACGCCATTCCCGTCAAGCATGAGGTGCTCGGTGTCCCCAACGGCATCCTTGATGCTCCGGGGGTGGGTGCCGTCTCAAGCGAATGTGCTGCCGCCATGGCCGAGGGCGCGCGTCGCTTGCTCGCCTGCGACGTTGCCGTCTCTGTAACTGGCATTGCGGGGCCTGGTGGAGAAGAGCCGGGAAAGCCTGTGGGCACCGTTTGGATGGGGCTTGCCACGCCGGTCATTACGCGCACGTTTCCCAACCTCTTCGAGGGCGACCGTGCTCAGGTGCGCGCATATGCGGTGAGGCGCGCGCTCGATCTTCTCTTATGGGGCGTGAGGACGACTGCCGAGAAGGATTAGTTTTTCTTCTCGCTACAGGTTTTTGCATGCGAGTCCCTCCTTTGAGCAGTATGGTTTTTGCAGGTAGATAGCCCTGTCTGTCAGATTGGTGACGGCTGCGTGCAAGCGAGCGGTCCGTGCTGCGTCAGAAACCTGATAGCACTCCCCGATAAGCTATCCTTAGCGATGTTGACTACGAACGGATGTTCGTATAGTATCGATGACAGCCAACAGATGAGGAGCAAGCATGGCCAAGAGCAAGGGTACCGCCAAAGAGGTTAACCACCCTGGGACTACGGAGGAGCGCGACAAGGCGCTCGAGGTTACTACCCAGGAGATAGAGAAGAAGTTCGGCAAGGGTGCCATTATGCGTTACGGCGACGATAGTGCCAGCCTCGAGGTCGAGGCTGTCCCAACGGGGTCTCTGGCGCTTGATGCCGCATTGGGTATAGGTGGCGTGCCACGCGGTCGCATCGTCGAGATCTACGGTCCCGAGTCCTCCGGCAAGACCACGCTCTCGCTTGAGATCCTTGCCGAGGCCCAGGCGATGGGTGGGGTCGTTGCGTTCATCGACGCAGAGCACGCGCTCGACCCCGGGTACGCCGCGCGTATCGGCGTGGACATTGACGAGGTTCTCATCTCGCAGCCGGATACGGGCGAGCAGGCGTTGGAGATCTGCGACATGCTGGTTCGCTCTGGTGCCATTGACGTGGTGGTCATTGACTCCGTGGCGGCACTGGTCCCTCGTGCAGAGATCGAGGGCGAGATAGGAGACACCACAGTTGGTCTCCAGGCTCGCCTTATGAGCCAGGCGCTTCGTAAGCTTGCGGGCTCCCTCTCGAAGTCGAATACCACCTGCATCTTCATCAACCAGCTTCGCGAGAAGATTGGCATCATGTTCGGCAACCCCGAGACCACGCCTGGCGGCCGGGCACTCAAGTTCTTCTCGTCCGTACGCATGGACATCAGGCGCGTTGACGGCATCAAAGTCAACGGGGAGGTTGTGGGCAACCGTGTGAGGGTCAAGGTCGTCAAGAACAAGGTCGCCCCGCCCTTCAAGCAGGCGGAGTTCGACATCATGTATGGCACGGGCATCTCCAAGGAAGGCTCGATCCTCGACATGGCTGTCGAGTACAACATCGTGGACAAGTCTGGTTCTTGGTTCACGTACGAGGGCGAGCGTCTTGGACAGGGTCGCGAGGCTGCTAAGGCATTCCTTGCCTCTAACCCAGACCTCATGGACGAGATTGACCACAAGGTACGCGTTGCCTGTGGTCTTGCCTTGGGTGATGAGCGCGTGGGCGAGCCTATCGAAAATGCCGACTCCGTTGAGGATTCCCAACGGTGATGCGAGCTGCAAAGGGCGAATGGCCCAAGACGCCTCTCGATTGGGGGGTCTGTCTGCCCCAGCGTGGATCTCGCGGCTTAGGGCAGGCGGTTTCTCGCGGCGAGGTTGTGGTAAGAACCCCGCAACACGGAGAAGAGCGCATCAGCGTGCCCGTTGCCGTCGCTCGTGCACTCGATTCCAAGGCGAGGTGCCGTGAGCTTCTGCCTTCCTCAAGGACAGAGCTCTTGCATGCGATGGGTGAGGTCTCTCGTGCGTGCGCCATGGAGCGGACGGCATCCCTCCTCGACCGAAGGGATTACTCCGAGGGAGAGCTCTCTGCACGGCTGCTCAGAGACGGCTACACAACCCAGACAGTTGAATACACGTGTCGAAGGTCTGTCGAGTGCGGACTTGTCGATAACGCACGCTTCGCCGACGCCTTTATCCGCTCGAAGCTCTCCCAGGGCTGGGGGAGAGTCCGCATCGAGCGCGACCTCTCGCGTCGTGGCATCGACATGGCTGATGTGCCCGGGTGGCCTGAGCTCTACCTTACCCAGGAGTCCGAGGAAGAGTCAGCCTACGCGCTTGCTTCACGTCGACGCCTCACGGGAAAGAACGACTACGAAAAGACGGTGCGTTTCCTCGTGACGCGCGGGTTTCCCCTGGGGCTTGCTACGCGCATGGCCAGACGCGTCCTTGACGAGAGGGGGGAGTCCGACGAGTGATGAGCCCCTTGGCCCGTCGCTTGGAGCGGGCCCAAACGCTTGGATGCAGCCGTTGCGGGGCATCTCGGATATTTCCGTGAAGCGGGCCTTCTTTGGGTGCGGGCGGTACCCTGACAATTTGACAGGTACCAAATGCGAACATAAGATTAAGAGGCCTGAGAGCGTATCTTCCGCTGGTTAACCAGCTGTGCATTGCTTTTTAGTTTCACCGCGTCAGCATCATGGAACGTCATGCCTATGGCATCTGCGGCCGGATACCCCGATGGCGGGTTCCCTGCGCTTTGCGTTGGGGTCTCCTGAACAATCATGTGAATTCGTCATCTGAGGAGCTGCCATGGAATTTGTCATAGGAGTTATCTGTCTGGTAGTCGGTGCGGGCTTGGCGTACTTCTTCCTTGCCGGAAAGAGCAACTCCAAGCTCAGGACGGCCAATGACCAGATCGAGCAGGCGCGCGGGGAGGCCGAGCGCATTACATCCGAGGCGCGTCGCCAGGCGGATACCGCCAAGAAGGAGGCCGTGCTCGAGGCTAAGGAGGAGATTCTCCAGCTCAAGCAGAACTCTGAGGCTGAGGAGAAGAAGCGCAAGGGCGAGCTGCAGTCCATGGAGGGTCGCATCATGCAGCGCGAGGAGTCCCTTGACCGTCGCAATGACGCCCTGGACAAGCGCGAGCGCCAGCTCTCTGGCATGCAGAGCCAGCTCGACCGCCGTAAGAACGACCTCGATGCCCTTGAGGGCAAGCAGACCACCGAGCTCGAGCGCATTGCCGGTCTTTCGAGGGAGGGCGCCCACGACGAACTCATCGCTCGCGTGCGTGCCGAGAGCGTTCGCGACGAGGCGCAGGTTCTCCGCGAAGCCGAGCAAAACGTACGTGCCAAGGCCGATAAGACCGCCCGCGAAATCATCTCCACGGCCATCCAGCGCTGCTCAGCCGATCAGGCTGGCGAGATAACCGTCACCACGGTTCACATCCCCTCCGACGACCTCAAAGGCCGCATCATCGGCCGCGAGGGCCGTAACATACGCACCTTCGAGCAGGTCTCCGGCGTCTCCCTCGTTATCGATGACACCCCCGAGACCGTTGTGCTCTCGAGCTTTGACCCTGTCCGCCGCGAGACTGCCCGCGTGGCACTCGAGAACCTCATCGCCGACGGGCGCATTCACCCCGCTCGCATCGAGGAGCTCTACAAGAAGGCGGAAGACCTCGTCAACGAGCGCGTCCGCGAGGCCGGCGAGCAGGCCGCCTTCGACGCCGGCATCCACGACCTCCACCCGGAGATCGTGAAGACCCTGGGTGCTCTCAAGTATCGCACCTCCTTCGGGCAGAACGTCCTCTCTCACTCCATCCAGGTCTCTGCGCTCTGCGGGATCATGGCCTCCGAACTTGGCATGGACCCTGCGTCCGCCAAGCGTGCCGGCCTTCTCCACGACATCGGCAAGGCAATCGACCACGAGGTCGAAGGCCCTCACGCCGTCATTGGTGCCGACCTCGCCCGTCGCTATGGCGAGCGCCCTGAGATCGTGCACGCCATTGAGGCCCACCACGCAGACGTCGACCCCGACACCGTCCTCGACGTTCTCGTCCAGGCGGGAGATGCCATCTCTGCCGCGCGCCCCGGTGCTCGCCGCGAGTCTGCCGAGACCTACATCAAGCGTCTCGAGAAGCTCGAGGAGATCTCTAACGCACATGAGGGCGTCGAGCGCACCTATGCCATGCAGGCAGGTCGAGAGCTTCATGTCATGGTCGAGCCCGAGAAGATCTCTGACGCACAGGCAACCGTCCTCGCCCATGACATTGCCAAGCAAATCGAGGACGAGATGGAGTACCCCGGTCAGGTTCGCGTTGTGGTCATCCGCGAGTCCCGCGCCGTCGGCGTCGCCAAGTAAGCGGGAGATGGCATGGTGGCAGAGGAGCGGGGCTCTGATGCGGCGGGGCTGGCCGATTTCGTCGCGCGCATGGGTGGTGAACGGTCACTTCGTGTCGAGGAGAACCTCGGCGAGGGCTATGTCCGCCTCCGCGTTGCGGAGGCGGAGCGCCGCCAGGCAAAGCATGACATCCGCTGCGTCGAGGACATGGTCATCGAGCTTCTTCGCAACTCGCGCGATGCCGGCGCAAAGCGCATCTACCTTGCCACCTCGCATGAGGGTGACCTTCGCACCACCACCATCCTTGACGATGGGTCGGGCATCCCGCAGGACATGCAGGAGCGCATCTTCGAGGCGCGCGTGACCTCCAAGCTCGAAAGCATCCACGTTGACCGCTGGGGTGTCCATGGGCGAGGCATGGCCCTATACTCCGTGCGCGAGAATGCCGAGTCGGCGCGTGTCGCCTCCTCTGCCCCTGGCAAAGGGACGTCCATCTCGGTGGTGACAAATGCTACAAGGCTTGCCGAGAGAACAGACCAGTCTACCTGGCCTGTCTTGGGGGAGGACGAGGACGGCAGGCGTACGTGTACGCGAGGGCCGCACAACATCGTTCGCACCTGCTGCGAGTTTGCGCTCGAGGAGTATGGGACCTGCGAGGTCTACGTTGGCTCTCCCGCAGAGATCGCCGCAACCGCACGCGCCCGCATCCCGCCCTCGGTAGACTCGTCAGAGCTCCTCTTTATGGATGACCTCTCTGCGTTACCGGTGCTCGAGCGTCTTCGCGCCGCCGCCGATGCTCGTGAACTCCTTTCGATCTGCAAGGGCCTGGGTCTCGAGATGAGCGAACGGACGGCGCACCGCGTGGTGTCAGGCCAGATCCGCCCCCTGAGAAGCGTCGCCTCCCGCATGCTCCGTAAGTCCGATGCCCCGGCGGGCCCCAAACCCGTCGATCTCTACCGTGACCGACGCGGACTCAAGCTCTCCAAGCCCGACGCCGAGGAGTTCTCGCGCGTGCTCGCCAAGGACTTCTCGTTTATCGAGGATCGCTATTACGTCTCGCTCGTGCATGATCCAAAGGTGAGGGTTGGGAAGGGTCGCATCGTCGTAACCTTCGACCTTGAGGACGCGGACTAGGGATTTGGCATCTGTTGCTCGGTTTGCTGCACCCTGCGATTGCAATGCACATCCGGGACATTACAATCGTTCCTATGCATGGCTACAGCAAGAAAGACAAACGCACCACCCTGACAACCACCGCACTATTGGAGTATTAGCAGCATGGATTTCCTGAAGGTCTCGAGCAAGTCGTCCCCGGCATCGGTTGCCGGGGCCATTGCCGGCATGGTCAAAGACGGCGTTCCCGTCAACATGCAGTGTGTCGGAGCCGGTGCGGTCAACCAGGCCGTGAAGGCCCTTGCCATCGCGCGCGGCTTTCTCATTCCCACGGGTGTCGACATCTCCTGTGCCCCCACCTTCTCCGATATCGACATAGCTGGCGAGAAGCGCACTGCCATCCGATTTGCCGTCTATGTCCATAGGCTCACCCCGCATAGCGTTTCGGCGAACGCAGTGGACGACGGGGGAGTGGTTGCGTAGATGGCATCACCCGATACCCAGGTGCTTGTCGGCAAGACCTACAGCATCAAAACCTTCGGCTGTCAGATGAACATGCACGATTCCGAGAGGGTCTCCGGCCTTCTCGATTCGTGTGGCTGCATTGAGGTCGAAAGCCCCGATGACGCAGACATCGTTGTATACATGACCTGCTGCGTCCGAGAGAACGCTGACCAGCGCCTTTACGGACAGGCCTCTTCGATGGTGTCAGCCCCTACGCCGCCTTCTGGCAGGCGCATTGTCGCCGTTGGCGGCTGCATTGCCCAGCGAGACGGTGAGCGCCTGCGCGCTCACATCCCCAATGTCGACGTGGTCTTTGGCACAAGTGCTCTTGCCAGCCTGCCGAGGCTCCTCTCTGAGGCCTTTGGTGACCAGGTTGGAGCCATTGAGGTCGACACCGGTGAGCCGGGAACGGGCTTCTCAACCGACCTCCCAAGCCATCGAGCCGAGCGTCATCACGCGTGGGTGCCCATCATGAGCGGCTGCAACAACTTCTGCACCTACTGCATCGTTCCCTATGTCCGCGGACGCGAGCGCAGCCGGACCATCGAGAGCGTGGTGGCAGAATGCAAGCTGCTCGTTGCCGATGGCGTACGGGAGATATGCCTGCTCGGGCAGAATGTCAACTCTTATGGCAGGAACGTCTACGATGAGCCTCGCTTTGCAGAGCTTCTGCGTGCGGTGGGCGAGACGGGCGTAGAGCGCATTCGCTTTACGTCGAGCAACCCAAAGGACCTCTCCGATGAGACCATTGCAGCCATGGCAGAGGTCCCCGCAGTGATGCCGCACCTCCATCTTGCGGTCCAGTCTGGTTCCACACGCGTCCTCAAGGCAATGAATCGCAGCTACACGCGCGAGGAGTACCTGGCACTCGTGTCGAGGCTGCGTGCGGCCATCTCCGACATCGCCCTGTCTACCGACATCATCGTCGGCTTCCCTGGCGAGACCGAGGAGGACTTCCACGACACGCTCTCGCTTGTCCGTGAGGCCGGGTTCTCATCCGCCTTCACCTTCATCTATTCACCTCGCCCGGGCACGCCGGCAGCAAAGATGGTCGATGACACTCCGCACGAGGTGATTCAGGGTCGCTTCGACCGTCTTGCCGAACAGGTCGCCCAGCAGGCCCATGATGCCAACCAGGAGGACCTGGGACGGCTCGTCGGCGTATTAGTCGAGGGGCCGTCCAAGCGGGACGGCACCGTGATGGTGGGGCACAGCGAGAAGAACCGTACGGTCCACTTCCGGCTGCCCGATGGCACAAGTGCGCAGGACGCAGTGGGAAAGGTTGCCCGTGTGCGCGTCGAGGAGGCCCGGACCTGGTATCTGCGCGGCTCCGTTGAGGGTGAGCTCTTGTGAGCGATTGCCCCACAGGCGGACGGGTCGTGTGCATCGCAGGGCCTACCGCCTCGGGCAAGAGCACGCTCGCGGAGCTTGTCGCAGAGCGATTGGGGTCACCCGTTGTCTCGGTAGATGCCATGCAGATCTATCGTGGGATGGATATCGGTACGGCAAAGACGCCAGTAGCCGAGAGACGCGTCCCGCTCCTCATGGTCGATGTGGCCACCGTGGGTGAGGACTACTCGGTTCAGAGATTTCAGGATGACGCCCGCGTCTGTGTGGATGGGCTGCTGCGGCGCGGCCTGGTTCCCGTCCTTTGCGGCGGCGCGGGACTTTACCTCGACGCGGTCATCGACGAGATGGACTTTCCCAAGGGCATCAAGGGTGACCGGCGTCGTCAAGGATATGAGCGTATCGCTGCGGAGCAGGGCGGCCAGGCGCTTCATGACCTTCTGCGCGAACGCGATCCCAAGAGCGCCGCCCTCATTCATCCCAATAACGTTCGACGCTGCGTGCGTGCGCTTGAGATGCTGGACGAGGGTGTGAGCTACTCTCAAGAAAACGCCAGCCTCAGGCATCGTGAGCCTCACTATGATGATGCGCGCATCTGGGCCCTCTCCGTGCCACGAGAACGCCTTTACCAGCGCATAAACGAGCGCGTAGACAGGATGTTCGGAGAGGGCCTCGTCGAAGAGGTGCAGGGTCTTGTTGCATGCGGGCTTGACCGTTCGACTACGGCCGGACAGGCGATTGGCTACAAGGAAGTCTTGGCTGCGCTTGCAGGCGAGTGCACGCTCGAAGAGGCCAGAGACGAGGTCAAGCGCCGTACGCGACACTATGCCAAGCGTCAGCTCTCGTGGCTGAGAAGAGATGGCCGTGCACAATGGATCGATGTCGATAAGCTGGGCGTTGGAGAAGCCTGCGAGCTGATCGTGCGGGATGCGCGTGGGAAGACGTTCCCAGTGGCGTCGAGCCTGCGGGAGGGGAGTAGCCGTGTCGCGCTTTGAGCCCAGACCGACTGCGCCAGCGCGCGAGAGGGCCATCCTCGTGGGTGTCGACTTGGGCAGGAATGCCGACTGGACGCTTGACGAATCCATGGCCGAGCTGGCGCGGCTTGCCGAAACCGACGGCGCAGATGTGGTCTTCACGCTCACCCAACGCCTTGATGCCCCCGTGTCGCGCACCTTCATCGGCAAAGGCAAGGCGGAAGAGCTCGTCTCCCATGTGCGCAACCTCGACGCCGACATCGTGATATTTGATGACGAACTCACGCCTTCGCAGCAGTCTAACCTCGAGAAGATTGTGGGCGAGCCGGTCAAGATCATCGACCGCACCGCGCTCATTCTCGACATCTTTGGTGTGCATGCAACCACACGTGAGGGGCGCCTACAGGTACAGCTTGCCCAACTCCAGTATGTGCTCCCACGGCTCCGTGGCATGTGGGGTCACCTTGTGGGGGAGCAGACGCGCGGCGGCATCGGCTCTCGTTTTGGACAGGGCGAAAGCCAGCTCGAGGTAGACCGGCGCCTCGTGCGCAAGCGCATCTCGACGCTTCGCGACGAGCTTGCACGGCTTGAGACAAGGCGTGAGGTGCAGTCGAAGACGCGGTGGGACTCCGGTGTCTATCGCGTGGCCCTGGCCGGCTACACCAATGCCGGCAAGTCCACCTTGCTCAATGTCCTCACGGGCGCTGACGCGTACGTGCGCGACGAGCTCTTTGCCACGCTCGACCCCACGACGCGCTCGGTTGAACTTGAGGAGGGGCGCAAGATCACCGTCACCGATACCGTTGGGTTCATCCAGAAGCTCCCCACCACACTTGTTGAGGCGTTTAAGTCGACGTTGGCAGAAGTCCGGGCTGCCAATCTTGTCCTGCTTGTGGCCGATGCGTCTGACCCAGGCGCAGAGCGGCACCTATGCGCAGTTCGGTCGGTTCTGGACGAGATCGGGGCAAGCCAGATACCTTCTGTCCTCGTCCTCAACAAGTGCGACCTTCTCTCATCCGAGGATCTTGCCGAGCTGCAGTCCCGCTATCCTGACGCCGTTACCATCTCCGCGCGCGAGGGCACGGGTCTTTCTGGCTTGCTCTATCGGATCGCGCGCGAGGCATCGCGCGGTGACGCCACCGTCACCGTCCTCGTGCCCTTCGAGAAAGGCATCCTCATGAAGATGGTGCACGAGCGTTGCCAGGTCATCAGGGAGGTCTACACCGAGAACGGCCTTCTCGCTACGATACGCGCCTCCGAGAGGATGCGCGCCACCCTCGCGCCTTATACCGTCTCCGATGACGCTCTCGAGTTGGAAGAGCTTCCTACTCCCACACAACACCAGTGAGCAGCAGCAACACAGGCTGATGAACTACATAGACGAGGAGAGCATGACGTCCCACCAAGTTCAATACGGGAACGTGTGCGCGGCATGCCCACCTGGGGTAGCCTCGCTCCTCGAACCATGTGCCCATTGACGCTCCGGCAAGGTACATGAACACAAAGGGCACGAGGGGGTAATAGTCACCCGAGGAGAAGCCCGGACCGGGAATGCCCAGCCACGCAAGCCCAGGCGCCTCATAAAGTGCATGTGGCAGCGCGAGCGAGAGTGGGCCGATCCCAATGGTTCCCGAGGAGAAGCCAAGAAGCAGAACGAAGAGGATAAACAGGACCGCTGCCGCAATCGGACCCTGCGGAAGGCAATGGAGTTTTCCCAGCAGCCACGCCACCAACGTGCAGACGGACATGCAGTAGATGATGCCAAAGGAAATAGGCACATCAACTGCTGCAATTATCGTCACCACATAGACTGCAAGCGCCACCGTACCGTAGGCGAGCCCGCGCCTGAGGTTGCTCCTTGATAGGGGGCACATGCAGCCGGCGACGAACAGAAACGTCCACGAGATGCTGGCGCGCCAGATATCCTGTAGGGGAGGGGCAAACCAAGAGAGGTCTGCCCCGGCAAGAAAGCGCAAGTCATAGCAGAGGTGAAAGAGCACCATCGATATGACCGAGAATCCCCGGATCGCATCGAACACTCCAATCCGCTTGTGACGGTCTGCCTTGCTACTGACGCCGTCACCGACGCCAGGGCTTTTCAAGTCCGGCCCAGCCATCGCTAGGAGACTGAGCGGATAAGAGCCGTCACGCGTCCAAGGATGACAGGATTATCTGCATATATGGGACTCATGTGGTCGTTCTCGGGCTGGAGTCGGATGCGGTCCTTCTCGCGATAGAACGTCTTCACTGTTGCAGAGTCATCGATAAGCGCAACGACTATCTCCCCGTCGTGTGCGTCATGCTGCTCTTTCACAACGATGTAGTCGCCATCAAAAATCCCCGCATTGACCATGGACTCGCCGCGAACTCGAAGGATGAAGGAACTGGAATCTCCCACGATGCTTGTGGGCAGCGTGAGGGTCTCCTCGACATTCTGCTCGGCGAGAATGGGCATGCCTGCAGCAACCCGCCCGACAAGCGGAAGTGAGATAACGTTCTTGCCGACATCTTCCTGTACCGTAGCGAGCTTAGCCTGAGTGCTCCCGTCCTCCGACACCTGCTTGTCAGGAACAACCTCAATAGTACGGGGCTTCTTGGGGTCCCTACTGATGAGCCCCATCTCCTCGAGTACCTTGAGATGCATGTGGACTGTCGAGGGGGAGGCCAGGCCTACCGCGGCTCCAATCTCCCTCACCGAGGGGGGATAGCCGTGCTCGTCTGTGTAGGTGCAGATGAAGTCATAGATGGCCCTCTGGCGCTTGCTGAGCTTTCCCTTTGACATGGCGTCTCCTCTCGTCTGGGCTAATCATACCTGGGATTGCGATGTATTGCAAACAAATGTTCTAAATTGACTTGACACGAACAAATGTACGTTGATACTAGAGTACAGATGTTCGGTCTTAAACGCAAGGCTCTAATTTGTGTCCCGTGCGTTCGCTATAAACGTTCCCGGCAAGCACTCGAGAGGGGATTACATCATGGCAAGCACCAACCGCGTGTACGGTACCGAGGGCTCCTCCGCCCTTGTTCCTTCGTATCCAACGCTTACGCTTCTTGAGGGTGGGACTGGCAAGCCCTTTGTGGTGGAGCGCCAACATGAAGACAGGTCATGTCGGGACATGGCCCGCGGGAATGTCCTCACTGCCATAGTTTGCACGTTTCTGGTTTCGGTCGGGCTCGTTGCCGCGCTTCTGGTGAGCAATGCTGCCGTCTCTTCTCGCAAGGAGGCCGCCCTGGCGTCTCTCCCTGGTGAGGAGGTAGTTGTTGAGGCTGGTGACTCCGTGTGGGGTCTCGCCTTCCGGCACCCCGTCGATGGGTACAGTACGGCAGAGCTTGTCCAATGGATTACCGAGAAGAACTCCCTCGAAAGCCCGACCTTGCAGCCGGGGCAATCTGTCGTTGTTCCTGCTTCAAACTAACGTAAGCATCGGACGTTCGGGCATTAGCGGATGTTTGGGTTTGGCTTCTCCAGCGTTTCCTTCCTTTCCAGTTTGGTTTCGAAGCCATCTTTGTGATGGATATTTGGACGCTATGTGTTAAGTTCCTAGTGGAAGTCCATTAGGAGGTTTGATGCGCTGTCCAAAATGCGGCTGTGAGGAGTCCAAGGTTGTCGACTCCAGGCCATCTGAGAGCAATGATGCCATTCGTCGTCGTCGCGAGTGCGTCAAATGCGGCTACCGCTTCACGACCTATGAACGTCGTGAGGACATGCCGCTCCTCGTGATGAAGAAAGACGGCCGAAAGGAGACTTTTGACCGCCAAAAGCTCATGCGCGGTCTCTTGACTGCCACGGTAAAGCGCAGCGTGCCTGTTGAGCTGCTCGATGGCCTCATCGACGACATCGAGTCAGAGTTGCGTGATGAGGGTGTCAACGAGATTTCGTCACACGACCTCGGGAGCATGGTTCTCAAGCGTCTCGTGGATGTGGATAAGGTTGCCTATATCCGATTTGCCTCTGTGTATCGGGACTTCAAGGATGTGGACGAGTTTAGCGAGGAGTTGAGGAGTCTCAACAAATGACGGACAAGAGACTGACGCTTCCCATCAAGCGCCTTGATTCATCGGTCGACCTACCAAGCTACGCCTACGAGGGCGATGCTGGTCTTGACCTTAGGTCGAACGAGGACGTGACCCTGGCCCCCTTTGAGCGGAGGCTCGTGGGGACGGGGCTTGCCATTGCCATTCCAGAGGGCTATGCCGGCTTCGTGCAGCCTCGCAGCGGCCTTGCCCTGCGCGAGGGCCTGTCCATGGCCAACACCCCAGGGCTTATTGACGCTCACTACCGTGGCGAGCTCAAGGTGTGCGCCATCAACCTCGACCCATCAAAGAGCATCCATATCGAGCGCGGCGAGAGGATTGCCCAGCTCGTTATACAGCAGGTCCCCGTGGTCACGCTTGAGGAGGTCGGCGAGCTTGACGAAACCGACCGCGGTGCCGGTGGCTTTGGCTCGAGCGGTACATAGGCTCGTGCATTCCTTTCCACAGCGCGTCCTGCTGCTGTCCCATGGCAGCAGCTGTATGTATAGGCTCGGAACTTACAGGAAACCGAAAGGATGGGAAACATGGAGAAGTTCTTCAAGATGGGGGAGCGGGGAACATCCACCGGTCAGGAGCTTCGCGCTGGCCTCACGACGTTTCTGGCTATGGCGTACATCATCGCCGTCAACCCCTCTCTGCTTGCGGCTGCCAGCGTTCCCATGAACGCTGCCGTCACCTCGACGTGCATCGGTGCTGGCATCATGACCATCTTCATGGGGCTTTTCTCAAATAGGCCCCTTGCCTGTGCATCTGGCATGGGTATCAACGCGGTGGTTGCCTTCACCCTGGCAGCCATCAACGGAGCCGACTGGCAGGCGTCAATGGCGGTCATTTTCGTCGAAGGCTGCGCAATCCTCCTGCTCGTTCTCTGTGGGCTCCGTGAGGCCATCATGGATGCCATCCCAGTTTCGCTCCGCCATGCCATCTCCGTCGGCCTTGGCCTCTTCATTGCGATGATTGGCCTTGCCGATGGCGGCATCATCGTAGCCAACGAGTCCACCATGGTCGCCTTTGGTGACGTTACGAGCCCAACGTTTATCGTCGGCCTCATTTCGATCGCTGCTACGGTCGCCCTCTATTCGATGAACGTGAAGGGTTCAATCCTCATCGGCATCATCATCGCGGTGCTTTGCGGCATTCCCCTGGGTGTGACCCAGATGCCCGCTGGTATCGTCTCCACCCTCGACTTCTCGTCTTTTGGCGCGCCGTTCATGACGGACGCTACCGGTACCGTTGCCGTGGTCAAGGTGCTCACCACGCCCATCCTCCTCGTCTTCGCGTTCTCCCTCATGATGTCTGACTTCTTCGATACCATGGGAACGGCAATGGCCGTTGCCAAGCAGGGCGAGTTCCTCAACGAGGACGGAACCGTTGAGAACATCCGCGAGATTCTGATTGCCGACTCTGCGGCGGCGGCGGTCGGCGGCCTCATTGGCGCCTCCTCGATCACGACGTTCGTCGAATCTGCCTCCGGTGCCGCCGATGGCGGGCGCACGGGCCTTACTTCGGTCTTCACGGGCCTCCTATTTATCGTCGCTGCGTTCTTCGCGCCTGTCATCTCCATCGTAAGCAGCGCTGCCACCTGCGGTGCCCTTGTCATCGTTGGCTTCCTCATGATGACCGATGTGGTTGACATCGATTGGACCGACCTTCTCGAGGGCTTCCCAGCATTCCTGGTCATTGCCGGCATCCCCTTCACGTATTCGATTTCCAACGGCATTGGCATGGGTTTCATTGCCTATGTCATCGTCGCCCTGGTCACCGGACGTGCCAAGAAGGTCAAGCCGCTCATGTGGGTGTCTGCGGCCGCCTTCCTCGTCTTCTTCCTGCTCTCCTAGGGGTTTGCGCGGATGAGGAAATTGAAGTGATGCAACGGGGACTCGGAGGCTTTCCTTCGGGTCCCCGTTTTCAGGGGACCCGTCGTGTTGCAGCACAGAATGGCATCTGTGACTATCGGCAAGTCCCGACCAACTACGCAAGGAGTGTGGTGTATCGCATGCAACAGCACGAGCGAGAGGTAATTGGCGTTGACGACCGCGTGTCGGTCTCTCGTGCAATTCCTCTGGGCATCCAGCACATGATGAGCATGTTTGGCTCGACCGTTCTGGTGCCGGTCCTCACAGGTCTCGATTCAAACGTGGCCATCATGTGCTCGGGCATCGGAACCATCTGCTATCTCTTGGTTACGAGAAACAAGATCCCTAGCTACCTCGGCAGCTCCTTTGCCTTCATCAGTCCCATCGTCATTATTGGCGCCACACGCGGCCTCAATGCAGCCCTCTCCGGCGTTGTGGTTGCCGGACTCGTGTTTCTCGTTGTGGCAGGCATTATCAAGCTTGCTGGGACGGACTGGCTCGACAGGCTGCTTCCGCCCGTCCTTGTCGCTTCGGTCATGGTCGTTATCGGCGTAGGTCTCTCGGCTACGGCAGCGGGCATGGCCTTTCAGACAACCGCGGCCGATGGCACGACCGCCTTCTATGGGCTTGGGGCCATTATCGCTGCAATCACGCTCTTTGCTGCGGTTATCTTCTCGAGCATGGGCGGGCTGATAGGCACGGTCCCCGTGCTTCTCGCCATCATCCTCGGCTATGTCGTCTCCCTTGCCTGCGGCCTTGTCGACTTTCGGGCCGTCACCGATGCCGCTTGGATAGGCCTTCCAGAATTCCAGCATCCCGTGTGGGACTGGGGTGCCATCGCCCTTGTCGGGCCGGTCGCCCTTGTCGTGGTCATCGAGCACATTGGACACCTCCTGGCTGTGGGCGAGATCGTGGGCAAGGACTATCGACCCATGTTGCCGCGCTCGCTTGCCGGCGATGGCATCTCAACGGTCATATCGGGCCTTCTGGGAGGTCCCCCAACCACCACCTATGCCGAGAACATCGGCGTCATGAGCGTGACGCGCGTCTATTCCACGCAGGTCTTCTGGTATGCGGCGGGATTCGCCCTCCTGGTCGGTGGCTTCTGCCCCAAGCTCTCTGCCCTTATCCGCTCCATTCCGTCACCTGTCATGGGCGGTGTGAGTCTGCTGCTCTTTGGCCTCATTGCGTCGAATGGCCTCAGGATGTTTGTGACCAACAAGGTCGACTTTGGGGTCAACAGGAACCTCATGATTGCGTCGGTGGTTATTATTCTCGGCGTTGGCATGGAGACCTCCGGCATCTCTATCCCCATTGGCCAGTACGCGCTTCCGGGCATGGCCACCTCGACCCTCGTGGGCATCCTCATGAACCTCGTGCTTCCCATGCCCGCCACCGTGAATGCCGCAGGCGCCACCCCTGCCGAATCCTCAAAGTCACGGCTGCGCAACGGGTAGGGCCCTTCAGCCCTGCGGAGCCTCAAGCCCCAGATTTATCCCCAATCCCCACGAAGCCCTCGGGCTTCGTGGGGATTCGTGTCTGCCAGTGGCAACAGTATATGTTACCTAAGCGGTTGGGTATAGCAGAGACAGCAAACGCCACGGGAAAGGCCGGGGGAGTGGAACCCACTCCACCACGGTCGGATTGGATTCGTATGGGCAGCAATAACGAGCAGGTAAAAGACCTTGTCATAGTCGGCGGTGGCCCGGCCGGCCTCGCGGCCGCCATCTACGCCCAGCGCTCGCTTCTTGATGCGGTCACGCTCGAGCAGGAGGCATTCGGCGGACAGACCATCCTCACAAGCGAGATTGACAACTATCCGGGCCTTCCTCATGCGGATGGCTACACACTCTCTGAAGCCATGCGCTCCCAGGCAGCCGACCTTGGCGCCGAGGTTCGCATGGAGCAGGTGACGGGCGTCTCGCATGACGAGAAGAGCGGCCTTTTCACCCTCGACACGCCTGATGGTGAGCTTGTTGCCAGGTCTGTCATCCTTGCGGGTGGCGCCACGCCACGTCGCGCAGGCTTTGATGGCGAGGAGAGGTTCGCGTCGCACGGTGTCTCGTATTGCGCTACCTGCGACGGTATGTTCTACCGTGGCAAGCGCGTCTACGTTGTAGGTGGCGGTAACTCCGCTGCCGAAGAGGCGCTGTTCCTCACGCGCTTTGCAAACGAGGTAATCCTTATCGTTCGCAAAGATCACCTTCGCGCCCAGGCAGCCGTTGCCCAAGAGCTCGAGAATAACGAGAAGATAACCGTAAGATACCTTACGAGCATTGTCTCGCTTGGGGGAGACGAGCTGCCAAACAGCATTACGTTTAGGAACAACGAGACAGGCGAGACCACGACGGAGACGTACGATGAGGGCTCCTTTGGCGTCTTCGTCTTTGTTGGTCGCGTTCCGGCTAGCGAGCTTGTCAGGGATCTTGTCGAGGTTGACCCTGTTGGCTACGTGGTTACCGATGAGCGCATGGCGACAAGGACACCGGGGCTGTTCGCTGCCGGAGACGTGCGCAAGACGCCGCTTCGCCAGATTGTGACGGCTGCAGCAGACGGTGCCATTGCGGCAAACAGTGCTGCCGCATATCTCGGTAGGCCCGTCGAAGGCTAGCGACGCACACGCACATCGAGTGCGTGCGCGAAGAGGCCTTCTGCTCGGTGCGCCCCTGAAAAGGCCCGTGTAGGTCCTCCAGGGGCGCGTTTCCTTTCTTTCGAAATAATCCGTGATAATATATCTTATGTAAAGTAGAGAGAAGCTAGAGTAGGAGTGGGCACATGGCTTGCACCCTCGGTGCCTATGCCACCTACACCCCTACTGCGCCACCGTGCCTCTCTGCTGGCTAGCGTTCGTTCGAGGGCGACCAGTTTGTGTTTACTCCCGCACGTGTCATCTGTTGGAGCTTGAGGGCCGCGTCGCTTTCCGTATCGGTGCTCATGATGATGAGCAGCTCGTCCAAGGCCATGATCTGTGTGCTACCCGTAGGCACAATCTCCTGGCCGGCACGTTCGACCGTCACGACGCGTACGCCATCGGGCCACGGAATGTCCCTGATGGGCATGCCCTCGATTCTCGCTCCGGTGCCCACCTTGTAGGTGTGGACGATCTTCTCGCCAGCCCCACCGTTCACCATGGGGTCATCGGGCGTTACTCCCAAAAGAGCTGCTAGCAGGTGTTCGTAGAACGGGTCAACGCGCAACAGGTTTGCCGTCACGTACGCGAGTATGGCAACAATCGAGACGGAAAGCAGTGAGTCCAGTGACCCCGTGAGCTCGAAGACCAGCACGACGGCAGTCACGGGGGCCCTTACAACGCCCGAGAAGCATCCGGCCACACCGAGGGCCACGAAGTTCACCACGTAGGCCTGGGGCAGCCCAAGGGCGTTTATCGCTATGACGCCAAACAATCCCCCGACGAGAGATCCCATGGCGACAAGCGGGAACAATGTGCCGCCAGGAGCTCCCGAGGCAAAGCAGATGGTCGTGAACAGGTACTTTGCCAGCAGCAGCCCCATGATCGCCCACCATGCCAGACCGCCCGTCTTCTGGATGGTCTCGACGATGGCATCGCCCCCGCACATGAGCTGCGGAACCGTAAACGCCACAACGCCAGAGAGCGCAAACGGTATGGCGAGGCGGGCATACGGGAGGTGCCCTTCGATCCTTGCGTAGCACCGTTGGGCAAAGAACATACCCTTGTTATGCAAGGCCCCAAGCACGCCACAGGCAAGACCCATGAGAACGACGAGGAGATAGTCGACGTGTGGCAGGTCGGCGGCAAACGAGAGGCTCAGCACCGGCCGCACGCCAATCACCTGCGAGACGAGAAAGTCTGAGACAACCGATGCCGTCATGACCGAGATGACCAGCGGCGCATTGAACTCCTTGTGGATCTCCTCGACGGCAAAGAGGACCCCCGTGAGCGGCGCGTGGAATGCGGCAGACATGCCTGCGGCGGCGCCACAGGTAACGAGGAGGCGTTCCTCTCCCCTGCCGCGCTTGAGCGCCTTGGCAACCGCCTTGCCGGACATGCCCCCAAGCTGCACCGAAGGCCCCTCTCGTCCAAGCGAGAGGCCTGCGAAGGCGCAGAGCGTACCCTCGGCAAACTTTGCGGCGACAACGCGGTGCCAAGGCATGTCAATGCGGCCGATGACCTCAGCGTCTGTCTGGGGGATGCCGCTGCCTTGGGTGTAGGGCTCCCACAGCAAGAGCTTTGACACAGCCACGAGAATGACAGCGAGGATGGCAAACCAGGCGGCCACAAGGATCGCGTGGCCCGCAAACGCTCCCGTAATGGAGCGTAGGCCCTTCTCGGCAAGGGACAGTGCAAGACGGTAGAGCGTCACGACGCCTCCGCCCAGAAGCCCGGCAAGCGCGCCCTCCCCCACCAGGTTCACCTGGAACCGGCGAGAGAGGCGACGCCCCACCGTAAGCCTACGAGCCGCACGCTCTGTCATGCACCAACCACCGCCATCATCCCGTCCACTCAGACCAGCAACAACCAGCCTACTCCTTTGCATGGCCGGCGGTTAGGGTCTGATACAGACAAGAAAAACGCCCCCGTTGGTTCGGGGGGGCGCAAGCAAGCCATGCATATGCAGCAGAAGCGACTAGTACGAACCGCCGCCGCAGAAGCCGTAGATGCCGCCAACGATGACGCCGGAAGAGGGGTTGGCTGCGTGGACGATCTGGCCGTTGCCAAGGTAGATGCCCACATGGCTCCCGCCGTACTCGAAGACAAGGTCGCCATAGGAGAGCTCGTCGATGCTCGTCTTCCATCCGCCGCTCGCCTTGATGGAGCCAATCATGTCATAGGTAGTGCGCCCACGGGCGCCCCCATAGACGTAGCAGACTAGACCCGAGCAGTCGAATGCATTGGGGCCGGAGGCACCATACACATAGGGGTGCCCAACGAGCGCGAGTGCGGCCGAGACGCCGCCGCCCGAGGGTACGTTAGGGCTGCTTGAGCCGCTGTTGGAGTTCGAATTGGAATTCGAGTGGCTGTTCGAGTTGCTGTTGCTGTTCGTGTTGGACGAGGTGCCACCACTGTTGGTGTTGCCTGAGGTGTTGTTCTCGGTGGTGCCGCCGCCGCTGTTCGAGTTGATAGTCTCTTGGGTCTGGATGGCCTGGACCACCGTAGTCACCGAGCTTGCCTGCTGCGCCTCTGCAGCCGCGGCTGCCTCTGCAGCAAGCTGAGCCTGGACCTCCTCGTTGAGCGAGTCGTAGTACTGCTGGGCCTCGGCGACCTGATTCTGGTAGTCAGAGGTTTGGGACTGGAGACTGTCCACCTGCGCCTGCTGATCCGACTGCTGCTGCTCGAGGTCGCTCTTCTGCTGCTCGAGCTGATCGGAGAGCGACTGGACCTCTGCGATTGCCTCGGCATCGGACTCGGAAACCTTGTCGAGGTAATAGATGTTGGAGGAAAGCTCCTCAAACGAAGCAGAGGAAAGGATCAGGTCGAGCGCGCTTGAGGAACCCGACTTGTACGAACTCTTCATGCGGCCACCCAGTTCCTGGCGCTTCTCGTCTAGCTGGGTCTGCGTGTCAGAGATCTGCTGCTCGGTCTCGGCGATGCTGTAGCCGGTCTGCTCGAGCTCGGAGGTGGCAGTGGAGAGCTGGTCCTGGAGAGAGGAAAGCGTGGAGCCAAGGGAGTCAAGCTTGGCCTGTGCAGCGGAGAGGTCATCCTGAGGGCTTGCCATGGCAACGGTGGGTACAACCGAGAGCGTGCATGGCGTGGCAAGGGCAAGAACCAGTCCCGCTGTGACGATTCTTCTTGCATGGGTCATTGCATAAGTCCTTTCGACGCTTGGAGAACATTCTACGCCAGACTCCGGCGAACGGCATGTCTTTCCATACGATGGGCAGAAGGCTCTGGGGCGCTTTCAGGTGCCTCGCATATGCAAGCCGACCGCCCCGTTGCGGGGACGGCCGAAAAATCGCTGGTAGAATGTACCAATTCCCTACTTGACGGGGATGAGCGTGTAGACCTCCTCGTTGGGATAGTCCTTGGCGATAACGTCGCGCGGATTCAGGAATGTGAGCTCGAGGATGAAGGAGAAGCCCCCGATGCGAGCGCCGGACTGCTCGACGAGCTTTGCCGCGGCAGCGGCCGTGCCACCCGTAGCCACTAGGTCGTCCACGATGAGCACCACATCATCCGCAGTGAGGGCATCCTTGTGAATCTGCAGCTCGTCGGTACCGTATTCGAGCGAGTAGGACTGGGAGTAGACCTCACGGGGGAGCTTGCCGGGCTTGCGGGCAGGAACGAAGCCCGCACCAAGCTTGTAGGCAACCGGTGCGCCCACGAGGAAGCCACGGGCCTCAGCGCCAACGACCTTCGTGATGCCGCGGCCAAGGAAATGGTCGGCGATATCGTCAACGAGATGCACGAGGCCGTCGGGATCGGCGAAGAGCGGGGTGATGTCCTTGAAGGTGACCCCCTTCTCCGGATAGTCGGGGATGCTCATGATGCGGCTCTCGTAGTCGAAATCAGACACGTGCGGTTCCTTTCCCTATTGCTGGTATGCGTGCTGCGATAAACCCTGCTATTGCAGGGGCGCCTTATGAGCCTTCCATGCCCTTGAACGACTGGTGCACAAGACGGCGGATGAGCTCGTTTCGCACGGCGTCGGTAAGTCCGAGCATACGTGAGAAGGCCTGCTCAAAGCGCTCCCGAGCCTCGTCTGTAACCTCGACCTCGACGCCGCCGCCCCTCTTTGCATAGACAACAAGCGCCTGTTCGAACATGGCAGACTCGCGGTTGGCCGAGTTCACGTACTGGCGCAGGTTCTTGGGTCCGATCCCATAGTGGCGAAGCTCATCACAGGTGCGGATGAGCCCGATGTCATGCCCGTCCACAAGGTCGCGCCCATGGGGAGAGCGCTTAAGCGTGATGACGCCTGCCTCAGAGAGCTGGCGCACAAAGCTTACCGAGACGCCCGCGACCTCAGGCATTCGATCGATGGGGTGGAGCCTCTCAACGGCCTCGCCATTCACCGGACACATGAGTGACGCCTCGACCGCGGAATCAGCAGCATGAGGCTCCCCTGCGTCCTCCCGCTCAAGCTCGTCCCTTATGACGGAGAGCGGGAGAAACCTGTTCTTCTGCAGGTAGAGGATGGTCTCGAGCCGCTTTATGTCACGCTGCGAATAAAGGCGATACCCGCCCGGCGTGCGGGATGGGTTGAGAAGCCCCTCGTCCTCGAGGTAGCGGACCTTCGATATGGTGAGGTCGGGATAGAGGCTCTGGAGCCGCTTTACGACCTTGCCGATTGTGAGGTATCCGGCGTCAGGCATGGCCTAGCCCTCGGCGTCGATCCTGCGCGGACGAGCGTTGGTATGGAATACCATGCGGAACGTGCCAATCTGGATGGTAGAGCCATCCTTGAGCGACGCCTTGCTCACGATGGCACCGTCGACCCACGTCCCGTTGAGAGAACCAAGGTCCTCGACCGTGGCCCTCCCCTGCGGGCATGCCGAAAGATCCATCTTTGCATGATGGCGCGAGACGGTCATGTCGTTAAGAAAGACACTGTTGCGCGGGTCGCGGCCCAAGGTGATGATGGGCGTGTCAAGCTCGAACGTCTCGCCAATCTGGGGGCCCTTGACGATGGTCAGCGTGGGATGCGCAGGCTTCTGCTCGGCCATGAGGTCGGGGACGGTTGCGTCTGCGGAGGGCATGCGAAAGATCTCCGTTGCCCCCATATCGGTGGCGTGGTTGTTGGTGGGCTGCATCAAATCTCCCCTCGAATGAGCTTTACGATTCCATGATACCGCTTACCTGCAGGCCACGCAGTCCATCTCGACAAGTGCTCCCAAAGGAAGCGCGGATACCGCAACGACGGAGCGTGAAGGCGCAGGCTGTGTGAAGCGCTCGGCAAAGACCCTGTCCATGGCGTCGAAGTCTTCCATGCGTGTCAGGTAGACAGTGGTCTGGGCCACATCGGAAAGCGAGCAGCCCACCTCCGCGAGGATGGCCTCGATGATGTCGATGACGCGTGACGTCTGGGTGGCCACGCTTTGCCCCACGACCGTCTGGCCGTCTGGTGCCACGGGAAGCTGTCCCGAGGTATACACAAAGCGCCCCGCAGTCGTACCTTGGGAGCAGGAGCCATAGGCATCCGGTGCCTGGGCGGCGTTGATTGCGTATTTCATATTCTCCCCCACTCTTCGCGAATGCCGCGTGCGCCAACAAAGTCGTTCCCCGGGCGAAGGAGTCCCCAGTTGCGCAGGTTCTGCTCGCCGATCTCGACAACGTCGCTCGACTCAAGCGGCCTTGTCCAGGGGCGCCTCGACCACGCTTCCAGCACGGCGTTACGCCCTACGGGCATAACCCACTCGAACGAGAGAAGGCTGCGCCACACAACACGGACGGCGCCCTGGTGAACGAGAAGCACATAGGAGGTGACACCGGCACCATCAAGCGGAAGCCCCATCGCAAGTGCCGGGATGTGCCCATCGAGCGAGACGCTCCCCACCGAACCGCGCGCGGGCAGCGAGCGAGCGGCATGAGGCAGGTAGTCTGCGAGAAGCTCGTTTGCCCGCTCGCCCATGACGAGAAGCGGTACGAGCATGCCGCTTGCCTCTTCGAGCGTCGTGCCCTCATAGGGCGCGTTGCCGTTGCTGCTTATCTGCGAGAGAAACGTAAGCCACCCGGCAACGACCGGACCCCTGTGCGTTGGGTCGAGAAGCACGTATTCGTGCCTGCCGGTACGGGCCACAAGTGGCACCGAGGTTATGGTTCCGTCACCGGTAAGCGCAGGCTCGAAGGCGCATTGCCCTACGCTGAGCTTGCGTGCGCAGAAGGCCGCCTCGCAGAGCTCCTGGGGGTGCATGCCAGAGATGAAGCGGTAGGTTGCGCCGGTGAGGTCTGCAACAGCGGCACCCCCGAGCGCCTTCGGGAGCGGCTGCTCACCGGGGTACGAGACGGGATAGGCAAGGCCCGTGTCCTCCGCGCGCCCAAAGCCTGCACCCAAGAGAAGATGCTCCTGGTAGAGTGCGCCTCTCACCGTCTTGGGAGAAGGCCCTCTCCCCTCTTCCTGCTCGTCTGCCATGAGAACTCCCTTTTTGAAGCTGGCGGGACCAGGCCCCGAGTGACCTCTGCTATGCGGCATACCCATAGAGGGGCAGCGTGAACACGTTAACACGGGGAATGTCGTCTAGCGTGGCGTGAGCCGTGTAATGGACGCTCCCTGCCAGCCTTCCGCCCTGCGTCCATACGGACGAGCCAACCGGCTGGCCATCGTCGACAAGCAGATCTCTCCGGAGCATCGTCGTGCTATAGGAGAGGTCCCCGCCATCGGGCCAGACAACCGCGCCCTCGTCATCTGTGGGAGTAACGACGCAGGACACGGCAAAGTTGTATGCATACGGTCGCACACCCACAACCCATGACCTCTTTGCCACGGAGCGCATCTCATAGTTCTCGTATGCCCAGTCGAGAAGCGACACGGTGTCGGTGAAGCGGCCCAAGCTTGTCTGCGCGCCCAAAACGCAGGTGAAGAGTTCCACGCCATCTCGCTGGCATGCGCCCAGGAAGGCGGCGCTTCCCTCGACATAGCCGGTTTTGATGCCACGAATCCCCTTGTAGGTTCCCAAGAGCTCGTCAGTCGAGTAGAACGTCTTCTGTGTGCCGCCAATGCTTACGGTGACGGAGCGCGTGTGCACCGTGGCGGCGACGAACGGGTACTCGGAGAGTGCCACCCTGCCCATGAGGGCAAGGTCAGAGACGGTGGAGTAGTGTCCGCTCTCATCAAGGCCGTGGGGGTTCTCAAAATGGGTGCTCGTCATCCCCAGCTCTTGGGCCTTCTCGTTCATGAGCTCAACGAAGGCCTCCTCGGAGCCTGCGACGTTCATTGCGACGTTCACTGCGGCGTCGTTGGCAGAGTAGACAAGCATCACGCGGAGAAGCTCGCGCAAGGTGGGTGTGTCGCTCTCAGTGAAGCCAGCCGTCTGCGAGTCTGGCCCCAAATCAGTCGCATAGATCCGACAGGGGGTGTCGAGGTCCATCCCAGCGTCGAGGGCCACCATCGCGGTCATTACCTTGGTTATCGACGCCATGGGCATCTGGGTGTCAGCGTTTTTCGAGTAGAGGACGTTGCCTGCGGAGTCCTCGACAATCGCGCATTGGGCCTCGCTTAGGGCGGGCTCCCCGAGCGAGTCTGCGGCGAGGGCTACATGGGGAAGCAGGAGGAGAAGCGCGCAGGCGATAAGCGCTGCACCAAGGTGGTTCTTGCGGACAGGCATCACCGGTCCCCCCTTCGCTCCCCAAGTGCCTCTCGGCGAATTTGCACGCCTTCGCAGGTGTAGATGACGGCGGTGGCCACCGAGCAGACGAGCCCCGCGTAGACGAAGAAGATGCCCAAGGTGGCAGGCTCGGCGTTGAGGCCAGGGAGCCATGAGACATCGCAGAGGCCAAGGCCACGTACGACGGGAGCTCCCAGGAGCAGGTCGCAGAAGCCAAGCATGAGAAGTGCCGTTGCGACCTTGCCGATGTAGACCACGTCCACAGGTCGCCGGCGGTATCTCTGAAGAATGAATGCTCCCACGGCAAGGTAGCAGTCACGGCCAATCACGAGCACCGCCACCCAGATGGGGAGCTCGCCGGTGAGAACAATGGCCAGCACGCCTGTGAAGAGCAGGACGCGGTCCATGATGGGGTCCATGACCTTGCCCAGCCAGCTGACGGTTTGGGTGCGTCGGGCAACCTGGCCGTCAAGGAAGTCTGTCACTGCGGCGATGGCATAGAAGCAGAGCGCGAGCACGCGGTTGGTGCCCTGCACAAAGAGCACGAGGAAGGCAATCGTGAGCGCGAGGCGGCATGCCGTAATGAGGTTGGCAACGGTGAGCACCTCGAAAGAGGGGTTGTCCGGAGTTCCTACCGGTGCGGTCGTGGTGCCCTTGCGCTGCGCAGCCTCCGCGTCCGAGTCGGTCACGGTCCTGATCTGGGAACCCAGGTTCTCAAGTTTTCTTGACACAGTCCTGTCCTTCTGGCGCTCGTCCGACCCGGCTATCCACCCTATTGCGAATGCCCGAAGCCCCATACTACCCCAACTTTGGCCGGATGCCGCCCCCTCGACACCGACCCCAAAACCTGACCAAGGCCTGATGCGCACTGGGCGGCTCCCCTCCCTAGAGGATGGTCCTCTCGAGAAGGCGTACCAGCACACGGATTCCCTGTGCGTATGTTTGGCGAGAAATGCGCTCGTTTACTCCGTGGACGCCGGTCGCCTCCTCCGGAGTTGGCCTAAAGGGGATGACGCGCAGTATGGAGTCGCAGATGCGCTCGTAGCGTATGGCGTCGGTGCCGCCGCAGACAAACGAGGGCACCACCTCGACGCCACCATAGAAGTGCTCTAGGGCCTCAGCAACCTCGGCGTAGCCAGCCCCCTCCGTCGAATCTATCCTCCCCGCGGGCGTGGCGTGGGCGACGTGCACGGTGATGCCTGTGCCGAGAAGCGCATGCTCCGCCCAAGCCAGCACGTCGCCTGCCGTGGTTCCTGGCAGCAGGCGAAAGTTGACAGTCGCGCTTACGTCACCCGGCATCACGTTGGGGGTGGCCGAGCCTCCTTCGAGCATGTCGACGGCCATCGTGGTGGCTACAAATGGATAGAGCTCCCGTCGCCCTGCAGCGAGGCAGGCGATCTTCTCGGCGTTGGCGTCTACGTCTTTGACAAGGGTGCGGAGGGGCTCTTCGGCAATGCGTGGCGCAAGGGTGCGGAAGGTGTCGCGCACGATGGGTGTGAGCTCTGGTGCAGGGCGCGCCTTCGACAGGCGCGAGATGCCATCGCAGAGGCGTTCGAGCGAGGTCCCCCCAAAGGGGTTTGAGGAGTGGCCACCCCCTCCCTTGGCCTCAAGACGCAGGTCGAGGTAGCCCTTCTGAGAGATGCAGATGTCCGTGAGGACGCGTCCGGGTGCACCCCAGATGGCACCGTCGACCATCGTCGTGGTGCCCTCGTCAAGCAGCCATGCGGCGTGCATGCCGCGCTCTGCAAGGAGGGCCGAGAGCCTCGTGGCCCCGGCGCTTGCGGTCTCCTCGTCTGCGCCGAACGCAAACACGACGCAACGACGTGGCTTCTCGCCTCGTGCGAGAAGGTACTCGAGCGCCTCGAGCTCCCCCATGAGCATGTCTTTGATGTCAAGCGTGCCCCTGCCCCAGATATGGGCCTCGTCCATGTCGCCAGAGAATGCGCCATGGAGCCACTCTTCCTCGGTACCCGGCACCACGGGCACCACATCCTGGTGGGCAAGGAGCAACACGCAGGGAAGCACGGGATCGCTTCCCGGGCAGGTGATGAGAAGGTTCCTTCCCACCTCCTCGAAAGCCGAGGAGGCCATGATGTGGGGATAGGAAGAGCGGACCAAGGCATGCAAATCATCGAAGGGCGCCTGCTCGGTATTCTCGCCACGATCTATGGTCTTGCATGAGACGGCTTGCGCAAGCCGCTTGGCCGCACCGGCGTAGTCGAGGTCAGGGTAGTCCCCCTCACATTTGTAATGTGCGTATACATTGATACCGCTCATGGTCTCCTCCCTACCGTCCACGGTTGGGCTCGGTTGTCTTTCCTATGGTAGACGGCGTAATTAGGTCTGTTCACCGAGAAGGCTTGCCTTTCACGTTCAGGAAATGATTGTGCAGATAAACTGGTCAATGGGTGCACGGGGTACCCGGTCCCGGATGAAGGAGAAGCCATGGCGGAAGACGAGGAGTACTTCGAGGACGCCGAGCTCGACTTTGACGAGCTGGAAGGAGACGACTTTGGCCTCGGGGACCAAGGCGGCTGGGCCGACGATGACCCGGAGTCGATTACGCTTGAGTATGACGACGGAACCTCCGAGAAGTGCGATGTGTTGGGAATCTTCCCATACGACGGCAGAGAGTACATTGCGCTCGCACCTGAGGGCAACCAGGAGTCGCTCTATCTCTACGGGTACGTTGAGCACGATGATGGCACCAACGACATCGTTCCCATTGACGATGACACTGAGTTTGACGCCGTGGCAGCGGAGTACCAGGAACTCATGGAATAGCCTGCTGCGGCGGTGCCCAATCGCCACCTGCTGCTCACGAAAACCGCCCCGCCCGGACGCGTCCGGGCGGGGCGAGCCTTTCGAGAGGGCACAGATGGTCCTGCCACTCACTGGGCACGGATGACACGGACACGGCGTACGCCTTCGGCCTGCGCAAGGTGGTCGATCACGTCCGCGGGAACCTCGCCTGCAATATCGATGAGGGTGTAGGCCATGGAGCCGCGACTCTTGTTGGCCATGTTCTCGATGTTGATGCCCGAGTCAGCAAGGTACTGGGAGAACTTGCCGATCATACCCTGTACGTTCTGGTGGATGAGGGAGAGACGCCCGCCAGACGCGATGGGACCGAGGTCGACAGAGCCAAAGTTCACCGAGTGGGAAACGTTGCCGTTCTCGATGAAGTCGCGCAGCTCCTCGGCTGCCATCACGGCACAGTTCTCCTCTGCCTCGGTGGTGGAGGCACCAAGGTGCGGCAGAACGATGGCGTTCCTCATGTCGGCCGAGACAGGATTGGGGAAGTCCGTCACGTAGTGCGCGATGTGGCCCTCTGCGAGGGCGGCCGCCATGGCACGCTCGTCTACGATGGTGTTGCGGGCAAAGTTGAGCACCACGGCACCTGGCTTCATCTGGGAGATGAGCTCTGCGCTCACCATGTTCTTGGTCGAGTCCATGGCAGGCACATGAATGGTGATGTAGTCGCAGTCGGCGACAAGGCGGGAGAGGTCACTGGCGTGCTCGATGCGACGGTCGAGGTTCCACGCCGCAGAGACCGAGAGGTACGGGTCATAACCTACGGCCTGCATGCCAAAGCGCGTGGCGGTGTTGGCCACGGCGGCACCAATGGCTCCGAGGCCGATGACGCCGAGGCGCTTTCCGGCAAGCTCATGGCCGGCAAACTGCTTCTTTGCCTTCTCGGCGTGCTTTGCGAGATCGGGGTCATCGGTGTTGGTACGCACCCACTCGATGCCGCCGACAATGTCGCGACTGGCCAGCAGCAGGCCAGCAAAGACAAGCTCCTTCACCGCGTTGGCGTTGGCACCAGGCGTATTGAAGACCACAATGCCCTCGTCTGCGCAGCGGTCGCACGGGATGTTGTTCACGCCGGCTCCGGCGCGCGCGATGGCGATCAGGCCCTTCGGGAACTGAGTCTCGTGGAGGCTTGCGCTTCTCACCATGATGGCGTCTGCGGCCTCTAGGGTGTCAGTGAGCTCATAGTTGGCGCCAAGGCGGTTGGTGCCCGCCTTGGCGATGTTGTTCATGCAGTGCACCTTGTACATGGAAGCGGCTCCGTTTCGTGACGTGACGAGCATGATGCCGGGGTATGGCTATGCCTTGTGGGAGCGCTCGAAGCTATCCATGAACTCAACCAGCGTCTCGACGCCGGCCTTGGGCATGGCGTTGTAGATGGAGGCGCGCATGCCGCCTACGGTGCGGTGTCCCTTGAGGTTCACAAGGCCTGCGTCGGCCGCCCTTGCCACAAACTCGGTGTCGAGGTCCTTGTCGCCGGTCACGAAGGGGACATTCATGAGCGAACGGCTGGCGGGATCGGTCACCGTGGGGTGGAAGAGCTCGGAGGAGTCGAGGTAGTCGTAGAGAACCTTGGCCTTCTCGGCGTTTCTCTCGTGCATTGCCGCAAGGCCACCGTTGTCGAGCAGCCACTGGAACACGAGGCCGCACATGTAGATGCCCCAGCAGTTGGGCGTGTTGTAGAGAGAGCCCTTGTCGGCCTGGGTCTTGAAGCGAAGCATTGTGGGAACTCCGGGAAGGTCATCGGGAATGAGGTCCTCGCGCACGACGACGATTTGCACGCCAGCGGGACCAACGTTTTTCTGTACGCCGGCATGGATGCAGCCAAACCTGGTCACATCGACCGGCTCGGAGAGGAACATCGAGCTCTGGTCGGAGACGAGCATGTGGCCCTTGGTGTTGGGCAGTGCGTGGTACTGCGTGCCGTAGATGGTGTTGTTCTGGCAGATGTAGAGGTAGTCCGCATCGTCACGAATGGGCAGGTCCGAGCAGTCGGGGATGTAGGTGAAGTTCTTGTCGGCAGAGCTTGCCACCACGTTGGCGTCACCCAAGACCTGGGCTTCCTGGTAGGCCTTCTTGGCCCAGTTGCCGGTGATCACAAAGTCTGCCTTGTGGTGAGGCGCAAGGTTGATGAAGGTGGTCGCGAAGAGCAGGGAGTCACCGCCCTGCAGGAAGAGCACCTTATAGTTCTCGGGAATGCCCATGAGGGTACGGATGTCGGCCTCCGCCTTGTCAAGGATGCCCTGGAAGGCCTTGGACCTGTGGCTCATTTCCATGACGGACATGCCCGTGCCTTGGTAGTCGAGAATCTCTGAGCCCGCGCGAGAGAGCACCTCCTCCGGAAGTACGGCGGGGCCGGCGGAGAAGTTGTACACGCGCGCCATGTAGATCACTCCCATTTTCTGGTGCATCGGGACTTCTCGGCTGCTGGTTGGATTGGTGCCACGGCTGCAGCCGACTCGTGCTTCAACATGATAGCCACGCGATGACGGGAAATTGCAATCGTTACGTTTTGATAACCTAGAGGCGCAGTGGGAATTTGCTCCGCAATCGCGCATAGGCTGTCGGCTGCTAGAATTGGTGTAGCGACTTTGACGAGGAGGGGAAAGCCCATGGAGCAGACGGCAGAGCGTGCGCACGCGGAAGAAGGCCTTGTCGACATAGTCTTCTTTGACATCGATGACACCCTCTATGATCAGGCCAAGCCCTTTGCCTATGCAGTGCGGCGCACCTGCGGGGACATCCCCGGCGCAACTGACGATGACCTCTACGAGGCCAGTCGCAAGCACAGCGGCCCCATATTCGCGGCCTTCTCGGCCCATCGCGTGCCCACGGTCGAGGAGTACGCCCTCCGCATGCAGCGGACGCTCGCCGACTTTGGCGTCTCGATAGACTTTGCGATGGCATCGGAGGCGCAGCGCGTCTATTCAGAGGAGTCCGGCGTGGCAATGTCGCTCTCCCCTTCCATGGCATCCTGTCTGGACGTATGTCGCGCACGGGCGCGCCTGGGCGTGGGGGTCATCTCGAACGGGCGTGTCGCCCTGCAGGACGAGAAGCTGGACATCCTTGGCATTTGGCGGTGGGTGGACCGCGATGCAGTCTTTGTCTCGCAGGCAGCTGGCTTTGCCAAGCCAGACCCGGAGCTCTTTCGCTTTGCATGCAGTCACATGGGCGTCTCGCCCGAGCGCTGCGTCTATGTGGGAGACGCCTGCGATACCGATGTTGTGGGCGCATGTGCGGCAGGAATGCCGTGCGCGTGGCTCAACCGGCGCGGACAGCCAAGACCGCGGGGCACCAGGGGGGTTGCCCCGACCTGGGAGGTTTCTTCGGAGGAGGGCCTACGGGCTCTTCTCGGCAGCGAGGACTTCTGGAACCTGGGCCGTTCGTGACGTGCGCCGCCACGGTGGGCACGCGCCATAAGGAGAGAGAGGGCATGCTATGGATTCAAGGCTCGAGCCGCTGTTTACCCCATGGAGCATCGGCGAATGCGAGATAAAGAATCGCATCGTCATGACGTCTATGGGCGGAACCAATGTCTTTGGGTGGATGGAGAAGAACCACTTCGATCGCGATGGTGCCCGCTTCCTCATGGAGCGCGCACAGAACAACGTCGGCCTTCTCCTCCCTGGCTGCCAGCCGGTCTACAACCCCATCGGCGGGCAGTGGCTCGACAAGAACCGCACCATGTACGAGGAGTTCAAGCCCTTCATGGAGCGGCTCCACGCCACGGGTGCCAAGATGTTCGTACAGCTCACGGCTGGCTTTGGGCGCAGCTTCACGGTATCGGACTCCATGGAGGGGCTCTACACAAACCCGCTCCTGCGCGCCCTCTCACGCCCGTTCCTGGACCTGGACAGGATTTGCGCCACGGCGTCCCCCTCGCCTAACCGCTGGTCGGACAAGGTGCCCTCCCGCGAGATGACCATCGGCGAGATCGACCGGCTGGTGGAGGCCTTTGCCACCTGCGCCAAGCTGCTCAAAGACGCCGGCGTTGACGGCGTGGAAGTCCATGCCGTACACGAGGGTTACCTTCTCGACCAGTTTACGCTCCCCTACGTGAACCACCGCAACGACATCTACGGTGGTTCTCGCGAGAATCGCTATCGCTTCCCGGTGCGCATCGTCCACGCCATCCATGACGCCGCGGGCGAGGACTTCCCCGTGTCGCTTCGCTACTCGGTGGTGAGCCGCACCAAGGGCTTCCGCGAGGGTGCTCTTCCCGGTGAGGACTACGTCGAGGCCGGTCGTACGATGGAGGAGTCCGAGTGGGCCGCGCGCTACCTCACCGACGAGGGCTACGCGATGCTCAACTGCGACAACGGCACCTATGACGCCTGGTACTGGGCTCACCCGCCCATCTACATGCCCGAGAACTGCAACCTCGCCGACGTCGAGCACATCAAGGGCTTCGTGGACGCGCCCGTCATCTGCGCCGGCCGCATGGACCCCTATGTGGGTGCGCAGGCCGTGGCCGAGGACAAGATCGATGCCGTGGGCTTTGCCCGCCAGTTCCTGGCCGACGGCGAGTGGGTGACCAAGCTTGTCGAGGGGCGCGAGAAGGACATACATCCCTGCATCTGCTGCCACAACGGCTGCTTCAACATGTGTCACTACAATGGCCATGCCAACACCCAGACGCTTGGGGATTCGCTGCACCTCTCGCGCTGCGCCGTGAACCCCGAGACCATGCAGCATGGGAGGCACCACATTCGCCCTACGACTACGCCTAGGCGCGTTGCCGTCGTGGGAGGTGGCATCGGTGGCATGGAGGCCGCGCGCGTGCTTGCGCTGCGTGGCCACTGGCCCGTCGTATACGAGCGGTCCGACCGCCTGGGCGGGGTCTTCCGCGAGGCGGCGTCTGCCAGCTTCAAGGGGAAGCTCCGCGACCTTCTCGCCTGGTATGAGCGGCAGATGGAGGTCTTGGGCGTCGAGGTCCACTACAACCACGAGGTCATCGGCGTGCGGGAACTCGACGAGGACTACGCCATTGTGGCAACGGGTGCCACGCCCAAGCGCCTGCCCGTCCAGGGCTTCGAGCATGCGATGGATGCCCTTGACTACCTCGGCGGCCAGGAGGTCGGCCAGCGCGTGGCGGTCATCGGCGGTGGCCTCACCGGCTGTGAGGTGGCGCTTGAGCTCTACCTCTCGGGCAAGACGCCCGTCATTGTCGAGATGAAAGACGACCTGGTGGCACAGGACGGCGTCTGCCTCGCCAACTCGAGCTACCTGCGGGAGTTCTTTGCGTGGAAGAAGGTCCCCGTCTACCTCGAGACCACGGTGCATGCCATGGGTGACGGTTGGGTGCAGATCTCCCGCAAGGATGGAACGCTCGAGCGCATCGAGTGCGACTCCGTGGTGAGCGCCGTCGGCTACACGCCCGACCCCATCGCCAAGCCCGAGGGACGCCACGTGCAGCTTGTTGGCGACTGCGCCGGCGTGGGCAACCTGCGCTCGGTCATCTGGCGCGCCTACGAGGCCGCCTCGCGAGTCTAGCGGCAGGCGGCGACGCGAAAACCGCAATACTGAGAAGAACGCAACCAAGGAGGGAGGCTAGCCCATGGAGCTGACCCAAGAGGAGCGCGACATCCTCAATGGCAAGCAGGGAGAGACGCTTGCGAAGGTGATGCGGACGCTCGTCGAGTACGGAGAGGCCTTTGGCGCCAAGCGCATGGTGAAGGTGACCGCACCGGGACACCTCGTGACCAGTTTCGGTATCTCGATTCTCAACGCGAACTTCCGCCTCATGGACGAGCTCATCGACGCGGGGCTCAAGACGAAGGAGCCCTTCACCGTCGACCCGCGCCCCATCGACAACGCCGACGTCCCGGCGAGCCTCGTGCAGAAGATCGTGGGAGCGGTGACCTACAGCAAGCAGGAGTCCTACGAGCGCCAGCTCCGTGCGGTTGGCCTCAAGGACGAGAACGCCTTCACCTGCGCCTGCTACCTGCCCGAGGTCGGCAACACCCCCAAGCGTGGCGACATCCTCAGCTGGGCCGAGTCGTCGGCCGTTGTCTACGCGAACTCCGTCCTGGGGGCTCGGTGCAACAGGAACAGCGGCTTCATCGACCTCTTTGGCAACATCGTGGGCGAGGTGCCGGAGTTTGGCTTCCTCACCGACGAGGGACGCAAGGCGACCTGGGTCGTGGACGTGGAGTGCACGGAGAAGCCGCAGGCACAGGTGCTGGGCTCCGCCATCGGCATGAAGGTCATGGACGAGGTCCCCTACATCCGCGGCCTCGACCGCTGGCTTGGCGGGACCCTGGGCGACGACGCGAAGGCCTACCTCAAGGACATGGGGGCTGCCACGGCGTCGAACGGCGCGGTCGGCCTCTACCACGTGGCGGGCATCACGCCGGAGGCGGCAGACCTCGGCGAGTCCCTCGTGGCAGAGGGCGCCAAGCACTACGTGATCGACGACGCCGAGCTCGAGCGCGTGAAGGCGAACTACCCCAACATCTGGAAGAAGCCTGACGCCAGGCCACGCCTCGCGTTCATCGGCTGCCCGCACTGCTCGCTCGACCAGCTCGAGGACTGGTCGCACCGCATCCCCGAGGCGCTCGCGCGCGAGGGCCGCACGAAGGTGGCCGTGCCGACGGTCGTCTCCAGCGCCCCCGACGTCCTGGCCGCCTTCGACGGCGCGCCCGAGAAACGCAGACTCCTCGCCACAGGCGCCAAGCTCACCTACATCTGCCCGCTCATGTACATGGACAACCCTGCCACGGACCTCCCGGTGGTGACCTGCTCGAACAAGCTGCGCACCTACACGAGCGCCCGCTACTTTGACGAGGACGACCTGCTCCGCATCATCGCGAGGGGAAGGATCGACTAATGGCTGAGAAGACCTTTAAGGGACGCGCGGTCATCGCGGGCACCACGAGCGCGAAGGCGCTGGTGAGCCACGGCGGCTTCAACACGCTTGCGAGCTACCAGCAGCCCCTCATCCTGAAGAACGTGAAGGCGCCCTGCTCCGACCAGAACAACCTCGACCTCTACAAGAAGCCCCTGCAGGGAGCGGCGATTTGCCTTCCGCAGACCATCGGCTCCACCACGGGCGGCATGGTGCTCATGTGCGCGTGCGATATGGGCGCGGGGCCGGCCTGCATGCTCTTCTCGAAGGCGATCGACCCTTTGGCCGCAGCGGGTGCCATTCTTGCCAAGAACTGGACCGAGCATCCGTTTGTCGTTGTGGACCAGCTCGGCGACGAGTTCCTCGACTACGTGCACGACGGCATGGACGTGAGCGTGGCGGAGGACGGTACCGTTACGGTTTGCGGATAGCTTTGGGGGCGCCACCACAGTGGTGCCCCTCTCGGTTGAAGCTGGCGTGATTTCTCGACGTTTAGATGGCTCTAACCGTTCGGAATCTACGGGAGACAGTGGCCGACGGTCGCCAGGCACTATCGCTGCTCCCCTATCGATTGATCTCCTCGAGAAACTGCCTCCCGTAGCGCTCGAGCTTGGTGTGACCCACGCCAGAGACGGCGAGAAGCTCCTCCTTGTCTTGGGGTCTCCTTTGCACCATGGCTCGCAGCGTGGCGTCCGAGAAGACCACATAGGGCGGCACGTGGGACTCGTCTGCCAGGCGCTTGCGCAAGGCGCGCAGCCGCTGAAAAAGACGCTCGTCCTCATCAGTGACCTCAGCCTCGCTGGGAAGCTCGCGCGTGCGGTAGCCACTGGCACCCATGGCACCACGAGCCCGCCGCGAGCAAGGCCTCCTGAGATGCTCGGCCGCCGAGCTCCCGAGGCACACGGAGCATCCGCCACAGCCATCCTTTCCCTTCCCCACCGCAACCGACGATGCATCCTGCCCAAAGTAGCGCAGCACGCGGGCCCGCAGGCACGTGTCGCTCATCGCATAGCCGATTATCGCCGAGAGGAGACGCTCCCGGTTGCGCAGGAGGGTGGCCCTCTCCGCCTGGGGCGTCTCCGGTGGGAACTGGGTGTTGTCGATGAAGAAGTGGCAGGTACGGATGTCCCCACGACTCCAGAGGAGATAGCACTCCGCCGGCTCCCCGTCACGACCCGCGCGCCCTGCCTCCTGGTAGTACTCCTCGAGCGAGAGGGGCAGCCCGCAGTTGACAACGAATCGCACGTCGGACTTGTCGATACCCATGCCAAATGCGTTGGTGGCCACCATTACGCGGGCCTCGTCGTGTACGAAGGCTTCCTGCGAGGCCGTACGCTCGGCGTTCTCCATTCCCGCGTGATAGCTAACGGTACGGATGCCTGCTGCCCGCAGGGTCTTTGCAAGCTCGTCCACTTTCTTGCGCGTGTTGGTGTAGACGATGCCAGACCACGTGGGGTGTGCCGCGAGGTAGCCCATGAGCCAGCGCGTGCGCTCGCCGGGAGTGAGCTCGAAAGACGAGAGTCGCAGGTTGGGGCGGTCAAAACCATTCACCTGCACCATCGGGTGGCGAAGGTCCAAGAGCCTCGCAACGTCCTCCCGCACGCGAGGCGTGGCCGTAGCCGTAAGGGCACAGACCACGGGGCGCTCTGGCAGCTGTGCGACAAAGGCGGGTATGCCACGGTATGCCGGACGGAAGTCCTGGCCCCACTGGCTCACGCAGTGGGCCTCGTCGACGGCCACAAGCGGTATGCACACCCGCTGTGCGAAGGCAATGAAGCGCTGGTCAGAGAGGCGTTCGGGTGCGATGTACATGAGGTCATACCAGCCGGCAAGCCCCCGTGCCATCACCACCTCCTGCTGGCGTGGGGTGAGCGTGGAGTTGAGATAGGAACCCCTGATGCCCACCTCCTTAAGAGAGCGCACCTGGTCGCCCATGAGCGAGATGAGCGGAGACACCACGAGGGTGAGTCCACCGAGAAGAACTGCGGGAACCTGATAGCAGATGGACTTCCCGGCACCCGTGGGCATGACGGCAAGCGCGTCTTGGCCTGAGAGTACCGACGCTATGACCTCGCCCTGACCAGGACGGAAGGAGTCGTAGCCAAAGTAGGTGCGGAGCGCCTCCCGCGCGTGCGCAAGAGTCCCCCCTCGCCTGTCCTGGCCCCTCTCGCCCGCCGCTGCCATTGGCCCTCCCGCGTCCCCTGGACTATGTCTTCTGAAAGTTAGTGCCGTTCGTAGTCGCAATGGCACCGCCCGGCGGTACTACCATACAACGGATGAACGAAGGCAAAGACACAGCAGCGGCCAAGTATCGGCAGATGACAGAGGAGCCCATTCGACCCCTGATCCTCTCGCTTGCCGCGCCCTCCATCATCTCGAACCTCGTGACCAGCATCTACAACCTGTGTGACACCTTCTTCGTGGGGTCGCTTGGCACATCCGCCGAGGGGGCAATCGGCATCTCGTTCGTGGTCATGACGGCGATACAGGCCGTGGGGTTCGGCATGGGGCAGGGCACCGGCAACGCCATCTCGCGCTTCCTCGGCGCCCGCGACCGTGAGCGCGCCTGCATCATGGCCACAAACGGCCTTGCCATCACGCTCCTTCTCGGCACGCTCATCGCCATTCTCGGCAACGTCTTCATCGAGCCGATCTGCATTGTCGCCGGCTCGACCGACACTATCCTCCCCTACGCCAAGACCTTCATCGGCATCATCCTTCTCGGTGCCCCCTTCATGTGCAGCTCGCTCATGCTCAACATGCAACTGCGCTTCGAGGGTGAGGCGCTCCACTCGATGATTGCCATCATGACCGGCGCTATCATCAACATTGCGCTGGAGCCGCTCCTCATCTACGTGGTTGGGCTGGGAATCGCCGGCAGTGCCATTGCCACGGTGATATGCCAGTTCATCAGCTTTTGCATTCTCGTCTGGCAGATCCAGCGCGTGGGCATCACTCCCCTCTCGCCCAGGTGGCTGAGAAGGCCCACCCGCGCCATGGTCGCCAGAATCGTGAACGGGGGACTTCCCTCCTTCGTGCGACAGTGCATGCTCGGCGTTGCCACCACGCTCCTGAACGAGGCGGCGCGGCCCTTCGGCGACGCGGCCATCGCTGCGCTCGCCGTGGTGCAGAGAATCGCGAGCATAGGCAACTACGTGCAGATAGGCATCGGCCAGGGGTTCCAGCCCGTGATCGGCTACAACTACGGGGCCAAGCTCTACGAGCGCATCCGTGCCGGGTACCGCTTCTCGGTGCGCACGGCGTTCGTCGCCGTGGCCCTTCTCGGCGTCGTGACGTGCGCCTTTGCTCCGCAGCTCATTGGCCTCTTCTCGGGCAACCCGGAAGTGCTGGACATTGGCACGCTCGCGCTGCGTGTGGAGAGCTTCACGCTTCCGCTCACGGGGACGGCGATGATCACGAACTTCCTGCTCCAGACGACGGGTCGCATGTGGAGGGCAACGATCCTCGGCGCGTGCAGACTCGGCCTCGTCCTTGGGCCCGTGGTGCTGGTGCTGCCACCCCTCCTGGGGCTTCTCGGCGTGCAGCTCGCCCAGCCCGTGACCGACGTCGTCACGTTCCTGGTCACGATACCCATGGCCTGGTCGATCCTGCGCGAGCTTGCCGCCGAAGAGCACGAGAGCAAGCGAGCGAGTAGCGCTACTGTCCCGGCAAGGTAGCGCGTTGCTTCAGCTCATAAGCGCTGTCGCCATGCGAGAGAACCACTCATCCGCAGCGGCCTTGGGAAAAACCGTAAAAAACCGTAATGTAGCTCTCGAAGAACCTGCCATACTCGGTTTGGTCCACCACATACCCCAGATAGCCGTCGACATAGCCACACACCAGCACGGGGACGGGCGAGGCATCTCTCAGCTGCTCTCCAAAAGAGAAGACAACCTCGGAGGGAACAAGGGTAAGTCTCACGCACCCAAGGTCAGCCAGAGTAACTGAGACGTCAAGGCGTATTCGGGGTATTGCCAGTTTTGCCTCAACCATACCAAGCATCTGGCGAAGGTCATCCGCGCGGGCGGCAATGCCGGAAGTCTTGGCAGCAGCGGGTTCTTTGAGGAGATTAGTGAGCGTGCGTTGGGCGGAGAGGAGCGCCTCGTCCTCTGCCGGCACGTAGTCGAGGTGGACCGGAACATCCTGAATTCCGTTGAGCGCTATCGGGGCGGGCTGCAGCGTTGCCGCGGCAAAGCGCCGGGCAATCTCTCCGCCAATGCGTTCAACCCCGTCGAAGCCCTCCCCGCGTCGCGTGAACCTCGTGCTTGAATCACCGGCGTCGCCAACGAGGACAACCGCTTGAGAGCCCCTGAGCGCCTCGCACTTCTCGCGAGGAGCTCCCACATAATCCGTGGAAAGTAGGTGGTTCTCGCCATGGAGCACAGTGGGATGACAGGCAACGTGAAGGATGTCGATACGCTGGGAGCCGTCATCCGGGGCAAAGCTGAGAACGGTTCCGATTGTATCGCAACCTGCGCCAGCGCCGTTGCGGTTGGTGAAGAGGCCAGAGAGGTCGCACGTGCCAAAACGTGCCGTTACGTTTCCCCGGCTTGCCTGCTGAGACATACACTTCTCGGCACAAGCGACCATCGCGTCAAGAAGAGCCTCGATGAACGAAGGGTCTGGCGGACATCCTGGGTCTGCGAGCTTGCTCACCTTTGGGCCCGAATGGGTGTGGACTGTGGCAACATGCACGCTATCTTTGGGAAGACCGGTGTACGAGGCAATTGCCTGGCGCGCCTTCTCCGCGAGCGACAGTTCGAGAAAGAAAACGTCCGCAACGCAAAGCGCATCTTAGGCTGCCTTTGTCGCCGTTTGCTCAACGCTCTGCTCGGTTGCATCGCCCTTGCTTTCAAATCCAAAGACGAGCACGAGCACAAGCGCGACGACAAAGCTTACGGCCGCCTCGGCAAGGAACCATGCAATAGGTGTAAACGAGGCAAGCGTGAACACGTTGACCAGGAAGTTGAAGACAATGAGCTGAACGTTGCCAATACCGCCAACGGCTCCGCCAATCGCGCCGGCCACAACGACCATGGGGATGAGTTTGCGGTCCCTCATGATGACACCGTAGATGAGGGGCTCGTTGACGCCCGAGAGAATGCCGGAGATGAGATACGAGCCAACGAGGATCTTGTAGCTCTTGTCCTTGGTGCGCAGGAAGACGCCAAAGCTCACGCCAAGACACGCAAAGACGCTGGCTGCGGCAAGAGCAAAGATTGGGTCTCCCCCGTTTGCGTTGAGGTTTGCAAGGATGATGGGAATGATTGCCCAGTGCACGTCAAAGATAACGAGAAGGCCCCAGAACCCGCCCATCACGATGCCGGCGACAACCATGTTGGCGCTGACGAGGTAGTTGATAGCGGCACCTGCGCCATTCGCGACGGCGTTGCCGATGGGGCCGAGGACCAGCACGGTGAGGGGTACCATCACGGCCAGGTCAATTGCGGGGACGAGGAAGCTCCGCAGGTTCTTGGCTAGATGGGGACCCCGGACGAACGGTCGGACCACGAGGTCCGGGATTGGAGTCCGGGATGTACACCAAGGAGGAGAGGGAGGGGATCCTCTGGGAGTTCCACTGCAGCGGGCTGTCCGCGAGGAAGGCCTGCAGGACGCTCCCGCCGTTCCTCAACCCAGGCAACCTCTACAGGTGGCTGCGGATGGAGGACGCCGGCGGGCTCGCCGCCCGCGAGATGCCCGACCGCCTGTCGAGGATGCACTGCTCCCACGGCGAGGGCAGCCCGAGGTACGCCGAGCGCTGGGAGCACACCTCGCCCGCCCGTGGCAGCCTTGGCCGCGAGGGCGACGGCGGAGGGGGCCCACGCTGGCGGACACCGAGGGGCACGCGGAGCAGACGGACTGGCGCGACTGGGGCCGCGACCTGCTGCCGGAGGACCCGGAGGGGCGCGCCCGCATGGCGGAGGTCAAGCTCGCCGAGGCGCTAGCGGTGTTGGACGTCCCAAAAGCACCCGGCCCTGGCTTTTTGGCCAACGCGGAGAGGTTCCTCGTTAACGTCAATAATCTTTTCACCAGCTGGGACTGCGGTGGAAATCCTGGACCAAGGCAGGACCGGGAGGAACACGCAGATGTACAGCAAGGAGCAGAGAAGGAAGGCCATCGAGACCTTCGCCAGGTTCGACCATAGCTACGCGGACACTGTTGCTGAGCTGGGCTATCCCACCACTTCGGCATTGCGCGGGTGGTGGAAGGAGTACCAACTCCACGGTGACGAGTTCCTGGAGAAGAGTTGCCGCAAGCCGAAGTACCCCGACGAGAAGAAGCAGGCGGCTGTTGACTACTACCTGGAGCACGGAAAAAGCCTCACACGGACGATAAGGGCCATGGGGTATCCAAGCCGCGAGATGCTCGGCACCTGGATTGACGAGCTCGCGCCCGGCCAGAGGAAATACCGCGGGCCGAATCCCAAGAAGGGCGTTCTGCCGATGGAGATGAAGGTGCAGGCCGTGGCGGAGCTCGAGGCACGGACCGGCAGTGCCGCCGAGGTTGCCGAGCGCTACGGCGTGTCCCGCGTCGCACCCTATGCCTGGCGGCGAGAGACCCTGGGGCATAATGAGGGGAATCCCGAAGAGAAAGGGGTTCCCGTGAGCAAGCCCTACGATGATCTGCCGGATGACATTCGCGAGTTAGAGAGGATGCAGTCCGACCTGAAGGCGCAGGTCAGGAAGCTTCAACTCGAGATAGACGTGCGCCAGGCGACGCTCGAGGCCCTAAAAAAAGAACCGGGCACCGACCCGAACCGGCTGACGAACGCGGAAAAGGCGGCGATAGTCTCGTCGCTGCGTCCGAAGTGGAGGCTCAAGGACCTGCTGGCGCTGATGCAGATGGCGAAGAGCAGCTATGAATACGCGGCTGCCGCCCTGGTACGACCTGGGAGCGCGGAGCGCGCCGAGTTGAGGGCTGCCGTCATCAAAGCGTTCGACGACAGCGGCGGCACGTACGGCTACCGCAGGATCGTCGCTCAGACGGGCGCTGGGGAGTGGACCGTGCGGACGATCATGGACAAGGAGGGCCTCGTCGCCCGCACCGCAAAGAGGAGGCGCCGCCACGGCTCCTACCAAGGTGAGATATCCGAGGCGCCGGACAACCTGCTGCGCGACGAGCGCGGGAAGCACCACTTCAAGTCCGAGAAGCCGAACGAGCTCTGGGTGACGGACGTCACGGAGTTCCGTATCCCCGCCGGCAAGTCCTACCTCTCCCCGATAATCGACTGCTTCGACGGCATGCCGATAAGCTGGACGATATCGACCTCCCCGAACGCCGAGATGGCGAACTCGTCGCTTATGGGCGCATGTGCCCAGCTCAGGGAGGGCGAGCATCCCAAGGGGCACAGCGACCGAGGCTGCCACTACCGCTGGCCCGAGTGGATCAAGATATGCGATGACCACGGCATCGTGAGGTCGATGTCGAGGAAGGGGTGCAGTCCCGACAACGCAAGGGCGGAAGGGTTCTTCGGAAGGCTGAAGATAGAGTTCTTCTACGGAAGGGACTGGAGCGGGGTTACGCTCGATGGGTTCGCGGACGTGCTCGACGCGTACCTGAGATGGTACCGCGACGTCAGGCTGAAGAGCGACCTGGGCTACAGGAGCCCGATGCAATATCGGAGGGACCTGGGCCTGATCGCCTAGGCCGAAACGGTCCAGGATTTCCACCGCAGTCCCGCTCCGCAAACCGGGAGGTGCCGATTGCGCTAACGTATCTTCGCCGATCGCGTCAGTCGCCCCCGCCGCTTCCGGCGCCCCCTCTCCCCTCCGGCAGGAGGTCCTTGATCCTGTGCGGCCTTCCCGTCATCCTCAGCACGTGGCAGTGGTGGCAGAGCCTGTCCGCCATCGCCGACGCCACCGCCGCGTCCCCGAGGACGTCGGTCCACGCCCCGATGCCGACGTTGGTCGTGACCATCGTCGACCTCTTGCCGTACCTCCTGGAAACGAGCCGGGAGATCAGGTCGGCGCCCATCTTGCCGGCCTCGAGGCACCCGAGCCCGTCGATCGCGAGCAGCGACAAGTGCGAGCAGAGGCGCAGCCTCCGCTCGGGCGCGCCCTTCTCGGCTGCGCGCTCGAGGCCGGCGACAGCCCCTGGCAGCCGAGGAAGCGGGCGGGCCTGCGCGCCCCCGCCGCCTCGACGCCGAGGGCGACCCGGCGGGGGATGCCGGTGCGCTTCTTCCAGACGGCGACGCTGGTGCTCCAGCTCGGCAAGGCCAAGCGCGAGGGGACGCTCGACCGGCTGCTGGCGGACGTCGGCAGGGCCGACCTGATCGTCCTGGACGAGTTCGGCCACGTGCCCTTCGACGTGGACGGCGGCCCCAGCCACCGGCTCGAGGAGTCGCTCATGCTCGGAAAGTCAGGAAGCCAGCGGCGTGCCCGTGACCGAACCCGAAGAAGTTGCGTGCCCAAACCCGAAAGTTTTCCGTGACCATTTGGGGGTGGTATCGGAAATCCGTACCAGACGATGATGTCTGGAGGATGGTGCGTGCCCCCTTGGGCAGAGGGTAAGGGCGGCCGAGCCTTGCATCAAGCATGGCCTTGAGGCTACGGCTACGACACGTGAGCTGGGACATCCAGGCCGGGCGCGGCCCGTGGGGTGGCACCGGGAGCGGCGGGACGACGGAGGCGCGCTGGTGCTCATAGGGGCTCTTCGATGTCCCCAGGAAGCCGGCGGTCGAGCGGAGGGGCAGGCCTGTCTCCCGCCTCAATCCCTCTCCGGGCTCGCACTTGCCCCTGTCCGAGATCGAAGCCGGGTCCCACTCGCCCGCTTCTAGGTCGGCCAACACCGCCCTGAGCAGCAGGTCCTCTATCTGGTCGGGGCCCAGCCCGGCGAACGGGCCGCTCCCCGGCGGGTCGTAGGCCCCCCTCGTCGGCATGGCCCCGTCCCCTTCTCGCCTTTCCCGTCGCCGACACTCTACGCGGTTCCCCGGTGTAGCCGTGCGGGAGGTCGCCCGCGGCCCAGTTCTTCGCCGCCCTCCTCTTCACGCCCGCGAAGTCGGCGGCGCCCGGTATCCGCATCCCCTCGTCGATGGCGAGCAGGAACAGCTCGACGGACTCCTTGCTGTACATGCGAACTCCAATCCGGACCCTCCAAGGTCCAACTTTTCGTCCGCATCCCAAAGCGAACTCTCCAGAAGCTCAAATTCTCAAGTAAGTCCGTAATGCTTCTTGACAACGATACTATGCGATGCATAGTATCGTTGTCAAGAAGCATACTATGTATCGCATAGTATCCGCCTTGGCCAGGGCGACGAGTGGAGTGTCTGCGTTTCTGCAGGAGCACAGATCCCCGCCCGCATGACAGCTCCATCAACCAGGAAAAGGAGGACCATGGAAACACAGCTCAAACGGGGCTTCCTTGATATATGCGTGCTTGCCGCGCTGTCGCGGGAGGATTCCTACGGCTATCAAATAATCAAGGATGTTCCGTCGACACTTGAGCTCTCCGAATCAACGCTTTACCCCATCCTCAAACGCCTCAAGGCGCAGGGAATGCTCGAGGAGTACACCCGCGAGCATAACGGCAGGCTAAGGAAGTACTACACGATAACTGATAAAGGCCAGGCAGCCCTTCAAGACTTTGTACAGGAAGAGGCGGGCATTACTAAGATTCTGGCCTACATCCGTGAGGGAGCGGAGTCATGAGCTACGAGCAGTGGAATTCTGAGCTTAAAGAAGCCCTGCGTAAGAGGGGCGTTAGTGCAAAAGAGATTGACCGGGCCCGCGAGTACTGGTACGAGGCATACAACGATCGCATCGAATCGGGAATGGACGAGGAGGCTGCCATTGAAGACCTTGGGAGTGTTGAGGTTGCCGCAACGTCGGTGGTAGAGAGCCTTCCGACGATCCAGCGCAGCTTCTGTGGCCTTCGCCAGAACCATGAGAGAACGGCGTTGGTTACGGTGCTTCTCGTCCTTGGGGCTATTGCCTGGGTACCAGTCGTCTTTGCCATCGCTATGCTGGCCGTTGCTGTGTATGTGCTCCTATGGAGCCTTATCCTAGCTGCGTGGGCATTTGTCGCGTCCGGCTATGTCTTTGGCGTTTCGTCGGTCATTGCGTTCATGCTTGGGGCGACATCGGGCAACTTGATTGCCGGCGCGATGGATGGTGGCGTCTCTCTCGCGCTTGGCGGTGCTGCCATTCTCCTCACTCCTCTTGCAATTCAGGTGACAAGCATCCTGTATCAGGCATCAATCCGCTTCGGTCGCTGGGTCTCCCACTTCTTCGTCCGGGTGGCAAAGGGAGAGGAAGCGGCCCCCGCCGAAGGGGGTCCACTTTCGCTCTGGTGGTCGCGTCACCCCGACACCTTTCGTGTCTTCATGGTGGTAGGGGGCATCATCTGCGGCGCAGGCCTGGCATTGGCGCTTGTCGGCCTTCTTGCCTGCGGCTTTGCACCAAACACGGTGGCTCCCCTGCCTACGGTCGATGCGGGGTTCTTGGGCAAAATCAGTTACCCGCACCTCGCGCAGGTCGTAGGATTCAGAAGCTAACAATGTCATGGGCAAGGGTATTTGCCCGGTGGTCTCCACAGACTGCCGGGCGTTATTTACATTATGGTGCTTACAGGGTTGTGCGGCTTTTATGCCATATGCTATGAGTTGAGTAACATAATTTTCGGTTCTATGGTTAGGTCCAATATCAAACGTCACATCACATATTAATCACGGGGGGAAAGCTATGTACTCTGATCATCGTGAGCACCATGACCACTGCGGCCGTCACCACCATGACCACCACGGCGAGCATGGTCACGTGCACGGAGGCGCCAACGGTCACGCAGGAGATGATCCAAATCTTGTCTGCCCATGCGTAGGCGTAACCAAGACAGACATCGAGCAGGCCGTTGCCAACGACGCAAGGACGCTCGAGGACGTGGGGAATGCAACCGGTGCGGGTACGCACTGTGGCCGCTGCGTGGGCGCCGTCGAGGCATGCCTCCAGGAGACGCTTGCTGCTCAGGCGTCATAGCGCTACCTATCCGAGAAGAACGCGGCGCAGCACATCAACCGTATCTACCACAGTTGTGGCACCGGCGTCGAGAAGTTCTTCTCGGGAGCCGTAGCCATAGGTGACGCCCACAAAGCCTACCGAGGCAGCCTGTGCGCCTCGAGCGTCCTGAGCACGGTCTCCCACCATGGTGACTTCGTTCTTCTCGGCTCTCTTGTCCAACCGCTCGAGCGCTTCGTTGATCACATCGGCCTTTGCCGTGCGCTTCTCGTCAAGCGTCGCCCCTACCACCTGGTCAAAGAGGTCCGTCATCCCAAAGTGGTCGAGGATTTTGAGCACGAATGGCTCGGGCTTGGAAGAGGCCACGCAGGTGATGATGCCAGCCTCTCTCAGTGAGCCGAGAAGCTCAACAATTCCCTGGTACGGGTGGTTCTCGAAGAGTCCAACGGTTGTGTAGCGCTCGCGATAGAGTTCGAGCGCCCTCAGCGCCTCGTTGTGCGACATGCCGGAGAAGTCCATGAACTCCTGGACGAGCGGCGGACCGATGAACACCGTGAGCGCAGAGGGGTCCGGCACCTCTCGCCCCATCTTCACGAGGGCATACTGGACGGACTTCACGATCCCCTCGCCAGATGCGGTAAGCGTTCCGTCGAGGTCAAAGAGAACCGCCTTGGCCACGTTCCCTCCCCTGCATCGTAGCCTTTCCAAGAAGCCATGCCGCGCCGATTACCAGAGATTAGCTCCTTTTCTTAATCGGCTACTAAGTTTGCCCAGGTAGCCGATAGCAGTTTTAAGAAAGGGAGCTAATCTCCGCGGCGAAAAGCGCCGCACGACGAGAAGGACGAAAGCGACCTCGAGCCAGAGCTCGGGGCCGCTCATCTACACCGCTTGGATGTCCTTCACCATCACGTCGCGGCCGGTCACGAGGTAGGTGTTGTGGCCTCCGCAGACGGGACAGGCCTTCCCGTACTCCGTCGTCCGGTAGGTCTTCTTGCAGTCTTGGCAGTACGAAATGCCCGCCACGACGATCATATTGAGCTCGCACTCGCGCATGTACTCCGTGCGGAGCTTCGCCCACTCGAAGCAGTCGCGGAAGTAGTTGGGCACGATGGTGCTGACCTCGCCCACCTCGAGGTCGACGCGTACCACCTTGCTCACGCCGTTCTTGCGGGCTGCCTCCTCGACCATATCGATCACATGCACGACTATGCCCAGCTCGTGCATCTACGCGTTCTCCTTGCGCGTCTCGTCGCTTGCGTTGCCCGTGTAGGGGTGCGTGCGCTCGAACTCCCTGTGGGTGCGGTTGTACTCGCGGCGCTTCTCTCGCATGACCTTGGCCTCCTCGGAGCCGGAGTTGGCCACAATCCTCGCTGCGCGCTTGATGGCGTAGGTGGCAAGTCCGCCAACCTTGTCCTCCGCCGCGCGCATGTCGGACATCTCGGGATGGTCGCGGTAGAGGTGGATGGCGTCGAACTTGCAGCGCGTGGTGCAGATGCCGCAGCCGATGCACTTGTTGGGGTCGACAACCGAGGCGCCACAGCTCAGGCAACGCTTGGTCTCTGTGGCCACCTGCTCGGCCGTGAGTGTGTGGTGCGTATCGCGGAAGCGATCGGCACCCTCGGGGCCCATGCCCTCCTCTTGGCGCCCGGCGTTGTCGTAGGAGTCGATGAGGAGGTCGTCCTTGTCAAACTCAAGGTAGTTGTGGCGGTCACGGCCGATGGTCATGCTCGCCCCATCCTGCACGTGACGGTGAAGCGACTCGGCCGCGTAGTGGCCGGCGGCGATGGCGTCAATCACAAACTTGGGGCCGGTGAGAGCGTCGCCACCCACAAAGATGTCGGGATCGGCCGTCTGGAAGGTGAGAGCGTCTGCCTGCGGATAGTTGCCGTGGTGGAACGTGACGGAGCGCCCATCGAGAAGGCCGCCCCACTCGATGGCCTGGCCAATGGCGAAGACCACCTGGCTGCAGGCAACGGTCATGGTCTCGTCTTCGTTATAGAGCGGCGAGAAGCGCTTGGTGTGCGGGTCGAAGACCTGCGTGCAGCGCTTGAGGATGATGCCCGTGACGCGTCCGCCCTCGTCGGTCAGGACCTCCTTGGGCCCCCAGCCGTTCTGGACGCAGACGCCATCCTCGAGGGTCTCGGCGATCTCGGCGTTGGTTGCGGGCATCTCGTCTCGCTGCTCAAGCGAGACCATCATGACGGTGCCGGCGCCACGGCGCTTGGCGTTGCGGGCGCAATCTACGGCAACATTGCCGCCACCGACGACCACGACGTCCCCCACCAGCGCGGGGTTGCCCTTGGCCATGGAGTCCTCAAGGTAATGCACGGCCACGTCGGTGCCCTCTGCGGTGTCGCCGGGGACGCCGGGACGCCTGCCGCCCTGGCAGCCAACGGCCACGAAGAAGGCCTTGAAGCCCTGCTCGCGCAGCTGGTCGAGCGTGATGTCGCGGCCTACCTCGACGCCGCAGCGAATCTCGACGCCCAGGCTCTTGATGATCTCGGCCTCGGCGAGAAGCACGTCCTTCTCGAGCTTATAGGAGGGAATCCCGTACATCATCATGCCGCCGGGCTGCTCGTGCCTCTCGAACACGACGGGAGAGTAGCCGAGAAGCGCAAGGTAGTAAGCGCAGGAGAGGCCTGCGGGACCGGCACCGATGATGGCGATCCTCTGGTCGAAGCGGCCGTGGAGGGAAGGCACCGCGCGGCCCGGAACGGCGTGTTCCGCCTGTGCGAGGTCGTAGTCGGCCACGAACTTCTTGACCGCATCGATGGAGACGGGTGTATCGATGGTGCCGCGCGTGCAGGCGTCCTCGCAGCGCTTGTTGCAGATGCGGCCGCACACGGCGGGGAATGGGTTCATCGTGCGGATAAGCTCAACGGCCTCCTGGTACTTGCCCTCTTTGGCCTTCTGGAGATAGGCCTGCACGGGAACGTGCGCCGGGCAGGCGACCTTGCAAGGGGCGGAGCCCGTGGGCCAGGTATTGTGCATACGGACGGTGTCGCGGTAGTTCTCGTCCCAGGCGTACTTGCCCCAGCGGATGGCGTCGGGAAGTATTGCGCGCGGATACTTGGGCTGGCTGCCGTCCTTGCGGCAGAGCTTCTGGCCAAGCTTCACGGCGCCTGCGGGGCAGGACTCCACGCACAGGCCACAGGCGACGCAGTTCTCGGGCGTGACCTTGGCCGTATAGGAGCTGCGGGAGAGGTTGGGCGTGTTGAAGAGCATGCTCGTGCGCAGGGCGTTGCAGATCTTCACGTCGCAGTTGCAGATGTCGAAGATCTTGTTCTCCCCGTCGATGTTGGTGATCTGGTGGACAAAGCCGTTGTCCTCGGCGCGCTTGAGAATCTCAAGCGCCTCATCGGTCGTGATGTAGTGAGCACGGCCCGTCTCGACGGTGTAGTCGGCCATGTCGCCCACCTGAATGCACCAGTCGTCAGGGTCATCGGCGCAGCCCTCACCCAGCTTGGTGCGCGAGTAGCGGCAGGAGCAAATGCCAGCCGCGATGTGCCCCTCGTACTTTTTGAGCCAATGGGAGATGCGCTCAACCTTGACGGCCTCGTTCTGGAAGTTGACGGCCTCCTCGACGGGGATGACGTGCATGCCAATGCCGTCGCCGCCGGGCGGGACCATCTGGGTGATGCCCGCAAGCGGAATGAAGGTCATGCGTTCGAAGAAGCTTGCCACTGCAGGGTTCTTGTCGACGCGGTCCTTGCTCGAGTTGAAGAGCTCGGCCGAGCCCGGTACAAAGAACGAAAGGCGCCAGCGCTTGGTGCGCGGTGCGTCCGCGATGGGGCCATCGTCGCTGTAATGGTCACCGTAGTCGTACTCGATGATGCCAACGACGCTCATCTGGTCGAGGAGCTCCTGCAGGTGTGCGGGCTCGATCTGGGGGGCGAGGGCCATCATGCCGTCAAAGTCGTAGAACCGGCGGAGCTTCATGCGGTTGGCGAGGTCGACCATCTCGTCGGTAAGAACCTCTTTGAGGCCCCAGTACTCTGGGTCATCGGTTTTCACGCCACCGACCTTGTGCTTGACGACGTCGGTGATCTTGCGGCCGAGCTTGGCCACGGCCGCATTGCGCTCCGCCTCGCTCTGGTAGATGGAGCGGGGCTGTTCGAACTGTTCCGGCATCTTTTACGCCCTCCAGAGGTCGACTTCGTGACGAACCCAATTGGCAAGCTGGTCCATGCCCTCGCCTGTCTTGGCTGAAATCTTGATGAGCTGGCAGTTGGGGTTGCGCTGGCGGAGATAGGCCTCGAACGCATCGAGGTCAAAGTCGAAGTAGGGCAGCACATCGATCTTGTTGAGGAGGACGACGTCGGCCTTCTCAAACATGAGGGGGTACTTGAGCGGCTTGTCGTCTCCCTCGGGAACGGAGAGGATCACGGCATTCTTGGAGGCCCCGGTGTCGAACTCGGCGGGGCATACAAGGTTGCCGACGTTTTCAAGAAAGACAAGGTCAAGGCCTGTAGCGTCAAGTGAATCGATGCCCGTGCGCGTCATGCCGGCGTCGAGATGGCACATGCCTCCCGTGTGAAGCTGGATGGCGCGGGCACCCGTCTGGGAGATGATGCGGTCGGTGTCTACGGCGCCGTCGATGTCGGCCTCCATGACACCTATACGATAGTCATCCTTAAGCAGGTTGATGAGGCGCGTGAGCGTGGTGGTCTTGCCAGATCCGGGCGAGCTCATCACGTTGAGGAGGAACTGCCCGCGAGACCTGAGGTCCTCTCGCACGCGGTCCGCCTCGGCGTCATTGTCGGCAAAGACGCTCTCCTTGAGCTCGATCACCCTGACTTCTTCCATGCGCTTCTTCTCCAATTGCATGTCGCACGCAAGGACTGCACCCTTGCGGCCCCTTACCGCGAAGGCACAGGGAACGTCCAGCTTCACGTGTACGCCCCGGCATGCTGTTTCTAGCATATTTCCCATATCCTAACAGGTGTCTGACCAAATTCAGACGCCAACAGGGAAGGTTTCTCCCACGCGGTAGCACGTTCGGCTTGGAAGGGCATGCGTGGGGGCGTGGGAGCATGCGGCAACATGGACCTATGCTGCCGAGAAGCTCCAAGCCGCCTCGGCCTCGGCGCAGATGGTCGAGAGGTCCCAGCGCCAGAGGCTCCGGGCTCGGCTATTGGAGTCGTGGACGATGGCCTTGCCGTTCTCGTCCAGCCCCTCGATGGCTATATAGTGCCCGACCTCGGTGAATGCGCCAGGACCCATCATGCAGATGACGGGGTGACCGGCCTGGAGCGCGGCGGAGAGCGCCGCAGGCGTGGTGACCACCGACTCGCTTGTGAGGCCGAGCTTCTCGGCACCCGCTGACATGAGTAGCCACGAGCTGCCGTTCTTGTTGGTCGAGTAGCCATTCTCGGTGCTGAAGGCCGCCATCTCGGCGGGGCCAAGCGACGTATCGCCCGTGAGGTCTATGTAGACCATGGAGAGCGCCGTTGGCCCGCACCCCTGCGTCTCGAGGGTGTCGCCACTGTAGGGGACGTCCTTGTACTGTGGGTCTATCTGGTAGAGGCAGGGCATGGAGCCTTGGTGCCACTCGTCTCTCGGCGTTGATTGTGGGGCCTGCGTGACCGGCACCACTTCGTCGTCCATGGCAATGGCACGCTGTGTACCAGTGATTTCCTTGCGCTTCGCGGCCTGGTCCGCCAACTTGAGCGCTATGACGCATACAACAGCCACGATCGCCGCCATCACACATATGGCAGTGCTGAGTCGGACCTCTTGCATTGACAGTCGCCGGTGGCGACCGCGCATGTGAACCGCCTCCCAGGGGAACTCGATTGGCTCGCAACCAAGTGTACCGCAGGGGCTAGAACCCCTCCGCGGCCCTCGTCTTACGATTGACTATCCGCTTGAGGGCATCCTCGTTCTCGCGACGCTCCTCATCGGTCTCGAAGGCGAGACCGTACTCTATGGGCGTGGGATTGCCCATGCTATCGACGCACACTTCGGTGAGGTAGGCTTCGTTGATGAGGCGCCTCTCCCCTGTTACCACGTCTTCAACGTAAGAGTCGACGCGCACCTCCATCGAGGTGCGTCCCACGTGGGTTACCCTGGCGACAATTGCCACTACATCATTGAGGAGGACCGGGTTCTTGAACGTGAGCTGGTCCACGCAGGCCGTGGTGATGTCGCGACCGCAATGCTTGCGTGCCGCAACGCCTGCGGCCTCGTCAATCCACTCCATAAGCCTACCGCCGAAAAGGCGGTTATTGCCATTGATGTCCTCGTAGCGCACGATCCTCATGCTCTCGGCGAGCGAGTCCGATACGCTCTTGTTCCCCCTGGGGAAGCTTCTTTCGTCCATACCTCACCTACCTGTGTTCATTTGCTATTGTGGACATGCTAGCCACGGCTTGGCTTGTTGTTTCAACTCTCGTGCCAAAACAGCGCGTCATGTGCTCGAGTGCGCCCTCCTGCGTGCCCACCAGGAACGTGCGCGTAGCATCAGACACGACGATGGAGTCGTAGCCCAGGTTCCAGGCATCTGCGAGTGTGTGCAGGACGCAGATGCCGGTGTCCTCCCCCACCGCGATGACGGTGCGAACGCCAAGCTCGCGCAGGGTCAGGTCGAGGTCCGTTTGGAAAAAGCCCGAATAGCGGCGCTTTGGTATGACAAAATCAAGCGGTCCGCTCCCCGCCTCGAGCGCGGGATGCGGATGCGCCTTGCCCTTTATGCCATGCTCGCCCCAAAGCGCTAGCTCCCGGTCAATACCGGGGATGTGCTGGTCGCAGAGGAATATGACGGGCATGTTGGCCCTTCTGGCCGCCTGTGTCAGAGCAGTGGCATTGGTGACAAGGGCCTCCTCCTCGGGGCTTGTTGCATAGATGGCATCTGCGTCATCGGTGACGAGGACGTCTATGACGAGAAGTGCGGCATTCGAAGCGCCTAATGACATGCGTGCCTCCAAAGTACGTAGTCTCTTGTGTGGCAAATGATACCCTTTGAGTCGGATATTATGCATTCGGTCGCAGCCTAGTCGGTGGGGCGCGCCGGGAGGGCTGGAATGATGGGCGCCCTGATGGGCAGTGCGGCTCTTGCACCGCCCACCACGGAAAGGATCCCCAAGGCGCCTACGCGGTCTACGTTTCCGGCAGGGTCGAGTCCCCCCGGTATCGATGAGTGCCGGTGATGGGGTCGTTTGCTAGTCCGATTGGCTCGAATTGACGGTTGGTGGCAGTTTTTTGGGATACCCCTGAGTAGCAAACGGTTTGAGATTTGTTAAACCCCAGGTCAAGGATTTGCAACTGGTAAGATGGCACATAAGAGATGTAACAAAAACTGCCACCAACCGTAAACTCAGGTTTCGGCAGTCCGAGGCAAAGCCGGAACAGTCACGCGATACCAACCGAAAAGCGTCAGCGGACCGTTGGCCACCCAAGATTTTCCCTCATCCCGATGGGCCCAGAATCCAAAATGACGGTTGGTGGCAGTTTATATTGCATTCCTTATATGATATTGCCTCTATGGCAATCTGTTTACCTGGCCTTTAACAAATCTCAAAGCAGTTGATACTTCGCATGTCCGCCTAAAACTGCCACCAACCGTAAAAATGCGCCAAACCACGTGTACGCAGGCTGTTCCGAAGCCGATGACCGAGACCCCTCGCTACGCGTCCCTGGTCGCCACGATATCGACGCCGGTGCCAGCGACGTCGCTCACGATGACGTCACCGATGTGGACCGGCGCGCTCGCGGTAACGCCCCTGAGTGCGCGCATCACGCCGGGGACGCGGTCTTTGGGAACGTCGCCCGCCGTCTTGACCGAGACCATCTTCTCCGTGGCAGAGCCCACAACTGGCACCGAGGTTGTCACCACACGCACGGGATGCGTGACCTCGTCGCGGACGTACTTGTCGCCGCGCATGCAAGAGTTGCCCGCAACCTTGGCAACGCTACCGTCGTCTGCCAGGGTGACGGTCACGGCGCACCCGCGGGGGCAACGTATGCAGGTCAGCGTTCTTTTCTTCATGCCCTATGCCTCCTCGAGCGTCACGACGATCTTCTCGACTCCTGCCCGAGCGAGAAGATCTGCACGCCTCAGCGTGACATCTTCCATTTCGCCAGGCACGAGAATCGGGCGACGCTTGGACAAGATACGCTCGTCGCCGAGGTATACGCTGATGCGCTTGTCCTCAAAGACGCCGCCTACGCGGAAGCGCACGGTGAGCTTCTCGGGCATACGTGCAGGATCTATTGCCTGCGGCACGGTATAGCGCACGCCCCCCTTGGCAACCACTGGGATGCCAGGCGCCTCTTCTTGCGGCGGCTGCCCTGCGTGATCGTCTGCCCAAGCACCCGCTGCAGCACCGGCGGTCGTAGCCTCCTGCGAGACGTAGTCGACAAGGTCGTGGACGTGCAGCACGTTGCCACAGGCAAAGATGCCCGGGACACTGGTCTCAAGGCTCTCGTTGACCTCGGGCCCGCGTGTCACGCGCGAAAGCCTGACGCCGGCCGCACGGGAGAGCTCGTTCTCGGGGAGCAGCCCCACCGAGAGAAGCAGCGTGTCGCAGGGATAGCGCTTCTCGGTACCGGTGACGGGGTGGCCCCTCTCGTCCACCCGGGCAATCCAGACCGCCTCCACGCGGCTCTTACCCTCGACGCGCGTAACCGTGTGCGAGAGCAGGAGCGGAATGCCAAAGTCGTCAAGGCACTGGACGATGTTTCTCTTGAGGCCGCCCGAATAGGGCATGAGCTCGGCCACGCAGGCGACATGGGCTCCCTCAAGCGTCATGCGGCGAGCCATAATGAGCCCAATGTCGCCGGAGCCGAGGATGACCACCTCGCGGCCCGGCATGAGCCCCTCGATGTTCACCAGGCGCTGTGCCGTACCGGCGGTATAGACGCCTGCCGGCCTGAAGCCGGGGATGTTAAGCGCCCCTCTCGGCCGCTCGCGACAGCCCATGGCGAGAACCACGGCACCTGCCGAGATCCGCTGCATGCCGCGTGCCTCGCTCACACAGGTGACCACGTGGTCATTCGAGACGTCAAGCACCATGGTGTCGAGAAGAAACTCGACGCCTGCCTCGTGCGCAAGCCTCTCGTAGCGCGACGCATACTCGGGGCCCGTGAGCTCCTCGTTGAAGGTGATGAGCCCAAATCCGTTGTGGATGCACTGGTTGAGAATGCCGCCGGGCTTCTGGTCGCGCTCGATGACGAGAACAGAGCGCCTTCCATCACCCTTGGCGGCAATGGCTGCGGCAAGGCCTGCGGGACCTCCACCTATGACAATGACGTCGTAGTCACTCATGTGTGCAGCCCTCCTTGGCGATGGCGTCTTTCACGTGGCCAAAGACGAACTCCGAGCCCGGACCGGCCTTGGTGACCGTCTCCATACTCACGCCCGGTAGCTCACGGGAAAGGATCTCCATGATTTTCGGCGTGCAGAACCCCGCCTGGCAACGGCCCATGCAGGCACCCGCGCGCCTCTTGACGCCATCTAGCGAGCGTGCGCCACAGGGGCGATGAATCGCATCGACGATCTGCGCTTCCGTCACGTGGCAGCAGCGGCAGATGACCCTGCCGTAGAGGGGGTTCTCCTCACAGAGGCGCCCCCACTCGTCGTAGGTGAGGTCGTTCATGTTGGGGATGCCTTGGCGCGTCTCGACAAACTCGCCTGCCGCACGCTCCCCAAGGCCCAAGATGTCGCAGACAATGCCCGCAACCATGCGCCCGATGGCAGGAGAGGCCGTGAGACCGGGTGACTCGATGGCAGAGCAGTCCACAAACCCTGGCGCCGAGGGGTTCTCGCCAATCAGGAACTCGTGCTCGGCCCTGTGGGCGCGAAGGCCCGAGAAGGACGTGATGACCTCGCGGAGAGGCACGTCGGCCACGGTGATCCCGCACTTCTCGGTCACCTCGGCAAGGCCTGCCGCTGTGGTGTCGGTACCCTCCTTGTCCTGGATGTCCTCGGCGGTGGGACCCACGATGAGGTTGCCGTGGATGGTTGGCGAGACCAGCACGCCCTTCCCCATCGCGGAGGGCAGTGCAAACACCACATGGCGAACGTGGCTGCCCGCAGTGGTGTCGAGCAGCATGTACTGGCCACGGCGAGGAACAATCTCGAGCTTGTCCTCGCAGACCATGTTGTGAATCTGGTCGGCATAGACGCCGGCAGCGTTGACCACGCATCGAGCAAGGAATCGCCCCTGAGGGGTCTCAAGCGCAAAGCCGCCCTCGGGCCTGCGCTCCATGGCCGTCACAGGCGCATCGAAGGCAAACCTCACGCCGTTTTTCGCGGCATTCTCTGCAAGGGCAACGTTGAGTCCAAACGGGTCGACAATGCCTGCCGTTGGGGCCCACAGGGCACCGACCGCATTGACCGAGATGTTGGGCTCCATCGAGCGCAGCGTGTCTCGGTCAACAATCTCGAGGTTGGGTACGCCGTTGGCCACGCCGCGCGCAAAGAGCTCACGGAGGCCGTCCATGTCGCGCTCGCTCGTGCACACGACAAGCGAGCCAATGCTCTTGATCGTGAACTGCAGCTTCTTTGCAAGCTCGTACATGAGGGCGTTGCCTTCGACGTTGAGGCGTGCCATGAGCGAGCCCGGCATTGCGTCGTAGCCGGCGTGCACGATGGCGGAGTTCGCCTTCGACGTTCCGCAGCAGACGTCATCCCCGCGCTCGAGCACGCAAACGCTTGCCGTGGTGCGCGCGAGTTCGCGCGCTACGGCGCAGCCGGAAACGCCGGCACCAATGACAACGACGTCGAACTGTCGTCCCAAGTCCTGCATCGGCCTCTCCTCGTTTCGATGGGCGGACGTGGCGAGGCTCTCTAGAGACCTATCGCCGGGGCCGATTATCCACCCGCACAGGCAAACTTCATCCAGATGCTAGACGGACGGTAGTGCGACCCCGTAGAACGGCAGCACTCGTCCGTAAACGGCAATGTCCGTTGACGGGCCTGCCGTTCTGTCAACAGTGGTGCCGCAGGAGAGGCCACGGGTCATGACGGGCCACAGCGCGCGCCTACCGCGTGCCTTCGAACTGGCTCTCGTAGAGGCTGGCGTAGAACCCACCTTGGCAGAGCAGCTCGCCGTGCGTGCCCCGCTCGATGATGTGCCCGTCCCTCATCACGAGGATGCAGTCCGCGTCACGAACCGTCGAGAGGCGGTGCGCCACCACCAGCGAGGTGCGCCCTTCCATCATGCGGTCGAACGCGTCCTGAACCTGCAGCTCGGTGCGGGTGTCGATGGAGCTTGTGGCCTCGTCCAGCAGCAATATGGTGGGGTTGGCGAGCATGACGCGGGCAATGCAGAGGAGCTGTCGCTGCCCTTGGGAGAGCGAGCCTCCGTCCTCGCCGAGCAGCGTGTCGTAGCCCTGTGGCAGCTGTTCGATGAACTTGTGGGCATGCGCCTGCTTCGCGGCTGCGACCACCTCGTCAAGCGTTGCGCCAGGCGTCCCGTAGGCGATGTTCTCGCGCACCGTCCCGCGGAAGAGCCAGGTGTCCTGGAGCACCATGCCAAACAGTGCGCGAAGGTCTTCCCGGCGCATGTTGCTGGTGTCGTGTCCGTCCACAAGTATCTGCCCGGCGTCCACATCGTAGAAGCGCAGGAGCAGATTGATGAGGGTGGTCTTCCCACAACCCGTGGGACCGACGAGCGCGATGGTCTGCCCTGGCTCAGCCTTAAACGAGATGTCCTGCAGAAGCGGCCGCTCAGGGACGTAGGAGAAGTCGACATGCGAGAACTCCAGGGTTCCTTGGGGCTCTTCGTCTTGCTCGGGCTCGGATGGGTCGGCACTCTGGGCAGGCGCGTCGATGAGCGCGAAGAGGCGCCGCGCCGAGGCGTAGGCGGTCTGGATCTGCGTGATGACGCCCGAAATCTCGTTGAAGGGCTTCATGTACTGGTTGGCGTACGAGAGAAACGTCTGCACCTGCCCCACCGTAAGGACGCTCGGCCACCCGGAGATAACGCATATGCAGCCCACCACAGCAACAACGGCATAGGTGATGTTGTTCACCAAGCGCGTCGCAGGGTTCGAAAGCGAGCTTGTGAACTGAGCCCGCTCCCCCACGCCACGCAGGCGCTCGTTAATGCCGTCGAAGCCAGCCTGTGCACGGTCACCGTACGCAAAGGAGCACACCAGCTTCTGGTTTCCCACCATCTCCTCGGCGTAGCCGCCAAGGGAGCCCTGGAGGGCCTGCTGGTCCTTGAAGCCCTGAGCCGAGTAGCGAGCGATGAGCCACGCCACGAGCATCGAGGCGGGCGTCACGATGACCACCACAAGGCCCACGGGAACAGAGACCGAGAACATGAAGGCAAGGGTTCCCACGATGGTGACAACACCCGTGAAGAGCTGTGTCAGACCTTGGAGAAGACCGTCTCCGACCTGGTCCGCGTCATTGACCACGCGGGAGAGGAGGTCTCCGTGCGAATGTGCATCCACAAACGAGAGCGGAAGGTCCCTGACTCTTGCAAACGCATCGATGCGCAGGTCACGCACGGTCTCATAGGTAAGTCTGTTCGTGCAGTAGCCAGAGAGCCACTGCGTGACAGCCGCCGCCACAACCACAAGCGCAAGCTGCTGGAGCAATGGCATAAGGGCCGCAAGGTCAACGGCACCCGCCGAGACCATGCAGTCGATGGCACGGCCCACAACGATGGGCGCATAGAGCTGAAGAACCACAGAGACCGCCGAGGCGACAAACGACGCAACGAGGGAGACCATGTGGGGTCGCGTGTAGGCAAGCAGGCGCCTTGTCACCTCGGCCGTGGGGATGGCCCTCTCGTCCAGGCGTCCCGCGGGTCCGCCGTCATCACCAATATCGCCGCGGGCGTTTGCCATGATGGTGCCAGCACCTCCGCTGGCGGCATACGGGTTGGCCATTACTCGCCTACCTCCTCGGGACGCAGCTGCGAGAGGCAGATCTCGCGGTAGATGGGGCAGCTCCTCATGAGCTCGGTGTGAGACCCCAGGCCAGCCATGCGGCCGTGGTCCAAGACAAGGATCTGGTCGCAGGACATGACCGCCGAGACCCGTTGAGAGACGATTACGCAGGTAAGCTCAGAGCGTAGGCTCCTAAGCGCTTGGCGCAGGCTTGCGTCGGTGCGGAAGTCGAGCGCCGAGGCGGAGTCGTCGAGAACCACGATGCGCGGGTGGCCCACAAGCGCGCGGGCGATGGTGAGTCTCTGCCGCTGGCCTCCGGAAAAGTTCTTGCCGCCGGCTTCCACGACGGCATCGAGCCCGTGGTCCTTGGCCCGCACGAAGTCTGCCGCCTGGGCAAGCTCGAGCGCGCGCCAGAGCTCCTCGTCGGTTGCCGAGGCGTCACGCCAGCAGAGGTTCGATCGGATGGTCCCCGAGACAAGCGAGGCCTGCTGGGGGACGATCGAAACAAGGGAGCGCAGCTGGTCGAAGGGGTACTCGTGCACGTCTCGCCCAAAGACGCGAACGCTCCCCTCGGTGGCGTCATAAAGCCGTGGGATGAGGTTTACCAGCGAGGACTTGCCCGAGCCGGTGCCGCCGATGACGCCCAAGGAGCCACCCGCGCCAAGTCGCAGCGTCACGTCATCGACAGCGGGACGCTGCGTGCCCTCATAGGAGAAGCTCACGTGCTCGAGGGCAAGCGCCACGCCAGATGCAAGGGTACCGCGGCTGAGCGCAACATCGACAGTGCCCTCGTCGGTAACCTGGGGCTCGCAGTCGAGCACCTCCATGATGCGTCTCGCCGACGCCGTTCCGCGGTTGATGGTGATGACCAGGTTAGCGACGTAGACGATTGACACAAGCATCTGGGTCATGTAGTTCACGAACGCGATGACCTCGCCCTGGGTGAGCTCACCGCCATCGATGCGGATGCCTCCCATCCAAAGGATGGCGACAATCCCGAGGTCCATCACGAGGAGTGTGGCCGGGTTGAGAAGCGAGGAGAGCTTGCCGATCGCGACTGCGGTCTGCGTCTGGGCGTTGGCGGCATCGCGGAAGCGGTCGTTCTCGCGCTCCTCTTGCCGAAAGGCCCTCACCACGCGAACACCCGAGAGGCCCTCGCGTGTGACAAGGCTCACCTTATCGAGCCTGCCCTGGAGTTCGCCAAAGAGCGGTATGGACCGCGACATCACGAGCCAAAATACAACGGCAATGGCAGGCGTACAAACCAGGAAGACCAGGCCAAGCTGAGCGTCGATGAGCATTGCGCAGACCATGGAGCCAATGCCAAGGATGGGCCAGCGGATGATCTGCCGTATGCCAAGGGCAACGGTGACCTGCACCTGGTTGACATCGTTTGTGATGCGCGTGATGAGGGAGGGCGTACCAATGCGGTCGAGGTCAGCCGGCGCAAGCTGGTTGATCTTCGCATAGAGGTCATGCCGGATGTCAGTGCCAGAGTCCTGCGAGACGATCGCTGCCATCTTCTGACAGACGAGCGTGAAGCAGAACCCCACCACCGCAAGGACGATGAGAAGCGCGCACATACGCAACACGTAGCCCTGGTCACGGCCCGCAATGCCCACGTCGATCATGCGTGCCACGATGACCGGGGTGATGAGGTCGAACACGACCTCGACGGCCTTGCACAGCGTGCCTGTGATGATCTTCCCCCGATACTTGGGAAAGACGAACCTCCAGAGGATTTCGCCCACCAGTACCCCTTTCTATGGCTGACGGCCCATCGTCCTACTCAATGCCGAGCCTCTCCGAGAGCTCGAGCCACTCGTCCTCAAGCGACTCACGAGCTGCCAGCGCATCGTCAACCGCCTTCTGCGCAGCAACAAGCTTCTCGTAGTCAGTAGGATCGACCTCGGCAAGCGCCGAGCGACGCCGGTCTGGCTCTCCTTCGGTCTTCTCCAGTTTCCGAGACACCGCATCAAACCGCTTTTTTAGTTCACGGCGTTCTTGGTTCGACAGCCCCACGCCCCGCGCGCCTCCCGAGTCGCCCGACGTGGCCGGCCCTTCCGTAGCGGAGTTTCGCGAAGCGCACTCCGCGGAGGAAGGGGCTGCCACACCCCCCTGCGAGTCGAGGAGGTCGAGGAACTCGTCTACGCCGCGCGGGCAGTGGCGCACGTGGCCGCCAAGCAGCGCGTGCTGGTCGTCGGTCACACGCTCCATGAGGAAGCGGTCGTGCGAGACCATGAGAAGGGTGCCCGGCCAGGTGTCGAGCAGGTCTTCGAGAACGGCAAGCATGTCGGTGTCGAGGTCGTTGCCCGGCTCGTCAAGCACCAGGACGTTGGGCTCGTCGAGAAGCACCGTGAGCAGCGCCAGACGGCGGCGCTGGCCGCCAGAGAGGTCGCGCACGAAGTTCGTAAGCTCCGAGCGCTCAAACCCGAGGCGCTCCAGGAGCTGCGTGGGGCTCTGCGGCTTTCCGTCCACGTAGTAGGTGCTCTTGTAGCGCGAGAGCACCTCGAGCACGCGCCAGTTCTCCTTCTCCGAGAGCGTGTCCAGATGCTGCGACATCCAGCCAAAGCGCACGGACTTGCCAATGCGCACGGTCCCTGAGGTGGGTTCGAGCTTGCCGGTCATGACCTTGAGCAGCGTCGACTTGCCCGCACCATTGGCGCCCAGAATGCCAATGCGGTCACCGGGACCAATCGTCCAGGTGATGTCGTCGAGCACGCGCGTACCGTCGTGGTAGGCAAACGAGACGTCCTTCATCTCGATGACCTGCTTGCCAAGCCTGCTTACGGCAAGGCGCTTGAGCTCGATGGTGTTTCTCAGCGGTGGGTCGTCGGCGAGGAGGGCACGGGCGGCCTCAACGCGAAAGCGAGGCTTGCTCGTACGCGCCTTGGCGCCGTGCGCGAGCCAGTTGAGCTCCTTGCGCAGCGTGTTCTGGCGACGCTCCTCGGTGGAAGCGGCCATGCGGTCTCTCTCGACGCGCTGCTGGATGTAGGCCGAGTAACCGCCGTCGAAAGGCTCGATCTCTTGGTCGTGCACCTCCCACATGTGCCCGCAGACCTCGTCCAAGAACCACCGGTCGTGCGTGACCACGAGAAGCGCCCCCGCACCCTCGGGCCAGCGGGTCTTCAGGTGGTCCGCCAGCCAGCGAATGGCGTGCATGTCCAGGTGGTTCGTGGGCTCGTCCATGAGGATGACATCCCAGGTGCCCACGAGCAGGCGAGCCAGGTCGCAGCGGCGACGCTGGCCCCCGGAGAGCGTGCCTACCGTTGCATCCCAGTCCACGTCACCCAAGAGCTCGGAGATGATCTGGCGAACGTGCGGGTCAGAGGCCCAGACGTAGTCAGGAATCCCCCCTACCACGGCGCGACCTACGGTCCAGCCATCCTGAAGCTCGTCGTCTTGGCCGAGAAAGCCAACGTGAATGCCGTTTCTCCAGGTAACGTTCCCCGCATCGGGCTCCAGACGGTGTGCGATAAGCTCGAGCAGCGTCGACTTGCCGTCGCCGTTTCTGCCCACGACGCCTATCCGCTCGCCTTCATTAATGCCAATGGTCTGGTTGGAAAGCACGGGCTTGCCAGGCCATTCGTGCGAGAGGTGCTCGCAGCCTATGAGAATCCCCATCAGTCTTTCCTATCTCCACGGGCAATGCCTCTGAGAAGCGCAATCTCGTGTGCATAGCCTTCAAGCTCGTTGGGCGTCTCGAGAACCATCGGCAGGCCGCGGAGCCGAGGGTTTGTCACCACTGCGCCAAACGTCGAGAGGCCGAGCGTCCCTTGGCCGATCTTCTCATGACGGTCCTTGTGGGAGCCGAGCGGATTCTTCGAGTCGTTCAGGTGCAGGGCACGAAGGCGCTCCAGCCCAATGACGCGGTCGAACTCGTCGAGGACCCCATCGAGGTCAGAGACAATGTCGTAGCCGGCATCTGCCACATGGCAGGTGTCAAGGCATACGCCGAGAAGGTCCCCCTCGCGGGTGCCCTCGATGATGCGCGCGAGCTCCTCGAAGCGAGAACCCACCTCGGATCCCTTGCCCGCCATGGTCTCCAGAAGAACCGTCGTCTTCTGGCCACGGGCCAACACTTGGTCGAGCCCCTCGCAGATAAGGCGTATTCCCTCGTCAATGCCCTGACCAACGTGACTTCCAGGATGGAAGTTGTAGTAGTTGCCGGGCAGCTCCTCCAAAAGCCTGAGATCTCCTGCCATGGCCTCGCGGGCAAACTCGACCGTCTGCGGCTTGGCGGAGCAGAGGTTCATGGTGTAGGGGGCATGTGCCACAAGCCGGCCAAAGCCATGCTCGCCAAGGATGGCGAGAAGACCCGCGATGTCTGTGGGGTCTGGCGTGCGAGTGCGGCCACCCCGGGGATTTCTCGTAAAGAACGCAAACGTGTTGGCACCAATCTTGAGTGCCGTCTCCCCCATCTGGGTAAAGCCGCCCGCCACCGAAAGGTGGCAGCCAATGGTCATCTTTCCGTGGCCCGTCTCGCTCATGCGCGCCCCCCTGTCACGAGCAGGGCAACCTGGTCACAGATGGCGGCGGCCACGCGGTCGAGCGGAAGCGTGTCGAGCTGCTCGGTTCGATCGGGCCACACGAAGGCGATGCGGCTCGTGTCTGCGCCAAACGTGGAGTCCGGACGGGACACGTCGTTGGCCACGATGAGGTCGCAGCCCTTGCGGGCAAGCTTGCTGTGGGCGTTCTCCAAGAGGTCATCCGTCTCGGCGGCAAAGCCCACCACCACGCGGCCACCCTTCGTTCGAGAGAGATCGGCGAGAATGTCTGCCGTCTGGACAAGGTTCAGCGTACCGAGGTCGTCTGCGCCCTTCTTGAGCTTGCGTGTGGCGAAGGCCGCGGGTGTGTAGTCCGCCACCGCGGCGGCGCAGATGGCCGCATCGGCATTCGCAAATGCACCAAGCGCAGCGTCGTGCATCTCGGCGGCAGAGACAACCGGGACCACGTCCACGTCACGGGGAGCCTCGAGTCCAACGGGGCCCGAGACCAGCGTCACCGCAGCGCCACGACGTGCCGCCTCGCGTGCGATGGCATAGCCCATCTTGCCCGTGGAGGCATTTGCGATGTAGCGCACGGGGTCGATGGCCTCGTGCGTGGGCCCGGCCGTGATCACGAGCCTCATGCCCGCCATGTCCCGTTGCGCAGGATTGAGGGCGTCAAGCGCGGCGGCGGCAATCTCCTCCACCTCGGCAAGCTTGCCCTCGCCAATGTCCCCGCAGGCGAGAAGGCCTGACTGCGGCTTCACAAAGCGCACGCCGCGAGAGAGCAGCTTCTCGATGTTTGCCTGGGTAGCGGGGTTTCTCCACATGTGGACGTTCATGGCGGCCGCCACAAGCACCGGACAGTGCGTCGCTATGAGCGTGGTGGTGAGGCAGTCGTCGCCAATGCCTGCGGCCATCTTGGCAAGCACGTTTGCTGTTGCGGGGACAACGAGCACAAGGTCTGCCCAGTCGGCAAGGAAGATGTGCGGAATCGCGGAGTCGGGGTAGCTGTAGAGGTCATCGGCTATGGGATGCCCCGAGAGCGCCTCAAACGTGGGTGTGCCCACAAAGCGCTCCGCGTCAGCCGTCATGGTCACGCGCACGTCACAGCCGGCATGCTGCAAAAGGCGCATGACCTCGACTGCCTTGTAGGCGGCGATGCCACCCGTGACGGCGAGGACGACGTGTGGTGCCGTGGTCCCTGTTGTTGTCTCGATCACTTGCCCTTCCCCTCGCCATAGGGGTCGTCCACGACGAGGATGCGGTGGCAGTAAGGGCACTCGGCAACGGCATCACCGTGGGTCAGGTCGTGGAACGAGGCCGGCTGAAGCTTCACGCGGCAGATGGAGGGGACGTTACCCACGAGCCTCTCGACGGCAAGGCCCTTGAAGCGCTTGCGCGCAGCCTCGTAGCCGCTCATGTGCCGAGCAGAGATCTGGGCAACGACGCCCTTGCGCTCCTCGTCAAGCGTCACGATCCTGTGCCGAATCTGGGTGCTGCCCTTCTCGAACGACTTCTTCTGCGCCGCCTCCTCCTCGTCGAGGCGCTCGAGCGTGAGACGCGCGTTGCTCTCGGCGCGCCCTACCTTCTCGAGGTCCTCGTCAAGCTGCACCCGGTTGTGCTCGAGCTTCTCGACCTTCTTGGCAAGACCGGTGAGGTGGGCCTCATAGTCCTGAATCTGGCGGTACCCGTGGCTTCCCGAAGCCGCCTCTGCCTTGACCTCTTCGGTGCGAGCGCGGTAGCGCTCAAGGTCTCCCTGGTTCTCAGCGATGAAGGTCTCGAGGTCCTTGCGCTGACCCAAGATCTTGGTGAGTTCGCTTTGGACTTTCTTGCGTGCGCGGGCAATGGCCTGGACCTTCTTCTGCTGCGGCATGGCTGCGAGTGTCGAGGCGAGGCGCAGCATGTCGAGGTCGATCTCCTGGAGTCTGATAAGCGCCTGTGCTTCTGTCATGGGTCCCTCGTCTTTCTGTGGTGGGTGGAGTTTATTAGCTGCGCCGTGCGGCGACTTGCGCGACGAGCGAGACAAGCTCTGTGGCAAACGCATCGAGATTGGCCTCGGGCACGCGCTCGTCAAAGGAGATGCGAAGCGATCCGAGTGCCGAGTCACGGCCGATGCCCATGGCCGTAAGCACATGGCTTGCGCCAAGGGATCCAGACGAGCATGCCGAACCCGCCGAGACTGCAAAGCCACGCTCGTCAAGGCCCAAGACAAGGGCCTGCGAGTCCACGCCCGGCACCATCACGCTTACCATGCCGGGAAGGCGAGACCCATCGACGACAGCCGTGGTCGTGGGCGCAATGCCTGTTCCCTCGGCGCAGATGCGCTCGTAGAGCCTATTGGCGCGCGCGGCAACCACGGGTTGCGTGGCAGCCATGGCGTCACAGCATGCACGGGCAGCCGCCGAGAAGGCCAAGGCACCGCGAACGTCTTGCGTGCCAGCCCTCCTGCCTGCCTCCTGCCGCCCGCCAAAGGAGAGCGGGGCCAGGGGCGTGCGCCCACGGACGAGAAGCGCGCCCACCCCCACGGGCCCGCCGAGCTTGTGCGCGGCAAGGCTCACGGCATCCGCCTGGGCAACGTCGAGCGGGACATGACCAAACGCCTGGACGGCGTCCGTGTGAAAGACTGCCCCACAGGCGTGCGCGGCGGCCGCGAGCTCGGCAACCGGCTGGATGACACCTGTCTCGTTGTTTGCGCTCATGACGGAGACGAGGGCGCAATCGGGGCCGAGCGCCTCATTGAGAGCGGCGGCAGAGACAGCGCCATCGCGGCCGGGCTTCACGAGGGTGACCTCGAAGCCGTTGCCTCTCAGGGCGCCCTGAACGTCGAGCGCGGAGTCGTGCTCGATGGCCGAGAGCACCACGCGCGTGCGCCTGCGGTCGCGCTGGCGTGCGCCACGGGAGATCCCCAAGAGTGCGAGGTTGTTCGACTCGGTGCCGCCTGACGTGAAGACGACATCAGAAGGACGAAAGCCCCCGCCTGCACAACGTACGATGTCCCGACGAGCGCCGTCGAGCGCCCGCGCGGCCTCACGGCCGAGCGTGTGAAGCGAGTTGGGGTTGGCACCGGCAATGGGCGACTCCTCATAGGCTCGCTCGGCAGCAAGCGACTCCTGGCGTGCGGGAGCGCTTGCAGCATAGTCGAGGTATACGGTTGTACGTGCGGTCACGCTTCTCACGCTCTCCTCGTGAGCCCGGCCTCGCCGGCCTCGGTGATCTTGTGGATGGCCCCGCTGCGGTCTTCCCTGCCAAACACGGCGCTGCCGGCAACGAGAAGGCGCGCACCTGCGACGCAGACGTCACCCGCAGTGGTGGGCGAAATGCCGCCATCCACCTCGATGATGGGGGCTACATGGCGCTCGTTGCACATGGCCTTGACCTGGCGAACCTTACGCAGGGATCCCGGGATGAACTTCTGGCCACCAAAGCCGGGGTTCACCGTCATCACGAGCACCAGGTCAACGTCCTCGATGATGGCGTCAAGGGCCGAGACGGGAGTGCCGGGGTTAATGGCGACGCCGGCCCTGGCACCCCCCTCACGAATGAGGTTGGCAAGGCGGTTGGCGTGAGCCGTTGCCTCGTAGTGGAAGGTCACGATGTCGGCACCGGCGGCAAGGTACTCCGGAACCATTTGATCGGGGTTGGAGATCATGAGGTGGGCATCAACCGGGATGTCGGTTGCCTCCTTCACGGTCGCAAGGACGCCGGGGCCAAACGTGAGGTTGGGGACAAAGTGGCCGTCCATCGCGTCGAAGTGCACGTAGCCTGCCCCCTCGATAGAGGCAAGCTCGTCTGCAAGGTGTGCCAGGTCTGAGGAGAGGATGGAAGGTGCAACCTGGACGTTATGCTCTAGCATTGGCTCTCCTTTGGCGTGATATCTCTCTCTTCCATACCATAGAACTCCGCGCGTGGTGCGCGCGTGAGAAGCGTCTCCATGGCTTCGTCGATGGGACGGCCCTCAAAGAGCACGGCATGCACCGCCTCCGTGATGGGTACTTCGATGTCCCGCTCGCGTGCGAGCTCGAGGACCGATTCCGAGGCTGGTGCACCCTCGACCACCATATGCGTGCGAGCCTGGTACGCCCCGAGCGACTCACCGCCGACAAGCGCTCGGCCAAAGGACCTGTTGCGCGAGTGCTCGGAGGTGCAGGTGACCACGAGGTCCCCCATGCCAGCGAGTCCCATGCACGTCATGGGGTTGCCACCAAGCGCAGCCACCACGCGACCAATCTCGGCGATGCCGCGGGTCATGAGAACGGCAAGGGTGTTATCGCCCATGCCCAGGCCGCTTGCGATGCCGCAGGCGATGGCTACCACGTTCTTGACGGCCCCGCAGCACTCCACGCCCCGTATGTCGTCGCTCACGTAGGCCCTGAAGGCAGGGCCGGCAAGCAGGCCCTGAAACCAGGCAGCCGTGGCGGCATCCTCCGAGGCAACGACTGCGGCCGAAACCATGCCCCGGCAGATCTCCTCAGCGTGGTTTGGCCCCGAGAGCGCCGCCACGCGAGTGGGGTTGCCCAGCTCCTCAGAGGCCACCTCGTGCATGAGCAGGTGGGAGCCCCGTTCCATGCCCTTGGAGAGCACGAGCACGCGCGCGTCGGCATCGAGGTGGGGTGCCAGGCCATGGCAGGTCTGCCTCAGGTAGGCGGATGGCGTAGCCAGTATCGCGGCATCGACCCCACGCACAGCCTCGCCAAGGTCGCTTGTTGCGGTGACGTTTGGCGCAAGCTCGTAGTTGGTGAGGTGGTTGGGGTTCTTGCGGTCCCGGTTCATGGCGTCGGCCGCCCGAGGCGTGCGCGCCCACAGCACAACCTTGCCGACGGCAGGTGCGACAAGGCCCGTCATGGCCGTGCCCCAGGAGCCCGCACCCATGACGGCAACGCGACTCACTTGGACTTCCCCTCGTCGTGGTGGAACGAGAATCGCTTCTCCTCGTGATGCAAGAGCTTGTGGATGTTGCCGCGGTGGGCCCAGACAACGCATGCTGCCACGACGAGCATGGGGGCCACCGCCACGGGGCTGTAGCCCAGCACGATGGTCCAGATGGGAAGCGAGACCGCCGCGCAGGAGCTTCCCAACGAGACGAAGCGTGTGGGCAGCGCAAAGACCAGAAACACGGCGAGAAGCCCAAAGGCAATGCGTGGGTCAAGGCCCAGCGCCGCGCCAAAGCCAACCGAGATGCCCTTGCCGCCGTGGAAGCCAAGGTAGGGAGAGAAGACATGTCCCAGCACGCAGGCGCCATAGACGCAGGCGAGAGCCCAGTCAAAGGGCTGGCCCGGAGCAAGCGTTGCCGCGTCGGCAAAAGAGGCCGAGAAGGCCCAGGTGGCAAGCCCCGTGCATGCCCATCCCTTGCTCGCATCAAGCAGAAGGGTGAGGCCTGCCGCCCATGCTCCTATGGAGCGCCCGACGTTGGTCGCACCGATGTTGCCCGAGCCCGTGTGACGCACGTCAACACCGCGGGAACGGGCGATGAGCATGCCAAACGGTATGCCGCACACAAAGTACGCGATGGCGCATGCGACGAGCGTAGGTATTACGAGTTTCACTTGTTCCCCTCAGACTTTTTTCGGAAGCGAAGACGGATCGGCGTTCCCTCGAGGTCGAACCTCTCGCGGATGCGGTTCTCGACGAAGCGTTTGTAATTGTCGTCCACAAGGTCGGGCGCATTGCACCAGATGGTGATGACCGGCGGCCGGGAGCCCGTCTGCGTGACGTACTGCATCTTGAGGCGACGCCCCTTGTCGGAGACCGTGTGGCCTCCCTGCCGAATCTCCTCGAGAAGGGCGTTGAGCTCGGAGGTGCGCAGCTGGCTCTCGCGGGCCTGGGCGCAAGACATGGCCAGCCGGAGGGCCTTGTCGGTGGCGCGGCCGGTCAAGGCCGAGATGTTCACGTACGGGACCCAGGTCGCAAACTGCAAGCGTTTGTCGATGGAGGCCACCACACGGTCACGCTGCGCCTCGGTCTCGATGAGGTCCCACTTGTTAAGGCAAAGCAGAAGCGCGCAGCCACGGTCGATGGCCATGGCGGCCACCTTCTGGTCCTGCTCGGTGACGCCATCGGTTGCGTCAACAACGAGGAGGCACACGTCGGCGCGCGCCATGGCCATGAGCCCACGCACCATGCTGTAATACTCGACGTCCTCGTGGACCAGGTTCTTCTTCCGCATGCCGGCAGTGTCGACCAGGCGAATCCTCTGGCCCTGCCACTCGATCATGGTGTCCACGGCGTCGCGGGTGGTTCCGGCCACATCCGAGACGATCGAGCGCTTCTTGCCGGCAAGACGGTTTGCGAGCGATGACTTGCCCACGTTAGGGCGACCCACGATGGCAAGCGAGAGGACGCCCTCCTCGGGTTCCATGTCCTCCTCGGCAGGAAGGACCGCCACCACATCGTCAAGGAGGTCACCAGTACCGTAGCCGTGGGTGGCCGAGAGGGGTCGGGGCTCCCCCACGCCTAGGGCGTAGAAGTCCCAGAGGTTGTCGTTCTCGGTGGCGGGGTTGTCCTTCTTGTTGACCACCAAAAAGACGGGCCTATCCTGTCTGCGGAGGATCTTCGCGACCTCCTCGTCCTCGTCCGTCACGCCGGTGGAGCCATCCACCACAAAGACGATGGCGTCGGCCTCCTCGGCGGCGATCATGGCCTGCTCCCGAATGCGGGGGGCAAAGGTATCCTTCGACTTGACCGACTCGATGCCTCCGGTATCAATGATCACAAAGTCGTGACCGTTCCAGTCTGCGTTGTGATAGGAGCGGTCGCGTGTGACACCACGACTCTCGTGCACGATGGCGTCACGACTCTGGATGATGCGGTTGACAAGAGTCGACTTGCCGACGTTGGGTCGACCGACCACGGCGACGACAGGCTTTGACATGAAGTGCTCGCTTTCTCTTGGCATATTTAGCACGTTTGAGCATATCACGACCGTGTGCGCACCTCATGGCCGGCTGGGCTCACCCCAAACTCTGCGTCACCGTGGAGAGGATGCTCTCGGGGTCCCCATGCGCGACGGCGGCCACACCACCACGACGGCCTATCTCCCGCATCACGTGGTCTTGGGTGTCTCCGTCAAGCGTCAGGTGGTCAAAGTTGAACATGACCTCAGGGAGGACGACAACGTGATTCGTGAGGAGCTCCGGCAGTTGCGCCAGGAGGTCTTGGGACACGATAAGCCCCGTGACGTTGACGTCGCCGCCAAAGTAGTCGTTGTGGATGGGGTATGCGCGTACCCGCCCCGAGGGGGACCACAGCTCGCTGAAGAAGGAGATTGCCGCTCGCGGGGCCTCGCCACAGACCACAAGGACGGTGATCTCGCGTCGGGCAAGCTCTTTCTCGGTTGCACCAAGCTCCTCCGCGTGGTCGCGGGCGACCACGGCGGATTCGTCCAAAAAGCTCCTAAGCATGCCGATGCCGTCATAGTATTGCGGGTAGCCATCATAGGCCTCCGCCGGGGGCACCGGCATATCTGCCGCAACGTAGAACTCGTCGGAGAGCTGGAAGCGCGTGATGCCCAGCCTGAGCCTCGCGCGTGCCTGGTAGGGTTCGATGAGCTTGACCACGGCTCGCGCTGCATCGGGATCGTCCGAGAATGACTTGGAGAAGCGACGCGAGAAGCGCGTGTAGCCAAGCGGCACCACGGCAAGCGACGTGATGCTGGGACGCTGCTCGACCCAGTCAAGGGTACGTGCGAGCTCGCTGCCATCGTTCACACCGGGGCAGAGCACGATCTGCGCGTGAATCTCGATGCCCGCCGCAAGCAGCCGCTCCAAGACATCGATGCCGCGTTGCGCATGGGGGCCGATGAGCGTGCGCCTGACTTCGGGGGATATGGCATGAATCGAGACGTTCATGGGCTCGAGGCGGTAGGTGATGATACGCTCGGCGTCCTCGTCTCTCACGTTGGTGAGCGTAACGAAGTTTCCCTGGAGAAACGATAGGCGGTAGTCGTCATCACGCAGGGAGAGCGACGGACGGGCATCTGACGGGAGCATGCTCATGAAGCAGAACTGGCAGGCATTCACACAGGTACGGATTCCGTCGAAGAGGACGTCAGTGAAGCCGATGCCCCAATCCTCGCCAGGCTTGCGCCAGAGCTCGCAGGCATAGGTGCCGCCGTCGGTAGGGTCGAACACCTCGAGCTGGCAGGATGCGCCGTCGGCCTCCCAGCGCCAATCGATGAGGTCGCGCAGCTCGTGCCCGTTCACGCTTTCGATGCGCATGCCAGGCTCGATGCCCGCCTCCCAGGCGGGGCTCTCGTCCTCGACGGATTGCACCCAGGCGCCCAGCGGGCGCTCACGCGTGGACGCGTAGTCTGCGCGATCTTTTGGCACGCCTACTCCCCTATCATCGACTCGATTGCGGATACCACGGCACGAATCTGAGATGACGGCGTCGAGGCACCCGCCGTGACGCCCACGAGCCCTACCCCTGAGAACCACGCAGCCTCAAGCTCGTCTGCGCCTTCCACATGATGGGTCTTCGGACACGCAGCCCGCGCGATCTCTGCCAAGCGCGTCGTGTTGGCGGAGTTGCGCCCGCCAATCACGACCATCACGTCTGCGCGTGCGGCAAGCTCGGCACAGGCACCTTGGTGCCCTGAGGTTGCCTCGCAGATGGTGTTCACCACACGAAGCTCCTCCGTGCGTGCGAGCAGTGCCGTGACGACCTCGGCAAGAAGCGCCGCAGACTGCGTCGTCTGCACAACGACACCGGTCTTGCGGGCGCGTGGGAGTGCCAGTGCCTCTTCCGCGGTACCAACAACAACGGCTCCCGGCGCATGGGCGAGCGTCGCTGTAACCTCGGGGTGACCCGCCTCGCCCACGATGACAACGCGGTAGCCCTCGGCGGCGAGCCTCTCGGCGGCACGGTGGACCTTCTTCACGAAGGGGCAGGTGGCATCAATGACCGATGAGCAGAGCTCACGTGCCTCGGCCTCAATGGCGGGGGTCACGCCGTGCGTACGGAGAACGAGCGCAGAGCCGGCCGCCTCGCGCGGGTCTTCGACCACCGAGGCTCCACGCGTGCCAAGGCTCTCGACCACGCGCGGGTTGTGGATGAGCGGTCCCAGCGTGCGAACGCGCCCCTGTCCGCCCTCGAGCGCATGCTCGGTCATCTCGAGTGCGCGCTCCACGCCGTAGCAGGCTCCGGCCTCACGTGCCACCTCTACCCTTGCCATGGCTACATCTTCCCCGGGTGCTCTTCGCGAAGCTCGTCACGAAGAGCGTAGACGGCGTCCATGCCGGCCTTCGACATGGCAGAAAGCTGGGCCTTCCTACCCTCGACGCCAAGGGAGTCCCAGGTAATGGGGTCTCCGGCCTTGAGCCAGACGCGAGAGAAGCGGTGCAGGTGGCTTCCCCGGCGCGTGACGTCTCGTGCGCCAACGATGGCTACGGGCTGCACCGGCGCATGGGCGAGCTGCGCCATGAGCGCATAGCCCTCATGGATGGTCACGGGCTCGTCGTCGCTCTTGATACGGGTACCCTCGGGATAGATCAGCACGCACTCCCCGCGGCCAAGGGCCGCTCGCGCGCGACGAACGGCCTTCATGTCTGCGGTGCCGCGCTGCACGGGAATGGCCCCGATACGCGTGAAGAACCACGTGACCGCTGGAGACTTGTCAAACTCGCTCTTGTAGATTGTGCGCACGCGAATCCCACGGAGCCAGAGCTGCACGACGATGATGACGGGATCGAGCATGGAGCCGTGGTTCATGATGATGACCCTCGGCGTCTTGTCGCCGACGAGCTTCTCCTTGTCCTCGACGGTCCAACGCCAGCGGAACTGGCTCCAAACAAAGCAGAGAAGCACCGCCAGACCAAGGATCGCACGAGCCGGAAGCGGGTAGTTCCTCATGCCGTTGTCGTAGTAGTCGTCAAACGAGTTGCCATGAAAGGCGCGCAGGCGTTTCTCAGCGCTCTTCTTCTGGGCGTTCACGAGCGGGGCTCCATAAGCGCCGCCTCAAGCCTGGGGTCCAGGCTGCAGATGGCCTTGACGACCTCGTCCACGCTGAGCGTCGAGGAGTCGATGTGGTGCGCGTCGGATGCGGGCTTGAGTGGGGCGGTCTTTCTCGTGGAATCAAGTTGGTCTCGGCGGTTGAGATCGTCGAGAATGCGCTTGACCTCAGTCGGGTCTGCTGTGGCGTTGGCGTCCTTTGCGGCGTCGCCCCCCTCGCGCTGAACGGCCCTGCGCAGGGCACGCGCAGCTGGGTCGGCCGTGAGGAAGACCTTCACGTCGGCCTTGGGGAAGACCACGGTGCCGATGTCTCTTCCTTCGGCAACGACGTTGCCTGTCTCGCCGTATGCGCGCTGCAGCTCAACCATGGCCTCGCGGACCTCAGGGATGGCGGAGACGGCAGAGACGTTGCGGTCAACCTCGGGCGTGCGGATCTCGGCCGTGACGTCACGGCCGTTCGCCGTGACGGTCTGGCCCTGGGGCGAGGTCCCAAAGGTGATGGAGGTCGTGCGCGCGACCTGCGTTACGGCCCCAGAGTCTGTGGGGTCGATGCCCCGACGCAGGCACTCTGCTGTGACGGAGCGATACATGGCGCCGGTGTCGAGATAGGTGAGGCGGCACTTCTCGGCGATGGCGTGGGCGACCGTGGACTTGCCAGATCCAGCAGGCCCGTCGATGGCGACAATCATGCGTCCTTGTCCTTCCTTTCCTTGACACCCCAGATGTCCCTAAGGTCGTAGGGGTTTTGCGTGGTCGAGCGTTCGATGACCTCCTCGGGTGCGAGGTTGAAGCCACCGAGGTAGAAGCTCTTGCCGTTGCAGGTGTAGTACGCCGAGCAGACGTTTGCCAGGTGTACGTTCCAGAAGCGGTCATACGGTATATCGTACATGGCCGCAATGAGTATGCGAGAGAAACCACCATGGGTGACAAGGGCGGTTCTGCCGACAAGCGGAATCAGCTCGCTCATGAGGTGGCACGCGCGGGCAGTTGCGTGCTCAAACGACTCCGCCCCCGGTACGGGAAGCGAATGGCCCTCGTCGTCAAGCGGCCAGGGGAAGAGCGCGCGACCAGAGTTGCTCGACTCGAAGCGCGTGCCCTCAAGCTCACCAAAGTCAAGCTCCACAAGGTCATCATCTACGCGCACGGGGATGCCCAGACGCTCGCCTGCCTCCTCGGCCAGGTCGCGGCAGCGCGAGAGCGGCGAGCACCAAATGCGCTCGGGGGCAAAGGCCACGAGCGCCTCCACGCCATGCGCGCGCTGCTCCAAGCCACGCTCAGTGAGGGGAACGTCCCTTCGCCCTGAGAAGAAGTGCTCGGTGTTTGCGGGTGTCTCCGGGTGCCTCATGACCAAGATCCGCTGCTTCATGCCAAAATCCACGCTAGCCATCCTTCCCTAGGGCGCTTGTGTCTCCAGCGCAGACGGCCTCTATGGCCGCGACCTCGTGCGGCATGAGCTCGCGCCAGTGGCCCTCCTTGACTCCCGTGAGCACGAGAGGCCCAAACGCATCACGGTGCAGGCGCAAGACCTTGTGGCCAACGGCCTGCAGCATCTTTTTTACCTGATGCTTCCGGCCCTCGTGGATGGTGAGTCCCACCACCGCATTGGGCTCTCCCCCACCGGTTCGGCCCGCGCCGTGTGGGGCCACCACCGCATAGAGGGGATCGCCCTTGGCGAGCAGCTCTGTCCTGGCGGGCGAGGCCGGACCGTCCTCAAGCATCACGCCGCGGCGCAGACGGTCGAGGTCATGGGCCGAGGGAGTGCCCGACACCAGAGCCACGTAGTGTTTCTCGATGTGGCGCGACGGATGGAGCAGGGCCTGGCCAACGCTGCCGTTCGTGGTGAACAAGAGGAGTCCTGTTGTGTCCATGTCGAGGCGCCCGACCGGGAAAATCCCAGGGTAGGTCTCTGTGGGGACAAGCTCTGCCACCGTGGGCCTTCCCTGTGGGTCACTCATGGTGGTCACATAGCCTGATGGCTTGTAGAGCATGAGGTAGCGGGGCTTCTCGAGGATGCGGCACTCGATGCCGTCGACGCTCACCACGTCGGCGGCAGGGTCCACCTTGCTGCCCAGCTCGCTCACAACCTTGCCGTTCACGCACACGCGACCAGCTGTCATGAGCCTCTCGGCACCCCTCCTGCTTGCGACGCCGGCCCGTGCAAGAAAGCGCTGCAGGCGCATGGGGTAGAGCCCGTCCTCGCGCAGCGGGTCACTCATCGCTGGCATCGCCCCCTGCGGCATCAGTGGCGCTATCGGCGCCTACCTCAGGCGCCTCCTCCTCGGCACCGTCGCCCAGAAGCTCGCGCTCGTCATCGATGTCATCGGACGTCTCCTCAAGGGTCGACTCGAGCGAGCGACCCGAGAGTCGCTCGCGAATGAACTGGCGGGACTGCTCGTCGGGTGCAAAGTCCTCGAGCGGAGGGAGGTCGCGGATGCTTCCCAGCCCAAAGCGCTCGAGGAAGGCGCGGGTGGTGCCAAAGAGGATGGCCTGCCCATGCTCGGCATCGTGGCCAACCTCGCGTATCAGGCCCTTCTCGCGCAGAGAAGCAATCACGCCATCGGAGTTCACCCCGCGCACCGCGCGTACGCCCTCGCGCGAGACGGGCTGGTGGTAGGCAATGACGGCGAGGGTCTCGAGCGCGGCCTGCGAGAGACGGCGCTGGTCCCATGAGAGGACGTAGGCCGCAACCTGGTCGTGAAACGCGGGATGCGTGAAGAGCCGCCACCCGCCGGCCACCTCGCGCAGCTGGAAGCCGCGGTTGGCATCGGCGTACTCGGCGGAGAGCTCGGCCAGGGCCGAGGCCACGTCCCCCGGTGCTGATCCCGTCGCCTTTGCAAGGTCGATTGCCGATACGGAGTCGTCCGACACGAGGAGCAGGGCTTCAAGAAGCCCCTTCAGCGACCCATCCCCAAGCCTATCCAGACTCGCCATCACGCGTCCTCCCCCGTATCTTCGTGTGTCTCGCTGTCGTCCGTAGGAGCTCCGCGGCCAAGCTCGGTAAGGCCATGCGCATCAAAGCCCTGCTCGTCCAGCTCGTAGAGCACCGACTCGTCCAGCTCGTAGGGAGTGGCGCCCTCCACGTGCTCGAGGTCTATGTCACCAAAGTTGTGCTCCTGGTACATGCGCAGCTTATCCCTGTGGTAGAGGTCGAGAACCGCCAGGAAGTTCGCGACGATGGTCTCTGGTGCCTTGGATCCGTCGAGCAGGTCCGAGAAGGTCAGACAACCGCGAGACCGCGCCATGCGGTCGACCGAAGCCACCGTGAGCGCGATGGGAAGCCGCTTGGGTGCGATGTGCTCGGATTCCAGAAGGAAGGACTCGCGGTGCGCGTCGACGTCCGCGCAGATGACGGCAAGGCTTCGCAGCGTGATTCCCTCGAGATAGTCGGGCATGAGGCCCAAAAACTCAGGATCAGGGCCTACGGTGCGCGGCACCATGCGCGACTCCGCCTCCATACGGCTGCCCAGCGCCGCACCGGCATTGCGGAACTGCTTGTACGTGATGAGGCGAGCAATGAGGACCTCACGGGCCTCGTCGGGCGAAAGCCCCGCAAGGTCGTCACCCTCGTCCAGCCCGTCGCCCTCCATGGGGGTGGCGCGTGCGTTGCTGCCCTCGGGAACGAGCGCCGCCGCCTTCATGTCCAGAAGCGTCGAGGCAACGAGCAGAAAATCGCTTGCGACATCGAGGTCGAGGTCACCCATGCGCTCAACTTCAGCCAGATACTGATCGGCGACCTCGGCCACCGAGATGGAGCCAATGGCCACCTTCTGCCGGCTTACGAGCTGCAGGAGAAGATCGAAGGGTCCCGTGTACCCGTCTGTCTTCACATGCCAAGACATCGAACGCTAGGCCCCCATGAAAAGATCGTAGAGCGAGCCTGCCGTGGAGTCTAGAATCCACCCAAGAGGGTCTACGTTAAAGGCGTAGGGGATGAGGTAGAGCGCCACAACGAGAATGGGCATCGCATACTGTTGCACCTGGTAGTAGATACGGCGGGAGCGCTCGCTTCTAAAGAGCGGCGAGATGACCTTGGAGCCGTCGAGCGGGGGCAGCGGTATGAGGTTGAAGCACATGAGCATGAGGTTCACGTAGACGTACGTCGAGAGGACCATGAGCGTCCAATACGCCACCTGGTACCAGGGATTCACGGCGAGCGCCCCAGAGTTGAGCCCCGAAGTGAACCCCCAATACGCGAGGCGGCAGACAGCTGCTCCGGCAAGTGCCTGCAGGAGGTTGCAGACCGGGCCGGCAAGAGCCACCAGCGCCTCGTCGCGGCCGCGCGTCTTGGAATCGAAGTTCATGGGATTGTAGGGCACGGGCTTTGCATAGGCAAAGATTGGCCCCCCAAAGGCACCCATGATGAGCGGAAGGATGACAGAGCCAAAGGGGTCAATATGTGCGGCAGGGTTAAGCGTGAGGCGCCCTGCGTTCTTGGCCGTGGGGTCTCCAAGCCGGTTGGCCATCCAGCCGTGGGCCACCTCGTGCGGAATGGCCGAAAGCATGACGAGGCCCACCGAAATGAGAATCGAGATGACGCGAGAGGTCGAGAACACGTCACACCCCTTTCTGACTAGATACGGTAGGCGGCCCTTGCGAGCAGCCAGTCTATGACAAAGAGCACAATGGCGACAAGGGCGAAGTCACCCCTGAAAGCTCCGCCCATGGGCGTGCGAAAGACGAGGAGGCCTTGGATGGGCTCCGGGACCATGCCGGTTGCAACGCCGTTGATGCCAAGAAGCGCCGTATGGAGCATACCCACATCGAGCGAATCGGCAATCACCAGGATGCAGAGGGCCACGGCAATCACACGCGTGACGAGCGCGACCGCGCGCAGGACAGCGCGAGCCCCAGGGCGTCCGAGGCTACGCATCGGCCTCGCCTGCCTCCATTGCCTCAGAGAGCTCAAGCCACTCCTGCTCGAGTGCGGGAATCTTCTTGGAGAGGGCATTGTACTCGCTCATGCAGGCATTAAAGCGGTCGGTGTCGTTGTAGAGCTTCTCGTCTGCCATGAGCGTCACGAGCTCGTCGTAGCGGTCGTGAGCGGGACCCAGGGCTGATTCCACCTCCTGCAGACGACGCTTTGTCTTGCGTAGCGCCTTGCTTCTGCGGTTGCGCTCCTCGGCCTCGGCACGGCGCTGCTCCTTGGTCTTAACGTTGCGGCCGCCTGCGGCCCGCTCGGCGGGCTCTGGCATGACCCGCGTGGTCCTTGCCGGTGCGGGCTGGTTCGCAGGCACCGCCTGTGCCGAGGCTGCAGCCTCAAGCTCGGCACGCTTGAACTGGTAGTACTCGTAGTCGCCATCGTAGAGCGTCACCTTGTGATCACGCACGTCGACCACCTTGTTGGCCACGGCGCGCACGAGGTGCTCGTCGTGGCTGATGAGCACAATGGTGCCCGGGAAGTGAACCAGAGCCTGCTCAAGCACGTCCACGGAGTCGATGTCAAGGTGGTTGGTGGGCTCGTCGAAGCAGAGCAGCGGGTCTGGCGCCACAAGCATCTTGGCAAGGGCGAGGCGTGCCTTCTCGCCGCCAGAGAGCACCGAAACGCGCTTGTTGACGTCGTCTCCGTGGAAGAGGAACGCCCCTAGGAGGCGGCGCTCCTCAGAGGTGGTCCAACCCGGAGCCACGGCGTCCATCTCCTGGAGCACCGTGTTTGCCGGATCAAGCTGCTCGAGCTGGTGCTGTGCGTAGTAGGCGCAGGTGACGTTCTGCCCAAGCTCGACTGCGCCCGAATCCGGCCCCAGGTGCCCGTTTATGAGCTTCATGAGGGTTGACTTGCCGGCGCCGTTGGGACCAACGAGCGCAACGTGGTCACCGCGGTAGAGCGTGAGGCCTACATGGTCGTAGACGTGGTTCTCGCCAAAGGACTTCGAGACGTCCTCCACCCTCACGACGGTGTCGCCTGTGCGTGGGGGCTCAGGAAAGGAGAAGTGCACCTTCTTTGAGCCCTCGGGCAAGATGACAAGTTCGCTTCTTATCTGCTCGATGCGACGCATGCGCTCCTGTGCCTGTGCAGCCTTTGTGGGCTTGTAGCGGAACTTGTCGACAAAGACCTGCATGTGGGCGATCTCTCGCTCCTGGGCGGCGCGCTTGGCGCGCATCTGCTCGAGGTTGTCCTCGCGCTGGTGCAGATAGGCGGAGTAGTTGCCCGTATAGGTAGCGAGGCGGCGGTTCTCGACGGCTGCCACGTGGCTCACACAGGCGTCCATGAACGAGCGGTCGTGGCTCACGAGAAGGACTGCGCCGTCATAGGTTGAGAGGAAGTGCTCGAGCCACTGGACACTCTCGAGGTCAAGGTGGTTGGTGGGCTCGTCGAGGAGGAGCAGGTCGGGGTGACGCAGCAGCAGCTTCGAGAGGGCGATGCGCATCTGCCAGCCACCGGAGAAGTCCGACGCCGGCTTGTCGAAGTCCTCGATGGGAAAGCCGAGGCCACCGAGTATCTGACGCGCACGGGCCTCAAGCTCATATCCGCCTAGGCGCTCGAAGCGGTCTTGGGCGTGGCCGTAGTCGTCAAGCAGGCGGTCAAGCTCGGGGCCGGGCTTCGTGGTCGAGATCTTGGCCTCAAGCTCCGTGACGCGGCGCTCCCACCCCTTGACCTCATGGGCAGAGTCGACAACCTCCTGCAGGGCGGTCTTCTCGCCGTCAATCCTGGTTTCCTGCTCGAGGTAGCCGACGGTGGTCTCCTTGGCAAAGGAGACGGTGCCCTCGTCAGGGGTCTCTTGGCCCATGATGATCTTGAGCAGCGTGGTCTTGCCGGCGCCGTTGGGGCCAACCAAGGCCCAGCGCTCGCCCGCGTTGAGCTGGAGCGTTGCCTGCGAGTAGAGAACCCTGCCACCAAAAGACTTGGCGATCTTGTCTGCGAGTGCTATCACGTGAACCCCTCGGGATGCCAAATTTACCAAGGGGTGAGTATACGGTACACACGTGCAGATGAGGTGGGGATGGAGGCAGCGTGCGGCGGGGCGGGAAATGGCCGCGGCTGGTATAACGTCCCCATGACGCCGTCGGCTCCCCTACTCCGCAACCGTAAGGTGAAGCGCGAACCCAGCAATCTGCCGCTTGAAGTAGACGAGAAACGTCGAGCCATCGGGATTGGTGACGCGCGAAGAATCGTCAACCTCAAGGCCACGCGCTGCAAACCACTTCTCAGCAGCAGCGATGTCGTTCACGTGGAAGCCAATGTGGCCCTTCTCCCCGCGCCCGCCGCGCTTCATGACCTCGACCAGGGTGCCGGCAAAGAAGGAGGGGGCCTTCTCGATGCGCGTGAGCCCCATCAGGGCCTCGAATTCCCCAGCGATACGGCTGGCCTCTTCCTCGTTTGCGGCATTGATGCCCACATGGGCCACGTGCATGTCGAAGAGCTCAACGGGGTTCTCAGCGTTCTGTGCCATTTGGTTTCCTCCAAGCAACGTGCGTGGGTGACTTGCCCACACCAAGGCTATCACCACGATGGCTCCCACAGTCACCGAGAAAAGAGACAGGCCGGACAACCAATGGTCATCCGACCTCTAAGGCAAATGGTGGGCGATGCTGGATTCGAACCAGCGACCCCATCCGTGTGAAGGATGTGCTCTACCCCTGAGCCAATCGCCCGTGCGGCTTGCTATGTTACCAAAACAAGCCGGCGGCGCAACCGAGAATTCTCACCTTCCCGTGATTGCTTCGCGAAGCATGAGGACGTAGGCGTCCGCGCCTTCGGGGCGCAGGTGCGTCCCATCGTCCCAGAAGTACTCGTCGTGACCCGCGCTCGTAGCGTACCAGTCGATGACCTCGCAGTTGGAATACTGGGCCGCCACCTGCCTGAAGAGGTCGTTGTTGAGGTCTTGCAGGGCGAGGGGGACGCGCGCTGTCACGAGGAACACCCTCTTGCCGGGGTCCACCGCCTCGACGAGGGCCTTGACCTGATCCTCGGTCGCCACGCCATTATTGCCAAGCGACCACACCACAATGTCGCCATCATGGCCTGCGTCAACGTCCTGCGTATAGATATCTGGACCGTCGTAGATCTGACGGCCCACGGTTGCGTCAATGTAGCCGTTGGGGAAGATGGTCTCAAACTGGTTGATGGCACCTGCCGGAACAGAGTCGCCGATGAGGATCACCTTTGCGTCGGTGGCACCGGTCTGTGCGTCTACGTCGTAGTTCACGTTGTTGATGGACGAGAAGGCCCCGTCGAATGCGGTCCTCTCAAAGTACGTGCCCGAGTCATCGTAGCTCTCGAGGCTCTCGGCCTGCTGGGTGAGAGCCGACTCCTGGCCGGCTGCCGCCGCCTGCGGCGTGTTTGCCGTCTCGGCGTCAAGCGGGACCAGCATGAGCACGAGGACCGCAAGCACGCCGATGCCCTCTATCACGAGCCTCGGTAGGGGCTGGGCAAGAAGTCCGCGCGTAAGCCTCGAGTGGGAGACGCCGCGCTGCGCTCCTGCCACTCGGCCGCCAACGTAGGTGGGAACGGACGGGAGCGGGCGGACGGGCGCCGTTTCCAAGAGCCGATAGGACAGCTCCGAGAGAGCCGCAATGGCAGCAAACTCGAGGAGCCATCCCCACCAGGGCAGAGGCGCTGTGTTTGTGACTGGGTTCAGGATGACCAGGAGCGGGTAGTGCCAGAGATACAGCGAGTAGCCACGTTTGCCGACCTCGGCCAAGGCCGGTGCCCCAAGGACGCGACCAACGAGCGTGGGATTGGAGCGAGACATGCATCCGACGATGAGCGCCGAGAGGATTGCGACAACGAGCATGCCGCCGCGGTACACAAAGTGGCTGTAGCCGTTAAAGGTGAACATTATGGTAACTATCACGAAAAGCGATGTCGCTGCAATGATGTCATAGGCGATGGGGAGGACGCCACGCTCTCGAAGCGCCGGGACAAGCCTCTCCAGGCGCACGCCGCACCCACCGGTAGCGATGGCGAGAAGCGCACCGACAAGCAGCTCGGCCGCACGGGTGTCAAGACCGTAGTAGATGCGAGCCGTGTCTCCCATGGGATCAAAGAGCACCCACATGGCAATCGAAGAGAGCGCGATGAGCGCGCAGACCACATAGCACGCATGGCGTCGAGTTGGCATCGTGCGCGAGAGCAAAAGGAGCACCGGTGGCCACACGATATAGAACTGCATCACAACGCCGAGGTACCAGAGATGCGTGAGCGGAGAAGGCGCACCCGCCGCGGCAAAGTAGGACACCTGGCGCACGATGTAGTAGATGTTCTCGAAGAACAGGAGTGCCGGGAGGGCGTCGCTCTGGACCTTGGGGAGCAGGTAGGGTGCACGTATGGCCGCGAGGATAACGGTTACGCCGACCACGGCAAGCATGGCGGGCCAAAGCCTCACGGCACGCTTGAGGAGAAGATGCCCGTACTCGATCGAACCCGTACGCGCGACTTCGCGCTGGATGGAAAGCGTGAACAGATAGCCGCTTATCACGAAGAAGACGGTCACGCCAAAGAAGCCGCCCGGAAGCCAGCTTGGGTTGGCGTGGTAGATGACGATGCCGAGAATGGCTATCACACGAAGGCCGTCAAGCCCCAGCACGCGCCTCTTGCCCGAACGGGCGACGGACGACCGAGAAGATGCGCCAGCGTTGGGAACCGCCAAATTGCCGCACCCACTGATTACCGCACGCTCCACGCCCACCTACTCTCACACGAATGCCATCGGAACAACACGGACAACGCTGCTTATTCTATGGCAAAGTAGTCCAAATGCTTATGACACTTTTCAGGCAGGAAATCTTGGCTGTGCCGTCCATAACCAGCATGACAGGGAGCGAGACCGCCATGCAGGGTGGCTGCACTGGTCGCAGTCTGGTCCCTAGGCGCCTAGACCCTCTCGACGCTCTTCTTTACGGCCGCCGTGGCGATAGTGACGAGAAGCGCAAGGACAAAGGCAATCACGCCGACCACGACTGGCGCAATCTGGCCGTCGGCAAACGTAACATCACCAGCGCAGAGAGCCCCGGCGACAACCGTGGCACCAGCAGATGGACCCATGAGCTTTGGCGCGCCTGAGGGAACATTTGCGACTCTCGCTCCGCGCGCACCCACGAGGATCGCGAACGCCGAGGCAAGGACAACGAAGAGGTCTGTGATATCGATGCCAAGGACTGCGAGCACGATACCCGCAACAACGCAGGCGCATCCTGCGACAAACGCAACTATTCCCGAGACCTTGAGCCGCTTAGCTTCTGGAGACATGTCCCACCCCTGTTCGACGATGCAAGCCGTACCCTTGGCTTGGTGACCAAACGTGGCTTGTATACCCAATAGAGAACCAAGGGTAACCGACCAGGCTTGCAACCCAAGGTCGATAAAACGAAACCAGGTCACAGCCGCAATGGCTGTGACCTGGAAATGTTCATGGTGGGCCCAGTAGGATTCGAACCTACAACCCAGGGATTATGAGTCCCCTGCGCTAACCGTTGCGCCATGAGCCCGTACGAAAAAGGGCGACGGCAAACGCCGCCGCCCTGAATGCATGGTGGAGAATAGGGGGTTCGAACCCCTGACCTCGTGACTGCCAGTCACGCGCTCTCCCAACTGAGCTAATTCCCCATGGGTTGGTGCGGGAATTACTATACCAGATGAGATTCATTGGTCAACAACTATTTTGAAAAAGCCGGTGATCGTCGAGAGGACAAGAAGAGGCCATTTGCGGGGCTTCGGACGGCCTTCCGTCCAAACCTTGCCGAAGGTCTTTTGCGGAAGACATGGGAAGCACTCCCTAGGCTGTGCCTGCTGGCGAGAATAACCGGTCGTGCGTACGCACGAACGCCACTTCTCGCCAGCCTGCCTACGTTTCCCGAGTTGGGTGAGAGGTGCCTGTCAACAGCTGAGGGTTGTGTGTACGCACGACCCCGGATTGCCGCCACCCGAGACCCTTTCAGAGGTGCAAATGGCAGAAGTCGCAGGTTGTGCGTACGCACAACCCGGATTTTCGGTCGCCGCGCGCCTTCCAGTCAGCCCCTACCAGCTCACCATGCCGTCAGTGATGTCGGCAACGGTCTCGGCACCGCACATCTCCATCGTGTTCGAAAGCTCGCCCCGAAGCTGGGCGAGATAATCGCGCACACCCCGCTCTCCCCCACCGTACATGGCCACCACGAACGGCCGGCACATGAGGACCGCGCTCGCGCCAAGGGCAAGCGCGCGGAAGACGTCGATACCGGTGCGAATACCGCCGTCGACTAGCACGATGAGCTCCTCCCCGACGGCCCGCGCAATCTCGGGAAGCACGGTTGCTGTGGCCTCGACGCCATCCTGCACACGTCCACCGTGATTGGAGACCACGATGCCGTCGGCTCCGGCCTTGAGTGCCTTCTCGGCACCCCGCTCGGTCATGATCCCCTTGAGGACAAAGGGGGTATCCGCCGCGTGGCACGCTTTGGCGATCTCCCGCAGCTGCGAGACGCCCTTGGTCCCAGCAGGCGGCTGTTGCCCCTTGAGGAAGGGCAGACCGGCCCCGTCGATGTCCATAGCCACGGCCGCAGGACGGGCAGCCAGTGCAAGTTTCAGCTTGTCCCGCACCACATCTCTAGACCAGGGCTTGATGGTGCATATGCCACATCCATCAAGGCCGGAAATGGCACGACAGGCCCCCTCGTGCAATGACGCGGCGAGACCGTCGCCCGTCCAGCCCAGCGTGCCCGCTCCTGCCGCCGCCCGGAGCATGACGTCGTTATAAGAGTCCATGGTGTACTTGGGGCCGTAGTGGAGGTTCACGTCACCGAGCGGGCCCACCATTACGGGAAGGGATAGCTGCCGGTCGAAGAGCGTCACTGAGGTGTCTGGGACAAATGGCTCGTGAATCGTATCCATGTGCACCATCACCGACTGCCAGGCCTCGTAGTTGCGGATGGCCACCATCCCCGTACCCTTGGCACCTGGTCCCGGAATGTGGTTTTTGCAGGCCCTCCCATCACAGATGGGGCATGCCTTGCAGGCTCCCATCTGCCCGTGCGCCGCCTCCGCCAACTCTACGTAGCTCATGCCACCCATGGTGCTCCCCCAAATGCGAAAGGGGCCGCGGTTGTTCTGCGGCCCACATGCTGCTAAAGACAAGAGCTCACGCGCGCTCAGAGGCAACGCGTGCCGAGAGAACCGATGCCACCTCGTCGATGTGGACCTCGGTCCGCTCGCCCGTCGCACGCACCTTGAGTTCGACGTTTCCGTTCTTGATGGCCTTCTTGCCGCAGACGACCTGATACGGGAAGCCCATGAGGTCCGCATCGGCAAACTTGACACCCGGGCGCTCCTTGCGATCGTCCACGACGACCTCCACGCCCCTCTCAACGAGTCCAGCGGCAATCCTATCGGCCACAGGCCACACCACGTCATCGCACACGTCAAGGGGCACAACCTCCACCTCGTACGGAGCCACGGCCACGGGGAACGAGATGCCATGCTCATCGTGGTGCTGCTCGACCACGGCGGCAAGCATGCGAGAGACGCCTATGCCGTAGCAACCCATCTGGAGCAGGCGCTCCGTGCCATCGGGGTCGGTGTAGGTGGCTCCCATGGATTCGGAGTACTTGGTGCCGAGCTGGAACACCTGGCCCACCTCAATGCCGCGCGCCATGGAGAGGGGCTTTCCGCACTTGGGACAGAGGTCTCCAGCTTTGGCAGAGATCACGTCCACCCACTCTGCATCGGCAATCTGGAAGTCACGGCCGGGCTTGGCGTGCACGCAGTGGAAGCCCTCCTCGTTGGCACCGATGATCCACCATTGGGAGTCACGTAGCGACACGTCAAAGCACGCGCGCACCCCCTCGGGGAGGCCAATGGGCCCAATAAAGCCCTTGACCAGCCCAAACTGCGCGAGTTCCTCCTCGGTCATCATGTGATACGCACCAAAGGCGTGTTCGGCCTTCACGTCGTTCATGTCGTGGTCGCCGGGAACAAAGCAGACGGCCGGGCTCCCGTCGCCATCTACGAGCGCCAGCGCCTTGCGTGTAGCGCTCTCGGGAACGTGCAGGAATGCCGCCAGCTCCGCGATGGTGCCGCATCCTGGCGTCTCGAGCTTCTGAAGCTCGCCCCGCTCACCCTCCTCGAGCTGGACCGGTGCGGCTGCCGCCTCGGTATCTGCTGCAAAGCCGCACTCGTCACAGTAGGCGATCTCGGCCTCGCCAGCATCGGCCAAGGCCATGAACTCCACGGACGTGTCGCCGCCAATCTGGCCAGAATCTGCTGCCACGGGAAGCGCCCGCAGCCTCACCCGCTCGCAGATACGCGCATAGGCGCCCTTCTCGTCGTTGTAGGAGCGCTGCATGCCTTCCACGTCCGCATCAAAGGAGTAGGCGTCCTTCATGATGAACTCGCGGCCACGCATGAGCCCAAAGCGGGGGCGAAGCTCGTCGCGGAACTTGTCCTGAATCTGGTAGAGCGTCACAGGAAGCTGCTTGTAGCTGCGAAGCTCGTGACGGACCAAGTCGGTAAAGGACTCCTCGTGCGTGGGACCCAGCGCAAACTCGCGTTCGTGGCGGTCGGTCAGCCGCATGAGCTCAGGACCGTAGGCGCTCCAACGGCCCGACTGGCGCCAGAGCTCGCCATCGGTGAGGATGGGCACGAGCATCTCTTGGGCGCCAATGCCCTCCATCTCGTCGCGGATGATGGCCTCGATCTTCAAGAGCGAGCGCCACGCAAGCGGCAGATAGCTGTAGAGCCCCGATGCAGACCTGCGAATCATGCCCGCTCGGAGCAGGAGTCGGTGGCTGGCAAGCTCCGCCTCGGCAGGGTCCTCCTTAAGCGTAGGCGCGTAGAGCCCGGTCATCCTTGCATACGTTTTCACGGTGAGAGTCCTCTCCCCCGGCACCGCGGCCGGGCATCATGCGCCATAAGCGGCACCATGCAATTCTACGGCCGATCAGGCATCAAAGGCGCCGGGGAAACGACGCGCAATCTCGGCCATGAGTTCGTCCACGATTTTGTCAGCAGCCACTTTGCGCAAGGGCTTTCCACTCTCGAAGAGCATCGCCTGTCCGCGGCCACACGCAACGCCAAGGTCCGCATCGGAAGCCTCGCCGGGGCCGTTCACCACACATCCCATAACGGCCACCGAGATAGGCGCCTTGACGCCAGACAGGCGCTCGCCAACCTCCTCGGCAATGGGGATCATGTCGACCTGGCATCGCCCGCAGGTGGGACAGCTCACAAGCTCTGGGAAGCGACGGCGCATGCCGAGCGCCGAGAGGAGCTCCCATGCCACACCCACCTCCTCGACGGGGTCTGCCGTGAGCGAGAGGCGCATGGTGTCGCCAATCCCCTTCTCAAGGAGGATGCCCACGCCTGCCGCATTCTTGACCGTGCCCTGCCTAAGCGTTCCAGCCTCGGTAACGCCTACGTGGAGAGGCACGTCGGGCAGCGCCTCCGAGAGCGCGCGGTAGGTGGCCAGCGTGGTGGGAACGCTGTGAGCCTTGGCAGAGAGCACGATGTCGAGAAAGCCGCGGTCGCGGAAGTGCTCGACAAATCCCCGTGCCGAGGCAACGAGCTTCTCGGGAAGCGTAAGGTCCTGCCGGGTGGCAACCTTATCGTCGAGAGAGCCGGCGTTAACGCCAATGCGTATGGGAATGCCCGCCTCGCCGCAGGCATCAATCACCGCGTCAACGCGCTCCCAGGAGCCGATGTTTCCTGGATTCACGCGGAGCGCCGCGGCGCCGCGGGCCGCAGCCCCCAGGGCAAGCCGATAGTCAAAGTGGATGTCTGCAACAACGGGCAGCGGGGACTCCGCGCAGATGTGCTCGAAGCCGTCGAGCGACGCCGCGTCGGGGACGGCCACACGGATGATCTCGCAGCCGGCCTTGGCAAGCTTGTCGATCTGGGCGAGCGTGGCGGCAGCATCTGCGGTCCTGGTGGTGCACATCGATTGCACCGAGACGGGCGCTCCGCCGCCAACGGGAACGTCTCCCACCATGATGCGACGCGTGAGCTCGCGTGGGAGGGCCTTCTCATCAAGCTGCATGGTTAGCCGCCAATCACAAAGTTGAGGATGTCGTTTCTCATGGCAACGACAAAGACGAAGAGGAAGAAAGCGAGGCCCACATAGCTCACGATGCTCTGGGTGCGGGCGGAGACCTGCCGCTTGGAGATTGCCTGGATGACCTCGATGAGAATCTTCCCGCCGTCAAGCGGCGGGATGGGGAGCAGGTTCATGAAGCCGAGCGACATCGAGATGGCACCCATGAAGAAGACAAGCGTAGGCACGCCAGCCGACGCCGCCTCAGAGGCCATGACCGAGATGCCCACCACCGAGCTGGACTGGTCAAGCACCTCCATCGTGTGGGTGGGAACGATGAGCTTCGCCGCATACTCCGCCACAAGGCCCCCATATGCAACCGAAGCACGAAGCGACTGGCCCAGCGAGGGGTAGTATGTGACGACGTCATTGGTGATGCCCAGATACTCAGCAGCCTGGCCGTCGACAAGGTCAACGGTGGTCTCGTATCGAACGCCGTCGCGCTCGTAGTCGATCGTGAAATCGGTTCCCGAGGAGAGGTAGGACTTGATCGCCGAGACGAGGCCCTCGTAGGTCGAGACCGACTGGCCGTCCACAGCGGTGATGCGGTCTCCGGCCTCAAGCCCGGCTGCCTCGGCGAACGAGTCCGCCGTAACGCTCCCGATTACGGGCTCGTTGGAGGCAACCTGGATGCCTGTGACCATGAAGGAGCCCGCGACAACCACGAGCGCCAAGAGCAGGTTCACGAGAGGACCAGCAAGGAGCATCGCGCAGCGGCGCCAGAAGCCGCATCCCAGGTAGGTGCGCGAGCGCTCGTGGGCGAGAAACTCCTCGGCATCCATGCCGGGATCGCGTGGCTCGCCATAGGCGGTGGTCCCAGCCAAAGAGAAGTCGTGTCCGCGATCGTACTCGGTGAGCAGGGCGCCATCACGGCGGAGGGTCTCGAAGCTCGCCGGCCAGTCGGACTGGCCCTCACGCTCGCCAAGCGCCGGGTCGTAGTGGGGCTTCACGGCGGCCCAGTCCGTAAGCGTGGCAAGAAGGCCATACGCCCTGTCCATATCGCAGCCGAGCTTGGCGGCCAGGTCGGCAACAGAGATTCTGCCGGCGCGCTGGACGATCATAAGGGCAGGCGCCAGAAGCTCATCGGTGGTGTTCTCCATGCCACAGATGCGCGTGTAGCCACCAAGCAGGATGGGCGTCACGCCAACCTCAGTCCCGTGGCCCTTGCTCTTCCTCGAGAGCTTGAACCGGCAGGGCATTCCCAGGAAGAACTCGGTCACGCGTACGCCGCAGACACGAGCCGCAAGGTAGTGGCCGCCCTCATGCACAAAGACAAGAAGCGAGAGGACGATAACGCCCCAGAAGATTGCAGAGACGACCCCTATCATGAGCGGGCCTCCCTCACTAGCTTGCGTGCAAGGTCACGCGATCGGGCATCGACCTCAGAAAGCTGCTCCAGGCTATCGACGGGCACGGATGTGGTCTGCTCCATGACCCGAGAGATGACGCGCTCGATATCGAGGAAGCCGCACTCGCCTGCGCGGAACGCCGCATTGGCAACCTCGTTGGCCGCATTGGCAGCGCACGGCATCGTGCCCGCGATGCGCCCGGCCTCCTTGACGAGCGCCAGGCAGCCGAAGGTCCTCTCGTCAGCCTCGCCAAAGGTAATGGGAACCTCCTGGCACCAATCGACGGGCTTGGTGGGTGCACACCAACGCTCGGGGAAGCTCAATGCGTACTGGATGGGGATGTGCATGTCCGAGGGGCCAAGCTGCGCCTTAACCGAGCCATCTGCAAACTCGACCATCGAGTGGATGCGGCTCTGGCGCTGGATGAGCACCTGGATGTCGTCGACGCCCATGCCAAAGAGGTGGTGCGCCTCGATGACCTCCAAGCCCTTGTTGGTAAGGGTTGCGCTGTCGATGGTGATCTTGGCGCCCATGCTCCAGGTGGGGTGCACAAGGGCGGCTGCGGGGGTCACGCGTTCGAGCCCCTCTCTCGTCATGCCGTAGAAGGGACCACCCGAGCAGGTGAGCCAAATGCGTACAAGGTCAGACTCCCGCTCACCAACGAGGCACTGGAAGATGGCGCTGTGCTCAGAATCGACGGGGATGAGCCTGCCCGGTTTGGCAAGCGGCATGAGAAGGTCGCCGGCAACGACGATGGACTCCTTGTTTGCATAGGCAAGAATCTTGTCGGCAGCCAGGGCGGCATAGCCGGCAGCCATGCCAGCCTCCCCCACCACGGCGTTGACCACGCAGTCTACGTCGGAAAGCTCGGCAAGCCCGGTTACCGCTTGGGGGCCAAAGCCCACCTCGCACCCCTCGGGAAGCTCGGCAAGGGCCGGGTCTCCCCTGTGCGAGGCGTCCGCAACGGCCAGGTGCGTAGCGCCAAGCTCCCTCGCGGCGGAAACAAGCGCCTTGCACGACGAGCTTACCGACAGGGCAACGACTTTGAGGCGGTCAGGGTGCTGGCGGCACACGTCAAGCGTCTGCTTGCCAATGGAGCCCGAGCACCCCAGGATGGCGACCCTAAGCACCTCGGGGCGCATGGGGCGCTTGTCCGGGGACGGGAACAAACTCATAGGATTCCCCCAAAGAAGAGTACGAAGTATGCTGCCATGCTGCCAAAGAGCATGGAGTCAGACCTGTCGAGAAGTCCGCCGTGGCCCGGCATGAGGTTGCCGGAGTCCTTGACGCCCACGCCTCGCTTGAGGCGAGACTCGAAGAGGTCTCCGATGACACCGGCGATGCCCACAAGAAGTCCACCCAAGACTGCACGGGGCATGTCGAGGCCCGCAATGCCAAAGGCGGCCAAGGCACCCCAGATGAAAACCGAGGCTATGATGCCGCCGTAGAACCCCTCCCAGCTCTTGCGTGGGGAGATGCGAGGGGCAAGCTTGTGGATGCCAAACCTGGAACCCACGGCATAGGCAAACGCGTCATTGGCCCAGATCGAGGACATGACGCCGAAGGTAAGCGTCGCACCCGTGAAGCCCGTATCCACAACGCGGATGAGAACCAGGCTCGAGAAGGCGAGCGAGGTGTAAAGAGGGCCAAAGACCGTGATGGCAACATCGGCCACGTTCGCGCGGGGCGTAAACACGTACCAGGCGGCGCAAACGGCCAGGAGCAGGAAGGCGACGATGACAAGCCCGCGGAGGCCGGTCGCGTACGCTGCGAGCGGGAAGAGGACGGCCGCACCAAGTCCCACGACCTCGTTGGGCATGCGACCACCCATGCGGGCAATGCGGAAGAACTCCGAGCAGCAGAGCCATGCCATGGCACTGATCATGAGTGTGGTGGCAAGGGGTCCAAGGTACAGGCAGACGAGAACGACAATGGCATAGATGGCACCCGACGTGGTGCGTGTAAGGAGCCGCTCCGTCCATCCCCGCGCGCGCTGTCCCACAAGCGCACCCGCAGTACGGCGCTCCTCCTTGGCATCGCGCCTGTCCTCGAGCTTGTCTATGTGGCGGTCGATGCCGACGCTCTCGCGCTGGTCCTGCGGCCTCTCGGGACCCTTCTCGCTCAATGCTCCACGACACCCCCAAACCTACGGTGGCGCCCCTGGAACGCACGGACCGCACGCAGGAAGTCCCATCGCGAGAAGTCGGGCCACATGACGGGGGTCACATAGAACTCGGTGTAGGCAAGCTGCCAGAGCAGATAGTTCGAAAGGCGCATCTCGCCTGACGTGCGGATGAGAAGCTCCGGGTCTGGAAGGTCAGCCGTATAGAGACGAGAGGAGATGGCCTTCTCGTCAATGTCCTCGGAGCGCAGCGTTCCCAGCGCTACATCTTGGGCCACCTCACGGGCGGCGCGGGCAATCTCGGCACGCGACCCGTAGTTCACAGCCAAGGCGAAGGTCATGCCGGTATGGTCGGCTGTCTCGCGAAGGCCCTCATGGAACGCCTCTGCGGTCTCTGTGGGCAGGGCATCGATATCGCCAAAGAAGCGCAGGCGAACGTTTTCCTGGTGAAAGAGCGGAAGCTCGTTTAAGAGCGTGGTCGCGAAGAGGTGCATAAGGAGATTTACCTCGTGCTGAGGGCGGCACCAGTTCTCGGTCGAGAACGCATAGACCGAGAGCACGTCCAGACCGAGCCTCACGCTCGTGGTAACTGCCTCGCGCAGAGAGTCGACACCGGCCACGTGACCCTCAGAGCGATCGAGCCCCCGAGCCTGCGCCCAGCGTCCGTTGCCATCCATGATGATGGACACGTGACGGGGAATGCGCCCCAGGTCAACGTTGGCAAGGCTTATGTCCTCGGGAGGGTTGGCGTAGTATTCCCCGAGCTTCTTCTCGTCTGCCCGCACCTAGATCTCCATGACCTCGGCGGTCTTCTCCTTGAGCATGGCATCGACGCGCTTGACGTAGTCATCCGTGAGCTTCTGGACCGCCTTCTTCTCGCGGGAGACCTCGTCCTCGGAGAGCTCCTCGTCACGGTCGAGCTTGTTGTTGGTGTCACGGCGGACGTTGCGGATGGAGATGCGAGCCTCCTCGGCGATGTCCTTGCACTCTCGGGCGAGCTCGCGGCGACGCTCCTCGGTGGGCTTGGGGAACGGCAGGCGGATGGTGACACCGTCATTGGACGGAGTGATACCAAGGTCAGACGCCTCGATGGCCTTCTCGATGCTCCTGAGGGCACTCTTGTCCCACGGCTCGATGACCATCATCGAGGCCTCGGGCACCTTCACGCCAGCAAGTTGCGTGATGGGCGTGGGCTGACCGTAGTAGTCGACCTTGATGGGGTCGAGGATGCGTGGGTTGGCGCGACCGGTGCGGACGCGGGAGAAGTTCGTCTGGAGGGCTTCCAGGCACTTGTCCATGTGCTGCTTTGCCTTATCGGTGTACTGGCTCATGCTTACTCCTCCTCGATGACGGTGGTGCCCACGTTCTCGCCCACGAGGGCTTTCATGAAGATCCCATCCTGGTCCATGTCAAAGACCATGATAGGCATCTTGTTGTCATGGCAAAGGGCGGTTGCCGTGGCATCCATTACCCTGAGGTCGCGGGCGAGGACCTCCTTGTAGGTAATGGTATCGAACTTGATGGCCTCCGGATGAGAGACGGGGTCGGCGTCGTAGATGCCGTCGACCTTGGTGGCTTTCATCAAAACCTCAGCGCCCACCTCGCAGGCGCGGAGGGCAGCGGCGGTATCGGTCGTGAAGTAGGGATTGCCGGTGCCTGCGGCAAAAATAACGACGCGACCCTTCTCGAGGTGCCTTATCGCGCGGCGGCGGATATAGGTCTCGCATACCTGGTGCATCTCGATTGCGCTCATGACGCGGCAGTCCATGCCGTTGCGCTCGAAGCAGTCCTGCAGCGATAGGGCATTGATGACCGTTGCGAGCATGCCCATGTTGTCACCCTGCGCGCGGTCCATGCCTGCAGCCGCGCCTTGGATGCCTCGGAAGATGTTGCCACCGCCCACGACGACGGCAATCTGGACACCGTCCTCCCACACGGGCTTGATTTCCTCGGCGAGCCTTTGCGGTACCTTAGGGTCGATGCCGAAGGCCTGGTCGCCCATGAGGGCCTCACCGGAAAGCTTCAGAAGAACGCGCTGGTACTTGTAGGTCGACAAGCAATCCTCCATTCATAGTAACGTCACGGCAGCCCTTCGCCTTAACCGTAACCCTGTCGATTCTATCAGAGCTCCAAGGTTGCTCCCGTGCGCCCTCGGCGAGTGTAGGGTCTCTGCATACGGAGGACATTTCATCTACCTAAGCCTGCGGACAAGACAAGAAAACGCCCCATCAGGCCTACGCCTGACGGGGCTCGATGGAGAACTCTGTATGAACCAGGGTTTGTGTCACTCGCCGAAGTTGAATCGGACGAAAGTAACAACCTTGATGTCGTCGCCAAGGTCCTTGGAGACCTTCTTGGCAAGGGAGGAGATGGTCTCGTTGGAATCCTTCACGAAGACCTGCTCGGTGAGGACGCTCTCCTTGTAGAACTTCTCGAGCTTGCCGAGGGCAATCCTCTCCTGGATGGCCTCGGGCTTGCCGGACTCGGCGGCCTGAGCCTTGTAGATGCCCATCTCGTGGTCAATAACGTCCTGGGGGACATCCTCGCGCACGGCGGAGACGGGGTTGGAAGCAACGACCTGCATGGCAACGTCATGCGCGAAGGTCTTGAACTCGTCGGCGGAAGCGGTCTCGGGCTTGGAGAAGGAGAAGCTCACCATGTCGGCGTGCTTGCCGTCGTGGTGGATGTAGCAGCCGATGGCACCATTCTCGGCGGTGAGACGCCCGAAGCGGTTGATCTTCATGTTCTCGCCGATGACGTGGATCATCTCGGTAAGCTCGGACTCGACGGTGCCCTGACCCATGGGGCAAGCCTTGAGGGCATCGACGTCGGAGGGGTTGCTCTTGGCGACAACCTCGGCAATCGCGTGGGCGAAGTCCTTGAACTTGCCGTTGGTGCCCACGAAGTCGGTCTCGCAGGTGAGCTCGACTATAGCGGCGACCTTGGCGTCATCGGAGACGTAAACGGCAATGGTGCCCTCGTTGGTCTCGCGGCCGGCGCGCTTGACGGCCTTGGCAAGACCCATCTTGCGGAGGACGTCGACGGCCTTGTCAAGGTCGCCATCGGCCTCGACGAGGGCCTTCTTGCACTCCATCATCGGGGAGTCAGTCATCTCGCGGAGCTGCTTGACGAGGGCGGCAGTAATCTGTGCCATGTGAACCTCCAGAAGTATTGGTGAGCGTGTCGGTTGTGCGGTGGGCGTGACCTACTCAGCCGCAGGGGCCTCGGGGGCGGGGGCGGCGGCCTCCTCGGTTGCGACGGGCGCGGAAGCCTCGCCGGTCTGCATCTCCTCAGCGGTCACCTGGGTCTCACCGGTGCCGGCCAGCACGGCGTCAGCCGCAAGCTCGCACATAAGGGAGACGGAACGGATGGCGTCATCGTTTGCGGGCACGCCGTAGTCGATGACGTCGGGGTCGGAGTTGGTGTCGAGAAGCCCGACGACGGGGATGTGCAGGCGGTTGGCCTCACGGACGGCAATCTCCTCGCGCTTGGTGTCAACGACGAAGATGGCCTGGGGAAGCGAGGTCATGTCGCGGACGCCGCCGAGGTTCTTCTGGAGCTTGTCGAGCTCCTTGGTGAGAAGCGCCTGCTCCTTCTTGGGGAGGGCGCTCATGCGGCCATCCTCGACCATGGCCTCGAGCTCCTCCATGCGGGCGATGCGGGAGCGCATGGTCACGAAGTTGGTGAGCATGCCGCCAAGCCAACGCTGGTTGATGTAGGGCATGTGGGCACGCTCTGCCTGGGTCTGGACGGGCTCCTGGGCCTGCTTCTTGGTGCCCACGAAGAGGACCTTGCCGCCCTTGGCAGCGGTCTCACGCAGGAAGGTGTAGGCCTTGTCGGCATCAAACAGGGTCTGCTTGAGGTCGAGGATGTAGATGCCGTTGCGCTCGCCAAAGATGTAGGGCTTCATCTTGGGGTTCCAGCGGCGGGTCTGGTGACCGTAGTGGCAGCCTGCGTCGAGAAGGGTCTGGATGGTAACCTTAGCAGCCATGTTTGACCTCCATTGGTTGGTCCTCCGCGCGATGTCATCCCCGAAGTACCACCCCTGGCCTGGCTTAGAGCCCGGGGCACCACGGCCTTCGGGTCGTCGTGCGTGTGTGTTGTTGCCGCCTGGCAGCGACATGCTGGGCATCTGCACAGCGACTGAGAAGTATAGCAGGGAAAAGGCAACAGGGGCAAGCGGCGGACCCGGTGCGCGCGGGTTCACCGTTTCACCTTGATTTGAGCGGCTTGGGCCCAAAGCAGGAGTGCTTCACTGCGCCCTCGGATGTGCATGGCGGGTCGCGTCCTTCAGCCGGTCCACCGAGAGGTGCGTGTAGACCTGCGTGGTCGAGAGGCTCTCGTGTCCCAGGAGCTCCTGAACGCTCCTCAGGTCCGCTCCTCCCGCGACAAGCTCGGTGGCGTACGTGTGGCGCATGGCGTGCGGCGTGAGCGTTGGGTCAAGCCCTGCAAGGCGCACGTGCGCCTCGAATGCGGTGCGCAAGGCGTCCGCACTCATGCGCCTTCCCCTGGTCGAGAGGAAAAGCGCCCCGGCGGGACCTTCTGGTGGCGTGCGCTTGGCAAGCGAGGCAAGCCCCTGGCGGGCCTCGTCGAGGTAGCGCCGCAGCCAGTCGAGGGCAACGCCATACAGTGGCACAATGCGCTCCTTGGAGCCCTTGCCAAAGAGCGTGGCTTGGGCCCGGCCAAAATCAATCGAGGGGACGTTGAGGCGAGACACCTCGGAGATGCGGGCACCCGACGCGTAGAGAAGCTCGAGGAATGCGCGATCCCTCAGGCCCGTCGCCGTAGAAGGGTCGCACGTGGCAAGGAGCTTTTGCACGTCCTCATCCGACATCGTCTTGGGAAGGTGGCGCTCCCCCTTTGGCGTAGCGAGTGCCGCCGCGGGATCGATCGAGCAGGTCCCATCCCTAAGCATCCACCCGTAGAAGTCGCGCACCGCCGAGAGATGCCTGTCCACGGTACGCACGGTGTAGCCACCGCGGGTAAGGTCGGCAAGGTAGCCGCGTAGCTCGCGGTGGGTTGCGCACAGCGGATCCACTCCCTCGCGCTCGGCCCAGGAGGCAAACGAGGCGAGGTCTGCCCGATAGGCTCGTACGGTGTTCTCGGAAAGGCCCCGGACCCATCCAAGATAGGCGAGAAAGTCACGACGTTCTTTTGCGAGCACGCTTGCGCCCAAAGACGCCTCACGCCTGGACGGGCCCGAAGCAGAGCCACCCTCCCGATGATAGGGGCTCATTGCTCCACGCCTCGCCTAGCGCTGGCAAAGAGGTCGCTTCTCTCCTCCACAAACGCGGCCATGTCGGTGCGGGCGCGCTCGGCCATGAGACGCCTGCGGTCATCCTTTCTCCTCGGGGCGTTCTCCAGGGGTGGAACCAGCCCAAAGTTGACGTGCATGGGCTGGTAGTCCACCGTTGCGGGGTTTGTCGCATAGGCGACAAGCGAGCCCAGGGCTCCCGTAACAGGAAGCTCCGCGTGGGGCAGTCTTGCTAGGTCGGCGTAGGTGTTCAGGGCGGCGAGAAGGCCAGACGCTATGGCCTCGACGTATCCCTCGGTTCCCGTGATCTGGCCGGCGAGGCGCGTCTTCGTCCCAGGGATGGCAAAAGTGGAGTCAAGGGCATGGGGTGAGTCAACGAACGAGTTCCTGTGCATGACGCCGTACCTCAGAAACTCCGCCTCCCCAAGGCCGGGAATCATTCTGAAGACCCGACGCTGCTCAGGCCATGTGAGATTCGTCTGAAAGCCAACGAGGTTGTAGGCGCTGCGCTGGGCGTTCTCGGCACGCAGCTGTACCGCCGCCCAGGGTCGCCTGCCCGTACGAGGGTCTGTGAGGCCCACAGGCTTCAGAGCCCCAAATCGTAGGGAGTCATGCCCCGTACGCGCCACCTCCTCGATGGGCTGGCAGGCGCAGAAGAGGTCCGTCTGCTCGAAGTCACGCGCGATGACGCGCTCGGCGGAGAGCAGGGCATCCATGAAGGTGTCGTATTCATCGCGTTCCATGGGGCAGTTGAGGTAGTCGCCCGTGCTCCCCTCCTCATAGCGCGACTGGGAGAAGGCGATGGCGCGATCGATGCTCTCGGCGGAGACGATTGGGGCCGCCGCGTCATAGAAGGACATGGACCTCGCTCCCACTTTGGCCGAGATGGCCTCGAAGAGCGCATCCGAGCAGAGGGGGCCAGCGGCAATGACTGAGGGCCCATCGGGAATCTGCGTGACCTCCTCGCGAACGACCTCGATCAGAGGGTGTGCCAGGACCGTATCGGTAACCGCCTGCGAGAACCGGTCGCGGTCAACCGCCAGGGCCCCTCCAGCGGGAACCGAACAATCACGGGCGATGGGCAGAAGACGGCAGCCCATGGCCTCGAGCTCCCACTTGAGCACACCCGGGGCACCCTCGGGCCTGGTCGACTTGAGCGAGTTGGAGCACACAAGCTCGGCGAAGCGATCGGTGTGATGGGCTGGCGACATGCGCACGGGGCGCTCCTCGTGAAGCCTCACCCTCACGCCCCTCTCGGCAAGCTCCAGGGCACACTCGCTTCCCGCGAGGCCTGCGCCCACAACGTCAACTGTCTGGTCCATGCTCCTCCTCAGCGCCTGCCGTGTCTCCCTTGGCCGCGGCAGGACCATTGTGCGACAAATAGAACTCGCGTGTCGGTGCGTATCTTCCATCTGGAAGCTTGGTCACCACGCCCGCGGCCTCGTAGTCCGAGAGTGCGCTCAGGACGGTGATGACGCCCTCCCCCAACCGTGCGGCAAGGTCGTCGGCACGAGACGGCGAGGCGACAAGAGCCGAGAGCACGCGACCGATGTCCTCGGGCCTTCCGGGGGCGTCGGTGAAACGCAGGCGCCCGTAGTCCAGAGAGATCGCCGCCTCGAGCGAGGCCTCGTCGCAGATGACGCGAGCACCCTCAGATATGAGCCAATTCGTACCGGCAGAAAGGGGCGAGAAGATCGAGCCCGGAATGCCGTAGACCTTCCGGCCGAGCTCTACCGCCACGTCTGCCGTGCTCATGGTACCCGAACGCATGCCCGCCTCGGTGACAAAGAGGCAGCTTGAGAGCGCCGCAATGATGGAGTTGCGTTTGGGGAAGGCGTAGCGCCTTGGTTGTGCGCCCCATCGCTCGAGCGAGATGACCGCGCCACCGGTCGCCACGGCCCCCTCAAAGACATCGACCGAGCTAGAGGGGTACACAAGGTCTGCTCCGCACCCCGATACCACGACGGTCCTCCCACCCGCCCCCAGCGCGGCGCGACCCGCCGCACAGTCGCATCCCATGGCACCACCCGAGACAACGACAATTCCACATTCTGCCGCAACCCTACCAGCCATCTCCGCAACAGCTATGCCATACGGCGTTGCCCTTCTCGCGCCTATGACAGAAAGGCAGGGGCCCGAGAGCACGGTGGGGTCTCCCCTGCCATAGAGCACAGGGGGTGCAGGGTCCAGGTCGAGGAGCGCTGACGGATATGCGTCATCCTCGGGCTCGAGTTCCCAGCGCTTGTCTGAGCAGGATGCAAAGCCGCTCATAGTTGCCTCCTCGACCTGTACTGCAGGGCCTCCCCCACATCATCACGCGAGACAAGCTCGTGACCCCCCAGATCGGCAATGGTCCTTGCCACTCGCGCCACGCGCGCTATTCCGCGACCGCCAAGCGCCATCCTCTCGGCGGACTCCTCGAAAAACGTTCGTGCTGCAGGCTCGAATCCCAGTCGTGCAACTCCGCGGATGCTGTCTCCCAGGCGTGCCTCGTCGCGCGCCTCTCGCCAGGAAGAGAATTCTCGCGCCGACATGACTTGATCGAGCATCTCTTCCGAGCTTGCGCCCACAGAGCCACGGATTACGTCAGTCGAAGCGGGCCGGTGAACATCAACGGCCACGTCGATGCGGTCCATCAGAGGCCCTCCGATGCGTCCCTGGTATGAGGCGATCCTCGCGGGCGCACACGTGCACTCATGCCCCTCGTCGCCAAGGTGTCCGCAGGGGCAGGGGTTTGCTGCGGCCACCAGCTGAAAGTCGCAGGGGAAGACATAGACTCCGTCCACCCGCACAATGCGAACCTCGTGGTCCTCGAGTGGCTGGCGAAGCGACTGCAATGCGTTTGTCGCAAACTCCGGAAGCTCGTCTAAGAAGAGCACGCCTCCGTGGGCGAGAGACACCTCCCCCGGCATCACTGGCCTACCCCCGCCAACAAGGCCTCCCACCGAGATCGAGTGGTGCGGCGCCCGGAAGGGCCGCTCCCCTCGCTCGAGAGGCTCGATGGGCTGGCCTGCAACCGAGTGGATGAGCATGGACTCGGAGCGTTCGGTGTCCGAGAGCGGCGGCAGGATCGTGGGCATCCTGCGCGCAAGCATGGTCTTTCCCGCACCTGGAGGTCCCACCATCAGTATCCCATGACGGCCTGCAGCCGCGATGACCATGGCCCGCTTTGGGATGTCCTGGTCGGCAACGTCCGAGAAGTCCAGCGCGTGGGCCTCTTCGCTCGTATCCAGGCGCTCTGCTCCAAGCGCATGTGCCCCCAGAGGTGGAAGCTCTCTGGCACCCGCCCTTAGACGCGAGATGGCAGGAATGCCAAACGCTTGCGTGGAGAGGGCGCAAGGCAGCCGTGTCTGCTCGGAGCAGACAAGAGAGAGCCCCCCGCGTTCGGCCAGTGCCGCATATGCCACGGCACCTCTCGGAGGACAAACCCCGCCATCAAGCGCAAGCTCGCCAACGAAGAGCAGCCTGGAGAGACCCTCAAGCGGAATCTGCCCTGTTGCGGCTAGCACCGCAACAGCAATGGGGAGGTCGAACGCGGTTCCTGTCTTGCGAATCTCTGCTGGAGCAAGGTTCACCGTCACGTGAAGCCTGGGAATCTTGTATCCGCACGCCTTCAGGGCACAGCGCACCCGTGACCTTGCCTCAAGCACAGAGGCATCTGGCATGCCGACGATGGAAAGACCGGGAATGCCGCCCGAGACGCTCACCTCAACGGCCACGGGAACAGCCTCGACTCCTCTCAGCGTCGCCGTGGGGATGCGCACATCCGGGCTTCCCATCAGTCGTCCCAGGTGAACGCACCGAGAAGGTGCCGAAGCTTTGCTTGCCCCTCGCCTACGATGTTGATGGCGACAACATCAAAGCGAACTGAGTCAAGCTCGGTGTGCTGCACTAGATAGTAGAGGCCAAGCATGCGGTAGCGGAGCTTCTTCTGAGGGTCAACCGCGAGTTCGGGCACGTAATCCGCCTCATCTCCCAAGGCGAGCCTGGTCTTCACCTCAACGAGGATTGCGCTGCGACGAAGGCCTTCATCGGGGTCGTCCATGGTGGCGACAATATCAATCTCGCCGGCTGGGCACCGCCAGTTCATGTCCAGGATGCGATAGCCATGGTCTGCCAGGAAGCTCGCCGCAATACGTTCACCCTGTGCACCGAGTTCCTTTGTCGTGTACTCGTCAAGAGGCTTCCTCGGTGAGCTTGAGTTGCCTCCACATCCGGCACCATCGCCCTCGTCAAAATCGACGAGTTTTGTCTCGCCGACACCACCGAAACCCAGCCCGTCATCGTCATGGTCTCGAGGGATATGCCCAAAGCAGAACTCGCTATGCGCATACCCTCCACCGCCAGGCCAACCAGATATGCCACTTGTACCAAACGCCGACTTACCCATCGAGCTCTCCCTTCTCGTAACCAAACGGGAGAGCGATGATGCCACCGTGCGCTTGCACGCTTCTGACGCTGCGTGGACGCATGCCTTTCAGATGGCCGACGGTTCAAAATGGCCGAAGCGAATACGCCCAGCGAGAGGGCCTGGAGTGACCGGCTCCATCTCTAAGTGTCAAAATCAAAACACGTTGGGAGAATTTTGGGGACTCGGGACCAGAGCCGCTCTAGAACAGTGGCGGTGTCTCGAGGAAGTTCCCGCAGAACGAGACGCGGTGAATGGGCGTGAGCCCGTGCGCCTTGATGGCCGCGATGTGCTCGGCAGACCCATAGCCCTTGCATTCGGCAAGGTGGTAGCCGGGGTACTCCTCTGCAAGCGAGACCATCAGGGCATCCCTTGTCACCTTTGCCACAATGGACGCAGCCGCAATGCACGAGACGCGCGCGTCTCCCTTGACAAGTGTGACCTCCCTGGGACTCACGTGCACGGGGTTGCCGTCAATGAGAACCGCACCCGCGTCGACGTCCGCATCATCAATTGCGCGCCTCATGGCCATGCGCAGGGCAACGGCCATACCCAAGGCATCGATGGATGCAGGCTCAACATGGGCGATGCCAATCGCTAACGCAACATCGGCTATCCGCGCGGCGAGGATCTCGCGCTGGGTGGGAGTCAGCTGCTTGGAATCATTGATGCCCCACACAACCGGCTCGTCCGGCAGTGCCACGGCGGCAACGGTGAGGGGACCGGCGAGGGCCCCGCGACCAACCTCGTCGACGCCAAGCACAAGCCCTGGGCCACCAAGCTCTCGAGCCTTGGCGTACATGCCCAGTACGCGCTCATGCTCCGCCCGCTCGCGTCCCAGCCTTCTTGCTGCCACCTCGCGCGCATGCTGAACCTGCTTGCGGGGGTCATCGGCATAGCGGGCATCGAGTTTGGCAAACTCGCTTTCATCAGCTGAGGAGAAAAGCGCAGCCACCTCATGAGCCGTGGTAGCAGGTCTAGCCATGGGACTTCCTCCAGCCAAAGACAACGAACACCGCGTCCAAAGCGCAGAACGAATGCATAGCGAAGAGGGGCCACCCTATGCGGGCAGCCCCTCCAAGACAGGCAAAGGGAAACGCTAGCGCTTCTCGGGAATGCGAGCAGCCTTGCCCACGCGATCGCGCAGGTAGTAGAGCTTCGCACGACGCACGGCACCGTGACGGACAACCTCGAGCTTGGCAATCTTGGGGCTGTGAAGGGGGAAGGTGCGCTCCACGCCAACGCCAAAGCTAATCTTGCGGACGGTGAAGGTCTCGCGGGAGCCAGCGCCGCTCATGCGGATGACATCACCCTGGAAGACCTGCTCACGGGTGCGGTCGCCCTCGATGATGCGATAGTGTACCTTGACGTTGTCGCCAACCAGGACCGTGGGGATGTCCTCACGAATCTGCTGACGCTCGATGGCGCGAATGTAATCCATGCTCTTCCTCATCTCTGACCAGAGGTGCCGACGCGCGTGCGAACGGCACATAGGCTTGCACACAAGCGAGAATTATAGAGCACAGAGCCCGATGGGACAAGAACTACATATGTGACCCGCACTATCGCCTTGGGCGCGCATACTCCCAACCCGTGCTTTCCGAATGCTTAGCCACGGTTAAGCGTTCGAAATCTTCAGCCATAACCATCAACTCATAATAAATCGCCGGTTAGACCTGCCATACGTTCGGGAAATCCCTAAACGGCGCGAATGCGGATACAAAGCCATGCCGCCAAGGCAGCCCACTCACACCGGAACAACGCTATAGGCAGAAGCCCGCCACAACGCCGGAGGTAGTATTCGCTTGCCCCACCGAGGATGGGTAGCCCGTCTCGCTTGCCCTAAAGAAGTACGCGCTCGAGCTGGTGTCTGCGTAGTTCAATGGGTACGCAGAACGGTACCACCAGGGGCGAGCGGAACCACGGTACGTTAGTGCAAGGGCGCCAGACGCCCCCCCGGTCTCCCCGGTCACACCTGCTGCCGAGAAATACGCATACTGCGTGCCCTCGGCGTTGAGAACCTCGTCTAGGCCTGCCGTATAAGATATCTCGGAGGAAAACTCATCCTCGAACCAGGTAATCTGTCCACAGACCTCTACGGCAGAGAAGGCCCAGAGCGCGTCCTCCGTCTGTGTGACCGACGCCACATCAGAGGTCACGCCGGTATTGTTGGTCGGCTTCGAGACGCTCACGATGCGTGAGGAAAGGTCGTCCGGTAGAAGTGCGAGGCCATCGGAAGCGAGCCAGGCCCTAAGCGACGATGCCTCCCATCCGCCATCGCTTGTATTTACTGACTCCATGGGCTGCTCGGCAAGCATGGAGACCATGAGCGTGATGCCCGCGACCCCGGAGCCATCTGCGCGCTGGTCATGGCGGAATCCGACAATTCGCGCGTAGGCCAGCGTGTTGTCATCGAGCACAACCTCGCGCGCATCCGAGACGGGAACCCCAAAGGCGTCCGCCAGGTTGTACTCACGGGCAATCTCGATGCCCTCCTCATCTGAAGCAGCACAGGCGAGCTTTGCCGAGATCTGCGAGAGCTCATCCCAGGTGTAATCGGTAAACGCCTTGGGCTCCAAAGCCTGCGCAGGTGACGCATCCTGCGCGTCTGCCTGCCGCTGGGTCTCCCCAGCAGTGGTTTCCACCAAATTGGGAAACACCCTCTCGACAAGCGGGCGAAGGTTGCCCGTCATGGCCAGTGCCAACACGCCCACGGCAAGCGCCACAAACACACAGGCCACGACGAGAAGCCCCCGCCCCGTGCCCTTCTCTTTGCCGCGACTGTGCTTTCCAGCCATGCACCCTCCCAAGCCGTAAACCAGAACGTGAAGAGCCTACCAGAAAACCGTCCGCCAGAGATATCCGCCACCTCAATGCGCACGGGTCATGACGCCCTTCCACGAGCGCGGTACCGTGAGGTCCTCGAAGACGCGCACGGCATAGCGGTCGGTCATGCCCGAGACGTAGTCTGCCACCTGCACGTCCGGGTGGTCCGCATCGTGCTTGAGATACTCCTCGGGCACCTCATCCATGTGGACCACGAGGTAGTCGAACAGAAGCTCGATCATGCGCGAGGCCTTCGGCTCCTCCTCCTTGGCGTCGCCTTTGGTATACAGGGACTCGAAGAGGAAGGAGCGGAGCCGCATCATCGCGTCCCACACGCCATCCGACATGCGTATGTCACCAGCCTCGGCACTGCCAGCACAGATGTCTCGCACCATCGTGTCGATGCGCCCCGAAGAGCTGTCGCCGAGAAGCTCGCGCGGCGCCAGGGGAAGGTCGTTCTCGGTGAGAAGCCCCGCGCGCTCCGCATCGTCGATGTCGTGGCAGACGTAGGCAATCCTGTCTGCGCACGCCACAACCCTCCCCTCGAGCGTCTGGGCGCGCTTCGAGCCCGTGTGGCAGAAGATGCCGTCCCGAACCTCCCAGGTGAGGTTGAGGCCGCGGCCGTCCTTCTCGAGACACTCGACTAGCCGCACGCTCTGCCTGTTGTGTCGGAAGAGGTGTTGAGCCGCCGTGGAACATGGATCGATGCCTCGATAGCGCGCGATGGCGTGCGAGAGGGCCTGCTCGCCGCAGTGGCCAAAGGGCGTGTGCCCAAGGTCGTGCCCGAGCGCAATGGCCTCCGTGAGGTCTTCGTTCAGCCCTAGCGCGCGCGAGATGGTGCGGGCAATCTGCGCGACCTCAAGCGTGTGTGTGAGTCGCGTGCGGTAGTGGTCGCCCTCGGGCGCGAGAAAGACCTGGGTCTTGTTGGCAAGCCTCCTAAAGCTCTTGCAGTGGAGGATTCGATCACGATCGCGCTGGTAGCAGGGCCTGAGGTAGTCCTCCTCCTCGTAGACGTCCCTCCCCTGTGACTGCGCGCTCCTTGCGGCGTGCTCGGAGAGCGCCTCCTCCTCGTAAGCGAGCTGGTCATCTCTGTCGTAAACCCTCATGAGAACCCCTTATGGGACAAACCCCTGTCAAAAAAATGGGGGGAGAGGCGCCAGGCCTCTCCCCCCATTGAGCTAGACGCGCATCAGCATCCGCCGACTAGGCAACCTTGGCAGGGCCGCCGTTGGAGTTGATCTTTGCCTGTGCAGCCGCAAGGCGTGCGATGGGCACGCGATACGGCGAGCAGGACACGTAGTCGAGGCCGAGGTCGTAGTAGACCTGGATGGACTCGGGATCGCCACCGGTCTCGCCGCAGACGCCGCAGACGATGTCGGGGTTGGCCTTGTGGCCACCCTCGACGCCCATCTGGACGAGCTTGGCAACGCCGGGGTCGACGGTCGCGAACGGGTTGCGCTTGACGATCTTCTTCTCGAGATAGAGCGGCATGAACGCAGACTCGACGTCGTCACGGGAGAACCCGAGGCAGGTCTGGGTGAGGTCGTTGGTGCCGAAGGAGAAGAAGTCGGCGTGCTTGCCGATCTCGTCGGCAGTGATGGCAGCGCGAGGGAGCTCAATCATGGTGCCGATGGGGATCTCGAGCTTGACGCCCGTCTCCTCCTCGACCTCCTTCAGGGTCTTCTCGACGCCGGCGCGGACGAGCTCAATCTCGGTCTCGAAGGCGACGAGCGGGATCATGATCTCGGGCTTGGGGTCGAAGCCCTCCTTCTTGAGCTCGGCAGCAGCGCCCGCGATGGCGCGGACCTGCATGACGTTGAGCTCGGGGTACACGATGCCCAGGCGGCAGCCGCGGAGGCCGAGCATGGGGTTGGCCTCCTGGAAGGAGTCGAGCTTGGCGAGAAGGGCGCGCTTCTCGGTGCAGTCCTTGCCGGTGCACTCCTCCTTGGCAATCTCGACCTCGAGGTCACGCGGGCTGTCGAGGAACTCGTGCAGGGGCGGATCGAGCAGGCGCACGATGACGGTCTTGCCGTCCATGGCCTTGAGCATGCCGAGGAAGTCGCCCTTCTGGGCCTCGCCGAGCTTCTTGAGGGAATCCTGCTTGACGTCGTCGGACTCAGCGAGGATGAAGTTCTGGATGAGCTGCTTGCGCTCGCCAAGGAACATGTGCTCGGTACGGTCGAGACCGATGCCCTCGGCGCCGTTGTCGGCGGAGAGCTGGGCGTCGGCGGGGTTGTCGGCGTTTGCGCGGACGCCGATCACGCGGCCACACGAAGAATCCTTGCGGACCTCGTCTGCCCAGTCGAGGATGGTCTCGAGGTCTCCGCCGAGCTCGGGGCGGACCAGGGGCACCTCGCCCAGGATGACGTCACCCGTGGTGCCGTCGATGGAGATGATGTCACCCTCGTGGAGGACGACGTCGGTACCTGCGACCTTGCACTCCTTGTTGGGTGCGTCGATGTGGAGGGCCTCGACGCCGCAGACGCAGGGGGCGCCCATGCCACGGGCGATGACGGCCGCGTGGGACGTCTTGCCGCCGTGGGACGTGAGGATGCCCTCAGCAGCGACCATGCCCTTGAGGTCATCGGGCGTGGTCTCCCAGCGCACGAGGATGGAGGGCTTGCCGGCCTCCCTGAAGGCCTCCGCGTCGGCAGAGGAGAAGACGACGGCACCGGTGGCGGCACCAGGGGAGGCGTTCAGGCCCTTGGCGAGGACCTCGTACTTGGCCTTGGGGTCGAACTGCGGGTGCAGGAGCTGGTCGAGCTGCTCCGGAGCGACGCGCATGACGGCGGTCTCGCGGGAGATGCGACCCTCCTCGTACATCTGGATGGCGACCTTGAGCGCGGAGAGCGCCGTGCGCTTGCCGACGCGGGTCTGGAGCATCCAGAGCTTGCCCTCCTGGATGGTGAACTCGAGGTCCATCATGTCGGCGTAGTGATCCTCGAGGATCTCGAAGACGTGATAGAGCTCCTTGCCAGCCTCCTCGAGACCAGGGGTCTTGGGAAGGTCGGAGATGGGCTCGGTGTTGCGGATGCCGGCAACGACGTCCTCGCCCTGTGCGTTCACCAGGAAGTCGCCATAGCGCTCGTTGGTGCCGTCGGCGGGGTTGCGGGTGAACGCGACGCCGGTAGCCGAGGTGTCGCCCATGTTGCCGAAGACCATGCACTGGACGTTGACTGCGGTGCCGAGGTCATCGGGGATCTTGTTCTGCTTGCGGTAGAGGATGGCGCGCGGGGTGTTCCAAGATCCAAAGACGGCCTGCTCAGCAAGACGCAGCTGGAGGTACGGGTCGTGCGGGAACACGGGCTTGCCGTCAACGACGACCTCGGGGTACTTCACGGGGTCGACGTTATCGGAGAAGATCTGCTTGAACGTGACGACGAGGTCCTTGAGGTCGTCAGCATCGAGCTCGGTGTCGAGCTTCACGCCGCGCTCGGCCTTCTTGGCGTTGATGGCATCCTCGAAGAGCTGGCCATCGACGCCCATGACAACGCCCGAGAACATCTGGACGAAGCGGCGATAGGAGTCGTAGCCAAAGCGGGGGTTGCCGGTCTTCTTGATGAGGCCCTGGACGGAGTCGTCGTTGAGGCCGAGGTTGAGGACCGTGTCCATCATGCCGGGCATGGAGAAGGGCGCACCGGAGCGAACGGAGACGAGCAGCGGGTCGTCCTTGTCACCGAGCCTCTTGCCCATGCGCTTCTCGAGGTCCTTGCGGTAGGCGTCAATCTCGTCAAGGACGCCGTCGGGCCAGACGTTGCCGGCCGAAGAATAGGCGACGCAGGTCTGGCAGGTAATGGAGAACCCCGGAGGAACGGGAAGGCCGATGTTGGCCATCTCCGCCAGGTTGGCGCCCTTGCCGCCGGTGATCCACTTCGCCTCGTCGACGGTAGCGCCGGCAACTTCGGTCACGTTGTTGCCGTTCTCGTCCTTTCCGAAGCGGTACACGTGCTTCTCAGACATTTCACTCCCCTGTTCGTACAACCAGACACGCCTCGTGGCGCGCACTCACATCGGATGCCCAGGTTCGGGCTACCGTAACGCTCAATTTTAAACAGACCAATTTCCAACCGACGCCAAATTCAAGTATCAACTGGTGGACGGGAAAATAAGCCGGTGAACGGATGGGAAATGGGGCCAGACGTTAGTCCAGCCCCCTGAACGGAGTGCACCCTGATTGGCTAACGCTACTCGTTCTCTGCGGGACGCCCAGAGTACGTGGCACCAATCGCGTGGCTCGGCTCCTCGCCCGTAAGTGTCGAGATGACCGTGACGGCAGGCCCCAGAAGGTCGATGGAGGGAATGCCCCTCCTGTCGAGCTCGCGGCGAATCTCGCGGCGAAGCTGGCCGTTTGCAAAGGTGTGGAAGACGGCGCTGGGCCTGTCGGGGTCGAAGTTCTTGTCGAAGTAGTCTCGGACCTGCTCGACGCTCTCGACGCCCGACACGCGGATAATATCGACGGAGCCATCGCCAAACTGTGCGGCTGCGGCTTCCACAACGGCCTTTGCAGTCTCGCCACGTGCGTCAGAGAGCACGTAGATGGCGGGGACAACGTGGCTGAAGACATCGTCGTCCAGATCAAGTTTCCTCATAATCGATCCTCCCAAATGACGCAATCGTGTGGGGACGTTGCAGCAAGTGTAACCGCTCTTGCACTACTTTCGCTTCGAAAGCGCGCCAATATCGGCGACGTCACCAAAGACTCCAGCGAAACGGTTAAGAAGGCGAAGCCTATTGTCCCTCACGGACGGGTCGGAATCCATCACGAGGACGTCGGTGAAGAAGCGGTCGATGGGTGCGCGCAGACCCGCCAGCGCCTCGCAGGCACCAGCAAAGTCGCCAGACCCAAGGGCAGAGGAGACGGCCTTCTCGCCCTCCTCACAGGCAGCGAGAAGCGCCTTCTCGGCGTTTCCCAGAAGGTGCTCGTCAACCTCGGTGCCAAGCGCGGCGTCGGCGAGGTGGGCGGCGCGGGCATAGGCCGTGGCGAGGTCTTCGAAGAGCTCGGGGCTCTCGGAGCGGGCGTGGTCAAGGGCTGCCGCGCGGCGAACGAACTCGTTGGGGTCGATGACGCCAATGGCACTCACGGCCTCGATGGCGTCGGGTGCGACCCCCTCATCCTTGGCGATGGCAGCAAGGCGACCCTGGAAGAAGGAGGCCACGGCCGCGGCTACGGCATCCGCATCGAAGGCAATGCCCTGTTCGGCGTAAGACGAGAGCGCAAGGTTGATGAGAGGACGCAGGTGGACGGCAGGAAGCGTGCGCAGCATGGCAATCACACCGATGGCAGCGCGGCGCACGGCGAAGGGATCGGAGGAGCCCGTGGGCGGCTCGTCGATGGCAAAGATGCCGCAGGCGGTGTCGAGCTTATCGGCAATGGCCACGCACTTGCCTGCAAGGCCAGAGGGAAGCTCGTCGCCGGCAAAGCGAGGGCGATAGTGCTCGCGGATGGCGTCACAGACCTCCTGGGGCTCGCCTGCGGCCTTTGCATAGTAGCCGCCCATAACGCCCTGCTGGTTGGTGAACTCGACCACGGCCTGGCTCACGAGGTCTGCCTTGGCGAGATGCGCGGCGCGCCTTGCGAGCCCGCAGGCCTTCTCGTCTGCGCCGGCGGACTGTGCCACCGCAGAGGCAAGGACCTCCATGCGGGAGACCTTCTGGCGCACGGTGCCGAGCCTCTCCTGGAAGACGACGGTGTCAAGGCGCTCCACGAACTCGTCCATGGGCACCTTCAGGTCCTCCTCGTAGAAGAACTTGGCATCGTCGAGGCGGGCGCGGACAACACGTTCGTTGCCGTCGACCACGGTCGCTGAGACCTTGGGGTCGGCGTTGGAGACAACCACGAACTCGCGCGTGAGGTTGCCCTCGCCGTCGTAGACGGGGAAGTAGCGCTGGTTCGAAAGCATGGACTCGCAGATGATCTCGTGCGGGACCTTGAGGAACTCCTCGTCGAAGGTGCCGACAAGGACCGTCGGCCACTCGCAGAGGTTCACGACCTCATCGAGCGTGCGCTTGGGCGTGTCAACGTGGGAGCCAGGGCGCTCTGCCTCGACCTGCCGGACGCCCTCGAGGATGGCCGCGCGGCGCTCGCCCTCGAGCAGCACGCCATTCTCGCGCAGTACATCGGCGTAGACCGCGGGACTTTCTACCCTGTGGTCCCCTGGCCCCAGCACACGGTGCCCGCATGTGGTGCCGGAGCTTGTGACGTCGGCATAGCTTACGGGGACGACCTCGTTGCCGAGAAGGGCGCAGATCCACCGGATGGGACGCACAAAGGTCTGGTGCTCGGAGCCCCAGCGCTGGCTTCTGTAGTTGGGCCACTCGATTGAGCCGATGACCCGCTCAGAGAGGGCCGAGAGGATGGGCGCGGCAGGTCGGGCATCCACGTGCTTCTCGGCAAAGACGTACTCCCGGCCGTCGGTGTCCACGCGACGTGCGAGCCCGGATGCGTCAACGCCAAACTTGCGGGCAAAGCCCTGGGCGGCCTTGGTGGGTGCACCGGTAGCGTCAAACGCGATGCTTGCCGCCGGGCCACGCCTGACCTCATTGAGCTCGTCGGTAGCAGGGGCGACGTCGTGGACGCGCGCTACGAGCCTACGCGGAGACTGGTGGGTCTCCACGTTGCCGTGCGCAAGGCCCGCCTCGTCAAGACCCTTGCGCATCAGGTCACCAAGCTGCACCACGGCGTGGCTCAGCGGGGCGGACGGCATCTCCTCGCAGCCTATCTCGAGCAGGAAGTCCCTCGTCTCGGCCATCTAGGCCACCTCCCCCTTCTTGGCGGGCGCGCTCTTCTCGCCAGCGACCTCGGTGAGGTAGGCCTCGCAGCATTCCTTGGCAACGGTGCGGACGCGCAGGATGTAGTTGGCACGCTCCGTGGCGGAGATTGCCCCGCGGGAGTCAAGCAGGTTAAACGCATGGCTGCACTTCATCACGCAGTCGTAGGCGGGAAGCGGCAGGTGGGCGTCCAGGCAGGAGTGGCATTCGGCCTCGTACTCGTCGAACTTCTCGCGCATGAGGTCAACGTTCGCCACCTCAAAGTTGTAGGAAGAGAACTCGCGCTCGTTCTCGTAGAAGACGTCTCCGTAGGTCATGGGGGTGCCGTCGGGCAGGTAGCTCCACGTGATGTCATAGACGGAGTTCACACCCTGCGCATACATGGCAATGCGCTCGAGACCGTAGGTGATCTCTGCCGGCACCGGGTCAACCTCGATGCCACCGACCTGCTGGAAGTAGGTGAACTGTGTGACCTCCATGCCATCCATCCACACCTCCCAGCCAAGGCCCCAGGCACCCAGCGTCGGGCTCTCCCAGTCGTCCTCGACAAAGCGCACATCGTGCTCGGCAGGGTCAAGGCCAATGGCGGCAAGAGAGCCAAGGTAGAGGTCTTGGGAGTCGATTGGCGAGGGCTTGAGGAGCACCTGGAACTGATAATAGTGCTGCAGGCGGTTGGGGTTCTCGCCATAGCGGCCGTCAGCGGGGCGGCGGCACGGCTGCGGATAGCAGGTCCGCCAGGCAGCAGGACCGAGCGAGCGCAGAAGCGTAGCCGTGTGGAATGTTCCCGCGCCCACCTCTGAGTCGTATGGCTGCATAACGGTACAGCCCTTGTCGGCCCAGTAATGCTCAAGGGCGAGAATCGTGTCTTGGAACGTCAGCGGGCTTTCGCTCATATCTGTCCTTCCTCCTGACGGGGGTCGCGACGCAGACGCTACAGCGCCTTCGCGTCTGAGATCGGTCAATAGATGCAGAGTATCTTCGATGTCACGGCACTCACCCTCACCGCGCCAAAGTAGCGCGAGTCGAGCGAGTTGGTGCGATTGTCACCCATGACCCAGACGCAGCCATCCGGGACCGTGTAGGGGTAGGCAATGCCCGCAGAGCCAGCCTGGTCCGAGAGTGAGTAGCTGGGCTTGCCAAGCGTATAGGAGGACTCGTCGAGCTGGGTGCCGTCTACATAGACGTTGCCGTCACGCAGGTCGACGGTCTGCCCCGCCACGGCAATGACGCGCTTCACCAGGGTGGTACCGGGCTCACGGGGGCTCTCGAAGGTCACGATGTCGCCCGCCCTGGGCGACTCCCAGTTGAGAGAGACCTTCTCGCCAAGGAGCAGGTCGCCCTCCTGGATGGTCTCGAGCATCGAGCCCGAGGGCACCTCGTAGACCTCCACGACAAAGGTGCGCAGGAGAAGCGCCACACCAAGTGCCACGAGTATGGTCACGACGATATCGAGAAGGCCTCCGTGCCTCTCTTTGGTGGGACCCTTGGCCACGCTATTCGCCTCCTGTTGCAGAACCATCATCGCCAGGCTCGTGCGGAGCCTGGCCCTCCCCCATCACGCGACGGGCGAGCTCCCACTCCTCATCCGAGAGCCCCGCGCCATCGAGCAGGTCGGGACGCCATCGAGCGGTGCGCTCAATGGCGCTTCTCCTGCGCCATGCGTCCACGGCGCCGTGGTCGCCGGAAAGCAGGACCTCCGGCACACGCAGGCCATCGTAGTCCGCGGGCCTCGTATACTGCGCATATTCGAGAAGCCCACCAGAGAAGGACTCGTCCTGCGCGCTCATCTCATCACCGAGAGCCCCGGGGAGAAGCCTCACGATGGCGTCGATGGCCACGAGGGCGGGGAGCTCCCCGCCCGTAAGGACATAGTCCCCAAGCGAGAGCACATCGTCTGCCAGGCTATAGGCCCGCTCGTCCATACCCTCGTAGCGGCCGCATACAAAGAGGAGTCGCTCCTCTTTGGCCAGGCGGGCGGCTGTCGCCTCGTCAAAGCGCGTACCACAGGGCGAGAAGAACACGACGTGCGGGGCACACTCCCCACGCGAGGAGAGGCCCTGCACCGCCTCGAAGATGGGCGCGGGCTTCATGAGCATGCCCTGCCCTCCCCCAAAGGGAGCGTCGTCCACCGTTCGATGGCGGTCATGCGTCCAGTCGCGAAGGTCATGCGCGGTAAACGAGAAGATGCCCCTCGCCTGTGCCCGCCCCATGATCGACGCATCGAGATAGGGCGAGAAGACTCCTGGAAAAACGGAGAGGGTCTCGATGATCACTGGTCCCCGCCCCCATCGACGAGGCCGGAGGGGGTGCGCACCGCAATGGGGCCATTGTCGGGAACCTCGGAGACCACCTCGTCCACGACGGGTACGAGGACCTCGCCAAAGGGACCCTCGATAACCCAGACGTCGTTGGCTGGGCCAACCATGACCTCGCCGATGGTTCCGAGGAAGCCGAGTCTCTCGTCTTCCACCTCACGCCCAAGGAGCGCCTCGGCGTCATGAAGCGCCACGTCGTCAGGAAGGTCGCACTCTCGAGCCAGGAGGTAGCGTCCGCGCAGGGCATCGGCCCCCTCGATGCCGCCCACCCCAGAGAGCGAGACGAGCTGGCCACGAGGCCCGTCGCTCACACTTGCGACCACATGCGACCTAGGGCCCTTAAGGCGGGGCGGCACCACGAAGACCTCGAGGCCCTCGCGAACAAGAGGGGGAAGGCCGTGAACGGCAACCGTCACGACCTCCCCCCCTCTTCCGTGCGACTTCTCTACACGGGCTATGACTCTGTAGCGATCCCGCAAGGTTGCCTAGCCTACGACCTCGACCTCGACAGAAGTCCCCACGCGCTGCCCCAGGGCACGCGCGAGGGTACGGATGGCTTTGATGGTACGGCCCTTACGGCCGATGACCCTGCCGGCATCCGCCTCGGCGCAGGTGACCTCGATGAGCGCACCCTCGTCGCCGTCGGTCACGTCAAGTGACACGGCGCCCTCATTGTCAACGAGACCGCAGACGATGTACTCGACGAGGTCGGCGACCTTGTCAGAGGGAATCTCCTGCTCCTCGTTGACCTCGTCGTTCATGGTGTCATCCATTGTGGAACGCCCCTACTCGGCAGCGGCCTCAGCAGCCTCCTCGGCTGCCATGGCAGCCTTGGCAGCGGCCTTCTTGGAGATCTTGGTCTTCTTCTCGACGACGGGCTGACCGTTGCGGACAACGTCGATGAGGTGAGAGACGGAGTTGGTTGGCTGAGCACCCTTGGTGATCCAGGCGTCGACCTTCTCGAGGTCGATCTCGATGGTCTTGGGGTTGGTCAGGGGGTTGTAGCGACCCACCTGCTCGATGTAACGGCCATCGCGAGGCATGCGGCTGTCCGCAACGACGATGCGATAGTACGGGCGCTTCTTGGCACCGTGACGGGCCAGACGAATCTTAACTGCCAATGAAAACTCCTCCATACGAGCGGTGCCCTGGTGTGGTGTCATGGCTGCACCGCATAGCCACATAGCAACAAGACATTCTACGCCCACGTGGCATGTGCGCAAGTTGCAGATTTTGTGAACCAAGGGTCAACGAGCTGTATCAGCTTTGAATTTAAGCGGGATTTAAGTCTCACAACGTACGATTATGCAGGCAAGGCACAAGTGAAGGAGGACCCCATGAACGTTCTCGTTGTCGAAGATGAGCGAAACCTCGCCGACGCCATTGTCCGTATCCTCTCCGATGCGGGCTACAACGCCGAGGCTGTCTACGATGGCACGTCTGGCCTGTCAAGCGCAAAGAGCGGCCTTTATGACGCAATCATCCTTGATGTGATGCTGCCTGGCATGAACGGCTACGACGTGGTGCACGAGCTCCGTCGTGCAGACATCTCGACGCCAGTCCTCATGCTTACGGCACTCAACTCCACCGAGGACAAGGTCGAGGGCCTTGATGCCGGTGCCGATGACTACATGACGAAGCCCTTCGAGGCCCAGGAGCTCCTCGCCCGCCTGAGGGCAGTCACTCGCCGTAAGGGCGAGGTCATGATTGACGAGATCAAGTTTGCCGACCTCACGCTGGACCTCACGACGCACGACCTCTCTTGCGGAGACAAGAGGATCCACCTCTCGGGTAAGGAGTTCGAGCTCATGCGCATGCTCATGAGCGCCTCCTCGCGCGTCATTTCGAAGCAGGACCTCCTCACGAGGGTCTGGGGTGCCGATGCGGAGGCCTCGGAGAACTCCGTTGAGGCCTACGTCTCCTTCCTGCGCAAGAAGCTCAACCACGTTGGCTCCAAGGTCCAGATCACCACGCTCAGGATGCTTGGCTACAGGCTGGAGCTCTTCGAGGACTAGCGACGGGGCCTGCCGGGCGGTTAGGGGGATGCTAGGGATGCTTCAGAAGCTTCGCAGGGAGTTCGTGGTCATCACCATGGCGCTCGTAGGCCTGGTGCTTGTGGTTGCGCTCGGTTCCACGCTGGTGAGCGGCTACATCAACCAGACAAACATGGTCAACACAGCGCTCACCCGCGGACTCACGGGCGACCTTGACTTTACGCCGCATTTTGGGGAGCCCGATGGCGACAAGGACTCGCATGGGACCAACTTGCTCACGCTCTCCGCCGACGTCTCAACCGACGGCACGATAATCGCCAAGAGTTCCTACTACATCGACCCCGACATCCTCACGCAAATCATCTCCGAGGTGCTTTCGTCGAGCGAGGACTCTGGCCACAACCCCCAGCTTCGCCTCTCGTGGATGCGCGCCCAAAACAGTACGGGATGGCGCATCTCGATCGTTGACACGCAGTATGTGGAATCCTCGCTCGCCAGGCAGACCATGACCGACGTCGTCATTGTCCTCGTCTCCATGGTCGTGCTCTTCCTCATTGTCTGGGTGCTCTCGGCGTGGATCTTAAAGCCAATCCAGAAGTCGTGGGAATCTCAGCGACGCTTTGTCTCGGACGCGTCGCACGAGCTCAAGACGCCCTTGGCGGTAATCCTTGCAAACACGCAGATATTGCTCGACGACCCACGCATGCCGCCAGACACAAGGACATGGGTCGAGAGCACCAATGACGAAGCGACCCACATGAAGGCGCTTGTCGAGGACCTGCTCACGCTTGCGCGCACCGACGAGGCCCAGGCAGACGGGGCAAAGCGCGTCCTGGCTCTCGAGAATATCGACTTCTCGGAGGTCGTGGACGAGTGCGCCATCGAGTTCGATGCCGTGGCGTATGAGCGCGGCAGCTCCATCGAGAAGGACATCGAGCCCAACATCTATCTGCAGGGAGACCGTACGCAGCTCGCACGTGCCGTGCGCACCCTCATCGACAATGCGACCAAGTACGCCATCAAAGGCACTGTCGTCAATGTGCAGCTCAGGAAGGCCGACAAGCACGCGGTGCTTACGGTAAACAACGCGAGCGCCCCGATGGGCCCCGATGACCACGAGCACATCTTCGACCGCTTCTATCGCTCGGACAAGGCGCGCAGCCGCGAGGAGACCGGCGGCTTTGGGCTGGGGCTTGCCATCTGCAAGGGAATCATTGACGCTCACGGCGGCTCCATCAAGGCCACAAGCACCGTTGAGAAGGGCACCACGTTCACGGTCACCCTATAATCGGGGCATGGACGAGCATTCACATGACATTCTCGAGTGGGACGGTCCGGCCATAGGCCTCATGGACCTCGATGCCTTCTTTGCCTCGGTCGAGCAGCTCGACCATCCGGAGTGGCGAGGGCTGCCTGTGATAGTTGGCGGCTCGGCAGACCACCGCGGCGTGGTCTCCACGGCATCCTACGAGGCGAGACGCTATGGCGTCCACTCGGCCATGCCATCAGCCCAGGCTAGAAGGCTCTGCCCCAACGCCATCTGGACGCACGGCAACTTCACGCGCTATCGCGAGGTGAGCGCGGCCGTGATGGGCATCCTCTCCGCCGAGACCCCACGCGTCGAGCAGGTCTCCATCGATGAGGCATTCTTCGACGTGACGCCAGGGCGCTTCTCGCGCGAGAGCCCCCTCGAGATTTGCCGCCGCATCCAGGCACGCGTTTCCGTTCTTGGCGTGAGCTGCTCCATTGGCCTTGGCATCAACAAGACGGTCGCAAAAATTGCTTCCGATAGGGACAAGCCACGCGGGCTTACCGTGGTCTTTCCTGGTACGGAAGAAGCGTTTCTCGCCCCACTGCCCGTAAGCACCATGAGCGGCGTTGGCCCAGCCACCGAAAAACGCCTGGCGGCCATGGGAATCCAGGTGCTTGGCGACCTTGCGAAGGCGAGCCCGGTTAAGCTCGAGCGCACATTTGGCGTCATGGGTCCTCGTATGGCAGTAAGGGCAGCCGGGCTCGAGCGGAGCGTTGTGGCCGAACGTGCTAAGCCCGAGGAGGCCAAGTCCGTCTCGAACGAGCGGACCTTCGACCACGACCTCACGACGGGGGACGAGGTGCGTGCGGCCATACTCCACATCTCGTCGATGACGGGAAGGCGCCTGCGAAGGCGTGGGCTCACAGGCGGGACGGTCACGCTCAAGCTCCGCTACGCCGACCTCCACGTGCGCACAACACAGCGGCAGCTCTCCTCGCCAACCAATGACGAGCACGTCTTTGGCCCCGTCGCCGTAAGACTTCTGGAGGGGCTCTGGCAGGAGGGTACGCCCGTGCGCCTCGTGGGCGTGGGAATCTCTGACTTCTCTGGGGCCCACGGGCAGCAGATGGGGCTCTTCGACGAGGCTGCAGCCGAAGAAGACGGCCATGCCCACGACCACGCAGCCCTCTCGCAGCTCACAGACGCCCTACGCGACCGCTTTGGCGATGACGCGGTGAGCTATGGGCGAGACCTGCGCTTCAAGGATCGCACCACGGGTACGGCCCCCATGGGGAAAAACGACGACTGAGCGTGAGACAGGCCGTCCTACTCAGCGGCCTCTGCTGCCTCGCCCGTGTTGTCTGCGGCATCTCCAAAATCCATTTCGACCTCGGGGGCATCTCCCCAGAGCTTCTCCAGGCGATAGAAGTCACGGGTCTCGGGCTTGAAGACGTGCACAACGACGCTGCCAAAGTCGATGAGAACCCAGTTCCTGCCCTCGCGCCCCTCAGTCGAGACTGCCATGGCGCCGCAATTGGTGCGAACCTTCTCGCGAATCTCGTCGACAATGGCGTCAGACTGGGGGTTGCTCGTGGCAGAGCAGATCACAAAATAGTCGCAGACGTCCGTCTTGGCCGTAAGATCGAGAACAACGATGTCCTGTGCCTTCTTGGAGTCTGCCGCCATGCTGGCGACGCGTGCAATTTCATACGGTGTTACCGACATGTCTCTCTCCCGTTAAGCGCCACTGCCAGCCCTGGCGGCGGCGAGCTTGTTGTATGTATCGATGGTACCCGGCCAGAGGTACCGTGAGCCTTTGAGCACGTAGATAATGCCGCCAACAAAAGAATCCCAGAAGAGGTCCGGAAGAGCCACCTTGCCCACAAGTGCGCGCGTCTCCTCGATTCCAGGGCTCTTTTGTCTTAGGGGCTCAATGCCATCCGCCACAAAGAGCACCATGTCGAGCGGGCTCATCTCCGGAGCGGCGGTCGTGTGGACCTCGATGGCATGCCAGACCTCGGAAGGGACTTCGGGGTAGCGCACGGGCAGGTCCCGGGCCGCAACAATGCCGTGGAGCAGGGGCACAACCAGGACAGGGTCGACGCCCATGTCGACGCCGAGCTCGCGGGCACGAGCAAGGACCTGCTCGGACGTAAGGGCCTTATCCCAGTCATGGAGAGTCCCTGCCAGCCTGGCCTCGAACGGATCGGCCCCATAGGCCAAAGCCAGCCCCTCGGCACATGACGCAACCGAGAGCGAGTGCGCAAGGCGATGCTTCTTGCGTTCGAGCTGGATTGCAAGATCGGCCTCCAGACGAGCGATGAGAGACCGCTGGGCCTCGCTGTAGTCAGGCTCACGATGGTGTACGACCTCTTCGTACCCCGTCACGCAACCACCTCCGAGGTGTGGCCGTAGCGGTTGGTTGCGGTCCCATAGAGGCCGCGTTTGTGGAGGTATCCCGTCACGGGATCTGGCGTGAGGTAGCGAAGGCTCTGACCCGCCCTGACGCGGTCGCGCAGGTGGCTTGAGGAGATGGCCAGGGCGGGAACGGAGAGGTACGTCACGTCAAAGCTCAGGCCCGAGGCGTCGATGGCATCCCAGGCACGGTCGAGGTCATAGCCCGGCCGCGTCGCCGCAACCAGATGCGCGAGGCGGGCGATGTCGGCAGTGTCACGCCACCTGACTATCTCGGTGATGGCATCCGCTCCGGTGATGAAGTAGAACTCGACGTTTTCCGGGTAAAACTCGCGAAGGAGACGCAGGGTGTCCGCCGTGTAGGTGACGCCCTCACGATCGATCTCGAAGCGCGAGGCAACGAAGTGCGGATTGTCGGCCGTTGCAAGAAGCGTCATGGCATAGCGGTCCTCGCCCGAGCTCACGCTGCGGTCCTGCTTGAAGGCAGGCTTTCCCGCAGGCATGAAGACCACCAGGTCAAGCGCAAGATCGTCGAAGGCCTGCTCGGCCGCCACAAGGTGCCCGTTGTGGATGGGGTCAAAGGTGCCGCCCATGATACCCAGGCGATAGATGCGGCCATCGTCTGTTCCGAGCACCGGAAGGTCGCGCTCCCTCAGGGTTCCCACGTCGACGCTCATCGTACCTGACCATCCCCTCGCACGACGTACTTGGTGGTGGTGAGAGCCGAGGCACCCATGGGGCCACGGGCATGCAGCTTCTGGGTGGAGATGCCAATCTCGCCACCCAGACCAAAGACGCCCCCGTCCGTGAAGCGCGTGGACGCGTTAGCATAGACCACCGCAGCGTCAACGCCTGCGAGAAACGCCTCGCAGGCATCGTAGGAGTCGCTCACAATGGCCTCGGAGTGGCCGGTGCCGTAGCGGTTGATGTGGGCGATGGCCTCGGCCACGTCCTGGACGCACTTGACGCTCATCTTGAGGTCGAGGTACTCCCTACCCCAGTCGTCCTCGGCCGCCTTGCCCATGGGAACCTCGCAGCCAGCGGCGATCTTGCACGCAAGAGCATCGCCCACAAGCTCCACGCCACGCTCGTCAAGCGCCACAAGGACAGGCGGCAGCAGCCTCTCGGCGGCGCAGGCATCGACGAGAAGCGACTCGGCAGCGTTGCAGACGCCAGGCCTTGAGCACTTGGCGTTGACAACAATGCCTACGGCCTTCTCAGCGTTGGCTTCGCCGTGAAGGTAGATGTGGCAGTTGCCGATGCCCGTCTCGATTACGGGAACCGTGGCGTTCTCCACGCAGTAGCGGATGAGTGAGGCGCCACCGCGCGGGATGAGGACGTCTACGAGTCCCGTGGCGTGGACAAGCTCCGAGGTCTGGGTGTGCTCGGCATCATCTTCGACGTACTGGATGGCGTCGGCAGGAAGCCCCGCATCTACAAGGGCGTCACGACAGCAGGCAGCAAGTGCCATGCAGGACTCGCGAGCTGCAGCGCCGCCCTTAAGGACGCAGGCGTTGCCCGTGCGAACGCATAGCCCAAAGGCATCGGCCGTGACGTTGGGCCTTGCCTCGTAGATCATGGCGACCACGCCCATGGGAACCGATATGCGCTCAACACGCACACCCGAGTCGAGCGTGCGCCCCCAGCTCACACGACCCAGGGGGTCCTCCTGACGCGACATCTCCTCGAGGGAAGACGAGATGGCCTCAAGTCGGTCGGCGTCCAGCAGGAGCCTGTCAAGCAGGGGGGCAGGCATGCCTGCCTTGCGGGAGCGCTCCATATCCCTGGCGTTGGCCGAGGCGATAGCATCGTTTCGTTCGCGGATGAGCCGCGCCGCAGCACGAATGGCAGCGGACCTCTTGGCGGCGGAGGCTTGCCCAAGCGTGTGCGAGGCCTCTCTTGCGAGCTCCGCCTTTGTTCGAGCCTCTGACATTGGGTAGCTCCCTTCCGAGCCATGGCAGTTATCGATATCGTACCAGCACGGGGCCGGTCATCGCATGCGGCAAATGCTAGAAGACGAGCAGCTCGTCGCGATGCACTGCGGGCTGCGCGGCCTCCGGACCCAGGAAGCGGGCAATGACATCGAGCTTGAGGCCCCTCACGCGCGACATGTCCTCGGAGGAGTAACGCACGGCACCCCGGCCGAGGAGCGTTCCCGAGAGGTCGCACACGTCCACCACGTCGCCCGCGACATACGCACCACGGGTCTCGAAGACGCCAACGGGAAGGACGGAGGCGCCTCGCTCTGTAACAGCCCGAGCCGCCCCGTCGTCAAGAACGAGGGTGCCGCGCACGACCTCGGCAAGGCCTATCCAAAGCTTGCGCCCGAGTTCGTGCGACGCCTCCTTGGTGCCAGCCTCAAAACGCGTACCCACCCCCGTGCCGTGAACGGCGTCGAGAAGGGCCCTGTCGTTTCTCCCGCGGCAGATGACCATGGGGATGCCGGCTGCGAGCATGGCACGACCAGCACGCACCTTGGAGGCCATGCCACCCGTGCCATAGCTGGTGCCCGCGCCTCCGGCCATTGACGAGACGCGCCCGTCTACCTCGCACACGCGCTCGACGAGCTTGGCCGTGGAGTCTGTCTGCGGGTTTGCGGTATAAAGGCCGCCGACGTCCGACAGGACCACATAGAGGTCAGCCGAGACAAGGCCGGCCACGATGGCACCGAGCATGTCGTTGTCACCAAAGGCGAACTCGGCAACGGAGACGGTATCGTTCTCGTTGACCACGGGCATGGCGCCAAGCTCGACGAGGCGCATGAGGGTGTTGCGCGCGTTGAGGTAGGCTTCTCGGTCGACAACGTCACGCCTCGTGAGAAGAACCTGGCCGCAGGGGATGCCGCGCTCGGCGAGAACGTCTGCGTAGGCCTCGGTGAGCTTTGCCTGCCCAGCAGCTGCGCACGCCTGCAGCGTCACGGTGTCTGTGGGCCTCTCGGCCAGGCCGAGCTCCTCTCGTCCTGCCGCTGCGGCGCCTGAGGAGACAAGGACGACCTGCGTCCCCTCGCGGGCAAGCTCGACCACCTGGTCGCAGAGTGAGCGGATGAAGCCGCGGTCGAGAGCACCCGTCTCATCCACAAGGGTGGACGAGCCGACCTTAGCGACTACGAGCGAGGGGGCCTGCGACATCAGTCGTCACCCCCGTCATCACGCACGTCGGGCTCGCCCTCGACAAGCTCGGCAAAGTCATCCTCGGCGGACTCGCCCTCATACGTGAAGGCAAGATCGAGGATGCGCACCTCGTCTCCGGGCCTGCAGCCGGCTTTCCCAAGGCGGTCATCAAGGCCAGACCGGTCAAAGCGATGCTGCAGGTACGCCACGGCCTCATCGTTGTCCCAATCGGTCTGGATGGCCATGCGCTCGATGGCCGCGCCGCTCACGCGCCAGGCATTCGGGCCCTCGCGAGTAATGGAGATGGTGCGGTCTCTCTTCTGGCGGCGGCGCTCCCATCGTGCAGACGCCTCGACAGCCTCGCCCGTGGGCGCAGGCATCTCGGTACGGAGCTTTGCCACGGCATCCGCAGTTGCGCTCACCATGGCATCGATGCCCTCACCGGTTACCGCAGAGATTGCATAGAAGGGGTGCCCATCGGCCACGGCAGCCTCGCGAAGGGCGCACGCGGCATCCTCGGTACCCGGCATGTCGCACTTGTTGGCGATCACGATCTGCGGGCGCTCCGCAAGCTCGGACGCGTAGGCGGCAAGCTCGGCGTTGATGGTGTGGTAGTCGTCAACGGCCCCTCGCCCCTCAAAGCCTCCCGTCACGTCAACGACATGCAGGATGAGGGCCGTGCGTTCGATATGGCGCAGGAACTCGTGACCGAGTCCCTTGCCCCCTGATGCACCCTCGATAAGGCCAGGAACGTCGGCGCAGACAAATGAGCGTCCGTCACGGGCACGGGCTACGCCAAGGTTAGGGACAAGCGTGGTGAAGGGGTACTCGGCAATCTTGGGCCGAGCGGCTGAGATGCGAGCGATGATCGAGCTCTTCCCCACCGAAGGCATGCCCACAAGGGCTGCGTCGGCCATGAGCTTCATCTCGAGCTCGATCCAGTGCTCCTGAGCGGGCTCGCCCTTTTCGGCAAACGCAGGCGCACGGCGCACCGGCGTCACGAAATGGGTGTTGCCAAGGCCACCCATGCCACCTGGCGCCACGACCACATGCTCGCCCGGACGCGTAAGATCGGCAATTTGGTAGACCGGCTTTTGCGTGAAGGGATCAAGCTCACGCACAACCGTGCCCAAGGGGACGTGCAGGATGAGGTCGGCACCGTCTTTGCCATGCATGCGCTTGCCCTGGCCGTGGATGCCCCTCTCGGCCTTGAAGTGGTGCTTGTAGCGATAGTCGATGAGAGACGAAAGCTGTGGGTCCGCCTCGACGATGACGTCTCCGCCATGCCCTCCGTCACCGCCGTCGGGCCCGCCCTTGGGAACGTGCGCCTCGCGGCGGAACGACATGCAGCCGGCACCGCCGTCGCCGCCTTTTACGTTTATGTGACACAGGTCTGTGAATGTGACCATGCTTTTCCTCCTAAGCCACTCCCGATAGTACGGCAACTCGCAGGGGGACGTGTGAGAGGTGCCCATATAAAACAGGCCCCGCCGAAGCGGGGCCCAGTCTGCCCTATAGCCCTATAGTATGCGCCGCTATTCGGTGACGACGTTGACGACGTGCTTCCTGCCCTTCTTGAACTGCACGACGCCATCGGCGAGAGCGAAGAGGGTGTCATCCTTGCCACGGCCAACGTTGTTGCCGGGGGTGATGTGGGTGCCGCGCTGCCGAACGATAATCTGACCGGTCTTGATGGCCTGACCGCCGTAGATCTTCACGCCAAGGCGCTGCGCGTGGGAGTCACGGCCGTTGCGGGACGAGCCGAGGCCTTTCTTGTGTGCCATAAGTGCTACCTGCCTAACTGAAGTGGACGGAGTGGTTGAGGCTACGCGGTTGGGAGTTCGGAGATCCTCAGCTTGGTGAGGTTCTGACGGTGACCCTTGGTGCGGTGGTAGCGCTTGCGCTTCTTGAACTTGAAGACGAGGAGCTTCTCGCCCTTGTGCTGGTCGACGACCTCGGCGGTGACCTTCTTGTCCTCGAGGGCGGCAGGGTCAGCGATGGTCTTCTCGCCGTCGTTCAGAAGGAGAACGTCGAGCTGGACCGAATCGCCAGGCTGCGCGTCGAGCTTCTCGACGTCGAGGACGTCGCCCTTGGCGACCTTATACTGCTTGCCACCAGTTGCTACGATTGCGTACATGTGTGTAACCCTTCATTGCTGGCGTGAGTGCAACAGTAAGCTATCTTACTAGCCGCGCGGGAAACCGTCAACGAAAGATTGCCTTGACCTGCGGTGCCGCAAGGGAAACCGAATCGGGAACCATGGCCTGGCGCTTTTCCGCACAACCTTAGCAAGTCTAGCCTGCTTGCTGCCCTTGGCAAAAGCCGCTACATTGGCTCCACAAGACTCCCATCTTCGGCCTCGTGCCACTGCCCAAGCCTGCAAACCGAGATGGCGGGCATGGAGAACCCAGCCTCCCGTGCTGCCTCGGAGATGAGAATGGCAGGCCTAAGCGACCCCTCCTCAGTGGAGCGACAATCCAAGAGAAAGCCGTTCGAGCTTGGACGGGCCTCGACCGAGACGAGCGTGCGCGTGAGGTCCACGCGCTTCTCCTTCTCGCCGCGCAGATAGGTGAAGCTCCCCCTTGCTCGCACGGCACCGATGCCCCATGCCAGCGCATCGGTGCTTGTCTCGTCAATCACAGTGACGCTCCACAGAGATCGCGTGAGCCACACCTCAAGGGCAGGCAGCCCATAGGGAACGTACGCCGAGGCAATGGGCGCCAAAAGACTGGGGCTCGATGCGGCAAGCTCCTCCAATACCTCCTCGGGATCGAGCCCCTCAGTGAGGAAGAGGTCGAAATACTCCCCCATCGAGGCCGCACCCACGGGGAGCGCCTGCGAGAACTGCAGGCGCATGCGACGCGCAAAGCCATTCCCCACCGCAAAGGGCAGCTGCGAGCGCCTAACGCTCCTGTTGATGGTGTTGATGACCTCGAGGTGGCCGAGATGTGCCAGGCGACCGTCCTTGCGATACCTCACGCGGAGGCGGTGCTGGTTGAGCCTGCTGTTGGTGATGGCGGCGGTGTTGATCATGCGCGCTTGCCCCACACGACGTTGCCGACGCCAAGCGTTGGGCACACGCCACAGCCGACGCAGGATTCGCGGGTGCAGTCCGGCGTGGTAACGCCCTGGGCGGCGCGGCGCCACTCGCGCTGCAGGAAGCCCTTCGAGACGCCGGGAGAGGTGTGGTCCCATGGGAGCCGCGCGTCGAGAGGAAATCCCTCCGAGGCAATGGAAGGCAGGTCGTAGCCCAGATCGGCCGCGGCGGCCTCCCAGTTCTCGTAGTGGAATTCGCTCGTCCACGCATCAAAGCGGCAGCCGTGGCGCCAGGCGGCCATCACAAGGTCGAAGCCGGCGCGCCCCATCTTCGAGAGAGCCCCCTCGACAAGTGAGGTTCTAGGGTCGTGGTAGGAGATCTTCGCGTCGTGGTCGGTGTTTGCCCCCAGAAGAAGCCGTGCGCGACGCTCCACCTCGGCCACTTCGAGCTGCCCCGCCCACTGGAAGGGCGTGTAGGCCTTGGGCACAAATACCGCGACAGACGCCGACACCTGCACCTTGCTCTTCTTGCCGCGCCCTACAACCCGATGCCCAATCTCGAGCACGCGGTGCACGGCGGCGGGAATGGCGAGGATGTCTTCGTCCGTCTCGGTGGGGAGACCCATCATGAAGTAGAGCTTGACGCGACGCCAGCCGTTCTCGAAGGCGTTGGTCGCAGCTCGCTCGAGGTCCCCCTCGGTCACGTTCTTGTTGATCACGTCGCGGAGGCGCTGCGTGCCCGCCTCGGGCGCGAACGTGAGGCCACCTCGCCTGGAGCCGGAGACCGCGTTTGCCATCTCCACCCCAAAGGAGTCCAGACGCTGCGAGGGGATGGAGACCCTAATGCCCCGGCCCGAGAGCTGCCGGTCAAGCTCGTGCAGCATGGGGGCGCACTGGGAGTGGTCTGTGGTCGAGAGCGACGTGAGCGAGAGCTCGTCATAGCCCGTCTCGGCAAGGCCGTGCCTGCCTGCTTCCACAACTTGCTCCATGGGCCTCTCGCGCACGGGACGATAGGTCATGCCTGCCTGGCAGAAACGGCACCCGCGGGCACACCCGCGCAGCACCTCGATGGCAAGACGGTCCTGAACGATGCCCATATAGGGAACGATGCGCTCGGCGCAGGCCGGCATAGACGAAAGGTCCGCCACGCAGCGCTTGACGACAACCGCAGGTGCGTCGGTACCAGGCTTGGGAACCGCATAGCCCCACCTGGTTGACGTCTCGTCAATAACTATGTCGTATAGGGCGGGGACGTAGACGCCCTGGATCTGCGAGAGCGCCAGGAGGATGCCTTCGCGAGAAGACCCGGCGGCACGACCGTCTCGCACGCATGCGGCCATCTCGACGATGGCATCCTCGCCGTCTCCGAGAAGGATGGCATCGAACATGGGGGCGAGGGGTTCCGCATTCCACACGGAGGGCCCGCCTGCGATGACGATTGCGTCATCCTCGGTGCGCTCGTCTGCGCGAACCGGAATGCCTGCAAGGTCAAGCGTCTCGACGATGTTTGTGACAACCAGCTCGTGGGCCAGCGTAAAGCCCACAAGGTCGAAGGAGGCCACCGGCGCCGCAGACTCAAGCGCCAGCAGCGGTACGCGTCGCTCGCGCATAAGGTCTGCCATGTCATGCCACGGGAGGTAGCACCTCTCGCAGGAGATGCCCTCCGCCGCATTGAGGGCATCGTAGAGGATGGCGATGCCGAGGTTTGGCTGGCCAACCTCATAGGCGTCAGGGTAGATAAGGCAGGCGTGGAAGGGACCGGGTTGGTCCTCGATGGCACCCCACTCGTGATCTAAGTAGCGCGAGGGCTTCTCGACCAGGGGCAGCAGGGGCTCAATGAGTCTGAAGAGGTCCTCTCGGGCTTGGCGCAAGGCTACTCACCCCTGGCTACGGAGCCGTCGGGACAAATGATGACGTAGGTGGGTGCGGAGGAACAAGAAGCACGCCTTGGTTGCGCTGCGCCCCCCTCGGCCTTGCCCGGCTCCCCCACCTTCTTGGGCAACTCAAGGTGGCGCGCCGGCACCTGGCGTGATATTTCCTCACCGTGTGGGCGAACCGAGCCATCCTCGAAGTCAAAGCGAACTTGCAGAACACGTCCGGTAACCATGGTGCCGGCATAGCCCATGGCCCCCTTGAAGGCCCAGCCGAGTCCCGGAACAAGGTTCGAGGCAGCGCGGGCGAGCGCACGGTAGCCAAAGCCGGCGCCCACAACCCCCACCAGCTCAAGCGCACGGGAGAGGTCAAGGCCACGCCCATAGGCAACGGCAACGTCGAGGGCAAGCTTTGCCTGGTTGGCGGTCATGACGACCATGTCGGAACCGGGAATAAGCGTCACGGCACCCACGGCGGCGTTCTCCATGGCGCAATGCCTCACCAGGTTGTCGACCTCGGCGGGCCGGCAGAAGGGGAAATTGGCGGCAAGGGCCAGGCCCTTGCCCGTGGCCTTCACGAGCCACGTGCCAAGCCTCGGGACAAGGTCGCGGGCATCGGCGCTCGCGAGCACCTCTACAAAGGGAGCAGTCTCGTCGGGAAGATTGAGGTCGGGGACTTCAAGCACAGATTCGGCCACAAGGGCAACGGGGACGCCACGCCGTGCGGCATCGCGGGCAAGGGCAGCCTCAGCACCGCCCTGGCTGCCACAGACGACAATGACAGCGTCAGGGGCCATACCGTCGGGCGCGGGAGCGTCAACGGGACGGACGTCCACGATGCCGGATGCCCCACGGGCAACAAGCGCCTCCTTGATGGCGAGGACAAGTCCTCGAGGCGCCGCCGAAGAGATGCGCACCCAGAGGCGCACCACCTGAGAGCCACCTTCCTGGGCTTCCTTGCCCGCTCCGACGACCTCGAAGACCTTTCCCCATGGAAACTTGCGCGCCATGTTCCTCCTTATGAGCAGCAGCCGCTACGCGGACTTCTGCCGGTGTCTCCACACAGACTGTACCATCCCCACGGCCATGAGCTGCGCAATCATCGAGGTGGCACCATAGCTGACAAACGGAAGCGGGATGCCTGTGATGGGCATGATGCCCATGCACATGCCGACCTCCTCGAGCACCTGGAATGTCCACATTGCAGCGCATCCCACGCACACGAGCTTACCGAACATCGACTCGCAGCGCATGGCAAGAAGTACCGTCGAGAAGATCATCCAGGCAAAGAGGCCGAGCAGCGCGACGCCGCCCACAAAGCCAAACTCCTCGGCAAGTAGCGCAAAGACGAAGTCCGTCTGCGCCTCGGGGAGGAATCCGTTGCCTGCCTGCGTGGCACCGCCAATGCCCTTGCCGAGAAGCCCGCCGGAGCCCACGGCGATCTTTGCCTGTTGGAGGTTGTAACCGTTATTGGTCGGGTCGACCGATGGGTCCACAAAGACGATCAGGCGATTGAGCTGATATGTCTTCAGGAGGTGCGGGAACCCATCAAGCATGGACGTAATGATGATGACGGCAGACCCCGCGACGATAAGTGCGATGGTCATCAGCACCCAGCTGCGCTTTGCTCCCGAGCAGATGATAATGGCGGCACCAAACACCAGGACGACAAGGCCGGTGCCGAGGTCTGGCTGAAGCAGGATCAGCGCGAACGGCACAAGCAGGATGGCACACAGGCGAACGTAGTCGCGGAGTGACTCGATTCTGCCGTTGTACTGGGCGCCAAGCGCAGCCATGAGGTAGATGACCACAAGCTTCGCAAGCTCGGAAGGCTGGAAGGTGACGCCAATGCCGGGAATCTTGACCCAGCCCGTGATGCCCTTGGCGGAGTAGCTCAGGCCTGGAATCTTTGGCGCAATCATGAGCGCGCACGCGATAATGAAGAGCGCGCGCGTCATGCCCTGGAGGTTTCTGTAGTCATGGCGCCACATGAGCACGGCACCCACAAGCCCCATGGCAATGCCCACCAGATGCCGCGGGAAGCTTGCCTCGGCAATGGTGAGCGAGGCGGACCAAATCACGACCACACCGTAGACAACGAGCAGAAGCGCAGGTATGAGCTGAGAGAGGTACAGACCGTCTAGCGCCTTGCCAATACGACCCGAACCCGAGGAGGCAGACCTCGAGGAGCCACGGTTGAGGTGATTGCTCGCCGAGTTGAGAAGTCCCTGCCGTCTTTCCATTTCTGCCATAGGTGCACCCCCTATCGGTCGACGTTCGTCGTGTCATATGGCTGGTCGTCTGGCTGGCCATAGATAGCGCCGATGATGTCTCGCACGATGTACATGCCAGAGGAGGCACCGGAGAGTACGCGGTCAACGTTGGCTCCAACCACATACTTGGGATTCTCCGCTGGCACAAAGGCCATGAACCAGCCAACGGGCTCACCCACGGACGTCTGCTCGGCCGTACCCGTCTTGCCACGCACGGAAACGTCGAGGTTGGTCCAGTGGGCAGCCTGGGTGACAGACTCTTGATATACGACACCCGAGAGGCCCTCGTCCACGATGTCAAGGTTGGCGGAATCCTCGTCGGCGTTGATGATGACCTCGGGGCTGTAGTCGATGACCGTGCCAGATCCCGTACCGCTCTTGACGCTCTTGAGCACGTGCGGCTTGTAGATGGGCCCCCGGTTGGCGATGCCGGCATAAGCGTCGACCATCTGCATGCATGTCACAAGCAGGTCGCCCTGGCCGATGGCAAGGTTGCAGTTGTCACCGCCCTGCCACGTGCGCTGCTCGTCGGTGGCACTTGACCAGTAGCTCCACTTCCACTCGGCGTCCGGCACGCGGCCTTGCGCCTCGCTGGGCAGGTCAATGCCCGTAAGGGAGCCAAGTCCGAACTTCCTGAAGGTCTCCTGCATCCCCTCGGGGTTGTTCTGGTCGTAGTAGAAACCCTTGCCTATCTCATAGAAGACGACGTCGCAGGAGTAGGTGATGCCGGTGACGAGGTTCATCTCGCCGTGCCCCGTCGTCCACCAGCACTTCATTGGGTAATCGTCTCCAAACCCCGTCCACCAGCCCGTGCAGTACCACGAGGAGCTGGCGGTGGCAATGCCGTTGCTCAGGGCGGCGAGCGTGGTGAGGGACTTGATGATGGAACCCGATGGATACTGGCCGGCTATGGCACGGTTCATGAGCGGGTAGTTCGATGCCTCAGACTGGAGCGTCTCCCAGTCGCTTGTCGAGATGCCGCCAACAAAGACGCTCGGGTTATAGGTGGGATAGCTCGCCATGGCGATCACCTCGCCATTTGTGCAGTCGATGGCAACGGCGCACGCACCCATAGCGGAGTAGCCGGCCTTCTTCTGGTACTCAACTACCTTGACAATCGACTCCTCGGCCGCCTGCTGGATATCCGCATCCAGCGTGAGAATGACGTCCGACCCACTCCTGGGCTCCACATAAGTCGAGTAATCAAGGACGTTACCATCAGCGTCAACGTAAACGGTCTGCTCGCCCGCAACGCCCTGAAGCACGCTCTCATACTCGAGCTCCACGCCCGACTGACCCACCGTATCGCCAGAGCTGTAGTGCACGGCACCTTCGTCGGAGGAATCCGTAGAGTTGAGCTGTTCGGATGTTACGGTGCCAGTATAGCCGACAACGTGTGCCGCAAGAGACCCGTAGGGATAGGAACGCTGCGTGCGCTGGTCCACCGAAACTCCCGGGAATACCGTGGGATGCTCACCGAGGAATGCCACGACCCTTCGTGAGACGTCGACAGACACGGGACGCAGGCTCTGGGCGCCGGCAGAGGAGTCTTCGACCTTGCGCTTGACGGCAAGGGCCGGCATGCCAATGAGGTTGCCGATGAGCGTGACCTCTATGTCGTCATCTGCCACGTCTGCCTCAGCAAGGACCGTAAGGCTCGATCGGTTGGCAACGATCTCCCTCCCGTTTCGGTCAAGGATGCGCCCGCGCGGCGCGGGGACGGAAACGGTACGCGTGCGGTTTGACTCTGCCTGCTGGGTGTACTCGTCGGAGGAGAGGAGCTGCATCGACCAGAGTTTGCCGAGAAGCACCGTGAAGATGCCGCCAGTGACGACCGCCTGGCCCACGAGGCGCCCCTGTGTGGTTGTCTCGGCCGAGGTGTCCGATCCTCCGGATGCCTTGGGACCGTTGCCACCGATATCAAATTTGAAGTTGGCCTCAGAGCGCCCAAACACGAGGAACACCGCAATGAGCACCGCCGCCACAGCGACACAGAGGATGATGATAATGATCGTAAGGTTCATGGCGCGACCCTAGAGGCCCCTGGTACTGAGATGCGCGCCGCCACGACCGCGCCTACCCATGGAGAGGCCCGGCCTGCCACCTCCAAAGCGCGAATAGAACCAGGCAAAGGGCAGAAAGGCGACGATGGTGAGCAGCGCTGTGGGAAGCATACGCAAAAGCAGGACGTCAAGCAGGGAGGATGACTGTCCGACCATGAGCATGGCCAGGTGGTAGATGAGAGACACCACAAGTGCGGCAATCGAGAACTCCACGACGCAGGCACCAAACTCCCCTGCCATGCGGTTTCTTCCATCCTGGCCCATCAGGTAGGCGGCAACGGCACAGCACCCCGCCATGAGGCCCACCGGACCCGTGGTAGAAAGGTCAAAGACGAGACCTGCGGCAAAGCCGGCAAGAACACCATTTCTCCCACCAGCATTGAACGCGACACACGCGGTAAAGACGAGGGCGAAGTTCGCGCACCCATTACCAAGAGCAATGTTGGGAGCGAGGGCAAGCTGGAGCACCAAGCACACAAGGACGAGGATGAGAGCGCCTCGCCGGTCCCTGTTCTTATCAGCCACCTGCACGGCGAACCCTCCTTCCTAGTTGCCGGTGGTCGTCGTTGTGGACGACGTTGTCGAGGTCGTGCCGTCTGACGTGGTCGAGCCAGCGCTTTCGGTATCGGCCGTGGTTGCAGCACTCGCCGAGGTCTCCTGGACGTCTGCAGACGCAACATCTTCGGATGTTGCTATCTGGGAATCCGTGAGCGACGTGATGACAAGGACCTCCTCGGCATTCTCCATGTGCGCGTAGGGCTCAACGACGATCGTGTAGTACATCGAGCCGGGGTTCTTCTCGACGCTCGTTACCTTGCCCAGAGGGAGTCCCTTGGGGAAGACGCCTCCCAGGCCGCTTGTGACCACAATGTCCCCGACCTCGACCGTCTGGTCGGTGCGAATCATATCGAGGCGGACCTCCCCTGCCGCAGACCCATCGAGCATGCCTTGGGCCCTGCTCGACTGAACCATGGCAGAGATGCTCGAAGACTCATCGGTCATGAGAAGGACCGTGGATGATGTGGCCCCGCATTGGACGATCTGCCCGATGACGCCAGACGACGAGGTCACAGGCATCCCGACGGAGAGCCCGGAGCTGGTGCCCTTGTCGATGGTGACCGTCGACGACCACGAATCGCTGGACCCCGAGATGATATGGGCAGCGGTCGACTGGAGGTCGTATGTGCTCTGGAGGTTGAGAAGCCCCTGCAGGCGAGTTGCCGTCTGCTCGGCCTCTTCGAGCTCGGCGTTCCTAGTGCGCAGTTCGTCGTTTTCGGCCTGGAGCTCCGAGAGCGTCGCCTGGTCTGCAGTGAGGTTGGAGAAGATGTTGCCCAGGCCCTGGAAGGGCATCGATATGGCAGACCCTGCCAGCCTCACCGGCGCGGTGATGGTCTGGAATCCGCCACGCACAACGCCAAGCGGGCCGCTCTCCCCCGTGCGAACGCCAATGGTGAAGAGGACGACCGAGATGATGAGGCACACCACGAGCTCGCGCCCACCCGTACCCTGGTTGTTGTTGCCCAGCCCCGACGTAGGGACCCTGTTGCCTCTGCGCGGCACGCCTACTGTCCCGTACTCTGGACGAAGCCACCGGAAAGCGCATTTGCCTCAAGGACCTTAGCACAACCGGTAACGACGTTTTCGAGAGCCGTGGGGCTCACGTTGACAGGCACGCCGGTCTCCTCGCGAAGCCGCTGGTCAAGGCCGCGGAGAAGGCCTCCGCCACCGGTGAGCAGAATGCCGTAGAACATGAGGTCAGACGCAAGGTCTGGCGGCGTTACATCGAGAGCGTCCTTGACGGCCTTCGTGACCTCGTCGAGGGGGCGATCAAGGGCGCGGCGAATCTCCTCGCTCTCGATGCGAACCGTCTTGGGCAGGCCGCTCATGACGTCACGGCCATTGACCTCAACGTCGAGCTCCTCGGCCAGGGGTGCGGCGGAGCCAACCTTGATCTTGATGTCCTCAGCGGTGCGCTCGCCGATGGAGAGGTTGTAGGCGTCACGAACGTGCTCGAGGATGGTCTGGTCAAACTCGTCACCGGCGGTACGGATCGACTGCGAGACGACGATGCCGCCCATGGAAATGACGGCGACCTCGGTGGTACCGCCACCAATGTCAACGACCATCGAACCCGTTGGGTCCTCGATGGGAAGGTCCGCGCCAATGGCGGCGGCCATGGGCTCCTCGATGAGGTATGCCTGACGAGCGCCCGCCTGGATGGTCGCCTCGAAGACAGCGCGCTTCTCGACGGACGTGACGCCAGATGGAACGCACACAACAACACGAGGGCGAGGGGACCAGGGGTAGCGACGCTCTCGGGCCTTCTCGATGAAGTACCTGAGCATGACCTCGGTGACATCGAAGTCGGCAATGACACCGTCCTTGAGCGGACGCTCGGCAATGATGGAGCCAGGGGTGCGGCCTATCATGCGCTTTGCATCGGCGCCAACGGCAAGGACACGGCTCTCGCTCTTGTCGATGGCAACAACGGAGGGCTCGTTGATGACGATGCCCTGGCCTCGCACGGCTACGAGCGTGTTGGCGGTGCCCAGGTCAATAGCCAGGTCGCCACCGTATTCGCCAAACAGTGAGTCGAAGATCGACATAGCTTCCATATCCCGTCTGCACGCCAAGGCTGGCATGCGTTGCATGGTGCAGAGAGTGACTAGCCCTGGGTCGAGGTGCCCGTGGTCGTTCCAGTGGTGGTCGTCGTGGTGGTCATGGTCGAAGCCGCAGACGCAACGTCGCTCGTTACATTGGTGACCTTCCAAGAGATGCCATCACGCACGAGAGAAACGGTGTAGGTCTGGCTCTCCCCGCTTGGGAGGGAGGCCGTGACCGTAACCGTGGACTCGGTCATGCTCCTGTCAACCTCGGTGGACTTGATGGTTGCTCCAGAGGGCACCGTGGCCTCGATGGCCCCGGCATCAGAGGCAGGCACCGAGGCGGCCAAGAAGCTCCCCAGATCCGTACCGGAGGTCTTGGCATCAAAGAGCTGCTCGACCACGGCCTCCTGGGTAGGCCAACCGTAGCCGCGATAGTATGCGTAGCCTGCAGCGCCAAGCGCAACCACCAAGAGGATGAGAATCGCGATGAAGACCTTGAGACCGCGGTGGTTGTGCTTGCGGCGGATCTTGCGCTCCTTCTTGTCCTGCTCGACAAGGTCCTCCTCGGAGACCGAGAAGAAGCCCGTGTCATCGGCAGAGGGCATAAGCTCGCCCGAGGCACCCGTCGGGTCGAGAGGGTCATATTCCCCGCCATATCCGGCTGCAGCCAGGAGCGCATCGGTATCAGATGGGCGCTTCTTGCCGGTGATGGCAGCCATAGCCTTGCGTGCCGCGTCATAAGACGCCTGGGCCTCGGGAGAAAGCGCGAGCGTGCCGTCGGCGGTGGCGTGGTCGAAGGCATCGACTGCCTCGGACATGCGGTTGGCGGCCACGTAGGCCAGGCCAAGGTCGCAATAGATCTGGTTCTGACTCTGGAGAGGAGCCGAGAAATCAAGCGCGGTGCGGTATGCCTCAACGGCATCGACCGGACGCCCGAGCTGTATGAAGCAGCTGCCAAGGTCGCACAGCGCAGACGACGGGTTGGGGTTCGACTCGTCAATGGCGGCGTTTCGATAGGCAATGCCCGCGTTGCGAGGGTCGCCAAGACGCTCGTAGGCGGTACCAAGGGCCATGTGAGCCTTGTAGGGTGTAGCGTAGGAAGCGTCAGACAGCGCCTGAGCAAGCGCCGTGACCGCCTCTGCGGGGCGTCCCGCAGCGAGAAGTGCCCGGCCACGGTTACACGAGAGAGGTCCTATCTTACCGTACGCAGCGTCGCGCAGCGCGCTCTCGTATGCCGCAGCCGCAGACTCGTACTGACCAAGCTTCATATAGCAGTTGCCCACGAGGTGGTCGACAGCCCCAGAGACCTCTCCAGGGTTCTTGGCCTGGGAGAGCCTGTCGACCGCGGTGAGCCAGTCACCCTGCTGATAGGCGGACTTGCCTGCTTCGTATGCCTGCTGATTCACGTGAGACCCCCTCGCTTCGACACCGGCAAAAGCTATGCGCGGTGTTCGATGGTAATCGAGTTGATAGTGTCACCCTTGCGTAGGGCGGCAATGGTGTCGAGACCCTCGACGGTCTGCCCGAACACGGTATAGCCATTATCCAGGAAATGCTGGGGGCCGAGGCAGAAGTAGAACTGAGAGCCGGCAGAGTTGGGGTCAGATGCACGCGCCATGGCAAGCGCACCGTCCTCGTGGCTGTTATGCGGGTTGGTGGTGTACTCCTCGTGGATGCGATATCCAGGACCGCCGGTGCCGTTGCCTGCTGGGTCGCCACCCTGAATCACAAAGGCGGGCTCATAACGGTGAAACGTGAGGCCATCGTAGAAGCCCTTCTCGGCAAGCTCGCAGAAGTTGGCTACGTGAATGGGGGCACCCTCGCCGTCAAGACGCACCACGACAGTGCCCCTGCTAGTATCGAACACTGCAACCTCGTCGCCCCTTACCTCGTACTTTGGGGTATAGAGTGGTGTGGAACCAAAGAGACCCATGTCCCCTCCAAAGCGTCCGCGCGCGGCGCCCACGCGGCACCGGCAGAGTCGTGCAATCATCTATCTATACGATAGTACCAGCAAGCAGCGGCCTGCACGCAATCGCCAGACGCCGATGATGACTTGCGGCTACTGCTCTGCCGGCTTCCACGATTTGTAATTCTCGTCAAAAAGCGTCTTGTAGCTGTCGGTGCCAGAGGAATAGCCAATCTTCTTGAGCGGTGCCATGGTCTTCTCCTCTGAGGCCATGGTGGCCGAGACCTCCCATGCCTCGCAGATGGCATCGGAACGGTTCCGCAGCCAGTTGCCCAGCGTAGCCATGTTGGCAATGTCGCTTGCATAGGTGCCATTGCCATCGTCGAGCGAGGAGATGTCGTCGATGAGGTTCGAGAGCGCGATGGCGGTCTGCTCGGCCGTCTCCTTTCCCTGCTCGCGCTCCGAGGAAGTGCCGCTCACGCCGACAGACACAAGGTCAGAGACGCTCTGGTCAAGCTCATCGGCATAAGTCCCCAGCTTGTCATAGTCATCACTGATTGCCTGGTAGACCGAGACGGTCCCAGAGCCAGAGTCCGTCGCGGCACCGTCGCTGGAACCATCGCTTGAGCCATCCGTTGAGTCGGACGATCCATCCTGGCCGGTAAGCGAGGAAATATAGCCTGGGTAGCCCGCCATTGAGGTATCGGCATCCGTCTGTGCGTGTGTTACATAGAGACTGGGGTCCCAAGGGTGCGTAATCCAGAGGGCCGTGCCCCCAGCCAACGCAATGGCAGCAACGGCCGCCACCATGAGCACGCGCGTGCGTGGCATGCGGTCATGGCGCACGGTTGCAGACTCCGGACTGGCCTCGGAGGGAATGGCGCTCTCGATGCGAGGTATGGCACGAGTGGAATCTGCCCCTCCCCCAGGGGCGTCTCCCCCATCTTGGTCGCTTGCCCCCTCGATGGTAGGGATGCCCAGGTCACGAACCGCGCGACCGGTCTTCGAACGAGCGGGGGCACCCAGGGGGGCACCGCACTTGGGACATGAGTGCGCCTCGGGTGGAACGAGCGCCCCACAGGTGGGACACCACACAACCTTAGTTACAGGAATTCTCTGCGTAAGGCCAAGATCGTAGTGACAGACAGAACAGGTGGCAGCACCCGCAGGCACCTCCGCACCACAGTTTGGACACCTCATGCGCAACCCTCCCGTCTGACTCTTACCCACCGAAGCCCGCCTAGGCGCACATTCTCCTCATTCCGACAGACCCGCACAATACCATCAAGCGAGAACCCACAGGTCTAGGAAATCTCATCAAGCACATAGGGCAGGATGCCTCCCTTTTCGAGGAAGCGGCCCTCCATGGGCGTATCCACCCTCACGACGCAGGAGAAGACGGTTGTTGTGCCATCGGGCCTTGTCGCAGTGACCTCAACCTCGTGGGGGCTGGGGAGCCCGCCGGCAAGGCTCACGGGAGCAACGGTGAAGGCCTCTTCACCGGTAAGGCCGAGCGTGGTGGCGCTCTCACCTTCCTTGAACTGGAGCGGAAGCACGCCCATTTGCACCAGGTTGGAGCGGTGAATGCGCTCGAAGCTCTGGGCAATGACCGCCTGGACGCCCAGGAGCAGCGGCCCCTTGCCCGCCCAGTCGCGGCTGGAGCCAGACCCATAAAGCTTGCCCGCGATGACCACGAGAGGAACGCCTTGCTCGGCGTAGTCCACGGCAGCGTCGTAGATGCTCTTGACCTCGCCGTCGGAGAAGTCGCGCGTCCAGCCACCAACACGGCCACCCGCCAGCGCGTTTCTCAGCTTGACGTTGGCAAAGGTGCCGCGAGCCATGACCTCGTGGTTACCCCTGCGGCTGCCATAGGTGTTGAAGTCCTTCTGCACAACGCCATGCTCGGTGAGGTAGCGCGCCGCCGGGGAGTCGGCCGCAATGGCGCCCGCGGGAGAGATGTGGTCGGTGGTCACAAAGTCGCCGAGAAGCGCCAGCGCCCGCGCGTCCTTTACCTCGACCGTCTCGCGTCGCTTGGCGATGTCGAAGTACGGTGCACGGCGCACGTACGTAGAGCCCTCGTCCCAGGGGAAGGTCGAGGACGAGGAGGACTCGATGGCATGCCAGGAGGCAGAGCCCTCCTTGAGCGAACCCTTGGCTTCGGCAAAGAGCGACGATGTGAGGACCTGCGCGAGAAGATCGTCGACCTCCTCGTTGGTGGGAACCAGATCCGCCAGCATCACGGGCTTGCCTTCGGCATCCGTGCCCACGGGCTCGTGCGCAAGGTCGACGTCCATGGTGCCCACCAGCGAGTAGGCAACCACGTAGGCGGGCTGGCAGAGGTAGTTCTGGCTCACGTACGGCGAGATGCGGCCCTCGAAGTTGCGGTTGCCCGAGAGCACGCTCGTGAGCTCCATTTCGTCTGCGCGCTCACGCAGGGCAGGATGGATGTCTCCGGAGTTGCCGATGCAGCTCATGCATCCAAAGCCACAGGTAAAGAAACCGAGCTTTGCAAGGGGCTCCGTGAGGCCCGCGCGTTCGAGCAGAAGTTGCGTGGCATGGCTGCCCGGGGCGAGGATCTTCTTGACCCAAGGCTTGGGGGCAAGCCCACGCCCGACGGCGCGCTTGGCGAGAAGGCCGGCGGCCACCATCATGGATGGGTCCGTGGCGGTGGTGCAGCTGGTGATGGCGGCAATGGCGAGGGCCCCGTGGCGAAGCCCGAAGGCCTTATCGCCGCAGGTGACATCGAAGCCCTGCGTAAGGTCGCCGTGACCGTTCTTCTCGGCACTCCGCTCGAAGCGCTCCTTGAGGCCAGCAATGGCCACACGGTCGTGGGGGCGAGAGGGACCGGCCAGGCTCGGCTCGACTGTCGCAAGGTCGAGCGTGACGGTACGCGCGTATGCGCGGCCGGAGGTGGCGCCAAAGGTGCCCTGACGCTCGAGGTAGGCACGGGCGAAGGAGACGTCTGCAGCGTCGCGGCCGGTGAGCGTGAGGTAGTCCAAGGTCTTCTCGTCCACGGGGAAGAGCGTGGTGGTGGCGCCGTACTCGGGGGTCATGTTGGCGACGCAGGAACGCTGCGTGGCAGAAAGGCTTGCCACCCCCTCGCCCGTCACCTCGACGAGACAGCCGACGACACCTGCCGCACGCATGAGCTGCGCGACCGTGAGTGCGAGGTCCATGCCAGAGACGCCGTCGCGAAGGGCACCGGAAAGGCAAAGCTCCACAACGGGCGGGACAAGCATGGAGATGGGCTGGCCCAGGGCCGCGGCCTCGGCCTCGATGCCCCCCACGCCCCAGCCCATGACACCAACGCCGTTTGCCGTGGTGGTGTGGGAGTCGGTTCCCACGAGCGTGTCGAAGCACGCAACGGGCTCGTCAAGCGTGGAGAGCGCATCGGTGGTCACCACGCGGCAGAAGCGCTCGATGTTGAGCTGGTGGCAAATGCCGGCTCCAGGTGGCACGATCTCCACGTTCTCAAAGGACTGGCTCGCCCACTTGAGGAAGGCAAAGCGCTCGTGGTTGCGTTGGGCCTCGAGTTCCTGGTTCTTCTCGCAGGCGTCGGCCTCGCCGGCAACGTCGGCAATGACCGAGTGGTCAACTACCAACGTGCAGGGTATGTGCGGGTTAACGCGCGAGGGGTCTCCCCCGCGGGCAACCATGGCATCGCGCATGGAGGCGAAGTCCACGAAGACCGGCACGCCCGTGAAGTCCTGGAACAGGACGCGTGCCGGCATGAACTCGATCTCTGTGCCCTGCTCGCCGGCAAGCCCTGCTTCGACCACGGCACGAGCCTGGCGCACGGCGTCGGTATCGCTGGCAGAGTGCCTCACGACATTTTCAAGGAGCTCAACCAGGGCACGAGGCAGCCGTCCTGCACCGGGGATCCCAGAGACGTCAAAGGCGAGGGCCTCTCGGCCGGCCACGCGCACGCGGACGGGACGGCGGGCGGCAAGGACCGCGTCCTCGAACTCCCTGGTGCTAGGCGTACCTTCTGTGATTGACATGGGTCTCCTCCAGTCTGTCCGCAAGGCGGGCGATGCCCTCGCCGTCTTTGGCAAGGACGATTGATCGATTGAAGAGTACATCGAAGAGGACGCACGAGAGCGCGCCCGCAACGATGACCAAGACACACATACTAGGCGTGAGCGGGGCAACCTTGAAGAAGGCACCAAACACCGTACATCCGACGGCAACAATCCCGGCAACCGTCACGAGCAGCGCCGTACGCAGCGGAGTCATGGGCTGAGAAATTCTCCAGATAAGTCGAATACCCACGATGGCAACGAGAAGCATGCAGACGGTCGAGGTCTCGGAGAAGGTCATGGGCATGGCACGCTCGGCGACAAGGGCCATCGCAAGCGCCACCGTGATGCCCGCCGAGGCAGGCATCGAGCGCGCCAGCACGTGACCAAGAAATCCGCCGCTCACGCGATCGTGGTTGGGCTCGAGCGCAAGCACAAAGGAGGGAATCCCGATGATGGCAGCCGAGATGAGCGACATCTGGATGGGAATGAAGGGGTACGGTGGAAAGAAGATGCAGATGAGGGCGAGAAGTGCCGTGTAGACGGTCTTCACGAGGAAGAGCGAGGCGGAACGCTGCAGGTTGTTGATTGAGCGGCGACCCTCTGCCACCACTTCGGGCATGTGAGAGAAGTCGTTGTCGGCAAGGACTATCTCCGAGACGTTGCGCGCTGCAGCAGAGCCCGAGGCAACCGAGATTGAGCAGTCGGCCTCGCGCAGGGCCAGCACGTCGTTCACGCCGTCACCGGTCATGGCAACAACGTGGCCATCCTCGCGGAGGGCATGCACGAGAGAGCGCTTCTGCTCTGGCGTCACCCTGCCAAAGACGTGATAGTGCCGCGCTGCCGCCACGAGGTCATCCTCCGTGGCGAGGGTCGAGGCATCCACGGCCTCGCTCGCGTGCGGGACATCCGCCCTAGCGGCGATGGCCGAGACGGTCGTGGGGTCGTCCCCGGAAATGATGCGCAGGTCAACGCCCTGTTCGACAAAGTAGCGCATAGTCTGGGGCGCCGTCGCGCGGACCTCATCGCGAATGCCCACCACGCCGAGAAGCGAGGCCTTGCCCTGTGGAACGCCCTCCTCGTCGAAACCGGCGACTTCGCAAACGACGAGCACACGCTCACACGCATCGAACGCGGAAGAGATGACGGCCGCTTGCGCCGCGCCCTGCTCGCCCAACACAAAGCGTGCGGCCCCCAGCACAAAGGCTCTGCCTTCTGCCGTCACGCATCCCGAGCGCTTGCGACGAGAGTCGAAGGGAATCACGCGCCGGGAACCCCTCCCCCTCGCGATGCCCACGGCATCAGCGTGGGCGAGCAGCGCTTGGGCCGTGTCGTTGGCGTCAGCTTCGGAGGCGCGGACGACCGCGGCGAGGGCCTGCTCGACCTCATTGCCCGTATGGCCCTGTGCCGGCTCGACGTGTGAGACCTCCATATGGCCTGTTGTGATGGTCCCCGTCTTGTCAAGGCAGAGCGTGTCAACACGTGCCAGCGTCTCCACGCAGTATGTCTGCTGCACGAGGACCCTGCGCATGGCAAGCCGCGTTGTGGCGATGGCCAGGATGCTCGAGGTAAGCAGCACCAGCCCCTGGGGGATCATGCCCACTACGGCCGCAACGGCCGAGAGAATGGCATCGTTCATGGTGGAGCCATCCGTGAAGACGGTGCGAAGGAAGAGTCCGATGCCCAACGGGAAAAGCGCGTAGGTGCCAAGTCGGATGATGGCATTGAGCGAGTCGAGGATCTGGGAGTGAACTGGCTTGACGTATTTGGCCTCGGCGTTGATGCGTGCGGCATAGCCTTCCTGGCCCACCTTGGTCACGCGGGCGAGAAGGTCACCAGAGTCAATAAAGCTGCCGCTCAAAAGCGTGTCCCCCGGCCCCTTGGGAACAGGGCGGCTCTCACCCGTGAGCAGGGACTCGTCCACGTGCACCTGGCCTTTGAGTATCACGGAATCGGCAGGGACCTGCTCACCGTGAGCCAAGAGGATGCAGTCGTCCAGCACCAGCTCCAAGGGGAGAATCTCTGACACCTGTCCGCCGCGCATGACGCGGACGCGCTTCTCCGTAAGGATGGAGAGCCTGTCCACCATGCGCTTGGCACGAATCTCCTGGAAGACGCCGATGACCAGGTTGCAGACGACAACACCTAGAAAAAGGAGGTTTCGCCATTGGCCGGTGACGGCGACGAGCACTGCCATGCCAACGTTCACGGCGTTGAAGAGCGTGAATGCGTGCTCAGCAAGAATCTGCCCCACGGACTTCGTCTTGACGTCCGTGTTGGCGTTGGCTTTGCCGGCGGCGACGCGCTCCTCGACCTCGGCAGACGAGAGCCCCGTGACCTGGGTCTCTAGCGTGCTGTCGCTGGCGTGCGTGGCGTGGCGCTTCTCTGTCATGGACTCCCCTCGCTTGGGTGCTGGCATATACGTCACCAATATCTGGTGGTCCATTGTATGCGAGGGCCCCCGCATGAGCTACGTGGCGCGTTAGGCGTTGTGGGCGAGTCGTGATGGCATGCAATCGCCCTCGACGGTAGCCAAGCCNNCTTGGGTGCTGGCATATACGTCACCAATATCTGGTGGTCCATTGTATGCGAGGGCCCCCGCATGAGCTACGTGGCGCGTTAGGCGTTGTGGGCGAGTCGTGATGGCATGCAATCGCCCTCGACGGTAGCCAAGCCAAGAAGTTTGCCTATAATCAAAGGGTCGCTGGCCCCGTAGCTCAGTGGATTAGAGCGTTCGCCTCCGGAGCGAAAGGCCGTGGGTTCGAACCCCACCGGGGTCACCAGGTAGATGCAGCCCAGGGCATGCGTTGTCCTGGGCTTTTTCTGTTTGGGGCGGCCTGCTCGCGCGAGGGCGCGGATGGTCCGGCAGGGGCGCGGCGGCGCGAGGCCGGCGGGAGCGATACCATGGGTTCCAAGAGGCCCAAAAAGCTGGTCCGTCCAGAAGGCGTAGGAGGCACCCCCATGACCACCGCAGTTAGATACTACTCTCGATCCGGAAACACGAAGGCCGTCGCGGAAACAATCGCCAAGGCCGCAGGCGTGGATGCCGTCTCCGTAGACTCAGCCGACGCGGGCATAGACGCACCCGTCGACGTGCTCTTCGTTGGTGGCGCGCTCTACGCGTATGGCATCGACTCGCATCTGAGGGCATACCTGGAATCCCTTGACGGGAGCCTCGTGGGCAAGGCGGTGGTCTTCTCGACCTCCTGGATCTCGAAGCACGCGATTGAGCTTGTGCGGGAGGCGCTGGCCGAGAAGGACGTGAGCGTGGCGGAAGAGACGCTGTACTTCCGCGGGAAGCCCAACGAGGCCCAGCTGGCGGAGGCAGAGGAGTTCGCGCGCAAGTTCCTGTAGGGGGGTTGTTTGGGGAGGCGCGGAGAAGGGGCCGTGGGCCGACTCTGCCGGCCTCGCGGTCTACTTGCGCGACTGTCCTGGCAGTGATGATTCAGGGACTGCGGACGATGCCCAAGGCAGACGTCACCCTCACGTCGCACTCTTCTCTACTTCTGTGATGCGAGATAGTAGTTAAGCGCATCACGGTAGACATCGGAGGTCTTGATACCCTTGCTGCGGACTATGGCCTCCACGCGCTGCGCGTCACGTGCATCATAGATGACCGTCACGCGCTTCTTTCCCACCTCGACGAGGTGGGAGCCGGTGAAGACCTCCCCGCCCCCGCTTGGGTAATCGCCGCTCTCGTACTCGTTCGCCCATGCATCCAGCTGCTCGCCAGTCATACCGAACTTCCTGCGCAGCTCCTCGTTGTTCTTCACCGTCTCCTTCCTCCCTCACTCATCCCAAGCCCCCTCTTCGCGTTCTCTGTCGGAGGAATGAAAGCGTGGTAGATGAGGAAGTTACCCTCATCATTGTGAATCGCCACAAGCTCCATGACCCTTCCCTTGCCATCGATGCCTATCGCAAGGTACTCTCTCAAGCTCTTCTCAATCCTCGGTCGGCTCCTGATGGCGTTGTCCCAGGCGGCCACCGCATCAGCCTTCGATATGCACTGGTCCGGATGTCTCCACTCGACCATGCCGTCAGCAATAACCTTGTTCAATGGAACAATCACCACCCCTCAAGCAGGTAATGCAAAACACTCTTACCACCAGAACGGCAGCAATATGTCCGACCCACGAATCCATCCCTCCTCGCCCGCATGATTCCCGTGTAGCTGCTGTCATGCGAGATCGGAGGCTTCGATGGAGGACGGGACAGAGGCCCTCGTGGCAGTGAAGGCGAATTCCGAGGAGCTGAGGCTCATCGGCGTGTCCAAGCGCGGAGGAGTCTTCGACTGGTCTGAGTACACGAGGGACCCCGTCGATGGATGGATCACCAGCTCGACGGGAACGCTCGTGGCCGATGGCAACCTCGGTGCCGTCACGCTTGTGCTCGTCCCATCCTCCGATGGCAGGTGGCTCGCCTCGGCATCCGTGGCTACCCCGGACGGTGCCGACCCCCGGGACAGCAGCCTAACCGAGAGGTTCCCGTCAAGATCCCTACCAACCCAAAACGTGAGTGATACGTCGTCGAACAGCATCGGCCCGTATGCGCCGTCCATTGCGCCACCACCCAATCACGCCAGGCACCGCTTGCAATGCCGCTCGCACGCACTTGCGGAATGCCCAGCCTAGCAGAGAGGCGTGGGCATCTACCGGTTAGCGAAGGGCGGGCCTTCAGGGCTCGACCGGCAGACGGACCGGGTGCCGACTGACCCTCACGAGGCAGACGAGACAGAGGGAGCACAGGACCGCCTTTGCCCGCGCATTGCTCTGGTTGACCCACCTAGTTCGATGGCACGCCGAGGCCCTTCTCCCACGTCCTAAGTGACTCGACCCTGTTGAATTCGAGCAGGTCATCGAGCCTGCCCTCCCCATGGAACTTGTCGAGGGCACCGTAGTAAGCGATGCGGTCCTCGGCCCTCTGCGCGATCGGCGGGTTGCCGAGTGCCATGAGCACGTAGTTCTGCATCAGCCGCGCAGTCCTGCCGTTCCCATCCGCGAACGGGTGTATGTCCACGATCTGCGCATGCAGGTACGTCGCGCATACCAACGCCCTCTTGGGGCCAAGCGGTTGCTCCATCGCCGAGCGCACCTCGTCGAGCACCCCGACGAGCGCCTCTTCGCACTCCTCTGGCGCAAGCCCGACCTCCGCGCCCGGCCCGACGCCATAGTCGCTCAGCTTGAGAGTTCCCGGCCTCTCGCCCCTCTCCCACCTCGCGCGGTCGTACGTGTGCTCGGTCAGTGTCCTTTGCACGTCGAGGACCAGAGCGAGGTCCAGCCCCGGCGGGGTCGGGCTGAAGGCGTCGCGCACCGCCGCGTCCCACGCCAGCTGGTGGTTCGAGACCTCGAACACGGCGCGCAGGCTACCCGTGTAGTTCGAGAGCTCGCTGTCGCGCATTATCGTCTCGGTGTCGTGCAGCGTGATCTCGTCGTTCTCGATCTTCGTGCTGTTGTACGTGACATCGACCGCCATCCGCTCGGACAGCGTGCGTTGCCGCGTAGCCCCAAGGGACCTCCACCTGTCGCAGAGCACATCGTAGGCACCTTCAACGTCCATCCTCGCCCTCCAGGTAGTCGCTCAGCCTCGGAGCCCGTCTCGCCCGACCGTCCCGTGATGCGTTCTCTGGACCCTGCTCGCGTCCGTCGCTCACCAGGATGACGTTCCCCGCCGCCCTCGCGGCGTCCAGCGACCCGTAGTGGGCGATCGTCCGGAGCAGCTGCTCGTCCGTCATCAGGCCGCCCTCGCCCTTCCAGAGTCTCATCGCGGCACCCCTCTCGTTGCGCGTCCTGCCCCTACGATAGCATTGCCCGGGCCTCTTCCCACCCGTCTGGCCGCGTACACCCACTCCCCGCGCGGGCCCGCCACGCTCGGATTCACTGCAGACGCCCTCCCCACCAGCGCTTGGAGCGCCCCCTCGAAAGGACTTGCGAGGAGAGGGGAACGCCATCGAGTGCTGGCCACAGCGATGGCAGTAAGGCAGTGAGCGCCATTTGAGTCGGTAACGCACTGCTCCCGTAGAAGCACGGCACCCGCCAGCCGACGGCTGGCGGGTCATTTCCTAGGCAATGGACATAAGACCCTCGGCGAGGATGCCGCGGGCATATGCCCCCGTCGACTTCCCCTCGGCCTTCGCCTCCCTCTCAAGGGCCCGCTTCATGGCAACGGGAACCTTGAGCGAAAGCGTCACCGTCTCGGCCGCAGCCTTCGGGAGCTTGCCCTCGACAACCTCTCCGACGTTGACCCAGCCACTCGGCCACTCGTCGCGCTCAAGCGCGCTCTCCCAGTTGGCAATCATCTCATCTGTGACAACCCTGCCGTTCTCGGCAACGATCCCATCCATGTCTACCTCCATCCCAGCTCACGCTTGAACTTCTTCGTCGGCGGCACCATCGCGTGGAACACGCACCACACGCCGTCTATGTCCATAAATCCAACCAGCTCGGCGAACCTCCCGTCCGGGAGCACGCCGACCGAGATCCAGAGCGGCGGGTCGTCCGTGCCGTTGCACTGGCGGCACCTGATTGGGTTCTCCCACGCATAGGCGACCTCGCCGCTGGTGAGCCCGTGCTTCAGGGCGTTCCCATGTACTCTGACCACCGTAGCCCACCTTTTTCTTCGCAATCATGTATACCCACAAGTATACCTATTCAAGAGCGCCACTTCGTCATTCGATCTAGAAATGGCAGGGGGCAGGGGTGAAGACGTGCGCAGCATCGCCCATAGACTTGTTGGGGTTTCTGTTCGGCCTGCTGGAGCCTATGGAAGCAGATGCATCGCCCCACCCAACCCAGGTTGCTTTGACACACCCCCGCAGCTTACGTTGGGAATGGTAGCGACGCTCTTCCCAAGCCAACCAGCTACGCCCCTCTCTTCCCAGTCCTTCTCACCATCCAAACCGTCGCGCCCATTAGTTCGCCTTTGTTAACGCCGCAGGCACCAGCGCCGACAACAGGTTGCACCGTGGTAGCATTCGAAGTCATATGCGACAACACGGCTGTGGCCCGCCGCAGCTCGGGAAAGGCAAACTACCATGATTGCAGTAGTCAAAGAGACAGCGACGCCAGACCAGCTCGACCACTTCGTCAAGTGGATTGAGGGCCGTGGGTTCAAGACCAACGTCTCCCAAGGCGACAACGAGACCATCGTCGGCATCATTGGCGACACCACCCAGATTGACCCTTTTCTCCTCGAATCCATGGACATCATCGAGCGCGTCCAGCGTGTCTCAGAGCCCTTCAAGAAGGCAAACCGCAAGTTCCACCCGGAGGACACGATTGTTGACTGCGGCCACGGGGTGAAGATTGGTGGCGGCAACTTCCAGGTCATAGCCGGCCCCTGCTCAGTCGAGGGCGAGAATCTCCTCGAGATTGCCCGCGCGGTCAAGGCCTCGGGTGCCACGCTTCTTCGCGGCGGCGCTTACAAACCGCGGACCAGCCCCTACTCGTATCAGGGCATGGGCGAGAAGGGCCTTGACCTTCTCGCCGATGCGGCAGGCGAACTCGACATGCCCATCGTGACCGAGGTCATGGATCCACGCGACGTGCAGTTCTTCCTCGATAAGGGCATCGACGTCATGCAGATCGGCGCGCGCAATGCCCAGAACTTCCCGCTCCTTCGCGAGGTGGGCAAGACCCAGGTGCCCATCCTTCTCAAGCGTGGCCTCTCCGAGACCATCGACGAGCTACTCATGGGTGCCGAGTACATCATGAGCGAGGGCAACCCCAGCGTCATCCTGTGCGAGCGCGGCATTCGCACCTTCGAGACGCGCACGAGGAACACCTTCGACGTGAACGCCATCCCCGTACTGCACCACCTCTCCCACCTGCCGGTTGTTGGCGACCCCAGCCACGCCACCGGCTACACGCGCTACGTGCGATCCGCCGCCTATGCAGCGACGGCCGCTGGCGCGGACGGCCTTGAGATCGAGGTGCACGACAACCCCAGCGAGGCGTGGTCAGACGGCGCGCAGGCACTCACCCCAACCCAGTTCGACGACGCGATGCGCCGCATCCGCCTTATCCGTGAGGCAGTGACCGCTCCCGTCGGGGAGGCGAAGTAGATGGCCATGGCAAACCCAGACGTACCCACCTTTGTCCCCGACCGTACGGGCATCGTTGGCCTTGGCCTCATGGGCGGCTCCTTCGCCAAGGCGCTCGCTGCGGCAGGGCGCGAGGTCTACGGCTGGAATCGCACCCACTCCGTGACCGAGATGGCCGAGATTGAGACCATCAAAGGAGAGCTCACGGACGAGACCATCCCCACCTGCGAGCTCATCATCCTCGCTGGCTATCCCCAAGTGAGCATCGACTGGCTGGACGAGATGGCCCATCTCATCTCACCTGGGGCCATAGTCATCGATGCGGTTGGCGTGAAGCGCATCATATGCAAACGCTGCGGCAAGATCTCGGAGGGCCGGCCCTGGACCTTCGTGGGATGCCACCCCATGGCAGGCACCCAGTACTCCGGCTTTGCCCATGCGCGCGCGAACATGTTCCACAACGCGCCCATGGTCGTAGTGCCCCCACAGATGGACGACTTCGAGCGCGTCGCCATTCTCGAGCGGCTCAAGCACCTGCTTGAGCCGCTCGGCTTCGGCTCGTTCACCCTCTCCACAGCCGAGAACCACGACCGTATGATCGCCTACACCTCGCAGCTCGCGCACGTCGTGTCGAACGCCTACGTCAAGAGCCCCACCGCGCAGGAGCACAAGGGCTTCTCGGCAGGCTCATACAAGGACCTCACGCGTGTGGCGCGCCTCAACGCGCCCATGTGGACGGAGCTCTTCCTCGACAACGCGGACAACCTCTCGCGCGAGGTAGGGTTCATCATCGACAGCCTTCAGGCGTATAAGGACGCAATCGATGCCCAGGATGCCGAGAGGCTCCAGGCGCTCCTCGCAGAGGGCGACCGCCTGAAGAAGGAGGCAGAGGCACGATGAGCGAAACAAAGTCGAAAGACATACAGCTTGTTCACGTAAATGCACAAAGCGGGAGCTACGACGTCATGGTTGGGCTCGACATTTTGAGCGAAGTCGGACCAACGGCACGTCGCACGGCAGGCGGTAATGTCGCTTTCGTCGTGAGCAATACAAACGTGAATCCTCTCTATGGGGAAGTAGTAAATCGCTCGCTAAGCGATGCGGGATATACCGTAGCCACAAAAGTAGTAGGCGTCGGCGAGGCCATCAAAACCATGAGCGTGCTTTCCGACGTCCTTGAGTGCATGGCGGATGCGCAGATGACACGCGATGACCTTATAGTGGCACTTGGCGGCGGAGTCGTTGGAGACCTGGCAGGATTTGCCGCCTCTATCTATATGAGAGGGTGCCATGTGCTGCAGGTGCCAACTTCACTTCTCGCCATGGTTGACTCTTCCGTGGGAGGAAAGACCGCCGTTGACCTCGTGCACGGGAAGAACCTGGCGGGCACTTTCTTCCAACCTTCAGCAGTCATCGCGAGCATCGAATGCCTCACAACAATAAACCGCCAACTCTTCACTGACAGCTGCGGCGAGGTCTTGAAATATGGCGTGATGAGCGACGCGGAGCTCTTCAGGGAACTTGAGAGAAGGCCCATCAATGAGGGTAACTACGACCTCGAGAGAATTGGGAAGATCGTAAAGCGGTGCATCGAGATCAAGCGCGACGTGGTCGATACTGACGAGCGTGAGAAGGGCCTACGACAGATTCTCAATCTGGGCCATACGATCGGCCATGCGATAGAGGCCGAGAGCAGCTACACCCTGGGACATGGCTCCTGTGTGGCGGCTGGCATGTGCTTCATTGTTCGGGCATGTGCCAAACGGCAGCTCTGCCCTGACGAAGTTGCACAGAGGGTTGTGTCGACTGTCGAGCGCTATGGCCTTCCGACAGGTTCGAACATCTCTACCGATTCACTTTACGAGCGAGCACTCGCTGACAAGAAGCGCCATGGGGACTTCATCAACGTCGTACTTGTTCGAGATATTGGCAAGGTCGAGGTTGCGACCCTTCCAGTAGATGATTTCAGAGTGCTCATCGAGGAGGGTCGTTAAAGGGGTTTCCGCCCTGTCATCGGCCGCTGAAGTGCCGATTGCTCGAAAAGGGAGCGGCCAGCACTGCGCTTTGGGGACAAGAGGCATAGCTATGCAGGTGCAGGGTGACTGAAGCCTCGCGCTTTCGGCCACCCTGCGCATTCTTCCAAACAAGTCAAGGAGCTATTACCGAAGCATCCTCACTCTTGGGCGAGCGGATTCAGATTTGCTGGCCCCTTGCTCTTCTTCGCATCCCGCTCCGCAAGCGGTTTCTTGGAAGTCGCGAGTATGGCGCCAGTAACAAGCGAGCCCACCAGAATTCCCAGCACATACCATCCCGGGTTCTGAACCACGGGGAGCACAATCAGGCCGCCATGGGGTACGGGGCAACCAACGTTTCCGAAAGCTCCAATCAAATCGCCAGCGATGCACCCAATGATCGAGGCAGGCACAACGTGCTTGAGGTCCTTGACGGCAAACGGAATGGCTCCCTCGGTGATACCGAGACATCCGATAATCGCGATGGACTTTGCAGTATCGCGCTCCTCATCGGTCCACTTGGACTTAGCAAACATTGTCGCAAAGAAGATTCCGATCGGGGGAACCGAGACAATGATGCGGAACAGTCCGTTGGGGAAGTAGTTGCCTTCGCTGATGAGCGACAGAGTGAACATCGATACTGCCTTGGTGACAGGTCCACCGTAGTCAAGCTCGCCAAAGATGCCAATGCCAACCGCCAGTGCATACTTGCTTGCACCATTGAGGTTACCCATCACATATGTGATGCCATCCATCAGCCACGCAGCGGGGATGCCGATGATGAAGTAGTAGATGAGGCCAGCGATCAGCGTGGTGAACGTTGGGATAACAAGGATGGGCATGATCGTCTTGATCGTCTTGCCGACCCTCCAAGACTTTATCCACTTTGCGATGTAGCCGACGATGAGGCCCATGATGAGCGCACCAAGGAAACCAGACTTGACCTCGGTACCGCCAAACATAGCAACGCTGTTATTAGAGATGAATCCAAGGATGAACGCCGGCGCAAGCCCTACGCGACCGGCCACGGAATAGGCGATATAGGCCGCAAAGACGGGAATCATCATCGATAGACCGGCTTTGCCCAGAACGCTCAGATAGGTCATGACCGGACCGTTGGGGACCATGCCCTTGTCTGTTGCTGCTGCTCCCAAGAGCGAGATGGCATAGACGATGCCACCAGCAACCACAAGTGGAATCATGTACGAGACGCCACTCAGCAGGTGCCTCTGGACATCCTTCCAAAATGAAGTGCCGCTCTCCTTACTCACTGCGATTGCCACCTTTCCTTAAGACCCAGCTAACTGCGACAGATGCCCCTAACCCCCTACTTGTTTTTCTCGATGAGACCCACAGCCTCGTCGATGATCTCCTTCGGATTTGTGATGGCCTTGTTGACGTCCTCGTTGAGGACAAGAGCATCTTCAAAGCGCCCCATTCCCTCGATAACGATTCCAACCGCCAGAACTACGATGTCGGCAGAGTCAACGTCGTCCTGCGTAAGCTCATTCTCGGGTCCAAGGCTTCCCTGGGTCTCGATCTTCACGTCGAAGCCACGTCGCTTGCACTCGTTCTCAAGTGCCTCCGCTGCCATGTAGGTGTGAGCGATACCAGTGGGGCACGCTGTTACTCCTACGACCTTCATGTTGAAACATCTCCTTTTCACGCAATCGTCCTCTTGGCAACTGCAAATCCAACGAAGCCTTTGATCTAGCGCGCAAGAACCGCCGCCTCAAAAGCTGCGAGCGACTCTTTCATTCCTGTTGTGTTATGAGAGAGGATGTCTTGCCTCTTGAAGATTCCACCTGCAGATCCGATGTACGAATAACCAGAATCAAGAACCTCCCCGACATTCTTGGCGTTCACCCCTCCAACCGCCATGAGCGGCAAACTCCCGAGGGGTTCGCAAATCTTCTTTGCGTAACCGTAACTAAGTTCGTTTGCTGGGAAGATCTTCACGACATCCGCCCCACGGCGGAACTGCTCGCGAATCTCACTTGGCGTAAACGCACCGGGGACACTGACCACGTCGTGATTCTGACAATACTCAAGCATCTCGCGCGTCATCGCATCTGGCGCAAGAACAAAAGTAGCGCCGGCCTCACACGCCAAGACGAGATGGTGATAGTCAAGCACCGTACCTGCGCCTACGTTAATCTGATGGCCAAACTCATCACTGATCTTTCGAATGGTCTCAATGGCATCATCGGTATTCAAAGTAATCTCGACATTGCCTACGACCTTTGATCCTGCCAACGTAGACACGACATCACGCACCTGCGAATAGTTGTATCCCCTGAGTATGCTTGTGGCAACACTAAGACTTCGTTTCATGGCTCTCCTTTGAACGTATACTTTGTTATGAGTGAAGTTCTCCTAATGGCATCATCGGATTGAAAGGTCTTCTCATCTCGCATCTGTACTCAAAATGTATGGCTTGAATGATAGTTTAATTTAGTTTATCTAAATGATTCTCAATTCGAATGGTAGTTGATGGTCGGTGAGCGTTGCCATGTGCAACCGACAGAAGGAACGATTGTGGGATTTAGCAAAAACATTGAGCACCTCATGGCCGCCCGAGGCCTCACCCAAGAAGACGTTGCTAAGGCTGCAAAGGTAACGCCCGCTGCGGTGACGGGATGGAGGAGGGGCTCGGTTCCCCGTCCCAGGGCACTTAAGAACCTCTGTGATGCATTCGGGGTTAGCCGAGATGATTTGCTCTCTGAAGATCATGGGCTTGCAACCACGAGCGAGACAGAGCAAGGCAGCGCTTTAAGCGCTAAAGTTCCGCTGGTCAGCAAAGGGGAAGGTGCCTCTCGAATTCATGGTCGCATCTCAGTACCAGAGGAGATAGTCCTGAAGCACCCCCATGCCTACGCCATAGTTGCCCGTGACGAGGGGATGAACCACTACATACCCACAGGATCTCACGTGCTCATCGACCCCGATTTATGCTCCCCCCCAAATGGCTCAATCGTTGCGTTAAAAGTCCTGGACTACCTCGAGATGCAGAAGCTCAATACGCTACTCGGAGGTCATGATGAAATACTACTGAGGGCATGGTATAAGGGGGCCAACAACCTTATGCTTTCCCCTTGCTGTTACAACCAGGCACTGGAGGACATCATATTGGGCATCGATGACATCCCAACGGCGATTGACATCCTGGGGGCCGTTGTGTGGTTCCAAGCATCAACGCCTCCGAGTCTAGGTGTCTCTTCAGCGCTTCCCACCCAATGAGGAACTCTGGATGCCTATCAACATGAGAATTATCCCTTCCCCGTTGCGCGGCACCATTCCTGCCATCGCCTCGAAGTCGATGGCGCACAGGCTGCTCATCATGGCCGCGCTCTGCCCTGGCACTACGGACATCAACTGCAACACGACGTCCCAGGACATCGACGCCACGGTAGGATGCCTCGAGGCGCTGGGCGCACGCATCGCATACACGCGCCTGGGCTTTAGGGTCAACCCGCTTCCGGGCACCCCCGCAACAGACAACCGCCGCATGGCGCGCACAAACGCTCACCTTGACTGCGGTGAATCCGGTTCCACGCTTCGCTTCATGCTCCCCGTTGTGGCGGCCCTCGGGAGAGGCGCCACGCTTGACGGGCATGGCCGTCTCGTCTCGCGCCCCCTCTCCCCGCTCTATGAGGAGCTTGTCTCGCACGGGGTCACGCTTTCGGCACGTGGCGCACTTCCGCTCACGATAGCAGGGCAGCTTCTGCCCGGTCGCTTCACCATTCCCGGGAACGTCTCCTCACAGTTTGTGAGCGGCCTTCTCATGGCGGCACCGCTTCTTTGCTCGCCAACCGAGATCGTGGTGACCGAGCCCGTGGAGTCACGGTCCTACACTGGACTCACCATCCGTGCGCTCGAAGAGTTTGGCATCAACGTGGACGTGTCGCACGAGACTATGGATGGCAGCCCTTCGACGGTATTCTCGGTTTCCCCCGCTCGGGGTGCCGTCTCTCCAGGAGAGGTCACGGTCGAGGGAGACTGGTCGAACTCCGCGTTCTGGTTGGCCTCGGGCGCCATATCGGGAAGCGTGGGCGTAACAGGGCTCGACCCTGCAAGCGCCCAGGGCGATAGGGCCATCCTTGCCTGCCTCGCGGCGCTTGGCGCACGCGTGAGCAGGTCTGGGAGCATGGCATCTGCCACGCACGACAAGCTCGTAGGCCGCACTATCGATGTCCGGGACATCCCCGACCTCGTACCTCCCATTGCTGCCGTTGCGGCCAATGCCGAGGGGACGACGGTTATCGCCAACGCCGGGAGGCTTCGCCTCAAGGAGTCGGACCGCCTCGCAACCGTAAGCGCAGTTCTTGCGGCCATGGGGGCAGACGTCCACGCAGAGAACGACTCCCTTGTCATCCATGGACACAGCCCGCTTTCTGGTGGAGTTGTTGATGCGGCCAACGACCACCGCATTGCCATGATGGCAGCCATCGCCGGCGCCAACGCCACAGGCCCCACAACCATCCGCGGCGCAGAGTGCGTCGCCAAGTCCTACCCACGCTTCTTCGAGGACTTCCGCGCCCTCGGAGGCATCGCAGAGAAAGGCTAGAGATGCCCTCGAGCTTTGGAGAGACGCTTCGCGTCACGATATTTGGCCAGTCCCACTCCCCCGCCATCGGTTGCGTGGTCGAGGGTCTCCCTTCAGGCCTCGTGGTTGACCAGGGTGCACTCGAGGCTTTCGTGGCGCGACGTGCTCCTGGCCAGGGAAGTTGGACAACGCCCCGCCGCGAGGAGGACCGCCCACGCATTGTGAGCGGTCTCAATGTGCATGGCACCACATGCGGCGCGCCTCTTGCGGCAATCATCGAGAACACCAACACGCGCTCTGGTGACTACGACAACCTCCTCAAGGTTCCTCGCCCCGGTCACGCAGACCTCACCGCCTGGGAGAAGTGGCACGGCAACCAGGATGTCCCGGGAGGCGGCCACTTCTCCGGACGCCTCACGGCGCCGCTCTGCCTCGCAGGCGGCATCGCGCTGCAGGCGCTCGCAGCACGCGGCATGCGCATTGGGGCGCACCTGCTTTCCGTCTCAGACGTAGAGGACGAGTGCTTCGACGCCATCGACAACTCTCCCGCAGCTCAGGAGCACCTCTCGGCCCAGCTCGACATCCTCGCCGACGGCCCGCGCTTCCCTACGATTGACCCCTCTGCCGGGCAGCGCATGCTTGCCGCAATCGACGGCGCACGCCGCAACCTCGACTCTGTTGGCGGCGTCATCGAGTGCGTTGCGTGCGGCATGCCTGCAGGAGCAGGCTCACCCATGTTCGATGGCATCGAGAACATGCTGGCGCGCGCGGCCTTCGGCATCCCCGCCGTCAAGGGCATCGAGTTTGGTCGCGGCTTCGAGGTGGCAAGACTCCGCGGCAGCGAGAACAACGACCCCTATGAGATGCGCGATGGCAAGCCCACCCCAAGGACCAACAACGCCGGGGGCATCCTTGGCGGCATCACCACCGGAGCTCCCGTGCTCTTCAGGATCGCCATGAAGCCCACCTCGTCCATCTCGCGCGAGCAGGACTCGGTCGACCTTGAGAGCGGCACCAACACCAAGCTCACCGTCCACGGTCGGCACGACCCGTGCGTAGCCACGCGCGCCGTCCCCGTTGCCGAGGCAATCTGTGCCCTTGTGCTTCTCGACGCACTGCTCAGCTATCCCGCGGAGTAAACAGCATCAAGCAGCCCCGCTTGTCCCACCGCCAGGAACCGGAGAACCACATGGAAGACCTCTCAGACATCCGCCATGAGATAGATTGCATCGACAACCAAATCCTCGAGCTCTTCGGGCGTCGCATGGGCTGCGCCGAGCGCGTCGCCGCATACAAGCGCGCCAACAACCTCCCCGTACTCGACCGCCCCCGCGAGCGTGAGCACATGGCATCTCTCGCCGCCAAGGCCCCCGAGGAGCTGAGAACCTACACCGAGGTCCTGTTCCAGCTCCTCATGGAGGCGTCGCGCGCGCGGCAGGGCCAGCGTCTGGCAGCAGATCACGCGTCCGAGACCCTGGTGAAGATCGACCAGGCGAGAAAGGCCACCCCAGAGTTCTTCCCGCGCGAGGCCTTCGTGGCTTGTCAGGGAGTGGAGGGCGCCTACTCGCAGTTTGCCGCGGATCGCATCTTCAAGCATCCGCTCATCTCGTACTTCGAATCATTCGAGGGAGTCTTCCGCGCCGTCGAGTCGGACTTCTCGCGCTATGGCGTCCTACCCATCGAGAACTCCACGGCAGGCTCCGTGAACAAGGTCTATGACCTCATGATGCAGCACGACTTCCACATCGTGCGCACCACCCGCGTGAAGATCGACCACAACCTCCTTGCCAAGCCCGGCACGGCTGTCGAGCAAATCCGCGATGTGTACAGCCACGAGCAGGCCATCAACCAGTGTGCCGGCTTCATCGAGCGCATGGGCCTCACGCCGCACGTGGTCGAGAACACGGCCATGGCGGCAAAGAGCGTTGCCGACAGCAGCCGCACCGACGTGGCCGCACTCTCGAGCCGTGCCTGCGCCCAGCTCTACGGCCTCGACGTGCTCATGCGAGACGTCCAGGACCGAGACGACAACTACACGCGCTTTGCCTGCATCTCCAAGTCTCTTGAGATCTACCCCGGGGCAGACCGCACCTCTCTCATGATCGTCGTCGACCACCAGCCGGGTGCTCTCTTCAAGGTGCTTGCGAAGTTCTATGCGCTTGATATCAACATCATCAAGCTCGAGAGCCGTCCCATCCCTGGCCGTGATTTTGAGTTCATGTTCTACTTCGACGTGGAGTGCTCCGTCTCGGCACCCGAGTTCCGCACGCTCATGGCGACCATTGGCGATGCCTGCGAGGAGTGCCGCTATCTCGGCAGCTACTCGGAGGTGCTCTAGATGGCAGGCACGCCCAACGCGGGGGTCGACGCTGGCTCGGCACCCTTTGGCCTGCTTGGCAGGAATCTTGGCCATAGTTGGTCGCCCCGCATCCACACGTCGCTGGGAAGCGTGCCCTACGAGCTCTTCGAGCGCGAGCCGGACGATGTCGAGGGCTTTGTCAGGAACGGCACCTGGTCGGGTCTCAACGTGACCATCCCCTACAAGCGAGACGCCGCTCGACTGGCTGACGAGCGCTCTCCGCGCGTGGACCGCCTCGGGGCGGCAAACACCCTCGTGAGGCGCCCCGACGGCACAATCTATGCCGAGAACACCGACGTCCTGGGTTTCTCGCTCATGCTCAACCGTTTCTGCACCAGAAGACTCGGCGTGAGCGCCCGCGAGGTCCTTGCAGGAAAGCCTGCGGTGGTCCTGGGAAGCGGAGGGGCCAGCGCGGCTGTCCAAGCAGCTCTCGATGACGCGGGCGCCCTCGTCTCCGTCATCTCCCGCAGTGGCAGCGACACCTACGAGACGCTGGCGGAGCGTCACGCCGATGCGGTTCTCATGGTTAATGCGACGCCCGTTGGGATGTACCCCAACTGCCCAGCATCGCCCGTACCCGAAGAGGTGCTCGCGCAGCTGAAGAACCTCGTGGGAGTCCTTGATGTCATCTACAACCCAACGCTCACGGGCATCGTGCTCGCCGCAGAGCGCCTTGGGATCCCTGCCGATACGGGGCTCTCCATGCTTGTGGCGCAGGCGCTTCGGTCTAGTGAACTCTTCCAGGGCCGCTCTCTCGACGTCTCGCTTGTTGACGTCATCGAGCGCCAGATTCTTTCAGAGACATCCAACGTGGTCCTCATCGGCATGCCGGGCTGCGGAAAGACGACCACCGGCAAGCGTCTCGCCCGCATGCTGGGCAGGCCCTTCGTCGACATAGACGACGCGATAGATGCGAGCACGGGAGAGAGCGCTGCCACAATCATCAACACCAGGGGCGTGCAGGAATTCCGCCGCGTGGAGTCGAGGGTGACGGGCGAGTACGGCGCGAGGTCCGGTCTGGTCATTGCCTGCGGGGGCGGTGTGGTAACGGTTCCCTCGAACTACGACCTCCTCCACCAAAACGGGACCATCGTCTTCATAGACCGGTCCCTCTCCGAACTCGAGACGTCGGGACGGCCCGTTTCCGCCTCAAAGGGCGTTGAAGCACTTGCACGCGAGCGCATGGGCTCCTATCGCAGCTGGGCAGATTATTCGCTTGTCTCAATTGGGTCTCCTGCCGGAAACGCACGGGCGATTCAAGGGCTCCTTGGGCTCTAGCTCTAATACGTCGTTGCGTTGTTTCTCAGCCGCGGAAACCGGACATGTCAAGCATCCCGCCCGCCGAGAATGAGTTACGTCTGCGGACTCCAACTCAACCAAACATCGTGACGTGATTGCTGTAGCTCTATACTTTCCTCAACACATTTGAACAAGTGGGGCAGCGATGGGAGGCCTTGGGGAGAAGGCCTTTTTGAGCAATGCGCCGCACGTCGAAAGGTATTGGCGCAATGGCAAAGAGGGATGTCGCCGAGCAGGTGCTTGATGCTCTGGGAGGAAAGCAGAATGTCAAGGCGAACGACATCTGCATGACAAGGCTTAGGATCCTCACCGAGCAGCCCGACCTCGTCGACATGAAAAAGCTTCGTTCGATCAGAGGTGTTCTCGGTACCGTTAGGCGCGGTCCCAACGGCGTCGAGATTGTCTTTGGACCTGGCTCCATCAACGAAGTGAGCAACGACATAGTCCAGCTTACGGGCATACAGCCCAGCTATTCCGCGTTTCGTGGATCCTCCTCCGCTCCTGAGGATTCCATTAGTGTGCAGATCAACGGCCACGCCCCCATTCCAAAGGCGGTGCGTGCGGCCGTGGCGGCAAAAAAGCCCCTTGCGTCAACTCGCGTCGAGTCCACCGCAAACGCCGAAGATGACAACGAGGACGACATCGACGAGCTCGCTTCGCTTCTCGAAGCAACAGGTGCCGCCGGCACCAAGCGCCTCCTTGTTGTTAACGGCCCAAACATCAACATGCTTGGCGTGCGTGAGCCCAAGATCTACGGACGCAAGACCTACGCCGACCTCGTGCGTCTCTGCCGCAAGGCTGCTCGCGAGGCAGGCTTTGCCGAGTGCCGATGCTTCCAATCAAACCACGAGGGTGATCTTGTCGACGTGGTCCAGGCGGCATACGGCGAGTTCGACGGCATCGTCATAAACCCCGCGGCTTATACCCACACGTCGATCGCGTTGCTTGACGCACTCAAGTCTGTGGCCATTCCCACCATCGAGGTCCACATCTCGAAGGTCGACGAGCGCGAGGACTTCCGACAGACCTCCTATGTACGCGCAGCGTGCTTCGAAACAATAGTGGGCATGGGCCTTGAAGGCTACCGCAAGGCAATTAAGGACATGGCACAGTACCTCAGCGAGCACGATGAGGACGAGAAGGACTAGCCACCCACGCGGCTATCTCACCAATGGATTGCAGCACCACGTTCCGGACTCGGTCACCAGCCAATCGACGGGAATATCATGTTCGTCCCTTGGCAGGGGGTTTCCCGAGAGCTGCCGCGGGCGCACCAGCGCGACCTTCTCACCCGGATAAAAGGCAAGGAACCTGTCGTAGTAGCCTCCACCATAGCCAATGCGGTATCCCTCGGAATCAAACACAAGGCCTGGCACTATGCACACGGAACCAACCATCTGCGCTGTCGTGAGAGGTCGCCCGCAGCCAGGGGATGGCTCCATGAGGCCACGCAGGCCAGGCTCAAGGTCGTCTTCGGAAGAAACGACATGGAAGTCGAGGGTGTGAGAAGGTCGGCACCTCGGAACCGCAACGCGCTTGCCCTGTGCCCAAGCTGCCCGCATGAGGGCATGGGTGTCAACCTCGCTGCCAAATGAAACGTAGGTGAGGACGAGAGATGCTTCCTTCCAAGCGCGAAGGCCCTCAAGGGTCATAAGAATGGGGGCGTCTGACGTGGCTCGGGCGGGCGATTCCATGTGAGTACGTATGCGAACATATTCCTCACGAAGGGCGGTCTTTCCAGCATCTGCACCTTGGGAACTAGCCACACCATCCTCCTTTCCGCTTCATGACACTTTACCTCATAATGCCATTCTCCTCGAACTTGTTGTCCATCTTGCAACCGTGAGGCAAGACGCCTGCATGACGCCGAGCCGAGCAGCCAACCTCAAAACATGAGACCACTTGAAGACAGAGGCGCAGCGTTGCCGTAAGATTGGTTCTCGTGAACACGCGCGCCGCGTGGTAACGCCAAAAATGCAAAAGGACCAGGAGACATTATGCCCAACGAGGGAAGCTACGACGCCGCGCTCAAGCGCAGCGACCAGATTCAGGCCGACCTGCCCCAGCACCCCGAGAACTACACCATGCTCACGGGCGACAGGCCAACGGGCCATCTGCATCTGGGTCACTACTTTGGCACTCTCAAGGAGCGCGTCCGTCTCCAGGACCTGGGCGTCAACACCAACATCATCATCGCCGACTACCAGGTGATCACGGATCGCGACACCACCGAGCACATCCGCGACAACGTGTACAACATGGTCATCGACTACCTCGCCTGTGGCATCGACCCAGAGAGGACCATGATCTTCACCCACTCTGCGGTACCCGAGGAGAACCAGCTCATGCTGCCGTTCCTCTCGCTGGTGACCGAGGCCGAGATGGAGCGCAACCCCACCGTGAAGGCAGAACAGGCAGCGTCTGGACATGCTCTCACGGGACTTCTCCTCACCTATCCCGTGCACCAGGCGTGCGACATCCTCTTCTGCAAGGGCAACATCGTGCCCGTGGGGCGCGACCAGCTCCCCCACATCGAGATCACCTCTAAGATCGCCCGCCGCTTCAACGAGCGCTACGGGAAGGTCTTCCCCGATGTTGCAGGCCTTCTCACCTCGACGCCGCTCCTGCCCGGCCTCGACGGCCGCAAGATGAGCAAGTCCTACGGCAACGCCATCTCGCTTTCCATGACCGCAGAGGAGACGGCAAGGCTCATCAAGAAGTCGAAGACCGACTCCGAGCGCAACATCACGTTTGACCCCGAGGGGCGCCCCGGCGTCTCGACGCTGCTCACCACCGCCGGCATCTGCAGCGGGCGCGACCCAAGAGAGATCGCAGACGAGATTGGCATGGGCGGCGCGGGCCAGCTCAAGCGCTACACCACCGAGGTCGTGAACGAGTACTTCGCCCCCATCCGCGAGCGCCGCGAGAAGCTCGCAGGTGACCTCGACTACGTGAGGGACGTTCTCCGCGACGGCAACCGCCGCGCGAACGAGATTGCCCACGAGACCCTGAACGAGGTCCGCGAGGCCATGGGCATGGTGTACTAGGCGCACCGCAAGGTAAGAAGCACCAGTGCGATACGAGCGAGGCCTCTATCCGGGGCCCCGCTCGTTTGCTTTGCTGGGGTACATGGTTCGCGTAAATCTGTACAATTGCACGTCACATGGCAAGATGTAACTGGCCTTTTGCGAAATTGAGACGTCAATTTATACAGATTCATGCGGCGAAGTCATGCAACACCGAGGAAATGGCGGCGTCGGCAGCATTCCCCCCAGCATCTGCCGCTAGTCTGCAGAGATGTGCGCCAGGACGTAGGCCGGGGCGCAAACGTAAGTGCGACCACGTGCATCTCGCAAATCGCAGCACCGCTTTGGCCGGCTGTTGGAGCCGGCGAAGGTGTAGCACTTCCCTCGCACGAAGAAAGACTTGCCGACAAGACCCTCGACCTGCAACTTATTAGCCACCGGCACCTCTTGCGAGGGGACGCGCCTGGTAGCTCGTACGTCCGCACCGTAGGCGGCGTTCACCCTTGCCGCAGCTGCATGGAAGCGCTCCCCATGGTCAAAGCAACCAGGAAGCGTGTGGATGAGCTCGTGGAAGAGGACGTCTCGCGCCAGGGCGTCAGTCTTGCACGCGTCGACGGAGTACGAGATCTGGAAGAGCGGTCTGCGCCCGCCACGCAGCTTCTTGCAGCTGCCAATGCGCGAGCGGTTGTGCGTGAGCCTCACAGAGGGAAGGCACTCGCGCGGCAAAATCCCAATGCGCCGCAGGCAGGAGTCGCATTCTGCGAGCAAGGCATCGAACCTCTCCTGCATCTTCGCGCCGCGCACCGGTTTCCCTCCCAGCATATGTACAAATTTTGGGCTCTTCGCTGTTTCCAGTGGGTAGCAGATGAGACGGCCAGCCGGGCCGAGAAGCCCAGGCGGCCGAGCCTGAGGAATACCATCGTCTCGAGGCACCCCACGTTCCCGAATCCCCCCGCCGCCCTCTCGATCGACTGGATGACGGAATCGAGCCCCTCGGGGATGGCGCTGGTGGCGTTCCTGGAGAACCAGTCCAGGATGCCCTCGCGCTCCTTCCTCGCGATCCCCGCCGCGACCCCCATCTCGGGGGCGTTGGAGCGCATGGCCCAGGAGGCGAGGGCCCGCGTCTCGAAGAGGGCCGTGAAGCGCGGGCTCGGCCTCGCCCCCCAGGGCATGCGCGCGGTGCGTGTGTTTGATAGCCTCTGATTTACGGGTTTGAGCACGAAAAGTTTCGGGTTTGAGCACAGGGTCTTTTCGTGTTTGAGCATGGGCACGCCGACCATCCCGCGATTGGCCCAACATGTCGTTGCCTCGGTTTGCGACGTGAGGGGGGGCCAGAGGGGAAATGATCGGCGTGGACAAGACAGGGGACATGCGCGGGAGGGGGAGCCGTGGCGAGCCGATCGCGAGCATCTCGAGGAGCACCGGGGTGTCGGAGCCCACGGTGAGGAAGCACCTGAGGATGGAGGACCTCTCCCCCTCGCGCCCGGGGAGGCGCATCGCGGAGAGCGAGCTGCTGGAGCCCTACGAGGCGACGATCGACGCCTGGCTCCTAGACGACTGCCGCAACTGGAGGAGGCAGCGGCACACGGCCACCCGAGCCTTCGTCCGCCTGCGCGACGAGAAGGGCTACGGCGGGAGCTACTCCACCGTGCAGCGCTACGTGAGGCGCCGGCGCGAGGGGATGGCGGAGGAGGGGGACGCCAGGGACGCGCAGGGGTACCTGCGGCTCAGCTGGCTTCCCGGCGAGTGCCAGGTCGACTTCGGGGAGGCGGACCTCGGGGTGAGGGGCGTCGTAACGAGGGGGAGGTACCTCACGGTCAGCCTCCCGCACCCCGGCGTCGGGCCCGCCCAGGTGTTCTGGGGCGAGACGTCGGAGTGCGTGCGCCAGGGGCTCCGCAACGCGCTCGAGTTCGTGGGCGGCGTGCCCGCGCGGGCCGCCTCCGACAACGCCGCCGGGGTCGGGGGGAGGGTGTGCGGGGAGGTCGGGCCGAGCGAGATGCTCAGGAGGCTCTCCGCCCACTACTGCCTCGGCCACACGCTCACCAACCCGTACTCGGGCAACGAGAAGGGCAACGTCGAGGCGAAGGTGGGCTACCACCGCAGGAGCCTGTTCGTGCCGGTGCCGCAGATGCACGACGCGGAGGCGTTCAACGAGAGGCTGCTGCGGGACTCCCCCGACATGAGCGCGGAGAAGAGGCACCACGGGCTCGGCGTGCCCGAGCTCGGGCTCTTCGAGGAGGGCAGGGCGGCGCTCGCGGAGCTGCCGCCGGCGGGGTACCAGTGCGTGCGCTGGGAGACGCGCAGGCGCAGCAGGCAGGGCGTCCTCGCGCTCGGCGGCACCCACCGATGCTCCGCCGGGCCGGCCTGCGCTGGCAAGGAGGTCGCGGTGGCCGTCGGCGCATTCCGCGTCCGCGTGGTGGACGAGGGCACGGGCGAGGTCGTGGCCGAGCACGAGCGCGAGTGGGGCAGCGTCCCGACGGACAGCTCCGACCCGGCCCTGCGGCCGAGGCCGCTCTGCATGAGGCCCACCGGATGGAGGGACTCGGTCGTGCGCCAGTCGCTGCCAAGGGAGCCCGTGGAGTTCCTGGACGGCGAGGGCGGGGCGGACCTGGGGCGCGACCTGCGGGTGCTCAGGGACGCGAGCGCGCAGCACGGCTGGGAGGCGGCCGTGCGGGGCATGGGGGCCGCCTTGAGGGCGACCGGGGGCGTGGGCGGCGCGTCGGTCGAGCTGTCCGCCGCCGTCGCGGCGTCCGGAGGCACGAGGGCCGAGTACGGCGAGGAGCCCGACCCGGGCGAGTACGACAGGGCCGTCGGCCTCGCGGGGGGTGGTGGCGGACATGCAGCGCCCGGAGCGTGAGGCGACCGAGGAGGCCCTCAGGGCCGCCGCCAGGGCGCCTTTCATCTCGGGGGAGACCATCGACGGCTTCGTCGCCTCCGCCACCCCGGGGCAGCTGTCGGCGTGCCGCTCGATGCTCGAGGCTGTTAGCGCTAACTTGAAAAACGCCAGTTAGGCCAATGCAGCCGACCAGTCCGGACAAAGAAGCTCCACCAATCGCGCAAACGAAGATTCACCAGTTCCGCCAACCGCCTAGATTCGGGCCGTAGGCACGCATCCGGGAGGCTGGCATGGACGGGAACATGATCGGAGGGCCCGACATGGACAAGGAAGCCGGCATCAAGCCGAACTTCTCGGACACAGCGAGGAGGCACGGCGTCGACAGGCACACGGTCGCGAAGTACTGGGCTGCCGACGGGAGCGCGCCGGAGGACGGGCGCGCCGGCAGGCGGAGCGGGTTCGACGGCGTGAGGGGGCTGATCGAGGAGAAGGCGGCGCTGCCCGGGGTGACGGCCAGGGGCATCTACGGGCTGCCGCTCGACCGGCGCGGCGAGGGCGAGCCCAGGCTGCCCGGCCACAGCGGCTCCGCCCACCACCCCAGGACGCGCGGGATAGTCCCCGGGAGGGCCCCCGCCGAGCCCCACCCCAGGTTCGAGACGCCTCCCGGGGCGCAGCTCCAGCTCGACTGGAAGGGGGACGTCACCATGCACGACGCGGACGGGGCCGAGTGCAGCTTCAACGCGTGCACGTCCACGCCCGGCTACTCGCGCTGCCACTTCTTCGAGGGGGCGATGGGCAGGACGCGCGACACGCTCCTCAGGTGCATGGCCGACAGCATCGCGTTCCTGGGAGGGGTCCCGGCGCAGTGGCCCGCCGACGACATGTCGGCCATCGCGACCTTCGGCGCGGACGGGACGAGGGCCAGGGACAGGCGCGTGCTCGCCTTCGCGAGGGACGCCGGCTTCGACCTCGTGCCCTGCAGGCCGCGCTCGCCCGAGACGAAGGGCAGGGACGAGTCCTCGAACCGCTTCCTGGGGCGCCTGGCGGCCTACGGGGGGGACTTCTCGGGCTGGGACGGGCTCGACCGCGCGATCGCGCGCATACGGGCCCGCTCGAACGAGGGGCCCAACCGGACGACGGGGCTCCCGCCCGAGCCGCCCTTCCGAAGGGAGAAGGACCTGCTCGGGCCGGCGCCCCCGAGGTGCGCGCCCGGTTCGCTGGCGGACGAGCCCTCCTGGCAGGTGGTGCCCCCCACGATGCCGGTGGGGGCGAGGGGGCGCGAGTCCTCGGTCCCGAGGTCCTGCATCGGCCACAGGGTGGGGCTGGTCGTGCTGCCCGGGGGCGAGCTGCTGGCCTGCGACGGCGGCAGGCTCGTCGCCGAGCACGACACGGCGGCGGGCAGCCAGCCCATCGCCTGCGACGAGGCCCACTACGTCGAGGCCCTCGCCGGGAAGAGGTGGGCCACCATGGACGGCGACATCGCAGAGGCCGCCAGGGGCAACCTCGAGCTGCTCGGCGGGCTCGGGGGCGAGTCGCGGGCGCGGGGGCCGGCGTCGCCGAGAGGGTCAGGGACAACCTCGAGGGGCTGGGGCTCGACGCGATGCCCTCCTCGTTCGACGACTACGCCTCCCTCGTGGCGGCGGGCTCCAGGTCCTTCGGCGACGCGATGCTCGAGATGACCGACGCCCAGCTCGCGCTGGTGCGCAAGCGCGACCTCGACGGCAGGATCCGGAAGGCGGGCTTCCCCTACGCGAGGGCGCCCAGGGACTTCGGCTCCTCCTTCCGGCCCTCGGCCGGCAGGCCGGTCGTGGAGAACCTCGCGACCCTCGGCCTCGTCGACAGGCACGAGAACGTGGTGCCCGTCGGCAGCCCCGGGACCGGCAAGGCGCACATCGCCGTCGCGCCGGGCGTGGAGGCCATAGGCGCCAGGAAGCTCACCTACTTCGTGGACTGCCAGAGGCTCGTGCGCGACCTCGGGCACGCCGCGGAGAAGGGGGCGCCGGGGCGCAGGCTGCGCTTCTGCTCGCACCTGTCGCCGCCCGTCGTCGACGAGCTGGGCTACCTGGGGATCGACAAGGAGGGGGCGGACCTGTCCTTCCAGCTGGTATCGAGGCGCTGCGAGAGGCGCTCGACGATCATCACGACCAACGTGGGCATCGGCTCGTGGGCGGGGGTGTCCGGCGACCCGGTCGTCGCCTCGGCGATCGCGGACCGGGCCTGCCACCACTGCCACGTGATCAAGATCACGGGCAAGTCCTACAGGGCGAGGGAGGTGATGGGGCAGGAGGCCCAGCCGCGAGCCCGCGGGGGCGCCGGAAGCGGCGATGGTCCGCTTGCCTGACCGGCGAAAGAACATTGGCGCGATTGGCGCCTGAAAGTTGTGCGGATTGGTGATTTCCTAATTGACGCTAACAGAGGCCGAGCTCGTGCACAGGGACAGGGCGAAGAGGCAGCGCCTGCCCGGGCAGGCGAGGCTCCCCGTGCCGAAGCCGTTCGACGGCCTCGACTGGGCCAGCGTCTCGTTCCCGGACGGCTGGGGCCGCGAGGACATGCTCTCGCTCTCCTTCATGGAGCGCGCGGAGGGCCTCGCCTTCCACGGCCCGACGGGCAGGGGGAAGACCCACGTCGCCACCGCGCTCGGAATCGCCGCGACGTCCGCGGGCTACCCCGCGGGGTTCTGGCAGACGGCCCGGCCGGCGCCGCGGCCGGGCAAGGCCAAGCGCGAGGGGACGCCCGACGGGCTGCTCGCCGACGTGGCCAAGGCGAGGCTCCTGGTACCGGGCGGGTTCGGCTACGTGCCCTTCGACGTGGACGGGGCGAGGCCGCCCTGCCAGGCGACGCCCGAGGGCCGCGAGAGGAGGAGCGTGATGTCCGCCACCAACGTCGAGTCCGGCAGGTGGGGCACCGTCTTCGCGGACGACAAGCTCGCGGCGGCGATCGTCGACCGCGTCGTGCACCACGGCAGGCTCGTGGAGTTCGGGGGCCCGAGCCACAGGCTGGAGGAGAGCCTGATGCTCGGGAAGTCGGGAAGGCAGGGAGGTGCCGGCGGGCCCGTGACGAAACCCGAAAAACTTTCGTGCGCGAACCCGAAAGAATCCGTGATGAAAACCGAATGTTGTTGTTCACTAAGAAGTGACGCGAATGGCCATCGGAAACTGAGCGCCGTGGTCGGGAAGAATTGAGCAGTCTGGTCAGATTCTGGCCGTGTCCCGGTGCGTCAGGGACACGGCCAGGCCTATGTTCTCCCGGGGCGCCGACTTTGGCGAGTGCCGCCCCGGGAAGGAAGGGGAAATGACCGTGCCCCCAGACGGGCAGGAGGACGCCAGGAGGATGGACCGGGACGGGGTGCCGAGGTCGCGGATTGCCCGCGAGCTGGGGGTCAGCAGGAACACTGTCGCCAAGTACGCGGACAAGCCCGACATGTCGCCCGAGCCCCCGCTGGCCCGAAGGAGGGCCCGCCCGGCCACGGACGGCCTCTCGCACTGGACCGACGCGATCCTGGAGGCGGGCCCGCCCGTGCCGGGCAAGCAGAGGCACACGTCCAAGAGGGTCTACGAAAGGGCCGTGGACGAGATGGGCTACGAGGGCTCGTACTCGTCGGTCAGGAGGTACGTGGCCGCCTGGAGGGGCGACCACGCGCGGGGGCCGAGGGACGGCCACCTCGAGCTCGAGTGGGTGCCGGGCACGGCGCAGGTCGACTTCGGGAACTTCCGGGCGACGGTCGCGGGGCGCGCGGTCGGCCTGAAGCCCCTGGTGGCGACCCTGCCGCACTCCAACGCCCGCTACTGCGTCGCCCTGCCGCGCGAGAGGGCCGAGGTCTTCTGCCGGGGCCTGAGGGCCGTCTTCGAGCGGATCGGGCGCGCGCCGCGCCTGCTCGTGCCCGGCAACGCCACCGAGGCCGGCAGGATGCTGTCCGGCAGGGTCACGGAGTCCGAGCCCTTCTCCCAGTTCCGGGCGCACTACCGCTGCGAGAGCCGCCACCGCGACCCCTACTCCGGGAACGAGAGGGGGTCGGTGGGGAACGCAGTCGGCTTCCTGCGCCGCAACCTCCTCGTCCCCGTCCCCGAGGCGGACTCGCTGGACGAGCCCGGCGAGAGGCTCGCGTCCGGCTGTGACCGCATCAACGCCGGCGCGAGGAACAGGGAGGGCAGGGAGACCGCGAAGGCGCTTCCGGAGGACCTCGCGGGCATGCTGGCACTGCCGGGCACGCCGTTCGACGCGGCCGGGTGGGCGCATGCGCGCGCCGACAAGCGCGGGTACGTGCGCGTGGACGGCAACCTCTACTGCGCCGGCCCCGCATGGCACGACCGCGAGCTCCTGGTGGGCGTGCGCGCACGCACCGTGGAGGTGCTCGCCGACCGTGGCAGGCACGTGGCCACGCTCGCCCGCAGCTTCGGCGAGGGCGAGACGGCGGGGAACCCGGTCTCGCTGATACCCGCCCTCGTCGCCCGCCCCAGGGCCTTCGGGGAGTCCACGATCCGGCGGGACATGCCGGACGGCCTGGTGGAGGCCATCGACCGCTGTGGCAAGGCCGACAGGAGGCAGGCCCTCCGCGTGCTCGGCAGGGTCGCCGGCGTCGCGGGCTTCGGCGCGGCCTGCGAGGCCGAGGAGCGCGTGTTCGCCGGCGGGAGGGTGCCGGACGAGGCCTCCTGCGACATGCTCGCGAGGCGCATCGCCGCCGGCAGGAGGCGCTCGCTCACGAAGTCCGTGCTCGCCGAGTGGGCGCGGAGGGGCACGCCCAGGCAGGTCGAGCACCTCGCGGGCTACCTCGAGGCCGAGTGCGCGAGCAGGGAGGCGTCGAAGCGCGCGAACCTGCCGGGGCGCTGCGCGCTGCCGCAGGCCAAGACGTTCGACGGCTACGAGTGGGGGCAGGCCGAGCGGCCCGACGGCTTCGGGAGGGACGACCTGCTCTCGCTCTCGTTCCTCGACGACCGCGAGGACCTCGTGCTCATGGGCGACGTCGGCACGGGCAAGACGCACATGGCGGAGGCGCTCTGCGCGCTCGCCTGCCAGCGGGCGCGGCCCGCCAGGTTCTTCACGGCCTCCTCGCTCGTGATGCGCCTGCGCCGCGCCCGCGACGACGGAAGGCTCGACCGCGAGCTCGCCCAGCTCGGCGGGGCCGAGCTCCTGGTCATAGACGAGCTAGGCTTCCTGCCGCTCGACGCCGACGGGGCCAGGCTGCTCTTCCAGGTGGTCTCCGAGGCCTACGAGGCGCAGTCGGTCGTGTTCACGACCAACCTCGAGTTCTCCAGGTGGGGCTCGGTCTTCGGGGACGACCAGATGGCAGCGGCCGTGATAGACCGCGTCGTCCACCACGGGAGGCTCCTGCAGTTCCGCGGCGAGTCCTACCGCGTCAGGCACGCGCTGATGCAGTGAGGGGTGCTCAGAAAGCATGCTCGGAACGCGTGAGCGAACTGCTCAGAAATTAGTGACCATTCTGCTCACATCGTCTTGACAAAACACAACCGAAAGTCAGGCTTGACTAAACACACGGTGCGGACGCCGCGCTCCGGGCAGTCCGCCCTGGGCACGGCGCGGTGCACGACGGTCTCGCACCGCCAGATGCCGAGGCGGCGCCAGGCGCGCTCCCGCGTGTCGTGGGTCCCGCACCTCCGCCCGCGCCCGGGGCACCCCACGGCCCGCCCCCTCACGTGCGCCACGCGTACGCGGAGCCCGTCGGGGGCGTCCCCTTTCTCCTCGGACCAGGCGCCCGTGACCTCCCATCCCGCCCCGAGCCCCATCGACCTCTCGAAGAGCCCTGCCAGCATCCCGGCCTGTGCCTCCATCGCCGCCTCCCGGGTGGATGTCCAGCCTTCCCCAGCAAGGCAATGTCCTACCGCTCGGGGGGGCCGGCCACGTCATCGCGGGGAGGTGCTACCCACCAGAAGTGACGAAGAGCCCAAATTTTGCCCGCTTGAGCGTCCCACGTTCAAGCGGGCATCGCTTGAGCTCATGCGTCAAACCACCAAGCAGACTTAACGTTTATGAATCCCCACAAATATGCAGTACGTCACGCATGAGTAGAGAAGCACATAGATGACAAAGATCTGGGGCACGGGCCATACATCTGGGAACCCAAGAGACTCACCCCGGCTCAAATAGAAATCCTCCAATAGCGGGGTAACCCAATACATGGAGGCATAGAGAGCAAGCCAGGAGGCAAGCTGGGCTACAGCCCTGCGCACAACCGCACAGTTACTGCCCACGTCGCGGTGCCTTACATGGTCAACGACATCGAGCACAACGCATATGGTCGGGACAGCAAACAGGCTCGCGTAGAAAAAGACCTGGATTACCCCCTCGCAGAGTTCGCTCGGATAGTAGTGTGGCATGAGCGCAGCGGTTACCAGCTCAATCAGGACAAGGATTGGACATGCGACCCTGGCAAACCGCGAGGCTTTGTTGGTTTCTTTCATGATCACACCACAGTCCATTTTGAACGCGCGTTACCGTCGGATGCGATAATAACGGCCATTGATGTTTGGCCAGCCAGTCTCGCCCTCCCACCTCAAGTAGTCGGCCGAGTGCTGGGCTATGCGTAATCCTTGCGTGCTGGATTTTGAGTAAACAAATCCAATGTGGTCAACAGCACCGTCATCGCCACTATCATAGCCTATAAAGTCACCGGCACGAACATTGTTCTTTAGCGAGTTCCAGCTTGTCGAATTGTACCCACTGCCCATATAGTTAGCGAACGTGTTGGCCTGAATCCAAGAGAGAGAGCGGTTCCCGATTGATCTCCACCACCAACCGCTCGCAATGTCATTGTAGTAGTCCATGCCGATGCCTCCTGCATGCAGAATCTGAGATGCGAAGTTCGTGCAGTCAGCACCGGCTAGATACCAAGTTCTTTCATACCCATAATCGGAGTTGTAAGAAGTTGCATACTTGAATGCATAATTGCAAGCATTCGAAAGGTTAATGCCCGAATTCCGCAGAGCAACAGGTGTCTCTCTCTGTTCTATCCCGACAGGAAGGATTTTCTCTGCCTGACTTTCCGCCTCATCAATAGATATTGTCTCTTTGTCAACCGCTGACTCGAGAGAGAGAATTTCATTCTTCAAGAACTCATTCTCAGAAGGATTCTCGTAGATATCGAGAAATGCAAGGATGTCACCGAACTCGTCACCCGCAATTACCCCATCAAGACCCATGGCATAGCTTTTGTATTCCGAGGCAGTCTCTACAGTGAGCTCTGGCAACCCGAACGACTTCGCCCCCGCCAAAAAGCCAGGATGTTTCTTAGTGAACGCAGTTAAAGCTGCCTCGTTATCCTCATACACATCAAGGAGCTTATATCTCTGATCAAATGCGCTAATTGTAACTTCAACACGAGGCTGGTCACTTGCGTTACTTGATACCTGACCCGCATATGCTTGCGTAGTACCCAATAGCAGCAAAACCATGAGCATGATGAAAAGAGAGCCGAGTTTTACGCAACTACTTCTGCAGAATCGTTTGCTTAGCATAATGCCCCCATTCTATTCATGACCTCTCGCCCAACCGCGCCAGCTTTGTCACCTCCCCTAGGACCATAGTCACTATTGCGCGTTGGCACAGAGGATAGCCATGCTGGGAGACCATGTCTGTAGTCAGCAGGGACCTAATATCAGCTATCGCCCTGACTACACCGTATCCCAGCCAGGATCTCCCGCCGGAGAGCGGGGATGTCAGGGGCCTGCACTCGAGTGAGGCAGACCCTCCGAGCCGTCTTAATAGTTGACGGGGCATAGCCAAGCTCCTGGCTAATCTCCCTAACGGTCCTCCCCTGAAGAAGAAGCAATGCAGTGTCTATCTGGAGGGGTGTAAGGTCATAGGCAGCAAGAACATCGCGCACCACTACTTCGTTGAGGGAAATGGAACGCTGCTGCAACTTGTCGCGGGCGAACCGCCCAGAGCAGACTATTCTTCTCCCAACATAGACGCCCGATGCCGCAAATACCAGCGCTGACAAGAAGACGCAGACAAGCTCGAAGCCCGTCTGCGTCCCATACACGCCAAGAACACCAACGTGATAGGTGAAGGTAGTCGCAACGCGATTGAACAGCACGCAGCCACCCACAAGCCCAAGCGAAAGACCACAAAGAACTGGTGAGCCCGAAGGTCCCGCTACATACGCCCCACAACTCACAACGAGAAGTAGGAGGGAGAGCGCGGCTAAAATCGTCGGTGCCAAATCCGGCATGACGAAGGCAACTGTGAGGATTGAAACCGAGAACGCGACCGAAGGCACACTCTGCTCGGATGACCTTACAAAGAGGGAGAGAATGCAGCAAAAGCAGACAGGAGCAAAAAACGTAAGCGCAGCAGGCATGAACGAGAACCAGTATAGTCCGCGCCACACCTCCTCGAGACCGCTTCCGACAACGCAGCCAATAAGGAACAAGCAAAGCGATTCCCTCGGCTGAACACCGACGGCGGTTTCCTCAGTGTCGTCCCGCAGCGGCATAGTGAAAGAAGTTGCCAATATAAGACATACACCTACAACTAGTGATAGCTCAGCCAGAAGAAGATCGCACAAAATAAAGGCAACCACGGAGCAGGCCATAGTAATGGGACGTCTCTTGAATGCACCCCTTCGAGAGGCTGCTGCTACCCACCAACGGTACAGGCAGAACCCCAGCACGGCATCGCAGGCAAACATTACTGAGGTACTATGGGGAATGAAATCAGAGACGAGAGACCCAATAGCCGCCGCGATCGGGGGAAGCCTGTTGAGGAGATTCCCCGAGTATCGCACTGGTCCACGGCAATCGCTCCGCTTGCACAGGACAGACGTGTGCGAAGCGAGCATGCCGGCGGCCAAGGCGAAAAGCCGATCCTGCCCGGTACCCCAGACGCCATGGGGAGCGTTCACGGGAAGCAGCAGATACAAGGTCGTAGCAAATAGGAGGGCCTCCGCGACAGGCCCCACGCTGTTGTCCGGCCCGCGTTCCTCGACGCCCCTGCTCATGCCCTGGACTGCAAGTTGTAGATGATAGCGCTCCCTCAGCTGGTCAGCCCCCTCGACACCAATCTTCCTATACGCGCGCCGGAGGTACTCCCTGACGGTCGACGGTTTGATCCCGATCAGCTCTGCACTCTCCTGGGAAGTCCTTCCTCGGAGCAAGTGTCCTATCGCCTCCGTCTCTCGCTCCGTAAGGCCGAACTCAGACAAGTCCGGAAAAGCGAAGTCGATAGGCTTCGAGTCCGTCTCCCCCACTCCGGAACCACACCAGCCGTGGTGCGAACGGATTGCAGCCAGGCAGGTCGTTGACACGAGCGCGACAATAATGGCTCTCGAGTCAGACTGGGAAACCAACCCACTCGTGTTCACTACTCTCGTATACAGGTTCCATGAAAGCGTGCCGCATGCGGCAAGGGACGCAAGCCGTGCGACCAATAAGTGCTCTGTACCATTCTCAGTGCCCTCGAACGCTGAATCAGCAGCGAGCAACACAAAGAGAAGTGAAACGCAACACGAGGCCACGCCAGAGAGCGTGAGCTCCAAAATGATGGGTCCACCCCCGGCAGATACGCCAGCGAGCCACGCGGGCTGGGTGAGTAGCCCCAGTGCGAGAGCCAAGGTTGCCGAGACTCGAGATGGCCAGTTCGTACTGGCGGAATTCCCATCTGAGCCGTTAATCTGTTCACGCGTCATTTGAAGGACCCAAGACAGTGCAAGCGAACACAATGCAGTACCAGCAAGACACGCGACCCAAAACGCGAAAAACCCTCTCTGCCCGCCCATTACATGGAGCACGACGAGAACAACCTGCCAAACCAGGCCGGCAAGAGCAACTCGGAAAGCGTTTATACGTCTCAGGAGAGAGTCGACTCTTTGCTGCAATCCGTACGACAGGAACTGCCGAATAAGCGACCCCAGGAGGCATCCTGCAGCGGCGTATGCATAGGCGTTCACAGGCAATTCTGGGGCAAACAGGCGTTGGACGGTATTCGGCGTCCAAAGCAGAAGCGTCAAAAGTGAGATGTCGGGCACACGGCCTCTAACCCTTGTAAAGCTCATAGCGCCTCCAACCGACCATGGGACACACCAGATTCGTCCACAGCTATTTTGAAAATAACTCTATTGCGGAAGACTTTTCCAAGTGTGGTATAGATACCGTCGTGGATGGCTCACATAGTTGCTACTTTTTTGCGATCGGGTAATAGAGCACCGGCACCTACGGTTGCCGCAGGCAACATCTGCACTTCCAGGATATACTCTCCTTAGTTCACGAGGTCGAACGCAAACCGTTTGTTCTTCCAGGGTACCGCCGCTGCATGCCACAACGCTCAAGCACGCCGCTTGAAGCCAAGGGCGGGGCCGGTGTTTTCCCAGAAGGCGTGGGCTTGATGTCCTTCGCCCTCAGAGGGAAAGCCAGCCCCCGCCCCCAGAATTACGTCCGCCTACTTGAGCGTCGCGTACATCACGGCCTTTATCGTGTGCATGCGGTTCTCGGCCTCGTCGAAGACGCGGGAGCGCGGTCCCTCGAAGACCTCGTTGGCGACCTCCATCTCGGGAAGGCCGAACTTCTCGTAGATGCCCTCGCCAATGGTGGTGTGGCGGTCGTGGAAGCTGGGGAGGCAGTGCATGAAGATGGCGTCGGGGGCGGCCTTGGCCATCACGTCAGCAGTGACCTGGTAGGGCTTAAGGAGCTCGATGCGCTCGGCCCAGAGGCTGTCGGGCTCGCCCATCGAGACCCAGATGTCCGTGTAGATGACGGAGGCGTTGCACGCACCCTCGTCCACGTCCTCGGTGAGGGCGATCGCGGAGCCGTTCCCGGCCGCGATGGCGCGGCACTGCTCGACAAGCTCGGGCGCGGGCATCTGCTTCTCCGGCCCGCACGCGCAGAAGTCGATGCCGAGCTTGGCGCACACGACCATGAGGGAGTTGCCCACGTTGTTGCCTGCGTCACCCATAAAGGTGAGCTTGCGGCCAGCAAGGTCTGCGCCAAACTCCTCGCGCATGGTGAGGACGTCGGCGAGCATCTGCGTGGGGTGGAACTCGGTGGTGAGGCCGTTCCACACGGGGACGCCCGCGTAGTCCGCAAGCGTCTGGACGATGGACTGCGCGTAGCCACGGTACTCGATGCCGTCGAACATGCGGCCGAGGACGCGCGCGGTGTCCTCGATGGACTCCTTCTTGCCCATCTGGCTCGAGCCAGGGTCGAGGTAGGTCACGTTCATGCCCAAGTCGTGACCGGCAACCTCGAAGCTGCAGCGCGTGCGCGTGGAGGTCTTCTCGAAGAGCAGGACGATGTTCTTGCCCTCGAGGTAGCGGTGCGGCTCGTGAGCGTGCTTCTTGGCCTTGAGGTCGGCAGAGAGGTCGAGGAGGTAGCGAATCTCCTCGGGAGTAAAGTCGAGCAGCTTGAGGAAGTTGCGTCCAGAGAGGTTGACGGCCATTGGCGGTCCTTTCTTCCCTTAGCGGGACAAGGGGTGCGGTGTCCACAGAACGGACAACATGGACCAGTCTAACCCCTCGCCGGCAAGAAGAAGCAACCGCACGCCTACTTCACGGCATCCCTCCAGAACGCCATGCTCATGCAGTGCGGACCTCCCCGCCCACGAGAGAGCTCGGCGGACGGAATCTCGAGGAGGTTCACGCCTTCGTGATAGAGGATGTCGTTGGTGACGGCATTTCGCTGGTAGACCATCACGGTCCCGGGACGCACCGCAAGCGTGTTGGAGCCATCGTTCCACTGCTCGCGGGCAGCGGCGATGGGGTCGTCCCCCCCGCACTTGATGAGCCGCACGGCAGGAAGCCCCAAGGCTCCGGCTAGCACCTGATCGAGCGTCCCCTCCATCTGCGAGATGCGCGTCTCGCCCTCATGTGGCCCCCGTGTAATCGAGAAGACCTTGAGCGTGCCCAAGATTCCGGGGTGCACCGTGAAGGTGTCAACGTCTACCTGCGTAAATACGGTGTCTAAGTGCATGAACGAGCGCTTGTGGGGAATCGAGAAGGCATAGACGGCCTTCACCGGAGAGTCCTCACTCCAGAGGAGGTGCCTCGCCAGCCGGTCGATGGCGGCAGGCTGCGTGCGTTCGGAGATGCCCACGCCAACCACGGAGGGACTCAGCACCAGGATGTCGCCGCCCTCAATATGATAGGGGCTTGCGGGGTCGTACCAGATGGGCACGTTCTTGTACTCGGGATGGCATGTGAAGAGGTAGCGCCCGAAGAGGGACTCGCGGCGCCTCGTGGCCGAGCGCATGCGGTTGAGGCTCACTCCACCACCAATGACCGAAAAGGCATCTCGAGTAAAGTAAACGTTGGGAATGGGGTCCACGAGGATGGGGCTGTCTTCTCCGCCACCCGCCTCCATCACGTCTGCAAGCGATGCGTCCTTCACGGAGGAAAGGTCAACCTCGTCGGAACGCACGCCAGTGATTGCCTTTTTGACCAGTTCAAGCGGATTGCCAATGCCTTCCAGGCGCTGACGCACGGCCTCTCGCACTCCGGGGCCGTCAATGCCGCACTCGGCAACGTAGTCGCGGATGAACTCCCCGCGGATAGAGGGGTCCGCCGTAAGGGCCTCTGCCACCAGCTGGTCCAGATAAAGCACTTCAACGCCCTCGTCGCGAAGCATCTGAGCAAAGCGGTCGTGCTCGGCCTGGGCTGTCTCAAGGAACGGGATGTCGTCAAAAAGAAGCCGGCCGATGTTATCCGGCGAGAGGTTGAGAAGCTCGTCACCGGGCCTATGAAGCATGACCTTGCGCAGCTCGCCTATCTCCGAGCCAATGTTGAGGCCCCTCGTCATCGCGCCCTCCGTAATGCTCCCGTAAGCTTGACCCTGCCATACAAACGATACCCCATGAAAGCGGTAACGTCCTTTTCCGCCCTGCTAGAATCATGACGAGAACAATCAACCCATTCGCGCGCCACCGCGCACGGGGAGGGATGGAAATGTTCAATACGCAGAGTTCCGCACCCCAGCCATCGACCAAGAAGGCTGACGCTCGAGACACGGCCCTCAAAAGGGCCGCGGCCGAGTTCGCAGACGACGCCACCGAGAAAGACGGGACGGGTGCCCGCCGTAAGCGTGACTTCTCCTACACACAGAACCGTGAGCTGAGCTGGCTACGCTTTGACTGCCGCGTGCTTGACGAGGCCTTCGACGAGTCCGTCCCTCTCTTCGAGAGACTCAAGTTCTGCGCCATCTTTGGGTCGAACCTCGATGAGTGGTTCATGATCCGCATCGGTGGCCTCTCCGACCTTGCCTCCCTCAAGAACCAACCACGCGACAACAAATCGAACAAGACGCCCGCCGAGCAGCTCGACGACGTCTTTGCCGTGCTCCCTGCAGATGTAAGCCGCCAGCAGGAAGCGCTTGCGCTCGTCGAGGGCAAGCTTGCCGAGCACGGCCTCCAGCGCGTCTCGCCCGACGCCTACACGCCAGAGGACCGCAGCTCCCTCTCGAAGTACTTTGATGCGCATCTGGCACCCATCATCTCCCCCATGATCGTTGACCCTCGCCATCCCTTCCCCAACCTGAGGAACGGCCGCCTCTTCGTGGCATGCACGCTCAACGGCCCCGACGAGGCCGGTGTCCTGGGCATCATTGAGGTCCCCGCGTCCGAGCAGCGCGTAGTTGCGCTCCCGTCCAGCGCCCGCACCTTCCGATACACCCTCATCGAAGACGTCATGCGCACGTTTCTCGACCGCAGCTTTGGCGACTACGCACCCAAGAAGTCTGCCGTGCTGCGCGTCACGCGCAATGCCGACATCGACCCCGACGGCGAGGGCGTCGAGGAGGAGGAGGACTACCGTCAACACATGAAGAAGATCCTCAAGCTGCGCCAACGCCTGCAGCCGGTGCGGCTTGAGGTCTCGGGAGAGCTTAGTCGCAAGTGGGAGACGCTCATCACAGAGGAGCTTAGCCTGGAGGAGCGCCGCGTCTTTCGTGTGTCCATGCCGCTTGGACTGGGCTACGTCTACGGCCTCGAGGACAAGATTCCCGATTGGGCTCACGCTGCCGTGGTCTTCCCGCCCTTCGAGCCCCAGCCCTCCCCCATGGTCGACCCCAGGCTTCCCATGCGTGGGCAGGTCGAAGACCACGACGTCCTTCTCACCTACCCGTACGAGGGCATGTCTCCGCTCCTTCGCCTGGTGCGCGAGGCGTCTGCAGACGACCGATGCATCTCCATCAAGATCACGCTGTATCGTGTGGCCAAGAGCAGTCACCTCTGCGAGAGCCTCATTGCCGCAGCCGAGGCCGGCAAGGACGTGACCGTCCTCATGGAGCTGCGTGCCCGCTTTGACGAGGAGAACAACATCGCCTGGGCAGAGCGCCTCGAGGACGCGGGCTGTACCGTCATCTACGGCTCCGAGGGCTTCAAGTGCCACTCGAAGATCTGCCAGATCACCTACCATGATGCCGCAGGCATCAGCCGCATCACCTGCCTGGGTACGGGCAACTTCAACGAGAAGACCGCCAGGCTCTACTCGGACTTCATGCTCATGACCGCCAACGCCACTATCGGCACCGACGGAAACACCTTCTTCCGCAATCTCTCCCTGGGCAATCTCCGCGGCTCCTACCAGCTCTTGGGCGTTGCACCGGTGAGCCTCAAGCCGCTTGTCATGCGCGGCCTCGACCGAGAGATCGAGCGCGCCCGCGCCAGTCAGCCCGCCCAGGTCTTCCTCAAGATGAACTCCCTCACCGACCGCGACGTCATCGACAAGATTGCCGAGGCATGCGAGGCGGGCGTGCACGTCCTCATGATCGTGCGCGGCATCTGCTGCATCCGTGCCAACGTCCCCGGCAAGACCGATGGCCTCGTCGTACGCCAGATCGTGGGCCGTTTCCTGGAGCACGCCCGCGTCTACGCATTTGGTGCCGAGTCCGATACGATCTATCTCTCCAGCGCTGACATGATGACGAGAAACACCGAGCGCCGCGTCGAGATTGCCTATCCCGTGCTTGACCCCACGTGCCGCGCCCTGGTCACGACTTTCGTGAACCTCCAGCTTGCTGATAGCGTGAAGGCCCGTCAGCTTACCTCCGAGGGCACCTGGGAGAAGGTGCCCCGCGATAAGGACGAGCCGGCCATCAACAGTCAGGAGGTCCTGCTCGCCCTTGCCCGCGTGCGTGCGCGCGCCAAACACGAGGCAGACAAGCTCACGCCCTTCTCGCGCATCGAGAAGATCCCGCACGGCCTTGCCCAGGCACTCTCTTCACTGCCCGCTACGGGTGGCTACGACTACCCCCGCGTCATCGAGAGGCTGGCTGCGTCTACCGACCCCACGCCTGAGGCCTCGATGCGCATCGCCGAGCGCGAGGAGATGCGTGAGGAGGCCGAGCAGCTTGAGGAAGAGCGCGCAGCCCGGATTGCCGAGCGCGTGCTCACCGCCGCGGAGAGCGCCGAGGTAGCCGAGGTGACAGAGGAGGCAGGCGACAAGGACGCCCATGCCGGCATCGCAACACCCGTTGAGGGGTCCGGCGCTTCGGGACCCACAGCGGGGGCATCCGAGGCCGAGGCTGCACCAAAAGTCCGGAAGCAGCCCAAACCCAAGCCCGCACCGCAACGCGCGCACGAGCCTGCGCCCGTCCCACAGAAAAAGCGCGGCCGCGTGTCCACGGCATTCTCGCTTATTGGCAAGGGCTTTGGCATACTCTTTGGTGGACCCATGGATGAGGGCTAGGGAATGACGACTAGAACACTAGAGATAGAGCGAATGGGCTATGGCCCTGAGGCCATAGCCCACGACGCTGACGGCAAGACCGTCTTTGTGACGGGGGGAGTTCCCGGAGACACCGTTGAGGCCGAGACGGACGCCGAGGAGGCCCGCTTCTCGCGCGCTCACGTGACCAAGGTGCTTGAGGCCTCGCCCGACCGAGTGACGCCCCTCTGCCCGTTTGCAGGCGTGTGCGGGGGGTGTCCCTGGGCTCACCTCTCCTACGAGGCACAGCTTACGGCCAAGCGGGCAGGCGTCGTGGATTCCCTCGTGCGCCTCGGGCACTTCTCTCCTGACGAAGCCGACGCCCTGGTGGCACCCATCGTTGCCCCGGGTGACCCTTGGGGCTACCGCAACAAGGTCGAGCTTGCCGTCGAGAATCAGCGTGGGCGCACCGTTGTGGGCATGCACGCCGCGGGTTCTGCTGGCGTGGTGAAGGTCCCTTCCTGCCCGCTTCTCGACTCGAAGTTCAAGAGCGTCGTCAAGGCCGTTCAGGGTTCCATGAACTTCCTTGCGGGCTCGCGTGACCTTGGGCTCGAGCGCGTGGGCGTGCGCGCCTCTCGCCGCACCAAGGAGCTCGAGGTGGCCCTATGGGGCTCACCTGGCCCCTTCCCACGCCCGCAGGTAGCGAAGGTGCTGGGGGGCGCCGCCAAGGTGACCTCTGTCGTGCGCGTCATGCAGAAGGGACCTGCCAAGGCTCGTCGCATTGCGGGCATCGAGCGGCTCTCGGGCAAGGGCTCGTGGGGCGAGCTTGTTGGCAACGAGTCCATGCGTGTCTCGGCACCGTCCTTCTTCCAGGTGAACACGAGGGGTGCTGACAAGCTCGTCTCGCTGGTTATGGAGGGTCTCTCCCCCACCGAGGACGACGAGGCCATGGACCTCTACTGCGGCGCCGGCACGTTCACGTTGCCCTTGGCCAGAAAGGCAGGTTTTGTCTCGGCCGTCGAGTCATACGGCCCAGCCGTACGCGACCTGCGAAGCAACCTCAGCGCTGCAAACCTCACGAACGTCGACCCCATCGGCGGCGACGCGGGCATTGAGTTTCCCGATGCCGACGCGGACATCATCGTCGTCGATCCGCCGCGGGCGGGACTTGCCGCAGACGTGATCTCCATGCTCTCAGACCAGCCGGCACGCGCCATTGCCTACGTCTCATGCGACCCGGCAACACTCGCCCGTGACCTCGCGCGCTTCCGTGATGAGGGGGTCTTTGAACCTGTGAGCGTGACGCCTGTCGACCTCTTCCCGCAGACCTTCCACGTTGAGAACGTGACGATTCTCAAGCGGATGCGGCGGTAGGCGCTCGGCGAGCCTCTTCTGGCAAGCGATACAGCCTACGCCAGGATCCCGTCGAGCTGCGCGGCAGCATCGGCAATGGCCCCGGGCATGTCCCCTATGGCTGAGGCGAACTGGGCATCGTGCTCGGAGGCTCTCTGGAACGCCTGCCAGATGCCGCACTTGAGGGCGTCGTTCTCGTAGAGCTGCCTCCTCAGGCAGGAGTGGATCTCGTCCTGCCAACCCGAGGCATCGGCACCGAGAAGCCCCTCCACACGTCCGAGCGAATCCCACTGGGTGATGTCGCACTGCAGGTCCCAGTCGGCCTCGTCAGCTATGGCCATGAGCTCACGCAGGCGCCCCTCCGACCAGTCGCGCAGCTCCTCCCGCCTTACGGTGACGGTGGATGCGCCCGCAGCCCCGCGCTCGACGTCGGACTGGGTGGACCTCGCCGCCGCCTCGAACCTGGCAAGCCATACGGTGTCGACCTCTATCCCCAGGAACGAGAGCAGCCACTGGATGGCCAGCGCACGCGTGCGGTCATCCTTGAGCGCCCAGACGAGGGTGTCGAGGGACACGTCGGCTGCGATGGGCACGCTGAGGCCCCCAACGACGAGAAGGTCCGCGAGCCCGTCGAGGTCGGGGTCGGTGCCGAGGAGTTGCTGTAGGAGGAGCGCCGAGCCGGGATAGCCGCCCAGGCAGGCCACAAGCGTCCCCACGGCCTCCGGGTCCTCCCCGATGATGCGGGCAACGTCTCCCGGATTGTCCGCGCACCCTCCAAGGAACTCGGCGACCGCCTCCTGCCGGTGCGCGGGCAGGTTGTGGACCACCCAGGAGGTGAAGCCGTTGATGGTGCGCCAGTAGTCGCTGGGCGTGCCGGACACGTCCAGCGAGAAATCCCTGGTGTCTGCGAAGAGCGATATCGGTGCGTGGTTCTCCGGGAGGAAGGCGGCATCGCCGCGAAAAATCGAGAGCAGGACGGGCACCACGCCCTCCTCGTGCCGCTCGGTGAAGTGGGTCTCCCCGGCAATGGGCTCGAGAAGGGCACTCACGAAGTCGCCCTCGTAGTTGTACGCGTGTATGATGCCGCGGCGCTCCGCCACCTCGTGCGCGTACTTCCCGAGGAACTGCGGCCCGAATCCCTGACCGTCGAACGAGTAGCATCCGTCGACGGCGGGGTTGGTGATGGCCGAGTACATCGCCTTGTTCCCGCCCTTGGAGTGGCCGCTCACGACGACGATGCGCCCGCCGCCATAGCGGGAGTCCATCGCGGTCACGTACTCGCTCGCCGCGACCTGGGCTTGGGTGTCCGACTGGTAGAGTCCCCGCATGTTGTCGGTCCACTCGCCGTCACTCGTCCCCTTGAATACGACGTACATCTTCTCGTCGCCCACGAGCGTCATGTTGTAACTGGTCTGGGGAAGGTTGGTGTCAGGGATGGTCGTGCCCGAGACGGTGAGGTCGACCACCGTGAGGCTGCTGATTGAGTCCGTGCTGGCCGCGTGATTGACGAGGCTCCAGTACTGCTCATCGGTGATGAACTCGTCATGGGCACCATAGTACATCGGATCAGAGAGCGTCTTGTTTAGCACGTCTTCTAGCGTTACGGACGAGTGAGCCTCGGTGCCCTTCTGCCCAGACAAATCGTCATAGGCCTTTATGAAGCCGTCCTCGTAGATGAGCGTGTTGAGCACCGCGAGGTCCTCCGCCTCAGACATCCCCGCTCGCCCCCTCGTAGCCGAGGGTGGAGTCGAGCCTAAACTCCCATGTCACTAGCCCCTCGTCATCCTCGTGATCTCTGATGAAATCGAAGGTGAAGGCTGCCCCTTCGGTGGGCACCCCGATTCTCGCAACATAGACGTGGACGTCCAGCCCCTTGGCGGCGAGGCTCGAGCAGAGGAGCTCGAAGCGGTCCCTGAGCTCCGCCTCGGTGATGCCCGACTCCGCCGACACGTATGCCCCGATTGCGCCGCCGACCTCCGACCTGACCACATCGAAGCTGGCCCCGGGGTGATCCCCATAGTAATAGGAGTCGGTTATCGTCTCCCTCAGAACCCTCTCCCCCTCCGGCAGGTCGCCGAAGGCCTCGTCGAGCGAGGCCCCCACCTCAGCGTCCCACTCGTCGCGCACGAGGACTATCTGGTAGTCGTCCTCCCACTGAAGCGGGGCCCTTCCCTCGCCGTAGAAGCTGGCCCTGACCTCCGAGCCGGCCTCGGGGCCGGTCGTGACGGTGAGGGTGGCGACGGTCTCCCCCTTGAGGACGCCGCTCGGCACCGCCGCGTAGGTGCAGGCGAAGGACTCCCCGTAGCGGGCGGCGAGGTAGTCCTCCGCGAACTCGGCGTGGCGGATGGTGCGGTAGGCGGAGTCGAAGTCGTAGCCGAGCCCTATCCAGTCCTCGCCGCCCGCGAGGGCCCGCTCGAGGCCCTCCACGACCTCGTCGGGCGCCGATAGGTGCCTCGCCACCTCCACGTCCCTCTCGGTGACCTCGTCGCTCTCCACGTCCGGCCTCCACTCGCCCACGCCCTCTCCCCCCTGGGCCCCGCCCCCACGCAGCGCGGCGCGCCCGGCGCTGCCCGGCAGCGCAAGCGCCGCCGCCAGCGCGGCGGCGACCGCCAGCCCCCGGCGCGCCACCCTACTCGCCCCCCAGGCGCCCGACGAGCCCCGCGGCGGCCCCGTCGGCCGTCCGGAACTCGTCGCGGGCGTTGGCCACGAAATCGGCCGTACGTCCGATCATCGACGACAGGGCCTCGGCATAGGCGCCCACGGCGCCACCAACCGAAGCGACGGCGTCCACCCCGGCACCCGTGGACGAGTCGAACCCGCAGGCGTCGCACGCCACCTCCGATGCCCTCGCCTCCAGCCGACGGAGGCCAGCAATCGCGGCGTCAATGCTTGCCGACGTTATTGATATCTGCCCGGAGCCAGTCATCATATCCCCCTAGTCCAAGAGTGCGTCATCCTCGTCAAGGTTGGCTATGAGGTCATTGGCCCTCGGCGCCAGCTGCGACACGGACTCCCCAAGGGCCGCACCAGCTCCGGAGACGATTGGAATCACCGACTCCACCGCGGAAGCGAATCGCTCTGAGGCAATGCCCTCGACGGCGAGGGCGCGCAGGATGGCGTTGTACTGCTCGCCAATCTCCACGAGGGCCGCCGCGCTCTGCATGACCCTCTTCACGTTGTCTGAGACCTCGCTGTCGAGAATCCTGAGATCCATGCTCACCAACCCCCTCTGCGACACCGTCAGAGCATCGCCCTGCGTCTGGCCTGCTCCTCCGCCTCGAGCCTTACCTGTTCTGCACGCTCCCGCACCCTCTCTGCGCGAATCTCGTCCCGGAGCCATGACGCCCGAAGGCGCTCCTGCTCGAGCTCGTCCTCCAGGCGATATTGCATGGACCGCACCCTGTCCTCGATGTCATCGAAGACCATCGAGACCCTCCAGCCCATTTCACACCTCAGGTGATCCCCCATGCGCTCGGCATACTTCTGGCCAATGCGCACTCCGGGAACCTCCGCCGCCCGCTGGACAACGCAGATCCTATCAAAGAGCTGATCCTGGAAGTACCCCGAGGACATCGACACCTCGTGCCGGAACTCCGACAGGTCCTCGATGTTCCGTTCGAGCTCCGCCATGTGGCCCGTGCAGGCATCCAGCTGTCCGTTCAGCATGGCAAGGCTGGGCATAGGGACCTCCTTTGTCGCGAAGGCGGGGCAAGGTCATGGCCGGCAATACCCTCTGACTCGCATGGGACGCCCCCTCATTCAGAACGGATCCAATAAGCTGACGTCTTGAGGTTATTGTACATAAGAAACTGTTCACCTATATGAGGGAAGTGCGACGGCGTCAGTCTTTTGTGGGCAGGCAAGCCTCCGGGATCCCGAGCCAGCCTTCCGACCTGAACCGGACCTCGGCGCCGAGCATCTCGACGGAGCCCCGGACAGGATATTCGTAGCCCTTGCCTTCGAATGCTAGCGCATCGCCTGCCGCAGGGCCTCCTGAATATGCGGCGATCTCCTTCCGCTTCCGCCTCTCGAGCCTCTTCGGCCCCCTGCGCTCGTCGCGTGAGAGATGCGGTATGGGGCGCCCGGATGCCTGCCTCGAGCGTATGCGCGCCATGTCCGACGCTCCCTGCATGGACCATGCGCAGGGGACGCCCGCCATCCTCGACTTGTAGACATGCTGGTTCTCGCTCTCCATCGTGCCGAGCGAGGGGCCGGGGACGCCGATGCGGTCTGCATGCGAGCGCAGGTACCTGATGACCCCCGGCGCGATGTCCGCCTTCGCCGTGCCCTCCCCGGCCATGCGCTCGAGGAGGCCTGCGCACCCCTCCGCATCGCCTCCGTATATGAGCCTCATCGCCTGGAGGCGCTCCTCCTCGTGCTCCCGCCCGAAGCAGGCGGAGACGGCCCTGTTCACGTGGAAGGGGTCCATATGCCCGACGGCGTCGCATCCGATGGCTCCGAGCCATCCGAGCCCGCCGGAGCACCACGAGGCCCCGTCGAAGCCCGAGTGGACCTCCTCGACCGCATCGAGCCTGTAGACGCTCCCCACGGCAGCGATGCCCTGGCGCCACAGCTCGTCGGGCGTGCCGGCGCATCCGAAGCTCACGGGATCCAGCCTGAGGTTCTTCCTCCCATGCCTCTCCTTGCCCCGGTATGCGGTCATCGCCTTTATCTCCAGGTGCCTCCTGCCGCCTGCATGCTGGAGGGCGACGACGGTGCCGTCGGACTCCACGCAGAGGGTCCCGGAGCTTATCCTGCCTTCCGGGACCACGCCGTCCTGCCAGAGCTCCAGCTCCCGGCTGCGGTCGTCCGCCTCGCATGCGCGCCCTGCCCTGCGCACGCACCGCATGACCGCATCCCTCGAGACGGCGGACGAGCCCGTGTATGCGGCGGCATCCGCTGCATGCTGGTAGGATGCCTGCGCGGCGAGCCAGACGAGCTCCGCCTCCAGCCCCGGCGAGATCCTTGCAGAGGGCGCGAGCCCCATGAGGGCGTCGAGGGGGGCATCCACGTTGCCTGCACGGTCCGTGCAGCGCCTGCGCCTGAAGCTGACATCGCCGAGCCTCGTCGCGACCATGCGGGTGCGGATGTCGTGGACATGCATCCCTTCCGGCAGGCTGGCGCAGAGCTCCCTGTCCATCTCCTCGAGGGCCTGCGCATAGGCAGCGGCTGCCGCCCCCATGATCGAGGACAGCACATTCCCCTCCATCTCCCAGGCGGCATCCCCGTCCTCCGGATGGGCAGCGAGGCCCCTCAGCGCATCGAGCACGATCGGGCAGATGGCAGCTGCCAGCCGCTCCAGTGATGTATCCTTCTCCATATGGCGGATCCTTCCCTTCCTTGTCTCAGCAACTCAGAAGGTTAGAGGGACCCGCCTCTTCTTTCCAGATGGCATTCCGCAGCCTGGACCCACAAAAACATTACGCCGTCNNNCTCCAGTGATGTATCCTTCTCCATATGGCGGATCCTTCCCTTCCTTGTCTCAGCAACTCAGAAGGTTAGAGGGACCCGCCTCTTCTTTCCAGATGGCATTCCGCAGCCTGGACCCACAAAAACATTACGCCGTCGGGAAGTGCCGGTCTCAGCAGCCTTAAGGGAAGGCTCACCGAGTTGCCTATCCAGAAGCACCACTCGAGCGACTCGTAAATCCCCCTGCTCAGCTAGGAATAAACCGCAGTTCAAAGGGTCTTTCTTGGCTCACGGGACTTTTATTACCGCAGACGGATTTGCATTGCATACCGCAACGGAAACGTGTAAAAAGATTAGGACCTTGGGTAAGGGGCCCAAGGATAAACAGCCAAGTGAGAGGAACGCAACATGAAGGCTTCTGTCAACGAGGATTGCATCGGCTGCGGTCTTTGCGAGGGTACCTGCCCCGACGTCTTCAGCATTGGCGACGACGGCGTAGCACACGCCATTGAGGGTAACGTACCCGAGGACGCCGAGGACGGCGCCCAGGAGGCGGCAGACAACTGCCCCGTCTCCGCCATCACCATCGAGTAGCCTATACGGCCCATACGGCATCGGCGCAATCGAGGGGGTCGCAGAAGCGGCCCCCTCGATTTGTGTCTCTCGGCCCTTGCCCCATTTATGCTACGGTACGAACAACAGAATCCAGAGATTGGAAACACATGTACCTGGCATCTCAATCGCCCAGGAGGCGTCAGCTCCTTGAGGCGGCGGGTTTCTCGCTCGCCATCATGCCCGCAGACATCGACGAGGCCCGCCGGTGCGCAGAGACGCCAACGCATCTTGTAGAACGTCTGGCCCGCCAGAAGGCCGAGGCCACTCGCGTCTCCCTTGCAGGTACCGCTACCGAAGACGTTCTTCTCGCCGCAGACACCATCGTGTGGACCGAAGACGGAGACGTCCTCGGAAAGCCCAAAGACAAAACGGCCGCACGCACGATGCTTCGTGGGCTCTCGGGGTGCGCGCACCACGTCTCGACGGGCGTCTGCCTCATGCACCTGGACCATGATGCGCAGGTGCTGGCCAGCCGCTCCTTTGTCGAGACCACGCGCGTCTCGTTCTTTCCCCTCGCAGACGATGAGATCGATGCCTACATAGCCTCTGGCGAGCCCATGGACAAAGCTGGTGCCTACGGCATTCAGGGACGCGGCAGACTCCTTGTGAGCGACATCAAGGGCGATTGGGCAAACGTCGTGGGGCTGCCGGTGGCCCGCGTCGTGCGGGAGCTCGAGTCGCTTCTCGGAAGAAGCGGCCTTGTCGCCAGCTGCCTAGAAGGCAAGACATCGCACATTCGCAATTACCACTGACAGACCCGCATTCCAGGACGAGAGGAACCCCCATGGAGCACATCGAGAGCATCACCCAGATTCCGGGAATCTTCACTGCGCATGCGACCAACGCCAAGGCTGGAACCGGTTGCACGGTCATCGTATGTCCCAAGGGGGCGACGGGCGCCGTGGACGTGCGTGGAGGAGCGCCCGCGACGCGTGAGACAGACCTTCTCAGGCCAGAGGAGACTGTCCAGACACTGAATGCCATAGTGCTCTCGGGTGGGTCGGCATATGGCCTCGCAGCGTCCTGTGGCGTCGCAGAGGAGCTGGAGCGTCACGGCATTGGCCTCGACGTGGGCGTGGGCGTAGTGCCCATCGTGTCCGGCGCTTGCGTCTTCGACCTGGCTTGCGGAGACCCACACGTACGACCCACGGCAGAAGACGGTGCGAGGGCTGCACGCCTTGCACTCGAGGATGCGGGAGAGCCCCTTGCACGCGGCAACGTGGGTGCCGGCACGGGCTGCACCGTGGGCAAGCTCGGCGGGCCAGAGCGTGCCATGAAGGGCGGGCTTGGGGAGGACGTCGAGGTGGCGGGCGCACTTGTCTGTGGCGCGGTAGCCGTTGTGAACGCCTGTGGAGACGTGGTTGACCCCACAACCGGCACTCCAATCGCCGGCATCCGCACGACAGACGGCACCGCCCTTGCGAGCAGCGATGAAGAGCTTCTCTCGCTTACCGCGCAGATGCCCCTCGACCGCAGGGCCAACACGACCATCTCGTGCGTGGTCACCAACGCGCGACTCACCAAGGCCCAGGCCACAAAGGTTGCCCAGATGGCAGCGGACGCCTACGCGCACGCCATCAGGCCAACGCATACCACCAACGATGGGGACACGGTTTTCGTGATGGCCACAGGCGAAATCGGGGCGCAGGTAGATTTAGTCGGAGTTCTCGCCACACGTGCCCTTGAGCGTGCCATCGCAGACGGTGCCAGGAGCGCAACTGGGGCATACGGCCTCCCTGCTGCCCGCGATTTGGCATAACTCCTACGACGCAGCTGCCCCGCTGGCAGCCACGCCACATCGTGCGTACGCAGATGTAAGGCTTTCTGACAGTTGGGGCCTCCCAAGGCGACCATGTGGCGAGAAGCCCACATCGTGCGTACGCACAAGTGTCACTCTATGCCAGGGTCTTCCCTCTCAACTGGGAAAACGCCGGTCCTTTGGCGAGAAGTCTGCATCGTGCGTGCTCACAGCTGAGACTTCCCGCCACATCGGACCCCATAGAACCCCCTGCGGGCCGCAGGCCCCTAGTTGAACTTCACATGTCTCTGGGCTACGCGATAGCCCCAGAGCGTGATGTCCTTGCCAACCAGGCCCGGCAGGTTCGTGACGATGCCCACCATGCCATGGCGAGCACGGCGATACATCTTGGGGTCGTAGTCCTTGAGGTCTGACCAGAGCCTCTGCAGCCGCTCCTCAGCATCGGGCCTGTCGGACTTCTTCGAGAAGACCGAGCAAATCGCCATGATGATTGTGAAGTAGCCCATCATGTACTCGCGAAGCCTGCGAGGCTGCACGTCATCGTAGAGGTGGTAGGCCCCCCACATCACACGGGCAACGCGCCAGTAGTGATCCACGCGGCTCGTGAGCACCGCGTCGTTCACGGACTGGTCCTCTCGCCCAATGAAGTAGCGATAGAGGTCCACGTCGAGGTAATACAAGGTATGGCACTTGGGAAACGGCACGTAGGCGTAGATGTTGTCCACATAGAAGGTGTGGGCCGGCATCTCGAGGTTGGCCGAGCGCAGGGTCTTGGTGCGATATGTGAGGGCATGCATGAGCAGATATTGCGTCTTCTTGAAGCGGCCAATCTCGCCCCAGGTGAACACGCGGTCAGCGGGAAGCACCCGACGGTAGTCGATGACGTTTTGCGCGCCGTCCTCCACGTGCTCGTAGACGTAGTTCGTGATCACGAGGTCCACCGGGTCGCCCAACTCGCCAAAGCGGCGCAGCGTGGTGAGCAGGCGCTGCAGGGCCTCGGCGTCAAACCAGTCGTCAGAGTCGATGTTCTTGAAGTAGGCGCCCCGAGCGGCGCCCACGGCTGCCATGACAGCCCTTCCGTGGCCACCGTTCTCCTGGTGGACCGCACGGATGATGTCGGGGTAACGCTCGGCCCAGTCATCGGCCTTCTGGGGCGTGTCATCCTTGGTGGAGCCATCGTCCACAATCACGATTTCCACGTCTTCGGCGTAGTTCGACCCCTCGAGGATGGACGCGATGCACTTGTCCATATATGCCGCCGCGTTATAGCACGGGACGCCAAAGGTGATGGTCTTCTCCATGTATGTATTCCGTCCTGACTCGTGTAAGCGTATGTGTGGGCAAGCACGGCCACGATGCCCAGCCCAAGGCACTCGCGCCGGCACACAATGGGGGCGAGGCAATGGCCCCGCCCCATGAAGTTGCGTTAGTTATGTGCCTGAATGAGCTCGTCGGAGAGGCTTAGCGCAGAGGCAACCACGCCGTCCATGTCGTAGTAGCGGTACTCGGCAAGACGGCCCACGCAGTGGAAGTTGAGAATGCCAGCGACACGCTCGCGGTAGCGGCGATAGAGCTCGAGGTTCTCGTCCTCTAGGATGGCATAGTACGGGGTCTGTCCGCTCTCGGGCATGTAGGCCTTGGAGTACTCGCGCATGATGGTGGTGCGGCCGGGAGCCACCTGGCCGGTCATGTTCTTGAACTCGGTGATGCGCGTGAAGTCCTCGGAGATGGTGTAGTTGACGGTGCCCACCGGCTGGAACTGGTCGATAGGCAGGGTCTCGAACTGCATGTCGAGCGTGCGGTACGGCAGCGCGCCGAGGTCAAGCCCAAAGAGCTCGTCAAGCGGGCCGGAGTAGACGATCTCCCCGCCATAGGGGTGCCCGCAGACGAGGACGTTCGAGGTGCCCACCTTGAGGATGTCGCGCACGTCCACACCGAGGAAGACCGACACCAGGTCGTGGTTGAGCATGTTCTCGAAGAGCTTCGTGTAGCCCTCGGCAGGCATGCCCTGATACTTGGCCGTGGGGAAGTAGCGGTCGTCATCTCCCACAAACACAGGCACGCGACCGGTGATGGATGGGTCAATCTGGTCGGGCGTCTTGCCCCACTGCTTCATCGTATAGTGGAGAAAGACGTTCTCGTACACGTAATCGGCTACCTCGGAGAGCTCGGGATCGTTCTTCTCGCGCAGCTCCATGATGGGGACCTTCTTGTTCTCGCCGAAGGTTGCCACGAGCTTCTGGTAGAGCGCCTCTCCCCTCTCGTCACCAAAGGCGAGCTTGAGGGAGGCGTGGTTGAAGGGCACGGGCATGAGCGTCCCGTGGATGTTGGCGAGGACCCTGTGCTGGTAGCCCGTCCACTCCGTAAAGCGCGAAAGGTACTGATTCACGCGGTCGTTCAGGGTGTGGTAGATGTGCGGGCCGTACTTGTGCACCAGGATGCCTGCATCGTCCACATAGTCGTAGGCGTTGCCGGCAATGTGGTCACGCCGCTCGATGACGGCCACCTTCATGCCGCACGCCTCGGCGAGACGACGGGCGCAGACGGCACCCGCATAGCCCGCGCCCACGATGATGGCGTCATACGCGTCTGGGTTGAAGCCGGCAGGCAGACCATTTGCGATTCCCATGAATGTCCTTCCCAAGCGCCCCGCGGGGCCCCGTTACACCAACCGCGAAAGGCGGCAAACAAGAACTGAGCGCATGTGCGAGGCACAACACAACCCAATCTGGCTATTGATTCTAACACTCGCTCCTATAATACGTATGGTCCCCCTGCAGGCGGTGGGTGTTGGCCGCACAATCTCCAGGTCATAGACCGCACACGGCCAGCTTGGGGGAGGTATTCGGAATACGCTAGTACAAAGGGAGCACTGATGAGCGAGTTTCTTGACCGCATGAAGAAGGCCGCGAGGGCCGACAAGAAGACGATCGTCCTTCCCGAGGGCGAAGACCCGCGCACCATCGCGGCTGCGCGCCAAATCGTAGACGAGGGCATCGCCGACCTCGTCATCCTTGGTGACCCCGAGAAGATCGACGTCCCCGGCGTCACCGTGATCGACCCCCGCAAGGCCGAGAGGCACGACGAGTACGCCGCCGCCTTTGCCGAGCTGCGCAAGAAGAAGGGCATCACGCTGCCCGAGGCGATGGCGCAGATGAACGATGCCACCTACTTCGGCACCATGATGGTCAAGATGGGCGACGCCGACGGCCTGGTCTCTGGCGCATGCCACTCCACCGCCAACACGCTGCGCCCCGCGCTCCAGGTCCTCAAGACCGCCCCTGGCACCAAGCTCGTCTCGGCGTTCTTCATCATGTGCACGGACAAGGCAGAGTACGGTGAGGACGGCACCCTGCTCTTCGCCGACTGCGGCCTCAACATCAACCCCACGGCAGACGAGCTCGCCGAGATTGCCATCGCCTCCGCGGACTCCTGGAGGAAGTACATGAGCTCCGAGCCCAAGGTTGCCATGCTCTCCTTCTCCACCATGGGTTCCGCCAAGGGCGACGTTCCCGCCAAGGTCCAGGAGGCCACCGCGCTTGCGCACGAGAAGGCACCCGAGCTTGCCGTCGACGGCGACCTGCAGCTTGACGCCGCGCTGGTGCCGGCCGTCGCCGAGCTCAAGGCCCCTGGCTCCAAGGTCGCCGGCCACGCCAACGTGCTTGTCTTCCCCGACCTCGAGGCCGGAAACATCGGCTACAAGCTCGTCCAGCGCTTCGCTGGCGCCGAGGCATACGGCCCCATCCTCCAGGGCATCGCCAGGCCCGTCAACGACCTCTCGCGCGGCTGCTCTGCCGAAGACATCGTGGGCGTCGTTGCCATCACCGCCGTCCAGGCGCAGATGGTCGGGTAGGGCATCCCCCTCCCGACATTGCTGCTTGAAAGTTGCCGCCCCGGCACGGTGCCGGGGCGGCAGGCTATAGCGCGCACGAGACAGGCCAGGCTAACCGTATTACCCCAGCGGATGCGGGCCGGCAGCGCGAACCTCAGGCGTCATCGACTGCAGGCGCTTCTCGGCATTGTCGACGAACATCTGCGCAAGCCTCTCGGCCGTGGCGTCGTAGGCGTCCTTGTCAGCCCAGGTGCTACGCGGGCTGAGCAGCTCGTCGGGCACACCCGGACAGCTCGCAGGCACGTCGAGGTTGAAGCGCTCGTCGTGGACAAACTCGGAGTCGTCGATGATTCCGGACTGCGCGGCCTCGACCATCTTGCGCGTGTACTTGAGCTTGATGCGGCTGCCGATACCGTAGGAGCCACCAGACCAACCGGTGTTGATGAGGTAGACGCGCGTGCCGCTGTGCTTGATCTTCTCGCCGAGCATCTTGGCGTAGACCATGGGGTCAAGCGGCATGAACGGCTCGCCAAAGAGCGAGGAGAACGTGGGCGTGGGCTCCTTGATGCCACGCTCGGTGCCGGCGACCTTGGAGGTGAAGCCGGTCATGAAGTGGTACATGGCGGAGTTCTCGTCCAGCTTTGAGATGGGCGGAAGCACGCCAAAGGCGTCGGCGGTGAGGAAGATCACGACATCGGGCGTACGCTTGGCACGGCCCTTGACCACGGCGTTGTCGATGAACTCGACCGGGTAGGCAACGCGGCCGTTCTCGGTCAAGGAGTCGTCGTCGTAGTCGGCAACACGGCTGTTGGGATCAAGCACGACGTTCTCGCACAGGGCGCCAAAGCGGATGGCATGCCAGATCTGCGGCTCGGTCTCCTCGGAGATGCGGATGGTCTTGGCGTAGCAACCACCCTCGATGTTGAAGACGGAATCCTTAGCCCAGCCGTGCTCGTCGTCACCGATGAGCAGACGGCCCTCAGCCGCGGAGAGCGTGGTCTTGCCGGTGCCAGAAAGGCCAAAGAAGACCGTGGTGCCGTGAGACCGGGGGTTCATGTTGCAGGAGCAGTGCATGGTAAGCACGTTATCCTCAACGGGGAGCAGGTAGTTCATGACCGAGAAGATGGACTTCTTGATCTCGCCGGAGTACTGCGTGCCGGCAATGAGAACCACACGCTCCTTGAAGTTGATAATGACGGCGGCCTCGGAGTGGGTGTGGTGCACTGCCGGGTCGAGCTTGAGGCCGGGGCACGCCATGACAACGAAGTCCGCGCGGCCATAGTTGGCAAGCTCCTCTTCGGTGGGGCGCACGAGCATCTGGTGCGCAAAGAGCGCCTGGCTGGCAAGCTCGGTCAGGACCAAGATCTTGCGAGAGTAGCGCCTGTCCGCGCCGGCGATGCCGCGGACCATGAAGATGCGGCGCTCGGACAGGTACGAGATGACCTCGTCGTGAACGCGCTGGTAGTCCTCCTCGGAGAAGGGCACGTTCACGTTGCCCCAGGCAATCCTGTCGTGTACGTCTGGGGTGTCCACGACGAAGCGGTCCTTAGGCGAGCGGCCCGTGTACTTGCCGGTGGTGACCGCAAGCGCGCCCGTGCTGGTGAGAATGCCCTCTCCACGCGAGACGGCCTTCTCAATCAGACAAGCCGGTGACGGGTCTATTGCCGTCCTGTCATCCGTGTGGTGAATCCCATACTGCTCAAGCTCCTCAACGACCATGCGGACCTCCTAGGTGCAGCTAACGTGCGCCGAACAAAGACAAGCATGCAAGCGGCTGCGCAGCGAGGGCGCATACACCGCAGGATTGGCTGCCACACGGGACTAGACCCCTGGGGCGCCACACCCGACATTTGATTCTACCCGCAGCCCCGCCCGAGTGACCATTTGTTAACAATCGCGGCATTTTGACGAACCTTTGGTGAACTTCCGTCCCATCGGGATGGAAGTGACGAAATGATTGCGACGCAGCACGTGCGCAACGCCGGATTTTGGGAATAGACAAAGGGGATATCGGTTGGCTTTGGCCAGGTATCCATTGGGTTTGCACACGACGTTTGGGGGAAGCGATGTCGACCATCACCACGATACGCAAAGGCGCACTCGAAGCCTCGATAGGTTCCATGGGTGCGCAGCTCATGAGCCTCAAGCTCAACGGGAGCGAGTACCTCTGGCAGGGCGACGAGCGGTTTTGGCCGAGAAGGGCTCCCATCCTCTTCCCCATCGTGGGCTGCCTACGCAACGGCGTTGCAAAAAGCGCGGCCGGCGAGGTCCGCCTTGGTCGCCATGGGCTTGCCAGAAACTGCGAGCACCGCATTGTCGAGCAGACCGAGGACTCCGTGACCTTCGAGCTCGAGAGCACCCCAGAGACCATGCGGGCCTACCCTTATGCCTTCCGCCTCAACATGACCTACGCAGTTGACGGGGGGCGCATGGCGCAGCGATACACCGTCACCAACACCGGCGACGAGATCATGCCCTTCACGCTCGGCGGACACCCAGCGTTCAACGTACCGGCACCCAACACCAACGGCGAGACGTTCGATGACTACGAGCTGCACTTCGCCCGCCCGTGGACTGCCGTCTCACCTGCCATCGACACCGATGGCCTCTGTGACTTCCAACATCCCCTCACGGTCCTGAAGGACACAGACGCCCTGCCCCTCTCGCACGGGCTCTTCGACAAGTATCTCACGCTCACGTTCCAGGACGTGCCCGGTCGTACGGTCACCCTCCTGGGGACAAAGAGCGGGCATGGCGTAGAGCTTGACTTTGACGACTTCCCCTACCTGGGCGTCTGGTCTGCCCCAGGCGCGCCCTTCGTGGCGGTTGAGCCCTGGCGCGGCGTGGCCACCTGCTACGACGAGTCTGACATCTTCGAAGAAAAGCGCGGCATGGAGTCCCTCGACCTGGGCGAGAAGGTCTCCTACGAGTTCTCCGTATCGCCTTTCTAGACTCCGGTCCGGGCGATACGAAATTGCCGCGGCTTTTCGCCGTTTAGGCATGTCTAACCGGCGAAACCCCTCGAGTTGAGGGCCCGGACGATTTCTTGGACAGGCTAGGCGGCGATGCCTAGCCTCTTCCTCCTGCCGGCGATCGTACCGAACCTCCTGTGACCGTCCCCATGGAACTCCTCCGGCCTTCCCTCGTCGTGCCAGGCGATGTGGGACCTGGGCTCCTCGACGAACCCCTCGACGGCGTGGCCCCGCCAGTCCCTGCCGCAGGAGGACCCGACCTTGAGCCTTCCGAAGAAGGCCTCCGAGACCGCGTCGTCGGGGGAGTGGCCCCTGCGCGGCATGGGGCGCACGACGCCAGGCCCCTCGCACTGCCTTATCCAGCCAGGCGTCCCGTGGTGCCAGCCACGGTCGCCGTGGGCTGTGTTTGATAGCATTTTTGTTGCACGGAGGGGGTGGTACCGCTTTTCCGTACCGTTCTCGCTAGGCTGCAAGGGTTAGGCTTTGCCTGTATGCCAAGGGGCCCATCGAGCCCAGCGAGCGCCTGATCCTCTTTGTGTCGTGCCACCCTATGTAGCCATCGATCCTCTTCCCGAGCCCCCCCAGGCTGACGCCCTCCCAGTCCCTCCCGCAGGACATCCCGTTCTTCATGGTGCCGAGGAGGCCCCCCATGCGGGAGTTGTCGGGAGGGCTGCCCTTCCTCGACATCGAGCGGATGACTCCCGCCTCCTCGCAGATCGATATCCCCCCGGGCCACCGGCAGTGGCATCCGCAGCCGCCGTGGACGACGAGGTGGGCCCTCTCACCGGGCTTGGTAAGCCTGATGGCTGCTTCCGGCGTCGAGTCGGCCATCTCGGCGTCCGGCGAGGTCGACGTCGCCCAGCTCACGATGGAGCCGCCGGAGCAGTCCGGGACAGGGGAGAGGCAGGGCTTGCCGGCGGGGACCGAGAGCTGCGTCACGTCCGCGGGCCACAGGAAGCTGGGAGGCCCCGCCGCAAGGTCCTGCCTGACCTTGTCGGCCGGATGTTCCGTGACCTCGCCCGCGCAGGGGCTGCAGCGCCGCCTTGGCTTCGTCCTGCCCCGGGCCTCGAGCCCCTCCCCGGCCATGATGCGGGCGATCCTGCGCCCCCCGATGGCCTCGCCCCCCGCCTCGGGCCCGTCGTGGATGCGGCGCCTTCCGCAGGTGCCGTCATTGGCGTCGAGGACCCCCGAGATCCTCCTGCGGGCCCCCCTCGCCCCTGTCGGGGGCGCGGGGCGCCCCCTGCTGGCACTGGTAGCCTGGCCGGGCCATCCCGGGCGCCGAGGGAGGCTCGCACGGCCCCCGTTTGGGGCGCGGGGACCCGATCAGCAGGGTCTTCTCCCCGTTCGCGGGCTCGCTTGCCGGGTCGGCGCCCGCCCCCTTCCCCAGGACCTCGAGGGCACCCTCCGTGATGTCGCGCCTGAGCCCGGGCCCCTCGAGCTCGGCCTCGGGCTCGGCCTTCCTGGCCTCGAGGGCGGCGGTGCCCGCCTGGGTCGCAGGCGACCTTCCCCGCGTCCGCGCAGGCTTGCTGGGGCGGCCTTCGGACATCGGGGGCTCCTCCTCAAGCAGCTCGCGCCTCCACTTGCAGAGCGCGGATCTCGTACATCCTACCAGGTCGGCGACCTCCCGGGCGGACGATGCCCGAGATGCCGTGGCCCTGGCGGCCGCGGCCCTCTCGGACGCCTCGAACG
>NZ_LR027574.1:635609-854138 GCF_900605015.1 Olsenella sp. Marseille-P4559
CTCCCCGTGCCAGCTCACCAGCTGTGCGCGGCTGGGACATCCGAGCTCCCGTATGGTTGCCGTGGCCTTGAGGCCGTACTTGATGTAGGGCTCGACCGCCCTTGTCCTCTGCCCAAGGGAGCACGCGCCATCCTCCAGACGTCATCGTCTGGTACGGATTTCCGGTACCACCCCCGGATGGGCAAAAAGAGTTTTCACTCATGAGCGTGCAAATTTTCACGTAAAGGCAGGAGGGCACGCCCGCGCCGCCCCGATTGGGCCATCCTGTCGGCCGTAGGTTCCAAGCTGCGGTTTCACAGGAGGTCGGAAAGGGATGGCGCTGGGCATGCCCCAGATGGGGAGGATGGTGGATTTGAAGGGCCGGGGGTGCTCCCCGTCCGAGACTAAGGCGGTCACGGGCGCCTCGTACCCGACGATCCGCAAGCACTGCGGGGTGGAGGACTTCTCGCCTAGGAAGCCGGGCGGCGCGGGCAGGCCGTCCAAGACCAACGCGTACGAGGGCGAGACCGCGGCGATGCCCGACTCGGACAGGCGCTGCCACCGCAAGCAGCGCCACACCGCCAAGCGCATATGCGGGCGGCTGGTCGAGGGGCACGGCTGCGACGGCAGCCACTCGTCGGTGCAGCGCAGGGTGCGCGAGATGCGCAGGGGGCGCAGGCAGGCCGCGTCCGACCAGTACGTGAGGCTGAGCTGGGCGCCCGGAGCGCTGCAGGCGGGCTTCGGGCAGGCGGGCTTCGGCTGCCCGTTCGGCGGCGCCGGCGACGGGAGCCTGGTGCGCATGCGCTTCCTCCCGATGTCGCTCCCGCACTCGAGCGACGCCAGGTGCGGGGCCTTCGGCGACGAGAAGGGCGTCTGCGTCTGCCAGGCGCCGCAGGACCTGTTCGAGATGGTCGGCGGCGTCCCCAGGACGGTCGTGCCGGGCAACGCGACCGAGGCCGGCAGGAGATGGCGCGACGTCGTCACCGGGTCGAAGCCGTTCGGGAGGTTCGGGCTGCGCTACGGCTTCGAAGCCAGGTTCTGCAACCCCGACGCGGGCCACGGGAAGGGCAACGTGGAGAACGAGGTGGGCTACATCCGGCGCAACCTCATGACCCCGGTGCCCCCGACCGGCGACCTGCGCGACTGCGACGCGTCGCCCAACGCGGGCCTCGAGGCGCATTCGCGCGAGCGCGAGCACTACGAGAAGGGGCTCACGTGGGCGGGGCCGTCCGAGGCGGACGGGGCGGCGCTCATGCCGCTGCCGGCCGCGCGGTTCGACGTCGTGCACTGGACCACGTGCGGGACCGACGGCTGCGGCAGGGTGCCGCCCGACGATGGCAGGCACCTCTGCCTGGCGTCGCCCGACCCCGCCGACGTCAGGCTCACCGTTGGGATCCGCGCCTCCACCGTCGGGACCGACGGTTTGGACGGCGTCCCGATCAGGGGGCACAGGCGCAGGACCGGCGAGCGGCGCACCCACGACGAGGGCCCGCTGGCGCTGATGGGCCTGCTCGCCCGCAAGACGGGGGCGTTCGGGAGCTCGAGCGTGCGCGCGATGCTCTCCGACGCCTGCGGGGCGCACTTCGACTCGATGGGGCGCGAGGGGCTGCCCTCGCAGACAAGGACGATGGCGCGGCTCGCGAGGGCGCACGGCGCCGACGTGACCGTCGGCGCGTTCGGGGGGGCATGCGGGATCACCGGCGCCACCAGGCCGGCCGGCGTCGGGATGACCGCGGCGAGGATGGCCGCGGGCGGCAGGCGCACGGGCCCCGCCGTCGAGCACGGCACCAGGATGGTCGAGTACGACTCGCTGATCACGAGGGGGACGCGGCATGGCTAGGATGGGCGCGGAGGCGCAGGCCAGGCACGACGAGCCGAGGGGCGTCATGTCGGCCGGAGGGTCGGCGCTCATGTCGAACGCGTCGCTCGGGTTCGTCGCGGAGGCCGCCACCGAGGGCCAGTCCGCCCTCTTCAGGTCGGTGGTCGACAGGGAGTTCGGGCTGCGGCGCGCGAGCAGGGTCGCGAGGCTGGAGAGGGAGGCGGACCTCCCGTTCCAGAAGGGCTTCGACGGGTTCGAATGGGACGGCATCGGCTTCCCGGGCGGCTTCCCGAGGGGCGACGTGCTCGCGCTCTCGTTCGTCGGCCGCCACGAGGGTCTGGTGCTGTTCGGCGGCAGCGGCAACGGCAGGTCGCACACCGCCGTGGCGCTCGGCACCCTCGCGTGCGGCATGGGCATGAGGGTCAGGCTCTTCACGACGTCGGCGCTGGCCAACGAGCTGGACGAGGCGAACTCGGAGGGCAGGGCCACCGAGGGGCCCAAGACGCTCGCGAAAGGCGGCATGACCATGCTCGACGAGTGGGGTTGCCTGCCCACCGACCCCGACGGCGCGCGGCTGCTGTCCAGGGTGGTGTCGATGTGCTACGAGCGCATATCGCTCGTGCTCACGACCGACATCGAGCTCTCGCGTCGGGGCGAGATCCTCGACGACGGCGACATGGCCAAGGCGATGATGGACCGCATGGTCCACCACGGCAGGCCTGTCACCTACGAGCGCGAGGGCTACCGCATGAAGCACGCGCTCGTGCGCGACGATCTGTAAGGACGGCGGCGCGCGGCGGGTTCCGCTTTTTCGTGAAACGTCTCACCCCCGTATGTGAAAAATAATTTTGCACGTGAGTGAAACTAACTATTGACGAAACACATGGGCAGCCACCGTGCCGACGAAGGGGGGCGAGGCACCGGCGGGCATGCCAGCCGCCAGCCCCCTGTCGGGGCTGGGCCCGATGGCCTCGGAGACGACCTTCCCGTCGAGGGGGCCGGTCATGGGAGAGAGGCAGGCCTTGGGGCCCGAGGGCAGCCCGAGCCCGCTGATGTCGGTCGAGAAGACCTTGCCCGGCACGGGGCAGCAGAACCCGTGGGCGTCCTCCGCCTTGCCGGGCAAAGGCGGGTCGGGGGCACAGGCACGCCCCTCCTCCCCCTCGCAGGGGCCGTGGTGCCTGCCCTTCGCGGACGTCTTCGCGACGAGCCCGCACTCGCGCATCACCTTGCGCACGACCTTCTCCGAGACGACGGCGCCCAGCTCCCGGATCCTGGCCCAGACCCGCTCGGAGCCGAAGGTGCCACGGGACTGCGCGAGCGCCGGGGTCACGAGCGGCCCGGGCCAGGCGAGCCCGTCGCCTCGGGCGAGCGCCCCCTCCCGTAGTGGTAGGTGCTCCTCGAGAGGCCCAGCCCGCGGAGCAGCTCGGACAGGCCGAAGGCGTTCCCGGGGGCGCCGACGACCATGGCCCTCTGTTGAAGTCAAGATAGATTTCACCAGACTAGACAGCGAACCGCCCCCATCCGCACCAACGTACATTCGCCAGTCCCGTCACCGCGGGGCGCCGGAATCGGCGACCACTGCCGGCGAGGCCCTGTCCTGCGGCGCGAGGTCCTTGGTCCTGTAGGACCTCCCCGTCATGCGTACCAGGTGGCAGTGGCGGCAGAGCCTGTCCGCTATCGCCGACGCCACGACCGGGTCCCCGAAGACCTTCGCCCACGACCCCATCCCCACGTTGGCCGTCACGATGGCCGACCTCCTCTCGTACCTCCTCGAGGTCAGCTGGAACAGCAGGTCCGCGCCCTGCTTGTCCACGTCCGGGTAGCCCACCTCGTCGACGATAGGCAGCGACGGGTGGGCGTAGAGGCGCAGCCGCCTCTCCAGCTGGCCCTTGCCCGCGGCGTGCGCGAGGTCCGAGACGAGGCGCCGGCAGTCGGTGAAGTAGGTGGGCTTGCGGGCGCGGATCGCCTCGACCCCCAGCGCCACGGCGATGTGGGTCTTGCCCACGCCGGGGCTGCCGACGAGCACGACGTTCTCGTGGCGGTCGAGGAGCCCCAGCGTCGCGAGGTCCTCGACCACACCCCTGGGGACCGACGGCTGGAACGAGAGGTCGAAGTCCCTGAGAGCCTTCACGTGGGGGAGGCTCGCCTTCTCGACTCTCCTGTCCAGGTCGCGCTCCCTCACGGCGGCGACCTGCGCGCCGGTCATCTCGAGCAGGGCCTCGGGGAACGGCTTCGCGCCCGTCGCGACCAGCCTCGAGTACTCCGGGGCGGAGGAGGCCATCGCGTCGAGGCCGAGCTCCCCCAGGTTGCCGCGCATGCGCTCCGGCACGCTGCCCTCCGGGCCGGTCACGACCCCTCGCCCCCTCCGGGCCCGCCCAGCAGCTCGAGGTTGCGCCTGGCCTGCGCCTCTATGTCCGCGTCGCCGCCCCAGCGCTCGTCCGCCACCGCCTCGGCGCAGTCGCCCTCGCGGTAGGCTACCGGCCCTCCCGGGGCGGCGGCGTCGTGCGCCGCCACGAGCCCCCCGCCGTCGTAGGCCCTGAGGCGCCCGCCCGGCTCGAGCAGCAGCCTCACGCGGCGCCCCATGCACCCCCTCGGCACCGGGAACTCGCGCCCGGCGCACCTGACGAGCATGGTGGCGGGCACCACCTGCCACGGCACGCCGCCCACCAGCGCCGAGGGCACCGACTCGCGGGGCATGGGCCCCAGGGCCCCCCTCTCCCTCCGGAAGAGCGGCTCCGGCGGCAGGCCGGTCGTGCGGTTCGGCTCCTCGTTGCTCCTCGCGCGCACGCGCGCCATCGCGCGGTCGAGCCCCTCCCAGCCCTCGAAGTCGCCCTCGCAGGCCCCGAGGCGCGACAGGAGGCGGCTCGCGCCCTCGTCCCTGCCCTTGGTCTGCGGCGTCCTGGGCCGGCAGAGCGCGAGCCCGAGGCCGGCCTCGCGCGCGAAGGCGGCGACGCGCCCGTCCCGCGAGCGCCTCCCGTCGCCGCCGAGCGTCGCGACGGCCGGCACGTTGTCCGCGAGCCGCTGCCGCGGCACGCCGCCCAGCCAGCGGATGTCGTCCGCCATGCAGGCCAGCAGGTCGTCCCTGGCCCTGGCCGGGGACCGCACGCAGTGGTGCATCCGGGACCATCCGAGCGCCGAGGCGTACGCGTCGAAGCGGCACCCGCGGCCGGAGCGGTCGCGCATGGTGACGCCCTCCTTCCAGTCGGACTGCAGCTGCTCGCCGGGCGCCGTCCCGAACCTGGGGTGCGCGTCCGGCGCGCCGCCGCGCCCGACGGCTATGCCGCGCCCCCTCAGGTGGCTCGTGAAGGCGTTGTGGCCCGGGACCGGCGGCTCGTCGCCCGCGTGACGCTCGAGCAGCAGCTCGTGGGTGCCCTTGGCCGTGGCTCCCGGCAGCGCCGCCTTCTCCTCGATCTCGTCGCGGCAGCGGTCGAACCCGCTTTGCCGCCCGTGCCTGCCGTCGTCCGGCGAGGGCCCGCCCCCGTTCCAGTACTTCGAGACGGTGTGCCCGTCCGCGCCGTACCTCCTAGCGACCTCCGAGAAGTTCGGCTTGACGCCGCACTCCCTGTCCGCGTTCACCCCAGCCATGAGGTTCCTCTCCAAGGCCCCCACCCCTCTCCGTCGTCGGTTCGGGGCTGAGCCTAGTTGGTAAAGGTGGTGAAACCACGCTGGTTTGGCTGGCGCATCCGCGCTGGTCGGATTGGGGCGCGTGTTGGTCAATCTGGTGAAACCTAAGCTAGCGCTATCACCCTCTCCCGGTTGCCCATGTCAGACACGTCGGCGCCTGGGCCTTTCTTTAGTGTCTCGGCCTTCTGCCCGAGCACGGCGTCCCTGGGCCCGAGGGCGCGTGCGCGCCTCCTGAGGCCGTCGACGTCCTCCTCGGGGCCCCGGCAGGGGGCGCCGCGGGCTCCCGCGGGTCCTCCCGGGGCTCCCGTGCCTGCTCGCCCGGCGTCTCTGGCCCGAGCCCTCCCCCTTCCATCCTGCGCCCCCGGTTCCCTGTGGCCTGGGGGATGACATCGAAGGCGCCGGCGACCTCGCGGACGCCCGCCCCCGCGGCGGGCATCGCCAGCGCCGCGAGCTTCTCTGTGGTCGTGTGCAGGACAATCCCCTTGCGGCTGGCGCCGGCCGCGTCGTCCCCCTGCGCCCATCTGGCTACCGTGCCGCGGCTGATGCCCGTGACACGAGCGGTCTCGCTGAACGTGCCCGTCTCGGAGAGCACGCAGGGCGCCCACCGCCTGTCTTCATCAGAATACATTAGGCCCAGACCCTTCCGTTGGAGACCATATGTGTGGTGTCCAACTTTTGGTCCGGGCCCCCGTTATTATTTGTCTCGTAGATTTTGGACGGTTACGGCAGGCCAAGTGTCCGGAATCCACGGCTCGATCCCAGCTCCCCGCACTCTAGCCTTGGGATTCCGCCACACAAACGGGACCCGACAACCGTCGGGCCCCGCCGCTTTCGCCACTATTGGCAACAAGCCTTACTTGGAGAGAAGCTCCTCGACATCGAGGGCGATCATGTACTCCTCGTTGGTGGGGACGACAAGGACCTTCACCTTGGAGTCCGGCGTGGAGATGACGCGCGGGTCATCCGAGCGGACCTCGTTGGCCCTCTCGTCAATCTTGACACCGAGCCACTCGAGCTCCTTGGCCACACCCAGGCGCATCCCAGCCGAGTTCTCGCCGATACCGGCCGAGAAGGCCATGGTGTCAAAGCCGTGCATGGACTGCGCCATCTCGGCGATGAGCTGGGAGGTGCGGTAGTAGAACATCTCGAGTGCCATCTGGCAGTTCTTGTCGCCCCTCTTGGCACCCGCCTCGATGTCACGCGAGTCGGACGAGACCGCAGAGAGCGCGAGCAGGCCGGACTGCTTGTTCATCATGGCATCGACCTCGTCGATGGTGTAGCCGCCCTCGCGCACCAGGTAGCAGACGGTCGCCGGGTCGATGGTGCCGCAGCGGGTACCCATGATGAGGCCGTCGAGCGGCGTGAGCCCCATGGTGGTATCCATGTCATGCCCATCTTGGATGGCCGATAGCGAGGCGCCGGAGCCAAGGTGGCAGGAGACGAGCTTGTGGACGTCACCGTTGAGGAACTCGTTGGTAGCGCGCCAGATGTAGCGGTGGGAGGTGCCGTGGGCACCGTACTTGCGAACATGCAGCCTGTCGACCACGTCTCTTGGGAGGGCGTAGCGCCATGCCTTCTCAGGCATGTTGTGGTGAAATGCGGTATCCGGAACGATCACATTGCCGATGGCGGGAAACATCTCGCGACAGATCTCGATGACGTCGGCCTCGGCATAGTTGTGAAGCGGTGCGAGAGGCGCAACCTCGCGTACCCAACCAAGTGTCTCGTCGGTTACAGCCTTAGATGACGGAAAGTACCAGCCACCCTGAACCACGCGGTGACCAATGCCCTCTATCTTGTCCGTATCAAAGCCGGCATCACCAAGGATCTGAAAAACATATGTGACAGCAGTCTTGTGGTCGGGCAGGGCCACCTCGAGCCTCTGCTTCTCGCCGCCACGCTCCTCATGTCCAACAAACGAGCCGTCGATGCCTATGCGCTCGCAGTTGCCCTTCGCGTAGACCTCACGGGTTTTGGTGTCGAGCAACTGGTACTTGAGAGACGAGCTGCCGGCGTTGATGACAAGAACGTTCATGAGTCTCCTCTCGGAAGGGGCGCACCCCGATTAGGCACAGAGCAATGGCCATGATAGCGCCGCACGGGCGCAATACCACCCAAATGGTCGCCACACGTACGGAAGGTGCAGAATCCTCCCGAAACGGCAGCACTTGCGCATTGCCGCCCGCGTGTTGCCGCTAGGCCTTCTCGTCCAAGAAGAGCGTTCTCTCGACAAGCTCGCAGGCAATGTCGATGCAGCGGGGGCACGGGCAGAGAACCACGCCGGTCTCGCGCCCCTTGAGGTCGCGGCAAGCCGTGGCGCCAGCCTCGTGCGAGAAGTCCGACACCATCTTGCGCGAGAGCGCATAGGTAGAGCCCTTGCTTGTGGGGTGCGCAAGGTCGGCCGTGCTGTTGACAAGACCCGCCAGCATGCAGGCACCGGAGAGCGCACCGCACGTGCCCTCCATGCCGCCCATGCCAAGCCCCAGCCCCTCGCACGCCTTGAAGAGCGCGGCCTCGTCCATGCCCACAAGGTCGGCATAGGTGCAGGCGACGGCCTGGGCGCAGTTGTAACCCCGTGCGTGACGCTCGGCGGCAAGCCCGCTTCTGGGCCCCACGCTACTTCCCCTCCCCTGCGTTGGGGTCGAGCTTGCGACCGCCAAGCACGTGCACGTGCAGGTGGTGTACGGACTGCCCGCCGTCGTCACCGGTGTTCGTGATGCAGCGGAAGCCGGTCTTGTCGATGCCGGTCTGCTCGGTCACGACCTTCACGGCATGCGCGATGGCGGCCAGCGTCTCGGCAGGAACGCTGTCGGTGATGTTCTCGTAGTGCTCCTTGGGCACCACGAGCACGTGCGTGGGGGTAAGCGGGTTGATGTCCGGGAAGGCGACGACGAGGTCGTCCTCGTACAGGAAGTTGGTGGGAATCTCCCCGTTGGCAATCTTGCAGAAGAGGCAGTCTGACATGTCTTCTCCTTCACTCATGATGTGCGAGAGACCAGCGGTCCTGCATGCGCAGGCCCCCTCGCAGGGGTTTACTCGTTGAGGTAAGCCGTAGACGGGGCTGCGGTGGTATCTGTAACGGGGGCATCCTCGTCGGTTGCGTCGAGAAGCACGCGCACCTTCTGCTCGGCGTTGGCCAAGCGCTCCCTCAGGCTCTTGAGGAGCTCGACGCCCCTGCTGTAGCGCTCGAGCGACTCCTCGAGCTCGAGGTCTCCGGCCTCAAGCGAGCGCACGATCTGCTCAAGCTCGACGGAGGCCTCCTTAAAGCTCAGGTCCTCGACGTTCCTGGTGTCTGTGGCGTTGTCCCCTGCCATGGTGGCCTTCCTTTCTCGCGGCATCACCGCGCGTTCTTGATGTTTCCGACGGCGCCTCTCGCGCCGGCTCTCGTAATCTAAGAGGTGGTGCCCCCAACACTGGTCACCGTTGCCCCCAGCTCCCCTTCCCCGAGAAGAACAGAGATGCTTTCTCCGACCCCTACCTGGGCTGCATTGGAAAGCACGTGCCCCTCGGCATCACGCGCCAAGGCATAGCCGCGACCGAGGACCCTCAGCGGCGAGAGGGCGTCGAGCGTCGCGGCATAGTGCGCGACAGACGTCTGGTGCGGGCGCAGGAGCGCCTTGCCGGCAACGGCAAGGCGACGGGCGTCATCTCTCACGCGCTCCCGCGAGCGTGCAAGTGACTTGGGGATGGCGGCGTGAAGGCGCTCCCCGGTGAGATCGAGCGTGCGACCGCGGTCATCGAGCATTGCCATGGGGTCGGTGAGGCAGCGGCGCGATGCGAGCGAGTCCACACAGGCCGCAAGGCGAGAGACATGCGCCTCTATCGACCGGGCCGCTCGTGCCCCAAGAGCGCCAACCGTGGTGGAATCCGCCTGGAGAATGGCCGCCATGGCGTTGCCCAAGCGAACGCCACGCTGGTTGATGAGGGTCTCTATCTCGTTCATGGCGGGAGCGACAGACTCTGCTGCCGCCGTGGGCGTGGAGCAGCGACGGTCCGAGACCATGTCGCAGATCGAGGTGTCCGGCTCGTGCCCGATGCCCGTGACCACAGGCACGGGGCAGGCCGCGACGGCGCGGGCAAGGGCCTCGTCATTGAAGCACATGAGGTCCTCGAAGGAACCGCCGCCACGCACGAGCAGGATGGCGTCGGGGCGGGAGCCCGCCGCGACAGCCAAGGCGCGGATGATGGTTGCGGGGGCATGCTTCCCCTGCACGGCACACCCCACCGCGTCTATCTGGACCAGCGGATTTCTCCTCCGCAGCGTGCGCCTGACGTCTTCGATGACGCTTCCCGAAAGCGACGTAACCACGCAGACCCTCGTGCAGAAGGCGGGAATGCGGCGCTTTCTCGAAGGGTCCATGAGGCCCTCGCGCTCGAGCTTGCGTGCGAGCTCTGCCACCTGCTGGCGAAGAAGCCCCTCCCCCGCCACCGTGATGCTCTTGGCGACAAACGAGAGCTTGCCCGTGTTCTGGTAGACATCGAAGGCCCCCACCATCTGGATCTGCAGGCCATCGCGCAACTGTGCGCCCGACGTCTCGACAAAGTCCTTGTAGACGCCGCGCCAGGCAATGGTCGACATTGATGCCGTGGCATCCTTGACCTCGAAGTAGCAGTGACCGGAGCGTGCGTTGGGGCCGCGAAAGCCGCTCACCTCGCCCATGACAACCATGGTGGGAATCTGCGCCACCTGCCCCTTTGCCACCTGCACCGCCTCGGTCACCGAGAGCGGTTCTTCTTTAGTGCCCGACATGGGCTAGCTCCTCCTATCGTTGCGACCGATGAGATAGAGCAGTTGGACCACCGAGACGAGCGCCGCGGCAACGTAGGTGAGAGCGGCTGCAGTGAGCACCTCTTTGGCTCCCTGGCGATCAATCCCCTGGCCGTGCGTCTCGAGAAACTGGACGGCACGATAGGATGCGTTGATCTCTACAGGGAGGGTAACCAGCTGGAAGATAACGGAGAAGGCAAAGAGGACGATGGCGAACTGCACGAGGCCGGCAATATTCAGGAAGACGCCAGCGAGAAACACCAGCATCCAAGCGTTTTGCGAGAAGTTTACAACCGGCACCAGTGCCGTACGGACGCGCATGGGCCCGTAGTTCTTGGCTCGCTGTACCGCATGGCCAGCCTCGTGGCATGCCACGGCGACGGATGCCACAGAACCTCCGCGCATATTCTCGTTCGAGAGGTGCAGGTTGTTGTCGCGTGGGTCGTAGTAGTCTGTGAGATGGCCGGAAACCGAAGCGATGCCCACGTTTGAGGCGCCACCCTCGTCGAGCATCTGACGCGCAACATCTGCCCCGGTACCCTCAAACGAGGCGTCGACCTTAGACCACCGCGCATACTTGCGCTTGATGTAGGACTGGGTGGCAAGACCTAGGGCTAGCGACAACAGCACAATCGCGTAGTAAGCGAAGTCAATCCCGTAGTAGTAATAACCCATGTGAAAAGCTCCAATCATTGGGGGCCGTGGGGCATATGTACCCAAGGCCGTCCGGTACCAATGATGATACCGGAGCCGCGCGACACAAATTACGCGATAGGCGGGGCTGGTTGGAGTTGGCTGGCAATTCTTCGTCATCGTGCGTACGCACGATTGAGCTGCCCTGCCAGCCAACGCCCATGGGACTCCATGCGGCAGAGATCGTGCACAAAAACGCCTTATCGAACGACTTTTTCTGATCCGCTGCATAAAAACGGTCTATCGCAAGACGACTTTCGCGATACTTTATCAATAATTAAACTACAGTTCCATGAATGTGCATATTTTGGTAATAACATGCACATTCATGGAACTGTAGTTTAATTATTGATAAACGTACTCGGAAAGGACCTTACGATATCGCCTTTTCATGCAGCGAGAGCCGAAATTCCCTTCGATAGGGCACTTTCATGCAGGCGCACGCGACATCTGCCCTCATTAGCCGCCCTCACTCTTTGGGAAACGCTATCTCGTCCGCGTCGGCAAAGCGGGCAGGGGCGTCGGAGCAGGGCTGATACGAACTCATGCTGTCGACCACGATGTTACATGCCCCAGGAAGAACCTTGGCCCGGTATTCGGTGACACCAGAGCTTGCCACGTCGCCGTCTATCTCGAGCGGCACGTGGCGCTCGGTGCGCACCGTAATCTCACGGCCTCGGAAGAACTCCAGGTGCGGGCGGCCAATGGACTTGCCCGACCTGTCAACAATGCCCGAGAAGAGCGGGCGAAGCATCTGCGCGGCGTCCTGTGTCTCTATCACAATGACGTCGAGAAGCCCATCGTCCATCCTACAGTCCGGCACAATCTGGATGTCGCCCTGAATCATGGCATTGTCTGCCACCATGCAGGAGATTCCCCTTCGGTGGTACTTCTGACCATCTACAACAATCGTGAATTCCTCAACGGTGGGCCGGGGGTTTGCGAACGCAGCAGCAAAGTAGGCGGCCTGTCCCATAGCGGCCTTCTTGGGCAGGGCGGCCTCCATAAGCCGAGCGTCAAAGCCCGTGCCAGACATGATGCCAGACCCCCTCACATGCTCGTTGCCCCGCTCGTCAACCCAAGAAATCTCGGCAAGGTCAACGCTTGCGGTGTGGCCAACGCGGCATGCTCGGGCCAGTGCCGCCGGCTCCGGCGCGTTGCCAACATTTGCGAAGAGCAGGTTCGCCGTACCCGAGGGAAACACGCAGACGGGCACATTGCGGTTGCGGAGGGCATACAGCAGCCCCGTCACCGAGCCATCACCACCCGAGAGTACGCAGATGTCAAAGTCATCAGCGTCACCCACAACATCCTCCGGGACGAAGTCCGGTGCAAGCACACGGAAGGTGCACTCGTCTCCAGCGTGAACGAGAGCACGCTCGAACTCGAAGATGGCATCGGACCCAAAGCCCGACAACGGGTTGTGGATGATGACACTGCGCATGATGGTCCTCCCCGGTCCCCCAACAAGGGATAGCATGTATCATGTTCCGGGCACCGGCCCCCGCCGGGCCACAGTCACATGGTAGACCATCGCCATTGCCTTTGCCTAACACCTTTGAGCTGGGAGAGTCGAGTGTACATATCCACAAGCGACGAACTGAGGTCCTTCTGCGAGCGAATTGGGAAGGAGCATGTCATAGCCGTGGACACGGAGTTTCTCCGTGAAAGGACCTACTACCCCAAGCTTTGCCTCGTGCAGGTTGGCACCATCTCTGAGATTGGCGCCATCGACCCCATCCTCATCGGGGATCTCTCGCCCTTGGCGCGCATCTTTGCCAACGAGCGTGTCACCAAGGTGTTTCACGCCTGCGGACAGGACCTCGAGGTCATTCTCGATGGCATGGGCGTAACCTGTACCTCGGTCTTTGACACGCAGGTGGCGGCAGCCTTTCTGGGCATGCGCCAGCAGGTGAGCTACGGGTCTCTCGTCGAGGCCTACGCGGGAGCGAGGCTTCCCAAGGCAGAATCGCTTACGGACTGGTCACGCCGCCCTCTCGATCCCGAGCAGCTCACCTATGCCGAAGATGACGTGCGATACCTGCCTGCCATCTACGGCCGCATGATGGAGCAACTGATCGAGAAGGACAGGCTTGCCTGGGTGCAGCCCGAGATGGCCGAGGTAGCCAACCCCTCCCACCTGCGCAGAGACCCGCGCGACGCCTATCTGAGGCTCAAGCGCTCGGGTTCCCTCACGCGCCGGCAGCTCGCCATCGCGCGTGAGGTCTGTGCCTGGCGTGAGCAGACGGCAGCAAGTCATGACATCCCCCGCAAGTGGGTCCTCTCGGACGAGGTCGTCGTCGAGATTTGCAAGCGCGCACCGCATACCCGCGACCGTCTGCGCAAGATCCGTGGGGCAGACCAGCTTAACGAGAAGGACGTGCATAACCTTCTCGGGATGGTGCGCGTCGGCGAGAACGTCCCCACCTCGGACTGCCCGCAGCAGGAGCGCCATACGCACCCGTCATCGGAGCTCGAGAGCGTCGTGGACCTCATGAACGCCCTGGTAAGGATCGTCTCCGAGAGGACCGGCATCGCAACGCAGCTCATCGCCACGAGAGATGACCTCGTGGAGTTCGCCCAGGACAGCTCGAAGTCAAGGCTCGCAACAGGCTGGCGCCACGAGCTTGCCGGCAGGCAACTCGAAAGCCTGCTCAAGGGCTCGGTGGGCCTCACGGTGCGGGACGGTCACCTCGAGGTCATCTAGGCTAGGTCGTGCACCTTAAGGCTACGCCTCGTCATCTGCGGGGAAGCGGATGCCGCACTGTTCGCGAGCCGCATCCATAATGCCAAGAGACACCAGCGTGACGTCGCCCCACATGTCAGCGTGCCCCCGAGCAACGGCGTCACCGGACACGGCACGGCAGAAGTCATCCAGCTCGCAGACCATGTCGTTCTCGGGGTTCTCGACGACGACCGTGCGCTCGCTTCCGCCGACGGTCCCCCACGTAAGCCCTTGGTCCACGTGCTCGACCACCCTCAGGTGGCAGGGCTTTGTGATGTCATCAAAGACGAGGGAGGCTCTCTCGCCTTCTATCTGACACGGTGCAAGGTCATCGGATATCTTGCCAAACGAGATTGAGACCACCTTGTCCCCATATCCCAAAAGCATTGCCCCGGCAAGGTCAATTCTCTCATAGGGGGAATCTGCCGGCTCGCCAGGAACTGGTGCCGTAATGAGAGACGCCTGCACCGTTTCCGGATGTCCAAAAAGCGAAACGGCTGGCTCCACGCAGTAGACGCCAATATCCATGAGCGAGCCCTCGGAGAGCCGCGGGTCAAAGACGTTCAGGCGCTCTCCGGCACGAAGCCGCTTGATGCGAGAGGTAACTTTCGAGAAGCCCCAGTGAGCAAGACGGATCTCGTCAAGCTCGGGGAGCGTCTCGACAACGGCCCTGAAGCCGGGCGTGTGAATGGAGCGCATGGCCTCCATGCAGACAACGCCGTGCTCAGAGGCCGCGTCAAACACCCCTCGCGCCTCGCGGGCATTGGAGGCGAGGGCCTTCTCGACCAGCACGTGCTTTCCGGCCCGCACCAAGGCGAGCGCCTGGGGAGCATGCAGTCCGTTGGGAGAGCTCACATAGACGGCATCGACATCGGGATTGGCACACAGATCGTCGAGGGAATCGAAGGCGAGGCCCCCGCCATGCTCGCGCGAGAACGCCTGTGCCCGAGAGAGGTCCCTCGAGTACGCACCCGCGTACACGGCCCCGTCATAAGACGCAAGCGCATCGAGGAATCGTCGGGCTATCCCGCTCGTTCCAATGGTTGCGATACACACCTTGCTCTTGCCTGTCATGGGGCGCCCCTTCCCTCAAGCCTTCGACAATTGGATTCTAGAGCAGGAGTGGTGCAGATGCGCCCTCAAAGCCCTACGCGTGAGCGGATTCGCCGACCGGCACATCAGCCACAGGGCCAGCAAACCCAAGGCACGATTGCACCGCCTGGATGACCGTCTGGGAAAGCTCATTCTCGCTCATGCTTCGCTCCCCAAAAAGCCAGCTCGCCAACAGCGAGACGATTCCGCCGGCGGCAAAGTCGACGGCACATGCGACCCGCGATGATACCGATGCCGTAACCGGGGAGGACGCAGCCGAGGGGCCACTCAGACGAGCAGAGAGTTCGCGCCGGAAGCGCTCGGAGAGTAGCGTGCGCACGGGCGTATGCGCAAGCGAGCCAAACGCTGTGGCGCTGTCTGATGCAAGGGCCTTGAGCTGCGACAGCACCTTCGAGAGCCCTGCCGGCGTGTTCACATCACCGGACGACACGATGCCAGAGACCTCCTCAACGGCGTCGTCCTCGATTTCCTTCAGAACCGCGCGCACGCTTGGGTAATGCGCGTAGAACGTCTTCTTGTTGATGAGAGCCCGGTCGGCGACGTCCTTTGCGGTGATGTCCTGGGTTGGCTTCTCGGTAAGCAGCAGCACAACGGCAGAGCGTATGGCGGCCTGCGAGCGCTTTACGCGAAGATCGATATGCCCCCTGAGCTTTGTGCCCATATTGCTCACCCCTCGAATACGATGCCATATTGAGCGAATGCAACGCTGCTTCCAATAGTATACTTATTTCCAGAATTGGAAATAAGTTAGCCGTCCGGATTGAGGGAGCCACGCGTGGATTCTACCCCAGAAGCGATACGCCAACGTTACGAGGAGCTCGCCGCACCAACGCTCGCAGCTCCGCGCGTGGCGCTCATGGCTGACTATGTGCAGCATGGCGAGACCACCACGCTCGAGCATGTAGCCGCCGTCTCCTACCTGAGCCTGGCTCTTGTGCGGACGCTCAACCTTACCTGCAACGAGCGGGCCCTCGTGCGCGGGGCACTTCTCCACGACTACTACCTCTACGACTGGCATGACCACCAAGCGGCCCCCGACGCGTGGCATGGCTTCACACATCCGCACCATGCGCTAAGAAACGCCGAGCAGGACTTCCCCGACCTTACCAACCTCGAGCGAGACATTATTGCCCACCACATGTTCCCCCTCGTGCCGTCACCGCCACGCCACATGGAGGCGTTCGTGGTCTCTCTTGTGGACAAGGCCTGCTCGACCGTCGAGGTCTTCGCCAAGCGGCCATGGTCTAAGAAGTTGCATGGAGGTGTGGCATGCTAGCCCACGCCAGGTCGGCCATCGAGGCCCTTGCCATAATGCCTGCGCTCGATCTTTCAGCCTTCCACCTTGCCATCCTTATACTCTCTATGACCACCATCTCGATTGGCGGCTGGGTCTGGGAGACCATCTACTGCTCCATCGTGGAACGCCGTCCGGTGCGCCGGGGCTTCCTCTTTGGCCCGAGCTGCCCCATATACGGTTCGGGCGCCATCATCGTCTACGCACTTCTCGGCCACATCGAGAGTCCGTTCGTCGTCTTTGCGGCGGGCGCGGTGCTGGCTACCGCTATTGAGTACGCCACAGGACGCGTGCTGGAGAAGCGCTTTGGCAGGCGCTGGTGGGACTACACCGGCTGGCCCCTCAACTATCGCGGGCTTATCTGCCCCATCGCCTCGGCACTTTTCGGCTTCTTCTCAGTGCTCGTGGTCTTTGCCATAGAGCCGCAGCTCATCCTCTTTTTCTCATCCTGGGGAGAGTTCGCATGCGAGGCCGCGGCAACGGCGTGCCTCGTGACATACGGTGCAGACACGGCGCTCTCGTCCTTTGTGCACAGCGCCAGTGGGAATGACGGAAGGATCACACTTAGACGCTAGGTCGAATTGCTGCTAAGGTGGGGTGACCAACTACCATACCGGAGGCAGCATGTACTCATTTGACAGCAGGGTGCGCTACAGCGAGTGTGACGAGAACGGCGTTCTCGCGTTGGTGCCCATGATGAACTACCTGCAAGACTGCTCTACTTTCCAGTGCGAGGCCAAGGGAAGGGGCATTAGGGAGCTTCGCCGCGACCACCTCGGCTGGTTTGTGACGTCTTGGCTCATTGAGATAAGCTCACTTCCCCGCTTCTGCGACACCATCACAACGAGCACCTGGTGCTATGGCATGAAACGGCTCCAGGTGGGACGCTGCTTCGAGGTTCTGGGAGCAGATGGAACGCGTCACGTATGTGCGGACTCCCAATGGTATATGTACGACTTCTCGCGGGAGCATGTCATCACCATCCCGGATAGCGAATCGGTCTATCTGGAGGGTGACGAACGCCCGAAAGACCTCCCGCAGATCTCTCATCACCTCAAGCCCCAAGGCGAAGGCACGCCCACATCCGCAATCGTCATCACCGAGCAGCACCTCGACACCAACCGTCACGTGAACAACGCCGAGTACGTGCGCTTTGCCCTTCTTGCCGCGGGCGAGTTGGGGCACGCCATGGACCTTGCGAGCCTCGAGGTGCAGTACCGCGCCATGGCTCTTCTCGGCGACACGCTGCAGCCGGTGGTCTATGGCGGCGGCAGCGAGGTCACCGTGAGCATTGACGGCGTGGACGGCAAGCCCCGCGCCATCGTGAGGATGGAGGGGCGCGCGTAATGGCCGAGCAGGACGAGAACACATCCACGATACACGTGGCGGCAGCCATCATCCAGCGAGACGGGCGCATCCTGGCGGCACGCCGCGCGCATGGCATGGACGGCTGGGAGTTCCCCGGTGGCAAGGTCGAGCAGGGCGAGACGGGCGAGGAGGCCTGCCGCCGCGAGGTCATAGAGGAGCTTGGCTGCAAGCTCCAGGTCATGTGGCCTCTTGACACGCTGACGTATGACTATCCTGAGTTTCACCTGGTCATGGACTGCTTTGTGTGCACGCTGGCACCAGACGCAGAGCCCAAGGCCAAGCCTGGAGTGCACAAGGAGCTGCGCTGGCTTGGGCACGGGGACCTTCTCGATGTGGCGTGGCTGCCAGCAGACCAGGGCCTCGTCCAGACACTGGGGCTCGCCTGGGACCAGTTCATGGAGTCGGAACACCTGTAAGGGCAAACCTGCCCATACGCCACCACACAGAGGAGGGAAACCCATGAGCAAGGCAGACGACATCTTCGTCGACATGTGCACCGATATTCTCGACCACGGCACCACGACCGAGGGGCAAAAGGTTCGCCCGCACTGGGAAGACGGGACGCCGGCCTACACCATCAAGCGCTTTGGCATATGCAACCGCTACGACCTGCGCGAGGAGTTCCCCGCCATCACGCTACGTCGCACGGCACTCAAGAGTGCGATGGACGAGGTTCTCTGGATCTACCAGCGCAAATCGAACAACGTCCACGACCTCCACAGTCACATCTGGGATGAGTGGGCAGACGGGACCGGTTCTATTGGCAAGGCGTACGGCTACCAGGTGGGCAAGGTCTCCCACTATGCCGACGGCGACTACGACCAGATGGACCGCGTCTTAAAGGACCTGCGCGAGAACCCCTATTCGCGCCGCATCATGACCAACCTCTACACCTTCTCGGACCTCTCCGAGATGCACCTGTACCCTTGCGCCTATAACGCCATCTACAACGTGACGCAGGAGCCCGGCGAGAGCCGTCCCACGCTCAACATGCTCCTCGTACAGCGGAGCCAAGACGTGCTTGCCGCCAATAACTGGAACGTATGCCAGTACGCCATTCTGCTCATGATGGTGGCACAGGTATCCAACATGAACGCCGGTGAGCTGGTGCACATGATTGCCGACGCCCACATCTACGACCGCCACGCACCCGTCATTCGCGAGCTCATCTCTCGTCCGCGCCTCTCCGCCCCGCAGGTGAGCCTCAATCCCGAGGTCACGAACTTCTACGACTTCACGACCGATGACCTTATCGTCGAGGGCTACCAATGCGGCCCACAGGTAAAGGGCATCCCCATCGCCATCTAGGAGGAACCATGAATGCAATCGTCGCCGTCTGCAGCGACTGGGGCATAGGCTATGGGGGCGAGCTTCTCGTCCACAGCAAGGTCGACATGCACCGCTTTGTTGAGCTGACCATGGGCGGCACGGTTGTCATGGGCAGAAGGACCCTCGAGAGCTTTCCTGGGGGCCCCCTCAAGGGGAGAAGAAACGTCGTGGTCACCCATAACCCAGGCGAGCTCCCCAGGGGCGTGGTGGGTGTGGTCTCCCCCGCCGGTGCGCTCGATGCGGTTGCGGCCGATGACCCCAACAAGGTGTGGCTCATCGGCGGGGAGTCCGTCTACCGAGCGCTTCTCCCCCACTGCTCACATGTCTACGTGACCAAGTTCGACGTCGAGAAGCCCGCGGACGCCTTCTTCCCCAACCTAGACGAGGACCCTGCATGGCACGTCGAGTCCACGGAGCCCGGCGGCACCACCAAGAGCTGCATCCCCTTCACCTTCGTCACCTATGAGACAGGGGGACTGCCCCCTGTCTTATCCCTGCGCTGACGCTTCCTCCGCTGTGCGAATGTCTGTCCCGCCATAGAGCGCCGTGTAGAAGTCATCCGAGAGCGGCGTGTCGACACTCCAGGTACCATTGTCTCCCTTCGTGAGGGAGACCGTGGCCTCCGTAGTGGCAGTGGTAGCGTCTTCGGCATCGAGGCGCTGGTAGAGGTAGTCGAAGAGCTTGTCGACCAGGGCTGCTCGCCCACCCGAGTCAAGGGTCGGCTGCATATCGTCGGTAAGCATCCATGCCTCGAAGTCTGATGCCGCATTGGTGATGGCGTCCGAGAGGACTGCATTGGTGACGCTCACGCTCGCGGTGGCCGCCTTGCCGTCCTCGGCAACGCTCACGTCACCCACCTCATACGAGAAGTGTGAGAGCACATGCCTGTGGTACTCGGCCCCATCAATGCCAAACCCATCAAGCTTGGCTATGGTCGCATCATCGCCAAACTGGGGACTGGGTACGCCGCCATCGACAGGCTTGTCATCGCCCTCCTCATCATCCTCCCTGGGATGCGCGATGGCATCGTAGCCGTCCATGAACTGCGTCACAGTCTCCGTGACCTTCTCAGCATCGCTCTTGCAGGCGGTAAGCAAGAAGCACACGACAAGCGCAAGGGCGAAAACCCCAAGGCACGAGAGCGCTTGGCCAAGCGGGCGGCGAGAATTGCGAGAGACACGCATGTGGAACTCCTTGTGATGCGGAGACATTCCTGAAGGGCACCTGCCAAGCCTAGACGAACAGGCGCGCCCTGCACGCAAAGAGGCACCCAACGGCCGCTGGGTGCCTCGGCTGAGCGCGACAACGACAACGTCTGTGGCGCGGAGGCCTACTCGTAGTCGCTGGCGACGTCAATCCAGTTGTTGAGGAACTCCTCGTTGTCCTTGCGACCACGCGAGAGCTCGGCTGCGGCAACAACGGGCAGCCAGTAGCTGATCTTCTGCTTGGCGATGTCCGCGGTCTTGGAGTACAGGTCGAGGTACTTGTCAGCGGCAGCGGGGAACTCAAGCGTGAGCAGCATGTAGGTCATGGCCGCATCGGCGTCGGGCAGGCCGACGGTGACATGCGTCCAGTCGCACACGAAGAGGTTGCCATCCTCGCCCACGACAACGTTAGTGGGGTTGAAGTCACCGTGGCAGATGGAGCGGCCCTTGCGAAGGCGGTCGGCACGCATCTGCAAATCGTAGCGGGCAGACGGGTCAAGCGACTTGACGCGTCCAATCATGCGGACGATCTTGTCGCACTGGCCGGTGAGCGCCTGTGGGGCGGGCGTGTTCTGGACCTTGACCTGAAGGTCCACAAACGTCTTGAGAAGCTCATCGAACCTCTCGGTACCCTCGGCCTCCTTCATGAGGTCGTGCAGGGTGCGGCCAGGGAAGTACTCGTAGGCGAGGGCCCACGAGCCGTCCTCGACCTGCGACACCTCGAGGACCTTGGGGGTGTTGAGACCCTCGACCTGCTCAATGCGGGCGAGGTTCAGCGCCTCACGAAAGATATCGACAGCGGGCTTGGTGCGCACAAAGGATTTCACAATCCTGTTGCCATCCTTGTAGACAACCTTGTTGTGGCGGCGAGCAAGCTCGACGCGCTCGTCAGAAAGCTGCATGGTGATGCCTCCTAGTAGCCGGATGTGAGATGACTAGTCCTCGTATGAGCTGGCAGGACGGCCGTAGTAGGCGTCGAGGTAGAGCTCCTTTATCTCGGATACGAGCGGGTAGCGCGGGTTGGCGCCGGTGCACTGGTCGTTGAAGGCCTGCAGGCTCATGTCGTCGAGGGTATCAAGGAAGTACTGCTCGTCAACGCCGTACTCGGCAATCGTGTGCTTGACGCCCACATGGTCGAAGAGCCCGCCGATCATCGTGAGGAAGTTCTCGAAGACCTCCTGGTCGTCCCTGCCCGTGGCACCACAGAAGCGGCCGGCCTCGGCGTAGCGGTGCAGCGTCTTGGGGTGGTCGTACTGTGGGAAGGTGCCCATCTTGGTGGGGCGCTCGGCTGCGTTGTAGCGCATGACGCGTCGCAGAATGACTGCGTTGGCCAGGCCGTGCGGAATGTGGTGGAAGGCACCAAGCTTGTGGGCCATGGAGTGGTTAATGCCCAGGAACGCGTTTGCGAAGGAAAGGCCGCCCAGGCAGGAGGCATTGGCCATGTGGTCGCGGGCCTCGACGTCAGAGCCGTCGTCATACGCGCGCGGCAGGTACTGGAAAACGAGCTTCATGCCACGCAGCGCAAAGGAGTCCGTGTAGTCGGACGCCATCATCGAGGCGTAGGCCTCAAGGCAGTGTGTGAGGACGTCAACGCCAGAGGCGGCGGTGAGGCCCTTGGGCTGCGTCATCATGTTGTCAGTGTCGACAATGGCCATGTTGGGCATGAGCTCGTAGTCCGTGACGGGCCACTTGATGCCAGTCTCGGCATCGGTGATGATGGCAAACGGCGTGACCTCGGAGCCGGTGCCCGAGGAGGTGGGGATGGCCACGAAGAAGGCCTTCTTGCCCATCTTGGGGAACGTGTAGACGCGCTTCCTGATGTCCATGAAGTCCATGCTCATGTCAGAGAAGTCCTCGTCAGGGCTCTCGTACATGGACCACATGATCTTGCCGGCGTCCATGGCGGAGCCGCCGCCGATGGCGATGATGCAGTCGGGCTGGAAGGCGCGGAGAAGCTCCTCGCCCTTCTCGGCATCCTGGAGCTTGGGGTCGGGCGAGATGGACCAGAAGGACTCGTGCGCGATGCCCATCTCGTCGAGAGAGGCCTCGATTCTCTTGGTGAAGCCGCTCTCGTACAGGAACTTGTCGGTGACGATGAAAGCGCGCTTCTTGCCGTAGACGTCCTTGAGCTCGCGCAGGGCGACGGGCATGCAGCCCTTCTTGAAGTAGATCTTCTCGGGTGTACGGAGCCACAACATGTTCTCACGCCTCTCAGCCACAGACTTGATGTTCAGAAGGTGCTGGGGGCCGACGTTGCCTGAGACGGAGTTGCCGCCCCAGGAGCCGCACCCGAGCGTGAGCGAGGGAGGCAGCATGAAGTTGTAGAGGTCGCCGATGCCGCCCATGGCGGCAGGGGTGTTCACGAGGATGCGGCAGGCCTTCATGACCTCGGCGTGGTGGGCGATCTTGTCCTTCTCGTTGGGGTCAACGAAAAGCGACGCCGTATGGCCGTAGCCGCCGTCCGCCACGAGGCGGGAGGCCTTTGCGATAGCGTCATCAAAGTCGGTGGCATGGTACATGCCAAGGATGGTGGTGAGCTTCTCATGCGCCCAGGGCTCGGAGGGGTCAACCGAGGCGACCTCGCCGATAAGGACCTTGGTCGAAGGCGGAACCTCGACGCCGGCGGTGGCAGCGATCTTGGTCGCGGGCTGGCCGACCATCTTGGCGTTGACGCCACCGTTCACGATAACGGTGTTGCCAACTTTGGCGATGTCCTCCCCCTGCAAGAAGAAGCAGCCGCGCTTCTGGAACTCGGCCTTCACCTTGTCGTAGACCTTGTCGACCACGATCACGTTCTGCTCGGTTGCGCAGATCATGCCGTTGTCGAATGTCTTGGAGTGGATGATGGAGTTCACCGAGAGTTCGATGTCGGCGGAGTCATCGATGATGGCGGGGTTGTTGCCAGGGCCAACGCCCAGGGCGGGCTTGCCCGAGCTGTAGGCGGCGTTGACCATGCCCGGGCCACCGGTGGCCAGGATGCAGTCGACGGAGCTCATGAGGGCACCGGTGAGCTCAATCGTGGGCGCAGGCACCCAGTCGATAATGCCCTTGGGGCATCCTGCGGCCTCGGCGGCGTCACGCACGATACGGGCAGCCTCGATGGTGCACTTCTTGGCGCGCGGGTGCGGGCTGATGATGATGGCATTCCTCGTCTTGAGGCAGATCAGCGTCTTGAAGATTGCCGTAGACGTGGGGTTGGTGGTGGGGATAACGGCGGCGATGATGCCAAGGGGCTCGGCAATCTTCTTGTAGCCAAACGCCGGGTCGTCCTCGATAACGCCGCAGGTCTTGAGGTCCTTGTACTTGTTGTAGATGTACTCGGAGGCAAAGTGGTTCTTGATGACCTTGTCCTCCATGATGCCCATGCCGGTCTCTTCGACCGCCATCTGGGCGAGAGGAGTGCGTGCCTTGTTTGCTGCCATGGCGGCAGCGTAGAAAATCTTGTCCACCTGCTCCTGGGTGAACGTGGCGAACTCCGCTTGGGCGGCGCGCATCTCCTTGATGCGTGTTGCCAGCGCGTCCACGCTGTCAATGACCGTAGCCTTCTCTGCCATGTTACCTCCATATCCACAATCGACCGACCGATTGGGGCCAGTCGAACCAACAACAAGCAAACGAACGTGAGGTAAAACGTGTTTTGATACATACGGTGCGTCAAGTAAATAGGCAGACGGCTAGCCTTCTCCCCCAAACGCCACTCGACGTCCATATCATACCGCTTACGGTCGATTGTGCATATAGATGAGCACATTGTTTGCCAAAAGGTTTCTGTCCTACGAAAGCCTACAACCCAGGATAACGTTCCCGTACCGCCCGTCTCGGACGGCTGGTGGGCAGGGTGTTAGCTGGACCGTCGCTGTGCGCATACATGACAATGGTTTTCCGGCACTCGGCACGATTGGTGCTGGGGTGTCTGCGCATCAACGGGCAATGGGCCTGCTATCTATCCAGCTGTTTGAGCCTATGCTCCAAGGCTATAACCTGACGCATGGGGTCATCGGGCGTGCAAGTTACCCGGTGCCAAGTGTCTCCGCCACGGACCCGAAAGTCCACAAATGGCCCAAAGCCGCCTTCAAGCGTGCGCGCTGCCACCGAGAACGACGCGTCCTCCTTAACCCCCGGGTACACCACACCCTCGACCGCCGGGTGGCACACGAGATACCTCGCAACCGCCTGCGCCGCATCGGACGATTTTCGCCACTCCTGAAGCCTGTGTTCGAGAAGCGCGTGCTCCCTCTCCCCCACCTCCACACCGGCTGCAAGCAGCAAGCGCCCCTCACCTGATATGCCTCGATAGACCCACACAAGAACGCGGCCATCTGGCCCCTCATCCATCGGCATGAAGGCTACGTCTGCGCCGAGGCGCACCGCGGGGCACGCGCCCCCCGTAAGAGAGAGATCGCAGGCGAGAGAGGCTCCCCCATCGTGCGCGGCGGCAGCCAGCGCCCGAATGTCAGCACAGCGCTCGGGCTTTCCGGCAAGCGGTGCTACCACTTGCACGCCGAGAAGGGCCCGATCGAGCTCCCCCTGGCTCACCACGCGCAGCACGAAGGGTCGCTTGGACATGGTCCTTGCTCCTCTCGGTAAATGGACACAAGCGGCGAGGCGACCTTAGCGGCCGTCCCGCCGTAGGCTATCACAGGCTTGTCTCAGTCGACGCGCACTACCCTCGACGCTCGCGAATCTCCTCGGTGATGCTGGCCACGAACTCGTCAAGCCGGCGCTGGACGGTCTCGTTGGAGCGATCGCGCACGGAAATGAAGTCGCCCTCGGCCTCCTTCTCGCCCAGGATAAGCATGTAAGGCGCACGGTCCACCGAACGGGCCTCGCGAATTTTGTAGCCAATCTTCTCGTCGCGCTCGTCCACCTTCACGCGCACGCCGGCATTACGGAGAACCTTGGCAACCTGGTCGGCATATTCGCGGGTCTTCTCGGAAACAGGCAGGACCTTCACCTGGCAGGGCGAGAGCCACACGGGAAACTTGCCTGCGTACTGCTCGATGAGCATGCCGATGAAGCGCTCGAAGCTGCCGAAGCCCGCGCGGTGGATCATGATGGGCTGCTTCTTGGAGCCATCCTTGTCCGTGTACTCGAGCTGGAAGTTGTGCGGGAGCTGGAAGTCGAGCTGTATGGTGCCGCACTGCCACTCGCGGCCCAGGCAGTCCTGCAGGTGGAAGTCAATCTTGGGTCCGTAGAAGGCACCGTCACCGGGGTTGAGCTTGTAGTCGACATGCATGGACTCGAGGGCGTCCTTCAGGCCCTGCTCGGCATGCGCCCAGTCCTCATCGGAGCCCATGGAATTCTCGGGGCGCGTAGAGAGCTCGACGCGATACGGGAAGCCAAACTGCGCATAGTAGGCCGTAATGAGATGTGCGACGTCCATGACCTGCTCGGTAATCTGGTCTGGACGGATAAAGAGGTGCGCGTCGTCCTGCTGGAACTCGCGCACACGGAACAGGCCGTGGAGTGCGCCCCTGAGTTCGTGACGGTGGTCGATGCCGGCCTCGGCGAGCTTGAGCGGCAAATCACGGTAGCTACGCGGCTTGCTCTTGTAGATGAGGCAGGCACCTGGGCAGTTCATGGGCTTGATCGCGTAGTCCTCATCGTCGATCTTGGTGGTGTACATGTTCTCTTTGTAGTGGTCCCAGTGGCCCGAGGTCTCCCACAGGCTACGCGACAGGATGATGGGCGTCTGGACCTGGTCGTAGCCATACCTGTCCTGCATCTCCTGCCAGTACTGCATGAGGGAATTGCGTATACGCATGCCGTTGGGTAGCCAGAACGGGAAGCCGGGCCCGGCCTCGTTCATCATGAAGATCTCCATCTCCTGGCCGATCTTCCTGTGGTCGCGCTTCTCCGCTTCCTCGCGCAGGTGCTCCCATGCGGCAAGCTCATCCTTGCTGCGGAAGGCGACGCCGTTGATGCGGGTGAGCATCTTGTTGTCCTTGTCGCCCTTCCAATACGCACCGGAAACGCCCGTGAGTTTGAAGGCCTTGAGCGCCTTGGTGTAGAGGAGGTGAGGGCCCACACACATGTCGACGTACTCACCCTGCTTGTAGAACGTGATGTGGGCGTCCTCGGGGAGGTCGTCGATGTGCTCGACCTTGTACTTCTCGCCGCGGTCCTTCATATGCGTGATGGCTTCGGCGCGGGGAAGCTCGTAGGTCTCAAACTTGAGGTTCTCCTTGCAGATTCTTGCCATCTCGGCTTCGATCTTGGGGAAGTCTTCCTCCGAGATCTTGGTGCCCTTGGGAAGGTCGATGTCGTAGTAGAAGCCGTTCTCGGTGGCGGGGCCAAAGGCAAAGTCGGCCTTGGGGTACAGGCGCTTGATAGCCTGGGCCATGATGTGCGCCGCGGAGTGGCGAACGACGTGCAGCTCCTGGTCCTCGGGACACTCGCCCACGTGGCCATCGTTGTAGAGAACCTTCATGAGAAACCTCTTTCTTGGGGTAGCTCCCCTAACTTTTACTGCAGGGTGACATTGCTGGCCGCATCCGGCGACCGGCACATAACGGCGACTGTCACGTGGCGCATGGCCAGACGAGGGACAGCCGCCTAGATAGTCATCGCCGCAGTCGTGGTGCGCGTGACGAGAGACGCGTGGATACCAGCTGCGTCCTGGGCCAAACGGAACATGTGCACGTCGCTCGTGTGGCACATACCCTGATAACTCCCCCGCGCATTCTTTGACACTCCTGCGAGCTCATGCGACACTGCGTCTCCGTAGACGCGTTTGGTCACCTGCGCTGCCTGCCGTTGGATAAGCACTGACACTTTACACCAGAGATGATGGCTTGTCGCAGGGAAGACAAACTCACACGGGAGTCGCGCGAAGCGTGTGGGCGAGACCCTTGCGAGCCTGAGCCCCAAGAGGACCGTTGCCACACCTTTCCAGGCTGGCATATGTTGCCGCTCAGTGGGTGACCGTAAGATTGCCATCACCCATAAAAACGTGCCGTTTGGTGCTTCAACAAGATGGCCGGCTTCGTCGAGTGTGACCGGACAAGGGATGCCTTGTACAAAACACCTCTAACGCTGGAGTATTTGGTCGCCGTTGCACAAAAACGAGCTATCGCTGGGCACTTCGGGGCTCGATTATCAAAGACGCAACTTCTTAATCCATACTTTCGCATATTTGTTATACAATATGCAGCTAAATGGAACATTGATTCAATATTTGATGCCAAGTCCTCAAAGAGCCCCGCGATAGCTCGTTTTTATGCAGCGGAATTTCAATTTCCCACCGATAGAGCGTTTTTGTGCACACTCAGGCCGCCATGCAACGGAGGGTGGACGTACCAATGATGCTGGGAAGACGGCTTTGGACATTTTTGCCGATTTCGACACTGCTGTGTATCCGAAATCGTCTCATTAGCCATAGCAGCATGAGAAGGGGTCCCGCAGAAAGCGGAACCCCCAAGAAGCAAAGCTGGAAAGTTCAGCAAATCTTCTGTTCGCGCAGCTACTGGATGCGTGTACGGCAGTACGGACACACCTTCCAGTCAGCGTTGAGTGGACGATGACAGGTGGGGCACACATTCCTCACCTGGGTGTTGCAAATGGGGCACACCACAAAATCGCGGTCAATGGGGGCACCACACTTGGGGCAGATGCCGTAGTGCGAGAGCTGGTGCTCGCGCAGCGCAATGTCAAGATCTTGCTCCTCACGATCAATGAGGTAGGAGCTGGGCCGCAGGATAACGTACGCAAGAAGGCCCGCTATAGGAATGACCGAGATGATTGCCCACATCCACCAAGGCTCTGCACCACGACGCTGCGCATCGCGAATCACATAGACGATGGAGAGGACATAAAGCATCACGACACACACAACCATGAGGTACAGGACCATCCTGACCTCGGGGGTGAGAATTTGGTCGATAAGGTCTTGCATTCCCTGGACTCCTCTTGTTGACGCATGTGAACGCGACGCTTAACTTCCAGCGGTCGGTAGCGCATGACCGGGCAACGCGATTGATGATTGTATCAGATATGAGCAAGAATGCCCGCAACCTCGCCTGCAAGCATAATGGAGCCACACGCTACGGACGATTCTCCACACAATGCGAACGCGACCTCAACAACACTCCCATAGGTAGCGGCAACATCTGCGCCGGCCTACCTGATGATGTCACCATTCTCATCGTACTTGTAGAAACCCTCACCAGCAGCCATGCCGAGCCTGCCCTCGTCTATGTACTTCTGGAGCACTGCCTTCATGCCTTTGAAGTTGTAGGGCAGCATCATCTTCCTGAGCAGTGGGGTCGCGATGCCAGGCACCTTCTGGTACTGGTCAACGATGTTCATGGCGGTGGTGAGGCCCACGGTGTCGAACACCTGGAACGGACCCTTGGGGGCACCGGTGCCCGAAGTCCAGGCTTTGTCGATGCTCTGAGGGTCGGAGACGCCGTTGGCATAGAGGTCGAGGCCCGAGAGCATCCAGGGTACGAGCTGGGAGTTGAGCAGGTAGCCCGCCTTCTCCTTCTTCACGGGCAGCGGCTCCATGTGGATGCCACGGGCAAAGTCGAGCACTGCCTTAAACGACGCGTCGCTCGTTTCGCTCTGCACCATAACCTCGGTCACGTTATGCTTCCAAATGGAGTTGGCAAAGTGCAACGCCAGGTAGCGGTCGGGACGTCCGGTGTCCTTGGTGAACTGCGAGGGCAAGAGCGACGAAGAGTTAGTGACAATGATGGTCTTCTCGGGCATGAGAGGGGCGACCTTCTTGAAGAAGTCTGACTTCTGGTCGACCACCTCGGCCATCGACTCGATCACGAGGTCGGCATCGGCCACGGCCTTGGCGAGATCAAGCTCGAGCTTCATCTCATCGTGGGCCTTGCGCACACGAGCGGTGCACTCGTCCGCATCGAACGAGCCGAAGTCGGCGATACCGGGGCACCATGCAGGGTCGCTCGCGCTCTTGGCGCCCCTCATGCCCTCAATGGCCTCGAGGTACTGCTGCTCGAACTTGTCGAGCTTGGGCTGGCAGCGGCCGATAGAGCTCTCGGAGCGCAGCCAAATAGTGACGTCGTAGCCCCAATATGCCGCTTGCAGCGCAATCTGCGAGCCCAGCACGCCACCGCCGGCGACCACAATCTTCTTAAAGCCCATGGCATGTCCTTTCATCGGTTTCGTAACGATTCCTATTCGCGATTTTATCGTACTCGGCCTTGGTAACAGCCAACACGTGAAATGCAGGTCCACCACGAGGGGCAGCACGTCCCACTGACGAGCTAGCCGCGGTTTTGCACGCCGGGGCGAAAGATGCCCGTCACCTCACCAGCCGTGGTGATGGATCCGCAGGCCACGAACGACTCGTTGGCAAGCGCTGCCACTGCCCCAGAAACCGAGTCGAACGCTGCAACGGGCGCGTTGCCTGCGGTCGCAAAGAGCGCACCAAGCTCCTTGGCGGGAAGGGCCCGCGGTGACGAGGTTTGGGCGCACACGACGCGTGGGAACTCCGGGGCAAGCAGGCACACGATGCCCTCGACGTCCTTGTCGGCGAGAACCGCGCAGAGAAGCACGGGCCGATTCGCCACGTTAGGTGCCACCGCGCGCACGGCCGCGAGGAAGGCGGCAACGCCCTGGGGGTTGTGGCAGGCGTCAACAAGCGCCATGGGCTCGGGACGCACCACGTCAAAACGACCTGGAGTGGGGCAGGTAACCACGGAGTCGAAGAGCTTATCGGCGTCAAGCGGACGGCCAAGGTAGTCTTCGGCAAGCTGCACGGCACATGCCACGTTTGCGGCCTGGTAGGAGGGCTTGAGCGCACTCACCTCGGCGTAGGTCGACCGCGTCGTGCGCACGTCGAGCACAAGCGAGCCGCCGATGCGGTTGGGCTGCTCGATCACGCGGTACGTCGCATGCGGGAGCTCTGCGCGCTCGCAAGGGATACCGGAATGCATCTCCCCCACCGCGTCCGAGAGCACCTCGGGCCTCAGGAGCGTGGGCGTGACACCCACGGCACGGCACTGGTCGAGAAGGACGTCCTCCACAGTCACAGGCGTTGCCGTCCCCACGCCCAAGACGCAGGTGCGTCCCGGCTTGATGATGGCAGCCTTCTCGCCTGCAATCTTCTCGAGGGTGTCCCCCAGGATGCGCATGTGGTCAAGGCCGATGCCCGTCACGGCAACGCTCTTGATGGACTTAACCGCAGACGTGGCATCCCAGCGGCCTCCCATGCCGCATTCGAGCACGGCCACGTCTACGCCCGCCTCTGCAAACACCGCGCACGCGGCAACGGTGAGCAGGTCGAACTCGGTGATGTCGTAGGGCCTCTCGCCCGCATGGGCACGTCGCGCGTTCACACGCTGTCCCGCCACAGAGGCGGCGGCAATGCCACGCGCGAAGGCGCTCTTGGAAACGGGGTGGGCGGCAACCTCCATGCGCTCGGTGTGGCTCACGAGCTCGGGCGAGGTGTAGAGCGCCACGCGCAGCCCCTCGCCAGCGAGAAGCGCGGCAGCATACCGGGCCGTCGAGGTCTTGCCGTTGGTACCTGCAATCTGGACGCTCTCGAAGGCGAGGTCAGGGTCCCCCAACTCGGCAAGCATGTCCTCAACGCCCTCAAGCATGGGGCAGATGCCAAAGCGCAGTGCGGAGTGAAGCGTCCCTAGCGCCTCGTCGTAGGTTGTCTGGGGAACGTCAAACGGAAGATGATACATGGTGTCTCTCTCGCCCTTCGGCACGGCCTGGCCGCGCGGCCCTACATCAAAACCATCTAAGCTTAGCCATTTGCATGCGCGTCGGCCATGGACGCTCTACCATAGGCAAGCCAGTATCCAAGACCAACCAAGATGGTGCCCCCAACCAGGTTTCCCAAGGTCACCCACAGCAGGTTGGAACACACGCCAAGAGCGAGAATCCCCGGGACCTCGCCGCCCAGGCCAAGCAGCTGGACGACAAGCCCATACGGGAGAAAGAACATGTTGGCGACGGAGCGCTTGCACCCAGATGCGACAAAGCCCATGACCGGCATCACGCAGGCCAGGAACTTGTCGGCCACAGAGTGCCCCGCAGACGACATCCAAACGGCCAGGCACACCATCACATTGCACATGATGCCGCGGCAGAAGGCCGCCATGGGCGACAGCGATGACTTCGCTAGATGCCTTAGAGACCCCCACATTGACCGTCTTCTTGAGGGTCTGAGCGGGAGACAGGTAATCTAGCTGGTTTGCATCCATGGCACACGACCTCCCAAGGGTCTGGGCTTGCCGGGTCCCAAACAATCAATAGTTGTCACAGCGCACTAGGAGAGCCAGAGCTAGAGCCCGAGCAGCCTCAGTGCCTCGGAGCGCGTCTTGGAATCGCTCTTGAGGCAGCCGCGCACGGCCGAGGTCACGGTCTTCGCACCAGGGGTGCGGATGCCGCGGATGGTCATGCAGGTATGCTCCGCCTCGACCACAACAAGAACGCCGAGAGGGTCAAGCTCGCGCACCATCGCGTCGGCAATCTGACTCGTGAGGCGCTCCTGCAGCTGAAGCCGACGGGCGTATCCCGTAACGCATCGGGCAATCTTCGAGAGCCCCGTGATACGACCGTCCCGTGGGATGTAACAGACGCCCACCCTGCCCATGAAAGGCAGGATATGATGCTCGCACATGCTGGCAAAGGGGATATCGCGCACAACGACCATCTCCTCGTTGCCAGGCTCGTGGAACTGCTTGCGCAGATAGTGGCCCGGGTCCTTTCGCATGCCACCGAAAATCTCCTCGTAGGCACGCGCAACGCGGTCTGGCGTCCCCACAAGCCCCGGCCTGTCAGGGTCCTCGCCGATGGCGATAAGAAGCTCCCTTACGGCAGCCTCGACGCGCGGCTTGTCGAGCTTCCCATAGGCGAGCTCCGAAGTCCTACCGAGACCCTCGGTCTGCTCGGGAAGGTCGTAGTCCTCGTCCTCGAACGAGACCATCACCTCTCCACCGTCCTCTGCGTCGCCTCGATAACGTGCTTGGCGAGCACCGCCGTGGTAACGGAGCCAACACCACCCGGAACAGGCGTAATGGCTCGCACGATTGGCTCGACGGCATCAAAGTCCACATCGCCCACGAGCTTTTGGGCCTTCTCGTCCCAGTTGATACCAACATCGACCACAACCTGCCGAGAAGAGGCGCAGGCCTCCCCCACCGTGCCAATGTGGCCAGCCGCGGCAACCACGATGTCGGCATCGCGACACGCCGCCGCAAGGTCGCGCGTGCGGGTATGGCACATGGTGACGGTGGCGTTTCTCGCCTGGAGCATCATCGAGACCGGCTTGCCGATAACGAGCGAGCGCCCGACCACGGTGACCTTGGCTCCCTCGAGGGGGACCTGGTAGTAGTCGAGAAGCTCGACCACTGCCTCGGCCGTGCATGGCGGAAAGCCAACGGGCTGACCGGCAAAGACGCCGTAGAGAGACCCCTGCGTGATGCAGTCGACGTCCTTGGCGGGGTCAAGCGCGGTACAGATGGCCGTCTCGTCCAGGGTCTTGGGGAGCGGCCGGAAGAGAAGGCAGCCGTGGATGCCGGGGTCCTCGCTCACCTCGCGAATGACGCCTGCCAGGCTCTCCTGGGTGCAGTCCACGGACAATGCGAACTTGCGCAGCCCAAGGCCCACCTTCTCCGCGCTCTTTGTGGCACCACGTTCGTACGAGAGGTCATCCTCGCGCTCCCCCACGCGCACGATGGCAAGCGTGGGGCGCACGCCCTGGGAGACCAGTGTCTCCACCTGGGGCACAAGGCGTTCTGTGAGCGCCTTTGTGACCGGCGCCCCCTTCATTATCTGCTGGGCCAACGGATTCCCCTCTCAACTCGCAAGTAGGCATTGTCGGCCTTCTTGCATCCCTCGTCGAGCATTTCCTGCGTACGAGACAGCAGGCTCTCGGTGTAGTCGCGGTCTGTCATCGACTTGGCGTTGATAAAAATGTTGAGGCTCACCGCCTTGAGCGCTGCCGAGAGAATCGTTGCTCCGGCGCCCGCGTCACTGATCGCGATCTTGGTGCCAATGCGGCTCACCTCATCTACCAGGTCAATGGCTTCGCAGGTCTTCTCCATGATTTTGAGCGGCGGCTCGCATGCCAAACGCAGTGCCGCCTCCATGACCTCGGCCTTGCGTACACGCTCCTCCTCGGTTGCCTTGGGAAGGCCATAGGCACGCGAGAGTGGCTCGAACGCCTTGGCGTCCTCGTCGGCCAGGGCGAGAAGCTCTGCGCGAACGGCCTCGAAGCGCGGAATGAGCTCCTCGATGCGGCCTTGCACGTCTGCGTACTTCCTCTTGCCAAGCGTGAGGCTCGCGACCATCTGCCCAAGCGAGGCACCTACTGCGGCAGCAACTGCCGAGGCACCACCCCCGCCAGGCGCCGGAGCCTTGGAAGAGAGCACATCCGAGAACTCATCAAGCCACATGTGAGCTACAGTATCCATCCACCCTCCAAAAGAAGGAAAAAGGTCCGAATAAGAAAAAGTAGGTTCGCTCCGGGTCTCCCCCAGGTGCCGCCGAGAAGATCGCCCGAAGGCGACTGGCAGGATTGTCGGGCTTAGAGAAGCGCGGGAGCCCCCCGGGGAGACTCTAGAACAGCCCGATAATCCTGCCGTCAGGTGTCACATCGATCTTCTCGGCGGCAGGCACCTTGGGGAGTCCGGGCATCGTCATGATGTCGCCCGTGAGCGCTACGATGAAGCCGGCTCCGGCAGAGACCTTGAGGTTGCGCACGGTGATGCGGAAGTTGCGCGGGGCACCGAGCTTGTGCTGGTCGTCGGTGAAGGAGTATTGCGTCTTGGCAACGCAGATGGGAAGCTTGCCAAAGCCCTGCTCCTCAAGCTCCCTAAGCTGCTTGGCAGCCTTGGTGGTGTAGTCGACACCGTCGGCGTGGTAGACCTCGGTGGCGATGGCGTTCATCTTGTTCTCGAGGGAGTCGTCGACGTCGTAGGCAAAGCGAAAGTCGTTGGGCTGGTCGCAGAGACGCAGCACCTCCTCGGCAAGCGCCTCGCCGCCTTCTCCGCCCTTTGCCCAGACCTCGGAGAGTGCAACGTTCACGCCAAGCTCGTGGCACTTGTCTTCGACCACCTTGAGCTCGGCCGCTGTGTCCGTGGGGAACACATTGATGGCAACCACCACGGGCAGGCCCCAGACATCCTTGATGTTGGAGACGTGCTGCAACAGGTTGGGCATGCCCTTCTCGAGCGCCTCGAGGTTCTTCTGGCCAAGGTCTGCCTTTGCGATGCCGCCGTTGTACTTGAGCGCGCGAACGGTGGCCACGAGCACGACCGCGCTGGGGTGCAGGTTGGCGTAGCGGCACTTGATGTCCAAGAACTTCTCGGCACCAAGGTCTGCACCGAAACCTGCCTCGGTAACCACATAGTCCGCGAGCTTGAGCGCCGTGGTCGTGGCCTCGACGGAGTTGCAGCCGTGGGCGATGTTGGCGAACGGGCCGCCGTGCACGAATGCGGGGTTGTTCTCGAGCGTCTGGACGAGGTTGGGCTTGATGGCGTCCTTCAGGAGCGCCGTCATGGCACCCTCGGCGTGAATGTCGTGGACCGTCACGGGCTTCCTGTCGTAGGTGTAGGCGATGACCATGCGGCCGAGGCGGGCCTTGAGGTCCATGAGGTCAGTGGCGAGGCAGAAGCAGGCCATGACCTCAGAGGCCACGGTGATGTCGAAGCCGTCCTCGCGCGGCATGCCGTTGGCAATGCCGCCGAGACCATCGACAATGCTCCTGAGCTGGCGGTCGTTCATATCGACGCAACGTTTCCACACGATGCGGCGCGGGTCGATGCCAAAGGGGTTTCCCTGCTTGATGTGGTTGTCGAGCATGGCGGCGCAAAGGTTGTTGGCAGCGCCGATGGCATGGAAGTCGCCGGTGAAGTGGAGGTTGATGTCCTCCATGGGGACAACCTGGGCGTAGCCGCCGCCGGCGGCACCGCCCTTCACGCCAAAGACGGGACCGAGCGACGGTTCGCGCAGGCAGAGCATCGTCTTCTTGCCCAGGCGGTTCATGGCATCGGACAGACCGATGGACGTGGTGGTCTTGCCCTCACCGGCAGGCGTGGGGTTGATGGCTGTCACGAGGACGAGCTTGCCCTTAAGCGGCTTGCCCGTCAAGGAGTGGATGTCCACCTTTGCCTTGGTGTAGCCGTAAGGCTCAATCATGTCGCGAGAGAGGTCTGCCTTCTCGGCAACGGCGAAAATGTCCTCCATCTTCGCTTCCTGTGCAATCTCAATGTCTGATTTTGCCATCGCATGCTTCCTTTCGCTTTATGGCGCTGGTCGACGCCAATGGTTACCGAGTCTCACGGGACGAACTGACCGCCCTCCATTGTGTTGCAATGGAAGGGACTTGGGCAGAGAAGTTCGCATCTCCGTCTGACTCTTACAAAAGGCTCCTTGGATCCGTGGGCCTTCACCAAGCTTTGACCGGATGGCATCCGCCTCGCTTCCGCGCCTGGATACCAGACTTTGGGAACCATTCGCCCCGCTTGCCTTACACGTCGATTTACCGACCTCCCAGACGTGGCCACAATGGAAAAACCGCCGCAACCGGCGAGAAGCAATCGGCGAATTGCCCAAGGGAGACACTCCGGAGCACGCATGGGCAGATGCCGGCAGCAGCTTCGGATAAACCCTTCTGCCTTCTGGGAGGATGAGCCAACCATGCGGGATTCGGACGGTTAGGGCTGGTCAAATGACGAGATTCCGCGTATTTCCGCCCCAGCGGGTCTTTCCTGCAAATCCCGGATGGTTAGGCTGCCCTAACCGTTCGAAAATACCTAGACGGCGAAATCCGGCGTCATTGCGGGCGCAAATCCTGGTCGGTTATCCGCCTCCAGCGGTCGCGGCAGTTGCCAAGCCGACACCCGAATGATGCGATCAATCTGTTGGGGATTCCGTCGTCCCAATTATCCGGAAGCCGCCACACGACGCACCTGGTGGGTGCGATGCCATCCGGTAAGCATGCGCACCTGCCTTGTACAGCTCTCTCTAGAAGCTTGTCCAACCGCCGTCGATCGTCATCTGCTCCCCGTTGACGAACTTGTTGTCGTCGTCGATGAGGAACATGATGGCGCGCGCGATGTCCTCGGAATCACCCATCATGCTGTTGCCGTCGGCGTCCAAGCCGAGCGACACGCCGCCGCGGACGTTGTAGAGGTCGTTGCCCTCCTCGTCCATCACGTCGCGGTCTGGCCATTTCTCCATCGCGTTTCCGAGAATCCCCGAGATGATCGCACCGGGGTTAACGACGTTCACGCGGAGGTTCCTCCAGTGGTAGGACCAGGCGAGGTTGCGCGCAAGGCCGAGAACCGCGTGCTTGGAGGTCACGTAGGCGGCCCCCGCTGTGGATCCGTAGATCCCGCCGACCGACCCCACGATCACGACGCTGGCGGCGGGCCCCTCGTGGTCAAGCAGGAGCGGCAGCGCGTCTCGCACCGTGTAGAAGCAGTCGTTGCAGTTGACGTCCATCACGTACTGCCAGAGATCGTCGTCAGTCTTGTGCGCCGGGCACATCAGGTCGAGCACGCCCACCACGTAGAGCAGCGTGTCGAGCGTGCCGTACTTCTCGCGAACCAGGTCGAGTGCGCGCCTGCGGTCCTCGGCGCGCCTCACGTCACCGTAGACCATCTCGAGCGTGCCGGGGTAGTCGCCCATCTCCTCGACGATCTCGTCCAGAGTGTCGGCCATGTTCTCTCGGTTGTTGTCGAATCCCACGACCTTGGCGCCATCAGCCAGCAGCATTTTGAGCGTGGCTGCGCCCATGCCGGAGGCGCAGCCCATAAGCAGCGTGACCTTATCCTTCTGAGTAGCCATTTCTCTCCTCCCCTAGCACCACTTGGGTTCGACGATCGTTGCCGGTGAGTCGTTTGGGCCTATGGTCACCTTGGTGCCGATGGGGCACTTCTTCGCGTCGACGACGGCAAACCCGACATTCTTGTCGACCGTGTAGCCATAGATCATCTGGCGGCACTTACCCACCGGGATGCCTCGCTTGCGCACTATCTCGTTCTGGGCGATGTCCTCGTAGCTCTCGCGCTCGATTTCAACGCCCATGAAGGCCCAGCGCGGCCCGTCCTTCTCGGCCTGCTCGAGCGCCGCGCGGCCGATGAAGTCACCCTTCTGGTCGAAGTGCACCGACCAGCCTAGGTTTGCCTCGAAGGGCGTGAGGTGGTGGTAGTCCTGCCTAAGGGCCATGCCCTTTTCCATGGGTAGGCTCCGCACGTAGACCTCGAGGGTGTAGACCTCATGGGCGCCGGTCGCGCGCAGGGCATCGGCAATCTTTCCGGAGTCGGCGCGCCTGCAGTAAATCTCGAAGCCAAGCTCTCCCGTGAAGCCGCCGCGGTCCACGCGAACGTCCACGTCCCCCACCCTGGTATCGACAATCTGGAAGCGCTTGAGACCGTCGACGGGATCGGCCACGAGCTGGTCCATGGCCTCAACGGACCTTGGCCCCTGCACGGAATACATGTCGATGTCAAGCGTGATGTCCTCGAAGATCACGTCGGCATCCCCCTTGTGCGCGGCAATCCATCTCATCATCTGCGGACCATAGAGCGTGGAGAGCCACCAATGGTCATTGGAGAGGCGCATTGCCATGAGGTCGTCGATGATTCCGCCCGTCTCGTCGAGCATCGTGGTGTACCTCTCGCGGCCAACCTTGCAAGTCGCGACGGTATTGACCAGCAGATGGTCGAGAAGCTCGGTTGCGTCGGCCCCCCTCACGTCGATGGTGCCATGGGTCCATCGATACCAGCCGCAGGCGTTTCTGACTGCCATGGCGTCGGCGCGCGCGACTTCGTCATCCTTGAACAGCATCTCTCGTCACTCCCTATGCCATGTGGTCGTCGGCCTTGCGGCCGACGTTGATGTGCTGGTACTCGTCGTCCTTGCCGTCGAACCAGACGGACCACTCGGGCGAGACGAGCGTCTTGACGGCGTTGTGCCACTGGGCCTCGTATCCCATGGTTATCTCGTCCATCGGCGCCATCGGGAAGCGGCCGTTGAAGTCATCGGTCGAGACCTTGATGGTCACGCCGTCGGAGTCAAATGCCTCCCACTCGAACGGCACGAGCTGGCAGCCCATGATGGCCCCGATGTAGGCGCCCATGACGCGTGGGTCGTTGTCGCCGATGTCGCGCGGGACGTTCAGCCAGGCTCGCAGGCCCTCACGGGCAAACGGGTCGATGAAGGCGTTCTTGCCAGCAGTCGAGAAGACGACCCTGAAGATGCGCTCGAACTCCTCGTCAGACGCAGCCATGTCGCGGATGGCGATCAGCGGGAAGGAGACCGACCAGACCCAACCCATCTTGGCAACCCAGTTGTACTGCCACTCGAGCGAGTTCTCCTCGCCGAAGGTCTGGGTGTACTGGCCGTTCCTGAGGCCCTGGGCATGCCTGACGCGGCGCTCAGGCGGCGTGTCGTGTACGGGCTGTGTACACTGGTTGCGGTGGTCGAGCCATCCCTGGTGCTCGCCACCAAACTTGTCCAGGCGCTCGGCGACGACGCGGCAATGGGGGTTGCCGCAGCCGCGGGCCTCGCACATGTTGAGTGCCACATCGTTGGTGATCACTCCATGCTGACCTCCGGCCGCGATGTCGAAGTTGGCTGTAAACATGCCAGTCGTCATGTTGCACATCTCTGATCCGACAATGTCCCACGGACAGGAGTCAAGCTCCTTCTCGACGCGGTCGCGCGTGAACTGGATCACACGACCGGCCATGTCCTCGGCCTCGTCCCCATAGTCTCCCCAGATCGCGCCGATCCACGCCTCGCGGTTCACGAGCTCGGGGATGTTCCAGTCGTCGTAGAACTGGTTGAGGTAGTCCTGGAGCTGGTCGGGCGACCCCGAGCACGCCGCGCAGTTCATCATGTTGGCAATCTCGGTGATCTTGGCGGTACGGTCACCCCAATCGTCGTTGAGGATGCGCATCACCTGGAACAGGTTGGCCGAGAACGCGGCAATGGTCCTCAGGCAGTACGAGTACGCCTCCTTCTCGGGGATGATCTTTCCGAAGGCGGTCTCGACACCACGATGTGTGTCGACATGGTCCTTCAAAGCCATGTTCTTCTCCTTTCGCTGGCACAAAACCCACATCACCTACTGGTGCGGCCCGCGCATGTGCCACCCGTGCCGTCCTCATCCATGTTGGGGCGACGGTACGCGTCGCGAATAGGGTCCAAAGTGACGAGAATATCGAGGCATGCCATCGACGCTTTGTAGGGGTTTGCCCCTCATGCGAAGAGAGAGAACCACGCACCGAATTACCTGCTCGTTTGCGTATATACCGTTCGCAGCGAAAACGACGCCGCCTAGAGTGTGTGCTTGAACACCTACAGATTGAGGACTCATGAAGCTCAATGCGGACATCGTCTTTGACAACCTTCCCCGCTCGCTTGCGCCCGAGATCCGCGGCGTGCGCGAGACGGAGATGCGCCTGCGGCGCCCCGAACTCTATGAGACGGGCTCCACGGAGCTGGAGCCTGATCACCTCTACGTGATTCGTGAGGAGCGTCTGCCCCGGCACATCACGGTCGGGCGTGGATGCGTGATCGTCTGCATCGGGACCTCCGCCCGCCTGCGCTGGTTTGGCGAGCGGTGCTGTGTGATCACCGTCGCAGCCACAGCCGACTTCTACGCAGTCTTCAACGCCGTGCAGCGCATCTTCCAGCGCTACGACCTCTGGGAGGAGACCCTCTACAACATCATCAACGAAGATGCGAGCGTACAGGCGATGCTCGAGGCGAGCGAGCAGATCGCAAACCGGTCGATGCTCGTAATCGACGCCAACTTTGACTGCGTGGCAGCCGTGGGAAAAGAGGCGGAGCAGGCACTGGCCAAAGGCGGAGTGGCCGCGTCGGTCGGCTACGTTGCCGGCAGCGAGCGCCTCTCGCTTTCCAGCTTGGACGAGTACCTCGCGACCCATGACCTCTCGATGGACGTACGGGGTGCCTTCCGCATCAACTTCCCCGAGCTCGTCACCCTCAACGTAAACCTCCTCGACGACGAGGGGTACCACGGGTGCCTCACCTGGATCTACCCCGATCAAGCCCCACGCCCCGGCGATGCCCCCACAATCGAGTACCTGGCCGACATGGTCCTCCACGCGCTCAACCATCAGAGCCTTGACCCCGACGCCGACAGGAGCACAATACGAGACAGCCTGCGCTCTCTCTGCGACGACCTGCCACTCGACGCCATCGGCAAGGCGGCCCTCCAGGTGGCTAGCGAGCGGGGCACCTACGTCTGCGTACGTCTACGCCTCGCACACAAGATGCAGCAGTTTCCCGGTCGTTGCCTTCGTGCGCATCGATGACCTTGCCCCCGAGGGGCAGCGCCGCGAGAAGCTGGTCCGCAGGCTGCTGCCCCTGCTCACCTCGATGGAGATGCGCGCCGGCATGTCAGACCACGTCTCGAGCCTCCTCGAGGCGAAGGCCTACTTTCTCCAGGCGTCAATCGCGCTCGAGAACGGCAGCCTCATCGACCCGGCTGCCCCGCCGCTTTACCGATTCCAAGACTACGCGCTCACCGAGATGGTCGTGAACTCGGTTGGCAAGCTACCCCTCGAGATGTTCTATACGAGAGGCCTGCGCGCCCTGCTCGTCCACGACAGCGAGTCCGGAATCTCCTACACTAAGACGCTCGCCTGCTTCCTCGCGCACAACATGAACGTCACTCGTACCGCCCGCGCCCTCTACATCCACCGCTCCACGCTCATCGAGCGACTCGACAGGATTCGCGAGCTTCTTGGCGAGGACCTAGCCAACCCTGACGTGAGACTCAGGCTCGAGCTGATCTTCAAGGCAATGGAGCTGCACGATCAGCTGCAAAAGCGCTTCGAGGAGCATACCGAATCAGTCGGTGCACAGGACATGGTCGAGCAATACCGCAGGTAGAGACAGGCAGCGGGGCGAAGCCGTCCGGCCCCACCCCGCACGCTAGCGTCACTGTCCTCCTGGCGACTACTCTCCCAACGCCTTGAGCTTCTCGTCGATTTCGTCGAGGTGATCAGCGAGATCCTTGGCCTGTGGGAAAGATGCGAGCTTCCTCAGCGTGAGGCCGTAGACCATCTTCATCTGCGGGTCGGTCGTGAAGCCGGGCGAGTACTGGGAGATGATTGCCGCCGCCTCAGGGTTCTTGCAGAGCACCTTGACCTTGCTGTCGACAGAAACTGCCATGTCCTCCTCCTTCTGACGAGCGCCCGCAGCCATGTGGGTCGCAGGTCGCCACCCGCGCAAGGAACCCCGATGTGCGGAGAATCGCTTGCCTTGACGTCTCAGAGCATCGGCTTAGACGGCAGTGCAGGACAGACTACGAAATGCCTGGGATTTCTCGGAACAGCCCCAACAGAACGTAGGCATGTAAAACGTATGGCGGTTCGTACTAGCGTCCATGCAGAGAAATGCCATCTCCAAGATTCATCGCATCAAGAACCCCCGCCGCTCGTGAGAACGTTTCACGAGCGGCGGGGTACCCTTCGTTTCGCCACCAAACAAGGGTAGTGTCGGGAATGTTGGTGTCTGCACCCGCCCGGTGGAACGGCTGAGCGCCTAGAATCCGTCGCCCGTCATACCATCATGCCGCCCCCTCTCCCATGTCGGCGAGCCCCATGGCCGTCTGCACGACCTTGATCGCCCGCTCTCGCGACTCGTCGGCGGCCTCCCGCTCGGCGGGTGCCGGCTCCTCCAGCCTCGTGAGCGACTCCGGCACGATCCAGCGCCTGGACGACCAGCCCTCGTCCTGCCCGGCCATGACGGCGCCGATGAGGCGGACCATGGAATCGGCGCTCGGGAGGACCTGCGCCACCCTCGCCCTGTGCCTTGTCCCGCGGTTCGTGCGCCCCTGGCAGTCGTTCGTCCGGATGCGCCTGCGGTACTCAGCCGGGAAGCCGAGGCAGGCGAGAGCGTCGGCCTCGGCCCCCTCGGGGAGCGAGCCGGCCCCCCGGCATCGCCCCCACGGCGTCGGCCGCCGCGGCGGCGCGGTCCGCGCTGCTGTGGCGCTCTATGATCCCCTCCGGGAAGTAGGTCCCCGCGCGCAGCTTGGGAATCCGCATCGTGGTCGCGCCCACGGCGGTCGCGGGCCCTCTCTCCCTATAGCCGTCGCGGACGTTGGCGCCGTCCTCGCACGGGGCGTCGGCCTGCGCGCCCATGGCTGCGTTCACCATCGTCTCCAGGAGCACGCGCGCCAGCTCGCGCAGGTCGGCGCTCCCGCTCCCGTCCGTCGGGATCTGCTGTAGGGTGTCCGTTGCGGTCGCTGCCCTTCCTCGGATCCGTTTCGTCGCCGATGCAGACTCTAAGTCTAGCAGCGTCTGGCGTCGTGCTGCATGCGCACGGGAACGGCCATAGTGCTCGACGGCCATTACGCAGCCCGAGGAGCCAACACGGTGGCTACCACCGTTACGCAGACCTGCCACATCGCAGCCCTCCAGATCGAACTTTCGACCGTCGTGCGCTACCCGGGTGGAGCCCACAACCACACCCCACAGGGCGAGAGCAGCCCCTTCCCGGGAGAAACGCTCCTTCCGAGCTCTTTGCCCGAGCGCATCCCCGACATTGACGCTGTCCGCGGATGCTTCGAGGCCTTCGTGGACCTCATCGGGCTTCCCCGCTCACATTCTTGCTGATAGACGGTTCGGCACGCACTACTACGGCGTGCCAAGAAGTTCTCGCCCAGTGGGAGAGCTGGGCAAATATGCCATGATTTCCTCAACGGAGACGGGCGCATAGCCGTTGGCGTCAACTCCTACGTCGAAGCGCCGGATTCCCAGGTCACGACAGCGCTGGTTGTAGCCTTCCATACCCATGCCGCCATCAGAGCCCCCAAGAGGACTTCCCTCCATTGCCTCGACCACGCACGGAAGGCCAGACGCCACGGCGTGCTCGCCCTCTGCGGGAAGCGAGTGGATGTGTCCGTGCAACATGTAGGCTCCGTACACCGCGCGGTTCCAGTCGAGCATGGGATAGTGCGAAACGCACAGCTTGTATCCCTGTTTGGAAACCTTGCCGAGTTCGGCGTAGTACTCCACGCCCTCGAAGAGCTTCTCCTCGCGCACAAGCGTCTCGAGCACGCTTCGCTTGTCATGGTTTCCAACAATCAGGTGAACGTGTCTGCACCTGATAGACTCTCGCATGGCTCGAACGGAGGCCCGGTTGGGCTTGCAGAGGTCCCCCACGAGCCAGAGGTCATCATCCGGGTGAACTCGAAGATTGATGTTCGAGAGGATTGCCTCGTCATGCGTAGCGACGTCAGGAAACCTGCGCCACTTGGCCATTCCCTCGCTGCCCAGATGCAGGTCTGATGTGAAGAAGACGGTCACAATTGCTACATCTTCCTCCATGTGGGGGGCAGTCTCGACATGGACTGGTTGCATCCGGGTACGACAGCCACTCCCAACAACCACACAGTCGCAAAGGACATCACTATTATGCCCTCCACGACTGCAGGGAAGTTGTATTGTTGTCGTAGGTCCCCTGAGTAAGCGCCGGTGACATTCGCGGACAAGTTCCTCGTCGACAGGCCGACAATCCGCATATGCATCAAGCAGCAGTTCGAGGCATTTCTTGAGATTCTGAATCTCGAAAAGTGTCCGAGGGTCACCCGTAAAGTTCACAACTCGCCCATCCTCAGAGATGTCCCGGGTGTCGTGACAGGTAACGGCCGGGTTCTCAATGTTTCCCGAGTTGTAGGCAAACCTCACGCAGTAATCATCCAGGATCAAGGCCGAATCAGTTCTCATCGAAAGATGACGGGCTCTCCACTCCTCAACAATCTGCAGATAGGTGCCTCCGAGCATCAATCCTTAAGGTAACCGGAGAGTCGTGGCACGCAAGCGTCCAGCCCCTGACGAGCAAGTTGTTGTTCGACAGCCTGGACAGTATGCTCGACAGCGGCCTTACCGTTCCCAGCAACATATGCCAGCACAAATAGCACAGTCCAACAGTTGCGCGGCATCCGTCTGCGTGAGGCTTCGTTCCTTGCGCGCGGCTCGCACGGCCAAGACAAACCCGTAAGCTGACGCGATCTTTGTGGCTGATGGCATATCCCCGGCCATAGTGCCGTTCGCTCATGTCCGTGGTCTTTTAGGATTGTACACTCACCTTCTTACGCACATGGGCTCGTGGCAACATGCAAACGGGCCCCGCGGCCTAAGCCGCAGGGCCCACCAAGCCAGATTGCCGAGATACGGAGTGCTACCCCTTTGGCCTCGCAACCGCCTCCTGGTCGGACCAAGCAAAACCTTGATGTTGTGGTACGACTTGACGGCCGCCTGCTCCTTGGCTGTGGGGAACTCCTCCAGCGGGAACTGGTTCGTGACGATTTCTTTGATAGGCGTCTGTACGTTGGTGATGTTATCTATTGCCTCATGAATGACGAGAAATGGCTGAGCACTTCCCATAGCCCCGGCAATCCCTGTCGGCCCTGCGCTGCATGATATGGATGCAGGGATGATGCGGCCGGAAAGGCGGGGGAAGACATGGCTGAGGGGCATGCAGGCGGCCTGGGCATGAGGGGGGGCACGGGACGGCAGCCCATGCCCGCAGCCGTCGACAGGGCGCCTGCAGGGAAGGGCCCGTGCGCCATCCGGTGCGCAGGGGGCTGCCCGGGCGACCCCTTGGGGGCAACTCGGCCACGACCACCTCTGCCACATGTCGGAGATGGGGGCAGACGCACGGACCGGGACATCTGCTGGCCCCCATTCCATGGGCTCGTCCAGAGGGAATGCGACGGCGCAGGCGATAGCGCCCCGCCCCCCACGGCCCACAGGGCTATATCGAACTCCAAGGCATATGCCCGGGACACGTTCCGCGGGCTTCCCAGGCCGCACATGCAGTCGTATGCCGGCTCCTCCAGCTGGGGGTACGGCCACAGGGACTCTGCCGATGTATGCACGGGGCCCCTCCATGGGATGTGCCTCATGCACGTGCCGCCCGCGGGCATCGCGGCCACTGCGGCCGCGCAGCCGAAGTTGCCTGAGCAGCTAACAGTCCAGGGAGCCTGACTATGCCGCAAGTTCCCAGCCATTTTTATGATTACTGGACATGATGATCAATTCAGCATCAAGGGAGTGACGATGGGCTCGCTAGAAGCATTGCATCTCATGGTGGAGACGTCCGGCAAGAGTCGACGACTTGTCGGTACGCAAATGGGGCGGCACCCCATGTACTTGGCATTGCCTTTGCACAGTGGGTCTTGCCCGCAGACAGGCACGTATGTCTCGATTGCTAGAGCACACGGGTGCAAGGTAGTCGTTCGCCTTCCCAACCAAAACGTCAAGATTGACGGATGGGATGTCCACGGGAACGAGAAGATGCGTCTTTCGTGATACGCCGCACAATCGCTACCACAGGAGACACGAGGAGCGCCAAGATTGCCACTGTGGTCGCAATCTCCTGGAAGTCATCTTTTCTTCTCAGGCGCTTGAGCTCACGACCAATTTCGTCGCCCTCGTGGTCACTGGCGTAGCGCCAGGGAATGTGGCGTAGGTGGTAGTACCAGCTTCCCTTCCCAATTACCCCTGCCATCCACGTGCCCCATTTGCCCAGCCGGGCTATGAGCGCGAGAACGTAGCGCGTGAGGCCGTATGCAGGCCCAAATATCTTTCCCATGCGGATGGCGCCACGCCTGTCGTAGAACGAGCACGCCGCATGGAAGAACTCCATCTCCAAGTCCCATGGAGACATGTTCTTTGGCTGGTAAGTGGCGTTCATCATGTCGAACGGCTCCCAGTCGCGCTCGTCGCGCACGAGCATGCGCCCCTCCCTCTCGTATCCCTCGTAGACGGGCGTCCCCGGAAAGGGCGTGAGGATGGCCGGTTGGAGCTTCGAGGCATCGATGCCCTTAGCAAACTGCACGGTGCGCATGATGTCCTCGTGCGTGTCGGTGTCCGCCCCCACCACGATGCTCGCAATGAGCTGGATGCCGTGGTCGCGGCATGCCTTGCCCGCACGGCGGATGTCCTCGATGGATTGGTGCTTGTTCACGGCATCGAGCGTCCTCTGGTTGAGCGACTCGATCCCTATGAGCACCCAGTCGAGGTGCGCCTTGGCGAGAAGGTCGAGCATCTCGGGATCGTTTGCCATGTCAGTCCGCCCAAAGAAGAAGGACTCTTTGAACTGCAGGTTCTCGGCGGCGATGCGGCGACAGATCTCCTTGGCGCGCTCCTTGTCGGCCGTGAAGTTGTCGTCTTCGAAGTTCATATACTCGAAGCCCAGCTCATGGTAGTGCTTGATTTCGGCAATCACCGAGTCAACCGAGCGCTGCCGGTATGGCGCGAACATGCGGCTCGTAGTGCAGAAGCTGCAGCGGTAGGGACAGCCACGTGAGGTCATGATATCTGCCGCTTTGACGGGGGTCTTGAGCACCGAGTAGTCAGGCCAAGGAATGGAGTCCAGGTCGTACACGGGCTTGCAGCGCACAATCTTATCAGTAATGCGGCCCTCAAGCACATCCAGGAAGGCGCCCTCTCCCTCGCCCACCAGCACCTGGTCCGCATGGGCGGCGGTCTCTTCCGGTATGGCTGTGGCGTGTATGCCGCCAATGATCACACGTGCATGCCCCTGCTTGTGGAAGAGGTCAGCCAGGTCATAGGCGTGCGGCGCACTGGAAGTCATGGTATAGAGGCAAAGAACGTCGGTTTTCTCGAGAAGGCGGTCCATGTCGAACGTGCCGTTGAGCTCCTCGTATGCCTCCACGTAATGGCCAGCACGCCGAGCAATGCCCGCCAGGATGAGCGGTCCCGTGATGGAGTCTGGCGTCCCGTAGACGCGGGCACCCCATTGGTAGGGCTTGAGCCTGCGCAGCCATGAGGCGGGCGTGATAAACGTAACAAACATGATGCCTCCTTGACACGAAGCCATGAGAGAAGATTCCCGAGAAGCGCTGGCTCAACAGGAGCACCAAGCGAGCGGCATAGCACAAGTTGCGAGCGGCAATAAACTACCGGTGGGCGGTGTCATCTATGCCTTCGCCAGTAGGTAAACGGTCGTAGGCGATAGTGTTGGAGTTCTCTTCTAGGCGCGTATGTCCGCGACCGTCTGGCGCTCGACCAGCGTGCCCGCAATCCTTATCTGCTGGATGTGGTAGTTGGGGCTTGTGCTGAGAAGCGCCTGCTCAAAAGCGCGGCGCCCACGCGAGAAGAGATCAAAGCGCACGGTCGTAAGCCGGTTGTGAGGAACCGACGCCGTGAGGGAGTCATCCACGCCCACCACGCTCACGTCCTCGGGCACGCGTCTGCCGGCATCCTCGAGCGCCGCAATCACCCCTAGCGCCATCTGGTCGTTCGCAACGTACACCGCAGTCGCGTCCCTGTCGGGCGCAAGCGCAGCGCCTGCCCCATAGCCAGCGTCGGCTGTCCAGTCACCACGCAGCGGCTCGACCACGTTGAGGCCGCGAACTTCAAGGGCATCCCTCCAGCCCCGCTCGCGGAAGTTCGAGTCGACGGAGTACGGGGGACCCGCAACAAACCTGATTTGCTTGTGTCCATGCGAAATCAGGTGGTCCATGACAAGCATCGAGCAACCGTACTGGTCGGAGTCGACTGTGGTGCAGTATGGGTGCTCGTACATGGTGAGGAGCACGGTCCCAAACCCAGGGTTGGGACGAAAGCTATCAAAGTCCTCGGCCTTGATGCTCATGCTCATGATCATGGCGTCAACAGGCAGAACGAGCATGCGCTTTGTCATCTGCTCGAGCGAGATGGGATCATCGCCCCCCATCTCAACCATCGTAATGGCATCACCATGCTCGCGAGCGGCGGTCACGATGCCATCGAGCGTCGAAAGATTACCAAACTGCATGATGTTATAGATGCAAAGGCCAACGGAGCGGTAACGGCCACTTCTCAGCGAACGGCCGGCGAAGTTGGGCCTGAAGCCAAGTTCGTCCATCGCACGCTGCACTGCCCTGCGCGTCGACTCGCTCACATTGGGCTGACCGTTGGCTACGCGCGAGACAGTCTGTTGCGAGACGCCGGCCCTCTCGGCAACGTCGGCCATGGAGACAAAGTGCCTCGATGCGTCGAGACGTGTCACGCCCATGCTGAATCCCCCTGCCACGAAAGCCCTGTCAGCCCCATCTGACAACCGCCTGCCGCGACCATCTTGAATCTCGGCAACTGGCCGTCTTGGGTACGTTAACATAACCCTGCCCACATTGGAGCAGAATGACGTATATTGCAGGCTCAACGGTAATTATTGCACATGGAAGGAAAGCCATGGTCAGCTCGGATGTCCTTTGTTGTCTGCCATCGGGGGAGCAGGTCCACGTCTTCACGATAGCCACCCCGCAAGCGAGGGTTCGTCTCATGGAGTTTGGGGCAGCGCTACTTTCCATTGAGGTTCCGGATGCCCTGGGCAGGCAGGCAGACGTGCTTCTCGGCCTTGCGTCCCTCGCAGACTACCGTGACAACCCCGCATGTCACGGCTCTACCATAGGCCCCATTGCAAACCGCACTGACAAAGCCGAGATAACCCTGGGCCCGGTTGCGTGTCATCTTGCGAGAAACAACGGCCCAGACATGCGGAACAACCTTCACACGAGCCTTACCTCGGGACTTCACAAGCGCCTCTGGCGTGGTGTTGCCACCGAGAAGGAGAACGCCATGAGTCTCACCTGTCCCCTTGCAGACGGGGAGCTGGGCCTTCCGGGCAACCGCACGTTCACGGCAGACGTCTCCCTTGTGGACCTTCCGAACGATACAACGCGGCTTACCGTCTCGTATGCCTGCAAGACGGATGCCCTCACCTTTGTCAACATGACAAACCACAGCTACTTCAACCTTGCCGGCCACAACGCCGGCTCTACCATGGATACGATGCTGCGCCTGGAAGCGGACAGCTTCCTTCCCATCAGGGAGGACTCGGTTTCCACTGGCGAGATACGCCCCGTTGACGGCACTCCCTTTGACTTCCGCAAGCCAAAGGCGATAGGCCGGGACATCGACGCCGATGACGAGCAGCTGCATCGTGCGCATGGCTACGATCACTGCTTCTGCATCACCGGATGGCGGCCGGACGTGCGGGAGCGCCTTGCGCTCTCTGCGTTCGAGCCTTCGACAGGCCGTTCGCTCGAGATTCGCATAACTACGCCGGGGGCCCACCTCTACACCGGTAACTGGCTCGACGATGCGCACGCAAAGGGCGGAGGCAGCTACGGGCCTCGCAGCGGTTTTGCATTTGAACCGGAGTTCTATCCGGATTGCGCACACCACCCCTCGTGGCCTCAGCCAGTCTGCACACCCGAGCAGCCATATTCGCAAAGGATCGTCTATCAGTTTGGCGTCGTTCCACGCTAAGTGCACAGGCATGGTTAGCAAGGTGAGGGGGCCAGAACCTCTCATTGCGTTGTTTTTTGCCCCGGCACGCCGGGGAGAGAGGAGAACGAGATGGACGGGAGCCAGGTCACCATGAGGGAGAGCGAGGAGGGGCTGCATGGACTTTTCGCGCGGGAGCTGGGAGAGCCGCGGGGAAGAGGGCGCCTGCTTAGGGTGCACGCGCCAGGCCGCTCGGAGATAGCGGGCAATCACACAGACCACGAGGGTGGACACGTCATTGCCGGCGCGCTCGACGTTGCCGTGGACGCGCTTGCCAGGCCTAACGGTACAAGCGCCGTACGCCTGGCAAGCAAGGGATATCCAACGGTCGAAGTGGCCCTGGATAACCTCGAGGTTCGCGAGGACGAGAAGAACACCACGTCAGCGCTCGTAAGGGGCATGGCGTTCAGGATGACACAGGACGGCCGCAAGCCCGAGGGCTTCGACATGGCCATGACGAGCACCATCCCCATAGGCGGCGGTCTTTCCTCCTCGGCCGCCGTCGAGGCAGCACTTGGCCGCGCGATGGAGGCCCTCTGGGAAGGTCGCAGCTATGACGCGCTTGAGATGGCACGCATGTGCCAGTTCTCCGAGAACGTCTACTTTGGCAAGCCGTGCGGCCTCATGGACCAGGCATCGGTGTGTCTGGGCGGACTTGCCTTTATCGACTTCGCGATTCCCGAGGATCCGCGTGCCAGGCGACTCGAGCTCGACTTCGAGGACTTGGGCTACGCCCTCTGCCTTGTGGACGTGGGCTCCGGCCATGCAGACCTCACCGACGCGTACGCCGCCATGCCACAGGAGATGCAGGCGGTGGCGGCTGCATTTGGCAAGCATCGCCTCTGCGAGGTTGATGGGGATGACTTTGATGCGCACGTTCCCGAGCTACGCCGCGACCTCGGTGACAGGGCCGTGCTGCGTGCCATCCACTACTGGCGTGAGAACAAGCTCGTCGACAAGCGCTGGGAAGCGCTCAACGAGCCCGATATCGACGCGTTTCTCGCCTACACGCGCACGTCTGGCGCAAGCTCGGCGATGTTTCTCCAGAACGTCTCGTGCGGCATAGAGAGACAGCCCGCCATGGTTGCCCTCGGTCTCGCCGAGCGCGTCCTCGACGGGCGTGGGGCCACGAGGATCCACGGCGGGGGCTTTGGAGGAACCATCCAGTGCTTCGTACCGCTCGACCTGGTCGAGGAGTTCAAGGACCGCATGGACGCTTGGCTCGGCGCTGGTTCCTGCAGGCACTACCGGATCTCCGACAGGGGGGCGCTCGCGCAATGGGAGTAGGAGGCGTGTCTACGTGCGAGAAGGTCGTGGGCCTTCTTAGCGCGGCCACAGGGATTGTCGACTACGCAGCCACGCGCGGGCTCATTGGCTGGGGCGATCGCGTGTGGGCGTACAACACAGTCATCGAGGCCGTGGGTGCCACGGGTCCTGGGCCAAGCGATGCATGGGTTCTGGCCAAAGGGCCAGACTCCCCTGCTGTCTCGTCGGGGGCAACGGCCGAGACGCCCGACGAGCTTCTCGCCACGCTTGCCGAGGCTGCCGTGGCCAACGGTTGCACGGCAGACACCGCAAGTGGCAGGGACCGCATTGCCATGCGCGTGATGGGGCTGCTCATGCCCAAGCCGTCCGAGATCGAAGCCACCTTCAAGGGACTTCTCGCAGAGGGCGGGCCAAAGGCCGCAACCGACTGGTTCTATCGCAGCTGCTGCGAAGCTGGATACGTGCGTCGCACGGCCGTTGCCAAGAACGTCTGCTGGGACACGCAGACGGACTGGGGCTCTCTCGAGATCACCATCAACCTCTCCAAGCCCGAGAAGGACCCGCGCGAGATTGCGGCAGCGGGCAAGGCGTCTGCGGACGAGAGATACCCCGCCTGCCAGCTCTGCATCGAGAACGAGGGCTACCCCGGACGCGGGGCGGCGGACCCCATGGGAGCACATCCCGCCCGGCAGAACCTGCGAATCGTCCCCATACGGCTGGGCGGCGAGCGGTGGGGGCTCCAATACAGCCCCTACGCATACTTCAACGAGCACTGCATCGCCATGAGCTCGGTTCATCGCCCCATGCACGTCGATCGCGCTTCTCTCACCTGTCTGCTCGACTTTGTCGACCTGCTGCCAGACTACTTCATTGGGTCCAACGCCGACCTGCCCGTTGTTGGGGGGTCCATCCTCTCCCACGACCACTTCCAGGGTGGCGCGCACGTCTTCCCCATGATGCTTGCCAAGACGGCAGCGCAGTTCTCGCTGCCGGGCTTCCCGGACGTCTCCGGCGTGGTGCTTCGCTGGCCCCTCTCGGTCCTGCGTCTAACGTGCGAGGGCCGTGACGAGCTGCTTGACGCGTGCGACCACGTGGTACAGGCATGGCGCTCATGGAGCGACGAGTCTGTGGGCGTAATTGCGCATGATGCTGACGGCACACCACACAACACGGTAACGCCCATCGTGCGCCGTGTAGGCAGCGATGGCAGCGCTGGCGGCAACACCTACGAGGCCTATCTTGCCCTGCGCTGCAACGTCACGAGCGCAAACCACCCGCTCGGCGTCTTCCACCCACATGAGGAGTGGCACCACATCAAGCGCGAGAACATAGGGCTTATCGAGGTCATGGGTCTGGCCATCCTGCCACCACGCCTTGTAGACGAGCTCGGTCGCGTGGAAGGGCTCCTGCTTTCTGGCGCGAGCGAGGAGCAGATGGCCGCCGATCCCCTCGCCTCCTCTCACGCCACCTGGGCGGCCCAGTTGGCCGGCGAGAACCCCAACCTTAACGTTGGCAACGTGCGCCAGGTTGTGCGCGATGGTGTTGGGCTGGTCTTCTCGCACGTCCTTGAGGACGCCGGCGTCTTCAAATGGGACGATGCCGGTCGCGCAGCTCAGATGCGCTTTATTGCCTCGCTGTAGGCGCTGGCGGGCTACGCCGCTTAGCCACCTCGGCTGCATGCCGAGGTGGCTTTTTGGTGAGGTGGATACGAGTGTGGCCGGCTGAACACAGGCAGAGGGTCGCCACGGTCCGAGAAGTGCTTCTCTGTACAACGATGCCGCAGATTCCAGACGGTTACGGCTGCCGGCCGCCTTTCACACGTGACAACCTTCTCGGAAATTCCGAACGGTTACAGCCGGCTAACCGGCGAGATCCCACGACACGCAAGCGGCAAGGCACCGACCACAAAAGCCCGCCCCGGGCACACGCACGCCCAAGGCGGGCCTTCGGGATGCGCCACCCAGAGAGGGGGTTCCAGGTGGCGCAGGAGGGGGGCTTACTTCTTCTGGACGTACTTCAGGCAGTCGAGCGTAACGGCGGTAAGGATGATCACGCCAGAGAACACGAACTGCAGGTTGGTGTCGATGCCCAGGATGGTCAGGGAGTAGGTGAGGGCGGTGAAGATGAGAACGCCGACCGTGACGCCAGATATCTTGCCGATGCCGCCGGTGAACGAGACGCCACCGACAACGCAGGCCGCAATGGCATCCATGTCCCAGCCCTGTCCATACGCCGCAGAGCCAGAGCCTACCATGCGCATGCACTCGAGCCAGTCGCCAAAGCCATAGAGAATGCCAGCCATCACAAAGGCAAGAAGCGTCACCTTGAAGACGGAAATGCCGGAGACAGCCGCAGCCTCGGGGTTGCCACCAACTGCGTAGAGGTTCTTGCCAAACGCAGTCTTGTTCCAGATGAACCACACGATGGCGATGGCAGCCACAGCCCACAGGATGATCGTGGGAAAGCCGTTGACCCTCGGAATGACCATGTTGGGGATGGCAGGCTCGATAGAGCCAAACGAGACGCCCTTCGTGGCATACGTTACCAGGCCAAAGATGATGAGCATGTTTGCCATGGTCGAGATAAACGGGTGCATCTTGAACCGAGCGGTAAAGAAACCTGCAATCGAGGTGAATAGTGTGCAGAGCGCCACACACACCACAAGGGCAAGGATGATGCGCGCCACCAGGGGCAGGCCGGTGAAATCGAAGGCATGCCCAAAGACGGTACCGGTGTTGATGCCCTGATGCATAATGATCGTGGCTGCCGTCATGCCCATGCCCATCATGCGGCCAATGGAGAGGTCGGTGCCCGTGAGCAGGATGAGTCCGGCGACGCCAAGCGCAAGGAACATGCGCGGGGACGCCTGCTGGAGGATGTTAAGCACGTTCTGGTAGGTGAGTAGCTGCGTGCCCTTCACGACGGGCGTAATGGCGCACAGGAAGATGAACACCAGAAGGATGACGATATAAAGGCCGTTCCTGAGAAGGAACTGCCTGCGGTCAAACGTGTACTTGTAGTTCTCCCACTTCTGGGCGTAGCGCTCCGGAAGCGTGAACTTGGACATGCGGAGAAGGTCAATCAGGTGGTACTCGTAGCTAAAGGCCGCATGCTCGCGGTCCTTTATCTGCTGGATCTCCTTCTCGTAGACAACCTTCGCATCGAACTGGCGGTTCTTGTAGACGTAGTTCTCGTCCTTGACCTCTGCGCGGTCCGAGAGCCCAGCCAGGTTGGCGCGGTGCTCTTCCTCGAGGGTCTTGAGGCTTGCCTGGTAGCGCTCCTTGGCAAGCACGCGCTCCCGCGCGCAGCTCTGCCGCACGGGCTCGAGGTACTCCTTTGCGTAGTGCTCCTCGAGGTACGCCTCAGCTTCCGAGACAAGCGCTGCAACCTCTGCCTTGTGGGTTGCCTCGACAGACCTGGCCGTCTCAAGCTGGGCCTTGTACCCAGAGATGGCCTGCTCGCGCTCCTCCTTCGAAAGGATGCGATCGCGTTTGGCCGCGTCGATGTCGCCCTGCAGCTTCACGGCAAGGGCCGTGCCGTCCCGACGTAGGTCATCAATCTTTGCCTGAATTGCCTTGACGTGCTCGTCAATGGGCGCAAGAAGCTCTCGCTCCTCCTTGGCCGTAAGCACCTTGTCCCCTTGAGTTGCCATATGTGCTCATCCCCTTACAGGTACTTCGCGCTCAGGCGCAGGAGCTCTTCCTGGTTGGTCTCCCGTGTGTTTACGATTCCGGAGAGTCGCCCGTTCGACATGACGCCAATGCGGTTTGTGATGCCGAGAATCTCGGGCATCTCGGAGGAGACGACGATGATGGTCTTTCCCTGCTTGGCCATCCCAATGATCAGCTCGTAGATCTCGTACTTCGCACCGACGTCAATGCCGCGCGTAGGCTCGTCCATGAGAAACACCTGCGGTCCCCGCTCCAGCCACTTGCCAAAGACGACCTTCTGCTGGTTGCCGCCAGAAAGGCTCGAAATCATGTCATCGGGGCCCATACACTTGGTGTTCATGAGCTTGATCTCGTCGGCTGTGGCATTCACCATCTTTGGGTCGGAGAGCGCGATGCCGCTTCTGTAGCGGTCAAGGCTCGCAATCGTGGTGTTGAACGTGAGGTCACCCTTGAGGAAGAGGCCGTTTGCCTTTCTCTCCTCGGTGATGAGGGCAAACCCATGCTCCATGGCCTCACGTGCATTTGCGAAATTCATAAGGTGATCGCGGAAGTACACGCGACCGGCAGCACGCGTACGGACGCCGAAGATCGTCTCGAGAAGTTCCGTCCTGCCGGCACCCACAAGGCCATAGAGGCCGAAGATCTCACCCTTCCTCACGTCGAAGGAGATGCCTTGGAGGTAGGGCGGGTACTTCGTAGAGAGGTGCCGTATAGAGAGCACCGTTTTGCCGGGCGCGTTGTCCACCGGCGGGAAGCGGTTCTCAAGCGAGCGGCCAACCATGGCCGCGATGAGCTCGTTCATGGTCGTCTGCGACGTGGGCCTCGTCATCACGAGCTTGCCGTCGCGAAGCACGGAGACCTCATCGCAGATCTCGAAGACCTCGTCCATCTTGTGGGAGATGTAGATGAGGGAGATGCCCTGCTCCTTGAGCATGCGCATCATCCCAAAGAGCTTCTCGACCTCCTGCGACATGAGCGAGGAGGTGGGCTCGTCAAGCACGATGACCTGCGCGTTGTATGAGATCGCCTTTGCGATTTCGCACATCTGGCGCTGTGAGACGGACATCTTTCGCATGGGTTGGTCAAGGTCGACGGTCATGCCCAGGCGACGGAAGAGCTCGGCTGCCTCCTTGCGCATGAGGCCCTCGTCCACCATGCCAAACGCGTTGACGGGATAGCGCCCGAGAAAGAGGTTGTCAACGACGCTGCGCTCCAGACACTGGTTGAGCTCTTGGTGGACCATGGCGATGCCGTTCTCCAAGGCATCCTTGGGACCAGAGAAGCTCACTTCTCGTCCGTTGAGGATGATGGTCCCCTCATCCTTCTGATAGGTTCCAAAGAGGCACTTCATCATGGTGGACTTGCCTGCGCCATTCTCGCCCATAAGGCCCATGACCGTACCACGCCTGAGGTCGAGGTCAATGTGGTCGAGAACCTGGTTTCGCCCAAAGGATTTGCACATCCCGCGAATCGACAGCACAACGTCGTCCCCGCTGTCCGTCATGTTCCCATCCTTCCTGCGCTGGCGCTCTAAAAGGTGCGGGGGGACTCCCCCCGCACCGGGCGCGCACAGCCAGCTGCAAACGTGTCGCTACTAGCTCAGGAGCGAGGTGTAGGAGGAGGCGTTGTCCGTCTTCACCATGTTGATGGCGAATGCGTCGTACTCGCTGGGGTTGCCAAGGCGGTTCGTGATGTTGGACTCGGTCTGGCCGTCTCCGCCGATGTAGTCGACGTTGAGGTTGAGCAGCTTGTCATACTGCTGGAGCAGCGGCTGGTACGTGGAGGACAGGAAGTTGTCCGCCGCATTGTAGATGTCGAGCCAGACCTTCTTGGGAGCAGACTTGGAGGAGTCGAGCTGCTTGGAGACGCCATCGTAGGTCTTCGTGGAGTCCGTGAAGTCCGTGTAGTTGTCCGCGGTGACGGCGACGTTGATTGCGTAGTAGGAGCGGTCGGCCTCGACGTACTTATAGAGGTCCTCGGTCAAGACGTTGCCAGCGTCATCGGCCTTAGCAATGCCGGTGTTGATGTCGACGCCGTCGAGGGAGTTGCGAAGCAGGCGAAGGGTGAGGTAGGCCTGGACGTCGGCATGCTGGCTGATGGTGCCCGCGTAGCCGTCGGCGATTGCCGCAACGGCGTCACTGTTGGCGTCGTAACCAAAGGTCGGGACTTTGTTGTCCTTGGACCACGCGTTGTACATCGACATGCCCATGCCGTCGTTGTTGGAAACGATGATGTCTATCTGGTCGCCAAACGAGGAGGCCCAGGTGCCAATGGCGTTGCCGGCCGTGGCGGCATCCCACGTGGCGCCTGCGGAGTTCTTCATCTCCTGGGAGGCAAGCTCGCGTACGATATAGGCCTTGCCGCCAACCTCAAGCTTGCCGTCCTGGACGAGCGAGGAGGAACCGTCGGTGTTGGTGCCGATGGGGTCGGAGACAGCCTTGCCGTCCTTCTCGACGGCGGTGCCAAGCGTGCTGCGAACGCCGCGAGTACGGGCGATGGAGTCGTTGTGACCCACGTCACCGATGGCAAGGACGTAGCCGATGACGCCGTCGCCATTGCGGTCGAGAGATGCGATGTTCTTCTCGATGTAGTCCTTGACCATCTTACCTTGGGCCTCGCCGCCCTGGTTGGCATCGAAGCCGACGTAGTAGGTCTTGTCGTTGAAGTTAAGGGCAGCGGTGTCGAGTTCGCCGGTCGAGCTGTTGGACGGCTGGCGGTTAAACCACACCAGCGGCTTGTCCTTGTTGGCCACGGTGCCAGAGGAAGCGCCGGAGGAGGAGCCGGTGCTGCTGCTGGAGCCGCCACCGCAGCCCGCGAGCACGCCGACGTTGGCAAGGCCCATTGCGCCAAGGCCACAGACCTCCAGAAACCTACGACGAGACATTTCCATGGGTTTTCTCCCTTTCCCCACGGTTCGCGCCCCGTTGCACGAACCTTGTTTATAAGTACGTTAATACCTCTTTGAGCTGTGGTTGTTAACGTTCTCATTTGTTCGACCAATGGTTGCGTACGTGGGGCGGACGGCTGTCTCTGAGGTCCTCTGAGGCCGTTTTTGTGCACAGGGCAGGGTTCTGCACTTCCGCCTGAAACGACAGCGACTGTGCGGCCCGCACGTTCTTCTGGACCCACGCAATCGTCGCATCGCAAAAAGCTTTCCTGCAGAAATGTCGAGAACGCCGTCACTTGTGCGGCCCGCGCGATCGTATGGAGTCACACAGTGGTTCGAAGCCACACTACCGACGCGCCGAACTCCCGAATGGCTGCCGCCCTGCAAAGTCTGTAGCCGCTTTTGACACTAAAAGACAGTAATGCCTTAGAGGCTGCTTCGCGTTTCACCAACTTAGCCTCTTGATAGGTGATAGAAGTCACCAGCAGCCGTTCGCTTCATTAGGCCATGATCGATTAACTCTCGCCTTAGATAGGCATAGTCGCTATAAAACTCAAGCAATATCGAATTGACTTCCTCCTCTGTGTAGGAGGTGTTCTCATCAAACTTCGCAGCAAAATAGAGCCTCATGGCCTCCCGGTCCTTCTCCCTCCGTGGTATTGTGGTTAACCTTCCATCGACCATAAACCGATCTGTAAAGCTCTTGATTCTGTCTCTCTCCACGCGATCCTCCTAGGTCCAACTCATTAGTCATGACGCGGATGGGACAACGCTGAACGTATTGACTGGCATTAACAAGCAAGAACTTACTAAGCCTGTCCCTTTTATCGTTATTATACGCATTGGTTTACAACGTCAGAGAGGAAAGGCCCGTGGCAGCAGAGCCGTCACGGGCCTGAGAGACGCCATTCGCTGAGAAAATCGTCTTCCCTACGCGAGGTCGGCAATCTGTGAGCGGAGCTGCTCGATTGCCTGCTCGAGCTCTTCGGCGCGGTCTCGCTTCTTCTGGATGACCTCGGGGGCAGCCTTGGCGACGAAGCCCTCGTTAGAGAGGGTCCTTCTCGTGCCATCAAGCTCCTTCTGGGCACGCGCGAGTTCCTTCTCCAGGCGCTTGCCCTCGGCCGCGAGGTCGACCAGCCCACCGAGCACCACGAAGATCTCGAGCGAGCCGTCGGCCACGGAGACCGAGCCCGCGGGCTTCACCTGCTGGGCACCAAGCGCCAACTGGTCGACGTGACCCACACTGCTGATGAAGTCGCGCTGGGCCTCCAGGACGGCCACGTCCTCTGGCGCAGCACGCACGCACACGTCGAGCTCTGCCTTGGGCGACAGGCGATAGCGGGCACGCGTGGAACGCACGGCCGAGACCACGCGGCGCGCAAGCTCGAAGTCATGCTCGGCCTTGTCATTCACAAAGGTGGCGAGGTCAGAGGGCTCGGGCCAGGCGGCGGTCATGAGGAACCGGGCGGAGTGGTCGTCCAGGCCGCTTGCGGGCAGCGCGTCCCAGATGCTCTCGGTGACAAAGGGCATCACGGGGTGCAGCAGGCGCATCGAGACATCCAACACATAGACGAGGTTGCGCTGCACATGCAGGCGCTCCTTGGGCGCACCATGGAGCAGGCGACCCTTGCAGAGTTCGATGTACCAGTCGCAGACCTCGCCCCAGAAGAACGACTGCAAGCCGCGGGCATAGTCCCCAAACTCGTAGCCCTCAAGCTGACGCGTGGCAGCATCCACGGTACGAGCGAGACGCGAAAGCATCCAGGCGTCCTCTGCCGTCTCGGCCATAGGCGCGCCGGGCGTGTAGCCGTCAAGGTTCATCTGGACGAAGCGGCTGGCGTTCCAGATCTTAGTAACGAAGGAGCGGGCCTGCTCGGTGCGCGGGCTGTCGATGAGCTCGTGTGTCTTCTTGTCGAGGTTGGCATCGAACTTGACGTCCTGGTTGGTCGTGATGAGGGTGAGCAGGTTGTAGCGCATGGCGTCGGCGCCATACTTGTCCATGAGCGCCATCGGGTCCACGCCGTTGCCCTTGGACTTGGACATGCGGCTGCCATCCTTGGCAAGGATGGTGGCGTAGATGTACACGTCGCGGAACGGCACCTCGTGCGTAAAGTAGAGCGAGCTCATGATCATGCGAGCAACCCAGAGGGCGATGATGTCACGAGCGGTCACGAGGACCTTCGTGGGATGGTGCCCCTCCATCTCCTCGGGGTGGTCGGGCCAGCCCTGTGTTGCAAAGGTCCATAGCTGGCTTGAGAACCAGGTGTCAAGCACGTCCGGATCCTGGCGCACGTGATGTCCGCCGCACTTGGGGCATACGTCGGTATCCTCCATGAGGGCGTCCTCCCAGCCGCAGTCCTCGCAGTAGAACACGGGGATGCGGTGGCCCCACCAGAGCTGGCGGCTGATGCACCAGTCCTTGAGGTTCTCCATCCAAGTGAGGTAGGTCTGGGTCCAGCGTTCGGGATAGAACTTGACCTCACCGTCCTTGATGACCTTGGTTGCCGGCCCCTTGAGCTTGTCGACGGCAACAAACCACTGCTCGGAGAGCCAGGGCTCAAGTGCGGTGCCGCAGCGGTAGCAGTGCATGACGGAGTGCTCGAGGACCTCCACGTGGTCGAGAAGGCCGTGCTCGTCGAACCACGCCACGATGGCCTCGCGTGCCTCGTCGCGGTCCATGCCGGAGAACTCGCCGTAGCCGTCCACGATATGGGCGTGCTCGTCAAGGATGTTGATCTGCTCGAGGTTGTGCGTCTCGCCCATGGCAAAGTCGTTGGGGTCGTGCGCGGGCGTGACCTTCACGAAGCCGGTACCAAAGTTCTTGTCGATATGCCAGTCGGAGAAGATTGGAATCTCCCTGTTCACGATGGGAAGCATCACGGTCTTGCCCACGAGCTTGGCCTTCTCCGGGTCCTCCGGCGAGACGGCCACGCCGGTGTCTCCCAGCATGGTCTCGGGTCGCGTGGTGGCCACGGTGATGTACTCAATGCCGTCAACGGGCTCGGTGAGCGGGTAGCGCAGGAACCAGAGATGGCCCTTCTCGTCCTGGTACTCGGCCTCGTCGTCCGAGATGGCGGTGTCGCACACGGGGCACCAGTTGACGATGCGCTTGCCGCGGTAGATGAGACCGTCGTGGTACCAGTCGCAGAACACCTTGCGAACAGCACGGCTGAACTCGGGGCTCATCGTGAACTTCTCGTCGTCGAAGTCGATGGAGCAGCCCATGCGCTTAATCTGCGAGACGATCGTGCCACCATACTCGTGGGTCCAGTCCCAGCAGGCGTCGAGGAACTTCTCGCGCCCCATCTTGAGGCGAGACTTGCCCTCGCCCTTGAGCTTCTTGTCCACCTTGGTCTGCGTGGCGATACCGGCGTGGTCGGTGCCCAGGATCCAACGGGTGGAACGGCCACGCATGCGCATGTAGCGGATGAAGGTGTCCTGGATGGAGTCATCCATGGCGTGGCCCATGTGCAGGATGCCCGTCACGTTTGGCGGCGGGATGACAACGGTGCAGTCCCCTACGCCCTTGCTGCGACGGTAGCAGCCAGCGTCAACCCACTTCTGGATGAGCTGGGGCTCGGCCTCTTGCGGACTGTAGGTCTTGGGCATCTCTTCCACGATATGGTCCTCTCGAACACAGCCATGCGGTGCGCTTGTGGCATCTAGATTGCAGTTTTCCAGCTTAGCACAGGCGTATTGGGCTAACCCCACGCGTTCGGCTATCATCAAAGCGTTGATGCAGGAGCACGCAGAAGGGCCACGGAGAAGCACATGGCAGGCACCCCTGAGACGCCCACGTCCAGACTCGAACTGATCATGGGCACAGACGCCGTGAGAAAGCTTGCAGACGCGCGCGTGGCGGTGCTCGGCCTCGGCGGCGTGGGGTCTAGCTGCGCCGAGGCACTCGCCCGAGGTGGTGTGGGCTCGCTTGTGCTGGTGGACCGAGACGTTGTGGAGCCAAGCAACATCAACCGCCAGGCCGTGGCATACACAAGCACCGTCGGGCAGAGAAAAACCGACGTGATGGCCCGCATCGTGACAGACATCAACCCCGGGGCAAAGGTTGTGCCCATTCACGTGTTTCTCACGCGAGACAACATCGGAGGCATCTTGGACGGCCTTGACCCACGCCCAGATTTTGTGGTGGACGCAATCGACAACGTGACGGCAAAGCTCGTGGTGGCGCGTTGGTGCCAGGACAGCGGCATGCCCCTGGTCTCCAGCATGGGTGGCGCGAACAAGCTCCACGCGGAACTCTTGCGCTTTGCCGACATCTCGAAGACGCATGGATGTCCCTTGGCCCGCATCATCCGCAAGGAGTGCCGCAAACGGGGCATCCGCAAGCTGCGCGTGCTGTACTCCCCCGAGGAGCCGGTGCGCCCACAGGCGCCCGAGGGTGCAAGCGGCAAGTCGGCAACGCTGGGGACCATGTCGTACCTCCCACCCATCATGGGCCAGATGCTCGCTGGCGACGTGATCTTGACCCTCACGGGACTCGGTGGCAGGGATGTTGGCCTCGGGGCGGATGGCGCACGATGAGGCTTTTCGATGCGCACGTGCACCTGGACTTCTACGCAAACGCGCCGCAGATGGCAGTCCAGACGAGCGAGCTTGGGCTGTCGCTTCTCGCGTGTACCGTAACGCCGGAAGGCTATCGCCAAGCCGCGCGGGAGCTGGCTGGCGCGCCAAACGTGTCTCTCGCAGGCGGTGCTCACCCCTGGTGGGTGGCAGACGGGCGCGTTGGCGAGAAGGACGTTGACGCACTGGTCGCCATGATGCCTGGGCTGCGCTTTATTGGTGAGGTGGGATTGGACTTCTCGCCTGCGCACGTAGGAGAGAGAGGCAACGAGGCGCAGGTTGATGCCTTCGAGCGTATCATGCGTGCCTGCGTCGAAACCAGCGATCCCATGCACCCCAAGGTGGTCTCGATCCACTCGGTGCGGGCGGCGGGCGCGGTCCTCGACGTGCTGGGGCGAACTGGGGCCGACAAGAGCTGCCATTGCATCTTCCACTGGTTCTCGGGCAGGCCCGAGGAGCTGTGGCGTGCAGCACGCATGGGTTGCTTCTTCTCGTTTGGCGAGAGGTCCCTTGCCACAAGGCGCGGGCGCGAGTACGTGCGCGAGGTTCCGGGGGAGCTCCTGCTCACCGAGACCGACCTCCCCGAAGGCGAGGGGGTCCTCGGACATGCCGGCGATATCGCTTCATCGCTCGAGCGTGCCGTCCACAAGGCCTCCGTGGTACGCGGCGAGGATGTTGGGCCGCTCGTTCTCTCCAACGTCGAAGCGCTCATCGGGTGAGGGTGAGACAAGGGGACTGTCCCCCTGTCTCACATCATGGTAGAGTCATACAGGCCGTTTGAGACGCGGACACGGTCATCCTACAGGGAGCAGCCAGGCAATGAACTCACAGAGCAGAACCCCTGCCACACAGCAGACACAGACGGGCACCTTGCTGGCCACCTCATCTCGCGAGTTGCCGCTCAGCCTCGATGACGTTGTTCTCGTCTTCGCCTGCAACGACCTCTTTGTCCCCTACCTTTCCGTAGCGCTCCAGTCCATCCTGGTGAACTCCTCCCCCGAGCGCCACTACGACATTGTTGTGCTCACACGCGACATCACGCCAAAGAGCATGATTACGCTCACGCAGCAGGCTTCCAAGTATCACGTTGGCCTGGGTTTTCTGGACGTGGACGCCGCTCTGGGCGACATCAGGCTGCCGCACCACGGACACTTTAGGCCCGAGACCTACTTCCGTCTCCTTGCCCCGACGCTTCTCGACAACGTGGGCAAGGCAATCTATCTGGACTCTGACATCGTGGTGTGCGGTGACGTGGCCGAGCTCTTCGACACCGACGTCACCGGCTACCTGCTGGCAGCCACACGCGACGCTGACACCATCGGGCAGATTGACGGCTACGACCCCACGGTCTACTCGTACCTTAAAGACCGGCTCGGCATGGCAGAGCCACACGACTATTTCCAGGCCGGCGTGCTTCTCATGAACCTGGAGCAGTTCCGTCAGACCATCACGGCGGAAGAACTGCTCGACATTGCCACGGAGCGCACGTGGCGCTGGCTTGACCAGGATGTTCTCAACAAGGTGGTCAACGGACATTACCGCCGTGTGCACATGAAGTGGAACTACCTTGTGGACTGGCAGTACATGCGCCGCACGCACATCGTGGCGCAGGCGCCCTCCGACATCCAGGAGGAGTACGACGAGGCCAGGCGCGATTATCGCATTGTGCACTATGCGGGCCCTGACAACAGGCCGTGGCTCTACCCTGACTCTGACCTGGCTGGTCTTTTCTGGCAGTATGCAGCAGGCTCGCCCTACCTTGAGTACCTGCGCGACCAGCTCGAGATGTCCCGCAAGACCGTCGACGGTTTGGCTCGCCGCGCCAAGGCCGTGGCCATCTACCGCGGCATCATGCGCGTGTTTGACTACACCTGCCCCGCAGGGACCGTTCGTCGTTGCAAGTTCATCGAGTGCTACGAGAAGCTCGGCGGCTCGGTGGGCTAGAGCGAGCGCAAGTCACCATTCCTGATTGCCCTAGGCTGGATTGCCCCTAGTGGCACCTTCGCGCCGCTGAAAAGTGAACACGATTTCAATCTGCTAGCCCTTCTCTCCGCGTTTTACCAGGAAGCTGGTACGTACCAGTTGAATTCGTGTTCACTTTTGGCTGCGCGAGAGCCTGCTGGGACGAGAAGTAGCTGTTGTGCGTACGCAGAAGAGAGAATTTATGCCAGCAAGCGCCTGCAAAAAGCCCAGCCGGGCAAATTGCCACTGTTGTGCGTACGCAGAAGGGGAAGGTTCTGCCAAGGCCTCGACGTTTTCCCAGATGGGAGAGAAGCCCGTGTCAACAGGCGGGCCTCGTGCGTACGCAGAGCACATGCTTTCTGCCAGCTAGAGCCCGCAGGGAGGCCATTCGGGCAGACGGTCCCCCTTGTGCGTACGCACAAGCCGCAAGATACGCCAGGCGGGGCCGGCACTGCGTCCGACCCCGTCCGCAAAGCACCCTAGCGTGCGAGAAGCTCGCGAGCACCGTCCTAGCTCGCGCGATGCTTGGGCAGCAGAGGCTCCTGCCGCACGACCTCGGGCTTCTCGGCACCACCCACACATTCCTTGGTGACGATGACCTTGGTGATGTCGAGGTCGCTGGGCAGGTCAAACATCGTAGACTGCAGCGTGGACTCGCAAATCGCACGCAGGCCACGAGCGCCCGTTCCGCGAACGATGGCCTGGCGAGCAATCTCGTTCAGCGCATCCGGCATGAAATCAAGCTCGACGCCCTCGATTTCGAAGAGGCGTTTATACTGCTTGACCAACGCGTTCTTTGGCCTGGTGAGAATGTCCACCAGGTCTGCCTCCTTGAGCTCCCTCGTGGAGGTAATTACCGGGATGCGGCCAATGAACTCGGGAATCATGCCAAACTTGTGCAGGTCCTGGGGCATGACCTGCTCCATAAGTTCGTCCTCGCCCTGGTCGACGTTCTTGCCAAGCTCGGCATTGAAGCCAATGCCCTTCTTGCCAATGCGATCGGCCACAACCTTGTCGAGACCCACAAATGCACCACCGCAGATGAATAGGATATTGGTGGTGTCGATGTGAATGAGCTCCTGCTGGGGGTGCTTGCGGCCACCCTGCGGTGGCACGCTCGCCTCGGTGCCCTCAAGAATCTTGAGGAGCGCCTGCTGCACACCCTCGCCAGAAACGTCGCGCGTGATGGAGAGGTTCTCGGCCTTGCGCGCAATCTTGTCGATCTCGTCGATGTAGACAATGCCAAGCTCTGCCCGGGAGACGTCACCGTCAGCTGCGGAGATGAGTTTGAGCAGGATGTTCTCGACGTCCTCGCCCACGTAGCCTGCCTCGGTGAGGGTAGTTGCGTCGGCAATGGCAAAGGGAACCTCAAGGAAGCGTGCCAGCGTCTGGGCGAGAAGGGTCTTGCCCGTACCAGTGGGGCCGAGAAGCAGGATGTTGCTCTTTGCTATCTCGACCTCCTCCTTACCCTCGGGAACCTCGTCGTTGCCCGAGAGGATGCGGCGGTAGTGGTTATACACGGCAACGCTCATCGCGCGCTTGGCCGACTCCTGGCCAATCACGTACTGGGAGAGTTCGTCGTAAATCTCGTGCGGCGTGGGCAGCTCCTTGAGCGGAAGCGGAGACTCCTCGGCCTCGTCTTCCTCGTGTGCAGCAGTGCCATCGGCCTCCTCGATCATCTGCGAGCAGGCGCGGACGCACTCGTCGCAGATGTAGACCCCTCCCGGCCCCTGGATGAGCTTGCTCACCTGGCTGCGGCTCTTGCCGCAGAACGAGCAGCGCATCTCGCTGTTGTCGTACGGCCGTCCATTTTCGTTGTCGCGGTCCTGAGCCATGCGTTACTCCTGCTTACCCTGGTCGTTACGGTTGGTGATGACCTTGTCGACAAGGCCGTATTCCTGCGCTTCGCTCGCGCGCATGTAGTTATCGCGCTCGGTGTCGGCATTGATGCGCTCAATGGGCTGGCCTGTGGCCTCGGCGAGTATCTCATTCAGGTGCTGGCGAATCCGCTTGGTCTCATCGGCCACGATCTGGATGTCTGTCTGCTGGCCCTGGACACCAGAGCTGGGCTGGTGGATGAGGATCATCGAGTTGGGCAGCGCGAGGCGCTTGCCCTTGGTGCCGCTGGCGAGAATGGCCGCGCCCATGGATGCAGCCATGCCCACGCAGATGGTGGAGACGTCGGGCTTGATGAAGTTCATCGTATCGATGATGCCCAGGCCAGCGTAGACGTCTCCGCCGGGGGAATCGACGTAGAGCGAGATGTCCTTGTCGGGATCCTGGCTCTCAAGGTGGAGAAGCTGGGCAATCACGAGGTTTGCCGAGTCACGCGTAACCTCCTCGCCGAGAAAGACGATGCGGTCGTTGAGCAGACGAGAGTAGATATCGTAGCTGCGCTCGCCACGCGGCGTCTGCTCCACGACATAAGGAATGAGCGGGATGTTCGTTGGGTTGTGCATGATGTGCTCCCTTCAGGAGAAATTGCGTACCGTTCCAATGTGCCCCGAACGGCTTGCGCCATCCGGGGCACGACGTCAGTTCACAGGGCCTGCACCATTAGTTCTGGCAGAGGGGCTACTCGGCGTCCTCGGACTTCTCGCCCTCAGGCTCCTTTGCAGCCTCGGCAGCCTCGTCCACGACAGTCACCTGGGCGTTCTCGACCAGCCAGTCGAGGGCCTTGGTACGCTTGATGGAGTCGCGGATGGCGGGCAGACGACCCTCGGAGCGCCACTGGTCGATGGCCTTGTCAACGTCGGGGACGTTGGCCTTCTCGAACTCGTTGCGGACGTCCTCCTCGGTGACCTCGAGGCCAAGCTGGCGGGCGACGGCGTCAAGCGCCAGGGACTGACGGGCGCGCTCCTCGGCCTGGTCGTGAAGGTCGGCGATGAAGGCATCGGGCGTGATGCCGCGAGCATTGAGATACATGTCGAGCGAGATGCCGGAACGTTGCATCTGCCCGAGAACCTCCTGGCCAAGCTCGTTGAAGACCTCATCCTGGTAGTCGGCAGGAACCTCGTCGAGCTGCAGGCGCTTGCCCACGGCCTCGACTACGCGGTCCTCCTTGAGGTTGGGGAGGTTGACCTTCTTGTCCTCGGCGATCTCGTCGCGCACAGCGCTCTTGAACTCGTCGACGGTGTCGTAACCAAAACCCTTCTTGGCAAACTCGTCATCAAGCTCAGGCATGGTGGGACGCTGAATGCCCTTCACCGTAACCTTAGCCTTGTAGGAGTGCTCGTGGGCGTCCTCGCCCTCCCCATGCTTGACGGTCCAGGCAAGGTCAACCACGTCGCCGACCTTGGCGCCGAGCAGGGCTTCCTTGACCTCTTTGGGGGTCTCTCCGTCAACGAGCGAGAGCGTCTGGCCCTCGCCGGCGAGCTTCTCGGCACCCTCGACGCTCTCGATGTCAGCCTTCACGACATCGCCGTCCTGGGCACCCTCGCCCTCAGGGACGTCCTCGTAGGAGGTGTGATAGCCCAGATAGCGCTTGATCTGGGCGTCGACCTCGGCGTCGGTTACCTCCTCGGGAGGCATGTTGATCTGCGGGGCGTCATAGGAGTCGAGCTCGGCATCGGGGCGAACGCCAATGGCGACGTCGATAACGTAGTCCTGGCCCTCCGCGGCGAGGTCCGCGTCCTTGGCGAACTCCGGGCGACCGACGGGGACGACGTTGAGTTCCTCGAGCATGAGGGGCTCGGCGTCGTTCAAGAGGTCGTTAGTGGCTTGGGCGAGCACCGAATCCTTGCCCAGGATGCCGTCAATCACCGGACGTGGAGCGCGGCCGCGACGGAACCCCTGGAAGTTGTACTTGCGCGCAAAGTCCTTGTAGGTCTTGGCAACAGCCGCGTTGACGTCTGCGGCGGGAATGGTGAGCTTTGCGGCAACCTTGTTGTCCTTGGGCTCCTCAGCGGTGACGGTGATCTTCAACGTTCCTCCAGTGTCTCGTCCTCGGTGGGCGGATGCCCACCGTGGTTTCCTGCGCATGCGGCTCATGTGGTGCGGGCGAAAGGACTCGAACCTTCACGGGGTCTCCCCCACTGGAACCTAAATCCAGCGCGTCTACCAGTTCCGCCACGCCCGCATAGTCACACATAGCCTTGCCATAATAGCAAATGCACAGGTCTTGGCCTAGGAAACGAGAAAGAAATCGGTACGCGCACACGAGACCCGTACCCGGGCGGGCAGACGACAGAATACCATGCGGATTTTGGCCGCAACCCCTCTCGCCCCGACATCATTCGACGAATGTGTTGCCAACTGTCACACAAACGTCACCGAATGTGTGATGCGCACAGGTCGTCACACATTCGACGACGTTTGTGTTGCGAACCGGCGGTTCACGGCCAGCCCCCGGGCCCACTCCCCTACAGATCTTGCAGCGCGAAAACGTCAAGCGGGCCCTTGCGCAGTGCGGCGATGGCCTGAATGAGCGCCGTGGCTCCAGACATGGTCGTTGCCATATCCACGCCACGGTTCACGGCCTCGCTTCTGATCTTGGCGCCATCGCCGCGGGAGCTTCCCCCGCGGGGCGTGTTGATGAGAAACGCGATCTCCCCCGCCACCATCATATCGAGCACGTTAGGGCTGCCCTCGCTGATAGGTCGCACGACCTCGCACGGGATGCCCGCCGCGCGCAGCGTCTTTGCCGTACCGCGCGTGGCCACCAGACCGTAGCCAAGATTGCTCAGCGACAGTGCAACCGGTGCAATGGAGCGTTTGTCTCGATCGCACACGGAGACAAAGACCTTGCCGGACATGGGAATCTCGTAGTCGATTGCCTCACGCGTCTTGGCGTACGCCTTGGGGAAGGTGATGTCGATGCCCATGACCTCGCCGGTCGACTTCATCTCGGGTCCCAGGTGAACGTCGGCGCCCGGGAAGCGGCTCCAGGGCATGACGGCCTCCTTCACCGCATAGTGGCTCGGCGTCCGGTCTTCGGGTGGAAGCCCGAGCTGGGCGATGGTCTCGCCAGACATGATGCGAGCGGCGCAGCGGGCAAGCGACACGCCCGTTGCCTTGGACGAGAAGGGCACTGTGCGGCTGGCACGCGGGTTGAGCTCGATCACGAAGACCTGCTCGTCTCGCACAGCGTACTGGATGTTGAGCAGACCATGGATGTCCACCGCGAGCGCAAGCTTCCGGGTAATCTCTCGCACGCGGCTCACGATAGCGTCTGAGAGCGAGAAGGGCGGCCAACAGCACGCGGAGTCACCCGAGTGGATGCCGCACTCCTCGATGTGCTCGAGAACCGACCCCACGTAGCACTCGGTGCCATCGCAGAGGGCGTCAACGTCCAGCTCGATGGCGTCTTCCAAGAAGGAGTCAAGGTAGACGGGGTGGTCCGGCGAGACGTGCGTGGCCTCTTCCATGTAGGTCCTGAGGTCGTCGTGGTCGTAGACGATGGCCATGCCACGCCCGCCAAGCACATAGCTCGGACGCACGAGCAGCGGATAGCCAATGCGGCGCGCAACCGCCGTTGCGTCTTCCATGGTCTCGGCCGTCGAGGAGGGCGGGTAGGCAATCTCCAGGCGGTCGAGCAGGCTTGCGAAGCGATCGCGGTCCTCGGCCAGGTCGATGGCCTCTGGCTGGGTGCCCATGATGGGCACGCCCGCCGCCTTGAGGCGGCCAGCCAGGTTGATGGGGGTCTGGCCACCAAGCGTCACGATGACGCCCACGGGCCTCTCGACCTCGATGACGTTCATGACGTCCTCGAATGTGAGGGGCTCGAAGTAGAGACGGTCGGACGTGTCATAGTCGGTCGAGACCGTCTCGGGGTTGCAGTTCACCATGACCGTCTCGTAGCCCTTGGCCTCAAGTGCGTAAGCCGCGTGGACGCAGCAGTAGTCAAACTCGATGCCCTGTCCAATGCGGTTGGGGCCCGCCGAGAGGATCACCACACGGGGCTTCTCGGCCTCGGTGTGCTCGGTGGCGCCGCCGTCCTCGTAGGTGAAGTAGTGGTAGCTGGTGCGAGCGGCGAACTCGCCGGCACAGGTGTCGACAGTCTTCACAAGCGGATGCACACCCACAACCTCGCGCACGGCACGCACGACCTCCTCGCTCGCTCCCGTGAGGAAGGCGAGCTGAAGGTCTGAGAACCCAAGTTCCTTGGCCGCAAGCATGTGGTTGTGGTCCAGGCCAATAATCCCCAGTTCGGATATGGTCTTCTCGGCCGAGACAATATCGTTGATGCGGTTCAGGAACCAGAGGTCGATGCGTGTGAGCTCGAAGACGCGGTCCACTCCCCAGCCACGACGCAGCGCCTCGGCAACGTAGAGGATGCGCTGTGGGGTCGGCGTGGCAACGCGCTCCTCGAAGGCATCCTCGTCAAAGGAGCCATTGCCATCGGCACCCAGGCCGGCATGTCCCTGCTCGAGCGAGCGCATGGCCTTCTGGAGTGCCTCTTCGAAGGTCGACCCGATGGCCATGACCTCGCCCACGGCCTTCATGCGCGTGGTGAGGGTCGAGTCCGCACCCTTGAACTTCTCGAAGGCAAAGCGCGGGATCTTGACTACGCAGTAGTCAATCGAGGGCTCGAAGCAAGCAGGCGTTGCCTGTGTGATGTCGTTCGTAATCTCGTCCAGGGTATAGCCCACGGCGAGAAGCGCCGCCTCCTTGGCTATGGGGAAGCCAGTGGCCTTTGAGGCCAAGGCTGACGAGCGGCTCACGCGGGGGTTCATCTCGATCACGATAACGCGGCCGTCATTAGGGTTCACGGCAAACTGCACGTTGGAGCCTCCACAAGCGACGCCCACGCGCTCGAGAACGGCAAGCGAGTAGTCGCGCAGGCGCTGCATCTCGAAGTCGTTGAGCGTCTGGCAAGGGGCCACCGTGATGGAGTCGCCGGTGTGCACTCCCATGGGGTCGAGGTTCTCGATGGAGCACACCACGATGCCGTTGCCAGCGGAATCGCGCATGACCTCCATCTCGATCTCTTTCCAGCCCTCAAGGCTCTGCTCGATGAGGACCTCGGAGTTGGCCGAGAGCGCAAGTCCCTCTCGGGCAATGTGCACCAGGTCATCGTGGGTGTATGCCATGCCACCACCAGCGCCGCCCAGCGTGTAGGCGGGCCTGATCACCACGGGGTAGCCAATGTCCTCGGCCGCCCGCTCGCACTCCTCGAGCGTATGCGCAGTCTCGGAGCGCGCAACCCCGAGGCCAATGTCACGCATGGCTTCGGCAAAGAGCTCGCGGTCCTCGCCGGTCTGGATGGACTTGATGTCGCAGCCGATGACCTCGACGCCGTACTTGTCGAGCACGCCCTGCTCAGCCAGCGCAACGGCGCAGTTGAGGCCCGTCTGGCCACCCATGTTGGGAAGAAGCGCGTCGGGGTGTTCCCTGGCGATGACCTTTGCCACCGAGGCGGCGGTGATGGGCTCAACGTAGGTGCGATCTGCGGTCTCGGGATCCGTCATGATCGTGGCGGGGTTCGAGTTTACGAGCACGACCTCGTAGCCCTCATCACGCAGCGCCTTGCAGGCCTGGGTGCCTGAGTAGTCAAACTCGCAGGCCTGACCAATGACAATGGGGCCAGAGCCAATGATGAGGATCTTCTTGATGTCGGTGCGCTTGGGCATCTAGAAGCGCCTCCCCTCGCGGATGTCGATGGCAAGGTAGTCCTCGCGCCCATCCATGAGGCGCGAGAAGGAATCGAACATGTACGCCGAGTCGTTGGGGCCGGGCTTGGCCTCGGGGTGGTATTGCATCGAGAAGGCCGGCAGGTCGAGGAACTGGATGCCCTCGGGCGTACCGTCATTGAGGTTCACGTGCGTGAGGCGAATGCGGCCGTAGCGCTCGTTCATGGCGACGGGGGCAACATGCATGTGACTCCATGTGAGGAGGCTCTCGGGATGCTCGGCGAGTCCGCCGGAGAGCTCGGGGACAAGCGGGCCAAAGGTCGAGAAGACCGGCCCGTAGTTGTGGTTCTGCGCCGTGATCTCGACCTTGCCGGTGAGGAGGTTCATCACGGGTTCGTTGCCGCCGTGGTGCCCGTAGGGAAGCTTCTCGACGCGGGCCCCCGTGGCCAGGGTAATCATCTGGTTGCCCAGGCAGATACCAAAGACGGGGAGCTTGCCGAGAATGGCGTGGACGGTCTCGGGCACAAGCGGTGCGGTGTCGGGGTCTCCGGGGCCATTGGAGAAGAAGACGCCATCGGGCTCCATGGCCAGGATCCTCTCGGCAGGGGTGTCCCAAGGGACAACCGCGACTTCGATGCCCACCTCGGCCATGCGACGGACGATGCCGGCCTTCTCGCCGCAGTCGACGGCCACCACGCGGTGGCAGGCCTCGTCCGCAGCCCTTACGAGGTATGGCTCGTCGCAGGAGACGTCGGCAACGTAGTTGTGCTCGGAGATGCGCGGGGATTCGCGGACGCGGCGGACGAGGCTTGCGGGGTCAAGGTCTGTGGTCGAGATGGCCGCACGCATGGCGCCGCCCTCGCGGATGGCCAGCGTGACGGCACGTGTGTCCACGCCTTCGATGCCCACGATGCCACGGGAGGCGAGAAAGTCCGGCAAGCTTACGACGCTTTGCCAGTTGCTCGGCGTGTAGCAGGCGTCATGGCACACAAGGCCCTTGAGGTGCAGCCTGTCTGCCTGCATGTCCTTCTCGTTCACGCCGTAGTTGCCCAGCTGGGGATAGGTGAAGGTGACAATCTGGCCCGCATAGGACGGGTCGCTCACAATCTCCTGGTAGCCCACCATGGATGTATTGAACACGATCTCGCCGAAGGTCTCGCCCTCCGCGCCAACACTTCGGCCCTCGAGGGCTGTCCCGTCCTCAAGGGCCAGGAGGGCCTCCCGATGCCTGCCGCCGTCGACCAAGAGGTTCACAGCTACACCGCCTTTCCGCGTGCAGCACAGCCGACATGCGCCGAAAAAAGGAGCCGCGCGCAGGGTGCGCGTGCTCCCGAGAGGCTGAGCCGGTATCTGCGCTATGGACGCCTTCTCGGTATCTCGTACCGCTCGTTAAAGGTCCTAGCAAGTATACGGGGCATGCATGTTTCGGGAATTGGAATCAACAAGTCTGCAACAATCCCCGGCGGTCTGCCACAATTATGAATATGTGTATGGTATCCAAACAGTGTGTCTGGAACCCAGTGGATGTGGACGAGCTGGAGACACAGGGTGAGCACTGCACGTAGATTCCGAACGTATAGCCGGGCTTAAGCGTTCGAAAAAAGCTAACCGTCGAAAAGCCACGAGACAAGGGCTCCGAGCGGAAATCGCACCCAAGCAAAACGGCCCTCCAGCGCATAGCGCGGGAGGGCCGCAAGCCGAGAAGGCCGCAGGCTAGCACACGCCCTGGGCCATCATCGCGTCGGCGACCTTGAGGAAGCCCGCGATGTTGGCTCCAAAGACGAGGTTGCCCTCGTGGCCGTACTCCTTGGCAGCAGAGCTGGCCGCGCGGTAAATGTCGCTCATGATGCCCTGGAGCTTGCCGTCAACCTCATCGAACGTCCAGCTGAGGTGCTCGTGGTTCTGGCTCATCTCGAGGCCAGAAACCGCGACGCCACCGGCGTTCGCAGCCTTGCCAGGTGCGAAGGACACGCCGTTGCCCAGGAAGTAGTCTGTCGCATCGCGCGTGGTAGGCATGTTGGCACCCTCCACGACGTAGCGAACGCCGTTGGCAACGAGCTTCTTGGCGTCGTCGAGGCCGAGCTCGTTCTGCGTGGCGCAGGGCATGGCCACGTCACCCTTCTCGCCCCAGGGACGCTCGCCCGCGTGATACACAGCGTTGGGACGCACGGCAGCGTATTCGCTCACACGGCCACGGCGTGCCTGCTTGACTTCGACCAACGTGTCAAAGTCGATGCCATCGGGGTCGTATACGTAACCGTTGGAGTCGGACACCGTGACTACCTTGGCGCCAAGGGACTCCGCCTTCTGGATGGCGTACTGGGCCACGTTGCCCGCACCGGAGACCAGCACGGTCTTACCTGCAAGCCGATCGTTCTTGTCAGCCAGCATGTGCGTAAGGAAGTACACGGCACCGTAGCCCGTGGCCTCAGTGCGCGCCAGCGAGCCGCCGTAGGAGAGGCCCTTGCCCGTGAGCACGCCGCTCCACTGGTTGCGGATGCGCTTGTACTGGCCAAAGAGGTAGCCGATCTCGCGCGCGCCCGTGCCGATGTCGCCGGCGGGGACGTCGGTGTCGGGACCGATGTGGCGGCAGAGCTCGGTCATGAAGCTCTGGCAGAACGCCATGACCTCGCGGTCGGACTTGCCCTTGGGGTCAAAGTCGGAGCCACCCTTGCCACCGCCCATGGGCAGCGTGGTGAGGGAGTTCTTGAAGACCTGCTCGAAGCCCAGGAACTTGAGGATCGAGAGGTTTACGGATGGGTGCAGGCGCAGGCCACCCTTGTAGGGACCGATGGCAGAGTTGAACTCGACGCGGTAGCCGCGGTTCACCTGCACCTTGCCCTCGTCATCCACCCAAGGCACGCGGAACATCACGACGCGCTCGGGCTCAACAAGACGCTCGAGAAGGGCAGCGCGCTCATACTCGGGATGCGCATCAAGCGCGGGCTGGAGGGTGGTCAGGACCTCCTTTGCAGCCTGGATGAACTCTGGCTGGTCGGAGTAGCGCTCCTCAAGCTCTGCGATGACTCTTTCGGAATACGTCATGTAAACCCCTATTCCTTGATCCTCTGGACCCAATCCAATGGCACGGGATTCCCCGAACACGCCTAACTTCCAACATCATAGGGTTAGGAGAGAAATGAGCACGAGCGATTTCACGCTCGAATCGCGATGGAAATGTATGGGAAACCTAACGCCGTCCATAAAGCCCACAGAGCCGCCTCAGACGGCAGGAGACGTTGAAGCGGCAGCAGAACTACCCTATACTGCATTACGTTCGGGGCGTAGCGCAGCTTGGTAGCGCATCTGCTTTGGGAGCAGAGGGTCGCTGGTTCGAATCCAGTCGCCCCGACCATGGGAAGCCAAGGGGCCAGGCAGAAGACTTCGCCTGGCCCCTCTCGTATGTCTCGTCCCTATGCCCTCGTCCTCACCAAGAAGCTCCCTAGCCGAGAAGAGCGGCGAGGTCCTCTTCGGGCGTGGCGATGGGCGCAATGCCATACTCGCGCACCAGGATGTCGAGGACGGCAGGGCTCACGAAGGCAGGGAGCGTCGGCCCAAGCTTGATGTTCTTGATGCCAAGGTAGAGAAGGGCGAGCAGGTCTGCCACGGCCTTCTGCTCGTACCAGGAAAGCACAATGGACAGCGGAAGATCGTTGACTCCGCACCCAAAGGCATCCGCAAGCGCAAGGGCGATCTCGACGGCGCTGTACGCGTCATTGCACTGGCCGATGTCGAGAAGCCTGGGGATGCCGTTGATGTCGCCGAGGTCAAGGTCGTTGAAGCGGTACTTGCCGCAGGCAAGGGTGAGGATGACCGTGTCCTTGGGAGCCTGCTTGACGAGATTGGTATAGTAGTTGCGGCCTGGCTTGGCGCCGTCGCAGCCGCCAACGAGGATGAAGTGCTTGATGTCGCCGACCTTGACGGCGTCAATGACCTTGTCGGCAACCGAGAGCACCGCCGCGCGCGCGAAACCGGTCACGACCTTGGTGCCGCCGTTGATGCCCGTGAGCTGCACGTCCTCGTCGTAGCCGCCAAGCTCCTTCGCCTTCTTGATGACTGGCGTGAAGTCCTTCGTCCCATCGGGAGCTGCGGGGATGTGCACGAGCTCGGGATAGGAGACGACCTCGGTCGTGAAGACGCGGTCCGCATAGCTGGGGCGGGGCGGCATGAGGCAGTTCGTGGTGAACACGAAGGCCGCCGGCACGTTGGCGAACTCCTTCTGCTGGTTCTGCCATGCCGTGCCGAAGTTGCCCTTGAGCTGCGGATAGCGCTTGAGCTCGGGATACGCGTTGGCAGGCAGCATCTCGCCGTGCGTGTAGACGTTGACGCCCGTGCCCTCGGTCTGCTCGAGGAGCAGCTTGAGGTCATGAAGGTCGTGGCCGGAGATGACGATGAAGGGGCCCTTCTTGATCTTGAGGGAGACCTCGGTGGGCTCGGGCATGCCATAGGCGCCGGTGTTGGCTGCGTCAAGCAGGCCCATCATATCGTGGCTGAGCTTTCCAACCTGCATGGACACGCCGAGAAGCGCCTTGAGGTCGCTCTCGGTAGCAAGGGTGGCGAGGCAGTCGACAAAGGCCTGCTGCGCCTCGTCGCTCACAGACCCAAGCATGCGGGCGTGGTATGCATAGGCAGCGGCCCCACGAAGCCCGAAGAGGGTGAGCGACTTCAGCGAGCGCACGTCCTCGTCGTCCGTCCAGACGCGGCCGAGGAGCAGGTCCTGGGCGGCCTCGATGCCGGCTGCCGCGGCAATGCGCTCCTTCTCGGCGCGCACGTCCTGCGTGATTGCGTCGACGGTGTCCTTGGAGAAGTTGACGTTGGTGACGCAGGTGAAGAGTCCGCTGACCATGAGCTTGTCGGCCAGCTGGCTGCGGGTTCCGGCCAGCTTGCAGGTGCAGGCGAGCCCCACAAGCGCGCCCGTAAGCTCATCTTGGGCAAGCGCGACATCAAAGGGCTTGCCGCACACGCCAGCCTTGCCGGTGCATGCCGTGCACGCCGCGGTCTGCTCGCACTGGAAGCAGAACATCTTCTCGTCCATGTGTTTTCCTCTCTCCTTTGGCAGTTCGTTGAGTATCAGTGTGCGAGTCTCCCGGAAAGTGGTATGTTGTGGTCACAACAGTTCCAAACAAATGGGGTGCGACATGCGCGGAGTAGATCCCGAGTTCCTGTGCAAGACGAACCTCTTCCAAGGCGTCACGCCCGAAGAGGCCACCGAGATGCTTGGGTGCCTTGCGGCGTGTCAGAAGTCCTATGCCAAGGGCGACCTCATATGGGTTGAGGGAAGCCCCGTCGCAAGCGTGGGCATCATCCTCGAAGGCGGCGTGCGCGTCGAGGGTGCCGACGTATGGGGCAATGCAAGCGTGATGGGGAGCTTCTCCGCAGGCGAACTCTTTGGCGAGGCGTTTGCCGCCCTCCCGGAAGAGCCGCTGCTCACGAATGTGGTGGCAACAACGTCGCCGACGCGAGTGCTCTTTATTGACGTGGCGCACATCACGCACAGCTGCCCGAGGGCCTGCCCCTACCACGCACAGGTGGCCGAGAACCTCCTGGCGTCTGTGGCTCGAAAGAACGTGCTCCTTGCGCGCAGGATTCGCGACGCTGCCCCAAAGTCGATAAAGGGCAAGCTCCTCGCCTACCTCTCGACGCAATCGAAGCTCGCGGGATCGCACGAGTTCGACATCCCCTTCACACGGCAGCAGCTGGCCGACTACCTGGGCGTAGACCGTTGCGCGCTCTGCTCGGTAATTGGCGAGCTCGAGCGAGAGGGAAAGCTCACAGCCAGCCGCCGGCATTTCTTGCTTCCTGATGTGACCGGAAGATAGTGGCCCTGGCAGCCCAGGGTTACCCCTATTTGCGCAATGCGGCGGCAACCTCGTTGCGGAGACGTGGGAGAACGTCCGTCTCAAACCAAGGGTTCCTGCTCATCCAGAGCCGGTTCCTAGGCGACGGGTGGACAAGCGGGAAAAATCGCGGCAGGTAGTCTGCGCAGTCGTGGACCACGTCCGTGAGCTTTGCCGAAGACGGAAGCTGCAGGTAGCGTCGCGTGGCATAGGACCCAACCAGCACGGTGAGCCTCACTTGGGGCATCATGGCGAGAAGGGCGGGATGCCACTTCTCGGCAAAGCCTTGGCGAGGCGGGAGGTCACCGGACTTACCCTTGCCGGGATAGTAGAAGTCCATGGGGAGAAGCGCCACGGCGGAGGGGTCGTAGAAGGTTGCTCGGTCGATTCCCAGCCATTCGCGCAGGCGATCCCCGCTCTTGTCGTTCCACGGCATGCGCGTCTCCTGGGCGACCCTGCCGGGAGCCTGGCCAATGATCACCAGACGGGATGTGGACGACGCCGTATAGAGCGGGTCAATGCCGCGTTGCGTGTAGTCCCGGTTCTGCTCGTCTGCTCGAATTGCCTGGTAAATCTCATCGAAGCCCGTATACGCATCTGCCATGGGAGAGCCTCCTGCCAACGTTTCCTAAGCATACTGTGCCACAGGTGGAGACGCATAGGTGTTGCAGACACAACGAATACAGAGGCAGGCATCGGGCGGAGAGGGGGCGTCGGGGCATTGCGGGTGATGCGACCCCGGCATTGCAGCCGTAAAACTTGTTGTATACTCTCCATTGCTTCGCGGCGGTAGTTCAATTGGTAGAGCGTCAGCCTTCCAAGCTGATTGTTGCGGGTTCGAGTCCCGTCCGCCGCTCCATGAGACTACAGGTCACGGGCTTGGTACCGTGGCCTTTTTTTCGGTTGGCTCTCGGTTATGGGGCCTGTTTGGAACCCTTTTTGGAACTTCAATTCGCACGGGGCACCAGACAAGGTCCAAGCCAACCCGAGGCGATCCTCATACCGTACAATGGGGCGGCAGCAACAATAAGGGAGGTTTCGCGTGGGTACGTCTCCGCTCGGCCGCACGCTCGTTATCGCCAACCCCACCGCCAACCGCGGCCAGGGCGCAGAAGGCGCTGCGTTTGTCCAGCGCTTCCTTGATGCATATCGAGATGCCACAACCTCCCACGAGCTCATTCTCACAAAGTCAGCGAGAGACGCGCAGAATCTCGCCCGGGAGGCGAAAGGCTTCGACACGGTTCTCGCCCTCGGCGGAGACGGCGTCATCCACGAAGTCGCAAACGGACTCATGGAGCGTGACGCCGACGACCGTCCGCAGCTTGGCATCATTCCCATGGGTTCCGGCAACGACTACGCGCGTACCCTTGGAATGGAGATAAACGACCCCTCCCGCGCCGTTGCCCAGATCGTCCGCGGCCACGTCACGCCGCTCGAGGTCGGGCGCGTGAACGGCGTGTACTTCACGGAGACGCTCTCCTTTGGGATGGACGCGGCCATCGCACTGGATACCATGCGCCGGCGTGCCGAGGAGACAACCTCCCAGCATGGCGAGGGGCTTTTCATCACATCGGGCATCCGCATCTTCTCCGAGGGATCCAATGGCTGGACCTGCCGCGCTCGTTTTGACGAGAATCCCGAGGTAACGCTTCCGACCATAATCTTCGCCGTGCAGGTGGGGCCAACCTATGGCGGCGGCTTTGCCGTCTGCCCCGCGGCAGACCCCACAGATGGCCTTCTCGACGTGTGCTACAACGTCAAGATTCCAAGCCGACCATGGCTGCTCGCGCTGCTCGGCCTTGCCCGGTTTGGCAGCCACACAAACTCGAGCTGCGTGAACCTGCTTCGCTTCTCTCACGCAACGATGGACTTCGAGACCCAGCCCCCATGCCAGGTGGACGGAGAGGAGCTCTGTGGGATGCACTTCGAGGTAGACGTTGTTCCCAAGGCGCTGCGGGTCATCGTCCCATAGTCCCATAGCGTAGCAGCGCGCGGCCACAAGAAGAGCCTCCGACGCAGCCCAACGCCACATCGGAGGCTCAATTTGGCTCTTGCCGAAAACCGGGAGAACCGGCACTCCCCCTACTTTGCGGCGACCTGGAGCATAGCCTTGACCTCGGTCGCGGTCTTGAGGGCCATGACCTTCTCGGCCAAGGCGTCGGCCTCCTCCTTGGTCCAGAGGGAGAGGATCCTCCTGGTGCGCAGGATCGACGGCGCGGAGACGGAGTATTCGTCCAGGCCGAAGGACACGAGGATGGGGATGAGAAGCGGGTCTGCCGCAGCCTCGCCGCACATGCCAACCATGATGCCGGCCTTGTTGCCCTCGGAGATGATGCGCTTGAGCGAACGGAGGACTGCCGGCTGGTAGACCTGATAAAGGTAACCAACGCGGTCGTTGCCGCGGTCGGCGCACATGGTGTAGCCGATAAGGTCGTTGGTGCCAATGGAGAAGAAGTCGCACTCGGCGGCAAGGTCGTCGGCGATGAGCGAGGCGGCAGGCGTCTCGATCATGGTGCCGACCTGGATGTCCTTGTTGTAGGCCACGCCGCGCTCGTCAAGGTCGCGCTTGCACTCCTCAATGAGGGCCTTTGCCTGGCGGACCTCGTCGATGGTCGTGACGAGCGGAAGCATGATCTTGATGTCACCGAACGCGGACGCGCGCAGCAAAGCCGTAAGCTGGACCTTGTACTGGTCGGGGTTGTTCAGGCAGTAGCGCACCGCGCGGAAGCCCATGAAGGGGTTTTCCTCCTTCTGCAGGTGCAGGTAGGGGATCTCCTTGTCGCCGCCCACATCAAGCGTACGGATGATGACCGGCTTGTCCTTCATGCGGAGGGCGACCTTCTGGTATGCGGAGAACTGCTCGTCCTCGCTAGGGAGCTCCTTGGCGTCCATGAACAGGAACTCGGAGCGGAAGAGGCCGACGCCCTCGGCATCGTGCTCGAGGGCAGCGTTGGCGTCATCGGGATTGCCGATGTTGGCGACAAGGAGCTTCCCATCACCATCACCGGTCACGGTCTCACGCCCACGGTACGCCTCAAGGGCGGCTCGCTCCTCGGCGTACGCCTTGGCCTTGGAGCGGTAGTGCTCGAGGTCGTGGTTGGACGGCTGGCAGATGACCTTGCCATTGGTGCCGTCGACGACGACCATGTCGCCGGTCTTGATGCTGACCGTGGCATCCGCAACGGAGAGGACCGCGGGAATCTCGAGAGCACGGGCTATGATGGCAGAGTGGGAGGTGCGGCCACCGGTCTCGGTAACGATGCCCGCGACGTTCTCCTTGTCGATGTCGGCAGTCATGGATGGCGTGAGCTCGCGCACCACGACAATGGAGTTCTCCGGCAGGGTGGAGAGGTCGACGACCTCCTTGCCGAGAAGGTCGGCGAGAAGGCCGGTCTTAACATCAGCCACGTCGGAGGCGCGCTCACGGAAGAGCTCGTCGTCCATGTTGGCGTACATGGTGTAGAACGTGCCATAGGCCTCGCTTACAGCCTGCTCGGCGCACATGCCGGAATCGATGGAGCCAGTGACCATCTCACGGATGCCCTCGTCCTCGGCGAACTCAATGTGGGCGCCCATGATGGCAGCGGCGTCCTCACCCACCGTCTTCTTCATGCGCTCGATCTGGGCATTGGTCTGCTGGACGAATTTCTCGACGGCAGCGCCATAGCGGGCCTTCTCAGCCTCCGGATCCTCCGGTACGTGCGGCGTGAACGAGAGGTCCGGCTCAACAGCGACGCGAGCAACGCCTATGCCGACACCATCAGATGCATTTACTCCCTCATACATTGCAATCCCCCTTAACAGGCCGCAACACGGCCATCTCCCGGAATGCCAGGCGCCCTGCGGGGGCGCCGAAGAGCCGAACACAGTCTAGCGTGTCATTCGTCATCGGAAGAGTCCTTCGTGTCATCGCTCCCATCGGCGGCGAGATCCTGGGCCTCGACGCGTGCCCTTTCGATTTTGATGTCATCGGCGATGCTTGCCGGCATTTCGCGACCCATCTTCTTGTAGAGGGCGGTAACGACGCGGTCGATGGTCGAGCGCTTGGCAATGCCCTTGCTCGCCGCAGTAGCAGTACCGCATGCCGAAGCGTAGATGAGGGCGTTCTCGTAGTCCATGCCACGGGTAGCCTTGGCAAGGAAGCCAGCAACCATGGAGTCGCCAGCGCCGGTGGCGTTTACCAGGCGCACGCGCGCCGTGGGCACCATATGCTCGGTCCCATACTCGTCGAGCAGCAGCGAGCCACTGCCGCCACAGGAGATGATGACGTTACGGGCACCGCCGTCCTGAAGCTTCTTGGCGTAGGGCAGACAGTCCTCGGGGGTCTCGGGCATGGGATCTGCCTTGAAGATGCGGCCGACCTCGTGGTTGTTGGGCTTGATGAGGAAGGGGTGGGCCTTGATTGACTCCATGAGAAGCTGGCCAGGGGCATCGACCACAAACTGGATGCCACGGCCGGCGAGCTTGGCCATGATGACGTTATACATGTCCTCAGGCAGCGAGTTGGGAATGGACCCGGTGAGGACGAGGGTGTCCCCTGTCTGGAGGACGTCCATGCGATCGAGAAGCTCGTCAACCTTCTTTTTGGGGATCTTGGGGCCCATGCCGTTAACCATGGTCATAACGATGCCGTTGAGCTTGACGTTAATGCGGGTATAGCCGCGGTCGAGCTTAACGAAGTTGCTTGCGATGCCGGCATCCTGTAGCTCGTTGATGAGATAGTCGCCAGTGAAGCCAGCGACAATGCCCATGGCAACGTTCACCACGTTGAGCTCGTTGAGCAGGGTGGAGATGTTGATGCCGTTGCCTCCGCAGTAGAGCTCCTCGTTCGAGGACCGGTTGGTGTAACCCATGTCCAGTGTAAGAGGGTGCATGACGTAGTCGAGCGCGGGGTTCAGGGTCATCGTGTAGATCAACGGAAGCTCCTTCCAGCAGGTTACCTCGGCTAGGTACAGTATGCCGCAATCGGACGGCGAGGGAGGTGAAATCGTTCTCACCCCGCCAAACCCATGCAGCGCCTGCGCCGGTGCAGCGTACATCCAAAGTGTACCGTATCGAGACCCTACACCCACCTACAAAACGAGGTCATGACGAACGGCTTTCGCAGTTTGGTGGGAGGCGTAGATTCCCAACTTCATCGAAACGAACCGGACGGACTCCCGGACCCAGCGCAACGTGTGGCGCTGGGTCCGGGAACCATCCTCCCCGGTGGCCGGAGACGCCGGCCCGAGACCGAGGAGGTGGACATGCCGAAGAAGAATGGCGGGAAGAGGGGGAAGGCGGGCGGGAGGGCCTACGCGAGGCTCGCGCGCCACGAGAGGAGCACGATCGAGCTGATGCTCGACAGGGGGGCGAGCCGCCGGGCGATAGCCGCGGAGCTCGGGAGGGCGCCCTCCACCGTGTCGAACGAGGCCGCCGCGCATCGGTTCGTGGTGGCGCCCAAGGCCGAGGGCCGGGGAGCCCGCGCCCGAGGAGCTCGGCGACGCCTGCGAGCGGCCGCGGGCGTGGCCCCGGTGCCGCAACGGCTGCAGGCGCAGGAGAGGCCACGGCTGCGGCAGGGCGCGAGCCCGCCGAGAGCAGGCGGGGCGTCGACGAGGGCGAGGCCGGCTGATAAAGTCAATATATAAATCGACGATTCCGCTACCGTTTCGTCGTCACCTCGGCAACCGCATAGTCGACGTTCGCGCTACCGCACTTTCGTCACCTTCGACTACCCATCCCTCCCCTTGTCGGCGGGCAGGTCCTTGGGCCTGTGCGACCTCCCGGCGACCTTTATCAGGGCGCAATGGTGGCAGGCCCTGTCCGCGATGGCACTGGCCGTCACGTCGTCGCCGGACACGTCCGCCCAGCCCCCGGTGCCGACGCTGCTCGTGGCCATCGTCGAGCGCTACCCGTGCCGCGTGGACGCCAGCCGGAGCATGGGGTCGGCGCCCTGCCCGTCGACGTCGAGATGGCCCAGCTCGCCGATGGCGAGCGGCTTGGGGTGCGCGTGGTGCCTCGGCGTGTCCATCAAGGGCGGCGCGATAGTGGTGGGGGTGAGGCCCCACGGGAGGGAGCGGCTCCGGTGCCCGGTCTGCGGGCGCAGGTGCGAGTGCCACGACCACGAGCCGGCGAGGCGCTGGAGGGCGATGGGCCTGGCGAGGAGCGTGTGCCACCTCGAGTACCGGCCCGCGAGGGCGAGGTGCCCCGAGCACGGCGTGCTCGTCGAGCGCGTGCCGTGGGCCAGGCGCGGGTCGCGCTTCACGCGCGACCTCGAGGACTGGGTCGCCTGCCTCGCGGTGAGGTGCTGCACGTCGGCGGTGTCGAGGATCGCCCGCGTCGAGTGGCACAGCGTCGGCGGCATCTGCGGGCGCGTCCACGGCGAGATCGAGGCCGCGCGCGGCTCGGGCCGCTTCGACGGCCTGCAGCGCACAGGCATCGACGAGACGAGCCACAAGAGGGGCCACAGGTACCTCGCCGTCGTGGTCGGCCACGACCGCGGGTGCCTGGCCTGGGCCCACGAGGGATGCGGGAAGGAGGTGCCGTCGCCCTTCCTCGACGGGCTCACCCGCAAGCAGAGGTGGGGCACCGAGGTGGTCACGGCCGACGGCGCGAGGCGGATGAGGGAGCCGGTCAAGAGGCGGTGCCCCAACGCGAGGCGGGTCATGGGCCCCTTCCACGTCGTGCAGCGGACGAGCGGCGCCCTCGACGAGGCGAGGCGCGAGGGGTGGCAGGCGGCGAAGGCGGGGGCCCGGGCCGTCGTCCCGAGGACGGGGCGGAGGGGCAGGCCCCGCAAGAACGAGGTGGCGCCGGAGGTCGCCGCCGGGCTCGCGGCGGGGGCCGCCCCGATAAGGGGCAGTAGGTACGCCCTGGTGAAGAACCCAGGGACCCCACGGGCCCGCAGTGGGAGAAGCTCGCCGAGCCCAGGAGGGCCTGATAGCGCTAGCTTAGGTTTCACCAGATTGACCAACACGCGCCCCAATCCGACCAGCGCGGATGCGCCAGCCAAACCAGCGTGGTTTCACCACCTTTACCAACTAGGCTCAGCCCCGAACCGACGACGGAGAGGGGTGGGGGCCTTGGAGAGGAACCTCATGGCTGGGCTGAACGCGGACAGGGAGTGCGGCGTCAAGCCGAACTTCTCGGAGGTCGCTAGGAGGTACGGCGCGGACGGGCACACCGTCTCGAAGTACTGGAACGGGGGCGGGCCCTCGCCGGACGACGGCAGGCACGGGCGGCAAAGCGGGTTCGACCGCTGCCGCGACGAGATCGAGGAGAAGGCGGCGCTGCCGGGAGCCACGGCCAAGGGCACCCACGAGCTGCTGCTCGAGCGTCACGCGGGCGACGAGCCGCCGGTCCCGGGCCACAACGCCTTCACGAGCCACCTGAGGGGGCGCGGCATAGCCGTCGGGCGCGGCGGCGCGCCGGACGCGCACCCCAGGTTCGGGACGGCGCCCGGCGAGCAGCCGCAGTCCGACTGGAAGGAGGGCGTCACCATGCGCGACCGCTCCGGCCGCGGGTACCGCTTCGACGCGTACGCCTCGACGCTCGGATGGTCCCGGATGCACCACTTCGTGCGGTCCCCGACCAGGGCCAGGGACGACCTGCTGGCCTGCATGGCGGACGACATCCGCTGGCTGGGCGGCGTGCCGCGGCAGCGGCTCGCGGACAACGTGCCGGCCGTCGCGACGCTCGGCGGCGACGGGAGGCGCTCGCGGGACGGGCGCGTCGCCGCCTTCGCGCGCGAGGCCGGCCTCGGGCTCGCGCTCTGCCGGCCCAGGACGCCGCAGACCAAGGGCAGGGACGAGGGCGCGAGCCGCCTCCTGTCGCGCCTCGGGGCCTGCGAGGGCGACTTCGAGGGCTGGGAGGGGCTCGACCGCGCGATGGCGCGCGTGCGCGCGAGGAGCAACGAGGAGCCGAACCGCACGACCGGCCTGCCGCCGGAGCCGCTCTTCCGGAGGGAGAGGGGGGCCCTGGGGCCCATGCCCCGCGAGTCGGTGCCCTCGGCGCTGGTGGGCGGCGTGCCGTGGCAGGTGGTGCCCGCCACCATGCTCGTCAGGTGCGCCGGGCGCGAGTTCCCGGTGCCGAGGGGGTGCATGGGGCGCCGCGTGAGGCTGCTGCTCGAGCCGGGCGGGCGCCTCAGGGCCTACGACGGCGGGGGGCTCGTGGCGGCGCACGACGCCGCCGCCCCGGGAGGGCCGGTAGCCTACCGCGAGGGCGACTGCGCCGAGGCGGTGGCGGACGAGCGCTGGGGCGGCGACGCGGACATAGAGGCGCAGGCCAGGCGCAACCTCGAGCTGCTGGGCGGGCCCGGAGGGGGCGAGGGGTCGTGACCGGCCCGGAGGGCAGCGTGCCGGAGCGCATGCGCGGCAACCTGGGGGAGCTCGGCCTCGACGCGATGGCCTCCTCCGCCCCGGAGTACTCGAGGCTGGTCGCGACGGGCGCGAAGCCGTTCCCCGAGGCCCTGCTCGAGATGACCGGCGCGCAGGTCGCCGCCGTGAGGGAGCGCGACCTGGACAGGAGAGTCGAGAAGGCGAGCCTCCCCCACGTGAAGGCTCTCAGGGACTTCGACCTCTCGTTCCAGCCGTCGGTCCCCAGGGGTGTGGTCGAGGACCTCGCGACGCTGGGGCTCCTCGACCGCCACGAGAACGTCGTGCTCGTCGGCAGCCCCGGCGTGGGCAAGACCCACATCGCCGTGGCGCTGGGGGTCGAGGCGATCCGCGCCCGCAAGCCCACCTACTTCACCGACTGCCGGCGCCTCGTCTCGGACCTCGCGCACGCCGCGGGCAAGGGCCAGCTGGAGAGGCGGCTGCGCCTCTACGCCCACCCGTCGCTGCCTATCGTCGACGAGGTGGGCTGCCTGGACGTGGACAAGCAGGGCGCGGACCTGCTGTTCCAGCTGACCTCGAGGAGGTACGAGAGGAGGTCGGCCATCGTGACGGCCAACGTGGGGATGGGGTCGTGGGCGAAGGTCTTCGGGGACCCGGTCGTGGCGTCGGCGATAGCGGACAGGCTCTGCCGCCACTGCCACCTGGTACGCATGACGGGGAGGTCCTACAGGACCAAGGACCTCGCGCCGCAGGACAGGGCCTCGCCGGCAGTGGTCGCCGATTCCGGCGCCCCGCGGTGACGGGACTGGCGAATGTGCGTTGGTGCGGATGGGGGCGGTTCGCTGTCTAGTCTGGTGAAATCTATCTTGACTTCAACAGGCCGGCGGGCGGCTGTTCCGGGCGTGGGACCTCAGGGAGGACCCGAGGGCGGTCTTCCGCGCGGGCTCGGCCGAAGAGGCGGAGCCGCTGCTCGCGGCATGGCTGCACCGGGCCGCGTGCTGCAGGATCGGGCCGGTGGTCGAGGTCGAGAAGAAGGTCAGGCGCAGGCACGCCGACGTGATCGCGGCCGTCGGGCTGGGCATCGGCAACGGGCGCGTCGAGAGCATCAACAACGAGATCAAGGTCACCGTGCGGATGGGCTACGGCTTCAGGAACACGGACAACCTGGTGGCCCTCCTCATGCTGCGGTGCTCTGACGAGCAGCCCGCGCTCCCGTGGGAGGACCGGGGAGAGGAGGAGAGGAGGGGGACGAGAGGAAGAGGAGGGACAGGGAGCGCGACAGGAAGAGGAGGGGGGAGAAGGCCAACAAGGCGACGGCGGCCCAGCCGACCCCCAAGCCACGAGAACTACCGAAGGCTCATAAAACAGCAGCAGTGGCAAACGCGCATGTCCATCCGTCAGCTGATAAGTCTCCCGTTGTCGTGCGACGATAGGAGTGGAACAGGACAGCACCCCTTGTGACCATCATCCAGGCACCCGTGCCCCCGAGGAGGACGCCGACTACAATCCCGACGAAGAAGTTCTCCACCATTTGGCCCCGTCCCTCATGACGCCACAATCGCACCGTTGTAGTAGACGATGGATACTGTTATCACCACGGCACCGATAATCAGGGATGCTCCCCCAAGGACAACGGGGAGCATCCCTCTCGCCCATCCGGGAAGGGATCGTGTCTTGGCCAGGAGGGGCAGAGAGAGCAGGATGATGCCAACCCCCAACATGACCGCTCCCAGGCCGCTCCAGCGGGCGAGTACTGCCAGATCCTGCGGCTGGACGTTCGACCTGTGATAGCTGTGGAGCGGCGTCGCATCGCCGGAGGCAACCATGTAGATGCCTGTCCCCCCAACCAACACCCCGACGGCGACGCATATCAGGAAGCTAAGCGACGCATTAATCATGTGGATATGCACCTCTCTCGCAATCCAAGCTTATGCGACCTGGCTTGCCATGGGCCCTGCAACCTCGACAAAAATGTCCAACTGAACCACGGCGGCAACCTCTGCCCCGAGTACATATGCATAGCCCGCCACTACGCTCTCCGAGTAAAACCATGCGCCCTGCGGCGTAATTGAGTTAGGATTCATGCGACTTGCATTTGGACTGACATAATCACTTTGCATGCTGACTCATCCCTTTCATTTACACCGTATAAATTGAGCTAAGGTGATATATCTGACTAATCAATAATCAATTTTAGCAGGCTGGGATCATTTAAGTCACCACCCTCAAGCAGGTCAACGTAAATATCCTTTCCCATGTTGATATCCGCGATTTTCTCAGACATGAGCTCCATGTCGGCAATTGATGTCATCCTCGAACAAAGAGCCCAAACGACCCTACTCGACCAGACAGCATTTAGTCCCTCACGCCAATACTCTGCCAAGGGATGCTTCCTGACATTTCCAACAACTCCATGGAATGTGTTAACACGTAAAACACGCAAACAATGCTCTGGAGGTGCGACATGACCACGACAACCGCGCTCAGGCTGCCCGAGGACCTCGCGAAGAGGTACGACCGCCTGGCGAAGGAGACGGGCAGGACCAAGACCTACTACATGACTGAGGCACTGGCGGACTCCATAGACCAGCTCGAGTACGAGTACGGGATCCTCAAGCAGGTCGAGGACTTCCGCGCCGGCAGGCTGAAGACCTACAGCCTCGACGAGGTCGGTGAGATGCTTGGCCTGGACGATTAGGGTCTCGGAGAAGGCCGTCCAGGACCTTCGCAAGCTCGACAGGCAGGTCGCGAGACGGATACGGGGCGAGCTGGCAGAGGTCGCCGGCCTGGAGGACCCGAGGAGCCGGGGGAAGGCGCTCGTAGGGAACCTCGCCGGCCTCTGGCGATACCGTGTCGGGGACTACCGCGTGATCTGCGACATTGAGGACGAGATCCTCGTCGTCCTCGTCGTCGTTGGGGTGGCCCACAGGAGCGAGGCCTACAGGCGTAGGTGACACCCACCTGGCTTCCCCGAGCCGCGATCGAGGCCTTCAGGGCAAGGGTGCTCGCCTCGGGCAGGTGATGCTGGGCCCTTGCGTAGTCGCGCTCCCACCCGCCCAGGCTTTGAGGAGTTCCCTCACTACCGCAGAGGCGGACGTGTACTCGGGCATGCCCGCAAGGCGCACGCCGAGCTCTACGTGGAGGTCGCACGGGACGGCCACGGACATGCGGACCCTGTCCCTGGCTGACGGTGCACGGCGTGGGTGCTCGCTTGGCGGGCTCGGATTCTCGACCCATCCTCGCAGGAGGGATACGATCACGTCCGACATGCTCCTAGACCATATCAAAAGTTGTGCTGGGTCACGCTGCGTTCGCCAATTCCCCGCTCCATTTCGTGTGCGCGGACCAGTACACGTGTTCCAACCTGTGTGCGCCACGAAAAAAGCCCAGGGCAATCGGTACCCTGGGCTGCGGATTCGTGGTGGGTCGTGAGGGGGTCGAACCCTCGACCTTGGGATTAAGAGTCCCCTGCTCTACCAACTGAGCTAACGACCCATATTCGGCTTTCAGATGGGGTGGGTGAAGGGGTTCGAACCCTCGACCTACGGAGCCACGGTCCGTCGCTCTTCCAACTGAGCTACACCCACCATTTGGCCCACCTCGTAAAGTGCTCGTTTATTATGACAAAGAATCAGAGAGATGCAAGCGCTTTCTTGAAGAACTTTTCCGAGAATCACATTCCGATGGCACCGAAACCGTAAAATACCAGTTTATGCGTCGTGGTTCGTCTTGACACAGGACCCTTCATAAAAGTAGCTTCTAGTCCTCCGCCGTGGCCAAGAACTCCTGCACGCGGGCATCGGAGGGGTTCTCCATAACCTCGTCGGCTGGCCCTTCCTCCACGATGCGCCCATCGAGCAGGAACGCCACGCGGTCCGACACGTCCCGCGCGAAGCCCATCTCGTGGGTCACGATGCCCACGGCCATGCCATCATCCGCAAGCTCGCGGATGATGCGCCGCATGTCCGCAGTAAGGCGCGGGTCAAGTGCGGAGGTCGCTTCGTCGAAATAGAGGACCTTGGGGTGCATGGCAAGTGCCCGCGCGATCGCCACGCGCTGCTGCTGGCCGCCGGAAAGCTGGTTGGGGACCTTCTCGGCATGCTCTGCCAGACCCAAGCGGTCAAGGATCTGTTTTGCCTCGGCCTCAACCCTGGCAGGGTCTCTCCCCTGCACCGCGATGGGAGCATCGCAGACGTTGCGCATGACGGTAAAGTGCGGGAAGAGGTTGTAGTTCTGGAATACGATGCCAAACTGCATGCGCGCCTTGGCGCTGGCCTCTTTGGAGTAGATGGCGTGTCCGCTCTCGTCTTGCTCGGTCACGCGGAGGCTGCCGTAGTAGAGCTCGCCCGCGTCAAAGGTGTCGAGCAATGTGAGACACCGCAGGAGCGTCGACTTTCCGGCACCAGAGGGACCAATGACCGAGACAACCTCGCCACGCGCAATGGAGAGCGAGACGCCATGGAGCACCCCTCGCCCAGCAAAGGACTTGCGCGCGCCCTTCACGTAGACGGCGGGGAGGCCAAGGATCTGCGAGACGGACGCGTCGGGCACGGGTATCTGGTGGCGAGACGCGCGGGCGCCGTGCTTCTCGGCGTTAGTCATGGTAGTAGTCCAGCTTCTTCTCGATGCGCCTCATGATGCATTCGATGACGAGGCAGGTAGCCCAATAGATGAGTGCGGCCGCGGCGAAGGCGACCATGGTGCGCTGGCTCGTGACGATGGCTCGCGCCTGCGTGAACATCTCGAGGACGCCAAGCGAGAAGGCAAGCGAGGTGTCCTTGACCAGCGTGACCACCTCGTTGCCCATGGCGGGAAGCACACGCTTGACCACCTGCGGCAGCACGATGCGCTGGAAGGTCTGACTGCTTGAGTAGCCAAGGACCTCGGCAGCCTCGTACTGGCCCTGCGGGATGGACTGGATGCCAGAGCGGTAGATCTCGGCGAAGTAGGCCGCGTAGTTGATGACAAAGGAGATGAGCACCGCAATCATGGGGAAGTTCGCGTCGGTCTTGAGGCCAAAGACGTAGTACGGCATGAAGGAGACGGCGAACATCTGCAGCATGAGGGGCGTTCCGCGCAGGACGGAAATGAAGAGCTGCATGAGCAGGGACAGCGGCCTGAACTTGGAGAGGCGCCCGAGGGCCACCAGCATGCCCAGGGGAATAGACCCCACGAGCGTAACCGCAAATATGATCATCGATATGCGATACCCCGAGAAGAGCATCTCCAACATCGTCGAAAAGTCCACCTTACCAGCTCCCTTACCGCTCCATCGTCTGCGCCATCGCCATGTGGTTGGCCTATGCCTTGGGTAGGCACCACAGGTCGTAGGAGACGCCCTGGTCGACATACTTGTCACAGAGCTCCTTGACGGCACCCTCGGAGTCGAGCGCCTGGAGGTCTGCCTCGACGGTCCTTGCGAGCCGCTCGCCCTCGTCGGTCTTGGCAAAGCCCACGCCAAAGTGCTCGGAGTTGAGGTTCTCGCCTAGGATGCGGAAGTCGGCAGTCTTGTCGCCAATGTTGAAGACGGCGACGGGATAATCGATGGCGATGGCGTCTACCTGGCCGCTCTCGAGCATCATGAACGCGGTGTTGTAGTTGTCAATGGTCTGGAGGTTACCAAAGCTCTTGCCGAGCTCCTCCTGCGAGCCGCCCTCGGAAAGAACGTCGAGCGCGGCGGAATCCGCCTGCGTAATCACATTCTTGCCGGCAAGGTCGGAGAGCTTTTGAACGTCAGAAGATGCGGGAACAACGATGACCTGACGGTTCTCCATGTAGGGGTCGGTAAAGGCGTAGCCTTCCTCACGACCCTCGATTGTGAAGCCGTTCCAGATGCAGGTAATCTGGCCGGAGTTGAGGAGGGTGTCCTTGGCGTCCCAGGAGATTGGGGTGGCCACGAGCGTCCAGCCCTCGCGGTCGCAGACAGCCTGGGCAAGGTCGATGTCAAAGCCCGTGTAGGAGCCATCGTCACCCACGTAGCCGTATGGGGGGAAGTCCTGGTCGAAGCCAAGGACGAACTTGCCATCGAAGGTGGAAGAGGTGTCAGAGGACGAGGTCGTGCTGGTGGTAGAGGTGGACCCACCTGTAGCGGAGCCACAGGCAGCAAGCCCTAAGGCTCCGGTGAGTCCTAGGGCTGCCGTGATGAACTGGCGACGGTTGAGCGTGGCGTTTGACATGGTTGCTCCCATCCAAGGATTTCCTGCGTGTCTGTTTGCTGAAGCCCCGCCTGCATGCTGGGCCCATCGGCCGTGGCACTTTAGCGCGATGGAGTACAGGATAGCGGCGACATGGCCTTCGTTCAACACTTTCGGTTCGCATGCATTTTTTGCTTAACAATTCCTGCGTAGGCTGGAACCGTAGGCAGACAGGGCTATGGCATGTTTTGACGGTTGGTGGCAGTTTCGGGAAAAGTCTTTATATATCTTGGTAAGAGTCGCAAATCCGTGACCTGGGGTTTAACAAACATCAAACCAGTTGCTACTCGATGGGTCCCCGAAAAACTGCCACCAACCGTAAATTTGTGCCACCAGTCGAAAGGATTCTGCCCCCCAGTGGGGTTCGCGCGGCGCCCAGGGTTTCGGAAAAGCACACACCGGCAAGCAGAAAGCAGCTATCGTAGGGAAGGGTCACGCCACAGCCAATCCAGGAGGAACAAGTGGACACCATCGCCCAGACTTTTGCCAGCGGAGACTCCAGTCTTGACGAAGTCCGCAAAGCACTCGCCCTCGACCCCTCTCTCGTGGAGCGCGTGACGACCAACGAGCACATCTGGCAAGGTAGGATCTTCTCGGTAAGCCACCTTGAAGTGGAGCTTGCCGACGGTTCCCATGCCTGGCGCGAGGTTGTCCACCATCATGGTGGCGCTGGAGTTGTAGCCATACGCGACGGGCGGGTGTGCCTGGTCCGTCAGTACCGGGTGGTCCTTGGGCGCGTCACGCTGGAGATTCCAGCAGGCAAGCTCGAGCACGACGAGCGCGGCGAGGACTGCGCCGCACGCGAGCTTGCCGAGGAGACAGGGCTTTCTGCCGAGAAGCTCGTGCACCTGGCAACGGTATTGGGCTCCCCCGGCTTCACAGACGAGCACACCGAGGTCTTCTTTGCGCAAGGTCTGTCTCAGGGCGCGGCAAAGCCTGACGAGGGTGAGGTCGTACGCGTTGCGTGGCTACCCATGGAAGATGTCATGCGCGCGATTTCGGAAGGCCTCATACAGGACGGGAAGACGGTTGCCGGGGTACTCGCTGCCAGAGAGCGGCTTGAGGATTTGCAGCCACCCTTACAGCCGTAGGCCCCAATATACGAGCCAGGCCACGGCCGAAGTAGCCGTGGCCTGGGGTTTTGTCTGGTGCTCCCTGGGGGATTCGAACCCTCGACATTCGGATTAGAAGTCCGCTACTCTATCCAGCTGAGTTAAGGGAGCATGGCCTCATGGCTTTGTCATTCTAGCGCAAAAACCGCCTCTCCCCTACCTCACATCCTTGAGGTCTCCACGGTTGTACGCCTCGTCGTAGAGGCGCTTGAACACCACGCTGCCATGCAGGCCGTCGTGCTCGAACTCGTTGGTCACCCAAGCGTGGCTCGCGCCCACGCGCGAAAGCGTGTCCAGCTGAAGCTCCGAGTCGACATAGGCATCGTCGAAGTAGACAGCCGCATAGAGCGGTACCTCGTTTCTCGCCAACTGCTCCTGGTCGTAGAGGCGCCCAAAGGCAGTGTCAGCCATGAGAACGTCCATCGCAGCCGCAAACGGCTTGAGCGAGGGATCTTCCTCGAACATCCAGGGAAACACTGCCTCCGCAAAGAGCATGAGGGGACGCGCGTCCTCGGAGAACTCCGGACGGCCTGACGCCTCGCGTGCCGCCGCCCACATGATGGGGGCATCGAGCGTGGCATCTGCGTAGATGAGCTCCTGGAGCGTCCAGTACAGCGGCGTCATATACGAGGAGGTCATTGACTGGACCTGATCGACAAAACCACCAAACAGACGCACGCGGGAAGCGTCTCCCCCAGCGGCGGCAAGAGCGTCGTCGCAGGAGCCATCGCCATCCGCAAAGGCGAGGTCGAAAAGGGCGTGCAGGCGTTCGGGAGCGGATTTCATGCCCAGGCCGCCGCCCACAAGCTGGAGACGCCTCACCGAGAGCGGGGAACCGTCCGGAAGGGTCACGTCGCCGGCCGCAAGGCGGTCGGCGACAAGGGCAACGCGCCTCTCGTCCTCTGGATAACGTTCGTAGTAGGAACGCGTCTTGGCAGCCATCCGCGGGAAGGTGTGTGCATAGACCTCAGAAGCACTCGCCGGCACATGCGGGATGCCACCGCAGGTAAAGCTTGCCGCAACCCCAGCCGGAAAGGCGGAGAGGTTGGCAAGCGTGAGAAACCCGCCATAGCTCTGGCCCAGCGTTACCCACCGTTGGCCCTCGAACTCCGCAAGACGCAGGTACTCGAAGTCACGGATGATCGAGTCTGCGAGGAAGCGCTTGAGGTAGTCGGCCTGCCGACGGGCAGGGTCTGCCCCCTGCGCCGCAGCCTCGGCACCCACCGAAGCGATACGCGCGCCATCCATACGCGTAGAGCGGCCACACCCGCGCTGGTCGGGGAGGACCACGCGAAAGTGCCGAAGCGCCTCCTCAACCCACCCGTCGCTCTGGGGCGAAAGCGGACGCGGGCACGCGCCGCCCGGACCACCTTGGAGAAACACAATGAGAGGCAGGTCACGTCCCACGTTCTCTGGTGAGCAGAGTACGCGATAGAAAAGTTTGATGCTCTTGCCGACAAACGCAGGGTCGGGCTTCTCGGCAGACCCCTCAAGGGCGAGCGCCGATGGCTCGTCGTGAGCGTCGCCGGCAAGCGCAGCCGGACTCGTGCCACGCCAATCGAGCGGAACCTCGACGGAATGGTCCTCCGCGTATATGCCGGGGAGATAGTAGCTGGAAAGCAGCGCCATGCGACTCCCCCCGCCTAGAGCAGATGCTCTGCGATCTGGACGGCATTGGTGGCGGCACCCTTGCGAATCTGGTCGCCGCAGCACCAGAAGGTGAGGGAGTTCACGCCATCGGGTGCCGAGAGGTCGCGACGGATGCGGCCCACAAAGACGAGGTCCTGATCGGAGGTCTCAAGCGGCATGGGGTAGCGCAGGTTGGCGGGGTCGTCGACAACCTTGACACCGGGAGCGACGGCAAGGGCCTCGCGTGCCTCGTCGGGCGAGATGGGACGGTCGAACTCCGCCGTGATGGACTCGGAGTGCGAGCGCATGACCGGCACGCGCACGCAGGTGCAGCTCACGCGAACCTCGGGCAGGTGCATGATCTTCCTGCCCTCGTTCTGCATCTTCCACTCCTCGGAGGTGTAGCCCTCGCCCTTGAAAGACCCAATATGCGGGATGAGATTGGCCGCAAGCTGGTAGGCAAAGGGGTTGGTGTCCCCCACCTCGCCTCCATTGGCCACGACGCTCATCTCGCGCTGGAGCTCCCTCAGGCCGGGCATGCCCGCGCCAGAGGCTGCCTGGTAGGTGGAAACGATCAGACGGCGCAGGCCGGCCAGCTTGTGGAGCGGCCAAGTGGGCACAAGCCCAATGATCGTGGCGCAGTTGGGGTTGGCGATGATGTTGCGCGGGTGGTTGGCGATGTCTTCCGCGTTGATCTCGGGGACGACCAGCGGCACATCGGGGTCGAGGCGGAAGGCGTGCGAGTTGTCCACGCACACCGCGCCTCGCCTGGCGGCCTCGGGGAGCAGTGCCTTTGCAATCGCATCCCCCGCCGCACCCAGAACGATGTCGACGCCCTCGAAGGCCTCGGGCACGGCCTCGGCCACGGGAACGTCCTCGCCGTGGAAGGCGATGGTCTTGCCCACCGAACGCGCGCTCGCGAGGGGCACGAGCCTGCCCACGGGGAAGCCCCTCTCCTCGAGGCACTGGATCATCTGCGTGCCAACGACGCCGGTGGCGCCGAGAATGGCAACGGTCTTGTCTGCCATGGTGTGGCTCCTCTCTGTGCGTGCCCGTACGGGCGGCTGCCTGGCTTGCTAGGCCTTCTCGGCCGAAACCATCTCGTTGCGAACAAAGCGCTCGTAGATGACCTTGATTGCACGCTCGAAGTCGGCGTTGTCAACGCCCACGATGATCGAGATCTCCTCCGAGCTCTGGGTAATCATGCGAATGTTGATGCCGGCGTCACCAAGCGCACCGAAGATCTTTCCCGAGGTGCCCGAGCGCTTGGACATGTTGCGACCAACCACCGAGATGAGCGCCAGCTTGTCGACCATCACGATGTCATCGGGCTTGATCTCGCGGCGGACGTCATTGATGATCGAGTAGATCTTGTCCTTGACGTCGGCGGCGGCAACTACCACGCCAAACGAGTCAACACCTGTGGGAATGTGCTCGATGGAGACGCCGTAGCGCTCGAAGATGGAGAGCGCACGAGAGACGACGCCCACCTCGTTGGACATGTGGGCCTTCTTGACGTGCACCGCCATGAAGTCCTTGCGACCCGCGATGCCGGTGATCAGGTGCTCGTCCGCTCCGGCCTCGGCCGTCTCGCGGATGGTCGTTCCCGCATCCTGGGGCCGGTTGGTATTCATGATCTTGATGGGGATGTTGACCTCGCGCACCGGGAAGATGGCTTCCTCCTGCAGGACGGAGGCCCCCATGTAGGAGAGCTCGCGCATCTCGTCGAAGGTGATGCGGCGGATGGAGCGGGGGTTCTCGACGATCTTGGGGTTAGCGGAGAGGAAGCCCGAGACGTCCGTCCAGTTCTCGTAGACGTCCGCATCGAGGCAGCGCGCCGCAATGGCACCCGTGATGTCACCGCCGCCACGCTGGAAGAGCTTAATGGCACCGTCGACCGTGGCCCCGTAGAAGCCGGGCAGGACAAAGGCGCCGTTTCTGTGCGCAAAGTCCCTGAGACGCGCTGCCGTGCGCTCCATGTCCACGTTGCCGTCGTGGTGAAACACGATGACGTCGGCTGCATCGACAAAGGGAAGCCCCAGGTATTCGGCCATGATGTTCGCGGTGAACCACTCACCGCGCGAGACCACGTACTCCGGCGAGTGCTTCTTGATGTTGGCGGCAAAGGTCTCGAACTTCTCGGCAACGGGCCACTTGACGCCAAGCTCGTCCGCGATGTCCACGAAGCGCTGCTCTATGTCGGCGAGAAGCGACGTGCAGTCCACGTGATACTCGATGTGGGCGTTCACGAGAAGCAGCAGGTCGGTGATCTTGTTGTCGCCCGAGAAGCGCTTGCCCACGGCCGAGACGACCACAAAGCGGCGGTCGGGATCCGACTCAACGATGGCCTTGACCTTACGGAACTGGTCAGCGGTAGCGACGCTGGAGCCCCCGAACTTGCAGATCTTGATCATGTGATCCTCTCCTAGCTGTTCTGGGGCACAGCCGCCATGAACGTGGTTGGGTCAGACTTCAAAGCATCGTCGAGCAGGACGCGCGCCTGGGTGGCGGTAAGGTCGTTCACGACGACGGCACCGGGCTCGTAGAAGGTGGAGCCGGGAATGGTCGCCTCGGTGCGATACACATAGGGCCCATGCAGCATGGCAGGGTCGTATGCGAGGTCGTAAGAGAAGTCGTAGACGGGCCTCCTACCGGCCACGCAGTCGAGAATGTCCTGGACGATGGCATTGCCTGTGGGGAGGCTTCCCGCACCTTGCCCGTAGAACTTGAGCTCGCCAATGGAGGACGCGTCAAGCGTCACCAGATTGAAGTTGGTAGGCACGTTTGCCTCGAGCGTGGACGTGCTTACGGCAACGGGCTCGACCGAGACGGCATAGCGTCCATCGGCCTGGACGCCCCGCCCGATGAGCTTGACCGTGAGGCCGCGGCTGCCAAAGAGGCTGAGGTCATATTTGGTGAGGTTCCTGATGCCGGAGACCGGGAGGTCCTGCGTGCAGGCCACATCAAAGGCCACAGATGCCGAGATGATGGTCTTGTTGCGCACGTCGATGCCATCGATGTCGGCGGTGGGGTCCCTCTCGGCAAAGCCAAGCTCCTGGGCCTTGCTCAGAACCTCTGCGAAGTCTGCCCCATCCTTCAGCATGGAGTAGACGATGTAGTTGGTGGTTCCGTTCATGATGCCCGAGAAGGACCGGACCTCCTCGATGCGACGGACCTTCTCGATACTCGCGATCCAGGGGATGCCGCCGCCCACAGAGGCCTCGATGAGAAGGCCCACGCCGGCCTTGGAGGCAGCTGCGGCAAACTCTGCAAAATGGGCCGCGACAACGGCCTTGTTCGAGGTCACGACGTGCTTGCCCGCGCTAAGCGCCTGGAGGATGAATGTGTGGGCGGGCTCTATGCCGCCCATGCACTCCACCACAAGCTCGATGGATGGGTCATCCGCGATGTCCTGGTAGTTGGAGGTCATGCGTGGGTCGGTGAGACGGTCGGGCAGTTCGAGGATGCGGGCAACCTGGACCTCGGGCACGCGCTCCTCGATAATCTGCGCAACGCCACGGCCAACGGTGCCGTACCCCAGGATGGCTATCTTCATCGGCTTCCAATCTCTTTCAAGTGTGTGTCGTCGTGTGTCCCGCGCCGCACGACCATGCACGGCACCAGCTATGATACGTGCTGGACACGATGCAGGGCCAAACGACACAAGGAGCCGACCGTGGAAACGTTCTACCACAGCACCCGTTCGCGCGGGGAATTGGTAACAAGCAAGCAAGCAATTCTCGCCGGACTTGCGCCAGATGGGGGCCTCTACGTCTCTGATGCACTTGGTTCGGAGAAGCTCGACCTTACCGAGGTGTGTGCCAGCAACTTCACCCAAACGGCACAGCGCGTGCTGGGAGTGCTCCTGCCCGACTACACGGCAGAAGAGCTTGCCTCCTGCGTGAGCGCCGCCTATGGGCCCCAATGGGACACCACGGCAGTGTGCCCCGTCACGCCGCTTGGCCCAGATTGGCTCCTCGAGCTCTTCCATGGCCCCACCTGCGCCTTCAAGGACGTTGCGCTGCAGATGCTGCCGCAGCTCATGGGTGTTGCGCGCGCGGGCGACGGCCATGACGTGATGATTGTGACCGCTACTTCTGGCGACACCGGCAAGGCGGCGCTCGATGGCTTCTCGGGCGTGCCCCATACCGGGGTCTGCGTCTTCTACCCCTGGGGCAAGGTCTCGGACATTCAGCGCCTCCAGATGGTCACGCAGGTTGGCGGAAACGTTGCCGTCTGCGCCATCCGCGGCAACTTCGATGACGCACAGTCCGAGGTCAAGCGCATCTTCTCCGACCATGGGCTCGCAGAGCGCCTTTCCGCACGCAACGTGGTTCTCTCAAGCGCCAACTCAATTAACGTGGGGCGCTTTGCTCCGCAGGTGACCTACTACTTTGACTCCTATGCCCAGCTGGTGCGCACTGGTGCCATTGCGCAGGGTGACGAGGTCACCTACGTGGTCCCGACGGGCAACTTTGGCGACGTCCTCGCAGGATACTACGCGAAGCGCATGGGCCTGCCCGTGCGCAAGCTGGTCGTGGCCTCAAACGCCAACGATGTTCTCACCGATTTTCTGACCACGGGCACCTACGACCTCAGGCGTCCGTTTGTGAAGACCATCTCGCCTTCGATGGACATCCTCGTCTCTTCGAACCTCGAGCGCCTCCTCTACTTCGCCTCTGATGGCGATGTCGAGCTTGTCTCGTCCCTCATGGAGGGCCTTGCCGAGAAGGGCGCCTACACCGTACCGCCGGCGCTTCTCGCCAACATCCAGCAGGCCTTTGGCTGCGGGCGCGCAGACGACGAGATGGCACGCGAGGCCATCAGCGCTACCTGGGAGGCCTGCCACAAGCTTATCGACCCGCACACCGCCGTCGCGAAGCACGTTATGGACGCGCTGCCCAAGGACGGCTCGGCACGGGTGTGCCTCTCCACGGCAAGTCCGTACAAGTTCCCAGCAGACGTCCTAGGCGCACTTGGCGTGGACGCCTCGGGCATGAACGGCTTTGCCAGCATGGACTCGCTTGAGCACATCACCGGCACCGTGGCACCCACGCAGCTCTCCAGCCTGCGCGATGCCGAGAGCCTTCACGACGACGTTTGCGACCGAGACAAGCTGGGTGCATTCGTGGAGTCCGCGTGTGCGAGGATCTTCCTGTGAGCGCCGCCGAGAAGGGTCGGCCTGCCATGGGTGGAACCGTACATGTGAGCGTACCCGCTACGTCTGCCAACCTGGGCGTGGGCTTCGACGTCTTGGGGCTTGCGCTGGACTATGCCGCAGAGTTTGCCTTCGTGCCGGCCGAGACGCTGAAGATCGATGGGTGCGCCCCAGAGCTTACCGGCGAGGACAACCTGGTGTGGACTTCCTACCTGCGCGCGTGCAAGGAGTTTGGCCTTAGGGCGCAGCCGCTTCACATCACGGAGTCTTGCACCATCCCGCCTGCCGGCGGGCTTGGGTCAAGCTCCACCTGCGTGGTGGCAGGCATCGCCGCGGCACAGGCCCTTGCCGACCTGCCGCTCGACCGTGAGCGCACGCTTTCTCTCGCCACCGTCATCGAGGGCCACCCTGACAACGTTGCCCCTGCCGTGATGGGCGGGCTTGTGAGCTCTTACGTCGAGGGCCACTCGACCGTCACGACACGCTGGGTGGTAGCCGACAACCTGCGCTTTGTTTGCATGGCTCCCCCCTACCGCGTCCTCACGCGCGATGCTCGCCGTGCGCTTCCCGCCATGGTGCCCACGGGCACCGTCTCGTGGCAGGTGGGGCGTTGCCTCGCGATGGTGAGCGCCATGGCAAAGGGCGATGCCGATGCCATTCGCGCATGCTGCCATGACAGAATCCACGAGCCGTACCGCGCCCCCCTCATCCCCGATTACCAGATGCTGCACGACGTTGCGCATAAGAACGGGGCGTGCACGTTTCTCATCTCGGGCTCGGGCGCAACGATGCTGGCAATTGCCGACGGCGATGAGCGCGCCGCAAACGTTGCGCGCGCGGTGAGCGAGGCCATGCCGAAGCTCTGGGTGCGCATTCTGCGCGCGAGCGAGCACGGGATGACGGTGCGCGCCACGCAGTAGCGATGAGGCGAGGGGGCTGTCCCCTCGCCTCCCCCTTGTCTCACACTCGGTAGAAGCGCTCGAATGCCTTGGGCTGGGCCTCCTCGGGAATACCTATGCCCGTATCAGAAACCCACACGCAGGGGTGCCCGTCCTGGGGCAGAACCCACGCATGGACACTGCCGCCGCGACGATTGTACCGAATGGCGTTCGAGACGAGGCTCCCCACCATCTCGTCAAGCAGGCGCGTATTTCCCTGCAAGGCACTACGCGTCATCGTAGATGCGACTCGCAAGGTCGGGGATGTCCTCTGACCGCACCATTCCATCTCGGATAAGCTCCGAAGCGTCGGAGATGGCGAAGATGGGCGTCTTGGGCTCGTGCGTCACGTTGGCCGTAAACTCGCGACACATGTCGTCGGTGCCCTATACAGGCTCACGTAACCCAGCGCCCGGAGTCGCGGTCAGACTCGCCATCGCCCGTCTGGAACGCCGAGGCTGTCTCCGGGCGACCCGCGTGATTCTCAAGCGTGGCGGCGTCGACGTCAGAGTCGAAGAACACCGTGCCATCGGGCGCCACGAGTGTGGCTCTCACCCCGCCAAAGTCAACCGACTCCAAAAGGGCTATCTCGCCCGCGGTCCCACCCCCCGTCGTCGATGGCAGTGGCAGGCGTTGCACACTCACACTCCAGCATGGCGCATGGCCTTGGCATCCCCGAGAACGGACGCCTGGTAAAACAAGGAGAGCGTGGGCAGCAGCACGGCGACGACGGAGCATGAGGTTGCAAACGAGATGGAGACGCTCCGTCTCAGCGACCGAGGCGAACGAGCGACACCCTTGGATCTCTCGCCCACGCGCGTCGCCTACCTACGCATGCGATAGCCGACGCCGCGGACGGTCTCGATGAGGCCGGAAGAATCCCCAAACTTGGCGCGAATCTGCTGCACGTGCATGTCCGCTGTGCGCGAACCATCGTCAAAGCCCCAGCCCCAGCCGCGCTGGAGCAGGGCCCCGCGCGAGAAGCCCACGCCGGGACTCCCATGAGAAACTCGAGCAAGTCGAACTCACACATGGTAGGCGAGCGCGGCCGCCGTTGATAGTTGCCTCGCGACAGTCGGGCCAGAGCGTGAGGCTCTCCACGATGAGCGCCTTGCCGGGCACGAGTGCGAGGATGTTGAGGAGCAACACGCAGACGATAAGCACGGCGGCCGTGCCCCACACGATCCCGTCGTTGCCTGGGGTGGGCTCCATCTTGAGCTTCCGGATGTGGACGGCAAGCGTCTCCGCCGGCCTGAAGATGTTCCAGGGGCTATGCGGGGCCCGAGAGACTCGTGCTCGCAAAGCTGATGTTCGCGGCAGCGGAGCCAGAGGTGAAGATCAGTGCGGCCGCCTCGCCAAAGACACGTCCGGCAGAGATGACGACGCCGGTCACGATGGCAGGCATGGCTGCGAGAAGCAGCACGTGGCACGTGGTCTCCCAGCATGTGCAACCAGGGGCATAGGAACCCCCACGATGCTGCTGGGGGGCGGAGGGGAAGTCGTCGATGGGGGGTGTTGTGACCGTTGGCAAAATCCATGAAGGCCAGCGTGACAACGGTCAAGGCCACAAGGGCAGCGCAGGCACCAGCGAGGGTGAGTCCCACTCCTCCAAGCTCTTCTTTCTCATGAGGCGTTTAGCCATGGGTTGCCTTTCTACCCAGCAAGGGGCATCCACACAATGCGCGGATGCCCCAAGGAGGTTGACGTGTTACCAGGCGTTCGCAATGGTGCCGGAAACGTCCTTCTTGGCCTTCATCTTGGTAGGGGGATGAAGCCCTGCTCCTCTACGAGGCTGCCCCGGACCTCGTCGGCATTCTTCTCGTACATGTGCTCATGCGTCCAGACCTTGAATGTGCCGTCGCAGACGCTGTCCGCCGCAGGATTGGCACCGTCGACCTTGAGGGCCTTGAACTTCGAATCGTCGAAGCAGGAGAAGCGAGGGGTCTTATCGACAACGGTACCCGAGGAGTCGGTGACCTAACCAGTGAAGATGCCCCTGAGCTGGTCGGTGGTGAGGCTGTCAACATCGACCTTCGAGTTCACGATTGGGCCCATGCCAACGACGCACACCTGGTTGTCCGTGAGGGCCTTGGCATCGGGCGACGGTCACGTCGGGGTTGGCGTCCATGAACTTCTTGGCTGCCGCCTCGATCAGCGGCTAGAACGAGGCAGCGCCAGAGCAGTTCACAGTACCGGAGAGGCTTGCGGCAGCCGAGCTTGTAGAGCCGCTGGAACCATCGGAGGAGCTGGTCGGACTCCCTGACCCACCGCACCCCACAAGGCCAAGACCGGCAATTGCCGCAACGGTGCCACCGGCAAGCGTGAGGAACGAACGACGAGAGAGACTATCTGCCATGCTTCCCCTTCCAGAGGGTGTGACCATGCCGCCAACGCCTGGCGGTCGGTCTTGTCGATTTGCATCGTATGGCCCCTTGGGCATCGTTCGGGCCTCGTCAAGAAGTCCTTACCAGCGCCTGACTACCCCTTACATTTGCATTACATGCGTTGGCGCAATTGTAAGTTGACGGCTTTTTCGCAGGTAGACACCGTGTTTTTGTAAGGTGACCCTTTGGTGGAGTCGATGTGAGAAGAATCGTTAAGTACCTTGACATTAAATCGCAAGGTACTTAATCTTTTTTTGACCAATTGGACTACATGGATTGGAAGTACCTGTTTGGAAATACGACAGAACGCTCGGTGCCGACGGCCATATTGTGCCGACGCCACGACTGAGAGCCGAATCCTCAAGGACCTTGGCTACTTTGGCCATTTTCTCCACCTTCACGCGGGGGGCCGCAGCGGCAAGCAGCACATGCTCGTGCGCCTTCTGCAGAGCGGGGACTCCGTCACCCAAAGAGAGCTCCAAGAGACAACCCCCATTAGCTCGGCGGCGGTCTCTGAGGTACTCGCCAAGCTGGAGTCGGAAGGCTATATCACACGTACGCGCTCTACCACCGACAAACGCCAGCTCGATGTGACGCTCACGGAAGCGGGGCGCGAAGAGGCCAAAGAATGCGCCAAGAGGCGTGCCGAATTTGAGGCAGACGCGCTTTCGGTCTTGGACGAGGATGAGAAGAGGCTCCTTCTGGGCATGCTCGACCGTCTCGCAGGGCATTGGGAAGAAATCGAGGAACGGGAGGGGGCGATGCAGCAGTGAGCATCTCAAAGAAGATACAGGCAACGATGGTCGAAGGAGCAGACGGCTCCCTTCCGGACTACTCACTCAAGGAGATAGTCTCCACGCTCTCAACGTCATTGCGCGAGTACAAGAACCTCTCGATTGCAACGCCTTTCCTCGTGACAGGCGAGGCACTCGTCGAGTGCACCATCCCGTTCGTGACGGCGCAGCTCATAGATCAGCTTGATGCTGGAGCTGGGATGCAGGTCATCTGGGGATACGCCGCGGTGCTTGTCTGCCTGGCGCTCATCTCGCTTGCGTTTGGCACCTCGGCAGGCATCACGTGTTCGATAGCCTCGACAGGCCTCTCGAAGAACCTTCGACATGACCTGTTCCACAAGATTCAGGGCTTCTCGTTTTCCAACATCGACCGCTTCTCTACGAGTTCCCTCGTGACGCGCCTTACGACCGACGTCACAAACGTGCAGAACGCCTACATGTCCCTCATCCGTACCGCCATCCGCTGTCCGCTCTTGGCACTCTTCTCCATCATCATGGCCTTTGTGTCGGGCGGACCCATGGCCGTTGTCTATGTGCTTGTCGCCTTTGGGCTGGGCTGGGGGATCTTCAAGATCGCCGTCACGGTGATGCCGATTTTCCGCCGAATCTTTAGGAAGTATGACCGCCTGAACGACTCCGTCGAGGAGAACGTGAGCGGCATCCGCGTAGTGAAGTCCTATGTGCGAGAAGACTACGAGAAGGAGAAGTTCAACGAGGCCTCGGGCACCATCTACCACGACTTCGTGCACGTAGAGCGCATTCTCGCCTGGAACCAGCCCCTCATGACGCTTGCCATCGACGTCATCTACACCTTCGTTATCTACTTCGGCTCGCAGGCCATTGTCTCGAGCCAGGGCCAGCTCATGGGCGTAGGCCAGCTCTCCGCACTCATCACCTATGGCTTCTCGATGCTCATGAGCCTCATGATGTTCTCGATGGTCTTCGTGATGGTCACGATGGCAGAGGAGAGTTCGCGGCGAATCTGCCAGGTGCTCCGCGAGGAGCCAGACCTCAGGAACCCCGAGAACCCCGTCATGGAGGTGCCTGACGGCTCCATCGACTTTGACCATGTGAGCTTTGAGTACTCCCGCAAGGCCGACCGCATGGCACTCGATGACATCGACCTGCACATCAAGAGCGGCGAGGTCATCGGCGTGATTGGCGGCACGGGCTCCTCGAAGTCCACGCTTGTCCAGCTCATCTGCCGCCTCTACGACGCAACGGAGGGGACGGTGAGCGTGGGCGGCCACGACGTGCGCGAGTATGACCTTGACACGCTGCGCAACCAGGTGGCCATGGTGCTCCAGAGAAACGTGCTCTTCTCGGGCACCATCAAGGACAACCTGCGCTGGGGAAACCCCAACGCCACCGACGAGCAGATGCTCGAGGCGTGCAAGCTTGCGCAGGCTGACGAGTTCATCCAGCAGTTCCCGGATAAGTACGACACCTATATCGAGCAAGGCGGCACCAACGTCTCGGGAGGACAGAAGCAGCGTCTGTGCATCGCTCGCGCACTGCTCGAGGAGCCCAAGGTCCTCATCCTCGACGACTCCACAAGCGCCGTGGACACCAAGACCGACCGCCTCATTCGCGAGGGCTTCAGGAGCTTTATCCCAGAGACCACCAAGATCATCATCGCGCAGCGCACCAGCTCGGTGGAGGACGCAGACCGCATCGTGGTCATGCGTGACGGCCACATCGACGCCGTCGGCACCCATGACGAGCTCCTGCGCACGAACGATATCTATCGCGAGACGTACACCACCCAGAACAAGCAGTCCCACGACCAGGCCATGGAGGCAATCTCCAGGAGTGCCGTCGAGGCTGGAAAGGAGGCTGACCATGAGTAGCGAGAAGGAAGGCCCCGTGGCTCAGACAGCCGCTGTACCCGTCGGCGAGCCGGCACGCGGTCATGGCGCAAGTCGCCCCGGAGAAACGTTTGGGCGCATTATCGCCCTTGTGTTCTCCTATTATCCCGTTCACGCGACCGCACAAGTGATCTGCATTGTCGTTGCGGCAATTCTCGCAAGCGTGCCCTCGATCTTCATGCAGCGGGCCATTGCCGTGGTGCAGCAGCTCATGGCGACCGGTGACTGGGCAACGGCACAGCCACAGATTCTGCGCATCACGCTCACCCTGATCGCCTGCTACCTCGTTGCGCTTGGTGCCAACATCGCCCAGACGCAGCTTGGGGCAATCATCTGCCAGGGCACCCTCATGAAGGTCCGAGACCAGATGTTCGACCACATGGAGGACCTGCCCATCAGCTACTTTGACACGCACAAGCACGGCGACATCATGTCCCACTACACCAACGACGTCGACACGCTGAGACAGCTCGTGGGGCAGTCCCTGCCCAACCTCCTCACCATGGCCGTGGCCATGATTTCGGTGCTCTCCATCATGCTGTGGTACTCGCTGCCGCTGACCATCGTCGTACTGGTCATGGTGGGCATCATGGGCATTCTCACGCGTGTCTTGGGCGGACGCTCTGCCCACTACTTCCTCGCCCAGCAGCGAGCCCTTGCCGCCGAGGAGGGCTTTGCCGAGGAGGCCATGAACGGCCAGAAGGTCATCAAGGTCTTCACCCACGAGCGCGCAACCGAGGAAGGCTTTGATGCCGTGAACGACCAGATGTTCGAGGCCTCCAAGAAGGCGAACATCTACAGCAACACGCTTGGCCCCATCCTCATGAACATGGGCAACCTCTCTTACGCCGTCGTGGCGGTCGCCGGCTGCATCATGCTCACATCTGGCATCGCCAACCCGTCCATCGCGGGGATGGCCCTTTCCATCGACATCGTGGTGCCGTTCTTGAACCTCACGAAGCGTTTCGCCGGCTCCATAGGTCAGGTCTCCCAGCAGATCAACTTCGTGGTCATGGGCCTTGCCGGTGCCGAGCGCATCTTCTCGCTTGTCGACGAGGAACCCGAGGGGAACGACGGCTACGTCACGCTGGTAAACGTCACTCGCACGTCCGCTGGCACGATTGCGGAGTGCGACAAGCGCACGGACAGCTGGGCTTGGAGGCATCCTCACCATGACGGTACCGTAACCTACACGCCGCTTGCGGGAGACATGCGCCTCTTTGACGTCGACTTTGGCTACACGCCAGACCACACGGTGCTGCACGGCATCTCGCTCTACGCCAAGCCCGGCCAGAAGGTTGCCTTTGTGGGTGCCACCGGTGCCGGCAAGACCACAATCACCAACCTTCTCAACCGCTTCTACGACATCGCCGACGGCAAGATCCGCTACGACGGCATCAACATCAACAAGATCAGGAAGGCCGACCTGCGCCGTTCGCTGGGAATGGTTCTCCAGGACACGAACCTCTTCACTGGCACCGTCATGGACAACATCCGCTACGGACGCCTTGACGCCACGGACGAGGAGTGCGAGGACGCGGCACGCCTTGCCGGCGCGGACAACTTCATCCGTCGCCTGCCGGAGGGCTACAGCACGATGCTCACCGACAATGCCGCGCAGCTCTCGCAGGGCCAAAGGCAGCTCCTCTCCATCGCTCGCGCGGCCGTGGCCGACCCGCCCGTCATGATCCTGGACGAGGCGACCTCCTCCATCGACACCCGCACCGAGCAGATCGTGCAACGCGGCATGGACGCTCTCATGCATGGGCGCACCACCTTCGTGATTGCCCACAGGCTCTCGACCGTCCGCAATTCCGACGTGATCATCGTGCTCGACCACGGTCGCATCATCGAGCGCGGCACGCACGACGAGCTCATCGCCAAGCACGGGACGTACTATCAGCTCTATACGGGTGCGTTCGAGTTGGAGTAGCGCGAACGCTGTGTGATCCGCACGCCGCAGCGACTGTGCGGACCCCTGCGACTGCGAGGCCCGCACAGTCGTTTGTGCGGGCCTCACGACTAACGGGCATGCAGCGCATGTTTTGGGGCGTGCAGACGGGTAGCATTTCACTTCACATTACACAGCGGCAGGCGGCCCGCCTGCGTGCAATACCGAACGGGAGGCCCATGTCCGCAGCACTTCTCGCCATTATCTACCTTGCCTTTGTGAGCCTTGGGCTCCCCGATGGCCTTCTGGGTGCGGCGTGGCCCACCATGCATGTGGGCGTGGACGCCGCAGTCTCGTGGGCAGGCATCGTCTCGACCGTCATCTGCCTGGGAACCATCGTCTCGAGCCTCCTCACCAACCGCCTGGTACGGCGTATGGGAACTGGCGTCCTCACGGCCTCCTCGGTCGCCCTCACTGCCGCAGCGCTCTTTGGCTTCTCCACCGCCACCGAGTTCTGGCAGCTTGTCTTGTGGGCCATCCCCTACGGTCTGGGTGCGGGAGCGGTCGACGCGGCACTCAACGCATTCGTGGCCACGCACTACGAGGCAAGGCACATGAACTGGCTCCACTGCTGCTGGGGCATAGGAGCAGCCGGGGGGCCGCTGCTCATGGCTGCGCAGATATCGCATGGCGCGGGATGGCAGGTCGGATACCAGGCGGTGGGGCTCATCCAGGTGGGACTTGTTGTCGCCCTCGTGCTGAGCCTTCGCCTGTGGGGAGCAAGGGTCGCAGGCAGCAAGGGTGGCGAGACGGACGCCGGTCGGCGGGCAGTCTCACGGTCCCGGATGATCGCGCTGCCAGGCGTCCCCCAGGCGCTTGTCGGCTTCTTTTGCTACTGCGCACTTGAGGCATCGTGCGGTCTTTGGGCGCCAACCTTTCTGGTGCTGGGGCATGGCCTCGACACAGGCGTGGCGGCGCTTCTCGGGTCGCTCTTCTACGCGGGAATCACGTGCGGACGCTTTGTCTCGGGCGTGCTCACGCTGCGCCTGACGGGAACGCAGCTCTTGCGGCTTGGGGAGGCGGTCATCGCCTCTGGGGTGGCAACGCTGCTGCTTGCGCCATGTGAAGCCGCACTTGCCGTGGGGTTGGTGCTTCTTGGCGTGGGCTGCGCCCCCATCTACCCGCAGATGATACAGCTCACACCTACCCGCTTTGGGACGGACAACGCACAGGCGCTCATGGGACTCCAGATGGCCTGTGCCTATGTTGGCTCCATGGCCATGCCGCCCCTTGTGGGCATGGCCGTCGAGAACGCCTCACCCCTGCTCCTGCCACCCGTCGCCGCCGTGCTCCTTGCCGTCATGACCGTCTGCCTTGGCATCTGCGACAAGCGGACAGCCGCCACCCACCCGTCCAGCGCCATGTAAGGAGGCCCTGATGCTTGCCGACTGCCATGTCCACTCCGCCTACTCTGACGACTCAACCTATCCCATGGAGCAGGTGGTGGTGGACGCCATCCGACTGAACCTCGACGAGCTCTGCTTCACGGAGCACGTCGACTACGGCGTGAAGCCAGACTGGGACCAGCCAAAGGGGGCCCGCTTTGAGGACGGGCACCCCGTAACCAACTGCCCATACCCGGCGTACTTTGCAGAGCTCTCCCGGATGCGCGAGGAGTACGGCAGCCAGATTCGCATTGCGTCAGGTCTTGAGCTCGGCGTTCAGACCCACACTATTCCTGCCTACGAGCATCTGCTTCGTGAGTACGGTAGCCAGATGGACTTCGCGTTACTCTCCATACACCAGGTTGGTGACAAGGAGTTCTGGAGCGGCGACTTCCAGCATGGCCGCACGCAGGGGGAATTCACGGGAGCATACTACGAGGAGCTGCTCCGCGTGGTCTGTGCCTTCGAGGGCTACAGCGTCCTTGCCCACATGGACCTCATCCGCCGCTACGACCCAACACCGGAAGGTCCGCTGTCCTTCTCGGCCACGCGGGATGTGGTGGCTGCCATCCTAGAGAAAGCCATCTCCGGCGGGCACGGCATCGAAGTCAATACGTCCGGCTGGCGCTACGGGCTTGCAGGGCCCCAGCCCACGGACGACATGCTTCGCCTCTACCGCGACCTCGGGGGCACCGTAATCACGCTGGGCTCGGACTCGCACCGCCCGGAGCACCTTGGCGCCTACCTCCGCCTTGGGAAGGACCGCCTCCGCTCGCTGGGGTTCGACAGCCTCTGCACCTTCGAGCACTGGGAGCCACGCTTCCACAGGCTCTAGGAACCAAGGACTCCCCAATTGCGCTATGGTGTGTCAGTCAAGATAACGTCAGGAGACACATGCGCGAGACTATGCCGAAAAGGACCCCCATCCTACGGACGGGCAGACTTTGCCTACGCCCTTGGCGCGAGAAGGACGCCCCTGCGCTCTTCCGCTACGCCAGCGACCCCGAGGTGGGACCGCGGGCAGGTTGGGCACCCCACATGACGATCGAGGAGAGTGAGACCGTCCTGTGCGACCTTCTCATGCTGCCGGACACCTGGGCAATCACGCTCAGGGACCGCAGGGGTGCCCTTGCCGACGAGCCCATTGGGGCCATCGCCCTCATGCATGCCGGGAACAGCGGCAGAGAGGGCCTCCCAACAGACGAGGCCGAGATTGGCTACTGGATCGCGCGCCCCTGGTGGGGCCATGGCTACATGACAGAGGCGGTGCGAGAAGTGCTTCGCCATGCCTTCCTGGTCGAGGGCCTCTCTGCGGTACGCGCCGCCTACTACGAGGGCAACGAGGAAAGCAGGCGGGTGCAGGAGAAGGCGGGTCTACGCCCGCACCATAGCAACCCGCATGCCGTTGACCGGGTCGGTATAGCACACGAGGAGCACGTGCAGCGCATCACGCGTCAGGAGTGGGAGACCTCGCTGACCGCGGACCCCACCGACGGAAAGATCATCGCCCACCAGCAGGTTGAGGCCACCCACATCATCGATACCTTGCCGCTCGTCTCGCTCGTACGCTCCGGCGGGCAGACCGGCGCAGACCGTGGCGGCCTCGATGCCGCACGGGAGCTGGGAGTGTCCATCTGTGGCTGGTGCCCGCCCGGCGGCCTGGCGGAAGACCTTCCCGAGCCGCCGGGCCTTCTCGCCCTATACCCAGAGCTGCACGAGGGCGCCGCAGAAGGTTATGTCGAGCGCACGGCGTGGAACGTGCGCGACAGCCACGCCACGCTCATCGTCTCCCCTGGTGGCCTCGAGCCCAAAAGCGGCACCGAGATGACCGCCATCTTCGCCGAGCGCTTTGGCCGACCGGTGCTGGTCCTCGAGGGGCACGATGCCGAGAGGGACGCACAGGAGGCGCTCTTGTGGCTCTCCTCGCTTGAGGCGCGTGGCACCACGCTCAACGTGGCAGGCCCGCGCGAGTCAAAGATGCCCGGCGTCTATCAGCTTACGCGTGACATCGTCACGGCAGTTCTGCACAAGGCGTCAGGGTCTACGGCAAGGCATTAGCGTCAACGATGTCGGTCGTCCTTGATGATGCTCCTCGCAACCCACACGCCCAGCACGAAGGCAACGAGATAGCCCACAAACCCAATCACGGGAATGCCGAAGATGACTGGCTGGATGCGAGCGTAGTAGACCACAGACGAGCCGATGAAGAGGCCTGCCACAATAACGCTCATCGTGAGGCGGTTGGCAATGTGGGCAATATCGTTGATGGGGTCCTCGGTCCCCGCAACATCAAGGTTGAACCGCAGCTGACCACGCGTGAGCATCTTCATGGCAAGGTCCGCCTGGGAGGCCGCACCGAGAAGCCCGTGCGCCGCTCGCATGCTCTCGCGTGCAAAGCCCTTGGCCTCATGCTTGAGCATGTCCTCAGGTGTGGTATGCGCCTTGATGTGAGCCGTGATGATCTCGATGATCGAGACGCCAGGCAAGAACTCGTCGACCACGCCCTCGAGCGTGACAAGGGCACGGGCCAGCATGGTAACCGTGCCAGGAAGCTCGATGCCGTTTTTTCTCGCCATCGAGATGAGCGAGTTCACAAACGCGCCAACGTTGAGGTCCGAGAGATCTGCCTCGCCGTAGTCCGCAATGATCATGTCGAGGTCATCGAGCAGGTGGGCATGGTCGACCACAGACGTATCTGATATCGAGAAGCGCAGGAGGCCGTCGGCAAGTCTCGCGGAGTCCCTGAGAGCGACAGCCTTGACCATATCCGACATGGCCCTGCGGTCGTGCGAGGAGAGCCTTCCCATGATGCCCAAGTCAATGTAGACGATCTGCCCACCGCGAACGATGAGGTTGCCCGGATGCGGGTCCGCATGGAAGAAGCCGTCGTCGATCATCTGGCGCGTGTAGTTGTCGACGAGCTTGGTGCCCATCTCCTCGAGGTCGTAGCCGGCAGCCACGAGCCTTGCGGTCTTGTCGATGGGAATGCCCTCGATGTAGTCCATGACCACGACGTGCCTGGCACAGAGCTCGGGATAGGGCTTGGGACAGTCCACAAACCTGCAGTCCGCGTTGTTGCGCCGAAACTCCTCGAGGTTCCTCGCCTCCACCAGGAAGTCCGTCTCGTCACGAAAGGACTGCCACAGCTCGTCCACTACCGACTGCATGTCGAGAAACTGGCTTCCCGACATGAAGCGATTCATGAAGCCCACAAGCGAGCGCATGATGGCGATGTCTTGCGCCATCGTCTCCTGGACGTGGGGCCGCTGCACCTTGATGGCGACCATCTCGCCCGTGACGAGACGGGCCTTGTGCACCTGCGCCACGGAGGCAGAGCCCAGGGGAACATCGTCAATTGCGTCAAAGATGTCCTCAATGGGGGTCTCGTACTCGTCACGCAAGGCCTGAAGCACCGTCTCGCGGTCCATGGGCTCCACGTCAGAGCGGAGCTTGGTGAGTTCCCGGCAGAAGCTCTCGGGCAGGATCTCGGAGCGCATCGAGAGGATCTGGCCTGCCTTCACAAAGGTTGGGCCCAGCTCCTCGAGCAGGTGCCGCAGGCTCTTGGGGGTGAGGCCGTGAAAGATGTCATAGCGACGGACAATCGAGAGAATCTCGCGCACGCGTCTCATCCGAGAGCTACGCGATGACACGTACCCATCTGATGTCTTGCTACGGCCGCCGAAGATGCCGATGGTCTGCGAGTCGTCGTCCTCGAAGCCCCCCTCGCTCACGCTCTTGTACCACGCGTCAAGGAGCTCGTCACTGCTACGTGGCGAGCTCCCTGTTGCAGCATCACTTTTGTCGTGAACCTCAGGCACAGGTTCTACTCCTTGGCGTCACCATCATCGACCGGAGCATCCTCGACGGAATCCGGCTCAACAACATCTGCGTCAAGGTCGGAGGCCATGGAAGCGACCTTCTTGGCGAAGTCCGCGCGCTCCTCGGGAGTCATTGACTTCATCCTGGCACGCAGGGCAGCGTCAGAGGTGTCGCCAACGACCTCCCTGGCCTTACGGGTGAGCTCCTCGTTGATGGCCTTGCCCTGGGCAACCGTAAGCTCGCCCTTCTTCACAAAGCCATCGATGACTTCCTGGGACTTCTCGGCGGTGGTGGCAACTGCGCCCACGCTTGCCAGGAAGACCTTGCGGAAACCGTCTGCGATATCGAAGTCTGCCATGATGTCTCCCTTCAGAAGCGGGACGGCCGTCCCGCGGCGGTGATGCTTTCTGTTCTACCCCACCTGAGCCGATGGGTTGCGCTGAGAAGCCAAAATTCGGCATATGCCCAAGAGACGTACGGTCGAAGGCCCGGCTAGCCCAGGAGAACGCGCGCGAGGTCGTCAACTGTCTCGGCAACGGCCACGGCGCCGGCCTCCCAGAGCTCCTCCACATCACAGGTGCGCGCATAGTGGACCCCCGCGCAGGGCATGCCCACCTCGGCTGCCGCGTCAACGTCGTAGAACCTGTCGCCCACCATCACTGCATCCTCTGGCCCCAGGCCGATACGCTCCATAACGCGACCAATGGTCTTTGGCTTGGTGTCATCGCCGTCGTCGAGCTTTCCCAGGAAGACATCGAAGTGGGGTGCGAGACCGGACTCGCGCATACCGCGCTCGAGCAGGCTTGCACGCTTTGACGAGGCAACGGCAAGGACCTTGCCGGCAGCGCGGAGGGAGTCCGCGAGCTCGATGGTGCCAGGGATCGCCGGGAACGCCTCGGGGCCAAGCGTGCTGTATATGGCGCGGTACTCCTCGGTGACCTGCGCCGCTTCTGTCTCGGAGAGCCCGTAAACCATGCTAAAGGCCTCGGGAAAGGGAGGGCCCACTATGCGCCTGAGGTCACCCATGTCGGCGTCAGAGAGGCCATGGTTGCGCAGGACTGTGCGCGCCGTGGTGGTGATGCCCTGTATGGTATTCGAGAGCGTGCCGTCAAAGTCAAAGACCACAAGCCTGCGGCCGCTCACGTCCATCCCTCGCGGGAACGAGGCCCGCGCCCTACCAAATGCCATCGTTGTTCTCTCCTGCCTGCAAGTGCCACGCCTGTCACATATGAGTTTCTAATCGTCTACGGTACCCGAAGCCGGGGTGCTTGCGCGCTAGAATCTGCTCGTAGGGGCTTTCGCGCCCCATTCGTATCAAGACTGCAACAAAGGAGCGACATGCACGCAGAGCCGTTCGTGTGCTACAGGCCACGGCCCGAGAGAGCCCAGGACTTCGCGTCACTGCCCTATGACGTATTCACCAAAGAGGAGGCCCGCGAGGCCGTGGCGAGAAGGCCGCGCTCCTTCCTCGCAATCGACCGCCCTGAGACCGCGTTCGATCCCTCGCACGACATGCACGCCCCTGACGTCTACGAGAAGGCCGCGAGCCTTCTTGCCGACCGCGTGGGCGACGGCAGCCTTGTCCGTGACGGGGATCCCTGCTACTACCTGTACCGCTTGAGCGGAGACGGCCATGAACAAACAGGCATCGTCGCAGCCTTCTCGATTGACGACTACGAGTCGGGCGTCATCCGTCGTCACGAGTTCACGCGACCAGTGGACGAGAAGGACCGCGCGGACCACATCGCCGCGACCGGTTGCCAGACCGGCCCTGTACTTCTCGCCTACCGCGACGACCCCACGCTCTCGACCATTGTCAGCGCCGGCACGACGGCAACTCCACTCTACGACTTCACCGATGCCGAAGGATGGCGCGAGACCGTGTGGCGCGTGAGCAGGCCCGCCGCCGTTGACGCCCTGCGCACGATGCTCGAGCTTGTCCCGCGCTCCTACATCGCCGACGGCCACCACCGAGCCGCAGCGGCAGCACGCGTGCGCAAGACACTCCGCGAGGCGCACGGCGACACGATGGGCGCGCCGGGCACCGAACCCTGCGACCGCCTCCTGGCGGTGCTCTTCCCCAAAAGCCAGCTCATGACCCTCCCCTACGACCGCGTGGTAGCAGGCACCGCCGGACTTGCGCCCGATGCCCTTCTCGCAGAGCTTGCCGACAGGGGCTTTGCGGTTGGCGGGCCCACGGACAAGCCCATACGTCCGACTGAGGCCCTCCGCTTTGGGCTCTACCTTGGCGGCTCCTGGCGCGAGCTCGCCTGGGAGGGGGGCGTCCCCCAGGCGGCCGTGAACAGGCTCGATGTCTCGATCCTCCAAGACCAGGTGCTTGGCCCCATTCTGGGCATAACCGACCCTGGCCGCGATCCCCGCATCCGCTTTGTGGGAGGGCACGTCGATGCAGGCGCCCTCGAGCCGCTCGCAGGCGAGAACGGCCTCGCGTTTGCCCTCAGGGCGACGCCAGTGGGTGACATGATGGCCGTGGCAGACGAGGGGGGCATCATGCCCCCCAAGTCAACCTGGTTTGAGCCCAAGCTGAGAAGCGGCCTCTTCATTAGGCCCATCCGTACGGGTGCAGAGAGGCCCTTGGAGTAGGCACCAACCCCGAGCAGTGTTGGCTCAATTGTACTTGTCTTGTGGGTGGTATTTCTGCGCCTTGGGTATAAGGTGGATTCAGAATGCAAACCAAGGCATGCCGGCAGGGAGGTGCTGCATGGAGGAAACAGGCAACGAGCGTTGGCCGCACTGGGCACACGACTTCACGCAAGCCCTGTCGCACGCCCTTGGGAGGCAGCCCGGGCCCATGGCGTCCCCGGGTGGGGACGCACCCGGGGACGCCATGGGGCCTCGGCTTGGCGCGCGCTTTGCCGCAGCCGTCGATGCGGCCCGCGCGCGCGTCACGTCGACCCTCGACATCGACGTGCTCTCCCAGAGGCTCGTGGTTTCGGACGACCCCCTCTCTGACCTGGGGCTCATCGTCGCAGACATACGGTCTCGCCAGCGTGATGACAAAGATGAGGCAACGGGACCGATCATCGTGCCCTCCTCTGCAAGCGATGGCACGCTGCCACCGTCCAACCTTGAGGTTTTTCTCGCGGACACCCTGGACGATGCAGGCCTTCTCGTCGCTGACGTCGCCATGCCGTCTGTTGGTGTGGTTCGCCCACCCACATCCCACCTCTTCTATCTGCGTGTCAACGATGCTGAGCTGGGCTACGGGGCCAAGCTCAAAGTGCTGCGCATCGAAGCGGCACTCAACGCCGTGCTTCTTGCCTCGGCGTTCTTCGATAATGCAGACGACGTGCCCATGAGCGAGCTCGTGAGATTCAGGCAGCGCGTCGCAGCGTCAGTGACCTCTCAGATTCCCACCATCGCGGACGGATTGCCCACACGCGGGGAAGAGCGACCAGACGGCGAGTGGGCTGTTCGCAAGGGCATTTCTACGGGCATCGAGCACTCCCAGGTGCCTTATCGCCTCCAGGCTCATTTCCGTGCGAATGTCGCCGATGGCGAAGTGGCTATTATGGTGGACCTCACACCCCCATCGGTCATGCCCGCTCACGTGTGGATTGACGGCATGGGGGTAGTTCCAGCGACATCCGAGATGCGTCGCCGTGCCGCCACGGACTACAATCTGCGCGTGGGGATACTGCTTGCTGCCTGCGCGTTTAGGTGCAGCCCTCAGATACAGAGGGTGTGGGTTGCCGGCACCACCGACACCCCGCAGTCACATGACTGCTATTTCTCCGTGCGCTTCGACCGCGAGGGCTTCTCGCAGATTCCCCTCACGGGAGGCTTCGATCCTGTGGAGACATATCGCAACTTCAATGCCGCGCTCGCCGAGAAAGACGGCCAGCTCTCCCCCGTGAGGCAGGACTTCTCGCTGGAAGACGAGCGATTCTGTCCAGTACGCCGCTACGAGACCGTCGAACTCTCTTCGCGCATCCTCCCCGACCCCTTTGCAAAGGCGCTGGGGGCGACCCACGTACGCCAGCTCGGCATTGTCGAGGAGAGCAAGAGGGTCGAGGTCGCGTCCCAGATTGGACGCCGCATCACTGCGTCCACCCAGGAAAACGTGCGTGCAATCATGGAACTTGCAGGCAGCAGCGATGACCCCACCGTGCAGGAGGCAGCACGGCGCTGCATGAGCAAGCTCATCGACGGGACGCTCCCCGAGGATGACCCTCAGAGGATTCAGGATGAGTTTATTAGCGGCGACGAGCTTTCCGTTGCCATCAAAGAGGCAAAGGACCGCCTAGCACAGAAGGATGCGACTGGCGCTCTCTCCAGCGTCCTCGGAGCGCTCGAGCCCCTTGAGCAGAGCCACACATACGAAGACACGCCAACCGTTGAGTGGCGCGCATTTGGAAGCTACGTCGACCGTGTCCTCTACAACCGCCTCCTCTGGGACGGCTCCCGCGAGACGAGACTCGTCCCAGATGCCTATCTCGAGGCACAGCTTATCGCCTCAGTGGCAGCGCTAGCCAAGGGAAATGCGCCCATGGCAACCCAGCGGGCACGGCGCGCTGTTGAGGTGGCACCGCTGAGCACCCACGCAAGGCTGCGGCTTGCCCAGTGCCTTGATGCCGAGGGACGCACCGACGATGCAATGGTCGAGATTGGCCTTCTCTTGGAGCTTGCCCATGATCCCGAAGGCGTTGGGCTTGGTTACTTCCGCATGGCAGGCTATGAGTGGAACCGTCATGACACACGCGCGGCGCGGGCCTGCTACCAGCGCGCAATATCGTTCATGCCTGGTGTGGCATCCCAGATGGCATCGCAGCTCTCAACCATCGTCTTGCAGATTCAAGGCGCAACCACTACGGGCGAACCTCTGACCGAGGAGCAGGTCCGCGCCGCGCTTGCGGCACGAGACATTGCGATCGCTCCCACTGAGCAGGTTATCGACAGCCTGTTCGAGGCCATGCAAGCGGCCCTCGACGCCGAAATCTTCCCTGTGGCGAGAGAGTTCATGATAATCCTTGGGCTCATGACGCACGATGACGTGTATTACGGGATGCTTCGCTCAATCGAGGGCGAACCGGATCGCTAGTCACTGGTCAGTCGATGCGCAAGAAAAGGGCCGGCTTCGCATGGGTCCCCATCTCGTGTGCGAAGCCGGCCTCTAGTGTTGCGCCAAGTCCCTTGCCTACAGGTTGTTGAGGATTGACTTTATCTTGGTGGCATATGCCGGATCGGCCGCCCATGTGCCGCTCAGGCCTTCGACCGTCTCCGACCTGCCAAGGAGCCACTTGCCATAGCGTGGGTCGTATATCGTCGAGGAGAGCGGCTCCTCTCCCGCATAGGCACGGAGGTGCTGCGCCTGGGCGAGGAACCCGATGTAGACGGCATCGGAGCCGTACGAGCTGAAGTCCGCACCGGAATTGCCGCTGCCCGTGGCGCCAAGTCCGCAGAAGTTGCACTGCTCGATCTTGACATCTCCGCCAAACTTGAGGTAGCCGGTCTCGACCATGGCCTGCGCATAGACGACCTCCGGGCGGACGCCCTCGGCGACCGCGGCATCCCAGAGCCGGTCGACGAACTCCTCGACCGTCGAGGCGCCGTATGCGGCGTACACGCTGGAGGGGAACTCGGCGTTGCGCGTCTTGAGCCCGGCCTTGAGGTCGCTCACGAGCTGCGACTTCTCAGCCTGGGGATCGCCGAGAATCAGCGTGGGCTGAGCGGTCTCCGCCACCTCGACGGTGGCGGACCTGGTCTCCCTCGTGCCGTCGGCGCTCACGACGTCCACGTAGAGCGTGTAGGCGCCTGCCTTCGCGGGCGTGAAGGAGCCCGTGGCCTCGGCGGTGTCGGAGCCGGTCGAGAGGACGGTGGAGCCCCACTCGCCCTCGGCCCAGGAGCCCTCGTAGGACCAGACGTAGTTGTACGTGAGGCCGGAGGTCGAACCGGCGACGTCGGCCGAGAAAGTTACGGCAGCGCCTGCGACAGGCGTATCGGTGGTGACCTTGACACCCCTGTAGCTGTATCCGCTCTTCACGTTGACGGTCACCATGCGCGTAATCTTTGACGTCCCGTTGGAGCACACGTCAATGAACAGCCAATACGTGCCCGGCTCCGTTGGCGTGAACGTGCCCGAGGCAGAAGAGGTCATCGAACCCGTATCCTTGACGGTCGAGCCCCACGAGGACCAGTCGGGCTTTGCCCACACGTAGTTGTAGGTGAGGTCCTCGCCAACGCCCATGACCTTGGGCGAGTAGGTCACGGTCTCGCCGACGTAGGCCTCCGCGGTCGAGACGTTGATCCCCGAGACGCTCCACCAGGTGTCCGAGCCGTAGAACTGGTCGTAGATGGCCGCGCCATCGGCCCTGCCGAAGCTCGTGAGATAGCTGTCGTTCGAGAGCTTTGCCGCATCGGACGTGCCGTCGATGAAGCCGTGCTCGATGATGACGCCGAGGATGCCAGCCTTTCTCGCATAGCGGGTGATGCCGTAGTAGTCTGCGACGGAGCCGTCATCGTAGAACGAGGTGTCCCAGTTCCTCGTGATGGTTCCCGCGCCATGGATGGAAAGCCCGCTTGACTTGAGCCCCGAGAGAACGAGAGCGGAGAGCGACTGTCCCGCGTAGTACAGGTCCTGGTTGTAGCTCGAGGAGTTGGTGGACTCTACCTCGGCTCCCCTGCCGCCACCTGCGTTGATGTGGATGGAGACGATGGCACAGCAGCTGTTCTCGACGGCACGTTCCACGCGATCATACACGGAGACATACTCGTACTGGCCACGCGTGAGGTAGACCGTGACGCCTTTGGACTCGAGGTAGTCCTTGCAGGCCTGGGCGATCTTCCAGGTGAGGTCGGACTCCTTCATGCCGTTTGCTGTGGCGCCGGGATCCCACCCGCTGTGGCCGGGGTCGATGGCGATGGGCCTCCCCGTTTGCTTTGCCACCGAGAGCGCCTGGGAGATGTTCGAGTACGTAGAGAGCGAGCCATCTGGGCTTGCGGTGGTGTAGGCGGTCGTAGCCGCCCGGGCGGTGGACGGAACGAGGACGAGGGCAAACACCACGCCCAGGACGAGCGACACACCACTGAGGAGGCGAATAAACCGCTGCTTCGTTTTAGCCATGATTCTCCAACGACGAGCTACATGTAAGCAGCATTTTGACATAGAATCAGCTTCAATGCCTGAAAGCTTCCAGCAGAATCAGCGAAAAGACGTTCATGAGACAAATGCGCGACGCGAACCCCCTTTGGCCACCGAGCTTCTCGGCGGCCATCTTTGATTTTGACGACACCCTCGCCCTGACCCACGATCTCTGGAGGCAGGTCGACATTGCCTTCCTTGCGTCACGAGGGGTTCGCTACACACCTGACGTGGGGCGCATACTTACCACGCTTGGCTTTGTGGGCGGTGCACGCTGGTGCATCGAACGCTATGGCTTGAAGGACAGCGTTGAGGAGATCTGCGAAGAGTGGACCTCCATGGGCCGCGCCCTCTACGCAACACGAGTGCACCTGAGGCCGGGCGCCGAGGAATACCTCGCAGCCCTCAGGAACGCTGGCGTGCCCATAGCCCTCGCCACCACGAATGACCCCGAGGTGCTCGCAGCCATGCGGGCAAACGTAGACGCCTACAGCCTCTTCGATGCCGTGGTCTGCGCCGGGGAGGTTGGGTGCGGCAAAGACCGGCCCGACATCTACCTCGAGGCGGCCCAGCGCATCTCGGCACAGCCACAAGACTGCATGGTCTTTGAGGACCTCCTCCAAGGCGTCTGCTCCGCAAGGCACGCAGGGATGCACACCTGCGCCGTCCTCAGCGACAACCCCCTCCAAAACGAGCGCGAAGTCGCAAAGGCTGCCGACTGTGCTATTTCAAGCTGGCGCGATGCCCTTGGGGACGGGAAATAGCCATCACGTCTTTGTGGGCGAGGCCATATGGGCCTGGAAGCGACATTTGGGAACCACTTGGGGATTTATGGGCCCTCGGCATAACCATTGAGGTAATATAGCACTTGTGGCTTCTGCGGCCACAAGGTATCGCGCGAGAGCGCAGCTTTTTGTCCTGCGGGACAAAGAAAGAAAGGCACGACATGGCAAAGGGTACTGTTAAGTGGTTCAACCCCGACAAGGGCTATGGCTTCATCTCTCGTGAGGATGGTGACGACCTGTTCGTCCACTACTCCGAGATCCAGATGGACGGCTTCAAAACGCTGGACGAGGGCCAGGCTGTCGAGTTCGATATCACCACCGGCCAGAATGGCAAGCTCCAGGCTTCCAACGTCCACAAGATCTAGTCCATAGTCCACGACATACCCCGTGGGGACTTGTGGGACTTGGCTCCCCCGCCTTGTGCGGGGGAGTTTTTTATGAGCAGAGCTGCGGCTAGCCCGATGCGATGTCGAGCTGCTATACCATGGGACAGCGCGCATAGTTTGACAGGACGAGAGGAAAGGCGACCCGTGAGAGTTCTCGCCATCGTGCCCGCCTACAACGAAGAGGAATGCCTCGCGAACACCGTGCAGGAGCTTATCACGACCTGCCCAGATGTCGACTACCTCGTCGTCAACGATGGCTCGAGCGATGCAACGCCGCGCATCTGCGACGAGCTCGCCTTGAGCCACATCGATCTGCCCGTGAACTGTGGGCTCACGTCTGCAGTGAAAGCTGGCATGAAGTACGCCATGCGCCATGGCTACGACGCGGCCGTGCAGATAGACTCTGATGGCCAGCACATGCCCGAGTACATTTCCCTTATGGCCAAGACCATGAGGGACGAGGGCGCCGACATCGTCATTGCCTCGCGCAACCTTGCTGGAGGGGGCGCCGAGGGAGCCCGTGGTGCGGGTGCCAGGCTCATCGCCGCTTTCATCCGTCAGACAACAGGCACGACTATCACCGACCCAACGTCTGGGATGCGCATGTACAACCGTGCGATGATCGAGAGGCTTGCCCGTGGCTTTGATCTGGCTCCCGAGCCAGATACCGTTGCGCTTCTCATCCGCAGGGGGGCCAAGGTCGTGGAGGTCCCTACCAAGATGCGCGAGCGCCAGGGCGGCACGAGCTATCTCCACTTCATGTCATCTATCTCCTATATGGCACGCACGTGCCTTTCCATCCTTCTCTTCCAGTGGTTTAGGTAGGACCCGCCATGTCCCCTGTGCTTCGCATCGTTCTTATTGTTGGAGCCCTTCTTGCGCTCACCATTGTCATACGCAAGGTGAAGAGGTCCAAGATCCGCATTGCCGACTGTGTCTACTGGGTATGCGCCGTCGTGCTCCTGCTGATCCTGGCAATCTTCCCCCGCATTGCGTATTTCTTCTCGGACCTCCTGGGCTTCCTCTCGCCCAGCAACTTCGTGTTTCTCGTGGTCATTGCACTTATGCTGCTCAAGCTCTTCAACCTTGCCTGCGATGTCTCGCGTCTCACCGACAAGGTCGAGCAGCTCTCGCAGGAGCTCGCGCTCCACAAGAAGGAGTGCGAGGACAGCCACACGAGCAAGGCGTAGCTTTGCACTGGATGCCTCGCCCTACTCCACCATCACGTTAGCGCCATCCCCAAAGTCAAGCACGCACGGAAGGTGCGTGTAGCGCTTCTCCTGGGGTGGAAGCTCTAGGTAGTTGCCATAAAGCGTGCTCAAGTAGGTATCGCAGTCGTGCGGCGCCCTGAGGGTCATTCCGTCAAAGGCAATGTCTCTCGTGGGAAAGAGCACCGATGTGTCATGCACGCCATCAAGGGGATAGGTGGCGTTAAACCAGCGCTCCGATGGGGCCGTAGGCCGAGCGGCCTTGAGAAGCTGATCCGAAAGCCCCTGGGGCTTCCACGCATGCGCAATGGTGTGGTGGAGAAGCGCGCAAGCCGTGACCTTGAGATTGCGCATCGGAGTGTCCGAGGGGATCTTTGGGTGGGCGATGCCGTGGAGGTAGCTCATGCGTTGGAGCCTGAGGCATGCCGCCTTTCGGGCGCGCGAGCGCGCAGAATCCGACTCGTCGCGGAAGTACGGAAACACATCTAGAAAGATGGCCTGATTACAACCCGCCTCATATGAGACCTCGTCAATAAAGCGCGTGCCGTCGAGAAAGACCTTGGCCCACAGCGACGTGAGGCCCGGGGTGTTCTCGCACGTGGCAAGGGAGTAGCCCTTGGGCAATGCCTTGGGTGCCAGTTCAAGAAAGCGCAGGTAGTCTTCGAGCGGCATGCCAATGTCGGCGTCATCGTCCCAAGGAATAAAGCCTCCGTGACGCACTGCCCCCAGGCAGGTGCCGGAGTCGATGAAGTAGTCAAGGCCATTCTCGCGGCAGAGCTCATCCACAACATGCAGGATGTCTCGCTCTGCCTCCTGAAGACGCCCAAGGGCGCCATCGGGGTACGCTCGTGCAGCCTCGTCTTCCTTGCCCATCAGTCCTCCTCGTCCCTTGCGGCGGCGTCTTGCTCAGAGGGCGCACCGACCTCTTCACCATGGTCGAGCCTCTTGCAGTCCCGCACGAAGAAGAGCGCAAGCGAGAGGACCGCCATGAGGTAGGAGCCAACGCCCACCCAGCTCACGCCATTCATGCCAAAGAGGTCCACAACGGGGATGGTGGCCAGTAGCGAGACGACCGTGGCGACAACGTTGCCAAGGAAGCTTGCCTTGTAGTCTCGAAGCGAGAGGAGCAGGTCATTCATGAACCAGGCAAAGGCAGTCACAAAGGTGCAGAGCACGGCCGGACCCAAAAGGTAGCTGTACTCGACGATCTCCTTGCCGTAGAGCAGGCCCAAGACCCACTCACCAAAGATGAGGATAAGCACCGAGAAGACGATCGTGATGCCAACAATGCCTTGGATTGTTCGCTTGAAGAGCTTCATGGCAGATGCCTTGTCATCCTTGAAGCGCTGGGCAAACTCGCCCATGAGTGGGCTGTAGATGTAGGAGGCGCCCATCTGGACGATGGCTGCGGGGGATGCCACCGACGAGTAGATGCCCAGTGCCGCCGTGCTCACGCTCGCCGCAAGGTACTGCTTGGGCACGGTGAGGACCGCACTCGAGCACACCTGGGCGATGACAAGCGGGAGGAGCGTCGCCAGCGTGCGGGTGGCAGAGCGCAGATCGACAACGGGCTTCACAGACTCAAAGCCCGAGGCCCGGGGCATGTCATAGGCAAAGCAGATGGCGAGCGTGGCGGCGGCCATGGAGACGCAGGCAAGCTCGAGGGAGTCGGTAAGCCACAGCACTGCTGAGAAGAGCACAAGGTTGGAGGCGCCCTGCATCATATAGGAGCGCCCTATGTAGTCCATGCGAAGGTGCCGCTGGTCTATGGCATGCAGGCCTTCGATGAAGTTAGCCGCGAGCGATGCGACAAGGTAGGCGACAATCGCTGGCACGGCATCGAACGAGCACGTGAGAAGCGCATAGACAATGCCCGCCACAAAGGCAAGGGCGCTCGTGAGGAGGCGCAGCCCAACGTACTCGCCGGAGCTGTGCTCGCCATGGACGTCCGTCACCTGTACCGTACGCAGGCGAAAGTCCGCGAACGGCGACACGAGGTTCGAGACGGACATGGCGAGCGAGAGGGCGCCCGCCGCATCAAAGCCGTGCGAGAGGCGCACAACGGCGATGGTGATGAGGTAGTTGCACCCCAGCCTGACAATGGACCCGGCGGAGTTCCAAGCGATGTTCTTCTTAAGCGAGAGACCTTGTGGCACGTACTCCTCCAATCGGGGATTCGATCCGCATGGCTTAGGGACGCGTGGGCACGCGCTATGACTGGTGTCCGCGCGCTACCTCCTGACTCAGCCGGAAGGCAATGCCGAGAAGCCGGGCCGTTCCCCAGAACCCCAGGATGCGATAGGCAAGCGCAGCCCTGGCCACAGATGGATCCTCATGGGCGGCAAGAAGCGAGGGTGCATGGGCACACATCTCGAGAGAGACCTTGTCGTCTCGCCGGCACTCGCCAATCGATGACGTCTGGCCCATCCAGACGATGAAGGGGTAGGCAAGGTATGCCCTTATCGCTCGCGCCTCCACGCCCGCAAGTCCAAGCTCGTCGATGGTGGCAATGTGTTTGCCCACAATGCGCGCGAGGTCGTCGGTCATCGCCCTTGTCACGGGTTTGGAAGTCTGGGCATAGCCGTGGCCCTTGCGGTAGCAGTAGTACGGGTCATCGAGCCAGCCCACGCTCTGCGCATGCTCGAAGACACTCGCAGACCAGTCGGTGTCCTCGTTGCGCATGCCTTCGGGAAAAGCGATCCCGGCATCACGCACCAGCGAGGTGCGCACGACCTTGTTCCACACGGCCCTCGATACGACGCCATGAGAGATGATCGAGAGCATGGCTTCGCCCTTGCCGAGACTCGCGACCTCGCCTGCGAGATGGGTCTCACGCGGAGGCACGATGGTGCCGGTAGGGTCATCGTACATGCAGTTGTCATGCATGAGGACGTCTACGAGGCGGTCGCTGAGGCATGCCGCCACGCGTGCGAGGCACCCATCATCGCGCAGGAAGTCGTCATTGTCGCAGAAGGTGAGGTAGTCGCCCGTGGCGCGTGCGACTCCCTCATTTCTCGCGGACGATGTGCCGCCATTCTTTTTGTGGATGGCAATGACACGAGGGTCGTGCGCGGCAAGCTCGTCGCAGAGGGCCCCGGAGTCATCTGTGGAACCGTCATCGACGAGCAGAACCTCTATGTCGCGAAACGTCTGCCTCGTGATGCTTCCCACGCATTCGCGGAGATACTCGTGGGAGTTGTAGACGGGAATGACTATCGAAATCCTCATTGCCTCACACCGATTCTCTTGTGCCTAGCGGAAGACGGTCACGGTCGCAAGCTTTGCTGGCAGGTAGCACAGCACGGCCAAGGGCACGTTGGGTGCCTCCAGAACGCCTCCCCTGTGACGGGCGAGCATGCATCCGACAAGATAAAGCGTGGTCTCGCGGCAGGCGTCATAGGGGTTCGTAGCCCGTCTCGCACTGTCGCGCTTGTGGCGCATGTAACCGATGGGGTTTTTCTTGGTGTTTGCGACAAAGTTCTTTGTATAGCCATCAGGGAGGTAATGGCAGATGGTAAGCACGTGGTCGTATGTGAGCATGTCGTAGTCATCGTCTATGGCGAAGAAGGCCATGGACTCGGCAACGAACTTCTCCCCAGGGGCCACCTCGTACGGATGCTGACGCACGACCTCCGTGCGATGAATGAGTGACGTGTCTCCCTTGAAGCGATACTTATGGAGAAGGTCCCACATCTTGGTGCGGTCCACACCAGCCGGCATATGCGTTCCGAGCGGGGTGTTCCCGTCTGTCCCACGCAAGGCCACAACGCCTGCAAGGGTTGAGTCTTTTCTCGCCTTGTCCCACACGCGGACGATCTGCTCGATGGCAGTGGGAACAAGGTGGTCGTCTGAGTCCACCACGAAGAACAGCTCGTCTTGGCAACGTTGCATGCCAACGTTGGTGGCACGCTGCTTGCCGCCATTCTCCTGGTAGACATAGGTGATTGGCACCCTGCCCTCCGATTGCCACTCGCGCACCAACTGTGCCGTATCATCCGTCGAGCCGTCGTCCACCACAAGCCAGGAGAAGTCGCGGCAGGTCTGGGCCACAAGGCTCTCGTAGAGCTTGGGCAGTATGTAGGCACGGTTGTAGGTCGGCGTGAAGACGCAGACAGTTGCCATGGGGTGGCTCCGGTTGTGGTCATGCGGGGCCCTGCAGGGCCAGCGCCGCGTGCGGACGTTATTCCATCCCAGTAATTCTCGCACGCCAGGTGAAGCAGACCGCCGTGGTGCCGGTCCCAAGGGAAAAGACCCCAAAAAGAACGGACTGACGCACCAGGGGTCATAAAGAGTCGGTACAATCTCTCGAGTGCACGAATTACAGGTTCATGTCAGAAATCTTATGTGGAACTTACATATGGAGGCAACGGATGGGCAAGACGATTGGCTTGCAGGATATGAAGTCGATAGAGCTGGACATCACACGCGAGATTTACGCCGTGTGCCATGCCGAGGGGCTGAAGTGCCTCCTGTATGCAGGCACGCTCCTAGGTGCAGTGCGTCACCACGGATTTATCCCCTGGGACGACGATGTGGACCTGCTCATGCCGCGAGAAGACTACGAGCGCTTCCCGGAGGTCTTTGCAAGGCGCACCACAAAGCCGTACCTGCGTGTGACCTGGTATCGCGACCGCTCATCCATCTATCCCTTCATCAAGGTGGTGGACACCCGGACTGAGGTCATTGAGCACTATCTGGACGAGAGCCACTGCCGTACGGGCGTGTGGGTCGACCTCTTCCCCCTCGACAGCCTCGGTCCATCCGACGAACCCTTCGAGAGGTGCCTCAAGCTGCGGCGCAAGTACGACTATCTCGTGGCGAACGTGAACGAGGGGGCCTCTGCCGCAAGCCGTTTGGGCAAGCGCGTCCTGAAGGCAGTCATGCCCAAGGAGGATATCTACGCCATCGCCAGGCAGATGGATGACATTGCACGCGAGGCCCACCAAGAGGGGTCGTCTGATCTGGGGCAGGTCGTCTGGAGCTTTGGGCCCAGCGAACGTATGCCTCAATCCATGCTCGAGACTTCAACCTACGACTTTGAGGACGAGAGGTTCGAGGGGCCGGCCAGCTACGACTACTGCCTCTCGCGCTGGTACGGCGACTACATGACCCCACCTCCCGAGGGGGAGCGCAAGCCCCACTACGTGGATGCCCGGTGGCTCTAGCGCTCCGCCTGCTCGAAGGCGGCCTCTAGGGCCTTGACCGTTGCCGGCCATGAGAGGTCGTGCTCGACGTGCGCGCGAAGGGCACGGGAGCTCTCCTGCGTCCATGTGTCGCGGATGGCGCGAATGCCCTCTGCCATGGTCGCGGGTTCGCGATCGCGCGTGATGACACCGAACGTATGGCCCGTATGGCACAAGGTCTCACGTGCACCACCAACATCCGGCACCACACAGGGCACACCCCAGGCGCCTGCCTCGAGAAGTGAGGTGCAGAACCCCTCGGAGCGCGTGGGGAGGCAGAAGACGTCCGACTGCGCGAGAAGGGCCGAGAGGTCTGCGTGTCCCAGGCTTCCCACAAGACGAGCGCCAGACGGAAGGTCGCGCTCGAGCTGGCCTCGAAGCGTCCCCTCGCCTGCCAGGACCGCAACGTAGCCATCGCCCAGCTGGCACACGGCCTCCATGAGTCGTTCGGGACCCTTCTCGGGCGCAAGCCTGCCCACGAAGGCAACGAGCGTCCCTCCCTCGGGGATTGCGAGCTCCGCCCGGAAATCCCTTCCCGAAGACTTGCCACGGAACGCCGCCGCATCGATAGCGTTGGGAATGACCAGCGACGTCTCAACGCCAAAGGTCGAGAGCCATGAAGCGCTCTTCTCGCTGATGCCGGCAAACGTAGCCCCCAGACTCACGTCACGGGCGGTCATATGGCGTTCCCAAGCATGGACGGCAGCATCAAGTACCACGCCACGGCCAAAGGTGAGCCATGCGGAACCGTGGTCGAGGAGGACCGCAGGCACGTTGAGGTCGCGCGCGAAGCGAAGGCCTGTGACGGACGTGCCATAGAAACGCGTGTTCACAAGGATGCGGTCCACGCCCAAGCTGGAAATGGCAGAGAGGAGCGCACGCTCACGAGACCCGTAGCGCAAGAGCGGAAGCCTTCCTCCCATGAGTTGGATGCTGGGGAGCCGTACCACACGCACGCCATCCGCCTGGGTCTCGACCTCGGGCGCATCATCGCGTGCGGACGTTGCCACGCAGACCCCATTCCCACCCAAGACGAGCTGGTGGGCGAGGTTTGCGGTAAACGTCTCCACACCTCCCACGTGTGGGAGGTATTGGGCCGAGAAGATGGCGTAGGTATGCGACATGCACCCAGCCTAGCAGTCGTAGGCTGGGTCTATCGCCTCAAGCTCGCGAAATGAGTCAATCTCGGTGACATCCGAGAGGGAGCACTCGCGAGCGTAGACCTTGTACCTGTCTGCAAAGTAGGCAAGCGGCGCCTCGTCCCAGAAGCGCTCCTTGCCACCGGGCATCTCAAACGTCGCAGGGATGTCCTCGGCAAGCTTTGCCCCGTCCTCGGGCGTCCAGTACGAGACGCCGACCATCTGCCAGACGCCGCCCTCACCGCCAATGCCCATGTGCCTGATGACCCCGTTTTTGACGTTGAAGCACCAGTCGTCCGAGCGCTCCATGGGAATGCCCAGGTAGTTCGAGCGATCCTGGTAGCGAGTGATGAGGTTAGGGTTTCTCAGGAGAAGGTCGGACTCGAACACGTACGCACTCTGGAGCAGGTCCTTTGCCGCAACCATGCTCGAGATGTTGTTCGTCTCGTTGTAGAGGGGGTTGTCGATGAACTTGATGGTGGGGTACTTGTAGAGGAGCTGGTCGAACTGCTCGCCCAGATAGCCTCGGACAACGTAGACCTCGGTGATGCCAGCGGCATAAACGGCATCGAGAATCGTATCGATGATGCGCCTTCCACCCACGCGTACCAGTGGCTTAGGCGTGTTGAGCGTAATGGGGACCATGCGGGAGCCAAACCCCGCAGCAATGAGCACTGCCCTCCTTACCCGAAAGAGCTCCAAGGCCTCAAGGCCCTCGTCGGTTACATGCCTATCCGCTACCAAACCAAGGTTCGCGAGGGCAGAGACTGCCTCGTTCACGCTTCCCACCGATATCCCGGTCTGCGCCGCAATCGCACGCTGGGTAAGCGGTGCCGGAGCGGTCGCAATGGTGGAGAGGACGAGGAACTCCCTGTGCGTCATGGTTAAACTACCTCCGTATGTGAGGAGAGCGTTAGGCGGTCGTTAGCTTAGCATGCCGATGACGCCTTAGGGAGGTCACTACGAGCTTCTCAATGACATTCGTGACGAGAATGAGGACCGAGACGAACGCAGAGCATTCCACGAGGCGCTGTGCGTCGAGGTCGGTCACCAGAAGGGCGAGCGGCATATCAAGCGTTGTCGCAAGAAACGAGACGGCCGAGATGGTTACCATGCAGTTGACAAAGAAGAACGAGAACATCTCGGCAATGGTATCCGCTGTCGCTGGGACAAGGACGTCCAGGACGATGCGCATGCGCCCCACGCCCATGGTCTGGCCAACCGCTTCTAAGTTCTTGTTTACCTTGGAGAGAGAGTGATAGGCCATGAGGTAGGGCGAGGCAATGAAGTGCACCAGGTTCACCAGAATGAGAATGGCGAAAGTCCCGTAGATAAAAGAGCCACTAAACGCCAGGGCAAAGGAGAGGCCCAGAACAATGCCGGGAACCGCGAGCGTGGTTACCGACGCCAGATGCAAGAGGCACGCAGACATGCCCCCAACGCGCGCCGTGATATAGGCCACGAGGTAGGCAAGAACCGTCCCCAAGATGGACACCATAAGGGCAATATAGAGGGAGTTCACCCAGTACGAGCCTGCGCCCATGGTAAACGCGCGCCCCACGTTGGCAAGGGTGGGAGCAAGGTCAAGCGGATACTTCGTCACGAACGCGACCATGCAGAAGGTCGCGATGGGAGCAAGCAGGACAAGCGTCACGAAGGCAGCGGCAGCATAGCCAAGGGCATCTCTTGCCACGCTTGGCTTGATGTCAAACCCGCGTGAGACATAGCGTGCGCTGGCGCGATCCCTTGCGAGCACATCGACGAGAAAGTCGATGACGGCAGGGATGAGCAGCACGAAGCCTATGGCCGCACCGGTGTCAAAGTCGAGAAGCCCCACAGCGTTCTGGTACATGAGCACAGGCAACGTCATGACCTTCCCGCCCACCATAAGGGGCACACCATAGTCTGTGATTACGAGGGCGAAGGTCGCAAACACGGCAGAGACGAGCGGCTTTCTCAAGAACGGCATCGTAATATGGGCAAACTGGCTGCCCCTGGGGATGCCTAGGACATCTGCGGCTTGGTAGGGCGTGGCATCCTCGTAGCGCATCACGTCATAGAGCATGAGGAAGGCAGGCGGGAACGAGTAGAGAAACGAGCCCATCACGATGCCTGGATATCCGTAGATGGACCACGAGCCCTGCAGGAGGTTCGTGAGTATGCCGTTCGACCCCAAGAGATACACGAGGCTCATGCCATGGGCCAGCGACGGAACGAGCATGGGCACCGTGAGAAGTACCGCAAAGACGCCCTTCCCACGGATGGCCGTCCTGCAGAGCACCCACGACATGAGCAGCGCGACCAGCACCGAGATAACCGTGGTGACGCCTGCGACCACAAGAGAGTTCATGCAGGCGGTCGCAAAGGCCGGGGTCGCGAAGACCTCCCGAACCTCCGGGTCGGCGAGACGCGAGAACATCCTCACCAGCGGCAGCACCACCGCAAGGAGGAAGAAGAGCAGAAGCGCGACCTCGAGAGTTCGCATGCCACGCGAGCGCGTCTGGCAAGCCACGGCGACCTCCTACTCCAGCGGCGAGGCGAACCTCGCGAGCGAGTCGTACTTTGCCTTGAGGTTTGCCACCACGAAGTCGCGGACGTACTGGTCGGCAGGGTCCTCAATGATGCTCAGAGGCTCATCAAGCTGGTGGATTGACCCCTCCCCCATCACCATGACGCGGTCGGCAAGCGCAAATGCCTCCTCCTGGTCATGCGTGATGAAGACCATCGTGGTGCCATAGTCGCGCTGGATGACCTTGAGCTGCGCGCGCAGCGCCAGACGCGCATCGGCATCGAGGCCGCTCGTGGGCTCGTCGAGGAGGATGACCTCGGGGTTTAAGGCAAGCGTGCGCGCGATGGACACGCGCTGCATCTGTCCGCCGGAAAGGCCTGCCACTGACTTGCCGGCGTATTCCGCCATGCCCAGGCTTCCCAGCGCATCGAGCGCAATCTTGGTGCTTTGTGCCCGCCGCACGGGGTCGAAGCGAAGGGCGTACTCGACGTTGCCCAAAGCGGTCATGTTCTCGAAGAGCGCATAGTCCTGAAAGACGATTCCCATGTGACGCTTGCTTGGCGCAGCATTCGTGATGTCTTCACCGTCAAGAAGCACGCGACCAGCATCGGGATGCTCGAGACCAATGAGAATGCGCAGGATGGTTGACTTGCCGCAGCCCGAGGGGCCAAGGATCGAGAGGAACTCGCCCGCACGCACGTCAAAGCTCACCCCGTGGAGCACCTCTCGGCCGCCGAACGACTTTGCGATGCCCTGTGCGGAGAGCTTTGGCGAAGTGTGCCCTCCCTGGCTTGTGGTCTGGTATGCCATGGCTATCAGTGGCTCCATCTCTCGAGCAGACGCATCTTATCGTCGACGTCGGTGATACCGGTCATATCGGCATAGGTGATGTCTTTGGGATAGTTGGGAATCTCTGGTGTCACGCCCACCAGGACCTGGTCGGGAACGTAGGTCTCGTTGTCAAGGCGCACGCCCTCGGTGCAGAGCCATCCGAAGACGTCATGGACTGCCTGACGGCTACCCCTGCCCTGGACGATTCCCGAACCGTACACGTCCCAGGGAGAGCCCTCCGCAAAGAAGTGGACCGAGAGGGGCGCACCCTCGTTTATCTCAGAGACCGCATGGTAGGTCATGCCTAGGCCCACGCCCGCCTCCCCCTGCACCAGGGCATTCACGGGACCGGACCCCGAGGACGTGAACTGGTAGACGTTCTCGGCAAGCGCATCGAAGTAGTCGAAGGCCGCGTCCTCTCCCCAGGCATTCACGAGGCTCTTCAAGAAGTTGTAGCCCGTGCCCGAGGTCCTGGGATTGGGCATCGAGACAACGCCTGCATACGCGGGGTCGAGAAGGTCCTGGTAAGAGGTGGGAGCAGGAATCCCGCGCTCTGCAAGGACATCGTCATTCGCTGCGATGCAGGCGCTCTCGCGCGAGAAGGGGAAGTAGCGGTCCTCCGGGTCACGAAGGTCCTCGCAGAAGATCGACTCGTCGAAGTCTGACAGGACCTCGAGGCTATCGGACACCTGGTTAATGTAGCCGCCCTCAAGGTCCATCACGATGTCCGCCTCTGAGGAGGAGCCCTCCATGCGAAGGCGTGCAGCACAGTTGCCCGTCGTAATGTAGTGCATGCGGATATCGTAGTTGGGAAATGCCTTTCGAAGGGCAGCCATCTGGGTCTCGTTGCGGATTCCCTCGCCACAGGAGTAGATGACCACCGAGTTGTCAGTCGTTCCTCCCGCCCCCGCGACGGCACCAAGCCCCAGACAGGCAGCAGCGCCACCAGCCAGAGCAAAGAAGCCTCTCCGAGAGACGCCTGGCAAGGCGTTGTCGTCGTGCAAGAGTCGCGCCATGCTGTCACCACCATGCGATTGTCATGAACACACCAACTGCGAGTAGGTAAACTATTATGTTCATAATACACGCATGGATAGTAACTATGAACGTCATATGCAAAAACTGGACAGGCAGTGAGCGTTGAGCCACCCGGGAGCGCAGCCACCTACGATGCCTCGCACCCCTCGCTCTCATACCAGCCAAGCACGCGGTCTACGTTGTCCTGCGCATAGTGGTAGTAGACGAGAAGCCATTCGCCCACGTTGTCGCCCTCGGCTTCTTTCTCGAGAGACCACACGTACCAGCACCAGCCCGCAAAGACCACGTAGCTCCAGAAGTGACGTCGCTCTCGCGCCGTAGGCGTGCGGCCAAAGTAGCCACGCAGCGCCTCCTCCGCTTCGGCATCGGAGAGCTCGCAGCACACCGCAAACGTGCCAAAGTCGCTCGCTTCATCTGACATGCCAGCGTACTCCCAGTCGATGAGACTGTACTCGCCCCGTTCGTCGATGAGGAAGTTGAGGTAGAAGAAATCGTTGTGTGAGACGCATCGAGGGAAGCCGTCCTTCTCGGCGAGGTCCCGGAGGCGAAGCACCTTGTCCTTGAGGTCACTGTAGCCTGGAATCTCGATGGGCCCGCGCTCTGCAAGGAGTCGCTCGTACTCCAGCCCCTCTCCCACGAAGTCGAAGCTTCTGTTGAGCGTGGCACCGCTCTCGTGGAGCCTGCGGCACATCTGCATGGCACGCCTGAGCTGCGCTGGATCATGGGGGTCAAGCGCACGCGCATTGGGAACAAAGCGAGAGATCTTCCATCCCTGGCGCTGGTCCTCGTGGATGAAGGTGTTGTCCAGTCCGAGGTCGCGCGCAAGACGGAGCCCCGCCTCCTCGGCAGCACGGTCGACCATCTTCTCGGTCCCCAGGCCAGGGTGGCGGTACACGTACTCCCGCTCCTTGGGGCCCTCACCCACCGAGAAGTGGCACGAAAGGTTGGTGAGGCCCTGCTTGAGCGGATAGAAGCCATGGATCTGAGACTTCTCGCAACCCAGCACCGAGACGATGTTGTCGAAGATCCCTGAGTCCACGTTCTGGATGAACGCAGGGTCGAAGCCGCTCACCTGGTCGAGGGTATCGAACTCGTGGATGCCGGAGCCAGGATAGCGGTGCGCAACCATCCGCAGCTCATCCGTATGGGCGCGAAAGACTTCCTCCCAAAGCGCATCGACCATCTCGGGCCTGCGCACGGCGTCATCCAGCAGGGGGACAAACCCTGTGGAGAACGCCCTGTCGAAGTATGCATGTCCAAGCATTGCCCAAGCGTCAGAGCCGCCCACGGTCACATCAGTGATGCGCCCTGCCGGGCCTGTCGTTACGCACCACTCGTCAGTCGCGCCACTCACGTATTGCGTGGCATAGTAGGCCTCATAGACGTAGTGCTCAAAGGGATTCTTTTCAAAGTAGTCATCCGACGAGCACACGTAGGTGTTGTCGAGTCGGTCGCGCACGAGCCAGAGGGTGTAGTTGTTGTTCCTCGTGGCGTACTGCGGGTTAACCTTGATGCGCACGCCAAACTTGCTTGCAAGGTAGAAGAAATACTCCTTCTTATAGCCAACCACAACGGTGATATCAGTGACACCTGCCTCCTGAAGTTGACGGATCTGGCGCTCTATGAGAACCTCGCCGCGAACGCGCAGGAGCCCTTTAGGCCTCTCGTAGGAGATGGGAGCAAAACGAGAGGAGAGGCCCGCGGCCATGATGATGGCGTTGCCCACCTCGTAGGGTCTCAGTGCCTTGAGACCATCGATGGTGAGGAGGCCGCCCTCGACAAGCCCCGCCTCCTCGGCAGCACGCAGAATCGAGTTTACGGTTCCCAGGGAGAGCCCCGAGGCGGCGCTCAACTGACGCTGCGTCATGCGGGCGTCAGACTGCGCGAGAGCGACAAAGACCTTGAACATACTTCTCGAGAGCGCCATGGGACCTCCGACATACCCAAGCTTTTATTAAGCTTCAGTATGCCAAAGGTAAGATGAATGTTCAATCGATGTCATGCCGCTGAGAGAAGTCGAACATCTCAACGGCAAACAGCCTTCAGAATGATGGCTACTCGTCCTTCTCCGCAGTCCCAAAAAGCTCTACGTCGAGGTCGGAAAGCTCCGCCGGAGGCGTTGCGAGGTCGCAGTCGAAGCTCTCTGCAACGGCTTGAGCCTGCAGGTGTCGAAGACCAGCAAGGTCATTGTTGCCATTGGCCCCGTACACGCGGGAAAGGCGATCGAGCGCATAGCAGACGTACACCGCCAGTGAGTCACCCATACCTGAAAGAAGAAGCATCGTGACGAGAGAGTCTGGCGAGAGGGCCATAGTGGTCTGCACGTCGAGATCGATGAGATCGGCCACCTGCTGCTCCACTGCCTGGCAGGACGCCGCGTCACCCTTTTCAACGGCAAGCCTGAGCGCTCTGGTGACTGCCTTGACAAACTGCAAGATGATCTCTGTGATGTAGTCCCTCTCAAGCATGGTGGTGCTCCTCCCCGCGCTCGCTGTCGCGAACATGATACCCGCGCCGCACACAGGGACACGGCTCGAAAGAGAAACTGCGTCAACACCGTGGGAACTGCACCACTGCCCCACACTAGCGCTGAGGGGGCAGGGGCGCACCGAGGTGCTCAAACGCAGCAGGGGTTGCCTGGCGACCCTGCGGGGTGCGCACGATGAGGCCCCGCTGCAGAAGATAGGGCTCGTAGACGTCCTCGAGGGTAGATGGGTCTTCGCCCACCGCTGAGGCGATGGTCGTAAGTCCGACAGGGCGACCCCTAAACGTGCTCGTGAGCGCGGTGAGAATCTTCTTGTCCATCCAATCGAGGCCCATCTCGTCGATCTCGAAGAACGAGAGCGCCTCGGCAGCGACCTCCCACGTGATGACGCCACCAGCCCTTACCTGGGCATAGTCGCGCACGCGCTTGAGCAGGCGGTTGGCAAGGCGAGGCGTGCCACGCGAGCGCGAGGCAATCTCGGCGGCGCCCTGGTCATCGATATCCACCCCAAGGATGGCGGCCGAGCGCCGCACGATGCGCTCGAGCTCGTCGACGGTGTAGTAGTCCAGCCGATACGAGATGCCAAAGCGGTCACGTAGGGGACCGGTGAGAAGACCCGTGCGCGTGGTTGCGCCGACGAGCGTGAAGTGGGGCACATCAAGGCGTATCGAGCGGGCCGCTGGACCCTTGCCTATCACGATATCGAGGAAGAAGTCCTCCATGGCTGGATAGAGTACCTCCTCGACCTGGTGGTTGAGGCGGTGAATCTCATCCACGAAGAGGACATCACCCTCCTCGAGGTTGGTGAGAATGGCGGCAAGGTCTCCCGTACGCGCAATAGCCGGCCCCGAGGTGGTGCGCAGGCGGGCTCCCATCTCGTTGGCGACGACATTTGCGAGCGTAGTCTTGCCAAGCCCCGGAGGGCCCGAGAAGAGCACGTGGTCGAGTGTCTCATGACGGTTCTTGGCAGCGGCGATAAGCACACGGAGATTGTCGCGGACCCGCTCCTGTCCGCAGTACTCGTCGAGCGTTGTGGGGCGAAGGCTCCGATCGACATCAAGGTCGTCGACCGTGAGCTCGCCCGTCACCGGACGTGGGCCACCATGGGTGTTGCCTTTGCCAGCAACGCCACCAAAGAGATCTTCCTCTTGTGCCTCCCACGTCACAGGCTGCCTCCAAGCCTCTTGAGCGCAAACTGAATGGCCCTCTCGACCGTCACGGCACCCGCATCCTCATGCCCATCCAGCGCGAGCTGTGCCTCCTGTGCCGAGAAGCCCATGGAGAGAAGCGCCGCGGTTGCCTCCTCTGAGGCAGATGCGGCCGTATCCGGGACCCTGGGCTGCCGCGGCGAGGGCTCGCTCATGCCCACCAGGCCGCGAAGCGTGGCGTCCTTGGCAAAGACGTCCTGCAGCTCGACGAGGAGGCGCTGCGCCTTCTTGCGACCGACCCCCGGGACCTGCGCCATGCGCTCCTCGTCTTGCAGGGTGACGATGGTCGCAAGCGTTGCCGGAGAAAACGTGGAGAGGACTGCCAAGGCGAGCTTTGGCCCCACGCCGGAGACGGCCACGAGCCTGTCAAACACCGCGCGCTCCTCGCGTGTGGCAAAGCCGTAGAGCTCGACCGAGTTCTCCTTGACGAGCATGCGTGTGAGCACGGTGACACCGGCCTCTCCCACCGTCGGCAGCGATGCCGCGGTTGTTGCAGAGGTGCCAAGCTCATAGCCAACGCCGCCCACATCGATAACCACATGGGTGGGAAGCACCTCGACAAGGGTGCCCGTGAGCTGCACAATCATTGGGTGTTCCTCCTACTCTGTCTCACATGTCCGATTGGCGACCCCTCGCCGCGGGCTCCCGCAAGGCGGGCCGCCGTGGCTGCTGCCGTGACGCTGCGGGCCCTGACGGCGTCAAGTGCCTCCTGGGCCTTCTCCTGCTCAAAGACCTGCACCGTAGCGCCCTCGCGCGTAAGCCGCTGCGTACGCGCGAGGTTAGCGTGGCAGATGGCTGCAGCAAGGGCATCCGCGCAGTGGTCTGGGCGGGGGTCGTGGTCAAGGGCCAGGACATTTCTCACCATGAAGATGACCTGCCGCTTGTCGGCAGAGCCAGTGCCTACGACCGCCTGCTTGATCTGCATGGGAGTGTACTCGCCAAGTTCCAAACCGGCCTCTGCCGCAGCCACCAGCGCAGCGCCGCGGGCATGCGCCGTTGCAAGCGCGGAGCGCGAGTTCTCGCCAAAGAAGATCTTCTCGATGGCAAGCTGGCTTGGGGCATAGGCCTGGATTGCTTGGGAGATGCCCTCGTGGATCTTGCCCAGGCGACGGTCGATGGACTCCGATGAGGAGGTTGAGATGCAGCCGTAGGCGCGTGTCCTGCACACGGGGCCGCGCGTCTCGACCACACCCCAGCCCGTGTTGGCAAGGCCAGGATCGATTCCCAGGATGATCACGCGAGGCACCTCCTCCTGCGTATGGCGGTTGTTAGAACGTTCGTTCTATTCTAGCATACCATGCGCATGCGGAGGAGACGAGCCTAGTTCTCCGAGAAGGGACTCCACATTGAGCCGTCTGCTGGCATCCCGCCTGGTCCGGGCCGACCTCCCTGGCCATGCCTTCCACCACGGGCTTCCGACTGGTCGGCGGCAAGCCCACCCGTGAGCGAGAGGTCCCGCAGGAGATTGAGGACCTCACGCATATCACGCTCGCGATCCCGGGGCACGGCGGGGGCAGCGCTTCCCCCCTCACGAGCGTCGGGCTCAGCATCCGGAACCGCCGGTACGCCCACAGCCTCCTGCACGGCCTGCGCAATTGCCTGGTCCAGGTCATCCCCCAGGGAGATGGTGCCACCGATGCCCTCGCCCGTGCGCTCCGCCCTGGTTCGAGCGTGATCGCGCCACACCATGCCAAGCGGCCACGGGACGTCCTCCAGCGTGCGAGACGATGCGACGATCACGGGTCCACAAGCCATGCGTGCTGGCTCGCACGAGGCAAGGCGGTCGAGAATGGCCGCAACCACCTGGGGATGTCCGCCGTCCTCGGCAATGTCGGAGAGGGGGCGGCCCCACTCAAGGCTGCTCGCGAGCACGTAGTCGACAAAGTCGAGACGAGACTCAGGCGTAGGCCCGCATCCCTCTATGCCGGGGATGGATGGGACCTCAAAAGCGTGGCGAGCAGTGCGCGAGACGACCGGTGAGATGGTGTTTCTCATGTGCACAAGCTCGAGCACGGCATAGCGGTAGATGTCGCCCAAGGGCGCAAGCCCCGCAGGCATGAGGGAGCCGGGCGCAACCTCAAGCGCGAGCGCCGTCTTGTCGAGGTTCGAGAGGGGCATGGCGCCCTCCTCACGCGCCAGCGCGACAAGATGCGCCTGCGCAAGGTCTTGCGCAAGGGCCCGGTCGGGCGAGAGGGCAGCCATCGGAAGCTCTCGGACAGGTAGCCTGAGGTTCTCGACAAGCTCGCGCGCAGATGCATCGAGCCCGTCGCTGGAGCCGGTCACGAGCAGTGCGTGGACGTTGGTGGGGCCAAGGGCATCGGTGGCCAGAGTCGCCACGGCGCAGGAGTCAAGCGTGCCATCCACCAGCACGGCTGCCTGGGTAAAGCCCATCTGCGAGAGGGACTCGGAAAGCCCCTGCGCAAGCGCGTTCCAGGCGATGAGCGGGCGGTCGTAGACCTCAGGGTTAAGCGGATGCTCCAAGGGCTCATCGAGGCCTGGGTCAACATCTGCGATAAGCAAGTCCTCCTCGAAGGAAGGCGACTGCGCAGCAAGCTCGCCCAAGGGCGTGAGGACAAAGCTCGATCCGGTAAACACCTGCATGCCGTAGGTTCCGAGCGACCCTACGCCCACAATCCAGGCGCCAGTTGCCGCGGCGTCATCCATGAAGCGACCCTCGGCCACCGAGGCGCCCATGGCAGACGACGGGTCATCCATGGCAAACCCATAGCCGTCGAGGTAGAGCACCACATCGACGTCAAAGTCATAGTCGTCGAAGTCGTTGAGGTCATCAAAGGAGAAGGCAAGCCCAAAGTGGACACCACCCAGCTCGAAGACGGGGAGGTCTGGCTGGGGCCCGTCTACATCCTCCTGGGCATCATCTGAGTGCTGCCCCGCCCGGAGCACCGCAGACGAGCGTAGAAGCGCCGAGAGTTTGAGCGGCGTAAGCTCGCCGTCGTGCACGAGGATGGCCTCGGGGGCAGGGGCTCCATCGGCATCTGAGAGGACCGGCACGATGCAGGGGCACGGAGCCTCCTCGGAAATCTTAACCAGGGCCTCTGCAAGGTCGAGCAGAAGCCCCTCCTGGCTGGGTGGATCAATGGGCCAGGTGCCCAGGAGGGCTGCCGCCGGAAACACCACAAGCTGCGCTCCTTCGCCCGCAGCTCGCTTCGCAAGCTCAACCATGCGCTCTGCTGTACGCTCGAGCTCGCCTGCCGTGGTCCTCATCTGGGCAACCGCGATTTTCATGCTTAAGCCTTCCCCCTGCCTGACAAACCTGCTGTTGATTGTATCCCGCTCTGCTCGCTCATAGCGCACAGAGATAAGCGTGCCGCCCCGGCGCTGCCAAGGCGGCACGACAAGCCTTGCCGATTGAAGGTTACGTATGAGCCCTAGAGTTCGGCCTTCCAAAGGCCATGGAGGTTGCAGTACGCATAAACGGTAGCCTTCTTGCTCTCACCGAGGTGGAAACGAGCCTCGGGTGCATCGCCCGGCTTGAGGTAGCGGATGACGACCTTGTCATCATCGGCGAAGATCAGCCACTCGATGTAGTGCTCCTCGGTCATGGGGTGCTCGACGGAGCCAATGCGTACAACGAGGCGGTCGCCCTCGACGGTCAGGGCGGGAACGTGCTTCTCAACAGCCGCGTCGGTGGTGTTGGCGACGAGCTCCTCCATGGGCTCGCCGCAGCACACGGGCGTGGGGCCGCCATCGACAACCTTAACGACGATATTGCCACAGTGCTTGCAGCGATAGATCTTGACGTCCGCCATATGGCATCCTCTCCTAGTCTTGACGTCTTGCAAAGTCGACGCCAGTGTATGCGACCGCATTAGGGGCCGCTGCTGCTTGTATTCTCTCCAATCGCATGGCAATCCATGCATGCGTTAAATGTTATTTTTAAACCTACATATTAGACACGCACAACATGGAGCGGGCATGCCCCGAGGGCCCAAGGTGCGTCTGCGGCCAAAGGCTGGAGGCTGCCGTTACGCCACCTTCACGTGGCCCGATCTGCCGACAAGGTCGATGATCTCGGTCATGAGGACCATGTTGTGCGCGTCGATGCGTGTGGGAAGCTCCATGCGCATGACATCACCCGACGCACTCTTCACGCGCAGCTCAACGCGATCGAGACCAGGATAGCGCCCGAGGATCTCGCCGAGGTTGTCCATGCGACCGCGCGTGAGAAGGTTGGCCGGCATGTTTATCTCGAGGACCTTGGGTCGGTTGGTCTTGTCGTTAAGCTCGAGCGGCTCGATGGAAGAGCAGATCAGCTGGTCTCCGCGGTCGCCACGCTCCAGGCGCCCCGTAACCTTGATAAAGATGTCACCGGTTCTCTCGCCGGTCTCGGGGTCAACCTCACCGGCAAGTGTGGCAGCACACTCCTTGTAGGCCTTGGGGAATACCACCAGCGTGGTCTCGGCCTCCATGTCCTCAAGGGTGACGATGGCCATGGCGTCGCCCTTCTTGGTGGTCTTTTTCTGGACTGACGTGGCCATGCCGGCAAGGTGGATGGGCTTGTCCTCGGAAACCTTGAAGCGCTCTATGGTGGCACCGGTCTCAGGGTCGGTGTACTCCTCGGAGACCGAGAGGTCTGCGATGGTGTAGTCGCGTGCCTTGGCCAGCGCGTACGCGTACGGACGCAACGGGTGGTCAGAGACGTAGATGCCCAAGACGTCATGCTCCTGCGCAAGCTTGATGTGACGGTCCCATTCCACGCCATCGGGTGCGGGAACCTCGTCCTGGAAGCCCAAGCCCGCTATGTCGCCAAACATGTCGAACATCGAGAACTGCCCCACCGCACGCTCCTTCTGGCGACGAGCCGCAGCGTCGATGATGTTCTCGGGGTTGTTCTTGTCGACGAAGTGCATGAGCTGCATGCGGGTGTATCCCGTGGAGTCGAAGGCACCCGCCTTGATGAGGGACTCGACCACGCGTCGGTTAGCCTGGGAGCCGTCCACGCGCTCGCAGAAGTCGTGGAGGTTCTTGAAGGGGCCATGGGCATCACGCTCGGCCATGACGCACTCGCCCACGCCTTCGCCCACGCCACGGATGCCAGCGAAGCCAAAGCGGACGCCTTCCGCGGTTGCCGTGAAGTCCTTGCCGGACTCGTTGATGTCGGGCGGCAGGATCTGGATGCCCTCGCGACGGCAGCTCGTGACGTAGTGCACGATCTTGTCGGTCTTGCCCATGTAGGAGGTGAGGACCGACGCCATGTACTCGCGCGGGAAGTAGGCCTTCAACCAGGCGGTCTGCATGACTAGGATGGCATAGCCGGCGGAGTGCGACTTGTTGAAGGCATAGGAGGCAAACTCGAGGACATTCTCCCAGATTTCCTGCGCCACCTCGCGCTTGTAGCCGTTGGCCTCGGCGCCGTTCATCCAGTGGTCGTAGATCGTCTCGTCCGCGCCGTTGCCCTCCCAGTGGAAGACTTGGTCGGTGAGCATCTTGATCTTTTTCTTGGCCACCGGCTTGCGCATGCGCGAGTCAGACTCGCCGGCCGTGAACCCCGACATCTTCATCGAGATCTGCATGACCTGCTCCTGGTAGACCATGGTGCCGTAGGTCTCCTCCAGGATGGGTTTCAGACGTTCGTCGTAGTACGAGATCCTCTCCTGGCCATGCATGCGCTTGATGTAGCTGTCGACCATGCCGGCACCCAGAGGGCCCGGGCGGTAGAGGGCGATAAGGGCGACGATCTGCTTGTATGCGTCGGGCTGCATGTTCTTGATCGTGGCGGTCATGCCCGCAGACTCGACCTGAAAGACGCCTGCCGTGTGTCCCTTGCCCAAAAGCTCGTAGATCTTGGGGTCGGAGAAGTCGACCTTGTCCACGTCGATGTCGACGCAGGTAGCCCCTGGCTTGATGCAGGCACGAACCGCAGGCGGCATGCGGTCGATGTCTGCGGCGTTGGGGTATGAGTGACGAATGTTGGCAAGTGCCTTGTTGATGACCGTGAGCGTGCGCAGGCCGAGAAAGTCCATCTTGAGCAGGCCCATGTCCGCGACGGAGTGGCCCTCGTACTGAGTGATGGTGACGTTGCCCTTAGTGTCGAGCTTGGTGGGAACGTGGTCGGTTACGGGTGTAGGCGCGATGAGCGTGGCGCAGGCGTGCACGCCCTCGCCACGCATGAAGCCCTCGATGGAGAGGGCGGCGTCGATGATGCGGCGGGCGTCGGAATCCTTGTTGTAGGCGTCCTCGAAGTCGGGCGAGTACTGGTCGGGCTTCCTCTCGTTCTTGTGAAGGGCGTTGGCAAGCTGGAGCTTTGGGTCGTTCGAGAGCATCTTCGAGAGCTGCTGGCCCTTGTAGACGGGAAAGCCCAGGACTCGGTTGGCATCGTTGATGGCCTGCTTGGCCTTGATGGTCGAGTAGGTGATGACCTTGCAGACGTGGTCCTCGCCGTAGACGTCGCGCACGTGCTGCAGAACGTCCTGCAGGTGCTCATCGTCGAAGTCCATATCGATATCGGGCATCTCGGAGCGCTGGGTCGAGAGGAACCTCTCGAACATGAGGCCGTTTTCGAGCGGGTCGAAGTTCGTGATGTTCATGGCATACGCAACGATGGCGCCGGCCGCCGAACCGCGACCCGGGCCCACGCCGATGCCATTGTCCTTGGCCCACTGGACGTAGTCCTGCACGATGAGGAAGTAGTTCGCGAAGCCCTTCTCGGTGATGACCTTGTACTCGTGCTCGAAGCGGTCACGCACGTTCCAACCGCCAATCGTGAGGTCACGCCAGTTATCGCCGTAGCGCTTGGCGAGGCCCTTCTCGCACTCCTCGCGGAAGCGCTCGTCTGCGGTCTCCCCCGGGCGAAGGCCAGGGTACTCGGGCAGGTACATGTGGGTCCAGTCAAGCTCGTAGTTGCACTTGTCGGCGATCTCGAGCGTGGTGTCGCAGGCCTCGGGGCACCAGGAGAAGAGTGCGCGCATCTCCTCCTCGGACTTCATGTAGAACTCAAGGCTCTCCATGCGCATGCGGTTGGGGTCATCGAGCGTTGTGGCCTTGCCAATGCACGAGAGGATGTCCTGCGTAGACGCGTCCTCGCGCGTGAGGTAGTGAAAGTCGTTGGTGGCGACCACCTTGACGCCCATCTCGTGTGCCATCTTGACCAGGTATTCGTCGAGCTTGCGATCGTTCCAGCCGTTGCGGAAGGTAAGGTCGTGGTCCTGGATCTCGATGTAGAAGTCATCGCCAAAGATGTCGTGGAAGGTCTCGGCCCACCTGCGCGCGCCGTCAAAGTCGCCATCGATGACACACTGGGGAATGATGCCCTGCACGCAGGCGCTCTGGCAGATGAGACCCTCGTGGTACTCCTTGAGCATGCTGAGCGTGGTGCGCGGACGGTAGTACATCATCTCGTGGCCTGCAGCCTTGGACATGCACTTCACGAGGTTGTGGTAGCCCGTCTCGTTCTTGGCGAGAAGGATGAGGTGGTAGCGACGCTGCTTGGTGCCGCGCTCGATGCAGTCATCGGTGATGAAGTAGGCCTCGCAGCCAAAGATGGGCTTCACCTTGAGGCGCGGGCGGTTTGCCTGGACCGCGGCTAGGTCATGGCCAGATGACTCCCACACCGCAACGTCGCTTGCCCACTGGTCATGGACGCGGTCGAAGTAGCCTGCCTCGTCTGCGTCAGGATCTGGCTCCTCAAGCCCCCAACCCTTCCCGAAGCACTCGACGTCGTGGCGCCACTGCTTCATGTTGGCTTGGACGTCGTTGTACTTGCGGCACTCCAGGTCGAGGTTGGGGATGCCAAACATGTAGCCATGGTCTGTGAGGGCAACGGCAGGCATCCCCTCGTCGACGGCACGCTTGACCATGCTAGGGATGGGCGTTGCTCCATCGAGAATCGAGAAGTCCGAGTGGTTGTGTAGGTGAACGAATGCCATGTGTTCTCCATGCTGGCGACGCGTAGCTGTTGGGCAAAGCATAGCAGAACCCCCGTGTGGAAGGCCTTGGCCTATACCCCATCTGACCTGTAGCTATGACGTTCCTGCAGGTAGAAATGAAGCAGAGGCTCCACACGCTGTTCGGTTTGGCGGCTCGCGCCTTGGTGCGCTACCCCATGCGTGGGGGATACCCTTCGTCGAACTCGTAGGACACGACCACGGGCTCGCCGGGCACGTCGGGACGCTCGAGCTCCACGCACGCAAAGCGACAGCTCACCGACGAGAAGCCGAGCCCCATGAGGACGTACGCGTAGAAGTTGGCCTGCATCTCGTGGCGCTGGGAGAGGGCCTGCGCGCCCAGCCCGCGGTCGCCCGTCTTGTAGTCCACGAGAAATGCATGGTCAGAGCCGGGGTCTGTGGCGAGAAGGTCGATGGCGCCCTCGACGTAGCCTCCGTAGGCGGAGTCCACGCGCCTGAAGAAGGGAACCTCCGCACGCACGAGCGCATGCGAGAGTGCCTCCTGGCGCACATCCGAGCCCCACCAGCGCGCAAGGGCCTCGTCGAGCCGGGCGGAAGCCCTCTCAGAAAGGTGCCAGAGGCGCTTTGCAGCCGCAATGCGCCCAGGTTCTGGGAAACGGCCGGTCTCGACCATTGCCTGGGCAAGCCCGTGGAAGGCGGAGCCCAGTCCCGTGGCCTTGTCGGCATCCCCCACCACGGGAGCGCCCTCCCGCTCTGCCTCGCGTTTGGGGCGCGTGGGAAGGGCGGAGGTGCCCGTGGTGGCGGGCCCCTCACCATCGTGCGCAACCATACGTGTAGCAGAGAAGTCCCCCGGCAGCTGCTCGTGTACGCTCGAGTAGCTAAAGACACCCGCACGCGGACGCCACATGCCTGTGGCGGGAGCCGCGGGGTCCGGATCCGGCAAGACAAGCGAGAAGCCCGGGGGCTCCGGCGCCTCGACGGTGGCACCTATGACTGTGACCTCGTCCGTGGTCGCAAGCGTGCCGTCAAAGAAGCTGCCGGCCGAGTCGAGCGTGGCGCCTTTCCCCGAGCCCGTCTCGCAGGGCTCGAGCGAGACGCAGCGAAGACGTCCAGGCTCGCTGCCACCGTACTCGAAGGGGCTCTCGCCCGGGGCTGGGGTCGCCGTCCCCAGAATCGCCTCGAGGGCGCCTGCGGCGAGTTCCGGGGAGGGGCCGCTCGAGGACAGCTTCACGCCCACGCCCAAGACCACCGCCTCGCGCGCACGGGTGAGCGCCACGTAGAGCAGGCGGGTCTTCTCGGCAGCCTCTTGCTCTACGCTTTTCTCAGAAAGCGAGAGGAGCCACTCCGCCATGCTGTGGGGGTTCTCACCGGCAGTGAGGTCCTTGGGCACTTTGAGCCCCTTGGGCTTCACGACAACGCCGCGTCGGCGCTCGTCCACGCATCCCGTGACCACAGGGCCCGAGGAGCCGGGACCCCTCCAGCACTCCGCGATGGCCACGACGGGAAACTCGAGGCCCTTGGATGCGTGTACGGTCATGATCTGCACCTGGTTGGACGTGCCACCGGCAAGCGATGCCGGGGGTACCTTGGAGGCCTTGAGCCAGATGTCGAACTCGGTGGCGGCACGCGCCGGACCAAGGCCCAGGTCCTGCGTAAGCTCGCGGATGTAGCGCACCGCGGCAAGGACGTTTGCCTCCTGGGCAAGGCCGTCTGTGCCAGCAGCCTCCAGGCGGCGCAGCCACCCGGACTCCCGCACCACCTGCAGGCAGACGTCTACCACGGGGTGCTTGCGCAGCGCCAGCCGGGCACGGGCGAGAACATCGTGCGCCGCCTTGAGCCTGGGAGATGGCTCGGCCCCGCCATAGAGATCCAAGGTCTGGATTCCCCGGTCTATGGCTCGCTTGGCGGGAGCGTCGACCATGTCTTGCCTGCGCGTTCCCAGCTGCACGAAGTCGTTGGCGTCAAGCTCGAACATGGGCGAGGCGAGGAGCGGGAAGAGGCCGGACTGGGTGTCATGGGGGTTGGCCAGGGTATGGAGCAGCGCGGCCATGACCTTGGCCTCGTCGGTTTTCGTGAAGGTCGAGCCCCCTGTGACCACGCACTCAAGCCCATGCGAGCGAAGGGCATCGATATAGAGCCCTGCATTGCCAGTTGCGCCAAGGAGCAGTGCCATGTCTGACGGGCTCTGGCCCGCCGCCGCATAGGCAGCGAGACGATCGGCTATCTGGGCTGCGCACGTTGCGGAGGCAAGCGCCGACACACCCCATTTGGCAAGCGTCACCTCGACGTCCACGCGCGGCAGGGGGCGGGCGCGGTAGCCGTCCGCGCGCGTGGGATTGGGCTCCAGATGCATGAAGCCATTGACCACACCGCTGGGGCCACCGCACACGGCATCCACGAACGAGAGGACGTCTGCGTGGCTGCGGTAGTTGACGTCCAGGCGCACGTGGTCTTCCTGCGGGACCTCCACGCCACGCGCGCGGAACACTCCCACGTCTGCGCCACGGAAGCGATAGATGCTCTGCTGGGCGTCGCCCACCGTGGCGAGGTGGCTCGCACCGTCACCAGAAAGAAGCGTGATGAGCTCAAGCTGCCTGGCATCGGTGTCCTGTGACTCGTCGACCATCACGAGCCTGAAGCGCCCACGATAGTCGGAGGCCACAACGGGGTTGTCGCGCACGGCATGCAAGGCCAGAGAGATGAGATCGTCGTTGTCGAGGACCGACTTCTCGCGCTTGAGCCCAAGGGCGCGATCGTCTACCCGACGCGCCAGGTCGATAAGGGCATCCGCCAGCGGCGCATTGCCCGCAAGCGCAACCTCGAGCCTTGCCTCCCCCAGGGCACGGCGCGCCTCGAGGGCAAACTCCCTCATCCCCTTTGCCCGCACGTCAGGGACCTTTACGCCTCCGAGCGCAGTCTGGGCCGCTTCCGGGGTGCGCTCGCCCGGAGGGGCCGAGAGGAACGCGTCGAGCGACCCCAGGCTCCCCATGGCCGTATCCCGTGCCGTGCGCGAGATGCCGGGCTGCGCGCCTATCGTGCCGATGGCCTCCCTCAATCGCAAGATCGAGCCCTCGACGTCCGGCTCTCCCACGGAGAGAAGCGAGTCGAAGCCATCCGGGGCGGAGTGGGCAGCCCCAACCACGTCCGAGACCATGGCCACCATGCCGTAGGGCCTGGACCCGCTGAGAGTACCGTAGCCGTATTCCTCGAACGCGCGCCCGAGCACCGGACTGGCACGGTCGTGGCTTGCCGATCCCACGACCTCCTCCGTTGCCTGCTCGACAAGGGCCAGCGCCTCGTTGGTGCCTGCGACCTTGAACGATGGGTCTATCCCCAAGTCAAGCGCATGGCGCCTCAGGATGCGCGAACACATCCCATGGATGGTGCTGATCCACGCCGAGTCCACCATGAGGGCCTGCTCGCGCATGCCCGCCTGGCGCAGCGTCGAGCGGACGCGCTCCTTGATCTCACGTGCGGCAGCGTCGGTGAAGGTGATGACCAAAACCTGGTCGAGGCTGTCTGCAAAGGGGCCGCCATCCTTGCCGGAGCCGGGCGAGAGGGCCCATGCTATCCTGCGCGTGAGGGTGAAGGTTTTGCCGGAGCCGGCTCCCGCCTCGACAAAGACGGGGCGATCGAGCGTCGAGACGATCTGGAGCTGCCGCTCGTTCAGGGTTGAGAGGTCTATGCCTGCCATTAGGAGAGCCTCCTCTCGCAGTTCAACACCGGGCAGTAGGAGCATGCGGCGGCATCAAGCGGGTCTGCCTCGACGTCTCCGTCGAGGAGCTGCGCGACCTTCTCGGCAATCGCCGCCTCGGTGGCGTCGAGAAATGCTTCCATGCCGTACTCGTCCTCGATGCCGTAGGAATTGCTGCTGCCAACCGCATAGGCATCAAGGGAGTCCCTTCTCAGGGGGGCATGGCTTCCCAGCACGCGGTCGAGCGAGTCGTCGAGGATGGCCCCGCCCACGGCATGGCTTCCGCGGGTTCCCAAATACACCGCCGCCCTCACCTTGAGCTCCGGGTGCATGTGGCGCACTACCTGACCGTAGATGAGTGACTGTACGCGGCGCGGAAGCCCGTAGGGGGCCACGCGCTGCTCGTCCGTCCCACCGCTGGGTGCATCCCCCACATGCACGGGGGTTACGCCGTATTCCCTGGCAAAGCCGCTGGGGGCCTTGTGCTTGTAGTCGATGACCACCGCCTGCTGGTGGGCGTCGATGTCCACGCGGTCGATGGTGCCGCAGATCCAGGCGCCCGCATACTCCACCGGCTCGTCCTGCGTGCCAAAGTCCCACTCGAAGAAGCGCGGCTCATAGCCCACAAAGAGGCCCGCCTCGTAGTCGAGCGCGCTCGTAAGGTCGCGCCGCAACTGCGCAAGCTGTCCTTCGTCTGCGGAGGTGTGCGGAACGAATGCCTGGTAGCGACTGCGCTTGCCCTGTCGTAGGCTCTGGTGGTGCAGGTGCTCCTCAAGCTCGGCGAGAAGCACCTCGTGCGCATGGGCAAGACCCTCTGGATCGCCCTCGAGCACGCGGGATCCGGGCAGCATGACCCAGGGGTCGAGATGCTCCCCCTCGGCTACGCCCACGCGCTCGCGCGCCTCGGCAAGAAGCCGCAAGTGGGTGACCTCGAGCACGCGGTGCGCAAAGGTACCCATCTCCATGGGGCCAAAGCCGGCATCGGAGTCCTGCAGGTGCAGGCGCCGCAGGCTGAACCACTTGTAGGGGCACTCGAGATACGATTCGATCTGCGAGGCCGAGAGGAGCGGCTTTCCCTCGACAAGATCGGCCCTGCCTGTGGGCGGGACTACCACGAGTGCAGCGTTGGCGCCGGAGATGATGCCAGCGGGAGAGGGATTGCTGGTGCCGGCAGCGGCCATGCCGAGCCCTCCCGTGCTCAGGTTGGCGTCTGCCTGGTTCTCACCCAGCGAGCGCACCACAAGGCCCTTGTCCTTCCCGGTGCCATCTCCCCCATAGCATGAGAGGAGCTCGGTGAGCATGACGGCTGGATAACAGGTACTGCCCGCGGCGTCAACGCCACAGCGCTCCACTACTACACGCTCGCGGGGCACGCGCAGCATGCGCCAGAAGGTCGAGCGCTCGCGGGCCGCAGGGTCTCTTTGGGGCTCGATGCTCAGGCGCACGAGAAGTGCCGAGAGAACATCGTCTCCGGTGCCGATGGGCCACTCGGTGGAAGTCATGGAGCACGAGATGAGCGCGTCTGCCGAGAGGGGCACCAATCCGGCGGCACGAGCGCGGTCGCATATCCTGCATCGGCAGGCGCCGTCTCTTGTCCAAGCGCCCGGACGCACGACGACACTCGTCTGGGACATGGCCTGCTCGCAGAGCTCTACCAGCTTGGAGAGGGAAACGTGATCTGGCACGTTGGGATCTGCCGTAACCCCCAGCTCCTTGAGCGTGCCCGCGATTGCCAAGACCCCCTCCAGAATGGCGATGGCTCGGGCGTCCGCCAGACGGTTGTGCTCTGGGGCGATGGGGGCAAGCTCGAGGCCGGCCTCATCGGGGACAAGGTCTGCCGGGACGGACTCGCCGGCCTGCAGGTAGGGCGCAAGAAGCCTTGATGCCGCAGAGCCCATGCGCCCGCGCAGGAGGAGCTCACGCGTGGCCGCGGCCACGGGTGCGCTCGTGGCCCTGGGGTTTTGGAGCGCGGCAAGGACGTCTGCGGGGGTGAGCAGGCGGTCCCCCCGCCATGCCCTGTCGAGGGAGAGGGCGCGCTCGGTGGGTACGTGTGCGATGTCCTGTCGCAGGAAGTCCACAAGGCTGCGCGGGGGCCACCAGGCCATGTCACCCAGGATGACAAGCTCGCCCTCCGGGGTGTCCTTGGGCGCGGGCCACGATGCCGCAAGCTCGGAGAGCTGGGCCACGGACTGGGCAAACTCGAGGAAGGCCCTGCCTGCCTCGAGCTGATCCATGCGGGAGCTCAGCTCTGCCTCGCAGGCTATGCCACGCGCGAAGAGTTTGGGAGAAAGCTCGCGCCACGCGCGCTCGACGTCCGCAGCGACGATGACCACCTCGTGCGCGCCGGCCTGGGCAAGCTCGACCACGCGAGACGCGACGAGCTCCGCCTCGGCGAGGGGGCCGGCAGGCGCGAGGACCTCCACCGCACCGGTAGGTTCAACGTCAGAGTCGGTGCCAAAGACCGAACGAACCACCTGCTGGAGCTCTGGGACCCTTCTCGCATGAGCCTCAGGGGCAACGCGTTGCGACCCCTCATGGGCAACCTCGACATCACGCGCAATGACGCCCCGTTCGACCAGCGCGACGGTCTCCTGCTGCCCAGCCAGCGCCGCATCGTTTCCCGACTGCGCCACGATGGCAAGCTCACCCGCGCAGGCAAGGTCAACCAGGAGCTCGCGCACGGCACGCGACTCCTGGCCCAGGCCCGCCGCCACAACGCAGCCCGGCCTAGCCACGCCACGTGCCATGGCATCGACGACCTGCGACATTGCCTCGGACTGCTCGATGTAGCCCGCCTCGTGGATGACGCGTGCGTAGTCCCCGGCAAGCGCCATAACGCCAACCTCGGCATCGGTGAGGCCGACCGCATGGCAGGCAAGTTCGTCCGGCTCTCCCGCAGAATCAATTGGGAGCCAGGGCAACGCGTCGCGTACAAGGGCCGAGAGGAGATTGACCGTTCCGGCGTTCAGGGCGACACCCCTGCGACGGCCCTCTGGTGCCTGGGAAATTGCCTGCTGGACGGCAATGGTTCTGGTGAGGGCCTCGACCACATGGGTCCCGTTGCCCCATACCTCCCAGCGCTCCTTGGTCCATGCGGCAGGAGTGGTCACGGTCACGCCAAGGGAGAGTGTCGGGTATGAGGAGAGCTCCTTTTGTGCCACGAGCTGATCTGCGAAGCTCGGGACAAGAAGGGTTGCCGCGCCACGAGCGGCAAGCCCCTCCTCCAGACGCGCGCGGACCTCCGCGCTTGCCAGGAACTCCTCTACTGTAGTCGCGATGTGCAGCATCCCTAGTCCTGTCTCCCCTGCGTGTCAGCGCCTTCTGCCTTCTCGGCTCTCTCCCGAGCCGCGCCGTTGCCTGTGCCGTCGAGCCGCTCAAGAACAAGCCGGTAGCCTCCCCGCTCGCCCCTTAGGCATTTGGATACGCGGCTCACCGTGGTGGATGACGCTCCCGTAGCACTTGAGACGTCGACATAGGACCTGCCGGAGCGTAGGAGCGTGGCCACCTCCAGACGCTGCGCAAGGTCACACAGCTCGCGCGGGCTCAGGAGGTCTTCGAGAAAGGCGCGGGCCTCCTCCGGCGTCCTGACAAGGCACACAGCCTCACAGAGGCGTTGCGGCTCCTCGGCGTCAAATGCGTTGTCCCACGTCATCTACGACCTCCCGCACCGATGTTTGCCAACCTACAGCGTCACATGCGTGGGAACCACTTTAGCGCATCAAAGTGCCACGGGGACGCATGGGCTGACGAGCATCTGTCACGTGGAGTATGCAAGGGAGGCGCGACACAAATTGGGCCATCAGCGAGAGGGGGCTAGCTCTTCCCGACACCACCCGTGGGGTAATCTGGCGATGGCTTGTCGGGAGGCACAGCGTCGACGGACTCTCCCCCGCCTCCCTCGCCCGCGGGCTTCCCGCCAGAAAGCCTGTGCTGCGGAAGAATGGCGCCCACGGCGCTCAGGGCAGCTCGTGTGGCATTGGCAACTGACGCGACCGCAGCGTCCCACGTCTCTCCGGCGGCAACCTGGACCAGCTCGCCGATGAGCTCCTTCGTGCGCGGGTCTGCATCTCTCAATGCCGCCAGTACGCGCTGGGCCCCCGCGGGGTTGCCCACGACCTCGTCAAAGGTGGTTGCTCCCCCGGCCTCGAAGGCGTCGAAGACCTGCCGCGTGAAGAGCTCGCGGTCGGCGAGATTGGCCCCGCGCATCCACTTGTCGAAGATGGCGTTCACCACTTTGCACTGGGGAAGCAGGTCGTCTGCTTCGTCCATGCGGTCCGCATGGACCTGCCAGGTTGTGGGGTCATGCTGAAGAGCGCCATCGCCGGTGCTGCGCACGACGGTCTTGGGTTCCGAGGGGTCGTCGAAGAGCATGCCCACCACGCTGTAGGCAGGGACGATGCGCACGCTGCGGCCACCATACACGTCATGGCAACTCAGAGGCACCACCTCTGGCGCCATGAGCGGACCATCGTTGGAGTAGACGCACTCGATAACGTGACGCAGCTCGTCGGGCAGAAGCACTGCCGAGAAGCCCGCGAGGTTGCCGCCCTTGGAGTGGCCGCCCACCATGAGCCTTACGCCCTCGGCATCGGCCTTGCGCGCTTGCCTCAGCAGGTACTCGGCAGCCAGCCGCTGTGCCTCCGTGACCTCGAAGCTCAGCATGAAGTCCTCGCGCCAGCCAACGAGCGAGTTGTCGGTCCCCCTAAAGGAAACGAAGCGCCGCTTGCCCGGAAGCTCCACCGTGAGCGCGGCAAACTGCAGGTCGCGGTCATGGTCGAAGACGTCCGCGTAGTCGCGGGCGAGCGCCTGCCCAAAGCGCGCGGAAGTCCCCAGAAGCCGCAGATAGCGCTCGTCAATCTTCGCAAGCGACCGCACGTAGGGCGAGACGTCGCCGCCTGCACGGTCGAGCAGCGCATCGCACGCGTACGAGACGGTCACCGGTCCCTCCCCCTCGCCGGGGACGATTCCCTTGAAGTCGACGTACGAGAGGATCGAGAGGACCAGGCCGTCACATACGTTGAACGGTCGCTCCGCAAGCGTGATGTCACCACGTAGGTCGAGGTAGTCGTGTATGTTCGCCATGGGAGTTCCCTTCGCGTGAGACAGAGCGGCAGGCCGAGGGGATGAAACGGGCAGCCTGCGAGCCTATGGCTGACAGAAAACTGCGACTCAGTTACGGCTCGGCAGAGATTCCAGGAGGCTCGCTCCCAAGGCCAAGGGCCGAGGGCTCCGAGGAAAAAGAGCCCGGCCGAAGGCATCCTCGGCCGGGCCAGGAAGGACGCATTGCAACCAGCTACTCCATGACCTTGCGGAACAGGGCCTTGATCGTCTCGTGGTCTGCGGGCTTGGGCGTGCCGGGGAAGCAGGCGTCAGCCGCAGCGTCATCTGCAAGCTGGTCGAGGTCTGCCTCGACGAGGCCCTTGCAGGTCTTGGGGATGCCAACGTCCTCGCCGAGCCTTGCGACAGCGGCCACAACGTTCTTGTTCACGACATCGATGGGATCGGTGTCCCAACCGGCGACGTCCATCACGCGGCCGATCTGGCGGTAGCGCTCACCGCAGGTGTCGGCGTTGTATTCCATGCACACGGGTAGAAGCATGGCACACGCAACGCCGTGCGGGGCGTCGTAGTGCGCGGAGAGCGTGTGCGCCATGGAGTGGACGATGCCGAGGCCAACGTTGGAGAAGCCCATGCCGGCGATGTACTGGCCAAGCGCCATCTCCTCACGGCCCTTGCCCGGCTCCCTGGACTTTGCCTCGGACACGGCCTCACGCAGGCTGTGCGAGATGATGCGGATGGCCTCGAGGTGGAACATGTCGGAGAGCTCCCAGGCACCCTTGGTGGTGTAGCCCTCGATGGCGTGGGTGAGGGCGTCCATGCCGGTAGCGGCAGTGAGGCCGGCGGGCATCGAAGCCATCATGTCCGGGTCGACAACGGCGACCTCGGGGATGTCATTGGTGTCGACGCACACGAACTTGCGGACCCTCTCGGCATCGGTGATCACGTAGTTGATCGTGACCTCAGCTGCAGTACCCGCCGTAGTGGGCACGGCAATGGTGAAGGTGGCATGGTTCTTCGTGTCGGCCATCCCCTCGAGCGAGCGCACGTCGGCGAACTCCGGGTTCTCGTGGATGACGCCGATGGCCTTGGCAGTGTCCATGGACGAGCCGCCGCCGATGGCGATGATGCAGTCTGCACCGGAGTCAGCCATGGCCGCCACGCCATCCTTGACGTTTTGGATGGTGGGGTTGGGCTTGATCTCGGAGTAGACCTCGTAGGGGAAGCCGGCTTTGTCGAGAAGGTCGGTCACCTTGGCAGTGACGCCAAACTTCACGAGGTCAGGGTCGGAGCACACGAAGGCCTTGGTAAGGCCGCGGCGAGAAAGCTCACCGGGAATCTCCTTGATGGCACCAGAACCGTGATACGAGATGGTGTTGAGGACGAAGCGATTGACCATAAACCCTTCCTTCCCGTTGGGTGCCGACGACTCCCCTGCCGCCGTACACATGACTGAGGGCATTCTACCCGGAGCGGGACATCTTGGACTTGAGCGGGCTCCGGCGTAGGGATCCAGCACATCCAAGCACGGGGATGGGCCCTAATCCTGCTTGCGGGCATGCCGCGGCACGTAGGAAGGTGCGCACCCCCTCCTGCGTGTGACAATCCAGCGCAGGGCGAGAAGGCCCGCACCTATGCCAAGGCCAAGAAGCGACAGCACGACGATGGGGGCGCCTTCGTCGGCAGGGCTGAGAAGGGGGACGTCGTTCGCCTGGCCCTGCATGTCGAGCCACTCCTGCGGCACGTCGCAGCGCTCGGCATGCACGAGGAGCCTGTGCGTGTTCACGCCGTAGGGAGTGCAGGTGACGAGCGTCACGAGGTCCTTGCCCTCTTGTGTGACAAGGCTCTGCGTCTCGTTGGGAAGCACAACCTCGGTTCCGGTCACGCGGTAGGCGTGGTCCTCCCCTAGGACGCGGATGATGAACCAGTCTCCCTCCCTGAGCTTGTCTATGTCACCCAGAATCTTGGCGGAGGGAAGGCCGGTGTGGCCCGCAAGGATGCAGTGCGTCGAAGCGCCACCGATCGGCAGCGAGGTGGTCGGTAGATGCCCTACGCCACGGAGGAGCTGGTCGTCCGAGACCCCATGGTAGATGGGGAGGTTCACCCCGATGGAAGGAATGATGAGCTGACCCATCACCCCGTCGCCCGCAAGGTTAAGGACCTTCGCGTACTCCTCGTCGGAAGGTGTCGCGTTGTTGGGGTCGAAGGGGTCCGACACGGCCACGCGTCCCTCGAGCTGACGCTGGTTGAAATCTCTGGCGGTCTCCCACTCTGCGGAGAGGTCCTGCTCGGAGACCGTGGCGACGACATCCTGCTGACGCTCGCCGACCGCCTCCTGTTCCCTGCGGGCGAGGTAGTCGCTCGCATAGGGGTAGAGGATTGCCGCGATGCCGGCAATGGCGAGCAGCGCGGCAATGACGAGAGCCCGCACGTTGCGTCGGGCCCCCGTGGAAGGGCCGGAGGAGGCAGGTGCCCCCTCCGGCCCTCTCGATCCATGTCCGATACGGTGGAACAAGATGTGCGGCTGCCTACTTGGAGCGCTTCAGGCCGCGCGAGGCAACCACGCATGCGGCCCCGACAAGCGCGAGGCCACCGACGGTGATTGCGACGGTGCCCGCCTCGCCGGTCACAGGCAGCATGGGCTGGTCGGGGTCTACGACGTTACTCGTGCTGACCAGGTAGTTGTTCTCCGTGATGTCGGTTGTGGCGGGGTTGTCCGCCTTAGCGGTGTCCTTGTCGACGGTGAACTTGACATCCTGTGCCTTCTGCTTGCCCGCGGGAACCGTGGTCTCCTTGGCCACGTAGGAGCCGGAGCCAAGGTCCTCGAAGTAGACGTAGGCCTTGCCGTTCACAATCTTGGAAGTGGATGTGATGGCATTGCCGTTCTCGTCCTTGATTTCGTTGCCGGCCTCGTCGTACAGGGTGAAGGCCGCACCCTCGAGGGCGTTCTGGTCCTTGTCGGTCTTGGGGAACACGTAGCCGTAGGTTTGGACCTTGGTCTTGTCGTCGGGCGTGACGGTGGAGCTGTCATAGGGGTTGGGGTTGAAGGTGACCCTCGCCGTGTTGCCGGTCACGTCATTCTCGTCGTGCGAGAAGGCCGCAGAGGTGAGCTTGGCGTTATATGTGATCTCGACAGAGGCACCAGGGTGTGCCAGGACAAAGTCCTTGGCGAAGTCAAAGGTGTAGCCAGTCGTCGCCTGCATTGTGGTTGCGGCCTTGAAGGCGCTTGCGTCCACGGCTGCGCCGTTCTCCCATACCACAGTGCCCCCGACCTTCACCGTGATGGAACCGGTGTCGATCTCCAGGCCGGCGGAAGGCGTGTCGCTGACGGTGAACGTGGCGTCCTTGGAGTCTGCCGGGTAGTTGGGGACGTTGGTGGTCACCTTGAAGGGCACCATCTGGCCCACCGTGTACGCGTCGGTCTTCTCCTCGTACCTCTCTCCCACGCCCTTCTTGACGGTGACTGGCTCGTTCTTGATCTCCTGGTCCGAGAGCGTCTTGGCCTTGTACGTGCCATCGGTGCCGGCAACGGGGCTGGCGTCGATCGTCGTAGGCTGGAAGACCTTCGTCTTGCCGCTCGTGGACGTGACGACGACCACCCAGTAGCCCGAGTCGAGGGTAAGCGAAGCCTTGCCGTCTTCGCCAGCGTTACCAGTCACCGGACCGGCAACGCCGTGCGCCCCATCGTTTACGAAGGCCTTCGAGTAGGCGTCGCCTGCAGCCTTCTGTGCATCGGCCGTCGTGAGCGCGCCAAGCTCGTCGATGGTGTCATAGTCGGCAGGCAACCCGGTAGCCGGCGTGTACTTGAGCACGTTGTTGCTGTCGATATAAGCGTCGAACACCTGGTATGCAGTGACCGTGTCGCCCTTCTCCAGCCCAGTCACGTTGATCGTGGCATCATCGACATCCGTGATGCCCGTTCCGGTGGTCTTCGCGAAGGCGACCGCCGGGCTCAGCGAGGCAATGAGCGCCGCAGCGCTGAAGAATGCCCCCAAGCTCCTTCTGTAACTCATGCTTCCTCCTTTGTCCTTTGCCCCGCAGGGCATTTCAAGGCCTAACGCTGTACTGCAAAATCCAAGCTCGGACGTACCGGGCGGATTTCCTTGAATGAGGCGAGCCTGCAACCGATGGCGATACACGGCCCTACGGGAGCCGGGAGAGGCCGGCCTTCACGACTGCGGCAGCTATCGCGCTGATTCCCGCCAGGAAGAGCGGGAGGGTTCCCATGCCCCCCGTCTGGGGCAGGCTGTCGACCACCTTCACATCCGTGACGGTGATGGAGAACTGGCCGCCAACGCTGCCGATCGTGGTCTTGGCACCGGAAAGGCTCGTGAACTCGGCCGTACCGTCACCGTTGATCTTGAGGGTCATGGCTCCCTTGGGCAGCTGGTAGCCAGCCGGGGCCTGCACCTCCCTTATGGTGTAGGTGTTGGGCGCGAGCTTCTTCGGGACGAGGATGCGTCCGGACTCGTCTGTCTCCAGCTCGACCACCTCGCTCGCAGCTGAGCCGTCCTTGGCGATGTAGCGGGGGGAGTCGCCGTCCATGAAGCTGACGGTGAACCTTGCGCCTGAGAGGGCACCTTCCTCGGTCTTGCCATCTGCCGAGACGCCCCTCTTGACGAGTGAGAAGCCGTAGCTTGGCGTGTTGGAGATGGTGAAGCCCTCGGCCATGGAGCCCGTGACATCGGAGGAGTAGCCGACGACAGGCTCCTCGACGACGGAGTAGGCGATTTCCAGGCCTGCGTCGTTTCGCTTGGGGAGGTTCTTCCACACGACGGTGAGCGCGTCGCCCGTCGCTCCTGCGGCAATGGTCCTGTCCTGGCCCTCCACCTTCACAGGTGTGCTGCCATCGACGGACTGCATGAGATGGAAGGTGATCTCTGGGTGTAGCGATGCATCCGCGTCGCCATCGTTCCACACCTTCGTCGCCTGGACCTGCACGACCGAACGGTTGGTTATCGTGGGGATGTCCACGGCGACGGCCACCTCATGGCTGGTGGAGGTTATATCGGACGTCGCCTCCGCAAAGGGTGTTGCCTCGGACGAGAGCGTGGTCACCGTGGTCGCCTGCGTCCCGAAGCTTCCGCTGGTACCGCTGCCGTGCGAAGGCTCTGCCACCGTGAACGACCCGAGAACGGTGTAGTTCCAGCTCTCCGAGGTGCGAATCGTGAAGTCATGGGACTCGCTTGTGGTGTCCCACCACTCGACGGAGCCAAAGTCCACCACGCCGTTTGTCACCACAGCGGTCGCTCGCTGCCACCCCACGTTGTCTGAGGGAGACAGGGCGAGTCTCTGACCGTTGTACTGCATTCCCACGTTCACGGTCACGTGAAGGAAATACCTGTCGTAGACCACATGAGTGAGCGTATAGCTCCCCGAGACATCGCCTGCGGTATGGGTTTCCTTAGAGACGGTCACGCGCACCTCGGCACTCTTGCCGCCAACCGAGACGGTATAGGCATAGGTGCCGGCATCGACGGACGAGAAGTCGACCGTCCCAAAGCTGACGTTTCCGTCTGCCCCCACCTGCGCCGATGTCTTCTGCGGCACGGGCGCGCCAGCCGCAGCCGTGACGGTGGCTGTGCCGCCAAGCCCTTCCACCTGCGCAGAGAGGATGCCGGAAAGCGTGCCATCGCCCTGGGAGAACTTCGGTGTGATGGAGGTTTCGTGCAGTCCCGAAGTCACTTCGAGTACGGCTATGTGGCTTCCAGCACTCACGCGGTACGTATAGGTCCCAGGCGCGGCTGCGGAGAAGTCAACTTTGCCGAAATTCGCCGTGCCGTCCGCACCAATCTCTGCGCTCTCTCTTTCGGGCATGGGAGCGCCCTCGGTCACAGCCGTGATGGTCGCGTCGCCCGTGATGCCCGAGGCCTTAGCCACGAGGTCACCGGCGTCATATGCCGCCGAAAGCGTCCCCTGGTCATAGCTCGTCGTTATGGTGATGGGGTCACCCACGGCCTCCGAGTCGTAGGTGGCCGTCACGATGACGCTTGCCTGCTCGGAGGTGTATACGATGCCGTCCTTGGTATAGGTCCCGTCGCCGTTGGCCTCGGCCCCGTCCGGGACCTGCTCGGAGATGGTGTAGGTGCGCGTGATGGTGCCGTCCTGGTAGCCAAAGTCCGATGGGACGAAGCCGGGAACCGAGAAGTGAGCGATGCCATCCGGTCCGTTCGTAGCCACGCCAACCTGGTTGCCGTCCGAGTCCCTGAGCACGAATGTGAACTGGCCATCCTGCAGGGAGTCTCCGACGAGCGCCTTCTTCACCTGGAGGTCGACGTTGTTGCCGCTCTCATAGGAGTTCGTGAACTGGGGGTGGTAGCTCTCGCCGCTTCCCTCCTCCGCGGAGAAGCCGCCATCCGTGTACCAGGTCTTCTGAATGCCGTAGCTGCCATCGCTGGACTGGACGACCGAGGCCTTGAGGTAGTGGACGTGTCCGTCGTACACGACGCCGTCCTTGGTGTAGGTTCCGTCCCCGTTGTCCGTGGCACCGTCTGGCACCACCTCGCGTACGCTGTAGAGGTAGGTCTTGCCGGCATTCTGGGCCCCAAGCTGCATGGCGCCAAAGCTGACGCTCCCGTCCTCGGCACAGCCCACGGTCGCTGAGGTGTAGTCGGAGCCCGTCTCATCGGCGGCGACACGGTGCTTCGGGATGCCGATCGGCATGATAGGCGCCGCATCGCCGTCATAGTAGCCACGAAGCTCATACTGGAACTGCCCCTGGCGAAGGCTGACCTTGGAGCCACCGGACGTGAGCGTCTTCTGGGCAGAGATGGAGCCGCCGCCGACCAGGTTGTACTTGATCTTCATGTTGGAGAGCTGGTTTCCGCGCTCCAGGTAGAAGAAGTTCATCGAGTGCTTGGAGTAGTCTGCGAAGGTGTCCCCGCTCCATTCCACCGAGCCCTCGCGCCCCGCTGCCCGGAAGAGCTCCCTCAGGGTGTACGTGCCCGTGCTCCCGCTTGTCCCCACGTCGCTGATCTTGACCTCGCCCGTGCTGAAGTCGATGTCGAGCGTCGACACGCCGTGGATGCCGCCGAGGTCTCCCACGAGTACGCCGTCGATGTAGACCCACACGTCATCATCGCCCGAGAACTCGAACTTCATGGGTGCCAGAGATCCGTCGGCCCTCTCGACGACGCCGCCGTAGGGCTGCGTGAAGGGAGTGGTCATGGTGACGCCGAAGTAGTGGTTGTGGAAGTTGCCAGGCCGCCAGTTCACCATGTGGCTCGTGCTGTGGTACTGCGGGGCAATCGTCGTGTCGAAGGGATAGAAGCCGTAATAGGTGCTCTCGTCTCTGCCGTCGAGGTCGTGGCTCGCGTCTGCCGGCAGCGTGGAGACCGTGAACCGTTTGGAGCCCTTGTCGAACATTGCCCAGTTGTCGGCGCTGTTGTAGAAATAGTAGCCGTCAGCGTCCTGCTGGAAGAGGTGGGTGGCGCCTGTGTAGGATGCCTTGCCGTCCTGCGATACATTCGGGTTGAAGAGATATGCAAGGGATTCCCCGCCATTGGCGGATGAAAGCACGGGGTACCCGTCTGCGCCTAGGGTGTCCTGGACGATACCCTGGGTGACGATGCGTCCGTTTGGGTAGTAGTTCGGGTCCCCTGCGGTGGCACCGACATCACCGTTATAACGGTGAAACTTGAGCCTGTGGCCAGCATTGATGCCGCGGTCTGCGGGACTCTGTCCCCAGATGGTCTCCCACCTGCTGTCGTCTTCGTCCTGGGAGGAAACCCAGTAGTCAAAGACGTTCATGGTGGAGCCGATTGGGTTAGAGACTGTCTGAAGCGTCTCCGCCCTCGCGATGACGGGACACGCAAGCACTAGCCCGAGGAGAAGAGCAGCTAGGACGCCCCCCCCCCCGAATGATTTTGCGCAGAGCATAGCCGCGGCAAGGCAAGCCTGCAAAGCGTCTGATAGCCGTCCGGTCCATCCAGTTTCCGCCTTTCAGAGGAAAACGAAGCCACGTGTGGAAGCTCTGCGTGGAAAGCAGCTGGCTGTCTGCTAGGGCCCTATAGCTTTGCGCCACCGCCTTTCGACGGCTTTGCTTTTTTCGCTTCGGTCCTTCATATTGTTTTCAGACATAGTACCTATCCGTATTGCGTTCTGCAAGACCCTTTTTTTCGATATCTGTCCGACTTTTCCGCATATCGCGGGCCCATCCATCAAGCGGTAGCCCAGGGGAGCATAAATGAAGATTCGCAGAGCTCTCGGCCTCACACATGAGTCTCACTTCATGCAGCGTACATACGAGGAAGGCTCCATGAGGATAGTCACATCGAATGAAATAGCACAATCTTAGAGACCCCATGGAATACGGCTCTCCCCTAAGGCTTCCTCGCGCAACCCAGGCACCCAAGCGGCTCTTCGTTGCGCTGCGCTTCTCAGCAGACGAGCGGGCAATGCTTGCGCAGACGCGTGACGGCGTACTTGCTAGGCTTCGCGCCGGACGTCCCACCCCCACCGAGAACATCCACCTGACGCTGGCATTCCTTGGGATGCTTGACACTTCGGGCAAACAGCGCGCCAAAGAGGCACTTGGCGTCGCGGCAGATGCATGCGGTCCCGTGAGCCTCTCGCTTGGGCCGCTTGGCGTCTTCGAGCACCGGAGTGGAGGCATTGTGTGGCGCAGCGTCTCTCGTGAGGTGGGGCTTCTCCGTCTGCAGCGGATACTCATGCGCGAGCTTTCCCGGTTGGAATTGCCCGTGGGCGAGAAACCCTTCGTGCCGCACGTGACCCTGGTGCGCGGGGCGCATCCGGCGCGAAACGAAAGATACGGCATTACTCCTGACCTGCAGCGCGTTTGCGATGAACTCTCTTCTGGGCTGCCCCCTCTTGAGACGCGCCACACAGGGGTCGCACTCATGTGGAGCCACCACCCCGAGGGCGGCAAGCTCACCTACACGCCGATTCTCACTATGCCGCTCCGCGGCGGCGAAGCGGCCGAGGCATAGCCGCGAAATCCGAACGGTTAAAGGCAGCTAACCGGCGATTTATTACGGAGCCATCATCTATTCGTGATTCCTCGACGCTTAAGCGTAGGCAAACGTCCGGAATTGGTCGTGTGCCGAAAGATGGTGTCACGGGCCGCTTCGAGATGGAAGCGGCCATTGCCTAGAATCACATTTTGCGGAATGCAGGATTCGAGAGAAAGGCAACGGCCGCCATGGACACTCTACAGGAAAGGAAGCGATGCAGAACCTGCCGTTCAGAGGCAACGGCGCGATCGACCACCTGAACGAGATGATGAGGCGCGAGCTCGAGCACATGACCAACCAGATCATGGACTGTCAGGCCGACGCCCTGGCCTACCTGGACTTTCCCCACGGGCACCATGTCCGGCTGCGCACCAACAACGTCCAAGAGCGCGCCAACGAGAAGACAAAGCGCAGGGCGAAGGCCGGCGGCGTGTTCCCGTCGGCCGAGTCGATGATGTGCCTCGTGGGCTCGGTGCCGATGGACGTTAACGAGGAGCGGCTGGAGATGGGCTTCATCGACGCATCCTCCCTCAAGGGCATCTGCAGGGCGGAGCACGATCTCGGCCCGGTGTCCGACAACGTGATCGAGAAGGTGAGGACCTACGTCACGGCCGCCATCGAGGAGAGGCTTGGGAGGGCTGCGCGATGCTGGTGTAGAATGCAACCGGTTCCAGGCGATGCTCCGTTCGCTCGGACAGGTCTAAGCCCGCATCTCCCAAACGGAGTCGTGACACCAACAATCGGCACACTGCCCTATCACAATGCCAGGAGGATGCATCCGCACCGGGATGCAGGCCTCCAGCCGAGTTCAAGCGCGAGAGCGCATGAGGACGCCTAAGCAATGGTCCAATTTGGTTTGACCACTTCACCTCCTGCACCATACGCGGTCCAAGATTCCCGCCGCAGTCCCAAGCCACAACTCAGAGGCCATCAAACACACGAGTTATTCCACATGCAGCATTTTCCTGTGCGGCAGGCCCAGACATTCAAGAAAGCCGGCCAACAGCCGTGGTTGGCCTGCCCAAAACCACGAAGGCTCTCCATGGGCTTCCAGTCAGAAGGGGCGCTGGTCTGTCTCAAAGATCCCAACGCCACAGGCAAATGGCCATGCATGATGACCAGTCGGACGCACGTCCTCGAGCAGGCGGAGAATGTCGAGTGTGCCTCGGCAGCAAAACCGCTGGGAGCCCTGCCTGCACTCAAGGAGCGCCTGCATGGAAAGGTCTTGGTACTCGGCGCTGAGGGGCTTGATGTAGAGGATCTCGCATGGCGTATCGCGTAGGACAGCCCTTGGTCGGTCAATGACAAGCTCAACCCTTTGCTTCTCAAACTGCAGCCGCCCGTCTTGCCCAATCTCTCCCCCGCCAGCAGTTGGAAGGGACAGCTGATAGCTCCTTTGCAGCGGCAGAATGTAGGCGCACAAGATTCCGCAATCTACCAGAGGCACGTCCTCCATGAGCAAGCCCTCGTCATCCACATCTCCCAACGATGAGGAGCGCCTTATGATGCTGACATCATGCCCGAGGACCTGCTCTCCCAGGGAGCCATACCCAAGGGGTTCGTTGGACTCGATGGCACCCTCGCAAAAGGCCCCCCGCACAAACGCGCATACCGAGCCCCATGCCGTGTCAGAAAAAAGCAGCTGGCCGCGTGGCCTGCCCGCAGGAGGGGCCTCTCTTCCCAGGTCACGCGCCAAACGACTCGCGCTCTCCCCCATGTCCGAGGTGACCTCACAGCTTGCGTACATGGGAGGGTCTGCACAAAAGCATGAGGCCCGAATGAGACGCGCGCTTCTGTCAAGCTCTGTCATCGTCTTACTTCCACGCATCTCCCTGATGCGAGTCCGCCTGAACCAAAGCTCGATGGCACAATTTGTCTCGAGGCCATGCCGTGAGGCCAACATCGTTTGTAGGCGCGCGGCAAGCTCAAAGGAATCCTGCCTCGAGCCAGCACTCGCACACTTCACCTCGGATGCCTCATCGTGTCTCGCGACATGAACGCCACGCTTGTCGGCGAGTGGACGTAGCTGCTGGATGGCAGGTACCGTCCATCCAGTCAGGTCGAGCTCAAAAGGCGCCTCCTCTCGCGCCCACTGACGAACCCAGACGCTGTTTTCCGTCACGGCAAGACAGGATTCACGCGAGAGCGTGCCTCCACGCCTTGTAATCCCCTCGGCACTGATGCAGCACTCATAGTCAAGCGTTGTGGCGACCCGGCGCTCAAACTCAGCCGTACCGCTACTCATTCGTGATCGTCCTTCCTCAACATGTAGGCTGTGCCAGAGATGCGCAGAGGCTTGAGCACGACGCTCGGGGCACGATAGCCAACCCTCACGGTCTGCCCGCCCTTGAAGCAGTCCGCGAAAAATGCCCGCTCGTCATCTCCCATGTAGGGAATGCGTTCCAGCGCGTCGATAACGTTGCCTGTCACAACTGCATGCGGCAGCAGGGCGACGCGAACCCCTTCCTGCACAATTGCGCCAGAGCCCTGTATCCAAAAGTTCATGGAGCCAGGCATAACCGACCCATTAAGAAACTTCTCCATACGAAAATAACGAACGGGCAGACTGGGACGCTCGATGTGCGTGGAGGAGCTGACCAGGCTCATGCGCATCCTTGGCAGCAGCGGGTAGAGGATGGACTCCGCGCGCGCAAACCCCGAAAGCCCGCCTTCACCGCTAAATCGCTGAGTGTCCATCGTATTGCAGAGTTTGCCGTCTGCAACGAGAGTAATGGGCACTATCTTTGTCCCCTCGTCGTCGAACTTGTTCAGGCCACACACGCGCTCGTAGTCCCTGACGTCATCCCTGAAGATGATCTTCGGATCGAATGACGCGTGCGACAGCCGGGCTTTTACCAGTTCATAGGTGTCGCGCTCAATCATATGGCCGATTATCTCATGGAAGAACGCGCCAGCGGCCCTTGGCTCCAGCAGGACCGTGAGAGCCTCATCGAGCTGTTCGAATGCGGCAGACCTTCTCACTAGCGTAGCCATGGAGAGCTGTGACCCAACGACGGTACTCGTGAAATCACGGATGTCCTCCATCAAAGTTTCAGGTAATCCCTCGGAGAGGGGCACTTCCTCAACAAAGCAGTTGCCCGACTCCGTTCGAACGACTATCTTGAATGAGTTATAGAAGCGCACATCCTCACAGGCCGAAAAGCGCACAAGCTCATGGTGCTCCTCGTAGTGGACAATGAGCTGCATCCTCAGGCGTCGCAGCCTTGCCGCGCATCCACAAAAGAACTCCTCCAGCGCTGTGCGACTGTCCAGCAGGCTGCCAAGGACATCCGATGCCGCATGACATGCGCAGACCCGCTCGTTGAATCGGTAGCCACCATCATTCTGGAAGCCCACACCCACGGAGCCGGTACTCAGGAACGTAAGACGCCCACGAATAAAGGACAGCGTATTGACTTCCACCCGCCTCAGAGTCCTGTGTACTCCACGCCTACAGGTCATGGACGTTCCCCTTGTAGAGGTGCCCGTAGCGGAAGAGGCACAACACGTAGGAGACGGCCCCCACCGCAGTGCAGGCGGCCACAAAGCGCGGAAGCGCCGTAAGCGGGTCAAAGAGGAAGGCGAACAGGAGGCTCACGCCCACACCCACGCCCGCCCAGACCGGACTCCTGTCCAGGTACCCACGCTGCCACCACAGGTTCACGGCCATGCCCACCCCCATGAGCAGGAAGAGCATGGAGCACACCACCACAGCGAGGGTTCCCGCGCCTATCGCGGTGCCCTGGAGGGCTCCGACGGTCAGGAAGAACCCCACGGTAACAGGGCAGAAGGCCAGCAAGGAGACGAGCGTAGGCACGACGGCCTTGGAGAGGAAGTACGCACCTGGCCTGACCCCGCCTAGCATGACGTTGACCAGCGTGCCATCGCGCTTGTCCTCCGACAGGGAGACGGAGTAGTACTCCACGAAGCCTGTCGTCCCCGCAATCGCCATGGCCGTGATGCGCGCGTACTCGTCCCCGAGGACGTGGGCGGTCAGCCCGAACGGCGCGACAAACGCCAGCGCCACGAACCCGACCACACAGACCAGCAACCAGAACAGCGAGGACGTTCGCGTCCTGACGAGACAGAGATCCTTCCACACGAGCGCCCGGACGACCCTACGCATCAGAACCGCCCCCCATACCCTCTGTGTGCCGCAGGTAAGATGCCCTCAGATCCCCTTCGCTCAGGGACCTCGGGTCATGCTCGTCGGCGACCACCCGACCGCCCTGCAGCACGACCAGTCGGTCGGCGACCTCGCGGGCGAACGAGAGGTCGTGCGTCACCACGACGGCGCTCGCGCCGTGCTCGCGCCTCAGCTTCAGCTCTCGTACCAGCAGCTCCCAGGTCATGGGGTCGATGGAGTTGGTCGGCTCATCGAGCATCACGAGCGTGGGACCGAAGGCGAGGCCCGAGACGAGGTTGGCCCTCATTAGGAGGCCCGACGAAAGCGCCTTGAGGGGAACACCAAGCTGGCCCTCCAGCCCAAAACGGCACACGAGACCGTCCTCGACGGGGGCACCCAAAAGCAGCGAACGGAACCTTAGATTCTGCCTGAGCGTGAGTTCTCCGTTGAAGCCGAAGTCACCCGAGAGCAGGAAGATGCGGCTGTGGGATCCGACAACCCGCTTGTTGATGACGACCCCGCCGGACGCCGGCCTCAGCAGCCCATAGACCAGCCGCAGGAGCGTTGACTTGCCCGCCCCGTTGTGCCCGAGCAGGCAGGTGACCTCGCCCGCCCCAAGCGAGAGCGAGAAGCCGGAGAAGACCTCGACCCTGGGTTTCCTATACGCGAAGGAGAGGTCCTTGATGTCGATAACGGTATCGGGATCCTCGCTCATGCGACCACATCCAAAAGTCGTTGTATGCGTTTCTCCTGCATCTCAAACCATAGGCAATTGGAAGTGGAATCCCTGTTTGTCAAGGCCGCCGCGATATATCCTCGGCAGGCAGAGAAGTTCGAGCACTGTCCGCATGTTGCTTCGCAGGGGGTCGACACGCCTTTCATAAGTGTGTTTGTCTTGCGCACTACTGCCATCAGGGGCTCGTCAATCACGTTGCCCAGCTTGCACATGAGCATGGGGCACGGACGGGCGTTGAAGTCTGGGTCTATGACCATCATTTTGATACCTGTACCACAGGCATGGTCGATGGTCGACAAGTCATGCGTTTCAAGGGCCTCTATCCTAAAGTCGTCTGTATCAAACTTGCTCTTAAGTCTCTCGATGAGCGGGCGCATGCTGCCCTCGCTCCATGAGGTACCAAGGTGCGAGGAAGTCGCCCTTCCCTCTTGCAATAACACTCCGAATCTAAGGACGGAAACACGTCGCGCTCTCATGCTTTCACAAAGAGAAGCAATCTCCGCTTCAGTTTGTGAGATGAGGGTCGTAGCCACGCTTACCTTCACGCCCTTGCATATAGCCAAATCTATAAAGGCCAGCGCCCTAGTAAACGCATCTTTGCGACCTCTTATCTTGTTGTGATAACCCTCAAATCCATCAATGCTTACCTGCACCAGATCCATAGGGCCTGACAGAGCAGAAAGGACGCGTGTTGCAACGGCATCAGAAGCATACCCACTAGTCGCTATGGATACCTGCGTGTACTTTTGTTCAAGATGCTCAATCAGCTCGACAAGATACGGATAACCCAATGGCTCCCCACCCGTAAGTTGTATGCCCTGAACACCGATAACGTCCACGATCTCGTCAACCAGGGAGACAGCAGAGCGATAATCCATCATCGGCCCGTCTGCAGCATCAAGATAACAGTGCATGCAGCGCAATGGGCAACTGTGCGTAAGCTCGAGAATAAAACTGTTAGGCGTATATACCTCACTTGTGCCAAGCACGGGAATACAAACGTCACGCTCCCATCGCCGTCGTTCGAACCCAACAACGCCAAGGCTCACAAGCTTGCCAATGAATTCACAACAAAGCCACTTGAGATCTTCATGGGAGGTAGAATACCTGCACGCAAGTTCATCAAGAATCTCACGCTGTGTGTGAGCGCCATCCAGCCATTTGACAATCTCAAGCGCCGAACTGTTGATTACAAGAGGGACTCGACGAGCTGGGAGATCAACAAACAGAATGCTGTATGAAGATTGCCGCTTAATGAGAGCGGCAACCTTGAAAACAGAAAAATCGCTCAATGATTGAGGCACGATTGTGTTAGCCAAGCACTACAGTAAGGGCTGAACAAAGCCCATAGATGACGGGTCCTGCCCCCATCCCTCCAATGATGGTAGCCGCTACAGCTGGATAGAGTGCGCAACCACCAAGCCCATCTGCAAATTCCTCTGACCCAAACGCAATTGTAGGTGCTTCCATTTCTTGCCTAGCAGTCTTTTCCATTTCACGCGCATCCACAACAAACCCCCTCCTTTGAACGCATCCCATACCAGTCCAAGGAGCTGAAAAGAATATACACCCATGCTCTTATATAATTTTGCGCTCGGGTACTGCAGGCGGATGATTTGTTCCGGTAGACGAATCATCAGACAGGTCGTGAGGCAGGATGGGTCTTCGGCTGGCCGTATCAGGGCGCAACATGGGGCAGAGCATCAGAACCATGCCGTGAGGGCCTCGCCCACTCAAAGGAAGAGCGTCAGTAGGGCCTCTTCCTGACGAGCATGCCGGAGAGCAGCCTGCCTCCGGAACACAGCATCCCTGCCATCCGAACGAGCACCGCTTCGAACGGCATGCGATGCGGGCGATGGTGTCGAAGCTCTCCGAAGCGAAGGTCCGCGTAAGGAGGAGGAAGATCCACCAATGCCTTCCCGAAAGGGCTCGATTCCGTCATCCAGTCTGCCAGAGGCGCCGCTAGGGGCTTCGGGAACACTGCCTACTTCAGGACCATCATCTTCCTCAGGCTCGGGAAGCCAGGCTTCTCGGTCCAAAGTCTGCTGGCATGCGCTACCCACTAGAAACGCCAAAGAGCCAGAAACTGCCGGATAAGTGCAGCTAACCGACCACGAAAGACCTAAACGGCGAGAAATCACGAGAGAGACCTGCGGGATGCACCTTGCAGTGCCAAATTGACGCCGGAAGGCCGATTGCCGCACCCCACGCCTGGCGCAAAAATGCGCCGTCGCGCTAAAGCTACAGCGTGCGCAGCGCGTCTACCAACGCAGTCTTGGCCTCGGTCTTCTCGTCCTTCATCTTGATCACGCGCGCGGGGCACCCAGCGACAACGGCCCCCGCCGGCACGTCCTCAGTCACCACGGCACCCGCCGCGACCACGGCACCCTTGCCCACGCGGCACCCCTCGATCACCACGGAGTTGGCACCGAGAAGCACGTCATCCTCTATCACGACGGGCGTTGCGCTCGCAGGCTCAACGACACCGGCAAGCACGCAGCCGGCACCCACGTGGCAGCGCGCGCCAACCATCGCGCGCCCACCCAGTACCGCCCCCATGTCGATCATCGTGCCCGGACCGACGACCGCGCCAATGTTGACGATCGCACCCATCATGACCACGGCATTGTCGCCAATCTCCACCTGGTCGCGGATAATGGCGCCAGGCTCGATGCGAGCGTTCACCCCGCGCACGTCAAGCAAGGGTACGCCGGAGTTGCGCCGGTCGTTCTCGACGACGACGTCGAGAACGTCGTCGCCTGCCGCCTCGAGGGCGGGCCCCACCTCGGACCAATCGCCAAAGACGACGAGGTCACCCGTTCCAAAGACGTGAGAGTTGGGCCCAAAGTCCACACTCGCCCCGGGGACAAGCTTGACGTATGCCTTGACCGGCGTCTTCTTTGGTGCGCCTGCAATGAAGTCGATGATTTCCTGGGCGTCCATGGGGTCCCCTCTCGTAGTCGCCTTGCTGCGCGTTGCTCAGCCTATCCCAACCAACTATCCAAACATGAGCGTGTCGAAGTCGTAGAAGCCGGCCTCGCGTGCACGCAGGCGCCTTGCCGCGGCAATGGCGCCGTTCACGAAGATCTGGCGGCTCGTCGCGCGGTGCGTGAGCACGACCTCCTCGTCATCGCCGAGGAAGAGCACCTCGTGCGTCCCGGCCACAGTGCCGCCGCGCAGGCTGTGCATGCCGATCTCGCTGGCGGGTCGCGGCCCCACGATGCCCTCGCGCCCGTGAGCCACGGACTTCTCGCCTGCGGGGTCCACAGCCTGGAGCAGCATCCTTGCCGTGCCCGAGGGGGCGTCGACCTTGCGGTTGTGGTGGCACTCTACAATCTCCACGTCCCAGCCGGGAAGCGATGCCGCCGCCTCGCCCGCAAGGTGACGTAGCGCCGCCACGCCGAGCGAGTAGTTGCCGCTCCAGATGACGGGCGCTGCCTCCCCCAAAGCCCGCAGGCGCGAGAGGTCGTCTTCCGTAAGGCCCGTCGTCCCCGAGACCAGGGCGGCATGCGTGCGCCGCACGTAGGCCTCCACATGGGAAAGGGAGGCGGGTGCCGAGAAGTCAATCACGAGGTCTGCCGCCGGCGCGTCCGAGTCCAGCTCGGAGATGTTATCCACGTCGTAGCCATCCGCAAGCGAGAGCTCCGCGTCCGCCTCGACAGCCGCGCAAATCAAAGACCCCATGCGCCCTCTGGCACCAACCACAACTACGCTAGCCAAGCAGACCAGCCCCCCTCATGGCAGCCTCGAGGCGAGCATCCGCCTCGGGCGAGAGCTGCCAGAGCGGCAGGCGCACCGTAGGCCCGGTGAGCCCCATCTTGGCAAGCGCCGCCTTCACGGGGATGGGGTTGACCTCGCCAAAGAGCGCATGGATCAGGTCGAGGTTCTCGAGCTGGACCTTGAGCGCGCCGGCAGTGTCGCCAGAGAGCCACCTTGCGCACATGTCATGCACCGCATGTGGGGCGACGTCTGCCCACACCGAGACAACGCCCACGCCACCCAGGGAGAGAATCGGCACCACCATGTCATCGTTGCCGCTCATCATGCGGAAGTCGTCCGTGAGGTAGCGCGCCACCATCGTCGCATAGGAAATGCTTCCCGAGGCCTCCTTGATGCCCCACGCGTTGGGGTGCGTGGCCAGGCGCGCGACGTTCCCCTCCGAGATGGAGCAGCCCGTGCGACCGGGGATGTTATAGAGCAGGCAGGGCACGTCGACCTGGTCGAGGACCGTCGTGAAGTGGCGGTAGATGCCCTCCTCGTTGGACTTGTTGTAGTACGGCGTGATGAGGAGCAGGCCGTCAGCACCAAGCTTCTCGAGGCCCTTTGCCTTGCGCAGCGACTCGGCCGTGGAGTTGGAGCCGGCGCCACCGATGACGGGCACGCGACCCGCCACGCGGGCGATGACCGTGCTCGCGACTTCGAGGTCCTCCTCGTCAGTCATCGTCGACAACTCGCCTGTGGTCCCCAGGACCAGGATGCCGTCGGTCCCGTTCTCCAGGTGGAAGTCGACCAGGCGCTCCAACGACCCGAAGTCGATGGAGCCGTCCTCCAGAAACGGCGTGACCAGCGCTACGACAGAACCGGTAAGTCCCTGCATGTCCATTGTGCGTCCCCTCTCGTACCTGCGCCGCCAGGCGCCCTGCGCGTAAAAGAACCGTTAGTCTTCCAGGTGGGCCAGTGCCGAGAAGCGCGAACCCGGGAAGTCGAGTGTCGCAAAATAGTCTGCCGGCGTCTCGGCCCGCCGGATGAGATCGAACGAGCCGTCCTCGCGCAAGAGCAGCTCCGCCGAGCGAAGCGTGCCGTTGTAGTTGTAGCCCATCGAGTGCCCGTGGGCGCCGGCATCATGAATGAAGAGCAGGTCGCCGATTGTGACCTCGGGCAACATGCGGCCCTTGGCAAACTGGTCTGAGTTCTCGCAAAGCCTGCCTACCACGTTGTAGCGATGGGTTTCGGGCTCTCCCTCGTGCCCCATCACGCTGATGTGGTGGTAGGCACCGTAGACGGCAGGTCGCATGAGGTTGGAGGCGCAGGCGTCAACGCCCAGGTAGTCGCGGTAGGTGACCTTCTCGTGCATCACGCGGGCCACAAGCCCTCCCGCAGGAGCCAGCATCCAGCGGCCAAGCTCGGCCGCAAGCGACACGTCACCCAGGCCCGCGGGGGCAAGGACCCCCTCGTACACGTCGCGCACGCCAGCACCAACCGCAGCGATATCCACGGGGACGTCTTCCGGCCGGTAGTCCACGCCGATGCCTCCGGAGAGGTCCACGAGCCCCACGCGCACCCCAACCTCGCGCGAGAGTCGCACGGCAAGCTTGAAAAGCACGCGCGCAAGGCGTGGGTAGTAGTCCTCCACCTGCGTGTTCGAGGCGAGAAACGCGTGAAGCCCAAACTCGGTCACGCCCATGGCAGAAAGCCTGCGCGCGGCCTCCATGACCTGCTCGACCGTCATCCCAAACTTCGAGTCCTCGGGCTCGCCAATGATGCCGTTGGAGGCCTCGAAGCTCCCGCCTGGGTTCACGCGCAGGCAGACCATGGAGGGAAGCTTGCCGTCCAGCGCCCGCACCAGGCAACCCACCATGTCAAGCGAGTCGAGGTTGATGATGGCACCCAGCTCGTGGGCTCGGCGGTAGTCCACGTCGGGCGTGTCGTTCGAGGAGAGCATGATGCGCTCGCCTCGCACGCCGCAGGCATCGGCGAGCGCAAGCTCTGTGCCGGTCGCGCAGTCGCAGCCACAGCCCTCTTCGGCGAGAATCGAGATGACCGTGGGATTTGGGGTGGCCTTTACGGCAAAGTACTCACAGAAGCCCGGATTCCACGAGAAGGCAGCCTTGAGGGCCCGTGCTCGCTCGCGGATGACCTTCTCGCTGTAGACGTAGAAGGGCGTGGGCCATTGCGCAGCGGCACGCTCGAGCTGGTCCTTTGTGGCAAACGGTTGCTTCTCCCCCATGGCTCCCCCAGACGCGTCTGCAGGGGCGCCGCCGGGACCCACGCAGTCGCATGGCCGGGGATAGCGCTCCCGCAGATCTTCTCTACGGACAGTCCCAGCAGTATTCCCGCCGAGCCCACCGCCACGCCACGCCTGGCGCGGAAGTTCGGCGGGCATCGCCTCTCCTGGAATCCTTGCCCGCCGGCTCCACCAGGACCATCGTGCCCGCTCCTCTATCGTGGGGATAACGCTAGCATCCATGGCATGCCGGCGCAAGATGCGGCAACACAATGGTCACGCTTTGAGTATGCTTAGGGTCACGCGCTTGCTACGCGGCCACATGCCACGCTCGGGAGGTCCACATGGACGTGAGGGAGACCTGCACAGCACTGGAGTTTGCGCGAGGGGTGCGCGAGGAGGCGCTCGACCTTCTGCGTGCGATCGGCCGCATCGGGGCACCCACGGGCGACGAGGGACGCCGCGCGGCGTTCGTGGCCGCATGGCTACGAGAGCAGGGCGCAGCCGACGTCGCCATCGACGAGGCGAGAAACGTCGTGTGTGTCCTGGGTGACCGTTCGGCACCCGGACGCGCGGTCTTCTCGGCCCACACCGACATAGTGTTTCCCGACACGGGCGAGCTGCCGCTCACTGAGGACGAGGAGAACATGTACGCCCCGGGCATCGGAGACGACACCGCCTGCCTGGTGACGCTCCTCATGGCCACCAAGTGGTTCCTCATGAACCGCCCACAGCTCGACACCTGCGTCGTGGTGGTTGCCAACTCTGGCGAAGAGGGCCTGGGCAACCTCAAGGGCACCAAGCAGCTTATGCGAGAGGCCACGGCGCCCGTAACAGAGCTCACGGCGCTCGACGCCCACTTTCCCGAGGTGGTCACCGAGGCCGTAGGGTCGCTTCGCTACCGCATCAGCGTCCACACGCAGGGCGGGCACAGCTGGAAGGACTGGGGCGTCCCCAACGCCATCGAGCGCCTCTCGCGCATTGTGTGCGCCCTCTACGACCTGCCGCGTCCCACGGACGCCCGCACCACCTGCAACATTGGCCTCATCGAGGGCGGTACCACAGTCAACAGCATCGCAAGCGAGGCCTCGTGCCTGTGCGAGTTTCGCTCCACGAGCGAGGCGTGCCTCCAAGAGATGGACGAGAAGCTACGCGGCCTCGTGGCCCAGGCGGACGCCCGCGACGACATGGAGGTCCACCTTGGCGTCATTGGGCGTCGCCCTGCCGCAGGCGATGTGAGCGAGAGCGCCGAGCGCCGGCTCACGCGCCGCTGCGACCAGGCGATCCAGGCGGTCCTTGGCATGCGCGCCCGCCACGTGAGCTCGTCGACCGACGCAAACGTGCCGCTTTCGCTGGGCGTCCCTGCCGTATGCGTGGGGACCATTGACGGCGGACTTCCCCACACGCGCGAGGAGTGGATCCGCAAGGCTTCGCTCGAGCAGGGCGTGGCCGTCGCGCTCCTGCTCATGATGGCGCACGTGGTGAAGGACGCCTAGCCTCTGAGGGCCCCACAAACCCGGCGAGACGCTCGAGCCCCTCGACGCTGGGAAACGCGTAGAACGCTCCCTGGGGCGTGACAATGGGCAGCCCCATGCGCTCGAGCGCTGCTACCGTGATGTCACGCCTTACCTGATAGGACGCGCGCATCGGCACCGTGTTGGTTGCCAGCGCCTCGACGGTAGCATGCTGCAGAAAAGCAGACACCGACGAGACGACGTGCTGGTGCACTTTGGCCATGGCGGCTGCGGCCTTCTCGCCAGCACCCACCCAGCCAAGCCGCAGCCAGTCATGGCCCAGGGCTTCGAGAAGCTGTTGGCCACGATCGTCCTGTCTGCCAGCTCGGGATAGAGTGCCTCCGTCGCGCCATCGGTCACAATCACGTTGCCAGGCGAGAGAACCACACCTCGCTCGGCTTCCCACGCGCATATCGCCTCGCGGAGCCAAGCGAAGCCATTGTTGGGCGGGTAGTGCGTGAGACCGTGGTCAAGATCTATCCCCACCTGCGCGCACGGCTGCGGGGGGCCTCCCCGGGCTCGCCCAGTGTGAGCGAGACGCAACCAGGGGTTTGCGCGGTCAGCGCCGAGAAGCGCCTGATGCCCAAGAGCCTGAGGTCATCAGATGCGGAGTTGAGCGAGAGGGGCATGGGTGTCTCCTTGGGATTCCACGCTGTCCCATATGTGGCTCTAGGGCGGCGCGCGGGCACAGCTTCTCGAAGCCTAACAAAAAAGACCCCGCAGGGTCCCACTTGCCGAAAATGTGATGATTGCCGCCTCGTGATGGCACCGAGGGTGCCGGGGCGCATGGCCCCTAACCGACCCTGGTGCACTTGACGAGCAGGTGAGAATCCCCGTGGTTTGCAGCATGGCTCTCGTACCAGCGTTCTATGTCGCGGTAGAGCCACAGGGGGCTGTCAGCCTCGAAGCTGCGACGATGGTCGTCAAACATTGCGGTGTACTCGCCGCTCATGAACCAGCCGTTCATGCAGGCGTCGAGAACCTTCTTCTGAAGCCTGCTCAGGTCCCTGATCTTCATAGTGCCTCCTCTCCTGGTAATGGCAGCATTGCCGGTGATTATGATACCCATCACATGGGGGTGACATGTTGCGGCCCAGCAAATGCACAGAATGCCTACAACTTGTTTGAACAAGTAGTAAGCCCAGCGTAAGTGGTTCGTTTGGAAACCATGGGGTCCCGCTAGCGGAATTTCTCCAGGCGCGCGAGAGCATCTTGTACGGTGTCGCGCACATGGTCGACACGATTGCGCGCGTCCTCGATCTTGCTCTGGACCACGATGTCGGAGATGGCCCCGTCAAAGAAGAAGTCCGCAAACGTCCAGCCCCGGCTGATGTCCACCTTGAGTCCAGAGATCTCGTGCACGTCCGAGAGTTCGCGCGAGAAGGCCTCGAGAGACGACTGCGCATCACGTAGCGCGTCCTGCGCCTCGTCGATACGGTGGTGCTTCACCAGCCCAGAGATGAGGCCCCCACCAAAGATGTCGAGCATGCCCCATCCGGAAGCGCTGTCCAGGCACTTGGCCGCCCGGTCAAGGCATGAGAGAGCCTCCTTGCCTGCGGCGATTGCCTCCTCAATCTCTCGCTTTGGGTTGAAGTCCTCTCCGGGAACCTCGTAGATTGGGCTGCTGTCGCTGTTGCGGGCCATGTGATCCTCGCCCCTCGTGTGTGTTGACATGTGCTTCCGACGGTCCTCTTGCCCACATTCTACCCGGGAGCGTCTGCCGTGGTCACAGGCATCCATCTTGTGCATGCATGGGACGGAGAGTCGCCATACAATTCTCGTATGAATTGACCATGCAGGTCGCCATGCCAACCGGCAGGCCGACGCGCAGGCATCGCAGGGGAGGCACGTGTGAACCTCAAGCAGCTGGAGTACTTCGTCGCCATCGCCGAGGAGCACCAGATCACGGCGGCAGCACGGCGCCTGCACATCTCGCAGCCGCCGCTCTCCTACGAGCTCGCCCAGCTCGAGCGCGAGTTGGGGACCACGTTCGTACGCAGGGGCCCGCGCTCGGCCACGCTCACGGATGCCGGCAAGCTCCTCTACGAGCGAGCCCTACGCATCCTTGCGCTTGCGCAGGCTACCAAGCGCGACGTCGAGGGCGTGGGCAAGGGCATGGCGGGGGTGCTCACGCTTGGGGTCGACGCCTCGTGCGTGGGCTCGGTCCCCGGGTCGAGGCTCGCCGAGCTCGCGACGGTGCCAGATGTCTCGGTGGAGCTTCGTGAGGGCGACACGCCGCAGGTGCTCGAGATGCTCGAGGGAGGCGTGGTGGACATTGGGGTCGTGCGCACGCCCTTCCCAAGCGACGGCCTGCGCTGTCGCTATGCTAAGGCGGAACGCATGCTTGCCATCATGCCACCCGCGCTCGAGGTGGGGACGGAGATGGACGTCACCTGCGCGCAGCTCTCGGATGTGCCCGTAATACTCACGCGACGCCTCGAGGCACAGGTACGAGACGCCTTTGCCGATGCCAAGGCCAACCTTCTCGCAAGCTGCACGGTCGATGACCCCCGCACGGCCTGCACGTGGGCGCGCAATGGGATGGGGGTCGCCCTCGTTCCCGAGACGCTCCTGCCCGTGACGGACACGGGCGAGTGCTTCATAAAGGTGATTGCCGAGAAGGGCTTGTCCACGCGGCAAGCGGTGGTCTGGAAGGCAGACCGGTACATGTCACCGCTTGCGCAGAGGTGCTTGGCTCTTCTCGGCGACCTGGGATAGGGACCAGCCGGACTAAGGAAGGGGCGCCCGGCCGGGGAACCAACTGGCAGCGCTACTTGTCGCTTGTGGCACCCTCGACATCAGCGTCATCGGGATCGGCGACGACCTCCTCGACGTTCCCGGATTCGCCGGGCTTCTCGGCCTTGGAGACGGCCCTGCCGCCATCGCCCTCCTCCATGCCCTCGCGCACGTTCTTGACGGTCTTGCCGATGGCAGAGCCGAGCTTGGGAAGGTTCTTGGGCCCAAAGATGACAAGGGCAATCACGAGGATGACGAGAAGTTCGGGGACTCCCAGTCCGAGAATCATTGCGTGCCTCCTTGGACGACATACGTTTGGACGGCAACGCCTTGTTGCGGCCCCTTGCAGCACGTCATGGGACGTGCCGCCTTTCAGTCCTGATGGTAGGGCGACAGTATGGATAGGTAAAATACATTTTGATGGGCTGTGACATACAGAGTTTATATCGATTGCCCAGTACGGGCGCTCGGACTGCTGACAGGGAGGCACGTGACGCGGCGGCACGGCCACCTTACAATGATCGAGGGCACATGAACCCCATTCGAAAGGAGCCACACATGGCAGAGCTTCCGCAGGCAGAGATTGGCATCTTTGGCGGGTCCGGTTTCTACAGCCTCTTCGAGGGCGACCGCGAGGAGGTCTCCCTCGACACGCGCTGGGGTCAGCCCTCCGATGTCTACACCGTGGGAACCATCGGCGGACGCAAGGTTGCGTTTCTCCCCCGCCATGGTCACAAGCACACCTTTGCACCCGGCGAGGTCAACTACCGAGCCAACCTCTGGGGCATGCGCGAGCTTGGCGTGAAGCAGGTCATTGGACCCTGCTCGGTAGGGTCCCTCTCGCTTGACATCCACCCCGGCGACTTTGTGATCTGCGACCAGTTCGTCGACAGGACCAGGTGCCGTGCCGACACCTTCTTCACACATGAGCTTGGCCTTGGCGTGCAGCACCTCTCCGCCGCTCGCCCCTACTGCGAGACCATGCGCAAGATTGCCGTCGAGAAGTGTCGCGAGCTTGGCATTCCCGTGCACGACGGAGGCGCTGTGGTCACCATCCAGGGCCCGCGCTTCTCGACCACGGCAGAGAGCGAGTGGTTCCAGAAGATGGGCTGGTCTGTGGTGAACATGACACAGTACCCCGAGGCGTGGCTCGCGCGCGAGCTTGGCATGCACTACGTGAACATTAGCCTGGTTACCGACTACGATTCGGGCCTGGGCAAGTACGCGGCCGTCACCAACGACGACGTGCTGCGCGTCTTTAGCGAGAACCTCCACCTGCTGCGCAAGCTCATCGAGGCCATGGTCCCCGCTCTTCCCGAGAATATCGACGACGACTGCACCGGAAGCGCAGCGCTCTTCGAGCGACTCTAGGGTGACAGTTGGGGTGCGCCGCCCGGTGGCGACGCCGCGCGGCGCACCCAGCAAGTCTCGAAACCGACCCTCCGACGCCGCGCGGCAACCCAGCCTAGTCCAGCTCGCCCTCCTCCAGAATCTGGAAGCCAGCCCGCTCGATGGCAAAGACGGCCTCGGCGGCCTGCGCGGGATCGGTCACCTTTAGGGCAAAGATGGCATTGCCGTCCTGGTGAGAGAAGCAATACCCATATTCCACCGAGATGTCCGCCTCGTCGAGCGTCTCAAGAAGCTCCGCCAGCCCACCAGGCCGGTTGGGCACAGCCACGGCCGTGACCTTGGTCAAGCGGGCACGGTATCCCGCTGCGTCAAGCGCTGCCTTGGCCTTGTCGGCCTCATTGCACACAATGCGCACCAAGCCGTACTCGGGGGTATCGGCAATCGAGAGGGCACTCATGTTGACGCCCGCGTCCGCGAGAGAGCGGCAGAGTGCCGCCAGACGCCCCTTGTCGTTCTCGAGAAAGACTGAGATTTGCTTGATCATCACTTAATCCCCTTCCTCATGTCGATGACGCGCTTGGCCTTGCCTGTGCTGCGCGAGATGGACTTGGGTTCGACGATGCGAACCTTGACGCCAACGGAGAGGTCGGTTTTGAGGCGAGCAGAGATTTGACGCTGCAGGGCCTCAATGGCGCCGGTCTGGTCAAAGTCGAAGTCGGGATTGGCTTCCGCCTTGAGCGTGACCACGTCCAGCGATCGCTCGTCGGTGCCAACCTCAATCTGGTACCAGCTCGAGACATGGTCGAAGGTCTTCATGACGTCCTCGATCTGCGATGGGAAGACGTTCACACCACGGATGATGAGCATGTCGTCGGTGCGGCCGTGCAGGCGGTCGATGCGCTTGTGCGTGCAGCCGCAGGGGCACTCACCAGGCAGGATGCGCGTGATGTCGCGTGTGCGGTAGCGCACGACGGGCGATGCCTCGCGGTCGAGCGTGGTGAGGACAAGCTCGCCCCACTCGCCATCGGGCAGGCGCCTGCCCGTAGCAGGATCGATGATCTCGGCGAAGAAGTGGTCCTCGGCAAGGTGCAGGCCGTCCTGCTCGAGGCACTCGCAGGCCACACCCGGACCCATGGTCTCGGTGAGGCCATAGATGTCGAGAGCCCTGTAGTTGAGCTTGCGCTCCAGCTCGATGCGGAAGTTGTCCGAGAAGGGCTCGGCGCCGTGGATGCCTGCCTTGAGGTGGAAGTCGCGAGTGGGATCGAGCCCCATCTCGAGCGCCGTGTCAGCGATGTGCATCGCGTAGCTGGGCGTGCAGCAGAGGATTGTGGTGCCCATCTCGCGCAAGATGCGAATCTGACGCTCGGTGTTGCCGGCCGAGGCGGGGATGACCGTGGCGCCCGAGGCAAGCGCGCCGTAGTGGGCGCCCAAGCCACCCGTGAAGAGGCCATAGCCATAGGCAACCTGTACCACGTCTGTGGCACCGCCGTCCGCAAAGCGGATGCTGCGGGCGAAGCAGTCTGACCAGAAGTCAAGGTCATGCTGGGTATAGGCACCAAGCGTCGCCACACCGGTGGTGCCCGAGGACATGTGGATCTCTCGCACGTCCGAGAGGGGCACGGCAAGCATGCCATAGGGTGCGGCGTCGCGAAGGTCCTGTTTGGTCACAAAGGGCGCATGTGCGAGGTCATCGAGAGAGACAAGGCGATAGGGGTCGAAGCCTGCCTCGTCGAAGGAGCGCTTGTAGAACGGGATGTGCTCGTAGCAGTTGACCAGCGTGCGTCGAACGGCCTCGAGCTGCATCTCCTCGAGCTTCTCGTGCGAAAGCCGCGTAGGGTCTGCCGCCTCCGCATCTCCAGCCACCGTCGTGCCATCGTGCTCGCTTGCCATGCCAAGCCGCCTTTCGAGCCAACCGCGCGTCGAAATCCGGGACGTCCGACGCGTGCACCCATTGTCATCCAGGAGCCGCTTCCACAGGAATCTGAATCCGTGAGCGCACTTTATCATAGGAGAGCGTCGACGAGGGTCGGCCAGTAGCATGAGATTTGGGTTCGGGGCCAACGGTGCGCGTCGCAGCGGCATGTGGCGCGTACGGCTATAGTTGGCTCCGGTAACAACGGGGAGGACTCATGAGCGAGCTGCGCATCACGGCGGCTAGCCGCACAGACGCAGAAGACCTGGCAGCCATCTACGCACCCTACGTGCAAGACACCGCAATCACCTTTGAATACGATGCCCCCGATGCGCAGGAGATGGCAGTGCGCATCGGGGGCATCACCCTTACCCACCCCTGGTTGGTGGCTCGTGACGGGGCGGGCGGCGTGCTGGGCTACGCCTACGCAAGTCCCTACTATGGGCGCGCGGCATACGGCTGGTGCGTGGAGACCTCCGTCTACGTGGCACGCGAGGAGCGCGGGCACGGCGTTGGCTCGGCCCTCTACCGGGCACTCGAGCGGGCGCTTTCGGCACAGGGCATCCTCAACCTCTACGCCTGCATCGCCACGACCGACGAGCCGGATGCCCACCTCGGCAACGCAAGCGTGGCGTTTCACGAGCGACTTGGCTACCGCGAGATAGGCCACTTCCCCAAGTGCGGCTACAAGTTTGGTCGTTGGTACGACACCGTATGGATGGAGCGCGACCTCGGAGAGCACGTCGCCGCCCAGCCCATCTGGCGGACGTTTCCCCAGGTGAAAGCCGAGCTGGGACTGTAGGTGAAGCCTCCTCGGGACCCTCTCCAAAGCTCGGCTTACCTGCACGAGGCCAGAGAGACCTGGAGTGGCGTGCAGGCCGACTGGCAAGCAGCCGTCCCAATGGCAGAAGTCCGGCATCGTGCGTACGCACGACCGAGACTTGCTGCCAATTTCGCCCTCCAAGAGCCCCATGCTGGCAGAAATCCGCCATCATGCGTACGCACAACCCCGGCCCGTTGCCATGGCTCTCTCGTCCAACTGGGCAAACGTCGCCGCCCTGGCAGCTCTCCCTGGTCGTGCGTACGCACGATGCGGCTTTCTAGCCAGCCCGCCCAACTACGGCCTGGTTGCATGCACGGAGAAGGGCGCAATTGGGTCGCAGGCCTTTGGCTTGGGAACGGCCGCCTCTCCAAGCGTCCCTACAGCACAGGCCCAAGCGCATTGGCCGCAGCCTGCGCATCCTCCACGGAGAGGCCATCGTACTGCACCACGAACCGCGCCCATCCGTCTCTCCCCTTCGCATGCTCGGGGACCCGCGCGAACGAAGAGAGCGGCGCCAACGAGACCCCCACTCCGCGAGCGGCCGACACAATGCCGCGCTCCCCGCGACCGTCGTCTTCCACGGCAAGCACGAAGTGGATGCCAGAGTCCGCCTCCTCGATGCGCAGGCGGCTGCCCGCCGGTCCACCGAGAAGCCCCTCCACCAGCGCATCTCTCGTCTCGCGCATCTCACGGCGATAGCGAGCCACATGCCTCCCGTACGCACCGGACTCAAGCGCGTGTGCCAGCGCCACCTGGTCGATTGCGGGCACGGTTGTCGAGAGGAACCCCAGGCGGTCGTCAAAGGCGGCATCGAGTGCGGACGGCAGCACCAGATAGGCGATGCGCAGCGCCGACGAGAGGCTCTTCGAGAACGTGTTGAGGTAGATGACGCCGCCTGTGGCATCGATGCTTGCAAGCGACGGAATGGGCCGACCGGCAAGTCGCAGCTCGCAGTCGTAGTCGTCCTCGACAACGTATCGCCCGGCCTTCTCGGCAGCCCATCCCAAAAGCTCGTAGCGGCGAGCAATGCTCGTCACACACCCCGTGGGGAACTGGTGCGAGGGCATCACATGTGCCACGGCAACCCCAGACGCCCGCAGCGCACGCGACGAGAGTCCCTCCGCATCAAGCGGCAGGTAGGATACGTCAAGACCGTGGGCTCTATAGGACTCGCTCGCCCGCGCGTAGCCCGGATCCTCCACGCCAACGGTATGCGACTCACGCAGGAGCTGTGCGACAAGCCCGTAGAGCGTCTGTGCGCCAGCCCCCACAACGACCAGCTTGGGATCCACCGACATACCGCGCGAGCGCGCCAGGTGGGCGGCGATCGCCTCCCGAAGACGCATCACGCCGCGAGCGGGCGGCGTGCGATACAAGACGTCATCCGGCTCGTGAGCCAACGCGTCGCGAAGGGCTCGCTCCCACAGGCGCGCAGCCCCAGGCGCAGCAACTCCGGCGCCGTGAGCGAGGTCATATGCCGGTCTGCCTGTGGTTTGCTGGTCTTTGCATGAGCACGTCGGCACCTGACGCATGGGGATGGGCGCCGACGCGGGAGCAGCCAAGTCCGGCAACGTAGGCAGGCTCGCGGCATAGTAGCCCCGCCGGGGGCGAGAAACCACGTATCCCTCGGCAACAAGCTGCGCATAGGCACCTTCCACCGTGACCACGCTCACTCCCAGCCCCTCCGCAAGCGCGCGCCGCGACGGCAGGCGCTCGCCCGCGGCAATTCCTCCGGTTACCACCTGGTCTCGGATACACCGGTAGAGATGCTCGTAGAGGGGAAGCCCTCCTCGCCCCGTAAGGTCGATGCCCTGCATGCAGCGTTCCTCTCATCCGTGGCCTTATCAATACGGTAACACTGGTCTTAATCTGGTCCTATCAATTTATCTCATTCTGGACATTCAAATATGACCATGATGCGTCTAGTCTTCAGAGCCACACGAATACGCCAACGACAAGGGGGCCATCGCATGGCACAGGACGAGAATGCGACGCAGAAGGCAGCACCAACGCCGGGACCAGAGCGATCAAAGCTCAACCGCGAGCTCGCACAGATGCTCAAGGGCGGTGTCATCATGGACGTCACAACCCCTGAGCAGGCGCGCGTTGCCGAGGAGGCGGGCGCCTGCGCCGTCATGGCGCTCGAGCGTATCCCGGCCGACATTCGCGCCGCAGGTGGCGTGAGCCGCATGAGCGACCCGCACATGATCAAGGGCATCCAGGCGGCAGTCTCCATCCCCGTTATGGCCAAGTGCCGCATTGGCCACTTTGTGGAGGCGCAGGTACTCCAGGCCATCAACATCGACTACATCGACGAGTCGGAGGTCCTCTCCCCCGCCGACGATGCCTACCACATCGACAAGACGCGGTTCGCGGTGCCCTTCGTCTGCGGGGCGCGCGACCTGGGCGAGGCCCTGCGTCGCATTGCCGAGGGCGCGTCGATGATCCGCACCAAGGGCGAACCCGGCACCGGCGACGTGGTGCAGGCGGTGAGCCACATGCGCCTCATCAACGCGCAGATGCGCCACGTGGCGAGCCTGCGCGAGGACGAGCTCTTCGAGGAGGCCAAGCGCCTGGCGGTGCCCCTTGAGCTTGTGCGCTTTGTGCATGAGAGCGGCCGCCTGCCAGTGGTCAACTTTGCTGCAGGCGGCGTGGCCACACCGGCGGACGCAGCGCTCATGATACAGCTGGGCGCCGAGGGAGTGTTCGTGGGGTCGGGCATCTTCAAGAGCGGCGACCCCGCCGAGCGTGCCCGCGCCATCGTGGGTGCAGTCACCAGCTTCGACGACCCCGAGAAGATTGCGGCGCTCTCCGAGGGCCTTGGAGAAGCCATGGTTGGCATCAACAAGGATGAGATAGACCTGCTCATGGCCGAGAGGGGCAAGTGATGGCAACGGCGGTCCTCGCCCTGCAAGGGGCCTTCGTCGAACACGAGGCCCACCTTGCGGAGCTGGGCGAGAGGTCCTTCGAGCTACGCGACGCAGATGACCTCTCACGCCCGTTTGACCGTCTGGTCCTTCCCGGCGGCGAGTCCACGGTCCAGGGACGCCTTCTCGAGGAGCGGGACATGCTCGAACCCCTGCGCAAGCGGATCGCAGACGGCATGCCGGTGCTTGCCACCTGCGCCGGGCTCATCCTGTTGGCACAACGGCTTGCCGCGCACGACGACAAGGGCACGCCGCGCCTGTCCACGATGGACGTGACCGTCGAGCGCAATGCGTATGGCCGCCAGCTAGGAAGCTTCCGCACGGCGGCAAGGGTCGCCGGAGTTGGGCAAAACGTGCCGATGACCTTCATCCGAGCTCCACGCGTGGTAGAGGTGGGCGCAGGCGTCCAGGTGCTTGCTCGGATTGACGGAAGTGTGGTGGCGGTTCGCCAGGGGTCACAGCTGGGGCTTTCCTTTCATCCCGAGCTCGACCGCGACCTCAGGCTGCACCAGCTGTTCCTCTCGCTGTAGGGTCACCACCCCACCCCTGACATCCGCCGGCTGCCGTGAAGGGAGGAAAGGGACGCCGAGGAGAGAGGGCCACGGTCGCACCGGACCTGCGCCCGTTGGCGGATGGCCCCGCCTGCCGTTCCAACTTGTGCGAAACTTTCCTCAGGCGTCCGTCAGGGACGACGAACCACAGGAGAGGATGAATCATGCTGAGGATCGGCCTTCTCACCAGCGGCGGCGACTGCCAGGCGCTCAACGCAACCATGCGAGCCATCGTCAAGACAATCATGCACAACGCCAAGCAGGACGTCGAGATCTATGGCTTCCTCGATGGCTACCAGGGTCTCATCCGCAATCGCTACATCCAGATGACCCCAGGCGACTTCTCCGGTCTCCTCTCGCTGGGCGGCACGGTGCTGGGCACCAGCCGCACGCCGTTCAAGCTCCTGGACGTCCCCGAGGCAGACGGAACCGTGAAGGTTCCCGCCATGAAGCGCACCTACAAGAACCTCAAGCTCGACTGTCTCTTTGTGCTGGGCGGCAACGGCTCCACCAAGACGGCCAACCGCCTCTACCAGGAGGGGCTACACGTAATCGCACTGCCCAAGACCATCGACAACGACACCTGGGGGACCGACCTCACCTTTGGCTTCACCTCGGCCACCGACGTCGCCACCCGTTGCATTGACGACATCCACACAACGGCAAGCTCCCACGGTCGCGTCTTCGTTATCGAGATCATGGGCCACAAGGTGGGCTGGATTCCCCTCTACGCGGGTGTCGCCGGCGGTGCCGACGTCATTCTCATCCCCGAAATCCCCTACGACATGGATAACGTAGTCGAGGCCATCGACCGTCGAGAGGAGAACGGCGGCCGCTTTGCGATCATCGTCTGCGCTGAGGGTGCCATCTCAAAGGAACAGGCGGCGATGAAGAAGAAGGACTACAAGAGGCTTGTGGCCGAGCGCGTCAAGCCCTCCGTTGCCTATGACATCGCCGAGGAGATTGCCCGCAGGACCGACCGCGAGGTCCGCGTGGCCGTACCGGGCCACACGCAGCGCGGCGGCCAGCCGGACTCCCAAGACAGGATCTTTGCCACCCAGTGCGGCGTGGAGGCGGCGCGCGGCTGCCTCGAGGGCAAGTACGGCTACATGATCGCCAAGGTAGGTGGCAGGATGCGCCGTGTGCCGCTCGAGGACGTGGCAGGCAAGCTCAAGTACGTCGACCCCAACTGCGACCTGGTGCGCGAGGCAAGGCTTCTCGGCATCAGCTTTGGCGACGAGTAGACGCGAGGGCGAATGATTGGTGGGGCCTGGCAGAGCCTTGTGACGGAGACGGCGGCATGGGGGGCCCGTGCCGTCTTCCTTCGTCTGCTTCTCGCCACCCTCGTGGGCACGGCAATCGGCATCGACCGCGAGTTCCACAACAAGGGTGCGGGCGTCAAGACCCACGTCCTTGTGTGCATCGGCGCGGCCATGGCGATGATCGTAAGCGAGTATGTGCTCCACCAGTTCCCCGACGCCAGGGGCGACATCAACCGCATTGGCGCGCAGGTCATCTCGGGCGTGGGGTTTCTCGGCGTGGGCACCATCCTCGTGACCGGAAGAAACGAGGTCCGCGGCCTCACGACAGCCGCTGGACTTTGGGCCTGCGCGTGCATCGGCCTGGCGGCGGGCATTGGCTTTGCGGAGGGCGCGCTTATCGGTCTCTTCTTCGTGCTTCTCGCCTTCGAGGGCCTGAACCGCCTCGACCACGTGATTCGCCAGGCCTCCAAGACCTTCGACGTCTACGTGGAGTTCGATGAGCCCTCGGGTGTGCGCGAGCTTCTCCGCAAGCTTCACTCCTGGGACTGCACATACGAGAACTTTGAGGTCATCCGTGGTCAGGACGGCAGGAAGGGCACGGCGGCGACCTTCTCGGTCGAGCTCTCGACGATGGGACGCAAGAGCCTCTTTATCGAGTCCATCGGAAACCTTGACTTCGTCACCTTTGCCGACGAAATCTAGGCCGGAAGGCTAGCGCCGTGTCAACGTTTCTCAACAAGAGCCCCGTCTTTGGTCCCGTCACAAGCAGGCGCTTTGGGGTCTCGCTCGGGGTGAACCTCATGCCTGCCACGGGCAAGATCTGCACTTTCGACTGCCTGTACTGCGAGAACGGCCTTGATGCGCAGCGCCGCACGCACGACGGCTACACTGGCCTTGGCCAGGTCACAGACGCCCTCGAGAGGACCCTCGCAGACATGGCCGAGAGGGGCGAGCACCTCGACGACATCTGCTTTGCCGGGAACGGCGAGCCCACCGCGAGCCCCACCTTTCCCCAGGCCGTCGACGTGGCGCTGGCCCTGCGCGACCGCTACGCCCCAGACGCACACGTGACCGTGCTCTCAAGCGGCACACAGGCTGGGCGGCCGGCCGTCCACGCCGCGCTCATGCGCGTGGACAGAAACGTCCTCAAGCTGGACACCGTAGACCCCGCCTATGTCGCGGCGCTCGACCGCCCCAAGGTGCCGTATGACGTGGAGCGCCAGATCGAGACGCTTGCGTCCTTCTCGGGCCACGTGATTGTCCAGACGATCTTCCTGCGGGGCAGCTACGAGGGTCGCTCGTTTGACAACACGGACGAGGGGCACGTGGGTGCGTGGCTCTCGGCGCTCGTGCGCATCCAGCCTAGGGGCGTGACCATCTACACCGTGGACCGAGATACGCCAGCGGCAGGTCTCACAAAAGCGCCAAGAGACGCCCTCGACACCATTGCGCGGCGCGTGCGCGAGCTTGGGTTCCCTTGCGCCGTTGGGTACTGAGACGCAACGCCACTCCCGCGGCGCACAGACACGCACACGTCTCCCCTCTACGCGCTATCATCGTCCGCGTACCCGAAAAGTCACGAAAGATCGGACGCCCAGCATGTGCGAGCTCTTCGCGATCAACTCGAGCAGGCCGGTCTTGGCCAATGCCTACCTGAGAGAGTTCTACACCCACAGCCATGACCATCCCCACGGCTGGGGTCTCTCGTGGCGAGATGACAACGGCAGGCCCGGAGACCCTGAGGCAGACGTGGTGCTCTGGCGCGAGCCCATCCCCGCCTACAGGTCCACGCTCCTGCCTAAGATTCTGGCGCACCCTGTCGAGGCCTGCCGCCTGGAAGCGCACATCCGCTTCTCCACCTGCGGCGAGCAATGCGTCGAGAACTGCCATCCCTTCCTTGGCTCGGACATATCCGGACACGAGTGGACCCTCATCCACAACGGCATCCTCTTCAACGAGGAGCTGCTCGCAGGCTATGACCGTCGTGAGCGGGGCGAGACGGACAGCGAGCGCACGATGCTCTTCCTGCTCGACGTCCTCGACGAGGCTGCCCTGCGTGCGGGTGGCGCGCTTGACTTCGAGGGCACCTTCAATGCACTTGCGGGCGCCTTGTCGCAGATCTCGAACCTCAACCGCCTGAACCTCATCATGGACGATGGCACCTACACCTACGTGCACACCAACACGTCCGAGGACACGCTCAACTTTCGCCAGCTGTCGGATGATGCCATCGTCTTCTCGACCAAGCCGCTTGGGGGAGAGGCCGAGAGAGACCTCTGGAAGCCGGTTCCCAGAAACCGCCTTATCGCCTACCGCGACGGACGCCTGGTGCGCACCTCTGCGCCGCACGGCTACACGTTCTGCGAGGCGATACTGGACCTGCGTAGGAAGTTTGGCGACGCGTGGCCCGAAGTCATCACGTCGTAGGCAGAGGCAGCGCACGCGGAGCCTGCGACAAGGGTGACGAGGGTTCGCGCTCCCCCCCTGCTCCCCTGGGACATCCTTCGGGCAGAAAAGTGTAGCCGTGTGTACGCACGACCCGGAGGTTCTGACATGGCCCCAACGTTTGCCCAGTTGGGCAAGGAGACCCTGGCAGCGGACGGGGCTTGTGCGTACGCACGAGAAGGACTTCTCGCCACCGCTTCCTAGCCCTGCTGGGGAAATGCGGCCCTCGTGGCAGAAAGGCCCGATGGTGCGTACGCACGAGAGAACTTTCTCGCCCGCGACCAGGGACAATGGCCTGGTCCCCCACACCATCAGCCTCGCGTTGGGCGGAGAAATGCCCTTGCGCCACATTCGTGACACGCGCCTCTGCTAGGCTAGGTTGTTCTCAACCATCAGGCAGACGGCGCGGGGGCCACCCCGCCAAGAGCGAAAGCGACAAGCATGGATCTCTCCCAGGCAATCGAACAGGCAAACGCCTTCGTCTTCCCTGGCTTTCTCACCGACGACGACTCTCTCACCCAGGAGCGCTCCAAAAACGAGGAGGCCATCAAGGTTCTTACCGACGCCTGGAAGGCGGCACCCGATGGTCGCGAGCCATTCTCGTTTGACCTGGTAAGGGGCCTTGCCGGCAGAAACCGTGACATCTGTGACCGCTACGGCATCGAGCGCCTGCGCAACACGCAGGGCCTCAACCTCGCGCGGCGTCTCTCGGACGCAGACCTCATCCATGGCGTGGCTGCGCTCCAGCACCGCTCGGACGAGGAGATTGCACGCGTCGCGGGCCCAAGCGTCACGGACTTGGGCATTGCCTACATCGACGCACCGGTATGGGGCGCCGTGGTGGGCATCGACATCGAGACCTCAGACCGCGAGCCAGACCGCGGCTATGTAATCAACGTTGGTCTCGAGTTCATGAATCTCACGCCCACGGCAAAGCCCACCAATCCCTACTCTGCCTACTGCGGCATGCCCGAGATGTATGCCGAGAGGGGCGTGCCTCTTACGGAGATCCACCACATCACGTGGAAGGACCTTGAGGGAAAGCCGTCCCTGCGACAGAACCCCAAGATGCAGAAGGCGATTCTCGCAGCGCTCACGACGTTCCCGTACATGGCCCACAATGCCGCCTTCGAGGACTCCTGGTTCATGCTCAACGTCGACGGCTACGCCGAGGCGCGCAAGGCCGGAAGGATTGTGCCCATCGACACGCGCGACATCTGCCGTCGCGTGGACCCGGAGGTGCGCCTACTCCCCCGCGAGTCCCATCCCGCTACGCTCGAGAACTGGGCGCGTCGGCGCGGCACCCTAGGCAAGAACGAGAAGGAGCGCCACCTCGGCCTTGAGGACGTGGACCTCATGCTTGCGACCGTGCAGGCCGAGTTCTCGGAGCGCAAGATGTTCCCCGGCCAGCGCGAGGAGGACTAGCATGCGCCTGCAGCAGCTCCGCTACCTCATTGCCGTCGCAGAGAGCGGTTCGATCAACTCGGTGGCGCACAGCCACTACATCTCGCAGTCGGCGCTCTCGACCTCCATCCGCGAGCTCGAGGAGGAGATGGGCGTCAAGGTCTTCAACCGCACGAACAAGGGCATTACGCTCACCTCGGAGGGCGTCGAGCTTCTCGCCTACGCACGCCAGGTGGTCGAGCAGGCCGACCTCATGATCCGCCACTACGCGAGCGACCGCGAGGATTCCTACCACAAGCTCTCCGTTTCTTCTCAGCACTATGCCTTTGTGGTCAATGCGTTCACCGAGTTTGTGACCAAGCGCAATGACGAGTCCTGCGACTTCACGCTGCGCGAGACCCGCACGGCCGATGTGATTGATGACGTACGCACCTTTAGAAGCGACATTGGGGTGCTCTACCTCTCCACCTACAACGAGCGGGTCTTGAGACGCCGTCTCGACGAGGCCAACCTGCGCTTTGTCTCGCTCTTCCGTGCACGACCCCATGTCTTTGTCCGTGAGGGCCACCCTTTGGCCAGACTCTCTCGTGTGGGCATGCAGGACCTTGAGGGCTACCCGCGCTATACCTTTGAGCAGGGCCCCGAGGGCTCGCTCTACTATTCCGAGGAGCCCCTCTCGTCGCTTCCCCATAGGCAGCGCATCACCGTGAGCGACCGCGCGACCATGACGAGCCTCTTGCGCTGCTACGACGGCTTTCTTGTCTCGACGGGCGTCCGCTCGGACGAGATGCTCGACGGCATCGTGGCAATCCCGCTCGACGTGGACGAGGTCATGAACGTGGGCTACGTGGTGCACCGCGAGCGCAAGCTCTCGAGTCTTGCGCAGGCATACATCACCGAGCTCAATCAGCTCATCCTTGACTGCGTTGACAAGAACGCCCTCGTTCCCTCCAAGGAGGTCACGAGGGCGATTGCCGATGCTTCTGCAAGAGATGCGATGGACACGCCGGGGTGCACGGCTCCCACCGAGTAGAGCCGCTGCAGCCACACAGCTACATGAGCTCGGCCACGTTCTTGGCAAACTCCACCGGGTCGTCAATGGGAAGGCCCTCGACGAGCAGCGCCTGGTCGTAGAGGATGGATCCCATGAGCTTGAGGCGGTCCTTCTCGCCTGCCTCCTGGGCGGCCACAAGCTTCCCAAAGACGGGGTGTGCGGCGTTGAGCTTGAGCACGCGCTGGGCCTTGGGCGCCGACGCTGCCTCGGGTCCCTGGCTGATCACGCGTTCCATCTCGAGCGACACCGGACCCTCGGAGGCAATCGTCGCGGGGGCATCGCCCAGACCCGCGGCCACGCGTACGTCGGTGATCTTGTCGCCAAGGTCGCCCTTGAGTTCGTCGATGAGGTCTTTGTGCTCGGTGGTTGCCTCGTCGGCCGCCTTCTTTTCGTCCTCGGTCGCAAGGTTGAGATCTGCGGAGGAGACGTTGGCAAACTCGAGGTCGCGAGCCTCGGTTCCCGTATGCTCGGAGTCACCGGCCACGGCGTCAACATGGTAGGTCCGCATGAACTGGAACATGAACTCGTCAACGTCCTGGGTACAGAGAAGCACGTCAAAACCGTGGCTCACAGCCGCGCTCACCACGGGCATCTTCTCCAGGCGCTCACGGGAGTCGCCGGCCGCATAGTAGATCTTGTCCTGCTCGGCGGGCATGGCAGCCACATACTCCTTGAGTGTGACCTGTTTGCCTTCCTTGGCAGACCAGAACAGCAGGAGATCGGCGAGGTCCGCTGCCTTGGAGCCATAGGAGTTGTAGATGCCAAACTTGAGGCCACGGCCAAAGTTCTCAAAGAACTTCTCGTAGGTCTCGCGGTCGTTGTCACGCATGCCCTCGAGTTCGGAGCGAATCTTCTTCTCGATGCGGCGTGCAATGGCCCTGAGCTGCGAGTTCTGCTGCAGGGTCTCACGGGAGATGTTGAGCGTCACGTCGGGCGAGTCCACAATGCCGCGCACGAAGTTGTAATAGTCGGGCAGGAGGTCGGCGCACTTCTCCTGGATGAGGACGTTTGACGAGTAGAGTGCCAGTCCCTTCTCGTAGTCCTTGCTGTAGAGGTCAAAGGGCCGCTCGGAGGGGATGAAGAGCAGCGCGTCATATGAGAGCGCACCCTCGGCGTGGAAGCTTATCGTGCGCTGCGGCTTCTCCCAGTCGTGGAAGGTCGACTTGTAGAACTCGTCGTAGTCCTCCTGCTTGACCTCGCTTGCACGCTTCTTCCAGATGGGCGTCATGGAGTTCAAGGTCTCCAGCTCCCGGTAGTCCTCGTACTCGGGCTTGTAGTCGTCGCCGGCATCCTCGGGCTTTGGCTTCTCGCGGCTCTTGGTGACCATCATCTGGATGGGGTGGCGCACGTAGTTCGAGTAGCGCGTCACAAGGTCGCGCAGGCCCCACTCAGAGAGGAAGCGGTCGGTGTTCTCCTCCTCGGTGGAGGGGCGAAGGAAGAGCGTCACGTCAGTACCGTGGTCGTTCTCGCCCGAGCGCTCACCCTCGGCGGCGGGCTCAATCGTGTAGCCGCTCCTGCCGTCAGACTGCCAGGCAAAGGCCTCGTCTGCACCATAGGCTCGGCTCACGACGCGGACCTTGTCAGCAACCATGAAGGTCGAGTAGAAGCCCACGCCAAACTGGCCGATGATGTCCACGTCCTGGCCCTGGTGCTCGGCGTTCGCCTCCTTGAAGGCCTCGGAACCCGAGTGGGCGATGGTGCCAAGGTTCTTGTCCAGCTCGTCTTTGGTCATGCCGATACCGTTATCGCTTACCGTGATAGTGTGGGCGTCCTTATCGAACGAGAGGCGAATGGCAAGCGAGTCCTGATCGACGTGGACGTCCGGGTTGGTGAGACCCTCGAAGCTGATCTTGTCGATGGCATCCGAGGCGTTGGAGATGAGCTCGCGGAGGAAGATCTCCTTGTTGGTGTAAATCGAGTTGATCATGAGGTCCAAGAGCTTCTTGGACTCTGTCTTGAACTGCTTCATGCGCGCTTCCTTCGTTTGGGACATGGCTAACGTCTATCTAGTTACCCAGCCAGGGAAGTGATAAACCCATGGGCGAGAAGAATCTGCTTTATACGCGCTGAGATTTTCTCCCTCATTGCACTGGGGATACAGAGCCGTGGTGGTGACGGTGGTGCGCCACCACGGCCTCATCACGCCACTCGGCGGGAGCAAATGCCTCGATGATGGGCCAGCATGCCTCTGGCACGGCTCGCGTGGCCAAACACGCCGTCCTTGAAGTTGGATCTCGGCAAGGGAGTGATGCTGTGCGTACGCATAACGCGCGCGTTCTGCCCGAACGCCCTTCTTGGCGAGGCCTAGTGGCAGCAACCCGCCATCGTGCGTACGCACAAGAGTGACTTTCTGACATGGTGCCTCACGCTACCTGCAGAAACGCCACGGCAGTGGCAAGGGGATGTCTTCGTGCGTACGCATGACCCTACTTTTCTGCCCAGAGAGCCCCCCGAGTGGCGCAACTGGCAACAACCCGCAATCGTGCGTACGCAGGACCCCTGAAATTTGCCAAATCGCCTCCGCGCCCCCCGGCCATACACTTTGGCAGCCTTGTTTCGCATCACCACACGCACCAACTACGTGCAACCCCACCGCGTACCATGGATGAGAACACCAACCTAAGGAGATGCAGCATGAAGCTCTTTGCTTATGCCCTGCGCAAGTACGACGAGCTGGGCTATCTTGACGCGTGTGCACGCGAAATGGGATTCGAGTACGGCTGGACATCCGAGTACCCCAGTCTCGATAACGCTAAGCTGGCCAGGGGCTACGACGCGCTCTGCATCATCACCAACCCCATGCCAGCGGAGCTTCTCGATGCATTCCATGAGGAGGGCGTGAAAAACCTCGCCACCAGGACCATCGGCTACGAGCACATCGATGTCACCCACGCCTACGAACTGGGCATGCGGGTGGCAAACGCGCCCTACCCTCCCGAGGGCGTTGCCAACTACGCCATCATGCTGCTGCTCATGGCACAGCGAAAGGTCAAGCTTCTCTCGCGCCAGTCCCTGGCACAGGATTTTAGCCTTCGCGGCAAGCTGGGGAAGGACGTCTCGACTTCCACGGTGGGCATCGTGGGGACAGGTCGGATTGGCGCCACCGTCGTCAAGCACCTTGCGGGCTTTGGCTGCAAGCTCCTCGCCTACGACCCCCACCCAAACCCCGAGGTCGCGAAGCTCGCGACCTACGTCGACCTTGACACCCTCTACGCCGAGTCGGACGCAATCACACTCCATGCGCCGGGACTGCCCGAGAACCACCATATGGTCGATGCGGCCTCGTTTGCCAAGATGAAGCGCGGCGTGACCATCGTGAACGCGGCGCGCGGCATGCTCGTCGACACCCAGGCGCTCATCGAGGCCATAGAGTCCGGGCAGGTTGGCGCGGCCGCACTCGACACCATTGAGCGCGAGGAAGACCTCTGCTACCTCGATCGCAGCAGGGACGTGCTTCCCAACCGCGACCGTGCGGTCCTCATGGCGTTCCCCAACGTGATTGTCTCGCCGCACATGGCCTTCTACACTGCAGAGGACGTGGAGGCCATGATTTGCAATGCAGCCAGCGCACTTCTCGCCTTTGAGCGCGGAGAGAAGACCCCCTTCGAGGTACGACGCTAGCCGAGCACGAAAGGCGCAGAGGCACAAGGCAGGGAGGCGATGCCGTCTTGGACCGCCCCCGTGCTACAAAAATTGATACAGCTCACATTCAAAAGCTGATGGTTGAGACGTACGCCATGGACCCGTTGGGCGCCATTGGTACGGCATCCGGAGCATCCGCCTTTGGGCCGTCAGACGACCGCGTGCCATGCACGCCATGCCGTGCGAGACCTGCCTCGAGATGGAGCATGGCAATCCCCGTGTCGACGAGCTGGACGTCTCCGATGGCACGTGGCGGCAGCGTACGATGCTCGTAGAGGCCGATGTGCCCTTCCGGGTAGACCAGCCTCCATGGCTGGAGGTTCTGCGCCGAGGGTGCCAGGCGCACGCAGCCGAGCGCAGACGCCCTGACAGGGTCGCACTCGGCGGACGACGCAATAGGATGCGCAAGGCCACCCTGCGAGAGGACCAGGCGTTCGACCACATAACAAGGCGCAGGTCCACGGGAATGTGTAGCCTTTCTCAGGCTAGCGCACTCACGAGGCGTGGAAGGCCGTCAACCCGCCAATCTGGCGGGCGGTCTACACACACCCGCGCCGAACTGCTGTTTGTTTGGAGAATTCATCGCTTGCCGACGAGAACGGGACATTCTCCAAACGCGGGACTAACTCTCCTCAAACCAGGATATAGTCAAAGCATGTAGGTCATGGTCGTTCGGCGAAAGGACATGCCATGGGAAAGAAAGCGGCAGAGGCGCTCGACATCAGCTACAACGATTTGGCCGACTACCTTCATCGAAACCATTCGGTGTACATGAAGGTCGGGTCGGCCGTCTACTACCTCACAGATGTTAACTATGAGGCATGGCGCGCGCAGGACACATCACGGCGCAACTCGAAGAACCACTTCGTGGACTGCAGCGAGCTTGTTAGCACCGTTGACGAGTTCCTCATGCTCCCCTTCGTCCATGGCAAGACCATTAAGGACGTGTTTGACCAGGCAACCTTCTATGCCTCGGTCAAGGACGAGAAGACTGTGTAGCCTGCATGAGACAAGAGACAAGGGGACAGTCCCCTTGTCTCACTCAGGGAGGCCCCGCCGAAGTATGTAGCTCCGGCGGGGCCGTTTCTGTGGGGGGCGGAATGCGGCAAGGCCCGTGGGCCCAGAGACGCAAACGTGCGTACGCACGACCGTCATGAGACAAAGGGGCTGTCCCTTTGTCTCACACTTGTCTCACTTCTCGACGGGACGCTGGGCCTCAAAGGTCTCCTCGACCTCGGTGTCAACGCCCCCCTCTTCGGCAAGCGCGGGGATGAGCACGCGGTATGCGTTCTCGGTGGCGTTCTCGTGCGGTGAGCGCTTGGCGTAGCGCTTGACGGCAGCGGCAGACTTGTTGATTGCCTGCAGCGTACCTGCGCCGGCCACGCAACCGCCCGGGCACGCCATGCCCTCGAGCAGGTAGCCGGGGTACTTCCCACGCACGGCGTCCTTCATCATCTTACGGCAGTCCTCAAGACCCTCGGCGTTAGCGACGTTGACCTCGCAATCGGGATAGCGACGGTGGATGGCGTTGACCACAGCCGAAGCGACGCCACCTGCCACGGCAAAACCGCGGCCATCTGCGGAGGCGACGTCAAAGTCACTCTTGTTGTCATCGGCAAGGGAGAGGTAGTCGATCTTTTTGGCCTCCATCATGCCCGCCATCTCCTCGAAGGTAAGCACGAAGTCCACTTCGCTCTTGATGGACTTGCGCATGGCCTCGAGCTTCTTGGCGGCGCAGGGTCCCACGAAGACGATCTTGGCGCTGGGGTGCTGGGTGCGAATCATCCTCGCCGTAAGCGTCATGGGCGTGAGGGCCATGGAGATGCAGTTTGCGTACTTGGGGAACTCCTTCTTTGCCATGACCGACCACGCCGGGCAGCAGGAGGTACCCATGAAGGGAAGTTCCTCAGGGACCTCGTTCATGAAGTCCTCGGCCTCCTGGATGGTGCAGAGGTCAGCACCGAGCGCCACCTCCTCAACGCCCGAGAAACCCAGCTGGTGGAAGGCCTCGCGAAGCTTGCCTACGTTGCCCTTGCCGCCAAACTGACCGACAAAGGCCGGCGCCACGGCAGCAATGACCTCGTCGCCTGCATTGATGGCCTGGATGACCTGGAAGATCTGGCTCTTGTCGGCAATGGCGCCAAAGGGGCAGTTGATGAGGCACTGCCCGCAGGAGACACACTTGTTGTAGTCAATCTGTGCGCGACCATGCTCGTCGGAGCCAATGGCGTGCATGCCGCAGGCAGAGGCGCAGGGGCGCTCCTTGTGAAGGATTGCGTGGTAGGGACAGACCTTGGCGCACATGCCGCAGTGGATGCACTTCTCCTGGTCGATGTGGGCCTTCTTGTCCACAAAGGAAATGGCGCCCTTGGGGCAAATCTCACGGCAGGGGTGGGCGAGGCAGCCCTGGCACATGTTGGTCACGCGATAGACGTTGTCCTCGCAGGCATTGCATGCAAACTTGATGATGTTGATGAGAGGCGGCTGATAGTAGGTCTCGGGCTTGGCCGCCTCGGCAAGGCCGTCGGAGAGCTGCTCGGGACGGTCTACGCCCTGCAGCGGAAGGCCCAGCGTCAGACGGATGCGCTCGCCCACGATGGCACGCTCGAGAAACACGCTCTCGCGATAGGTGGCAACGTCACCGGGGATGATCTTGTACGGCAGCTCGTCGAGCCTCTTTGCCTCTTCGTCACCGCCCTCGTAGGCGATCTTCGCTACCTCGCAGAAGACCTTGCGCCTGATCTCGGTAAGGTTGGTGTATACGCCACGCATGGTGTCGGCCATAAGTGGATCCTCTCGCTTGTCCCTCTCCTTGCGATGCCGCACGCGGCACCGGCGCCGGCAATCTACGCCGACGCCCCTCTTGGATAGTATCGCGCAACCTCGGCGGCATCGCACCCCCAGGCCGAGAAACGCTCGGGAACTGACGAGCTGAGAAGGACGTGATGCCGCGTGATGGGATGCTCGAACTCCTCCTGGAGGGCGTGGAGCATGAGGCCGCACGCGTCCCGCGGGCCTCCGTAGAGCGCATCCCCCACGATGGGAAAGCCCGCGGACGAGAGGTGCACGCGAATCTGGTGGCGACGACCCGTGCCCAGCTCGACGAGAAGAAGCGTGCGGCCGCGGCGCCGCGCGAGCACGCGCACCCGCGTGAGAGCGGGCTGACCATGGCCGGAACGGCACACGCGCATGCGGCGCGCGTCGTGACGGTCACGGCTGATGGGCGTGTCGATGGTGGTCACGTCATCCGGGAAGGAGCCGCTTACCTCGGCGAGGTAGCGCTTGCGCATCGCATGGCCGGCTACGAGGGCGTCGAACGCCGGCTGGAACTCCTCGGTAAGCGAGAAGAGCACGATGCCCGTGGTGTCGACGTCCAGGCGCTGCACCGCCTGGGGGTGGGCCGCGAGGCCCTGCTGCGCAAGCGAGACACTCACGCGGTCTGTGAACGTGGGCGCACCCGTGCCGTCGCCGTGCACCAAAATGCCCGCAGGCTTCTCGGCAGCAAGACAAACGGAGTCCTGGTAGATGATGGTGGCAGGAGACGCGGCCGGCAGCGCGGGCACGGGCGCCGAGCATGCGAGGGCAACGCTTGCCACATCCCCAGCCAAGAGGCGCGACGACGGCTCAAGCACCTCCCCGCCGCACGCAAGCTCGCCACGCTGGAACGCACGCGAGGCGGAGCGGCGCGACATACCCATCGCAAGGGCAAGGTCGAGCGACACGCAGTCCTCAAGCGCGCGAAACTCAAGCCGCGACGCGCCATCCTTCTCGCCGAGAAACTCGTAGCGCACGAACTTCCTCCAACCTCAGCGCACCCGCACACTGCTCACGCAAAGCGGCAGCGCGGGTCGCCCGCACTCCACTCGATATCAAAGACCGTCACAACTCCAAACTCATCATCAAAGAGATAGCAGAGCGTGAACGGTGTGTCGGAGACCTGGAGAAACCTGCATGAAAAGGGAGTGCATGCGGCAGGATACGACGGGTCGTACGCTCTGCCAACCAAGGGATAGGCGCCGAGAAGCTCGACGGTCTCCTCGATCCTTCTCATAACGCGCTCGAGGGTCGCGTTTTCGAGAAGAAAGACCTCGGCGTGCTGCGTGAGTAGAACCCCGCTCGGCATGATGCTACCAGCCGCGCTCGGAACGAATGCGGGCAAAGGCGTCCTGCGCGCGAACCGTCTTTCCATCAAGAACGTCCTGGTATCCCTGCATGAGGCCATCATACACCGCCATCTCGCGAGTGCGAAGCTCTTCCTTGGCAGAGACCATGCAGTCGAAGGCATCCGCGTCCATAACCACCACGGCAGACTTCCCGTTTCTGGTGAGGTACAGGGGCTCCCCCGTCTTCTCAAGCTCGGATATCGTCTCGCCCTGATGCCTACTGAACTCGCTGAGCGACGTCATTGCCGGCATGCCGAGCCTCCTCTCGCTGGGTTCACAGGCATTTTACTGCAAATATCATGTGAGCCGGCAGACAGAGGAGGCTCAAACAGGAATCAACTGGCGCGACCCTACCCGCGAACCATGGCAGCCGCCTCGCGCGAGAGCTCGCAGATGCGGTCGAACTCGCCCGCGCGAATCATCGCCGGCTTGCACATCCAGGTTCCGCCGCAGGCAATGATGGCGGGGTCGGCAAGGAAGTCCTTGAGGTTCTCGGCGTTCACGCCGCCCGTGGGCATGAAGCGGTGCCCCACGAAGACCGATGCCAGCGCGCGGATGGTTGAAAGGCCGCCATACTGCGCCGCCGGGAAGAACTTCGTGACCTCAACGCCCTCGTTGACCAACGCCGTGACCTCGGTGGGCGTGACGCCAGCCGGAATCACGGGCACCTCGTGCGAGAGGCACCAGCGAACGACGCCCAGGTCGTAGCCGGGAGAGACCACAAAGCGAGCGCCAGCATCGACGGCACGCTTGGCCTGGGCCTCGTTGAGGACCGTGCCCGCACCGACCAGAACGTCTGGGCACTCCTTCGAGATGGCGTGAATCGAGTCCGCTGCCGCAGCTGTGCGGAAGGTCACCTCTGCAGCCGAAAGCCCGCCCTCGGCGAGCGCCTTCCCCAGCGGGGCCGCGCTCTCAGCACGGTCGAGCACGACCACGGGCACCACGCCAACCTGCTCGACGCTCTTGTAGAAACCATCCATGTAACCCATGAGATCCCCCTTTGACAACTGTCCTAGCGACTCACGCGCAGGGCGGCACCGCTCTTTGCAACGGACTCGATTTCGCCAACGCTCACCAGGTTGGAGTCCCCACGCACGGTGAGCTTGAGGACGCTCGCGGCAATGGCGTACTCACCCGCACGGTCAAGGTCAAAGCCGTGGAGCAGCGCGTGAATGAGACCCGCGCCATACGCGTCGCCTGCCGCGACGCCCTCGAGCACGTGGACATGGTGGACGGGCGAGAAGTGCGCCTGGCCGTCGGCGTAGATGAGCGACATCCAGTCCGAGTCCTCGACGGAGCGGATGTCTCGGACAATTGAGGCAACCATCTTGCAGCCGTAGCGCTCGCAGACGTCGGCGGCGATCTGCACGTAGGCGTCGCGCTCCTCGATGCCGGTGGCAAGCGAGCCAGAGCCATGGGAGATGCCCAGACAGGCCTCGGCATCCTCGTCGTTCGAGATGCAGATGTCAACAAGGGGCAGGAGACGCCTCATGACCTCGCGCGCACGCTCGGGCGACCACAGGCGACCACGGTAGTTGAGGTCGCAGATCGTGGTGATGCCGCGCTCGCGGCAGGCCGTGAGGGCCTCCTCGCAGGCAGCGGCCATCTCGGGCGAGACCGCAGGAGTCACGCCGGAGACATAGAACACCTCGATGCCGTCGAGAATTGCATCCCAATCAAAGACGGTGCGGGGAGCCAGGTTCATGGCGGAGTACTTGCGGTCATAGATGCAGCCGTTGGACCTGACCGAGGCACCCAGCTCAAAGTAGTAGGTGCCCAGTCGGTCGCCCGTGCGAACGACACGACTCACGTCCACGCCATAGGCCGCAAGGCTACGCAGCGCGCAGTTGCCAATGCGGTTTTCCGGCACGACGGAGACGTATGCTGCGTTGTCACCCTGGTATGCCAGAGAGAGCGCGACGTTCGCCTCGGCGCCGCCGTAGCGCACGTCCATGCTCGTGGCCTGCTCAAGACGCAGGTAATCGGGAGGCGAGAGCCGCATCATGATCTCGCCAAACGTCAGGACCTTTGATGCCGCATCCATATGTGCTCCTCCTTGGAGTTATCTAGCATGCTAGTTATGCCTGAGATGTTCTCGCCTTGCGTAAGCGAAGTCAAGGTGCTGCATGGTGTTTTCGCAAGTGGATGCAAAATATCGACAAACGAGTAGACAGCCACGTGACAGTAGCCTAACGTAACTCACGTTCCAGTTTATGAGTAGCATGTTAGCCGTCATCATCGAGTCCAAGGAGGAACGGATGCCGGACAGCACCGACCAGGACCAACGGGCTGAGCTTGCCTACAGTGCGCTGAGACGTGGCATCATGGAGTTCCGCTTTGCCCCCGGGGAGCGCCTCTCCCCCACGGCGCTTCGCGAGCGTTTGGGCGTTGGTCGCACTCCGGTCCGGGAGGCAATCGTGCGCCTGCGACAGGAGGGCCTAGTCGTAACCCGCCCAAAGAGCGGCTCGTACGTCGCCCTGGTCGACCTCGGGGCCGCCGAGTGCGCGCGCTTCCTTCGGTCGAACACCGAGCGCGTCGTTGTCGTGGAGTGCTGCTCGCGTGCTGGCGAGAAAGACATCGCCTCCCTGCGGGGACTTCTCGACGACCAGGCGCGTGCCATGGACGTTCGTGACCAGCGGTCCTTCTTCGGTGCCGACAACCGCATGCACGAGATGCTCTACCGCATTGCGGGGAGGCAGCGGGCCTGGGCATGGCTCGAGGGGACCAACATCGACCTCGAGCGTTACCGCTGGCTGCACGTACAGGCGCGCGGCATGGGGTGGAACTCGATTCTTGCCGAACACCAGGAGCTGATTGAGGCCATCGCCAGGAGGGACCCCGAGGAGGCGGCCTATGTCACGGTCCACCACCTCCACGTGATGCTCGACGAGCGGGACGAGGTCATCGCTGCCTTCCCAGGCTACTTCGCGCAAGGCACACGCTCATAAACCAGGTTTCTCACGCCATTCTCGATAAAAAGCGATACTTATCCGTGGGCTAGGGGCGTTGCTCTTCCATGTTGACAAAACCGGTTTACTATACTTCAATAGTGTTGAGAGTATCCCTATGCAAACGATAGGAGCACGCATGGACGAGAAGACCGCAGGCGTTCTCTCCAGTTTCTCGCTCGAGGGCAAGGTCGCCCTCGTGACGGGCGCCACCTACGGCATTGGATTCGCGATTGCCACCGCCCTTGCTCAGGCCGGCGCCAAGATCGCGTTCAACGACCGTCGACAGGAGCGCATCGACAGCGCCACCGCTGAGTACGCAAGGCTCGGCATCGAAGCCCACGGCTTTGTGGCCGACGTCACCGTTGAGGAGCAGGTCGCAGGCCTTATCGAGAAGATCCGCGAGGTTTATGGCACCACACCCGATATCCTGGTGAACAACGCCGGCATCATCAAGCGCATCCCCATGCTCGAGATGAGCGCCGCGGACTATCGCCAAGTGGTTGACATCGACCTTGTTGGCCCCTTCATCTGCGCCAAGGCGACAATCCCAGGCATGGTCGAGAAGGGCCATGGCAAGATCATCAACATTTGCTCGATGATGAGCGAGCTTGGGCGCGAGACCGTCGCGGGCTACGCTGCGGCAAAGGGCGGCCTCAAGATGCTCACCAAGAACATCTGCTCCGAGTTTGGCAGCGCGAACATCCAGTGCAACGGCATCGGGCCGGGCTACATTGCCACCCCGCAGACCGCTCCCCTGCGCGAGCGGCAGGCAGATGGCTCTCGCCACCCCTTCGACCAGTTCATCTGCGCAAAGACCCCTGCCGGGCGCTGGGGCACGCCCGAGGACCTCATGGGCCCGGCGGTCTTTCTCGCCTCTGATGCCTCCAACTTTGTGAACGGCCACATCCTCTACGTCGACGGCGGCATCCTCGCCTACATTGGCAAGCAGCCGGAGTAGGCTATGGCCGCATCAGATGACATCGCCGTCAGACTTCAGGACGCCTCGGGGGGCATCGTCTCTGAGGCGTCCTCCCCTTCCCTTGCAATGCTCGACGTTCGCTATGGGCCCCTACCAGCCCGGCGACCTCATCATCGTCGACTGCCCACCAGGCCGTGATATAGGGTTGATGCTCGATGAGGCTCTTGCACCAAGCATCGTTCGTATCCCAGCAGGACACATGGATTTCCGCAACGAACCCCCGGTCTCTTGCGCGAGACGCCATCGATGGCGTCTTCCAGACCTGCCATCACAGTTGCTACCCCTATGAGTCGTGGGGGATAAACGATAGGGACGATGCCTGGCTTCGCGCGGAGTTTGGCCGCCTTGTTTGCGCGGATATGATACTTCTCTTCCTTCACGTCGACTTTCCACACGATACTTGGTGGAAGAGTGCACGCATGTGCCGGCGTAATCAATGTCTACCCTCTCAGCACGTCCAGCCTCACGCCTCTTGTGTCACGCGTGACCACGGCAACCCCGGCATGAAACGACACCCCGTCACACAGAAAGGCCTTGACGCCATTGAAGACCTCGCCAAAGGTGACCGCAAGCGTCTTTGTGACGCCCTCGGGAAAGCCAAGCCGAATGCAACGAGCGAGGGAGGCATCGAGTTCTGTGCCGTCGGCCCGCATGAGTGGCCCCTCCTCCACCACCACATCTTGCATGGCAAGAACTGCAATCTGTACCCCACGGTCCTCAGGGGAAGCATGCGTCACAATAACGTCTTGGTCGGACATCTGGTTATATGACATCGAACAGCCTTCGTGCACAACCTCGGAACCCTCCCCCACATGAAGCATGAGCGAAGTGTCACCGAGGAGCCAGCCTCCTTCTGCAGGCTGAGCACGAAGAGAGGGGTCTAGATGGAAGCGCGCCTGCAGGTCATGCGCGCCATCGCACCAAGCTTGATCGACAATGACCCAAGCGCACCCGCTTACGCACACGACACGACGAAGCAGAACCGACGTAGGTTTATGCCCCACAACAGCACCTTCCCAATAATCTAATCCGGCAGTGTGACGCACATACGGCTTGAGCGGATACGAGAAGTCCCTGTATTCCCAGCTGCCAAGCGGTTCGCTGTTTGAGCGTCCATCTATGCTCGGGACATTGTGAGCGGAGACGCCCTTTAGTCTCGGCCTATCCGAAGAATCCTCCCGGTAGGTATATCTACCTGAATCGACTAGAATCGCCCTGTCCTTTGACCATACGGAAAGATGCAACTCGTCGCAGTGGCCATGACCGCTTCCTAAAGGTCCATCGAGAAACACGGTAACGTTCGCATCGTTGTTCCACGAGGACCTCGATACGAACAATCCCGAGTCGTAGGCATCAAGTGTGAGAGAATGCGGCTGCTGGGGAACGAGTGCCTCGTAGGGTTTCTCAATTCCGATCCCGTAGGAGTACACATCAAGGGGGTCGAGCGAAGAGACTTTTGCTACCCACTTAAGCTCCGAGTCCCTGAGAGAGGCAGAAGCCAGAGCAAGCAGCGGCCGCACATCTGACCTGTCGCTATCCCCCAGTGCTTCAGTTGTTCCGTCTGGCATAACCTGCATCGCAAGCGTTTGTGCAAGCCCTCGACAGGCATTGCTGAGCCCCCTCGGAATAGGGAGACCCTTCTTCCCCAGCACCCATTGCGCCTGAAGCGCATAGAGGAAGACCTCCGCCTGGTACATGGTCGAAAGCTCCCAATCGGTGCCGTCGGGATACACCTGTGCGGCAAGCTGAGCTTCCGCTCGGTTGAAAGCCCACTTCCACCAGCGCTCATTCTCGGGGTCCATCGAAAGGCGCCCGTACACTGCAAGAACCGAAAGCGTCTGGATGCTGCCCCAATTGCTCGTCTCGTACTTGGGAAGATAATGGTCATGGATGAAGCTAATTTGCTCAGATATGCTTTCGCGGATGATCTGAGCGTGTTGAGACCTTAGAAAGTCAGTGTTTTCAAGAGTGGACAAGGCGCGAGCCATTGCCGAGATGCGCACCCCTGAATCGAGCGTACGCGTGCTTAAGCCTGGGATGAGTTCGGAATGGGCGGAAACCCAAGACAGCATGAGGGATACCGCCTTCTCGGCGTAGCGCTCCTCGCGTGTCGCCAGCCAAGCCAGGCAAAGATCGTCGAGATAATCCATGCGATTGAGCATGAAGCACCACTCCTGATCTCCATTTGGAGCTGCCTCCCATTCCTCAAGCGTGCACTTTGAAAGATCCACCTCGTAGGGAGTCTCGCAGCGCTCCATGTCCCAAATCTTGGTGAAGTAGAAGCGGCTTTCCAGCACATCATCAGCACGCCTGATGACCTCGCCCATACCCGGAGCGTCCATGTCGAAGCGAATCCCCATATATGCCTCCATATAAAAATGGGAGGGTCCAACCGGACCCTCCCAACTGCTTTTCTATCTAGACCCTAGACCAGGATGCCACACACCGAGAGGACAATCCCCAGCACGACGGTGAGGATAACAAGCTTGTAGGTGTCCCAGCCCTTCTTCTTGATGAGCCAGTACATAAGTGCGGTATACAGCACCGGCAGGAGCGCGGGTGCGATGCCATCAAGCATCGACTGAATGTTGACGGTGGACTGCTTGACGCCTTCCTCCGCAGCTCCAGCTGCAAAGGTAATTCCTACGTTCATCTTCACGTAGGCTGCAACGAGGCCCGAAATAACCGTTACACCAATCATGCTCGCAGTCTCGGAGATGGTGCTCAGCTCGGAACTGAGTTTGTCGATAATTGTGGTACCGAGCTTCCTGCCCTGAGCCGCTACGGCAAACTTAATTGAGATGAGCACGCCGTTCATAGCCACAAGAAAGAGGAGGGGCGCAGCAGCGACGCCGCTCATGGCAAGCGACGCGAAGATCGTCGAGAAGAGCGGCGCGATGCAGAACTGAGAAAGCGAGTCGCCAATGCCTGCGAGAGGCCCCATGAGCGCCATCTTTATGCCGCGAATGTCCTCGTAATCCGCTCCCTCGTCTGCCATGGCGAGATGCAGCGAAGTAACAAACGGAAGGAAGTTGGGGTTGGTGTTGTAGAACTCGGAGTTCTGCTCGAGTTCCTTCGCAAGCCTGCCGGTGTTCTCCCCATAGATCTTCTTGAAGGCAGGGTAAAGCACCAGGCCGTAGCCGAGGCCCTGGTAGTTGCTGTAGTTAAAGCCGTTCTGGAGGAAATAGGAGCGCAGGGTGGTAACGTTGTAGTCGTGAGTAGTGAGCTTGTGCTCAGCGGTGCCCTTGTCCTTCTCTGAAGAGGCCGTGGTGATGTCTTCGGTCATCGTAGTTCTCCTTGTCAGTCAGTTCCCTAGGGCCTAGATCCAGTCCTCGCGGCCGGCCTGCTCGTCATCGTTTGCGGCAAGCTCAACGCCACCATGGGAAGCGGCGTTCTCCTTCACGTCGTTGTAGTGCTTGAGTGCAAAGACACAGCCAACGAGCGCCACACCGATGACCGGCATCTTGAGATAGGCCGCGGCAATGTAGCCGAGCAGGGCAAAAGGAACGAACTCCTTCTCGAGCATGACGCTCATGATCATTGCGAAGCCAATTCCGGGAAGCATGCCACCAGCAACGCTCAGACCTTTAAGGAGCCACTGGGGGACAAGGGCGACGAGCTGGCTCAGAAGCGACATGCTGCTCGCTCCAAGGAAGCCGAGGATGAAGCCAACGATTGCGAAAAGAATAACGGTGAAGTTGGAGAAGAGACGCCACTTTCTGAACTTGTGCTCCTTAAGGGCATTGGTCGCAATCTCCTGGTTACCCGAAGTAAGCGTGTACACGAAGGTTTGCAGGAACTGGATGGCAACGGCAAAGGGGATGGAGAGCGAGAGCGCCGTCTCGGGGGTCACATCAGCCATGGTAATTGCCATGAGCGTACCGATGATGCCGGGACCAATGGGGTTGGGAGGCACCGTACCGCCCGCGCCAACGCCAAAGCCCATGAACGCAAGCTCCGCGATAGCGCCGCAAGACAGGGCAGTTGGGACATCACCAAGAATAAGGCCAACGCCAAAGGATAGGACGAGAGCACGATTAGTGTAGATACCAAAGAGCATGCCACTGTAGCAGAAGGCAGTCCATAGGCCAATCAGGAGTGCCTGAACGAGTGAGATTTCCATTGACGAGCTTCCCTTCTCTGCACCAGTTGACTACAGATACTTGGTGATGTCTACTTCCGCTGCGCCATCAGTGCCGCTCGGAGTTGTCCTTGTGTTGAATACAACACCGCGGCGAGACATCTCGCGGAAGGCCTCTTTGTCATCTTCACCCAGGAATATCGAACGCGTGACCTTCTCCTTCCCTGGAGCGTTGTGAACGTTGCCAACATTGATCTCGTGTATGGGAACGCCGCCCTCAACGAGGTGCAGCGCATCCTGCGGCGTCTTGACGATGAGGAAGATAACCTGAGCCGGAGCAGCTTTCCCGATGATGTCAATAGTCTTCTGAACGGCGAAGAACCTCAGCGCCACCGACTTAGGAACAACGGTCTTCATGATGGTTTGCTGCATGTGGTCACCTGCGACCTCGTCGTTCACAACGATGACCGTGTTTGCCCCGAGAGACCTAATCCAGAGCTGACCCTGTCCGTGGATGAGCCTCTCGTCGATACGGGTCATAATAATATTGGGAACTGCCATTTCTTCGTCCTCCTACCAGTATGGGTTCCACGTAATGAGCTTCCTCGCGATAGCCTCGAGGAAGAAGTAGTCACCCCAGAGGTTTCCCTCGTCAACTCCCTTTCGGGAATGCCAGCTGTAGACACCGTGACGCAGGATGGGCGCACCGGGCTCAGGTCCATCATTCGTATAGTTATTGATGAGCGAACGGAGCGTGATAGCCAGAGCACCTTCGTCAATCGTGCGCTCCTCCTCGCCTGTCTCCTGGGATGCCATCTCGGCGAATCCGCATGCCGCAATAGCAGCGGCACTACTATCGCGCGGCTGACCAGATCCGTCACCAAACACAAGATCCCAGTAGCAGACCGAGTCCTCGGGCAGCCTATTGAGATAGTAGTTCCTCATGGAGCGAGCATAGTCTCGGTAGCCACTCATACCGGTATGGCGGATGTTGATGGGAATGCCATCGATACCCCAGGCCTGTCCACGAGCCCATGCGGAATCATCGGAGTACCCCTGTCGGGTTGCTCCGTGATCTGGGCCACCGGTTGTCGGGTCCATATAGAAGGTATGGAAGGCGCTGCCATCGGCCCTGATGATGTGCGCGCAGGTTGTCATAAAGTGGTCGCGGGCACATGCTGCATACGTTGGATCACCCGTGACATCACTTGCCCAATGAAGCAGCGGCACATTGAGCAGGCAATCGATGATAATGCGATAGTGATTGGGGCTGTCCATGGGACCCCATGCCTGGAAGAACCTCCCACGTCCCTGCCAACGCGTCATCAGCTGGTCTGCGGCGAGAATTGCTGCCCTACGCCCCTTCTCGCTACCACACACCTTGAATGCAGCAACGCACGAGGGGGTGTAGAGAAAGCCTAGATCGTGATGATCAAGCTCATGCCTGCGCTCGACCCTCTCAAGGAAGCTCTCGACGTTTGTCTCCGCAAGGGTTCTGTAGCGGAACTCACCGGTAAGCTCGTAAGCGAGCCAAAGCTGACCGGTCCAAAAGCCGTTTGTCCACTCATCGTTTCCCATCACCCCATACAGACCGTTCGTCGTTGCTGGGGTCGGGAACTGCCCATTGCCAAAAACCGACATGTTCGCATCTATCTGCGCCAGACATCGAATGAGCCCAAGCTCGAGCTCATCCTTGCTAAGGTGCTTTGCAGAGTTCCAGCGTTTGATGTCTGCAAGCGATTCAATGAATGGGACGCCCATGCCCCCCTCCTCTCAGTCGAAGTGAATAAATGCAAACCGGTTTATCTTTCCTCGATACGAAATCATGGGATCGTTTCCTTCGTATTACAAAGAATGGCCGGTGAACGGTTCAAATTGAGGGGTTGAACGGCAGTTCAGTTGAAGTCGTTACAAAACTAGTTTACTTTGTCACCCGTTGAGTGCGTCTCTACGAACTACATCTCGCCCTATGTTTTGTTCTAGTAAGGAAGGAAACACAATGAAAATCGCCCTCATCAACGAGAACAGCCAGGCGGCTAAGAACACCATGATTGAGAAGGCCCTGCGCAAGGTTGTGGAGCCCATGGGCCACACGGTGTTTAACTACGGCATGTACGCAGCAGACGACGAGGCGCAGCTCACCTACGTACAGAACGGCATTCTCGCTGCCACGCTTCTTAATGGTGGCGCGGCAGACTATGTTGTGACCGGCTGCGGCACCGGCGAAGGAGCCATGCTCGCACTCAACTCCTTCCCCGGCGTCATCTGCGGGCACGTTGAGGACCCCCTCGACGCCTACACCTTTGCGCAGATCAACGACGGCAACGCGGTGGCCATGCCCTTCGCCCTCAAGAACGGCTGGGGCCAGGAGCTCAACCTTGAGTACACCTTCGAGAAGCTCTTTGGCTTTGGGTCTGGCAACGGCTACCCGGCAGAGCGTGTCGTTCCCGAGCAGCGCAATAAGAAGGTCCTCGACCGTGTGCGTGAGGTGAACTTCCGTTCGTTCACCGAGCTTCTCCCCGAGCTTGACCGCGAGCTCGTGCGCGGCGCCTTTGCGGGCGAGCGCTTCCAGGAGTACTTCTTCGCCAACGCGACGGACGAGAAGGTCGTCGCACTTGTTCGTAGGATTCTTGCCTAAACAAGCAGAGCACAGCAGCAAGAGAACCACCGCACAACCTTAAGCAAAAATGTAGATTCGCTGGCAACGGGGACGCAGGGAAATACCTGTGCCCCCGTGATACCATCTGTTTAGTAAACCGCTTACCAATCGTCTCGAGCGAGGCTCCATGGCCACATCTACGAAGAAGCGCGTCACGATAAACGAGATTGCCCAGTTGGCCGGTACATCGAAGACAACGGTCTCGTTCTACCTCAACGGACATACCGACCGCATGTCACGAGAGACGCTCAAGCGCATTAAGCAGGCAATCAGCGAGACGGGCTATGAGCCCAGTCCGCTCGCCCGAAGCATGAACGCAAAGCAAACCTATCTGATCGGCATCGTGGTTGGTGACATTGCGAATCACTTTTCAAACCAAATTGTGAAGGGGATCGACTCCGTCGCAAGCGAGGCCGGCTACCGCCTTCTCATCAGCAGCTCCAACTTCGACCGCGATGATGAGCGGGCCTATATCGAACGTCTTCTCGCCGTGGGTGTCGACGGTTTTATCGTTCAGCCAACCGCACGTTTCCGTGAGGTGGCAAAGGTAATCTCTGAGGCCGGAAAGCACCTGGTATTCTTTGACAGCAAGTACTACGACTACACCTCCAGTTGGGTGAAGACGGACAACTATGAGGCGACCTACGAGGCAATAGAAGCATGCCTTGCAAAGGGGTACGAGCGAGTGCTGGTAGTTGCCGCCCAGCCGCAGCTCTTAAGCTCTCGTGTGGAACGCTTTGGCGGATGCGTGGATGCCCTTGAGGCACACGAGGTGCCTCATGAGGAATATGTGATACCCGACAGCGGCGTTGCCGTAGAGGACTTGGCAACATGGCTGCATGACCGGCTTGACAGGAACGCTACGCCTACGCTTGTATTCGCACCAAACTGCTGGGCCCTCCCCGATGTCTACATTGCCATGCGCGACTTTTATACGAATATGCCAGACCAAGTTGGTCTTCTTGGGTTTGACAACACGGACTGGGCGAGTATTGCCTCCCCAAGCGTGTCGACCATAGTCCAGCCCGCATATCGCGAAGGCCAGCAGGCGGCGCGCATTCTCATCGACCTCATCAAAGGTGCTGGCAAGGTCGATTTGCACCAGGTTCTGCCCTGTGACATGCACTGGGGTTCGAGCACTCGCTAGACAGCCTGTCAATAGTCTGCCACTTCGTGGGACCCTTTGGGCCCCACTTGTGTGAGGGGTTGAAGCGACCTCCCCCGCTCTCGCCTTTTCCGAACGCCAGTTGTCGGAAAATGTTGCAACGGCAACTCTTGTGCGTCGCGTCCGATTGGGGCACCATACTAATATCCTACTGGCTCACTAGAGATTGAGGAGCTCATCATGGCCATCATCTGTCACCGAATGTGTAACGAAACCAGCGCAGCGGAGCAACTCGGCCGCATCCCCCACTTGGAACGCATACGACACGTAGGAAGGTAACATCCCATGCAGGTAGACATCACGGCACTCTGGGCACTTGTCGCCACGATTGTGGCATTCGCCCTTCTCGCCACGCTCAAGCGCAAGTTCGAGGTGGGCTTTGGCATCCGCACCCTCATTGCGACAGGACTCGGCATAGTCATTGGCGTCGCGTTTGGCCAGGCCTTCTCGTACTACGCAATCTTTGGCACCATCTACGCCAACGTTATATCTGCGCTTGTGGTGCCGCTCCTCCTCTTCAGCATCATCTCAAGTGTCACCAACCTCGCCGACCTCGTACACCTCAAGGGCATTGGGGTGAAGTCGGTGGTCCTTCTCATGCTTTACACGCTTACGGCAACCCTCCTCACGCTTGCCATCGCACTTCCTCTGGGTGTGGGGACGGGCTTCTCGCTTGACGGTGTCACATACGAGGCCAAGGAAGTCCCCACGGTCACTGATACCATCGTGGGCCTCTTCCCGCAGAACCTTGCGGCGGAATGGACAAGCGACGCGGTGGTTCCCATCATCGTGTTTGCAATCATTGTGGCCCTCGCGTACAATCGCCTGGCCTCACAGCACCAGGATGACGAGAAGGTAGACGTGCGTCCGTTCAAGGCTTTCGTCAACGCCGGCAACAAGGTTCTGGGCGAGACCGTGAGCTGGGTCGTTGGATTCACGCCATATGCCGTGGTAGCCCTCATCGGCCGTGCCGTGGGCCGCGCCAACGTCACGCAGCTCATACCGCTGCTCGGCGTGCTCGTTGTTGCATACGTGGTCCTGGCCATCCAGTTCTTTGGCGTCGAATCCGCCTTCGTGGGCTGGGCGGGACATCTCAGCCCCGTACGCTTCCTTAAGGGTGTGGCACCCGCTGCCGTCACTGCCTTCACCACGCAGAGCAGCATCGGCACGCTGCCGGTGACCATTCGCTCGCTCACGCAGAACCTCGGCGTCGATGAGGACGTGGCCAGCTTCACGGCGGGCCTTGGCGCAAACCTTGGTATGCCCGGATGCGCTGGCATGTGGCCCACGCTTGTTGCGGTATTTGCAATCAACGCCCTAGGCATCCCCTTCACGCCGGTTCAGTACGCATTCCTCGTCCTGCTCACGCTGGCGGTTTCCGTTGGCACCGTTGGCGTGCCGGGAACGGCAACCATCACCGCCACGGCGCTTTTGGCTGCGCTTGGCCTTCCCGTCGAGGTCATCGCCCTTGTGGCACCCATCTCCTCCATCGTCGACATGGGTCGCACGGCAACCAACGTGCTCGGTGCTGCAGAGGCCTCGGTGCTCGTTGCTGCCAGCGAGGGCCTGATCGACCGCAGCATCTATGACGGCGACAACTCCTTCGAGCTCATGCCGAAACGCAAGGTAAGCGCGGCATAGCGCCTCCTCGCCGCAACTTGGCTGGAAGCAGGCCTCCGGTGCCACAAATGGTGCCGGAGGCCCTTTTGCGTGACGCGGCGGGCGGTCGGCATACACGAAATGACGGTTGGTGGCAGTTTTGGACTTATTTTTTATATATCACTTGTAAAGTCGCAATTCCCTGACCTGCGTATCAACAAACATCGAATCATTTTGTACTTGGGGCAGCCTCGAAAAACTGCCACCAACCGTAAATATGTGCCATTCCGTCATTCCCTTTGCGCGAAATAGCCCCGTACCGCCCACGGATGCATCCGCCGCTTACAGAACTGTAAGCTCTGCGAAGGTTGGCTGAATGAAAGGCAACGGTATCATATCCTCAACGTTTGGATGAGCACCCCCGAGGGCCAGCCGCACGACCGAGTACGAGGAGCACGCCATGTCCCAGGAGACAAACATCAACGATGACGCAGAAGACGTCACCAACGGCAAGGATAAGGAAGGGCATCCCCTCGACAACCTGCCTGTGATTTCCACCGACAAGACTGTGTTCATTCCATCCGCGACAGGCGCAGGCGAGACAGACGAGGGAACCAAGAATGCCATGGAAAGCCTGCTTGCCCACCGCAAGCAGCGCCGTCGCAAGCGCATCGTCATTGGTGTTGTTGCGGTATGCGTCGTCGCTGGTCTCATCGCATGGAACGTCATCTCTGCGCAGCAGGCAGCGAACATGGCATCTGAGCCAACGCTTCAGACTTCCAGCGTCCAGCACGGTGAATTCGTCGACAAGGTCAAGGCATCCGGTAGCGTCGAGCCCGTGAACTCCGTGGTGGTCACACCCGAGGTGGATGGCATCATCTCCGAGGTGAACGTCCACGAGGGCGACACCGTCGAGAAAGGGCAGACACTCCTCGTTCTGCGCAACGACTCGCTCGACAAGGCCGTGCGCGAGGCCGACATCCAACTGCGCACCGCGAAGACCCAACTCGCATCTGCCAAGGACACCTACAACACCGCATGCAAGGCATACTATGCGGGCGAGGCGGACCTCGCTACCGCGAACTCCGCGGCAGATGCCGTTGATACCGCACAGCTGGCGCTCGAGAGCGCCCAGGATGCCTACGACGACGCCGTTGCCACAGCGGACAAGCGCACCGTGACCGCACCCACCTCGGGCTCCGTCGTGGTTATGAACGCGGTCGAGGGGGCGGCGTTTGGTTCGGGCACCGGCGCCGGCGCATCTGCCACCGCAGCCTCTTCAAGTTCGGGCTCCCTCATCACCATCGGTGACCTCTCCCAGATGACGGTGACCGTACAGGTGAACGAGATGGACATCGCAAAGGTGGCTGTGGGGCAGGCGGCACGCGTCACCTTCTCCGCTCTTCCCGGCGTCGAGCTCGATGCCACCGTCACCCGTATCGCTACCGTCGCGTCGAGCAACGGCTCCTCTGCAGACGCACACGGAAGCGGGTCTGTGGTCACCTACGCCGTCGATCTGCTCATCCCCAACCCTGACCCCTCGCTCAAGCCAGGCATGACAGCAAGCGTGGCAATCGCCGCAACGGACATTCCGGACACTCTCATGGTGCCTGCGAGCGCCATCTCCGGCGAGGGCGACTCCGCAACCGTGACTGTCGTCACCGGCTATGACGAGAGAGGCATGCCCCAGACGGAGGACCGCTCCGTCAAGGTCCTCGCCACAGACGGCAGCACCGCCGCAGTCGAGGGCAACATCTCCGAGGGTGAAGAGGTGGCGATCGGCATGGCACAGTCTGCCGACACCCACGCCACGGATGGTTCATATGCGCAGTCCGGAATGGCGGTGTGACATGACGGCCAACGTCATCCACACCGAGAACGTCTACCGCATCTACTCGTCTGCCGCAGGCCTTACGCCGGCGCTGTGCGGCGTGAGCCTGGATGTGGGACGGGGCGAGTTTCTTGCCATCATGGGTCCCTCTGGCTCGGGAAAGTCCACGCTCATGAACATCCTCGGATGCCTGGACAGACCAACCTCGGGCACCTATCTTCTCGAGGGGCTTGACGTCTCAAAGCTGACAGACGACGATCTTGCCCATGTGCGCTCAACACGTCTGGGCTTTGTGTTCCAGTCCTTCAACCTGCTGCCACGCGCCACGGTACTGCGCAACGTGATGCTGCCCCTTGTCTACACGCGCGCGGGCGTGCGCAACCGGGAGCTTCGCGCGTGGAAGGCCCTCCTGGAGGTAGGCCTTCCCGAGGAACTCTACGACCACCGCTCAAACGAGCTCTCGGGCGGACAGATGCAGCGCGTGGCCATCGCGCGTGCCCTCGTGAACGACCCGGCGCTCATCCTGGCAGACGAGCCCACTGGAAACCTTGACTCGGCAACAGGTGAGCTGGTCATGCGAACGTTTCGCCGCATGCAGGGGCAGGGCAAGACCATCGTGCTCATCACGCACGACGCAAGCGTCGCGGGCTGGGCAGACCGCGTGATGCACATCCGTGACGGCAGGCTTCTCACCGAGGAGCAGGAGCATGCCTACGTCACCGCCCTCGAGGCGCGCGAGCGCACGGGGAACGGCGGCGAGGAAGCGCCGCAGGAGGCGATCGCATGAGAATCCGGGACCTCGTCTTTGAGACCTTCTCCGCGATTCGCGCAAACCGGGGCAGGAGCCTTCTCACGGTTCTGGGAATCGTGATTGGCATCGGTGCCGTCATTGCCATGACGGCGCTCATTGATGGCATCAAGGCGTCCCTCGTGGGCGAGCTGGGGCTTTCGCAATCGCGCACGGTAAGCATCGATTGCTGGGTCGGCCGCGAGGTTACAGCGGATGATCTCGGTGCCCTGGAGAGGGGCATGTCTGACGACTATGAGTCCCTCACGGGTGTCGCGTTCACCGGAGGCGAAGTCTCGAACGGCGAAACGGAGCGGCAGGTGACCATCCTAGGTGTTGAGCCTCAATACCTGAGCGCCATGGGCGTCTCCACGGTCGCGGGACGCACGTTCACGCAGAACGAGTGCGATACGGGCTCACGTGTGGTGATCCTCGACAAGAGCGTCACAGACTCCATGTGGGGATCGGATACAAACGCCGCAATCGGTCAGACCGTGCGTATTGGAAACGATGACTACACCGTGGTGGGAGTCGTGGGCAGCGGTGGCATCCAGGGTGGCTACTCCTACGTCCCGCTGAAGACCCTGCAGGCACGGATGTCCGGCGAGGCCGGCATCGAGCAGATTGTGGGCATCGCGCGCGAGGGCGTGGACATGGAGGGTCTTGCGTCACGGACGGAGTCCTACCTAAGGAGCTACTTCAACCTGCCTGTCGCAGACGAGTCGGGTGGGGAGAACGGCACAGGCTACTACCTGAGCGTCACCACCATGGACTCCGTAATCAAGCAGCTCGACTCCACGATGGCAGCGTTCCAGGCGCTCATGACCGCTGTGGCAGGCGTCTCCCTGGTGGTCGGCGGCATCGGCATCATGAACATGATGCTCACCAACGTCACCGAGAGGATCCGCGAGATAGGCCTCAGGAAGGCGTTGGGGGCAAGACGTTCTGACATCACGCTGCAGTTCCTGCTCGAGTCCGTGGTGCTGTGTCTTGTGGGCGGGGTCTTTGGCATCCTTCTGGGCTTTGCCGGTGCCAGCGCGCTTGCACAGGCAGCGAGCTCATTCATGCAGATGGGCGGGCTTACGGTCACGCCCGTGATCTCGACTGCCGCCATAGCGCTTGCCAGCGGCATCTGCGTGGGCATTGGCGTGCTCTTTGGCTTCTATCCCGCATGGAGGGCCGCGCGGCTCGACCCTGTTGAGTCGCTGAGGTACCAGTAACGGAGTGGTGGCGTGTCCCGCTCGCGGCAGAGCAGCCATCGAGCCGCGCGCCATCACGCCACGTGCGAGCCATCCGAAAACTGCCAACACGGCAAGCCGGACGAAAGGACCCGCGGATGCCGTTCGACTTCAAGAAGGAGTACCGAGATTTCTGCCAGCCCAAGGCGAAGCCCGCCATCATCGAGGTTCCGCCCATGCGCTTCATCGCCGTCGAAGGCTCGGCCGACCCCAACGAGGAGGGCGGGACCTACAAGCATGCGCTCGATCTGCTCTATGGCATCGCCTATACCCTCAAGATGAGCTACAAGACCGAGCACGCCATCGAGGGCTTCTACCAATACGTGGTTCCGCCCCTGGAGAGCTTCTGGTGGCAACTGGGCGCCACAGGCGTGGACTACGCTGACAAGCCGTCGTTCAACTGGGTTTCCGCCATCCGCGTGCCCGAGTTCGTCGGAGAGGCGAACTTCGCCTGGGCCATCGGGGCGGCCAGCGCCAAGAAGGGGATGGACTTCTCGCCCGTGCTGCTGCTCGAGGCCGACGAGGGCCTGTGCGTGCAGTGCATGCACCTCGACCCCTACGACGACGAGCCAGCAACGGTCGATGCCATGCATTCGTTCGCCGAGGCGCAGGGCTACGCGCCCGACCTCTCCGACGCGCGGCGGCATCACGAGATCTACCTCACCGACCCGAGGAAGGCCGACTCTGCGAAGATGAGGACCGTGGTGAGGCACCCAATCAGGAAGGCGCAGTAGCAAGAGACGGACGCTTGGGACGTAGCGTACCCATGTTGGCGATGGGCGCGGCGAACTGCGTGGTGTCCCTGTGGTTCTTGTGGACCCCGGTCGGTGCAGGCGTGGCTAGTGAGCCAGGCGTTCAGTCACCGCAGCAACCAGGGTAGTGTCGAGAATGTTGGTGTATCGGACATTTCGTTGAGACCTATGGCTACCGTCCAGAATTCGCAACTAGGCCAGAAGCTACTCCTCATCGCCGATGCAATCAAGCATTTTCTGCTCTGCCTCCTCCCAACGGCGCCGGGTCGCATTGGCATCGCAGATCCCGCCTACAAGTCCGTAGTTGCCGGGCAGGCCAACAAAGTCCTCGCATCGCAGGTCCGCCCTCAGCGTGAGCGTGCTTGTGAAGTCATCGGCGTCGGCGCCCGTTACCTCCAGCCAACTGGCGCTCAGCCCCGCGTCCGGCAGCCGGATCTCTATTTTCACCTCGGCATTCGGACCCGCCCCCTCGATAAGCCGCGCAAGCTCCCTGACGTTCATTACGCCGCCTCCCTCTCCATCTCGACCTCAGCTGCGGCGAGGATGCTATCCGCGAACCTGGAGGCGACCGTGAGCTCGACCTCCGTCGGCAGCGAGGTATCCCAGCCATCCTCGCCTCGTTTTTCGACGAGTGCCCATGACTCGCCCACCTTCTCCTGAGAGAAGCAGCGCGACTGCTGCCACGTATCGTCCGCGTCGGCCATGATCGCGCCCGCCAGGCGTATGAGCGACTCAGGGCTCGGGAACACCTGCACCACGCGCGACCTGCGCTTTATCTCGCGGTTCGTGCGCTCCTGCACATTGTTGGCGCGCAGGCGCTTCCAGTGGCTGGGCGGGAAGTCGAGGTAGGCCAGCGCGTCAGCTTCCGCCTCGTCTAAGATTTCGGCCGCGGCTGGGCAGAAGGTGTCCGCCATCTCAGCTGCCTTGTGGTAGGCGGCGCGCACCACCAGCGCATCTTTGGCCTTAAAAACCGGCGAGAGGAGCCTCGCGACACGCTTTCCTTTGCTTTTCGACTTGGCGACCGCACAGCAGTCTCGCATCAGGCGGACAGCGCAGCGCTGCCAGGCCGCACCCCGAGAGACCTCAGCGATCGCCTTGGTCAGTCCGCCATGGGCGTCGGAGACGACAAGCAGCACGCCGGGTACACCGCGGTCGCGCAAACCCCTCAAAAACGGCAGCCACGACTCGTACGACTCGGTGTCTACCACGTCGAAGCCCACTACATAGCGGTTGCCGTTCTCGTCGCAGGCAATTGCGGTAACCACCGCGGTGGAGGCGACGTGGCCCTCGCGGCGGCACTTCGCATACGTGGCGTCCAGCCATGGGTAGGGGAAGTGCACATCGGGGCCGAAAAGGCGCCCGTTCATGTCCTCGACCTCCCTGTCCAGCCGCTCGCATATGCGGCTGGCCTGGTCCTTGCCGAGCTCACCGGCACCGAGCGCCTCAGCGACCCCCGACACCTTGCGCGTACTGACGCCGCTGCGGTACATCTCGACCACTGCAGCCAGCATCGCACGGTCCGTGCGGCTGTGGCGCCCCATCACGTCCCCTGGGAAGAAGCTGCCAGCTCGGAGCTTGGGTATGCGCAGCTCCAACGTGCCGACGCACGTGTTGAGTGTGCGGTCGCGGTAACCGTTACGGCTGGTGCCGGCGTCCTCGGCGGCCGCCGCGGCCACCGTGTCCATCACCTCGTTTACGACCTGCTCGATCAGCAGGCGTGCCAGCTCCTGCATGTTCACGCAGCCGTCGTCGAAACGTGGCATCTCTGCCGCCGCCACAGCGGCGTCAACCGTTACACTTTCCATCGTGGCCATCGTCCTTTCCTCGAATCCGTTACCTTAGGCAGTACGAATTCTAGGACGGTGACCACACCTTTGTTCAGATGCCCATCAACGACCCGTTTTTGGGCTTACACCAACTTTCGCGACACGATCG
>NZ_LR027574.1:854147-931171 GCF_900605015.1 Olsenella sp. Marseille-P4559
TGGCCATCGTCCTTTCCTCGAATCCGTTACCTTAGGCAGTACGAATTCTAGGACGGTGACCACACCTTTGTTCAGATGCCCATCAACGACCCGTTTTTGGGCTTACACCAACTTTCGCGACACGATCGCAACCAGGTCCTCGGCGGGAACCTGGGTCTGCTCGTGGGTCTCCATGTCGCGCAGAGTGACAGCGTTTGCCGCCACCTCGTCGGGACCGATGACTGCGCAGACGCGGGCACCAAGCTTGTCGGCCTGCTTGAACTGACTCTTAAGCGAACGCCCCTGGTAGTCGGCCTCGGTGCGCACACCCGCCTGACGCAGCGCAAGCGTTGCCGAGAAGACCGCCTCGCGCTCAGCCTCAGAGGTCCCGGCCACGTAGACACACCAGGGCTGGGGTGTCTCGAGCGAACCCCCCTGCGCGACAAGCGCAAGGGCGATGCGCTCGAAGCCCACCGCAAAGCCAATGCCCGGCGTGGGCTTCCCACCCTCGAGCTCCATAAGGCCGTCATAGCGGCCGCCACCACCGATGGCACCAACGCCACCGTCCACGGCCTCCACCTCAAAGACCGTGCGCGTGTAGTAGTCGAGACCGCGCACGAGCGTAGGATCCTCTACGTAGGCAATGCCGGCCTCATCGAGATAACGTTTGACCTGCGCATAGTGTTCGGCGCACTCGTCGCAGAGGTTATCCTTGGCAAGCGGGGCATCACGCATGACCTCGCGGCAATGGTCGTTCTTGCAGTCGAAGCTGCGCAGCGGGTTGATCTCGGCACGCTCGAGGCAGTCTTCGCACATCTCGTCAGCATGGTCGAGAATGAACTGGCGAACCCTCTCGCGATAGGCGGGACGACAAGCAGCATCGCCCATTGAGTTGATGGAGAGCCTCAGGCGGGAAGGGTCAAAGCCCAGGCGTTTGTAGTACTCCATGAGCATGATGATGCACTCGGCATCCGCCGCTGGATTCGCTGCGCCAAGCCACTCGACGCCCACCTGGTGAAACTGGCGTAGACGCCCCTTCTGGGGACGCTCGCCACGAAACATTGCCCCGGCATACCAAAGCTTTGCGGGGGCGGCTCCCTGCGGCACCATGTTGTTCTCGACGGCGGCACGGACCACGCCAGCCGTGCCCTCCGGGCGCATAGCCAGACGCTGCTTGGGCTTGAGACCAACCTCAGAACCCTGCTCGAGGAGACTCTCGAAGAGGGCACCAGAGACCACACGGAACATCTCCTTGCGCACGACATCCGTCGATTCTCCGATGCCATGCACAAAGGTGTCGACCTGCTCGATCGCCGGAGTCTCGACCATATCAAAGCCGTACGCGCCAAAGAGGCCGCGCGCTACGTCCTGCATGCGCTGCCATGCGCGCATGTAGCCGCCGAAGAGGTCCTCAGTCCCCTGAACCCGCTGTGCCATGTAGTGCTCCTTCCGCGCCGCTCAAGGCGCATCTGGTCGCGGCCACGAACGGGACGTCCTGCGCACCGCCTTCCACGACCATGTTCGGGTTGCAAGTATAGCGCCGGGGGGCCTATGCGACGCTTGCGGAGGAGAGGTACACGATGCGTCCGTCGATGCGCGAGGTCGCGTCGGTCTGGATGTCGATGTCGGCGCCATCAGCGACGACAACGGCCCCTCGCACCACGGAGCCGTTTGCAAGACGCACGGTGGGAACGCCTGCCGCCACATAAATCGCAGCGGTATGCGAACTCGTTGAAGAGACACCATCAAGCTCAAGGACAACGTTGCCGCAGAGCTCTGCAAGGGCTCCTGTCGAAAGAATCTGGGCATCAGCAATAGAAACGCTGCTACCAGACCCCTCCGCGCGCACCACGGTGCCTGACGTAGCCTCGAGGCTCCCCCGTTCCATCGAAACGTCTGCCCCATCGGCTGCAGCGAGGGCGGCGCACCTCTCGCCCGAAGCGTAAACGGACGTGTTGCTCAAGCGTACTGTTGACCCCTTGTTAGCGCATGAGACGGCAACCGACCTCTCGCCGCGCGCGGAGAACGTCGAAGCAGCCTCCACCTCCGCAGTGCCTCCGTTGGCAACGGAGAGCGCACTTGATTCCTCTGGTGCAATTGATATCAGCGTCAACCGCGCCGCTGAAACATGCTCACCGGCACCCACCTGCACAACAGCGCCGGCATCGGTAGACGTGAGCACATCGTCGCCAAGTTCTCGCACCGCGTCATCGCCTGTGACGTCCTCATCGTCCTCAGAGCCATCCGCTGGGTCATCTTGCTCCTCAGAGGAGACATAGGCCGCTGCAAGCGAGAGGGACGCAGACGAATCCGTCACAGGCTGCATGCGAGGCTCCGAGGGCCCAGGAACGGTTGTCGAGACCCACGCCGAGCCACGATCAGAAGTGCCTTCGCGCGCTGCAGCGTCACTGCCATCCGCTTCATCAACTGAGCGCCCTTGCTGCTCCTCGCCTTGAGAGGTGCTCGCGTAGTCGAACCCCTCCGCAAAGGCCTTCGGAGGCAATGCCCCCAGGGCAGTCGTGAGGGCGAATGCTGCCGTAAGCATGCAGATTGCCTTCGATGAGCGGGATGCCTTCTCGACAGGACGCCTCCACCAGCGAGCGACACATGGTGATGCGTTGCCAGCATCCGGTAGGGGTGAAGCCTGAGCCTGCTGGGATTTGGTCGATGTCTCCTCGTACATGCGAGACTCCCCTCGTCCGATTCCGCGACGTCCAAGCGCCGCCTTGCCGAGAAGTCTTCCCTCGCACAGGGAGGCCCTGACCCCAACCGGAGTACATGCCATCCCGCACCCACGACGTTGTGCGGAAGCTGAAAGGGTCGGTCTTGTGCCACCGACCCTCTCAATTGCCGGTCAAAGGACCGGACTGAGACGTACGCCGATGCCCTATTGCCGTCGGTCGTGCTGGTCGTGCCAAAGCCCTGCCGCCTGAAGGACCTCGAGGGCAGTGTGTTGCGGCTGCTCGGGTGGGGTGGTAGAGCTGCGGTACTGAGCCATCATCTGCTTGAAGAGAATTGCAGGCGCGGGCGGAGTGTAGGTGACGGCGTTGGCGCCGGCCTCAATCGTGAGACGTGTTGACTCCTCCGTGCCGCCACTCGACGCGATAATGGGCACGTCGGGAAACTTCTCGCGAATCTTGCTCACGATGTTTGCGGTCTCCTTGCCTCCGGCGACGTTGATGATGGCTGCACCAGCGTCGATGCGCGCAGCGACATCGGCATCTGCGCTTACGACGGTGATTACCGTGGGAATGTCGATGGCAAGTGAGACCGCCCGAAGGTTGACGTTCGAGATGGGCGAGTTGAGCACCACCCCCATGGCACCTTGGCACTCCACATCATGCGCAAGGGTCACCGTACGCACCCCGCGCGTGGTGCCACCGCCGATGCCACAGAACACCGGAATGCTCGCAGCGTCGATGATGGCCTCAGAAATGGACTGCTGAGGAGTAAAGGGGTAGACGGCAAAGACAGCATCGGCATCACAGTTCTTGATGATTGCGAGGTCTGTGGTATAGACGAGTGAGCGAATCTTTCGTCCAAAGATTCTGATGCCGCTTGCCTTCCAGGACTCCTCCGGCATCTTGAGAATCTTGTGCCGAAGCCTGGCTTGGATGATTGGGGCTTCCTTCTTTGCGGTCGCCGGAACGACGACAGGCTCAGAGACATTGTCTTCCATGGTTGCTACCACCTTGTGAAACGTGGCGAACTCGGTTCGCGACATAATGCATCCCGATAGTACCCAACGAGTGCACCCCCTACTCACGATTCACAACATTTTTCCGACACGCCCGTGGAGAAGTGCTTCTCCACGCCACATGGGCTACAACGCAGACGATGGCTCATGCCTGCGTCGAGATAAGGTGTGCCAGGGGCGACTCAAGGACCGCGCAGCGCTCAACCGCCGCACCTTCATCCCCTATTCAATTCTCAGGGTGCTCTTTCTTGCCATGCTCATCCGTTGCATCGTGACCAGCGTTGGAGGTGCGGCCACCTCTGTCCTGGCCCTCTCCATAGTTGGGGACAGGACGCGCATAGAAATCCCTACCGATGTGGGGAAGCCGCATCCGGGTCCATGGCATCGCAACGACCGCGACGCATCTAGAAGATGTCCTCCATGGGTGCTTTGCCATTGACGATGCCGCCCGTTATCCCACGCTCTCGAAGCATGCCGGCAATCGCATAAATGGGGTCTGGGTCCACCCCCTTCCGGGCAGGTGGCTTGACGTTGATGCCATAGACGACCTCGATGAAGCGTGACCGTGGGTCAACCTCTCCCCTGATCCAGGTCTCCCCTGCGTTTGCAAGGTAGTCCTTCCAGTTTGCATACGAACGCTGGGCGAGAAGGGTGTCGTCATTCCAGGCAGACCGCACCTCCTCATCGTCCACGGGTTGGAGGAACGACTTGTAGTCCTCATGCACGGCATCGGCAATGCCGTCGATGTAGTACCATCTCCCGCTGCAGCACTGATAGGGGTGGCGGTCCCCGCACAGCACCGCAAACAGGTCCTCCTTATGTATGGGGATGCGGGGCAGCCTGAGCATGTCCCCCACCTTGGATGGGCAGTCCAAGCCCACATCCCTTACCGCACGCTCCACCCCATGCATACAAAAGAAGGGGTTCTCCCACTCATCGAAAGCCTTGCGTATGCCAGCCGCCTCTGCCATGCAGCTGACCCTTACCAAACTCTCCTGGTATCCAGACATCTGATTGCCCCCACACCTCGAACAACCGACAGGGAGCCGGCCGTCGCCGGCTACGCTCGAGCGTTGCTTGCGAGGGGAAGAAACGGTGTCACGTGCCAGTGGGGGCCTCCGGGACACCTCCGCGCCTCGCAAGGCGATTGTACCACAGGAGAGAACACTTGTTCCCGTCAGGTTGCTGACAGATTTGTGCCAGAGAGCGCTGGCATGTCGCACCCCGGCGCGTCGGGCCACGAGAGCACGCGCGCAAGCATGCCCCTGACATCGAGCACGCCGTACGCGAAGCCCCTGCGCACCAGTTCGTCGGGCACAAAGTCATCATACTTGTCAAAGCGTGGAACCTCACCGGGGTAGACCAGCTCCATGGGGTCAAGCGGGCGGGCAGCCTCCTCTTTGACCACACGGTAGAAGCCCTGAGCGTCCACACCCATGGTGAACTGCATGAAGTAGGGTCGGGAGGAGTCGAGGCCCTTGAGGCCGAGCTTCTCGCCGCAGCGGATCTTGAGAAAGCGCTCGAGGGCGAGAAAGGCATAGCTTCCAAGCCAGGGCAGAAGGCACCACGACGTGCCGCCCAGACACACCAGGGGCTCGGAGCCTAGATGGGCGAGCATGGCAACGTGGCGTGCCTGGGCAAGCCGAGCACGCGCATTGGGACGCAGGTAGGGGTATCCGCGCGTCTCGCGGAGAACATCTCTCATCCGCTCCAGCACGTGGGTATTCACGTCTCCGGCGCACATCCCGAAATACGCCGGAACCTTACCTTTCACCTGTGTGCATTCGATGAGGTGGCGTTTGTAGTCAATCTCTTCGATCACCCAGACGGCACCCGCGATGGCAATGCGCTCCCCCATCGGCGGCGGTTGGACGATGGTTCCCAGCTCCTGGGACTCGGAGCGCACGGTGTATTCCTCGTCATCGGCAAAGGTGGCGTAGAAACGGAAGTCGTTCGTCACGCGCTCGCCAGCGAGCCCCACGATGAGCCCGCCCGTCTCGGTACGCTCGATCTGGTCCGTGTCCGCAAGATGGCGCAGGAGCGTGCGGTAATCATCTGCCGTCACACGGTGGAAGGGCGAGAGCGTAAGCACGCGACGCGCCAGGTCTGCGGGCGAAAGCTCGCCCGTCGAGGCAAGCGTCGCCATAGTCTGGTGATAGAGGAGGCTGTAGGGCAGGCCATCCAGCCGCGGCGGCTCGACCCATCGCTCCTCGACGTAGAGCTGTACGAGGGCAATGCCCTGTAGGAGCTTCCAAGGCACGGTCTCGGGCAGCAGCGCCCGAGCCTCGGGCTCGTCCTCACGCATGACGAACCACATCTCGCAAGGCTGCCCGCGACGTCCGGTGCGGCCCATGCGCTGGAGAAACGAGCTCACCGTGAAGGGTGCGTCTATCTGGAACGCGCGCTCGAGGCGCCCGATATCGATTCCCAGCTCAAGCGTGGATGTGGCCACCGTGGTGAGGCTTGCGTCCTCGTCGCGCATGAGCTCCTCGGCCGTTTGTCTGAAGCTTGCCGAGAGGTTGCCGTGGTGGATGAGGAAGCGGTCGGGCTCGCCCATGGCCTCGCAATACTGGCGAAGCGTCGTGGTAACGGCCTCGCACTCCTCGCGCGAGTTGGCAAAGGCCAGGCACTTGTGGCCGCGCGTGTGCTCGAAGACGTAGGCAAGGCCTGGGTCCGCAAAGGCCGGCGCCCTGTCTGTGGGCGCCTCGGGCTCGGGCTGCTCCGTCTGCGGCGAGACGTCCGAGACATCTGGAGAGGCGTCCTCCACGCGCTCGTCTGGGCTGGGCACGCGCTCCTCGGCTGCGACCGGCTGAGGCGTCTCGTACGCAGCCTCCGCCGTAGCGGGGCCAACGCTGCCGCCGTGGCCAAGCCCGTCCTCACCACGCTCCGGTGCCTGCGGCCCCGTCACGTAGAAGTGCTCCATCGAGAGGCGCCAGCGCTCCCGAGGAGCCTCCAGCCTGGGGATAACACAGCCACGCCCCGTCCCCGCGGAAAGGTAGGCGCCGGTAGCGGCAGGGTCGCCGATGGTGGCCGAGAGACCAATGCGACGCGGCGTTACGCCTGCCAGACGAGAGAGCCGCTCGAGGCAGCAGAGCGTCTGGCCACCGCGATCGCCTCGCAGCAGCGAGTGCACCTCGTCAATCACAACAAAGCGCAGATCACCAAAGATGCGCGGGATGGCGTTATGGCGGTGCAGGAGCATGGCCTCGAGCGACTCGGGCGTGATTTGCAGGACTCCCGAGGGGCGCTTGAGCATTTTGGCCTTGTGAGACTGCGACACGTCCCCATGCCAGTGCCATACCGGTATGTCGCCTTCGGCGCAGAGGTCTTCCAGCCGTAAGAACTGGTCGTTGATCAGTGCCTTGAGCGGACCAATGTAGATGCAGCCCACGGACGCAGGGGGGTCTTCCCAGAGCTCCGTGAGGATGGGAAAGAACGCCGCCTCGGTCTTGCCCGAGGCAGTCGAGGCCGTGAGCAGGACATTCTCGTCAGTGTTGAAGATGGCGTCGGCAGCAGCAACCTGCACGGCCCTCAGGGCACGCCAGTCGTGCTCGTAGATAAAGTCCTGAATGAACGGGGCATAGCGGTCGAATGCGTCCATGGCTGCCTAGATATCGAACTCGGCGAACTCGTCCTGCCCGGCCGAAGACGCACTGGTAGGTGCAGCCGCATCCTGCTCGGCCGGTGCCTTCACGGGAGCGCTGAACTGCCCGCTGCCCAGCAGTTGCTCGACTGTGATTCCAGGGTTCTGGGACAGGATGTCGAGCATCTCGACAAAGTCTCGAATGACCTCGCGCGGAGTAAGGTGGGTGTCCGCCCCAACGCGACCATACTCCGTCTCGAGGAAGCGCACGAGCTCGCCCTGTGTGATCGTGCGCATGTAGCCAAAGAGCCCCGCATGGATGTCCGCGAGCTTCTCGACCAGTACCAGCAGCTCCTCGTGCGTGAGCGGCTCAAGCCTGATGACCGGCGCCAGCATGTCGACCAGGCCGTCCTGCGAGAAGCGCCCCTGCGCGAGGCGGCTTCTCAGGGCCTCGTAGGAATAGAGGCCACGGCGCCTGTCCTCTACCGCCTGCGGCGTTCCGCTCATGATGATACCGAGGTGGCGCGCCTTGCCCTGAAGCGTGTCATTGTACATGGTGAGCACCTTCTCGTAGTTGTACTGCCTGCTCACCGCGTTGGGGATCTTGTAGAGGTTCACCATCTCGTCGAGGAGGATGACCAGTCCCTTGTAGCCGGCGCCCACGAGGAACGTCGCGAGGATCTTGAGGTAGTCGTACCAGTCGTCATCGCCAATCACGATGCACACACCCAGCTCCTGCCTGGCCTCGGTCTTGTTGCGGTACTCGCCACGGAACCACTTGGTGACGTTGGCCTTGGCCTCGTCGTCTCCCTCGAGGTAGGCGTGCCAGTACATGGTGAGAAGACGCGCGAAGTCGTACCCGTGGACCAGCTCCTGGACCGATGCCATGGTATCCATGATGCGTCGCTCCATGGCACCAACGAAGGCCGGGTCCTCGGGGTCAAGCCCGTCTTCGAGCGTCACCTGCGTCTGCACGTTCGAGACCCAGCGGTCGAGCACCAGGTTGAGGGCACCTCCCTCCGGCCTGGTCTTGGTGCTGAGGTTGCGAATGAGTTCGCGGTAGGTGGCAAGGCCCTGCCCGCCTGTGCCCTGGAGGCGACGCTCGGGCGAGAGGTCCGCGTCCGCCACCACATAGCCCCGGCCCATGGCGTGGTTGCGGATGGTCTGGAGCAGAAAGCTCTTACCGCTGCCATAGCGGCCCACCAGAAAGCGAAAGCTGGCGCCACCATCGGCCACGAGGTCAAGGTCATGGAGAAGCGCGGCCACCTCTCGGTCACGTCCCACGGTGATGTAGGGCAAGCCCACGCGCGGGACAACACCGCCCTTGAGGGAATTGACGATCACTTGCGCGATGCGCCTTGGCACGCGCGGTGCCTGCCCAGAGATTGTTTGCGTCATGATTGAAGGTATCCTCTCAGGTCCTGCTCGTAATCCTCAACGATGGCCGGGCCGTCTTCTCCAAACTCCAACACCGTGTCTCCCATAAGGTCGAAGAGCTTCTCGTTGATGGAGTCGACGAGCATGTCGACGGAGGTGCCCATAGCAACAGGTACGCTCTTATGGGCGAGAAGCGCACCGAGGATGTCTTGCTCTTGGGTGGTGAGACCATTGTCTGGCAGCGGTGCAGATGCGCTCTGCTCGGGTGCGGGTTCTGCCGCCGGCGGTTGGGCGGCCGTACCCGCTGGCGGCAGCGGTGCGGACGCAGGCTCTGCAACGGCATCGCCAGGCGCGTGGTCCTCGCGTTCCTCGTCCACCAAAAGCGCCTCACGCGTGACTGCCGCCGCACTGCGAATGCCGCCCAGCTTGGAGAGGTCAACCCTAAAGCGGCGTCTCTCGGCCTCTTTCTCGCGCTCATGCTGCGCCCGGCTCTCCTCGACAACCATCTTGTCGAGATAGCGGGGCAGCCTTTGGTCTTTGAGCGGATGACCGAAGCCCCAGTCGATGCGCATCTGACGGTCGATGGCCCGGAGGAGGCGCGCCAGGTCCCGACTGCGCTCGGTGGTTGAGTAGGCAAGTCGCTCCGTCCAGCGGCCAAAGCGATAGCTCACCGTTTGACCAGGACAAACGCGAACGGTTCGGTCTGGACCCTCCCAACCGCGCTCGAGCGGGACGCCGGCAAGCGGCGTGAATGGCCACGACGTACGGTAGCCAACCAGGCCGTCGACCCACCCCGCCTTCCTGCGACGATTGCAGTGCACGGCCATCCGACGCGCCACGGCCGCCGCGACCGCAGCGAACGACTCCTGGTGCGCGCGGACGAAGGGAGATCGCGACACATCAATGGTGGAGACATTGCCCATCGCCACCATGACCTCGTCGTCTGTAGGGGCCGACGCCTTCTCCCCCGACTGGCTCTCAATGAGCCCCTTGGCAAGAAGCTCCGCGTGCTCCATGGCACGCAGCGTCTCGACCCCCGAGCCAAACGAGCGGTCCGCCTCCGGGACCGTCTGACGCACATCGAGCCCCACGCAGATGGCGTAGTCGCGCTCCCAACGCCTGATGTCCATGGTCACGCTGGGACCCCTGCCACGTGCGTCCTCATCGGCGCAGCGCTGCTCAAGCTGGTGGAGGCGGGCGAGAGCCTCGGCCCCCGGGGCGGCGCCCACGCCGTTTATGAGCTCGAAGGCGAGGATTGTGGCGTAGGTTGCCGGCGCATCGGCGGCGGTGCCCCGTCGCCACGCGGTGCGCCAGGTGAAGTAGCCGCGCAGCTCCAAGTTGCCTAGGCTCTTGTAGGTTGGAAGGTAACGGTAGGGATGAAAGCCCTCGAAGGGGAGGCTGTCCTCGAACATGGCAGCGAGGCGCGCCTGCCGACAGAAGAGCTCACCCGACCGAAGGCCCTCGCCCTCCAGCCGGCGCAGCTCGCGCAGGGTGGGAGGAAGCTCTGAATCCGCGGGCTCCACGCTCCTTTGGGAATATCTCGACGTTTCAAGGGAGAAGGACAGCCAGGAGGGAATGACCTCATCGAAAGGCGTAGGCTGAGCCGGCCGCGATGCCGCTGCGTAGTCTACCTGGTGACGTCGCTCAGCACGCTGCCCGCGAGCCGTGCGCGCGGCGGGTCGTCCCTCCTGCCGACTCTTCGCGCGCTCACGCGCGAAGTCTGCACCGGTCTGAAGGATTGGCTGGTCAGAATAAGTGTGCTGGCTTTCGGTCACGAGCATGCGGGCAGCCCTCGATGAGAGGATTTGCTCAAGGATCTCCTCCGCACGCGACCGTGCGAAATCCTCCAGGTGACTCATACCGTCCTCGTCCAAGCCACACCTCCCCATACGACTCGGCAACTGTGATAACCCATTCTACTCCCCTGCTCAGCACATGAGAACATGTGTACGACAATTCGCATATCCGAGCTCACGACCACTTGGTCGCATTTGTGCGTTCGATATAGAAGCAGCAAGAGCCCCAATGGCACGTTTTGACGTTTGGTGGCAGTTTTTCGGGGACCCCTCGAGTAGTAATTAGTTTGATGTTTGTTGATCCGCAGGTCACAGATTTGCGACCTCTTTTAAAACATATCAAGGATTTGCCCGGAACTGCCACCAACCGTAAATTCGTGCCAAAAGGGCCAAGCCCCCGCCTACATCCGCAACGCCGCGTTGCCAGCCCTCCTTTGGGGCGCAGCTACGCAGCAGGCTCTCCTCGGCCCACCGGGCGTGTCGTGGCAACCGTGACCAACCGGCCAAGACGGCACAAGCCTCAAGTGAGACAATATCCGAGAACAGCCCCATACCCAAGGAGCGCAGAGCATGGCAACCAACACTACCATCGGCATCATCGGCTGCAGCCACGTGGGCGCACACGTCGCAAACGCACTGCTTGCCCAGGGACTCGCGAACGAGATACGCCTCTCTGACACGAACGAGAGGCTCTGTCGCGCGCAGGCAAACGACCTTCTTGACGCCATGAGCTTCTACCCTCGCCCCGCGCGCGTGATCGAGTGCGATGCCACCTACGAGGAGCTGGCCGGCTGCGACGTTATCGTCAACGCAGCGGGCCATGTGGACGCCGCCCGCATCGACCGCGACGGCGAGCTTGTCCCCACGGTCGAGGAGCCCAAGACGTTCGTGCGCCGCGTCGAGGACGCCGGTTTCACGGGCATCTGGGTGAGTGTCGCAAACCCCAACGACGTTATCGCCACCGAGATCCGTGACCTTGCCGACTGCGACCCCCGCCGCGTGATGGGCTCGGGCACCACACTCGACTCCGCCCGCCTCAAGCACGCGCTCGCCGGCGCAACCGGTCTCAACCAGGCCTCGATCAACGCATGGATGCTCGGCGAGCATGGCTTTTCCGAGTTCGCCCTCTGGTCGCACGTCGCCTTTGGGTGCCTCGCGCCCGAGGAGCTCGAAGCCCAAACGGGCATCACGCTCGACCGAGACGCGCTCGAGGAGCAGGCCGTACGCGGTGGATACACGACCATGGTGGGCAAGGCCTGCACCGAGTACTCCATCGCCAACGGGACCGTGGCCATCATCGCGGCCATCGTGGGCGACGCCAAGCTCGTGACCCCCGTCTCGACCCTGGTCGAAGGGGTTTATGGTGTCTCGGGGCACTACGCGTCGCTGCCCTGCGTGATTGGCGCACAGGGCGTCGAGCAGGTCATCATTCCCACCATGACGCCACGCGAGCAGGAACGTTGGCAGACCAGCTGCAAGCACATCGAGGGGAACATCGCCAAGGTCTCGTGGTAGACGGCACGCGGCGCGTGCGGCCCTTCGTCGCTGGCAGACGGCTGGCACCCTACTTGAGCGTGACCTTTATCCCGCCGGAACCCTTGCCGCCACGTCCGCCACGACCACCAAAGCGCCCCCTCAAGCGCGCACCATAGCGCTTGAAGCGGTGGTTGATGCTCTCGCCGCTCGTCGAACGCAGGCCCAGAAGCGGCGCTGCGCACAGCGTAGGCAGGAAGTATTCGATGGCGCGCCAGAGCACGAAGCCCGCTGACGCCTGCGCCCCAAACATCCTGCCAAAGAGCAGCGCAAAGCCGCCCTCGGCTCCACCGGTGCCACCGGGCAGCGGGATGGCCGAGGTGAGCAGCTCGAGCATCGAGCCAGAGGCCAGGCAGGTAATGAGGTCGGCCTCCTTGCCAAAGGCGTTGAGCACGAACCACGGAAGCGCATAGAGGCAACCCAGCTGCAACAGGGTGAGCACCAGCACGCCAATGAGGTCCCGCCTGTTCTTGGCGGCGGACCTGAAGCCATCGGAGAACTCCATGATCTGGTTGTTTACGACCTGGTACCAGTGGTCGTAATCCTTCACCCAGCCGTGCTTGCTGGCAAAGCGCAGCACCCAGTTGCCAATGCTCGAGAAGAACTTGGGATACGCGCAGATAGCGAAGAGCACCACACACTCCAAGATCTTGAAGGCAAAGAGCAGGATGCCAACGATGATGAAGTCGCCAAAAGAGTCCAGGAAGTAGTCAAGCCGGAAGACGAGCATGATGGCCGCAAAGATGCCCTCGCCTGCCTCGTACATGATGAAACGCGTGGAGTGGAGCGCGCCGGCACCGCCCACGGAGAGGCCCGAACGCGTGAGGCGATAGATCTGCGCAGGTGCGGCACCCATGCCGTTGGGTGTGAGGTTCATGAAGAATATGCCAGCGGCCTCGACGCTCATGAGGTCGCGCACGCCTACGGGAGAGTTGGGGTCTGTGATCACCGAGAGCACGTACGCCGAGACGCCAATGACGTAGTAGACCAGGTAGCAGAGGGCACCACGCAGAATCCAGGTATTGTCAACCTGCGAAAGGCTGCCGAGAAACACGTCCATCTGGCCGGAGAAGATGAGATAGGCCAGGTAGGCAAGCGTGACACCGCCGAGAAAGGCCAGGCTCTTACGCACCTGGCCCATGCTCTGCTTGTCAGCCTCACGGTCTTGGGTCGAGACGGCCTTCACGGCGTCAACGCGGTACTTGACCTTGGCACCCGCGCCCGCGGCAGCCGCCTTGGGGGTGGCCCCGGCAGCATGCTTGGGCTTGGGAGCGCTCACCTTGGCACCAACGACCTGCGGCTTTGGGGCCTTGGGGCGCTTCTGCGGCGCTGGGGCACCCGAGGCCGAGGTGGCAGCCGTCGCAGGTGCTCCCCCGACATCACGCTGCCGGGAGTGCCCCTCCACGGGGGCCTTATCCTCGGCGTCCTCTGCCACAAGCACCTCCGACCCACCTCGCCCCAGGCCAGCGCCGGGGGTGTCAACCAGTCACGTCACACGAGCTAACTCAAGGATTATAGGCCACCGTGTCTGGTTCCACGATGCCGCCCCCCAGACAGACGAGACCCCCATAGATAACGGCGGATTGTCCCGGCGCCACCGTGCGCACGGGCCCAGCGAAGCTCACGCGAGCACGGCCTTTGTCGAGCGCCTCCACGCGGGCGGCCCGAAGCTCGCCCGTATGCCTCGTCCGCACGAGATACTCGCCGTCCGCAGGTGGCCTACCGGCAATCCAATGCACGTCGGAGAGGTCGAGCTGCATGCACCACAGGCCCGGGCACGCTGGGTCGGCGGTCACGTAGACCACATTTCTCTCGGTGTCTGTCGAGACAACGTAGCGCGCAGGCCCCCCGCCCAGATCAAGCCCGCGTCGCTGGCCAACCGTGAACAGAAAGGCGCCATCGTGGTGGCCAAGGACGCGGCCCGTCTCCCATTCCACAATGTCACCGGAGCGGCGCTCAAGCGTGTCCAGCAGGAAGGTCCTCATGCCCACCGGACCCACAAAGCAGATGCCGTCAGAGTCCGGCTTGGACTCCACTCCCAGTCCCCTCTCGGCGCACATGCGGCGCACCTCGGCCTTGTCGCGCAGGTCGCCCACGGGAAAGAGCGTGTGCGAGAAGGCCGTCTCACCCACGCGCCAAAGGAAGTAGGTTTGGTCCTTGTGCTCGTCTGCGGCCCGCAGAAGCTGGGTGGCCCCCGCCTCGGAATCGCGCCTCACGCGGGCGTAGTGCCCCGTGGCGATAAGGTCGGCGCCGCGGGCAAAGGCGCGCTCGGCAAAGGTGCCAAACTTGACCGTCTGGTTGCACATCACATCGGGATTGGGCGTGAGGCCGCGGGCGTAGGCGTCGACGAGGTAGTCGACAACGGTCCGCCGGTACTCCTCCTCGCAGTCCCAGACCTCAAGGCCAATGCCCAAGGTCACGGCCACGCGCTCGGCGTCAGCAAGGTCGTCTGCCCAGGGGCAGCGATACCCCGGCAGGTCGCGCGACCAACTGCGCATGTAGACCGCCGTCACGTCGTAGCCCTGCTCGACGAGAAGCGCTGCAGAAAGCGCCGAGTCCACACCTCCGGAGAGGCCGAGAAAGACCTTCTCGCCCATTAGCGACACCTCCCCACGGCAAGCCCTCCCGCGAGGGCGAGCATGTCCTCGTCGGTGACGCCCGTGCGCCGCATCTCGGTGCGCACGGCGGCCACGATCTGCTCGGCAGCGTAGTCGATGTCATCTGTGCTGGTAGGGCGCCCCACCGTGATGCGCAGGCTGCCCGCCGAGACCTCCGGGGAAAGCCCCATGGCCTTGAGGACGTGGCTCTCGCGCATGCGGCTGGCCGCACAGGCGCTGCCCGTGCCCACCGAGACCCCGCGCCGCTCGAGGAGCACCACGAGGCGGCGCGCCTCGAGGCCGGGAAAGCTCACGTGGAGAAGGCCCGGGAGGCGATGCCTGGCTTTTCTCGGCCCCGAGACCACCATGCCTGGAAACTCCGCTGCAAGGGCACCCTCAAGCCGCGAGCGCAGCGCCTCCTCGCGGCGACACTCCTCGGAGCGGCCCCCCTGCGCGAGGGCGAGCGCGGCGGCGAAGCCCACCGCCCCCGCCACGCTCTCGGTGCCCGAGCGCGCGCCGCCTTCCTGCCCACCGCCAAGGATCAGGGGGCGCAGGCGCACGCCCTCGCCTACCCAAAGAGCCCCCACCTGCTTGGGACCGTAGACCTTGGCGGCGGACAGCGTGACCATATCGGCACCGAGCGAGGTCACGTTGCAGGAGAGCGCGCCCGCGGCCTGGGAGGCGTCCGTGTGCAGCCAGAGCGGCACGCGGCTTCCCTCGGCAAGGCGACGCTCACGCACCGCCGCAACGCCGCGCGCAATCTCGCGCACGGGCTGCACGGCACCCACCTCGCCGTTTGCGAGCTCCACCGAGACAAGCTGCGTGGCAGGGCCAATCGCGGCGCAGGCCTCCTCGGGGTCCACCCGCCCGTCGGCACCTACGCCAACCACCACGGCATCGCGTGCCTCCGCGCAGGCAAGGACGGAGTCGTGCTCGGCCGCATCGGTCACCACGCCACCGTCCGTAGCGGCAAAGGCGAGGTTGTTGGCCTCGGTTGCTCCGGCGGTGAAGGTGATGCCGTCAGGCTTGGCGCCTATGAGGTGCGCGATGTCCGCACGCGCGCGCTCCAGGGCGTCGCGGGCCGCGCGGGCGCGGGCGTACGGCGCGGAGGGGTTCTCGAAGCAGCGCGTGAGATAGGGCTCCATGGCCGAGAGGACCCTGGGGTCGAGGGGCGTTGCCGCCGCATAGTCGAGGTAGACCTCGCGGCCTGCGGCGCGCTGGGGTGCCATGGTGGCGGCCGTCACTGCTCGTCGCCCCCAATGACGAGGTTCTGGAAGCGATTGGCTATGAACTCGTCCGTGTAATGCTCGTCCACCCACTGCTCAAACGCGTTGCTGGGAGGCACGCCGGCATCGCGTGCGGTCTTGCGGTTGAAGCACGCAAGCGTCATCCAGATGTCGGCCACGAGATAGACGCTCACTAGAATCACGAAGATTAGCTGCCGGCGCGAAGTGGGCATGCCGATGCGGTACAGCAGCGGAGGCATGACCACACGGCACCACGTGAGTCCCAGCACACCCCAGAAAAACAGGAAGCGCCAGGCGACCCACTGTGTGATGTGGTCGGGCAGGTACTCGTAGGTCCATGACTCGGCGTGAAAGAGGGTGGCCATGGACCAGCCGGTGACCTGCTCCAGAAAGCCGCCGACCGCCATGGAGATGAGAAAGATCTGCCAGCCCTTGGCGTGGTGGCGACGCATCTCGAAGCAGATGATGGTGAGAAAGGCGGCACCAAAGCCATAGAGCGGCGAGAAGGGGCCCCATACCAGGCCCACGCGGCTCTGCGTGAGACCGGCGGTGATGAACATCCAGACCTCCTCGACGAAGAGGCCCGCGATGCAGCCGAGGAAGAAGACTATGGTGATCTGATAGAAGCCGAGGCGCATCTCGTCGAGGTAGGCCTCGGTCGCATCGTGCTCGGTGCGCATGATGGTAGCGCTGCGCTGGGGAACGTCCTTGTCGTCTATGCCCCTAAGGTCGCATTCGGCGACCTTCTCGGCAGCCTCCGCGGCCTCGCGGGCCTCGGAGACCTCCGGGGCGTCAAGCTTCCTGCCCTGACGCAGCCAGTCTGAGAAGTAGCGGATCACCCGGACGAAGCCCTCGATGATGAGGACTACGAGAAGAAGCGTGAGCAGGCTTAGGATCATCGGGCGGGCTCCTTGGTGGGCTGAGGGTCTTGTCGAGGCGGGTGCCGGGGCGCCCGCATGCCCTCCTAGCATACGACACGACCGCCCGTGGCCGCATCCAGACTTTCTTCTCGGAATCCCCTGGCTTCTACCTGCGACCCTACCTGCCAATTCTCAAGTTCGTCTAAAAAAGTTCAAATTCTCGCTTGCATCGGAGCGGGGGTTCTCGTATATTATCCCCTGCGTCGCGGGCTTAGCGCAGTTGGTAGCGCGCCACCTTGCCAAGGTGGAGGTCGCGGGTTCGAACCCCGTAGCCCGCTCCATGCGTTCCCGGCCGGTGAGAATCGGCCTTTTTCATATGGCGAAGTGGCCAAGTGGTAAGGCACGGGCCTGCAAAGCCCTTATCCCCGGTTCGAATCCGGGCTTCGCCTCCAGAGAAGAACGGGCGCCCGTGCGAGCGGGTGCCCTTTTGTTGGTGACGGGTGTGCGGCCGGGTTGACGCCACAGCGCCCCCTGCAAGCGCCTCTACGCCAAGGCACCGCTCCCGGAGGCCCCCATCCCCTCGCGCACGGGCACGAGCTTCACGAGACGCACCACAGTTCCTCTCCCCGAGGGCTTGCGCCTAATCGACACGGCATCGGTAAGCAGGCGCATGAGACGAATCCCCCTGCCTCGCTCGGCACCCAGTCCCGTAGCCAACGGCTCCTCGTCAGCACCAAGCTCGAAGCCCTCGCCGCAGTCCGTCACGTCGACCTCGATCCTGTCGTCGTAGGCGGTGACCGTGGCCAGCACGCCCACGGCGCACGTGTGGTCCACGGCGTTGCCTAGGGCCTCGCCGCAGGCAAGGGTCATGTCAAACACGTCATCATCGGAGAAGGGCATGCCACGCATGAGCTCGCCCACACGATCGCGCGCCTCGGCCAGGTGCACGGCATCAACGGGAAAGGTCGTGCGCCACAGCGGAAGCACCGACGGGTCAAGCTCCGAGACCGTGCGCCTGCTTCCCGCGCGAGACACCGGCATGTAGTCGACGATGCGCATGAGCGCGAGGCACATGTAGACCCGCGGACGCACGTTGATGAGCGAGAGGAGCCCACCTAGGGACCTCATGCGCCTGAGTTCCATGAGCACGAGGCCCAATCCGGCAGAGTCCGCATAGGAGACGTCATCCATGTTGAGGATGATGCGGCGGCAGCCATCGGCGATGAGCGCGTCGACATTCCTTCTCAGCGCACCCACGCTCGTCACGTCCAGGTCTCCTGCGACGTTCACCACGGCTATGTCCGACATTCTCTCCATACGCAAATGCTTCCCACAACGCCGTATGGATATGCCGAGAAGCGCAGGCAGCACGGTGACGCCCCTACCCCAGCCCGTCGAAGCGCACCGCGATCATCGAGACGTCGTCGTTGAGGTTGCGTCCCGTGAAGTCGTCCAGCCGTGCCAGACAGCGGTCGAGAAGCCCGTCGAAGTCCCCAGAGGTCTCGGTGGAGACCATGTCGCGCAGCCCCTCGTCGCCAAAGAACGCGCCGGAGGGCGAGCGCGCCTCAGTCGTGCCATCGGTGTAGAGGAAGAGGATGTCCCCCTCGCAAAGCGACGCCACGCCATCGCGGTACTCCATGTCATGGAAGGCGCCCACAACGCCGGACTGCACGTCGAGCAGGTCTATCTGGCGCGTGGAGGCACGCACGAGGACCGCAGGCGGATGGCCCGCCGAGCAGTACGTGAGCGTCGCCGCAGCAAGGTCCACGATGCCCACGAAGAGCGTCGCGAACGTCTCGATGCGCGAGAACCCGAGCAGGAACTCGTTGAGCGAGCGTACCATGCGCGCCGGCGCGAGGCCCTCCCACGAATACGCTCCAAGCGCCGTCTTGACGGCCGCAGAGACCGAGGCGGACTCTACGCCCTTGCCCGAGACGTCACCCACGATCACGCAGGCGCGCCGCCCCGGCAGACGGATGAGGTCGTAGAAGTCTCCCCCCACGAAAGCAGACTCGGTGGCCGAGGAGTAGATGCCCTGAGCCGTAAGGCCGTCCACGTGCTGCAGCGCGTTACGCATACCGGTCTGGAGCGCCTGGGAGATGCGCTTGTCCTGCTCGCGCTTCTCCTCCCCCAGAAGGATGTCGCGCACGTCACGGGCAAGCCTTCCGAGAAACGCCAGCTCAACGGCGTCGAGGGGCTCGGCACCGTCGGGACGCAGCACAAGGCAGCAGCGCCGCTCGCCCGCAAGCCTGCCCGCGTCAACCAGCGCACCCACGCAGGGCTCCCCCAGGTCGTGCAGGGCCGAGAAGACCTCCGTGCCAGATAGCACCGGCACCACGGCCACGCCGTCCTCTAGGTGGCCCTCCTCCGCAGCCGTGAGGTCTATGGGCACGGAGCGCAGGCCCGCGACGGGCAGCTCGGCCACCAGGACGCTCTGGTGGACGTTCTCCTGCAGGCGCACGCAGACGGCATCAAGCTCCTCGGCCGCCTCCACAAAGGCCTGCTCTGAGCGGGACAGGAGGTCCTCGTCGTCCTCAGAGGCGTCCAGGAGCCCCTCGCGCAGCTCGGAGCCCCGCTGGGCCAGCCGCTCTGCCCGCTGCTGGCGCATGGTCGAGAAGGCCCCCATAAGCTGTACGGAGAGGTAGTGCGCCACAGAGTCGAGAAGGCGCGCGCCATCGGTGTCCAGCGGATGCGGCCGCGACCACCCCACCTCGATGATTGCAATCACGTGGCCGCCAAACCACACCGGCACGGCGAAGAAGCTTGCGAAGGGCGGCAGCAGGCTCTTGCTTATGCGCAAGATCTCCCGGGTCTCCTCGTCCACGACCTCGCTCACGCGGATCTTCCCCTGGCGCAGCTCCGACGGCTGTGGCGGCTTCACGCGCAGGCGCAGGGCGTGCCCGGCGCGCGTGGCGAGCGTCTCGACCGACTTCCCGTATGCCATGAAGTGCGGGACACGTGCGCCCTCAAGCGACTTCGAGATGCCGCGCAGGTGGAAGCCGTCGGACTCGGCGAGGTAGACGATGGTCGCCTCGGCCTCCATGGTCTGCGTGATCTCTTCCAGCACGCGAGAGAAGAGCGTCTGGACGTCACGCGAGTCCAGCGTGTCGAGGACAATGCGCAAAGCACCTGCCAGCCGGTTGTTTGCGCGGCGCAGGTCTTCGAGGTCCCTCTCGCCCTGGTGCTCCTCAAGGCTTCCGCTCTCGGCCGGAAGCGCCACCACGAGGTACGTCTCCCCTGAGGCCTGCACATGGTCGCAACGCACCCTCAGGCGCATTGGCACGCCCGCCAGGGAGGCCATGGTCACGACGGTGGATGCCCCGTCAACGGAGAACGGCAGCGCATCCGTCGAGAACGGCGCCTCCGGATCATGGCGGCCCGCGGGCGGAAAGAGCGTGCGCACGTCGGCGCCCACAAGGCTTTCTCCCCCTGCGCGTGACAGCAGCGAGGATGCCTGGTCGTTGGCGAGAAGGACCCTCCCGGCGCCATCGAAGACCACGACGGCCTCGCAGGTCAGCTGTAGGAGCCGTGCGAAGGTAGCGGCGAGGCTCCCCTCGCCTATGCCCTCCACACGCCGCGTACTGAGTGCGTTCTTTGCCACGTGCCGCCCTTTCCTTGTAGTCTGGCCCCTGGTGGTATGGCCTTCTCCCACGACTTGCCGCACCGTGCAGGCCCCCCAAAGCCATCGTAAGGCCACTCTCCCGCACCTTATGGCGAGAGGCTCATCCTGCGGGCGGGACTGGCGGCATAAAAACCGTTCCAGGCTCTCCGCCACAGTCCCCTTGCCCTACTCGAGCCACTGTGCAAATGCAGTCTTATCTCCGCTGTTGTATCCAGCGTTCCTGTAAAAATCTAATGTGCTTTCACTCTTTGCCCCTGTTAGCAGCATCATCTTATAGCAGCGGTTTTGTATTGCTACGTCCTTTGCATAATCAAGGCACTCTGATGCAAATCCTTTTCCACGATGCTCCTTGTTTGTGACCACGTTCTCAATCAACGCATATGGGCGGACGTCTCTGGTCAGGTTCGGCACAATAACGCAAACGCACGATGAGACTATCTTGCCATCCACCTCATTTACTATGATGTGATGGTTTGCGTCTTCGACGATTGCGTTCCACGTGGCTTCTAAATGCCGTGAGTTACTTGGGATACCGTCCCCATGCAAATAGAGGTACAAGTTCAGCAATTCATATAAGTCATCTTTAGCTGCTTCCCTTACCACAATCACACCCTCACAGCCTCTGGTTTTTCTCACTGAGCGTCCGACAATACTACGCCTTTTTCAAAGGGTGTTTTTCTGCTGGCGCGTCTCCTGCTTGCCATCAAGCCTTTTGATGGCGGTTGATTGACAACCCATAGGGCAGACCAGAGCCTTCCGTGCCCGCGGCCCGCGCGAGTGCGGCATCGTAGCAAGGCCCGTTTGCGCAGGCCCTCCGTTGACAAAAAGCGGGTCCCCGTCTCCGGGGACCCGCGAACGCTCGTGGTGTCGGAGGCGGGACTTGAACCCGCACGACCTTTTAGTCAGTCACTAGCACCTCAAGCTAGCGCGTCTGCCAATTCCGCCACTCCGACATGCGCCTTGAACGCGAGGAGTATCTTATCACACAGCCGCACGGTGGCAAGCACGAATTGCAAGTTTTTCTCGCCAGCGCGCACAACTCGCGCAGAAGCTGAGAACCCGCCCCCTGCACGCGAAACGCCGCCACCCGGGTCACCCGAACGGCGGCGTCCGCCAAAACCTAGGATGAGAGAGGCTCTACCCTACTTTGCCCAGCCGATGTTCTCGTTGGAGACGGTGAGGTACAGCGCGGGACCGTAGTTGGCGAGGCCCTGCTTGGTCACGACGACATCGGGGCCGGCGTACAGGGGGATGAAGCCGTAGGAGGCAAGGGCCTTCTTCTCGGCGGCATTGAGGGCCTTCATCTGGTCGTCGTGGTTCTCGATCGAGATGACCTTGGCCAGCTCGGCGTCGAGGTCGGCGCTGCCCAGGTGCGTGAAGTTGGAAGCGGAGTCAGAACCGTAGATCTGGGGCCCGTTCCAGATCGACGTGGGCGTGGAGACCCAGCCGAAGAGGCAGATGTCCCAGGAGCCGCTGCTGAGCGTCGTGGAGAACTCAGAGGAGGGCTTGGCGTCCTGGTCGATCTTGATGCCGGCGTCCTTGGCCATCTTGATGATGGCGGCGGCGCGGTTCTTCACCGTGTTGGAGTCGCCGAACGTGGTGAAGGAGAAGGCGACCTCGGTGCCGTCCTTGGCATAGTAGCCGTCGGAGTCAAGTGCGTAGCCAGCGTCCTCGAGGGTCTTCTTGGCCGCAGCGGTGCGATCCTCGGCGGTGGTGAGACTGGTGACGTCGTCCGGCATGTTGTTCTCATAGCCATCTGCCCACGTGGGGGTAAGCAGGGAGCCGGGGATGTCCTCCTCCCAGTTCACGCCCTGGAACACGACGGAGCGGAGCGTGGGGATGTCGAGGCACTGCACAAAGGCCTTGCGCACGGCCTCGTCGGCGAGCACGCCACGCGTGGCGTTGATCTCGATGTTGACGATGGAGAGGCCGTTCGCGCGACGAATCTCGGCGTTGTCCATGCTGGAGAAGTTCGAGAGCATCTCCTGGGAGCCGTTCTGCGGCCGGCCGGTGGCATCAATCTCGCCGTTCTTGAAGGCGTTGAAGAGCGCCTGCGAGTCCATCTGCTTGTAGGTGACGGACTCGAGCTTGGGGGCGTCGCCCCACCAGTTGGGGTTGGGGACGAAGGTCACCTGTGTGGTGTCGACGGAGTCCACGGTGTAGGGGCCATAGCCCCAGTCACTGGCGTGGGGGTTGTTGTTCCAACCGTTGTTGAAGACCTCGGGGTCGGCGGCATCGGGGTGAATGACGAGGTCGAAGAGGGCCTCGGCAGGATAGACCGGGTTGGAGGTGGTGATCACGACCTGCTTGTCAGAGGTGCCCCTCTCGACGGACTCGATGCGGTCGTAGCCGTCGGTGGCAGCAGGGGTGTAGTCGGGGTTGGTGCCGTTCATGACGGTCCACACGGCCTGGAAGGCACGGTAGTCGATGGGGGTGCCGTCGTTGAACTTGGCGTCGGGGTTGAGGTCGAGGGTCAGGACCTGCTTGCCTCCCTGGTCGGTGGTCTCGGCCTTGGCCACGAAGTTGGGGTTGGGCTCGAACTTCGAGGCGGTGGCATCGGAGATGAAGAGGTTGGTGGGCATGTACCAGTCCCACATGTTGTGCATCTCCGTGGTGTTGCCCTCGACGGAGAGGTAGTTCCAGTTGGGTCCAATCTCGCCAGAGGGGAGCGTGAGGGTACCGCCGTCCTGGATCTGGTCGCGGTCGAGCGGGTTGTTGTAGACTTTGCCCTTCTCGGGAAGCGGCAGCTGGTCAAGCGGCGTGGTCGCGGGCGAGCCGTTCTGGGGCTCGACGCCGGTGACGTCGGTGCTGTTGGCGGTGCCGGTGGCGTTGGCGTCAGGGCTGGACGAGGAGTCGGACCCACAAGCAGCGAGTCCCAGCCCCGCGAGCGCGACGGCGCTTCCGCTCATGCCCAGGAAGGCACGACGCGAAAGGTTGGAAACGGACATGTTCTCTCCCATTCTCTCGGCTGATACCGGTTCATGGCGAACCATTAAGGATGGTATCAGACCGGTGCTGTGTAATTGAATCGAAATGATCCTGCGGGGCCTTTGGAAACCTTGGTGTAATCGTTCCAACACAATTGCTCGGCCACCAGGCATGGGGACGGGCCCGGTCATCCAGGCCCGTCTCGATCTGCACCAGCTGTGGCCGGGACGGCCCCCGGACGCTACCTCAGCGACGTGGGGATGAGGCTCGAGGCGGGGATGAGCTTCCCGTCGCTGTAGACGAGGCGCTCGCGCGTGCGCTCGACCTTGGGGTCAGGGATGGGAATGGCCGAGAGGAGCGCCTTGGTGTAGGGGTCCTGGGGGTTGGTGAAGACCTCCTCGGTATCGCCGTACTCCACGATCTTGCCCAGGTGCATGACGGCCACGGTGTCGGAGATGTGGCGAATCACGGCGAGGTCGTGGGCAACGAAGAGGTAGGAGATCTTGAGCTGGACCTGGAGGTCCTCGAGGAGGTTAATGATGCCGGCCTGGATCGAGACGTCAAGCGACGCGATGGGCTCGTCGAGAAGGAGCAGCTTGGGGCTCGTGGCGAGGGCACGGGCAATGGCGATGCGCTGGCGCTGGCCGCCCGAGAACTGCGACGGGAAGCGGTCGACGTAATCGGGGTTGATGCCCACGAGGTACATGAGCTGGCCGATGCGCTTGTTGATCTTGGGCTTGTCCCAGCCCTGGGCCTCGAGGGGCTCTGCCAGCACGTCGTAGATGGGCATGCGGGGGTCAAGCGAGCTCATGGGGTCCTGGAAGATGATCTGGAGGTTGCGGCGCAGCTCGCGACGGTCGCGAGCGCTTCTCAGCCCAGAGGTCTCCTTGCCAAGGACGGTAATCGAGCCCCCCTCGGGCACCACGAGGTCCATGATCTGCATGAGCGTGGTGGACTTGCCCGAGCCGGACTCGCCTACCAGGGCCAGCGTCTCTCCCTCATGAATGGCGAAGGAGGCGTGGTCGACGGCCGTCATGGTCCCCCTGTTCCTGCGGATGAGGCCCTTGCTCTGGATGGGGAAGGTCTTCACCAGGTCCTTCACCTCGAGCACCACGGGACGCTGGTCGCGGGGGACGTCGGCCCACTTGGGCACCAGGGGCTCAAGCGCGGGGTAGACGTCTACGTAGGTGAGGTTGCCGTCGTGGATCTTGTCCATGTGATGGCAGGAGACCAGGTGGCCCTCCCCTGCCTCGATGGGGAGGAGGTCAGGCTCGGTCACGCGGCACTCGTCGGTTGCCATGGGACAGCGCGGCGAGAAGGGGCATCCTGCCGGGATGGCAGCGAGCGAGGGCGGGTTGCCCTTGATGGGCACCAGGCGATGCTCGGCCGGCATGTGCGGCTTGGGAACGGCACCGAGAAGGCCCATGGTATAGGGCTGGGAGGGGCGGTCGAACAGGATGTCGATGCTCGCGCGCTCGACTGCGCGGCCTGCGTACATGACCATCACGTCATCTGCCGTGCCGGCAACAACGCCAAGGTCGTGGGTGATGAGCACCACGGCGGCACCGGTCTCCTTCTGGGCAACCTTCAAGATGTCCAGGATCTGCGCCTGGATGGTCACGTCGAGGGCTGTGGTGGGCTCGTCGGCAATGATGATGTCGGGGTCGTTCGCAATGGCGATGGCGATGACCACACGCTGGCGCATGCCACCGGAGAACTCGTGCGGATAGGCGTCAAGGCGCCTCTCGGGGTCGGTGATGCCCACGAGGGCGAGCAGCTCGATGCAGCGCTTGCGCACCTCATCCTTGTGCATGTCGGGATTGTGGATGAGCAGTGCCTCGGCAAGCTGGTCGCCAGCCGAGAACATGGGCGTGAGCGCCGAGAGCGGGTCCTGGAAGATCATCGAGATGCGCGCGCCACGAATCTTGGACATCTCCTCGTCGCTCTTGCCGATGAGCTCCTCGCCATTGAGCTTGACCGAGCCTGTGACATGCGCGTTGTCGTCGAGAAGCCCAATGAGCGAGAGGGCCGTGACAGACTTGCCCGAGCCGGACTCGCCTACGATGCCCAGCGTGCGCCCGCCCCAGAGGTCAAAGCTCACGTCGCGCACGGCGTGGACCACACCTGCCTCGGTGTTGAAGGAGACGTGCAGGTTGCGGACGCCCATGATGGGGTCACCGATGGGCGCGCCCTTGGGGCCGTTGGCCTCGAGCAGCTCGTAGCGGAGCGTGTCGTCCATGGTCTTCGTGCTGTTGGTGTCAGACATGCGTACGTCTCCGTCTACTCGTGGTCGGACCCAGCCGTGACGCCAGCGGCGGTCGCGGCGGCCTTCTTGGCCTCGTCCTTCTTGGATTCCTCGTCGGCCACCTCGCCCGCGGCGCGGGAGTAGGGGTCGAAGGCGTCCCTCAGCCCGTCGCCAATGAGCTGCATGCTCACGCACAGGATGATGAGGACGACCGAGGGGATGAGGACGATCCACGGGGCGGAGAGCATGGCCGAGGAGCCCTGGGAGAGGATGTAGCCCAGCGAGGTGTCAGGCGCCTTGATGCCCAGGCCCAGGAAGCTGTAGGCCGTCTCGGAGTTGATGCCGCTGATGACGCCGAGGACCGTGTCGATGATCAGGATCGAACCCAGGTTGGGAATCAGGTGGCGGATGATGATCTTGAAAGAGGGTACGCCCATGTACTTGGCAGCGCGAACGTAGTCACGCTCGCGCAGCGAGAGCGCCATGGTGCGCAGCGTCCTCGCATAGCCAATCCAGCCAAAGGCCGTAAGGCCCAGGATGAGCATGAGCCAACCCTGCGTGCCCGAGGCGGCGCGCACGATCATGGCCACCAAGAGGAAGCTCGGGATGACGAGAAGCATGTCGAGAAACCACATGCCGATCTTCTCGCCCCAGCCGCGCGCGTAAGCGATGGCCGTGCCCACGATAGCCGAGATGGCGGTCGTGAGGATGGCGTAGGTAAGACCAATCACGAGCGAGCGGCCCAGGCCGTGAACCACGCAGGCGAAGAGGTCAAAGCCGCCTCCGTCGGTGCCAAACCAGTGCCTTGCGTTGGGCGCCACGTTGATGGCCGTGAAGTCTGGGTCGGTGTAGTCGTACTTGCAGATGAGCGGGCCAAAGACGGCCAGAAGCACGAGGATGCCCAGGATGGTAAGGCCAACCACGGCGCTCTTCTGCCTAAAGAACCTGCGTGCGATAAGGCCCGCATAGCTAATGCGCCTGACCTCGCCTGGACCGGCAGCGTCGGCCTGGAGCTCGAGCTGGGCGTTGGTGAGCTGCGTGTCCTTGCTGTCCTGCTCTTCCATTGCCATCCCCCTAGCCCATCTTGATGCGGGGGTCCAGGGCCGCGGCAAAGAGGTCCGCGAGAAGGGCTCCCACGAGCGTGCAGGCGCCAGAGAAGGCGGCGACCGCGACGGCACCGTTGATGTTGTTGTTATTGATGCAGTTGATGAAGTACTCGCCCATGCCATGGATGGCAAAGATCTTCTCCGTCATGACGGCACCGGTGAAGATGCTCGCGATGGAGAAGGCCACGTTCACCGAGGTGGGGATAAGGCTGGCACGCAGGGCGTGCTTGCGGATGGCCTGCTTCTTGGTGAGGCCCTTGGCGCGCGCCGTGCGCACGTAGTCCGCGTGCATCTCGTCCAGGAGGTAGGTGCGCTGGTTGAGGTGGTAGCCCACGGCGCTGATGATGGTAAGGACGATCGTGGGCAGAAGGATGTGCTGCAGGAAGTCGATGAGCGCGACGAAGACGTTGGGTCCGTCATAGCTCGAGAGGCCCGTGACGTAAAAGATGCGCTGTCCCGTCTGTTGGTTCATCTCGATGGCAAAGAACACGATAAGGATGGCCAGAACGACCGTAGGGATGACGAGAAACACTGACGCCAGGCCGCTCCAAAAGCGGTCCTGCCATTGGTACTGACGCTGCGCCGTGTAGACGCCCAGGCTCACGCCGATCGCGATCGAGAGGATCGTGGAGAGAAGCATGAGCTTGACCGAGGCACCGATGCGGCCTGCAATCTCGTTGTTCACCGAGCCGCCCACAGGAGAGAGGCCCCAGTTCCAATCGGTCACGATGCCGGAGAGCCAGCGCTGGTAGCGCTCCGTGACAGGAGTCCTGTCGTTCAAGTTGGCCTTGTCCAGGGAGGCCTCGATGGACTCCTGGGACGGCCGGGGCGTGCGCGACTCGAAATTCGAGCGCGGGCTCATGAAGGCGCACGCGAGGAAGTAGGTAAGCGAGGTCGCAACGAAGATCATCACAATGTAGTTGACGACCCTCTTGGCCAGGTACCCTAGAAATCGTGCCATCGAGACTCCTTTGTGCCGTTCGCGCAACCGCAGGGAAGCAGGGCGCAAGGCCCACGCGTCCCCCTTGGGGGTTCCGCTCGCCCGGGCCATACGGAGCGAATGTCCCCCCTGGCACAACAAAGGGGGACGCAAAAGCCACCGAACAGCCACCCATGTGCCGCGTGCCACGCAACGCCACATGGGTCTGACGCGGCACGACACAATATGAGGTAGTCTAGCACCTCGGTCTGGTTACACAATGGAAAACGAGGTGTAAACCAAACGACCAAAACGCCCCGCGGCGCGCATCCGGTGGCGCCGCGGGGCAGAGGACCTTGAGCTTTGATGCTCCCTCAGAGTTCGATCGACGAATCCTTGATGGGGAACGGCCTGCCGTAGTGGCAGGCGCAGAGGTGCCCCTCCCCGAGGTCCGCCAGCTCCGGATGCTCTTGTGAACACTTCTCCGTAGCAAGGGGGCAGCGGGTATGGAAGCGGCAGCCCGTGGGCGGGTCGATGGGCGACGGCGGGTCTCCGGCAAGGATGACGCGTCTGCGCGAGTGCTGGATGTCGGGGTCGGGCACGGGGACGGCCGAGAGGAGCGACTGCGTATAGGGATGGCAGGGCTTCTCGTAGAGCCCCTTCCAGTCTGCGTACTCCATGAGGTTGCCCAGGTACATCACGGCCACGTGGTCGGAGACGTGCTGGACTACCGAGAGGTCGTGCGCGATGAAGAGATAGGCAGTCCCAAACTCCTGCTGGAGTTCGGCCAGGAGGTTGAGCACCTGGGCCTGGATGGAGACGTCGAGTGCCGAGACCGGCTCGTCACAGATGATGAGCTTGGGCTTCATGGCGAAGGCGCGCGCGATCCCCACGCGCTGGCGCTGGCCGCCCGAGAACTCGTGCGGGTAGCGGTTGATGTGCTCCGGGTTGAGGCCCACCATGTCGAGAAGGGACGCCACATACTTGGTTCGCTCGGCCTTGTCGGGCATGAGGCCGTGGATCTGGAGCGGCTCCGACACGATCTCGCCGATGGTCATACGCGGGTTGAGGCTGGCGTAGGGGTCCTGGAAGATGTACTGCATGTTGTGCCGCATGGCCTTGAGCCCTTTGCGGCCCATCTTCATGACGTCTTGGCCGTCAAAGGTGATCGAGCCAAGGGTTGGCTCGATGAGACGCATGATGCAGCGACCGGTTGTGGACTTGCCGCAGCCAGACTCGCCGACAAGGCCAAGGGTCTGGCCGGGATAGATCTCGAAGCTCACGTCGCTAACGGCAGAGACCTTGCGCCTCTCACGGGAGAAGACGCTTGAGTCCACCGGGAACTCCTTGGTAAGGTGCTCGACCTTGAGAAGCGGCTCTGCCATCAGGCCTCGCCTCCCTTCGGACCAACGGCATTGCCAGCTGCGGCATGGCCCGTCTTGGGCGCATTTCTCGCTACGAAGCCTGGGTCGGCAGCAAAGTGGCAGCTCGCATAATGTCCCGGCGCCACTTCGATGCGCCCAGGCCTCTCGGTGCGACAGCGCTCCGTGGCATAGGGGCAGCGCGGAGAGAAGGCACAGCCGGAGGGGAGCCTCACGAGCGAGGGCGGGTTGCCCTTGATGGGGGTGAGCGGGTGCTTCTCGGTCATGACCGGGTCGGGGATCGAGCGGATGAGACCCCAGGTATAGGGGTGCGAGGAGTGATAGAAGATCTGGTCGGCGGGGCCAAACTCAACGGGATGGCCTGCGTACATGACCATGATCTTGTCGGCAACGTCGGCCACCACGCCCAAGTCATGCGTAATCATGACGATGGCGTTGCCGTTCTTCTCCTGCGCCTCGCGCATGAGCTCGATAATCTGCGCCTGGATGGTCACGTCGAGGGCCGTGGTGGGCTCGTCGGCGATGAGGATGTCGGGGTCGCAGGCAAGGGCCATGGCGATTATGACGCGCTGGCGCATGCCGCCTGAGAACTGGTGCGGGTAGTCCTTCACGCGCTGCTCGGGGTTGGGGATGCCCACCATGTCAAGAAGCTCGACGGAGCGCCTGAGGGCCTCCTCCTTTGAGTAGCCGCGATGCAGCCGCAGTCCCTCGCCCAGCTGCCGCCCGATGGTGTAGACCGGGTTGAGCGACGTCATGGGATCCTGGAAGATCATGGCGATGTCGTTGCCGCGGATGTCCTGCATCTGCTCCTCGCTCATCTTGAGGAGCGACTGGCCGCGGTAGCGCACGTCCCCACCCTCGATGCGTCCTGGGGGCATGTCGACAAGGCCCATGATGGTGAGGTGCGTGACGGACTTTCCCGAGCCAGACTCCCCCACCACGCCGAGGGTCTCGCCCCTATCGAGCGTGTAGGAAACGCCATCGACGGCCTTGACCACGCCATCTTGGGTGTGGAAGTACATCTTGAGGTCATCGACCTCAAGGAGGTGCTCTCCCTCGGGGACCGGCTGCTCCTTGAGGTGCATCTGCACCCGCGTCTTCTTCTTGAACATGGCTATGCGTCCTTCATCTTGACGTCGAGGGCATCGCGCAGGCCGTCGCCCAGGAGGGTGAAGGCGAGCACCGTTGTGAGGATCGCAAGACCCGGCATGAGCATGAGCCAGGGCTGGGTGGCGAGGTACTGCTGGCCATCCTGGATCATGATGCCCCACGAGGGGTTGGGGGGCGTGACGCCCATGCCCAGGTACGAGAGAGCCGCCTCGGTGAGGATGGCGCCGCCGATGTTCATCGTGGCGTAGACGACGATGGACGCTACCGAGTTGGGGAAGATGTGCCGTGCGATGATGCGGGCGTCAGAGGCGCCCATGGCCCGCGCGGCGTCGACGTAGTCGTTCTCCTTGACCGAGAGGATTGCCGAGCGGAACACGCGGGCGATGGAGGGCCACCCCAGGATGCCAATGGCTATGAACACGTTCTGGATGCCCTGGCCTATGACCGCCAGAAGCACGATGACGAAGAGCGTGTACGGGAAGGCGAGGAAGATATCGGCCAGGCGCATGATGATGGTGTCCCATATGCCGCCATAATACGCAGCCAGGGCGCCCATGATAAGCCCCAGCACCGTCGAGATGGCCGTTGCGAGCACGCCGACGGCGAGGGAGATCCTCGATCCGTAGATGACGCGGCACAAGACGTCACGGCCAAGGGCGTCCGTACCAAAGGGATGCTCAGCCGAGGGGGGAAGCTTGGACATCGTAGAGCTCATCGTGGTATCGGTGTCGGTGGGCGAGCCGAGCCACTGTGGGACCCAGAGGTCTGCTGTGATGGCTATGGCCACGATAATGGATATCCATATGATGGCGATGACGGCGAGCCTGTTCCTGCGCAGACGGTGCCAGGCATCGCTCCAGAGCGTGCGGGACGGCGCGTCCGTCCCTGTGCCCTCGCCGGCGGCATCCTTGCCAACGACCTTCTCATGCTCCATATCCTTGCTCTCCATGTCACCCACCTCCCTACGCCCTGTCCTTGGGTGCGCCAAACCTGATCCGGGGGTCCAGGAAGGCGTAGCTGATGTCGACCACGAGGTTGATGACCATGACGACGATCACGATGACGGTGACGCCGCCCATGACGATGGGCCAGTCTCGCTGCGTGATCGCCTGGTATATCTCGTTGCCAACGCCCGGCCAGTTGAAGACCGTCTCGGTGAGGATGGCACCGGAGAGCATGGTGCCAAAGTCGATGCCGATGTAGGTCACGACAGGTATGAGCGCGTTCTTGAGGGCATGGTGGAAGATGACATGCCTACGCGAGCAACCCTTGGCACGCGCCGTGCGAATGTAGTCCTGGTTCATGACCTCGAGCAGCTGCGAACGCATGATGCGCGCGGCGTATGCCGTGGAGACCGAGGCGAGCGTGATGGCAGGCAGGATGTAGTACACCCAGTCCTCGAACTCCCCGTTGACGCCACCAGCGCCGGAGATGGGCAGGTACCACGCTCCGCCCGTCCACCCCTTCATCCAGATGCCAAAGAGGAGCTGCAGGAGCATGCCGAGCCAGAATGCCGGCATGGCGACCATTATCGAGGTGAAGAGCGTCACGAACACGTCCCAGAACGTGTAGCGCTTGATTGCGGATATCATGCCCGCGCCTATGCCCACCACCGCCTCGAGGATGATTGCCACGATGGCGAGCCTCACCGTGTATGGGTACCTCTGGGAGAGAATGTCGCTCACCGCAAGGGAGCGCTTGTACGACGTGCCCAGGTCGCCGTGGAGAAGGTCCCAGAGGTAGGTGCCGTACTGCTGGATGAGCGGCGTGGGGGTTGCCTCGCCGTTCTCGTCTAGCTTGGGCGTCCCGTCATCGTTGGTGAGAATGAGGCCATGCTGCGCCTTGATGGCCAGCTCTGTCTCGGGAGACATGGCCCTGTCGCCAGCGATGAGCTTGATGGGATCGCCAGGGACGACGTTTTGGAGCAGGAACATGATGATGGTGACGCCCAGGAAGACGGGGATGAACTGAAGCACTCGCTTGACTATGTACTTGCCCATGTTTGGACTCCCGTTGTCTACCTGCCAGATTCCCTCGCTTGCGCCGAGCGCTCTCCCCCACCGACGGCGGGACGCCCTTCCGGACGTCCCGCCCTGTTTGGAGCATGTGGGATGCACCATGCGGGAGGAGCGCTAAAGAGCGCTACTTCGACTTCTGGGCACTCTCGACGTGGTTGCGGCGGCCAGCATCGAAGTAGTAGGAGAGCATGCTGCTCGACGTGGCGGTGAGGTGCGAGTAGTACATGATCGGCGCGCACGGACACGCCTCGCCGATGATGGCGTCGACCTCCTTCATCGCCGCGATGCGCTTGTCATCATCGACCGTGGTGCGGGCGGCATCAAGCTTGGCGTCGACGTCCGCATCGGAGAAGCCCGACATGTTGTCGCCCGAGCCAGAGCGGAAGAGCGAGTACAGGAAGTTGTCGGGGATGGGGTAGTCGGCCGTCCAGCCGAGGCGGCCGGACTGGTAGTTGCCCTTGCGGTAGTCGTCGAGAATCGTCGACCACTCGCGGGTGTCGGAGGTGGCGTCGATGCCCACAGCCTGGAGGTCGGCCTGGACCATCTCCATGATGGACTTGTGGTCACCCTCAGGGTTGTAGGAGAGCTGGATGGAGATGCCACGGCTACCAGAGGCGTCGGCAGGGTGGTTCTTGTCGAGGAGCGCGGTCGCGGCGTCCTTGTCATAGTGCGCGTAAGGCCAGGAGTTCTCGACATAGCCGTCCATTGCGGGAGGAAGGATGTCGGAGGCAGTCTGGCGGATACCGCTGAAGAGGGTATCGACGATGGCCTGGCGGTTGATGGCAAGCGAGATGGCACGACGGACGTCGGCGTCCTGAAGGACCTCGTCATTGACGTTGAAGACGATGTAGTAGGTGGCAAGCTCGGCACCGGTCATGATCTGCTTGTTGGGTGTTGCGGTGTAGCCGTCGTCGGATTGGCCGTACTGGCTGATTGCGTCCGAGATCTGGGCGGAGGGCACCGTGCAGATGTCATAGTTGCCGGCCTGGTACTCGCGGTACGCGGTCGCGACATCCTTCTGGATGTTGTACTGGATGGCAGCAACCGTCGGCTTGTCGCCGTAGTAGTTGTCGAAGCGCTTCAGGTTGATGTACTGGCCGTCGGCCCAGGAGCCGTCCATCTGGAAGGGGCCGTTGCCGATGGGGGCCGTGTAGAAGGAGTCGGGGTCATCCTCGGCTGCCTTGGGGGCAGGGGCCAATGCAGGGTGGGAGCAGACATAGGGGAAGTCTGCATAGGACGAGGTCAGGTTGACGACAAGGGTATAGTCATCGGGGCACTCAAGGCCGGAGAAGTCGTTCGTGGTGCCAGCGAGCACCTCGTCATGGCCCTTCACGAGGCCCAGGTGGTAGTCGAGCGTGCCCGCGGACTTGACGGCAAAGCTGGGGCTCACAACACGGGTCCAGCCGCGCTTGAAGTCCTTCGAGGTGACGGGGTCACCGTTGTGGAACGTGGCACCCTGGCGCAGGTGGAACGTGAACTCGGTGGCATCATCGTTGGACTCCCAGGACTCGGCCGCCTTGGGGACGAGCGACTTGGCCTTGAAGTCGTAGTCGGTCAGCGAGTCGAACACCATGTAGCCGACCTGCGTGCCCTGGTCCTCGTTCAGGTTGTAGTGGTCGATGCAATCGGGATTGCTGATGTAGTACTTGACGGTTGCGCTGTCATCATACGCAGCCGAGCCGCTGTTCGGCGAAGAGTCCGTCCCGGCAGAGCCGGAGTCGCCCTTCTTGCCGCAGCCCGCGAGGGCAACGAGCGCGCTTGCGGCAAGGCCGCCCTTCACGAAGCCGCGCCTTGTCACACTTGACTGAGTCATACGTCTCCTCCTAAGTCCCCAACGGCGGCAGCATGCGCGGCCACCGTCCTTTGTGGTAAGGTCCCATCCCCTACCTCTTCACTGTAAACATTAGGCTTTGAATCGGATGGATACTAGTGAAGAACCAAAGCTTGCTAGCTGTTGTAACCGTATGGAAAGCTTTCGTCACAATCTGAAACAAACAGTAACAAACCATTGCTACGTTATTAATGAGCATTTGTACTAATGAACGTGCTGCAAGCCCATAGAGAAGGCGGGATGCCCAAGGCACCCCACCGCCCGAAGATACGATATGCGCTGCGGTTCTATCCCACCGAAACGCCCAGTGTAGCCGTGGGGAACGTGATGGCCATGACAATGACGCACACGATAAAGACTGCGGTGGTGATGACGGTCAGCCGGTCGAGGTTTTTCTCCCAGATGCCGGACCCTGCCGAAGCGTTGTAGAGAGACGATGCGATCATGTCCGAGACACCCGTCCCCTTGCCGGAGTGCATGAGCACCAGCGCTACCGTGAGGATGCCGGATAGGAAGAGCAGGACAAGGAGGATGACGTTGAGGACGGTCATGGGACAGGGGCTCCTTTAAGTACAGAGATCGCAGATACAGTCAGAATGTAGGATAGCATAGGCGCACGGATTGGGCACCCCGCTCTACCCGTCTACATAGGCCCTGCGGATCGGATCCCATCCAGGAGTCCAATCCCAAACACCAAATTGACGGTTGGTGGCAGTTTGCGGCAAATTCTTGATATGTGGTTTGCCTGGTGCCAATTCGCTGACCTGCGAACCATCAAAACTCGAATGACTTGCTACTCGGGGATGCCACCAAAAACTGCCACCAACCGTCAATTCGTGACAGGAGGTCCGTACTCGGGACCCCAAGACATGGTCCCGCACCCAAGCGGGTGCGGGACCACGAGTCGCGCATTCCCAGCGGACAACGATATGGGCAGGCCCTACGCCATGGCGCTCCTCACCATGGCGGCAAAGCTGTCGGCCTTGAGCGAGGCACCGCCGACGAGCGCGCCGTCGACGTCCTCCTTCTCGAGGAAGCCACCGACGTTCTCGGGCTTTGCAGAGCCGCCGTAGAGAATGCGGATGCCGTCGGCCGTCTCCTGACCGAAGACCTCGGCCAGGGTCTTGCGGATGGCGCCGCAGACCTCCTCGGCGTCATCGGCAGTAGCGGTCTTGCCGGTACCGATGGCCCAGATGGGCTCGTAGGCGACGACGTACTTGGAGGGGTCGTCGATCACGAGGCCCTCGGTGTCCTTCTTGATCTGGTCGACCACGAACTCGACGTGCTTGCCGGCCTCTCGGATCTCGAGGGACTCACCGCAGCAAGAGATGGGGACAATGCTGTGAGCCATGAGGGCCTTGGCCTTCTTGTTCACATCCTCGTCAGTCTCGCCAAAGTAGCCGCGACGCTCGGAGTGGCCGATGATGCAGTAGGTGGCACCCACGGCGGTGATCATGTCGGGAGCGGTCTCGCCCGTGTAGGCGCCCTTCTCCTCCCAGTAGACGTTCTGGACGCCCACGGCGATGGGGGCAGCGGCCTGCTGGATGACCTCGGCGACGCCCTTGACATCGATGGCGGGCGGGCAGACGATGACGTCCACCGAGCCCGTGCCGTCCTTGAGCTCGTCGACCAGACCTTGTGCGAGAACGACGCCCTCGTCATAGGTCTTGTTCATCTTCCAGTTGCCGGCAATCATCCTATTACGCATCGAGAAGCGCCTCCACTCCAGGAAGGGCCTTGCCCTCAACAAGCTCCATCGAGGCGCCGCCGCCCGTGGAGATCCAGCTCATCTTGGGAGCCAGGCCAAACTTGTTGATAGCGGCAACAGAGTCGCCACCGCCGATGATGGAGGTACCACCGTTGGCCTTGACCTCGCCCACGGCCTCGGCAACGGCCTTGGTGCCATCGGCGAACTCGTCCTTCTCGAACACGCCCATGGGGCCGTTCCAGAAGACGGTCTTGGCGCCCTTGATGGCCTCGGTGTAAAGCTCGCGGGTCTTGGGGCCAATGTCCATGCCCATACGGTCGTCGGGGATCTTGTCGGAGTCAACGACCTCCTTGGCGGTAGGGCTGTCGAAGCTGTCAGTCACCACGTTGTCGACAGGCAGGAGCAGCTTGACGCCCTTGTCCTCGGCCTTCTTGAGGAGCTTCTTTGCCTCCTCGACGTAGTCAGGCTCCTGCAGCGAGGTGCCCACAGTGTAGCCCTGAGCCAGGAAGAAGGTGTAGGCCATGCCGCCGCCCACGATGAGCGTGTTGGCGGAGTCAATCAGGCGATCGAGCACGGTGATCTTGGAGGAGACCTTGGAGCCGCCTACGATTGCGACGAAGGGGCGCTCGGGGTCGGCGAAGATCGACGTGAGGGTGTCGACCTCCTTCTCGAGCAGGAAGCCTGCGGCCGCAGGGATGTAGGCAGCAGGGCCAACGACGGAGCCCTGCGCACGGTGGGCCGTACCAAAGGCGTCGAGGACGAAGATGTCGCCGTAGGAGGCGAGCTTCTTGGCAATCTCGGGATCGTTCTTCTTCTCGCGCTTGTCGAAGCGGACGTTCTCGAGGACGAGGATGTCACCCGGCTTGACGGCTTTGACGGCCTCGGTGGCCTTCGCGCCGTAGGTGTCGTCCACGAACTTGACGTCGTAGCCGGTGAGCTCGGCGAGCTTCTTGGCAGCAGGCTTGAGCGAGAGTTCGGGCTCGGGGCCGTCGCCCTTGGGGCGGCCGAGGTGGCTCATGAGCACGATGCCAGCGCCGTGCTCCTTGAGGTACTTGATGGTGGGGATGGCAGCGCGGATGCGCGTGTCGTCGGTGACGACGCCATCCTTCAGAGGCACGTTGAAGTCGACGCGCTCGAGGACGCGCTTGCCCTCGACGTCGATGTCGCGAACGGTCTTCTTGGTGAAAGCCATGCTCACTCCTTATTGTCGATGCGTGCAGAAAACAGAGGCGCGGCCGCGGCCCGAAAGCTGCAAACCGCGCCCCATAGTCACCTCACCGAAGCGTCGAACTAGGCAACGAACTTCTCGAAGTACTTGATGGTGCGGACCATCTGAGAGGTGAAGGAGTTCTCGTTGTCGTACCAAGAGGTGACCTGGACGAGGCTCTGGCCGTTGCCGAGCGGGTTGACCATGGTCTGGGTGGCGTCGAAGAGCGAGCCGTAGGTCATGCCGACGATGTCGCGGGACACGATCTGGTCCTCGTTGTAGCCAAAGGTCTCGGGAATCTTCTCGGAGAAGGCCTTCATCGCAGCGTTGACACCCTCGACGGTGACCTCCTTGTTAACAACCGCGTAGAGGTTGGTGAGGGAGCCGGTGGGCGTAGGGACACGCTGGGCAGCGCCGATGAGCTTGCCGTTGAGCTCGGGAAGCACGAGGCCGATAGCCTTGGCAGCACCGGTGGTGTTGGGGACGATGTTCTCTGCGCCAGCACGGCTACGACGGAAGTTGCCCTTGCGCTGCGGGCCGTCGAGGATCATCTGGTCGCCGGTGTAGGCGTGGATGGTCGTCATGATGCCGGAGACGACGGGGGCGTAGTCGTTCAGGCCCTTGGCCATGGGAGCGAGGCAGTTCGTGGTGCAGGAGGCGGCGGAGATGATGTCGTCGGCGGCGGTCAGCGTCTCGTGGTTGACGTTGTAGACGATGGTCTTGAGGTCAGAGCCCGCAGGAGCGGAGATGACGACCTTCTTGGCGCCAGCGTTGAGGTGGGCCTGAGACTTGGCCTTGGAGGTGTAGAAGCCGGTGCACTCGAGGACGACGTCGACGCCGAGCTTGCCCCAAGGCAGGTTGTTGGCGTCGGCCTCCTTGTAGATCTTGATGGTCTTGCCATCGACGGTGATGGAGTCCTCGCCAGCGGTGACCTCGTGATCGCGGGAGTAGTTGCCCTGCGTGGAGTCATACTTCAGCAGGTAGGCAAGCATCTCGGGAGAGGTGAGATCGTTGATGGCGACGATCTCGGAGCCCTCGTGACCGAACATCTGGCGGAACGCCAGGCGACCGATGCGACCGAAGCCGTTGATTGCAACCTTAACTGCCATGCTATCTCCTTTCGAGTGGCCGACGGGGCCTCCCCCCGGCGGACCTTGTAACAACGCCGAAACGCCATTGCTAGGGCTATTCTAGCGCACGTTTGCCGTTCTAAAGCGAGCAATCCGCAACGCTGGCAAAATTGTGGACGCATTTTTGCACAAAATATAGTATGTGATGCAGTCTACCTGCATGTTTATATCAGATATCATCGATTTCCTGATGTGGAAACGTTCTCAGTCCCAGATTCGGCCCCCACAAGCTGCTCCAGTCTGAGCAGGCGGTGGTACATGGCCGACTTTGAGGCGGGAGGGTCGAAGGTCTCGCCCAGCGCCGCAAGCGACAACTCGGGGTGCTCCCTGCGCGCCGCGCAGAACTCGCGGACGGCCGGTGGGAGATGCTTGAGGCCTAAGAGCTCGTCTGCCCGATCGATGAGGTCAAGCTGGGCCGCCGCGGCAGAGGACGAGCGCGCCTGGTTGGCGACTTCTGCGTTGACGCGGCGGTTCACATCGTTTTTGACCGACTTTCTCGCACGCGCAACCTCGACCACACGCGCCATGCGTTGGGCCCCCATCGCGCGCAGGAGACGCAGCACATCGTCGAAGCTCTTGAGGTAGAGCGCATAGGCCCCGCGGCGTCTGTTGATGCGCGCAGAGACACCCAGGGTGGAAATCACGTCGGCTAGGCCGTGGGCGAACTCCTCCCCTGTCACCGCAATCTCCAGGTGGAAGTCGCCTCGCGGGTCGGCGATAAACCCACCCGCCATAAAGGCGCCGCGCACGAAGGCTGCCCGCGCCTCCTGCGTCTTGAGGAGGCCTTCGGGCACCCCGAGCGCAATGCCGTGACCAGGGACGAGAATGCCCAGGCTCGCGAGGTCATCTGCCAGACGGTCCTGCTCGGGCATCTCGATGAGGTAGTTTCTCGTCTTGTGGAGCACCGAGCGTCGCACGGTGAGCGAGGTCTCGAGGTCGAACACGCGATGCGTAAGCTTGATGACCGTGCGCGCCACGGCGCCCGTCTCGGTGGCAATGCGAATGGAGTAGCGCCCCGAGCCGTGGAAGCTCATGGTGCCGCAGACGCGGACAAGAGCCGAGAGCTGGGCAAGCTCGGCCATGCGCATCGTGGGCTCGACACGCGAAAGCTCGTCTTTGACCTGAGCCGTAAAGGACATGAGCTACCTCTGGTCCGTCGCGACATCCGAGGCGGCTGAAGAGAGCGCCTCGGGGAGGTTGCGATGGAAGAGGTTGACGCGGTAGCCCTGCGCCTTGAGGTGGGCGGCCGTCGCGTTGGCAATGGCGACGCTTCTGTGCTGGCCGCCCGTGCAACCCACGGCGATGGAAAGGCGCGCCTTGCCCTCGGCGACGTAGCCAGGCATGGCCACGTCAAGAAGACGCAGCCAGGCATCCATGAAGTCGCGTGCGATCTTGTTGCCCAGCACGAAGTTGGCGACCTTCTCGTCATTGCCCGTGAGGTGGCGCATCTCAGGGTCATAGAAGGGGTTGGGCAGGAAGCGGACGTCGATCATGAGGTCTGCTTCGGAGGGCATGCCGTGCTTGAAGCCAAACGAGAAGACGTTCACGTCGAGGAGCTGCTGCTCGGTGAGTTCCGAGAAGACCGTGTTGAGGCGGGTCCTTAGGGTCGAGGTGCGCATGCGACTCGTGTCGATGACGAGGTCGGCCATTGTGCGTGCGTCCTTGAGCTGCCGGCGCTCGCGCTTGATGGCATGCCCGACGGTCTCGCCGTGAACGGCAAGCGGGTGGCGGCGGCGGTTCTCGTTGTAGCGGCGCACGAGAACCTCGTCGGAGGCGTCCAGGAAGAGGAGCTTGCAGGAGAGCTCGTGCTCGCCCAGCTGACGGATGGTGTCCGTAAGCTCGTCAAAGAGGCCCTGGCTGCGCAGGTCGCAGGTGACGGCCAGGTGGCGGCCTACGCCCGAGTTGATGCCCACAAGATCCGCAAGCTGTGGGACCAGGCGCGGGGGGAGGTTGTCGATGCAGAAGTAGCCCATGTCCTCGAAGCAATGGAGTGCCTGCGTGCGGCCCGAACCCGACATGCCCGTAATGATCACGATGTCGGGGACGCGGTCGCGGTTCTCGGCATCACGCATGGTCTGTCCTGTGCTCTCGTCTGGCATTCGGCCCTCCTCTGCTTTCGAGTCGCTTCAAGTATAGGGATTGCCGCAGAGCAGCACCCCACGCGCGTCACACATTCGGAAACGATTGTGTGACGCGCGCAGGTCGCAACAGATTCGCCGACGATTGCGTTGCGCGCCGCAACACAATCGGAGCGCAGGTGGCACCTGTCGCGGCGCCCTACGCACGCTCCTCGGGATAGACGACGCCCCACTCGCGGCGCAGGCGCGTCATGATCTGCATGACATCGGCCGCGTAGTCGAGAAGGCCGGCGGCCTGGGCATCCCCTGCAACCGCGCGCTCGAGGTCGGCAATCTCGTAGCAAAGGGCGTACCCGGATCGGCCCGCATGGACCTCCTCGCGGCGTCCGTCCGCCGTCCATACGATGGCCGCGGTGTCCGCACGCGGATAGTCCGTGACCTCGACATAGCAGTTGTCGAAGCTCAAAACCGCGCGTTTGGGCTGCTTTGAGTGGAGCGTGATCGACAGGACGCCCATCTGGCCCCGATCGTTTCTGCACACGATGCCCGAGGTCTGGTCGACACCGGTCGAGGCGAGGTTGGCGAGAGAAACAACCTCCGTGGGCTGGCTTGCCATGAAGAGCCTCATGAGCGAGAGCGCATAGACGCCGATGTCGAGCATGGCACCACCCGCAAGGCCGATGTTGTAGAAGCGGTTGGTAAGGTCGCCGTACTCCTTGTAGCTGCCAAAGTTGAGCTGGGCCAGGTTCATGGTGCCAAACTCTCCCGTGTTGGCACGGCGGAGAAGCTCCTGGTAAAGTGGCATGTGCAGGATGGTCGTGGCATCCATGAGGACTGCGCTGCTCTCGTGGGCGAGTGCGCGTGCCTCGTCGAGCTCCTCGGAGTTGAGCGTGATGGACTTCTCGCAGAGGACGTGCTTGCCTGCCGCGAGCGCTCCGCGCAGATAGCGGATGTGCGTGTTGTGCGGCGTGGTGATGTAGATGGCGTCCACGCGCGGGTCCCGGTAGAGCTCCTCGACCGTGCCATACACGCGCTCGACACCGTAGCGGGCTGCGAAGGCCTCGGCCTTCTCGCGTGTCCGGTTGGCCACGCCGTAGATGTGGCGCCCCGAGAGCGCAAGCGAGGCTGCCATCTGGTTGGCAATCACGCCACAGCCAATAACCGCCCAGGTGAGCTGTGGTGCGACGTAGATGTCAGCAGGGAAGGGCTCGCCTTCGACCTCGTTGAGTGCCTCCTTTGCAGCCGCTGCCGCATCGAGTGGCGCTGCCTTCTCGGGAACAATGCCCTCTGCCATGTGCTTCCCCTCTCTTGTCGCTACGCCTCAAGTGCCGCCTTGAACCAGCTCGTGATACTCGTGGGGTGAGTAATCGCAGTGCCTGAGACCACGGCCCACGCGCCCGCGTCAATGGCGGCGCGGGCGTCGGCCGGCGTGTGGATGTGACCCTCGCATACTATGGGGAACCCAGGGAACTCGTTGGCCGCCTGCGCGAGCAAAGCGATATCGGGGCCATCTTCGAGGGCGGTATCGATGGCGGCCTTGTTATGCGAGAGCGTGGTCGACACAATGTCACAGCCACAGGCAACACCACGGCGGATGTCCCCAATGGTCATGCAGTCAGCCATGACGAGCGTGTCGCATTGGGCACGGAGCTCACGGACGGTCTCCTCGAACGTGCGACCATCTGGACGCGGGCGGGCGGTCGCATCAAGGGCCACCACGTCGGCGCCAGCGTTGACGCACGCGATGGCATGGCGCAGCGTGGGCGTGATATACACGCCGTCATGCCCCTCCTTCCAAAGGCCGATGACGGGAATCTCGACGCGACCTTTGACAGCCGCAATATCCGAGAGGCCCTGGCAGCGAATTGCCGCAGCACCGCCCAGCTCGCAGGCGCGGGCAATCTGGGCCATGGTCTCGGGATGGCGCATCGGCTCGCCAGGATACGCCTGAACGCTTACGATGAGCCTTCCCCTGAGGGACTGGACAAGCGGGGAAACATCCATGTCATTCAGCCTTTCCGCATGTCGACGACATTGCTTCGCATGCCTATGCTAGGACATCAATGGTGTTGCGCACCAGTCGAGGGGGATGCGCACACAGCCTGCAGGCCGACGTACGCCGAGCTCACGACATTCTGTGCGGCACCGATAAGCGGCGCATCGTCACCCAGGGATCCGTCCCTAATGGGAGTGGATGCCTGGGGTGGCATCACCGCCTCGTCCCAACCGCTCTTGAGCGCAGCGTGCCAGACGGGCCCGCACTTTGCCACCGAACCCGAAAGGATCACGCACTCCGGGTCAAACATGTTGACCATAGAGCCAAGCACCTCCCCCAAGGCATGGCCGGAGCGGGCCTCCGCTGTCCTGGCGGCCTCGTCACCCTCCTCCGCAAGGCGACTGATGTCTGCACCATCTGTGGGCATGCCGTCGGGCTGAAGCGGGTCTCCCCCAAGCTCGATGTATCGCGCGAGGATGCCTGGGCCGCATGCGATGGTCTCCACATGCCCCATGCCGCCACACTGGCAGGGCACCCCTGCGGCATCGGTACACGTGACGTGCCCAATGTTCGTGGCTGCGCCATGGGCCCCCAGGAGGAGGCGCCCGTGGTCGACGAATGCGCCGCCGATGCCGGTTCCCACCGCGCATACGAATGCGCTGCCCATGCCGCGCCCGGCGCCCCAGCTCGCCTCGCCAAAGGCATGGGCGTGGACGTCATTCATGACGCGAACGGGAACGCCGAACACGGCGTTGAGCTTAGCGCCAAGATGGGTCCCTCCCCAGCCGGGCATCATCTCGTTGGCATAGGTGATGTCACCCGTAAGGGGGTCTACGACCCCTCCCGTGGAGACGCCAATGCCATCGACCTTGCCACCAGCGACCTCTACGATGCGCCTCACAGACTCGATGACAACCTCGAGAACATGCTTGCCGCCCAGCTTTGCCTCGGTAGGGAGCTTCCCGTAGCCCTCCACGCGGGGCACCTGACCATCTCCCAAGGTCACAAGGGCAGACGCCACCTTGGTTCCACCAATGTCGATGGCAACGACCCTTAGCGCTCTGCCTGTCATGGCCTGCCTCCTATTCGGTTATGACACCGGTATCGACGAGGACCTTCCTGATTGCCTCTCGGTTGGCCCCCGCAAGCGACTTCACTGGCCGTGGCATGGTGTCGTGGTCGAAGATGCCCATGAGGTTGAGGGCGGTCTTGAATGCTCCCACGCCACCCGCATACCCCTGAACACCCGTAGTGACATCAAAGATATGTGAGACCTCGTTAATCTGATTCTGGAGCTCCCTGACGCGAGACCAGTTGCCGGCACGATATGCCTTGTACTGCTCAACGTAAGGCTCTGGGATCACGTTGGCAAGCCCGGGGACGGAGCCATCGGCACCGGACAGGTAGGCACCGTCCACCACGATCTCGTGACCGGTGAGCAGGCTCAGGGGGTGTCCGGCCTTCTCGTTTTCCTGAACGAGGTAGCGGAAGCCGGCGTCGTCTCCCGAGGAGTCCTTGACGCCCGCAATAACGCCGTCCTCGCCAAGCTTAAGGGCAAGCTTCCAAGGAATCTTGGTGTGTACGCAGACGGGGATGTCATACGCAAGGATTGGCAGGTCAATCTCCTCATGCAGAATACGGAAGTGCTCCTCGACCTCTGCCAGGCCACCGAGTGCATAGAATGGGGCCGTGGCCACAATGGCATCCGCGCCAAGCTCACGAGCGCGCTTGGCATGCTCGATCACGCGGTCCGTCTCCGTGTCGATGCAGCCCACCAGCACGGGAACGCGGCCGGCCGTGATGCGGATCCCCTCTCGCACAATCTGGCCCCTATGGGCATCGTTGGCAAACGCAACCTCGCCAGTTGAGCCCAGGAAGAACAAGCCGTCGACACCCGCGCCAAGCATGCGATTGATCAGGCGCTCAAACGATGCGACGTCTACGCTGAAGTCGGGGTTGTCGGGCGTGACAACGGGGGGCACGACACCCGAGATCTTGAACGACGGCATGGGTGGTCTTCTCCTTTACTCGTTAGGCGCAGAGCGGCGTACCGCCCGGAATGCAGAGGGCCTCGGAAAGCGTCTCCCCTATCTGCCAAGGTCGGGGTGAAGAAGCGACGGGACCGCGGCAAGCAGGGTTTTGGTGTAGTCATCGCGGGGCCCATTGAAGACCTGCTGAGCCGGGCCTTCTTCCATGATCTTCCCATGGTTCATGACGATGATCCGATCGGAGATGTAGCGGACCGTCTGGATGTCATGGCTGATGAAGATCATCGAGAGGCCCATCTCGTTCTTGAGGTCCGTGAGGAGGTTGAGGATTTGGGCACGGACCGAGACATCCAAGGCAGACGTAGGTTCGTCGGCGATGATTGCCGCCGGGTTGAGTGACATCGCGCGAGCAATGGCGACACGCTGGCGCTGGCCACCGGAAAGCTGTCCCGGAAGCGCGCGCAGGGTGCTCTTGGGGAGCCCCACCAACTCGACCAGCTCCCTGATGCGCGCCTCTCGCTCGGCGATGTTGCCAACGTTGTGGACAAGTAGCGGGTCGAGAAGCTGATCGCGCACAACCATGCGCGGGTTGAGGGCCGTGGCAGGGTCCTGGAACACAACCGAGACCACGCGGCCGATCTGCTTGCGCATGTCAGCCGTCCGCTTGGTCACATCCTTTCCCTGGAAAAAGACCCTTCCCGACGTTGGCGACTGAAGGCCGCACATGACGTTGGCTGTCGTTGACTTGCCGCAGCCCGACTCGCCTACGATGCCGATCGTTTCTCCCGGCATGAGCTTGATGGTGACGCCCTTCACGGCCTGGACCATGTTGGGATGGAAGAGGGAGCCGGTTCGGGTCTTGAAGGTCACCGAGATGTCATCGAGAAAGATGATGGGCTCGGTGGCTGGTGTCTCGCAGGTAGCCATCTATCCCACCTCCTTGATGGTGTCCAGGTACGGGGTGATGCCATTTTCCCTGAGATAGTCATCAGGAAGCTCTGAGAAAAGGTGGTGCCTGTTGCCCGGCAGGCCCTTGAGCTGCGGGTGCACATCCGCGCCAAGCGCGGGGTGGCTGGAGCGCGGAGCAAAGCGATCGCCCTTGGGGAAGTCCTCCGGTGAGGGGACCGTGCCGGGAACCTGGTGGAGTCGGCTTCCCACGCGCACACCCTCCTCGATCGAGAGCACCGAGCCGAGCAGCCCCCTCGTGTACTCGTGGATTGGGTTGGTGAGCAGCTCCTTGGTTGGAGCCTGCTCGACAACCTGGCCGGCGTACATGACCGTGATTTCACTCGCCACCTCGGCGACGAGCGCCAGGTCATGACTCACGAAGATCATGGCAAAGCCAAGCTTTGACTGCAGGTCATTCAGGAGTTTTATGACCTGCTTCTGGACGGTCACGTCGAGTGCCGTGGTGGGCTCGTCGCAGATTACGAGCGACGGGTCTCGGGTGAGGGCCATGGCGATAAGCACGCGCTGGCGCTGTCCACCGGAGAGCTCATGGGGATAGGATTCGAGCGTGCGCCTGGAATCCAGGCCAACGAGCTCGAGAAGCTCTTCGGCGCTGCGTGTGCCGCCGCGATCTGTGAGCTGCCTCATCTGAGCGGAGATGAGCATGGACGGGTTGAGGGATGAGAGGGCATCTTGATACACCATGGCCAGTTCGGTCCCCAAGAGCTTGCGATGCTGCTCAGGGATCATCTTCAGCAGGTCTTGCCCCTTGTAGACCACCTCTCCCGCAACCGTCTCTTTGGGGTCGACGAGGTTCATGATCACCCTGGTGGTGATGGACTTTCCGCAGCCAGACTCGCCGACAAGCGCCATGCACTGACCGGGACGTACGCTGAACGAGACGTTATCGACCACGGCCACATCACCATGAGACTCGAAGCTGATGGAGAGGTTCTTGACCTCAAGCAGCGGAGGGGCCGAATAGTCCGGGGCATGTCGATCCCCACGCACGAGTTCCACCTCGCGCAGCTCCGCGAGCCTGCGGGCAAGAGGTGCCGCCTGCTCTTTGTAGGCGCGGACAGGGTCTGTGGCGAGAAGGTCGTCTTGTCGACGGGATTCGGAACTCTCGGACTCAACAGGGGCACCCGGTGCGGCCGCCATGGCATCAGTCAGACCCTCAGAGAGGACGTTCAGGGCAAGGCAGGTAATCATGATGGCGAGGCCAGGATAAAGGGCTTGCCACCAACGGCCCGACAGAACGCCCGCACGAGCGTCGGCGAGGATGTTTCCCCAAGTTGGAGTGGGCTCGGTGATGCCGGCACCCAGAAACGTCAGTGAGGCCTCGAAGATGATCGCGTCGGCCACAAGCGTAACCGTAAAGACCATGATTGGGGCGATGCAGTTTCTGAGGACATGCCGCCAGAGAATCCACGGGGCACGGGCGCCAGAGACAATGACGGCCCGCACATAGTCTTCGCCGTATTCGGAGACAACGTTTGCGCGCACGATGCGCGCAATCTGCGGCGTATACATGAAGCCGATCGAGAAGATGATGGCGGGTACGGAGTTGCCGAGAATCGACACGAACACGGCCGCGAGCGCAATGCCTGGGAAGGACATGATGATGTCCAGGATGCGCATGATGACCTCAGAGACCCCCTTGCTCGACACCGCAGCTATCGCGCCGATGATGGAGCCGCAAACGAGGGCCATGCCGGTAGCGCCAAAGCCAATGACCAGCGAGTAGCGCCCGCCATAGAGCATGCGCGAGAGGATATCACGCCCCTTGTCATCGGTGCCAAACAAGAACCCATTGCCCGGCGCCTGTCGTGCCGTGAAGATCTCAACGGGATCGTAGGGCGCAATCACAGACGCAAGGATTGCGGATAGCGCGACCAAGGCCAGGATGACAACAGCCGCCTTGGACGCAGCGCTCATCTTTCTCCACCCGGCTAGGTGAAGCCCGCGGGATGCCGCAGCCTCAAGCTGACGCGACTGCCCTCTTCTTTGGGTCAGCATCTCTACACCGTCCTAATCCTGGGGTTGATAAGGAGGTAGAGCATGTCGACCACGATGTTGATCACGATGAATGACAGTGCGACAACAATGACTACCCCTTGGACGAGCATGGTCTCGTTTCCCTGGATCCCCTCGAGGATCGCCATGCCCATTCCAGGAAGGTTGAAGATCGTCTCGATGACCACGGCACCTCCCATGAGGTAGCCGATCTTCAGCCCCAGCGTCGTAACCGGTGTGATGAGGGCGTTGCGCAAGACGTTTTTCCCGACGATAACGGCGTTGGGGAGCCCTGCTCCCTTAGCGGTCCTGACGTAGTCCTTATCGAGCTCCTCGACCATCGCAGTGCGCACGATGCGCGTCATCTGTCCCGTGAGCGGGAAAGCAAGCGCGACGGAAGGCAAGATCATGCGAGCCATGTACCCGCCAAAGTTCTGGGCAGGACTGGGCAGGGGACCCGAGGCGGGCAGGACATGCAAATAGGACGAGAAGACCAGAATCATGAGGACAGCGAGCCAGAAGGACGGAGTCGCGATTCCCGCAATGGAGATGACGCGAATAACCTGGTCGGGCCATCTGTCACGGTATAGCGCCGCCAGGACGCCCAGGGCAAACGAGAGTATCGCGCCTATGAGCAGGCCCATGAAGGTCAGCTGTATCGTGACGGGCAGGGCCTTTGCCACGCGCTCTCCTACCGAGTAGCTTGCGGCCCCGTAGGTCCCGAGGTCGCCGTGGAGGAGCCCTTCCATGTACCTCACGTAGCGGACCGGCAGGGGATCATCAAGGCCGTGCTCCTCGTGATACTGGGCCACAGCCTCAGGGGTCGCACTCTCGCCCAAGGCGTTATAGGCAGGGTCTACCTTCGAAAACGACATGAGGAAGAAGACGAGAATCGTGACGCCCAGTGCCATGATTGGCAGGGCTATCAGACGACGTCCGATAAGGCGCAGAAGGTTATTCACGCCGCCATTCTCCTCTCTTTTCATCGGCGACAGGAACGTGGCATGCCGGGGGCCCGGACGTAGCGGAGCAACGTACGGGCCCCATCACCCAGTCACGCATGAACGGGCTCACCGGTAACGCCATCGAAGAAGGTGGCGCTACTTGACCGTAGTGACGTCAGTCAGGGATACGCCGGTGGTGCCAATACCCGAGAAGCCCTTGACCTTGACGCCCTCGGCGTTTGCCGCATCTGTCCAGGATGCAGTTGATGTCTGGACCTGGAGCACGGGATACAGGGGAACATTCTCGGCAAGGATGTCAAAGCAGTCGTTCCATGCGCTCTGCTGGGCGTCGCCCGATGCGGAGAGGGCCTCGTCCATCTTCGCATGGAGCCGCTTGTACTCATCGGACCAGTTCCAGGGGCAGCGGGTCTTCATCCAGACGTTGTCGCCGTACCACCAGTTGAGCAGGAGGTCGGGGTCGGCACCGAAGCAGGACGGGTCACCAGGGGCAAGGAGCAGGTCGTAGGTGTTGTCGCCCTGGTCGATGGCAGCATAGGTGGCAGCGGAGGTGTCGGTCTTGATGGAGACGTTGAAGCCGAGGGCGTCAAGGTCGTTCTTGACCTGGGTGGCCATCGCGACGACCTGGTCGTTGTCGGTGGTGCGCAGCTCAATGTCGCCCGGGGTGATGCCGGCCTCCTTGATGAGGGACTTTGCCTTCTCCTGGTCATAGGTGTAGACCGTGCTTGCCTTGTGGTAGTTCGTGAAGGTCTCGGGCAGATAGCTCGTCGGCGCGGCGGCCTTGCCAGCAAGCGCATTGTTGATCATCTGGTCGTAGTTCAGGGCATACATGACGGCCTGACGGACCTTGACGTTGTCCCAGGGGGCCTTGGCGACGTCGAACATCATGAAGCGGGTGCCAAAGCCCTGGACGGTATCAATGTTGCAACCAGCGCTCTTCAGCATGTCGATGGAGTCCGCGGGGACGGACTCGGAGATGAGCGTCGTGCCCTCCTGCTGTGCGGTCACGCGTGCCGTGGCGTCCTTCAGGATATCGATGCGAATCTGGTTGTCCTTTGCAGGGTGATCCCCGTTGTAGCTCTCATTGGGCGAAAGGGTGAGCGACGAATCGGAAATCTCGTCGTACTTCCAAGGGCCAGAGCCAACCGGCTTCAGGGTGAGGTCTTCCTTGGACATAGAGGCCGGGATGACACGGACGATGGCAAGGCGGTTCTTGAGCAGCGAGAAGTTGGGGACCGCCGTCTTCACGGTAACCGTCCTCTCGTCCTTCTTCTCGACGGAAGAAATGGGAGCAAGCATGGAAACGTAGATGTTGCCCTCGGCGGTAGCCCGGTTAAAGGACTCGATGACGTCTTCCGGCGTCACGTCGCTGCCATCCGAGAACTTGGCCCCGTCGCGAAGGGAGACCTCGAACGTGGTGTCGTCCACCTTGAGGGGATCACCCGCGGCAAGGCCGTTGTAGGTGGAGTAGTCATGGTAGTCGAGCTCGTAAAGCCCCTCGACGACATTCCAGTTTGCCGAGAGAGCGAGCGCAGAGGACGTTGAGGAGGGATCGTAGTTCTGAGTTGAGTATGCCGAGCCGTAAGAGATGGTGCCGCCGCCCTCGCTGCCAGAGGTGGAGGTCGCGGTGGTGGAGCCGCTGTCGGTCGTACTCTGTGAGCCGCCACAGCCAGCAAGAGCAAGACCGGCGAGCACTGCAGCACTACCGGACATTCCAAGGAACATGCGACGTGAAAGGTTCTTGTTGGTCACCTTCATTTTCTGCCCCTCTCCCATTGAGAACGTCCACGCCCTCCGCGTGGAATCACCTTAGGAGCGAGTATTTCAGAGGAGCCAGTCCCCTTTGGCGTCCAATCTGCAAGCGGTGGCGTCTGTAATGCAAGTGGCACAGTGGTTTTTTAAAGGGGTAGATTAGCATTCTGAGTGCAACAACATGGCGCCAGCTTATGGGTGTGGCGCACGTCCGGAGGCTACGATTGTCGGTCGTCTGGGTCAGCGTCGGCAACCAGGGGGGCGATGCGCCGCCACACGCACGCGACCTACCTCGTCGCAGCGGGGGCCGGCATCAAGACGGTGAGATCTCTCATGGGACACGCGAACGCAGCGATGACGCTCAACATCTACGCGAGCGCCGACCCGCACGCGAGGAGGTCCGCCGCCAGGACGATTGCCGAGCAGATGACGGCGAGGGACCCGGGGACGTCGGGTACGAAGACGGGGATGGGGCGATGCTGCGTGTCGTGTAGTCGCCCGGGGCTTGTGCTCCCTTTCTGGTGGGGGACGCGAGATGAGCAGGAAGCCGACGGGACCCGTCGAGAGGTCGCTCTCGGACACGTCACCGCTCTGCGACGGGCCCGAGTGGCTCGGGCCGAGGGACATCCAGGAGGTGTTCGGCGTCGGGAGGACGAGGAACTCCCAGCTGATCAACGCCCTCCCGCACATCCGCGTCGGCGGGCTCCTCAGGGTCAACAGGAGGACCGTGCAGAAGGAGCTCCTCGACAAGGGCAGGCTGCCACAGGATGAATCCATGCCCAGAAGGGGTGAGATATATGATGCTTCCAACTATTGAGTAGTTCATTCGAATCTGTTGGCACCAATCTTTAGGCTACGACCTTGCCCCCTTGAAAAAGTTGCCCGATGCGGAAAGATCTCTGCTGAATTTGGGAGTCTGCTTTCCCCAGGCACCAGTTCTCAGTAAAACAGCAGGCATCGCCGTACCTCCGCAACCTCGCCCCGTCTCAAACACAGTAAGGACGGTGCGCCTTTTCGCAGCCGTGTGGTAGGCGCGTCTATGGCACATCTCCACGCCATCGGAACTGGTTCAGCGGGTCATTCCCGGCCTACTGACTGTGACGCCAATGTAGCGGCAAGGCTTGTAATTCGCGATTGCTATGGCAACAAGCACATGACAGGTGAGCAAACAGTGACGTGCCACTTTAAGAGTCGGATGCACGGTACGGACGTCCAATGATATTCGACTACTCAATACCGCTCACCGGAAAATTAGGCACTCTCGCATCTTTGATACCTGTATCACACAACCGTAACCGTATGTTAATAACAGTCTGAGGTACCGCAATAGCACCTCGAACGATGGTATGAACTGGAATGTTACTCCTCCGAGGCATGACCAGCAGTACGGATAGTCGTAGTTGCTGTTCAGAGTCCTTGGTGGAGTTTTTTTCGGCCGGAATTCCCCACCCAAAGTCTCGAGCAGCAGGCGAATGGAGGTGGGAACGGTGCAGACCCTTCGTAGAATCAACAACAACGTCGTCCTCTGCCTTGACAGCAAGGGCCGCGAGGTTGTCGCGACTGGAAAGGGCATCGGATTCGGAGACCTTCCGGATGACATACCCCTGTCCTCAATCGAGCGTTCCTTCTACGAGGTCGACGCACGCTATCTTGACGGTATTGCGAACTGCCCCCCTGAGATTCTCTCCTTTGCGGTCTCACTGAGCAACCAGGCAGCTGAAGAGCTGAAATACGAGCTGAGCCCGAATCTTCCGTTCACCCTAGCAGACCATATCTCCTTCGTGATAGAGCGTACCAAGAAAGGGATTCACGTCTCGATGCCCCTTGCTGTCGACATCGAGCAGAGTTTCCCGAGCGAATGCCGCATTGGGAGACACGCCGTCAGGGCGATAAAAAAGAAGTTCGGCGTGATCCTCGACGATGACGAGATCGCCGGAATAGCGATGAACTTCATCAACTCGCGGCTTGCCCCGAAGGAGGGCTCGACTACCGAGTTCGCCAATAGCGAGCGGGAGATGCTGGAGGACATCACCGAGATCGTGGAGGACGTCTTCGACACTACCATCGACAGGAGCACCTTCGGCTACGCCCGCTTCACCACGCACCTCGGCTACCTCTTCCAGAGGATTCACGCAGGTACGAGTCTCAAATCGAGTGAACTCGAGGCATTCGAGGGCGTTCGGGAGAAGTTCCCGAGGGGCGTCGAGTGCGTCACGAAGATCGCCATCCATATCAAGGAGACCTGGGGGTTCGAAATCTCGGAGACAGAGGAACTCTACCTGCTCGTCCATCTGAGCAGGATTGTGTAATTGACCATCATTAGAAACCAAACCAAAGGTGGATAACCATGTCAGCAAAGATGAGTAGCGCAGAGCTGGCAACCAGCCTCCTAGACCATGTCGGCGGAACCGATAACGTCAGCTTCGTGACGAACTGCGCAACCCGCCTTCGCTTCACGGTGAAGGACAAAGGGCTCGTCGACACGGAAGGCACAGAGAAGCTTCCCGGCGTCGTCGGATGCCAGTGGTCGGGCAACCAGTTTCAGGTGGTGATTGGGCTGGGCGTCGGCGACATCTACACCGAGGTCGCGAAGCTCTTCCCCACCGGCTCTTCCGCAATAGAGGGCGGGAATGGCTTCGCAATCGAGGCCGCCGAAGGTGACAAGCCCAAGAGCAAGGGCCTCGACGCCTTCGTTGCACTCGTTGTCAGCATCTTCCAACCGCTGCTGCCGGCCCTCGCGGGAAGCGGCATGATCCGAGGCCTGGCAATCCTCGCTGTCAACCTCGGTTGGCTCTCCTCCAAGAGCATGACGTACGAGATGCTCTATATGATGACGAATGCGATCTTCTACTTCCTTCCCCTCGCCGTGGCCTTCACCACCGCAAAGCGCTTCGACACGAGCCCGATCATGGCACTCGTCATTGTCGGCACCCTGCTGCTGCCCGACTTCTCTGCACTCGTGAAGGGCAACGGCGGCAACACAATCAGCGTGTTCGGCCTGCCAATCACCATGTTCAGCTACAGCAGCTCCGTTCTCGCCCCAATCTTCGCCACCTGGGTCCTCTCGAAGTTCGACCACTGGTGCAGGAAGCACCTACCCCACTCCCTCGACCTCTCCGTGACGCCCATGATCACCATCTTCGTGATGGCTCTTCTGACAGCCGGCATCATCGGCCCCATCTCCCAGTACATCAGCATCCTGCTCGCCAACTTCGTCAACTGGCTCACGGGCATCAACTCCGTTGTCACCGGTGCCGTGGTCGGCGGCATCTGGAACATACTGATCATGTTCGGCGTGCATTGGGCGCCCAACACCATCGTCGTCATCCCGCAGATTGCCGCGGAGGGCAAGTCCCAGCTTATCGCCTATGGGGCCAACGCGAACCTCGGCATGGCGGGCGCCGCATTCGCCATTTTCCTGAAGTCCCGCAACAGCGAACTCAAGTCCTTCTCACTGTCGGCCATGTTCTCCGTCTTCCTGTCGGGCATCGTCGAGCCCTGCATATACGGTCTTGGCGTGAAGTACCACAGCCCACTCGTGGCCGGATGTATCGGCGCCGCCTGCGGCGGGGCGTTCATGGGCATCTTCCAGACCGTCGGCTACTCCTTTGCGTTTGGCGGCCTGACCACCATCCCCGCCTTCGCGGGTCCGACCCTCTGGGCCTACGTGATCGGCCTCGCGATTTCCTTCTTCGTCGGCATGATTCTCACGTTCATGTTTGGCATCAAGGATCCGGAGGCGGAGTTCGGACGCACCAAGTAGTACTTGTTATCCATCGGCTCTATCAGCAAGCACCGTCAAATCAGTAGGAAAGGAAGCATTATGAGCAAGGAACTGACCGACAAGATTCTCGGCGTTCTCGGGACTTGCGCCATAGGCGACGCGATGGGCTCCGTGACCGAGAACCTCACCTTCGACCAAATCCGCGAGACGTTCCCAGGCGGGCTGCAGGAGTTCCGCAAGCCCGGCGAGACGGCCTTCGCACTCGGCAACGAGGCTGGCGAGGTCACCGACGACTTCTCGCAGACCTACCTCATCTCGCAGGCGATTGTCGAGGCAGGTGGCAAGATAACGCGCGGCGTCGTCGTCGGCGCCATCCTCAAGTGGTCCGACATCCCCAGGTGGTACGACCGCTTCGCAGGACCCACCACCCGCGGTGCCATCGCCAGCCTCAAAGACCCAAAGCACGAGGTCAAGTCACCGTATGGGACTGTACACGTAGACTATGCCTGCAAGGCAACCAACGGCGCCGCTATGAAGATTTCTCCCGCCGGCATCATGAACCCCGACGATGTCGAGGGTGCCATCCGTGACGCCATCACCATCTGCCGCGTGACGCACGACAACTCACTGGCGATTTCGGGCGCCTGCGCCACCGCCGCCGCAGTGAGCGCCGGCCTCGCGGAGGGCGCTACAATGCGCGACGCGCTTGGCGCGGCGGTCTACGGAGCAATGCGCGGTGAGACCATCGGCAAGCGCGTCTCGCATGACGTGGCGGGTGCCAGCGTCGTCGAGCGCATGCACCTTGCCAACGAGATCGTCCGCGGCCCTGGCTCTAAGGAGGAGAAGCTCCGGAGGATATCGGAGGTCGTCGGCAGCGGCCTACTGATCTCCGAGGCCGTCCCCTGTGCCTATGGGCTTGCCCTCCTGAACATGGACGATGCGCTCCAGGCCACTATAGACGCCGTAAACATCGGCTATGACACGGACACCGTCGCCGCCATCACCGGCGCCATGGTCGGAGCCTTCGCGAATCTGAAGGACGAGCGATATGCGAGGTTGCTCTCCAGAATCCAGAAAGCCAACGATTTTGACCTCGTCGATCTCGCCTCCAAGCTCGCGGGATACGCTAGCAAATAGCCAGTCGAACGGCGCCATCCGGATTCCGTGGATGCTAATGCCAACACAATCCCCTCTTGCACAGTGTTGGTGGCTTAGGGAGGGCCCGGCCCTCTGAGCTGGGCCTCCCCCTATAGAAGTCCCGATGCCTCAGCGTGTTCGGGAAGGCCATTGCCCAATCCAGGACCATCTCGGCCTTCTCCATCTTGCTGTCGGGTGGGTTCATCATCACAGAGAAGAGGCCGAGCCAGCCGGGGAGGCTCGCGCGGTCGAAGCCCATGCGGCAGTTCAGAGACAGCCTCAGGAGGAAGCAGAGCCGGTTGACCATTGCGAACGGGCCCTCCCTGTCCGGCAGGCCTTTAACGAGTCTCAGGTCGTAGGCCTCGCTGACGAGGTGGCGCCCCCCCCACCACGGCGTTGTGGGGGGCTCTCCCTGTCGTGGACGGGCGCACAGCCGTCCGCCAGGTGCGGACAGTGGGCGGCCCTCGCCCCCGCGCCGCTGGGCTTGCCCCGGCCCAGGACGACGAACGCGGAGGGCCCCCGTCGCGCTCCTCGCAGGCGACCGCGACACACGTGTTGTCGCGCGAGCAGCCACCTGCCCCCCGGCGCCAGGTCCGGGCTGCGGCACAGCGGGCACGCGTCCCGCTCGTAGCCGTTGGAGAACTCCGCGTCCCCGCAGACCCCGGGACGCAGCCTCTCGTACGCCTTCCCTGCGCGCGCCCATGACGAGCCGCGGGCAGGCGTGAGCGACGGTCGCGGTCGCGGACGCGGACGCGGACGCGGAGGGAGCATGCCATCCCCTGGCCATGGGTAGTGGTCCTCGCCGCACTGGCGGAAGGCGGGGCCGAGGACCACCACGTCGCGAAAGCCCCGTCACCCGCCAGCGCGCTCTCGCTGGCGGCTAACCCCGCCCCCGATTACATGACCCGTGCCGCCACGGGCGCCACATGGTACCGGCACTGTGCAAGGGGGGATTGTGTCCACATATATTTGGCCAATCCGACCAATCAGCGGCGCTATCCGCGCCAACGTACTCCCGCCGGTTTCGTCAACGAAAGTCAGCTCCTGGACGTGCAGCCGACACGCGGAAGGAGCGAGGAACTGGAAGGGAGGAGCATCGTGGGAGAGCCCAACGCCTACCGGCAGCTCGGGATAGAGCCCAACCTCACCGGCATCGGGCACCGCTACGGGACCAACCGGCACACCGTGGCGCGCTACTAGTCAGGGGGCGACGACATCGACGACGGCAGAGGCCGCCGGTGCAGCGGGTTCGACAGGACAGGGAATCCCCTATGTGGAGCCGCCGTCAGGCGATGTAGGAAAGCCGCCTGCTGCGGCTTGACAAAGCTATAGGGATACCCCCCAGCGGGCCATGATGCCCTCCCGCCCGGCGATGCCAGGGTGGCTGTGGCGACCCATGCCGGCCCCTCCCGACGAACGCATCCGCAAGCGCCGTTGTAGGTTCCCATGGGCCACCGCCTTGCCTTTTGCCGTTGCGCTAGCAATGGGAATTCAAGAGTCTGAAAGCGCCTTCGACACCGCATGCCGCCAGCCCGCATATCGCCCCTGTGCCCATTCCTCGTCCCGCAGAGGCACGTAGCGTCTGCGCTCGACGCCCCGAAAGAGCGTGGCCGCGTCATAGACCCCCATACCACAACCCGCAGCGTAGGCAGCCCCCATGCCAGAGAGCTCCTCGGTAGGTGACACGGCAACGAGACAGCGCGCAATGTCGCTCTGGAATTGCATGAGGTACCCGTTGTGGGTGGGGCCCCCATCCACGCGCAGATCGTCTATTCGCAGGCCGGCGTCCGCCTCCATGGCCTTGAGGACGTCCGTGATCTGGTAGGCAATGCAGTCGAGGGCGGCGCGAACTACCTCCGCCCTGCGCGTGGTGCGCGTCATGCCCACGAGCGCGCCCGTGGCATCGCTGTCCCAGTAGGGGGCACCCAGGCCCGTGAAAGCCGGCACCAGGTAGGAACGGTCGCCTTCGGTGGCCGCTCGGGCCAGCGCCTCCGTCTCATCGGCAGACCGAACGAGTCCCAAGTCATCCTTGAGCCAGGTGATGACGGCACCAGCGTAGTTGACGTTGCCCTCAAGCACATAGTTGACCGTACCGTTCAACTTCCAGGCCAGGGACGACACGAGCCCACTCCCTGAGCGTACAAGGTCCTCGCCCACGTTCATCATGACGGACGAGCCCGTGCCATAGGTGGCCTTGACCATGCCCGCCCTCATGCACCCCTGGGCGAACAGGGCGGCGTGCGAGTCGCCCAGGATGCCATGGATGGGAATGGGCGCATCGAGGTAGCCCTCGAAGTCGGTCATGCCGAAGGCGGCGTCGGAGTCACAGACCTCAGGCAGCACGGAGACAGGCACACCGAAGGCATCGCACAGCTCCTCGCTCCATGCCAGACGGGAAATGTCAAAGAGCTCGGTGCGCGAGGCATTGGAGTAATCCGTCCTGTAGGCGGCACCTCCCGTCAGGCGATACAGGAGGTAGGTGTCCACGGTGCCCAGGCGTAGCTCCCCCCTGGCCAACGCATGGGAGGCGGCGGGCACGTTCTTCATGAGCCACGCGAGTTTGGCGGCCGGAAAGTAGGGCGAGAGCTCTATGCCCGTCTGCACGCGCACGAGCTCGGCCATGCCCTGACGACGCAACCGTTCGCACACGTTCTCGGCGCGCGCATCCTGCCAGACGATGGCGCGTGCAAGTGGCGCGCCACCGACATCCCACACGAGCGACGTCTCGCGCTGGTTGGAGATGCCCACGCCACGGATGTCGCCCTTGTCGATGGAGGCCCGTGCCACGACGTCGGCCACGGTAGCGAGCACGTTGGCGTAGATCTCCTCCGCATCGTGCTCGATCCATCCCCGGTCGCTCACGATCTGTCGGTGAGGCCGGTCGGCGCGGGCCACGAGCGACCCCTTCTCGTCAAAGAGCAGCGACTTGGTTCCCTGCGTGCTCTGGTCGATGCCAAGAACGTACGAGGCCATGGGGCTTCCCCTCCCTTGTCCCTTCCCTGTCACACAGCATGGCGCATGCCTGTCCGAGCGCGTTCGTCATCCCGATGGTGCCACAATTGTCTAGAATCGAACCAACCGCTCCGGCGCCCGACACACAGGGCGTCACGACCCACGCCCAAGGGAGCCTTCATGTCACGACAGAGCAGACGCAAGCATCGACGGAGACTGCGCGCCACGAGAGCGCTCGAGCGGGAGCGGGTCATGGCAACGGGCGATGGCGTTGAGCCTCCCTCCTCACCCATGGCCACTGACAACGGCCTGCGCTCGTCAGCCAGCATCCGCTCGTCGTTCCGCAGGTTCATTGTGCTCCTCCACACGGCGCGCTCCCGCTTCCAAAACGTGCTGATCGTCGCCTCGGCCCTGTCGATCGCATGGTCGTTCGCGTACCTCGCTGCAGGCAATGGAGCCTGGAGCCTCTTTGGCTACCGTCAATCGGACGCCCTCATGTCCCTCGTGCGCCTGGTGGCGTTTCTGGCAACCGCCATCGAGGGCATCCGTGCGGGCGTCGACGCGAGCCGACTCCCCCGCGTGTCCCATGGCTGGGCGTTCGTCCCCCTTCTCTTCACCTTCCTCGACATCGTGCTCATGACGGTCCCGGGCAGCACGGCCGTCTTCTCCCTTGAGGGAGGCGCCCTGTACCTCTCCGTCCTCAACTTCGCACTCGCCCTTGTCTACCTGGTCATCTGCTTCAGGGCGGCCGCCGAGCATCCTGAGGCCGCAGAGAAGTTTCGCATCGCCCGACAACGGCTCGCCAACGCCAAGGCGGAACGCCTCAACAACCCCCGCCCGTCGAGACCGCTCCGCAGGCACAAGCACTAGCCCAGCGAGCTTGCCCGGACCTGTGCCATCGTGGGGATGGACGGCGCCGCCCCCTGCCGCGACACCGCCATCGCAGACGCCTTGGCGGCCAGCGCCAGGGCCTCCGGCACCGGCTTGCCAACGCTTCGCGCCCACACGAAGTAGCCCGTGAACGTATCCCCCGCAGCAGTGGTGTCGACGACCTCAACCTCGAAGATGCCCTGCTCATAGCGATGCCCGCCACACTGGTACACCGACCCCCTGGAACCGAGGGTGAGCACCACCTCGGCCTGGGGGTACTGCTCCCCCAGCCGCCAAAGCACATCGGCCGGATCCGTTGAGCCGCCCGAGATCTGTGCCCCCTCGATCTCGTTGAGGACGAACAGTGACACCTTGCCCAGGTCGATGGCACGTAGCGCGTCATCGTACGGCGAGGGGTTCAGGATGACCTTCATGCCCAAGGCACACGCGCGATCAACAAGGTAGGCGAGGCATGAAATCTCGTTCTGGAGGACAAGGTAGTCCCCCGCCGAGAACTGGGCGAGCACCTGATCCACGTAGCCCTCGTCCACCTGCCGATTGGCGCCCCCATAGAGCAGGATGCAGTTCTGCCCCTTCGCATCCACCTGTATGACCGTATGCCCCGTGACTACGTCGCTGTGACCGACGAGGTGCGTGTCGACGCCTGCGTCCCTGCAGACGTCCAGCAGCAGCCCCCCCTCGGGACCCCCCATCCCCGCCTGCCATACCCGCGCACCCGCGCGGGCAAGTGCCACGGCCTGGTTGAGTCCCTTGCCGCCAGGGAAGACGCTGCGCTGCGTCGAGGCGAGCGTCTCTCCCGGCGCGACGATGTGGTCGACGCCATAGACGTAGTCTATGTTGAGGGATCCAAAATCGAGAATCCTCATGGGCTCTCCAATCGTGCGTCATGCACTATCGACACGCTGTCCTAGAACGCACAGGCAGCCGTCAGAAGGATGTTGGGATAGGGGGAGAACTCGCCGGTACGAATCACAAACTTACAGGTGACCTCTGCTGCCTTGAGGTCACGGTGCGCAACGTAGTCGTGCTCGACCCCATCGAGCTTGCGGAGTATGTACTCATGGAGATGGGGGTTTGCCTCCCTGATCTCCTCGGCGAGGACATAGCGCTCAACCGCACACTCGTCCATCACGGCATCCATGACCTGCTGAAACGTAGGCACACCGCCGATGACGGCAAGGTCTGCGACCTCGACCCCCCTCGGGATGGGCATGCCGGCGTCGGCAATCATGTAGGTGTCCTTGTGCCCCAAGCCGGCCAGCAGACCGGCAAGCTGGACGTTGAGAATGCCCCTCTTCTTCATGCTCTTCCTCCTTTGACGCCTTTGACGCGGGGCGTGCCACGAGGCCACATGCGGGCCATGACGCCGCCCGGAGCTCGCATGCCCCCTGGGACATGGCGGCATGATGTCTGGTGGCTATGCCGATGTGGGTCCGACGGCCCCATCGTCACCCGCGACGCCCTTGCCCTCGTTGCGCGCCTGCAGGGCCATGCGCGCCTGAAGGTTGCGCTGGACTTGGTCGATGACGACGGCAATGATGATCACGATGCCACGTATGACCTGCTGCCAGAACTCCGTGACGCCACACATGGCCATACCATCGTTGATGACGCCGATGACGAAGGCACCCTCGACGGTGCCAAGGATGGTACCTACGCCACCCGCCATGGAGGTACCACCCAGGACGGACGCCGCGATGGCGTTCATCTCCCAAGAGGTGCCGGTAGAGGGGTTGGCGCCCATGAGCTGCGAGGTGGTGATGATGCCGACCATGGCGGCGCAGAAGCCCGAGATGGCATAGACGATGATGAGGTTGCGGTCGACCTTGATGCCCGAAAGGCGCGCCGCGTTCTGGTTGCCACCGATTGCCAGCACGTGCCAGCCAAAGGCCGTCTTCTTGAGCACGATGCCCGCAATGACGGCAAAGATCGCAAAGATGATGACGCCCATGGGGATGCCCAAGACGCTCGAGGCAAAGAAGCCGTATCCCGTGTTGCCGAGCCCGACATGTCCCGAGATGCTGGAGAACGTCGCCCCATTGGAGCGGATGTTGGCGAAGCCTCGCCAGACGTACATGGTGCCCAGCGTGGCGATGAAGGGGGCGACGCCCAGCTTCGTGATGACGAGACCGTTCAGCATCCCCAGCACGACACCCATGAGCAGGGTGAGCAGCACCACAACGGGCACGCTGAAGTAGATCGTCACACCCGCAAAGGTGAGGGTCAGACCCTCCTGTACGAAGCCCGCCGAGACCATGCCGGCGAGGCCGACCACCGCTCCCACCGAGAGGTCAATGCCCCCCGTGATGATGACGAACGTCATGCCAATGGCGAGGATGCCATAGAGTGCCACGTGCTTGGCCACGGAGAGGAGCGACCCTGCCGTGAAGAAGTTGGGAGTGGCAAGGCTGAAGAAGATCATGAGAACGACCAGCACGATGAGGGTTCGGCCGTTCAGCAGCACCATCAGCAGGTTGTTGGTGCCCCCCGAGGCCTTCTTAGTTTCAGCTGCCATGTCTAGTTCTCCTTCCCTGCCTTCACAGCATGGTGTCCCTTGTAGGAAGCGAGCGCCAGCGCATCCTTGTCGATGTGGCCCCCCGCGAACTCGCCCGTGAGCCTGCCGTTCGAGAGGACGAGAATGCGGTCGGAAATGGCTATGATCTCCTCGAGCTCAGAGGAGATGACGATGATCGAGAGCCCCTGCCTGGCATACTTGTCAATTATCTCGTAGACCTCGGTCTTGGCCCCGATGTCGATGCCGCGGGACGGCTCGTCCATGAGCAGGATCTGTGGCTCGGTGAGCAGCCCCTTGGCGATGACGACCTTTTGCTGATTGCCGCCCGAGAGCGACAGGATCGGCAGGTGCTTGTCGGCGACCTTGATGTGGATGTCCCGGATCTCCTCGTCGACCCTCCTGCCCTCCGTGACGGAGTCGATGAGCGGCCCCTTCCGGTAGCGCTTGAGTGCCGCAAGGGACACGTTCTTCTCGATGTCCAAGGTCTGGACCAGGCCGCCCCCCTGGCGATCCTCCGGGATGAGCGAGATGCCTGCGTCGATCATCTGCGAGACGCTACCGATGGTGATGGGCCTACCGTTGAGCCTGATCGTTCCCGTGTGCTCGGGACGCAGCCCCATGATGCACTCGAACACCTCGGTGCGTCCGGCGCCCAAAAGGCCGTAAATGCCCAGCACCTCGCCCTTCCTGAGGTCGAAGCTCACGTGATCGACGAGGTACCCCCCGCCAGGCTTGGGCAGGCAGAGGTCGCTGACCTCGAGGACCTTGGGTTGCGCGTCCCAATCGACGACGCGGTCACGCTTGGGGTACTGCTTCTCGCCACCGGTCATCTTCTGGACGATCCAGCTGATGCTGATGTCCTTGACGTCAGCGTCGTCCACATACTTGCCGTCGCGCAGGATGGTGACGTGATCGCCGATCTCCATGACCTCCTCGAGACGATGGGAGATGTAGACGATGGAGAGGCCGCCAGCCGTGAGGCCGCGCATGATCTTGAAGAGGACCTGCACCTCTTGCTGCGACAGTGACGAGGTGGGCTCGTCCATGATGAGCACCTGGAGATCGTCATCGACCAGCTCGCGGGCAATCTCTATCATCTGCTGCTGGCCGACGCGGAGGCTGCCGACCCTAGTGGTGGGGTCCATGGGATGCTCCAGGAGGTCAAGGACCTTCTTGGACGCATTCATGTGGTAGGCGTCATCAAGGCTGAGACCCCGCTTATGCTCCCTGCTCATGAAGATGTTCTGGTACACGTTGAGATTGGGAAAGAGACTGAGCTCCTGATGGATGATGCCGATGCCGTGGCGGCGGGCCTCGGTCGTGTCCTTGAAGCTCACCTCGGCATCGCCAATGTACAGGGCGCCCGATGACGGCTGCTCGATGCCGGCAATCATCTTCATCAGCGTGGACTTGCCGGCGCCATTTTCGCCAATCAGGACATTGACCTTACCTTTGAGCAGGTCGAACGAGACGTTGTCGAGCGCCTTGGTACCGGGGTACACCTTTGAAATCCGATCGGCATGCAGGAACACATCATCCGGACAGCTATAGCCTGACATACGTACGCACTTCCTTCCCAAGCGTCCGTGGACCCCTACTCGACTACCATCTCGATAGGAGTGATGGTGATCTTGCTCATTGTCGCCGAGTTGGCCGTGAAGGCGCCCACGAAGGTGACCCTCCTGCCCTTGATGGTGGCTATGTCGGCAGGGTCGATGACCTCGGACTGAGCCTTGTCGTTGAGACTCTTGGAGACCTGTGACCACTCGGTCGTGTCCCTGTAATCGTTGAGGTTGATGCTGCTGAGGTAGTCACGCAACGACGTGTCCGATATGACGGGGCCGACGTTGATGTCGACCTCGGTGGGCCCATCGTAGCCTTCGAGCATGATGGTGATGTAGCCCTTGGAGGATGCCCCCGAATCGGCTGCCTTCGCGATGACATCGGTGACGGTGCCGGTCCCCTTGACCGCATAGACCACGGCATTGCCGGCTGCGCTCGAGGAGGTGGAGAGGCTCTTGCCTGCGAACTGGCTCGCCGTGTCATCGGCGACCAAGCTGCTCGCGCTCAGCAGCCCGTTGAGGTCCTGTGCGTTGCCACCAATCTCGGACTGCACGTTCTCGCTCCACAGGGTGTCGATGTCGCTCGCGGCATCAAAGGTGGACTCACCCGTGTACGTGCCCTCCTGGCCAATGGGCACTACCGTACACCCAAAGAGGGCAAGCGAGCCCACCAGAAATGCGCTCACCATGACCGGGAGCATGCTCCTTCTCATCTTTCTCTCCTCCTCCTGCCGACACGCCGCATCGCCGGGACGAGCCACCGTGCGCGGTTCCGTGGCGATGGGACCGCGGACGGAGCCCGTCCCCACCGCTTACCTGCCTGAGGGACGCCGCAGACGTCGCGCTACTCCGTGTAGACGAAGCCGTCGAGCTTGTCGGCATTGTCCTTGGTGATGACGATGCAGGGGATGAGTTGCTTCTCATCCTTGCCCATCGTACCCTCCTTGAGGTATGCGTCGGCCTCCTGGACGGCGGTGCGGGCGATGACGTCGAACTGCTGGAGCGCGGTGGCCGTGGCCTTGCCCTGCTTGATGAGGTCACGCACCTCATCGGACCCATCGACACCGACGACGGGGATGCTCATGCCCGCGGAGTCGAGGGCCGCACAGACGCCCTGGACCATGGTGTCGTTGCCGGATATGACGCCGTTGATGTCGCTGCCATAGGTCTGGATGAGGGCCTCCATCTTGTTGTAGGCCTCATCCTTCTCCCAGTTGGCCGTCTGGGCATCGAGCATCCTCATGTCCGGATACTGGTCGATGACGGCATGGAACGCGTCGGAGCGCACATGGGCGTTGGTGTCGGAATCCTTGCCCTTGAGCTCGACGTAGTTGCCCCTCTCGCCCATGGCGTCCACGAAGGCCTGGGCCACGTCCGAGGCGCCCTGGTTGTTGTCGGCGATGATCTGGGCGATTGCATCGCCCGTCGAGGAGATCTCACGGTCAATTAGGAAGGTGGGGATGCCCGCCTCCGCCGCCTTCTGGACGGCTGCGACCGTCGCATCGGCACCGGCGTTGTCACAGATGATGGCGGCCGCCTTGTCGGCGATGGCGGAATCGAAGAGCTCGGACTGCTTGTTGAGGTCGTCATCGTGGGAGTTTGCCTTGACCTCATAGCCCAGCTTCTGCGCCTCGTCGGTGGCACCGTCGGCCTCGGCCTTGAAGGCGGGGTTGGAGACGGAGGGCGTGATGACATAGATGATGTTGGAGCCGCCTCCCTTCAGTACCTCCCGCTCGCCACCGGAGCCGGAGCTTGCAGGCTGGGAGGTGTCCGATGAGCCACCCCCACACGCGGTAAGCAGTGCGGCAAGGCCGAGGCCTGCGCCCATGACACCGGAGACCCTACAGAAGTCGCGCCTCGAAATGTCTTTCATGATTGCTCCTCCCCTGAACTCGTTGTACAGGCAGGCCATCCCTGCCTCACACCCCACCAAGAGCCTGGATGCCAGGCACTAGCCCCCCTTGACGAGGAGCTCCCGCGCGCGCGTGGCGATTCCATGCGCATCCAGGTTGTACTGCGCGAAGACCTCCCATGAGGTACCCGTGATGACCGGTGCGTCGGGAAGTGCCATCGTGACGCAGGGCCTCGGGCACTCCTCGCCCACCACCTGAGCTACCATCGAGCCCAGGCCACCGAAGGGCGCATGCTCCTCCACGCTCACGACCACCTTGGCATCCCGCGCATACGTGATGATGGCCTCGCGGTCGAGGGGCTTGACGCAGTACATGTCGAGCACGGTGGCGCTCACGCCATCCGCAGCCAAGAGATCGGCCGCCACAACCGCAGGTCGGACCATCTCACCGCAGGCCACAAGCAGCACATCGGTGCCCTCGCGAACCACCGTGGCCCGATCCATCTGGAAGGGGCAGGAGTCCTCGGCATAGACGTCCTCGACGGGATTGCGGCCCACGCGGATGTAGGCTGGGTGCTCGTCCTCGAGCAGGGCGTCGAAGAGCCGTGCCGTCTGGAAGCGGTCGCTCGGGAGGTACACGCGCATGTTGGGGATGGCGCTCATGGCGGCGATGTCCTGGGTGGAGTGGTGGCTCATGCCCAGGGCACCATAGCTCACGCCCCCCGAGATGCCAATGAGCTTGACGTTGGTGTCGGAGTAGGCGCAATCGACCTTTGCCTGCTCGTAGGAGCGGGTCGTGAGGAAGCTTGCGGGGCTGGCGGCATAGGGCTTCTTGCCGCACGCGGCGAGGCCCGCGGCGATGCCCACGAGGTCCTGCTCGGCAATGCCCACCTCGACAGACTGCTCCGGATACCGCTCGAAGAAGGGCGTGAGCGAGGCCGACCCGCGGGAATCGGAACAGAGCACCACAACGTCCTTGTCGGTGGCTGCGTGTCTCATGAGCACGTCACAAATTACCTTGCGGTTGGGCACGGTGTTAGGCATGACGCTCAGCCTCCCTTCGGGCCTTGAAATCAGCGGATATGTGGGCATACTCCTCGGCGCTGGGCAGCTTGTGGTGCCAGTCGGCCTTGTCCTCCATCACGGGACTCCCGTAGCCCTTGGTGGTGTTCGCGATGATGACGGTCGGCTTGCCCTTGGCCTTCTGAGCCAGGGTGAAAGCGGCGTCGAGGGCGGTGAGGTCGTTGCCGGGAATGGAGATCACATTCCACCCGAAGGCGGCCCAACGTTCCTGTTGGGGGTCCTGCCGCATGACGTCCTCAGTGGAGCCAGAGATCTGCAGACGGTTGCGATCGACCAGGGCACACAGGTTGTCGAGGGCATAGCTGCCGCCGCTCATGGCCCCCTCCCACACGGAGCCCTCGGCCAGCTCGCCGTCGCCAAGGAACACATACGTGCGATAGGAGCGGCCGTCCATCCGAGCGGCAAGCGCCATACCCACAGCGACGGGAAGGCCATGTCCCAGAGAGCCCGAGTTCGTCTCGATGCCGGGAAGCTCGTTGTTTGGGTGTCCGATGTAGGGGCTCTTGAACTTCGAGAAGCGTGCCTTCACGTCATCGAGGTCGAGGAAACCCTTGTGGCAGAGCACGGCGTAGTAGGCCTCCATCGCATGGCCCTTGGAGAGGACGAAGCGGTCGCGGTCGGGATCTCCCACCGTCTGAGGCGTGATTCTCAGATGGTTCTCGTAGAGGACCATGAGGGCATCGATCACGGACATGTCGCCGCCTATGTGTCCGCCGCCTCCGGCCATGATGATGTCCACACAGTCCTGGCGCAGCTCCCAGCGCAGGCGTTCCAGCTCGGCAATGTCCGCCACCCTACTCTCCCCTCAGGTATGCCTTGACGTCTTCCTCGATCGAGTCGTACAGGTCGGGTGTGATGCCCAGGTACTTGCAGGCCTCGTACAGCACCGGCACGACATCGTCGTGGATGCCGGCACAATGATGGATGTAGGGACCTTCCACGATCTTTGCCTCGAGGCGCTTGATGTTTGCCACGCGGACCCAGAGGTAGGTGCCCATGCCCTTGGGGCCGTCGATGCCCTCGGCGTTGCCTAGCAGCAGGGAGTATACGCCGTTGTCGCCATCGAAACGCGCCAGCGTGAGGTTGCCGTGCCTGGCCTCGGCCGTGAGGGCGCCGTTGTAATCGAACGCCAGGGGAACGGTGATCGTGGGCCTCTCCCTAGCGACGCTGCAGGGCCACGGCCCACAGTGCTGCAGGAGTTCGCCATTGGGCTCGTCGGGGTGACGGATGGTCCAGTCAGCGAAGAAGGAGCGCTTGCGGCCCATGTCAGCAGCCTCGACCATCAGGCTGGTGATGGCACCGTGCACATCGGTCTCGCAGGTGATGGGCGTGCCCTCCTCGTTGAGGATGGAGTTTGCCGCACAGGGCATGATGCCCAGCTCATGCTGGAGCTCGTTCCAGCACTGGATGCAGCCGGCCGTGCAGTGGTAGCTCTTGAGGAGACGACGGATGGCGACGGCCATGGCGGCCACGGTCTGAGCCTGCTCGCTGCTGCAGTCGCGGTCGAAGTGCTCCCCCATCCACGCGAGCTGGGCCTCGACGTCAGAGCTGCCGTCACCCGTGACCTCGCCTGTGGCCTGCCGCACGCCACGCGCGAGCTCGCCGAGGGGCACAGGCACGCACTCGATATTGAACCGTTCCAGCAGCTCGCCCTCGTTGCACATGGTGGAGTAGAACTCGTAGGGCCTGGGACCTATCTGCAGGATGCGGGCGGCCCGGAAGGCCCTCACCACGTTGCAGACGGCAAGGAAGTCGCGCAGGCCTCGCTCGAAGACGGGGTCATCCACCCGGCAGTTGGTCAGGTAGGTGAAGGGCACCTGGAAGCGGCGAAGCACCTTGCCCGTGGCGAAGAGGCCGCACTGGGTGTCACGCAGGCGCACGCCGTTGGGCTCAGGCCGCTCGTCAAGCGGGCCCCACAGGAGGACGGGCTTTCCGAGGTCCTTGGCAAGGCGCGCGCAGATGAACTCGGTGCCGAAGTTGCAGTGCGGGAGGAACAGGCCGTCAACCCCCGCGGCGCGGAACTTCTCCAGCACCCTGATGCGGTCATCCTCGTCGAAGAGGAGTCCCTCATCATTGATGTCGTCGATGTCCACGAACTCAACGTTTAGCTCGGTCAGCCTGTCCGCGATGATCGTGCGATACCGTCTGGCGTCCGGAGCGGAGAAGATGCTCCTGCGGGTAGGCGCATATCCGATGCGAATGGTGTCCATGCCTCTCCCTGACCCTTCCGACTGAATCAGCACGATATCGTATGCTTGCATTCATGGTATGCTCTTTGAACGATTAGTAAATAAGTGAAAAATATTTACTAAATATTTAGTACTAAACTATAGGTGCCGCCGGGAGTTGGCCGCCGTATCTCGACGAAGGGAAGCGCATGTCCGGCACAGCAAGGGTGACATCACGGGATGTGGCACGCGAGGCAGGCGTCTCCCCTGCGACCGTCTCGCTCGTACTGAGAAACAAGCCAGGCGTCGGGGCACAGACACGCGAGCGCGTCCTCCGGATTGCGAAGGAGATGGGGCTCGAGCGCGCGTCGGGGGGAGTTCATCGCAAGACGAGCACCCTCCTGTTCATCATCTATAAGCAGCACGGAAAGGTGGTGCGGGAGACGCCCTTCTTCGAGGCCCTCATCAAGGGCGCCTCGGATGCCACATACCGCAACGGCTACCACCGCCTCTCCATCTCATACTTCTATGAGCATGAGCATGCCTCGGAGCAGCTCAAGGCGCTGCAATCCATCAAGTGCGCAGGCATACTGCTGCTTGCGACCGAGATGCGCGCACGCGAGGTATCGCAGTTCGAGCGCCTTGGCGTGCCCATCGTCCTTTTGGACAGCTGGTTTCCCACCAAGAACCTCGACTCCGTCGTCATCGACAACAGCCGTGGTGCCTGGGAGGCCGTGCGGTACCTTCACGGTATGGGGCACACCGACATCGGCTACCTCCACTCGAAGGTGGACATCCGCAATTTTCTCGAGCGCCAACAGGGATTCCTCTCTGCCATGGGAGACATAGGGCGCTCCTCGGATCCCGCCCAGAACACCATCGTGCGCGTGGGCCCGACGATGGATGCCGCCTGCATGGATATGCTTGCCTACCTTGACACCAGCCCCAAGCTGCCCACGGCGTTCTTCGCCGATAACGACCTCATTGCATCGGGCTGCATCCGCGCCCTCCAGGACCATGGCATCCGCGTGCCCGAAGACGTATCGGTCATGGGGTTTGATAACATCTACACAAGCAGCTTCTTCAACCCTCCCCTCACGACGATGGGGGTTCCAAAGGAATGCATGGGGGCGACGGCGGTACAGCGCCTCTCGAACATCATCAAGGGCAAGACCGATGGCAACACGGTACGCATCTCAATGAACCTCGAACTCGTGGAGCGCCTGAGCGTGGCGCGCCTGCAGAAGGCCGACTAGCCACGCCAGGGTCCCGCCCCACAACGTGCGCGGGTCTGCGGGGAACAGGTGCCACCCACGCACGGGCGTCTCGCGAAGCGCTCGACCACCCCTCGACGGACCCCGCCTGCGGACCCGAAGGGGGATGCAACGACCAGGAGAGGGGAGCTGCCATGACCGGCATCGTCGGATACCTCGAAACGGGATCCGTGGACCCAAACTTCAACCTGGCGTTTGAGGAGCACGTCCTCCTGAGCCGCCGCGATGCCACCTACCTGATGCCCTGGCAGAACGACAACACCATCGTCCTGGAACAGAACCAGGGCGCGGAGGCAGAGATCGGCCAACGCTTCGTCCGCGAGCACGACACCGGGATCGCCCGTCACACGACGGGTAGCGGCGCCAGTCTACCATGACCTCGGAAACCTCAACTACCCGTTCATAGCCGATGCGGGGGACGCGAGCCACCTGATGCTGGAGCACTTCGCCCTGCCCAGCGTCGATGCCCTGTGCGGGCTGGACCTCGACACATGCGCCTCCGGGTGCAACGACATCATCGTCGATGGGAGAAAGGTGTCGGGAACGGCGCAGCGGTTGGCTAGGGGAAGGGCCCTCCATCATGGGACGCTTCTTTTCGACTCGGATCCGTCCCTCATCGCCGGCGTCTTGGGGGTGGACCCCCAGAAGTTCCGCGCAAAGCGCGCCTAGTCCGTCCGAGGCAGGATCGGCAACATCCATGCGTGCCTGGCGCGGAAGGGCTGCGACATAGCCCTCCCCGAACTCTGTGCTTATGTGAGACATGCCCTGGCGGGGGACGGCCTCGTGCCCGACGAGCTGGACGATGGGGAGCTGGACCTGGTCCGTCGCCTGAAGGCCGAGAAGTACGACACCTGGGAATAGGTCTTTGGACGCTCCCCAGTCTATGGCCTGCGCAACAGGAGCTGGCAGAACGGCGGCGAGCTGGAGGTGCAGGCCTCCATCACACGGGAGCGGATTGGCGACATCCGGTTCTTCGACGACTTCCTCTCCCTGGTGCCCCTTGGGACGCTGACGGACGAACTCGTCGGCTGCCCCTACCGGAGGGATACCGTTCGCGAGGTCCTGGAGCGGCATGCAATCGGGGGGCTTGTTTGGCGGCATCACGATGGAGAAGGTCCTGGCGACGTTCTTTCCCGCGTAGGGAGGCCGCTGGGCGCGCCTGCGAGCCGACGCTTCCGACCGCTCTCAGGGGGACAGATGGCCCCATCCGGCCACCCGTTCCCTGCGCTCCCCCGGCGCTCATCGTCTAGACTGGGGGACAGGTCGTTCCACCAAGGAGAAACGCTATCCCCAGTCACAGGAAGAAGGAGGGGCACATGGGTCTGTTCGACAGGTTCAGGAAGCCGGCGAAGCCCGAGGCGCTTGCCGTGAGCGCGCAGCCGGGGGAGGTCCTCTGCCCGGTGGATGGCACGGTCGTGCCGCTCGCGCAGGTAAGCGACGTCGTGTTCAGCAGCGGTGCCATGGGCAAGGGCTGTGGCATCGAGCCCACGGGCTCGGTCGTCTACGCGCCCGTCTCGGGCACGCTGAGCGCCATCGGGTCGCCAAACTTCCACGCGCTCGGCATCGTGGATGACAGCGGAGCCGAGGTGCTCATCCACGTGGGCGTTGACACCGTAGAGATGCACGGCGACGGCTTCAAGGTCTTTAGCACCAAGGGCGCCCACGTCACGGCCGGCAAGCCCCTGCTGAGCTTCGACAAAGCCAAGATCGCCGCCGCAGGCCACGACACCGTGGTCATCATGGCGCTCACCAACACCGACGACCTCGCCTCCGTGGAGCTTGTGCACGAGGGCGCGGCGCAGGCGGGCGAGAAGGTCGTGGCCTACCAGAAGTAGGCCGACAACCGGCGTGCAAGCCGACGCGAGCCGCCGGCAGGGCCACCAGGGGGGCCGTCGGAACCCACGTTCCGGCGGCCCCCCCTGCGTCCCTCGCGCACGCCTCTTGTCGCACGCAGCTCCGTAGTCGACGAGCGTGCCATCGACGTCCGTGAGGATCACCCTGCGTGCCATGGCCTCCCCTATTCGAGCCCGTCGGCGCCGTTCGACTTGATGATCCTCTGGTAGGCGAAGAACGAGTCCTTGCGCAGGCGGGAGTAGTCGCCCGAGCCGTCATCGTGCTTGTCAACGTAGATGAAGCCATAGCGCTTGCGCATCTCGCCCGTGCCAGCCGACACGAGGTCGATTGGGCCCCACCAGGTGTAGCCCATGAGGTCTACGCCGTCGGCCACGGCCTCGCGCATGGCGGCCACATGACGCCTGAGGTAGCCGATGCGGTAGTCGTCGTGGATGGAGCCGTCCTCCTCCACCGTGTCGAGGGCGCCCATGCCGTTCTCGACCACCATCAGGGGAATCTGGTAGCGGTCGTAGATCTCGTTGAGCGAGAAACGCAGGCCGTCCGGGTCAATCTGCCAGCCCCAGTCGGTGGACTCGAGGTAGGGGTTCACGCCGCCCGTGGTCATGTTGCCCTTGGTGTCCTCGTGCTCGTGAGTGGAGACGACGTTGCTCATGTAGTAGCTGAAGGTGTAGAAGTCTATCGTGCCGGCCGCGATGTCGTCCAGGTCGCCGTCCGCAATCGCAAGCTCGACGCCCTCCTCCTCCCAGAGGCGCCTGGCGTAGCTGGGGTAGGCGCCGCGCACCTGCACGTCCGAGCAGTACCAGTTACGGGTGCGCATCTCGCGCTCGTTGAGCAGGACGCCAGCGGGATCGCAGGTCATGGGGTAGGTCAGGATGAAGCAGTCCATGTTGGCAAACCTGAGGTCAGGGTAGGTCGCATGCCCGTAGCGGATCACGCGACCCGAGGCCACGAACTGGTGGTGGAGCGCCTGGTAGCGCTGCTGGGCGGTGGTGTAGGCCTCGGACGCGGGGCCCTCGAAGCCGCGGATCATGGACGTCTCGAAGAGGTTGCCCATGTCATAGGCGCCGAGGTTGATCTCGTTGAAGGTAATCCAGAGCTTCACGCGGTCGTGGTAGCGGTCGATGACCGTCTTGGCATAACGCTCGAAGAGGGCGATGAGCTCGCGACTCTCCCAGCCGTTATACTTCTCGACCAGGTGGTAGGGCATCTCGTAGTGCGAGAGCGTGACCAGTGGCTGGATGCCGCGCCCGACAAGCTCGTCGAAGACCTTGTCGTAGAAAGCGAGGCCCGCCTCGTTGGGCTCGGCGTCATCGCCGTTGGGGAAGATGCGGCTCCAGGCGATTGACATGCGGAAGACGTTGAAGCCCATCTCGGCGAAAAGGGCGATATCCTCCTTGTAGCGGTGGTAGAAGTCGATGCCGTCGTGGTTGGGATAGAACCTGGTGGGGTCGATGCCGAGCGTGATCATGCGCGGCGTGTCCACCGTGCCGCCCAGGAAGTGGTCGTCGACGGAGGGGCCGCGACCGCCCGCGTCCCAACCACCCTCGAGCTGGTTTGCCGCCGTGGCCCCTCCCCAGAGGAAGCCGTCAGGGAACGCGCTGGCCATGCTGGTCTCCTTTCCGCCACGGGCTAGGGGCTTGGCATCCGCCCGACGCCTTGCCGCGCACGGCTCGCCGTGCGGCAGCCAGGGCCCCCTATCCAGCAACAACATCTGCCTACGAGAATACCATGGGCGCAGGCCGGCAGGCAGGGCCACGGCGGACCGCAGGCCGGTCGGCCTGAAACCAGTATGAGGCCGTTTGAGACCGGCGCAAGAGGCCTAGGAATGGCGGCGGCAAGCGCGACGAACAAGCGAGCGAGGCATAAGCCGCAGGACAGCGTCATGAAGACCCCGAACAGGTCAGAGGCGACGCCTTCCGCAACGTTGTACTCGCTTGCATACATTGCCTCAGTCGGCTTGCACGGGTTGACAAGAAACGTGGCAGGCATCCCCCACGCCAAGATGCTCCCGACCCTTCCCCACTGGGCTCTCGATCGGCGCTTGCAGCCGACGGCTCAGAGGAACAGTAGCCGGCGACGGCGCGGGTGACGCTGCCGCCCCGCTCGTCGGCCTTGTGCGTCTGGCCCTGGTAGTCAAACATGGTGGTGAACAGGTATGTGGTGGACCTGCCAACATGCACGGTGCGGGAACCGGTGATTGTGGCCATTATCTGTGCCATGCAGCGCCCGCACACGAGGATTGCCCTGTCGATACCCCAAGCGAACGCATAGGTGCCAGGGCTCGCAAGTCCCACGAGCATGTACGCGAGCGCGACACCCCCGCTCGCGACCTCGGGGACGGCAAGAATCGCAGGAAGGTCGATGGCATCCGCCGCCATAAGGAGCCTCCATCCCGTGCCCCGCTTCCGCAGGAGCCCTTCTCGCACCATCTCGAAGAAAAGGCCGATAAGGGACAGGAGCATGAAGGTGCAGAGAGGGCGGGCACCCATACCGGAGATAGACCCATCCGTCCTCCCCTCTTGGCTGCAGGACCGTAGCAGCCTACTCCCTACATCTCCTCCCGAGGACGGCGGAAGAGACGATTGCGGGGCGCAAGTGCCATCATGCACGCTCACAGCCCAGGATTGGCGGCATCGGCCGTCTGTGGGGGCGGATGGCGATCTCTGCTCCGCTACCTGCGCGGACTCCTCGGACTTCGGCGCAGGCGAATCGTTCTGCGCCTGTTCCTATTGGGCCTGGTTCTGCTGCGCCTGATACTGCTGGCCTGATATTGCAATTGCAGGGTCAGCGTGATTGCATCGCCATCGGATGCCGCGAAGTCCCCTGCGCCTGGCAGCGTTCAATCATGTCCCCGGGAAAGAAGCTGGGTCAATTAACAATCTCATTCGAGCACAGTGGGCATCCCTCAAGCCTAAGCAGAACATGTTCTGATAAGTCCCGGGCATGCTCTTCCTCTACGCGAGGAGATAGCTTCCAAGTCCTGCACGAACCTCGACAGCACTTGGTGGGTCTTCGATAACTCTTTGTTAAGGATCGTATCCCATGCCCTGGGAGCTGAGCGAGATAGACATAACTTCCAAATGCCGATTTTGGCCAAGGGGCGGTGGCCTGCGTTTGTCACAAAGGAGGGACCTATGAAAAACGAACAAGTTGAGTTGCTGCGAAAGCTGACAAAGGAGGCTTCGCTGGGAACAATACAGGCTTATTTGGAATCCTGCTTTTCCTTGCGCGGTTTTGACGGTCAAGGGGTAAAGGAAAAAATGCTCTTGCTGCTCGAAGAGGTTGGCGAACTTGCAAAAGCGATTAGAAAAGAGGACGCATCAAGTTCAATTGACTATACGCGCATAGCCAGCTATGACTCAGTCGAATCGGAGGTTGCCGACGTTTTCATCGTGCTTGTGTCGTTGTGCAATTTGCTTCACATAGATTTGTACGATGCGTTCTTGGAGAAAGAGAAGGTAAATGTGGAGCGTAATTGGAGCAGATGACTGATGACGGACAATCAGACGTGGCTCATTCTGGCTCTAGGTGTCTTGAACGGCGGCGTAAGGACGGAGCGTGCAACTAGAAACAAAACAGCCCTGGTGCGCTCTCGCGCGAGATTGGAAACTCCCTTCCATGCGCGCCCTTACACCAACGCTGACAATGACACCGCGGTTGATTCGGCAGGAGCTTTCCCACAGGGTCGGCTGTAGGGCATACGCCCCGGGAACATTGGCTCGCGGCAGGACGCTGACCCACACACCAACCGCCGTCCCGCAGACTGGGCCGCAAAAGACCTGCCACGCCCTGCCGCGGGCATCCCGGAAGCCCGCCATGACCTCATGGGAGCATGGGCACCGCCAGGGGCTGGGCCACCTGACTCTAGCGCTCCCGCCAGTTGTGTTTGATAGCCTCCTAATTGCACAAAAAAGCAGAGCGGCTTTTCACTCGTGAGCATGAAAAAGTTTCACAGATAGGCAAGGGGGACACGTCCTGGCACCGCACACATTGCCATGCTCGATTCGCAGGGCCCAACCCACGGGTCGAGAGGCAGGAAAGGAAGATGCTGGACATGTCCCAGATAGAGAGGATGCGCGACATGCTCGCGGATGGCTATACGCCGACGGAGGTGAAGGGGACCCTCGGAGTGCCGTACCCAACGATCAGGAAGTACGCTCAGGAAGACGACTTCTCGCCCCAAAGGCCCAAGGCCTCGGAGCACCCGAGCGAGCTCGATCCCCACAAGGCCCCCATCGGCGAGACGCTCGAGGAGGACCGCCACTGCCACCACAAGCAGCGCCACACGGCCAGGCGCGTCTTCGGGAGGCTGCGCGCGGAGCATGGCCTTAGCGGCAGCCACTCCACGGTGCAGCGCTACATGAAGGAGATTCGCTCCAAGGGGCCGAGGGGCGAGTCGGTGAGGCTCGGATGGGACCCGGGCACCATGCAGGCCGACTTCGGGCAGGCCGACTTCGATTATGCCCTCGGCGGCGGCAGGGCAAGGATGCACTGCCTGCCGATGTCCTTCCCGTACTCCGACCACGAGGTGTGCGAGGCCTTCGCGGACGAGAAGGACGTCTGCGTCTGCCAGGGGCTCAAGGACTGCTTCGAGCACATCGGGGGCGTCCCCCCCGTCATCGCGCTCGACAACGCCACCGAGGCCGGGAGGAGGTGGCGCGACGTGATCGTGGAGTCCGACCTCTTCCGCCGGCTCAGGCTGCACTACGGCTTCACGGCCCGCTTCTGCAACCCGAACGCCGGCAAGGGGAAGGGAAGCGTCGAGGGCAAGGTCGGCTGCACCAGGAGGAACCTCTTCGTGCCCGTGCCCGAGGCGGACGACCTTCGAGACTACAGCCGAGGGCTTGCCGAGACGCTTGACGCCCATTCCGAAGAGCAGCTCCACTACGAGAAGGGACTCGGCTGGGCCGCCCCCTTCCAGGTTGACAAGGCGCATCTTCTGCCTCTCCCAAAAAAGCCCTTCGACGTCGTCAAGTGGGCGTCGTGCACGACCGACGGCTACGGAAGGATCACCTTGGACGGCTGCCATCGCCACCTGGCGTCACCCTCACTCGCATGTGTTTCGCTCACGGTGGGCGTGCGCGCCTTCACGGTGGAGATGGACGCCCCTGACGGGACGCCGCCAAGGACCTACCGCAGGCGCTCCGGCAAGCTCTTCACCTCCGACGAGGACCCGCTGGCACTGCTCGAACCGCTTTCGATGAAGACACGCGCCCTCACGCAGCCCAGCGTGTGCGCGCTGTTCGACGAGGATGCGAGGGACGCCTTCGGCTCCATGGCGACCGACGAGCTGGAAGGCCGGGTCGAGGTGATCCCGAGGCTCGCACAAGCCTATGGCGTGGGGATCACCGCCCAGGCGTTCTCCGGGGCGCTGCGGGCCACCAGCAAGATGCGCCCCGCCGATGTCGAGACGTGCTGCGCCAGGATCCGCGCGCAAGGCACCAGAGCCAAGGCGGCGCGCGAGCTGGGCACCAGGCTCGCCGACTACGACGGCTTCATGCTCGGGGGAGGCGATCGGGATGGCCAGGCTGCCGCAGAGGGTCGATGCGCGCTACGAGAGGCTGGAGCGCGCCGAGCGCGAGGGTGGCTCCGTCCTGCTGTCGAAGGCGACGATGCGCTACGTGGCCGAGACGGCCACCGATGGGCAGTTCGCGTTCTTCGAGGATGCGCTCGCAAGGGGGTACGCGCTCAGGCACCAAAGCCGGATAGCGCGCCCCAAGCGGCAGGCGAGCTTTCCCTCGCAGAAGGGCCTCGATGGCTTCGAATGGTCGGGGATCGTGTTTCCCCGCGGCTTCACGAGGGACGACATGCCCTCGCTTGCCTTCATCGACGCCCACGAGGACCTGGTGCTCTTCGGGGGACCAGGCAATGGCAGGACCCATACCGCGATAGCCTTGGGGCCGCTCGCCTGCGGTGAGGGCAGAAAAGTCGCGTTCTGGTCGACGGCGGAGCTGGTAAGCGAGCTGGGGCGTGCGAACAAGGAGGGGACGGCACAGGACGCGCTCAGGAGGCTCGGCAGGTGCGACCTCGTCATCCTGGACGAGTGGGGGTACCTTCCCACCGATCCCGACGGGGCAAGGCTTCTGTTCCGGGTGGTGTCGATGTGCTACGAGCGGATCGCGCTCATCCTCACCACCAACATCGAGTTCTCCGGATGGGGCGAGATCCTTGCCGACGACGACATGGCCAAGGCGATGATGGACCGCATCGTCCACCACGGCAGGCTCGTCACCTACGACAGGGAGTCGTACAGGGTCAAGCACGCGCTCATGCGCGGGGAGTTGTAGGAGAAGAAAGGATTGGTGCCAGGGCGACGCTCGTGCGTGAAGAATCTTCACGCTGACGTGTGAAACGAACGGATGCTGTTTTGTGAAACGAGAGGTTGACGAAACACACC
>NZ_LR027574.1:931265-1052524 GCF_900605015.1 Olsenella sp. Marseille-P4559
TGCGCGGGGAGTTGTAGGAGAAGAAAGGATTGGTGCCAGGGCGACGCTCGTGCGTGAAGAATCTTCACGCTGACGTGTGAAACGAACGGATGCTGTTTTGTGAAACGAGAGGTTGACGAAACACACCCGATGGGGCCGCCCGGCTCCAGCCCCGCTGCCCGGAGGAATGGCCTCCCGGCATCCGTCCCGAGATGGAGGCGGTGCGGGCCGAGCCAGCCTCTCCGCCTGCGCTCCGTGGCGGCAGCCTCCCCCTAGGCCGGCTGGCCAGCGTGTCTGGGGGGCGACATCCACATTGCCCTGCCGTCGCGGCATGCCGTGCGGCACATCGCCGTCAGCCGTTCCCGGACAGGCCGCCATCCCCCGGCAGCGACACCCCCCGGGCCTTCGCGAGAGGCAGGGGCATACGGCTGTCCGGGGGAGGTCGGCCAGCAGCCCCTTCCAGGAGCCATATGCAAGGTCAGGGAATCCGCAGGCAATGCATTGTCGAAAACCCCAAAGCTTGTAGAGGCTCCTAGGGACCGTCTCTCACTGTAATGGACGGCTGCACCGTGGTGCGCGGCAAGTTCGCGGTATGCCTCGCTGGGGACGACCTCGCCCTCCTTCGGGTGCCTCCTCACGCCCGCGGGCAGGTTGTCGGGGACGATGGTGGGCGTGCATCCCCCGAAGGAGGCGAAGGCGTGCACGTGACAGCGCAGCCATGCATCCTGCCTCATGTCCAGCGTCGGCTCGACACAGGAGCATCTGCCGAATGGCAGGGCGGCCACGAAGAGGCACACCTCCGGCACCTCGCCGGACATGGGGCCCACGAGCCGCATCGTGGGCCCCGCCCACCCGGCCCGAGCGTCCTTCCCGCCTTGTGGCCGACCCTGCCCACGACATTGCGCCGCTCGGCATATTCCGCATAGCGCCTGCAGAGCCGCTCATAGGACATCCATGGCTTGCCCTCGGCCCTCGGCGCGTCCGCATGCTCGCCGTGGAGCAGCCTGGGCGTCACGCCGGCCTCTCTGGGCTCCCTGTGGACCGCATCCCAGTCGGGGTCGGGATATACGCATTCGATCCCGTCCGCCTTCTCCGGGAAGAGCCTCGAACAGAGCTCCCCCTCTTCCATGCCTTCTGCATCCTGCCAGGAGATCTTCTCCCCCTCTGCCGCCTCGGCGACGGCCTGGATGCTGTGCTTCGACACCCCGAGCGACCTTGCCATCGCGTTCCGGGATGTCCCTGCGGCCAGCTGCTGCAGTATCGGCCTGGCCCTGGCCTTCCCTGCCATGCTTTCCTCCTTCGTCTCGTTGGGACATGGCAGGAGGAGGCTATCAGCTGCACATAAAAACAGCCGCCTGCTTTCAGCAGGCGGTGCCGAAGCGCAATATGGGCGGTGCTGTAGCGCAATAACTGGCTATCGGCCGTCCGGTGCCGAATCGCGGCAATCGCAGTGCCGATACGGGCCAATACTCAATCACCGACCCAGTTCGCCTTCATGATGCGAGACCTCGGCATCCATATGATCTTCGCAGGATCGCCACAGGCCAAGGGAGGGGTGGAGAGATACGACTCCACGGCCCAGACGCGCCCGCCCACCGATGCGGTTGGGTTCGGGATAGATACCTACGACCGGCTCAACCCCTGGCCCAACGACTTCCATGCGCCATATCCCAATGCCAAGCTCTCGTACCCTCCGCGAGACCCCACGAGCGGCTTCACCCCGCTGTCCGAAGGGACCGACCTGGGCCGCATCTTCCGCACGGGGGAGACGAGGGTGTCCCATGGGTGCGCGACCTCGTACGGAGGCGCCCGGTACATGATGGCGGATGCCGACGGAGTGGTGCTCGAGGTGCCGGACGGCGCTGTGCCGGATGTCCATGTGGATGCGGCGACGGAAGAGATGCATGTCGAGCGCGCTGGCAGGAGGTGGGGATGCGGGCCCATCTCTCCGAGAGGGTCCGCAGGCATATCGTCGGCACCGGACCGCAGGGGGCTGCAGCACCTCCTGTCGCAGATGTCAGGAGAGAATGCAGCTAGGAGGGGGTGACATTTTCGTCCGACGACGACAGTCTGAAATCTAGCTCTCAAAGATTCGTAAGACAGCATTAGCCCACAAAGCAGTACCAATTACCCTTTAGTTGTATACTTCGCTTCAACGGGCAGAAAGCCTTCAACCAACAGGAAGCCGCTGGCCGAGCGCCGTCCCGGCTGGGACCGGAAGTGGCCGGGTCCCTCCAGACGCAGTGAACGAAAGCGAGTGATCTCTATGGCAGACGACCTCGGCAGCATCACGATGCTCACCTATGTCAAAGAGAGCCCCGCCCAGCTGCGCATCAACGTCGAGCGGCGCATCGAACTCACCCAGGGCACCGTCGAGGCGTACCTGGAGCGGGAGTATCGCAGCATCTGGATTATCGCGTGCGGCTCCAGCTTCAATGCCAGCCACTGCGCCGTGCCGTTTATGCGCAAGTACCTGGGGCGCGACGTCTTTGTGGTGAACCCCGGCTCCTTCTTGTACTCGGAGCACGCGCCCGCGGACGACACCCTCTGCCTTGTGGTCTCCCAGTCCGGCTGCTCCACCAACTCCATCGCGGCGCTCGACAGGCTGCGCGAGATGGGCATCAGGGCCATCGGTATCACCGGCAACCTTGACTCCGACTTCAGGGACCATGCGGACCTCGAGGTGGACTATGGCGTGGGCACCGAGTACGTGGGCTACGTCACCAAGGGTGTCGTCACGCTGGCGGAGTTCCTCATGCTCTTCGCCCTCGAGGCCGGTCACGCACAGGGGACGGTTGGAGATGACCGCTACCACCGGCTCGTAGACCAGCTCTCCATGGTCGCCGACGTCCACAGCGAGGTCCAGCTCCGCACCGACAGCTTCTACGACGAGCACCGCCGTGACCTGCTCTCCATCGGCACCAACTACGTTCTGGGGTTTGACCAGGCCTACGGAGTGGCCTGTGAGGGCGCCCTCAAGTTCGGCGAGACCATGAAGGTGCCCTCCTTCGCCTACGAGGCCGAGGAGTACAACCACGGCCCGCACCTGCAGCTGACACCCGCCTACACCGTCTTCTGCGTGGATGACATGAACCGCGGCCACGAGCGCATCCAGAAAATCTACCGAGAGGCGCGCTACGTCTCGCCACATGCATTCCTCCTCACGGGCACGCCCGACGCCTCGGACCCCAATGTCTTCGCTATCCCCGAGAAGCGTCCGGCAGAGCCGCTGCTCGAGCCCCTCTACCTGCTCCCCTTCTTCCAGATTGTGGCATATCGAGCCACCACGGAGCTTGACTGCTGGAGGCCCAACCCACTCCTTGCCGAGGCCGAAAGGTTTGCGCCCAACAAGACCGAGAACATCAAGCGAATCATGCCCATCGGCTCGTGATGGGCGGACGCCGGAGACTAGATGCCGTCCTCGTCGTCCAGGCCACTCTCCTCGTCAGGGTTCCTCCGGCAGCATTCGGAACTCCGCTACCGACGCCCTGAAGGCCGCCAGCGCAAGGTCCTTGAGGGCCTCCACGCCAGACACGGCATCGCGCTGGGAGCAGGTCTCCACTGTACTCGGTGCCCCTGAGCGAAATCGGCAAGAGCGGCGAAACGCCCCTTGACACACCATAGGAGCGTCATTCCCGACGCAATCCGACGGCAAGGTCCGTCTGCAGCTAATCCGTGTCCGCGAGGGAGGTGAAGTCCACGGTCTCCACGCAGGGTTGCTCGCCCAGAATGAACTCGGGTGCGCTTGCCATGCCCGTCGCAAAGCGGCCATAACCCGTGACGATGATTTCTACCATGTAATTCGCCCACAATCCACGGGCTCCCTCCCTCCGGATTGCGACGAGGTCCCCCGTCACGACCGCACGACAGACGTTTGATCGCCCCAACGCAACGCCACTGGCCCACACCGGCCCACGAGTTCGAACCGGCCTACGACCGGCATCCCCTCAATCCAGCCCGCACAGCTTCCTTACAGTGCGGAGCACCTCCTCATGGGAGGCGCAGACGGCCGTGATGCGGTCACTGTAGGGCTTGCGGCCGGAGCGGGTGAACTGAATGACTCTCATGCCGGCAGCAAGGGCCGCCTCCACGCCGTAGTGCGAGTCGTCCACGGCCACAAGCCTCCCGGGCAACACGCCCAGGAGCTCCGCGGCACGCAGGTAGACGGCGGGGTCGGGCTTGGCAGCACGCACCTGGTCACCCGACACCACAGCATCGAAGGCCTCCCCCATGTCCGTCTCGCCCAGCATGCGCGTCACGTCGGAACCAAAGCTGGAACTCGCGAGCGCCACTTTAAGCCCCAAGCGGTGCAGCCTCCGCACCAGCTCGCTGGCACCTTCGATGCGCACCAAGCCGTAGCGCACGGGATGCTCTGCCGCATAGGCGCATTTAATCCTTCTGGCCTGCGCAGGGCTCTTGCCCAGGTTGCGGCCCAGCACCTCGTTCTCGTGCGCGTCGGAGCAGCCGTAGAGCTCGTCGCAGTCCTCGTCGGACAGCTTCAGGCCGTACTTCCCCAACACGCCCCTGAAGATGCGCTCCCACTCCGGCTCAGTGTCCACGAGCACGCCGTCCATATCAAAGACAACACCCTCCACCCCTTGGTGCGGGACACCAAGGCAGGTCGCACACGGGCTCTCGCACGCGTCGGAGGCGTTGTCTCCCAAGCCTGGTACTTGCATCAGCGGATCACCCTTCGATAGGAACGACGGACGCCGGGCAGGGCGCTACATCCAGCCCAGGCCCAACATGATGATGCCAAAGACCATGACGCCCAGAATCACAAAGAGGACGTCGGCATGATGCCTCTTCTTGAAGAGCCAGTAGACCGAGAATGTGACGGCGAGCGGCAGAACGTTGGGCAGCAGGTTGTCAAAGGCGGACTGTACCGTGGCACCGCCGACGCCAAAGACCAGGTCCTCAGAGAACGCGATTGACACGTAGGACGGAATCAGCGCACCCACGACGGTGGTGCCTAGGATGCCCGCGGCCTTAGTAGCGTACTTGGTGGCGTCGCCCAGTCTGCCGAGGGCACTAGCGCCAATATTGTAGCCCAGGCGCGCAAGCAGGATGCACGAGAAGCCCACGAGCAGGTACGCCAGTATGAAGACGATGGGGCCAAAGACGAAGCCCCGCTTCGAGAGCGAACACGCGATGCCTGCAGTGATGGGTAGCACGACGAACCAGAAGATGGAGTCACCGATGCCGGCGAACGGCCCAAAGAGGCCGTTGCGGACACCCCCAATCAGCTTGCGGTTCTGGCCCTGCTCCTCCATGGCAATGACCATGCTCTGGAGCAGGGTCGCCATGTGGAGTTCTGTGTTCATGAACTCCATGTTGTAGGTTATGAACTCGCTGAGGTCCTCTTTGGAGTCGCCGTAAACCTTCTTGAAGGCCGGCGGCATGTTGGCCGTCCAGCCGGGAGCCTGCATGCGCTCGAACGAGAATGCGCACTGCTCGAAGATGGAGCATAGGCCGGGCTTGGTGATGTCGTTTTTGTCGAGCTTGCCCAGGGGCTCATCTTTCTTGTTGGTGGGGTTAGATGCCATCTTCGTCGCCATCCTCCACGGGGGCAGCCTCGATGGCAGCCCGTCTCGTCAGACCTCTTCTCGTACGGGTAGTTGATGCCCGCAAGCGCCGCGCCGGCAATGACCACGGGAAGCACGTTAAGCATGCCCAGGTACGCGAAATCGGTGACGATGCCGCAGGCAGCGCCCAGCGACACTTCGCCCAAGATGATGCCCGCGAAGAAGGCCACGACTATCGGCCTGAACCAGTAGAACGCCTCAGTCTGAGCGTCGATGGCACATATGAACATCATCAGCATCAGAGCCAGGCCCTGCACAAGGGTGACTTCCATGCGATGGCTTCCTTTCTCCCAACGGACAAGACGGATACTTGTGGCATATACTAAGGCAGACAGCGCGAGGCAGTGCCCCTGCCGGCAGAACTGATTATTCGCGCGAAAAAGCACCGGCGGTCTCAGCGTCAGCACCGCCGGTGCTCGCATTATGCGCACCGTCGTTCTCGCGATGCGCACCGTTCGGCTATGAACCGGCAGAGACGCGCCAATCGGGCCTCGACGCAGCCTCCCTCATGTTCCTCGAGCCCATGCCCACGGCGACGCTGTTGTGCGCGATGCGGTCCATGATCGCGTCGGCGTGGGCCCCGCCGCCCAGCCCCTGGTGCCACTCGGCGAAGGGATACTGGGTGCAGAAGACGTCGGGCGCCGTGTCGTACCTCCTCTCCACGAGCTCGAGGACGAGCCGCGCCTGCTCGGGCGCGAGCGGGTCGATCAGCCACTCGTCGAGCACGAGCATCCCGAGGTTCGAGTACCTGCGCAGGAGCTTGGGCTCGGAGCGGCCCGACGCGAGCCACTCCTCGCGGGCCAGGAAGAGGTCCGGCGCGCGGACGTACATCGCGTTGTAGCCGTGGCGGCAGGCCTGCCTCGCGAGCGCGCAGGCAAGCCAGGTCTTCCCCGTGCCCGTGAACCCCTCCAGCATCACGTCCCTGTGGTACTCCATGGAGCCGCGGGTCCCGAGCTCGAGCATCAGCTCCCTCTTCAGCGGCCTGCCCTCGTGGATGGCCCTCCCGATGTCGGCCTGGCGCTCCCTCAGGTGGGCGCGCGCGATCAGCCTCTCGACGCTGGCGCTGTGCCTCGCGTCCCAGGCGAGGTCGATCGCGGCCGAGAGCCTCTCGGCCGCCGACGCGCCGGCGTACCCCGGGTCGGCCCACGCGCCCCTGACGGCGTCGGCGGGCTCGGGGGGCGCGCATCTCGCGGAGCCTCCTCCTGGCCTCGGGGTCCAGCGCGCCCATCAGCGGTCGCCTCCCGCGTGGTAGCCGGCGCCCCTGACGTAGCCGCCGCCGTCGCCGACGGGCGCGCCGCGAGGACCTCGCCGGGATGCTGGCCCTGCCGGGTGTTGAAGTCAAGATAGATTTCACCAGACTAGACAGCGAACCGCCCCCATCCGCACCAACGCACATTCGCCAGTCCCGTCACCGCGGGGCGCCGGAATCGGCGACCACTGCCGGCGAGGCCCTGTCCTGCGGCGCGAGGTCCTTGGTCCCGTAGGACCTCCCCGTCATGCGTACCAGGTGGCAGTGGCGGCAGAGCCTGTCCGCTATCGCCGACGCCACGACCGGGTCCCCGAAGACCTTCGCCCACGACCCCATCCCCACGTTGGCCGTCACGATGGCCGACCTCCTCTCGTACCTCCTCGAGGTCAGCTGGAACAGCAGGTCCGCGCCCTGCTTGTCCACGTCCAGGCAGCCCACCTCGTCGACGATAGGCAGCGACGGGTGGGCGTAGAGGCGCAGCCGCCTCTCCAGCTGGCCCTTGCCCGCGGCGTGCGCGAGGTCCGAGACGAGGCGCCGGCAGTCGGTGAAGTAGGCGAGCTTGCGGGCGCGGATCGCCTCGACCCCCAGCGCCACGGCGATGTGGGTCTTGCCCACGCCGGGGCTGCCGACGAGCACGACGTTCTCGTGGCGGTCGAGGAGCCCCAGCGTCGCGAGGTCCTCGACCACACCCCTGGGGACCGACGGCTGGAACGAGAGGTCGAAGTCCCTGAGAGCCTTCACGTGGGGGAGGCTCGCCTTCTCGACTCTCCTGTCCAGGTCGCGCTCCCTCACGGCGGCGACCTGCGCGCCGGTCATCTCGAGCAGGGCCTCGGGGAACGGCTTCGCGCCCGTCGCGACCAGCCTCGAGTACTCCGGGGCGGAGGAGGCCATCGCGTCGAGGCCGAGCTCCCCCAGGTTGCCGCGCATGCGCTCCGGCACGCTGCCCTCCGGGCCGGTCACGACCCCTCGCCCCCTCCGGGCCCGCCCAGCAGCTCGAGGTTGCGCCTGGCCTGCGCCTCTATGTCCGCGTCGCCGCCCCAGCGCTCGTCCGCCACCGCCTCGGCGCAGTCGCCCTCGCGGTAGGCTACCGGCCCTCCCGGGGCGGCGGCGTCGTGCGCCGCCACGAGCCCCCCGCCGTCGTAGGCCCTGAGGCGCCCGCCCGGCTCGAGCAGCAGCCTCACGCGGCGCCCCATGCACCCCCTCGGCACCGGGAACTCGCGCCCGGCGCACCTGACGAGCATGGTGGCGGGCACCACCTGCCACGGCACGCCGCCCACCAGCGCCGAGGGCACCGACTCGCGGGGCATGGGCCCCAGGGCCCCCCTCTCCCTCCGGAAGAGCGGCTCCGGCGGCAGGCCGGTCGTGCGGTTCGGCTCCTCGTTGCTCCTCGCGCGCACGCGCGCCATCGCGCGGTCGAGCCCCTCCCAGCCCTCGAAGTCGCCCTCGCAGGCCCCGAGGCGCGACAGGAGGCGGCTCGCGCCCTCGTCCCTGCCCTTGGTCTGCGGCGTCCTGGGCCGGCAGAGCGCGAGCCCGAGGCCGGCCTCGCGCGCGAAGGCGGCGACGCGCCCGTCCCGCGAGCGCCTCCCGTCGCCGCCGAGCGTCGCGACGGCCGGCACGTTGTCCGCGAGCCGCTGCCGCGGCACGCCGCCCAGCCAGCGGATGTCGTCCGCCATGCAGGCCAGCAGGTCGTCCCTGGCCCTGGTCGGGGACCGCACGAAGTGGTGCATCCGGGACCATCCGAGCGTCGAGGCGTACGCGTCGAAGCGGTACCCGCGGCCGGAGCGGTCGCGCATGGTGACGCCCTCCTTCCAGTCGGACTGCAGCTGCTCGCCGGGCGCCGTCCCGAACCTGGGGTGCGCGTCCGGCGCGCCGCCGCGCCCGACGGCTATGCCGCGCCCCCTCAGGTGGCTCGTGAAGGCGTTGTGGCCCGGGACCGGCGGCTCGTCGCCCGCGTGACGCTCGAGCAGCAGCTCGTGGGTGCCCTTGGCCGTGGCTCCCGGCAGCGCCGCCTTCTCCTCGATCTCGTCGCGGCAGCGGTCGAACCCGCTTTGCCGCCCGTGCCTGCCGTCGTCCGGCGAGGGCCCGCCCCCGTTCCAGTACTTCGAGACGGTGTGCCCGTCCGCGCCGTCCCTCCTAGCGACCTCCGAGAAGTTCGGCTTGACGCCGCACTCCCTGTCCGCGTTCAGCCCAGCCATGAGGTTCCTCTCCAAGGCCCCCACCCCTCTCCGTCGTCGGTTCGGGGCTGAGCCTAGTTGGTAAAGGTGGTGAAACCACGCTGGTTTGGCTGGCGCATTCGCGCTGGTCGGATTGGGGCGCGTGTTGGTCAATCTGGTGAAACCTAAGCTAGCGCTATCACCGCCGAGCGCGGAGCGTATGAACCGCGACCTCGGCCTCTCGCACCTCTCCAGCGCGTAGGCGCACGCCGCCCCGAGCCTCGCGCCCCCGTAGTCCTTCGCCAGGTTGAGCACGGCCATGGCCGGCGAGTAGGCCTGCTCCCTGACCTTGGCCTCGGAGAAGGTCCTGTCGACGACGGCCGACGCGCTCGGGCCCACCGACTCGGCCCACCCGCGCATCCTCCCCTCGTCCCACTTGGCCTTCGCGAACTCGGGCGGCATGTGGGCCTCCGTCGTCGAGTGCCCGTAGCGGGACCACTGCCCGAGCCTCGGGTGCGTGGCGACGCGCTCGCCGTCGTGGTATGTCTCGACGCCCGTGCCGGTGACCCTCAGGTCGACCGCCTCCCCCACGAGCGCGCACGGCACGGAGTGCCTGTTGGTGTCGAGCGCGACGTGGAAGTCGAGCGCTGTTAGCGTCAATTAGGAAATCACCAATCCGCACAACTTTCAGGCGCCAATCGCGCCAATGTTCTTTCGCCGGTCAGGCAAGCGATTCGTCGCCGCTTCCGGCGTCCCCGCGGGCTCGCGGCTGGGCCTCCTGCCCCATCACCTCCCTCGCCCTGTAGGACTTGCCCGTGATCTTGATCACGTGGCAGTGGTGGCAGGCCCGGTCCGCGATGGCCGAGGCGACGACCGGGTCGCCGGACACCCCCGCCCACGAGCCGATGCCCACGTTGGTCGTGATGATCGTCGAGCGCCTCTCGTAGCGCCTCGATACCAGCTGGAAGGACAGGTCCGCCCCCTCCTTGTCGATCCCCAGGTAGCCCAGCTCGTCGACGACGGGCGGCGACAGGTGCGAGCAGAAGCGCAGCCTGCGCCCCGGCGCCCCCTTCTCCGCGGCGTGCCCGAGGTCGCGCACGAGCCTCTGGCAGTCCACGAAGTAGGTGAGCTTCCTGGCGCCTATGGCCTCCACGCCCAGCGCGACGGCGATGTGCGCCTTGCCGGTCCCGGGGCTGCCGACGAGCACCACGTTCTCGTGCCTGTCGACGAGGCCGAGGGTCGCGAGGCTCTCAACGACCGGCCTGCCGGCCGAGGGCCGGAAGGAGGAGCCGAAGTCCCTGGGCGCCCTCGCGTAGGGGAAGCCCGCCTTCCGGATCCTTCCGTCGAGGTCGCGCCTGCGCACCAGCGCGAGCTGGGCGTCGGTCATCTCGGGCATCGCGTCGCCGAAGGACCTGGAGCCCGACGCCACGAGGGAGGCGTACTCGTCGTAGGACGCCGACATCGCGTCGAGGCCCAGCCCCTCGAGGCTGTCCCTGACCCTCTCGGCGACGCCGGCCCCCGCGCCCGCGACTCGCCCCCGAGCCCGCCGAGCAGCTCGAGGTTGCCCCTGGCGGCCTCTGCGATGTCGCCGTCCATGGTGGCCCACCTCTTCCCGGCGAGGGCCTCGACGTAGTGGGCCTCGTCGCAGGCGATGGGCTGGCTGCCCGCCGCCGTGTCGTGCTCGGCGACGAGCCTGCCGCCGTCGCAGGCCAGCAGCTCGCCCCCGGGCAGCACGACCAGCCCCACCCTGTGGCCGATGCAGGACCTCGGGACCGAGGACTCGCGCCCCCTCGCCCCCACCGGCATCGTGGGGGGCACCACCTGCCAGGAGGGCTCGTCCGCCAGCGAACCGGGCGCGCACCTCGGGGGCGCCGGCCCGAGCAGGTCCTTCTCCCTTCGGAAGGGCGGCTCGGGCGGGAGCCCCGTCGTCCGGTTGGGCCCCTCGTTCGAGCGGGCCCGTATGCGCGCGATCGCGCGGTCGAGCCCGTCCCAGCCCGAGAAGTCCCCCCCGTAGGCCGCCAGGCGCCCCAGGAAGCGGTTCGAGGACTCGTCCCTGCCCTTCGCCTCCGGCGAGCGCGGCCTGCAGGGCACGAGGTCGAAGCCGGCGTCCCTCGCGAAGGCGAGCACGCGCCTGTCCCTGGCCCTCGTCCCGTCCGCGCCGAAGGTCGCGATGGCCGACATGTCGTCGGCGGGCCACTGCGCCGGGACCCCTCCCAGGAACGCGATGCTGTCGGCCATGCACCTGAGGAGCGTGTCGCGCGTCCTGCCCATCGCCCCCTCGAAGAAGTGGCAGCGCGAGTAGCCGGGCGTGGACGTGCACGCGTTGAAGCTGCACTCGGCCCCGTCCGCGTCGTGCATGGTGACGTCCCCCTTCCAGTCGAGCTGGAGCTGCGCCCCGGGAGGCGTCTCGAACCTGGGGTGGGGCTCGGCGGGGGCCCTCCCGGGGACTATCCCGCGCGTCCTGGGGTGGTGGGCGGAGCCGCTGTGGCCGGGCAGCCTGGGCTCGCCCTCGCCGCGCCGGTCGAGCGGCAGCCCGTAGATGCCCCTGGCCGTCACCCCGGGCAGCGCCGCCTTCTCCTCGATCAGCCCCCTCACGCCGTCGAACCCGCTCCGCCTGCCGGCGCGCCCGTCCTCCGGCGCGCTCCCGTCGGCAGCCCAGTACTTCGCGACCGTGTGCCTGTCGACGCCGTACCTCCTCGCTATGTCCGAGAAGTTCGGCTTGATGCCGGCTTCCTTGTCCATGTCGGGCCCTCCGATCATGTTCCCGTCCATGCCAGCCTCCCGGATGCGTGCCTACGGCCCGAATCTAGGCGGTCGGCGGAACTGGTGAAACTGCGTTTGCGCGATTGGTGGAGCTTCTTTGTCCGGACTGGTCGGCTGCATTGGCCTAACTGGCGTTTTTCAAGTTAGCGCTAACAAGCGCCACCTTCCTGCCGTGCACCCAGGTCGCGTACTCGCAGGGGGTCGCGGGAAGCGGCATCGGCGTCGCCCTCTCCACGCCCTCGAAGACTCGCGTCCTGGGGCCCGCCCCCTTCTGGAACGGCGCCGCGTTGTAGTCGGCGAGGCACGCCCCAATCGCCTGGCTGGGGTCGCGCATGCCCGCGAACGCCTCGTCCCTGAGCCTCGCGATCACCGCCGTGGCGATCTTGCCGACCGCGCCCTCGACGCTCGCCTTGCCCTTCGGCTTCCGGGGAGGCGCCGGCGTGATGGCCGCCCCGTAGTGGCGCCCGGGCCCCTCGTAGGCGTCGTCGAGGACCACCTCGCCGTCCCTCGGGTGCTTCACGACCCCGGTCTTCAGGTTGTCGCACACGATGCGGACGGCCGCGCCTCCGAAGTGGTCGTAGGCGTGGGCGTGGCACTCGAGCCAGGCGCGCTCGCGCATGTCGGGGGTCGCCTCGACGTAGGCATGCTGCGAGTACGGCAGGACGGCAACGAACAGGTACGCCTTCGACACCTCGCCGGTCCCCGGGTCGGCCAGCCGCACGGTCGACCCGGACCAGCCCACCCCCATGACCTGGCCCGGCTTGCGCTCGAGATGGTTGGTCACCCTCCTCCTCTGCGCGTAGTCGGAGTAGCCCCTGGCGAAGGTGCTGCAGCCGATCGTGACGGCGCCCGGCCCGGCGTCGTCACGGTACTCCTGCCAGAGGAGCCTGAGGGTCACGCCCACGCGCCCGAGCTCCCTGTGCACGTGGCCCCAGTCCGGCTGCGCGATCGCCCGCTCCGCCTCCGCGCGCTCGGGGAACAGCAGCGCCCAGACCTCGTCGTCGGACATGGGCCTGGCGCGCGCCCAGTCGACGCCCCGCTCCCTCGCGGCGTCCAGCACCTCCCTCACCGTGCGCTTCGACATGTGCCTGGTGCGGCATATCTCGCTCTGCGACATGCCGCGGTCGGCGGGCTCGAGCACGAGCTTCGCCCTTGCCCTGTTGGCCGTCCTGTTCTCCTTTCCTCGGTCGGTGGCCTTGGAAGGGAGAATGCGGGGCGGTGCTGGTTGCGAGACTGATGCTTCGGTGCCAGGCGGTGCACCTGCCGAGAGCGGCGGTGCTCCTTACGCGAACGGCGGTGCTAATCGCAGAGAATAATCACAGAACAGCGGTGGCACACCACCGCGGTGCGGCTAGCCATCAAAATCGAGGTCGTCAATCCTACGGTTGGTGGATGGGATCTGGATGTAGAAGCGAACGCTCTTGTCCTGCATGGCCCTGAAGTCCGCAAGGTCCTGGCCATCAACGTAGACGTGCTGCTCATGGAAGACGCGCTTGTCTGCGGAGGAATGCATGTTGCCGATGTTGACCTCCTTGATGGAAATGCTCCCTCGACGAGCCTGTGCAGATTCTGGAGATTCTGCACCACGAGGAAGATGTGCTGCGTCGCGCTTGCCCTGCCGATGACCTCGATGGTCTTCTCGAGCGAGAAGAACCTGACGCCGACACTGTTTGCATTTGCAGTCATCTTCATGAGCAACTGCGGACCTTGTCCTGGAAGGCGTTGCCGTTTGCAATGATGACGAGGTTCGCACTGACCGCTCCGATCCACGCCACACCAACCTGTCTGTGAACAAGGCGGTTGTCGATTCGCACGAAGGCGATGTCTGGCGTACCCACGCGCGATTTTCCCAAAGAGCCTGAAGCGTCCCAGTGTCAAGATGCACCAGCGCAGAAGGTGTCAGTACCACGATGAGCCAGCGCCGAGATGTACAAGTGCCTAGTAGATGCGGTCAATACCTCCGTGCGCGATTATTGCCAACTTGCCACGCGAATGGGGGTGCGGACATTTTCTTGGACCACTCACACAGGGTAACTGGAGTGGCCAAGCCAAATCGAACGGTTTCTTACGCATCTTCACGCACCCTCGCGCTCGAACTCTGCGGGGGGTCTGTATCCCAGGAAGGAGTGCACCCTCCTCGTGTTGTAGTAGAGCTCGATGTGCTTGAATGTGTCCTGGCTCGCCTCCTCCCCCCTCCCGCAACGCCTTCCATTCACCAGTTCGTGTTTCAACGTCCCGAAGAACGACTCGGCCACCGCGTTGTCGTGGGGGTTGCCGGGCCTCGACACCGGCTGCGTCATCCCGTGTCCCCTGAGGCATCGCTGGCAGACCGCCGGTGTGTACCGGATGCCTTGGCCGTTGTGGAATGTGAGCCCCCCGTCGGGGCTTTCCATGCCCACAGCCTGGTTCATCTGTCCTCCTCGGGGACGGCAGACACCTGCCCGATGAGGTTGAGCCTAGGGTCTCCCAGCTGGCATTGCCGCTGCAGGCGCCACTTCCTGACCGCCCCTTGCCACGCCGCCCCAACTTGCATATGACGCTCAGCACCCTCTTGTCGCTCATAAAGATGCCGGACTTCCTCAGCTCCCTGCTTATCCGGCGGTAGCCGTAGCGGCCCCTGCAATCCTCGAACATGTCGGCAACGAGACTCCCGGCGCCCCACGCTCGACCTGCTGGTTCGCTTCCGCCTGCCCAGAGACTCGCAGTAACCGGACTCCGGTGCTCCTAGCGCCTTGCAGGCCTTCCCGATGGGGCCAAGCATGCCCCCGTGCTCCTTGAGAAATCGAAACCCCTCGCACGGCCTTGACTCGAGAGGGCCCGGGGATTTCTTGGCAACTCGTTTTCGGCCTCGAACTCCTCGGCCCTCTTCCGAAGCTTCACAATCTCGTAGTCCTTGTTGGCCTTTGGGGACCCGTTCCCGGAGAACGCGCCGTCCTCCGTCTCACCGGGCCCCTTTGTCATCGTCTCAGCGTCGAGCCCTTCATGCCAGCCCCCCTGAGAACTCGGCTACGCCCCTCTCCCTGCTGGGCACGACTTGGGCAGCCGCCCTCTCGAACCGCCGTCGCATTGCCTCCTCTGGTTTGTGCCATCCTGAACACCGCCGCACAGGGTCATCGAGCGCGGGATCGCGCATTGCCTCCTCTGGTTTGTGCCATCCTGAACACCCTCCACCCTTAACTTGGTGTCCAATCTAGCCTACCCCTCCACCTAGTTGTTGCTTAGCCCGTCCAAGATTTGGGGCGCAGTTCAAGTTGTGCCGCCAGGTGCTGCAACCAACAGACCGTCCAGGTGGTCGTACTCAGGCAAGAAATCCAAAATAAACGCCTACGACTCCAAATATCATCGTTCCCAGGATAACCCAAGAAGGATTGACCTTCTTTGAAAGCAGCCAGTAATAGAACCACATTGCGCCAAGCCCCACCACGCCAGGCATGATGCCATCAAGAATTTCTTGGAGCGTTTGGGCGGTATCGCCAGTGCCAATGACGACAGGGATTGTGGCATAGAACATGCTGCTCGTCATACCGCCAATCACCATCGCCCCGACGACGCCGGCAGCAAACATGATTGTCTGCATACGACCAGACTGCTCAGCGTTGGTAAGGAAGCCTACTCCGAGTTTGTATCCTTGCTGGACCCCCCATATCCGTAGCCAAAAAGCCGGTATGTTATAGATGAGCAAAAAGACTATTGGCGCTGCCGGATTTCCTGCCTGTGCCAACGAAATTGCAACAGCAGCCGCTATTACGCGTATTGTAGCGAGAAATATCGAATCTCCAATGCCGGAAAGCGGGCCCATGAGAGCGGCTTTGACATCATTTACCGTATCTGCGGGCAACTCTCCATCATGAATTTTTTCCTCCATGGACATTGCAATGCCGCCAACAAATGGCGCGATTTGAACTGTGATGTTAAAGAACGATAGATGTCGCTGAATCGCCGCCCAATAACCCGCCTCATCGTCGTGATATATCTTCTTTAACATCTTCTGGACCATCAGACAAAAGGCAATGTTCATCTGCTTGTAGTAGGTCCAAGAGAACTCCATGCCCAAAGACCCCAGAGAGAGCGACGACTTGATGAGATCTTCCTTGGTTATCCTATAGTTATCCACACCAGAACCAGCATTCTTTGCACCCTCTGTACCGACCGCATCATTAGAAGTCATCATCGCCAGCTCCTTCAACCGCGGCAGCGAGTCCGCTACTTTCAGGATCCTCTCTAAGATTTATGAGAACTACCACAAAAAGAACTGCAAAGAGAGCGATGCCCAGGACTGGGAGGCCCATGTAAGAAGAAAGCAAGAATCCGATAAAGTAGAAGGGAACAATCCTTTTGTTAAGAATCATCCTTGCCAGCATTGCGAATCCGAGCGCCGGCAAGATGCCTGCTGCAACCGCAAAACCATCCAGGATGAAGCTTGGCATCCAATTAAGCAGTCCTTGAACTGCGTCGACGCCAAAGTAAAACGCAAAGAATGCCAAGAGCCCCTTTTCAAGAACGCCTGTCAAGCCAATAGACCAATGTGCTGCATATATACCACCAAGATTATGGTTCTGTGCCGCCTTGTCCGCCATATCGACGATAAGAGGGAGGGCTATTTGCAGCAGATTTCCGATTGCCAGGGACAGAACAGCAACAGGCATTGCAAGGGCAAGCGCAATATCAACTCCTTGTCCAGTGCTAATGGCGAAGGCGCAAGAGAGCACGCCGCCCACAACCTCGTCTGGCGGCACATAAGCTCCAACCGAGATCTGCCCCATAAACAGAAGCTCTAGTGAGGCACCGACCTGTAAACCGGTAGGCAAATCACCAAGCGCAATGCCCATCAAAGGGCAAAGTACGATGGGCCTGAAGGAATACAGCGTACCAAGCTGGTAGTCAAATACGCCATACGCAGCCACAAGACCAACCAATAGTGCCTGTCCTAACATATGTTTCCTCCAATCAAAGCGTAACTTCAAACAGGCGTCTCATTTGCACAACAAGGGTGGGATAGGCGCCCACAACCGCTTCAGAGCACATCCTTTGCCAATACCTTCTTGTCATCTGCCAGTGGCCGTATCTCAACCTCAATGCCACGTTCAATGAGCTTGCGAAGAATCTCCTCTTCATATGGCTCAAGGAACACTTGGCGCGAAACCGTGCGCGTGGTATCGCTCGCCTTTGTATTGCCCAAATTAAGGCTCTTGATTCTGGGACACCCATCTATGAGCCGCTCTGCCTCAGCAATGGTCTGCACACAGATAATCATCTTGTACTTGTCGGTGACCCCGGAGTTTATGGCCTCTATGGCATGAGCCATGTCCTTGATGACCAGCTTGCAGCCTTCGGGCTTTCCAAGCTTAAGCGTGGCCTTCCATACCTCGCTGTTCGCCACATGGTCGCCGACGCAAAAAATGCAGTCGGCATGCAACCCATTCACCCATGAGACGGCGACTTGCCCGTGCAGCAGCCTATGGTCAACTCTGGTTAGCAAAATCAATCTAACGCACCTCCATCGGTATCGCCCCCACTAAAAGTCCTCATCCTCCCCTATGGCGCTGGCGTCACACAGCTTGGGGCGCACGTCGTCACTCGCCACGAGGTTTGAAAGCATCTTCTTAGTGTCCTCTGCGTCATCGGACAGGAACAGCGTGAGTAACAGCGGGAGATTCATGTTTGTGACGAGGTAGACATGGGGCCGCGTAATCATCAGCTTCGTAAACTCGTTGTTGACGCTTCCTCCCAACAAGTCTGTGAGAACGACGATGTCATCGGATGTCGGTAGAGCATCAACCGTGGCTGCAGCGACCCTTGCCACATCATCGTTGCCATCCACGAATGCGTTAATGACCGTGACATCATCACGCTCTCCGGAAAGCAGCTTCACGCTCTCGTAGATTCCCTGGGCAAAATGGGCATGCGAGGCGATGATGTAATGCCTGCTCATAATCCGATTTCCTCCATGCATTGCCTATATGCGTGCATGCACTGCGCGTCCGCGGCCGCAGGGCTCGCCAGATACCTCTCGCCCAGTACCTCCATCGAGAGGTATCCGCTGTACTTGTTGCGCACCAGCGACCTGAGATCGCGTGCCATCTCACGCAAGCCATCCCCCCACGCCACGTGCGAGACGATTCCGGCGTCCACGAAGTGGCAATGGATGACTCTAGGCCCAAAAGCGTCGAAATAGTCCTGCGCGGTCTCACCGGCACGCCACATTGCCCCAGTATCAAGGTTGACGCCCAGCGTAGGCCTATCAACGGCGTCAATTAGCTCTTTAAGCTGACGCGCGCTGTTCGCCACACAGGACTCCTCGGGCTGCAGTGCCTCAACTGCCAGACGCATGCCAACCGCATCAGAATAGTCACACAGCCGCCTCAACATGATTGCGCTTCGCTCGAGCGCCGCCTCCCGTGGCTCGCTAAGAAAGCCCCAGCCGGGCGTAAGCGACACCTCAACGCAGCCAAGCGTAACGCCCAGATCGATCACGTTCTTGAAGTAGGCAAATGACCGGTCTTGGGCACCCCTTCCCCGCGCCGCAACGTTCGATGGCTTGGGATTGTTTTGCTCGGGGCAGATTCCGACTATCCGCAGCCCATACTTCTCAGCAAGGCCGAGCAAGGTTTGTGGATCCTCGGTGCCCCGATGGTCGACAAAGAAATGCATCGGGCCAAGCCAGAGCTCCACGGCTTCGTAGCCATTGGCTCTTGCGCTCGAGAAGAACTCCTCCAGCGGGTAGTACCGATGGCTACAGTTCATTGCCGCAGGGGCGAAACTCGAATCGGCCACCATACCTCCCATCAAAGCCTGCGCAACGCATTCTGAACAGCTAATACTCGAACTGGTGATAGTAGCGACGGTACTTGAGGTTGTGCCTCGTAACCGTCTCGTAGTAAGCAGTGAGGCGGTCTGTAACGATTACGCTGAGAATCCAAGGAGAGACGATTGCGCGGAACTCGGGATCAAGGCCTGGAATGGCGTACTCAGCCGTATCAATGACCACGATGTCTTCGTCACCGGTGACCCCGCACCTAAGAAAGGCCTCCACGCGATTGTCAAGGGCGCGGAACTCGTCCTCACCCTTAAAAAGGAAGACCGGTACGCCCTTCTCGACGAGCTCGAGGGTCCCATGAAAGAAGTCGGCGGAAGTTATGTAGCGGGTGCGCTTCCACTGCATCTCCTCAAGAATACACATGGCAAAGAGAATCGTCTCGCCCCACAGCGCACCGGAGCCGATGAACATCGTGTAAGGCGAAAGACCGTACTTTTGAGCCAGCCTCTCTGCAGCAGGCTCGAACTTCTTACGGACATCAATCAGGTCAGGCCAGATGCGGGCGGTCTGCTCGATGAACTCATCGTACTTGGGAAAGCAGCCACGACGGTTGAGGATGCGCAGCCCGAAGCAATCGGCGAGGTAATAGTTAAACTCGCAGCCGCCAGAGCCGTGGCTCGTCGCCAGAGAGACGCAGTTTTCGGCGCCCACGGCCTGTCCGATAGGGCTCTCAGGCTTCGTCATTGCGATGACCCTTACCCCTATCGACTTGAGTTTTTTGAGGGCGGTGAGGACCTCAGGCGTCGTACCGGAGTCCGAGGCCGTGAGAACGACTGATTGGCTGCTCATGCGCTTGTGACCCACGACATTGAACTCAGCGGCATGTATCAGATAGACCTCAAGGTCTTTGTCGCCAAACTTGTTCATCAGGTACTCGAGCTGCATGAACTCGTCCCACGTGCCGCCGACACCCATCAGGAAGATTGCATCGTACCCCTCGTCAGCCACCTTGTCGGCGAAGGACCTCATCCTCTGACCGGCTTTCACGGCGGCTGCGCCGTCCTCCAGGTAGCCGTCCTGATCGAAGTGCATAATCTCGATTTTTTCTCTCTCCGTCATGCGTTTCCCCTTCTGTCTCGATGGCTCTATGGACATAGATAACTACAGCTGGTTTTAATACCAGATTGAATACAAGATACAGTTATTTGAGATCGGTTTGACCAACGGAGCACAAAACTGGATAAGCGGTATTAAATTACCGTCAAGTGGAATTTCCTGTGATAGATACCGACTGACGTACGACCCAACCATGGAGCGTGAAGATGATTCCGCACCATGCAGACCCTTGGGGCGTGCGTGGGGCCATGAGTTACCGCTGCTAAGAGCGCAGTCGCCTATGTCTCAGGAAAACTGCACCCGTCAGACTGAACTGCCTCCCATTTCTTGGACACGGGAGATAGGAGACATTGGAGTGGTCAAACCAAATCGGACCATTTCCTGGGCACCCTCACGCGCTTTCGCGCTCGAACCTAGCCGGAGACCTGCATCCCGGCGCGGAATGCATCCCCCTGGTATCGTAACTCTCTGTTAGACCAGCGTTGACCTAGCCCTCGGCCTCCCAGCGGTCCCAGAGCGGCTGGGGCATCTCGATCAGGTCGCGCCTCGTGTGGGAGTAGCTGCCGCAGGCCACCTGCCCGGAGAGCGTGTCCCTCCCGTCCGCGTCGGAGCGCCTGGCCTGCTCGAGCCAGCAGAAGAAGTCCAGGTAGCGCTGCAGCCACCTGGTCGACACGCCGTGGAATGGCTCGAGGAAGATCTTGAGCCACTGGTGCATGGCGTTCACGAGGCCGAGCTCGCCGTTCCCCGCCGCCCCGCTGGCGGTGGGGACGTGCTCCGCGACGCCGAGGCGCGGGAGGACGCGGGCGTAGGAGGTGTGGTCGTCGGTGGAGACCCAGGAGCCGTCGACAATCCCCGCGAGCGAGCCGCGGAGCCCGGCGTCGGTGGGCCTGCCGCGCCCGCACACCGCCGCGAACCCGTCGCCCACGTCGTTGGCGGCGCAGACCACGCAGACCTTGTCGCGCGAGACGCCGCGCCTGCGCACGCCCTGCCCGTTCCTGTGCGCCCTCCTGGGCATCCCCCTCGCGGACCTCGCCCTGCTGCCGGAGAGCGACTCGTTCACGTACGTGCCGTCCACCTGGCACGACACCGTGGGGCCGCACCTGAACGGCTGCAGCGCCGCGCCCATCACCTCGAGGAGGCGCATCCTCATGAACCAGGAGGTCCCGGGGCACACGCCGCAGCGCCGCGCCAGCGCGCGCAGGGACTCGCCGGCGAGCGTGCCCTCGACGTAGTCCGCCCAGGTGGCAGCGGGGAGCTTCGAGGCCGCGAGCACCGAGCCCGTCCTGGCGGAGAACGTCCTGCCGCAGGAGCCGCAGCGCCACCTCTGCGACCCGTCCCTCCCGTGGCCCTTCCTCGCGAGGTCGGCCGAGCCGCACCTCGGGCAGCGCCCGGGGTCGCCGGCGGACGCCCTGTCGGCGACGTCCTCGGCTATCAGCGCCCTGAGCCTCTCGGCGACCTCGCGCTTCTCCTCGAGGCTCAGGTCCTCCAGCCGGTGCAGTATCATCAGGTCCATCCGGGGCCCTCCTCGTCGATTCTGGTGTTTGGCGACACGAATCGTACGGGAAGCCCCGGACACTATTTGGGCCGCTGGGGTCAACGCTGGTCTAACAGAGAGTATCGTAATAGGGCTCAACGCACTTGAATATGTCCCGCTTGGCCTCCCCCCTCGTCCCGTAGTGTCTCCCGTTCGCTAGCTCGCGCCTCAAGGTCTCGAAGGGCGATTCGGCCAACGCACTGCTGTGTTTGATAGCCTCTGAGTTGCAGGGTTGGACGTCGGAAAGTTGCGGGTCCGGGCACGTGTGATGCCCCTCTAATTGTCAAGCCGTTTTCAGCATGCGATTCTGGGCGATGATGTCATAGTAAAGCTCGCGTGCGATATATCGCTTGACGCATCGTATCGCCTCGAGCTTGGAGTGTCCCTCGGACATCTTGCGGGCTACATCTCTGCTGGGACACCCAAATTTCGGGGCACAGTTCAGACCCAAGAAGGAACGCATTCGATATGCTTGGCACGGTCATGGTGTCGCACGAAACAATGGCTCCCGAAATTAGACCCCGCGCTTCCACGCCCTTGGGACAGACAATCATGAGGCCTTGCCCTAGCGCATGCCGACGCGGTCATCAATGCGCCACCGTGAAGCTGCTCAGATCCCCACGCCTCAATGAGCGCGCATGCTCGAGGGCATTTCCTTCCCCATCGTAGCTCACACAGTCATGTACCATCACAGGAAAGCTTGGCTCCACGGCGAGGAGCCGGGCATCGCGATTAGAGAGATAGGCTATGTCCAAGCGCTCCGCACTATATGCGACTTCGTGCCCATAGATACGATACGCATCGTAGAGCGAATACACGGAGATGTCTATCTCGTCGATCTTTGGGAAAAGTTCCATGGGAATAACAGTGCGCTCGATGGACACCGGCTGTCCGTCGACACTGTTGACACGCCTAATTGCATACACCTCGTCAGCGGGGTCCACCCTAAAAAGCGATGCGTATAAGTCACCCGTCGGCCTCCGCATCTTTGAGATGACCCGCACCGTGGGCACGAGTCCCAAGTCGCTGACCTCCGCCCTGAAACCTCGCGCGTCGTCTCCAAGACTCTTGTGGCATCCCATGACAAAGACGCCCTTTCCTTGGATGCGCTTGAGAAGGCCCTCCACCACAAGGGCGTCGATGGCATTTCGAACGGTCATGCGTGTTACCCCATACACGTGGGAAAGCTCGTTCTCTGAGGGGATGCAAGTGCCCTCAGCATATACCCCGTCCTCAATGTCTGAGCGCACAATCTCCCTGAGCTGAAGGTACTTGGGCTCGGAGTTGGACGCAAATCCCATCACACGCATGCGCCTCCAAACCATCTGCCAGCAGCCTCGCGTGGAAGGTTATCTGACATGCTGGCAAACGTGTAACGATCTGGTCGAATGACAGACGTGTAGTACTCGAACGCATCCCCACTGGCCGTGCGCGAGACGCCAGACTCGTAGAAAGCCACAGCTCCCACCTCACAGTCTAGACAAACTGCCTCAAAATCATCCATGCGAGTTATTGAAAACCTACCGGTTGCCCCGGCTGGATAGCATGAGTACTCCTTCGCCATTACATCGAAGAGAGATTCGTTCGCAAAGTCAAACCTTTCGATTCCTGGGCAGAGCGCATAGTTCACCTTGCTGGTCTCCACCATGCAAGGTAGGCCGTTGACGTAGCGGATTCTCCTAAGCTCAAAGATGAGGTCGTCCTCCTTCAGGGACATCCTCTTTGCGACGTGCTGCCTTGCCACACGAACGGAAGCGGAAAGCACGCGAGAACTCGGCACCATGCCCACGGAGCGCACGTTCTCGCTAAACCCCTCGTTGCCCTCAAAGACCGACACGGGCCTCGGCGGAAGGATGTATGTTCCGGACCCTGGCCTGCTTTCTAGGATATGCTGTGCGCAAAGGTCCGATATGGCGCTCCGCAATGCAGTGCGCGATACGTTCCACATCTCGCACATGTCACGCTCGGAGGGCAGCTTGTCACCCACCCTGAGATGCTTGCTCACAATGAGATATTCAATTTCCTCGAGCGCCCTGTCGTGAGGCGGTATCTTGCCATTCATCTCAGCCCGCGCCAACGAAACGCCACGTGCCCAACGGTGGTCTCATCGCGCGTCCCCCATTGCCAGAAAGCTCGAGGCCAGTGCATGAGCCTCGCGGCGAGCGATCGCGTACATCCTCGAATCACGCCTGACTGCCTCCCGTATGAAGGGTATCCCTAAGGTCGAACGCCCTCCGTTAGCCGTTCTTGCGGTAACCAGCACGCTCATACCCGTGCAGTACACACCGTCCTTGGCGGCATTGGCACTGGATAGCACCGCAGGACTCATTATAAGACGAAGAGCAAGCCCCGCCCTGCCTCTCACGTCTGGCTTAACGCCCTCATTCTCAACAACCTTGCAATCAACCAGGTCGGCGTACTCATGGATGACCGGGTCCCCGCCAGGCATAATCGAAGCCCACTTTCGGTGCTTCTCATCCTGGTAGAAGGAGGGCAGGAGGAAAAGCCTCGGCGCCAAGAAGATGCTTTTCGTTACCTCAAATCCAAGCATCGCCAGACGCTCGTTGACTTTCTGTTGCCTGGAAGAAGACATCTTCGCCATACCTCAATCACTCGTGCTCCTGTCAGTTTGCATAGTTTACTGTAAAGTGGCAGAAGTCTTTGGGCAGCAAGGCTGAGATTCAAAGAGAGACCTGCTGTCGGCGAGGACCAAGTACTTCTTGGCTCCTAGCCTACAAGCCTATCATGCTGCCTTGGCCTCTACCATCTCCTTTGATGCATTCCGGACATTGAGCCCTGAGAAGCAGGCATCAGCTGGTGTGGCATAGCCTAAGGATGATAAGGCCCTGTGTGGTTGTGGGCATTTACATGCTCAGAGACGACGCATCTGAACTCTCCCGTGTTTTCGTACTCACGCTAATGCAGGCAATCATATTTGAGGTTTCCAAACCAGCGCTCGATGGGCATGCTATCTGCCCAACGACGAATCCCATCTATGGATTGGCACACGTGACGCTTGGCCAGGCACTCGACGAAGCTCTGGGCTGTATAGGTAGACCCTCAATCGGCATCCACGATGGGGGGTGTTTTCCGTGTCCGTCAAAGGCCCGCTTCATGCACAGGACACACCCTTGAGCCTCTAAAGTATCATGAAAACGCCAGCCCACGACAAAGTGACTTTGCCAGTCGGTTACGGCAGATGGACAGGCCTGTCCGTACCCAAGCGGGAGACAGGTGATATCGGTAGACCACACCTGGTTGGCGAATCTGATGCCCACCCCTCGCAGAGGATGGGGCCTCTGGGTGCCTTTGGGGGCTTTGGGATTGAAGAAGAGCCAGGTGCTGCAGGCCTGATGTCCATATGCTCCATCAAGCACTCTACGTGTCGTCTTCCGAGAAAGACGCCATACCTTTTAAGACTCGCCCTGTGTGGGCGTGCCCCATCATAGTAGGGGTTTGGGTACGTGCCTTGTCCATAACCTGCATGGCACGCCCCTCTTTATCGGTAGATACCTCCCCCTTCTTCTTGGGCGCATGAAGACTCGAACGCGCAAGGCCTATGAGCCCACGCTACCTTACGATTGGAGGCGGGCTCTGCTTGTCCGCTGGCATCTTTTTAGAGGGCGAATCCCCGCTCCGAGTGCAACAGGGAAATACGAGACAGCCGCCCAGGCGCGACCCATGATGATGCTTGCGGAGACATGCATCATTGGAGGCACCATGGACGGCTACAGCCATCCTGGCATCACGGAGCGCGAGGACGTCATGGTCCGCTGGAGGGGCCATGAGGGCGTCAGCCGGATAGCGAGGGAGCACGGCAGGGACAAAAGTCGACCATATCCCGCGAGATCAGTCGCAATGGATGGGAAGGCCCTGCAGGGAGGCGCTGCCGCGCATCGACCGCGCAGAGGTGTGCGGCTCATGAGGGACAGGCACCGGTCTCCGGAGGAGACATCCGGCCGCATCGCGATGGCGCGGCCGGACCTTGCCGTTAGCGACGCCAGCATCTACCGCGCCGTGTGGTCGGGATCCCTCGACTGCGAGCTTCCAGGATACAGGAAGGCCTCAAGGCCCCTCGGGCACCATGGAAAGCGCAGGCACGGGAAGGGCAGCCGGGAGCGCGGGGGCAAGGCGCGCATCACCCACGACATCTCCGAGCGGCCGGGGCAGGCCTCCCTCGGGAGCCGCATCGGCGACTGGGAGGGCGATACCGTGGCAGGGAGGCGCCTGCCTGGTCACGCAGGTGGGCCGCATGAGCGGATACCTTGCCGGCGGCAAAGCTGCCAGGAAGGCCAGGGCCGAAGTCGACGAGGTCGTGGAGAAGGCGCTTGCCAGCGAGGCCGTGCATACGGCCACGCCCGGCAGAGGCAAGGAGTTCTCGGATGCAGGGGTGCTGCAGGAGGGGCTGGGCGCCCCTGTCTGTCTCTGCGACCCCCACCATCCCTGGGAGAGGGAGGCCAACGAGAACGCCGACGGCTTCTCAGGGACTGGTTCCCGAAGGGCATGGGCATCGACGACGTCACAGACGACACGGTGCAAGGGGCATACGATTCGCTCAACCGGAGACCGCGCAAGCGCCTGAATTGGAAGTGTCCCTGGGAGGCCTGCCGTCACCGGTCGTTGCACTTGCTCTGAGGATTTGCCGCCCAAATCGGTAGATTCGGGGTTGACTTTAACAGTTGTGGTCCGGCACGGGCGGCTCGTCGCCGGCGTGCATGCCGAGCGGCGCCCCGCCCCGTCCCAGCGCTTGGCTACCGTGTGCCTGTCCAAGCCGTAACGGCCGGCCAGGTCCGTGAAGTTCGGCTTGATGCCGTCCTCCCTGTACATGCTCGGCTCCCCCAATCAGGTTCCCGTCCAACCTCTGCCCCCTAACGACCGACTGGCACGACTGTAGGTGTGTTGGTGGGAACAGTGAGACTACGTTGGTCCTTCCGGCGCCTCTGCGTTGGCGGAATCGGCGTGGGACTTGGTCCAAACGGCGCTTTTCAGATTAGCGGTAACAAGAAGGCGGTGGACAGCGCGTCGCGGTCGGCGTCCTTGTCGTCCATCAGGTTCTGCGAGAGGTTGCCGGCGAGGTCGCGCGAGGTGAGCAGCACCCGGTAGTAGGCGTCGTCCGAGAACTCGGCCGCGGGGATGGTGTAGGTGGTGGCGCTCCAGCCGGCGTCGTCTGTCTTCTCGACCTCCATGCCCTCGCCCGGCGCCAGGTCGCGCACCTCGTCGTTCTCGACCACCTCGACGTGGGTCCGCGCGTCGTCGAGGCCCGAGACGTTGACCTCGGTCACCGAGACGTCCTGCGGGACGCGCAGGTACGTGCCGCGCAGGGCGGCCGTGGCGTCGGAGTAGGGCTAGCGCCCCAAACGGCCGACGGTGTTGTTCCAGAGTCCCTTGGCACCGGCGCCCACAACATCGAAGAAGGAAGGCGAGCGCAGGAGGCGCTCAGCGGGTATGTGCTCGCGGATGGCACGCAGGCATGCCTTGTTATCGCTGGTGGAGAAGGTGAAGTGCCGGCCGTCCTTCACGAAGATGGCAAAGCGAGGGATCTTCTTCCCCACCACCGAGGCGGAAACGTAGTCGACCTCGTCCCAGGGAATCTGGATGTAGTCCTCGACGTTCTTCTCGTTGTAGTACTCGAAGGCCATATCGCCCAGCATGACGTTGCCACCAGAGGTGAGCCCGTCGAGGCTTGTCGCCCGGTCCGTGTAGTCGACCTTCGTGTTCTGGGACTGCGCCATCTACAAGCACCCTCCTCAAAGACAGGGACAGCACCCTGCCTTGTCGCCAGCCCGGCCCTTCATGAGACAAGGGGACAGTCCCCTTAGTCCCCTTGTCTCATGAAGGGCCGCACCCCACCAGCGTAGCAGGGTGCGGCCCACGGTGTGCGCCTTCTCGTCAGCGCGACGCCCGGAAATCCGGGAGAGAGAGGGCCTAGAGCAGCCCGATGAGGCGACCGACAATACCCACGCCAAAGAGGGCGAGGATGATGGCAATCGGTGAGACGTTCTTCTTCAGCAGCTTGCAGACGAACAGCGTGAGAGCCACGGCGGCCAGGCCGGGGATCAGGGAGTCGAGGTTCTGCTGGAGGGTGGTGACCTTCATCTGGTCAAGGCCGTTGGCACCGAGGGAGGCGTACTGCGTGAGCGCGTTCTTGATGCCCGCAGCGTCACCGGTGATTGTCGACCAGTCGATGTAGGCACCACTCTGCTGCTGGATCGTGGAGACGACCGGCTTGAAGCTGATGGTCACCCAGCGCTCGACAAGGGCGCCGATGACGAACATGCCAAGGATGGAAGCGCCCTCGGTGATCTTGCCAAGCTTGCCACCGGAGAGGTCCTTCGAGATGTCGGCGCCGGCCTTGTAGCCCGCCTCCTGCGTGTACCACAGGAAGGCAAGACGGATGACGTTCCAGAGCACAAAGAACAGGATGGGGCCGAGAGGCGAACCACCCAGTGCCAGGGAGGCGCCGAGGGCACCAAGCAGCGGGCGTACCGTGTACCAGAAGACAGGGTCGCCTACGCCGGCGAGAGGACCCATCATGCCGACCTTGACACCCTGGATGGTGACGTCATCGATGGGCTCGCCGTTGGCGCGGCCCTCCTCGAGGGCAAGCGTGACGCCCATGACGGGTGCGGAAACGTACGGGTGGGTATTGTAGAACTCAAGGTGGCGCTTGAGTGCTGCAATCTGGTCATCCCTGTTGGGATAGAGCTTCTTGATCGCGGGGATCAAGGAGTAGCACCAGCCGCCGTTCTGCATGCGCTCGTAGTTCCACGAGCCCTGCAGGTACTGGTGACGGTTGCACACCGCAAGACGGTCCTGCTTTGAAAGGTGGATGCCCTTCTCCTGAATCTCTTCTGCCATTGCTAATCACACTCCCTTGCTGCCTAGTAGTTGTCGATGATGTCGCCCAGCGGATCGCCGGAGCCCACGGCACCAGAGCCGCCATTCTGCTTGGCGTATTCCTTGAGGCCAAGGTAGATGAGCGCAAGCGAGAGGCCAATGGCGCCGAGGGCGATAAGGGTGAGCTGGGAGATGGCGGCGAGGACGAAGCCCAGCGCGAAGAACGGCCAGACCTCCTTGGTAGCCATCATGTTGATGACCATGGCGTAGCCGACGCAGCAGACCATGCCGCCGCCAACGGCCATGCCTCCGCTGAGCCATGCGGGCATAGCGTTAAGGGCAGCCGTCACGGCGTCGCCAGGGATGAAGCAAAGGGCCGCGGCCGGGATGGCAATGCGAAGGCCCTGCATGCAGATGGCGATGACCTGCCAACGCTCGATGCCAGCCAGGTTGTCGTCCTCAGCGCACCTGTCCATGCCGTGGACCATGGCCGTTGCGATGGTGCGGCAGATCATGGTGAGGAAGAGGCCGGCGACGGAGAGGGGCACCGCGACGGCGATGGAGGTTGTCATGGCCTCGTTGGGGTCGGAGCCGCCGTCGATGGCAATGACCATGAGAATGGCTGAGGCAACGGAAGCAAGTGCCGCATCAGGTGCGACAGCGGCGCCGATGTTAGCCCAGCCAAGGGCAATCATCTGAAGCGAGCCACCCAGGAGGATTCCCTCCGAAGGGTGACCAGTCACGAGGCCAATGAGCGTACACGCGACCAGAGGCTGGTGGAACTGCCACTCGTCGAGGATGCCCTCCATGCCTGCCAAGAAGGCAACGATGATGACGAGCAGGACTGAAATTGGTGACATAACCCCTCCTTATCCCTACTTGTTGTCTGCCTGGGCAGCAAGGTTGTCCTCGGCCTTCTTGATGATGGCGTCGTAGGACTCTGCCTTATCAGCCGGGACCTTGCGAATGTCGAACTCGACACCCTGGGCCTTGATCTTGTTGAGGGTGTCAACGTCGGCCTGATCCATTGCGAGGGCGTTGGTGACAACGACCTTGCCCACAGAGTGGGCCATGGAGCCAAGGTTGAGCTTCTTGATGGGCACGCCGCCCTCGATGGCACGAAGGGCGTCCTGCGGGGTCTCGAACAGGAGCATGGCCCTGGTGTTGCCAAAGCGAGGGTCCTTTGCGAGCTCGCAGACCTTCTTGATGGGAACTACGTGCACGTGGACTCCAGGAGGCGCCGCCTGGATAATCATGGTCTTGCGGAGCTGGTCCTTGGCAACGCCGTCGGAGCAGACGATGATGCGATCGGGGTTTGCCGACTTCGTCCAGGTGGTTGCCACCTGGCCGTGGAGCAGGCGGGTATCAACGCGGGCGAACACGATCTTGATCTGCCCGTCGCCGATGACCGTCCCTTCCGGAATAGCGCCCGTAGGCGCGGCAGCAGGTGCCGCGGCGGCCGCGGGGGCAGCCTCCTCGGGCTCGAGTTCCTCGGGCTTGATGCGGATGCCGTTCTTTGCCTCGGTGAAAATATCCTTGGCGATGGCGGCAGCCGTGTCCTCGCTCAGGCGATCCCCGTAGGCCTGGATGAGCATTGGCAGGTTAAGGCCCGTCACCATGACCCAGTCCTCGTGGCCCTCGCTTGCAAGCAGGCCATTCACCTGGTTGAACGGCGTGGCGCCCCAAAGGTCGACAAAGAAGAGCACGTGCTCCTGCTCATCGAACGATGCGACGGCATCCTTCAGCTTCGCCTTGAGGTCGTCGGGGCCCATGTCTGGTGTGAGGGTCACAGCTGCGACGTCCTTCTGCGGCCCAAAGATCATCTGGCCGGACTCCATGATTCCCTCAGCGAACTTGCCGTGGCTGGCTAGAACGATACTGACCATTCTTCCTCCTTACGCATATCTCGTACCGTCAACAGATAACGCGTCAATTGTGGAGAGGCGTTCATGCCTTTTTCTCCCATCCTTCATGCCTCATTCACATCGACTTCACATTATAGGACACAACGAGCCTTCCGATGCTCAGAAAATCGTCGTCAGGGAATGGTGCTTGATTAACTGTCTCGGCTTACGGAGTACTAAATGCCAGATGAAATGGTAAATCCATCTAAGAATATTTGTTCATACAAGTTGGCGAACGGTCGATAAGACCGCGCCTCCTAGCGAGAGGCTCGGACAATGCAGAGGTAAAGGCGCACGTTCATCGTAACCCCATGTGCCGATTCATGTGCCGCGAACGGCGAGAGGCAACGTAGTGGAGCCAGAGCCTGTGCAATGACGCTACGGTGCAAAATGACGCCAAGCGGGACTTATCGCACCTCCAACGCTGCAGAAAAACGCCCCCGGCGTCAGCACGAGGTGCGCAAGCCGGGGGCGAGAAGACCCGAGCAATGCAAAAGCGCGCGTTGTCCCCGCTAGCAGGGGATGCAAACGAGCTCGTGCGTCGACTGGGTGAAGACCTCGTAGCCGTTCTCGGTCACGATGCCGAAGTCCTCCACGCGTACGCCAAACTGTCCGGGCAGGTACGTACCCGGCTCCACGGTGATCACCGAGCCGGCGGGAATGGCGTGGTCGTTTCTCACGTTAAACATGGGCTGCTCGTGGATCTCAAGCCCCACGCCATGCCCGAGGCCGTGCACGAAGCAGTGTTTGGAGAAGCCCGCCTCGTTGATGACCTTGTGCGCAAGGTCGTTGATGTCGCGGCCGATAACTCCCGCGTGGATAGCCACCTCGCAGGCCTCGTTAGCCGAACGAGTCGCCTCGTAGACGCGACGCTGCAGGTCGGTAGGCTCGCCCACGCAGACCGTGCGTGTCATGTCAGAGCGGTAGTCATGGTAGCCGGCACCAAAGTCCATCACAATCATGTCGCCGCGCTGAATCATGCGCTCACCAGGCTGCGCGTGTGGGTTCGCGCCGTTGGGACCGGAGGCGATGATCGAATCAAAGGAGAGCGAGTCGGCGCCGTTTGAGAGCATCCAGCCCTCGAGCTCGGCTCGCACCTGCTGCTCGGTAAGGCCGGGCTTGATGTAGCCGCAGATGTGCTCGAACCCCGCGTCGGTAATCGACTGCGCATGGCGCATGAGCTCGACCTCCTCGGCATCCTTCACGATACGCAGGCCAGCGATGTCACCGTGAAGACGCGGGTTGAGCACTGCAACGGACGCCCTGGCGCACTCCTCGCCGAGCGCATCGAAGAATGCGAGGTCGCACGTGTCCTCGACAGCAACAACGCGTGAGCGGTTCTCACGGATGCGCTGAGCAGCCCAGCACGCGGGTGGCACGATGTCCATGTCGAGCTTCCAAGGGGCATCCGCACCAAGGCGACTCTGGAAGGTGCCAAAGTAGCGGGAGTCCGTGTGAAGCCACAGCCCATCGGCGGTCACGAAGGCCGTATGAGCGACCTCGTCGTCAAAGGTGCGCTCGGCACCGGTGAGCCAGCGCAGGTCAGGGTTGTTGCGCAGGATCGCTGCGTCATAGCCCCTCTCGGCCATGAGGTTGCGAAACCTCTCGACGCGTGCGGCACAGGCCTGTGCATCTGCCATGATTCTCTCTTCTCTCTTGCTATGTGGACAGACAAAAGCGCTGGTAGGACGAGCAAGGCGCACCATGCGCAGGGTGGGGTCAGCGCGCGGCGCACCATGCGGCTGTGTGTTCGGCGAGCTGGTCGTCCTCGACGGCCGCGAGGCGGACGCGGCCGAGGGAGCGCGGAAGCTCCAGCATGAACTTGTTTGAACGACGGAAACGCTCGGCCTTGAGCGCAGCTGCCATGGCCGTGGCGTCCATCTCGCATTCGACGTAGCCCAGGCCCAGGCGATCGAGCAGTTCGTCCTGCGCGAACATGTCATCGACCGAAAGCCCACCCTGCGCGACCGAGAGGCGCGCCAAGAAGCGCACGGCCTCGGCCAGCAGGGTCGAGGTGGGCACGCCCTCCCCCACAAGCGGGCGCAGAGCATGCACGAAGGTCATGCCGTAGTCGATGGACTGGCGCACGGCCACCGATGTGGACGAGATGACCTTGCCACGACTCTTCATGCAATCGACCAGCTGCTCGCAAATGATGGCGCGGTCCAGCGCGGCAATGTCGTTGGCGCGGTCAAAGAGCCGACCAAAGGCCTTGTCGGAGTCTGCCATGGCACTGGTGACAAAGAGCGCACGGGCGAGAAGAGCGGCTTCATCGGTGCGCGCAGCTTCGACAACGTCGAGGTCACAGTAGACATAGCGGGCACTGCCGTCCTGCGAGACCATGCGCTCTGCGCCCGGCAGGTCGAGCGCCAGCGGAGTCACGCCCGCAAGAAGAGCGCATGCGGGATCGAGTGGGACCTGGGCAAGCGTCATGCCACCACACCACGACCGACACGCAAACGATGCCGTAGAGAGGGCGCGCACGTCGCCTACGGCAACGGCGACATCATCACCAGTCGCGCCACTCTCCGCAAGCCCTTCGTACACGGCCTCGAGGGCCTCGGTCGAAGAGGCGCCAGGGCCTGACGGAAGATCGAGCTTCTCCACATGAAAGCCCACGTCTGCGAGGTCGCGGCGGATGGCCTCGATGACGTCAGCGGGAGCCCCCGACGTAGTTGCCAGCACTGCCACACGTGGCTTTCCCACATAGGCGCGCAGGTCGTTGCCCATGGTTCCCACGAGGTCATCGCCCACACGAGCGTCGAGAGAGCTGCCACGGAGGTTGACCCATTGGCGCTTCACGCGGATGCGCACGGGCTCGTCGGCCACAGGCTCAGGGTCGGCCGCGGACTTCGCGTCGGCCATAGACGCGTCAGCTGCGTCTGCCACGTCCTCCTCGCCATCCAGCGTCAGGCCATCCTGGCTATTCTCGCTCACAAAAGCCCCCTCTCCCAGAGCAGCTGACCGGATTCGCTGGCCACCTGCTCGAAGGTTCTGCTTCTAATGTCAATGGTGATGTCGGCGGTCTGCTGGTAGAGCGGGCGGCGATGCCTAAAGAGCGCCCGCGCGTGTGAGGCATCACCCAAATCCGGGCGTCTTTCGGGACAACGCATCTGGCGCAGGGAGTCGGAAAGGTCTCCGTCAAGGTAGACCACCACACCCATGCGGTGCATGAGCTCGCAGTTCCTGGGCCTCTCGACCACTCCCCCGCCACAGCTCACCAAAAGCGACTTGCGCGACGCCAGGCCCTCGAGGACCTTGGTCTCCTCGTCACGGAAGCCCTTCTCGCCGCGCGAGGCAAAGACGTCACACACGCTCATGCCCAAGGCGCGCTCAACCAGCTGATCGGTGTCGACGTAGGGTCGGCAGAAAAGCGTACCCAAATTGCGTGCGAGGGTAGACTTGCCGGCACCAAGAAACCCCACGAAAAAGATGTGGTCGCAGCCCTCGTGGATGACGTAACCCTCGCCCAACTCGCCCTTCCTTGCTCCCGCTCGTACTTGACCGCTAGATTCTATCACCCGGCACTGCGACCGGGCGCACCAGCACTCTCGCCCTCGAACTTGACACCACGCAGCACGAGTGCCTCCCCCAGGCGAAAGACCTGCGTGTACCAGAGGTCGCGACGCGACTGAGGCCGCACGAGAATGGTTCGTGCGCCTGCGAGGTTGCCGGCAAGGACGTCGGTGAAGACCTGGTCGCCCACAACGATCGTCTGCTCGGGCCCCACGCCCATGCGCGCCATGGCAACCCATGCCGAGAAGGGCGCGGGCTTCATGGCGTGATCGACGACGGGACAGCCCAGCTGACTCGCGGAGGCGGCAACCTCGGCCGAGTGGAAGTTGTTCGAGAGCAGGCACATCGCAATGCCGGAGTTCCGAAGCCGGTCGAGCCACGCCCCAATGGCAGGTGGTACCACGTGCGTGTCCCTGGGAATGCAGGTGTTGTCGCGGTCGAGAAGCACCAGGCGAACGCCGGCCGCCACCAGGGCATCGATGTCGATGCGGTCAACGGAGACGACATAGCGCGTGGCACGGAAAGGCGAGAGCATCTCGTTGGCCATGGCTCCTAGGCTCCCGAATTCTGGGCGATGACCTGCTGGTGCTGCTCGTAGGTCTCGGAGAAGGCATGCACCGAGCTCGTGATGAAGAAGTAGTAATAGTTGGTGTCCTGGGGGTTTGCCGCCGCCGTGAGCGAGTCCAGGCCGGGGTTGCAGATGGGCGTGGGCGTAAGACCCATGTTGGTGTAGGTGTTGTAGGGGCCGTCCTGCGCGAGGTCATCCGCAGTGACCTCGCGGCCCAGCGTATAAGCAAGCGTCGCATCGCTCTGAAGCGGCATGTTGGCCGCCATGCGGTTGTAGAAGACCGACGAGATGAGCACGCGGTCATCGTCGGTCAAGGCCTCCTTCTCGATAATGGAGGCAACGGTGAGCACGTCATAGTTGGTGAACGGCCTGCCGTAACGCGACTCGAGTGACTGGCGGGCTGCATCAAGGTCGAGACTTGCCACCTCGGCCTGGTACTGGCTGAGCATCGCACGGATGATGGTGTCCGCGGTAACGGTCTGGCCTGCAAAGTCGTAGGTCTTGGGGAAGAGGAAGCCCTCCAGCGAGTCGTTTGCCGCCTCAGAGAGGAAGGGGTAGTCGGCCACGTAGTTTGAGGCCTTCGCCTGGGCGATGAAGTCGTCTGAGGCGATGCCGAATTTCTCCTCCACAAGCGAGGCAATCTGTGTCACCGTGTAGCCCTCGGGCACCTGCAGGGCCGAAGCGGTCGAGTTGGGGCCGGCAACGAGCTGGTTGATCACGTTCGTGACAGACGAGCCCGTAAGAAGCGAGTACGAGCCGCTCTTGAGCTTCTGCTCGACGTTCTGGCGCTGGACCTCCTGGATGAAGGCCGAACTGTCGGAGATAACCCCGGCACTCTGGAGGATCGTGGCAATCGAGGAGGTGCTCGAGCCATCCGGGATAGTGACCTCGACCTCCTGGCCTGCCTCCGCCTGCGTGCCGCCTGACGTGGAACTCTCGGTGAGCCTGGGCAGCACCAGAACGAAGAAGAGGGCGACGAAGGCTGCCACGCCGGCAAGGATGGACACGATAACGGCTGTGGTCTTGGGCCCGTTGGGCCGGCCGTTCCCCCTGCGCTTGCCACCGCGGGTGCGGGCACGCCTCGTAGCTGCAGCGGTGCGCGCAGAGACGCGGCTCGTCGTGCCGCCGATAGCGCCCGTGGACCCCGGGGCTGGGCTGTTCACGTGCGGCGCCTCGGCCAAGCGGGCGGCCTGCCGGCTCGCCGAAGGGCCTGCCGCCGCCTGGCTGCGGGAGGCAGCACCAGGCGTCATCTGACCCGAGCCTGGCATGCGGAAGTGAGCTGCGCGATGCCGGGGCCTCTCGTTGTTCTGGTTGTTCGTGGGCATGTCGCCTGCCTCTCGTTTGTCTCTCAGACCGTGGGTCCCGCCTGCCATGCGTCAAGCCAGGCCTGCAGGAAGAGCGATGCGGCAACCATATCGACCTTGCCGCGCATGGACTTCTCGGGAAGCCCCTGCTCACGCAGGATGCGCTTGGCCTCTGTGGAGGAGAGCCTCTCGTCCTCAAACTCGAGGGGCAGGCCCGTCTGGGCAGCCACGCGCTCGGCCACGGAGCGCACGCGCTCCGCCTGGGGGCCCTCCTCTCCCGCCATCGTAAGCGGACGCCCGCATACGAGCACGTCGGGCTCCCAGTCCTCAAGCACCCTGCGGAAGCTCCGGGCAGCCGAGAAGACCTCGGCTGCCGGAAGCACGCACACCGGCATGGCAACACGGCCCTCGGGGTCGCTCACCGCCACGCCAACGCGAGCCTCGCCAATGTCAAGCGCCAGCGCTCGCACCTATGCCCCCAACACAGCCTTGGCCGCATCAAGGGCAGCAGCGATACCAGAGGCATCCGAGCCGCCGGCCTGCGCCATGTTGGGCCTACCGCCACCACGTCCACCCACATGGCCGGCAATCTGCCTGATGACGTCGCCTGCCGAGAAGCCCGCGGCCACGGTGGGCTCAGTGCCGGCGGCGAGCAGGGCAACCTTGCCGTCAGGCGTGGTAGACGCAATGACGCAGGCGATGGGCTCGCCCTTGGCGCCGTTGCGGATAGAGTCCCAGACGGAGCGCAGGTCCTTGCCGGAGATGCCGTTGAGCCTGGTGAAGACGCAGCGATAGGCACCCAGGTCGCAGGCATGGCGCAGCGCCGCAGACACGACGTCGCCTGAGGCAGAGCCCTTGGCGACGCCAATGCTGTGCTTGGCCTCACGCAGCTCGTCGCGCATCTGGGAGACGCGCTCGGGGAGGTCGATGGGACGGCACCTCAGCGTGGCCGCCGCCTCGTCCATGAGCGCGAGGCGCTCGTCCACGTACTCGATGGCGCCCATCGAGGTCACAGCCTCGATGCGGCGGGCGTTAGAGCCCACGGAACTCTCGGAGACAATCTTGAAGATGCCGAGGTCGGCGGTATTGCGCGCATGGGTGCCGCCGCAGAGCTCGCGCGAGAAGGGCTTGTCGGAGCTGCCGGTGGAGACCACGCGCACGCGCTCGCCGTACTTCTCGCCAAAGAGCGCCACGGCACCCGAGGCCTTCGCCTCGTCGATGCCCATGACCTCGGTCACCATGGGCTCGGCGGCGAAGATCTCGGCGTTGACCATGCCCTCGACGCGCTCGAGCTCGTCTTTGGTCATGGCCTCGAAGTGCGTGAAGTCAAAGCGGAGGCGATCGGGCGCCACCAGCGAGCCGGCCTGGCTTACGTGATTGCCCAGGACCTTCTTGAGTGCGGCGTCAAGCAGGTGCGTTGCCGTGTGGTTGCGACGGATGAGCTCGCGGCGACCGTGGTCGACCACGGCAGTCACCGAGTCGCCCACGGAGATGGCGCCGTCTTTGACCTCGGCCACATGGCCCACCAGGCCACCCTCGTGGTGCAGCGCATTGGTGACGCGCGCGGGACCGACGATGCCGCTGTCGCCCACCTGGCCACCCATCTCGCCATAGAACGGCGTGCGGTCGAGCACAATCTCGACCTGGTCGCCGGTCGCGGCTTCGGAGACGGACTCGCCGTCGCGCACGATGGCAACGACCTCACAGCCAAGGAGCTCGTCGGTGTCATAGCCATCGAACACGGTCGCAGGGAGGCCGTCGGACAGGGCAACCCAGACGTTGTTGGCCTTGCCCCAGGCGTCGCGGTTTGCCGTGGCGCGGGCGCGCTCGCGCTGGGCCTCCATGGCGGCATCGAAGGCGTCCATGTCAACGGAGTGGCCCGTCGCACCTGCAATCTCGCGGGTGAGGTCGATGGGAAAGCCATAGGTGTCATGCAGGGTGAAGGCAACGTCACCCGAGAGGGACTCGCCCTCGCCGAGGCGCGCAAGCTCGCCCTTGAGCTGCTCCTCGCCGTTGTCGAGGGTAGCGCCAAAGCGCTCCTCCTCGGCATTGATGATGCCGTCGATCAGAGCCTGCTGCCCAACGAGCTCGGGGTAGGTGCCGCCGAGAAGACGCGTGACCTCGTGGGCGTAGGTGGTGAGGAACTGGCCCCTGATGCCCATGAGACGACCGTGGTAGACGGCGCGACGGAGCAGGCGGCGCAGCACATAGCCGCGGCCCTCGTTGGAGGGCAGGATGCCGTCGCCGATCATGAACGTGATGGCGCGGGAGTGGTCGGCCACGATGCGCAGGCTCCTATCGGTGGTGGCGGAGTCATGGTAGCGCACGTCCGCAAGGCCCTCGCCCACGCCGATGAGGGTGCGGAGGATGTCACCCTCGTAGTTGGAGCCCTCATGCTGCATGATTGCGGCAATGCGCTCGAGGCCCATGCCCGTATCGATGTTGCGGTGCGGCAGCTCCGGCATGGAGCCGTCCTCCTGGCGGTCATACTGCGTGAAGACCAGGTTCCAGAACTCGAGGTAACGGTCACCGTCGTCACCGGGCCTCGCGCCTTCGAACTCGGGGCCCTGGTCAAAGTAGATCTCGGAGCAGGGGCCACAGGGACCGGTGGGGCCAGCGGCCCAAAAGTTGTCCTCCTCGCCCAGGCGGGAGATGTGGTCGTAGGGAACGCCCTGCTTGTGCCAGAGTTCGACGGCCTCCCCGTCGTCCTTGAAGACGGTCATGTAGAGGCGGTCTTTGGGAAGGCCAAGGTGCTCGGGCGATGTGATGAACTCATAGGCCCACTCGATGGCATCGGCCTTGGTGTAGCCGCCAAACGAGAAGTTGCCCAGCATCTCGAAGAACGAGAGGTGACGCGCGTCACCAATGTTGTCGATGTCGTTGGTGCGCAGGCACTTCTGGCAGGAGCAGGCACCGATCTCCTTCATGGTCTTGGTGCCCTGGTAGTACTCCTTGAACTGGTTCATGCCGGCGTTGGCAAGAAGCAGCGACGGGTCATCCGGCACGAGGGAGGAGGACGGGTAGAGCTTGCAGCCCTTGCCCTCAAAGAAGCCGAGGAAGTCCTCGCGAATCTCTGCCGTGGTCATAGTCTTGTAATCAGACGCGCTCATGTCTCTCCTCGTCTGCGGACGACGCCGGGGACTCGGCCGCAGGGCCAGCGCCATCGTCCTGTCTGTTGGTTGCAACGTTCCTATTTTTACTCATATCAGCCGTATACACAGCGTTTTCATGGTCACTGCTTGCGCCATTTGCAGCTTCTCGTGCCTTGGACCACGCAGAAGAGGTCACAAGCCGCGTGCTCTCGAAGAACTTCTCGTCATCCAGTGCATCGTAGACGGCCTCGACGTTGCCTGCGCTGTCGTGATGCGGCGTGCTCTGGAAGAGCGCTCCATCCTCGGAGACCAGCTGGCGCTTGGTACGAGTCTCGAAATAGTAGACAAACACCCCGCGAATGGCTGCCGTAAGCGGTATGGCAAGGACCATGCCCACGATGCCACCCAGGCAGTTGCCTATGACAATGCCCACAATGGAGAGGATGGGATGGATCTTGACCGCCGAGCGCATGATGAGCGGCGAGATGAGGTTGTCCGTCATGTTCGCCGCAATCACCATCACCAAAAGCGACCACAGCGCAAGCCAGGGACTTTCAAAGAGGGCGAGCAGCGTTGCCAGGACCGCCGAGACAAAGGGGCCAATGACGGGAACAAAGTGCAGGAAGAACGTGATGATTGCAACGAGCCCGGCATACGGGTGGCCGAGGAGGCCCAGCCCCACCCACACGGCAACGGCGTTGATGATTGAGCAGATGAGCTGCCCGCGCATGTAGCCGCCCATGGAACGGCTCATGACGGCAAGGAGCAACGTCATATCGCCCTTGCGAGAAGGGCCTGCTATCTGGGACAGCTCACGCACGATCACGGGATAGTCCTTGGCAAACCAGTACGCCAGTATCAGCGCCAGGCAGAAGTTCACGAGGTTGTCCATGGTGTCAAAGAACCCCGAGACGGCACCGTCGGAAAGCTGGCGCACGGTGTCCGAGGCCATGGCGCTGCCGGCGGATGAGACGGTCTGGACGATGGAGTTCACCGTGTTCTGGAGCTGCTCGTTATCCGAGGTGCCGTAACTCCCCCAGAAGCTCGAGAGAGCGTCTTGCACGCTGCGAACGTAACTTGGTACCTGCCGCAGCACCTCGATGGACTGCTGGGCAAAGGTGCCACCGAGAACCACGATGACCACCGCAAGCGCCGCCAGTACCACCAGAAGCGAGATAAGCGCGGCAAGCGCCCTGGGGGCGTGCCGGTCTTCGAGCGCGTTGGTGATGGGGCTGCAGATAAAGCCGATGACGAGGCCTGTGGCCAACAGCTTGACGGCGTCGCCAATCATAGAGAGTCCGCGCACGGCAAGGACGAAAACCGCAATGGCACCCACGATGGCCCAGGCAACCACCATCCTCCTGCGCCAGGTGGCATATCTCTCGTCAGCGGAACTGTCCCCCATCGGCATCTCCCCTCCTCGGCAAATAACTCATTCTAGCAAGACGAGAAGGGCTCCTTGGCGAAGGGATTATGTGCGGGTGACCGGCACTACACGACACGCGGCGCCGGGCCGAGTCTTCCGACGCCGCATCGGCGTTGCTACTTACCCATAAGACCCTCTGGGTCGATCTTGTCCTGAACGCGCCGGAGCGTACGGCGCAGGAGGCGCGAGACCTGGACCTGCGAGATACCCAGGCGCTCGGCAATCTCGACCTGCGTCATGCCCTCGAAGAAGCGCATGCGGATGACGTCCTTCTCGCGCGGCGAGAAGTCACGGATGGCATCCTCGAGGACGATGCGGTCATCGGAGGCGGCAAGGTTCTCGTCCTCCGTGGCATAGTGGTCGATGACCGAGGGCGTGTCGTCATCGTCTGAAGAGCCGCCGCCCTCGAGCGGGACAGAGCTGTATGCGCTGGAGGACTCCATGGCCTCCAAGACGTCATCGACGCTCGCGCCCACGCGCTTGGCAATCTCCTCTATGGAGGGGCTGCGCGAGAGCTCGTTGGTAAGCTCGTCGTTTGCCTGGTTGACCTTGGCCGAGAGCTCCTGCAGGCGGCGTGGCACGCGAACCGACCAGCCCTTGTCGCGGAAGTGGCGCTTTATCTCGCCCAAGATGGTGGGCGTGGCGTAGGTCGTGAACTCGAGGCCGCGCGAGGGGTCAAAGCGATCGATGGCCTTGATGAGACCGATGGTGCCCACCTGAATAAGGTCATCGAGGGGTTCTCCCCTGTTTTTGAACTTGGACGCAAGGAACCGGACGAGGTTCAGGTGGCTCACGATGAGCTGGTCGCGAACCTCTGGGTCACCCGTGGCCTTGTACTGGCGGAAGAGCTCGCGCGTGCGGTCCTTGTCCCAAGCGGCCTTGCCCTTTGGCGTGCGGTGAAGCGAGCGATGGCGGGCCCTCTCGGCGCGGGCCTCCGATATCCCGCGCTCGGTGCGCTCCCCCCCGGTCTCCTGGGTGTCCGCGGTGCTGGCGCTAGGCATGCTGCACGCCCATTCTCTTGGAGAGGTGCAGCGTGCGGCCATCCTCAGAGATGCTGAAGTCATCGCACACGGCACCAAGGAGAACCTCGACCAAATCGATGGGCTGGGGTTCGCCGGAAGAATCTGTTGCCTCATCGGGGTCTTCGTCGCCGAGCGAGAAGTCGGCAGTCATGCCGTCGGACGCAAGGCCAAAGACGATGTCGCAGGTAGCGGGCTTGGTCGCGCATGCATAGACGAAGCCCTCCTCCGCGGCCATGCGCACGTCCTCGACATCGTCGACGCTCATGTCGCAGCAGACGGCGAGGTTGGAGGCAGTCATGCGAACCGCCCTTGCAAAACGCGCCTCCGCAGGGACGCTGAGCTTGACGATACTGGTACTAGGCATTGTTCTCCTCGTCATCTGCCACGGCATCCAGGGTGGAAGCGGACGCGGCGTGCTTGGGCTTATGCTGTTGCTTCTCTGCGACAGGCGCAGGGTCTGCGGTGGGACAAGGGGGCTGTCCCTTTGTCTCATCAGCCTCGACCGGTGCGTAGGTCACGTACGCGGTGGCGGAGCGCCGCCGGGCAGGTACGGAGTCCTCCTCGGCGCCCCTCTTGCCTGTGGCATCCTCAAGGCGGGCCTGCGGTGCCTCTCCCCTGCTCACGAGCTTTGTCACGGCACCTGCAACGGCACCGGCGGCGCCCGCGACACCCTTGCCCACCGTATCCGTCACGGCAGACGCCGTCCCCGTTACGGTAGAGACGTCCCCCAGGATACCGTTGAGGCTGTCGAGGCTCTGCGTAGCGCTGTCGATGGTCCCCTCGGCCTTGACGAGAAGCGGGTTTACCTGCTTCATGGCGGGGTCGAGCTCGTCAACCATGCCGTCCACCTTGGCAAGGATTGGCTGCACCTGCGCAATGGCCTCGTTTGCCGAGGTCGTGACCTCATCTACCGAGGCGCGCGCCCTGCGGATGGTAAGCGCGAGCTCAGCCACAGCCCAGATTGCGACGGCGACCAGAACAATAAGGGCAATGTCCAGAGGGCCCATCTTCATCCCTTTCTCCCGCGACGCTCTCCGGAGCTTCGGAGGCGCAGCGCACCACACGTACGCCGACATTCTACCCGTTTGCCCTGAGTTGGTTGCCCGCCAGACAGCTGCTGGGCACTAAAGGCACCAAAGGTGGCACCGCTTCGGCGCTTGGGTGACGCCGCGGCACCAAGGACAACGCCTCTCGTTACTCTCGCACGCCCTCGAACTGCATGCGGTAGTACCGCGCGTAGGTGCCACCTCGTGCGAGAAGCTCATCGTGCGTCCCGCGCTCAACCACACGCCCGGCATCTATCGTCGCGATCTCGTCGGCGTCCTTGATGGTCGAAAGCCGGTGCGCAATCACGATGGTCGTTCGCCCCTGCGCAAGCGCGGCAAGCGACGTCTGCACCGCATGCTCGGACTCGTTGTCCAGAGCCGAGGTGGCCTCGTCCAGAATGAGGATCCTTGGGTCCTTGAGAAAGACCCGGGCGATGGCGATGCGCTGCTTCTGACCGCCAGAGAGCCGCGTGCCCCGCTCCCCCACCTGGGTCTCGTAGCCACCGGGCAGCGTCTCGACGAACTCGGCGATGTTGGCCTTCTCGGCGGCATCGCGAATCTGGGCCATGGTCGCACGCGGACTGCCGTAGGCAATGTTCTCGGCAATGGTTCCGTCGAAGAGGTAGACGTCTTGCTGCACGATGCCAATGGCCTCGCGCAGGCTTCGCTGCGTGACCGAGCGCACATCCTGGCCATCGATGGCTATCGAGCCGGAATCCACGTCGTAGAAGCGCGGCAGCAGCGCGCACGTCGTGGACTTGCCGCCACCGGAGGCGCCCACGAGGGCAATGGTCTCGCCTGGGTGAATGTCCAGGCTAAGGCCACGGATGACCTCGGGACCCCCGTCCGCATCCCCGCCGTTCTCGTAAGAGAAGCGGACGTCGTTATAGGAAATGGCACCCTGGGTGACCTTGAGTGCCGGCGCTCCGGGGACATCCTCGATATCTGGCTGGGAATCGACCATCTCCTTGAAGCGGCGAAAGCCTGCGATTGCCTTCTGGAACGTCTCGGTGAAGTTGAGGATGTTCTCGATGGGCGTGGTAAAGAGCGAGATATAGAGGGCGTAGGTCGCAAGGTCTGCGGCGTCCATCTGGCCCTGCGCGATGAGCCAGCCGCCCATGACCACGATGAGGGTGTAGAGGATGCCCATGAGTGCCGCAATGCCTGCCTGGTAGCAGCCCATCGCGCGATACATGCGCACCTTCGAGTCGAGGTAGGCCTCGTTGCTGATGCGGAACTTCTCGCGCTCGACGTCCTCGGCGGCGAAGCTCTTGACCACGCGCGCCCCCGCGAGGCTGTCCTCCAGACGCGAGTTCACGTCTGCAATGCGCACGCGGTTCTCGCGAAAGACCGCCTTCATCTGGAGGTTTGCCCGCAGGTTGTAGATCACGAGGGCGGCGAGAACGGCGGCGAGGCACAGCGTGAGCGGCACGTTGATAAACGAGAGGATCACGAACGAGCCCACGACCTCGATGGCGCCGATGAAGAGAAACTCCGGACCGTGGTGGGCAGCCTCTGAGATGTCGAAAAGGTCGCTCACCAGGCGGCTCATGAGGTCGCCTGACTTGTTGCGGTCAAAGAACGAGAGGCTCATGCGCTCGTATGCGTCAAAAAGGTCCTCTCGCATGAGGCTCTCCATGCGAGCGCCCATGACGTGGCCCCAATACGCGACAAAGTATCGGCACCCAAAGCGCACGGCATAAGCCGCCACAAAACCGATGAGGAGATACGCGAGGGCTCCCATGATGGCGTCCGTGCCCTCGCGAAAGAGACCGCCCGTAAGCATGCGCAGCACCTGCGGAAACGCAAGGTCGATGCCCGCAACGATAATGGCGCAGACGGTGTCGGCCACAAAGAGATGGACTTGGCCCGCATAGTAGGCAAGAAAGCTTGAGAAGAGCCCGCGGCGCCGATCCGCGGCAGGCGAGGTGATGGTACTTGGCATACGTGTCCCAACTGATGCGATGCTGAATGTTATCCGCGAGACATCATAGCCGAGGGTTGGACGACGAGGGCGGCGGATTTCGGTGGGGCAGACTCTCGCGAGAGGTCGCTAGGGACCTGTGGTGCCCCGCTTGCTGGGACGCGTGGGATGAGGGAGGAGGAATGGCGCGTCCCGCATCAGCCCCCGCACGCAGCAAGGGGCCCACCCGGCCGACGGGAGATGATGGCCGGGCGGAAGGGGTGGGGCTAGTCGCGACTCCAGGATGCCTCGGTCTTCGTAAGAGGCGTGGCCTTATAGGTCTTCGTGCGGTCATCGTCGATCACGCCGGACCAGTTGAGGCCATAGCAGAAGTCGTAGGTGTTGCCCTCGGAGTCCGCGTAGCAATCGAGATCACGCGGCACGTCCTCTTGGTCTGCCTCGACGGCATCCATATCCTTGGGCATCTGGTGGTTGAGAAGGCCACTGGGCTCAACCTCGCCAGCAATGATCTTGGCGAAAGCCTCCTCGGTGGTGCTGCCAAAGCCAAACAGAATGGCATCGGCATACTGCTCGATTTCGCCAAAGCACATAGGCCTGTCAGCATCGATCACAAGAATGAGCTTGGCATCAGCGGGAATGCGATTCTTGACATCAATGACGAAGTCAAGGTCAGACTCATTGGTCGCGTAGGTAGACTCGCCGTAGTAGCTGCGATTCTCAAGGGTGCCGTACTCGTCAACGGGGTTGAGCGACTCCTTGCGGACATTGGCCCCATCGGCGGTGTAGGGACGATACTGCAGGGAGAGGGGCTTCCATGTAGGATCGGGCTTCTCGGCAGGAATGCCCATCACGACGTTAATGAACTTGTTGCCACCATCTACGCCCTGGTAGGCGTCCTTGGGGTTGTCGATCTTGACAATGGCATACTTGACCTCCGCCAGCTCCTCAGAGGTGAGCTGCGTAAGATCGCTCTCCTGATAAGTTGCTTTTCCATCGTCTCCGGCAGGACCAGAAGGATCAGCAACCTTATCGGTAACGACATCAAAGCCCATATCAGTAAGGTTAGCGCCAAAGCACTGAGAGATGCTTGCGGGGGTAGACCCGCCAAATGCGTTGGTAGCCGCAGCAGTAAACTTCTGAGGAATATAGACCTTGCCGGACAGTCCGCTCTTGGAGATGACGTTGCTCTTGTTCTTGAGCATGACTATCGACTTACATGCAGCATCGAGACCAAAGGCATTTGCAGCATCGGAGGTCATGATTTCCTTGGCAGCAATGCGATCGGAGTACGGCTGCTCAAACAGGTCGACTGTCATCTCGACCTTGATGAACCGACGCGCGTGCTCACGCATAATCGAGAGTGCCTGGTTCTCACCGAGGTCATCGACCATCAGCTGATACCCAGCCTTAGCGTTGTCGAGGTCCCACTCGCCACCAATGGTGTCGACGTTGTTCTGCATGAGCTTTGCATAGCGCTCGGGGACCGTTAGGTCTCTGCAGCCATGCATGATGGCGGAAAGAATCATCCAGTCAGTGCAAATCCAGCCATCCCAGCCAACTGAGCGAAGGATGTTCATGTTCGCAGTGCTGTACGCAGAGCCAACGGTCTCGCCAAGTTCATCAGGGTTGTTCGGGTCGTACGCGATGCCATAGCACGGCATAACCGCCAGAGCATGGTCGGTCTGGGAGTCGAGCTTGAAGCCGCCATCAAGGAAGGGAATAAGATGAGCCTCAAAGTTCCCACCAGGGAACACGTTCCACTTGCCCATGTCCGAATGGTCATCACGGCCACCCTCATTGGAACCTTCTCCCACGAAGTGCTTCAGCATAATCGCACAGGACTGGCCACCCCAACCTTGATCATCCGTAGCGTCATCGTCACCCCAGGTCGACTGCATGCCAGCGCCAAACGCCTGAATGAAGTCACGGTTGAGAGCGGGGTCGCCACCGCATGAGCCGGAAAGACGAGTGCCCTTTGTCTCAGAGTAAAGGTCAATCTGGGGACCAAGCTCGATACGTACGCCTGTGGACCTCCATGCCCTTGCCTGCCACATACCAGCCTTACGCCAGACATCCTTATTCATTGTGCAGCCAAGGCCAACAGAACTAGGAACGTTGAAAAGAACATAGGGATCAGAGAAGTTCAGGTATGGGATGCCCCAACCACCAACCTTCTCGCATTCCTCCTGCGCACCGTTAATCCACTCAACATCCGAGGCATAGGAGTCTGCGTCAGACATAAGACGAGACACGCCAGACCTCGATCCCTGGTCAATGAAGCCGTAGCCGTTCGTGTCGGTGGATGTCGTACTGCCACCGGTAGTTCCGTCGGCAAACGTAAGACCGAGAATGTCATCGATTTCGAGCTGATCGGCCAAGCTCTTGGCACGGTCATCAATGCTCTGACGCCAATCCTCGTAGAAGTCGAGCTTGCCGTTGCCGTTGAGGTCCTTGAACGCCAGGCCGTCGACCTGAATAATCTTTGACGTATCCATCACGCCAAGTACGGCGCCACCATCAGGGTTGGTGTAGCGAGTCCAACCGTCACGAGTTTCTTCACTTGTCCACTTCGCCTGAATAGAATCGGCATCAGGATTGATGGGGTACTTGTCTGCAGACGGCACGCTTGACTCGATAGAAGACCCACCGCTTGTCGAGCACGCGGCAAGTCCCGCAAGGGCTGCCGCGGCCGCAGAGCCTGCTAGGAAGTTCCTGCGCGTCAGGTTATTTCCCATATCCATTCTCCTCTTTGTCATGCGGCCCCCTCCCACAGGGGCCGTAGCCTTCCCTCCACACGGCCTTGTGGCCGTGGCAATTCCCGCGTATTAGTGAGGCTCACAGGCGAGGCGCTCCCAGTGCCAGCCTGCGTGGCCCCGGCCAGATGAGACAAGGGGAAACTCCCTTTGTCTCATTAGCCGTAGAAGTCGAAGTTGATAGTGTCGAAGTCGGCGATGCCAAAGTCGGCGGCGTTGCCCTTAAGCGAGGACTTGTCGGCAACCTCGAGCGTGATGGTCTTGCCGCTGCTGAGGTTCAAGGTGAGCTCGGTCTCGGTACCCTCCCAGGTGCCGGTGTCGGTGAGCAGGTCGACGTGGGCTTCGAGGGGCTTGACCTCGCAGGTGCCGTCATCCTTGATGTTCACGTCCAGCATCTGCTCGGTGCCGCCGGCGGTACCGTAGACGGTCTGACCGGTAATCTCGACGGAGCCACGCCACTGGCCCACGTAGAAGCTATTGGCATCAAAGTCCTTCGAGGAGCTGGAGCTACTGGACGAGCCGGAGCTCGTGGTAGACGTGCTGCTCGTGGTCGACGAGGATGACGAGCCCGTTGATGACGTCGACGAGCCGCCGCATGCCGCAAGCGGCATGCACAGCGTCGCGGCGAGAAGGCCCGCCACCAGTACCTGCTTCTTCATGCTTGGTTCCTTCCCCTCTGGCTGGAGCCCACCTCCAGCCACCCCGCGCGCCGCAACTCGACGCGCCTTGCTCGATAGCCATTACAAATCGATGACGCCATGTTTGAGGGGGACGGTACTAACCTGTCGATTTTCTGGCGTGTCTTGCAACCCGAGACGGTAGACGGAGGGGCGAAATGCGTCGCGACGGGAGGCAAGCGTCGCTGATCGGGCCCTCGCCGGGACAGCTGGGCGTTTACGGTGAGCCATCGATGCACTAAACGACGATATCGTAGGGCATTTTAGCCGTCCAGCCATCAGCAGAGGCTCTCAGCGGGCAAGGTGGTCCCTCGACGCGAGGCGTCCGTCACGGATTGACGGTTGGTGGCAGTTTGCGGCAAATCCTTGATATGAAATCGAGCTAGTCACAAATCGTCTACCTGCGATTCATCAAATCTCAAAGAGCTTGCTACTCGGGGGTACCGCCAAAAACTGCCACCAACCGTAAATGTGTGCCATTCGGTAGTGTTGGGATTCGCTCGGGTGCCACTGGGGGTTCCCTGTCGGGCGCGGGTAGCCGGGCACGAGACGCCGGGTGGCAAGTTTTGACGTTTGGTGGCAGTTTTTCGGGGATGATCCGAGTATCAGACGATTGCATTCCTGATAAACCGCAGGTCAGAGATTTGCGACATCGACACACTCACATCAAGGATTTGCCGCAAACTGCCACCAACCGTCAATTCGTGAAATGTGGTAGCTCCGAGGGCCCCCTCAGGCAAGTAACCCTCTCGGTTCTGGGGCGCAACGTCCCAACTTCTCCATGAACCCTAGTTGGCCTCGCGTGAACCCAGCCCCTTAGCGCTATGCGCTGCGCCCGGATGCATTGTCGCTGTCAGACGCGCCACTCTCACTGCCATCGCTGCCCTCAGCGACGTCTCCGGCAGATATGCCCTCCAGCCGCTGCGGAGCTGTGTCGGCACGGTCGCGCGCGGCGGACTCAATGCGCCAGGCCTCCCAGCCACGTGGGCTCGGGTGAAAGAACGCGCCGCGCTCTAGGCCCTCGGGCAGGTATCGCTGCTCGACCCAACCCGTGGGGTAGTTGTGAGGATACAGGTACGGACCGTACTCGTCGGAGCCAGGACGGTGCCGGTCGCGCAGGTAGCTGGGTACCTCGCGGCGCGGGCCCTCGCGTACCTCCTTGAGCGCAGCATCAATCCCCGTCTCCGCAGCGTTCGACTTGGGCGCCAGCGCCATGTATTCAACTGCTTGCGCAAGGTTGATGCGGCACTCCGGAAGGCCGATGACCTCGGTTGCCTTGAACGCCGCCTCGGCAACGAGAAGCGCCTGGGGGTCTGCATTGCCAATGTCTTCCGAGGCCAGGATGAAGATGCGGCGCGCAACGAACTTGGGGTCCTCCCCCGCGTCGAGCATGCGTGCCAGCCAGTAGAGCGCGGCGTCCGGATCGCTCCCGCGCATAGACTTGATGAAGGCCGAGATGATGTCATAGTGCATGTCGCCGGACTTGTCGTACGACAGGCCATGGCGGGGATTTGCCTCAAGCACGTGGGCGCGCGTAATGCGCACCGGCTCCTCGGGCGTAGCCGCGCCCGATGGCGCCGCCATCTGGCTTGCCAGCTCGAGCGAGGTGAGGGAGGCGCGCCCGTCTCCCCCGGCGAGAGTAACGATCTCCTCAAGGGCATCGTCATCGAGCGCGAAGGCCCCCTTGAGGCCGTACTCCGAGGTCACGGCGCGACACACGATTGTGCGAATGGAGTCGTCGTCGAGCGGCTCGAGCTCCACCACACGCGAACGCGAGAGCAGCGCCGAGTTCACCTCGAAGTAGGGGTTCTCAGTCGTGGCACCCACTAGAACCACGGTGCGATCCTCAACGGCATGCAACAGCGCATCTTGCTGGGAACGATTGAAGCGGTGAATCTCGTCCACGAAGAGGATGGTGCGCCGACCCAAGGAGAGCAGGCGGCTCTCGGCAGCGTCCACCTCGCGCCGAAGGTCCTTCACGGTTCCCGTAACGGCAGACACCTCGACAAACTCCGCATGTGTCGAGTTTGCGATGATGCGCGCAAGGGTGGTCTTGCCCGTGCCGGCAGGCCCATAGAGAATCACCGAAGAGAGCGTGTCATGCTCAATTGCAGTGCGAAGCCAGCTCCCTGGGCCCGCGGCCTCGGTCTGGCCCACGTATTCCTCGAGGGTCTGCGGGCGCATGCGTGCGGCAAGCGGGGCGTTCATCGTGCGCTTGTAGCGTTCTATGTTGGTGAAGAGGTTGTCCATGCAAGCGATTGTAGCCCAGGGACGTAGCCGTTGGGCGCCGGGCTATTGCGTCGACGGCAGAGCTCGAGAAAGACCGCCGCCCTCTCGTCTGGCGTTCGTTTTTTCTGGAATGGCTGCCGCCGGGGGTCGAGGCCTCATCGGTCGGCTAAGGTATCCAACGGCACATCGCTCAGGGGAGGAAATATGGGAATCGCAGCCACCAGGCCGCTCATTGGAATCACGTCTAGGCCTCGGAAGGACCCGGAATACCCCTACTGGACCATGACCGACGATCACTACGCTGCGTCCGTAGCCGAGGCGGGAGGCATTCCGGTTGCGCTCCCCTATGCCATTCCCTTTGGCTTTGACGTGACGGCCCTCGTCCCCGACATCGTGCAGCGCCTTGATGGCATCCTCTTCACAGGTGGCGGCGACATTGCCGACTGCTCCTTCTCCGGCCACGCCTACGCGCCAGAAAGCCATTCGCCCATATCGCTCACCTGCCCCGCACGCGACACGTTCGAACAGGCGCTCATGCGCGCGTGCTGGGACGCAGACGTGCCTGTCCTTGGCATTTGCCGAGGCATGCAGGTCATGAACGTGACCCTTGGTGGCACGCTCGTGCACGACGTCAAAGACTACCCCACCAAGACGATTCTCCACACCAGGGGCGACTCGCCCGACTCCCCCGTCCACCGCGTGCGCGTCTCAGAGACGAGCCGCCTGGCAAAAATCCTGGGTTTCACGTCGGGCGAGGTGAACTCCCTTCACCACGAGGCCATCTACACCCAAGCTCCACAGGGCAACGTCGTGGCATGGGCCGACGATGGCACGCCGGAGGGCCTGGAATTTGACGAGAAGACCTTCTTCCTGGGCGTGCAATGGCATCCCGAGAAGCTGCGCACGCAGCCGCAGCTCTTTGCTGCCTTTGTCGATGCCGCGCAAGAGCACGGCGCAGCCGAGCGTGCGGTAGCAGGGAGCCGGTAGCCGCCGAGAGGCAGCTGCGTGCATGGGATTTCCAGGGCCCCGCTGTAGTGGAGGGCACCAAGCGCACCCCTTAGGGCCTCACCCCCTCGAAGTAGCCGCGACGCGGGAAGAGCTCCCGGGCCCGGGGAAAGAGCTCTGAGCACGTAGCCATAAAGTAATCGTCGGTCATCGACGAGATGAAGTCGACTACGGCCAGGTCTGGGTCTATCTCCCAGTCGTAGCTACGCCCGTAAGGTGCAAGGTGACGCCTCAGTGGCTCTATGTGGTGACGGAAGATTGCCGCAGACTCATCACCTGCATGAAGCGCTGCCAGTTCGTGCTCATACAGCAGCGAGAAGAGCTCGGAGACACCGCGCGAGAAGTCTCCGTTGACCTCCGAAGCTCCATAGATCTTCTCGTAGTTCTCGCGCTTGGCTCGGCGCATCTCGGCAAAGCCTTCCTCGCTCATCTCGATGCGTGGCTTGCCAATGCTGTTTTCGACCACGTCAGCCACAAAGGCACCAAGCGCCCAAGCGTTGTACGCCCCGCCAAGGCCGTCATCGAAGCTCTTCTCGGTGCAAAGACCTGCACGAATGGCATCTTGGCGATCCTTGCCCACATAGGCAATGATGTCGGAGACGCGCACCACGCAGCCCTCGAGCGTCATGGGACGCAGGCGGGCAATGGTAGGACCGCCCCTCTCCCAGCACTCCCCCACCCCACGGTCAAACTCTTCGAAGTCGGAAAGCCGGCTTGTCTCGAAGACCTGCTGCTCGAACTCGCCGTTGTGGCAGATGACACCGTCGAGGGTCTGGAGGGCGAGGTTTCTGCCATACGTAACGTCAAGGACCCGAACGCTTTGCACGTTGTGGGCAAAGAAGCGGCCGGTGCGAGCGTGGTAGACGTCGTTCAGGAAGCGCTCGCCGGCATGGCCGAAGGGCGTGTGGCCAATGTCGTGGCCCAAGGCGATTGCCTCGATGAGGTCGAGGTTGAGACCGAGTGCGGCGCCGATATCTCTTGCCACGCGGGCCACAAGCTGCACGTGCAGGCCGCGCCGCGCCAGGTCGTCGTCCGCACGGAACGAGAACACCTGCGTCTTTCCGGCAAGGCGGTTGTACGCGGGCATGTGCATGATCTTCTCGGCATCGCGGACAAAGGCAGGACGCAGGGCACTTTCCTGGTCACGCTCGGTCTTGTCGCGACGGAGGGCTGCCTCGTTGGGCGTAGCAAATGGCGAGAGGGACCCCGCTGCGCGAGAGCTGAGAACGGCCCGTTGGGCCCTGGGCGAAAGCTCCCCTGTGAGGTGGGGGGCGAGCTTGTTGATGGTTTCCATGTCTGCCTCCTGGCGGTTTTGCTTCTCGAGGCAGATTCTAGCAAGGGAACGTGACATTAATTGGGAGTTAGGGACGTCCCGCAGGCACCGTCGGTATCTGTCCGCAGGCTGGGGGGTCCCTGCCGAGAGAAACCGAGACAGATTGACTGCGGTGTCCCACTGGGACGCAATTGGGTCGCAGGCTTTCGGGACGGGTGCCCCGGCGCTGGTGCCTGCCTACTCGACGACGAGGCACCCCATGTTAAGACGATGCGTCCACTCGCCAATGACGTTACCCTCGCCGCAGCGGGTAAAGACACCGCCAAACTTGCCGTTGAAGAGGAAGAGCCCCTCCATATTGCTCATCTCGGGGGCTGCAAGCGGGTCCTCGCCGGGCTTGAGCATGCCGCCTCGCATGGTGGGAGTGCGGTACTGAGGCGCATACGCCTGCACCACGCCGCCGTTCTTCGCGCACGAAGAGAGAGCGCGGTCCCACTCCTCTTGCGTCTTGCAGTCGAGGCCGGCCACCACGCCTACGGCGTTGTACCCGCCAGCGGGCTTCACGATCCAGTGGTCCTTCTCGGCATAGGGCGAGAGGTCCGTATCAGCGTCGAGCAGCACGGTCTCGGGTACGTGGGCGTCAATGAAGGCGCGTTCCTCTGACGTAAGGATGCCGTCCACCGCATGCGAGCGCATGACCGCAAAGACCGTCTTCGTTGCGCACGGCCAGGTCCTGTAGCCACCAATGACGCAGGCTAGGCCACGACGCGCAGCTTCGGCCAAGGCGTCCGCACCGGGGCAGGGCTTCTCGGCAATCTCGGATGTAACGGCGCGGCGATACACGCAGGAGACGGGGCCGCCCGGCGCCATGAGGAGGTCGGTACCAGCCACATGCTCGATGCGCAGGTCGCGAATGTCGCAGAACTGGGCGTAAAAGCCGCGGTCGGAAAGGCGCCACAGGAAGTCCTCGAGCTCATCCATCGAGGCGCTCTCGGGATAGTCCACGATGCACATCGACGGGTGCGCCACGTCACTGCCAAAGCGGTCAGCGTTCGCCCAGCTGGCATACGTCTCCGCGATGGCGTCGATTGCCTCACCGACCAGGTCATACGTCGTAATCGATGGGTACTTCTCGGCAAACTTGCGATAGGTATGGGTTGCCTGGATGGCACGGGTTACCTCGACGGTCGTGGTCATGCCAGCCGAACCGTCGGTGTTGAGCTCGCAGAACTGGAAGTCGCCAGTCTCCTCGTTGAAGAAGACGTCCACGCGCGCGATGGGGATCATCTGGTCATAGCCTGTGGGGATGATTGTGAGAGCCTCGAGCTCCGGTGAAAGGCGGAAAAGTGCACGGAACTCGGGGTTGCGCAGGTACTCCGCAGTAATCTTGTCCATGATGCGACCCATGGTCTCGGCGGCATCGCGCAGAATGTCAGTCTGGGCGGCATCAAAGATCTTGGGCGTCATGGCCCAAGAGACGGGCCCGCCATGGTAGAGCGCGTGAGTGGTGAGAAGGTAGCGGTCACCGGCCTCCCTGCTCTCAACGTCGCCGTTAAACTCGCGCGCAGTCGAGAGGAACTCGTCCTCGAGCTCGCGTCCATGAAGACTGGTCATGATTACCACTTCCTGCTCGCCCTCATATGGAATGGCATATCGGCGAGCGCACTGAAATATTCTGCATATGGCTGTGAGATTGTAGTCGCTTGGAAGCAGCATCACCAATTCTGCACACTAGCAGTCATACTCGGGGGCGGCGATGGCCGAGAGCCCCCGCCTGTGCAGCTACGCTCGACTCAGGAAGCGCATGTCCTTCTCCGGGCGAAAGGCGGCTCTCGGCGCGAGGCAAACCCGTGCCCGCCGGCGATTGTGTAACGGTTCGTCACAGGTTCGCATCCGAATGCGTGACCCGCGCAGGACGTCACGCATTCGTCGACGTTCGTGTTGCGAACCGTCACACATTCGAAGCCAGCACGGCCGAGAGCCGGCGGCGGCGCCGGGAAGCCGAAGCTTACGAAGGCGTAAGACGCCCGTAAGTTCACTCGATGGCACCAAAGTTACGCTCGACTCAGGAAGCGCATGTCCTTCTCCGGATGGACCGTAAGCCCGAGCTTCTCTTGAAGGGCAATGGATGCCCGGTTGTCGGGCCACACCTCGCCCCAGGGCACAAGGCCGCGGTCGAGCTGCTCGTTAATCTTTGCCGACTCAAGCGCCGTTGCCCACCCGCGACGACGCTGCTCGGGGAAGACCTCCAGCATGCCGATGGCACCCTCGGGATGCTCGCCGACAAAGGCACAGAGACGCCCCGCCTCAAAGCCGCCCAGTACAAGGCCGCGCTCGAGAATGTCCTCCAGCTCGCCTGCAGCCAGGTACTCGGGGTGCGAGTAGTGCTCGGCGACAAGCTCGGCATAGGCCGGCGTGAGCGTGCGGATGTCGAGCGTGGGATCGACGTCGAGATGCCGTCCCTTCTCGTAAATCACCATGTTGCAGGGCACGTCCTCAGTGAGGCCCAGGTCGCGGCACACGTCGTGCACGGGAGCCGAGCCCAAGACGCACACGAAATCGCGAGACGCAAAGACGTCAAGCGCCTCGCGCAGGGCCTTCTTCGCGGTTCCCCACACAAAGGTTCCGTGATGCGGAATCTCCAGGATGCAGACGCCCTTCTCGGCAACGAGCACCTCGCCAATCCCCCGGCGGGCGCACTCGAGGATGGGAAACGCCTCGCGCGGTCCGTCCGAGAGGAGCTCGATCGCGCGTGCCCGGCGGGTTTCCGCGGGCTCCGACAGCGCATCCATGATGAAGGCTAGACGCTCTGCGATGGTTTTGGAACCGCCTGCGTTGGGGTGCTCGTAGCCATCGGCCATGAGGACGGGGCTGGCTTGCAGGAGGCGCGACCCCTCCACCAGGTGCATGCCGGGGTTGGCGGCAACCGCGCCACGGATAAGATCGGGTACCACGGCAAAGCAGCTGCCACGATGCGTGGGGTGGGTCTCGTCCGAGTGCCACAGCGGCGTGAGGGTCCAGACCGACGCCTCCGGCCACGCTTCGGCGACCTCGAAGAGGCTCGTGCGGATGTCGCGCGAGATGCGCATCTCCTGACAGGGCTCGTAGCGATAGTTCTCGCCCAGCTCAACCACCACGACCTCGGGCGACGCCTCGTCAGCAAGGCCCACCGTCGAGCCGGGGAGAAACACCTGCCCGCCGATGCCCTGGTTGAGCACGTCCATGCCAAGTCGCGTGGCGAGAAGCGCCGGCCAGTTGTGTGCCGGGTCACCGGAGACGAAGCCCTGGGCAATCGAGTCGCCAATCACCAAGAGCTGGCCGCGGGCCTCCACCGGCTCAATCACGTTGCCGTCACCCACAACACGGCGTAGGTCGCAGCTCGTAAGGCACGGCAACCACACGCGTACGCGATGGTGGCGACCCAGACCCGGCAGGTGCTGAAGATTGCTCACGGGTGCCTCGTCGGGGTCATCGAGCGAGAATTCCACGCGCGTGATGCCGTCGTCGTTCTCCTCCGGAAGCACACAGGGCAGGTGCCTGCCGTCAACGTCGCAAGAGAAGCCGTCGAGCGGACCGTCCGGCGCAAAGGCGCACTCGGAAGTCTCGGCCAGGACCTCGCGCGAGCCGCGCGGGAAGGCCTCCACACGCGCCTCGAGCACGATGGCCGAAGAGTCCGTCTCGAGCTCCACGGTCACGCCCGCCGTGCAGGCAGCCATTGTCCGGTAGAGGCCCGGATGCCAGGCGCGGCAACTCCCAATGGCCTTGAGCTGGCCCTTTGCAAAGCGCCAAGGGTGAGTCCACCCGTGGCCCAGGGGCTCTGCCCACACGACGCCGTGCAGCAGTCCCTCTGCAGGAACGCTCACGAGCAGGTCGGCCATGTCCTTCTCATCCATGAGTTCACTGACGCTCATCGCATGTCGCCCCTCTGCGATTCAGCCACGTTGTGTGCGCTGCGATTGATGTTGGGCATCCATTGTGGCAGAAACTCGCGGAGCCGTGGGCGTTGTCGACGCCTCATGGGGCATCGCCTGACAAATCTGCGGGTTAATTGCGGCCTTCGACAGGTGCCGTCGAGAAAGCAGGCGGACAGGCTGTCCTTCTCCGCGACGTGCAATTAATCCGCAGTTTTACCTCGCTGGCCAGCATGTGGGCCTGTGCGTACGCACGACACCGAACCTCTGCCATTGGAGGCGGTCGCTCGCCAGGCGGCACAGGCAGCCGTCCCACCAGTCGCGTTTTCTCGCCGTTTAACTACTCACTCCCAAACGGCGAGGGTGCACGGAGCCGTCATCAAACCGCAGTTTTTGCGCACCACTCTCTCTCCGCCGCACAACGCAGGGGCTCGTAGGCCACCACTAGGTCATCGAGCCTCATACGGGCGTTTGCCGGGCTCGTCGAGGGAAGTCCCGTGCACGGAAGGCCGCACGAGGGCTCGATAAGCCGCCGATAGAGCCTTGTGGCAGCCCCGCCCGTGCAGAATACGCGAACGATTGGCGCGACCGAGAGGATCCTTTCCACGTCGTTGGGGACGGGGTCGCGTATGGAGGCGTCGCTCGCACCCGTGATGGTGCAGCTTGCGAGCACGTCCCACAGCGCGACGTGGTGTCGCAGGCATAGGTCGCGACGGCCGTCGTTGCCCGTCGGCACAGACTCGTCCCACAGTGCAGCCATCACGCGCCAGAAGCGGTTCTGAGGGTTGCCGTAGTAGAAGCTCACCTCACGCGATTTGGGGCTGGGCATGGTACCCAGCACAAGCACGCGGCTCGTCTCATCGAAGATTGGCGCAAGCGGATGAACCATGCGCTGGCCCGCCCGGCCGGAGCCGCACACGTCTTCCCTACTCGCCATCGCGAACGGGCTCCGCGAACTCCTCGCCGTCATCCAGGCGCATGACCGTGACCCGACCAAAACCGGCACCTCCAGCGGCACCGGAGTCTATGTCCCAGCGATCAGCCACACCACCCGTGGCGTCGCGCGCTCCAACGCGCACCATCTGTGCGATGCCATTCTCGTCTCTTACCGGACGGTCGAGCTCGTCCGTCATGGACGCAAGGTAGGGCGTCGGCGTGTGCCCCGCCACCACAATGGGTCCCTCTCCCTTCTCGTTGAGAAGGCCTGTGGGGACCGACCAGAACTCGTCGCGAATCCACAGCAGGTCATCGGGGGTCTGTGCGCCGAGCAGCGCATCGATTGCGGCACCGTTCCAGGTGCCATCGGCTGGTGCCGGGCCATCCGGACGGATTCCGGCATGGACCATGATGTAGTGGCGTCCCGCCACCTCCACGTGGGTCGAGAGCGGAAGGCCACGCACCCACTTGATAAGCTCGCTCGCCTCGTCGCCCGGGAGCTCCTGAAGACCCGAAAGCGTAGCCATGCCGCCGTTGATTGCCCAGTTTGCCTGCGACATCACGTCATTCTCGTGGCCGAGCGCGTCGAGCATGAGGTCCTCGTGATTGCCCTTGAGCACGCACACGTTGGGAAGCGAGCGCACGAGGCGCATGACGCCGACGGGATCGGGCCCGCGGTCAATCATGTCCCCGAGACAGAACACGGCGTCATCTGCGCCGGGGGACACGCGCTCGAGAACGCGCTCGAGCGTCGCGCGATGTCCGTGGACATCAGAGAATACGTATGTCGACATGGCGATACCCCCCGTCGTTGGCCATGGGCACTAGCTTAGACCTGCGACTGGTTTAGCGCAAAGTATGCCGTGAGCGTAGCTTTTGTCGCTCTCGGCGAAGCTTCCAAGGGCGGGGAGAGCCAATCTCCACCATCCGAGCAACGTTTTGGCCCTCCCTGCTTGCCCGGTCGAGTTCGCGCAGGACCTCACGCATGGTGGAGTCGAGCCGCTCCTCCTTGAGCATGCACTCCCATACCACAAGGACTGTCCACCCGTCTTGTACCAGCAGTGCATTGTCGCGGGCGTCGCGTGCGCGGTTGCGGTCGAACTTGGCCTTCCAGAACTCGACGTTGGTTTTTGGAAGCGGCAGGAGACAATGGGGGCAGCGATGCCAGAAGCAGCCGTTCACAAAAATGGCAACCTGCCTGCCGGGAAAGCAGATATCAGGCTTGCCTGGCGCCTTCTTCCAGTGCAGCCTGTAGCCGGTGTAGCCGGCCTCGCGAAGCCTTGCCCGCACGAGAAGTTCTGGCTTGGTGTTCTTGCTCCTGTTCGCCTGCATCACATGGCGCGTAGCCTCACTCGTCAAGACGCCGCAGCCTCCGTGCCATGAGACAAGGGGAAACTCTCCTCGTCTCGCGCACCCCCGAAGTTGATGTTGCCTGTGAGCGCGTACGACGCCGCACTGTCAAAGCCGGGAGAGAGCACGGACGCAACCACCGAGGTCGCGCGATCGAGAGCGCGTTCGTAGAGGTTCGCAAACGATTCCCTGCTCACAATGCCAGTCGCGGGGTTGGTCCATGCACGGTGCTCAGAGTTGTCAAACTCCGAGGAGGCAGACGCCCGCACGCGATGCGAAAGGGCGCTGTAGGTGGAGTAAGGGGCACCGGAAATAGCACGCTCAAGAGCAGCGATCGCGCTGCGATGGTGCTCGCGCGTGGCATAGAGCAGGCGCATCATGGTTCGATAACATCCCACCGAAGCCGAGAACGTCGTGGGGTCGATGGGCCTGCCATAGGTCCACAGGGCAGCATAGAAGTAGAGCTTGTCGATAATGGCAAGCGCCTCTCGCGAAGCCCGCAGGGTATTTGCAAACGGGCGGTACTCGGCAATCGTCTTGCCGGTCTTACGGAAAAGCACAGCCTCGTCGAGGTCACGCTCGACCTCCATGTGGACCTTGCTGTCACACTCCGGTCCTAGCCCGGCAACCCCCGCGTGCGTCAGGTCATAGGCCCAGGCGTTGATAAAAGGGTGGACCGTCGAGTCCAAGAGCCAATGGCACGAGAAGCCCGCCAGATATGCTGCACCAACCGCCCTCTCGCGCTTGGACAGGCGGTCAACGGCCTCGCGCATGGCTGCAAGGAGCCTGGCGGGGCGCTTGTCGTGCATGAGGCCTCCCATCTCGGCCCACTTCGCCATGAGGGGGTACAGCTCGATGTAGAAGAGCGGATCGGGGCCTTGGCTCCCCAAGAGGAAGGCGTCGCGCTCGTCCAGGGTTGCCAGGGGAAGCTCCGCCTTCGCGCACTCGGCAACGTCGCGTGCAAAGAAGTCGTGCGTGAGAATGGCCGGCATCGTAACCCCTTTCTGGTTCCGGTGAGCGGCGCGAGAGGCGCCGTTGTGCCGCTCCGCCATTATGCCCCATCCAAGGGACATCTGGCGCACACGCGCCGAGGCGACGCCATCTCTTGCACGTCTACGGTTGCGGTGCGGCCGCACGGCGGCGCATGGATGACGCATCGGGCAAGCCATTACATAATCCTGACAGAAGCCGGGAGTTTCGCCGCCATTCCAGCGATACCGTTTTGGTTTGTCTGAGCGCGATTCCAGGAGGGCCAACGGAGAGGATTGCTATGTCTTTTAAGATGACGAAGGCCGAGAAAAGCTGGGTTATGTATGACGTGGGTAACTCCGCGCTGGTGCTTCTCGCCACGAGCGTCATTCCCATCTACTTCAAGTCGCTGGCAGATGGCCCCGCTCTTGTCGCGTGGAGCTATGCAGAGACGGTTGCATCGCTGGTCATCGCACTGCTCATGCCCATCCTCGGCTCCATTGCCGACCAGCAGGGCATGAAGAAGAAGTTCGTCATCGGCTCCGTAGGAACGGGTGCCGTGGCTTGCGTGGCCATGGGCTTCCCCACAAACGCCATGGCGTTTCTCGTGATCTACGTCATCTCCTCCGTGGCGCTCAACACGTCGTTCGTGTTCTATGACGCGCTGCTTGTGGACGCCACGACGGATGACCGCATGGATGACGTTTCCAGTCGGGGGTATGCGTGGGGCTACATTGGTAGCTGCGTGCCGTTCCTCGCTTGCCTTGCCTTTGTACTGGCAAGGCCCTTTGGCATGAGCCTGCAGGTGGCCATGCAGATTTCATTTTTCATTACGGCTGCCTGGTGGGTGGCGTTTACGATCCCCATGCTCAAGAACGTCGAACAGACCCACTACAAGCCGCGCGAGAAGCACGCCCTTGCCAACGCAGTGCGCGGCATCGGAGCCACGGCGGGGCGCATCTGGCGCGACCCGTCCATCAGGAACTACATCATTGCGTACTTCTTCTACATCGACGGCGTACACACCATCATCAAGCTCTCGACCTCGTACGGAGCGGACCTTGGCATCGACGGTACGCAGCTGGTGCTGGCCTTGCTCGTCACGCAGTTTGTGGCGTTCCCCTCGGCGATCGCATACGGCAGGCTGGGACACAAGCTTGGCACGCGCACGATGATTCTTGTGGGTATCGCCGGCTACACCCTTATCACGCTGTTTGCTGCCTTCTTCCTGCGCTCCGCCGTCGAGTTCTGGATTCTGGCCATCATGGTCGGCCTCTTCCAGGGCGGACTGCAGGCGCTTTCGCGCTCCGAGTTTGGCAAGCTCTGCCCCAAGGAGCATGCAAACGAGTACTTTGGGTTCTTCGACATCTTTGGCAAGTACGCCGCCATTCTCGGCACCCTTATCGTGGGCACCATGACGGCCATCACGAGCAACGGCTCGCTGGGCGTGCTTTCGATCGTGGTGCTGTTCGTGATTGGCTTCGTGGTCATGCTGCGCGTTCCAGAGCGCACGGGCGCCAAGTCGGAGCAATAGCATTCCCCATCGGCGAGGGGCGCAGTGCTAGGGTGGCCAAATCTGAGCCGCTGCCCTTCGCCGATGGCCGTGGCATTTTTTTCGCCACGCCTGAATGCCACGATTTCCACGATTTTGATGACAGCATCCATCGATACTTGTTCTTCGCAGTGCAACGAGCGTGGAATGCCGAGGGTTTTCTTCGGAGAAGCCGAAGTTACGGCTAACGGGGTAGCCCACAGTCAAATCGTCCTGCATGAAAACGCGATATCGTACGGTTTTCTAGCGGCCTCTGCATGAAATCGCGTTATCGCGGGGCCTCTTCCGCACCCCAAGATAAAAGTTACAACTATATTTGCATATATTTCTATATTTCACAACAAATATGCATAAATGTGCAAATATACTTCAATGTTTTATGTCGGAACGCCAAAACCACCCCGCGATAGCGCGATTTCATGCAGCGAAGAGCAAAAAGCCGTACGATATCGCGTTTTCATGCAACAGAACTCCGACTGGGGCATTGAGGCCAGCCCGCTTCAATGCCCCCGGTCTGTAGCTAATCGAGAAGTTCGAAAAGCCTGTCGCAGACCTCGTCCACCTGCTCCTCGGTAATCACCAGCGGAGGAAGGAAGCGCAGGATCGAATCACCTATGTGGTTGAGAACGAGTCCCTGCTCAAGGCCCTTGTCGACAAGTTCGTTGGCCATGGGCACGTCAAGCTGCGCGCCAAGGAGGAGCCCGTGCCCACGCACTTCGGTCACGTGCGGCAGCGCTTCAAGGCGCTGGCGCAGGCGTGCGCCGCAGGCAATAACGTGCTCCCCTATCCCCTCGGAGACCAGCACCTCCACCGTGACGCGGCCGGCAGCCGCCGCAAGTGCGTTGCCCCCAAAGGTAGAGCCGTGATCCCCCAGCCCCATGAGGTCCGCAACCTCAGCCTTTGCCGCAACGGCTCCCATGGGAAAGCCATCTGCGATGCCCTTGGCCATACTCACCACATCCGGCTCGATGCCGGCAAGCTGGTAGCAGAACGGCGCCCCGCAACGGAAGAAGCCGGTCTGGACCTCGTCAATGATGAGAAGCACGCCGCGCCTCTCACACTCCGCAGAAACAAAGCGCAGGTAGTCGTAGTCGGCAGGCCACACGCCGCCCTCGCCCTGCACGCACTCGAGCATCACGGCGCACACGGGACCGCATGACGCCGGCGGGTTGTCCAACGCCGCCACAAGTGCGTCCGCGTCGTTCAGGGGAACCGCTGCAAAGCCGGCGGGCATGGGGAGGAATGCCTTGTGGAAAACAGCCTGACCGGTCGCCGCCAGCGTCGCAAGCGTACGGCCGTGGAAGCTCTTCTGCGCCGTGATGATGCCGGACGCGCCACCAAGCCTCTTCTCACCCCAACGTCTTGCAACCTTGATGGCTCCCTCGTTTGCCTCGGCACCCGAGTTCGCAAAGAAGGTCTTCCACGCAGAGCCCGTGGAGCCAACCACATGGCCCTCCTCGTCGCACGTGGATGAGAGAAACCCCGAGAGGTCACGGGCGAGCTCGCCGCGGTTCTCGACGTAGAAGTAGTTGCCAACCTGCCATACCCTGTCGACCTGCGCGTGAAGTGCCGCTGCCACCACGGGGTTGCGGTGTCCCAGGCTCACGGAGCCAATGCCGCCCAGGCAGTCGATGTAGGCCTTGCCGGTCGAGTCGGTAAGCGTCGCCCCCTCGCCCGAGACAAACTCAACGGGGAGACGCCCGTAGGTATGCATCACATACGTATCATCAAGGGCCTTGGCGCTCTCGAAGCTGGTGTCTGCCATGTTGCTCTCCTTGTTCTAGTCCTGGGTGAAAAGGGTGCCCACACCGGTGTCAGTGAAGATTTCGACGAGGAGCGAATGCGGTGTCTTGCCGTTGAGAATGACAACCTCATGGACGCCGTTCTCCATTGCCTCCTCAATCGAGCGAATCTTTGGAATCATGCCGCCGTCCAACTCTCCAGAGGCAAGGACCTCTTTTGTCTCAGATAGCGTAAGTGACGAGATAAGGCTGTCCTTGTCGCGATAGTCACCAAAGAGTCCATCAACATCCGTGAGGTAGATGAGCTTGTCGGCATGGAGCGCTTCCGCCACCTTGCCCGCAGCGATGTCGGCATTGATGTTGTAGAACCCATCGGGGCCACAACCAACGCTTGCAACCACGGGGGTGTATCCGTCATCAAGGATGGAATTGATGAGCTCCGGGCTCACTTCGCGAATGCGGCCAACACGGCCAAGCTCGGCCGAGACGGGCTCGCTCTTGAAGGTCTTCCCGTCGGCACCCGAAATGCCCACCGCGTTGTGACCGTATTCGTTCAACGCCCACACCAGTTGCTGGTTCACCTTGCCGACGAGCACTTCCTGTACGGCCTCCATTGTGGCGTCATCCGTCACGCGCAGGCCATCCTTGAACTTTGTGGGAATGCCCAGCTTGCCGAGAAGCGCACTTATCGCCTTCCCACCACCGTGCACGAGAACAACGCGCATGCCCATGAGCTTGAGAAGCTCGATGTCCCCGACCACCTGGACCATGAGCTCAAGATCTTCCATGGCAGATCCGCCGTACTTCACAACGATGGTCTTCCCGCGCATCCTGTTGATCCACGGGAGCGCCTCGGTGAGAACCTCTGCCTTCTTCTGGGCAAGCTCGAGCTCGCCTTCCTCGCGACCTTGCATGTGTACCTCCTGCCGTGGGTTTTGTTGGTCATGGGCCGCGGACGCACGTGGCCGGGCAATACGAAGCCCTAGGTTCGGTACTCTCCGTTGATTTTGACGTAGTCGTGCGTGAGATCGCAGGTCCACACCCGCGAGCATGCCTTTCCCGCACCAAGCGAGATGGCAATGTCTATCTCGGGCTGCTCAAAGCGGCGTAGCATGTCGTCCTCGTCCATGGGAACGGGAAGCCCCGCACGGAGCACAGGCACGCCCATGAAGTCGATGTCGACGGCTTCCTGCGAGAAGGGCACGCCGCACTTGCCGGCAGCCGCAGCCACGCGGCCCCAGTTGGCATCGTGTCCAAAGATGGCGGTCTTGACCAACGGCGAGTTTGCAATGGCAAAGGCAACCTTATCGGCGTCCTCCTGGCTGGTCGCTCCAAGGACGTCCACGGTCACGAGTTTGGTCGAGCCCTCGCCGTCCGCAGCAATCTGCCGGGCAAGGTTGGTGCAGACGCCCCTGATGGCCGCAGCGACAGCCGGATACGCAGGCGAGCCCTCGTCGATGGCGGCGCCACCGGCGGCACCCGTGGCAAAAAGGATGCAGGTGTCGTTGGTGGAAGTGTCAGAGTCCACCGTCACCTTGTTGAAGGTCTGGCGAACGGCTGAGAGGAGCGCGGCATGCGCGGCCTCGGGCGTAAGCGGGGCATCGGTCGAGAGCACGCAGAGCATGGTCGCCATGTTTGGCTGAATCATGCCCGAGCCCTTCACAAAGCCGCCCACATGCACCGTGACAGAGCCGCCGTCCGCCTGATGGGCGGGCCCCACAAGGGCCGCCTCTTTGGGGTGCGTGTCTGTGGTCATGACCGCACAGGCAGCGTCATGGGCGGCCTCGGGCGTCGCCGCAAGCGCTTCGACGGCAGCTGGCACGCCTGTCACGTAGGGCTCGAGGGGGAGCCGCACGCCGATGACGCCTGTCGACGCCACAAGCACGTCCTTCTCGTCACAGCCCAGAGCCTGGGCGACAAGGGCGCAGGCCTTCTCGGCACAGCGCAGGCCCGGCTCACCGGTGGCCGCATTGGCGTTGCCGGAGTTGAGAACCACGGCCCGGGCGTGGCCCGAGGCGGCACGCGCTCTGCTCACCTGCACCGGCGCGGCGCAGAAGCGGTTCTGCGTGAACGTTGCCGCGCAGACGCAGGTCTTATCGGCAACGACAAGCGCCATGTCCTTGCGCTCGGGATTCTTGCGAAATCCTGCAGAGATTCCGGCGGCACGCATGCCTGGGGCCGCGCAGACTCCTCCCTCGCAGGGGGCAAAGCCGAACGACTGGGGAGCGTCATCCTGCAAGGGGATGGCGAGAGGCTTGATGCTTGTCATGAAAGGACCCTTCTGGACGGGGACGCGCCGCATGCGCGTCCGGAATGGACAACGCGGTGGTCCTGCGCCAGCCGACGGACTCGGCCATGAGCCTAGATGAGCGGGGCGGTAGCCCCAATGCCTTGGGTCTCCGGAAGCCCCAGCACCAGGTTTGCACATTGCATGGCCTGGGCAGCAGCCCCCTTGCCGAGGTTGTCGATCGCGCAGGACGCGATGATGACCCTATGTCGTCGGTCATCAAGGGCCACGCCAACCTGGGCACGAGCGGTCGCCGCAACAGACGAGGTCTGTGGCATGCGCCCGGAGGGAAGCGTTGAGACCAGCGCCTCGTTGGCATAGCGACGCTCGTAGGCGCCCTGCACGTCATGTGCGGTGACGCCGTCTGCCGCCGTCATGTACACGGTGGCGAGAAGGCCTCGGGTGAGCGGGGCAAGGTGCGGCGTAAACACGACGTTCATCTCGCGATTCGCTGCCTGGGTGAGCGTCTGCTCGATCTCGGGGGTATGGCGGTGGCGCGCCACGCCGTAAGCCTCGACGGACTCGTTGGCGTGGCAGAAGTGCGTGCGCGCATTGGCCGCGCGACCTGCGCCAGAGACGCCGGAGATGGCGTCAGAGATTACGAGGTCCCCTGTGGCAAGGCCCGCCTCGAGCGCCGGGATGGCGGCAAGCGCCGTGGCCGTGGGATAGCAGCCCGGTACGGCAACAAGCACTGGCTCATCCTTCGCGTGCCGCTCCCCCAAGGCGAGAAGCTCAGAGCGATTGAGCTCGGGCAGGCCATAGGCCGTCTGGTTGAGAAGCTCAGGGCTCGTGTGCGGCGTGCCGTACCACTGCTCGTAGACGGCCGCGTCATGCAGGCGATAGTCCGCCGAGAGGTCGATCACGGTAACGCCCAGCGCAAGAAGCTGCGGCGTGATGGCAAGCGAGGCCGTATGGGGCACGGCGAGAAAGGCGACGTCCGCATTCTGGGCGATTGCCTCCGGCTCGGGAAGCGAGAGGACGATGTTGGTTGCACCCTCGAACGCAGGGTACACGTCGGCCAGCCTGGCACCAGCGGCCTTGCGGTCCGTTGCCATGACAAGCTCCATGGAGGGGTGCCCCAGGACAATGCGGCAGACCTCGACCCCGGCAAAGCCGGTTGCCCCCACGACACAGGCCCTTATGCGCTCCATTCCCTCAATCACCCCAGAATAATGCATAAACATAATCTAGTATGCAAAATTGCTTTTGTTTATTGGGTGCAGGATAGCACAGGCGCGCAGGGCTGCACCGCAAGGGGCAATCTGTTTTTCTCCCTGACACAATTGGAGATGACCGCCCGCCGCCCTAGCTCCGGCCGCGAAGCCCACGGCCAATCGACTTGAGCACCTCCCGGCGCGTGCTTCCCACAGGCGCGAGGGGGTCAACAATCTGACGGAGGGGGTTGTCCTCACCTACCGCGCGCTCGTGCCCTCCCATCCTTGTGCACTCGTTGTTGATGTAGTCCATCACCTGGGACTCCGCCTGGCGGACGTCGGCCCTGTGCAGCCCTGCAATGATGGCCTCATAGAACGGCGTCTCGCGGGCATAGTTCCAGAAGTGCTCGGAAAGGTCAATCCACCCATGGGTCCAAGGCTTTACGGCACCAGCAAAGTGGACGACCCTGGGATTGCTGCGCGACGCCAGGTAGGCATCGTAGGCAGCGGCGGGAGCGTTGGGGTAGAGCGCGGTTGTCCGGTGGAAGATGTCGTTTGTGACATTCCACGAGGCGTCGAGGTAGGTAGCTCTCCCCTCGCACTCGGTATTGAGGATGTCCTGGTCGTTATAGATGAAGTCAGAACGCTGAGAAACCTCCAGCCACTCCTGAACCGTATGCAGTTCTCGCATGGCACGCGTGTTGAGCACGAGCACACCAGCCTGGAAATAGTCGTACGGGCTCTTCATCTTGAGGACGCCGCGTGTGTAGCGCATGCGCTTGCCGTCTGGGAGATTAAGGTTGGCAAGGTAGTCGACATCGCGCGTTGCAGCAACCAGGTTGTCGCCCAGATCGGTATCGAAAAGCTGCGCAACGTCGCCCTCGACCACAAGGTCCGAGTCGAGATAGACCACCTTGTTGTAGGCCGAAAGGACATCCTGCACGAGGAAGCGATAGTAGGTCTCAACCGAGATGTGCTCATTGTTGGTATCGAGTTCAAAGCCTTCAACCATGCGCCATACGTCAAAGAAGGTGATGCGGACGTTCTCGTGGCGGCCAAGGAAGGCGCGCATGGCGGCTTGGTGGTCACCAGAGATGTCGCGCGTGAGCACCACAACGTCATAGAAGCGCTCGGGGCTGGCGTTTCTCAGCATCGACTCGATGGCAACCGTGAGCACCGGAACATAGGCGTCGTCGGAGGCGAAGACCACCGGCACCACCTTAGAAGCCTCAACGGATTCACGGTCGAGAAAGACCGGGGTGAACGTCTGTGCCGGCTCGGGATTTGTGAAGTGGACGCACTGGAGCTGCTTGGTCTTCCACGAAGCTCCCTCGCCTGCGCGCATGGCATGCAGGTACCACACGTTGAAGAGACGCTCTGCCAGGTGCCCGGGAGTACGAACCGCCTCGCGACTGTAGGTGGACATGTCCGTCTCGCGGACAAACTCGTCAAGGACGGGGAACAGGAACTCGCAGTAGGACGAGAAGAGCTCACGCCTCATGATGTACATGTTGCAGAAGCAGGACTTCTCGCCCCCAAGGAAGGCGTCGAAGTCCGGGGCATAATCGGGAAACAGACGGTGGACGATTGCCACGCAGCGGTTGAGGTCCTCGATGTGGAGTGACGGCGCAGCGGCATAGTGCTCTCGGGGCGTAGAGAAGTCACCGGGGAAGTCTGCCAGGCGCTTGAAGCCCGTGGTAACGAGGTCGTAACCCTCAATGCAGCGGCGGATGCTGGCGTCGTCCAGGCCGTAGAGCCTCACCGCATCGGCGTCGATGAAGTCATCCATGACCTCACCATAGGGGTTCTCCTCGTACGCGGTATCCGTGAAGTTGAAATAGCGTCGATAGTGGCAGAAGCCCACGTATGGGGAGGTGGTGTTCTTCCACGCCCAGTACTGGGTGGTGAGTTCGCAGTACATGGGATTCCTAGGCGAGATGTTATCCCCCTCGTCGTCGTGAAGAGCCCAGATAAAGCGGTTGGCCCTGTTGCCTGGCCCAACCTGGATGGGCTGAAGGATGTTGCTCTTTGGAACGTCAACGTCCTTGTGGGTGGTCACGAGTATGCGGATGTCCTGAGCGGAGAAGTCCGCTACATGCAGCTGAGAAAGGTGAATGTGCGCCTTCTCGCACATGGCGCGAGCACGGAGGAGGTCGGTCTGATTGGACGTGGCGACATCAATCTTTGAATCTACGCGCTCGGCAAGCGGGAGGAGCAGGTGCAGCTGGTCGTCCTCGGAGGGAAGCGCGCCCGCATCCACAAACGAGTACGCGCGGTCGCGCACGAGGCGCCAGAGCTCGCGGGCACAGGCGGCAGGCCCAAACGTGCGCGAAAGATGCAGGGCGGCACCGGGCTTCTCGTCATCTGGAACACGAACGAGCAGGTCATTCGAGAGAAGCTCGAGCATCTTGTGACGCATGCCCACAAAGGACGAAAAGAGCGCTGCCGTCTCGTGCCCATGGACGTAGTCGCCCGCCGCCTCAACGCAGGCGAGGAACTGGTCACAGAATGCTCCGAAGCGAGCGGAAGTGATAGGGCTCACTCCTGTAATCCCCTCGCCGTAGTGGTAGATGTAGCCCCGGTTCTCCTCGATGCCGACACTGCGTTCGGCAAGGTCGGAGATGACGAATACCTCGTAGCCGTCCTCCGCACGCTCCAGTCGCTCAGAGGTCATCGCTGCAAACGCACGCCTCAAAAGCTCGGTGCGATAGAGGCGCTGGGTCGCACGCCAGTCAACAAGCTGTCCGTGCTTCTCGTCAAAGATGTCGAGGAGCACATCATCACCCTCGGCCACACCGCTTGGCCTGTTGACAAAGCCTGCAAACCCCTGAGCGCCTTGGTCCGTCACACCGTTTTCGGCAATGACGGTAATGCCTACATGAAAGACGTCGGCCTTGGGGTCTTGCTCGGCGGCACGGGCAATCCCCTCGAGAAAATCGGGCGCAAAGGAGTCGTCGCCGTCAAGGAAGAACGAATACTCTCCCCTCACAGCCTCGACACCCGTCTTGCGCGCAAGGTGAAGTCCCTTGTTCTCCTCGTGGCGGATCACGCGGAAGCGCGAGTCGCTTGACGCAAAGCGCTCAGCGATGCTGCCAGACTGGTCCGGCGAGCAGTCATCCACCACGATTGCCTCCCAGTCCTTGAAGGACTGCCCCTCCACGCTGGCAAGGCAGCGCTCAAGGTAGGCATCCACATTGTAGGCCGGGATGATCACGGAGATTCTGGGCATGATGCCTCCCAAGGGCATATTGCTGGACGGTGTTCGCTAACGGCATAATGATACCAGCCCAGGGCATGCGCCCCGACTCCTTCACATCACGGGTGGCCGCGTCATGCCGCAGGACCCATCCCGCATTCCTAGTCAACGCTCTTCAGGCTCTCGACCATGTCAACGGTATCGAGGCGCCGACGCATGGCAAGCATCACCAGAAGTGCGAATGCCATCGTGAGCGCAAACGCCGCACCGTAGCTTGCCGCATGGATGGTGCGGCCAAACATCACATAGTCCACCTCGGCCGTCGTGACCACGAAGCTCTCGAGCCATGTGCCCAAGGCAAGCCCCACCGCATCGCCAAGGAGTGCGGTGATCACTATCTCGCGTAAGATGTAGGCGTGTATTTCTCGGCGAGTAAAGCCGAGCACCTTGAGGCTTGCGATCTCACGCATGCGCTCGGAGACGTTGATGTTCGTGAGGTTGTACAGCACGATGAAGGCAAGTGCGGCGGCAGACACCACGAGCACCACCACAACGGCATCAACGACCGAGAGCATGGAGCGGTACTGCTCGATGGTCGCTGTCGAGAAGGACACCGTCGAGACCGCGCCCCCGTCGTGGAGGGCCTCGGAGACCTGCAAGCGGCCCTCCTCGTCAAGTGAGGTCTGGGCGAGAAGCGTGGAGAAGGCCGGCGTGGCATCGTCCACCTGGGCCCAGGCGTTGCGCCCCACGTAGACACTATTGCCTACGTAGTTCTCGCAGACGCCGGTCACCGTGAGGGCATGCCCCTCCCCTGTCGAGTTGCCCACATCGTCAACGTCAAAGAGCACCACCTCGTCACCCACGCCGATCTTCAGGCGCACTGAGAGCTTCTCGGTGATAACCACGGCATTGTCGCCAAAGGCAACCTGCTGGTGCGTGACCCTGTCGCGCAGCGTTACGGCACCGTCAAACGACGAGGAGTCCTGTGGTACCACGGTACTCACGTGGAGCGTGTCCGACGTGTTCCGGGAGCCCGCACGCATGGTCACCTGCTGCACTCGTTCGATGCGCCACACCTCGCCGGTGGCCTCAAGCGCATCCTCAGCCGCCTTGACGTCACCTTCCGTCGAGCCGTCCTTGAGGCCCACCGCAGCGTCGTAGTGGACGATTGGCCCGTACTGGCAGTCGATGATGTCCCAGATGGCATCGTGCAGGCCAAACCCCACAAGAAGCAGCGCCGTGCAGCCGGCAACGCCCGCGACCGTCATGGCGAGGCGCCGCTTGTAGCGGAAGAGGTTCCTGCACGTGACCTTCCACGAGAACGAGAGCCGCCGCCAAACAGGGCCAATATGCTCCAGGAGGATGCGCTTGCCCGGTCTGGGCGCAAGCGGCAGCATGAGGCTTGCCGGCGTCTCTCGAAGGCTTGACGCAACGGCACCCCACGTGGCAACGAGCGTGACACCCACGCCCGCGCCGCCGGCAACGAGCGCGACCGCAGGCTCAATGGGCAGTGGGAAGGGCATGGCGGGGACCGCGTAGATTACGCTGTAGGAGGACATGATGATACGTGGCAGCGCCTGCGAGAGCACGGCTATGCCGAGAACCGCACCACTCACGCTTGCGATGGCCGCATACGTGAGGTAGCGAGAGGCGATGCGCGCCTTGGAGTAGCCAAGGGCCTTGAGCGTGCCGATGAGCACGCGGTCATCGTCCACCATGCGCGTCATGGTGGTGAGCGCCACGAGCGCTGCCACGAGGAAGAAGAAGACAGGGAACACGTTGGCGATGCCGTCCATGCGCCGCGTGTCTTGCATGTAGGTCTCCACGCCCTCGTCCTGCGTGCGGTCGAGGAGATACACGTCGGGCTTCTCGAGGGCGTCTACCTGCGCCTGTGCGTCGTCAATCTGTGCCTGGGCGTCTGCCAGCTCGGAGTTGGCCTGTGCCTCCTGCTCCTGGTACTGGGCAAGACCGTCCTCGTAGCTTTCCTTCGCATCCGCAAGCTGGGCCTCGGCATCTGCGAGTTGGGCCGCACTCTCGTCGAGTGTGGCCTGGGCAGATGCCAGCTCTGACTCGGCGCTCGCGCGGCTCTGCGAAAGCTCGTCCTTGGCGTCATCGAGCTGCGCCTGGCCGTCCGCAAGCTGCTGCTCCGCAGCCTGGAGCTGGGCAACGCCGTCCGCGGCGGCCTGCAGCTGCGCCAACGCGGTCTGTGCCTGGGCAAGCTGCTCGCGTGCTGCAGCAAGTTGCGCCGGGTCCACCGCATCCCCCGCTGCCTCGAGGGCGGCCACCTGCTGTGCAAGCGCATCGGCCGCGGCACTTGTCTGCTCGAGCTGCGAGGCCAGCGTAGAGGCAGCCTCGTCAAGCGACGTGGCACCCAGGCCCTCGAGCGTCGAGGCCACAGACTCGTCAATCTGAGCAGACTGCGCATCAAGGTCTTGCTGCTTTGAGTCAAGCCGCTCCTGGGCAGATGCCAGCTCTGACTCGGCGCTCGCGCGGCTCTGCGCAAGCTCTTCCCTGCCCGCCTGAAGCTGTGACTTGCCGGACGAGACGTCGTCCTCGGCCTCCGCGATCTGAGCCGCAGCATCATCGAGCTGCGCCCTTGCGTCAGCAAGCCCAGAGTCTGCATCAGCGCGCTTCTCGTCGAGCGTTGCCTGGGCATTGTCCACCTTGGCCTGCGCGTCCGCGCGGAGGTCATCAAGGCGCGCCTCGGCAAGCTCGTCCAGGCTTGCAGAGAGCGCGTCTTTCACCGGGGCAACGGCGTCGTCGTATTCCGTCGTGCCATCCGTCTTCTCTGCTGCGCCGTCAACGGTGATGTAGAGCTCCGTCCACGGGTAGTCGTCCGCGAACGCGGAAGGCAACGCGTAGGCCACCTGCCTCATGGAGCCATCGCCCAGACTCGTTGTGCCAAAGGTGCCTGTGTAGGGATAGCTGGGAGAACTGACGAGCCCCACGACCGTGAACGTGCGAACGCCGAGCGCGTCACCCACGTCACTCGTACCGTAGAGGACCTCGACGGTGCCGCCTATCCCTAGGCCGGGCGTCACGGCATCCCCGTCGAGCACACACTCGTCTGACGACTCCGGCCAGCGACCCGACAGCAGCCGCACGCGGTTTTCGTAGTCCTTATCCGCGGAGTCAAACTCCTCGGAGGAGGCCACCGTTGCCGCGCGCGCCGCATCCACGTCAAGCGATGACACGCGCACGGCCATCTGCTCGTCACCAAGGCGAGCCATCACGTCCGCTGTCGCGGAAGGCATGACGGCCGTGACGCCCCCCTGGGCACCCACGCGCTCAACATCATTCTCGCCAAAGCCCTTTGTGGAAACAAGTCGCAGGTCATAGAGGTTGCAGCCATCAAACCAACGGTCTGCCGCCGTGCGCATGTCTCGCCCGCTCATCTGAAGGCCGGCGAGAAAACCGCAGCCCAAAGCTACGATGCCGGTGATGGCCAGGAAGCGACCGAGCGACCCCTTGATGGAGCGCCAGACCCCCTTCGAGAAGGCGGAGCGAGCGGCCATTGCTACCACTCGACTTCTGTGGCGGCAAGCGGACGTGCGTTTTTCTCAACGCTCTCGGCGCGGCCCTCGCGCACGCGAATCACGCGGTCGGCAATCTGGGTGAACGCCGTGTTGTGAGTCACGATGGCCACGGTGCGGCCATGCTCGTTGCACGTCTTCTGGAGAAGGCCGAGGACCTGCTTGCCCGTCACGTAGTCAAGGGCGCCCGTCGGCTCGTCGCAGAGCAGGAGCTTGGGGTTCTTGGCAAGCGCACGTGCAATGGCCACGCGCTGCTGCTCGCCACCGGAGAGCTGTGCGGGGAAGTTGGCCTTGCGCGAGGAGAGCCCCACCTCGTCCAAGACCTCGGCTGCGGGCAGTGGGTCATCGCAAATCTGGCTTGCCAGCTCGACGTTCTCGATAGCGGTGAGGTTCTGGACCAGGTTGTAGAACTGGAACACAAAGCCTATGTCATGGCGACGGTAAAGCGTGAGCTCGCGCTCCGAGAGGCCCGAGACCTCGTGGCCAGCCAGCATGATGGTACCCGACGTGCACGAGTCCATGCCGCCAAGCATGTTGAGCACAGTGGTCTTGCCAGCGCCGGAGGGTCCCACGATAACGCAGAGCTCACCCTCCTCGATGTCGAAGGTCATGCCGTCTACCGCATGGACCTCGACCGAGCCCATGCGGTAGACCTTGCCGACGTCTCTGAACTCAACAAATGCCATGTCATGTGCCCAATCTTCCGGGCGAGCTCCCGTTTGCGCCTACCTCTCCATTATGCCCGGGCCCGCGGTGTATTGCAGGGGGAGCTGGGTGAGGCCACGGTAAAGGCCCATGGACGTGCCCCTCCTCCTGCTGGCGCTCTCGTTCGACGAGCATGGCACGGTACCCCTTAAGCGGGTCGAACGGCATAAAGATCTTTGCGCGCTCTGAGAGGGGCATGGGCTGGCGCGCCGTGGGCACGTCGCCTGCAGGTGTGGGCGGCGTGCGAGGGCCGTCACTCTCCACTGCGATGGCCTCCAATCTGGAGGTTGCGCTCGCGCGTGGTGGCCTCGGGGAGAAGGTCCACGCCCTTGAGCAGAGAGTTCTTGCCAAACTTGCGCTTCACGGCGCTGATGGCCTCCTGACGGCGGCGTTCACGGGCATCTGCCTCGGGCGTGGCGAAGAGGCTGCCCTGTACGCCCGATGCATCCTCCGGCAGCACGGCCACTGCGGTAAGGCCCAGGCGATGGACCTTGCGCGAGGCATCAACGTTGGCATCGAAGAGCCGTGTTGTTGCCGCAAGAACCTGCTCGCGGGAGTTCGTAGGCACGAGGAATCGCTCAATGCCGCCCGTAGAGGCCACGGCACGATACCATGCACGCGGGTCCGAGCGGTCGCTGATGCCCGCGCGCTCCTCGGGCGAGAGGTCGTATCCAGCAAAGAGGCTCACGCCACTGGCAACGAGCCTCTGCTCAACGAGGTCAAGGGCGAGGGCATCGGCCATCGCACGACAGATGATGCGCGCGCCATCGAAGCCCCTGCTGCACCCTAGGACCTGAGCCGTCGAGACGGAATGCGAGCCCGAGCGGTAGGCCTTGATGTCTGCCATGGTCACAGGCTCAACACCCCAGGCGTGATCGATGAGAATCTCTGCGTCCACGCCGAACTCCTGGTAGAGAGGCTCCTGTGGGTAGGTGGCAACCTGTCCCATCGTATGGATGCCCATGGCCGAGAGCCTCTCGGCAATGCCAGGCCCCACGCGCCAGAAGTCCGTGATGGGGCGGTGGTCCCAAAGCGTAGCCCGGTAGGTCTCCTCGTCGAGCTCTCCAAAGAAGCCCGGACTGTGCTTGGCCGTGATGTCGAGCGCGGTCTTTGCTAGGTAGAGGTTGGTGCCAAGGCCGCACGTGGCAGGGATGCCCGTGGTTCTCACCACATCCTCGCGGATACGCTCGCCAAGCTCACGGGCCGAGCAGCCATAAAGGTCGAGATACCCCGTAACGTCCATGAAGGCTTCGTCTATCGAGTAGACGTGGATGTCTTCTGGGGCAATCCACCGCAGGTAGACGGCATATATGTCGCACGAACGCTCCATGTAGAGCGCCATCCTGGGAGGAACCATCACGTAGTCGATGGTCTGGGGAATCTCAAAGACGCGACAGCGGTTGCGCACCCCAAGCGCCTTCATGGCCGGCGAGACCGCCAGGCAGATGGTCTTCTCCGTGCGCGTTGGGTCCGCCACCACGAGGCGTGCGGCGAGCGGGTCAAGCCCACGCTCCACGCACTCGACGCTGGCATAGAAGCTCTTGAGGTCTATGCAGAGGTACTGGCGCTGAGAGGTGCGCGCCACAGGGGCATCTGCCACGCTAGTCCTCAAGCACGATGCGAGGCCTTAGGTCCTCGACAGCGGCATCCCCTAGGAACCAGCGGACGATCTCCAGGCCAAACGCGATGGCCGTTCCCATGCCCTTGCTCGTGATCACGTTGCCGTCCACAACGGCGGGCTCCTCCGAGAGGATGGCGCCGTTCTCGACAAGCACGTGCTGGAAGCTGGGGTTCGAGGTGGCAGGACGGTTGGAGAGCATGCCCAGCTCCGCCAGGATGGACGGGGCGGCGCAGATGGCAGCCACGCCCTTGCCAGCCCGGTCAAAGGCCTTGACGGCAGCGATGAGAGGCTCGCAGGCCCTGAGGTTGAGCGTCCCCGGCATGCCACCGGGAAGCACGAGCATGTCGTAGTCGTCGAAGGAGAAGTCCCCATCTGCAATCGAGCGATCGCACGTGATGGTGACCTGGTGTGAGGAGGTCACGGTGTGCTCGGGAGTGATGGATACGGTGTCTGCGGGAATGCCGGCTCGATAGAGCAGGTCCACCACCGTAAGACCCTCGATCTCCTCGAGGCCGTTTGCAATGAACACTGCAACGCGCTTGTCGGTCGACTGCCTGAACATGGCATGCTCCTCCCGGGGGGGCGGCGCCCCGCCACGATGCGAACCTTATCTCAACGCGTGGACGAAACGGGGACGGCCTACCGTATGCGACCGTCCCTCCAAAACACTGTGGCTGCAGGCACATTGGGCCAAGCTCGCGGAGCTAGCTCTGTTCGTCAATGCCCTTGTTGATGGCATCGGCGATGACCTGGGGATCATCGGAGTTGCGGACGAGGCTCTTGAAGTCGTCCTTCATGAGGAGCACGGCAGTCTTGGAGAGCAGCTTGATGTGGGTGGTACCCGCCTCGCCGGCAGGGACCAGGAGCGAGATTGCGATGTCGATGGGCTTCTCGTCGAAGGAGGGCCAATCGAGGGCGTGGTCGTTCTTGAAGACGATAACGGCAGCCTGCTTGATGGAGGCGTCCTTGGCGTGCGGCACCGCAAAGCCGTCGGTCATGCCCGTCTCGCCCATGTCCTCACGGGCGATGAAAGCCTTGTAAACGGCGTCGGCATCATCGGCGACGCCAAGCTCGACTGCCTTCTGGGAGATGAAGCGCAGCACCTCGTCGCGACTCTTGGCGTGCTGGTTAACAAAAACGTCATTGGAAGTTACGAAATCGCTCACTGGTGCTCCTTTGTGACGTAGGAAGACATAGACTCTTGCGCGTGGGCACAATATCCCTTGCTCCATAATAGTAGCAGGGAGACGCGCCGCAATGAGGCAAGGGCACTCCCCTTGTCTCATTGCACATAGCGGCGAGACCCGGCTGGCGAGAAGCGTCGCTCGTGCGTACGCATACGTGCAAACTTCTACCACGACCCCTCTTGACAACTGGGCAAACTTGAAAGCACTGTCAAATCTCGTTGGTCGTGCGTACGCAGAAGGGAAACTCCTTGCCGGCGGAGGCCGCCGAGGCCCGCTTTTGGGCAGAAACCCACACGTGTGCGTACGCACGACGGACAGTCCCTGCCGCACTCGTAGCCTGCCACCACAATCAATCCGAGAGGCGCTGCCCCAGGGCCATTAGCGAGAAGACCCTTGCCGCGGCAAGGCGGTAGTTCCTCTCGGCATGAGCAAGCGCCTCTGCCACGTCACCGCAGTCGATGACCGTAGGCACAAGCACATCCACCCCAAGGTCAACGAGGCCAAGGGCACCGGAATCCATGCCGCCCACAACGGCAACGCAGGGCACGCCAGCCCGCTTGCAATGTGACGCCACGCCCGACACCACCTTGCCGTGGGCCGACTGCGCGTCTGCGTGCCCCTCTCCCGTGACGCAGAGATCTGCGCCGAGAAGTGCCTGGTCAAGCCCAACGACATCGAGAACCCAGTCAATCCCCCGAACCGACGTGGCGCCCAAGAAGAGGCGAACTGCCACACCAAGGCCGCCTGCGGCTCCGTCTCCCGGCTGGTCTGCGGCACGCCCAAAGGTGCGCTCGAGCACGCGGGCATACGACTCCATGCCCCGCTCAAGCCCCTCGACCTGCTGCGGCGTGGCCCCCTTCTGTGGGGCAAATACGCGGGTTGCGCCGCGAGGTCCAAGGAGGGGGTTGTCGACGTCGCACAAGAGGCGAAAGCTTGCGCGCGTGGCGAGAGGATCGAGCCCAGAGAGGTCAATGCGACCAACCCTCCCGAGGTCCGCACCCGTCCCTTCGAGTTCCCCTCCCGTCGAATCCAGGAATCGGACGCCCAGCGCACGCATGGCCCCCATGCCACCATCATTCGTTGCGCTTCCGCCAATGGCAAGCGTGACCTCGGTGGCACCGTTGTGAAGCGCATGGAAAACGAGCTGGCCCGTGCCATAGGTGCTGGTGAGAGCCGGATTGCGCTCTGCATGCATGAGCAGGGGCAGTCCAGAGGCGGCGGCCATCTCGATGACGGCGCGGTTCCCCGGCAACATGCCGTAGGACGCCTCGACCGGCCTGCCGAGAGGATCAGCCACACTGGCTTCGATACGTGTTCCGCCGAGGGAGGCAACCACGGCATCGACGGTCCCCTCGCCCCCGTCGGCAACGGCCAGCCGAGCACATTCGACGCGGGGAAACACGCGCATCGCCTCTTCTTCGAGAATGCTGGCCGCACGAGTCGAGCTGATGGTGCCCTTGAGCGTGTCGGACGCGAAGACGAACTTCATGTGCGCTCCCCTCTCTGCACGCAAATACAACAACGTGACCCCCTAGGAAGAAACCCGAGGTTACCTCTCATCCAGAGGCTCTCTCGTACATCTTCCCATTCTTGCCACAAGAAAGCGGGCCACCCGGGAATCCGGGCAGCCCACGCCTTTTAGCGTGCGTTCTTGAGGATGTTCACAATGTCGTCGACATGGAGTTGCATGAAGTTGCCGGCGTGATCGCCGCCACGTGCCTCCACGGCACCCTCGGCCATCTCCTTGATCTGCTCGTCCGTAGGATCAACCCCCAGCTCGTAGAGGCTCGTGGGCATCCCGATGGAATGGCACCACTGATCCCACGCCTCGATGCCCCGCAGGCCAGTTGACATGGGGTCATGGAAGTCATTCTGGACGCCCCATACATTGACAGCGAACTGCGCGAAGCGCTCGGGGTCGACGTGAATGACGTACTTAGCCCAACTGGACCAGATGGCCGTGAGGCCAGCTCCATGAGCAACGTCGAACATAGCACCGATTTCATGCTCGATGGCATGGCAGGCGAAGTCCCCCACCCTGCCGAGTCCAGTGAGCCCATCATGAGACTTGGCACCTGCCAAAAGCAGGTTTGCACGAGCGGTATAGCTCGTTGGATGGGCGAGCGCCTCGGGAACCATGGTCTTGACGGTGCGGAGAAGCCCCTCGGCAATCCCGTCAGTAAGCTCAACGTCACGCTCGGTCGTGAAGTAGCGCTCCATGGTGTGCATCATGATATCGGCACCTGGCGCGGCTGTCTGGAAGGGAGGCAGCGAGTAGGTGAGCTCGGGGTTCATGATGGCAAAGAGCGGGCGCGCGCATTCATGGTTGTAGGAGCGCTTGAGAATCTTGGGACCCATCGTATCGATGTCGATCACGGCCGAGTTGGAGGTCTCGGAGCCAGTACCCGCCAGGGTGGAGATTGCGCCAATCTTTGCGATCTTGTCAGTCGAGACCTTTCCGAGGAAGAGGTCCTCGAGATCGAAGTCATTGGCAAGGCCGTAGGCTATTGCCTTCGAGGAATCGATGGCAGAGCCACCGCCAATGGCCAGGACAAAGTCGACGCCCTCCTTCTTGCAGAGCCCGACACCCTTCTTGACAAGGGAGAGACGTGGGTTGGGGACAACGCCGTCGAGGTCAACGTACACAATGCCCTCAGCCTCGAGACCCTTGTGCACGCGATCGAGAAGCCCCGTGGTGCGCACGTAATCCCCACCCCAGTGGATAAGGGCCTTGTGGCCCCCAAACTCCTTGATGAGCCTGCCGGCCTCGTTTTCGGTCCCCTTGCCGAAGAGAATCTTCGTGGGGACGAGATACTCGAAGTTGACCATAGCGGTTCTCCTTTCGCTTCTCGCGATTTGTGGCTAGTCCTTCGTGAAGTACATCGAGATGCCCTGACCGCCGCCGATGCACATGGAGACCATCGCATCTCGCTTGTCGGTACGGGCGAGCTCGTAGGCGCACTTGATAACGAGAATGGCGCCGGTGGCTCCAATGGGGTGACCAAGGGAGATGCCACCACCGTAGATGTTGAGCTTCTCGGGATCGAGGCCGAGGTCACGGCTCACGGCAACCGACTGGGAGGCAAATGCCTCGTTGAGCTCGAACATGTCGATTGCCTGTACGTCGAGCCCAAGTTGGTTGCACAGCTGAACCGTGGAGAAGTAGGGGCTGTAGCCCATGAGCGTGGCATCGTAGCCCGCAACTGCCCATCCGCGGATGGCGAGCATGGGGGTGCACCCGAGCTCCTCCGCCTTGGAGCGCGTCATCATCACCACGGCAGCGGCGGCATCGTTCAGGCTCGAGGAGTTGCCCGCGGTCACGGTGCCCGTACCGTCCGTCACGAAGCAGGGCTTGAGCTTCGCGAGGCTCTCGGCGGTCGCGCCCTCGCGCGGACCCTCGTCGGTGTCGAAGACCGTCACGGCCCCATGGCGCCCCTTGATCTCGACGGGAACGATCTCGGGCTTGAACACGCCGGACGCGACTGCCGCGCAGGCACGCTGCTGCGAGCGGGCGGCAAAGGCGTCCTGCTCCTCGCGGCTCACGCCGAACTTCTTGGCGACGTTCTCGGCAGTGATGCCGTTGTGGTTGCCGTCGAGCGGCCAGACGAGGGCGTCGATGACCCCGTCCTCGAACTGCTTGTGGCCCATGCGGGCGCCCCAGCGCGCCGACGGAACGTAGTAAGGGAGCGTCGAGAGGGACTCGGCGCCGCCAGCGACGACGACGTCGCGAAAGCCCGTCTGGATCTCCTGCAGGCCGTCGGCGATTGCCTGGACGGACGACCCGCACTGACGGTTCACCGAGTATGCGGTGCACTCGTTGGGCATCCCTGCCTTGAGGGAGATCACACGGGCCAGAAAGCCGTTGGGTCCCCAGCCGCCAACGTTTCCGATGATGACCTCGCCCACCTCGCTCGGATTGACACCCGAGCGCTTGACCGCCTCCTTGACGGCAATGGCTCCCAGGTCAATCGTGGGGACACGGTCTTGAGGCTTCCGCCAAACTTGCCGATTGCGGTACGCGCGCCGGCAACGATTACGACGTCATCGGGGCTCTTCTCAAACTGCCTGTTGCTCATGAACTTTCCCTTCGTAGTGTCCGGATGGTCTTGGATTGATTGCGGCAGCTTCCGCTCCTCGCTACTCGTAGTCGTAGAAGCCGTGGCCGGTCTTGCGGCCAAGCTTGCCCGAGTCGAGCAGCTCCTTGAATATGGGGGCGGGCCGATACAGGTCATCATGGTCGTAGCCCTCGTAGAGGTTCATGAGCGAGGCGTACACCACGTCGATCCCCGAGAAGTCCATGAGCTCGCAGGGGCCCATCGGGTGGTTGCATGCAAGCTTCATCGCAGTGTCGACGTCCTTGGGAGAGACTCCCTCGGAGACGAGCCACGCGCCCATGTTCTCGTAGGGGTTGATGATGCGGTTGACGATGAAGCCGGGGGTGTTGGGGGCGTCGACGGTCGTCTTCCCAATCGCCTCCGCAAGCTCCTTTGCCTTCTCATGGGCCTCATCAGAGGTCTTCTCGCCGCGGACGAGCTCGACGAGCTTCATCACGGGGGCGGGATAGAAGAAGTGCATCCCCATGACCGACGCGTGACGCTTGGTCGCCGAGGCGATCTGGTCGATGTCGATGCCGGACGTGTTGGTGAGAAGCACCGCATCCGCGTCGGCGAGCTCGTCGACCTTCTCGAACGTCGACTGCTTGAAGTCTAGGCGCTCGGGGACGGCCTCGATCACGTACTTGGCACCTGCCAGCTCGCCGTAGTCGGTGGAGTACGTGAGGTTGCCCAGGATGGCGTCGCACTCCTCCTGCGTGATCTTGCCCTTCGTCACCTTCTTCTGCACGAGCTTGCCGACAAGCGCCTTTGCCTTGTCCAGTGGCTCCTGGGCGATGTCGATGTTCACGACCGGAAAGCCGGCGGTGGCGCACGCCTGGGCGATGCCTGCTCCCATGAGGCCCGAGCCGATGACCGCAACCTTGACCTTTTCCATGTTCTTGATCCTTTCCATGAGTATCTGCTGGGTGACGAAGCGTCCGGGAAATCTACTTTTTGCCGAAGCCTTCCAGGAGCCCGCAGGGGCCGTCCTGGGCAAAGAGGCTTGGGCTCATGGTCTTGAGGTCGTCTGCGACGATGGGCGTGAAGTCCATCATGTCGAGCACCTGCGTCTTGAGGTCGACGCCCGGCGCGATCTCGACGAGCTTGACCCCTACAGGCACCAGTTCGAACACGGCTCGCTCGGTCACCACGACGACGCGCTGACCGCTCTTGCGGGCCTGCGGGCCGCTGAAGGATATCTGGCGCACGTGGCTGACCATCTTCCTCACGGCGCCCTCCTTGAGGATGTGCAGCTCGTTGCCGTCGAAGCTGTACTCGGCGCCCTTGGCCGTGAACGTGCCTAGGTAGACGACGCACTTCGCGTTCTGGGTGATGTCGACGAAGCCACCAGCGCCCGTGCACCTCTCGCCCATCTTGGTGGAGTTGACGTTTCCCTCACCGTCGAGCTCGCCGAGCCCCATGTACGTGACGTCGACGCCGGCCCCGTCGTAGTAGTCGAACTGCTCGGGATGGCTCACCATCGCGTAGAGGTTCTGGCCGATTCCAAAGTCGATGCCGCCGAGCTGCACGCCGCCGTAGATGCCGCTCTCCACCGTGATCATGACCTTATCGGAGAGGCCCTCCTCCGCGCAGACACGTCCCACCATGTCATTGGGGATGCCCGTGCCGAGGTTGACGACACAACCGGGATAAAGCTCCTGGCAGCCACGACGTGCGATGAACTTGCGCACGTTGAACGGGGCCGGGTCGATGGCGGCCATGGGACGCCTGAGCTTACCGACGTATGAGGGGTCGAAGTAGATCGAGGAGGTCATGCGGTGGTCCTCCTCGGGGTTGGGGCAGACGACCACCTTGTCGATGAACACACCCGGCACCGTCACGTCCTTGGGGTTGAGCGTGCCGGTCTGCGCGACGTCTCGCACCTGGGCTATGACCTGTCCGCCGTAGCGTTTGGTGGCGAGGACCGCGTTGAAGACCTCGAGCTTCATCGCCTCATCCGTCGTGGTCATGTTCCCCATCTCGTCGCAGGTGGTGCCGCGGATGAGGAGGGTGTCGATGGGCACCTCGTTGTACATCATGTATTCCTCGCCGTGGTAGGTGACGATCTCCACGATGTCCGGCTCGCCTTGGGTGCGCTCGTTCATCTTGCCGCCCTCGATGCGCGGGTCGATGAAGGTGCCGAGGCCGACCTTGCTCATCTTCCCAGGCAGCCCGCAGGCCATAGCCCGGTAGAGCTGAGCGATTTGTCCCTGCGGAAGGCAGTACGCAATCACCTTGTTGTTGGCGATCATGTCCATCCACTTGGGCTGGAGACCCCAGTGGGAGCCGATGATGCGCGTCACCAGCCCCTCGTGAGCCAGGTGCTGTATGCCGCGCGCCCTGTCTGACTGGCCACACGAGTGAAGGAGCGTGAGTCCGCATGGGTGCCCCGTCTCGAGGAAGCGCCTCTCTATTGCCTTGAGGTTGGACTCCGAGGCAGAGACGAGCGTCATGCCGATGGTGCAGATGGCCGTTCCGTCAGCGATGGACGCAGCCGCCTCCTCCGGGGTCACGAAGTTTGCCTGAAGGTCCCTGCTAGCCATGAGTCAAGCCTCTCTCGGTGTCTTGTCTGAAAGGGATTGGCGAACGAGCTCGAGCGCGGCACGCCTGTCGGGCTTCTCGCCTCTCGTCTGGGGAATCTTTTCCGCAAAAGCGACGTGGACGGGAATCTTGAAGTGCGCGAGCCGCCCCTTGAGCGCGGCCTTGACGTCGTCCTCCGTGACATGCGAGCCCGCCTGTCTCACGCAGAGGGCGACGGGAACCTCGCCGTACAGGTCATCCGGCATCCCACAGGCGCAGGCCTCGCTGATGCCCGGGGTCTCGCAGAGCACCTCTTCGAGCGCGGAGCACCACACCTTCTCGCCGCCGCGGTTGATCATGTCCTTCTTGCGGTCGACGATCCAGACCATGCCCTCGTCGTTCGCATAGCCCATGTCGCCCGTGAGCAGCCACCCGCCAGGAAGCAGGTCGCCCGAGTCGTGGTGGAAGTAGCCTTCGGTCACGCAGGTGCCACGAAGGGCGAGCTCCCCCACCTCCCCCGTGGGAACCTCGTGGTGCTCCTCGTCGAGAAGGACGGCATCCACTCCGGGAACCGGCTTTCCCGTGGCACCCGCGTAGATGGAGGTGGCGGAGTCCCAGGGAAAGAGGAGCGCCGGGGAGCTCGTCTCGGTCATGCCATAGACCACCTGGAACGTGGCCGTTGGCATCCACTCGTGGAAGGCCCTCATCTTCGACACCGGCTCGTAGCTCGAGCCGGAAAGCATCGCGCGCACGCTTGGAAGCGAGGGGAACTCCTCCCGCAGTGGCAGGAGCTCGGCAAAGCTGGTGGGCGAGCCGTGCAGGTAGGTTATCCCCTCGTCCCGGACGCACTGGAGGACCCTTCTCGCATCGAACCTGCGATGGAGGTATACCGTCCCTCCAACGAAGACGAACTGCGCAAGGAGGGCCACCAGGCCCGTGACGTGGTAGATGGGGATGGGCACCAGGCAGGAGTCGTCCACCGTCGTCCCCATGAGACGCTGGTAGATCATGGTGGCAAAGACGAGGTTGTAGTTTCTCAGCACCACGCCCTTGGCAGCGGATGTGGTGCCGCTGGTGAACATCATTATGGCGGGGTCGCTGGCACTTCCGGAGGCACGTACCGCAGGGTAGGTGTAGCCGCAGACCCCGTCAAAGCCATAGCCGTCCTCGACCCCTCGAGACCAGACGCACATTTTGGGGTCAACGGGAAAGTCCGATGCCCAGTCCTCGAACTCCTCGCCAGCAATAACGGCGTCGGGCTTGGCGATGTCCAGAAGCGACGTCACCTCACGCTCGCGATACTTTGTCGGTATGGGCACGCACACAGCCCCAAGCTTTGAGATTGCATAGAGGGCAACCACGAACTCGAGGTCGGCGTGCATGATAAGGGCAACGAGGGAACCGTGCCCAAGCCCCTTCTCGGTAGCCAGGAAGGCTGCGAAGTCATCCGTCAGGGAGAGGAGACGCTCGTAGGTCGTTGGGCGGCCCCAGTCGTCGACAATGGCTGTCAGCTGGGGATATGAGGATGCCGTCTGCGCAAGCTGGTGGTAGAGGCTGGGCGCCATGTCGTCGAAGGCATACAGCTCCTTGCCCGACACGTATCGCGTCGACATCCCTCGCTGGAGCGATGGGCTCCAGCAGTTCTTTCCGGAAATCATCTTCTATCACCTCCGCGACGCATCTGCGCTCCAACGATCCAACCTGGGTTTCTGAGGGACATGGGCAGGGCTAGTCAGTCGCCTCCACCGTCTCCTCGCCAAACTGGTAGCGGCCCGAAGAGCCGAACAGCCGCATGTAGTGCCTGAGCCAATCGGAGGCCTTGCTCTCGACGGCACGGGAGAGAAGCATGTAGTCGGGCTTCTCCTGGCCAGCAAGCTCCTCGCGCAAGCCGCGAACGTACGCGGCGGAGTAGTCAGTCCAAAGGTTCACCTTGTTGATGCCGCCTTCGACGGCCTTCTTGAAGTTCTCGTCACCCGAGCCAGAGCCGCCATGCAGCACCAGCGGGTAGTCCCCCACCGCCTGCTTGATCTCGCGCAGGCGCTCGAAGTCGAGCTTGGGGACAAAGTCCTTGGGATAGTTGCCGTGCGCGGTACCAATGGCAACCGCCAGGGCATCGCACCCGGTCCTCTCGATGAACTCGACAGCCATGTCCACCTTGGTGTACATGTCCGCGCTGCGGCCGTCGCCAGCCGCAGCCTGGCCGACGTGGCCGAGCTCCGCCTCGACGCTCACGCCGTGGGCGTGCGCGAGGGAGACGATCTGGGACACGCGGCGAACGTTCTCCTCGAACGGCAGGCTCGAGGAATCCACCATGACCGACGTGTAGCCGGCCTTGATGCAGCGGCAGATGTCCTCGAACTCTGTGCCGTGGTCAAGCTGTAGGGCGACAGGCACGTCGAGGGGCTCTGCGGCGGCACGGACCATCGCCGCCGCGACCTCGGGAGCGATGTGCATGTGCATCTGCCTTGGCGAGATGTCGATGAGGACGGCAGAGCGCTCCTCCTGCGCCGCCATGAGGGCGGCCCTCATGGTGTTGAAGTCCGGGCAGTTGGGAGCGGGAACCGCGTAGTTGTTGGTGCTCGCGTGCTTGAGCATTTCGGAAACTGAGACGTACATGGAACTTTCCTTCCAGTGTTTGGATCAGCCTGTCTCTCCGGCTGCTCGCCAGCGAATGTGGGATGCCCCGAAAGAATGGAGGCGCCCGCAGGCGCCTCCATCAAACCGCTCTTGGTTAGCCCAACAGCTTGTCGAGGACGCCGTTCTGCCCCATCTCCTGCTCTTCGGCAACGGGCCTGCGAAGGAGGAAGTACAGGACACCTGTTACCAGCGCGCCAATGAACCAGAACAGGATGAACTGGAGGGGGTTGCTCATAAGGGCAATGACGAATACGCCGCCGTGAGGAGAGGGGGACCCCAGACCGGTCATGCCGCAGAGGCCACCAGAGATTGCGCCACCAATCATGCAAGGGACGAGACAACGCCAGGTATCCTGCACGAGGAACGGGATGACATATTCCTGAATGTAGCAGCAAGCAAGGACAAGGCCGGAGATGGTGGTATCACGCTCCTTCTGGGTGAACTTCTTCCTACCAGTGAAGCGGTCGATAATCTGGGCAATGCAGACGCCGAGCGGGTTTTGCATGCCACCGCACATCTTGCATGCGGTCGGTCCATAGATGCCGTCGGCGTTAAGGCCGTTCGTCACAAGAGCAACTGCCTTGGAGATAGGTCCGCCCTGGTCAATGGACATACCCACACCGATGGCAGCACCAAAGACAAAGCCGCCAACACCCTGCAGGTTGGTGAGAGCAGATGTGATGATGCCCATAAGCCAGCTGATGGGGACTCCTACCACATACCACATGAGCAAAGATGTCACCACAGTTGCAACCACAGGGATAACGAGGATTGGGAAAATAGACTGCAGCGAATCAGGTGCGTTCTTGGATAGTCCCTTGAGCCAGATGACAATATACCCGGCAATAATGCCACCGAGAACAGCCCCGAGAAAGCCCGCCTTAATGGTGTTGGAAATGACACCCACGGCGAAGCCAGGCGCCAGGCCAGGTTTGTCCGCCATTGCATAGGCAATGTAGGCACCGATAATTGGTACGCAGACATTGAAGATGGCGCTACCAATGGCATAAACAACCATTGCCGGAGTGTACTCGGTGTAGGCGAGGTTTGCCATCTCGTTGCCGACGTTGTAGCCACCCATCGCCTTTGCAATGCCCCAAAGGACGCCTCCTCCGACGATGAATGGAATCATGTAGGATATGCCTGTCAGCACCGCGTCCCACACGAACGCGTCCTGGGACTGCTTCTTGGCACCTTTGCGCTGAATCTCGGCCATCTAGCCAATCGCCTCCAATAGCTCCGCCACGACTTCCGCGGCCTTGTCCTTTGTCATGACTTCCTTGGTCTTGCAGCTGAGCGTGGGAACAGGATCAAAGCGCTCCTTGCCCTTGATCTTGATATCTGCGGCAATGATTGCGCCATCCGCGCGGGCAATGTCCCCGTCAGTGATGACGTCCTCGGCGCCGGTTGCCCCCTGCGTCTCAATCTTTGCCTCGCAGCCTGCTTCCTCGAGAGCTGCGCGCAGGGCGTCTGCCGCCATAAAGGTATGAGCGATACCAATCTGACAAGCCGTGATCCCACGATGTACATCTTCTTTGACATCTGTCTTTCCTCCTCTCCCAAATTCCTTGTACCGGCCGTCCCCTATCTGCTTGTGGTGGCTACACGCTGAGGGACGGTGTCGTATGGCTGAATCATATTTTCTTCATAGTAGTTTGCCTGTCATATTGCTGATTTGACCTCTATTCCATTATTTAAACATTTTTTGTTCTTATATTTGTTCGTATTAGTAGGGTTTTTATAAAATAACTAGATTTATAATACATATTTTTTACATATTTAATTGCTTGCAGTCACCAAAGGAGCTGGACATGTTTAGAATGCGGACCGTGGCATGCAGATTCGTCAGAAGGAGGCAACGTTGAGGGTCGAGGCGCGAGTTACGGACGAGAGCTTCACAGTGAACAATGGCGTCGTCATTCATCTGCTGCTTATATTCATGGGCGTCTGCATCTTGGTTGCGGCAATACTTGCTGCCACTCAGAGCCTTCCCTATGCCCCCAACCCAGCCCTCATGAAGTACACCACGGGTTACCTTGGCGTTCCCTTCGCGATACTCTTTGTCGCCTACAACGTGCATCGAATCGTCAACCGACGCAATGCCATCCTCATCGACGAGAAAGGCGTGACCGACCACACGACATCATTCTCAGCAGGGTTTATCGCTTGGGAAGATATCCAGGAGGTATATCTTCTTCGTCTCCACAACGATGACTACATGTGCGTTGTCCCCACCGATATCGACGGGTGGTATGCGGCGCTTAACAAGCGCCAGCAGCGTCTAGCAAAAGCGAACATGGATGCCGACTTTGCCCCCATCCGAATCCAATTCAAAAAAGTGACTGAGAAGGTCAAATCAAAGGAGGGTGTGGCCTTCTGCAAGAAGATTCGGCCGAAGAAGGTAACCCATGTCAGAAAGCCTCGGTACTGATGGAGGAAGCACTGCTCGGGGTACCGTCATTTGCTCCTGCTACCTGCCTTGGCGTCTTGCGTTGGCGGTTTCCTGAAGAAGGGCGCGGGGGGAAGCGCACATCCTGTGGAAACCCTCCTTCTCCCCCATCGCCTTTGATGCAATTGCCGTGTTACTATCTTTTCAGTCTCCCCGCTCCTGCCTTTTAGGCGATGAGACCCGCACTGTTCTCACAATTCTTGCGTGGGCACCTATCCCCTCCACCAAGCCAGTGCATACGCTTTGGTGTGGCGGAAACGAAGGGACAGCAGACATGGCAAACGCCGTCAGCGTGCTCATAGGGATTGTGGCCACCACGACTATCATCACGTCAACAAGGAGTTCTCGGTTGAATATTCTTTGCTTTGGCGAGCCCCTCATAAGACTGGCGACCATGGGCTACGAACGCCTCGAGGATGCCCATGCACTCGAAGTCACCTATGGCGGCAGCGAGGCAGTTGTGGCCGCCTCGTTGGCCTCCCAAGGGGAAAGCGTTGCTTTTGCTTCGAAGGTATCTGCAAATCGTCTAGGGACAAACTCCCTCATGATGCTTGCTCGCTGTGGAGTAGACACATCACGCGTCATTAGGTCGAGCGAACGAATGGGCCTCTACTATTCCGAGCGTGGGCGCTCAATTAGGCCTTCCATTGTCACGTATGACCGCAGCGGCACTGCCATGGCCATGGCTTCGCGCACCGATTTCAACTGGGATCGCATGCTCAACGGCGTCGACTTGCTATTCTTCTCCGGTGTGACACCTGCCATTTCAGAGGAGATGTTCGCTGCGTGCAAAGAAGGCTTGTACGCCTGCCGAGGTCGCGGAATCCATGTAGTGTGCGACCTAAATTACCGCAGCACAATGCTGGAGCCAAGCGTCGCTATGGAACGTATGCACCAGCTTCTCCCAAACATTGACGAACTCATTGCGTCTGAAGATGACATACTCTCAATAACGAGCGCCAACATTCCGAAGAACGAGACCTTTGACTACTGCCTCTCGGTGTTCAAGGGTCTTCTCCTTGATTATCCGCTCCATGAAGCTTGTTTTGTCGTAAGGCAGAGCGACCGCTATGACTTTGGCAGCTTCCGAGGCGCACTTCTCACCCGTGATGGAGAGTATCTCTCAAAGACACAGAGGGCTGCGGTAACAGACCTCTCCAGCAGCGGGACCATTTTTGCTGCAAGCATGGTTCACGCACAGAGCTGCAAATGGGACCCGCAGTTCTGCATCGATTATGCGGCCATGGCCAGCGCCTACAAGGCCACTGTGGCAGGAGACCTCTGCTTCGCAACCGAAACCGAGCTCGCAAGCCTCCTGGCAGATACCGCTCAGCCATCAATTCGCCAGTAGGCCCCTATTCGCTCCTCAGCGCCTCGACCGGGTCCTCGCGCGACGCCTTGGCCGCAGGGATAAGCCCCGCGATAAAGGTGAGCGCCACGGATATCGCGATGAGCCCCACCGCTGCCTGGGGTGGGAGCTGCGCGAGGTTGGACACGTCGAAGTTGTTCTCGATGATGGAGTTGGCAGGTATGAGCAGCATCAGCGTAATGCCAATACCCATTACACCTGCCATCAGCCCCTCGATGATGGTCTCGGCGTTGAACACCTCAGAGATGTTGAGCTTGCTCGCACCAATCGAGCGTAGGATGCCAATCTCCTTCTTGCGCTCGAGCACCGAGATGTATGTGACGATGCCGATCATGATCGACGAGACGACAAGCGAAATGGACACAAACGCCACAAGCATGGCAGTCACCATGTTGAGGATGTCCGAGACTGAGCTCATCATGGTGCCAACCATGTCGGACCAGGTCACGACCTTGTCTTCCTCCCCTGCTTGCCTCTGCATGTCGTTGTAGTCGTTGAGGATCGAGATGACTTTGTCCTTGGCGGTAAAGTCTGTGGGGTAGATGTCAATCTCTGAGGGCTTGTCCAGGTCACTGTACCCAAGCTTGGAGAGGTTGCCGTCGTAGGTCGCGCTGCCAGAGCCCAGAAGCGAGCTCATGATGGCCTTGAGGTCGTCCTCGGTAAGGTTGAACTGGAACGCACTTGCCAGCTTCGACTCGTCTACCTGCATCGCACTTGCCATGTTACCCATGAAGCTCTCCATGGAGGCCGTGAGCGCATCCTCGAGGCCCGCTTCGATCTGGCTGGCCGCCTGGGTCATGACCTGCGCCATGGCAGATTGCACGTACTGGCTCACCGCCGACGTGATTGCCGTGGTGAGGCTGTCCGCAACCTTCTCCTGGTAGAGTGCGACCACCTTGTTCACGACGTCTGTCATAACGCCCTCAGGCGTAGTCGCGCCGGAGCCTGCAAGCTTGCCCACGGCCTCGGCAAGCTGCTGCTTGAGGTCGTCGGTGTCGATGGAATCCACCACGGCGGTGCGGATCTTCTCGCTCACCGCATCCGAGGCGAGGTAGTCCGCAACGCTCCCGCTGGGGTTCTCCTGCTGCCAAGCCACCCATCCCTGCGCCACCTGGGTAAGGGCCTCGGCAAGGCGCTCCTGCCCACCGTCCTTGAACTTGATGCTCACGCCCGAGAGTGCCTCTCTGACCTGGCCTTCCGTGAGGTCGGGGAAGACCTGCCTGAGGTCATCGGCACTCAGCTGCGGCAAGTCGGGCGAGTCAAGCTGCAGCTCCGAGGGGTCCATCGCGGGCACAGTGATAGACGAGAGGTCCATGGGGGAGACGTCGAGCCCCGAGAGGTCAAGGCTAGAGGCGCTTGCCGCAAGTGCCGCGCTGTCAAACGAGAAGGCCGATTGGAACTTGGTCCCATCGATGGTGATGAACGAGGAGAAGTCGATGCTGTCCGTGTTGCCCGCCGCCTCGTCGGCAAAGGTCTCACCGGTGAAGACGTCCACATCGGGATTGGCAATCTGGTCCTGGACGATCTGCGACTGCGCAGCGTCAGAGATGACCTGCTCGGTCAGCGCCTTGGTGTAGTAGATGCCCGAGGAGAGCGTGTGCGCGCGGCTGGACTCCTTGGGCTGCACAACGCCCACGATGTGGAGTTTGGTGCCATTCTCAACCAGCGACCTCATGTATTCCTCGTCGTCGGAGCGGTCGGACCACACGCCTAGACTTTGCTCGTAGGAATACATGTCGCTGGCGTTGACCAGCGAGAACGTCGGCGACATAAGCTGGTCTGTGGTATAGGTTGCCGAGGCGTCGGCATCCTCCACAGCCTCCCCCGAGACAAACTCGCTCACCATCGTCTCGAGCTCGCTGTGGTCACGAAGGCCCATGTCGTAGGCGAGAAGGTCGAGCAGCCTCCCCTTGGAGTCAAGCACGAGCACCAGCTCGTCGGCCGTCTCGGGCCAACGGCCTGCCTTCACGTCGTACTGGTCCTCGAAGAGCGACAGCGTGCCAGGAAGCTGGGAGAACACATCGGTCGACATCCCCAAGGAAGAGGAGCCGGAGCCCATGCCAAGCGACGAGAAGGCTGACTCCGGATTCACTTGGACAACGCCCTCGGAGGTATCTGCGAGAAAGATCTGGGGTGTGACATCGTACTTGTAGTCAATCGCCGAGACCTGGCTTTCAATGTCACCACCATTGCCATCCAGGTACCCCTTGAGTGACGCGGTGTCGTTTGACCCGACGCTTGCCGCCATGTTCGAAATCATGGGCGCCGTGCTCACCGTCCCGTCACCCGTATCAGCACCGCCATCGTCGGAGGCATCACTCTTGTCCGCGCTCGCCGAGGAGAGCATCGACGCCATGTCCACGCTCTGCTCGGATATCTGGACCGGGTAGGCCGAGAGGGTCTCCTCCTCCACCGAGTTGATGTAGTTGTTGACACCGTTTGCAAGCGAGAGGATCGCGGCGATGCCGATAATGCCAATCGACCCCGCGAACGCTGTCATGATCGTGCGGCCCTTCTTGGTCATGAGGTTGTTGAACGAGAGGCCCATGGCGGTAAGGAATGACATCGAGGTCTTGCGCGTGGGCTTAGCAGGGCGTCGCTCCTCCTCCGGCCCAAGCTCGAAGGGCGCGGAATCGCTCGTGATGTGGCCGTCGCGCAGCTCGACGATGCGCGTGGCGTACCGTCGAGCAAGGTCTGGGTTGTGAGTGACCATCACGACGAGCCGCTCGCGCGAGACCTCTTTGAGAAGGTCCATGACCTGCACGGATGTGGTCGAGTCAAGAGCTCCTGTGGGCTCATCGGCGAGAAGGATCTCGGGATCGTTGATGAGAGCGCGAGCGATGGCCACGCGCTGCATCTGCCCGCCGGAGAGTTGCGTCGGCCTCTTGTCCACATGGTCTGCCAGGCCCACGTCGGCAAGCGCCTTGAGGGCACGCTCGCGGCGTTCCGAGCGAGAGACGCCGGAGAGTGTGAGCGCCAGCTCGACGTTTGCAAGGACGGTCTGGTGTGGGATGAGGTTGTAGCTCTGGAACACGAATCCGATGCGATTGTTGCGGTAGGCGTCCCAGTCACGGTCGCGAAAGCGCTGCGTAGAGATGCCGTCGACGAGAAGGTCTCCGGAGTCAAAGTGGTCAAGGCCGCCCACGACGTTGAGCATCGTGGTCTTGCCCGAGCCCGAGGGGCCGAGAACCGCCACGAACTCCGAGTCCCTAAAGGCCACGCTCACGTGGTCAAGCGCCACCTGCGTGAAGTTCTCCGTCACGTACTTCTTGGAGATGTCCCTGAGTTCGAGCATGCGGTTCCTGTCAGTTGGGTTGCCTTGACTCTCTCCAGCTTACCCAAGGTAGCCTTTCGGGATCACACCCAAAGCCCTCCGTCCACGAAAGCGAGACCAAGTTTGAACGCCACGACGCGACGCCCGCCGGCGAGCGGCCATCCCGTGACCCTCTCGCATGCTGCGCCCTTGGGTAGAATTGAGCGTGCAACACACGCGCCGCTCGGCGGCGAGACGGAGAGGAACACCATGGCAGACGCCAACGAAGAGAAGATCAGGCAGGAGATGGACGAAGTCCTGCACGGCCACTCGAAGGCAACACAGGGCCCAGCCGGCTTCAAGCAGAACGAGTACACCAAGATTCACCACGTAATTGGGGTTATCTCTGGCAAGGGCGGCGTGGGCAAGTCGTTTGTCTGCGGCGGCGTTGCCATCACGCTCGCACGTGCCGGTGCGCGCGTGGGCATTCTGGACGCAGACATCACCGGCCCCTCAATCCCTAAGATGCTGGGCCTTGCCGGGAAGCGCGCCACCGCCGTGGACGACATGCTGATCCCCGCCGCCACCAAGGGCGGCATCAAGGTCATGAGCGCCAACCTCGTCCTCGAGAACGAGACCGACCCCATCGTGTGGCGCGGACCTGTCATTGCTGGCGCCTTGAGGCAGTTCTTCGAGGAGTGCGCCTGGGGCGAGCTGGACTACCTTTTCGTCGACATGCCCCCGGGAACCGGTGACGTGCCGCTCACCGTGTTCCAGTCGCTGCCCATCGAGGGCGTTGTGGTGGTCTCCTCGCCGCAGGACCTCGTGCAGATGGTCGTGGGCAAGGCGTTCAACATGGCGTCCATGATGCACGTGCCCGTGCTTGGCCTGGTCGAGAACATGGCCTACGTCACCTGCCCACACTGCGGCGAGAAGATCTGGCCATACGGGCCCAGCCGCCTCTCGCAGACGTCCGACGAGTACGGCATCGACGCACTGGGCGAGCTGCCCATCGACCCCACCCTGGCCGCCGCATGCGACCACGGCGCGCTCGAGGACGAGCTGCCGCAGGACTTCTTGTCCAAGGCCGTCCAGGCCGTGACCTCCGCCTGCGAGCCCGATGACGCAAAGGCGTCATCGGGGGCAACGGAGTAGCGCATGTCCTCTCGGCCGAGAAGCGCACCGCATACGGGCCGTGGGTCATCGCGCCTTGCGCGGGAGCGCGAGCTTGTCGCACGAGCGCGGGGGCTCGCGATGCCCAGCCAGGTAGACGTGGCTGTTGTCGGGGCCGGTGCCGCTGGCCTCGTGGCCTCCATCGCAGCTGCCGAGGCAGGTGCGCAGGTGGTTGCCATCGAGCGCGGGCTCGAGTGCGGGCGCAGCATCCTCGCCACCGGCGGTGGCCGCTGCAACCTTGCGAATGCGAGCCTCTCGATCGAGAGATACCGGCACCCGGGGTTTGTGTCCGCTGTCTCAGGGACGAGCTTCCTCGAGGACGTGCTTGGCTTCTTCTCGGCATGTGGGCTGGCCGTGGCCGAGGAAGAAGGCGGCAGACTCTACCCAGTGACTCGCGAGGCGGCTTCTGTGCGAGAGGTGCTTCTCGCGCGTGCCCTCAAGGCCGGCGCGGTACTGGCGTGCGGGCGTGAGGCAACCGACGTTGCGCGGACGGATGGCGGTTTCCGACTTGAGCTGCTGCCTGTCTTCGAAGGCGGTAGGAAAGAGACGCTTGCCGCATGTACGGTCGTGATTGCCACGGGAGGCAACGATGGCTCGCTTGCCGGCTCCTTGGGGCTTCCCCGGGTGCCCGCACGGCCTGTGCTCTGCCCGCTTGCGTGCGAGGGACTCGCCTTCGCTGCGCTCGACGGACGGCGCACGCGCGTCTCGGCGGTCCTTGTGCGGGATGGGGTGACGGTTGCGCGGGAGGCCGGCGAACTTCTCTTCAGGCCCTATGGGATCTCGGGCATCGTAAGCTTTGACCTCTCACGCACTGCACTGCCGGGAGACAAGCTGGTGCTCGACCTGTTGCCTGAGGTCGATGAGCACACCGCCCACGAGCTTGCCTCACGCGGAGGCACGGCAGGGCTTCTCGACGATGCGCTTGCTGCCCAGCTCGCACAGCGCGGCAGCTCACGCGCGGAGGATGTGGTGGCGCGGGCAAAGGCGGTCGAGCTTACTGTCACCGGTACCGCAGACGAGAAGCGCGCGCAGGTCATGGCAGGTGGCATCGACGTTGACGCGCTTGATCCCGCAACACTTGGCTGCCAAGACGTGCCTGGGGCGTTTGCCTGCGGCGAGGCCGTGGACGTAGACGGGGCCTGCGGGGGCTACAACCTCGCGTGGGCATGGAAGAGCGGCATGGTGGCAGGCACTTCGGCTGCCCGCTTCGTGCGGAGGGACTAGCATGATAGAGGTGTCCGGTATACGTGTGTCGCTCTCGCAGCTGGACGGCACAGACGTCCGTGAGCTGGCCGTCCTCCGCAAGGCGCTCGCCCGCCATCTGCGCCTGCGTCCAGAGGAGCTTGTCCACGTCACACGGCGCAAGCGCTCCGTCGATGCGAGGAAAAAGGGCGACGTCCAGCTCATCTTCACCCTGCGTGCGGAGCTTCCTGGCGGAGTGGCGGCAGAGAGGGCCCTTCTCGAGAGGCTCTCTTCTGCTCGCAAGGCAAACGGGGTGCATATGGTTGACGCCGCCGACAAGGAATTCCCTGCGCCGCTCGACCGCACGCCACGCGACCAAGGCCCCATCGTTGTTGTGGGCGCGGGGTGCGCCGGCCTCTTCTGCGCACTCTCGCTTGCGCGTGCCGGACTGGCACCCCTCCTCGTTGAGCGTGGCGACGGCGTCGCGCGGCGCGCGCAGGCAGTTCGCCATCATAACGAGACGGGCCAGCTTGACCCCGAGAGCAACATTCAGTTTGGCGTTGGCGGAGCCGGGACCTTCTCCGACGGAAAGCTGCAGACGGGCACGAAGAGCCCCTTCCATCGGCTTGTACTCAAGACCTTTGCGGAGGCCGGTGCCCAGCAGCGCATCCTCTGGGACGCGAAGCCCCACATTGGAAGCGACGTCCTTCCTGGCGTGGTGACCCGCATCATCGAGATGGTCGAGGAGGCGGGCGGTACCGTGCGGTACCGTTGCCGCCTGGTCGACCTTGAGATTGGTGACGGGCACGTACGCGCGGTGGCGCTGCGCTCCGAGAATCCGGAGACCGGGATTGCCACCGAGGAGCGCGTGCCGTGCTCGAGGGTGGTGTTGGCGTGTGGGCACTCGGCCCGCGACATCTTCGAGCTGCTGCGCGAGCGCGAGGTTCCCATGGAGCGCAAGACCTTCGCGATGGGCGTGCGCATCGAGCATCTCCAGGCAGACATTGACCGAGCGCTCTACGGACCATCGGCAGGCAACCCCACGCTGGGCGCCGCACCGTACAGCCTTGCCGTGCACCTGCCCTCGGGACGCTCGGCCTTCTCGTTCTGCATGTGCCCTGGCGGATATGTGGTCTCTGCCGCGAGCGAGCAGGGCGGCGTTGTCACCAACGGCATGAGCTACTCCGACCGTGCGGGCGACAACGCGAACTCGGGCCTGCTTGCCAACGTGTTCCCGGAAGACCTCCCCGGTGACGACGTCCTTGCCGGCATTGAGCTGCAGCGCGCGTGCGAACGGACAGCGTTCGGGGCCGGCGGCGGCGCCTTCGTTGCCCCAGCGCAGCTCGTGGGAGACTTTCTGCATGGCAGGCCGTCCCCTGCGGCAGGGGGCATCGAGCCAACCTATCCTCGGGGCGTTGCCTGGGGAGACGTCTCAGCCTGCCTCCCCTCCTACATCACCGAAACCCTGCGCGCCGCCGTCCCCGAGATGGGGCGCAAGCTCCGCGGGTTCGACCGACCGGACGCCGTGCTTACCGGCGTGGAGACAAGGTCGAGCTCTCCTGTGCGCGTGACGCGAGGTGATGACCTGCAAAGCGTGGGTATCCGCGGCCTTTGGCCTGTTGGCGAGGGTGCCGGCTATGCGGGAGGCATCATGAGCGCGGCCACCGACGGCCTGCGCGTGGCCGAGGCCGTTGTCACCAACGTAGCAGAAGGACTACACCGCTAGGAGGGAAGACCGCATCGCACGCTATCTCTGCCCAAACGTCACCCTCCTGTTGAGCAAGAACTGCATAAGCCCCGCTGACACGAGGGCGACAAGCTTCGCCACGAGCGACGTGGAGAAGGGCGCGGGAGCGCAGTTGGTAAAGGCGCCGATGACCAACTCCTGCACGCCCATGCCGCAGAGTCCCACGCCGATGAAGACCATGTAGCGCCGTGCCGGCCTGTCCGTCACATGGAAGGTGTGCCGCCGGTTGAGAACAAAGCTCAACGTAAGGCCGGCGGTCACGCTCGCCACGTTCGCGGCGAGCGGATTCCAGCCGCCCGCCGACGTAAGGGCGAGAAAGACGAGCATGTCGACGGTCGAGCAGACGCACCCAAAAAGCGCGTATGAGATGAGCTGTCTGAGTGCCTCGCGCATATCCCCGCAGATGCCCTATGGTTTCTTACTTGTCCCTAACCGCATCGGCAAGGCGCTTGAGCTCCTCGTCCTGGTTCATGCCGGTGAGGAACGCGACGCCGTTAAAGACGGGAACGTCGAACTCACGCTCGGGGCGGACCACGGCAACGTATGCGTCCGCGTCCTTGAGAGCCTCGTCGAGGTCGGAGACGGCAACCGCCTCAACGTCTGCGACAATCCCCTCGTCAGCCAGCAGCTTCTTGACCTTGTAGGCCACGGTCGCAGAGGTTGCGACCCCGGAACCACACGCAACAACAATCCTTGCAGCCATGATGCCTCCTCAGTGGGTTGGAAACCCGTCACGCAACCGCCACACAACACAAACCTGCTGTCCACATCATACTCCAGACCCGTCGTTAGGCCTCGGACTTGCTAGTGCTTCCCGCGGTACTTGCGCCTCGTGGCATGCGTGCTTCCCTTTCTCGCACCAGCCTTGAGCCGCTTCATGACTTCCTCCTCGCTCGTCCCCTCAAACTGGCTCTTAAGTTCGACGAGCTGGTCGCGAATGCGGGCCGCCTGTTCGTACTCCATCGCCTCGGACGCCGAGGCCAGCACCGCCTATATGCCATGCAGGAACGTCGTCCTCTTCATCGGACAGTCCCTTGAATGGAACGACCTGTTCAAGGACAGAAGGGCCAGGTTTGGGCGCGGCAACGGCTCCGTGCCGGACCCCAAGACCTACCAGACGGACGAACAGGACGTCTTCGTGTGAGGCGGTTTGACGCGAGCCACCTTTCGCGCGATGGACCCGAGACGTCCACCATGTACACCGCCGAGGACAAGATGAAGACCATAACGCCTTATCAGGCCAAGCGCGCCGCCAGGATCGTGCGCAATGAGGCTCGTGGGCGATAAGAACGAGGGCAGGAGGTAGAAGCGGAGCCGCTCATACACCACGAACAGGGGCACGGGATTCCGTAGCGAGATACGCTTCGCAATATATCGCCTTAGGAACCCTGAGCCCCTTACGTCACAAATGGCAGACTCGCAGACCGGTTCTGTCATCGACATTCCAGATGCCTACTCGCCCATGACCTCGACGTACACCATGCGACGCTGCGGCCCATCGAACTCGGCGAGGTACACGTCCTGGGCACCGCCCAGGAGCGCATTCCCCTCAGTTACGGGGAACATGCAATTGTTGCCCACGAGCGTCTGTTTGAGGTGTCCCTGTGAGTTATTGCCCGTAGCCCCATAGCTTGGCAGGAAGTGCGCGTGTGCATACGGGACGTCCAGCGGGACCATGCGCTCTAGCATCTCCTGCAGGTCGCGCTTCACGCAGGGCAGCCCCTCGTTCACGACGACGCCGCAGGTGGTGTGCACAGACATCACGGCAACGAGCCCCTCGCCCACGCCAGACTCCTCAACCTCGCGCCGCACGTCCTCCGTGATCTTGACGAGCTGCGTGGGTTCGCTCGTGAGGTACGAGAGCTTCCTCAGTACAACCATCGCTATTCGCCTCCCAGGTACTCGAGGGCGTTCGCGGTGAGAAGCGCCTCGCGCGCGTAGTCGGGAAGCCCCAGCGCATCGACGGCGCGTATCAGCTTGAAGGCCCGAAAGCGCGGCGTGTTACTGCCGAACATCACCTGGTGCAACAGACTGCGTTGGAACCACCGCGGTCCCATGTCCCGCTTGAAGAGGCGCTCGATCGACTCCTCCGGGGAGTCCAGGTAGAGCACGGAGCACTCCGTGTAGCAGTTGGGGTACTTCAGCATCAGCATCACCGTCTCCCTCACCCACGGCCACGCAAAGTGCGACAGGCACATGCGTACCTTCGGATGGTTCATGATGGCCTCCTCTATAGCGAGGGGATGGCCGTATTTCGTAGGCGCGTTCGGCTCCCACGAGAGTCCGGCGTCTACCATCATCGGTCGATCGTACTTCTGGCACAGCTCGAAGAGCGGCTCCGTGCAGGCATCGGTCATCCAGAAGCACTGTTTTGCAGGATGAAGTGACAGGCCACGCGCACCCAGTTCCATAAAGGCGCGCTCGAGCACCTCGGGCGCATCGGGGCGGTTGGGATCCACGCTCGCAAACCCGACGAACCGGTCCGGATAATCTGCGACGATGCTTGCCATCTGCTCGTTCGTAGCAATCCAGCCACCTGCCGTCGTGGTGAGGTCAAGCGGGAGGAGCACGCTCTTCTCGATGCCCCCGTAGTCAAGCTCAGCAAACACCTCGTCGTACTCCATGGGACCCATGTGCCCCATGCCAAACTCGCGCTCCCAGAATGCGAAGTCATCCTCGCTGTAGATCGACTTGTACAGAAGCGGATGGACGTTGACGTCAATTGCCACGGCACGCCTCCTAGTAGGGTTCGAACTTCGTGATGACCTGGCTTGCCAGCTCGGCACCGCGGCGCTGGCAGGCGGGTATGTCCCAGCCGTTTATGAGACCGAAGGTGAAGCCCGCGATATAGGAGTCTCCCGCGCCGACGGTGTTGACGATCTTGGGCGGCACGGCAATGCCTCCCTCGTAGTAGCGGCTGCCGTCATAGCTGAGTGACCCCCGCTCCCCCATCGTAGCGGTCACGATGCGCGGCCCAAAGCCCTGCACATGGCGTATCCAATCTCGGATGTGGCCCATGTCGTCTCCGTCGTAGCTCATGAAGGCGTAGTCGACGTAGGGGAAGTAGTCCTCGCAGTGGTGGGCAGGGTCTTCCGAGAAGACCGAGAAGTCCATCACGCCCATGATTCCGGCTTCGTGCCAAGGCTTTAGGTGGTCGAGCACGTTGCCGAAGAGATCCGTATGGAACATCTGGTGCGACCGCACGAAGGCATCGTCCTCCGGAGTGAGCGCATAGCCCGCCATCACGCCCTCGACCTCCTTAAAGTGCACCCGGTCGACGCCGTTCCTGAGGCCCATCAGCATCACGCAGGTATCGCCGTCCTCGATGCGCATGTGAGAGATGTCGATCTTCTCGCCCGCGAGGGCCTTTCGCATCCCCACTCCGTACTCATCCGTCCCGACGACGCTCACGACCGAGACGAGCACGCCCATGCGCGAAAGGTGGACGCCCCAGTCGACGCCGTTACCCGTTGGATAGAACCTCTCAAGGTCCTGGTACACGTCAGCGCAGCAGAATCCCACCGCCACGACGCTCCTCACATCCGTCGGCTCCATGATTGCCTCCAAAAGGCGGGCCCGCACGGGACCCGCCATCAGCTGCCGCTAGTACTTGAGACCGTGACCCCAGCTGCCATCCTGGGCGCAGCACACGTCGGAGGCGAACTCCGCCGCAAACGCGAGTCCAGCCGTGTACGCCTCCTGCCGCGAGGCGCCCCTCTTGATGCTGTCCACGGACTTGACCAGGAACGACGTCAGGAACGAGTCTCCCGCACCCATCGCGTCGCGCATGTGCTCGACGGGCTTGGACTCCTGGCGGTAGTAGCGCTCGCCGTCGTAGGCGTAGCACCCGTCCACGCCGCGAGTGGCAGAGACCCAGTTCGGCCCCAGCTCGTGAACCTTGCGCAGGCGCTCGCGCGTCTCGTCTACCGTGAGGTCGGAGGCCGAGAAGAACGCGTAGGTCACATTTGGCGCCACCTCCTGGAAGTACTCCCATGTGGAGTCGTCAGAGAAGTCGAACGAGAGCGGTATGCCGGCGTCGTGGATTTTGTGGAGCTGACGCTCCGTGTAGCAGTAGTTGCCAGAGTGGATGACGTCGAACTGGCGCAGATATTCGATGTCGAAGCGGTCGAGGACGTAGCTCGTCTCGCCCCTTATGCCGCCCTTGTTGTAGTCGCCCCAGATGCGGTCGCCGTCCGGCGCTATCGACACGCAGCTGTAGCCGTTCTCCCCCAGAAGCTGCTTGCACTTGACGGTTTCGACGTCCTCCTCGTGAAGGCTGCGAATGACGTGCTCCGCGCGGTCATCGCTCCCGAAGTAGCCCATGTAGGCAGCCCTGCACACGCCCGCCTTCTTCGCGTACACCGCGAAGTTGACGCAGTTGCCTCCCGGATACATGGTCCTCACATGCTCGTACACGTCCACCACGTTGTCACCAAAGCCGCACACGGCGACGTCGAGGTCCTGCTTCTGCATTACGCTGCCCCTTTCCCGCGTCCACGTGGGCGCGTCCTCATTCCCAATCGGGTCGAAGTCCCGAGTATCAGTTTTTCTTGCCTAGTACTCGACGACGCCCATATAGCGACGGACGTCGGGGTCGTGGTCGAACGCTTTACCACGCACGCCGCGTAGGGAGACGTTCATCTCGTAGAAGAAGATCGGGTCGAGGTAGGTGCGGACGGAGGCGTCCATGTCAGCCATGCCGTACTCGGCGGAGTCGAGCACCATGAGGGTGTCCGTGTGGGTCTTGAGGAAGCGCTCCGCGCGCTCGTCGATGGGACGGTTTACGCCGGACCCCTTCTGCAGGAAGTAGAAGACGCCGTCCTCGGTGCACTCGAAGGGACCATGGAAGTACTCGGCCGAGTTGATGTAGGAGCAGTTCTGCCACTGCATCTCCATGAGCGAGCAGATCGCGAAGCCGTAGGTCTGGCAGAAGTTCGGGCCGGAGCCAAGGACATAAAAGAAGTCATGCTTCTTGCAGAGCTCCGCAAAGCGGGGACCGAGTTCGGACTCGATGCGCGGCTTGGCTGCCGCGATGATGCTGTCGAGCTGGCCGATGCCCTTCACGAGCGCGTCGGTGTCGGCGTAGCCGTCCTGAGCCGCCATGAGGTCTGCCGCCAGAGTAAGCGAGAAGCCCGCGGGACGGGCGGACTGGGGCGTGTCGTCCTCCCACTCGTACACCCAGCAAGGCCATTCGCCGTTGTCAATCTTGGAACCAGCGCGGTTGGTCATGGTAACCACGCGAGCGCCTCGCTCCTTGGCCAGGGCGGTTGCCTCGATGGTCTCGGCCGTACCACCGGAGTGACTGCAGGTGACAACCAGGCTCGAGGGGCCAAGCTGTGCGGGCGGGAAGGTGTTGAACTCCGCCGCCGTGTGAATGGCGCTCATTATGCTCTTGCTGTTGGCGTTGATGAGGCAGTTGGCAGGATAGAGGTCGATGACCGACCCGCCGCAAGCCACCCAGTACACCTGGGACACGTCCCCATCGGCCAGGACCTGCTTTGCGAAATCATGTGCGTTCATGTTTTTCTCCTATTCCGTAACACACGGTTTTATGCCATTTACCTGCAATGATGCGTAGGCTCTGTTCGCCTTCGGCACGCCACGCCTAAAGCTCGTCTTCGAAGTAGCGTTCGAGATTGTGGAAGTTCCTGAAATCTGCCGCCGCGGGATCGATGAGATACCGTTCGTCCGTGATCTCCTGCCCCAGGAAGCCTGAGTAGCCATATTTGTCGAGTGTGGTCACCCAATCCCCTAGGTTGCGATTCCCATCGCCCCAAACGAAATGGCCGTAGGGATTGCAGTCCACAAAGTGCATGTTCCTGATATCGCTGCCCAGCGACTCAAACCATTGCTCGAGCGTCTCACCCGACACGCTCATGGCAACCGTGTCTACCATCGCCTTAAGGTTGGGATGTCCGACTTCCTCAAGCATGCGTTTCTCATCCTCAAGGGTGACGACGAGTTGGCTTTCCTGGGGCCTGAGAGTCTCGAGCGTCAGGACGATGCCCTCTTGCTCTGCAACCTCCGCAAGCGAACGGAGCATGTCTCGACTTCTCTTCCATGCCTCCTCGCGGCTCTCGTTCCAATAGCCCCATCCGGAGTTGATCGAAAGGTACGTGCAGCCCAGTTCGGCGGCACACCGTATTGCGTTGGCAAAGTAGTCATGACAACGTGATACATAGAGTTCCTCCTGCGGGTTCACCTGGTAGGGAGAAATAACGTTCTCGGAACAGAGGACGTTTGCCGTAAGCCCGCGCGACTCAATCTTGTGACGAATAGCCTTGGCATCGTAATAGCCTAGGCAGTCAATCCACAGGTGGGGCATGGCACCCCAGAGCTCGATTCCCGTGAAGCCAAGCCTTTCCTGACAATCAAGGAAGGCGTCCAGTGACCATTGGGACCAGTGGATGTTCATGCCGTCAATCTGGTCACGGCGAATGGTCGGCGCACTCATTCCGTTGCCTCCCCCACAATGAAGCGGCTAAGGGACTGGTAGTTACGGCGATCAGCCTCCTTGGGATTGTCAAGGTAACGGCCGTCCGTTATCTCCTGGCCGAGCAGCCCCTCGTATCCAAACTCGTTGAGCACGTCGATGTATCGCTCGAGCGGAAAGAGCCCATCGCCCCAGACGAGATGGCCGTAAGGCCGACCGTCCGCAAAATGGCAGTGCATGATCTTCTCACCCAGACGTTCGAACCACTGGCGAGGAGTCTCGCCCGCAACGCCCATGGCGACGGTATCGAGCGCGGCACCAAGGTTGGGATTCCTCACTGCGCCGACGAGTGTCGCCACATCATCCAGCGTGTTACAGACCTTGGACTCCTCCGGGCGGACAGACTCAAGCGCAATCGTCACCCCTGCCTCCCGGGCGTAAGAAGCAATTTGCTCGAAGTGCCTGACCGCACGGTCGAAGGCCACATCGTGATCCTCGTCCAGCGTCCCGCCGCAGGCATTTGTGAGCATCATGTCCGCGCCGAGCTTCCTGCACACGTCCATCGCTCGTTTGAGAAACTCCATCGAGCGCTCGTGCGCCGCCTCGTCTGCATAGTTGTTACGCCACTGCATGCAGGAGCACTCTGGGGTGAAGAGTGCAACCCTCATGCCTCGCGCCTCGACCTTGCGACGCACTTCGTCTGGATCCTGGTTCCAGGACTCATCCATGTAGAAGTGCGGTGCCTCTCCTACCAGCTCGATTGCCTCGTAGCCCGCCTCAGCATGTCCGTCCAGCATATAGTCGAGCGGGTACATGATGTAGTGAATTCCCAGCGCGCAAAGCTGGCTTCGCTTGATGTGCGCCATGGCCTCTACCCCAGCTCGTCGTACACGACGCAACCGTCGCTCACGGTGAGGGCGGCGTTCACGTCACGCGCATCCGCGGGATCCATGTGAAGCACATCACCCTGCAGCACAACTACGTCCGCGAGCTTGCCTGGCTCAAGCGTGCCCAGCCTGTCCTCCGAGTAGCAGTCATAGGCGCCGTTGGCGGTCCAGACCGTGAGCATCTGTGGAACGGAGAGCATGTTCTCGAGACGGGCGGTCCCGCCATCGTCGAAATACCCGCCACAGCCGCAGTAGATTGACTCCCCAATGGACGGCAGCATGAGCGGCAGGTCCGTGTCACCCACGACAACGCAGCCCGACTCCCACATCTTGCGGCGCATCCAGTAGTGGCGGTAGCGCTCTGAGCCAAGCTGCACCATCACCATCGACTCGAGGTCTCCCTTGCGGTCGAGCGACTGTATCTGCGGGTAGACCTCGCAGATTCCGCCCAGCGCACCGAGCCTCTCGATGTCCTCGGGGTCGCTGAACTCCATGTCCGTGATGGCGTGGCGCATCACGAGACGGCCACGGTCATCGCGGCGGCACTTCTCGTAGAGGTCCACGACATGCGCTACTGCAGCATTGCCCTGACAGTGCAGGGAGAACCTGAATCCCGCCTCGTCAGCCGCAAAGAGCTCGCGTTCGATGAGGTCCCACTCCACGGGAACGGCGCAGCGACTCGTCGGGTCCGAGAGGTACGGCTCCTTGAGTTCGGCCATGCCGGAGGCGATGGACCTGTCCGTCATGCGGTTGAACCCCGAGAAGGACAGGAAGTCTCCGTCCAGGCGTTTCCTCATCCTGCACCCATAATCCAGATCCATGCCGCGGCCTACGGGCTGGCTCATCAGCCTGACGCGCACGGTAAGCTCGTCGGACGCAGCCATTCGTTCCATGACGTCCACGAAGCCATAGTAGTCGTCGAACGACATCTCCTTTATCTGCGTGACGCCGCGGGCATTGAGCATGCGCATGTAATCGCGGTAGAGACCAGGCATCTCGGGCAGCGTGAGGTAGTCGCGCATCATGCGCCATATCTTCTCTGCGTAGCACTCCTCCGGTGTGAAGCCATATCGCTCGCGAGCCGCCGAGTTCATCCAACACGTGTCGCGATCCGACGTGAAGGCAACCACCGGCCTCTTGGGGAACGCAGCGTCCAGGGCGTCTTCCGCATCGTCACCGAACTCGTCCGCATTCCAACCGTGGCCGAACATCGGGGAATCCGCCGAAAGAGTCTCCGCATATGACGCAAGTGCCGCAATACCTGACTGTGTGTCATGGGCGTCGGAGAGGACGCATCCCAAGCGCTGGAGTGCCCAGCCAGTAAAGAAGGTGTGGTTGTCCGTCATGCCAGGGATAACTGTACGATTACCGGCATCGATTACGCGGGTCGCGTCGCACAAGTAGGCATCTGCGCCTGCCCTGTCACCCGACGCCACGATTCGGTCACCATTTGTTGCCACGAAGCCGTCGAAGGGTTCCGCTCCCGTCGCATCGAATACGTTCTTCGAGAGGATAACGAGCCTATCGGGTCTTTCCGTCATCGCCTTGCCTTTCGCCTCGTTGCGTCGTTTCACCCTGCCCTCTTCCGCATCACTCAAACCGCGAGGCTACGCAGGAAGAAGACCGGAGACTGCCGTCACCACAATGCCCAGAACCGCGATGAGCAGGATAAACTTCCAGCAGGTCTTCCACCACTGGCCAAAGCTGATCTTGGAGACCGAGAGGCCAGCAACTGTCATGCCTGCGGTGGGGCTGATGGAGTTGGTGGTCTGGTTAGCAAGGCAGAGCGCCGTGACCGCCGCCTCGGGGTTCACGCCCATGAGTTGGGTGAGGGGCCCAAGGATCGGCATCGTAAGCGCAGCGAGGCCAGAGGAACTGGGGACCAGGAACGAGAGCAGACCGAGCACGATGTAGAGGAGCGTTGTGTAGACGGGCGTCGGGACACCGGCAAGCGCAGTGGCCATGGCGTTGAGAATCGTGTCGATGATCATTCCATTCTCGGCGATGACGAGGATGGAGCGAGCAAGTCCGATGATGATGGCCGCATACGCAAAGTCCGCGAGACCCTTGACGAACTCCTCCGCTATCTCGCGCTCGCCGAGGCCGCCGACGATGCCTGAGAGGACGCCCATACCAAAGAAGACGGCACTGATCTCGTCCATGTACCAGCCCTGCGTGACAAGTCCCCAGATGATGATGCCCATGCCAACCGTAAACACGATGAGGACACCCTTCTGGCGTGCGGAGAACGGCTGCTGGATGGCATCGTCCTGAACGGAGAACTCGACGCGCTTGGCGATATCATCCTTGTAGGTAATGGAGCCCTGCGGGTCCTTCTTGACCTTCTTCGCATAGCGCATGACCCAGATGATTGCCAGGATGGTGAACACGACCCAGACGATGGCACGCAGCCACAGCTGGGGGTTGCCCTTGATGCCAACGATGCCCTGGGCGATGAGGACGTTGAACGGGTTGACGGTCGAGGCGATGTAGCCGATGTTGGGACCCATGAAGCAGATCAGGAAAGCCGTCATGGAGTCGTAGCCCAATGCCATCATGATGGGTATGAAGATCGCGTAGAACGGCAGCGCCTCCTCGGACATGCCGAACGTCGTTCCGCAGATGGAGAGCAGTACCATCACGACTGGGATTATGAGGATGTCCTTGTCCTTGAACTTGCCGATTACATGGCTGAGGCCTGCGTTGATTGCGTTTGTCTTCGTGATGATGGCAAAGGATCCGCCGATGAGAAGGACGAAGGCCACGACGTCGGCAGCTGCCTGGATACCCTGAGTCGGTGCCTCAAGCAACTGCATGACGCTGCAGCGGAGGTCGACCGTCTCGCCCGTCTCCTTATCTGTATAGACCTTGCTCGTAGGCTTGTAGGTACCTGCAACGGCGACTTCCTTTTCGCCCGCCGCGGTCTGCACCGTCTTGCGCTCATACGAGCCCGAGGGGATTATCCAGGTGAGAACCGCGAAGATAATCATGAGAAGGAACACAATCGTGTACACGTGCGGCAAGCGGAACTGATGCTTCTTCTTGGGTGAAGCGACCTCTTCTGCCATACGAGCCTCCCAAATGTCCTTGTTGCCACCCTTGTGCTGACAACTCGTTATATAAGGTTATAGTACGTCCTATAACGTGTTACAAATGAGACTCACGAAGTTTCGCCCGCTGAAACGTATCCTGCGGCGAGCGGTAGAAAATAGCGGCCGGATTGCGTCCAGCCGCCTTGTTACGCTATATGCGATTGTCCATTTGTCCTAAATGTTAAAGACGTATAAGCTGCACACGATGTACTGCTTGCCTATTAGGAACGGTTTACCGTCCTGGTCCGTAAAGTTGATCTTCTCGTAGAAGAGCGGCTCTCCCACGGCCACGTTCAGCTCAGACGCCTTGTCGGGGCTTGCCCGAACAACCTCGAGCGTGCAGAGGTCGTCCCCACGGGGTCTCCGGCCGCTCTTCGCCTCGACGTAATCGAAGATCGACGTATTGGACAGGTCAGCGTCGAGCAGGAACTCGAATCCCTCGAGTGGGAAGTAGTTATTCTCTAACATGATGGGCACGCCATCGGCAGTGCGAAGTCGTCTCACGTGAACGAGCTCAGCACCTTCCCTCAAGCCAAGAAACGATGCCTCGCTCTCGTGGGCCTTTACGATCTCGATGCCCAGGACCTTTGCGCCCGCCACACGACCGTCCTCGGCACAGGTATCGGTAAAGCTCTGGACCTCGCTCTTCTGAAAGATTTTCCTGGTCAACTTACGCTGGCACACAAAGGTACCCTTGCCCTGGCGCTTTATGAGGTAACCGTCGTCCACGAGCTCGGACACCGCGCGCCTGATGGTAATCCTGCTGACGGAGTACATCTCGGAGAGTTCCGACTCCGAGGGAATCATATCGCCCGCAGAAAACTTTCCACTGTCAACCTTGTCGCGTATGTCCTCCATTACTTGCTGGTAAAGCGGGGTAAGAGACCCCTCCTCGATTTTCATGTACTCATCCTTCAGCCTGCTTGCGCGCCTGCGCAACGAAATATCTGCACTTGCATTATAGATGGGCGTCGAACGGGATTGCCTATCACGCAATCCGCAACTGACGCCGAACCTCCTACCTACACTGCCGTAATCCGTGCCTCGCTCACAGTCAGTTGATACTGCTACAATATAACGTAATATAATGTTCTATTGTATCCGAATAAAGATGCCGACAGCGTCGCATGTCATTCTACGAGTGGAGGCCAGTCCGGTGAAGCTATCGAACCTGCGAAACAAGCGAGGACGAACCAAGGAGGTATATGCAGACGCTTCCGTCAAGAAGCCGCTGGACGAAAAGGATTGCATCGTCTGTGGGCAGCATACCAATCATGTTGCCACTGTCTATCTCGGCAGGCAGGAGACATCCGCAGATGACGCATCCAGCATCGAATGGCAGCCCTGCACAATGGCTCTCTGCCCCGATTGCGCTGCGCAAGAGCTCGACAGTCGCGGCTTTGGCGTCCTGGTCTACGTGGCATTGCAGGTCTGCTGGATCCCGCTGTTCACGCATGGAATCTCCGGACTGGGGCTGGGTGGCGCGGCGATTGCAGCTTGGGCACTCGTGTGCCTGGCAAGAACCGCAGGCCAAACCATGTGGTGCCGGATACACGCGGGCGACGGAATGCCCCTGCCGGAATGGATACGCACCGAGAGTGCAGAGGAGAGGGACAGCCGAGCTCTGCGCGATGTTCTTCAATCGAGCGCACCGGGCACCGGACTCTTCGTGGATACGCTGGCGGAGCATCGTAGGAGAGAGAAATGAGGTGCGCCTAGCAAGGGACACGGCCATCGGGGCCGCCTGCCGACCCTAGTGCTTCCCGCGGTACTTGCGCCTCGTGGCATGCGTGCTTCCCTTTCTCGCACCAGCCTTGAGCCGCTTCATGACTTCCTCCTCGCTCGTCCCCTCAAACTGGCTCTTGAGTTCGACGAGCTGGTCGCGAATGCGCGCGGCCTGTTCGTAGTCCATGTTCGCCGACGCGCTGGCCATCTCCTCCTCGAGCGACGCGATGACGCGCACGGCCTCTTCGCGCGGGAGCTTCGAGAGCTCGGCGGCAACCGCTTCGGCCGTTGACAGCTCCGCAGGCGCGCCCTGCTCGGACGCCCCCTCCCCCGATGCCGTATAGAACGCGCCATCCTTGCGTTGGCGCTTGCCCACGTTGGCCTGTGCCTCGGCGAGAAAGCCCGAGATGTCGTTTATTGCCTTGCGCACCGTCTTTGGCTCGATGTGGTGCTCCTCGTTGAACTTCTCCTGGAGCGCACGGCGACGACGGGTCTCGTCGATGGCCTCACGCATGGAGTCCGTGACCTCGTCGGCATACATGATGACCTCACCCGAGACGTTACGAGCCGCACGACCCATGGTCTGGATGAGCGAGCGCCTGTTCCTGAGGAAGCCCTCCTTGTCCGCATCCAAAATGGCAACGAGCGAGACCTCGGGGATATCGAGACCCTCGCGCAGGAGGTTGATGCCCACAAGTACGTCAATCTTGCCTTCTCGCAGGTCACGAATGATATCCACGCGGTCGAGCGTAGCGGTGTCCGAGTGCATGTAGTTGACACGGAACCCCTCGTCCAGAAGGTGGTCTGTGAGGTCCTCTGCCATGCGCTTGGTGAGCGTGGTCACCAGCACACGCTCGCGCTTGCTCACGCGCTCTCGGATCTCGGATATGAGGTCATCTATCTGACCGTGCACCGGCCGTACCTCAATCTTGGGGTCGAGAAGGCCTGTGGGGCGAATTATCTGCTCGACCTCCTGCTGCGTCACCGACTCCTCGTAGTCTCCCGGCGTGGCCGAGACATAGATGAACTGGGGAATGCGGGACTCAAACTCGTCAAAGCGCAATGGTCTGTTATCAAGTGCCGAAGGCAGGCGGAAGCCATGCTCTACCAGAGTCACCTTGCGAGAACGGTCGCCCTCGTGCATGCCGCGAATCTGCGGGACCGTTACGTGGCTCTCATCGATGATGCAGAGCATGTCCTTAGGGAAGTAGTCGATGAGCGTATAGGGCGGCTCGCCGGGTGCGCGCCCGTCCAGGTGTCGCGAGTAGTTCTCGATGCCGTTGCAGTAGCCCATGTTCTCGAGCATCTCGAGGTCATAGGCAGTGCGCTGAGAGAGCCTCTCTGCCTCGAGCAGCATGTTGTTGGCCTTGAGCTCGACCACGCGCCGCTCGAGCTCCTCCGAGATGGTCTTCAGGGCATGAGTGATCTTGGGGCGCTCGGTAACGTAGTGCGAGGCGGGCCAGATGGGTATGGCGTCATACTCGCGTATGACCTCCCCTGTCATGTTGTCCACCTCGGCAATCTGCTCGACCTCGTCACCAAAGAACGCGATGCGCAAGGGATTCTCGGCGTAGGGTGGGAAAACGTCCACGGTATCCCCACGAACGCGGAAGGTACCGCGCTGGAGGTCATAGTCGTTCCGGTCGTACTGGATATCGATGAGGTCCTTTATGAGATCATCCCGCTCGAGGGGGACCCCCTTGTCCACGTTGGGCGCAAGGCCGGCGTAGTCCTGGGGGCTACCGATGCCGTAGATGCACGAGACGGACGCCACCACAATCACGTCACGCCGCGAAAGCAGGCTCGATGTTGCCTGATGGCGCAGCTTCTCGACCTCCTCGTTGATTGAGGCGTCCTTCTCGATGTATGTGTCACTCTGGGGAACGTAGGCCTCTGGCTGATAGTAGTCGTAGTAGCTCACGAAGTAGACTACGGCATTGTCGGGAAAAAGCTCGCGCATCTCGCTTGCCACCTGTGCTGCAAGCGTCTTGTTTGGCTCCATGATGAGCGTGGGGCGCTGCACGGCCTCTATGGTCTTTGCCATGGTGAACGTCTTGCCAGAGCCGGTGACACCCATGAGGGTTTGGTAGCGCAGGCGCTCCTCCACGCCATGCGCAAGCTTCTCTATAGCCTGTGGTTGGTCTCCCGCAGGCTCAAAGGGCGAGACGACCCTGAACGGCGTACCAGCACGCTCAACGCCAAAGCGCTTGAGTTCTCCGCCGAAGCGCTCCCCTGTATTCAAAGGCACCGCCATAGACCTCCTCCTTTCCCCTGAAGCCAGAGTATAACAGAACGCATGTTCTATTTCTAGGACACGCCCGTGTTTCTTGGCCGGTCCCTTCTGTCGCCCGCTAGGCTACCGCATTTGCTGCTCTGGCCAGCCTACTGGTCAACGACCAGACCCGTGGGATAGCTCTCTTTGTAGCCTTGGTATGCATCGTTCACGCGCCGCAGGTACTCGCGCGTCTCCGTATAGGTGATGTTGTCGGCAAGCTCGCCCGGCTGTGCAAGCCATTCCTCGACCTTTCCCATCCCCGCGTTGTATGCGGCAATCACCTCATCCGTCGAAGAGAGGTTGCCTTCGAGAAATGCCAGGTAGGCAGTACCGTATTCGATGTTTGTTGCCGGGTCGGTGAGGTTGGACGGATCATATGCGCTCGAATCGACCAGCCCCATGCGCGCAAGCTCCGAAGAGGTCTGCGGCATCACCTGCATGAGACCGACCGCACCGGCCGAGGAATAGGCATTCTCGTCCCAGCCGGACTCGCACTTTATGATGGCGGCAATCAGCAGGGGGTCGACGCCGTGGCGTTCCGAAGACACCTGGATGTCCTGCGCATGGCTCACGGGATAGAGGGTTCGGCGGGCCAGCGAGGTGGGCGTTGCCGCAAGGATGGCGCACGCGATGATCACCACGCACACAAGCGCAAGCGGAACCACGCGATACCAGCACCAGAATCGGTGCCCCCGCGCACGACTGCGTCGCTTGTGGGGCTTGTATCCCTTTGTGCGAGAGGAACGTGCGCTCATCGGCTTGCTCCCACCGCGGGGGCCTTACGTTTAGCAAGACGTTTCCAGCCAGCCCGGTCACGTGCATCCCACCAGGCGTGAACCTGGGCTACCAGGTCCTTCTCGTCATTGGCGTTGTCAAACACCATGTCTGCATGGGAACGCAGGTACTCGTCAGGGGGCTGCAAGGCCACGCGACGGTCGAAGTCCGCGGGATCCATGCCGCGTCCCTGAGCGCGCACACGGCGCACGTCGAGTGGGGCCACAACGCAGAGCACCTCGTCTACCTGGGAGAGCATGGCCTCCACGCGATCGAGCAGCGGAACTTCCACCACGCAAACGGTGGCCTTGCCTGCACGGTCCTCCTCGTCCAGCGCGTCTGCAAGGGCCCTCGAGATATGCGGCAGCTCTATGGCCTCCAGCCGCGCTCCCCCCTCGGACGTGGAAAAGGCCCTGCGTGCGAGCAGCGTGCGGTTCAACTCGCCTGTCGTGGGGTCGGCCAGGTCTGCTCCAAAGGCCTGGCAGACAGCATCGGAGCAGGCGCTTCTCGGCGAGAGGACGCTGCGGGAAATCTGGTCGAGGTCTATGCGAGCAGCCCCAAGGCCCTCCAGAATCCGGGCTACAGTCGATTTGCCCGAGGCAATGCCTCCGGCGAGAAACACCTTATACACGAGTCGCCTCCTGCTGTGGTTATGCCGCGGTCGCGGGTGGTGGCGCACCGGCTACGACTTAACCTCGAACTTCTCATGGCACTTAGGACATGTCACGCGAAGCCTGCCCTTCCCTCGTGGCACGCGGACTTTCTGTCCGCACGAGGAGCACTTCACATGCTTGTAGGTGCGTGCCTCCTGCGCCGCGCGACGGGGACTCTGCAGCCATGGCCTCATGGGGCCAAGGGCCTTGAGGAACGCATCGTTCTCGCTTATGCGGGCATAGACGTTCTTGGAGCACATGCGCCAGACCGCATAAATCACGAGTGCCATGGAAATCCAGCTGAGCCAGCCAGTGTGAACGAAAAAATCGATGATGACGAGAACGACCGCTACCCAGACAGAGAGACTGGCAAGGTCGTCCGGTCCGCGGCGACCGCTCATGAACTCCTGCGCCTTGCGGTTGAAGTCACCCTGTGTCATGTCTCCCCCATCATCTATGCCGCTGTCCTGGCGATTTTGGCCTGCGAGCAGTGTGCTGATGCGTTCATGTCTACCCAAACGACGACGGAGTTGCGGGCAGCGACCTCTTCTCCGCGGTTTCTCGACGTTTAGAAGTTTCTCGAACGTTTGGGGACGGTTAACCGGCGAGAATCCACGCCTCACCCGCCTCCCTAATGCCCCTTAATCGAGTCCAGGAATTCCCGTACGCGCTCGGAGGTGGGATGCTCGAAGAACTCGTCAGGCTTGCCCTCCTCGACAATGGCACCGTCGGCCATGAAGACCACACGGTCGCTCACGCGGCGCGCAAATCCCATCTCGTGCGTAACGACCACCATGGTCATACCGCCGCGGGCGAGCTCCACCATAACGTCCAGGACCTCGTTGATCATCTCGGGATCAAGCGCGGACGTGGGTTCGTCGAAGAGCATGGCCTTGGGGTGCATCGCCAACGACCTCGCAATAGCCACACGCTGTTGCTGGCCACCCGAGAGCTGGGCCGGCATCTTATCGGCCTGCTCAGCCACGCCCACACGACGCAGGAGCTCCATGCCCTCGGCACGCGCCTTGTCGCGCGACGCGCCCAGCACCTCGACAGGACCCATGGTCACATTGTCGATGATTGTCCGGTGGGCAAAGAGATTGAAGGACTGAAAGACCATGCCAATCTCGGCACGCGTGGCGGCAAGCTCGCTGCCCTCCTGCGGAAGCGGCTTTCCCCCAATGAAGATCTCGCCGGAATCGATGGTTTCAAGCCGGTTGATGGTTCGACACAGCGTGGACTTACCGGACCCAGAAGGGCCAATGACAACGACGACCTCTCCCTTCCCCACCTTGAGGTTGATGTCCTTGAGCACGTGAAGGCTGCCAAAGTGCTTGTCCACGTGACGGAGCTCGATGACGGGCATGCTCTCCGCAGCGGTCGCTTCGCCGGTTTGCGTCTGTGTCAACGTAGCCTCCTTTGGCTAGACGGGATTCTCGTTCGTACGAGAAATGATGTTCGTGCCGGAGCGGCGCGCCATCGAGACTGCAAGGTGGTTGATGGCGTAGTTCACAAGGATGTAGAGAATCGCCACCACAAAGTACACCGAAACGAGCGCATCGTAGTTGGTGATGAGTACGCGTGCGTTCTGTAGCATGTCGGGGAAGCTCACCACATAGGCAACCGTCGTGTCCTTCACAACGACCACAAGCTGCGAGATAAGCGAAGGAATCACGTAGCGTACGGCCTGCGGGAACACGATCTTCATCGTGACCTTCATCTTGCGCATGCCCAGCGAGTACGCAGCCTCGGACTGCCCCTTGGGAACGGCGTTCATGCCCCCGCGGAAAACCTCAGCAAGCACTCCGGAGGCAGCGAGGCCCACCGGCAGCGTAATCATCCAGAACGAACTCATCTTCACGCCATAGGTGGGAACCACCAGGAAGAAGAAGTAGATGAGAAGGAGGCTCGGCACGCCGCGGAAGAAGTTGATGATTACGCGGCAGATGCCCGAAAGCACGCGAGAGGAGCTCATGCGTCCCAGCATGAGAAGGAAGCCCAGCACGATGGCAATGAGACCTGCCGTGAGAGAGACCTCAATGGTGCCGAGAAACCCGCTGCCCAAGAATACCCACGTGGTGGGTCGTGCAAAGAGCTCCCAATAGCGTGGGGCAAGCTGTCCGGTAACGTAGAAGCGCCGGATGATAAGGCCAACGCCTACAACGACAAGCACCAGCGAGATGGCCGTCCAGAGCCAGATTCGTCCGCGCATGCGAGGACCGGGGGGCTCGTACAGCGCATCACGCATTGAAGTCGACTTGGTTGCGCTCATCGGGCGATCCTCACCTTCTTGTCAATGGCGTTGCCAATCACGCCGATCACGAATGCCGTACCCGCGTAGAGCACTGCCGAGATCACAAAGGGGAGAATGCCGCCGACGGTACGGGTGTTGATGTAGGAGACGAGGCCTGTGAGCTCGGGCGGTGACAGCGGGACCTGGGAGCCGAGGGCGGTGGTGAGCAGTACGGCAACGGCGAGGTTGGTCATGGGAAGCACGGCCGAGCGTAGAGCCTGCGGAATTACCACAAGGCGCAGCATCTTGCCAAACCCCATGCCAAGCGAGCGCGCGGCCTCGATCTGCCCCACGCCAATGGTGTTGATACCACTCATGAAGTTCTCCGACCCAAAGGCCGAGGCAACCAGAATCACCGTCACAATCACGCAGAGCCGGTAGTTCATCACGATCTTCAGGTACGGCAGGGCATACACCAGGATGATGAGGAGCGAGACGCCAGGGATGTTGCGAAATACCTGCACGTAGAGGTCGCCAACGACGCGCAGAGGCTTGATGGGGCATACGCGAAACACGGTCACTATGAGCGCCAGTAGCATGGCGAAGACAAACGATACAAGCGACATCCACCATGTGCCGAGAAGCGCTTGGACATACATGTCCCCATACTCAGACAGCAACTCCGAGATGCTCAAGGCTCCCCCTCTCCAAATACCAGCCAAGGCCCCCTGCGCCATGCGACGCAGAGGGCCCAGACCAGATGTTGCCTGGCGTTAGGCACCAATCGCAGGCGGCTCGGGAACGGCATCGATGCCCGTGCGGTCACCGATGCAAATCTTCCAGAGTTTAGCCCAGGTGCCCTCATCTTCGATCTTCTTGAGCCAGGTGTTTACGAAGGCGACCCCATCGGAGTCGAGCGGCAGACCAATGCCGTAGGGGTCCTCAGGACCAAAGGAATCGCCGACGAGACGGTACTTGCCAGGGTTCTTGACGATGGAGCTCATCTGCATGGTTGCATCGATGACGTAGGCGTCAACGCGACCCTGCTCAAGGGCCGTGCGGGCCTCCTCGTCGGTGCTGAACTCCTGGACTGTCGCGGTAGGTGCGTACTCGGCAAGGATGCTCGGGCCAGTGGAGCCGGACTGCGCGGCCACGGTTTTGCCCGCAAGGTCATCGACAGAGTTGATGTCGGTGTTGTCAGCGGTTACAAGGATGCCCTGTCGCGTGGAATAGTACGGACCAGCGAAGGAGATGACCTCCTTGCGCTTGTCGGTGATGGAGTAGGTAGCGAAGACGGCGTCGACCTGGTCATTCTGAAGGACAGACTCCCGCGTGTCAGACGTCACCTTGGTAAAGTCGTACTTGGACTCGTCGCCTAGGATGTAGCGGACGAGCAGCTGCGCAAGGCCAGCATCGAAGCCACGGAGCTTGTTGTCTGTCTCGTCAAGTGAAGCAAAGAGCGTGGAGGTCTGAACGCCACCCAGACGGAACGTTCCGGCGTCCTTAACCTTCTTGGCCCAAGCGCTCGAGGAGACCGCTGCGTCATCGGCAACGTCACCGGCAGCGAGCAGGCTGTCGAAGGCTTCTTTGTCAATCTGGGTCGAGGCAGCGGAGTCCGTGCTCGACGAAGATGAGGAAGACGTGCTGGTAGTATTGGAGCTGGTGTCGGTGCAGCCGGCAAGCGCAACAACACCTGCAGCGGCAGCGCTGCCAAGGCCAAGGCGGATTGCCTGGCGACGGCTCACGGAAGTGCTCTTGAGTGACTTCATTGGAGTCTCCCCTCTCTTTTGGTGATGCGACAATCCCCCTCTACCCCTCCCCAGGGCAGCTCAGCAGGATGTCACTCTTTTCCTAGTGTAACAATCGGAATTACTACTTACGCGCAGGGAATTCCGATAGCTAACCATTTGGAAATCAGATATCAGGTGCCTGACCTTTTTCTCTATACCCAAAGCCTGACGCTGAATCACCAGAGATACAAAAGCAGGGCCGAGAAACTCGACCCTGCGGGGTTGTGGCACTGCGTATGACGCTTAGGCGCGATACTGGCGAATCATCCAGATCGCCTTGGAGAGGCTCGCGATGTAATCGTCCATGAGGGCGCTCACCAGGTGGTTGCTCTCGTTGTCTGCGGCAACCTTGATTGTAGTGACCTCGTCGAGAAGCGCCGAGAAGTCTGCAAGGACAATCTGGAAGACCTCTGTGCTACGCACAGGTGCATCGTTGCGTTCCTTGATGCTTGCCATGGAGAGGACTTCGCTCATGCTTGCGATGGGCTTGCCTCCCAGTTGAAGGATGGTCTCGGCAACATCGTCAATGATGGGGAGCAGGGAATCGTAGAGCTCCTCAAGCTTGGCGTGAACCTGGAAGAAGTCGCTTCCAGCAATGTACCAGTGAAGGTTCTGCAACTTGTGATACTCGACGGTAATGTTGGCAAGAAGGTGGTTGAGCTTGGTTTCCATAATCTTCTCCTGTGTAATGTCTTTATTAGTACTTATTCTTACTTACTGTAATCACTATCCCACAGGAGAGGTCTTCTATTAATGGTAATTAATATTATTATTAGTGTTCTACACATTTTGCACACATCTGTGGCACCGAGGGGATGCCCTGGCCCAAGCCAAGCGGGTCTCTTCTGAGACCGTCAGGGGTATGCAGAGCATTCGCTCGTACCCTGTTTCTCTATCCGCCTCGCAAATCGTTCGCCCGTGATATGTCATCCCCCGATTGGTGTCAGGGTTCGAAAAGGCAGACCACGAGCGACGATTTTGCACCGAGGGGGCCAAGCATGCAGCGCGGGTCCCTCACTGCCCTCCGCGCCTCCCCGCTGTGCATAAAAACGCTTTATCGAAGGGAAATTCTCGTTCCCATGCACAAAACTGGCCTATCGAGGGGAATTGTTTTGCGTGAATATCAAAGATGTAATCACAGTATGCACATTTACACATTTTCTGTGTAAATTATGCAAAACTATGTAATAATAGTTCAATAATTGATACTATGACCACAAAAAGGTCCCGCGATAGGCCGGTTTTGTGCATGAGCATCCCAATTTTCCAGCGCTACGGCACTTTTGTGCAGGAGGCCACGCCCGTTGGTAACCAGATGACAATCGCACGGCGAGCACACGGGCCAATGCCAGTCCGGTTCTATCCTGCTCGTGCCACAAATACGGCGGAAACTACAGCGCCCAACCACACATGCCCCCATGCGGACGCCAAAAAAAGGGAGCCGCCCGAAGGCGGCTTCCCTCCCATGCAGCTAGCTCGATGTGCAGCCGGTAAACCCTAGCGCTACTCTGCCGCAGGTTCGGACTCGGGCTCAGGCTTGGGCTTAGGCTCAGTCTCAGCCTCGGCAACCTCGGCCTTCTCGGCAGGCTTGTCGCTCTCGGGCAGAGGCTTGACCTCGACCTCGGTACCAAGGGTCTCGGCGGCAGCCTTCATTGACAGGGAGATGCGACGACGGTCGAGGTCGATCTCCATGACCTTCACCTGGACGGTGTCGCCAACCTGGCAGACCTGCGAGGGAGCGTCCACGTGGCTCTTGGCCATCTCGGAGATGTGGACGAGACCTTCGACACCCTCGCCAAGGTCGACGAAGGCACCAAAGGTGACGAGCTTTGTGACCTTGCCCTCGACGATAGCACCCACGGGATACTTCTTGACGAGCGTACGCCAAGGATCCTCAGTGGTCTGCTTGAGACCGAGGGAGATGCGCTCGCGATTAAGATCGACGTCGAGCACCTGGACCTCGACCTCCTGGCCAACCTTGACGACCTCGGAGGGGTGGTTGACGTGGTTCCAGGAGAGCTCGGAGATGTGAACCAGGCCGTCGATGCCGCCGAGGTCCACGAAGGCGCCGAAGTCCACGATCGAGGACACGGTGCCCTTGAGGCGCATGCCGGGCTTGAGCTTGGAGAGGATCTCCTGCCGCTCGGCCTTGCGGGCCTCCTCGAGAACAATGCGACGAGAGAGGACGACGTTATTGCGGTTGCGATCCATCTCGATGACGCGGGCCTCGATGCGGGTGCCAAGGTAGGCATTGAGGTCCTTCACGCGACGAAGGTCGACGAGGGAGGCAGGGAGGAAGCCACGAAGGCCAATGTCGAGGATGAGACCACCCTTGACGACCTCGATGACCTCGCCCTCCACGGTCTCGCCGGAGTTGAACTTCTCCTCCACGCGGTTCCAGGCGCGCTCGTACTCGGCACGCTTCTTGGAGAGGACGAGACGGCCCTCCTTGTCCTCCTTCTGAAGGACGAGGGCCTCAATCTGGTCGCCCAGAGAGACGACCTCGGCAGGATTGACATCCTTACGGATGGAAAGCTCGCGCGCAGGGATGACGCCCTCGGACTTGTAGCCGATGTCAAGCAGAACCTCGTCGCGCTCGATCTTGACGACGGTGCCGGTAACAAGATCGCCCTCGTCGAAATCGGTGACGGTACCGTCGATGAGGTTGTTCATCTCCTCGTCGGAAATATCATCCAGCGCGAAGACGGATGAGTTCTGAATCTCACTCAAAGGTGGACCCCTCTCGAAACGGGGCCCCGGTCGTCATGGTCTGCGCTTCTGCGCTCGCGCACGAACGCTTGGGCGAACTTGCATGCTCTCGGGGGCCGACAGATACGCTGCATGGCGGATGCGCATGCATTGGATAGATTAGCCTGTTCGCAGGCGCAATTTCAAGCATCAGATGCCATTTTTTCTAAATGTGGGCAAGACGTTCGGCCTGCGTGGCAAGGAAGGCGGCGGGCGGGGTCCTCCCCTGCGTCTGCATGGGGCGCACCATGCCGGATGGCAGGTGCGCCCCATGCAAGCCCAATGACTAGGAAGGCCCCCGCAACTAGACCGTGAGAATCGTGGTGAAGTAGCCCACGACGGAGATTGCGAGCATGAGCAGCATGGCCTTGCCCGCAGACCAGTTCTCCGTAGTTTTGCAGTTGCCCTAGTCTGACCTCCCACCCCTTGCCCAGCTAGATGGGCATTTTTTATGTCAAATTTTAAGTATTTATCTTGTTACGTTGTGTTACGCGGTGTATAATGCGAAGCACATGTTCCCGCAGGTGAGAGGCGGTTTCCGCATGTACCTGAAGAAGACGCCGAGCAGGAGCGGCAGGGTGAGCCTGTCCGCCGTGCAGGGCTACCGCGACCCCGAGACCGGGCGCGTGAGGCAGCGCACCGTGGAGACCTTCGGCTACGTCGACGCGCTCGAGGCGGAGTTCGACGACCCGGTCGCGCACTTCGCCGAGGTCGTGGCGGCGATGGACGCCGAGAGGCTGGCGGCGGAGGGGCCGCAGACGATCACCGTCCACCCCCTGCAGAGGGTGGACAAGCGCAGGACCAACCGCATGGCGGCGGGCGACGCCGTGCCGATGGCGTACTACGGCGCCCTCGGGGTAGAGGCCGCCGTCAGGTCCAACATGCGGGGCAGGAGGACGGGCTTCGACGTGAACGCGCTGCTGAGGCTGCTGGTGATGGAGAGGCTGCTGGCGCCGGGCTCCAAGAGGGCGGCGTGGGAGAGCTCGGGCGGCCTTTTCTACCGAGGCGCCCTGTCCGAGTCCGACGTCTACCGCGGGCTCACGGAGATCGCCAGGATGTCGGGCGCCATAGTGTCGAAGGCGAACTCGTCCATCGCCGCCGCGGGCATACGCGACTTGAGCTGCGGCTACTACGACTGCACGAACTACTACTTCGAGAGCGACGGCGACGAGCCGCGCCGCAAGGGCGTCTCCAAGGAGCGCCGCCCCAACCCCATCGTGCAGATGGGGCTCATGCAGGACGCCAACGGCGTGCCGGTGGACTTCCGCATATTCCCCGGCAACGTGCACGACGGCGACACCCTGGTCGACGCGCTGCCCGAGGCCAGGAGGGCGGCGGGCATGGGCCGGGTGGTCACCGTGGCCGACAAGGGCATGAACTGCTCGAAGAACGTAATCGCCACCGTGGCGCGCGGCGACGGCTTCGTGTTCAGCCAGTCCATACGCGGCACCAAGGGCCGCAGGGAGCTTCGCGAGTGGGTCATATCGGACAGGGGCTACTCCCCCAGCGCAAACGGCACCTTCAAGATGAAGTCCCGGCAGGACACCAAGACCATAAGGGTCCCCAGGGAGGACTCCGCCGACGGGCGCGGGCACTCCGTCGAGGTGGACGTGCAGGTCGTGGCCTTCTGGTCGCGAAAGTACGCCGAGCGCGCCCGTCACGAGAGGGAGAGGGTGCTGGAGAAGTCGCGCCAGCTCGTCGCCAACCCGGGGAGGTGCACCCGCGCCACGCACCTGGGCGCCGCCAAGTACGTGCGCAACGTGGGGTTCGACGCCGCCACCGGCGAGGTCGTCGAGTGCGCCAAGGCCCCGGAGCTCGACTACGCCGCCATCGAGGCCGACGCCGCCTGCGACGGCCACTGCTGCATAGTCACCTCGGAGACCGGCTGGGAGCCGGCGAGGGTGGTCGACACCTACCGCGAGCTGTGGAGGATCGAGGAGGCCTTCAAGGTCACGAAGTCGCACCTGGGGGCAAGGCCGGTGTACGTCTGGACGCCGGAGCACATCCAGGCCCACTTCCTCACCTGCTACCTGGCACTGGTCATAGAGCGGCTGATCGAGCACGCGCTGGGCAACCGCTACTCAGCGGGCGCGATACTGGAGGACATGAGGGCGCTGGAGTGCAGCTCGGTCGACGCGGAGTGGTGGCTCTTCGACCACCGCACCGACCTCACGGACGGGCTATTCGCGCTGATCGGCGAAGAGGCCCCCAGGAAGTTCATGCGCACCGGCGACATCAGGGGGCTTTTCAAGAAGGGGCGCGAGGTGCGCTGGAAGGCCCTGTAACACTACAGAAAATATACAAGTGAAAAAGAGGCCGTTTTCCCGGTAAGCACAGGTAAAACGGCCTCTTCAACTGCAAAAGTCAGGA
>NZ_LR027574.1:1052532-1061048 GCF_900605015.1 Olsenella sp. Marseille-P4559
GGCTTTTCAAGAAGGGGCGCGAGGTGCGCTGGAAGGCCCTGTAACACTACAGAAAATATACAAGTGAAAAAGAGGCCGTTTTCCCGGTAAGCACAGGTAAAACGGCCTCTTCAACTGCAAAAGTCAGGATTAGCCTGTTCGCAGGCGCAATTTCAAGCATCAGGTGCCATTTTTTCTAAATGTGGGCAAGACGTTCGGCCTGCGTGGCAAGGAAGGCGGCGGGCGGGGTCCTCCCCTGCGTCTGCATGGGGCGCACCATGCCGGATGGCAGGTGCGCCCCATGCAAGCCCAATGACTAGGAAGGCCCCCGCAACTAGACCGTGAGAATCGTGGTGAAGTAGCCCACGACGGAGATTGCGAGCATGAGCAGCATGGCCTTGCCCGCAGACCAGTTCTTCTTGACCATGAGCCAGTAGGTCACAAAGGAGATGACCAGCACTGGTAGCTCGGGGAAGATCGAGTCGAGGACGTCGGCAATGTTGATCGTAAGGTCACCGCTGGTGTAGACAAGGCCAATGTTGAACTTGGCGTACTGCGCGCAGATGGCACCCACGACGATAAGGCCAACGACCTCGGCGGCACGGGTGATCTTGTCCTTGATGCCACCCGAGAGGACCAGCTCCGCCGCGTTGGCGCCGGCCTTCACGCCGTAGGAGAAGAGGAACCAGGTGAGCGGCAGCATGATTGCCAGGAAGACCACGATATAGAAGATTGGACCGGTGACCTCGCCGTTGGGTGACATGCCCAGGGCAATGGAGAGCAGGATCGGAATCAGCGTACCGGGAAGCAGCGAATCGCCAATGCCGGCGAAGGGGCCCATGAGCGCGGTCTTAATGGAGTTGATGAACTCAGAGGAGACCTCGTCGTTGCCCTCTGCCTTGCTCGCCTCCATGCCGAGGACGATGCCGGGAACGATGCTGCCCAGGTACGGCTCGGTGTTGAAGAAGACCTCGTGGCGTTCGAGCATCTCCTGCTGGGCCTGGTGGTCACCAGGATAGAGGTCCTCGCGGACGTCGGCCAGCATCCTGATGATGGCTGGGCCCTGCATCCTCTCGAAGTTCTGCACAGACAGGTTGTAGAACATCCAATCCCAGTACGCGCGGCGAATGGCACTCTTGCCAAGCTTCCTGGCACCGCCCATCTCCTGGTACTCGGTGGTGATGTCATTTGTCATGTCTACTCACTCCTCTCGGGAGCAGCAGCGGCGTTGGTGCCGCGGTAGTCGAGATAGGCAATGCCCAGCGCGAAGATCACAATGGTGACCATGCCGAGCTGGAGCACGGACATGAGCGCGAAGCCAACGCAGAAGAGGATGAGGTCGACGTCACGCTTGCAGATCATGCGCATGAGGAGCATGAAGCCCACGAGCGGCAGCATGTTGGCGAAGATCTGGAGGATGTCGGTCACCTGGACGGGCAGTGCGTTGACAAGCGCGGTGATGAGATCCTGACCAAAGAAGTTGATGAGGAGGATCGGGAAGAAGCGCAGCACGAAGTTGGTAATCTGGCCAACGATGGGGATGCGCGCGGCAGCGTCAAGCCTACCGGCCTCGACATCGGCGTCCTGCTTGTGCACGAAGTACAGGTTGATGGCGCACAGTCCATAGACGGCGAGGACACCCAGAGACGACAGCGGCACGGCAAGCGCAAGCGCATACTCCTTGCCGGCGCCGGCGACCATGGCCAGCGGGATGCCAATCCACGCAGCAAAGTTGACGTCCGCAGGCATTGTGCCGCCAGGGGTTACGAGGCCGATGTAGAGCATCTGGATGGCGGCGCCCATGATGATGCCGGTCTGGACGTCACCAAGGATGATGCCAATGATCATGCCTGAGACCAGCGGCCGGCCGATTGTGTACCAGCCCGCGAGGCCTCCTATGAGCACCGGAGAGTAGATGGAGCCCATCCACCCGCACAGTGCCAGGAGCAGTGCCTGTAGAAAACTCATGGCAGTACCTTCCTTTCCTCTGACACCAGGACCTTATCCTGCTACCGACGGAATCTTGCTCGGGTCCGAAGTCCGTGCACGGACCCTAGAACCTGCCCTTCACGTCATCCCACTCGACAACGGGCTGGCTGGGAACCTGCTGGAAGAAGACGCGAGCGCCCTGGCCCACGACATCCTTCACAGCCTCTGCCTCGTCAGGCATGAGGTGCGAGGTAGGGGTCACCTCAGTGGTGCCTTTGCGCTTGGACATGGGCCCAACGTTGAGCTCCCTGGGAAGTCCGGGCACCTTCTCCAGCAGACGCTTGTACGTGATGGGGGACTTCATGAGCACGAGCGTGCGGATGTTGTCGCCCATGGCCTTCTCGATGAGCGGAACGGCCTCATCAACCGTGTAGACTCCAGCCTTCATGTCAGCGGGAACGGCAGCCTTGAAGACCGAGCGCAGAATCGAGTTGCTTGCTGTAAGGTCATCAACGACGATGATGCGCTCGATGTGGTTGCCCTTCACCACGACGGTCATGCACTGGCCGTGAATAAGGCGGTCATCACACCTTACGAGAACTACCATACGTCTCCCTTCCCTCCGCGCGCCTTGGGGACGCGCGCATTGCCGTGGGTTGGCCACGGCCCCATAACCGACGCGAGCCGGATCACCCGGCGTGCAGGAGCATGCCTCTCACCTGCGCGGTCATGATGCGTGCCATCTCCCGCAAGGTCTGGCTCACAATCACAACCCTAGGGAGCTCTCCGGAGACGCCTCCCGCCTTGGCAACATTGCCCAGGTCGACGGGCACTCCGGCAATGAGTGTCTCCTCTCCGGAACCCATCATGAAGATGGCATCGACAGCGAAGAGGGAGGTGAGAATAGAGAGGATATCGACCAGGCGGTCAACGATAGCGCCCTCGGGTTCGCCGCTGTTGGCGAGCGGACGGCTAATCTCGGCGTACGAGCCGCTACGAAGGGGAAGACGCTTGCCGCCTTGGGCGATGCCCACGAGGACCTCGGAGCCCAGACTCACCAGCAGGTGGTTGGAGCTCGCCTCCTCCGATTCGTCGTGGAGTATCTTGTACTCGGCGCAGTCCTCGGCGCGCTGCTCGAAGGCAGGGACGCCGAGGCGACGGGAGAGCGCGTCCGAGAGGCCGCAGGCGGCGTCCCAGGAGTTGTCACAGCGAAGGACCCCCACCGCACGCAGCGTCTTCTCGAACTCGCCGTCTGCGCGCGAGAGGTGCGCCTCGACCGTACGTGGAAGGTCTGCCGAGGCAAAGCCTTCGCCAAGCGAGATGGGCTCGGCGCAGGGCTCGAGCGCCATGTCGTACTGGTAGAGCGTGGCACCGCGGTGTGTGAGGCCCACGATGGCAATGCGACCGTAGGCGGCGTTTACGGTGACGGGGATGCGGCTCCTGCCGCCGGTGCGCACGCGGGTGGTGTCCTCCGCAAGCACGCCCACCGTCATGAGATAGGCGATGTTGCGCGTCACAGTAGCCGGGGACAGGCCGCTCACCTGTGCGATTTCCACGCGGGAGAGGGGTCCGTGGTCGACGAGGGCTCGCATGATGCGGGCTCGGTTGGCATCTGCGATGTGCTCAACGCCACCCGACATGCCTTCACCTCCAAAGCCGTACCAGCCTAGTGGCAATGGATCCAGCGCCCCATCGCACTGCCATGCCTCTGTCAGGGCCATACTTATTTTCTGCGTGAAAATATATAGGTTTCCGGAAGACGAGCGAACGGCGAAACTGCCAGCGGTCAAATAGAAACGCAGGCGGTCAGAATGCCACAACGCTTAGGGTATTGCGGCAATCGCATGTAGCTTGCATCGGGGCACGCGGTTCTGTAGGGTCATGGGGTCACAAAGGGTATCAGAGCCGAAGGCGTAGTTAGGCGGGGAGGAGGTTCAAGCGGCATGATCAAGGCGGTCCTCTTCGACCTCGACGACACCTTGCTCGACATCAACTTCACCGCATTCATGACACGCTACGTTGCGGGACTTTCTGGCCTTCTCGGCAGAATCGCCCGCACGCCCGCGCCGGTCATGGGCATCCCCTTCACCAAGGCATACCTGGCACTGGAGAACTCGAACCGCTCCGATGACCTCACCAACCATCAGCTCTTCAATCAGGAGGTCAACGCGCTCGCGGGCATACCGCTCGACGACCCCGCAATCGCAGACGCAGTTGACTTCTACGAGCGTGAAGTCGTGCCCACCATGCATGGCGGCATTGTTGCCGCACGCCCACAACGTGGAGGGCACAGAGCCGTAGACGTGGTACACGAGCTTGGCCTCACCTGTGCGCTTGCCACAAACCCAGCCTTCTCGGAGGCGTGCGTCGAGGCGCGCATGGGTTGGGCAGACGTCTCACCCGAAGACTTCTCGCTGGCCTCTAACTGGGACAACACACATCGGCTCAAGCCCAATGCCCGCTTCTACCAGGAGTTTGTGAACACGCTGGGGCTTACCTGCGACGAGTGCCTCATGGTGGGCAACGACTCGCGCCGTGATTTCCCCCGTCCCGACTGTGGTCTGCGCACCATCTACGTTGGCCACGCTTGGCCGCGCCGCGCAGTGTGGCACGGCCCCATGTCTCGCCTTGCTCGAGAGCTTCCCAACATCATCCGGAGGTTTGACGGCGAGGAGGCCAACAGGCGTGACATGGCATCCCTCTAGCGCTACCGTTTCCCCGTTCATTGTTTGAAGTCGGGAGACGGCTGGAGGGCCCATGGACCGCAGCACCTATGACACCTATCTGGACATCCTGAGGCGCGAGCTTGTCTGCGCCCTCGGCTGCACCGAGCCCATCGCCGTGGCGTACGTGGCTGCGCTTGCCCGTGACGCCCTGGGCCAAAAGCCCGAGCACCTCGAGATGTCCTGCAGCGGCAACATCATCAAGAACGTAAAGAGCGTGACGGTGCCAAACTCCGGCGACCAGCGCGGCATTGAGGCCGCAGCAACGCTTGGTGCCGTGGGCGGAGATGCCACGCGCGCACTCGAGGTGCTTGAGGGCGTAGACGAGAAGGACCGCCAGCACACACGCAAGCTTGTCTCGGCAGGGTTTTGCTCGGTCTCTCTCGCTGAGGGCGTGCCCAACCTCTACGTGCGCGCAGTTGCCACGGCACGGGGGCACAGCGGCGTAGCGTGCGTTGCCGGCAGGCACACCAACGTGGTCGAGCTCACACGCGACGGAAACCCCGTCAGCGTTGATGGAGTCATCGCAAACGAGCAGGACACCTGCGCAATCGACGGTGAACCCGAGGAGCCGGGCCTCTCGTCCCTCTCGCTTGAGGGCATTTGGGAGTTTGTGCGCGAGGTGGATGTCGAGGACATACGCGAGATGGTCGAGCGCCAGGTAGGGCTTAACCGCGCCATCTCCAGCGAGGGGCTCTCGGGCGACTGGGGCGCTCGCATTGGCAAGACACTCCTTCTCACAAGGCCAGACGACATCTCGTGCCGTGCGCGGGCTGCCGCCGCCGCTGGATCCGATGCGCGCATGAGCGGATGCGCCATGCCGGTAGTGATTAACTGCGGGAGCGGCAACCAGGGCATCACATGCTCGCTTCCGGTCGCAGAGTATGCCGAGTACCTGAGGGTCCCTCACGACGAGATGCTGCGGGCCGTCACGCTCTCCGACCTCACGGCGATACACGCCAAGCGCTTCATCGGCGAGCTCTCGGCGTTCTGCGGTGCCGTGACGGTAGCCACGGGCGCGGGAGCAGCCGTCTGCTACCTGCGCGGAGGCTCCTTCGGACAGTACCAGGCAACCATCGCCAACACGCTTGCCAACGTGGGAGGCATCGTCTGCGACGGGGCCAAGCCCAGCTGCGCGGCAAAAATCGCCGCGGCAGTCGACGCAGCGATTCTCGGATGCGATATGGCACTGGCCAACGTGGACTTTAGGCCAGGCGAGGGGCTTATCGGCGAGACGACCGAGGAGACCATACGCTCGATGGGCTACGTGGGTCGCGTTGGCATGCACCCCACCGATGTCGAGATCTTGAACATCATGATTGGCAAGACGGTCTGCTCGTGAGACAGGGGGACAGTCCCCTTGTCTCACTTGTCTCATTCGCTACCCCACCAAGCGGTAGCCGGCCTCCTCGACGACCTTGCGGTAGACGTCCTCGTTGATGGGTGACTTCGAGCGCACATGGGCGCGACCACCCGCAAGAGAGACCGTGGCCCAGGTACCATCGATCGAGTCGAGTGCCCGGGTGACACTCTCCGCGCAGTGCTCGCAGCTCATGCCGCCAATCTCAAAGTCAGCCTGGTAGGGATAGTGGCTCTCGTTGGTGTCCTCGATCTTGGTGGCCTTGAACCGCTTGACGTTGGACTTCTTCTTCGCCCCGCTGCAGCAGTCGCGCGTGCCCGTTGCCGTGCCAATGAAGCGACGGATGGCAACGGCAAGGATGGCGATGACGGCAGCGATGAGAATGACGTCGACTGGTTTCATGGCTTACTCCTATCTCCGCCCAGCAAGTCACCACGATGAAACGACAAAGCCGTAGCGACAATTTGTTAACGATGGATAACTATAACATCGCCGAGACGTACGAGGGCGCGGCAGGTGCCGCAGCGAATATGTGACTTAGCCTGACTTTTGCAGTTGAAGAGGCCGTTTTACCTGTGCTTACCGGGAAAACGGCCTCTTTTTCACTTGTATATTTTCTGTAGTGTTACAGGGCCTTCCAGCGCACCTCGCGCCCCTTCTTGAAAAGCCCCCTGATGTCGCCGGTGCGCATGAACTTCCTGGGGGCCTCTTCGCCGATCAGCGCGAATAGCCCGTCCGTGAGGTCGGTGCGGTGGTCGAAGAGCCACCACTCCGCGTCGACCGAGCTGCACTCCAGCGCCCTCATGTCCTCCAGTATCGCGCCCGCTGAGTAGCGGTTGCCCAGCGCGCGCTCGATCAGCCGCTCTATGACCAGTGCCAGGTAGCAGGTGAGGAAGTGGGCCTGGATGTGCTCCGGCGTCCAGACGTACACCGGCCTTGCCCCCAGGTGCGACTTCGTGACCTTGAAGGCCTCCTCGATCCTCCACAGCTCGCGGTAGGTGTCGACCACCCTCGCCGGCTCCCAGCCGGTCTCCGAGGTGACTATGCAGCAGTGGCCGTCGCAGGCGGCGTCGGCCTCGATGGCGGCGTAGTCGAGCTCCGGGGCCTTGGCGCACTCGACGACCTCGCCGGTGGCGGCGTCGAACCCCACGTTGCGCACGTACTTGGCGGCGCCCAGGTGCGTGGCGCGGGTGCACCTCCCCGGGTTGGCGACGAGCTGGCGCGACTTCTCCAGCACCCTCTCCCTCTCGTGACGGGCGCGCTCGGCGTACTTTCGCGACCAGAAGGCCACGACCTGCACGTCCACCTCGACGGAGTGCCCGCGCCCGTCGGCGGAGTCCTCCCTGGGGACCCTTATGGTCTTGGTGTCCTGCCGGGACTTCATCTTGAAGGTGCCGTTTGCGCTGGGGGAGTAGCCCCTGTCCGATATGACCCACTCGCGAAGCTCCCTGCGGCCCTTGGTGCCGCGTATGGACTGGCTGAACACGAAGCCGTCGCCGCGCGCCACGGTGGCGATTACGTTCTTCGAGCAGTTCATGCCCTTGTCGGCCACGGTGACCACCCGGCCCATGCCCGCCGCCCTCCTGGCCTCGGGCAGCGCGTCGACCAGGGTGTCGCCGTCGTGCACGTTGCCGGGGAATATGCGGAAGTCCACCGGCACGCCGTTGGCGTCCTGCATGAGCCCCATCTGCACGATGGGGTTGGGGCGGCGCTCCTTGGAGACGCCCTTGCGGCGCGGCTCGTCGCCGTCGCTCTCGCAGTAGCAGTTCGTGCAGTCGTAGTAGCCGCAGCTCAAGTCGCGGATGCCCGCGGCGGCGGTGGACGAGTTCGCCTTCCACACCATGGCGCCCCACATCCTGGCGATCACCGCGAGCCCGCGGTAGACGTCGGACTCGGACAGGTCGCATCGGTAGAAATGGCGGCCCGAGCTCTCCCACGCCGCCCTCTTGGAGCCCGGCGCCAGCAGCCTCTCCATCACCAGCAGCCTCAGCAGCGCGTTCACGTCGAAGCCCGTCCTCCTGCCCCGCATGTTGGACCTGACGGCGGCCTCTACCCCGAGGGCGCCGTAGTACGCCATCGGCACGGCGTCGCCCGCCGCCATGCGGTTGGTCCTGCGCTTGTCCACCCTCTGCAGGGGGTGGACGGTGATCGTCTGCGGCCCCTCCGCCGCCAGCCTCTCGGCGTCCATCGCCGCCACGACCTCGGCGAAGTGCGCGACCGGGTCGTCGAACTCCGCCTCGAGCGCGTCGACGTAGCCGAAGGTCTCCACGGTGCGCTGCCTCACGCGCCCGGTCTCGGGGTCGCGGTAGCCCTGCACGGCGGACAGGCTCACCCTGCCGCTCCTGCTCGGCGTCTTCTTCAGGTACATGCGGAAACCGCCTCTCACCTGCGGGAACATGTGCTTCGCATTATACACCGCGTAACACAACGTAACAAGATAAATACTTAAAATTTGACATAAAAAATGCCCATCTAGCTGGGCAAGGGGTGGGAGGTCAGACTAGGGCAACTGCAAAACTACGGAG
>NZ_LR027574.1:1061147-1170734 GCF_900605015.1 Olsenella sp. Marseille-P4559
GTGCTTCGCATTATACACCGCGTAACACAACGTAACAAGATAAATACTTAAAATTTGACATAAAAAATGCCCATCTAGCTGGGCAAGGGGTGGGAGGTCAGACTAGGGCAACTGCAAAACTACGGAGTGCTCGCAGCTCATGCCGCCAATCTCAAAGTCAGCCTGGTAGGGATAGTGGCTCTCGTTGGTGTCCTCGATCTTGGTGGCCTTGAACCGCTTGACGTTGGACTTCTTCTTCGCCCCGCTGCAGCAGTCGCGCGTGCCCGTTGCCGTGCCAATGAAGCGACGGATGGCAACGACAAGGATGGCGATGACGGCAGCGATGAGAATGACGTCGACTGGTTTCATGGCTTACTCCTATCTCCGCCCAGCAAGTCACCACGATGAAACGACAAAGCCGTAGCGACAATTTGTTAACGATGGATAACTATAACATCGCCGAGACGTACGAGGGCGCGGCAGGTGCCGCAGCGAATATGTGACTTAACTACGAGTCGAGGCCCATGCTGCTGAGAGAAACAGGCAGCGAGCTTGCAACCTTCCCGGCACACGCAATTACGTCACGGGCTTGCTCCGCTGGCGCGTAAGTTGGGTCGTGCGTACGCACGACCAAGGAAATCCACCAAGCCCCTGTCGTTCTCCCCAGTTGGGCGAGAGGGACATGGCAACAGACGAGAATCGTGCGTACGCAGGATGGTGGTTTCCTGCCAGCAGGAAGCTCCTAGAGGGCTGAATTGGCGGAGAGTCGCAGTCGTGTGTACGCACGATGTCGAGTTTTTGCCATCGGAGGCCACCACCCCCTACCGCTCCGCCATTAAACCGCAGATTTCCCTCAGGTCGAGGCCCGTGGACCCGCTGTGGACCCGCTCACCTGCGCCACTCACGCGTCCGCGTCCGTAAAGCCCTCGTCCTCCACCAGCGCATCGCCATCCGCCGCCAACGTGGCAAGCTCGTCGCAGCGCTCGTTGAGGTCGTGCCCGGCGTGGCCCTTCACCCAAATAAAACTCACGTCGTGCGGCGCCATGGCGGCCAGCAGGCGGTTCCACAGGTCCATATTCATGACCGGCTTCTTCTCCGCCGTCTTCCAGCCGCGACGCAACCAGCCGTCGATCCAATGCTGGTTGAAGGCGTCCACCACGTACTTGGAGTCGGAGTGGACCTCCACGCTGCACGGCCTCGCGAGCGCCTCCAGGGCGGCGATGACCCCCATGAGTTCCATGCGATTGTTGGTGGTGTGGCGATACCCCTGCGAGAGCTCGCGGGTGTGGGTCTTGCCAGCGGGGTCGGTGTAGAGCAGCACCGCCCCATAGCCTCCGTTACCGGGATTGTGCCGAGAGGATCCGTCAGTGTACACCACCACGCTCATGCGCTTCCCTGCCATACGTCCCCTACTTCGCGTCAGCCCATGTGGGACCATACGAGACCTCGGCGATGAGCGGCACCTTGAGCTGGGCCACGCCCTCCATGGTCTCCTTTACCAGCACGGATGTCGTGCCTATCTCGTCCTTAGGCACCTCAAGGTCCAACTCGTCGTGAATCTGCAGCGCAAGCTTGGAGCGCAGCCCCTCCTCGGCCAGGCGCCTCTCCACGCAGACCATTGCGATCTTTATGATGTCCGCTGCCGTCCCCTGCATGGGGTGGTTCATGGCCGTGCGCTCGCCAAAGGCCACAAGCTGCTTATTTCTCTGCGAGAACTCCCTGATGTGGCGCTTGCGGCCGTACATGGTGATGGCATAGCCGTGCTCGTGTGCAAATGAGACGGACTGGTCGAGGTAAGCGCGAACGCCTGGATACGCCTCAAAGTAGCGGTCGATCATCTCCTGCGCCTCGGCGCGCGGGATCTTGAGCGAGGTGGCAAGTCCATAGGCCTGCTGACCGTAGACAATGCCAAAGTTCACGGCCTTCGCACGACTGCGCAGCTGAGGGGTGACCTCCTCTACGGGAATCCCAAAGACGCGTGCAGCAGTTGTTGCATGGAAGTCCGCGCCCTCGTTGAAGGCCGCAATGAGGTGCTCGTCTCCGGAGAGGTGGGCAAGCAGCCTCAACTCGATCTGTGAGTAGTCGCAGGCGAGAAAGACCGAACCCTCCGGCACCGTAAAGGCGGTGCGCACGCGATGCCCCAGCTCGGAGCGGGTGGGGATGTTCTGCAGGTTGGGATCAGAGCTCGAGAGACGCCCCGTGGCAGCCACGGTCTGGTTGAACGTGGTGTGGATACGCCCGTCTCCCTTGACGAGCGCCGGCAGCGCATCCAAGTACGTGGACTTGATCTTGGCACGCTCACGGTACTCCAGCACCTTGGCTACCAGCTCGTCTGTCTGGGCAAGGTCGGCCAGGACCTTGGCGTTCGTGGAGTAGAACCCACGCTTCGTGCGCTTCATCCCAAAGGTGGGAAGCTTCCGCACATCAAAGAGGATGTTCGAGAGCTGCTGCGGAGAGTCGATGTTGAACTCCTCCCCTGCCATGGCGTATATGTCGGCAACCATCTGGTCAATCTCGGCGCCAAGTTCGGCAGACTGGCGAGCAAGAATGCCGGGGTCCACCGAGAGGCCGATGCGTTCCATCTGCGCAAGCACCGGCAGGAGCGGCATCTCCATCTTGTTCATGACGTCCGCGGAGCCGTCGTCGGCAAGGCGCTGCGCAAGCACGGGCACAAGGAGCCTTACGGCAACGGCCTCGATTGCTGCGAGGGGCGCCGTGCCCTCCTCCGGAAGCGCAGGCGAGAGGAACTGTTCGGCAAGCCCACGCACCTCAAAGGACGGACGGTCGGATTCCAGCAGGTAGGCTGCCACACCTACGTCGAAGATGCGCTCAGAAGACACTTCTTTCGCCGCCATGGACTCAGGCAGCGACGAGTCAACCGGCGAGAGATGGTGGAAGAGCGCCTTGACGTTGCCCGAGGCCACGTGACCCTCCGCAAAGGCGAGCTTGAGCGCGGCATCCGCCATGTCTCCGGAAAAGCGTAGCAGCGTATCGCCGGAGGCGGAGACCCACAGCGTGTAGCCTTGCGAGAAGAGCGTGCCCGCAGACGGGTCCTCCTCGACGGCGCAGCCGAGCCACTCCTCGCCCTTGACCACATCCTTGAGTGCCGAGAGGGCGGCATCGTCCTCGAGAGGCTCCGGAATCGAGACGGTCGCTGGGACCGAGGGTGTCGCGTCGTTCTCGCCCACGCCGGCAACGGTACCGCTCTTCGCGCCAGCAGCCGCAACGCTACCAGCAATGCCGCCCAGGCGTGCCAGTCTGCCCGTGAGCCCCGTGAACCCAAGCGCCGAGAAGGCCTTCGTGACCTCGGCAGGGTCAAAGGTCGGGAACTTGGCGTCGGAGAGCTCGATGTCGATGGGGGCATCGGTGCGGATAGTCGCGATCTCGCGGGACAGGAGCGCGTCATCCACGTGCGCGCGGAGGTTCTCGCCCATCTTGCCCTTGACCTCGTCTGCATGGGCAATGACCTCGTCGAGCTTGCCGTACTTCACGATGAGGGCTGCGGCCTTCTTGGGGCCGATGCCCGGCACGCCGGGGATGTTGTCCGACGAATCTCCCTTGAGACCGTAGAAGTCTGGCACAAGGTCGGGCGTGACGCCGTGGTAGAGGTCATCGACGCTCTCGGGGGTCATGACCTGGACCTCCGAGACACCCTTCTTGGTGGAGACGACTTTCACATGGTCGGTGGCAAGCTGGTACATGTCGCGGTCGCCGGTAAAGAGCAGCATGTCGTAGCCTGCTGCCTCGCCACGCCGCGCGAGGGTGCCTAGGATGTCGTCTCCCTCCCAGCCCTCGAGCTCGCAAACGGGCACGTCAAGGACATGGAGCAGGTCCTTCACCATGGGGAACTGCTCGTGAAGGGCGGGGTCCATGGGAGGGCGCTGCGCCTTGTACTGGGGGAGCTTCTCCATGCGGGCCTTTGGCTTTCCCTTATCGAAGGCACAGATGACGCCATCCGGGTGGAAGGACTCCACCATCTTGACGAACATGTTGAAGAACCCAAACAGGGCGTTTGTGGAGCGTCCGTCCGGCGCGGTCATGGGCTGCATGATGGCGTGGTAGGCACGGTGCATGAGCGAGTTGCCGTCGATGACGGCGATGGTGCGGCAATGCGGCTCGGCCACAGCGGTCGCAGTGGTCTCCTCGGATGCTGACATGAGTAATCCCCTCTCGTGTTTGACCAATCCATTCTACCGGGGAGCCGGACGGAAATTGCACGGCAGTTGCAGCTGGCGGAGAGATACACTGAGGAAGGCAGGCTTGGCCCATCTCACGAAAAGGCGCAAGTACACCACAGCTCCATGTTGTGGTACAGGGAAAAGTCATCGAACCCGAGGCGCTCAGATGCCGTTTGTTCGCCTGAGCAGACCCTCTCTAACAGCTCGAGAAGGCGTCTCCCCTCTTCGCGAACGCTTCTCCCCTGAGTTATGACCCCAGAGGCATCAAAGTCGATGTTTTCTCTCATGGATGAGTATGTTTCGTCATTGCCGGTCACTTTTATCACCGGTGCCAGTGCACAGCCCGTGGGAGTTCCCCTGCCTGACGAGAATACGACGACTTGGGCACCACCGGCAACCATGCCCGATACCGATTCGATGTCATACCCAGGCGTGTCCATGATTACGAGCCCCGGATGGGTGGGTCGAGCGCCATATTCAATGACCTGCTGGACATTGGTGGTGCCTCCCTTGCTTATGCCGCCAAGTGCCTTCTCTTCTAGCGTGCTAAGGCCACCCCTCATATTTCCCGGAGAGGGATTCGCCCCACGGACATCAGCCCCCGAGGCAACCAGATCGTGCTCAAGCGTTCCAACCAGTCGCAAGATGTCATCGCGCACGCGAGGCGTTGCTGCGCGACGGGCAAGAATGTGCTCTGTCCCGATGAGCTCGGTCGTCTCGCCCAGCAGGACCGTTCCCCCTGACCGAACAACGGCATCACTCACGACCCCAATCGTTGGGTTTGCCGCTATGCCACTCGTAGCATCAGACCCACCGCAGTTCGTACCAAGAACGAGGTCCCCTAATCCCATAGGAGTCTGAGCTGCGTCTGCGGCCTGCGCGACGAGTTTTCTGACAAGCGCGCGTCCCCTCTCAATCGCTGCGCTGGAGCCGCCCTCCTCCTGGATTGTGATGTCATAGACTGGCTTTTCAGAGAGGTCTCGCATGCGTTTTGCAAGCCCATGGGGCTTCGTGGTTTCGCATCCAAGGCCCACAACCACAGTGCCAAAGACATTTGGGTTCTGCGAGAGGTTCACGAGGCAACGGGACATCATCTGAGCGCTTGCCCCAAGCTGGCCGCAGCCCTTTGCATTGCGAAGCGATACAACGCCCGGGAAACCCCTAGCGATACGGTCCGCAACGTGATTTGCACACCCAACGCTCGAGAGCACAAGGACGTAGTTGCGGACACCGTATCTGCCGTCGGGCCTGAGGTAGCCCCTCACCTGCCAACACCAACTTTCGCGCTCACGATATTGTGCGTGTGTACGTAATCACCGCGAGAGATTGGCGCGCTGACAATGCCTATTACCTCGCCGTATTTGTGGAGAGGCTCACCGACGCACAGGCTGCGAAGCGCTACCTTGTGAAACCGGGGGACATCCCCATGGGCCTTGACTTGGTCGACTTCAATGCCCTTCGTATCGTACACGTCAATCATCTCTCCGGCCCATGCAGGCATGAGGACACAGGCCACATCGTCTCTATCGCTCATGCAAAGGGCTCGGACACTGTGGCCATGCGCAGCATTCATTTCCCCATCACTCCTCATCGCCCCCACCCATCGACGCCCCCTCCTCTGCGAGCCGCTCTCTTACCTCGCGTTCACGACGCCTCTGCTGACGCTCGAGACGCTCTCGGCCCCTTTTCGAGTGAGTGGCCAAGCTATCTTGGAAGCCCGTGCAGACGATAGATGGGTTATAGCGAGCGGCGAGCACGGAGATGTCATCGAATGCTTGCTCTATTCGCTTACGAGAGACCCACATGCCCGAGAGTTCGAGGGCGAAGTAGCCCCTGCCGTCGTTTTGCTCAAGCATCTGCCTCTGCTCTTTTGAGATTCCGTCTATCTCATCAAGCGTCTTGAAACCGACCACGTCCAGCATGAGGGCTTCGTTGTTAGCGGCCTTCAGGTCTATTCGCTCAATGTTGGCCCAGGGCAATGAGACTATGTCATCCTCTTTCGAGTAGTCCGTAACCCCCTCTGAGTCAGCCTTGAACAGGACCCTGGGGTGCATGAGCTCCCGCATATTGTGGATAATGCCAAGTAGGGCAACGACTGCAACGACATAACACAGGATTGCAACTACCACATCGTCAGCAACTGTTGCTCCCAGCCATGTGAACAATACGCCGAAGGCGCCATATGCAACCGATATGGACGCGAGCTTCCCCGCGTCGGTGCGAACGACAACATCCTGCATGCTCTTCCTCCCGAACTACGTGTTTGATTGCTTGATGATCGCGATGACCTCCTCGAGGTCATGAGGTTTGTAATCCGCGTATCTACCTGCGTCATGCGGGTCTGGCAAACCAACCAGCATTGGGTAGCCCTCCTCAAGGACGCCCAATCGCGAAACGTCGTCAAAAATGAACCCGCTCTGGAACCCACCCGCACGGGCGGCTTCAATACCCGCACGCGAGTCCTCTAGAACAAGCGTCTCCGGTGGGGCAACACCAAGACGAGTGGCCGCAGCCTCGAAAATCTCCGGATCGGGTTTTCCATGCGTGACCATATCTCCGCTCACAATAACGGGAAAGGCATGGATGAGATGTTCGGTGGCAAGAAGCTGATGGATCTTCTCCCTTTTGGTAGAGCTTGCCAAAGCGTAAGGAATTCTCATCTCGTTGAGAAAACAGATGAGCTCAAGCAGCCCCGGCTTCTTGCCGGCGCGACCACGCTCGCGGAGGATGGCGTCTTTTTGCTCGTTGATGTAAGCCCGCCATCCCACTATGTCCTTGTCATCACCAAACACGCGCCTAAGCTCAGCGATGATTTCAGGCTCGGTACGCCCCCCAACATCCATGTGAAGACGCTCGTTGACCTGGAATCCATACCTCTTCCCAGCACGAAGGTATGCTTCATATCCTATTGACTCGGTGTCGAGTGTGAGCCCATCCATGTCAAACAGGACGGCACTCACGTGTCCGCGTGGCATGAAAACCTCCGGTTGCAAAGCGGTGCCATCCCGCAATGTCGCAAGACAGCACCGCATCCTTACTACATTCTGGCACCAGCCCATCCAGATGGTTAGCCCCTCGGCGCGGGCTCGTTCTTCGCGTTGACAGGCTCCTCTCCCCTGACGTAGCGCTCAACGTCATCGACGCACTTCTCGCCCATCTCGGCAAGACACTCACGCGTATACGCAGAAATGTGAGTTGTCACAAGGACCTTTGGATGATTGAAGTATGGGTCGTCAGGTTTTGGCGGCTCGTCATGCATGACGTCGATGGCTAGGCCGGCAACAGTTCCATCCTCAAGGGCCTTAAGCATGGCACCCTGGTCGATGAGGTCCGCGCGTGCGTTGTCGACTACATACACGCCCCTCTTCATCTTGGCAAACTGCTCCTTGCTAAGGATGTGGTAAGAGGTGGAATTGAGGTCGGCATTGAGGGTGAGCACATCGCAGTTTCTCACGACAGTGCCCAAGTCGGTGTATTCGACGCCCAGAACGTCCGCCCAGTGATCGAAGTGCTTGGGATCGCAGGCAAGGACGCGCATGTCAAAGCCTCGCCTGAGAATCTCAACGACCCTGCTGCCGATGTTTCCGCAGCCAATGATGCCAAGCGTCTTGCCGGAGAGGCCATTGCCCAGGAAACTAGCGCGCTCCGACCAACGTCCCTCCTTTGCAGCCACGTGGGAGTCGCTCACGCGGCGCATACAGTCCATGAGGGTTGCCACGGCACCCTCTGCGACCGCGTCTCTCTCGACCCTGGGGGATACCGTGGTTACGAGAGTACCACAGGCAGCGGCGGCATCGACGTCAACGTTGTTGTAGCCGATCCCATGCCTGCTCAGGAGGAGAAGGTCGCGCTTGCGGTCAAAGAACTCCTTGTCGAAGAAGGGGGTCACCGATGCAATGACGATGTTGAAGCCCCCAAGTGCTTGGGCAAGCTCCTTGCCATGACAGTCACCGGGAACCATAACCCTCTGCACCGTGCCAATCTTCTCCAAGCGCTCGATATGCTCAGGGAAATGCTGCCCGAACGAAGACGAATTGACTATGGCGATCCGATACTCCATATCCTTACTTCCCCATCTTCTTGGCTGCATCAGCCATCGAGAGCCTCTCGCTTGATGGAATGTTCTGGAAATAGACTTCGACGCCCTTATCGGAAATCTCCTTGAGGTCTTCGTAGTCCTTATCTGAGAGGTATACGGTCTTGATCACCTGAACGGTATTGGGCTTGTTGCAGACGTTGCCCACATCGACAGAGGTAATTGGCACACCACCTTCGACCGCTGCCTTTACATAGTCAGCGTTCTTGAAGACCAGCATGAGCTTGCGATTGCCAAACTGGTTCTTCTCGTATTGCCTCACAAGCCCTTTTGCAGAGAACACTTTGATCTTGAGTCCTCCAGTGGACTGAGTGGACTCATAGATCTCTTTCATGAACGGATCTTTTGCAGTGGCATCGTCAACAACATAGATCGTGTTGGTGCCGTTGCCCTTTGACCAAACCTGCATGACTTGTCCATGGATAAGACGGTCATCGATTCTTGCCAGGTTGATGGTTGCCATTTGTATTACCTGCCTTATCTTCTACTTCTTGCCGAGCAGGGTTGCCCTGTCTTTCACAATGACGCCATCCCGGCCTGCCTGTGCGCCAGCGCTGACGAGACCATCGAGGTCCTCCGTGTCATGGATGTCCTGGACCAACTGGACGAGCATGGGCATATTGGCGCCAAGCATGACCTTGCAGTCGCTCTTGCCGAGACAGGACAGCGCAACGTTGCTGGGGCTACCTCCAAACAAGTCACAGCACACAATCGTATCGACACCGTCGGCGTCGTTCTTCGCAAGCGCCTCGAATGCCCTTTCCCTCAGGTCATCGACGGATTGCCCGGGAAGAAGCCCCATAGCCGTGATGTAGTCCTGCGGCCCCATAATCATCTCGACGCTCTTCACAAGCTCCTCGCCAAAGCGACCGTGGGTGATGACGAGGACTCTTCTCTCCTTCAACAGATGACCTCCCGTAGACAGACGATAGATGGTTTCCTTTGGGTGTCACTAGAGGACGTTCACAAGCCCAAGGGCGAGAAGCACGATGGTATAGATGATCATTGCCTTCGTAATCTTCAGGCCGTTCTTCTTGAAGTACAGGTAGAGGAAAACAACGGCGAGAAGCGGCAGGAATCCAGGCAGGATTCCGTTGAGGATCGTTTGGATGGCGAACGTCTTCCCAGAGAGCTCGAAGGAGATCGGGGTGCTGACCTTTACGTAGCTTGCGGCAAGGATTCCCATCATGAACAGGCCGAGGACGCCCAAGCCATCAATGACGGCCTTGATCTTGGAACCCTTCATGACCTCAAGGGCAGCACGACGGCCCATCTTGTAGCCGAGCCTCACAAACGCAAAGCCGTAGATGAACGTTGCAGCCGTAAAGCAAATCCACGGGAGCAGGGCACCCCAAGCACTGCCTTGCTGAGCAAGCGGCAGGAACATTGCAATGAAGATGTACTGGACCGTGCCGGAGTCGATGGAGTCTCCAATGCCGGCGAGCGGGCCCATGAGGCCAACCTTTGTAGCATTGATAATCTGCGGGCCAATGGCATCCTCGACCCTACCCTCGTGAAGTGCCTTCGCGCGCTCTTCCTCGAGTGAGGCAACGATTCCGGTGATAAGGCCTTGTCCCCAGATTGCCTGCGTGTTGAAGAACACCATGTGACGCTGGTATGCCTCGCCGAGCATGACCTTGTTCTTATAGAGCTTCTGGAGGATCGGCATGAGACCAAAGAGGAATGCCGGCGCAATCATACGGTCGAACGAGTGTGGAACCTCGTTTGCCCACCATCCGCGGAACCAAGCGTGAAGCAAATCGTGCTTTGTGATCTCCTCCGGTGCGTTCTCGTCGCCAAGCATAAGGGCCGGATTGCCCTCGATGATGCCGTCAGCGTTGAGATAGTCATGATAGTCGTTAGAGAACGTCTTTTCGGAAGTGCCTGTGGCTGCGGTTGCAACCTCCTGGCCATTCTTCTCTTCACTCATAGCAGTGCTTTCCCTTCTCGTCTGTCTTAACTGGGAGAGTCGTCGCTTCGCAGCTAATCCTCATCGTCCTCGTCGTCCTTGTCCTCTTCCTTCCTTGCGGTGAAGAGGGTGTAGAGGAAAGCGATGATGATGCCGAAAGCAGCCCAGGTAACAGTCGTAATGCCGGACATGGTGACATCAAGAGAGGCAGCGGAGCTCACGTTGTTGATTGCCGTGACAAACTGGCTGGCAGTGACAACCAGGAAGTAGCCCAGGAAGAAGAAGGGCAGGAGCTTCTGGTTGCCAATGACGTGCATGGTCACTGCGATACCGAGGGCAGCAAGTCCGCCACCAACCGTGTTGAGCGCGTGCAGCACTGGACCGTTGCTAATCGAGTTCATGAAGTCGGAAATAACAGGAGCGCCAAGGTATAGGGCGATGAACATGGTCGGCACGAACAGGGCGAAAGAAATCATTGTGGGAACTGCACCAATCCAGAACCCAAGCCTTCGGCTGTCACCCTCTGCCGCATAGACATCCATCTTCTGGATCGCAAAGGTGTTCAGGAAGAAACGGAGCTGGTAGAGATAGCTACCAAGAAGTCCAACAGGAACCGCGATGGCGACGGCTGCGTTTGGGTCGAGATTTCCAATGACTGCCGCAGAGACGGCGACTGCAGCTGAAATCGAGGGCTCAGAGGGAAGCGGGCCACCAGGCGCGACAACACCCATGTAGATGAGCTGGATGGCAGCGGTAGTGACCATGGCCGTCTCCATATTGCCCAAGACGAGACCGACCCACATTCCTGTCATGAGGGGAGAGAACCTCATCGTCAGAGTCGCATAGCCCAGGGCTCGAGACTCGATTGCGGCAACAAATACCGCAATAAGCAGTGCTTGTGTAATGCTCATACTCTCACCTTTCATTCGCCATGTCTGCCCACGCGGCAGACACACAGACACGAACCGGCATCGAAACGACAAGGGCGCGATGGTCTAGACGAGCTTCTCCCACGTGTGGTGGAAGGACTCATCGTGCGGGCGGTCGTCGCGACGGAACGTGTGCGCGCCGAACCAGTCACGCTGCGCCTGGCACATGTTGGCCTCAAGCCTCTCCGAGGTGTAGCCGTCGAAGTACTGCAGCGAAGCCGCCATCGTCGGGATGTAGAGGCCGCACTCGATTGCCCTAGCCACAACGCGGCGGTAAGCGGGGATGGCGGCCCTGATCTCATCGCGGAACTCGTCCGCGAGGATGAGGTTCACGACCTCCTTCCCCTCGCTGTACGCGGCCTTGATGCGGTCGAGGAAGCCGGCGCGGATGATGCAGCCCTCGCGCCAAAGAAGGGCGATGTCGCCGAGCTTGAGGTCCCAGCCGTGCTCGTCGGAGGCCGCGGAGAGCAGCTGGAAGCCCTGGGCGTACGCGATGACCTTGTTCGCGTACACCGCCTGCTCGAGGTCGGCAAGGAGGGCCTCCCTGTCCTCGACGTGAGTCGCCGGCCTCTCGGGGAAGACCTTGGCCGCGTCGACGCGCTGGCTCTTGATTGCGGAGAGGTTGCGGGCGAAGACCGCCTCCGCCATGGTCGGGATGGCCATATGCATCTCGAGGCCGTCGATGGCCGTCCACATGCCGGTACCCTTCTGGGCCGCCTCGTCCAGAATGTGGTCGATGAGGTCATCCCCGGTCTCCGGGTCCTTCTCGCGCAGAATCTTGTAGGTGATTTCGACGAGGAACGAGTTGAGACGACCCCTGTTCCACTCCTCGAAGACGTCTGCCATCTCGGCGTTGCTCATCCCGAGGAGCCGCTTCATAATCCAGTAGGCCTCGTCGATGTTCTGGATGTCACCATACTCGATGCCGTTGTGCACCATCTTCACGTACTGGCCAGACCCCTCTGGCCCGATGTAGTCGCAGCACGGAGTGCCATCATCGGTATGGGCGGAGATATCGGTGAGGAGCTTCGCCAGATACGTGTCGTACAGCCTCTTGTCACCGCTGGGCATGATGGAAGGGCCAACGAGGGCGCCCTTCTCGCCACCGGACACGCCCATCCCAAAGAAGTTGATGCCCCTCTCGGCATAGTGGTCCATACGACGCTTGGTGTCCTTGTAGTACGAGTTGCCGGCATCGATGACAATGTCGCCTGGCTCGAGGTGCGGGAGAAGCTCGTCGGTGACCGCATCCACGACAGGCCCGGCCTTGACCATGAGGATTATCTTTCGAGGGGTTTCGAGGGAGTCGCAGAACGACTCAAGGTCATACGAGTCGCTTACGAGCCCTTCCCTGCCCCCATGTCCATGGACGCGACCCTCCATGAACTTTTTGGTCACGTCGCCATGCCTATTGAAGACAGAAACGGAATACCCTTTGCTGGCGATGTTCAAGGCAAGGCTCTGCCCCATGACGCCCATGCCAAAGACCCCAACGTAACTACCCATCGTGCTCCTCTCGTCGGCAAAACTTGGCTACGTACCGACATGCACTATGACGCTTGTTCAACTAATTTTTTTCGTTTTTTCCATAAACGGCGAAATATTTTTTGTGAACGTCAGGTCAAGGGGCTCCCCTGCCCTCGTCTGCCCACCCATGAGCGGGAGGCGACATCGATGCATGGGAAGATTGCGGCATTCGCCAGCCCTAGCCGTAGTAGGAACGTTTACCTGCTAACGTTTCCTTATAGTATCGCCTGACAAGATGCGTCTTTTGGCAGGCGGTTGCTTCGAAGTTTCAGCGAGATCCACTCTGGAAGTGCGCTGTCATTGGGAATGTAGGAGTTTGCCATGCCTATCCACAACAGCTCGGTTTTGCTAAAAATCAAGGCTGCCATGCCATCCTTCTCCTCTAAGGAGAAGGAGATCGCAGAGTACGTTACCAACAACCCTGACCAAGCCTCGCTCATGACCATCTCAGAGATGGCATCGACCCTTGGCCTTGCGGACTCAACCATATTCAAATTCACGAAGAAGCTCGGTTACCAGGGTTTTCGTGACTTCAGAAACGATCTTCTCACCGATGCGTACAACCCAGAGATCTCTGTCCATGAGAACGTGTCAAGCAGTGACTCTGCAATAGAAATTGCAAACAAGGTTTTCCGCTCTTCCATAATGTCTCTTGAGGACACGGCGAAGCTTTTTGACGCAGATGACCTTGAGATGGCAGTAGAGTTGCTGCTCAAAGCAAGGCGCATTTCCTTTTATGGGAGTGGAGAGTCTAACGCCGTAGCATATGACGCCTACCAAAAGTTCCTTCGCTCCCCTATCGAGGTTCAATTTGCCTCCGACTATCACGTCCAACTTATGCAGGCATCCCTTCTTGAAGAAGATGACTGCATTTTCGCAATCACGCACACGGGTCTCTCAGAGAGCATGATTGAGATTTCCAGAATTGCAAAAGATGCCGGTGCCCAGATCATTGCGGTGACAAGTTACCCCTCAAAGTATCTAGAGCGCTATTCGGATGTCATCCTGCTCTCCGCGTCTGAAGAAACCGGGTATCGCTCCGAATCGCTTTCGAGCAGGATATCCCAGCTTGCCCTCATCGATTCTCTCTATACGACCGTCATGTTTCGCAAGCCGGGGGTTCCCGAGTCCCTGCACGCCATCAGATCTGCCATCAGCCTCACCAAGCTGGATAATCCTGAGAACTATATGTCGCAGCTGTAAGCTGTACGCCTTCGCAAAGCCGTGCGAGTGCAGCCCTTGGCAGAAATGTGGCCCTGGCTGTCTCTCCCCAAGGCAGCCAGGGCCGTTTGCCATTCGCTCCACGAGTCCCACCAGCTCATAGGTGCGAAAATAGGTAAATGGCACCACTCTCCTAGGCCATCTCGCGGACGGCATCGTGAAGCCGCTTGCGGTCTGCCGGGTCGGTGCTTGTGAAGTGTCGAGAGTTCGCGATGTACTCCTCGATCTTGTCCATGTTCCCTTCGGTCGGCTCGATACCAAGGTCGGAAAGAGTGAGCGGCAGGTCCATGCTGCGCATTAAATCGCGCAGCTCGGCCTCCTCGTCTTCCTGGCCGTTGAAGTAGAGCTGGCAGAAGAGCCCAACGCCGACTATCTCCCCATGGATTGCGCTGGCTGCCTCCTTGGTGAAGATGGTACGCACGCCGTCGTAAATAACGTGCGCGAGTTCTGACTGCTTGAAACTCTTGGTGGTATTTGCGATGACGCCTGTCACCGGGACGTTCATGAACGCCACATCATAGAGCGTTTTTGTGGCCTTATGCTGTCTGTTATCCTCGATTGCCTTGAGAGCATTCTGCTCAAGCACGGAATATGCATAGCACGCAATGCTGTAGGCTGAGAAGATATCGATGGGGGTCTCCTCCTCCTTCAGGGCAGGCTTCCCATTAAGCATCTCGATGCGCTTTGCCATCGCGTCCACGATACCTGCAGCGTTATAGCGGATGGGACAACCTGCAATCACATCCATGTCCATGAGGCAGGCGTCGACCTCGTGGTCAAACCTCCAGCTGAGCTTCTTGCCGCCTTCTGGGGTATACATGACGCTCATGCAGGTAAATGGTGCACACGTGGAGGCCGAGGTGGGCACGTTAACGGTTCCTAGATTAGCAACCTCGCCGACCGCCTTGGCGAGGTCCATAATCTTTCCCCCACCGATACCCACAATTTCCTGGGCACCATAGGAGCGCGCCTTGTCGGCAAGGATCTTTGATTCCTCGAAGGAGCACCAGCCGCCGAATATCTCCAGTTGAAAATCGATGCCAGAGGCATTCATGCTGTTCGTAAACTTATCCTTGACCGCATCCCATGCACACGGGCCTGTAATGACAAGGACCCTGCGTCCAAAGCGGCGAATCTCCTCACCCATATGGTCAAGTAGGCCGCCCTCCTGCCGATACCTTCCCGCACCAAACTTTATTGCGCTGTCGAGTTTAGTCGTGCTGCTTGCCATGAGCTTTGCTCCCCTCGTTTGCCGGTTGAGCGGCAACTGCGCCGTTCACACCTCGAAGCCGGTGCTTACAGACCCCTGACCTCACGAACCACCTGCGCTGCCTCGGCCGACTTACGCTCCACCTCGCTGAAGTCGCCATTCTGGAAGAGCGCTGGCCTCACCATCCACGTGCCGCCGGCCGCAATGATTGCCTTATCTGCCAGGTAATCTCGGAGATTCTCAGCGTTAACGCCACCGGTTGGCATAAAGCGATGACCAACAAACACCGAGGCCAGGGCATCGATAGCCTTAAGGCCACCGTAAATGCCAGCGGGGAAGAACTTAGTCACCTCAATGCCCCTGTTAACCAATGCAGTAAGTTCCGCGGGGGTGACGCCAGCGGGAATCACGTCGACTTCGTTCGCCAGGCACCAGTCGACAACCTGAAGGTCGAAACCAGGGCTCACTATGAACTTCGCTCCGGCGTCCACCGCCCTCTTCGCCTGGCCGAGGTTCAGAACGGTCCCCGCACCAACAAGGACGCCCTGGCAGTCGTTGGCAATAGCATGAATGCAGTCAGCCGCTGCAGGAGTTCTAAACGTAACTTCGGCTGCAGACAGTCCCCCCTGCTTAAGCGCATTGCCCATTGGGATGGCATCCTCGACCTTCTCAAGGACAACAACCGGCATTACGCCGATCCTCTCGACGCCTTCGTAAAAACCGTCTTGTCTCATATACTTGGCCATGTGCGTCTCCTTGGTTCTGCGCCAACCGGTACATCGCCCATTATAGAAAATTTTTTTGTTTTTAATTAGCTTATAAGAAAATTTTCTTTGTTTCTGGCATTCTACCCGTTTGGGGGCTTACGGCTACCGCTCGGCACTATGGAGCGCCCTGCGGGAACCCCTCTTGATGTGCCTTGCCAGCCAATCGCATGCATGGAGGCATCGATCTGCCCTTCGTTGCACAGCTTTGGCCATCCCGTGTATCGAACTGCCCCCCCGTTGCACGTAATTTCCGGCGAAGCGATAGCATCGGAATGCAGACGCCACAACATGTAGTACACGCGTGTGCGCCTATACCTGTACGCAGTCCCGCTACTCGACCCATCCCCAGAATCACGCGTGACGAAGCGGGTTTTGGCGCAGACGCGGAGCTTGATACCCACTCACAGGCGTGCCGTCAGACACGGCGCCCCTCCCAGCGGATCCTGAGTCCTGCCCCCAAACGTCCTCTCCTCGAAATTGCGTAGAAACACGCTCTGCCAACATTGGGAAACAAAGCCACGGTACAGTGGTGTGCATACAAGGGTGCCAGCGGATGCGCTTCACCGCGCGGTGCCTCCGGAACCAGGGACAGGAGAAGAGGCAGTATGGCCACAGACAAGGTCTCAGAGGAATACGGGAGCCTGCTGTTCACCGACAAGGACATGCAGGAGCGCCTTCCCAAACCCACCTACAAGAAGCTCATGCAGGTAATCAAGGACGGCGAGCCCCTCGACATCGACATCGCCAACGAGGTCGCCCACGCCATGAAGGACTGGGCGCTCGAGAAGGGCGCCACGCACTACACGCACTGGTTCCAGCCGCTCACGGGCATCACCTCGGAGAAGCACGACAGCTTCATCACCCCCACGGACGACGGCTCCATCCTCATGACCTTCTCCGGCAAGGAGCTGGTCCAAGGCGAGCCCGACGCCTCGAGCTTCCCCTCCGGCGGCCTGCGCGCCACCTTCGAGGCCCGTGGGTACACCGTGTGGGACCCCACCAGCTCCGCCTTCATCAAGGACGAGGTCCTGTGCATCCCCACGGCCTTCATCTCCTACACCGGCGAGGCGCTTGACAAGAAGACGCCGCTCCTGCGCTCCGAGGTCGCCCTCGAGAAGCAGGCCAAGCGCCTTCTCGCCCTCTTTGGCCAGGAGCCCCACCGCGTCTACACCACCATCGGCCCCGAGCAGGAGTACTTCCTCATCAAGGAGGAGGACTACCAGGCGCGCCCCGACCTCGTCCTCACCGGTCGCACGCTGTTTGGCTGCGAGCCCGCAAAGGGCCAGGAGCTTGAGGAGCACTACTTCGGCGCCATCCGCCCGACAGTCAACGAGTTCATGAAGGAGCTTGACGACGAGCTCTGGAAGCTGGGGATCCCGGCCAAGACCAAGCACAACGAGGTCGCACCGTCCCAGCACGAGCTTGCACCCATCTTCGAGAAGGGGTCGCTCGCCATCGACGACAACCTCCTCACCATGGAGAAGATGAAGCTCATCGCCTCCCACCACGGCTTGGTCTGCCTGCAGCACGAGAAGCCCTTCAACTACGTGAACGGCTCCGGCAAGCACAACAACTGGTCTCTGTGCGCCGATGACAAGAACCTGCTCGAGCCCGGTGACGACCCCCAGGACAACCTGCAGTTCCTGGTGTTTCTCGCCTGCCTGGTTGCCGCCGTCGACGACCACGCCGACCTCCTGCGCATGTCCGTGGCGTCCGCCGGCAACGACCACCGCCTCGGCGCCAATGAGGCACCCCCCGCGATCATCTCCGTCTTCCTGGGCGACGCCCTCACCCCGATCGTAGACGCCCTCATCAAGAAGGAGCAGCCGGAGGCCCACGACCGCGAGACCATCGACCTGGGCATCCCGCAGCTGCCCGAGGTCCTGCGCGACAACACCGACCGCAACCGCACCTCGCCCTTCGCCTTCACCGGCAACAAGTTCGAGTTCCGCATGTGCGGCAGCCAGCAGAACCTCGCCGACCCCAACGTCGTCCTCAACACCGCCGTGGCCGAGCAGTGCGAGCGCTTCGTTGACTACGTCGCCGACCGCGCCGACGAGGGCTTCACCACCGTCGCCATGCGCTTCGTGCGTCACACCTTCCGCGACCACCAGCGCATCCTCTTCGACGGCAACGGCTACTCCAATGAGTGGGAGGCCGAGGCGGCCCGCCGTGGCCTGCCCAACCTCAAGACCACGCCGGATGCCCTGCCTGCGCTCACCAAGCCCGAGAACATTAGGTTCTACGAGAAGTACGGCGTCCTCAGCGAGACCGAGGCCCACGCCCGCTACGTCGCGAAGGCTGAGCAGTACGCAAAGCTCTTGAACATCGAGGCCAACACCATGGTCTACATGACGCGCCACATGTACCTGCCCGCCCTCTTTGACTACTCCGGAGACATCGCCACAAGCGTCGCGACCAAGGCCGAACTTGGCATTGACGCCAAGGCCGAGAAGAAGATGGTGACCACGCTCACCGACGGCATCAACGCCATCTCCGACGCCGTGGACGACCTTGAGGCCAAGGACGCCCAGGCTAGGGCGCTGGAGGACCCGCAGGCTTCCAACGACTGCTACCGCGACGTCGTCATTCCCGCAATGGCTGCGCTGCGTACCGCCGTCGATGAGATGGAGAAGGTCTGCGGCCACGACTACTGGCCGGTCCCCAGCTACAACAAGATGCTGTTCTACGTGTAGTTGACGCACATATCAGCGCTTGGTTGCTCTTGGTTGCTGGAACGCCCTGGTGCCCCCGGGGGGATTTCCTCGGGGCACCCTTTTCGTGGGGCGGAAGGCGCTCGGCGGGCGAGGCAGGCTAAACGTTCGGGATTTCCGAGCTCCCATAATCTAGCCGTGGGATTTCTACGGTTAGGAGGGTTTAACCGGCGAGAAAATCCTTAACTGTCCGAAAGGTACGGCACCGAGCCGGAGGCGTACGCACGAGGGCGCTTCTCTGCCAATCTCGTCCGTCTGAGGGGTCGCTTGTCAGAAAACTACGGTCGTGAGTACGCACGATGAAACTTTTCTGCCAGTGCGCCAGCGTTTTCCCAGTTGGGCGAGAAGGCCATGGCAGAGGTTACCACTTATGCGTACGCACGAGGGTACTTCCCCGCCAAACCATGCCCCCCAGGATGCCCATCTGGCAAATGGTTCCCCTCGTGCGTACGCACGATGGCACTTCTCTGCCAACCTTACCCTTCTGGAAGCCCTACCAGGCAGAAAGCTGCGGTCCAGCGTACGCACGATGGAACCTCCCTGCCAGCGCTCCGGCGTTCCCCAAGAAAGCCTCACCCGAGGTGGCAAACCCCGGTTGTGTGTACGCACAACCGGGGCCTGCTGCCAGACGGCAAGGGGGCTTCTCGCCAGGCCCTTCTGCTACGGTACTTGCTCTGCTACACGGTCTTGTTGTCCTTGGGCATGCGCACGCCATCCACGATGCGAACGATGCCCGCATAAACCAGAGCCACGCCGCAGAGGACCATCGTCATCCCCGCCATGGCAAACGGCGATAGCATGACCATGATGCCAAGGACCACCGCGAGCACGGCACCTGCCATGGCGGCACTGGAGCCGCTCACGCCCAGCACTCGCAGGGCGTTGGCACCAAGTAGCGAGTTGATGCCCGCGACCATCACGAAGACGCCGAGCAGGATGAAGATCCACGCCACAAAGAATCCGGGCCAGTTAACGATGAGAAAGCCAAAGAGCAGCTCAAGGATGCCGAAGTAAAGGTCGGTCGAGGAGAGGATCGCATTGCGCTGAGTGAAGGCGCCGATAAGAGACGCAACGCCCATGATGACAAGGACCCAGCCGATTGTAAGCGTGATGGTCAGCGTAGCCTGACCAGGGTTAGAGAACATGATGAAGCCTAGAATGACCATCACCACACCGCTGAGGATGGTTCCCAGCTTCGACCTTGTAAATTTAATCTCCATGTTCATCCTCCAGCTACGGCGTCTATATTCTTACGCCTATTGATACCCAGACCCAAATCCACCAAAACAGCAGGGGTCCGCACATTCCTGCACGGGCCACCTGCACGGCATTCATCGCATCGCGCCCAGCGCTATAGTGCGTGGACGTCACCCCTCGTGAAGCTCACAAAGGCGTCATCCCCCACCTCGTAGACCTTGTGGGTCTTGGGGTTGAAGTCCTGGATCTTGACGAGGGTGTTGCCGACCATGACCTGGTAGTTCTGGTAGCTGCCCATAAAGCGGGAGAGCGTGACCTTGCAGCGGAGCACGCCCTCGTCGGCAAGCGTTGCCGCCTCCGGACGCAGAACCAGGGCGATGCTGTCGCCCACGTTGTGGGAGGCAACGCCATCGACCTCAACGCTGTGCCCCTCGATGGTTGCGACGCCGGAGTCACCGTCCTTCTCGGCCAGCTTGCCGCGTAGGAAGTTGGACTCGCCGATGAAGTCGGCCACGAACTCGTCGACCGGGCGATAGTAGACGGCGTGCGGGTCTCCCACCTGGTCGATCACGCCGCGCTTCATGACGATGATCCTGTCCGCGATGGCCATGGCCTCGGACTGGTCGTGCGTGACGTAGACGGCGGTGATGCCCGCCTCCTGCTGGATGCGGCGCACCTCGGTGCGCATCTCAACGCGGAGCTTGGCGTCGAGGTTCGAGAGCGGCTCGTCGAAGAGCAGGACCGAGGGCTCGATGACCAGGGCGCGTGCCAGGGCGACGCGCTGCTGCTGGCCGCCGGAGAGCTGGTTGGTCATGCGGTCCTCCATGCCCTCAAGGCCAACCATGCCCAGGATGCGCGTGACCTTCTCGCGTATCTCCTCGGCAGGGAGCTTGCGGATCTTTAGTCCATATGCCACGTTGTCGAAGATGTTGTAGTGTGGGAGCAGGGCGTAGCTCTGAAAGACCATGGCCGTGTCGCGCTTGTTGGGCGTGAGGTCGTTGATGGGCTCTCCACCCAGGTAGATCTGGCCCTCGTCCGGGCTCTCGAACCCGGCGATCATGCGCAGGATGGTCGTCTTGCCGCAACCCGAGGGGCCCAGCAGCGTCACGAACTCGCCCGGCACCATCTCGAGGTTTGCATCGCGGACGGCGTAGAAGTCCTTCTTCGTCTTTGGGTCCTGGTAGATCTTGGAGATGTGCTCAAGGCGCACACCCTTCTTCTCCTTGGCCATGGGCTATTCTCCCTCGCTCTTGGCATTGATCTTTGCGCTGGTGCCAAAGTGCTTGATGAACACGTTCATGAGCATGACGGCGGTGTAGGTGACGATGATAAGGATCGTGGCAAAGGCGCAGGCTATGCCATAGGCGCCCTTCTCGGCGTACTCGTTGATCTGCACGGTGATCATGAGCGTCTGCGGCGTGACCAGAAGAATGACCGCCGAGATTGCCGTGATGGAGCGCACGAACGCAGTCACGAGCCCGGAGAGGAACGAATCCTTGATGAGCGGCAGCGTGACGGTCATGAAGACCTGGAGGCTGTTGGCGCCCATGTCGTAGGCAGACTCCTCGATGGACTTGTCGATCTGGCGCAACGCCGAGATGCCGGAACGGGTTCCGGTGGGGAGAGACCTCACGATGAACACGATGACGAGAATGGCTGCCGTTCCGTAGAGTCCCTGCATGAAGCCAGTGTGGAAGACGCCGCTCGAGAAGCCGCGGATGAAGCCGACGCCAAGGACGGTCCCGGGGACCGCCATGGCGAGCATGGAGACAGACTCGATGAACCCACGCCCGGGGAAGCGACGCTTCACGACGAGGTAGGCGATCACCATCGAGAGGAGCGCCGTGAGCGGTGCCGCTACGAGCGACAGGCCAAACGAGTCGGCGAAGGCCTCAAGGCCGTGATGGAGCGTGAAGACCTGGATGAACCACTTTGGCGTGAGCGAGTAGTCGTAACCCCACGTCTTGAACAGGGCGCCAAACGGCACGCAGATGTAGAGGGCCACGACAAAGATGGCAACTGCACCGCAGAGGACGGCGAGCGGGATGCGCACGGAGTTGTCGGTGATGAGCATGCGGCCGCGTGCCGCCTTGCCGGTGAGGGTCGCCGTGCTCTTGCGCTCGAGCACGTACTTCTGGACGATGAACATCACGAGCGTGATGCCGAGGAGCACGCAGGACATGGCAGAGGCGCCCTGCTTGTCGTAGGCACCCGTAATCTGCAGGTAGATGGACGTGGCGAGCGTATCGTACGAACCGCCGATGATCATGGGGTTCGCAAAGTCGGCGATGGATTCCATGAAGGAGACGAGAAACGCGTTGCCCATGCCAGGCAGAATGAGCGGCAGTGTGACGCTGGTGAAGACCTTCCAGCGAGAGGCACCCATGTCGCGCGCGGCCTCCTCGAGCGAGGGGTCGATGTTTCTCAGGAGCCCACGGAACATCATGTAGCACACCGGGAAGAACGTGAGCGTCTGGACAAGGGCGATGCCCCAGAACCCGTAGACGTTGTTGTCGTAGATGCCCAGCAACGTGCGGGTGACAAGCCCCGCCTTGCCAAAGAGGAGGATGACCGAGAGCGACAGCACGAACGGAGGAGAGACGACCGGCAGCATGGAGACGAGCTTGTAGAGCCCGCTCATGAGGCGGGACTTGAGGTTCACGTAGACCTCGACGTAGGCAAAGAGCAGCCCGATAAGGGTGGCCACAACACCCACGAAAAGCCCCAGCACAAGCGTGTTCGTGATGGCCGTCTCGAAGGCCGGCATCGCAAGGACACGCTGGAACACGGAAAGCGTGGGGCCAGACTCCCCCACCACTGCATCAACGAGCAGGATTGCCAGCGGATACAGGATGAACAGCGTCAGAAACACAATCAGGACGATGATCGTGGTGACGAGTATGGGATCGGCAAGCAGCTTCCTCTGGTCCAGCCGAGTACTTTGACCTCGTGCCATGGCATCTCTCCTCTCGTTTGACACACTCCGCCCCGAGGCGCAGCGCGCTCGGGGCGGAGGGCAAGTGCTACTCGGTCTGGAAGCGGTCGTCACCACCGCCGAGGGCATTCATGATGTCCGCGACGTACTGCTCGGTATTCTCCTTGGCATCATCGAAGTTGTAATCCATGACGTTGTTGGGATCGAGGCCATACTCCTCGGCCACGGCAGGCTGCTTGGCATCATCGATAACGAGGAACTGATAGGCCCCGACCTCTTGCGCGCGCTCGACGCACTGCGGCGAGAGGGCATACTCGATCCAGAGCTTGGCGGCGTTCTCGTGTTTGCAGCCCTTGAAGATGGCAGTTGCGCCAACCTCGTAAGAGGCGCCTGAGGACGGAATCACGAGGCCAATGTTGTTGTAGCCGTTGTCGACAATCTGGTAGATGGCATCATGCAGGAAGCCAATGCCGATGGTGCACTCGCCGGTACCTACGTTCTTGGACGGGCCGGAGCCACTCTTGGTATAGACCTGCACATTCTTGTCGAGGTTGACAAGATACTTGATGCCCTCGTCGTGCCCGTACTTCTGGATGACCGTGTTCAAGATGAGCTTTGCCGTACCGGCGGTGTTGTAGTTGGACATCCAGATGAGGTCCTTGTACTTCTCGTCGAGAAGGTCCGGCCAATCCTGTGGAGCGTCGAGGCCCTTGCGCTCAAGCTCGTCCTTGTTGTAGAAGAAGCCAAGAATGCCCTTGTAGATGCCGTACCAGTTGCCATCGGCATCATGGAACTTGTCAGAGATGAGATGGGAGGAGTTCTTGGCCTCGTAGGGTTCAAGGATGCCCTTGGTCACGGCGACGTTATACGGGTCGGTGGTTCCGCCGAACCACACGTCGGCAGACGGGTTGCCGTTCTCCTCCTCGACCTTGGACTCGACCTCACCCGTGGAGAGGCGCTGATAGGAAGTCTCGATGCCGAAGAGTTCCTGGAAGTGCTGGGCGCAGGCGGCCACGTGCTGCTCCTCGCAGGAGCCGTAGACCACAAGCTCGCCGTCCTTCTTGGCAGCCTCGATCACGTCCTCGCTTGCGATGCGGGACAAGTCGTCGGAGCCGCCGCTTGAGCTGGTATCGGTACCGCTCGAGCTTTGGTTGGATGAGCTCCCACCGCATGCCGTAAGGCCGAGGCCGGCCGCGGCGATAGCAGACGTGCCGAGAAACTCCCTGCGAGATACGTTCCTCATATGACACCCCATTCCAACGAGCCCTCCCAAGGCCCGTTACATCGCGCCGTGGGCAGGCCACGGCTCTCCCCGTACTGGGCAACGTTGTCCAGCCACTGCCATAGCTTTACACTTTCTTGATTGATTATCTAAAGTAATCGACGAACGGATGCGAGGAGCGCTCCCAAGTGGCATGGCGTACGATGCCACGCAGTGCCGGGTTATCAAGGCTTGCGCCCGAGGAGGAGCGCGAAGACGCAGCAAACGGCAGTCGTAAGCCCAATGACGCACATAGCAAAGGCGAGGTCAACCACCTGCGCACGCAGCGAGACGCCAATGACAAAGGCGTCGACTGCGGTGGCGATGGCCTGCACGAAGAGGACCCAAAGGGTAAGCTCGCCCTTTGCGGGCGCAGGCTCGCAGCCACGGCAGGCACGAATGGAGGCCACGCCCTCACACACCGTGTTGCCGCCAATGATGCCGAGAATCACCATGTCACGGTGTTCGCATAGCCCTCGATGGAATCGGCGGCGACAACGCCCAAGAAGTAGCCCGCCGCGGGCATGAGAGCCTGGAACAGCCCAAAGAACGCCGGCATGAGCGCAAGCCTAGACATGCGCTCGTCTCTGTAGGCAAAAGTGTTAGAGATTGTGACCGAGAATGCGTCTGCAGAAAGGGCAAGACCGAGCAGGACGATCTCAAGCAAGCTCACTATAGCTCCTTGTTGGCAGGCAACAAACGAGCCCTCAATGCTACCTAAGCAATCCCAACGCAGGGCACCGCTCGCCGCACTCCCCAAAATACACAAGTTAGATTATCCTAAAGGCTTGATTTGCATCTGTCGCTGGACCAATGCCTTGGCCCGAGCACCATATATCCAAGGAGTTCGAACATGCCCGCCCTGATAACGCACCACATCTTTGGCGAGGACGCCGCGCGACGCCTACCCGAGGGTCTCATTGACGGCGAGGAGGAACTTCTCGCCTTCCTTCTGGGAAACGAAGGTCCCGACCCCTTCTTCGTGCGCTTCTCCACCATCCCAGCCCGTGTCGAGGCGTGTCACCACCTTGCGCACGACATGCACAACGGCCACATCGCAGAGGCATTTGCCGACATTCGGTCTTCAGTGGGGCGCCTCCCCGTTGAGGACGAGGGCATTGGCAAGGCGTTTACGCTGGGGCTTCTTGGCCACTACGTGTTGGACCGCACGGCACACCCGCTTATCTACGCGCAGCAGTATGCCCTGCTCGAGCAGCCCGGCCTCTCTGATGCGTCTCAGGAGATGCACGCAATCATCGAGAGCGACATCGACTCCTGGACCCTCTGGGAGAAGCGCCACGTCACCGTCTTGGAGCACGCCCCCGCCTCGGACCTCATGCGCACCGCACGCATCGAGCGCGTGGGCGGAACAATCTTCTCGCAGGTGGCGTTTGCCGTGTTTGGGCTCAACGTTGGCCCCGAGGAATACGGCGCCTCCGTGGCCAACTACCAGTGGGTCTATCGCAGGATCGAGCCGGCAGGCTCTTCCAAGACGAGGCTCATCGGCACCGTTGAGCGCCTGGCGCGCCCCCACTCCATGGCCGAGGCCTTCGCCCACCGCGTGACCGAGTCGGACGAGTGCGCCTCCGCCAACCTCGAGCGGCGCGAGTGGGTCAACCCCTTCACAAGCGAGAAGAGCCACAAGGGCTTTGCCGACCTCTTCGAGGAGGCGCTCTCGACGTATCCGCAGATGGCAGAGGCGTTTGTGCGCGGGGATATGAAGCGCTTCGACCAGCTTGTGGGCGGCATCAACTACGACGGGCGACCCTTCTGATATGTAGCTCTTTCTGCCTACAATACAGCTGTCTATCTGCGCCAGCCGGGGAGCTCCATGCGCGTCATCAAGAGTATCAACAACAACGCCGCCATCTGCGAGGATGGCAAGGGACGCGAGCTCATCGCTCTCGGCACCGGCATCGGCTTTGGAGCCGTCCCGCGCGAAGTCTCGCTCTCCGACATCACGCGCACGTTCTATGGCGTCGATCCCAAGTACCTGGGGCTTGTAAGCGAGCTTCCCGAAGACGTGCTCGAGTTCGCAGCCCAGCTCGCAGACCTTGCCCGAACGAGCCTCTCCTACGAGCTCTCGCCGAACCTCCCGGTCACGCTTGCAGACCACATCTCCTTTGCAATCAAGCGCGCTCGTGAGCATATGATCGTCGAGATGCCGCTCGCCTTCGACGTGCAGCAGAGCTACCCTGCCGAATACCGTCTCGGCGAGATGGCAGTTCACGGCATCGAGCGCACATTTGATGTGCGCCCTCCCCGTACGGAAGCGGTCGGCATCGCCCTCTCGATCGTGAACAGCGCCATCTCTGCAAGCGCACGCGACACAAGGCGCCAGAAGACGACGGAGTGCCTGATCGAAGGCAGCACGAAGATCGTTGAGCAGAGGCTCCACGTCTCAGTCGGGCGCGATTCCTTCGACTACGCCCGCTTTGCGACCCACATGCGCTACCTCATCGGCAGGCTCCTCTCAGGCGAGCGGATCTCTTCCGGCGCGGCAATCCTTCTGCCCGAGCTCGAGGAACGCTATCCAGAGATAGCAGCCACAGGAAATGCCGTGGCGAATTTCCTGGAGAAGAGCCTGGACAAGAGACTCGACGAGGAGGAGCGGGTCTACCTGATCCTCCATGTGAATCGCGTCTTCGAGCGGGAGACAGCAGAGAAAGCCTAGCCAAACTGCCGTTTGCGGCAGAAATCATACCGTTCACGCTCTGCGGTCCAGCATCTTCAGCCTCTCTGTCCTATTCTCAGCCCTGCATTGGGTGCTACGCACTGGACTTGGCTCCACGAGGCATTACCAAGGCTGGGACGCACAGGCTTTCTGTGTGCCCTGCTGCTCTGGTATGGCTCGAGGGGCTTTTTCATGCCTATAACTCCCCGAGCCAGCTGCCCGGAGGAAGGCGCCTTCTCCTGAGACACCAGAGCAGAGACCTGCATCCAGCTCACTGAGGGGGAAGACATGGCTGACAACGAACAGATCGCCAAAGAGGTCCTCGACGCAATCGGCGGCAAGGACAACGTCACGAGCATCGCGCACTGCATGACAAGACTGAGGATCAACCTGAAGGACGAGTCGGTTCCCGACGACGAGAAGGTCAAGGCAATCAAGGGGGTGCTTGGCTGCCAGTGGTCGGGCGGCCAGTATCAAGTCATCATCGGGCAGAACGTGCCGAAGGTCTATGATGCGATCGTGAAGCTCGGCGTCTCGGCGGGTGGCTCTATCGACGAGAACCTCGATGCCGATGCACCGAAGGAGCCTTGGAATGCCAAGCGTGTTGGCAAAGCAATCCTCAACTATCTCAGCAAATCGATGGTGCAGCTGATTCCTCTGATGATGGTAGCCGCTCTTTTCCGTACCATTGCTGCCGTTTTCGGTCCGTCAATGCTGAATCTCTGGGCCGCAAACTCTGACATCTATAACCTTTTCTACAACTGGCTGTATGATGCTGGCTTCTACTTCATGCCCGTTGTTCTTGGCTGGTCCGCAGCAAAGACATTGGGCGCCAGCCCGGTTCTAGGCATGATGTTGGGAGGAGTCCTCATCGCTCCCGAGATGATGACCACAGTGAGCTCCGGTGCTGCTACGACAACGGTTTATGGCCTGCCTGCCATAGTAAATAACTACAGCTCAACTGTTCTGCCAATCATTCTGTGCGTTCCCGTGATGTGGCAGGTCGAGAAGTTCTTCAAGCGTGTCATCCCCGACATGCTTTCTACGATGTTCGTTCCGTTCCTTACGATGTTTGTCATGGTTCCGGTGTCTCTGTGCATCCTCGCACCCATCGGCTCTGTTCTCGGCACACTGCTCGGCAACTCCCTGTTTGGTCTGGGCAGCCTGGGCGGCCTTCCGACCATCATCGCTCTGGTAGTTGTTGCAGCTCTCTGGGAGTTTCTCGTTATGACTGGCATGCACCAGGTCCTTATTGCTCTTGCGCTGGCAAACATGGCAACCGGAACGCCCGATGCTTGCATCATGATTGCAGGTTCCATGGCATCCTTCGCTTGCTATGGCATGGCACTTGGTGCCTTCCTGCGCCTGAAGGATCCTGACGATAAGGCAGAGAATCTTGGCTTCTTCGTCTCTGCGGTGGTCGGCGGCGTCACTGAACCTGTTCTCTATGGCTGCGGCATGAAATACATGCGCCCCTTCATCGGCCTCATCGCAGGAGGTGCGGCAGGAGGCCTCGTAGCAGCACTGTTCGGTCTCAAGGTATATGTCGTCAGCAACGCCAGCATTATTTCGCTCCTAGGCTTTGTTGCTGGTGGCACCTGGAATGTCATAGGCGCCGTCATCTCGATGCTCGTTGCGGTTGTCGTAACCGCTGCAGTCACGTATTTCTTCGGCTTCACCAAAGAGCAGCTTGAAGCCGACAGGCAGGCTGCTGATGCAGCTGCTGCCAAGAAGGCAGCACTCAAGGCATAAGATGGAATCAGCGAGACAGCGAAGAAGGGATGATGGAGCATGAAGCGCCTGCTTCTGAGAGCTGACGATCTGGGATACAGCTACGCCGTGAACCTTGGCCTCGTACGTGCCGTGAAGGAAGGCCTCATCTGTTCGGTAGGACTCATGCCTAACATGCCGGAAGCTGAGCGCGGACTCTCCTGGCTCAAGGGAGAAGACATCGCGATCGGCCAGCACACGAACGTCTGCCTCGGCACGCCCTGTGCCGACCCTGCGACAATTCCGAGCCTCGTGGACGAGAATGGCCAGCTCAAGAGCAGCGGGACCTTCCGCCAGGGCTTCAAGGAGGGCATCGACTTCGTCGACTACGACGATGCCATGCGCGAGATCGAGGCACAGCACGACCGCTTCGTCGAGATTGTCGGGCGCGAGCCCGACTACTTCGAGGCGCACGCGGTCATGTCGAAGACGCTAAGCCGGGCCATCTCGGATGTCGCGGCAAGGCACCACTTGAGGGAGCAGAAGGCCTCCTTCGACCCTGAGAACCATGTGCTCTGCGGCGCGACCGAGGTCCGCATGCTCTGCGAGGACATGCTCCCGTTCGAGGAATACCATCCCACTGACTTCATCCGCCGCACTGTGGAGGGCATGAAGGACGGCGAGACAGACGTCATGGTATTCCATCCGGGATACCTCGATGCCTATATCCTCGGCCACTCCTCCCTCACCGTGAACCGCACAAAGGAGGTCGATGCCCTCATCGACCCCGATCTCAGGGCCTGGCTCGAAGCGCAGCAAGATCTTGAGCTCATCGACTATCGGGATATCGCATAGAGACTGATACCAACACAGTGAGAAGGGAAGGCGGTCCTGTCATTGGACAGGACCGCCTTCCTCATGCCACTCCAGCACATCAATCAGATTCCTGCTTCCGCCCTGGCGCAAGCGTATAGCGTGCATAGCGTCTGTCGCTATGCTTCATCAGCACTTCAGCATCTGTCAGCTGCTGAAGTATCTCTCGGGCTCGTCGGGCACTAAGACCAAGAGCTCTAGCAACCATAGAAGCGCTAATTTCTTTATTCTCATCGAATAGTGCAAGCATCACGTTCATTCTATCGGCGGCTATCGGCGGTCTATCGGCGGCCTATCAGTGATAATGACATCATCACCGCGCAAAATGGCCTCGAATTCATCTGCGGTAGGACGACAGAAGTTCACCCTAATCGTATTGCCCATATCGATGAATTCTGGCGCTCTGAGATCGTATGCAACCGTATCGCTGATGACGCGTGGGGACCGCTACCCCAGCCTTCAATGAGCTTCATATACCGGAATGCCTGTGCCAATGCCTTGTTCCGGCACTCGGAGCGTCCGCCTAGGGCCTGCTTGAGTGTAAGGCCTCCTTGGCAGGCTGCCAGGAGATGAGATCTCGAGCCTGTCATCATAGAGCGCTACCTGCACATTGCCAGAACTGAGATAGTTCCTGTGCAGCACAGCATTCGTGATGACCTCACGGATAGGCCAGAGCGGCGGTTCATACACATCTCTTCTGACAGGCTCGCTGAGGTCTGCCCCAAGATTGAGCTTTGCCTTTACCCAGTTGAAGGCCTGCTCTATCTGCCCAGCCAGATTGCCTTTGAACTCCCTGCCTATTCAGAAAGACAGGCCTGCTCGTCGGGGATGCCCTGCACCTCATGGGTCTTGTCGTCGACGCTGAGGCACAACAATCCCAATTGCTATGTCTGGAGCCAAATCAGCTCGTCTAGCGGCGTCTGCCCCCCTTCCGCATCGTCACTACCAGAGGCTCCACCCGTACCCGTGGGCCTCGTCCATTCGGATGGCTCCTCGAGCCATGTCCCCGTGGGCTCATCGAGCTCGGGCGAGCCCTTCTCGACGCCATCCTCCATCCAGAGGAGCTTGTCGGGCTCGTCCGGCGTCTTCTGCGCGGGCCAGAGAAGGCCATCCCGGCCAGCCGCGACTTCGGCATGCCGGGCTCCTCCCCTCTTGAGCCAGAGATACCTTTCTCGCATCTCGGTCATCCTGAGTGGTGCGGACGAGGCGTGCGACATTGCCTTTCCTCCAATCGGGAACGAGACATGGTAGAGGCGGGCGCGCAAAAGGTGCCCGCAAGCGCTCGGCCGGCCCTTTTTCGGAGCCGGCCGAGAGACACGCCCTAGAGCCCCAGCTCGGCAGCAAGCTCGCTGGCGCAGGCAAGGCCGTCAGAGATGGCCGTGACCACAAGCGACGATCCGGAGCGTGCGTCACCAGCAGCAAAGACCGGCACCTTGCCATCGCTCACGGTGCGATGAGAGCCCGCGGAGACGAGCTTGGGCCTCACGCCACCGCGCAGCTCCTCGGTCGCGACGCCAAGCGCGTCGTAGACCGAGGCCTCGGGACCCGTGAAGCCCATGGCGAGAAGGACCAGCTGTGCGGGAACCTCGCGCTCCGTGCCCTCGATGGGCTCGGGCTTGCCATGCGACCAGTCGAGAGAGACCACGCGAAGGCCACGGATGCCGCCCCTATCGTCCTCAAGCACCTCGAGGGTGTTGGTGGCCCAGGAACGCGGGTCTTCTCCCTGCACGAGCTTGGCCTCGACCTGGCCGTAGTCGGTCTTCTTGGTGTTGGGCCACTCGGGCCACTGGTTGGAAGCCACACGCACCTCGGGAGGGGCCGGCAGGAACTCCAGCTGGCGGACGCTCTTGGCGTGCTGGCGCAACGCCGTGGCCACGCAGTCGGTGCCGGTGTCGCCGCCACCGATGACCACCACGTCTTTGCCGGCAGCGCTCACCGCAGGCGTGTCTGCATGGCCGTCGAGCAGGGCCTTGGTTTGTGCCATGAGATAGTCCACGGCAAAGGCCACGCTGGGGTTCTCGGCACCGGGCACGCGCAGGCCGCGTGCCTGGGCGGCACCGGCAGCGACCACCACGGCATCGAAGCCCGCAAGCTCAGCCGCGACCTCGGGCGACGTGGCGTCCACGCCGCAGCGAATCTCGATGCCGCTCTTCTCCATGAGGTCAAGCCTGCGCCCGACAACCTCCTTGGGGAGCTTCATGTTGGGGATGCCATACATGAGCAGGCCGCCTGCACGGTCGTGACGCTCGAGGAGCGTCACGCGGGCACCGCGACGCGCCAGCTCCCACGCGGCCGCAAGGCCAGCGGGCCCAGACCCAACCACGGCAACGCGGGGCGCACCCTCGGTGGCAGGCGCAAGCGGCGCAGGGCCGCCGGCGGCCCACTCGTGATCAGAGATGGCGCGCTCGTCGTCCTTGATGGTGGTGGGGTCGTCCTCAAGACCCAGGTTGCACGCCGCCTCGCACAGAGCCGGGCACACGCGACTTGTGAACTCGGGAAGCGGGTTCGTGAGCGCAAGGCGCTCAGCGGCGTCGGTCCACAGGCCTCGCCACATGAGGTCATTCCACTCTGGAATCAGGTTGTGCAGCGGGCAACCCGAGCTTCTCGCCTTGCCAAACGGGAAGCCCGTCTGGCAGAACGCCACGCCGCAGTACATGCAGCGGCTTGCCTGCGAGCGCTGGTCCTTCTCGTCCAGCGGCACCGCAAACTCGTCGAAGTCCCTTATCGTCTCGGCCGCGGTCCTCTCGCCGTGGGTGACCCTCCCGAGGCCGATGTACGCTCCGACCTTGCCCATGGCACTACCTCCCGTTCCTCATGGTCTCGAAGGCGACCTCGACCGCCTCGTTGTGGGTCTTTCCCGCGGCCTCAGCGGCCTCGGTGAGCTCGAGTGCAACCTCGTACTCGTGCGGGATGACCTTCACGAACTTGTCCTTGATGTCATCGAACATGTAGAGCATCTTGATGCCGCGCGGGCTCTTGGTCCTTCTCGCATGCTCCTCGATGAGGGCGCGGATGGACTGGAAGTCGCGCTCGGTGGGGCGCTTGAGCCCTACCATGTCGGTGTTGCAGCGGCTGGGAAGCGTTCCGTACTCGTCGTAGACGAAGGCCATGCCACCGCTCATGCCCGCGGCAAAGTTGATGCCAACCTCGCCAAGGATCAGTGCCACTCCACCCGTCATGTACTCGCAGCCGTGGTTGCCCACACCCTCGCAGACGATGGTGGCACCGGAGTTGCGCACGCCAAAGCGCTGGCCCGCCAGGCCGTTGATGAAGCCCTTGCCGGTCGTGGCACCGTAGAAGGCGACGTTGCCAATGGAGACGTTCTCATCGAACTTGTACGTGGCGCCAGATGAGGGTGCAACGGTGAGCACGCCGCCGGAGAGCCCCTTGCCAAAGTAGTCATTGGCATCGCCGGAGATGTTAATCGTGATGCCGGCGGGCAGGAAGGCGCCAAAGCTCTGGCCACCGGAGCCCTCGCAGTCGATGGTGATGGAGCCCTCCGGCAGCCCCTCCGGGTGCGCACGGGTGACCTCCGAGCCCAGCATGGTGCCAACGCAGCGGTTCACGTTGGCAATGTCGGCATGGAAGTGCACGGGGGCGAGCGTGCGGCGCGCGGTCTCGGTGTAGGGCACGAAGAGCGTCGAGTCCAGGGTGCTGGAGAGCCCGTCGGCAGGCCCCATCTCGGGCAGGAAGTGGCGGGCGGCAGCACCGGGGACGCTCTTGCCGTACTCGTTGGTCGCGCTTGCGAGGACGGGCGACAAGTCGATGGTGTTTGCCTTCCAGTTGCCCGGAACCTTGACCTGGCGCAGGCACTCGGGGTGCCCCACCATGTCCCGGACCGTGCGGAAGCCAAGCTCGGCCATGATGTGGCGAAGCTCCTCGGCCACGAGATACATGAAGTTGACCACGTGCTCGGGCTTGCCGTGGAAGCGGTTGCGAAGCTCGCAGTTCTGCGTGGCGATGCCCATGGGGCAGGTGTCGGTGTGGCAGTCGCGCTGCATGAGGCAGCCAAGCGCGAGCAGGACAACCGTGCCAAAGTCAAAGACCTCGGCACCGAGAAGTGCCGCCACGGCCACGTCGCGGCCATCCATGAGCTTGCCGTCGGCCTCGAGCTCCACGCGAGAGCGCAGGCCGTTTCTCAGCAGCGTCTGCTGGGTCTCGGCAAGCCCAAGCTCGAGCGGCAGGCCCGTGTGGTAGATGGAGTCGCGCGGAGCGGCGCCGGTGCCGCCGTTGGCGCTCGAGACCAAGATCTTGTCCGCACCGCCCTTGGCGACGCCAGTGGCAATGGTGCCCACGCCTGCCTCGGAGACGAGCTTGACCGAGACCTTTGCCTTGGGGTTGGCATTCTTGAGGTCGAAGATGAGCTCGGCCAGGTCCTCGATGGAGTAGATGTCATGGTGCGGCGGTGGCGAGACAAGGCCCACGCCAGGCGTGGAGTGGCGCACCTTGGCAATCCACGGCCAGACCTTGGTGCCGGGCAGGTGCCCGCCCTCGCCGGGCTTGGCGCCCTGGGCCATCTTGATCTGGATCTCCTCGCCGGAGACAAGGTATCGGCTTGTCACGCCAAAGCGTGCGGAGGCAACCTGCTTGACCTTGGAGTTTGCGGAGTCACCGTTGGCAAGCGCGGCCTCGCGGTCGGGACTCTCGCCGCCCTCGCCCGTGTTGGACTTTGCGCCAATGCGGTTCATCGCGATGGCAAGCGCACGGTGCGCCTCATCGGAGATGGCGCCAAAGCTCATGGCGCTGGTCTCGAAGCGCTTCACGATGGAGTCTGCGCTCTCGACCTCGTCCAAGGGCACAGGACCAGAGGCCAGTGGCACGAACTCGAGAAGGTCGCGCAACATGATGGTGCGTCCCTCGGGGTGCAGCGCCTTCGAGTATTCCGAGAAGAGCTCGGGGCTGTTCTCGCGCAGGGCACGGTGCAGGAGATAGATGACCTGCGGCGTGATGATGTGCTCCTCACCGCCAAGCGGACGCCATTTGGTGATGCCCGAACTGGCAAGCTGCGTGGGAGCGGGCGTCTTGAGCAGCGCCAGCGCCTCGTCATAGCGTTCGTTGCACTCGCGCTCGACGCCGTCCTCGTCAAGGCCTCCCACACGCGAGACGGTACCCGTGAAGCAGCGGTCAACAAAGCCCTGGTCAAAGCCAATAACCTCGAAGATCTGCGCAGAGTGGTAGCCCTGCATCGTGGAGATGCCCATCTTGGACATGATCGAGACGATGCCGGCGTTGACCGCGCAATCGTAGTTGGAGACGCCCTCCTCGGCGCTCACGTCTAGGGAGCCGTGCTCCGCGAGGGCGCGGATGCACTCATGCGCCATGTAGGGATAGATGCCCGAGGCGGAGTAGCCCACGAGCGTGGCATAGTCGTGCGGGGTGATTGCGTCACCGCACTCGACCACAAGATCGGCCTTCATGCGGATGCTGCTGCGAATCATGTGGTTGTGGACAGCCGAGACCGAGAGCAGGGACGGAATGGGCACCTGGCCCTCGCCCGCGCGGTCAGAGATGACCACCACATTGACACCGGAGCGCACGGCCTTCTCGACATCCTTGCACAGCGACTCGAGCGCAAGCTTGAGCGCGCCCTCCCCCACCTCACGCGGATACGTCGCCGAGAAGCACGCGGCGTGGAAGCCCTGGCGGTCGAGCGTGGCGATGCGCTCGAACTCGTCCCTGGTAAGGATGGGGTCGTCCAAACGGAGCAGCTGGCAGTTCTTGCGGGAGTCCTCGAGCATGTTGCCGTGGTTGCCCAGGTAGAGCACAGAAGACGTCACGAAGCTCTCACGGAGCGCATCGATGGGCGGGTTCGTGACCTGCGCGAAGAGCTGGTTGAAGTAGTCAAAGAAGGAACGCGGACGGGCAGAGAGCACGGCGAGAGGGACGTCGGAGCCCATCGAGGCCAAAGGCGGCTTGCCGGTGTTGGCCATGGGACGCACGGCTTCCTCGACGTCGTCGAAGTGGTAGCCGTGACGGGCGAGACGCTGCGTGAGCGGCACCTCGGCGTCAATGTCCTCAAAAGGGCTCTTCTCGCCCTTGGCAAGGTCACCCACCGAGAGGGTCTCCTCATCAATCCAGTCGCGGAAGGGCTTCTGCGAGGCAAAGCGTGCTTTGATCTCGTCGTCCCAGATGATGCGCCCCTGCGAGGGGTCAACCACGAACATCTGTCCGGGGCCAAGCGAGCCCGTCTGCAGAATCTCGTCGGGCTCGACCGCCAGGGCGCCTGCCTCGGAGGCAAGGATCAGGCGGGCGTCGTGCGTGACGTAGTAGCGTGCCGGGCGCAGGCCGTTCCTGTCGAGTGCAGCGCCGGTAATGCAGCCGTCGGAGAAGGCGATGGCAGCGGGACCGTCCCAGCTCTCGGTGAGCATGGACTGGTAGCAGTCGTAGGCACGACGCTCGTCGGAGAGCTGCTTGTTCTTGTCCCACGGCTCGGGAAGCAGCATCGTGACGGCGCGCGAGAGGGGCCTGCCGTTCATGGTGAGGAACTCGAGGACGTTGTCCAGGATGGCGGAGTCGGAGCCCTCACGATTGATGACGGGCATCACGCGGCCGAGGTCCGCACCAAGCACGGGCGAGTAGAACTCGGACTCACGGGCACGAATCCAGTTGACGTTGCCGCGCAGGGTGTTGATCTCGCCGTTGTGGACGATGTAGCGGTTGGGGTGCGCGCGCTCCCAGCTGGGGGTAGTGTTGGTGGAGTAGCGGGAGTGCACGAGGGCAAGCGCGGACTCTGCCGCGGCGTCGTTCAGGTCCAGATAGAAGTTACGCATCTGGGTGGCGACGAGCATGCCCTTGTACACGATGGTACGCGAGCTCATGGAGCACACGTAGAAGATCTTGCCCTCGAGCGCATGGTGGGCACTCGCGGCCTTCTCGATGGTGCGGCGGCACACGTAGAGCTTGCGCTCGAACTCGTCACCCGCGGGGACATCCGCCGGACGGCCAAGGAAGGCCTGATAGATGGTGGGCATGCAGGCAAGTGCCGTATCGCCCAGGTCATGCTGGTCGATGGGCACCTCACGCCAGAAGAGCAGGGGCACGCCCTGCTCGGCACAGCCCTCCTCGAAGACGCGACGCGCCACCTGGGCACCCTCTGCGTCTTGTGGAAAGAAGACCATGGCCACGCCATACTCGCCCTCATCCGGAAGGAGGTGTCCGTACTTCTGGGCCTCCTTGCGGAAGAAGCGGTGCGGAGTCTGGAACAGGATGCCAGCGCCATCACCGGTATTTCTCTCCAAGCCCTTGCCGCCTCGATGCTCGAGGTTAACGAGCAGCGTGAGGGCGTCATCGAGCAACTGGTGCGACTTCTGGCCCTTGAGGTGAGCAATCGCGCCAATGCCGCAGGCGTCGTGCTCGAACTCCTCCCGGTACAGGCCCTGACCGGCGCTGGTGTCCTTGGCCACCTGGTTGGATGCCATGTATTCCCCTCTCTAAGCACCCGCGCATGCGGGCGTACCATGCGAGGCGCCCGTCACCTTCCCGCGGGAGCCCTACGTACCGATGGCAGTCTATGCTGGGTGTGTTTCATCAAGAAAAACTCGGACAGGTTGCTTCCCAACATACACACACCCGAAACGCACTCGAAAAATGGGCAGGTGAGTGGATGAGACAAGGGGACAGTCCCCCCTGTCTCACTGGCAGAAAGTCTCGCTCGTGCGTACGCAGGATGATGCATTCCTGACAGCCGGGGAGTCGCGGCTGGCGGGACAACCGCCGCACCCCTCTTCACCCGCCCATCGTTCATCGCCCTTCTGAAACCGGGTCTGCGCTTGGCCGGTTGGCGAGGGATGCGTTTCAGAAAATGCGATGGACTCCGTAAGCGCGGCCCGGCACCCCGCCACCCGCAGCGTAGTCATCCCACTCGATGCAACCACACGCCGAAGTGGTGCCGAAAACGCCCTCAAGACGATGGATGCTAACCCACAGGGAATCGTGGGGAGAGGTGGGTTGCCATGCCCGAGCATCACATCACCGGCACCGGCAGGCTTTTAGACGAGGAGGGCTGCCTGAGGGAGCCCGGCTGGACCACGCGGCCGCCCTTCACCTACGACCACGCAGACATCCAAGCGCCGCCATGGCGCATCAAGGATTGGGACTATTACCTCATAAACGACAAGCACTACGCCGTGGCGCTCACCTTCAGCGACCTGGGATACCTGGGGCTTGTCTCGGCATCGGTCATGGATTTCGCGGAGAAGGCCTTCAAGACCACCTCTGAGCTCGTGCCGTTGCCCATGGGGTCAATGGGCCTTCCCGCAAGCTCCGATAAAGGGGACATCTCATGGGAGAACCCCCTATGCCGCGTAGACTGGCGCCACGTGGGCAACATGCGGCGTCTCTCGTTTTCCATGCGTGACTTTGACGAGGACGCGGGCGAGGACCTCGAGGTGGAGGTCCTGCTCGACCGGCAGCCGCGAGACTCGATGGTCATCTGCACGCCATGGGACGAAGACCCCCACGCCTTCTACTACAACCGCAAGATTATTGGCATGCGCGCATGGGGAGGCTTTCGTCGGGGCGGCCTCTTCCACGAGTTCCCGCGCGACGACTCGTTTGGCCTTCTGGACTGGGGGCGCGGCGTGTGGACAAACGAGAACACCTGGTATTGGGCAGCGGCGCAGGGTCGCCAAGCCGGGCACGTGGTGGGCCTCAACCTGGGCTACGGCTTTGGCAATACGCAGGCCGCCAGCGAGAACATGGCCTTCGTAGACGGCATAGCCCACAAGCTGGGACGCATTGACTTTGGCATCCCCGTGGGCGAGAACGGCTACGAGTACCTCTCACCCTGGCACATGACCGACGACGAGGGCAGGCTCGACCTTGTCTTCTCACCGGAGATCGACCGTACCGACAACACGAACCTCATCGGGCTCATCGTAAGCCGCCAGCACCAGGTGTTTGGGACGTTCAGCGGAACCGTAGTGCTCGACGACGGCAGGCCACTCTGCGTCACGGGGCTGCGCGGGTCCGCCGAGCACATCTACAACAAGTACTAGGGTGCGTTTGGGCGAGAAGGCTGGCCTCCTCGCCCCAGTCCTGGCGGCGCTCCTACCTAAAGACCGTCATGAGCAGCGTCGATGCCACGATGATTGCCAGGCCCGCAAGCGAGCGCTTGGTATAGGTCTCTTTGAAGACCGCCGCCGAGAAGGCCATGGACACCACGATCGACAGCTTGTCGATGGGCACCACGACGGAGACCACGCCGGTCTGGATGGCGTAGTAGTAGCAGAGCCACGAGGCGCCCGTAGCCACACCGGACAGGCAGATGAAGAGCAGCTCGTGACGGTCGATGCCGCAAACCTCTCCCATCTTGCCACGCATGCCGACAATGACCCACGCCATGACCAGCACAAAGCAGGTACGAATGGCGGTTGCGAGGTTTGACTCCACGCCCTCTATACCCACCTTGGCAAGGATCGATGTGAGTGCGGCAAAGACGGCCGAACCTATGGCATACCACTTCCACGATTGCCCCCGGACGTCGTGGTCCTGCCGCTTGCGCTCGACCATCATGAGGGTGCCCACAAGGATTCCTGCACACCCCACAAGCTTTACAGCAAGGTGGTTCGCCTCGCCAAACAACACGATGGCGAGAAGCACCGTGAGCACCGTCGAGCACTTGTCAATGGGGACGACCTTGTTAACGTCGCCCATCGAAAGGGCCTTGAAGTAGCAGATCCAGCTTGCACCGGTCGCAAGACCGGAGAGCGCCAGGAAGAGAAGCGAACGGGACGTCACCTGCCCGATGGTGGGAATTGAGCCCACCATGCCCGCCATAAGCCATGCGAACGCCAGGACGACGACGGTGCGCAGCGCCGTTGCGACGTCGGAGTCGGTGTGCCGTATGCCGCACTTGGCAAGGATCGACGTGATGCCCGCAAAGAGAGCGGAGCCAATGGCAGCCAGAATCCACATAGGACACGAGCCCTTTCCGTCCAAACGGACCAGCCAGCAGGTAATGCTAGGCCTTCTCGCCTGTGTGCTCAACCGCACCGCGCTCGGTCTCGTCACGTTCGGAGCGGTCGTCATGGCCACCCGTCTCGGCGAGAAGCCCCCGGCGCGCAGCCTCAAGGTCGTCAAGCTGCTCATCGGGAAGCTCCGGGTAGTGCGGGTCACAGCCCTCGAGCGTGTGAACGATAGCCTCCGAGACGAGCCAGCGCGCATAGAACTTCTGGTCTGCCGGGATGACGTACCAAGGTGCCTCCTTGGTGGCCGTGCGGTCGATGCAGCGCTCGTAGGCGTCCATGTACTTGGGCCACAACTTGCGCTCGGCCACGTCGGACGAGGAGAACTTCCAGTTCTTGGACTCGTCGTCGATGCGGTCGAGAAAACGACGACGCTGCTCGGCACTGCTTACGTTGAGGAAGATCTTGAGGACGCGGTAGCCGTTCTCCCAGAGGTAGCGCTCGAAGTCGCGGATCTGGCGGTAGCGCTGGTCGAAGAAGTCGTCTTTGGGTGTATCGAGCACACGTTTGGGCATGTGGTAGGTCTTCTGGAGATCGTGCACTCGTACCACGAGCACGTCCTCGTAGTAGCTGCGGTTAAAGAGGCCAATGCAGCCGCGGCGCGGCAGCCTGGTTGCGGCACGCCAGAGGAAGTCATGGGCAAGTTCCTCCGAGGAGGGCTGCTTGAAGCTTGCGACGGTAACGCCCTGCGGGTTTATGCCACTCATCACGTGCTTGATGGTGGAATCCTTGCCAGCGGCGTCCATTGCCTGCAGGATGACGACGACGCCCTCGCGACCCTCGGCGTAGAGCTTGTCCTGGAGCTCTGCCATGCGCTGCGTGTTTACCTCGGTGAGGGCCTCGAAATTGGGTCGGAGCCCCTTCTCCACGTGGACGTCTGCGGGGTAGTCATCAAGCTTGAAATGACCCGACCCGTCAAACCTGTAGTCCTTAAGCTCCTGGAATTCCATGCGGATGCATCTCCTCATGCACTTTTGGCCAGCGCTTGCATACCGTCTCTCTACGTACCCGATAAAAGGTTGATTAACGCGCGGAACTGCGCAGCGCATCCTCCTCACGCATAAATGCGGGCATGGAACCCGTATTGGCGGCGGCTGCGATGTCAAGAAGCGCACTTGCTACGGAGTCCTCGGCCACCGGCCCAATATGCCAGCGTGCGGCAGCCACGACCTCGGGAGAGGCGTTCGAGATGGCGACGGAGTTGGGAACCCCCCTCGATGATGGGCAAATCATTCTCCGAGTCGCCAAAGACGCAGACCTCATCGAGACCTATGCCCAGGTGCTCCATCAAGACCGCGAGTCCGGACATCTTGGAGATGCCCGTCGGCGGGATGTCCAGCGTCGAGGATGTGGGGCTGGGAAAGACGAAGTCGAACTCGGGGAAGTCTCGCGCGAGGCTCTCGCGCAGCGCCTCCATGTGGGCACGCGAGTGGTTGCTGTGGATGTTGGCCTTCACATGGGTGCCTGCCGGGACATGCGCGGACGTGAGGTGGAATGCGTGGAAGGCCTTGGGATGGCATGCGATTTCCTCGTCCGTGACGCCTACGCAGACGTCGCAATCCTCGCGCTCGTTGCCATAGACGGTAAGCGCAGTGCGCTCACAGCGATGGCCGCATCCGACGCGCGACCCTGACCATAGGGGATCAGGGTGTTGTCAAGGTCTGAGAGTGCCAGGCGAATCACGGTAGCCCCCTCTGCCTGTGCGCTGTCTGTCGAGAAGAGCATGCGGCAGCAAGGGCTGATGTGATGGGGGGCGCAAGTGGCCTTGGCGGCCATGCGCGCAACAAAAAACTGCCAAACTACACGCAAAAGTGAGGATATGAAGGTTATGTTCTGACTTAGAGAGAATTCTGGCGAATTGAACCTGTCGAATACCCCCAATGAATTACCGCCAACTGGGAAAACTCTCGCGGTGCAGGGCGGAACTCCGGCGCACATGCACCCCTGATGACCCCATGCCCTTCAAAACCTCAATTCTGTGTGCAGTTTTGGCATTTCTTCTTGCGCAAACGTTGTCCGAAGCCATCTAGATGTCGGCCAGGGCCCGGTAACGCTGCCGACCCGCAAAAACGTCCCGCTGCTGAAGTCATCCGACAATGGCAGCGGGGCGACGAGCGCGTTAGCACGAGAAGATCGCAGACACCTACCTGGCAGCGCTGACGGGCTCCTTCTTCTCGTTGAGCTCCTCCTCGATTTTGGCATCAAGCTCGGCGTCCTTCTCGGCAAGCATCTTGGCCTTCTTGTCGACATCCATCATAGAGATACTGTCCTCGTAGACCTTCTTGCCCGTGGGATGCTCCTCGGCCCAGATGCGATCGCCCTCGGGAGCCCACTTCTCGGCATATTGGGTCGTGCGAGCGCACAGATGGTCAACGTCCTCCGGGGAGGTGTACTCCGTGGACTTGGCGTTGGCATCGTGAACCATCTCGGGCAGGACCTCGGGGTTCTCGAGCATCGGGCAAGGGCGCAGCATGTTGTCATTCCAAGGCCAGTGGGAACGATACTCCTGGAAGATGGGCTGCTGCAGGCACTCGAGCCAGCTCTTCTCGTGAATGTTGGCGTTGGAGTAGTGAATGAAGACGCAGGGCTCAACATCGCCGCGGGCATTCACGTGGCAGAACACGCGACCGCCAGCGATGCAGCCACCAACAAACTCACCATCGTTCTGGAAGTCCATGGCCATGATGGGCTTGCCGCCCTCGTAGTCACGAATCTTGCGGATGCGGTCGATCATGTACTCGCGCTGCTCGATTGTTGGCATGAGGTCGGCGTTGGCGCCCTCGCCGACCGGCATGTAGTGGAAGTACCACTGCCACAGTGCACCATGTTCGAGGATGAAGTCGTAGTACTCGTCAGAGGTGACATCCTCGACGTTCTTGCGCGTGTAGCAGGTGGAGATGCCGAAGGGCACGCCGTTGGCGGTCATGAGGTCCATGGCACGAACGACCTCGTCGAAGGAGCCGTCGCCGCGGCGGCCATCGTTGGCGGTCTTGAAGCCCTCGAGCGACATCGAGAAGACGATGTTGCCAAGGCGCTTGCAATCGTCGCAGAGCTGCTGGTCGATGAGTGAGCCATTGGTGAAGAGGCCAAAGATGCAGTCATCGTGCTTCTCGGCAAGGCGGACGACGTCCTTCTTGCGCACCAGGGGCTCGCCGCCGGTCATCATGAAGAAGTGCGTGCCAAGCGCCTTGGCCTCGGTGACGAGACGGTCCATGTCATCGAACGAGAGGTTGAGCTTGTTGCCGTAGTCGGCCGACCAGCAGCCGATGCAGTGCTTGTTGCAGGCGCTCGTGGGATCGAAGATGATGATCCAGGGCACGTTGCACTGGTGCTTCTCGGCAGACTGCGTGGTCTCACGCAGACCGCGGAAGGCGGACTCGTAGGCACCATTCAGAACGGCAACCTTCAGGATGTGCGGATCAACGCGATCCCTCACCAGCTGGATAAGGAAGTTCTCCCACTTAGAGCCAGGATAGAACGCTTTGCCAAGAGAGTTTGCCATGTCTGGCGCGGTGTCGGCGAGGAGCCTGCCGCCCATGTCCAGGAATTTGTTGATGGCCTCCTCGGGATGGTCTCCCCTCACGCCCTTGATGACCTGGTCGATAACAACACTAAATGCCTTGCGTTCAGCTGCGTGCGCGATTTTCGACTGCATAACCGTTCCTTTCGCCTAATGGCGGCGGTCGAAACCCCTTCGACCGATGTGTCACACTTCTCGTGGATGGTCAAATATTTTGACTTAGATTTGAAAAAAATCAACCCGTATCAAGAAAGTCTGAAGAACCGTTAACACTCGAGGCGAGAAAGGCGTGGGCACGGCCCTGACAGCAGGCCGGCATCGTGTGTGGGCACAAGCCCCCTTCTTGTCAGACCAGCCTGGCACCCTAACCCCACGCCGTCCCTCTCGTCATTCGCGCGCAAATTCGCACGGCGTCTGGCCAATTGGCCGTCTATCATTACAAAGGCATCCGTTCGGGCGGCCGCCTGCGGCACCGGGCCCGCCGCCTGCACAGAACACCAGGTCATTTGGAGGCAACGTGACCATCGTCGACATGCTCCGCAAGAACGCCGAGCTCTATCCCACAGAGGTCGCTCTCGTGGAGGTCAACCCCCAACGCCACGAGAACCGCCACATCACCTGGCGCGAATACGAGCTCGTCGAGACCACGGACGACGAGCCCTTTCGTCGCGAGATGACCTGGCAGGTCTTTGACGAGAAGGCCAACCGCTTTGCCAACCTGCTGCTCTCTCGCGGCATCCGCAAGGATGACAAGGTAGCCGTCCTGCTCTACAACTGCATCGAGTGGCTCCCCATCTACTTTGGCGTGCTCAAGAGCGGTGCCACCGTAGTGCCGCTCAACTTTCGCTACTCTGCCGAGGAGATCCGCTACTGCATCGAGAAGTCCGACGCCGACATCCTGGTCTTTGGCCCCGAGTTCATCGGCCGCGTCGAGGAGATCGTGCCCCAGATCCAAAAGGGGCGCCTGCTCTTCTACGTAGGCGACGACTGCCCCACCTGGGCCGAACCCTACCAGGAGCTCGTAGGCCTATGCTCCTCGGCGGACCCCATGATTCCGCTCTCGGAAGACGAGGACGCGGCGATTTACTTTAGCTCGGGCACCACGGGCTTCCCCAAGGCAATACTCCACCACCACCGGAGCCTCACCCAGGCTGCCATCATGGAGCAGAAGCACCATGGCCAGACGCACGACGACGTGTTTCTCTGCATCCCGCCCCTCTACCACACGGGCGCCATCATGCACTGGATGGGGTCGCTCGCTGTGGGCGGGCGCGGCGTCCTTCTGCGCGGCGTGAGTCCCAAGTCCATCCTCGAGACCGTCTCAGCCGAGCGCTGCACCATCGTGTGGCTGCTCGTTCCCTGGGCGCAAGACATCCTGCTCGCCATCGAGCAGGGCACGGTCACGCTCTCCGACTACCGCCTCGACCAGTGGCGCCTCATGCACATTGGCGCCCAACCCGTACCGAAGAGCCTGGTGCACCGTTGGCTCAAGGTCTTCCCCAACCAGCACTACGACACCAACTACGGCCTCTCGGAGTCCTGCGGTCCCGGCTGCATGCACCTGGGCGTGAAGAACGTGGACCGCGTGGGCGCCATCGGCGTGCCCGGCTATAACTGGGAGTGCAAGATCGTGGATGAGAAGGGCGAGAGGGTCGCGCCAGGCGTGGTCGGCGAACTCTGCGTCAAGGGTCCGGGCCTCATGGAATGCTACTACAAGGATCCCGCGGCAACAGCCGAGACCCTCGTCGACGGGTGGCTTCGCACCGGCGACATGGCCCGCCAGGACGAGGACGGCTTCTGCTGGCTGGTCGACCGCAAGAAGGACGTTATCGTGATGGGCGGCGAGAACCTCTACCCCGTACAGATCGAGGATTTTCTCGCCTCCAACCCCGCCATCCAAGACGTGGCCGTAATCGGCCTGCCCGACGAGCGCCTGGGCGAGATACCCGCAGCAATCATCGAGCTCAAGCCCGGATACGAGGACGCCACCGAGGACGGCATCAACGAGTTCTGCCTGGCGCTCCCCCGCTACAAGCGGCCGCGCAAGGTGATCTTCGCCGAGGTGCCAAGAAACTCCACGGGAAAGATCGAGAAGCCGCTGCTGCGTGAGAGGTACGGGGCGACGTGCCTCGTCGACCAGGAGAACAAGGCATAGCGGGCTCATCGCGAGGATTCCAAGGCGGGCAGTCCGCCAGGAGAGGAGAGGGCATGGGAAAGCAGCTTCTGTCAGGCAACGAGGCCGTCGCCGAGGGCGCATGGTCGGCAGGCGTAGGCGTGGGTACGGGATACCCCGGTACGCCCTCCACCGAGACCCTCGAGAACCTCGTGCAGCACAGTGACGTCTACTGCGAGTGGTCGCCCAACGAGAAGGTCGCCCTCGAGGTGGGCATTGGGTCCGCCATGGGCGGCCTGCGCACGCTTGTCACCATGAAGCACGTAGGCCTGAACGTTGCGGCCGACCCCTTCATGAGCGTCACCAACACGGGCACCAACGCAGGCCTGGTGCTTCTCGTTGCCGACGACCCCTCCATGTACAGCTCCCAGAACGAGCAGGACACGAGAAACTACGCTGCGTTCGCCCGCGTGCCGTGCCTCGACCCCTCCGACTCCCAGGAGGCCTACGACTTCACGCGCAAGGCGTTCGACATCTCCGAGCGCTTCGACACGCCGGTCATCCTCCACGAGACCATGCGCATCGCACACACGAGGACCATGGTCGAGTGCACCCACGAGCGCGACCTTGCGGCGGCCGCGCCGCGCGGCTACGAGAGCCAGCCGAGCAAGTACGTCATGATGCCCGCCTACGCCGTGGCACGCACCCACGCGACCAACGAGCGCGAGGACGCCCTCGTGGAGTTTGCCGAGACGTGCAAGCTCAACCGCGTTGAGATGCACGACACAAAGGTGGGCATCATCGTTGCCGGTGCCCTCTACAACCACGTACGCGAGGCACTGCCCAACGTCTCCATACTCAAGCTTGGCCTCACCTGGCCGCTGCCGCCCAAGCTTCTTGCGAGCTTTGCCGCCTCGGTCGAGAAGGTCTACGTGGTGGAGGAGTCGTGCCGCTATTTCCGTGACCATGTGGCCGCACTGGGCGTGCGCCTCTCCGAGCCACCCGCCGCGCCGCTCCCCCGCTCCGGCGAAATCTTCCCCACAGACATCCAGAGGAGCTTTGGCGTGGCCACGGCCGCCCATCTCGAAGCCGCCACGGACCTCCCCCCGCGGCCACCAGCGTTCTGTGCCGGCTGTCCCCACCGCCCTGTCTTCCACGAACTGCGCCGCATGAAGGCCATCGTGACGGGCGACATTGGCTGCTATACGCTAGGTGCCGTCGCGCCCTTCCGCGCCGTTGACTCGGTCATCGACATGGGCGCCTCCCTCAGCATGAGCCACGGCATGGAGCTGGCCGGCGTCTCCGGGCGCACCAAGCGTCCCGTGGTGGGCGTCATTGGCGACTCCACCTTCGCGCACTCCGGCATCACGTCGCTTCTCGGCACGGCATACAACGGCGGCAGGGGGACGCTCCTCATCCTGGACAACCGCACCACAGCCATGACCGGTACCCAAGGCAATCCCGTGAACGGAGTCACCCTTTCCGAGCAAGGCGCGCGCATTAGCCCGCTTGTGGACGCAGGCGAGAAGCCCTCGGTTCTCGACCGCCCCGCGGGTCGTCCGCTCGACCTGCCGGCGCTCTGCCGCGCGATTGGCGTTGACGAGGTCATCGAGGCGGACGCGCAGGACCTTGCCGCCGTGCGAGCAGCACTCAAGACGGCCGTCTCCCACGAGGACCTGCTCTCGGTGGTGATCTTCCGCGCACCGTGCCGCCTGGTCGACCGCACGCACGCACCTGCACCCGTTATTCGTGACTGCCGCCGCTGTGGCACCTGCATCCAGATTGGCTGTCCAGCCCTGGGCAAGGACGAGACAAACTACGCCATCATCGACCCCACGCAGTGCGTGGGCTGCGGTCAGTGCGAGCAGGTGTGCCCCTTTGGGTGCATCCAGTCCGCGTAGGCCCAGCCGAAGCAAGGGAGGTAGAATACATGCCACACACAACAGCATCCGCAGCCAGCTCAACCGTCCACATGGGCGAACGCGTGCATCTCGACCACACCATGACCGTTCTTCTCGTGGGCGTTGGCGGACAAGGCACGATCCTCGCCGGCAACATCCTTGCCATGACCGCCTCTGAGGCTGGCCTCGACGTGAAGGTCTCCGAAATCCACGGCATGAGCCAACGAGGGGGTTCGGTCTCGACCATCATCCGCATGGGCGAGCACGTTGACTCCATGGCCTGCGATCCGGGCACGGCCGATGTGCTTGTGGCCTTCGAGACCATTGAGGCCCTGCGCAACCAGCAGTTTCTCAAGGAGGGCGGCCGTCTCTTTGTGAATGACGAGACGATCGTGCCCGTACCGGTGAACATTGGTAACGCCCACATGCCCCAACACGTGGAGGCGCGCCTGGACAGGATTGGTGCCGTGCGGATTGATGCCGGGGAGATTGCCCGACGCGTGGGAAGCCCCCGCTCGACCAACGTGGTGCTGGTAGGCGCACTTTCGACGGCACTTCCCTTCTCGGTGGATGAGTGGCGCGATGCCATTGGCCGCCGCGTGCCGCCAAAGACCGTCGAGGCAAACCTTGCTGCGTTCGATGCCGGCCGCAAGGCGGCGGAGCGCTAGGGCAGACGAGAAGGGCTTGCGCTGCTCGATGGTGCCCGGGTTCCCACGTGGGCCCGGGCGCCGCTTCTTGTCGCTGGAGGTGAGAGGGCGACCGGGGTGCACGGGTTGGCAACCGTACGAGGCTCGGTCGCTCACGCACAACGGTTGCCTTTTGCCTCAGAGACTGCCGCCATGGCAGAGGAGGGCCATCGTGCGTACGCATAAGTCAGGACTGTTGACATGGCCCTCTCGGCCAACTGGCCAAACGCAACTCCCCTGTCAGAAAGTCTCGGTCGTGCGTACGCACAAGCCTGACCCGTTGCCAAGGGATGCCTTCAAGACCCTCTTTGTGGCCGAGAACCTCGGTCGTGCGTACGCACGAGCATCGAGATCCGCCAATCGACGGCGCCGCTAGCAGCTCGATGGCGAGAGCCCCACGGTAGAGATTCCGTATGGCCCACCTTCTCCTCGCACCGTAAGGGTGCTTTCAGCTTTACCATCAGCGTGGGTTGCGGTTGCCACGGTTCCCGCCCCACCACACAACAGCCGAGCAAGGGGGGACGTTCGCATGCCGAAGCACTTCAGGCAGGACTGGACGCCGCGTCAGGACTCCAGGAGAAGTCTTGTCAGAAGCAGTCAGAGCAGGAAGGCCTTTCTCGCCCTATCGGTAGGGGCGCTGCTCGCACTGGGTGTGGGAGTCGCAATGACCCAAGCACCGGGCGCAACAGCCACCGCACCCCAAGCTGACAATACGCCCGACGCCCCTGACGCGTCCAGTTCGCAAGACACGCAAGACGCAACTGCCGCACAAGACGCCTCCGACGACCCGCGCGCGGCTGGGCTTACCGTGGACCCAGACGCCCAGACGGACTGGAACTTCAAGAACAACGGCGAGAGCATCGTCTATCTCACCTTCGATGACGGTCCCTCCGCAAACACGCAGCGTGTGCTCGACATTCTCGACCAGTGCGGCGCAAAGGCAACATTCTTTGTGGTGGGACACGACCCCGACCACTATGGCATGATCAAGAAGGCCTACGATGACGGCAACACCATTGGCCTGCACTCCTACACGCACGACTACGCGAAGGTCTACTCCTCCGAGGACGCCTTCTTCGACGACCTCGACCAGATCGCGCAAGTCGTGAAGGACCAGATCGGCTACGTGCCCTATCTCGTGCGCTTCCCCGGCGGCTCGTCCAACACCGTCTCGGAGAAGTACTGCTCGGGCATCATGGACGTGCTGGTAAACGACGTGCAGGAGCGCGGCTACCAGTACTATGATTGGAACGCTTCCAGCGGAGACGGGGCAGTGTGCACAACCGACCAGGTCATCGAGAACTCCTGCGCCTACGATGACTACCCCAACATCATCCTGCTCTGCCACGATGCCGCCACCAAGGACACCACCGTCGAGGCCCTGCCCAAGATCATCGAGCACTACCAGGCGCTGGGCTACCGGTTCGAGGCAATCGACCGCAGCACGATGGTGCCACACCATAAGGTCGCCAACTAGGCGCCACCGGCACGGCCGGCGTCGGCGGGCCATTGCACGTGCAGCCCGTCGTCGGCCGACCGACCAACAGCCGGTTCCGCACCCAATACGACCGCTCGCCATCTTGCTCGCATCGACCGGTCCCCAAGAGTGGAATCTATTCCATTGAGCCGGCATTTTCGGCCAGGGATCGTATCCGTCGCAGACGTTTGGGGTGAGCCGTATGGGTCAGTACGTACTTAACGAGAAGGATGGAAGGTACCTGTTTAACCTGTGCGCCAGCAATGGCCACATTATCGCCACGTCGATGGTCTTCCCCTCCAAGGACGATTGCCTGGATGGCATCGAGCGCATCCGCAAGACCGCAAGGGGTGCGGCGGTAGAGGACACGACCTCCCTCGACCAACAGCCCGTAGAGGCGCCAAAGTACCGCATCTTCCAGACCCTCTCAGGCAACTACTTCTTCCGCTTCTACCCCGATACGGGCAACGACCTAGCGCAGTCGCACTCCTATCCCCACAAGGACAGCCTGCTGAGAAGAATCGAGCGCATGCGCAACGAGGGCGATTCCCCGCTGTCGCAGACCGAGGAGTAGGCGCAGGGGCCCATCCTGCAACCTCGCACGAACGTCACGCCCAGTCGTCTTGGCGGGACACACGGCTTCTTTGTCCGCAGCGTGGCGAGGGGGGGCGGCCTGTCTCAGCGCTCCCCTCGCCACTCGGCGATGAACTCCTCGTAGAACCCCCTGAGGTAGGCCCCGCGCCCAGCCGCGAGGAGGCGTCCGGACTGCGTGTTCATGCCCTCGGCGAGCAGCAGGAGCTTGTCCTCGAAGTGCGCGATCGTGGTATCGCGGCGCTCCTCGCCCTCGTCCCAGAGGGCCCGCTTGTGCGCCCCGCCGAAGGCGAAGGCGCGACCCACGCCTATCGCGCCGATGGCGTCCAAGCGGTCGGCGTCACGTACGCAGGCCGCCTCGAGGCTGCTCGGGGGTTCCATCCCGTTGGTGGAGAAGGAGACCTCCCGTATGGCCTGGCAGACGCGGCGCCTCTCGTCCCCATCGACACCCTGGGCGTCCAGGAAGGAGGTCGCGTGATCCAGCGACGCGCACGTCTCGGGAAAGAGCTTATGGTCGTCCACATCATGCAGCAGCGCCGCGAGCCCGCAGATGCCAACGTCTGCCCCTTCGCTACGGGCGATGGCCGCGGCGGTGCGGCAGACGCGCAGGGCATGGTCCGCCCCATGGCCGGACGCCTCTCCTGCGAGGAGACCGTGCACGTACGCGGTGGCCGCCGCGATGGTCCCCTCGCCGATCACGCCCCGAGCCTCTCGGCCAGCAGCTTGTTGAAGAGCTTGGGATTGCCCGAGCCCTTCGATGCCTTCATGCACTGTCCAACCAGGTATCCCACAACCTTCTTGTTGCCGTCGCGGTACTGCTGGACCTGGTCGGCACAGCGCGCGAGGACCTCGTCCACGATGGGCTCGAGTGCGCCGGCGTCTGTCACCTGACGCATGCCGCGCTCATCCACCACGCTCTCCGGATCTGCATCCGTGCCGTTGACGGCCTCGAGCACCTCACGCGCCTGCGCAAAGGTGATGGCATCCTCGGCGAGAAGGCTGGCAATGCCTCTCACCTGCGCCGGTGCAAGCGCATCGAAGCTCGGCGCGAGGTTCACCATCACGTTGGCGACGGTGGACACGGCCTTGGCCGGCGCTCCTGCAAGGGACTCCTCGAAGAAGGTCGCGACCTTGGGATCTCCCGCCAGCTGGGCAGCGTCGGCCTGCTTGAGTCCGTAGTCGCGCATGTAGCGGTCTCGCTTGGCGTCAGGCAGCTCGGGGATCTTCTCGCGCGCCTCTTCGATGAAGTCGTCCGTGAGGTCGAAGGGCGCGAGGTCGGGGTCGGGGAAGAGACGGTAGTCATCGGCCGTCTCCTTCACGCGCATCACGACGGTGCGACGACGGCTGGGCTCCCAGTGACGCGTCTCCTGGTAGATGATGCCACCCTCTTCGAGTACCTCGGCCTGGCGGCAGATCTCGTACTCGAGCGCGTCGTGCAGGCTCTTGAACGAGTTGATGTTCTTCATCTCGGTCTTGGTGCCCAGGCGCGTCTCGCCGCGGCGGCGCAGGCTGATGTTGCCGTCGCAGCGCATGGAGCCGTTCTCCAGCGAGCAGTCGGAGATGCCCAGCGTCTTGAACGTCTGCTGCAGCTTCTCCATGAAGAGGCGGGCCTCCTCGGGCGTGCGCAGGTCGGGCTCGGTGACGAGCTCGATGAGGGGCGTGCCGCAGCGGTTGTAGTCGATAAGGGACTCAGTAGCAGCCGTGATGCGGCCCTCTTCGCCGCCTACGTGCACCATCTTGGCGGCGTCCTCCTCCATGTGGATGCGCAGGATGCGGATGGGCACCACGTAGGAGCCATCCTTCTCGCGCGCGATTGCGGTCGTGCCGTCGCCGGCCACGTCTTCCCATGCCGGACGCTCGGCCGCGCCCCCGCCAGAGACCTCAAGGTCGAGACGCCCGTGCATGCAGAAGGCGACGGGACCCTGCGTGGTCTGGAAGTTCTTGGCCATGTCGGGATAGAAGTAGTGCTTGCGATAGAACATCGAGTGGCGCATGATCTGGCAGTTTGTGGCCAGCCCCGCCATCACGATGGACTGGATGGCCGCGCGGTTGGGCACCGGCAGCGCGCCGGGCATGCCCAGGCACACGGGGCACACGTTGGTATTGGGCGGGTCATCGTGCGTGTTCTTGCAGTTGCAGAACATCTTGGTCTCGAGCGTAGTGAGCTCGGTGTGGACCTCAAGGCCAATCACGGCCTCCCAGTCCCCCAGGACCTCAGCGAGCCTCTTCATGCAAGCTCACCCCCCTTCCCGGCAAACTCGGGTGCGACAACGCCACGCGCCGAGAAGGACTTCTCGACGGCACGGGCAAAGCGCAGGAGCCTGCGGTCCGAGAAGGCAGGGCCCTGCAGCTGGACCGAGACGGGCAGCCGAGACTCGGCACCCAGACCCAGTGGCACCGAGATGCCGCCGTTGCCTGCGATGTTGTTCGAGATCGTGAACATGTCCGACGCGTACATCTGCGTGGGGTCGCTCATCTCGCCGAACTTGAAGGCGGCGCGCGGCATGGCAGGCATGAGAATAACGTCGCACTGCCCGTAGGCGTGGCTGTAGTCCTGCGTGATGAGGGTGCGCACCTGCTGTGCCGGGTAGTAGTACTTGTCGTAGACGCCGCTGGAGAGAAGGTACGCGCCAAGCATCTGGCGTCGCTTAGCCTCCTCGCCAAAGCCGTGGGCACGGCTCTTGGAGGTCTGCTCGGCCAGCGTGGTGCAGCCCTCCTCCTGGTAGCCATAGCGCACGCCGTCAAAGCGGGCGAGGTTGGAGAAGGCCTCGCACGGTGCGATCACGTAGTAGGCAGCGATTGCAGATTTGATGTTAGGCAGGTCGACCTCGACGAGCTGGGCACCGGCGTCCTCGAGGGCCTTTGTCGCACCATCCACGGCCGCGCGGACCTCCGCCGCAAGGCCGGCGGCGTTCATGAGCGCAGACACCACGCCCACGCGCATGCCCTCAACGCCGTCCTCGAGGTGCTCGAGGAAGTCGACGGCGCAGGGCTGGCTCGTGGAGTCGTACGGGTCACGGCCGGCAGCCGTGAGCGCGTTCATGGCAAGCGCCACGTCTTCGACGGAGCGACCGAAGGGCCCAACCTGGTCAAGCGAAGAGCCGAACGCCACCACGCCGTAGCGGCTCACGGCACCGTACGTGGGCTTCATGCCCACTACGCCACAGAGGCTCGCCGGCTGGCGGATGGAGCCGCCCGTGTCGGAGCCAAGCGAGATGGTGACCTCACCGGCGGCGACCGCGGCCGCCGACCCGCCCGAAGAGCCGCCCGGAACGCGGTCGGTATCCCAGGGGTTGTTCGTGCGGTGGAAGGCCGAGGACTCCGTGGACGAGCCAAATGCGAACTCGTCCATGTTGGCCTTACCCATGGGCGTGGCACCCGCGTCAAGCATGCGCTGGACGCAGGTGGCGGTAAAGGTGGATTCGTAGTTCTCGAGCATCTTGGAGGCGCAGGTCGTGCGCGTGCCCACGAGATGCATGTTGTCCTTGAAGGCAACCGGCACGCCAGCGAGTGGGCCGAGCTTCTCGCCTGACGTACGACGGCGGTCCGTCTCGGCGGCGACCGCGAGGGCAAGGTCTGACGAGACCTGCAGGAATGCCTGGACCTTGTCGTCACGCGACTCGATGGCGTCGAGGGAGGCCTTGGCAACCTCGGTTGCGCTGAACTCCCCTGCCGCCACGCCCGCGGCAATGCGCGCGGCAGAGAGCTGGTCGATGTTGGCCATCAGGCAAGACCTCCCTCGTCCTCGTCGGTACCCAGGATTGAGGGCACGCGGAAGTGGTGGTCGCGCGTGGAGCCGGCGTTCTCGAGCGCCACGTCGACGGGCAGGGCGCGGACGGAGTCGTCGATGACGTCCTCACCCATCACGTTTGAGAGGTCGCCGATGGGGTGGAAGGTGGGATCGACCCCATCGAGGTCGTACTGGCGGATGGGCTCGAGAAGGTCGACCGCCTCGTTCATGTAGGCGGTCATCTCGTCGAGTTCCTCGTCCGTGAGGGCAATGCGCGCGTAGTCCGCGATACCCTGCACGTCTTCCCTGCTTAGTGGCATAGGCCCTCCTGTCTGGAGCTGTTTCACCTCGACCATTTTACGGGACAAGGACAGGCCGGGGGCGCCACATTACCAAGGCGCAACACGACAGGGCGAGAAGGGCTTGGGCAACCGGGGGCGAAAGGCGGCTCTCGGCACGAGGCAAACCCGTGTCCGCCGGCGATTGTGTGACGGTTCGTCACAGGTTCGCATCCGAATGTGTGACCCGCGCAGGACGTCACACATTCGTCGACGTTCGTGTTGCGAACCGTCACACATTCGAAGCCAGCACGGCCGAGAACCGGCGGCGGCGCCGGGAAGCCGAAGCTTACGAAAGCGTAAGACGCCCGTAAGTTCACTCGATGGCACCAAAAGCCACCTCGCGGGATTATAGGGTCAACGAAAGGCAACGACCACAGCGTCGCGTCGGAAGGAGCACACCATGAACGTTCTCGAGCACATCGCCTTTATCGCCATCGTTTGCGTACTGAGCCTCATCGTTATCATCGGCGACGGTGGCAAGAGCAACCGGCGCCCCCTCGGCCGTCGCCGCCGCTAGCACCCGAAACCGCCGCGCACCGCGGCCTCCCAACCAGCCCACCTTCCTCCTGCGGGGAGAGAGACGCCATGTCCCTCTCCCCGCCCCCTTGTTTACGCAACCTCCTCGAACTGCGACTGGTACAGCTGCGCGTAGAAGCCGCCTGCCGCAAGAAGCTCCTCGTGCGTGCCCTTCTCGACAATGTCGCCATCCCTAAGCACCAGGATCGCATCGGCGTTGCGAATGGTCGAGAGCCGGTGCGCAATCACAAAGCTCGTGCGGCCGTCCATGAGCTTGTCCATGGCACGCTGGATGCGCCACTCGGTGCGCGTGTCCACGTTCGAGGTGGCCTCATCCAGAATGAGAATCGGCCGATCCGCAAGCACCGCGCGCGCAATGGTGAGCAGCTGACGCTGTCCCTGGCTTATGTTTGTGGCACCCTCGTCCAGCTCAAAGTCGTAGCCGTCCGGCAACGTCTTGATGAAGTGCTCGCAGTGCGCGTAGCGCGCGGCAGCCTCCACCTCCTCGTCGGTGGCATCGAGGCGACCGAAGCGGATGTTCTCGCGTATGGAGCCCTTAAAGAGCCACGCATCCTGAAGGACCATCGAGAAGTTCTGCCGCAGGTCGGCTCGCTCAACGTTGCGCACGTTGTGGCCGTCCACGCGCAGCGCTCCCCCATCCACGTCATAGAAGCGCAGCAGAAGCTTCATGAGCGTGGTCTTTCCGGCACCGGTTGGCCCCACGATGGCCACCGTGCGGCCAGGCTCAACGTTTGCCGTAAAGTCGTGGATGATCGTCTGCCCAGGCAGATAGCCAAAGGACACGTGATCGAAGTCCACGGCACCAGCAGCGTGGCCAATGGCCTCGGCCGCAGCCCCCGTAACGGGGTCGACCGCAGCCGTCTCTTCCTCCTCGGGCGCGTCGAGAAACTCAAAGACGCGCTCGGCACAGGCGGCCATCTGCTGCAGCACGTTCGAGACCGTTGCCAGCTGCGTGATGGGCTGCGTGAAGTTCCTCACGTATTGGATGAACGACTGGATGTCGCCCGGCTGGATGGAGCCGGTCACGGCAAGGCCCGCGCCCACAACGACAACGCCCACGTAGCCCATGTTGCCCACGAGGTTCATGAGCGGCTGCATGAGACCCGAGAGAAACTGGCTCTTCCACGCGCTCTCGTACAGGCGGTCGTTCTCCTCCCCAAAGCCTTCCACGGCGCGCTCGCCGCGGTTGAAGGCCTGGATGACCACCTGTCCCGAGAAGTCCTCCTCGACGCGTCCGTTCACGGTGCCGAGCTGCTCCTGCTGCAGGCGGAAGTACTTCTGCGACCTGCGGATAAGCACGCCCAGGATGAGTGCCGAGACCGGCAGCGTCACAAAGGTCACGCCCGCAAGCGGAGCCGAGATCGCAAGCATCATGATGGCCACGCCCACCACCTGCGTGATGGAGGTCACCAGTTGGATGAGGCCCTGGTTAAGTGACTGGCTCAGCGTGTCTACGTCGTTGGTCATGCGCGAGAGCACGTCACCCTTCGAGATGGCCTTCCCGTCAAAATACGAGAGGGGCACCTTCGAAATCTTGTCGGCTATCTCTCCGCGCATCCGGTAGACGACCTTCTGCGTGATCCCTGTCATGATCCAGCTCTGGATTCCCGATGCGGCCGCGCTTGCCAGATAGATGGCGAGAAGCGTCACCAGGATCTGCCCGACGAGGGCAAAGTCGATGCCGCCCGTCCCCGCTGCCGCAGCCTGGACGCCGAGAATGACCTCAGTCGTGGCGTTGCCCAGGACCTTTGGCCCCACCACCGAGAACACCACCGACGCCATGGCGAGAAGCACTGCCGCCACAAGGCCCACACGGTAGGGCCCCATGTAGCGCAGGAGCTTAGCAATGGTGCCCTTGAAGTCCTTGGCCTTCTCGCCAGGTGCCATGCGAGCCCCCGGCCCGTGGGAATGCATCGGGCGTCTGGGCTGCTCCGTTCTCCCCGCCATGCTACTCGCCCTCCTCAAGTCCAAGCTCCCTGTCGCTGAGCTGGCTCTTCGCAATCTCCAGGTACTCGGGGCAGCTGCGCAGGAGCTCCTCATGCGTGCCCTTGCCCACCACGTGCCCGTCATCGAGCACGATGATCTGGTCGGCACCCATCACGGTGGCTATGCGTTGCGCCACCACCAGCACGGCCGTGTCCGCCTGCTCGCGCGCAAGCGCCTGACGCAGCCGCGCGTCGGTGGCGTAGTCCAGCGCTGAGAAGGAATCGTCCAGCACCAGCACCTCGGGGTGAATCGCAAGCGCACGGGCTATGGCCAGGCGCTGGCGCTGCCCGCCCGATACGTTGGTACCGCCTTGCGCGATGACTGTGTTGAGCCCCTCTTCCCTCTGCACCACAAGCTTTGTGGCCTGTGCCACGTCTACAGCGTGGAGCAGGTCCTTCTCGCCAGCGTCCTCTGCACCGAAGGCAACGTTCGAGCCGATGGTGCCCGAGAAGAGAAATCCCTGCTGGGGCACATAGCCCACGCGAGAGCGAAGGTCGGCCAGGGCCATCTGACGTGTGTCCACCCCGTCGAGCGTGATGGTGCCAGCCGTGGGGTCGTAGAGGCGCGGCACCAGCTGCACGAGCGTCGACTTGCCCGATCCCGTGGAGCCCACGATTGCCGTCACCTTGCCGGGTGCGGTCGTGAGGCTGACGTCACTCACCACATCGCCCTCGGCGTCGGGATAGCGAAAGCTCACGTGGTCAAAGGCCAAGCGACCTCGCGGGGCATCCGGCGCCACCGAGACGGGCCGCCGCTCGGGCTCGCTCACCGCAGGGGTCACGTCCAAGACCTCCTGCACGCGGCCAACGGAGACCTCGGCACGTGGCAAGACTACGGCCACCATCGAGACAATGAGGAAGCTCATCACGATCATCATGGCGTAGCTGATGAAGGCCATCATGTCACCCGCCTGCAAGGTGCCGGCCGCAACGCCGTGTGAGCCAAACCACACGATGGCGACGGTGGTCACGTTCATCACGAGCATCATGAGCGGCATCATGAGCGTCATGGCACGGTTCACGAAGAGCTGCGCATCCCTCAGGTCGCCGGACGCACCGTCAAAGCGCAAGAGCTCGTGGTCCTGCCGACCAAAGGCGCGGATGGTCATAATGCCGTCGAGCATCTCTCGCGCGAGGAGGTTCACGCGGTCTACCAGCGACTGCATGACCTTGAAGCGCGGCATGGTAAGCGTGAAAAGGACCACCACGATGCCCAGCACGGCGAGAAGCGCAGCGCCCACGATCCACGCAAGCCCGCCGCCCATGGTCATGACCTGCACCACGGCAACAACACCCATGACCGGCGCAAACATCACCATGCGAAGCATGATCGCGATCATGTTCTGAATCTGCTGCACGTCGTTGGTGCAGCGCGTGATGAGCGACGACTGCGAGAAGCGATTGACCTCCGCAGGAGAGAGGGACATCACTTTTTGGAACATGTCCCGGCGCAGGTCGCGCGCCACGGCAGCCGCAACCCTAGACGCAATGAGCCCCGAGAGCACAGCGGCCACGAGCGACCCACCGCAGAAGCCAAGCATTACGAGCGCCATGTGCCCCAGGTAGGCGGTGTTTCCCGCCTCGGCGCCAACCACGCCCACGTTCACGATGTCGGACATGTAGCGTGGAAGCGAGAGCTCGCAGAGCGCCTGGGCGAGAAGAAGCGCGAATACCGCCACAACCTCGCCCACATGCCCGCAAAGAAGCCTAACGAGCCTCATCTGCGCCATCTCCTCCCAGGGGGCAGCCGCCCACATATCCCGTTTGTGCGTGCGCCGAGACGATCTCTGCAATCCGGGTAGAGATGCGCACCAGCTCTCGCGCGTCCTTCTCGCCCAGCTCGCGCAAGATTTGCTCAAGGTAGCCGTTGATCCTCTTGCTGCGTTGCGCGATCTCGGTCTCGCCGGCCTCGGTGAGGCGCACAGTCACGCTGCGACGGTCCTTGGGGCTTGGACGCCGCTCCACAAGCCCTCGCCCCTCGAGCTGATCGATTGTCTTGGTGATGCGCGCCGTCGACACCTGGCACGCACGCGCCAAGACCGTTGGGGTCACTCCCTCGGGATGGTGGTGAAGCACATGTAGGGCGTTTATCTCGCCGCGCATCTCCATGTCTTTGGGATGCGAGCCATGACCAGCCTTGAGGCCGTGCATCGAGTCCATGAGCTGCTGGGCCAGTCCGGACCAGCTTGTCTCGTCCCCCCTTGCCACGCCTTGCTCCTCTCTCCGTATAATTAATGCCGTTAGCTAGCTTGGTGATAGTACCCTGCCGCGCGAGTATCGCTAACGGCATGAGCGATATGGCCGTGTGGTTCATGATTCCTACATCTGTTAATGGGGCTAGCAAACTTTGGCATGAGGATGATGGCACAGGTAGCACAGGCTACATTAGTGCCTTGGGCCTTCTCCGCCTCGCCGCGTGAGCAGGAAGAACACGAGCGCCAGCAGCGCAACAATAACCGACGCCGCAAAGAGCGTGCCCTGCACCCCAAGCACATCTGCCACCAGCGGAGCCACGAGCAGAGGCAGGGTGCCCGCGCTGTTGGTGCCCACGTTCATGACGGCAGTCACGCGGCCTACGCACGAGATGTCGCAGCTGTGCTGCAGAACCGTGTCTTTCACAGGGCGCATGGCGCCAAAGCCCAGGCCGGTCACAAGCTGTCCCACAACGGCAATGGCAACGTTGGCCGTTCCCACATAGATCATGGAGCCCACACCCGTCACCAGGAGCAACGCAGCGATGGTCCCCAGCGTAAGGCGCTTCGTCGAGACGCGCAGCACCAGAAGCGATCCTGCCGTAGCACCAACCCCCGCGCAGGCCGAGAGCCACCCCATCCAATCGCCTGTCACCTGCAGCACGTCACGGTAGAAGAGCGACTCAAGCGAGTCGAAGGCTCCGTATGCAAAGAACCCCAGGAAGTAGAGGAGGAACAGCGTGCGCAGGGTATCATGCGAGAAGGTCACGCGAAAGCCCTCGACGAGCTGGTGCCAGAAGCCCTCGCGCGCTGCGGCCTTCTCGCCAGCCGCGTTGCCTGCGCGCTGCTTGCCCCTGGCCTCAGGCTCCTCCGGCGTCACCCAGGCAAGCGCGGCGGCGAGCAGCGCCGCCACCGGAATCGTGGCAAAGCTCACTTGGTTCGTGGCAACCACGGTGGCGGCACCGCCAATGAGTGGCCCGGCAATAACGGCAACCGAGACCGCTGTGCCACACAGGCTGTTCATGCGCTTGAGCTCGCGTGGGCGACTGGTGAGGAAGCGTGGGTAGGCGCTCACCGCCGTGCTGCAAAAGCCGTCGGCCAGGCCCTCGAGCATCGAAACGGCAGCGAGCGTGGGATAGCTCAATGGCATGAGCAGGGCAAAAACGCCGATGAGTGCCATGCCTGCGAGCGATGCCGTCAGCGTGAGGCGAGGCCCCATGCGGTCTGTGACAACGCCCGCAAGTGCGCCGCCTATCACAAGCGTGACGTTGATCAGCACGACCAGGGCCGAGACCGCAAGGGCGTCGGCCCCAAGCTCGTAGGTGGCACAGCCGATTACCCCCACAAAGTACGTAGCCGTGAAGCACACGACGAGCAGGAAGTTTGCAAGGACGAGGCGGGCCGTGGGCGTGAAAAGAGCGCGCCGAGCAGGGCGAGAGAACAAAGGCATGGCGATTCTCCAGGAATTTGGCGGCGAGAAGGACGTTGCCCAGCGACGGGCGGGTGACGCATCGCTACTTAGCGAACTCTCCTCCTGCGACTCCTGCCATGAATGCCTCCTTGGTTCACCAACGTTCGCACGAGATGTTACACGCACGCGGGCGACCGCGCAAGGCTGTTGCCTTCGCTCATGGGCCCAGAGACATGCCTCATCTAATTGAAGATAGATAGCCAAACCCTTCTCTTACGGGTTCGGCTCTCCGCGTAGATGCCCACGAGCGCCCGTAGTACGTCGACCATGGCCTCCAGCTCGCGGACCGGAACAACTCGGTCACGCTATGCGCGTTATGGCAGCAGGCCGAGAGGTTCGCGCACGGCAGGCCGCGAAAGGAGAGCTGCGCCCCGTCGGTGCCGCCGCGCATGGGGACTGCTCGCATGGTGACGCCGCGCGCAGCATATGCCCGCTGCGCGGACTCGATGAGGTGCGCATTCTCGGGACGAGTGATGACCTCGGCCATGTTGCGGTACTGGTCGCGGATGTCGATGGTGAGAACCGGCTGGCCGCTTTCTACGGACGGACGCAGCGCGTACTCCTCGTCCACCTGCACCACGTACGAGCGGAGCAGGTCCTTTCTCGCCTCGAAGCGGATGCGGTCGTGGTCGCGAATGATGTAATCCGCGCGGGCGTCCTCGCAGTTGCCCTCAATGCGCTCCAGGTAGAAGGAGCCCTCGCGGCCCTGCGTGAACTCCGGCCGGTCCTGGGGCGGAATGAGCTGATGCACGCGGAGCAGCGCTTCGGAGGCGTTCACCATCCCTTCGCAGTGCCGGTGTGGACAGAGCGCCTGTTTGCCCGGATTACTGCCTCGGCGGCGTTGAACGTCTCGCAGCAGAACTCGCCAAGCGGGCCGGCGTCGATGGTGTAACCGTAGGCGGCACCCAGTGCGTCGAGGTCGAGCAGTGCTGCACCGTGGCCAATCTCCTCGTCCGGGACAAACGCAAGGCCGAGCGCTGGGTGTGGGATGGAGGGGTTCTCGGCAAGGCGCGCAAGAAGCGAGACGACCATGGCCACGGCGGCCTTGTCGTCTCCGCCGAGAAGCGATGTGCCGTCCGAGGTCACGAGGTCCTCACCGACAAGGTCTGCGAGCTCCGGGTTTGAGGCGGGGTCGAGCATGACCTCCGCGCCGTCGCGGCCGCGCCCCAGAACCAGGCGACCACCCTCGTAGCGCTTGACCTGCGGGTGCGCAGGGCTGCCATAGGTCTGCCAGGCGGTGTCGAGGTGGCAGCAGAACGCAAGCGTGGAGCACTTCTCGGCACCGGCGCTTGCAGGCCAGTGGGCCGTGACGTAGGCGTGCTCGTCGAGCGTGACGTCTTGGGCGCCAACGGCGCGCAGGTCAGCGGCAACGACGTGCGCCATGTCGAACTGAGCCGAGGTCGAGGGCACCGTCGTCGCAGTGCGCGGGTCTGATGCGGGGGAACCTCGCAGTACCTCACAAGTCTCTCAAGCACGCCACTTGTCGCCCTGCATCCCATGCGGTAGGGCCTCTCCCCTTGCGTTATACGGTGGGCGCACGGCTGCCGCAGCCGTGCGGCCCCCTTCCCGGGTGACTACCCTAGCGCAACGGGGCAGACGACGAAGGCGGGCGCGGGGCTTCCTGGCAGCTGAGGGGCTTTGACGTACGATTTCGCCGTTTAGCCACCCCTAACCGTCGAGAATTCACGAGATAAAAATGGTCACGTAAAGTTTCGACGGTTAGGGGTGGCTAAACGTCCGCGAAATTCTTAAACGTCGAGAAATCCCAGAAGAGACCAGCAGAAGCGCGCTGCGACACCGGATTCGTGCCGCAGCGCCGATTGCCGGAGGGCGACTTCCTACGCCCCTCTCACCTAAAATGCCCCCTGCACAATAGGAATTTGTGAAACCGCCAAGAAAACTCCCCCATCGCACTTGCCTTCTATTTCCTACAAACTAGTATGAATTAGGCCGTGAGGGGTACTCTGCGAGTAGGTCGTCGGGGATTTCTCTGCAACCAGCTCGCCCAGAGCACCGTCCCCATGACCAAAATCGCGTGCGCCGGCCCGCCGGCACGAACGCGGAGAGGAAAACCTGCGCCGGCAGCCCCCCGGCCGCCTGCGCATTCGAGCTAGGAGAACAACATGGCAGACACGCTTCTCGACGTGAGCGGCATCTCCGCAGGCACGGAGGACAAACCCATCCTCCACAACGTCGATCTCAAGGTTGGCGCAGGCGAGACCCACGTCCTCATGGGCCCCAACGGCGCCGGCAAGTCAACGCTCGGGCATGTCATCATGGGCGACCCCACCTATAAGGTCACCTCCGGCACCATCTCCTTCGACGGCCAGGACATCACCGACCTCTCGCCCGACAAGCGCTCGCTCGCCGGCATCTTCCTGTCCTACCAGGCCCCCGTCGAGGTCCCCGGCGTGCCCCTCTACAGCTTCCTGCGCTCCATCTCGCAGATGCGCCCCGAGCTCAAGTGCACCGCGCGCGAGTTCCGCCGTCGCGTGGGCGCCATCGCCGACGGGCTCGACCTCGACCAGAGCTTCCTCATGCGCGAGCTCAACGTGGGCTTCTCGGGCGGCGAGAAGAAGAAGATCGAGATGCTCCAGCTCCTTCTCCTCCAGCCCAAGCTCGCCATCCTGGACGAGACGGACTCGGGCCTCGACGTCGATGCCCTGACCACGGTCTCCCGCGGCATCCAGCGCTATCGCGAGACCGTGGGCGGCGCGCTCATCATGATCACGCACAACACGCGGATCCTTGAGCGCCTCTCCGTTGACCGCACGCACGTGATGGTCAAGGGCGGCCTCGTGGCCGAGGGTTCCGCAAGCCTCATCGACGACATCGACAAGAATGGCTTCGAGCGCTTCGAGCGCCAGCCCCAGGACGAGGGTGATGCAAGGTGACGAGGGAGAGAACGCAGGTCGAAGACGTCGACCGCTCCCTCTACGACTTCACCAAGTCCGAGGAGGGATACGAGCGCTATGCCGACGGCCTCACGCCGGACATCGTACGTGCGATCTCGGCCAAGAAGGACGAGCCCCAGTGGATGCTTGACCTGCGTCTGAAGGCGCTTGACGAGTACCACAACCGTCCCATGGCCACCAACTGGGGCCCCTCGATTGCGGGGCTTGACCTCGACCACATCTCGACATACGTCTCGCCCAAGACCAAGCAGGTCTCGAGCTGGGACGACGTGCCGGCAGACATCAAGGACACCTTCGAGCGCCTGGGCATCCCCGAGGCGGAGCGCGAGTCGCTCGCCGGCGTGGGCGCCCAGTACGACTCCGAGATCGTCTACCACAACATGCGCGAGGAGGTCGCCAAGCGGGGCGTGGTCTACACCACGATCGAGGACGCGCTCCACGACCCCACCTGGGAGCCCGTGGTGCACCAGTACTTTGGCACCCTCATCCCCATGACCGACCACAAGTTTGCGGCACTCCACTACGCCGTGTGGTCCGGCGGCTCCTTTGTCTACGTGCCCGAGGGCGTCTCGCTTGACTACCCGCTGCAGAGCTACTTCCGCCTGAACGCCCAGGGCGCAGGCCAGTTCGAGCACACGCTCATCATCGTCGAGCCCGGTGCCAGCCTGCACTTCATCGAGGGTTGCTCGGCACCCAAGTACTACGCGGCAAACCTCCATGCCGGCGCCGTGGAGCTCTTCGTGAAGGACGGCGCACGCCTGCGCTACTCCACGATCGAGAACTGGTCCAAGAACATGTACAACCTCAACACCAAGCGCGCCACCGTGGGCGCAGACTCCAAGATGGAGTGGGTCTCGGGCAGCTTCGGCAGCCACGTCTCCTACCTCTACCCCACCACGATCCTCGCGGGCGACCGCTCGAGCTGCGAGTTCACGGGCATCACCTTCGCCGGCGCCACGCAGGACCTCGACACCGGCTGCAAGGTCATTCTCAACGGCCGTGACACCACGGCATCGGTGAGCACCAAGTCCATCTCCAAGGACGGTGGCATCAACACCTTCAGAAGCTCGGTCGTCGTGGGTCGCCATGCGGACAACGCGCGGTGCACCGTGAGCTGCCAGTCGCTGATGCTCGACAACATCAGCCGCTCCGACACCATCCCCGCGATGGACGTGCGCAACCCAACCGCGTCCGTGGGCCACGAGGCCACCATCGGTCGCATCTCCGACGACACGATCCTCTACCTCATGAGCCGCGGCTGCTCCGAGCAGGAGGCCCGCACGCTCGTGGTCAACGGCTTTGCAAACCCGGTCTCGAAGGAACTCCCCATGGAGTATGCCGTCGAGATGAACAACCTCATCAAACTCGAGATGGAAGGGGCGATTGGCTGATGGCAGACGAGAACACCACCGTCGTGCTCGACCGCGTGAACGAGCCCCCCGCTCAGACGTGGAACCGCCTGCGCGCCAATGGCATCACGCTCACAGTGCCCAAGCTCTCGCGCGAGGGCGACGTGTACTTTGCGCTTCCCAAGCTCTTCTCGCAGCTGGAGTGCGGCATGGGCGAGAAGGTCACCGACTGGGTCATCTCGCAAGCCGCCGACGCTCGTTACGTCGAGGTTCCCGCGCACACCGTGCGTACCGAGCCAATAGTGGTGACCATCGACACCGACAAGGGCGAGGTCGCCGACACGGGCGTCATGGTGCGTGCCGGTGCCACGGTCTCTATCGTGGTGGCCGCTGGCGGCACCGATGCGGCAGCTGCAACCTCGGCATCGCTTCTGCGCGTGATTGCGGAGGAGGGCACGCACGTCACAATCACCGAGGTTGTGGGCATCGGTTCCTCTCAGCAGCACCTCGAGAGCGTAGGCGTGGACGCCGATGACGACGCCCACATCGAGGTTCGCCAATACGCGCTGGGCGGCGGTGCCGTGACGTTTGGCACGGCCGTGTCCCTCTCCGGGGACCGTGCCCGCACGAACGTCTCCCTGCGCTACTTTGCCAACGGCAAGGACCATCTGGACGTGAACCACGTGGTGCGCCAGCGTGGCAAGGACACCATTGCCCACGTGCGCGAGCACGGCATCCTGGACGACGCAGCCGAGAAGGCCCTGCGCGCCACCATCGACCTCGTCCACGGCGCGCGCGGCTCAAAGGGCGACGAGGCCGAAAGCGTGCTGGTCTTCGGCGATGACGTGGTCAACAAGACCCTCCCCGTCATCCTCTGCGACGAGGACGACGTCCAGGGCAACCACGGCGCCACCATCGGCACCGTTGGCCCCGAGCAGATGGACTACCTTGCCGACCGTGGCCTTTCCCGCAAGGACGCAGAGGACCTCTTCGTGCGCGCCCTCTTCGAGGATGCCATCATCAACGCACCCGAGAAGCACGCCCACGACGTCGCGGTACGCCAGGCCGAACGCGTGCTGGGCACAGCGGTTGCGCACGACTTCGACGAGAGCGCCCAGCTCGCCGCAGACGAGGGGGAGTGAGGTCGCCGATGCTTACGCAAGACGAGCTCGCATCCATCGAGCAGAGCCCTTACAAGGCAGACTTCCCGCTGCTTGCCACTAACCCGGGCCTGGCCTTTCTCGACAGCGCCGCCACTGCGCAGCGCCCTGCCGCGGTCCTCGACGCGCAGCGCCGCTTCTACGAGACCATGAACGCCAACCCGCTCCGTGGCCTCTACAGGCTCTCCGTTGAAGCCACCGAGGCCATCGCCCAGACGCGCGGCAAGGTTGCCGCGTTTTTGGGTGCGGTTGACGAGAGCGGCAAGCCCTGTGGCAACCAGGTCGTCTTCACAAGGAATACCAGCGAGTCCTTGAACCTCGTGGCACATGCGCTTGGCCGCCAGGTGCTCAAGCCCGGAGACGACGTGGTCATCTCCATCATGGAGCACCACTCGAACCTGATCCCCTGGCAGCGAGTCTGTCGCGAGACCGGTGCCAACCTGGTCTACCTGCGCATGGATGAGAACTACCGCATCACGCCCGAGGAGGTTGCCGCCAAGGTTGGCCCGCATGCCAAGATCGTCTCGGTAACGCAGGTCTCAAACGTCCTGGGCGTTGAGAACGACATCCCCATGATTGCGAGGCGTGCCCACGAGATGGGTGCCTACATGGTGGCCGATGGCGCGCAGTCCGTACCGCACGTGCGCGTCAACGTGCGCGAGCTTGGCTGCGACCTTCTCGCCTTCTCGGCGCACAAGATGGGTGGCCCCATGGGGATAGGCGTCCTCTGGGGCACCTCTGAGGTGCTCGATGCCATGCCACCCTTCCTGACCGGCGGAGAGATGATCGACTCCGTGACCGAGACGGATGCCGTCTGGGCGCCCGTCCCGCAGAAGTTCGAGGCCGGCACGCAGGACGCCGCTGGCGCATATGCCTTTGGGGCTGACCTGGACTACCTCAACGAGAAGGGCTTTGACGCCCTCGAAGCACGCGAGCGTCTTCTCGCCCGCTACCTCACGGAATCACTTGCTGCCCTCCCCTACGTGGACGTTATTGGTCCCGCCGAGGGAGAGCGCCATGTGGGCTCCGTCGCCTTCAACGTGCGCGGCATTCACCCGCACGACGTGGCGTCGATTCTCGACATGGGCAACGTCTGCATACGTGCCGGCCACCATTGTGCACAGCCGCTTCTCGCCTACCTGGGCGTGGAGAATGGTGCCACCTGCCGTGCGAGCATTGCCTTCTACAACGACAAGTCCGATGTCGACGCGCTTGTCGACGGGCTGGGGAGGGTCTGGGAGGTCTTCCATGGACGTGACTAGTCTCTACAACGCCGAATTCATGGACCACGTGGCCCATCCCGACTACAAGTATCAGATGGAGGACCCCACCTGCACGCACGAGGGCGTGAACCCCTCCTGCGGGGACGAGCTCAGGTTCTCCGTGCGTCTGGCGGGCGACGGAACCATCGAGGAGGTCGCGTTCACAGGCCACGGCTGTGCCATCAGCCAGGCCTCGGCCGACATCATGAGCGACCTCATGGTGGGACAGACCCCCGAGGAGGCCATTCGACTTTGCGACCTCTTCGAGCGCATGGTGCGCGGTGAGGTCACCGACGAGGCCGAGCTTGCCCCACTCGAGGACGCCGGGATGCTCAAGGACATCTCGCACATGCCCGCGCGCGTGAAGTGCGCCGAACTTGCCTGGCGCACGCTCAAGGAGATGCTTGAGGGCCGCAAGGGCGCCGAAGCCGCACCGGCGACCGACGCCACCGACAAGGACGAGAAGGGAGCCTAGCCATGACCGGGATGTTCTCGACAAAGGGCATGTACGCCCTGCGCGCGATGGCCGACCTCGCATCCCACGAGGGGTGGGTTTCCCTGGGTGACGTCTCGAAGCGGCAGAACATCTCGCGCAAGTACCTTGAGCAGGTCATCTCCCTCATGCACAAGGCGGGCTACGTGGAGAGCCAGCGCGGCAAGGGCGGCGGATACCGCCTCACGCGCAAGCCTGAGGAATACACGCTGGGAGAGCTCCTGCGTGCAGCTGAGGGATCGCTCGCGCCGGTGGCATGCCTGCAGTGCACCAACGACACGTTCTGCTCGCAGATGGACACCTGCACCACCGTGGGCGTCTGGCGTGACCTCGGTCGCGTCACCTCGGCCTACCTTGACAGCAAGACCTTGGCCGACCTCCTCGCGCCCGACGAGGGGGACGAGGGCGCTGCTCGCCTCGGCCGCAACCCGGATGACGAGACAAGCGAATAGCGACGTGCCGTGGCACCACAACACCCCCCACAACCCGCATCAACCCCTGTGTGCGTCACAGACCGAAGGGCATACCACTGACAGGGGCCTTCTGCTATCTTACGTGCAATTACGGATGGTACGAACGAGCCTGTTTTCGTGACAGTTTCTATTCAATTGGCGCACGGTAGAAGTTCCCGAAGAAGCTCTCCGTGCGAAAAGCATTGACCACTGCGCCGCCATCGTACAGTCGGACAAGCTGCATTACATCATCAACCTCATAGGACGACACAACAGTATTGATGAGCCAGTAGCGCTGCTTGCTTCGCCCACCCATGACCTCCATCACCGAGGAGCCATGCTTGTGTGCTTTGTTGTAAGCCTCAAGAACCGGCTTTGGGCGTTGTGTGATGATTTGAAGGGTCACGCGATCATAACGATGGTAAAACGTCTCAATCGTCTTAGTTGAGATGAACTGAAAAATGATCGAGTAGGCCGCTGGCTCCCAACCAAACATGACACCGAATACTACGAGTACCGCACAATTCCCTGTGAATACGAACCCCCAGATTGACCTGCCCGTTTTATTGGACACCATGAGTGAAATGAAGTCTGTGCCCGCAGTGCTCGCACCACCGCGAAGTGCCACGGCAATAGAGAGACCGTAGAGGAATCCCCCAAAAACCACCTGTAGCATCAGGTTATCCAAGATGGGTCGGAAAGTGAACAGGCGCAGGAAGAGCGAAGCCAAGCAAACCTGAGCCATCGAAAACACTACAAAGCGTCGGGAGATGCTCTTCCAGCTGAGCAGCGCAACAGGAATGTTCAGCACCACCATTCCAGCGAAGGTAGGAAAAGTAAGCCCGAAGAGAGCGGCAACTCGGTCTATGAGAATGGCCACGCCCGTAAAGCCGCTCGACAACAGATTTGCCGGGTTCACAAAAGCCTGTATCGTATATGATTGGATTAATGCCGAAAGTACCACTGAAGCAAGCGTCTTGCACCGCCGAGCGGCCGTATACCTTCGAAGGTTTCGCAGACGCTCTATCTCCATTTTGAGGTCAAACTTGATCTCCGGAAAGACAACTGGGGGCGTCTGGCAACCCTGCCCGGAGGCAGGGTTGCCCTCCATGGCCTTGAGCTGACCCAACACTGCGGCCTGTTTTGCCAAACGCTCCTCGCGTGCCCGTAGCACAGCGTTTGTGCTTGAAATCCTGCACTGTGCTACAGCTCTTTCACGAAGTTCCTTTAACATGGAACACTCCTTGTCAAAGCCCTTAGAAGCATGCCTCTCGTCTGAGTGACGAAATGTCATTCCCGCACGTCAGACCTTGCGCTACGAGACACATGTTCTTGAGAGCTTGATTGAGTCCCATGCCCCCCTTCTTAGGTGTCCTCACAATGGTCACCTTGTCACGATAGCGAGCGATGGTCTCCTTATTCTCCTCGCTCATGGCGGCAAGGGCATGCACCTTCCCAGCAGCTTCAAGATCGGCTGCCACACGACCCGCCATCTCGGCATACTCAGCATAGTCGAAGGCGGGACCGCACATGACAACGTCGGGATTAATCTTGTGGCACATCGCTACAAGCTTTCGAGCAACTTCATCCGGGTCTGCCTCATACGTGCCCCACCCGCAGCAGAGCGTTGCCACTACTCGACCGTCCACCTGGTGGAGTGGGCCCTCCATCATGACAGCCGGTCCAACTGGCTCCTTGAGGATGCCGAGGGGCAGATCGCGGTCATCCTTAGCTCCCAGACCAGACTGGATTTGATCGTAAAACATAACGATTTTCATGATTGCTCCCCTTCTTTGCTCCTTATGCAGCAAAGCCCAAGTTTATTTGGAACTAACTAGCCCTCACATCCCGCTCCCCCACGTTGGAGGCTGGCACTTTCTCCGTATGCGCAACGAGCCTGACCTCAGTTCCACCAATGAAATCGTGGACGCAGCGATGGTCGTGACGGCAAAGGATAAGCGCACAGCTCACCGCTGTAAGGGCGAATCCGCCATACATAAGAGGGTGGACCAAGTTCACTTGCAGGGCGATTGTAGCCATTTGATGCCAGACAGAGCTCGCATTGGCGATAACGCCGGACAGCAGAAAAACGCCAACGACCTCGCGCAGCACTAGGTGCCACAAATCCACAGGAGAGCCGTCAACCATTTCGATGCGAATCCGACAGAGACGCTTGCCGGGCGTCTGGCCCCGCCAAACCAGCATCGGAATCGCTAGGTAATAGAGGCAGGAGAAGAGCAGGGCCAAGGCGCCTGCGACCATACCCCATGGAGCTGGGAAGTCGACAAGGCGTTGGTTTGCCATATCACCCATTACCCGCTGCGCAATGATGCTGATGGGCAGCGCAGCACAGAGCGAGCCGAGATACCAGTCGATTAGATATGCAAGAAACCTTCGAGACACCGGGGCAGGGCTATCCTCCCGCGCGTCCTGCGCCCCCGCAAACTCCGCAATCGTGATGTTAGGCCCAAGCTTGCGCTGGCCCGTCGTAGAGCACTTTTTCTTCTTTCCACGCCTCTCCGAGCTCATTGGCTTTCCCATCCCACGTCTCGTCCCGCGGCCAGCCCCTATTGAGACAGCAGGTAGAGACTTAGTGCGTAAATTTTTGCATTCGTGATGATGTCCGCTACGTCCATCCATTCGTTTGGTTGGTGCCCAATCCCTTTTTGGCCGGGAAATGACGGCCCGAAGGGCACGACATTGGGCATGAATTTGGCGTATGTGCCCCCCGTGGTCGTTACAGGGGAACCATCCAGTCCGGTAACCCGCTCGTAAGCGAGAGTGAGCGTGCGTACCAAACGGCAGTCCTTCTCAAAGCATACCGGGTCATAGTTTCCCATCACTTGGAAGTCAAACCCCTGCCTTCTGGCCACGGCACCCAATCGCTCTTCAAGTTGATTGGCGGTGACGCCCGCAGGATAGCTGACAGAGAACTCAACCGCAGGCATGCCTTCCTCAAAGACCAGGCGATAGTTTCTCAACTCAGTGACGCCAAACTCCGGGTCTGAGTAGTCAATGCCAAAGCGCTCGCCATTCGGCTTGGCATTCAAAACGTATTCATTCATGAAAGAGAAGAGGCGTTGTAGCGGCTCCCCCTCCTCTGTTTCGGCGGCACAGGCCGTCAGACGCACGCCCAGCCGCCCACGCTCAGCATAGACAACTGGATACTTGCAATCGGGCGTAAAGCCCATCTCTGGCGCGGGTTCGTGCCTCAGGTAGTATCGAAGGTCATTGAAGCCCGTCTCCTCATTACAGCCAAAGATGATTCGCACTTCTCGACGTGGGGAAAGGCCCAGCCGCTTCAGCGCCCAGAGCGCATAGAGGCAAGAGTATATGGGGCCCTTGTTGTCAAGCACGCCTCGACCCGTGATTCTCCCAGCCGTGAGATCTGCGCTATATGGCGGCACCTTCCAACCCGAGGTGCCCTCGGGTACCACGTCCAAGTGGCCCACGGCACACACGTAGCCTGGCAACACCGGCTCACCAGTCGCGCCAGAAGTGGGCTTCCAGCTCGCATAGCCCATATAGCCATCCAAATCCACTGTCGAAAAGCCCAGCGATCGGCTGCGATCGAGTGTCTGGTCGAGTGCCGCATGCACGCCGGGCCCAAAGGGCGCACCCGGTACAGCGTCCTCCCGAACGCTCCTTTGGCGCACGACGGCACGGATGGCCTCGACCATCTCATCCGACACCTTGTCGACCTCCGCAAGGATACGCCGCTCCAAGTTGGGGCCGAGTGCATATGGCCCCTGTTGATTTGCTGCAACGTCGTCAACGGATTCCATCGCTCCTCCTAAAGCCGTGATGGCAAGGCTAGTCCAAAGGCGACATGCGCGAACGCATGTACTCATCCTGCCAGGCCTGGCTCGCTATCTCATGGGTGCATCTCCCGTCCTGGCGCGGATGCACAAGGTACACGCAAGCGGCATCTTCTTTGGTCTGCACCACGAAGGAAAAGCCCTCAATATTGCTCGCCGCGCCCCAACGGCCCCGAGAGTCCATGGCCACGAAGGACATATCGCCCGCATGTCCACGACGGGCCTTGAGCTTCTCGGTAAAGATGCCTATCGCCTGCTCACAAGCGCGCTGGGGATGCAAGCCGTTACCCATGAGTCGGACGATCTCGTAACCAACGCAACCCTTCATTACGTCCTCGCCCAAGCCTGTTGAGGCGGCGGCCCCCACGGCGGAATCCGCGTAGAAGCCCGCCCCCGGAATGGGGGAATCGCCCACGCGACCGGGGCGTTTCATGAAAAGCCCGCTCGTTGAGGTGGCAGCGGCCATGGAGCCTGTGGCGTCCAAGCACACCACGCCCACGGTGTCGTGGCCGCAGGGGCTAGTGTCCTCTTGGTCAATGCCCACTCGCGACGGGACGGTGTCCGATACTGCCCCCTGTACGACGCCGCGAGCCCTCTCCTCAATGGCTTCGGGCTCCCCCAGACAATGGGCATCCTGAGAGAGACGCCCCCCTTCCTCGGCAACCCGACGAGCATAGAGCTTCTTGGCGCGATCAGTGAGCATGTTCTTGCGCTCGAAGCCCGCCCGATCGGCAAACTTCTCTGCACCCGCACCCACTAGAAAGTTGTTTGTGTTACCTGTGGAAAGCGCACGAGCAACACATATGGGGTTTGAAAAGTTCTTGAGCGCGGCCACAGCGCCGAACTCAAGAGTGTCCCCATTCATAAACGCCGCATCGAGTTCGACCTCCATCTCCTCGTTAGGCAGGCCTCCGTAACCGACCGACTTATAGTACGGAAAGTCCTCGACATCACGGATGGCGAGCTCAACGGCATCGCCTGCGAGCCCACCCTGCCCAAGCACGCCACTCGCTCTTTCAATGCCCTCAAGGGCCATACGCCAAGTTGCGATGATTCCCCACATAAGGTACTCTCCCAGCCGCTTACAGCGCCCATCTCCTGCTCCAGCATTGTCCAAAGTCCCGGGCACCCGTAGTAAAAGGGTCGCGCCCCACGACGGGCCGAAGGACGCGACCGGACATTACGATTGCTCCAACGCACATCCCGTAAGGAGGCCTAGCAAGGCTTACAGGTCATCGAAGGAGAGGTCGTCCAGGTCGATGTCATCGTCGGATATTGCACCCTCAACAGCGCTCTGCTCTTCGCGCAGGTACTGATTGTCGATGACCTTGATGAAGGGCAGATAGACGAAAACCCCCATTGCCAAGAGTAGTATCTGCAAGGCTCCACCAGCCCAGTTAGTTGCCAGAACGCCGGAAATGCCAAGGGGCATAGTCCAAGGAACCTGCACGCCCGAGCAGATGGGCACAACCCCCCAAGCCATGGCGAAGTACGAGATGATGATGTTGAGCGAAGGCACCAATATAAACGGCACCGCAATAATCGGGTTCATGACGATTGGCAGGCCGAACACAATGGGCTCGTTGATGTTGAAGATGCCAGGAACTAGGGCAAGTCGGGAGAGCTGCTTAATTCGAGAGGACTTGCAAAAGAGAATCATCGCGATCAGAAGGGAAAGCGTCGACCCACAGCCGCCAAACGTGGCGAAGAGGTCTTGGAACTGCTGGCAAATGATATGACCTTGGCCCACGCCAGTCTTGAAGAACTCAAGGTTCTCAGCCGAGAGAGTCTGCAGGATGGGATTGTAGACCGCACCTACTACGGAACCACCGTTAATACCAAAGAACCAGAAGGCGTGCAGGAAAACGTAGGCGAGGAGCATGGCGCCAAGCGTATCGCCCAGACCCAGCAGCGGCGTCTGAAGGAACTTGAACACGAAATCGAACACGTTGGTGTTGCACATGCCGACGATGAGATTAATAAAGAAGAATACGGCCATCGTAATCGTGATGGGAATCAGCGAGGAGAACGACTCCGTCACCGTGGGAGGAACGCCGGCGGGCATCTTGATGACCCAACCGCGATTCTTGACCCCAGCATAGAGAGCCGTGGCTCCAAAAGCGCAGAAAATACCAACGAAGATGCCCTTCGCTCCAACCCAGCCCAGAGGGATACCAGAGAGAACTGCGTCAACCGCCGTCCCGTTCACGTCAACAGTGCCCGATACGGTGAAGGGCATGATGAGAAACCATGCCATAAGCGCTGCGGCAGCGGAGAATACCTTGTCGGTCTTGATCTGCGATGCGTAGCTATAGGCGATTCCGAACGTGGCAAACACAGCCATGAGACCAAAGGTCACGTCGGAGGGCTTCGATAGGTACGCCCCAAGGTTGTCATCGCCTATGGCGATGCTCTCGCACCATTCGCTAAAACCGGGAACGGGCAGGTTTCCGATAATCAGGAAAATAGATCCCGCAATCAACAATGGAGTGGAGATGAGAAAGCCGTCACGAATGGCGATGAGGTACTTGTTTTTACCGATGGCCTCGGCAAGGGGCATAAGAACCTTTTCGATTTTCTCTAACACAAGGTGCCTCCTTCTCTCGGATACTTTGTGCTACTTCCTGTACGACTTAATAAGCTTGATTGCGTATTTGAGCGATGCCTCACCGTCCATCATGCCGTAGGCAGTCTGATCGAGGAGGCCAACAGGGGTATCGTAGGTTTCCTCGATGCGCTGTTTGGTCTCCTTGTACTGATAGCTCACCTGTGGACCAAGCAGAACGCATGCGGGATGCTCTTCGGCAACGACCTCATCCACCTTGCCGATGGGATACGCACGCACTTCGACGGGCAGGTTGTGAGCATCTCCCACCCCCTGCATGTTCTGCGCGAGCATGCTCGTAGACATACCGGCGCTGCAGAAAAGATAAATCTTCTTGCTTGCCATCTCTCTTTTCCTCTCTATTTGCGACATCACGGTCACAAGTCCACAGTCGCGGAGACACCGTCTTCGCAAGTTCCCAAAAGCACCCCCTGCTAGACCTCTTGAGCAAACAAATGACGATATACCTCGATAAACTCCTGTGCCATAAGCTTGAAAGACTCTGCGGCCATCAGCTGGTCCTCGGCATGGGAAATAATCAGGGTCATGTTCACCGGGTCTCCTCCCGCCTCGCGTTGGATGAGCGCGGCATGGACATCATGACCGGCCAAGTACTTCTCATCCCCTTTCTTCATGAGCTCTTCGGCATGATTGAAGTCACCCTCTCTTGCAGCGCGCACCGCCTCTACGTAGGCACTGCGCGCTCCGCCTACGACAGCGATGATCTGGAAGCTCGTTTTGAACAGTTCATCCATCGTTACTTTCCTTCCAGCTCGCTCAGGAGAACCTCGTAGCGCCTATCGGCAAGAAGTCTCTGAATGGATCGCTCACTCGTGAGTATCTTCGTCATCGAGCGATAGAACGACTCTGAGTCGGACCCAGCATCGCGCGAGACGCAAACCATAAACACAGCGCACACTTTGCGACCGCCCCAGTCGATAGCGTGAGACAGCAGAGCCACAGCGACGAATGTCCTTGGGCTCACCGCTTCAAGAGGATGGGGTAGCGCCACCAGGTTCCCATAGGCCGTCGACGAGGCTCGCTCGCGGGCCCACACCAGCTCCTGGAAGCTATCTGGGAGCCCAACCGCCTGGGTACAGCGATCGCACAAAAAACTGATGACACCCTCGCGCGTGCCGATCGAGACGTTTGCAAAGAAGAGCTTGGGAGAGAAGCACTCACTCGTAGATGGCTCCGCGACACGGCGAAGCGCATGTTTCACGTCGGCACTGCTGGTCTCGTCAATGAATGGGCTCACGTGGACCACTGGGATAGTGGTACGACGAGCAAGGGGAGCTGTCGTAAAGATGTAATCAACTCCATCAAGCTTGTAGTCATTGAAGTCGCTGGAGTCGCAGGCATCCACTGCTCCAATGCTGCTAAACTCCTCTTGCAGTTGGTAGGCAAGGAGCCGGGCACCATGTATCCCAGTGTTGCATACCACGAGCACGTGCTTCTTGGCCCTCCCTGTCCTAGCCCGCTCGAGTGCTAGCGCAAAAATCAGCGCAACATACCCCATCTCATCATCAGATATCTCCACTTGATAGCGCTTCGCAAGCAGGGCGAGCGCATCACCCGCCATCGCAAAGGGCAGAGGATAGTGCGCTCGAATATCCTTCAGCAGAGGGTTTTTTAGCATCATGTGGTAGCGGAGACGAACTATGAGCGGCATGGTATGCCGCGCAAGGTTCATGCGCAATTCCACATCATTGCGGAAATCAAAGCGAGAGGCCCGCCAAACTGCCTCAAGCATCTCGGCCGCCAAATTCCAAGCCTCATCCGTCACCTCAAGGCCAGGTTCGGTAGTACCGCCAGATGCGGGCAAGGCATCATCCAAACTAGGCCCGCATACGCCATCAACCAAGCGCTTGCTCGCCAAATGGATGGCGATATAGGCTATCTCCTCCTCGGGGAGATCAACGGAGAACGACTCCTCGATGGCCTGAGCCACCAGCACGGCAATGTCCCACTCCCGACTACTCTGCACGTCCTCCATTTGAGAAGTCTCCATGGGCACATAGCAGCCCTTGCCAATACGCACCAACGCAATGGCAAGATGGATCACGAGGTTTTGATGTAATACCGGGTTTACCTTGTAGCTCTCGCGCTCAAGCGTGGAATCTACGCAAGCACTTACCTCGTCAAGCATCGAAGGCGATATCGCACCACCCAGCCCATCGGCCTCAAGACACGCATTGGTAACCGCACCTGCAAGGCAGAGTCGTTTATCGATCTCGCTACCACTGACCCGGATGCCGTAGCGAGGACGCCTCTCAACGACGAGACCGAACTTCTCGAATGTACGCTCGAGATTCTGAAGGTCGCTCGAAATGGTAGATCGTGAAACGAGAAGTAGGCCCGCCAGCTCCTCGAGCGTAATCCAACCAGAACGAGAGAGAAGGTCTTGCTGCAGATAAACCATGCGCTCACTCGGCGTAGAGGGGAAACGGCCACACGTGTTATGGGAAAGTCGACCCGCAACCCAAGCGTCAAACGCCTGCTGATCGGAAATATTCACGACGTAAGCACCCTGGGCGCGATCATATGAGATGAAGGCGGCGCCCGACATAGAAGCATTCGCCCGATGGATGTTATCGCGCATAGCGCGCTCTTTAACGCCAAGATGGGCAGCAAGGTCTGCCGGAGAGACGCCCCGCTGACTCAGAAGATGTCGTACAAGCTGGACGTCATTCATCCCGTTACCCACCTCCTCCAGTTGTCCTCATGCTACTCACACAGAACCCCTCTCTCAAGGCTGTGTGATGCCGCCTCTCGCGGCAACAATCCTGTACAAAACAATTGGTGGAAGCACTTCCACTACCATCACAGCTGGCAAATCGCCTGGAATCGCTAGCTCTCATCGCAAGGCATGAGACCGTGCTACAACCTGACTTTTGCAATACAAGAAGGCCGTTTACCCTATATGAGCTGGATAAACGGCCTCTCCGTCAGCGACATTCCTTGTAGTGCAACGACCTAGCTCCTCGGCTTTTTCACAACCGACATCACCTTGTTCATCTGGGACTTCGTCATGGCCTCGCGGGACAGATCGATTCCGATGACCTTGCAGAGCGCGTCGGTCAGGTCGGTGCGGCAGTCGAAGTGGTGAACGTTGGCGTCAAGTCGGTGCCCCACCATGTTGGATAGCGCCTCGGCGACGGCCCCGGCCGAGGGGCGTGAGCCCGTCAAGCGCTCGACGTCGGCCTGCATGAGGCGCACAATCGTGAGCGCCACGTAGCAGACGAGGAAGTACGCGCGGACGTGCGGCTCTGTCCACACACAGACGGGGCGCGCATCCATGGTCCCCTTGAGCACGCGGAAGGACCCCTCGATGCGGGCGAGCCCCCGGTAGGCTTCGATGACCTCGCGCTCGGACCACCCCTGCTCGCTCGTGATGATGCAGTAGTAGCCGTCCATGGCCGCGTCGGCCGCGATCCTGTCCTCGTCAAGCACCCAGTTGTGGTCGGCCTTCTCACCGGTCGCCTTCACGACCGGCACGTCCTTGGCGTACTTGATCGAGGCCTTGCACGATGCAGCCGGCGTGTCGCCGCGCTCGATGGCGGCCTTGGATTTCTCGATGACCTTGGCCCGCTCGCGGCGGGCGCGCTCGCAGAAGTCACGCGACCAGAAGGCGACCTCCTTGACGGGCACCATGACCTTGTGCTTCTTGCCATCCCCGCCAGTTACGCAGATTGCTTTGTCGGCGATGCGGCTCTTCACCCCGAATGAGCCCGAATCCGTCTCGGCGCATCCTGTCTCGTCGAGCACCCAGGCCCTGAGCTTTCCCGTGGCCTTGCGGACCGATTGGCTGAAGACGAAGCCGTTGCCGTCAAGCGTGCAGGCGGCAATGTTGGTCGATGTGTCAAGCCCCTTGTCAGCAACCACAACCACCCGCTCGCCGTCGGGGTTCGCCGCGTCGCGCACACCCGCCTTCTCCATCATGGGAAGCATGGTCGACATGTCGTTGATGTTTCCGGGGAACAACTCGTAGTCCAGCGGGATCCCCTGTGCGTCAAGGAGCAGCCCCATCTGCACGATCGCCTCGGGACGATGCTCTTTGGACACGCCCCTCTTGCGCAGGCCCTCTTCGCCCTCGCCGTCGATCTCGAAGTAGTAGTTGGTGACATCGTAGTACAGCCGCGTGCGGTCTCGTGGGCCGCGTGCCTCCTCGAGCGAGGCGTTCATGTGCTTGACGAGCGCTTCGGCGTTGGCGTCAAGGTGGTCGAGTGAGCGGCACACGTCGTCGAGCGAGAAGCCGCACTTACGCGGGAAACGTTCCTTGGCGGCGAACGCCTGCTTTTTGGAGCCGGGGTCGGACATCCGGTTCCAGCACAGCAGCTCCAGGATTCGACACGGGTCGTATGCAAAGCCGCGCGCGGTCCGCTTGCGCTCGAAGAACTGGCCTATCCCGAGGTCGCGGTGGAAGTAGGCACTCGGCACCGCGGCGCCCATCTCCACGCGGCCCTCTGTGCGCTTGTCTATCTTCTTGGCGGCCGACAGCCTGACGATCACCTTGGCGGGCTCGGCCGCCGCCTCGGCGTTGCGCCTGGCGACCTCGGCCTTCCAGAACGCGATCGGGTCCGGGCAGCCGTCGCCGGCGAGCTCGTCCACATACCCGATGGACTCCAGGTGCCTCGTCCTCGTCTTGCCGCCGGCTCGGTAGTTCTCGCCGATGGACAGGTAGGCCCGCCCGTTCTTGCGCCTGTCTTTCCTGAGGTACACGATTCCGCTCCTGACATGCGGTTGTATATGCCCCGTTCTGTCACAATGCCACGCGTTGACACACGCACAAAGTCATATTTTCTTGACAAAAAGAAAGGTCCTTGCGGACCTTTGAGCTGGGCGTTTGAAAATGGAGGTCAGCTATATAGCTGCAAAACTCGGGAAGCACTTCCACTACCATCACAGCTGGCAAATCGCCTGGAATCGCTAGCTCTCATCGCAAGGCATGAGACCGTGCTACAATGGGTCAGTCTCATGCCGAACGGCGGCCAACTACGGACCTCGTAGGATGACGGATAGTGAATGGTCACTCACTGCGCTAAGTAGACGATGTTCCTAACGAACAAACCCAAACGGATACTCGGATTTGATGTAATCCAGCAGGAATAGCTCCTCCGAGGGAATACGCCCTACGCGGTTGCGCGTACCATCGTTGGGCATGTCGCGCAAAGCGATGTGCAGTTCGCCACGGTAATGCGCAAGGCTATCGTTCACCACAAGCACGTCGCCACGGTGGAATACCTCCGTCTTCGCATCGCGTGCGGGCACAGGGCGGTCACGGAAATTCAAGCGAGGCAGGCTCGACCGTAGTAGGTAGTCCGAAGAGTCAGACCGCTCAGTGTGGTCGTAACCCCATAGCACCTCGCGTTCTTCTGCAGTAGCGCCCGGATCAAGTTCGATGCGCAGGGTGGTACGTGTGGTATCCACCGCGGCTAAGGTGGCAAGTTCCTCCTCGCTGGCAAACGCGTTGCCAATGAGTATGTCATCGACCAAGTCGGTGGCAATCAAGTGGCGCAGTTGCAGATCAATGGCACGATGGCGGTCATCCTCGCAAGTGGGCAGACCCGCGAACACCTGCCAAGGGCCGAAGGTGTTGGACTGCTGACTTGAGACAAAAGCCGCTGTCTGGAAGCCTTGGGCCTTATACGAGGCAGAGAGTTCCACGAAGCGCTTCTCCGACATACCCGTAAAGGGCTCGGGATAGAAGTTGGCGCACGTAATCATGTTTCTGCTATCCGCGCCACGCTGAACCAGAAGACTCAGGGGGAGGTTGCAGCTGCCGTTGAACTCAACCTTAATGCCAGACCGATTGCGCGTTAGCAGGATGTCGCCCGTGTCGCCAAAATGACCATCCAGGCGGATGATGTCCACGCCCAGCTTCTTAAAGGGGTCTAGGTTGCCCGGCGTAGCGCCCAGACGGTCAAACACCTGCTCGTTGGTATCGACGGCAACCTCGAAACCAAGATCGTGAGCGTGTCTAATGAAGCCAGAGAACTCTTTGATAACTTCCTGGGGGTCCTTTTGGACCGAAAGCAGGCAGGTGAAGATGCGGCTAAAACCATATCGCTCCGCAAGCTCCATATATGCGAAATCATCCTGCGGATTAGAGTGCTCAGGGTAGAGAGAGATTCCAAGGCGATGCATGTGCCGTGCTCCCTTCTGTTAGTCGGCACCTCATGCCGGACGATAAGACGCGACCAGGAAGGCGCCTTCCCAGTCATTGTGGCAGCCACGCAAGGCTCGCTCAATCGAACGCGATGCCGCATGTGGCGGCAGCTAACGTGCACAATGCACGGGCAAAGAGCGACCTGGGAGGAGTACGCTCTACCAGGAATCAAACCATTGGAAGAAAGATCGAGGGAGAGTACCATGGCCATGCTCAGAGAGTTCTGCGCCGAAAACATGGAGCACGTCCCCGCCGCTATAGCCGCCGGTGCGGGCCGCATCGAACTCTGCGACAACCTGGCCGTGGGAGGTACGAGCCCCAGCTATGGCGTGATGCGCGCCGCAGTATCCTACGCCGCCGAGTATGGAGTAGCGGTAATGGCAATGGCTCGGCCACGCGGCGGGAACTTTGTCTACACCGAAGCCGAGACGCAGATGCTAATCGATGACGTTGCAGTTGCGCGTAGGCTTGGCGTGACCGGTGTGGTCTTTGGTTGCGTGCGCAGGACGGAGAACGGCCCTGCCGCCATCGATGTTGACCTCACCTCCCGGCTCGTCGAGGCTGCCAAGGGCTCGCAAGCCACAACAAGTGGAAAAAGCGCAGGCGCTCCGGTGCAGGTGACCTTCCACATGGCCTTTGATGCCCTTGACGAGGAGCGCCAACTCCAGGCCATCGACGTCCTGTCTCAGCTGGGCGTCGAGCGCATCCTTACCCACGGCGGTGCAGCGGGCACACCCATCGCAGACAACCTCAATCATCTGCGCCGCCTAATCTCCTATGCAAACGGCCGCGTGCGCATTCTCCCTGGCGGCGGCATCACTTGGCAGAACGTCGAGATGGTAGCCAAGGTCCTCTGTGTAGAGGAGGCTCACGGCACAAAGATTGTCAGAATCTAGTCACTATCCAGTCTCGCCTCACGCCAGCTGAGATGCTGGCTGCATCATATACTGCATCCTCAGCGTAGAGACCCTGACCCTTCCCACTCAGTCAGAGAGGGACAAACTGTTTTTTAGTATAACGCTTAGTGTGGAAGGTTATCCAGTCGTAGAGGGCTTTTTCAGCCCATCCAGTTTGATAGCCGGTCGGACGCTGATGTTGTCAAGCTTCTTGTTGAAGAGGTCGGTCAAGCGGACGGCAGACTCGGCCGTAATACGAAAGACCACGCGGAAGCAGACGACGGCGCTGTCCTTATCCCACTGTTCACCGTTGCCTCGAGGACCGATGATCTCGCCGGAGTTCCAATCCTTGAGCTTGAAGTGGCCAGCGCCGCCCAGCCTATGCTCTTACTTGTCCTAACCATTCATCTGACGCTCGAAGATGTTTGCCACAGTATCAGCGATAAAGTCGGTGCTGTCATGGAACTTCGAACTGGCCCCGAGGAATCGCATTGAGTCCGCCGCGTACAATCTCAGCCATGACCGCCAACGTGAACGTCGTGAAGACCGCAATGGAGCACCCCGGTGCGGACGATGAACTGCGCCCCAAAACTTGGACCCGATAAATCATAACCGCTAGGCGGCCCCCCGAAGGGCTTGGTCCCGGAACTCCACCGGGGTCAGGCCCTTCAGCTTGGCCTGGCGCCTCACATGGTTCCAATGGTGGATATAGGCCTCGAGGTCGCGCTTGAAGCTCTCGAAGTCGCTCCAGTCGCGTCCCCGGAAGAACTCGTCCTTGATGTGCCCGAAGACCTGCTCGGTCGCGCCGTTGTCGATGCAGTTGCCCTTGCGCGACATGCTCTGCACGAAGCCGTTCTCCCTGAGCTTCGCGACGTAGGACGCGTGCTGGTACTGCCAGCCCATGTCGGAGTGCAGGACCGGCGCCGCGCCCTCGGGCTTGGCGGCCATGAGCATGGCGAGCATCTCCTCCTGCTGGGCGAGGTCGGGGCGCTCGGAGACCGACCAGGCCACGATCTCCTTGCTGCCGAAGTCGTACACGGGCGCGAGGTAGGCCTTGCCGAACCCGCACTTGAACTCGGTGACGTCGGTGCCCATCTTCTGCCAGGGGCCGTCGGCGGCGAAGTCGCGGCCGATGACGTTCTCGAAGGTCTCGCCGACCTTCCCCCTGTACGAGCTGTACCTGTGGTGGTCGGCCTCCCGGCGGATGCCGCACCTGAGGCCCATCTCGTTCATCATCTTGAGCACCGTCTTGTCCGCTATCCGCGCGCCGTCGACGGCGCGCAGCTCCATCGCCACCTGCCTGTGGCCGACGCCGTTGGGGAGCCTGCCGAAGATCTCCGTCACCCTGGCGCGCAGCTCCGGCCTGGTGGGGGCCTTGGGGTGCGAGACGGCGTAGTAGTAGCTTGACCTGGAGAGGCCGGCGGCCTCGAGGAGGTCGGAGAGGTCGTGCCGCCCTGAAAGCTCGGCGACCGCTAGGGCCTTCTCCCGGTTCGGGAGCGCAGCTCCACCTTCAGGGCTATCGATTTTTTAGGTACGCCACCTGCGCCTCGAGCTTGCGGACGCGCTCCTCGAGCTCCTGCTCGCGGGTCCTCGGCGCGCCCTTCGCGCCGGACCCCCTCGGCCTGCCCTTCGGCTTGGGCCTCAGGGCCTCGGCCCCGTCCCCGCGATACAGCCTGCACCACTGCTTCAGCGGCGTCGCGCTCGCGATGCCGAAGCGCTCCATCGCCTCGGGCTTGGCCATCCCGTCGTCGACCACGGCCCTGGCCGCGGCGACCTTGGTCTCGAAGTCGTATCTCGCGTGCTTCTTGCCCATTTTCAGCAGACCGTCCCTCCCGGTCGCGCGGTACGTCTTCTGCCAGTCTCTCACAGCCTCGGCGGGCACGCCAAGCCCCCTTGCGACGAATCCGTAGCCGAGGCCCCTCTCGAACATCTCGGCTGCGCGCTCGCGCAGCGACCGGTCGTGCCTCAATCTCAGGTCGACGGACATGAAAAATGCCTCCCATCTCTCGGACTTCTATTTCCTTGTCCAAGAAATGGGAGGCAGTTCAACGACCCCAGTCGCCGGAGGGCCCATTTTGGCGAAGATTGCAACAATACCCTCGCTCCGGCAACTCCCCCGCCCCTCTCGCCTCGGCCTCTCAGCCTGTCAGTCAGAGAGGCCCCTGAGGTAAGCAAGAGACGTAGGAAAGGTGTCAGGGGTACCATTCTCCACGATGACGGGGCATGCCCGTCCGCTTTCCTTGTCCCAACGAATCACCGGCGCAAAGTCAAAGGCCCCAGTCGTACCCACCCCATGGCAGACAAGGCGGCTTCCCGATCCGTCGCACCAGCCTGCGCTGTCCTCGTTGTACACTACCTCGTAGTCCTTCGCATGGAGGACCGCTATGCGCTCCCCCAGAAGCTCGAGCACCTGGGAGAGGGTCTCTCCCTGCTTCGGCAGCGCAGCGGGATGGAGAAGCGAGACGGGGTCGAGTATGACGCAGACATCCGGACGCCCGATTGCCTCAAGCGCGTCGCGTGCTCGCTCGGGCGTGCAGGCAACCTCGTTCCAGCCTGGCTCGAGCGCAAGGCGAGATCCTTCGTCTGCGACACAGCACGCCACCTCCCGCGCCTGCCGCGCGAGCGTCTCGAGGGCGGCCTCGGAGAAGCGGTCCTCCCCAATCCACTTCTCCTTGTTTGGACGTCCGGTCTCAGATCCCACCGCGCCGGCACCGACCCAGCGCGCGAAGCGGGCGGATGCAGCATATTCCTTCAGGTTGTCCCTCTCCTCTGCAGGATCGGGAGTTGCCAGATTCTTATAGCACCCATAGACTGCGACGCCGAGTCCCGTTTCCTCGAGAAGGTCGCGGAGTCTCTTTGCCCGCTCTTCCGTGAGCCCCTCTTCCGTGCATCCCCAGCTCCGATAGAGTAGCTTCGATGCAAGGTGGATGGTCGAGAATCCCAGGTCGGCCGCATTGCGGATGCGTTCCTCGAGGCTGTTTCCCTCCACGTCGTGCAGACGCACGCCGAGAGGGACCGCTTTTCCGCTCATTGCCTCTTCCCTCCGTTGATGCCCGGCACATACCCATCGAAGGGGTCTTTCGTCGAGCAGCATCCCGAAGGGGCACAAGGATCTGCTGCCCCGTTTAGCCGGTCATGCTGCATGGTCTCGATATAGGCCAGGATGAGCGGTGCTACGCCCTTCGCATCGTTCTCGACGACCGGCTCGCGCATGTAGTAGTCGAAGGTCCCCTCACGATGTTCCTTGTTGCCAAGGCCCGCCACAAGGCAGATGCTCGTGAGGGCAAACTTGTCGTCCTTCTCGGAGAGGCAGGTCCGGCAGATGCCGTCGAAGGCCTTCCTGCCGAAGGCGTAGTAGGACTCATCGAGCACACCCAGGCGCACGCCCTTCATGATTGCGTTGGCGAAGATCGCAGATCCCGATTCCTCGAGGTAGTTGGGAGCGACGTTCGGCAGGTTAATGACCTGATGCCACATGCCGCCCTCCTTGTCTTGGTAGGGCAGCATCGCGTCGACGAGCTCCTGGAACATCTGCCTCAGGGCATCTTTCTCCGCCGACATCGAGGGCGGCATGAGCTCCCAGGTATCGATTGCTGCCATCGCGAACCAGCCCTCGGCGCGCAGCCAGAAGCTCGAGGAGAGCCCGGTCACGGGATCTGCCCAGAACTGCTTTCGCGACGCATCGTAGGCATGGTAGTAGAGCCCGTTCTGCGGATTCCTCATGATCTCGTGCACGGTCTGGAACTGGTGGAAGGAGTCCGAGCAGGCCCGCCTGTCATGGAAGCCGAGCTCGTACTGCATGTAGAAGGGCTGGGCCATGTAGAGACCGTCAAGCCAGACCTGATTCGGATAGATTGCCTTGTGCCAGAAGTTGCCCTCGCGGGTACGGGGCTGATGCTCGAGCTGCCCATAGATCGAATCCATCGCGAGGCGGTACTTCCTCTTGCCGAAGATCTTGTAGAGCCTGTAGAGGGTCTTCCCGGCATTCACGTTGTCGAGGTTGTAGTCGTTCGGGTTGTAGTGCTCAATCGTACCGTCCTCATGGACGAAATGGTCGATGAAGGCATCGGCGAACTCCAGATACCCCTCGTCGTGCTCGATACCGTAGAGCTCGATAAGGGCCTTGATCATGCATCCGTCGATGTAGTTCCAGGTGTTCTTCTTGCCGGCACGGATCTTCTCGATGTTCCAGGCGGGCGCCTCAGGCGTCGAGGTCTCGATTAGCTGCGCTATGTAGCGGTCCAGAATCGCGTTGGATCCCATGTCAGTGTCCTTCCAACCTTTGCGGCAGAGTGTGGATATCCTAGATCAGGGCGGCAAGGTCGCAGGCGATGCGCTCCGCCAGCCGCGCATATCCTGCAGCGGAATAGTGGAGTCCGTCAGGCATGTAGAGTCGGCGCTGCTCATCGACGAGGGAAGAGATGCCACTTTCGCGGAAGAGGTCAATCACAGGGATGGAGTACGTCCCTGCCACTTCGCACATCGCATCGGCATATTCCTCTTCAACGGCGCCGACGCCGTTTCGCACGTCGAAGGCAGGGAGCCCCTTCGCCGGGACGCCTGCCGTCTTTGCTGGTGTCATGAACACCACCTTCGCCTCCGGATAGCGGGAGACGAGGCCGCGCGCCAGATAGCCGAGCGCCCCATAGAAGGTATGCACGTCGCTCTCCCCCATCGCGCCCAGCGGCACCGCACGGCAGAAATCGTTCACGCCGCCGAAAAGGACAATCGCATCAGCCGAGAGGTCGAGCGTGCCGAAGCGTTCGACGAAGCTGTCGCTCCGGTCTGCCTTGACGGCAATGCTGGAGCCCTTGACACCGAAGTTCCTCGCCTCCTTCACATGGGCAAGCTCTGCCATGCGTGTGGTCCAGGAGATTTCGGGCCCACCCCCTCCCTCGCCGTTGTCTCCCCAGGTCGTCGAATCGCCGAGGCAGGCAAGGACCTTGCCAGCGAGCGCCATGTCAGATCCTCCTTCGTGATGCAGCATCGAGCCAGGCGCAGTCCGCTTCCAAGCGATCGATGCCAAAATGATGTTCTCCGGGAATCACCTGATACTTCAGACGGCCCTCGGCGCCGCACAGCCGATAGCCCGTGCGCACGATGTCGACCTGCTCCTCCACATTGACAAGGCCGCGCGACCCCATCAGGTGGTCATGGTCCGCACTCTCCACGATAAGGGGACGGGGGCATATGAGTGAGGCGATGTCCCCCATATCAAAGAGGCGCCAGAGCCCCGGCACATAGTTGCAGGAGCAGTTGCCATTGAGGCGGAGGAGAGAATCCTTCTCCCCGTAGAGATAGCCCGAGATGAGGACCTTCCTAATGCGAGCGTCCAAGGCAGCAAGGTAGAGCGTCTGCATCCCACCACCGGAAAAGCCGATGCAGGAAAGCTCGTCTGTCGAAATCCATGCTTGGCCCGAGAGCCACGAGACAAGTTGCTCGAGGTCGAAGACGAACTCGCCTAGAAGGGTCCTTCCCAAAGGCTCCACCATCCTTGCCTCGTTCAGGCAGGTGCCCCGAAGATAGAGCTCCTCGGCATCCCCCTGCCCCTTCCAGCTCCGACGCGCGCCCCAGCCACGAGCTTCCGGACAGACAGCCACATATCCGAGCTCAGCCAGCCTAAGCCCGTAGTCATAGTTGAAGCGGCGTATCGCGTCGTCGACGGCGGGCACCCCCATGATGCCCGCGACGGAGGCAGCGCCTGCCCCCTGATGCCCATGGGGACAGATGACGGCAAGGGAACGTCCCGCCCCGTCAAGCCGCGGATGGTCCGGCACCAGAAGGTAGACTGGCATCCAGACATCCGGCTCTGTGGGGAGCTCGTACAGGATGCGCCCGATGCCGCCGGCAAGCCTTGTACGAGAGGTGCAGCGAGGCTCTGCAGGAGACGCTTCCATGAGGTCGAGGCCGAGAAGGTCGCTGAGGCGCTGGCGGGAGTTCGCAGACCACTCCTGCCACGAGGCGGCATCGGCGCCCGTGAAGCGTGCCCTCCTGGACTCGCGGTCGAAGGCCCGCGCAAGCGCTTCATCGTCTGCAAGATAGCGCGTTTCGTGTACGGTCCTGCCCGTCGAGGAGAGCCGTTCCGTCTCGCACGGCTCGTCAGGCCCCGAGAGCGGGTCCCACCCATCGGAGCCTGCGAGGACCTTGCTCCGTGCAAAGCGGGGCAGGTCCCCCTCTCCCAGAAGGTGCGCGCATCCTGGCCAGGAGAGATCCGTGCTGCCTGGTCCCACAAGGCCCACTGCCACAAAGGAGAGATCGTCTTCGGGCCGCCCCCATAGATACCATCCTTCCGGCTTGATGTGGGGACCGAGCCAGCAGGAGACCAGCGCGCACTTCGCATACTCCCTCCAGGGACGTCCCAGATAGACGCTCCTATCTGCAGCCAGCCCGGTGAAGGAGCAGCCGTGGAAAACGAACCCGTAGGGCTCCCCGGCAGGCGTCGAGGAAGCCGTCACATATCCGGCAGGCTCAGCGTCCCGTGCAAGGGAACGGATCTCGCAGCCGTCGAAATAGGCGCAGGCACTTCCAAAGATGAAGTCGACATCGCCCTCGATGCGACAGCGCCTGAAGTACTGTCGGGTCATCGTCCGGGGGCTTCTCTCCTTCGGTCCCCTAAAGCCTCCAGGCTTCATCTCCTTGGGAGGGAGCGGACCCAAAAAGAGCGTGTCCTGGTGGCCTAGGATCTCGCAGCTATCGCAGACGAAGCGGTCGCCATCCGCATAGAGCGCGACTGCCTGGCCCGCCCGCCTTCCATCCCCCGCCTCGTTTGCGATAGTGAGATTCCTGATGGTGCAGCCGGGGGCATCCACCAGCACGGCATAGGTCCTGAAGGTGCCTCGAGCCGTGCCGTCCACCATGGTCTCGAAGGCACCCCTGTCGGACACGATTCTGGTCGATACGGCGCTCTCGCCCTGAAGCGTAAGGTTCGGCCGACGAATCTCGGCACATTCCCGGTAGGTGCCCGGCGCCAGGTGGATTGCGACGGGACTGGCGGGATCTTGCTGCTCTCGCTCTATAGCGTGAAGCGCATCCGCGATAGACGCAAAGCGCTCGCCTTCCGGCGCGACCCTATAGACAGGAGCATCCATCGAACACCATCCCTTCAAGAGAGCGCCGTACTCAAGGCAGATGTCCGGGCACGGCGCTGGAAAGGCCAAGGCAGGGAGCAACTACTCGGCAGGCATGACGCGGTCTCCCTGATAGCCGACGTTATTGTGGGCAAAGCACTTCTCGTACGGGAAGCCCGAGAGCTCTTCGCAGAGCTTCTTGACTTCGGGATCCACATCCTCCATGCGGCCGCCCTCGCGGACACGCTTAACCTCGGCGCAGAGGGTGTCGCACTGCTTCTTGTCGATGTGGATATGCGAGCCCAGGAAGCAGGAGAGGATGAAGAAGCCGGCACAGCCGATCAGCATATAGACGCAGATTGTGATGGGCACGCTTCCAGGCTGGACGACCGTGTCGCTGCTGCCGGTCGTGGTAATGAAGCCGGAGAAGGAAAGGGCAACGCCCCAGAGGCTGACGGCAAGCGCAGAGGCGATCTGCTGAACAAACTGCTGAGCAGAGCTGTAGACGCCCTCGCGGCGGCGCAGCGTGATGAGCTCGTCGATGTCAGGGATGTAGTTCATCGGGACATCGGGCAGATACTGGAATCCGACATAGAAGAACTTCCAGATGGCAAAGATGATCGGGTAGGCAATCATCGCGACGGTGACATCGAAGGTGCCGTTAATGCGGCCGAAGGCAAAGAAGTTGAAGGCAACGATGCAGAGGGCAGCGCCAATCGTGGAGACATACCAAGGCATGTGGAAGCCCTTCTTTGCCATCCAGGCAACCCAGGCTGCAGTGCAGACGATTGCGACGATCTTGCCCGGCATCTCCATCACGGACTCGTAGGACTTCGCGATGCCGAGGGCATAGACGATGAAGAAGGAGAGACAGGCGCTCCAGCAGGCTGCAGCGAACTTCATGCTCAGGAACACCGAGAGCACCTGGCGGAAGGAGCGGTTGCGAAACGTGGAGAGCACATCGATGAAGAGCTTCTTGATGGCCTCCCAGGCATTGCCGATCCTCTCCTGCGCAACCTCGTCAGGAGACTTCTCCCACGTGGAGCAGTACACAGCGATGAGGGAGATGACCATGATCGTGGCATTTGTCGTAGCGATGATGAAGTAGGACCAAGGGTTGGTCTCTCCGAAGAGGCCGAAGCCAAAGCCAACCAGAAGCGCCATCATGAAGCCGGAGACGTTGCCAAAGATGTGCTTGTAGCCGGTGAGGAGACTGCGCTCCTTGTAGTCGTCGGTCATCTCGATGGTAAGCGGAGCCAAGTTCGAGGTGATGAAGGCATAGGCGATGTTGTAGATCATGTAGAGCACGAAGTAGTAGCCAAATCCGAACGGCGTCACCAGGAAGATGAGGGGCTCTGCGATCATCATCGGGATGGCAAGGAGAATCCAGAAGCGGCGCCTGCCGAACTTGCGGCCGACCTTGGTGGCGTAGAAGTTATCTGCCACGAATCCCATGATTGGGCAGAGGAAGGCGTTCAGCCAGATGGCTGCGGATGCAATCAGCGCCGACTCAGCCGCAGAAAGCCCGCACTCCGTGGACAGGAACATGACCATGTAGCTATGGGTAAAGGTCAGGGCTCCGGAGTTTGCCATGCCTCCCATGCCGAACCCAAGCCTCGTCCAGAACGTTATCTCGCGTCTCTTCCCAAGTTTCTTGAACACGCTTCCTCACTCCTCCCTGGATACTGCCCCAGCCGCAGACACGAACGCCTGCTCTGCTCGAGACATCCAGCCAATCGGCGGCTCTACCGCCCCTATCCATGCACACCAGCTGGAATAACCGTAGAAAACTGCATAAGTAAACTGGTTTGCATCAGTTCCCCATTGTTATAGCACAGCAGTTTTGGGCTTTATTGGTATGTCAGTTATTTTCAGTGCAAAGTCGGGCAACGGCATATTTTTGAAGGTGAACGTTTACTTTCCTCATATGAAGCGAGTAAATGACATAATCTGGCATTCTTCTTTAATTCTAGGAAGATGCATACATTACCAATATATTTGCATATACTTATACGCCCCGCTACCGCAGGGACGGTGGGGCGCTGCTCGCAGAGCCTAGGTCCACGAGCCTTCTGGACTTCTGCCAGGCCCTATCGAAGGCAGGCCTGGAAGGCCGCGCGGACACCCTCTTTCCTCATGATGCCAAGGCGCTCGACGACGAAATCGCGCAGGCCTGCAATCTCGTGCAGGTCATGTCCCCAGAGGCCATCCTCGCCCATCGCTGCGTCAACGAGGTCGGCATCCGCATCGGCTGCATGCTCCTCGAAGAACGAAAGGACGCTCTCGTCATCCTTTGCGACGTAGGCCGTGCCATCCGGACGGACCAGATGCAGGCCATCCTCCTCCTTCGAGACCGTGCCCGTCGTATAGAAGGCTACGAGGGCAGCCAGGCTCGTAGCCAGACATGCGGGTACCTCATGGTTCTTCGCCACATAGTCCTCAAGTGACGGCAGGTTGCGGGCACGCCATTTTGCGCAGGAATTGAGGCAGATGGACAGGAGCTGATGGTCTATGAAGGGATTGTCGAAGCGGATTGCCACGGCCTTTGCGAATTTCTCCAGATCGTTGTGGTCAAGCTCGTCCGAGAGGGCCGGAATGACCTCGCTTTCGAGCATGCGGTCCATGAACCCGCGGATCACCTCGTCGTGCATGCAGTCGCGCACGATATCGAGGCCAGCGAGCCATGCACCAGGAGCGAAACCGGTGTGGGCGCCGTTCAGGATGCGGACCTTGCGCTTCTTATAGGGAGTGACATCCGGCGTCACAAAGGCACCGGGAAGGCCAGCCTTGATGAACGGCAGCCTCTCTGCCAGTGACTCGTCGCCTTCGATTCCCCACATCTGGAATGGCTCGCGCACGGTCAGGAACCGGTCCTCATAGCCGAGCCGCTCGGCAACTGCAGCAGCTTCCTTGGGGTCCCGGACGCGACCGGGAACGATCGAGTCGACCAGGGTCGTGCAGAAGGCGCACGCGTGCTCGAGCCAGTCCACGAATTCTGTCTCCCAGCCCCAATCCGCGCAGTGGCGTTCCACGATGCGGAGAAGCTCCTCGCCGTTGTGGTCAATGAGCTCGCAGGAAAGGATGACAGGCCCACTCTTCTGCGCCTTCCAGCGAGCGTGAAGCACCTGGGCAAGCTTGGCGGGGAAAGACTGGGGCCACGGCTCGTCTGCCGTGCAGGACGGATCGTAGGTGATGCCGGCCTCCGTCGTGTTGGAGACGATGAGTTCCAGATCATCGGAGACGGCAAGCTCCATCACCGAAGCGAGGTCCCGGGGATCCGACGGGTTGAGGCAGCGGCTGCAGCAGGAGACGATTCCGCTCGTGTCGACGGTCTTCCCGTCCTCTCCCTTGCCACGCACCAAAACGGTATAGAGGCCATCCTGTCCATTCAGCTGATTGCGCGCGGCATAGCCCGACCTTGCGGCATCGCGGGGCTGAACCAGCACGACCCTTCCCGACCAGACGCCTGCCTCGTTTGCCTGGTTGAAGTAGAGGTCGACAAAGGCACGCAGGAAATTTCCCTCGCCGAACTGGAGCACGCGCTCAGGCGTCTCCCGAGGTGCCAGATAGCCCGCATATCCCGATTCTTCCAGATGCTCATAGCTGAGCTGTTGCATGTCCACCACACCCATCGTCCCGGATACCCCCGCGGATTGCATGCTAGCACGAAATGGAGTGAACGTTCACCTTTAATCGGTGGAAGGGCTGCTGCTTCGATTGAGCCAGAACCCATCAGGAGTAGGGAATGCCCACATGGCGGCAGTATTGAGCAAGATTGCTCCGGAATACCATGTCGACATCGCCCACGACGGCCCTCTCAGACGATCTCTGTCCCCAGAGCAGGTAGCTACAGAGCGTCTCAATTGCCTCGCGAGCCCGTCCTGCCGGGTCCTTGAAGACGACGTTTCTGAGCACACCAGCCTTGAGCGCCTCCACGCTCTCGGGAAAGAGGTCATTCCCTATGGCAGGCACCTTGCCGGCAAGGCCGCTCTCCCTGAGTGCCTGGCAGAGCACTTCCGTGCCCACAGCAAAGACACTGCAGGCGAGTGCAGGATGCGGATCCGACAGAAGCGCGGACTTCGTCTCTTTGCGCAGCACGTCCACCTCGCTATGGGCTCCGAAGATTTCCCTGATCTGGTGGGCGGGTGCATGCTCCGCCATCGTCGAGAGGAAGGCTTCCCACACCTTGGCATGCGAAGACATCTGCCTGTCACCCGAGAGAAGCAGGATATCCTGCGGCTCGGAGGGCAGCATATTGAGCGCCTGCTCTGCCATGAGCTGGCCTGCCGAGGCGTAGTCCGCCACCATGCAGCCGATGTTGTTCGGAAGGTCCACGTCGCCGTCGAGAAGCTCTGTCGGCACACCTTCCCTACCCAGGCCGGATAGAAGCTCGAGCGATCTTGCGTCGGAGGGCGCATAGGCGACCATGCCATCGACCTTGCGGCCTTGGGATATCTCCTCCGCAAGCTCCTCGAGCGCCCGTGCGTAGGCACCCGTCGGATAGGGACGGCAATCAAGCACCACGGCGTTGTCCGCCTCCCTGGGATAGCGCTCTATTCCCTCCCAGAGATAGCGGAAGTAATAGTGCCCCTCCCCTTCGGGACTTGGCAGGAGCACGGCCACCACAAGGTCCTGGCGCCGAAGATTCGATGCGTTCGCATTGCGCCGATAGCCCAGCCCCTCGGCACAGCGGACGATGCGCTCGCGCATCTGTTCGCTCACACCTGGCTTTCCCGTCAGTGCCTTGTGCACGGTATTCACGGAGACGCCCACGCGCCCCGCAATCGTCTTCATGGTCACGCGCTCTGCCATTGCCCACCCCCTGCTGCGTTATCGATCGAGCGTACCTAGCATAGCGGTCCCACGCGACGCAGGCTGGCCTCATCGGCCCCCGGAACCAAGCGCCACGCACCAAGCACGGCATGGTGGCAGAGGGGGCGGACCTAGCTTTGAGCCTCAGCCGCCGGATCGAATACCGTCTCATGAAGCCGCCACATGATCCGAATCGAAGATGACCTTGACACTGTCGAAGCACCTACCCGCGCTCTCGGCAACCGCATGGACAAGGCCGTCGGGTGCGTTTGGCACGATGCCCATCCTCACCACCATGGCGACCCCCACCGCCGTCAGAGGTGGACAACCTCGTCGACGTTGGTGAGCTGCAGCTCATCTCCTGTTTGCCCTTCGATATCGACATTACGAAGGACCAGACGCTCCACATTCTGGGCTATGATGCCCTGATGGAGCACTGGCTCCACCCCGCATGCCATGGCAGGCACGCTCGGCTCGGCATCCGAATCGAAGCTCACCTTCACGTCATCGAAGACGAGTTTGGAGACCTTGCGCTCCGGCAGCCCCGTGATATAGGCTGTCGCGGCGGCGCAGTTCGTCGCGACGATGTCCCTAAATTCAAGCGCCCCAAAACCAGGCGTCCGCTCATCGATCGGAAGCGCCTTCCTGCTCTGGACGTAGTCGGTCTTGCCATCCTTGTCGCAGAAATAGAAGGCATTCACGACAAAGGGCGTCAGCACGTGGTCCATGTGGATGTTCGTGAAGAGGATGCCCTCGTTCACCGCAGCCGTCCCGCGTCCGCGGCGCGTCTTGATGCGCAGACCCCTGTCGGTGCGCCGGAAGTCGCAGTCGCGCACCGTGAGGTCCTTGATGCCTCCCGCCGCCTCCGATCCAAGGACCACGGCCCCGTGCCCATCATGCATGAGGCAATGCGCCACCAGCATGTCATGGGTTGCGGGGCGCAGCTCGGGGTCAATCCCGAGCTTGCCGCTCTTCACCGCGATGCAGTCATCGCCCACCGAGTACTCGCAGCCCATGATGCGGACGTATCCGCAGGACTCCGGGTCGGTGCCATCGGTATTGTGGGAGTTCTTCGGCCCCTCGATCTTGAGACAGAGCAGGTCCACGTGCTCAGAAAGAATTGGGTGGATGTTCCAGGCAGGGCTGTTTCTGACCGTGATGCCGACAAGCGATATATTGCTGCATTCGCTCATGAACACCATGCGGGGACGGGCGATGTCGCGGCCTTCGTCAGGGCGGTAGATGTCCTTCACGTTGTGCCACCAGTTGTCCTCGGCGAAGTCGGTCTGGCCGTCAATCGTGCCCCTGCCATAGACTCCCGCATCATGGACGCCAATAGCCGTGAAGAGGGAGCAGTAGGTGCTCACGCTCTCGCCTTCCCAGCGGCCAAGCGGGAAGAGCCCCGAGGCGTCGCGCCCCATGCCTTCCGTTCCCCTGAGAGTGCCTGGAATATAGGCAAGGGCGTCTCTGTCGTGGCGGGCAAGGATCTGGGCTCCCTCCTGGAGCTCGATCGAAACACCGCTCTTGAGGAAGAGCGACTTCACGACATAGCGTCCCTGCGGCACCATGACACGGCCCTTCTCAGGGCAGGCCATGATGGCGGCTTGGATGTTTGTCGTGTCGTCGTGTATGCCATCTCCACGGGCTCCGCAGTCGCGCACGTCAATCGTGGCAGACTCGGCAGGCGTCGTGACACCCACCTCATAGACATCCTCGCCACAGACGAAACGGACCAGATTGCGCGTTGCCGGAATAAGCCCATCGACATAGGTCTCGACCTTCTTGGTCGTCCCCTGCCGCTGGCCGTTGACATAGACCTCCCAGGAGAAGTAGGTCTCGAAGAGCCCTCCGTCGTCAAGCTCGACGACTGCTGCACGCGCATTCCTCCACACGACCCGGATATCCATGTTCACCCTTCCTGCCCGCTGCGTCGGCCCCCTTGGGCCTCTACAGGACGACCCCGTCTTTCCAGATGCTGATCTCGCGGCTGTTCCTGCGCTCGGCCGAGGTGAGCTTGCCTGATACCGTCTCGCGCACGAGCCTCCAGAGCTCCTCTGCCGTCTCGTCGATCGATGCCTTACCATCCGCAATGATGCCAGCGTTGAAGTCCATCCAGTTGGGTTTTCTCTTCGAGAGGGCTGTGTTGGTGAAGACCTTGATCGTTGGCACGGGAGATCCGAAGGGGGTGCCCCTGCCGGTCGAGAACAGAATCACATGGCAGCCGGCTGCCGTGAGTGCCGTAGTCGAGACCATGTCGTTTCCTGGGGCGCAGAGGAGATTGAGGCCGTGGACCGTAGCCTGGCCCGCATAAGGCACGACCGCCGCAATCGGCGCCGTGCCGCCCTTCTGGACGCATCCGCAGCTCTTGTCTTCGAGCGTTGTGATTCCGCCTGCCTTGTTGCCTGGGCTCGGGTTGTCGTAGATCACCTCACCGTGGTTCAGGAAGTAGCCCTTGAAGCCGTTGAGCATGGCTGTCGCCTCATCGAAGACCCCCCTCGACGTGCAGCGCCTGAGCAGGAAGCTCTCGGCTCCGAACATCTCGGGGACCTCGGTAAGCACGCTCGTGCCTCCCTCGGAGACCAGGATGTCACTCACGCGACCAATCGCAGGGTTTGCCGTGATGCCGGAGAGGCCGTCAGACCCTCCGCACTTCATGCCCAGCACCAGCCCGGATGTGCTGATGGGCTCGCGCTTGGCACGCTGTGCTACGGCACAGAGCCCGCGCACGATCTTGCGCCCGCTTGCAAGCTCGTCTTCCACGTCCTGGCAGGTGAGGAAGCGCACCCGTTCGTGGTCGAAGTCACCGAGTTCGTCCAGGATCTGCTGATGCGTGCAGTTCTCGCAGCCAAGCGACAGGAAGAGCACGCCTGCGGCATTGGGGTGGCGGGAGAGGGCGACCAGAAGACGCTTCGTCTGCTCGTGGTCCGCCCCCGTCTGCGAGCAGCCGAAGGGATGCGGAAAGTAGTGAATGCCATCCACCGTGCCCTGGATCAGATCCTGACAGGAGTCGGCCAAGGCATGCGCCACCTCGTTCACGCAGCCTACGGTCGGGATGATCCAGACCTCGTTTCTGGTTGCAGCCCGTCCGTCCTCGCGCCGGTAGCCCATGAAGGTCTCGCTCTCGCGATAAGGCAGCGAGCAGGGCTCGGGATTGTATGCATAGGCAACCTCGCCTGACAGGTTCGTTGCCATGTTGTGCGTATGTATCCACTGGCCAGGATGCACGTCTTTCGTCGCATGCCCGATTGCGACACCGTACTTGATAACGGGAGAGCCCTCGGCATGCTCCATCACCGCGACCTTGTGTCCCTGCGGAACATCTTCTGCAAGCGTGATGGTGCCATCCCCAAGAGAGAGCGTCTCACCCTTCTTCAGGGGGCGCAGCGCCACGGCCACCGTATCGGTGGGATAGATATGGACAAGCGGAGTCATAGAAATCGCCCCATTCTGGCAGCTGTATGCGCTGCTGCGTCTACCTAGAAAAAATAGGACCCCGGAGGCATTCCGGACACAGGGGCCCCGTCCCCGTACGCAAAGAATCTTCCGGCACGGGGACGGGGCCTTGCAGGGGAGCGAGCCTACTGCTCTTCTAGGTCGAACCCAAAGTAGCGCACGGCGTTGTTGTACGAGATGTCGCGAACGATGCGGCTCAGGGCCTTCGGGTCGTCCGGATACTTGCCATCCTCGACCCACTCGCCGAGAAGGCCACAGAGCACGCGACGGAAATACTCGTGGCGGGGATAGGAAAGGAAGGAGCGCGAATCGGTGAGCATGCCGACAAAGGTGCCGAGGACACCCTCGTTCGCGAGGGTGCTCAGCTGTGCGCGCATGCCGAGCTCGGAATCGTTGAACCACCAGGCAGAGCCGTTCTGGAGCTTGCCTGCGACCGGAGCCTGCTGGAAGCACTGCATGACCGTGTCAATCATCGTTGTGTCATTCGGATCGAGGCTGTAGAGGATGGTCTTGGGCAGCCCCGAGGTCTCGTTCGCGCCGTTCAGGAAGTCGGCAAGATCCGCTGCCTTCTGACCATTACGGATGCAGTCATAGCCGGTATCGGGGCCGAGCTCCTTGAACATCGTGGTGTTGTTGTCGCGCTTGCAGCCAAGGTGGATCTGCATGGCCCAGTCCAGGCGCACGTACTCTGCTGCCACGAACTTCATGAATGCCGCCTTGTACTTCAGGATGTCCCCCTCGGAGACCACCTTTCCCGCAACGCGGGCAGAGAAGACCTCCTCGAGCTCCTCATCCGTTGCCGGGACATCCACCACATAGTCGAGGGCGTGGTCCGAAGCCTTGCACCCCATCTCAGCGAAGAGGTCGAGGCGCTTGGAGAGTGCCCGCTTGAAGTCCCTGAAGGATGCGATCGGCATGCCTGCCACCTCGGAGAGCCTCTTGACATAGGCGCCAAAGCCCTCCTTCTCGATGCCGAGAGCCTTGTCCGGGCGCATGGCGGGAACGACCTGGACATCGAAGGAGCTGTCGGCTGCGATCTTCTTGTGCCACTCGAGGGAGTCGGCAGGGTCATCGGTCGTGCAGATCAGGCGGACATTGGAACGGCGAATCAAGTTCCTGCAGGAGAACTCGGGTGTGGCGAGCTTCCTGTTGGCAAGCTGCCAGACCTCTTCTGCAGTCTCCGGGCAGAGGTGCCCCTCATAGCCAAAGAAGCGCTTGAGCTCGAGATGGCTCCACTCATAGACCGGATTGCCGATGCAACGCTCCAAGGTCTTGGCCCACTCCTGGAACTTCTCGCGCGCAGGGGCATTCCCCGTGATATAGCGCTCGTCCACGCCACAGGCACGCATCAGGCGCCACTTATAGTGGTCGCCTCCGAGCCACACCTCTGTGATGCTCGAGAAGGACTTGTCCTCCCAGATCTCCTTCGGAGATATGTGGCAGTGATAGTCGAGGATTGGCAGATCCTCGGCATAGTCATGAAAGAGACGCTCCCCCGTCTTGGTGGAGAGCAGGAAATCCTTGTCGTCCATGAAGTTCTTCATTCCAGAGCACCCCTTCTTGCTTACCCTGCATCTGCAGGAGCCGTCAACCCTTCCAGACTGGATGGTCCCACGGTCCCCCTCGTTTAAGGTGAACGTTAACCTTATTTCTTGCGTCCTGCAAGAGGGCATATCTGAACGGCAGGCAGAAAGCTTCGGACGGCACCCCCTCCCCGCATCTCCCCACAGAAGCAGGGCGGGACAAAGATGCAGAAGCCGCCGCCCCCTTCCGCCAATGGTCGTGTTGAGAAGACCGATTGCCTATCCGCCCCTAGCCAATCGGACTCTGCAGGGCTGGGTCGCGCGAGCGGCACACGGGGACGGGAGTCGCGTGACAGGAAAGGGCCCGCCCGGACATGCCGGACGGGCCCTCAGAACGCCCTGCGACGAGCGGCGCTTGCGACGCAGCTTGCAACGGCAGGCCGCTAGTTCCAGCCCTTGCCGTCGGAGCCAAACTCCTTGATGAGCTCCTCGGTGCGGGCCTTGATGGCCTCGCGACCGGGCTTGAGGAGCTTGCGCGGATCGTAGCCCTTGCCCTGCTGGTCGAGGCCCCCCTCGATGTACTTGCGCGTAGCGGCCGCGAAGACCAGCTGCAGGTCGGTGTTGACGTTAATCTTGGAGATGCCAAGGGAGATGGCCTTCTTCACCTGGTCAACGGGGATGCCGGTACCACCGTGGAGAACGAGGGGCAGGTCACCCGTCTTGGCCTTGATCTCCTGCAGGCGGTCGAAGGACAGGCCCTCCCAGTTGGCAGGATAGATGCCGTGGATGTTGCCGATGCCGCAGGCCAGGAAGTCAACGCCGAGGTCTGCGATGGCCTTGCACTGATCGGGGTCGGCCAGCTCGCCCCTGGCGGTCACACCATCCTCGGTGCCACCGATACCGCCGACCTCAGCCTCGACGGAGATGCCCTTGGAGTGGGCGAGCTTCACGATCTCGGCGGTATGCTCAAGGTTGGTCTCGAAGTTGGCCTCGTGGGAGCCGTCGTACATGACGGACGTGAAGCCGACCTCAACGCACTCAAGAGCGGCCTCATAGGAGCCGTGGTCGAGGTGGAGGGCAACGGGGACGGTAATGTTCTTGGCCTCGATGAGGTCCCTCACCATGTCGGCAACGACCTTGAAGGAGGTCTGCCACTTGGCGGCACCACTGGTGCACTGGATGATGAGCGGTGACTGGAGCTCCTCGCCGGCATCGAGGATGGAAGAGGCCCACTCAAGGTTGTTGGTGTTGAAGGCACCAATGCCATAGTGGCCCTTCTCGGCGCTCTGAAGCATTGCAGTTGCATTGACAAGCATAGCGTGACCTCCATCTGTTGGAAGTTGAACGATGTGGTACTCCGTCAATAATACCCGATATGAGAGCCTTCACACCCTAGAGTGGCTGCAAGGATGCGAAATCTCGCATGTCCCATCCGAGTCTCGCATGTCCCATCTGAGAAGTGAGACGGAAGGACTGTCACCTTGTCCTTGTCCCATGGCGAGGCTTGTCTCTTCTTCGTGAGGATGGACGCCAGACGTTGGCCGCAAGCCTATACTCGGGTATCCCAAAGAGAGGGGCCGCGCGAGGGTACGCGACCGAAGGGGGGATGTGTCTTGGCGCAGGAATCCAAGGCGGATGTCAGCAGTCCGAATGACGAGAGGGACAGCCAGGACGAGCACGCGAGCGGCGTCTTCGGCGACCTCTCGTTTGCACAGATACTCGCCAGCGCACTTGCCGCGGGGGTGTCGTTCTCGCTCTCGTCGCAGATTGGCGTGGCGGGCTCGCTCATCGGCGCCATCGTAGGCGCCGCTGCTGCAACGGTGTCGTCGTCGGTCCTCAACAGCCTCTTCTCGAAGTCGGCCGAAGCGATCAAGGGCGCCGTAGGGCCAGACGACAACAGCGCGTCAGGCGCCGAGAAGACCGCAGGCACCTCCCCCGCCATGGGGCAGACCGTGCTCATGCCCCATCCGGTTGACGCCGAGAAGACCGTCGCCGCCGGGACGCCAGCAGGCACCAACCCCAGCGCCGACGGCCGAGAGGTCAAGTTCGCACCGTCCGGCACGCGCATCGTGCCCGAAAGCTTCCGTCGCGCCGCACGCGAGCGCCAGCGCCGTAACATCAAGCGCCGCCTTGTGGTGGCATCCGTAATCGTGGGCATCGTTGCCGTGCTTGTCTCGGCAGTGCTCGTGTACGCGCTTACCGAGGGCAAGGGCATTGGGGCCACACCCGGACGCACGCAGGAGACCACAACCGAAGAGACCCAGGCCACCCAGACCCAGCCCGGAAAGTCCCAGGAGAACGCGCAAGCCGAGAAGCCCGAAGAGCCCCAGTCCACCAGCACGACTGAGTCGACCCCCACGGCGACGGACAGTGGGTCGGATTCCTCGACGAGCGACTCGGGCACGTCGTCGAACTCCGAGAACAACAACAGCACGAGCAGCAACTCCGGGTCGAGCAGCAACTCGGGGTCTAGCAGCAGCAATTCCGGAACCAGCAGCGACTCCAGCTCCAACAGCGGACCTGGCTCCACGACGAGCGACTCGGCGAACTCCAACTCGGGCAAGTCGAACTCGAGTTCCGACTCGTCGGGCACAAGCAAAGACGGTTCGTCCAGCAGCTCGAGCAACAGCAGCTCGAGCAACACCTCGAGCTCCAACGGCAAATGAGACAAGGGGACTGTCCCCTTGTCTCATCCCAAAAGCGAGAGGACCGCGCGCTTTGCGGCTAGAAACTCCTGTGTAAGCGCAAAGTCTCCCTCGCCTGCGGCGCCATGGTCCACCTGGACCTCACCGGCAATGTGGCTCGGCACGCCCTCGGAGGGGCTTCCCGTCAGCACGTAGACGCGGCCCGCCATCGAGACCGCCTCGTCTACGTCGTGCGTGATCACAAGCGCGGAGAGGCCCAGGTCGCGGGCCATCTCGCAGAACCAGTGACGCACCTCGACGCGCGTGATGGCATCAAGCGCCGAGAAGGGCTCGTCCAGCAGCGTGACGTCAGCGCCCATGAGGTAGGTGCGCATGAACGCCGCACGCTGCCGCATGCCGCCGGAAAGCTCGGCCGGCCACTTCTCCTCCGTGCCCGCAAGCCCAAAGCGCTCGAAGAGCGGCTCGGCCTCTGCGCGGGCCCGCGCACGCGGGACACCCGCAAGGAGCAACGGAAGGCACACGTTGTCGATGATGCGCCTGCTGGGAAGGAGCAGGTCCTTCTGCAGCATGTAGCTTACGTGCCCGGGTGCGCCCGTCACGTCCTGGCCGTGGAGCAGCACCTGGCCCGAGAGGGGCTGCGTCAAGCCCGAGAGCGCATGGAGGATGGTCGTCTTGCCGCAGCCAGAGCGGCCGACAAGACAGACGACCTCGCCTGCGTCAACGACGAGCGAGATGTGATCGACCACGGTCGTCTCGCCATCCCACGAGAGCGTAAGCGCACGGGCCTCGAGCGCCGGCACAACGTCTGCGCCCGAGGTGACGGCACCGTCGGCACCGAAAGCCCGTTCCTTCTCGGCAGCTGTCTTGCCTGCGCTCACTTACGCCTCCAGATACGAGAGGTCGAAGCCCCTGTTCACATCGAGCTTGTTCTCGACCAGGTTCTGGTCGTTCAGCCACTGATAGAACTTGGCCCAGCGCGCAGAGTCGATTACGCCCCAGCTGGATGCATCAGCGATGTACTGCGTGGCAAGGTAGTTCTGGCTTGCGTGCACGAGGTCGGCGTCAAGCTCGGGCACAGCCGTGCAGAGGACCTCCGCCGCGTCATCCGGGTCCTCCACCGCATACTCGTAGCCCCTCTTGGCCGCACGGAGAAAAGCCTTGACCAGGTCGGGGTTGGCCTTGGCGAAGTCGTCGTTTGCGGCGATGACCGGCGTGTAGTAGTCAAACACGTCGTCAATCGAGATAAACGAGAAGTAATTGACATCGTAGTTCTGGACCTTGGCGTTCTGGACCGCCCAGCCCTCGTAGACCCACACGGTATCGAACATGTTGGCCTTGAGGCCCGAGACCTCGTCATCCACGTTGTAGGGCACGAGCGAGACCCTGGAGAAGTCGCCGCCATCGGCCTCGACCACGTCCTTGATCGTTGCCTGCTCCACGGGCTGGTCCCACGTTGCATAGGTGTGGTTCTCCATGAGCTTGGGGCGCGTGATGCCATCGGCTGCGCGGCTCATGATGCCCGAGGTGTTGTGCTGGATGATGGCAGCCACGGCCGTATAGGGCATGGGCTGGTCAGACGAGAGGCTATTGGCCATAACGTCCTGGTAGGAGACGCCCATCTGCGCCCCGCCGGCGCCGATGAGGGCATCCGCGCCGTCCTCGGGCGGCTGGACGATCTCGACGTCGAGGCCCTCCTCGGCAAAGAAGCCCTTCGACTGCGCCACGTAGATGCCGGTGTGGTTGGTGTTGGGCGTGTAGTCAAGCACGAAGGAGATCTTGGCGACCTCGCTCGAGCCGCTCGTGCTGGACGAGTCGCTCGTAGACGTCGCGTCAGAGGAGCCGGGCTGGTTGGAGCCAGGCTGCCCGCAGCCGGCAAGCGCCAGGGCGGCAGAGGCCGCAACGCCGCCACGGATGAACGAGCGGCGAGAGATGACGCCAGAAAGCGAGAAGTGAGAAGCCATTATCGTTTGTTCCCTTCTGCCCTCTTCCAGGGCATGCATGCGCGCTGCAGCAGGTCAACGAGCCTCATGAGGCCAAGCGACAGCGCAGAGATGACAATGATGACCGCGAACATGCGGTCGTACGAGAAGGACTTGCGCACGCGCGTCATGTAGACGCCCATGCCGGAGTTGCCGCCAAGCCACTCCGCAATAACCGCGCCCACGATTGCATAGGTGGCGCTGATGCGCAGGCCGCTGAAGAACTGGTCGGCGGCCACAGGGAGCTTTGCGTAGAGAAACACCTGCCAGCGCGAGGCGTTCATGGTGCGCATGAGGTCAATCACGTCGGGATCAACCGAGCGGAAGCCCGAGATGAGCGACACCGTGATGGGAAAGAACGTCGTAATCACGATGAGGATCACCTTGGGTGCCAGGCCATAGCCAAACCACAGCACCAGAAGAGGTGCAATGGCGATGGTGGGTATGGTCTGCGAGATGGTCACGAGCGGCTGCAGTGCCAGGTAGAACCCCTCAAAGCGGTCCATGAGCACCGCAATAGCAAAGCCCAGGGCAACACCAATGAGAAGTCCGAGCGCCGTCTCCTCGAGCGTGGTGGCAGCGTGGCCCACGATGAGCGATATGTCATTCGCGAATGCCTCGACCACCTGCACCGGCGTGGGTAGCAGGAAGTTGGGGATGATGCCCGTGTCAACGACCAGCTCCCACACAACGAGAAGCCCCACCACCGTAAGAAGCGGGGTAAGGATGCGGCGAGCGCGAGAAGCGCGTGGGGCCCGAGCCTGCCTGGACACCGGCTACGCAACCTCCTCGGCCTTGTGCGAGAACTCCGTATCTGTGGGGTGGTACTTCCCCACCTTGTGCTCGGTGGTCATAACGTCGCCATCGGGGCGGTAGTCGATCTTCACGTACGTGGACATCTTCCTGCAACCTGCCTTGGCACCCACGAGCTGGCAGTTTCTGACGATCTCCATGCAGGTGTCGTAGTCGGCCTCAATGGCGGTCTCGAAGGGACCTACGAAGTAGTCCACGCCGGTGGAGTCGATATAGGCGATAACCTCGTCGACCACGCGACAGACCTCATCGTCGGTCTGGGCGTCCATGGGCAAGAACTGAATCGCGACGGAACAGTTCATGCACCCTCCTTTCCGGGCACCAAAAAAGGCACCCACGTTTCCGTAGGTGCCCGAACATTCGGTGCTCTGGTCCCTACGCCGGCATTACCCGGATCAGGTACGGTCAGGGCCGCGATGGGCCCATTCTCAGCCGGCGTGCGCCAGCCCCCGTCTATCAAGGATTACTTTAACACGCGGTGACGCGCGGAGCAGGCGAGGTTCGACTGCGGGTGTGGGAGCGCCGCAAGGCCCCAGGCAAGGCCTCCCTTTGCTAGCCATATACTGTCCAAATATTTGGCTATAATTATGGGCAAATAGGAAGGAGACCAACATGCATACGACGACGATCGGCCTCGCCGAGGCAAAGAACAACTTCTCCCGCGTGACGGCGGAGGTGAACCGCTCCGGAAGGCCCGTCACCGTGCTCAAGAACAACAAGCCCTGGGTGACCATCTCCCCAGCCGCCGGCGTCGCCAATCCGGACATGGTGGACGTCGCAGTGGACTTCATGGACGAGTACGCCGACGTCTTCGAGGAGCTCGCCAAGTGAGCGAGTTCTTCTGGCCATCGCGCGAGCAGGTCATCGCCGTGCACGACGCGTCCCTGGCACGCTTTGGCGGGGCATCCGGCATCAGGGACCCCGGCATGCTGGACTCCGCCCTCGCCAGGCCCTTCGCCTCGTTCGACGGGGTTGACGCGTTCCCGGACGATATTTCGCGCGCATGTGCGATGGCCCACGCCATCATCTCCGACCACCCGTTCGTCGACGGCAATAAGCGGACCGGAGCGGCGGTGCTCGGCATGGTGCTCCGTTCGAACGGCATGAGGTTCAAACCGCGCCACGCAGAATTCTGCGAAGTGATGCTCGGCGTCGCTACCGGCAAGGTCTCTCTAGATAAGCTTGCGAGACGGGTCCGTAGCCAAGTGGCATAAGTAGATGAGCGCGATGCGCTCGTAGCCCCTCCATCTCCCTGCAGGAGGCGAAGCATTCTCGGCCCCTCGACGTGCAGCCGAACTCGTTCCTCGATGCTCCCAAGGCAATCACTCCCCCAGTCCCAGTCCGACGGACGGCGCCACTCTGCGACGCCCGTCCGCCGCGTCCGCTTTGGCAGGAGTGTCGCCCATGCGGCGCGCGTTTCTGACCACTTCGACGGGCGAGGAGTCCCCAGACAGTCCCCAAGGGTCCGAGTCATGGAAAGGCCACACTCCGCTACCGCGGCAGTATGTGCGGCGGGGTGTGACGAAGGCATGCTCGTGACGCAGCGATTGGCTTGGGATGTGTGGCGATATTGCCACGCGCCCCATACAGAAATGCCTTGATGTAATCGGTCGTGGAGCCTGCGAACCCCGACGCACTGTGGCGAGCTAGTACGGCTTAATCTTCCCGAAGGCGAAGGTCGACCCTAGCTTCATCCTGTTCTCGAACCCGTTGATATCCTCTATCGGGTCCTTGACCGCCGTCTTGCGGAACTGCTCCCTCGGAAACCTGACAGAGTAGATGTACTCGTCTGCCATGTCGCCGTTCCTGTCTCGGCGCTGCGTATAGCCTGAGGCGGTCACCTCCAAGATGTTCGCGTTCAGGTCGAAGATGTTGGCGGCCATAAAGAACGCCATGCCCAGAACGCAGGTCGCGTACTCCTGCTTGAGCTGCTTCTGGGTCTTGTTCACCACCTTCACCTGGCCGGACTTGAGCTGCTTCTGGGTCTTGTTCACCACCTTCACCTGGCCGGACTTGAGCTGCTTCGTCGTGGTCTGGGGCAGGCCCTCGATCTCCGGCAGGTCGAGGTCCAGGTACAGGTGGCCGCCCTCGCAGTCGATCTGCGCGCTCACGTCGGCGGGAATCGTGAGGTCGGAGAGCCAGTCCTCCACGAGGCCTGCCATCACCTCGTCGTCATCCGAGAGCGAGGCCTCCAGAGAGGCCTTCTCCAGCTCGTACTCGCCGCTCAGGCGCTCGTTCTCGGAGCGCTCGAGCTCGTCCTGTTCCGCCTCGAAGCCGGACCGCTTCTCCTCCCAGCGCGCCTGTTCGTCAGCGAGGCGCTTGGCAAGGGAGGCCTCCACGAACTCGCGCTCCTTCTTCTTCCTGCCGAATATGCCCTTCACGCTCTCCCATGCCTCGGCCTCGAGCGTCGACCTCACGCTATCCTCGGTGGGCTTCGGGAGCTCGAAGTTCTTCCTCTTGTAGGTCTCAGGCTTGAGCTTTGCCAGCCTCTGGTTGAACGCCCTGGCGGTGACGACCTTCGGGGCGAGCTTGTAGATGTCGATGAACTCCCGGCTCGCCTCTTCGGACTTCTCCTGCAGCTCCCTCCACACCTGGCGCTGCTTCGCCTCGAGGTCGAGAAGCTCGCTCTTGATCTCCGGCAGCTTTCTCAGCTCCCGAATCACCGCCTTGTCCGTAATCTGCTCGCCGGTTTCCTCGAGGGTGTACGTAACCTCGCCGTTGTCGTTCAGGCCGACCTTCAGCGGAATAGTGCCGTCCGGTCTTGCGTGCGGCCTCAACATGTCGATCGTCTGCTGCCGCGCCGGGGAGATATTCCTTGTCGCGCTCGTCCTTGAGGGGCTTGACCTGTGCGACATCGCGCTCTTGTGGGAGCGCGTTGAGCCGCCGATCTTCGTGCGGACGGAAAGCCCCGTGCCGGGGATGCCGAAGGTCGAGCAGGTCCCTCGCCTGCTGAGGTTGAGCGATGCACCCCTGTGCCCGACGCTGAGGTTGGAGCCAGACTTGCTGAAGTTGATCCTAGCACCCTTTCCCAGGGACACCGACTTGTGGAACCTGACGCCCATGTGCGCTCCCCCTCGCTCGCGACGAACCGCATCGATAAATACTTTATGACTTTCTAGCCTAGCAACGTGAGGCGGCATCACGGCCGAAAGAGTCCACAGGCGAGCGGGATTGGGCCACGCGCGTGACATTACGGTCTAACCCCGACGTGACAGAACTTCCTACGTAGATGGACTACCGTTCGCCGATTTATGACAGTTTGTGACATCCCAGATGGACTGTTCCGCGCACTTTCGCGTGGCTTCCAAGGAAATGGGAATGAAAAATGGCCGTCTATCTGCCGAAACGCCGGAGGCCACAAGGTTCTTCCTCCACTCGGATCAGGTTTACGGTCAGGGTCGCGATGGACCCATTCTCAGTCGGCGTGCGCCAGCCCCCGTTGTTTTGTCGGGGATACTTTAGCACACGGCCGAGCATGGGCGCGCCAGAAGGCTCCTTCGCATCCTAAACGCGGTGTTAGCGCCGGCATAAGACACCCCCAATCCCTCACGTTTTACGCTATGCAGCATAGCGGAATCCGTGCAACGCGTTTGCTGAATCAGCGAGAGATTGGGAGAAGCCCTGCGAAGAAGGAAGTTAAAGGCATGGATTTCAATCACCTAATGAGCCGTTCAAGACAATATCCATATCGCTCACAAAATGGACTGCCATCGAAATGCTGGCCGATGAAACCATGAGATGCGGAAGGTTTCAAAGCTGGAGGCAGCCCACGCATATTCAAGTGGCTATTCCGGCGCGGCCCTAAAGACGATAGCCGCTGCCAGAAGGCAGTAAGGACCGGAGGACATGATTGGCAGGAGGAGTTTCATTCTGGTAGCTTTAGCCCTTGTTCCAGCCCTTTGCGCCTCATGCAGAAAGGTCAGTGATGGGGATGACGAGGCTAATGGCAATGACCACCAAATAGCCAGAGAGCACATCTCTCAAGATAATGTGGTTGACGTTTTTCTGTTCTCCCTCGACGGCAAATCTGTTTCTAAGATTGACGAAAACGACCTTCCGGCAACAATTGGGGCCCTAGCCAACCTTGACTCAGAAACCTCGGAAGACCCCGCCGAGGTTCCCGAAGGCGGGGTCTCGGGTGGCCGAGAACGTATGTTCTTTGTCGTGCTTGAATCGTCAACGACGCTGACGGTCGGAACGGATGGGTCTTGCGCTATATATGATTCTATTCCATACGAAAGCAACTACGACGCATGCCAGCAGATTAGTGATTTATATTCCAGGCTTATAGAGACAACCTCATCTTAGGGCTTGGACATGACTGCGCTCTGACTTCCCAATGCCGCAGATGGAGACTGGTGTGACTGGTCTTCGCAAGCTACCGAGCCCGGGAGGTCCAACTCGATGAGCGCGATGCGCTCGTGGCTCAGGGACAGCACGTCACTCCGCGACCGCCCGGAGCGGCTGGGGACCATGGGACCTGCAGGAGGTGTTCGGAATCGGGCGCTCCAAGTCCTTCGAGATCTGCAACACTCTGTACCATATCAACATTGGGCGATTCATCCGATCGTGTCGAAAAAGTTGGTGTAAGCCCCGTACCAGGCGGGATTTGTAGAGAAGCGGGCCGTCGCCCTAGAATCTGAGATCGCGACAAATCGGATTCGTGGAAGGGAACGACGACCCAATGGACATCATATCAGAGGCCGCGATGACGGCCATGCGCATGCCGCGCTTCGAGGACGGCACCATCAACCTGCAGGAGCTGATCCGCCAGCTCACCGAGACCGTGGTCAACGGGGTCATGGACGCCGAGGCCGACGGGATGTGCGCCGCGCAGGGCAACGGCGGGAGCGGCTACCGCGAGAGGAGGCTCGCCACCTGCGTCGGCACGACCACGATGCGGGTCCCCAAGCTCAGGACCGGCAGCTTCCTCCCCGAGGACGTGATCGGGCGCTGCCAGAGGGTCGACAGGGCGCTCGTGGCGGCCGTCTCGGAGACGTGCGCGACCGGCACCAGCACCAGGAAGGTGCAGGGGATAGCCGAGAAGATGGGCGTCACGAGGCTCTCCGAGGACCAGGCGGACGCGATGGCGAAGGGCCTCGACGCCGACGTGGGGGAGCTGCTCTCCCGCGACCTGGCGGGCCTCCGCACGCCCTACGTCTGGCTGGGCGCCACCTACGTGAGGTGCAGGCGCGACGGCCGCGCGGCGTCCACCGCCGTCGTCACCGCGATCGGCTGCGACGAGCGCGGCTGGAGGCGCGTGCTGGGCGTCTCCGTCGTCGACACCGGGTCCTGCGACTCCTGGCTCGCGTTCCTGAGGGGCGTCAGGGCCCGCGGCGCCGACGGCGTGCGCCTTGTCACCCCCGACGCCCACGAGGGCCTCAGGCGCGCGATCGCCGAGGCCTTCCAGGGCGCGGCGTGGCAGCGCTGCGTCGTCCGCCTCATGCGCGGCTGCATGCGCGAGGCGAGGAGCAGGCAGCCCAGGAGGCGCGTCGGCAGGATCGTGGCGCCGGTGTTCCGCGCGAGGGGCGCCGACGCCGTGAGGACGATGTGCCACCTGGCGTGCGAGATGCCCCAGGACTGCTGCCCGGGCGCCGCGCGCTTGCCCGAGGAGGCCGAGCCGGACGCCCTTGCCTACCCGGACATGCCCGCCTCGCATTGGAGGCGCCTGCGCACGAACAACGCCCAGGAGCGCACGAGCAGGGAGACCAAGCGCGGGTCGAGGGTGGTGCGGGTCTTCCCGTCCGTCGCGCCGCTCGAGCGCCTCGTGGGCGCGGTGATGTGCGACCAGGACGAGGAGTGGGGCGACGCCAGGTACTTCGCGGAGGGGATGATGGCAGAGCCCTACGACGAGAAGAGGGAGGAGAAGGGGGCGGAGCCTCCGATGCCGGAGAGGCAGGCCGAGCTGCTCGAGTTCGCCAGGAAGGCGACAGAGGCGAGCCTGGGGCTTGCGGACGGGCTGGAGGCGGCATAGGATAGGCGAAGGTCTCAGCGAAGCGACGGTCCGCTCACTCGGCCGGGCTCAGGGCCCGGCACTCGCTCGTGGAGGTTACACCAACAATCCCGACACTACCTACTTGCACACGGTGTCGCGCGAGACCCCGGCCTCGCGGGCCATCGCGGCGGCGCCCTCGCCCCGCCTGTACCTCCTCCGCATGGAACCGGTCTTGTCCATGCCGGTCGTTCCCGTTCCGGGCCTCCCCGGTCGAAGACCGACCACACGACTGAGTCAGCCCCTCGGGGGGTGGCCAGCATGCCCGTGCGCGAAGTGTCGAAAACCCGTTGACTGAAGGGGGGTGGTACCGGAAATCCGTACCAGACGATGGCGTCTGGAGGATGGCGTGTATTCCCCTGAACAGGGGAAAAGGGCGGTCGAGCCCTACATCAAGTACGGCCTCAAGGCCACGGCAACCATACGGGAGCTCGGATGTCCCAGCCGCGCACGGCTGGTGAGCTGGCACGGGGAGTGGCAGGAGAACGGAGGAAG
>NZ_LR027575.1:0-15118 GCF_900605015.1 Olsenella sp. Marseille-P4559
GCTTTTCAAGAAGGGGCGCGAGGTGCGCTGGAAGGCCCTGTAACACTACAGAAAATATACAAGTGAAAAAGAGGCCGTTTTCCCGGTAAGCACAGGTAAAACGGCCTCTTCAACTGCAAAAGTCAGGCTAATAACAAGGTAAATACTTATTCATGAAGGAGGTGAGGAAAACTGGCTAGCGCATCGAGAAATACAACTTCAACAGATGGCCAACTCTGCAGAAATATCCTTAATTTAGGTGATGTTAAAACATACTACCTTTGTGTTTATCGGCAGGTTATTCGATGGATAGGAGGAAGGTATGGACTCTAAACTGTCACTGTCTCGTAGGGAAATGCTGACTGCCATCGCGGCGGGAGCGTCTGGGCTTGCTCTTCCAAAAACAGCCCTAAGCAAGTGAACCTGAAAAATCAGTGGATGATGGCTTTGCTAATCATGACCCAACTGATACCCAACTAATTATGACGCCGGAAGATTATCTCGAAGCGGTGAGTTCGAGAAACACTCCAATTGGATCAGATGGACACCTATGGCAGACTTGTACCATAAATGATGAGGGTAATGTTATCACTCTCAAGTCTTTCCGGTCGATTGAAGAATCATTCGAGCTTGCAACGGAGCAGAACGTAGTTCAGTGGTCTAATGAAGCGGGCATTTTGGTGTCTGATTATACGAATGAGGACATTGGTAGGCGAGCATTAAGTCCGGCATTAGGTGTTATCGGCGGCGTTCTGCTCGGATATGTTTTCGGAACGGTTGTGGACGGAATCGTTATCGCAGTTACGGGGGAGTCCAGCGCTTACTGGTTTGCCCAAGCAGTTAATAAGGTCATTAGGAGGCCACCTCCTGTAAGTCTAAAAGTTTATATAGATTGCATTCTTTATGTTGGTACGGATAATTACGCCCATTGTCGTTTTGGCATCACGTCCTAGGGGGCTAGATGTGATCGAATGGCGCAGCGCAGTGGTTGGATTTCTATCTGGTGTGGGAATCTATGCTCTTCTCAGCGTGGTTCTTATGTCTGCATTTCCGGAGCTTGAGCCCCTTGGAAACTGGGCAACAAGGGCTATATGTCTTATTCCAGCAATAGCGGCCTCCATTATCATATATCTCAAGCTGAGTAAGGACTAACAGCTCTAAGAGTCACTAGTAGTTTGACCGCCGGCGAACGTGAGTCGCCTCCCATTTCTTGGATGCGAGAAATGGGAGGCCTTTTGTGGCTGGTAACGCTTCGTACGACGTCGGGATGAGGCTGCGGGCTGCCAAGCTGTATGACGAGGGACATGGCCGCGCGTTGATTGTGGCTCTGCTCGGCATATCCGAGGAGACCGTGAGACAATGGCGGTCGCCGTCAGGGCGGTCGTAGACGAGGGGATGACGAAGCCCGAGGCCATGGCCAAGTTCGGGATACTCGTTCAAGAAGTGGCTGAGGGCGTACGGGGAGAGAGGCGCTCAAGCCGAGGCCCAAGGGGTGTTTAGTAGCCTAAAAGTTGCACTGGAAAGCTTGCGGGCGTTTCACTGAAGAGCGGGGACTTCTTTCACTGACGAGCAGGGCATGCCCGTTACGATCCGACGACTAGGCCCTACCCTTCAGGTGGAGACCAATCCACGGAGAGGAAGGGCGGACAGGAGATGCTGGACATGTCCCAACAAGGCAGACACCGAAGCCCTACCGGCTCATGACCACGAAGCCGGGCGAGTGGGCCCCGCGCCGCCCGGGTGGCGCGGGCACACAGCACCATGCACTCGCCGCCTAGACTAGAGATGCAAACCACTAGTCTATCTACTAGTCTATTCGTCCATCATCCACTTTGCGCTTCCCCGTGCGCCGTCGGGCCGAATGCGGTGCTCCTTGCGAAGCTCCTGGAGCAGGTAACTCACGTGCTTCTTCCGCTGTTCGTCTCCCATATCTTCGGGAAGCGCGTGCGATATGGTGGAGACGATTTCTGCCCTTGTGCACGGGCGGGTACGGAGAAGCTTCACGACGAGTTCCTTGCAGATGCTCGTGTCGAGCCCCTTCTGCCTCACGTACTCCTCGTGGGTCCCGATGATTCCCGCGACCTTCGAGGACAGGGTGAGCCTCGGATAGCGGCCTTCGACAAGGCCCCTGCTGCGCAGGATCCTGGCCTGCTCGCGCGTAATGGGGCTCCCCTTCTGTACGAGGTCGAGCATAAAGACCGTCTCGAGGTCCATCTCTGGCCCCGAGGCGAGCAGCTGGGTGTACGCCTCATTTAGGACCCTGCCGTATATGGTGACGGAGACGCGGTCCGATTCCGAGAGGTCATAGGTGGGCAGTGGCAGCATCCTGCCACGCTGGATCTCGTAGACGTTCCTGATGCCTATGGCGTTCTGGTCGATCATCTCCGTCTTGACCATCGCGTCCGCGAGCAGGCGGTTCCGGTAGTACGGTGGCTTGTAGCCCGGCTCGATCGCCTTCTCGACGGTCCCCGGGATGAAGGAGCCCTCGTTCTTGAATGCGAGGCGGTCCTCGTACTCGAGGACGTTGACCTTGCCCGAGTTGCGGTAGTCCTGGTGGGCGATGGCGTTGTGCAGCAGCTCGCGGATGACCTCGGGGTCGTACTTGTTGGCGAGCGTGGGGAACAGCGTGACCTGGCTGTCGAAGTATCGGTAGCGCTCGTTTCTGATCTTTTCCAGCACCTTGTCCACCTGGAGGATGAACGGCGGGTCGAAGTGCTCGTAGGTCTCCATGCGCCCGTCGGAGGCATAGAGCGTCCAGGTAATCCTCGGGGCCGCGCCGTTGAGGAAGATGGTCGACTCGGGACGTCCGAGGAGCACGAGCGCAGCGTTCGTGACGTGCCCGTGGACGAGAAACCCCATCTTGCGGAGCATCTCCTCCTCGCCGAGTGACGTTATGGCGGGCTGCTTGGCGGCGTACTTGTCGACCTAGCGCTCGCAGGCGAACTTGACCGCTTCCGCATCGAGGTCGTCGAGGCCCGCCTCGAAGGAGACCCGCTTCGACCAGTCGGGGCGCGACTGCCCCCAGATCGCCTCCAGCTTGAACCGGGGCATCTCCTTGAGGGACGAGTTCTCCCGCGACCACGGGACCCCGCGCCAGGTCGTCGGTGAGGCGAACTCGCAGGGTGGTATCTGGAGCGCAACCACGCGCTTTCCGTCAACGTCGAACTCGTAGACCTCCTCCAACGTGAGGTCGTTGTTGAGGTTCTCCGCGATCTCGTGCTTGAGGGCTCGGAGCCCGACGCTCGGCCGGCGCTCCTCTTTGCGGTAGGCGGTGCCGCATATCTTCCTCTTGTCGGTCACGCCGAACAGGAACCAGCCGCACTCCGCGTTCCGGAGGTTCGCCTCGTTGCTGAGCGCCGAGAAGTACTTGCCGAGCTTCTCGAAGTCGAAGTTGCGCTTCGCCTCCTTGTGCTCCACGACCTCGGTTTCCACGTCGGCCAGCAGGGAGCGGACGAGCGAAGGCATCTCCGACAACTGCCTGATCACAGGAACCGCCATAGACTAGAGCATAGACTAATTCGTTGCAATTTAGTCTATCGCAGAAGCGATGCAGCAGGTAGACGGTCTAGCGAATAACTAGAAGGCGAAGGCACTCCATTTAAGTGGCTCTGGATTGAACCGCTCATGATGAAAGAGGCTTGCATGGGGCAAAGCCAAAAATGAGGATAACGCCTCGGAGCATAAAGGCTCTGAGGAGGTCAGTGGGGGGCGTTCAAAAGGGATCAGCACTCGCCCAATGGGGAGCCCGAAAGACTCATGAGGTGACGGCCCGGGAAACCGACCCTCGGCGCGCTGCCGAGGAGGAGACCCTCGCCACCGGAAGACGCGCCGACGCCCTCGCGGGCCGCGCGCTGGGCGTCGGTCCGCTACGCGCGGATGGCCGCGGCAGACCTCCTGGGCGCCCTCGAGGCGTTCTCCGGCTCCCCCTACGCCGGCGGCGGGACCGCGGGGAAGGTCCTCGTCGGGCTCAAGGACGACGCCATGGGCATCCGGGGCCTCGCGGGGGGCCTGAGGCGCCCGCCGGCACGGAGGGGCACGTCAGGGTCGAGGCGTCCGCCGGGGCCGGCGAGGGGGTGGGGATGAGGGCTGAGGCACCCTCGTCTAATGGGGGCAGAGTCAGGGTAGGGACCGTAGCAGCAGATGCCCATGAGACTGCCCAGGATAGTGGCACGGGGCCATCGAGCAATAGTCTCGATAGCCCCGTTGACATTCATCTGCACTTCAAGGATGGTTGGACTCAGGAGCAGAGGCAGGCGGCAATGGAAAAGTGCAGAGCCCTTTCTGAGGCAGACGCCAGATACACTGAAGTGTCGGATGAAATGAGGCAATACACTCGTCGTAGATATGTCAAAGAGGGTGGCGAGATTAGCTCCACTCAGGATATAGACCGCATTGTCGATCTGCAGCTCGGGGGCAAGGGCGAACTCAGCAACCTCCAAGGTCTCGATAGGGGTGTCAACCGCAGCCTCGGTGCGCAGGTTCACAATCACTTGAGTGAGATGGGGCTAGAGTATAATCAAAGAATAAGCAGCGTCACCATCGGCCGGGCTGGGAGGCAGCGATGTTCGACGAGTTTCTCTCGTTCTTTGGGGAGGGTCCCCTCCCGGGCGGCGGCCCGGAGACGGCCGAGGCGTTCGTGGGCTCCCTCGGCGGCAGGGCCTTCGGCGGGGGCCTGATGTTCGCCATCGCCGCGGGCGACCTGCCCATGTGGCGGGGGAACGTGCGCGCCGCGTACGGCGGGCGCGCCGGGGGGCTCTCCCCCTTCGCCTACGACTGGCTGGGGGACTGCCTCGCCGAGGGGGACGGAGGGGTGCGCATCCTCGAGCTGGGGACGGGCGAGGTGCTCGCCACGGGGATGCCCGTGGCGAGCTTCCTCGCCGAGGAGGTCCCGGGCGCGCACGACCAGTGCCTGTTCTCGCCCTTCTGGCGCGACTGGCTCGCCTCCGGCGGCGCCCGCCCGTCCTACGGCCGGTGCGTCGGCTACAGGGTCCCCTCTTCCTCGGGGGCAGGGACGATATCTCCAACCTGGAGCCCTCCGACGTGGACGTGTACTGGACGGTGGTGGGCCAGGCGCTCGCGGGGGTGAGGGTGCGAGCGCAGGCTCGCCAGGGAGGGGGGAGCAGGTGGCGCTGGAGGAGACTGACAGGCTCGACGGGATGGACTGCGACGAGGCGGGCGGGACGCTCACCCTGCTGCTCACCGACGCGTGGGGGTGGGAGGACGAGGCCTGGCACCTGGAGCTGCTGCAGGAGAAGCTCGGCGCCTACGCGACCTTCGTCGCCTCCGGGCAGTGGCGCCGGTCGCTGCCCGCGGGGGCCAGCCCCTCGCGCGTGGTGTTCGGCATGCGCTTCGCGCTCCCCATCACCGAGAGCTGCGCGAGGCTGCTGCGCTCCGCCGCCGACCAGCCCGAAGACCGGCTGGGCGTGACCTTCGAGGTGTCGACGGGGGACGCCTGACGCGGCGTCGCGCGGCAGGCAATTGGCTCACAAGCGACCGCGACGGCCGGTAGGGCGGGAGCCCGCGGCGGAAGGGGACGGACATGGCAAGGGAGAAGAAGGCAAGGAGCTACGACTTCACGGGAAGCGGGCTCGGCCTGCGGGTGAGGGTCATGGGCGGGCTCTCGCTGGCCGCCGGGGTGGCGTACCTGGTCGGGTTCTTCGTGCTCCTGCTCAACAGACTGGGCACCAACGGCGAGCTCCAGTTCATAGCCGCGGTGGGGGTGGGCTTTCTAGCGATTGGCTGGCTCCTGCTCCTCATGCCGTCCAGGCCGGCCATGGCCGAGGGGGTCAGGTTTACGGTGGCCTACACGCTCGTGATCTGTGTCCTTGTGCTGCTGCTGGGGCTGACCGAGGACGACTGGGGCATATTCGCTGCCTTCGCCATCGTTGGCGCCGCCTTGGCGGTCGGCACCTTGCTTTTGATCAGGGAGGGCAGGACGGACTGACGGGGTGTGCGTGTGTCCGGGGCGGCGGTCCCCGGCGCCGACGGCGCGGCCATGCGCTGCCCGGCCCAACGCCTGCCCATGCATGGTTGGTGGGCAGGCATATGGCAAGCATTGCCGTTGCCGTCTGCCGCGTCCTCTATGGACTTCCGTAGGCTCTCGAGGGCCTGGGCGTTTGCGTTTCGCATCGTGACCGTGCCGTCGGTGCTCTCGTTGAAGGAGGTCTTGTCGCCGACGCGGAGCCCCAGCACATCGCGTATGGCCTTGGGGATTGTGGCCTGGGGCGGCCTCGTCGCCTTGCTACGACGAGAACGGCTACCAGCATCAAGGGCCCCGACATCGCCGTCGACTCGTGCCAGGGCTACGGGAGGCTGCGCTCGAAGCTCAAGTCGTACGTAGAGAGCGTGACATCATTCGACGGCGACACAAGGCGCGAGCTGCTTGACGGGTCGACCATCAAACCGGAACAGGTGAAAAGCCGCGAGCTGCGTGTGGTCGTGCCCGGTGCTGGGCTTAGCGAAAACAAAGTGCGAGCGTTCAACGCAACGAAAGCGGATGCGGATGCGATGGGTGTTAAGCTTAGCTTCACCATGGGGAAGTGGAGAGCGAGGGCTCTTGTATGGGCACGGTTTATATGAACCTGTACTTCAGCGAGACCCGCGGCTACGTCGTCGAGCCCTACGCTGGCTCACCAGGCACGATTGGCTCGATAAAGGCAATGCGGCCTCCCCACACCTTCAGGCTCCCGACGGACGCCGGCGCCTGGGCCCGCGAGGCGCTGCTGTCCGTGGTGCGCACGGCCAGGGTCGCGTGGTGATGGGCGGCTCGCCGTGGGTCTCGGTTGGCCCGGGGGACGCTGCGCTGACGCGGCGCGGCCTCCTGCTCGGCTCCGCCGCGGCCGTCGCGCTCGCCGGGGGCGCGGTGACGCTCTCCGGCTGCGGCTCTTCCGAGGAGGAGACCTGGGAGGAGGAGCCGTCTGACACCTCGGGGCTCTGGGGCTACGTGGACGCCTCGGGTGAGTGGGCGCTCGGCCCCAGGTGGGAGCGTGCCGGCGGCTTCCAGGACGGGGGAGCCCTCGTCGCCTGGGGCGGGGAGGCGGAAGGCGCCCGGCAGTCCCTCTGGGCCACGGTCGTCGGCGCCTCGGGGGCCATGGGCTTCGAGCCCGTGCACATCAGCGACATAGGCTCGCGCGCGTCCAGCGCCGCGTCGTTCAGCTGCGGGCTCGTCCCCGTCACGGACGCCTCCGGCAGCCGCACCTACATGGACCGCTCGGGCGGCTTCCCCGTGTCCCTGGGCGACGGCTACGCGAGGGGGCTCTGGGACGCCCGGGCGTTCAACGAGCCCGACTGCTTCCTCGGCTCCCCGTATGCGCCCGCCTGGTACGGCGGCGACGCCTGGGGCCTCCTCGGGACGGACGGGTCGTGGCTGATCGAGCCGAGCACGGCGTTCCAGGACGCTCCGTCCTCCGGCGTCGGGGCCGGCACGGGCGTGGCGCTGCTGCCCATGCGCTCGTTCGGCGGGTGGGGCTACGTCGCCCCGGACGGCTCGTGGGTGATCAGGCCCGCCCTCGGCTCCGCGCAGGGGTTCTTGGGCCCCATCGCCCCCGCCTGCGACTCCGACGGCCTCTGGGGGGCCCTCTCCGCCGACGGCTCGTGGGCCATCGCGGCGGCTCACTCGGCCCTCTCCGCCTTCGACCCGTCCGGCTCGCGCGCGCTCGCGCGCGACGGCCCCTCGGGCCTCTGGGGTGTGGCTGACGGCTCGGGCTGGGCGTGCGGTCCGTCGTGGTCCGACGCTCGGGCCCTCGGCGATAGCCTGCTCGCGGCGGAGGATCCCCCGACGGGGCTGTGGGGCCTGGCCTCGCCCGACGACGGCTCGTGGCTGGTGGGGCCCTCGTGGCCCGGCGTGGGGGACGTCGCGGGCGGCTCCCTCTCCGGCTGCGTCCTCGCCCGCGACGCCTCCTCGGGGCTCTGGGGGGCCGCGGACTGCTCCTCGGGCGAGTGGGCGCTCCCCCCGACGCTCGCGGCCCAGCCGTACTACGTCGGGGCGGACCGCCTCGCCGTCGCGTCCGCGGACGGGCCGGACGAGCCCCTGGGGCTCGCGGACGCCCTCACCGGCGAGTGGGTCGCAGGACCGCGCTTCGCCAGCGTCTCGTCCTTCGCCGACAACGGCCTCGCCTGTGCGCGGAACGGGGGCTGATTGGCGTCGTGCCCCAGCTTGCCGGGAGGCGGCGTGGCCAGTTACAGGTAAGGAGACCCCTATGATGATGACAGGAAAGAGCTTGCCCCGCCCGCGCGCAGCAGGGAGGCATGCGCTGCGTCTGGCCGTGCTCGCTACCGATGTGGCGTCCCCCGCCCTGTGGACGCGGCCCTCCGGGGGCGCGGTCGACGAGGATGGCTACTGTCACATTGGTGAATCTGACCCCTGGGCGGTCGGCTCCTCGTTCTCCGACGTGGGGCTCTTCTACGACGGCCTTGCCTTGGCATCCGCAGCCGTAAGCGCGGGGGCTGGCACCGTGGCCTACGCGGGCGGCACGCTCGTCCCCAGGACGGGGGACTGGTCCTCGCCGCTGCAGAACAACGAGGAAAGGGACCTGGGGCCTAGCCACGGGGAGGCGAAGTAGGGTGCGTGACGGGGGGTGTGCCGAGGGAGCTCGGCGCCTCGCGCGACTCCGCGAGGCGACCGTCGGTGAGCCCGAGGCCTCCTCCAGGCGCAGGGAGGGCCTCGAGGACACGCTCCGTAGGATCGACGCCATCGGGGCCGGCACCGAGGACGACCTGCTGTACACAATCCGCAGCCTTGACGGCGAGACCGCGGAGGGGCTCCGGAAGAGGCTCGAGCGGCTCGGCGAGCTGCGCGAAGACGCGCGGGGCTCGGTCCGCAGGCAGCTGGACGAGGCCGAGGGGCGGGCCTGTCGTCGGCGAGCGCCGTGCCCCACCTGGAGAGCCCCATGTTGGTCGTGATCATGAGGCTCCTCCTCCCGCAGCAGGGAGGTGGTACCGCTTTTCCGAAAGCAAGACTTGACTAAACACACCGTTGGAGCCCCGCCACACCTCGCTGGAGACAGCTGTATGGGAGAGCCCCAGTTCGGAGGCTATGGAGCGCATCGACCTGCCTTGCCTTGTCCCCTCCTGGATTGCGGCCCTGTCGGCGAGGGTCAGCCTCGAGCGGGGCGAGGTCCTCGGCTCCCTCCCCGCGGCGAGCACGGACTCCACGGTGGCCACTGCCTTCCTGGCCTCTCCGGATAGAGCCCGAGCCCCGCCGCGCAGGCCCACCTCTGGGCGGTGCGGCCGGGTACCCCAACCTCCCTGGCGGCCTGCCCGGCGCGCGAGCCCTCCCTGACCAGGTCGACGACCCTGTCGCGAACTTCCCTGCGGTACATTGCATCACGTCCTCTCGTGTGGTGCAACGACCGCTTGAATTCGCCCTGCCTGCTCGTCTGTTTGTAAAACTTGTCGAAGCCTCGCCATGCGGCGGTGCCCTGGATGGGCCGCTTGGAGCTGGAGGTGTGGGGGTGCTGGTCCTGGCGAACTAGTCTCCCAGCATGACGAGGTACGCATTCCTAGCCCCCTCAGGGCTGCGATGCCTGAAGAACCCGACGATGACGACCTGACCGATCTCGTACTCGGACACGTCTGCTTCTCCCTTCTTGAAGACGAAGCGCACTGGGTTCTCCGGGAAATAGCCGTCGTCGTTGCCAGCTGTCACGTCGACCGACAAGGCATTCGCGTCCGGCTCAACCTCGGTCACGAGGCCACGCACATAGTAGAGGTGCGCCTTCCCTCCGCTCGTCAGCGACTCATGGTTATGCAGAAAGAGCGTTGCCACGAGTACGGTTGCCAGGGCAACTAACCCACAAACAACCGTCACTCGCAGCACGACGCGATGCTTTTTCATGCCCATCAAGACCTAGTGAAGTGTGTCCCATACGTGTCGGTGTACCTGGAGTAGGCAAAGTTCACATACCTTGCCGCGTGTCCCCACCCGTCAGCGACGATTAGGACCTGCGTGGTGTCTCCGGTATCCTTGCCCTTGATAGTCTGATAGCCAAAGACGGCCATCGAGTGTCCCTCACGACCGTTATCGGTATTTATGCCAAGGGACACGATTGACGCGTTCTGTGAGTCTGTGATGCTTGTGAAGTCTGAGAATGATGGGCTCAACTCATGTTTATAGGATACGGGACAGTGCATGGTTCCCAAGAACGATGTCAGTGCGGGACCGATTTCGCTGTTGTTGGTTGATCCATATGTGATTTCGCGTCCAGAAGATAAATTCTTTCCTGTGTGGTCAACTTTCGTATCGCTTAGAGCCCACAGCGTGATATACGTCTGAGAGAGACTCTGGTTATAGAAGTCCATTTTGAGGTATGAGGCGGCGACATTTGTCATTGCCGTGACGGCGCAGGCATAGCGCCCTGTCTCATTTTCTATCTCGCCTTCGCCGAATGAAAAGAATTGTTCTCCGAAATGGTTATCACTCAGAATTTGATAGTTTCCGCTATAAGTTTCGTCAATGAAAATCTCATCCCATGTGCTTGGCTTCTTCGAAGACGCCGTCGGCGAGACACGCATGATGCTTCCGGTCGAGCTGATTCCTCTGGACGTTCCAGAGACAACTACGGCATATGTGTAGGGTGACGTTCTTACGGCTACAAGGTCATCGTCCTGTCCATCCGACGGAGATGCCCCGGGCATTCGTGCGACCCCTCGCACATCCGCCGCGCTCTTTGCCGCCGCATATGGGCTGATTACATTAGAATCAAGGGAGTATTCCTCGACAAGCGACTCGTCGATGTTGTCTAGGACGAGGTAACCATGAGGACTGTTATCTTCCGCTGAGACATAGTCGACGATGCACCCGATTGCCTGTCCACTCTCGTCGTATAGCTGTGTCGCGCTCGCCGCCTTGATAGTCCCCGTGTCATCAAGTGAGTCTGCGAAGTTCTGGGCAATCTCAAGTGCCAGTTCCCTCGTAAGCAGAATCTTGCCATCATTTGCTCCCTCAGCGAACGCAGGACATACGAACGCTAAGGTCGCAATGACCGTCATAGCTATGCATGTCAATCTGATCAAAAGATTCCGTTTCATTGCCAGCCTCCGCTCATCCAGCCCAGCGCGTCTCGGAACCAAAGACTCATTTTCAGGAGATTTTCAAATTTTCCCATGGTGTCGCACATACTTTTGGAATAGGTCCGGTAAGTGGCAGGAATTTCATGGTATGTGGGTGCCCCGTCCTACTCCTGGCGGGCGGACTTCGCCCCGGGGCTCGCCACCGCGCGCGATCCCGGGAGCGGCCTCTGGGGTGCCGTGGACGCCTCGGGCTCCTGGGTCCTGGCGCCCTCGTTCGCCGAACTCGGCTCCCCGGGCGACGACGGGCTCGTGCCCGCGCGCAGCGCCGGCTGAGCGCGCCGCCGGCCAATCCGCAGGAGGGAGCGCCTCACGAGGGGCTCCCGCAGGCCAAGCCATTCGACGGTGTTTTCGCTAGGCTAAAACTGAACACATCGCTGATATCGATCTGAGCACTTCGATGGCGGACATGCCGACCACCGCAATCCGCTAGCTTGGTCATTGCCGGTGAGCATTCGACCGAGGAGGCAAGAAGGGACGACCGGCATGCACAGACGTATTCTATATGGCAATTGAGAAGGCGGGGCGACTCCGTCGCCGGGATCGCCCGCAAGGTCGGCGTCTCGCGCAACACCGTGTACGACCACCTGGCGAAGGAGGACCCATCTCCCAGGATGCCGACCGTCAAGGAGCGCGCGAAGCTGCTCGACCCGTGGAGGCCGCTCATCGCCAGCTGGCTCGAGGGGGATTGGCTCTCGTGGCGCAAGCGGCGCCACGCCGCCCATCGCGTCTGGGTCCGCCTGCGCGAGGAGGGGGGGCGACGGCTTGCGGGGGGTGTTCCTATGGTTTTGTCAAGCAGGGATTCGGGGAGCTTCCCACGATAAGGAGCCTTGATTTGGGCGTGGCGAGGCGGCGCCCCGGCGCATTGGCGGGGGTGCCGCCTCGCGGCCGTCCCCAGGACCGGCTGCACAGCGTACGGCACCCCGTCCCGCATGACGGCGCATATCACCTTCGTCCCCTTGCGGGCCGTTGCCTTGAGCGCGCATTTGTACTTCGCGCCCCTGGCCGGGCACCTCCGCATGCACTCGCCGTAGCGCCCCTTCGGCCTGCCCAGGGAGTTGCAGGAGGATATGGGCGGGCTCTTGGGCGGCTTGCTGCCGCCGCGGTGCCCCCCATCGTAGCCGACCGACGTGCCTGGCTGCTGCGTGGGCGGGGCGAGCCCGCAGTGGCTGGCGAGCTTGTCGTGGCTGTCGAACCCCGAGATGCCGATGGAGGCGACCGGCTGCGCGGCGGTCCCCGGGCCGATGCCGGGCATGGTCTGCAGGTCCTCGAAGCCGGCGTTTCCCCCGAGCGACTCGGATGTCGCGGCGTCGGGCCCGGCCTCGGCCCCGTCGTCGGGGACGATGCGGCCGGCGAAGTGCCTGACGTGGCGCTCCCCGGCGGCCACGGCCCGCCCGGGCGGGCGCTCGCCGGACATCGCGTCCCAGAGGCGGTCGCGCTGCTCGCGGGTGGCGCTGTGCCCGCGGGACGCCGCGCAGGGCCTCTCGCGCCCGGCGCCGACCGGGCGATGGCCTGCGCGTCGCGCTCGTCGGTCTTGGCGGCGCCGGGGGAGCCCCTGGCGGGCTCGCGCTCGGCGGGACCGGGCGGGTGCGCGGCTGGCCTCCCGGCCCCGCGCGCCCCCCTGACCGCGAGCGCGCCGATGTCGCGCCGCTGGTCGACGACCACGGGCGTGCCGGCGGGCAGCTCGGCCATCAGGGCGTCGAGCCCCTCCCCGGAGTTGGCGGCGCGCCTGCTCGGCAGGACCTCGCCGCCGTGGTCGGCGGCGTAGGCCCAGTGGGAGGGCTTCCCTGCGTCGAGCCCCAGGTGGGCCGCGTGCCCGCTCGCGGGCGTTGCGTTCGCATCGGCCATGGTGGCACCCTTCCCGCTGGGCCGGCCGCGCCGTCCGCCGCGTCTCGGCAGCCACATCACTTGGCCGTGGCGCTCCCTGCGCCCGGCAGGTTCCTGTCAGCCGGAATCGCGGCGGCCGATCCCCGGTGGCAACACCCCCCGGGCCCTCATGGGAGGCAGGGGCAAGGGGCCATCCGGGGCGGCCGGCCAGCAGCCCTACGGGCCGTGCCCATTATCGGGCAAAAGCTGGCTGGGCGATTGCCCGACCGGAGCCGCCAGCCCCCTGGACCACGGCTCAATCAGGCTAATAATTACTGTAATGGGCGTCGGGTGCGGGGGGTTGACGGCGCGGCAGTACGTCCGGGCGCCGAAGGCGGGGCTCGCGCCCTGCGATGGTGACGATTGCCTCGATTTGGAGTGGACGCCGGGCGGGGCGCGGGCCGACTCCGGCGAGGCCGACCCCCGCATCCGCGGCGTCAGGGCGCGCATGGGCCACTCCGCGCTGGCGCTCCCCCACTCGAGCGTCGGCATAGCCCAGGTCTTTCCCGGCGAGAGCGCCGAGTGCGTCTGCCAGGGGCTGCGCACCGTGTCCGGGTTCGCGGGAGGCGTGCCCTCCCGCGTCGTGCTCGACGACGCCACCGGCGCCGGCCGCCGCGTGTGCGAGAGGGTCCGCACCACCGGGCCGTCCCCCGCGTCCGCCGCGCACTGCGGCTTCGCCTTCCCGCTTTGCAACGCCGACGTCGGCCACGAGAGGGGCTCCGTCGAGGCCAGGGCCCGCCGCTTGCGCCCCAACCCGTTCGTCCCGGTGCCGCGCGTGGCCGGCATGGGCGCGCACAACGGGAGGCCGCCGGCCATGCGCATGTCGCTCGCGAAGGAGCACTACGCCAGGGGCGAGCCAGAGGACCAGCCGTTCGTGGGGGGCGGGCTCGCGATGGCGGGGCTGCCCGAGGGGACCTCCGGCTGCGTGCGCCACGAGCGCCCCAAGGCGGACAAGAAGGACAGGGTCAGGCCCGACGGGCGCCACCCCCACTCGACCAACCCGTCGCCCGCGGGCCGCGAGCCCATAGCGGCGCTCAGCGCCACCGGGGTGGCCGTCTGCGAGCACGGGCACGCCTGCGGCCCCGGCCCCACCGACACGTGCGATCCCGCAAGCCAGCTCGCCCTGCTCGCGGTGAGGGCGGGCGGATGGGTCAACGTCCGCGTCCGCCTCGCGGTCCCCGGCGAGCTGCGCGAGCGCATGGGCTCGCCGGAGAAGCCCGACCTGCGCGCCGAGCTGCGCCTCATGCGCGACCAGTGCGTGCTGACCGGCTGGGAGGCCACCGTGGTCGCCATGGCGGCGGCGCCCTCGGCCGCCGGGCGCGTCGATGCCGCGAGCGTGTCGGTGGCCGCCGCGCGCATCGCCGGCGGATCGGTCGTCTACGACGAGCCGGTCGACCTCGCCGAGTACGACCGCATGGCCGGCATCGGGGAGGCGGCCTGAATGGCGACACGCGACAAGGGCGCCGCGGCCGACTTCCGCGGCCTGGCCCGGAGCATGTCCTTCCCGAACGAGGCCGCCGACGCTTCCCCCGACATGGCGAGCGCGGCCCAGGCCCGGTGCGTGGCCGACTTCACCGGGCGCGAGATGGAGGTGCGCGAGCGCAACAAGCGGGCGCGACCCTGCAGGCGCGTGAGGCTCCCGCAGCCGAAGTCCTTCGACGGCCACGGCTTCTCGCAGGTCGCCCTCCCGGACGGCTGCACCGCCGGCGACCTGCGCTCGCTCGCGTCCGTCAATGACGCGCGGGACTTCGTGTCCCGCGGCCAGGCCGGGCGGGGCAAGACCCACCTGGCGATGGCGGTGGGATCGGCTTGCGCCCAGGCCGGTATGGCGATGCGCTTCCTCACCACGGCCGGGCTCGCGCTCGCGCTGTCGGAGGCGGCCCGCGAGCGCTCGCCCGGGTCGCTCATGAGGGAGCTGGCGCGATGCGACCTGCTGGCCCTCGGCGAGTTCGGCTACGTGCCGCCCGACGCCGAGGGCGGCAGGCTGCTGTTCCAGGTGGTGTCGGCGTGCTACGAGCGCCGCAGTGTCATCCTCACCACCGACGTCGAGTCCGGCAGGTGGGACACCGTGCCCGGCGATGTTAGCGTCAATTAGGAAATCACCAATCCGCACAACTTTCAGGCGCCAATCGCGCCAATGTTCTTTCGCCGGTCAGGCAAGCGGACCATCGCCGCTTCCGGCGTCCCCGCGGGCTCGCGGCTGGGC
>NZ_LR027575.1:15127-44565 GCF_900605015.1 Olsenella sp. Marseille-P4559
TGTGACGGGGGGCGTGAGTACACAGTGATAACGAAAAGGATGTCTGATTGTGATGCGAGCCGGGCGTGGGCAAGCACAAGCCGGCGTAGGAGCGTCGGCGGCGTCAGAGGTGTATAGGAGACGGGGTCCTTCCCCCGCCGCGCCACCCTACTCGCCCCCCGGGAAGGCGGGGACGTAGTCGTTGAGGGGCTCACCGGCGGCGGCCCTGTCCCTGTTGAAGTACTCGAACCAGGTGGAGGAGCCCTCGTACGGGGTGCCGTCGTCCCTCCTCACCAGGCCGCAGCCCGTCCCCGGGTCGTAGGCGGCGCCATTATCCCTTGCCTGCCAATCGAGAAAGTCGGGGTATTCGCGTAGCTGCCTCAGTATCCAAGAGCTCTCCGTGTCTTGGTAGAGGTCTCTGAGCACCGGTATGGTCGCCTCCTCTGCCAGGTCTCTTCCGGTGATGGCAAAAGAGAAGTTCATCGACAGCATCTCCCTCATTTTTCCTCCCGTGACTGTCTTGCCGGTTTCTGAGGCGTATTCGTTGGCAAGGTCGTCGAACATCCTGTCGACGGTATCCGTGGTGTACACGCCATCCGGATTGGTGAGAAGTCTGCCGTAGTCCGGCTCGCCGCTCAGGTCAAATCCAACCCCGACCTTTGTCATGATGCCTTTGCTCGCGTTGGTGGCGACGTCCGTCTCGATGCCTGTGATCGCCCCGTCCTGAACCGAGTCGACGTAGTCGACGAAGTCATCCCACGTGCTGCTGAGAATGTCAATGGAGGTGCTGATCGCCTTCGAGACGGCTTCCATGTCGGCGGCGGAGGCCGCGAGGGCCTGCGTCAGCACCTTCTCGATCCCGTCCCCGCCACTGCGTATGATGTGCTTCTTGAGGGCGTCGGTCGCATGGTCTGCAAGCGACGACTGCACGTCGAAGTTGGCCTCGCTCTTGCGGATGCCCTGCAGCATCTTAACTGCGTCCGTGGCATTGCCGGCCACATACGTATGCGTGCGGGCAGGCGTTACTGAATAGGCGAGACCGTCCAGGCCGGGCAGCACGAAGCAGATCACGACTGCCGATGCCGTGGTGTAGGACTGCTGCTCATCGGCCACGTTGACGGCACGCAGCACCGTGAGGTCGATGTCCGCATGGTCCGCCGAGGTGCTGCGCACCAATGCGGCGTTGTCATCGCTGGCCAGGCTGGAGATGACGTTCGCCCCCTGCACGCGCATCCAGTACCCGGGGTCGTCCGCGTCATCCTGCTTCAGGAGGCCATCGGCCGCCTTGGCCATCCTGCCCAGGAGGGAGCACCTCTCCATCCCGTACGTCGTGCCGGTGAAGTGGGGATCCTGGTAGTCGGGGCCCTTGTACGCCTTGGAGAGGTCCACGCTCTCCCCGTTGGGCAGGTATGAGCACTCGAGAAGCCTGTCGATGCTGCCGGTGTCGGAGCTCCCGTCCATGCTCGCCCACATGCGCAGATAGGCGCCGGCGGCAGCCATGACATCGGAGTCTGCCACGAGGTCGTCCGGCAGGTGCGTGAGGGCCGAGTACAGGCTGGCGTCGAAGCCGTGCGAGTCCTCCCCGTATATGTCGTCGGCAGACAGCGCCCCATCCGCCAGCGCGGCCGCGTAGGCCACGCACTGGTCGTCCGAGCCGTTGTCCCGGAGCCAGTCGAGCGCCCGCGCATGGACATAGCGCGTGTCGACGCCCTGGGACCAGTCGCCTATGGTCGCGAGCGACCAGCCCTGCCCGGGTACGAAGCTCGCGGAGGCGACGTCGTCGCTGGCCTGTGCCATGCGCTCGGCCTCCTCCTGTGCCTCCGAGTAGAGGGAGGCCGACGTCGACGCGTATTGCATCGCGGCGTCGATCTGCGCCTGTATCCCCTGGGCGGCCGAGTACAGCCGCAGCGCGCGCATCTCGTTCCCCGAGCCCTGGAAGCACGGGTCGTCCATCTGGTCCTCGAGCTCCTGACGGCGACGGTCCAGCTCGTCCTTGTCGCCAGCGAGTTCGTCGGTGTCTATGACGCCGCCGGCGTCGCCGGTCAGGGCCTCGAGGGCGGCGATGTTCGACGCGTTTGCCAGGGCCAGGGACTCGTAGGCCACCACATGCTGCTGCAGGGCGGGAAGCCTGAGCCTGCGCACGTACTCCGCAAACGACGTATAGCCATCGCCGCTCAGTCCCGCCGACTCCCCCATCTGGGACAGCGCGCCCTCGATTGCGGACACCCTGCCGGCTGCCTGGTCGCCTTTGGTGGCAAGCTCCGCGTTCTCGTCGTTGAGAAGGCGAATGGCCTCTGACTTCCTGATGATCATGGTCAGGACCCTCCCTGCCGATACTGCCTGCGGAGCCTCTCGAGCTCCTCGTCGTAGTCCCTCTCTATCCGGTACCGCTCCCGCCTGGCATCCTCGAGCGCGTCATCCAGCCTGCCCATGACCTCGCGCGAGTCCAGGAGGTAGTGTTGGAGCTCGTCGGCAACCAAGGAGGAATCGAGGCCCTGCCTGCATGCGGCCCGCTCCGCCAAGGCCACGATGCGCAGGTATGACAGGCCCTCCTCGTCCCTTTGGGCGTCGAGCCTGCGCATCCTCGCGTCGTTCGCCTCGACGCGTCGGTCGTAGAGCGCATCGAGGCGCCGCTGCTGCTCCACGTACTCTTCCTCGTAATCCATCGTTGGCATCGCAGCTACCCCCTTCGGTCAACCCGCCGTGGGCATCAGCCGCCCAGGATGGCCTGCGCAAGGGCCTGGTCCTCCTGGTCGAAGGCCCGGCCGATCGCAGACAGGGCCTTCGCGTCCCTCTCCACGGCACCCTCCCAGGATGACATGCCTGCGCAGACGTCCGCTACCACCTCGTCATGCGCGGGGCCGGAGCCGGGCGCGCCTGCCGCAAGCGACTCGAACGAGAGCGACGCGTACTCCTCCTCGCCGCCCACAAGCGCAGACGCCGCCTCATCGTTCAGCGATGAGTCCGATGCGATCTCGCCGACCAACGCCACCACCTCCACCTTGGAAGTGTCCTTCGAACCTCGTCAGAGGCCCTCGGGCCTTGATGGCATGAAGGGTATCACAACGACCCGTGATAGCCCCTCGGACCTCGGTGGAAGCCGTCAACCGCAGCCTCGGTGCACGGGTCCACGACCGCTTGAGTAAGATGGGGATGGGATAGCCAAGGCAGGGGATGGGCAACGTCACCATCGACGGGGGCGTTCGTGGGTGCCGGAGGCCCTATTCGGCGGTGAGCGGGTGATTCTCTGGGACAGACGTGCCCTCTCGCGTGTCGTCCACAGGCTCCCCATGCCGACGGTCCCAAGCCTCGTCCTTGCGCTCTTCCTGGCCCCGGCTGGGTTGGTGTTGCCCAGGGCGGACGTCGACAACGTCGACGCCTTGCTCGTCACCTGCACGAACGACATCGCGGGCCCGCGCGGCCGACGCGGACGTGGGCGTGCCTAGCCCAGAGGCCGCCGCGGACGGCGCTGACAATGGCCTCGAGCAGGGCTCGGCTGCGCGCAGGAGGGCCCAGTTCGATTGAAGTCACCAGGCCCGACGGGACAACCGTGAGGACTCGAGGGGATGCGATTGCCGTCGATACGGACGAAAACGGCAATGTGACAAACGCCTATATCCAGGAGTACAAGTCTTCGGAGACCGCGTCGTTAATCAGAATGGTGCTCTGCGACCTGCAGGTTGGCCCTGCCGTACAGTGGGAAACCTGTGGCTTAGGTGCAGTTGGCCATGGGCGTTTGCTGAGAAAACCTCAGGTCACGGGATCGCGCTCTTCTCTGGGCGCGCAAGTAAGGCGCAGATTCCCGTTGGGGGGTCTACCAAGTGACGAGAACGCGCGACTGGCGGGACGGCTGCCTGTGCTGCTCGGCGAGGGCCATTCCCGATGGCAGGATTCCGCCATCGTGCGTACGCACGACAGGGACTATCTGCCAATCCAGCCCTCCAAGAGCCCGTTTCTGGCAGAGAACCGCCATCGTGCGTACGCACGATGCCGACTTGCTGCCATGGTCCTCCCGGCCAACTGGGGAGACGCCGGTGGCTTGGCAGAATTCCTGGGTCGTGCGTACGCACGACAGGGACTTGCTGCCGATCCCGTCTCCCAGGGCCCCGCGCTGGCAGAGAACCGCCATTGTGCGTACGCACAATCCCCAATTGCTGGCCAGCGGGGGCGGGTCGGCGGCCTGGTGGCACCACCTGGCGAGGTGACAACCTCGCTACCTGCGGTTCCTCTCAGCGATAAAGGCCGCAGACCAGCGATAAAGGCCGCAGACAGAAGTGGGACCGCAGATTTGCCGCCGGAGGCCAGCGCTTGGCCAGCGCTTGGCCAGCGCCTGCGCAAGCACGCCTCGCGCCTCTTCATCGAGGACCAGTAAGGCCAGCAAGGGTTGATGAGATTGCAAAGTCCGCGTGGCTAGGGTAGTCTCTATGGGTACTGCCTACGCGATGGATGCCCAAACGAGGGGGTCGTATGTTTTGTCCTCAGTGCGGAAAGAGGCTCGCTGGAACCGAGAAGTTCTGCTCCAGTTGCGGCTTCAACCTTGCCGTGTCCCCTAACAGCGTGTCCACCGGCAGCGCTGCGGGCGCTCGGCCCGCTACGCCTGGTCCGACCCAGCAGCCAGCGCGTACCTCCGCTCCCGTTGTGGCCTCAGAGCTCGTGACGCTCACTGCGGCATTGCTCATAGGCATCGCCGCCCTCATGCCGTTCCTTGTGTCCTCGGGCTTCGGCTACGACTACTCCGTGGCCCTCGCCGATGCCCCCGACGGCACCGTGCTGGTATTTCTCGCCATTGCAACTGCGGTGCTGTCCATGGTGCACAAGCGCGTTGCCACACTCGTCCTGTCTTCCATCACTACGGCGCTCGCGCTCTTTGAGATTTGCTCGATCTCTCTCATCATGATGCGCTCGACGTACTCCATAAGCTACGTGGACCTTGGGTCTGGCTTCGGCCTGCTTCTGGTGGGCATCGTGGTGGGGATAATCTCCATCGTCCTCCTCTCGGTGGACGTTAGGCGCGAGAAGCGCGAACGCGCGTGGGCCATGGGTACGTTCATTCCCGCCAACGGAAACCCCCCGTACCAAAAGTAGGGGGTCCATGCCGCTTCTGGGTCCAGGTGACCCATGGATACGCCCGACGGCGCGGAATTCGAATCCCCAGCTCTTGGGGTCAAAAAAATCTGCGGAGACATTGTGAATGCCCTGTCTTGTATGTAAACTAGACAGGCTGCGCTAAGGGGGGAGGTGTGTCTCGCCCCCGTGTGGAGCACATATAGGACGTGGTCCGCTGGGGAGGGCAGAGGAGCTGCCCCGATGTCCCATGACCACCGAAGGTAAGGAATGAGCATGGTCAGCACGATCCTTGGCCGCAAGCTCGGAATGACGCAGGTGTGGGATGAGGACGACAACGTCGTGCCCGTCACCGTCATCCAGGCTGGCCCCTGCACCGTCTCGCAGGTGAAGACGAAGGCGACCGACGGCTACGACGCCGTCCAGATCGGCTTCGGAGGCATCAAGTCCAAGCACGTCAACAAGCCCATGGCTGGTCACTTTGCCGCCCACGGCGTCGAGCCCATGCGCTACCTGCGCGAGGTCCGCGTTGAGAACGGCGAGGAGCACCACACCGGTGACGTTGTCACCGTTGCCGACTTCACCGACGTCAAGGCCGTCGATGTCATCGGCACCTCCAAGGGCAAGGGCTTCCAGGGCACCATCAAGCGTTGGAACTTCTCTCGCGGTCCCATGACCCACGGTAGCCGCAACCAGCGCAGGCCTGGCTCCATTGGCCAGTGCGCCTACCCCGCCCGCGTCCGCAAGGGCCTGCACATGGCCGGCCACATGGGCGACGAGCGCGTCACCGTCAAGAACCTCAAGCTCGTTCGCGTCGACGCCGAGCAGAACCTCATGCTCGTCAAGGGCGCTGTCCCCGGCGGCAAGAACGCCCTCGTCCAGGTCCGCATGGCCTAAGGGCCCACGCGAGTAGGCACACACTTAGGCTAACAAGGAGGACTCATGTCCAAGTACGACATCAAGAACGTCGAGGGGCAGGCGGCCGGCCAGGCCGACCTCTCCGATGACGTCTTCGGCATCGAGCCGAACATCCCGGTCATCCATCAGGTCGTGGTCTGCCAGGACGCCTGCATGCGTCAGGGTACCCACTCCACCAAGAACCGTCACGAGGTCTCCGGCGGCGGCCGCAAGCCTTGGCGCCAGAAGGGCACCGGCCGCGCGCGCCAGGGCTCCATCCGCGCCGCCCAGTGGACCGGCGGCGGCGTCGTCTTTGGCCCCACCCCCCGCGACCACTCCAAGCGCGTCAACAAGAAGATGGTCAAGCTCGCCATGAGGTCCGTGCTCTCCGGCAAGGTCGCCGACTCCGAGCTCGTCCTCGTCGACGCCCTCTCCTTCGAGAAGCCCTCGACCAAGCAGGCCAAGGCCGTCCTCGACGCGCTCGGCGTCTCGGGCAAGCGCGTGACCGTGGTCATTCCCGACGATGACGTGAACGGCTACCTCTCCTTCCGCAACCTGGAGAAGGTCAACTGCATCGCCGTCTCCGAGGCCAACACCCGCAGCCTCATCGATAACGGTGCCCTCGTCATGCCCACCGACATCGCGAAGCAGCTCGAGGAGGTGCTCGCATAATGCAGTCCATCTACGACGTCATCATCCGCCCCATTGTCTCCGAGCGTTCCTACGACCTCATGGAGCAGGGCAAGTACACCTTCGAGGTTGCCAAGAAGGCCCCCAAGGAGGAGATCGCCGAGGCCGTTGAGAAGCTCTTCAATGTCCACGTGGTCAAGGTCAACACCATCAACGTGCGCGGCAAGGCCAAGCGCGTCCGCTATCAGGTCGGCATGACCCGCAGCTGGAAGAAGGCCGTCGTGACGCTCGCCCCCGGTGAGCAGATCGAGATCTTCGCCACCCAGCAGGCTGACGCAGAGTAGCAATTCGGCCCGGCCCCCCTCGGGGTCCGGGTTGTCATGCCGCGCATGATGGATACGCGCGGTACCGTGGTAATCCGGCGTCACCCAGCCAATCCCTGAGCGGGGTGGCCAACGGAGACAGAAGGGAAAGAAGTAATGGCAGTCAAGCACCTCAAGCCCACGAGCGCTGGCAGGCGTTTCCAGACGGTCTCGGACTTCTCCGAGATTACCGCCTCCAAGCCCGAGAAGTCGCTCCTTGAGCCGCTGCGCAAGAAGGGCGGCCGTAACAACAACGGTCGCATCACCGTCCGCCACCAGGGCGGCGGCAACAAGCGCATGTATCGTCGCATCGACTTCAAGCGTCTGAAGGACGATGTGCCGGCCAAGGTCGCAACCATCGAATACGACCCCAACCGCTCGGCGCGCATCGCACTTCTCCACTACGTCGACGGAGCCAAGGCCTACATCCTGGCCCCCGAGGGCCTCAAGGTCGGCGATACCGTCATCTCCGGCAAGGCCGGCGTCGACATCAAGCCCGGCAACTGCATGCCGCTCTCCGAGATCCCTGTCGGTACGCTCGTCCACAACGTCGAGTTCCAGCCCGGCAAGGGTGCGGCCATGGCCCGCTCCGCCGGCACCTCGGTCCAGCTCATGGGCAAGGACAACGGCTACGCAGTCCTGCGCCTCCCGTCCTCCGAGCTTCGCCGCGTGCTCCTCACCTGCCGCGCCACGATCGGCGAGGTCGGTAACGCAGAGCACTCCAACATCGTCATCGGCAAGGCCGGCCGCAACCGCTGGGCAGGCGTCCGTCCCACCGTCCGTGGTACGGCCATGAACCCTGTCGACCACCCGCATGGCGGCGGCGAGGGCAAGAACCACACCTCTGGCCGTCCCTCCGTGACGCCCTGGGGCAAGCCCACCAAGGGTTACAAGACGCGCGACCCCAAGAAGGCCTCCAACAGGCTCATCATCCGTCGTCGCAAGTCCAAGTAGCAGCACACGAGTAGTAGGAGAAAGAAAGCATGAGCAGAAGTCTCAAGAAGGGCCCGTTCGTGGAGACTCGCCTCCTCGCGCGTGTCACCGCTATGAACGAGGCTGGCAAGAAGGACGTCATCAAGACCTGGTCCCGCGCTTCCACCATCTACCCCGAGATGGTCGGCCACACGATCGCGGTTCACGATGGTCGCAAGCACGTCCCCGTGTACATCACCGAGTCCATGGTCGGTCACAAGCTGGGCGAGTTCGCTTCCACCCGCACCTTCCGTGGCCACAAGGCTAACTAGGGGGTAAGCTCGAATGGCTAACACCGATTCCAACGAGGTCAGGGCCGTCGCACGCTACGTGCGCATCGCCCCGCGCAAGGCCCGCGTCGTCGTAGACCTCATCCGCAACAAGCCCGTCGACAAGGCTCTCGAGATTCTGCAGTTCACCAAGCGTGCGGCTGCCTATGACATCTCGAAGGTCCTCCGTTCCGCCATCGCCAACGCCGAGAACAACAACGGCCTTCGTGGCAACGACCTGTACGTGAAGCGCTGCTACGTCGACGAGGGCCCCACGCTCAAGCGCATCCGCCCCCGTGCCAAGGGCTCCGCGTCACGCATCAACAAGCGCACGAGCCACATCACCGTCATCGTCGCTCCTCGAAAGGAGGCGTAGGGAAAGCATGGGTCAGAAGGTTCAGCCTACAGGTTTCCGTCTCGGCATCACCGAGGACTGGCGTTCCCGTTGGTACGCCGATAAGAACTATGCCGAGAAGCTCGGCAACGACCTCGAGATTCGCAAGTTCCTCGGGAAGCGCCTCGAGAAGGCAGCCCTTTCCCGCGTCGACATCGAGCGCGCTGGCGACAAGGTGAAGGTCACCCTGTACACCGCCCGTCCGGGCATCGTGATTGGCAAGAAGGGTGCCGAGATCGACGCCCTGCGCTCCGGCCTCGAGAAGGTCGCCAAGGTCGGCAAGGGCCAGGTCGCCGTTGACGTCGTCGAGGTCAAGCGCCCCGAGCTTGATGCCAGCCTCGTCGCTCAGTCCGTCGCCGAGCAGCTCGAGCAGCGCGTTGCCTTCCGTCGCGCCATGCGCAAGGCGGTCCAGTCCGCCCGCAAGGCCGGTGCCAAGGGCATCCGCATCCAGTGCTCCGGCCGCCTGAACGGCGCCGAGATGGGTCGTCGCGAGTGGTACCGCGAGGGTCGCGTGCCCCTGCACACCCTGCGTGCCGTCATCGACTACGGCACCGCCACCGCCCGTACCACCATGGGTGCCTGCGGTATCAAGGTTTGGATCTATCAAGGCGAGAAGCTGCCTGGCCAGCCCAAGCCCACGCCGGCTCTCGAGGGCTCTTCTCGTCCCCGCCGCGCCCGCAATGAGAGGAGGAGCCGCTAATGCTCGCACCGAAGCGCGTTCTTCACCGCAAGGTCCAGCGCGGTTCCATGAAGGGCCACGCCAAGGGCAACACCAAGCTCTACTTTGGCGATTACGGCCTGAGGGCCGAGGAGGCTCATTGGATTACCAACCGCCAGATCGAGGCCGCCCGTGTCGCCATCACCCGTGAGATGAAGCGTGGCGGGAAGATCTGGATCACCATCTTCCCGGACAAGCCCATCACCAAGAAGCCGGCCGAGACCCGCATGGGTTCCGGTAAGGGCAACCCCGAGGAGTGGGTGGCCGTCGTGAAGCCGGGCCGCATCATGTTCGAGATCTCGGGCGTCGATGAGGCTGTTGCCAAGGAGGCCCTGCGCCTCGCCCAGTACAAGCTGCCCATCAAGACCAAGATCGTCACCCGCGCCGACCAGGACGGGGAGGAATAGTCACCATGAAGTACAAGGACATCCAGGCCCTCTCGGACGAGGAGCTTGCCAAGAAGCTGGACGACGGCAGGGCCGAGCTCTTCAACCTCCGCTTTCAGATGGCCACCAGCCAGCTGGACAACACCGCTCGCGTCAAGCTCGTGAAGCGCGACATCGCTCGCGTCCAGACCGAGATTCGCGCCCGTCAGATTGCCGCGGAGAAGTCCGCCGCGCAGAAGTAGCAGGAGAGAGATAAGACATGGCAGAGACCAAAAGCAGGAACGTCCGTAAGGTTCGCACCGGGACCGTCGTCTCGCTCTCCGGCGACAAGACCGTGACGGTGAAGATTGCCTACCGCAAGCACCACCCCAAGTACGGCAAGATGATGACCAGCACCAAGAAGCTCCACTGCCACGACGAGAACAACGAGTGTGGCCTGGGCGACACGGTGAAGGTCATGGAGACCCGCCCGCTGTCCAAGACCAAGCGCTGGCGCGTCGTCGAGATTGTCGAGAAGGCCAAGTAAGCAGCGAACACCCAGGGTTCCCCATGTGCGTCGCCTGTGTGGGCGCACCTCTGGCGGGATATAGGTTCGGAGGAACATCACATGATTCAGATGGAGACCATGCTCAACGTCGCTGACAACAGCGGCGCCAGGCGCGTCAAGTGCGTCAAGGTCCTCGGTGGCTCCAAGCGCCGCTACGCTGGCCTCGGTGACGTCATCATCGGCGCGGTCCAGGAGGCAACTCCCGGCTCCAGCGTCAAGAAGGGCGACATCGTGCGCTGCGTCATCGTGCGCACCAAGAAGGAGGCCCGCCGTAAGGACGGCAGCTACATCCGCTTCGACCAGAACGCCTGCGTCCTGGTCGACAAGGAGGGCGAGCCCAAGGGCACGCGCATCTTCGGGCCCGTCGCCCGCGAGCTGCGCGACCGCAAGTACATGAAGATCGTCTCGCTCGCACCCGAGACGCTGTAAGGAGGCCTGGACACATGCCTAAGATGAACGTCAGGAAGGGCGACAAGGTCGAGGTCATCACCGGCAAGGACAAGGGCAAGCAGGGCGAGGTCCTGCGCGCCATGCCGAAGGATTCCAAGGTCATTGTCGATGGCGCTGCCATTGTGAAGCGTCACACCAAGCCCACCGCCATGAACCAGCAGGGCGGCATCATCGAGAAGCCTGCCCCCATCCACGTCTCCAACGTCATGCTCGTTTGCCCCGTCTGCGGCAAGCGCACGCGCGTTGGTCACGACGTCGATGACAATGGTCGCAGGGTTCGCGTCTGCAAGAAGTGCGGCGCGAAGTTCTAGGCCATAGGGCGCAAGGCACGCACGAACCACGAGCCCGATTGCCGCTGCCGCGGCGGTCGGGCTCGTTCCTATCGAACTGCTTTGCAGACAAGGGGAGGATGCCTGCCAAACGTGGGACGGGTGCCGGTAAGGATCCCGGTCACACCGGGAGAGGCCAGGGCGAGGGAGGAGGCGATGCCAACCGCGCCGTTTGACTTCGCCGCCTTTGTGGGAGACACGAGCAAGCTTCCCAGGACTCCCGAGGTTGGCCTGGCGGTTGAGCGCGCGTCCGAGGCGGACATCATCATCGGCAACGTGGCGCCCTCCCTTATCTGCGCCTCCCCTCGGCTCCAGTGGATACAGCTGGGGTCAGTGGGTTTCGAGGAATACCTTGCCGAGGGTGTGCTTGACCCAAGGACGTTGGTCGCAAATGGCACGGGCGCGTACGGGCCAGCCGTTGCGGAGCACTCGCTCGCGATGGTGCTCTCGCTGATGAAGCGCCTGCCCGCCTACCATGATGACCAGCGTGCGCACGCTTGGGCAGACGAGGGAATGACATCCTCCCTGGACGGGGCGCGCTTGACGTGACCTGCCCCGAGCCCCTTCCCGCAGACGACCCCCTGTAGGATGCGCCCAACCTCATCATCACGCCTCACGTTGCAGGGTTCTGGCACCTGCATGCCACCCTCGAGCGCGTGGTGGCCATAGCGATAGGCAACCTCGGCCGCTACGCTAGGGGAGAGGAACTCACAAACCTCGTGCGCGGCTAGGCAATGCGCCCTATACTACTATGGGTGTACCCGCGTGGGATCCGCGTCCCATCGCCCACGGGGTGCGTATACATCGGACGCGCAAAGTCCGACCAACGGAAGGGAGCACAATGTACGGATACGGATATGGCTACGGCAGCCCAAGCTATGGTTATAGCCTTGGCAACGCGGGTGGGATCTTCGGCACCCTCATGGTGATCGCGTTCGTCGTGGCAATCGTCTTGGCGGTCCTTGGGTACCGCAAGTACGCAAGCGACGGGGCCGAGCGGAGCTTCAGCATCAAGGACAGCAGCACGTGGGGGCCATTCCTGCGCTTCGACAAGCTTGTCATCGACAAGATCTTGAAGGCCCTCTACATCTTCACCGCCATCTTCATCGCGCTGCTCTTCTTGGCGCTTGCCCTTGCCTCGCTGGCGGCTGGAGTCGTGGTGTTTCTCGTCACGCTCGTCGTCTGCGTGATCCTCTGCGTGATCTGCGAGCTCCTCGTGCGCGTGGGGTACGAGTCAGTCATGTTGAGCGTCATCATCACGCGCAACACCTCTGACATCAAGCAGATGCTGCGCAACCGTCCGGAGTCGCAGCTGCCGCCCTTCGGTACGGCCCCGGTGCCGCCGACGAACCCGGTGCCGCCTGCGGAGCCCGTGACCGAGGCACCTGCTCCCGAGGCTCCCGCAGCAGCCGCTCCCGCAGCGCCTGTGGTCCCCGTGCCTCCCACAGAGCCCAAGGACGAGTCCGCTTCGGCCCCCGAGTCTCCCGCTTCGGCCCCCGAGTCTCCCGCTCCGGCCGAGAAGGCTGACGGCGGCGCTGCGTTCTGCTCCGAGTGCGGCGCCAAGGTCGAGCCCGGTGCCCGTTTCTGCCCTGATTGCGGGACCAAGCTCAACTGAGCCAAGCCACACAGGCTCGATTGATTGCTTTGCGACGGCCCTTCTCGCGCAGGCGGGGAGGGCCTTATCGTGTTGATACTGAGGAGAATTTCCCAGCGTGAAAGGCGAACGTGCCCACAGCTGGCACAAAAAAGCCGGAAACACTATCATTTGACCTCGCGTCGCTGGCAGGGACTATGCTGCCTCGTGGCGTGGTACATGGCCCCTGGGGTTGCCAACCCAGGGGGTGCGAGAAAGAAACCCCGCACGTAAACCACCAAGATCAAAGGAGTGAACATGGCAGAGGAGAAGTACGTGCCCCGCCTCAAGCAGAGGTACTACGACGAGGTTCGCGATGAGCTGCAGAAGCAGTTCAACTACGCGAACGTCATGCAGATCCCTCGTCTCGAGAAGATCGTCGTGAACATGGGCGTTGGCGAGGCCGCAACCGATTCCAAGGCAATCGACGGTGCCGTTGCCGACCTGCGCGTCATCACCGGCCAGCAGCCGCTCGTCACGCATGCCCGCAAGTCCATCGCAACCTTCCACCTCCGTGCCGGCCAGGCCATCGGCGCCAAGGTCACCCTTCGCGGCGACCGCATGTGGGAGTTCCTCGACCGCCTCATCGCCGTTGCCATCCCGCGCATCCGCGACTTCCGTGGCCTTTCGCCCAAGAGCTTCGATGGGCGCGGCAACTACTCCATGGGCGTCACCGAGCAGCTGATCTTCCCCGAGATCGACTACGACAAGATCGACCGCACGCGCGGCATGGACATCACCATCGTGACCACCGCTCCCACCGACGAGGAGGGCAAGGCGCTTCTCGGCGCCTTCCATTTCCCGTTCAGGGCGGAGTAGACCAAACCATTGCAATGACCTCGCCCGGGATAGCCCCGGGCGGTCAGGATGCACCATGAAGGAGGATTTGTGGCTAAGACATCGATGATCGTCAAGGCGAACCGCGAGCCGAAGTTCTCGACGCGCAAGCAGAACCGCTGCCAGCGTTGTGGGCGTCCCCACTCCGTCTATCGCAAGTTCGGGCTCTGCCGCGTGTGCTTCCGCGAGCTGGCGAGCAAGGGCGAGCTTCCTGGCGTCCGCAAGGCGAGCTGGTAGGACGCAGGGCTCCGGCGTCCAGGCGCCCATGCCATGGGTTTGGGCGAACCGGACACGCAGGTTCATCATGACGAAGGAGAAGGATCAATGAAGATTACCGATCCCATTTCAGACATGCTGACGCGCATTCGCAACGCGAACTCAGCGGGCAAGGCCGAGGTCTCCATGCCCTCGACCAAGGTGCTCGTGGAGATTGCCCGCGTCATCAAGGAGGAGGGTTACATCGAGGGCTACGAGGTGGAGGACACCAAGCCCCAGAAGACCCTTCACATTACGCTTAAGTACGGCAACAGGCGCGCCCGCGTCATCCGCGGGATTCGCCGCATCTCCAAGCCGGGCCTTCGCATCTACTCCCAGGCAGACAAGCTCCCTCGCGTCCTGGGCGGCCTCGGCACCGCCGTCATCTCGACTTCCAAGGGCATGATGTGCGACCGCGACGCCCGCAAGCTCGGCGTCGGCGGCGAGGTCATCGCCTATATCTGGTAGAACTCCCGCTGAATCAAGATAGGAGGAGACAATGTCTCGTATTGGTAAGAAGCCTGTCCAGATTCCGGCTGGAGTCACGGTGACCATCGACGGTGCCACCGTCTCGGTCAAGGGCAGCAAGGGCGAGCTCACCCGCACCTTCTCCGAACTCGTGAGCGTTGCTCGGGACGGTGACGTCCTTACGGTCTCCCGCGTTGACGAGTCCAAGGAATCCAACGCACAGCAGGGCCTCGTCCGCACCCTCGTCCACAACATGGTCGTGGGCGTCTCCGAGGGCTTCGAGAAGAAGCTCGAGCTTACGGGCGTTGGCTATCGTGCCGCGCTCAAGGGCAAGGACCTCGACCTCTCCCTCGGCTATTCCCACCCCGTCATCTTCGCCTGCCCCGACCGCATCTCGTTCGAGGTGCCCGACAACACCCACATCACGGTGAAGGGCATCTCCAAGGAGCAGGTGGGCCAGGTTGCCGCCGAGATTCGCGAGAAGCGTCCGCCCGAGCCGTACAAGGGCAAAGGCATCCACTACGAGGGCGAGCACATCCGCCGCAAGCTCGGCAAGGCCGCCAAGTAGCACGTAGGACCAGGCACAAGACCATCACCCCGTCAGGTGATGGCGTGACTAAGGAGAAGGAATGAACAAGCAGCAGAAGAAGGCGGCGGGTCTCGCGCGCCGCAAGCGCCGCGTCCGCGCCAAGATCTTCGGTACCCCAGAGCGTCCTCGCCTCTGCGTGCACCGTACCAACGCCAATATCTATGCGCAGGTCGTCGATGACACCGTGGGCAAGACCCTGTGCTCTGCCTCGACCCTTGACCCTGAGTTCCGTGCGACCGGCAAGGTGGGTTCCAACAAGGAGGCTGCCGAGTTCGTGGGCCAGCTCGTTGGCAAGCGTGCCCTCGAGAAGGGCATCACCACGATCAGATTCGACCGTGGCGGCCGCATCTATCACGGCCGTGTCCAGGCTCTGGCAGACGGTGCCCGCAGCGCGGGCCTGAAGTTCTAGGAGGATTCAATGGCACGTGATCGTAAGCGCCAGCAGGACACGGACCTTCAGGAGCGCGTCGTCTACATCCACCGCGTCTCCAAGACCGTCAAGGGCGGCCGTCGCATGTCCCTCGTGGCTCTCGTCGTCGTCGGCGATGGCAAGGGCAACGTGGGTCTGGGCATGGGCCGCTCCACTGAGGTGCCCCTGGCAATCCAGAAGGGCGTCGAGGACGCCAAGAAGAACATGTTCAAGGTCCCCATCACCGATGCGGGCAGCGTCCCCCACGCGATCGAGGGCCACTACGGAGCAGGCCGCGTTCTCATAAAGCCGGCTATCGAGGGTACTGGCGTCATTGCCGGCGGCCCCGTTCGCCCGCTCTTCGAGCTCGCAGGCATCACCAACGTCCTTTCCAAGTCTCTCGGCACCAACAACGCCATGAATATCATCAAGGCCGCTGCCGAGGGCCTCAAGGAGCTCTCCAGCCCCCAGGAGACCGCCGAGCGCCGTGGTATCACCGTCTCCGAGATGTTCGTCGGGAAGGAGAACTAGCGATGGCAGAGAAGAAGCTCACCGTCACCCTCGTCCGCAGCGCCGTGACGCAGGTGAAGAAGGACCAGACGGCCACCTGCCGCGCCATGGGCCTTCGCAAGATAGGCGACGTCGCCGTCCTGCCCGACAACCCCAGCGTCCGAGGCATGATCTTCAAGGTCAAGCACCTCGTGACCGTTGAAGAGAACTAGGAGTCACCCAAATGCAGCTCAATGATCTGCGCCCCGCAGAGGGCTCCAGGAAGAACCGCAAGCGCATTGGTCGCGGCAACTCTTCCGGCCACGGCACCACCGCCGGTCGCGGCACCAAAGGTCAGCTCTCCCGCTCTGGCGGCGGCAAGGGTGCCGGCTTCGAGGGCGGCCAGCAGCCGCTCGCCATGCGCCTTCCCAAGCTCCCTGGCTTCAGGAACCCCAACCGCGTCGAGTACGCACCCGTCAACGTCGCCCGCCTCCAGGAGGTCTTCGAGGATGGCGACACCGTCGACGCCGAGTCCCTGGTTGCCAAGGGCATCATCAAGCGCACCTATGTTCCTGTGAAGGTCCTCGGTGACGGCGAGCTCACCAAGAAGCTCACTGTCAGGGTGGACAAGGTTTCCGCCTCTGCCAAGACCAAGATTGAGGCGGCCGGAGGAAAGGTCGAGCCGGCGTGCTAAACGGAATCGCCAACGCTTTCCGAGTGCCGGAGCTGAGGAAGAAGATCCTCCTCACCGTGGGGGTCCTCGTCCTCTATCGCTTCGGTGCGTACCTTCCCGTGCCCGGAGCCCCGTTCCAGGAGATGCTGAGCGCGTATGCCGCCGGCGTCTCCAGCGGGGCCATGGCAGTGCTCAACCTGTTCTCGGGCGGCGCGCTCTCGCGCATGTCCGTGTTCAGCCTGGGCATCATGCCCTACATCACCGCCCAGATCATCCTTCAGATGTTCCAGGCAGTGGTGCCATCGCTGGGGGAGCTTGCCAGGGAGGGTGAGTCGGGGCAGCGCAAGATCACGCAGTACACCCGCTACCTCACCATCGCCCTGGCGCTTCTCAACGCCATCGCCTACCTCTTCTACTTCAAGAGCTATGGTGTGACGTTCTCCCAGATGGGGATTCCCGAGGCACTCGAGAACGCCATCGTGGTCTTCACGATGCTCGTGGGCGCAGTGATCATCATGTGGCTGGGCGAGGTCATTACCCAGCGCGGCGTTGGCAACGGCATGTCGCTCATCATCTTCGCGAACATCATGTCGGGCCTGCCTTCGGCGCTCATCTCCTCGGTGACCACCAACGGCAACGCCCTCCTCACGGCCATCACGCTCGTTGTGATCGTCGCCATCGTCCCGCTCATCGTGTACATCGAGCGCGGTCAGCGTCGCATTCCCGTGCAGTACGCCAAGCGCGTGGTGGGCCGTAGGGTCATGGGCGGGCAGAACACCTACCTGCCCATCAAGGTCAACACGGCTGGCGTCGTGCCCATCATCTTCGCCTCTGCCGTGCTGTACTTCCCGGCCCAGATCGCGGTGTTCTTCCCTGGCATCGACTGGATCCAGACGGTCGCCAACGCGCTCTCCTCGGGCTGGCTCAACTGGGCCCTCTCGGTGGTCCTCATCGTGCTCTTCGCCTACTTCTACACCTCGATGGTCTTCAATCCCGAGGAGACGGCCGACCAGCTGCGCAAGCAGGGCGGCTTCGTCCCGGGGGTCAGGCCTGGCGCAGCAACGGCGGCCTACATCAAGAGCACGATCGACCACGTCACGCTTCCTGGTGCGCTCTTCATGGCCGTTCTCGCCGTGGTGCCCACCATCATCTTCTGGTTCACCAACGACACGCTCATCCAGTCGTTCGGCGGAACCTCGGTGCTCATCATGGTCGGCGTGGCCATGGACACCATCGCGTCACTCGAAAGCCAACTCAAGATGCACAACTACGAGGGCTTCTTTAAGTAGGCAAACCGTAGCGCTGGGTGCCGGCCATGGGGCCGGCACCCTTCTTTCGAAGGAGGATGCACATGAACATCGTATTGCTCGGTGCACCGGGTGCGGGCAAGGGCACGCAGGCGCAGAAGCTCGTGGAGGAGTTTGGCCTCGTCCACATCTCCACTGGCGACCTCCTACGCGCTGCCGTCAAGGCGCAGTCCAAGCTTGGCCTCGAGGCAAAGTCCTACATGGATGCCGGCAAGCTCGTACCCGATGCGCTCGTCATCAACCTCGTGAAGGAGCGCCTGATGGCCGACGATGCCCAGGCCGGCTTCATTCTCGACGGCTTTCCCCGCAACACTGCGCAGGCCGTGACCCTTGACTCCGAGCTCGCGGCCATGGAGCGCGACCTTGACGCCGCGCTTCTCGTCGACGTCAAGCCCGAGGTCATTGTCACGCGGCTAAGCTCCCGCCGCACCTGCCGCTCTTGTGGCTACACCGCACCTGCGGGTGTCGACGTGTGCCCGCGCTGTGGTGGCGAGATGCACCAGCGCGACGACGACAAGCCCGAGACGATCCAGAGGCGCCTTGATGTCTATCAGACGCAGACGGCCCCCCTCATCGAGTACTATCGTGGACACTCGATTCTCAAGGAGGTCGATGGAGACAGGCCGGTCGACGAGGTCTATGCCGACGTCAAGGCGCTCCTCACCGCATGATCCACATCAAAGAGCCTGAACAGATCGAGCAGATGAAGGCCGCCGGGGCTGTGTCCAAGGCGGCCCTTCGTCGTGCCGGGGAGATGGTTCGTCCCGGCGTCACCACGAAAGAGATCGACCAGGTGGTCGAGAGCTACATTCGCCTGCACGGCGCAACCCCAACGTTCAAGGGATACGGTGGCTTTCCCGCAAGCATCTGCGCCTCGGTGAACGAGCAGATTGTCCATGGCATCCCGTCGCCTGCCGTTGCGCTGCAGGACGGTGACATCATCTCTATTGACACCGGGGCCACGCTTGGTGGCTGGGTAGGAGACAACGCCTGGACGTTCTATGTTGGCAATGTCTCTGATGAGAGCAAGGGCCTCTGCGAGGTTACGCGCGACTGCCTCCGGGCGGGCATCGAGCAGGCCGTTTTGGGCAACCGCCTTGGCGATATCGGCGCTGCCATCCAGGAGCTCGCCGAGTCCCATGGCTATGGGGTGGTTCGCGACTACGTTGGGCACGGCGTGGGCCATGTCATGCACGAGGACCCCAACGTCCCCAACTTCGGCAAGCGTGGACGCGGGGTTCGCCTGCAGGTTGGGATGGTCATCGCCATCGAGCCCATGATCACCATGGGTGCCTACGACTCGCATACGCTCTCGAACGGCTGGACAGTGGTCACCGACAACCACCTTCCGGCCGCGCATTACGAAAACACGGTTGCCATCACCAAGGATGGGCCCATCATCCTCACGGCTGACGAGATCGGGCCGTGGTGCAACATGCAGGGCGGGGATGGGGTGCCTAGCGCCCTCTCGTAGCGCAGATCTGCGCCTACGTTGTGCGATTTGAGTGCAACGTGGACGTTTGTGAGGATTTTAGGTAAGATATTTGGTCGCTGTCACAGCGTTGAGAGGGTTGAATTTGAGCAAACAGGATGCTATCGAGCTTGAGGGCAAGGTCGTCGAGCCACTGCCTAACGCCATGTTCAACGTCGAGCTTGAGAACGGTAAGACCATCCTCTGCACCATCTCGGGCAAGATCCGGATGAACTACATCAGGATTCTTCCCGGGGACAAGGTCGTGGTGGAGATCTCGCCGTATGACCTCACGAGGGGCCGCATCACCTACCGCTACAAGTAGGCGTTGCGCGCAGCGATTGGTTATTCACGCCTGCGGCTGGGCGAGAAGATATAGGCCAGGCAGCACCACCTGCCGGGCATGATGCACTACCAGTACAGGTACTTACTACTGGAAGGAAAGACACATGAAGGTACGTCCTTCGGTCAAGAAGATGTGCGACAAGTGCAAGATCATCCGTCGCCATGGCAAGGTATACGTAATCTGCGAGAACCCGCGCCACAAGCAGCGTCAGGGCTAGTAACTGAGAGGAGATTCACGTTGGCCCGTATCAATGGCGTCGACCTTCCGCGTGACAAGCGCGTCGAGGTCGGACTTACCTACCTTTACGGCATCGGCCAGACCAGCGCTACCAAGATCTGCGCGGCTACCGGTGTTAATCCCTCCACTCGAGTCAAGGACCTGACGGAGGACGAGGTCACCAAGATCCGTGACTACATCGATGCCAACTACACCACCGAGGGCGACCTTCGCCGCGAGGTGAGGCAAAACATCGCCCGCCTGATGGAGATTGGCTGCTACCGCGGCCTTCGTCACCGCAAGGGCCTCCCCGTTCGCGGCCAGCGCACCCACACCAACGCTCGCACCCGCAAGGGCAAGAAGCGTCAGATCGGTGCAAAGAAGAAGGCGTAAGGGGATAACACAATGCCGCAGAAGAAGAATGCCCGCACCACCCGCGTGCGCCGCTCCGAGCGCAAGAATATCGCGGTTGGCCAGGCTCACATCAAGAGCACCTTCAACAACACCATCGTCTCCATCACCGACCCCCAGGGCAACGTGATCTCCTGGCAGTCTGGTGGCACCGTTGGCTTCAAGGGCTCCCGTAAGTCCACCCCGTTCGCGGCGCAGCTCGCCGCCGAGGCCGCTGCCAAGGCAGCCATGGAGCACGGCCTGCACAAGGTCTCCGTGTTCGTCAAGGGCCCCGGTTCCGGTCGCGAGACGGCCATCCGTTCCCTCCAGGCTGCTGGCCTTGAGGTTTCGGGCATCCAGGACAAGACCCCCATCCCGCACAACGGTTGCCGTCCGTGCAAGCGTCGTCGCGTGTAGCTAGGAAGGACACCACTAATGGCAGTTGACAGGACGCCTGTCCTTAAGCGGTGCCGTCAGCTCGGCATCGATCCCGTCGTCATGGGAATCAATAAGGAATCTCACCGCCAGCCCAGGCAGCGCCGCCGCCAGGAGAGCGAGTACGGCACACAGCTCCGCGAGAAGCAGAAGGCCAAGTTCATCTATGGCGTTCTCGAGAAGCAGTTCCGCAGCTACTACAGGCTGGCCCTTAAGCGCGAGGGCATCACGGGCGACAACCTCATGGCCATCCTCGAGTCCAGGCTCGACAACGTCGTGTTCCGCCTTGGCTTCGCCCGCACCCGCAAGGAGGCCCGCCAGACCGTGCTCCACGGTCACATCACCGTGAACGGCCACCGCGTGGACATCCCCTCCTACCAGGTGAGGGCCGGTGACGTCATCGCCGTAGCACCCAAGGCCAAGGACCTTCTCCCCATCAAGGAGGCCCTCGTCTCCTCCGAGCACATGGCTGTGCCGGCCTGGCTTGAGGTCGATATCGAGAAGCTCCAGGGCACCGTGCTCCAACTTCCCAGTCGTGACCAGATCGACCTCGACATCGATGCCCAGCTCATCGTCGAGCTCTACTCCAAGTAAGCCGGCACAGTTTGGAGGTAGTAATGTCCGAGTTCATCCGGCCCACAGTGTCGGTAGAAGAGATCAATGACAACCTCGCACGCGTGAGCGCGGAGCCGCTCGAGCGTGGCTATGGTGACACGCTGGGCAACTCGCTGCGCCGCGTGCTGCTGTCCTCTCTCGAGGGCGCCGCCGTCGAGGCCATCCAGATTGATGGCGTGCAGCATGAGTTCACCACCGTGCCGGGTGTCTACGAGGACGTCACCGATATCGTCCTCAACGTGAAGGGCCTCGTGTTCCGTGCGATGGGCACCGGCGAGGAGGCCACCGCCTCCATCAACGTCGATGGCCCCATGACGGTCACCGGTGGGGACTTTGACATCCCCACGGAGTTCACGCTTGTGAACCCCGACCACGTTATCTGCACCCTCGGCACCGACGCGCACCTCTCCATGAAGATGCGCATTGGCATTGGCCGTGGCTACGTCTCTGGTGACGACAACGAGCGCGAGAGTGACCCCATCGGGATCATTCACGTCGACTCGCTCTACTCGCCCGTGCGCCGCTGCGCCAAGTTCGTCGAGCCCTGCCGTGTTGGTCGCCACACCGACTACGACCGACTGCTGCTTGAGGTCGAGACCAACGGCTCCATCAGCCCGCGTGACGCCATCGTCGAGGCCGCCAACATCATCAACCAGCACATGACGGCCTTCATGGGCCTTGCGGACGTCGACGAGCCACAGGAGGACGAGTCGATCTTCGCGACGGGCGCCGAGGAGGACAACGCCGAGCTCGACAAGCAGATTGAGGACCTGGACCTCTCCGTCCGCTCCTACAACTGCCTGAAGCGCGCCGGCATTCACTCCGTACGCCAGCTCGTGGAGTTCTCCGAGAACGACCTTCTCAACATTCGCAACTTTGGCGTCAAGTCCATCGAGGAAGTCAAGGACAAGCTTGAGTCCATGGGACTGTCCCTCAAGGCTTAGGCTGCCGCTCGCATCGCATAGGAGAAGCTAGACATGAGGCATAACAAGAAGAGGGGCATGAAGCTCGGCACCGATGCCAGCCATACCAAGGCAATGAAGAAGAGCCTGGTCTCTGCCCTGCTTGCCAACGATCGCATCAAGACCCTTGAGTCACGCGCCAAGGCCATCCGTCCCGACGTGGACAGGGTCATCACGTGGGCCAAGAAGGGCGACCTGCACTCGCGCCGCCTTGCCATCGCCAAGATCGGCGACAAGGAAGTCGTACGCGAGATCTTCGAGAAGGCCGCTCAGGGCATGTGGGCCGACCGCAACGGCGGTTACACCCGCATCATGAAGCTTGGCCCCCGCAAGGGGGACGGCGCCGAGGTCGTCATCATGGAGCTTGTGACCGAGGCCGTCGCGCCGAAGGCCAAGGCTGAGCCCAAGGCCACGGTCACCAAGGTTGCCCCCGCACCCGCCCCTGTCGAGGAGCCCAAGGCCGAGGAGACCAAGGCCGGGGAGCCCAAGGCCGAGGAGCCTGCCTCCGAGGCTGAGGAGAAGTCCGAGTAGGGCATCCTCCCATCGAGGCGATTCAAGGGTCCCGTCCAAATTGGCCGGGACCCTTTCAGCTAGTTGTCGGGAAGGTGCACGACGATGGATAGCTCGCAGAGGGGCTGGGGTCCCTGCCCTGCCTGGGGAGCGTGCGTCTCGTGGTAAGCTCCATGCGTTGCAATCGTCTGCCGAAAGTGGGGCCCAACCACATGACAGGTGCACTACCCAGCCACCCGAGCGCCGCTCCGTGTGCGCCACCCACGCACAGGCCCGACCGTGCCGAGCGGGACGTCCCCCTGGTGGAGGGGGCTCCCGCCGCAGGGACGCTCGTGCTTCTCGTGGGATATCGCGGCACTGCGTTTGCGGGGTTTGCCGAACAGCCCGCCCAGCGAACCGTTGCCGGAGAGCTGCGTCGCGCCCTCTCGACCGTCCTTCGTCGCGAGGTCGAGCTGGTCTGCGCTGGGCGCACGGACTCTGGCGTTCACGCGTTGGCGCAGTACGCAAGCGTTCCCGTAAGCGAGAGGGAGCTTGGGCTTGCGGGGCATGCGCTCTCTCGCTCGCTTGTGGCGTTGACGCCCGACGACATCTCGATACGGTGCCTCTACCGCGCCGATGCGCGCTTCTCGGCGCGCTTTGATGCGGTTTCGCGCTCATACCGCTACCGCATTGCAACGGGCGACGCACGCCCCGTGCTCGCATGGGATCACGCGTGGTGGCACCGAGGAAGCCTGGACGCGGACGTCATGCACGAGGCGGCGGCCTGCCTGGTGGGGGAGCATGACTTCAGGAGCTTCTGCAAGGCCACCTCGGCCGAGGGGAAGTCCACCTGCCGCTACCTCGAACGGATGGAGGTCTCGCGCATCGAGGAGGCGGGCGAGCCTCTTGTCGCCATAGACGTTACGGGCAACGCGTTCCTTCATAACATGGTACGCACGATTGCCGGCACGCTCGTCGAGGTTGGAAGGGGGCATCGCGAACCCTCGTGGGTGTCCCAGGTGCTTGCCGCCTGCGACCGAGTTGCTGCGGGACCGTGCGCTCCGGCGCAGGGGCTTACGTTTGTTCGAGTAGAATACCCCGATGGACTTCTTGCGCCCTGGGTGTAGCCCAGTGCCCTCTCATGGAGGATGCGTCTTGGACATATTCGTCGACGTGATCATCGAATCGGTGCTCGACACGCTCGAGCTGGTCCCGTTCCTGTTTGTGACCTACGTGGACATGGAGGCCCTCGAGCACTCCGCCGAAGGCCGCATGCAGGGCCTGGTTACCCGTGCCGGCCATGCGGGCCCCGTGGCGGGCTCCCTTCTCGGTGCCATCCCGCAGTGCGGCTTTTCAGCCATGGCCGCCACGCTCTTCTCGGGCGGCGTTGTGACGGCGGGCACGCTGGTAGCCGTGATTCTCTCGACCTCGGACGAGATGGTGCCCGTGTTTCTCGCTCACCAGGAGCCCGTGGGGCGCCTGCTCTCGATCGTGCTGCTCAAGGTAATCGTTGGCCTTGTCGTGGGCCTCCTGCTCGATGCGGTGATGCGTGCCGTGCGCCATGTGGGCAATCCCGAGCCGCGCATTCACGAGCTCTGCGAGCGGGCCCACTGCCACTGTGATGACGATGGGGGCGAGGAGAGCGACGCCGTGGAGGAGGCCAGGCAGGGCTCTGGCGAGGTGCGCGGCTGCCACCATCACCACGGGTATGGCCGCTGGGGCATCGTACGCTCTGCTGCCATCCATACCGTGCAGGTGACCGGCTTCATCCTGCTCATCACCTTCCTCTTCGGCCTGCTCATCGAGGTCATGGGGGAAGACGTCCTCGCACGGCTTCTGGGCAGCCACCCCGTGCGCGCAACGTTGCTGGCCGCCCTTGTCGGGCTGATTCCCAACTGCGGAGCCTCTGTGGCCATCACCGAGCTCTACCTCGATGGCGTCCTGAGTGCGGGCCCCATGGTTGCGGGGCTTCTCGCCTCTGGGGGCGTTGGGCTTCTCGTGCTCTTCCGCACCAACGACCATCTGCGCCAGAACGTCGCCATCACCGCGTTCGTCTATGCGGTCGGGGTTGTCGTGGGACTTATCGTCTCCGCATCAGGTATTCTCTTCTAAACGCCGGGATGCCCGGCTCCATGCGTAGGCTAACGAAAGGGGTTCCATGGCCAGGCAGCGTGAGCGATTCGAGCGAATCGACGTACCTCGCGACAACCCGCATCGCAACCTCATTGCCGCCATCGTGCTTGTCGTTGTGTTTGTCGCCTGCGGGATTGTGGTTAACACGGCTTGGCAACGAGCCCAGGCGCAGTCGCACTTGGGAGACAGGGGCCTAAGCTCCTCGGTGAGCAAGACCTCTTCCATCTCGGATCTGGGCTATACCGTCTCGGAGCACAGCTTCATGGGCGTCCTGCTCCTCACGACGGACAGCCTGGACGCGTCCCAGAGCGGTGGTGCCAACCTCTCCTCGGCAGAGCTTCTGGTCTACGACAAGACCGCTGCTACGGGTACGCTCGTCTCCATCCCCACCAACGTGAGGGTCTCCTACAACGGGCAGGACACGACGCTGGCCGAACTCTTCAACAGCGCGGGTGCGGCTGCGTGTGTCTCGCCGCTCTCGACGGCCGCGAACCTGCCGGTCACGCATGTGATTGTCTCTACGAACTCGGTGTGGGACGAGGTGCGCTCGCTCGCCGGCGTGGGGGTCAACTCGCTGATGAGCCGTGCCTCCGAGTTCCTCTCGTCCATCCGTACCGACATGTCTACGCAGGAGATCCTCGATCTTGCCGAGAAGGTCCAGTCGGCAGGGACCGATGGCCTCTCGAGGCTCGACGCTCCGGTTACGGACGAGACGACCACCGACGAGAGCGGCAACAGCGTCTCGACAGGCAACAGCGTGATTGACCAGGTATCGCTTGGTCTTGCCGTGGGCACGCTCGTGAGCAACGGGGAATAAAGCTATTCGGGCGTGAGCCAAGCGCTCCGATTGGGGCGGCGAACGGTGGCAAGGAGCCACAGACTGTGTCCCTCTCCTGCACATTGTTTGTAGTAATGGTAGTTGCCCGGGTTTGTCACGCAGGCTTCACGAACGGCTGATACTCTTTCCTCAACATTTGATGGGGCTGTTACGTAGTCCACCAAAACGGTCTTCGGGGAGGAGAGTCGCACCGGAATATGCCAGGCTCTGTGCACAGAGAACCCGTTGTCTCGGTTGTCGTCGCCACATGCGATAATACGGCCACGATTCGGCGAGCCCTCGAGAGCATCCAGAACCAGACGCTGAGAGACCATGAGACCATCGTGGTGGACGATGGCTCGACGGATGGGACGCCGAGCGTCATCGACACCATCGCGGAGCGAGACCTTTCCATTTCGCTGGTGCAGGCCGATGGGTGCGGCCTGGCAGGGGCCCTTGACCTTGGTGTGTCTCGTGCCCGTGGCCACTATCTCGTGTTCTTTGACGCGGGCGGATGGGCAAACCCTGACATGCTTGCCGACCTCGTGAGTCTTGCGGAGGAGTCCTCGCTCGAACTTGCCATCGCGGGCTTCTCGGCATCTGTCCTGCGAGACGGGCGACGCCAGGATTCCCTCGAGGCAGGCCAGCCTCTGCACGTCTTCCCAACCCAGCATGACTTCCGGGCTGGTGCCTGGCAGCTCTTTGAAGGCAATCTCCTCTCGTCGCCCTGCGCAAAGCTGTTCCTGCGCTCGCGCGTCCAGCAATTGGGCCTCTCGTTTGCCGACGGGGACGGCGATTGCAACGACGCCCTCTCGTTCATGGCCGGCTACGTGCGCGACGTCGAGCGCGTTGGCCTCACCGGACACATCAACTACCACGTCGAGGGCCGCTCGCCACAGCGTCTGCCGGGCTTCTCGGTGCGGGACTATCGCGCACTCGAGCGACAGTACGGAACGCTCGTGGGCCTCTACCACCACTGGGGACTCGACGGGGATCCCACCAGCATGGGTCTCATCCAGAATCGCTATTTCGAGTGCCTCGTTGACTGCGTCACCGGGGTCTTCTCGGACAGGTCGGGCCTCTCCGCCGAGGAGCGGCGGCAGCTGGTGGGGGAGATGGTCTCCTCTGACCGCGCGCGTCTTGCCGCCGATGTGGCGCGTCCGCGCGGCGTGGGCGCAAAAGCGATGCAAGGTCCCATCAGATCCGGCAATGCGGGGCTCGCCTACACCGAAGGCTTTCTCGCCTCGTTCATGAGGCGCGGTGGCGAGAGGGGCTTGGGCCCGTTCTGCACGTCGCTATGAGACAAGGGGACTGCCCCCTTGTCTCATAGCGTCATCCACTACCCCTTGCTGCCGATGCGCCCCCGTCGGTGTCGCATGAAGCTCGCAATCGAGAACCACGTGTAGCTGGGGCTTGTGTGGCGCAGGCGATACCATACCTCGCCGGCCGCCGCGGGCAGCATCGAGAGCCGCCCAACCTGTGGATCGGGCCTGCCCGTGAACTCGCAGAAAAGCCGCTTTGCCGCTGGCGTCACCAGCGGCTGCCCCATCACCAGGCCGTAGTCGAGCCTCTGGTATGTTTGCGCTATCGCCTCGCGCACGCCGGGATAGCCAAGGCCAACCGCGTCGATGGTAAGGCCGCAGTAGCTGATGGCTCGCTTGGTCTGCGCCGAGAGGACCCGCTCGTCTGTGACCCCAAGGCGCTCGACAATGTCTTGCATATCGTTCCAGCGCTCGATGGGCAGCAAGGGGTCGCGCCGCGTGGATGACACGAGCTTCTCCTCGGTGTCCTCGCGGTAGTTGTAGTAGGGGCGATTGACGTATGCAATGCGATCCGTCTGGCAGAGGGTCTCCACCAGGAACGGGTTGTCGGCCCAAGCGGCCCCAGGGTACTCGCGGAAGCGAATGCCGCGCCCATCGAGAAAGGCCTTGCGATACAGGGCCGTCCAGATCGAGGGGTGATGCTCGAGCAGGGCGACGCCGTCCCCAATGGCAAAGGGCTGGCGCGGCGGATTCACGCGGTCCTGGTACAGGCAAACCGTGCGCAGTTCATGGGGGGTCCCTGCGTTAAAGATTCGCCAGTAGGATGACTTCACGATGTCCACTGGGCCACCATCGAGCGAGTCGGCAAAGTCGAGAAGGTCGCCAAACATGTTGCCGGTGAGGTAGTCGTCTGGTTCGACGATGGCCACGTAGTCACCGGTGGCACCATCGATGCCGGCATTGCATGCCGCTCCGTAACCGGCGTTGGGCTTGTCGATTACGCGCACGCGGGGGTCTCTGGCAGCATGCTCTTGCATGATGCCGAGCGAGCCGTCGGTCGAGCCGTCATTCACGCAGATGACCTCGACGTTTGCGAAGGGCTGCATCTGGATGCTTGTGAGGCACTGGTCGAGGTAGCGCTCAACGTTGTAGGTGGGCACCACAACCGACACCTTGTGCGCAAAGCGCCTCTTGCCCCTGGGTGCCCTGCTGCCTGCATTCGTGGCTTCCACGTGACCTCCCTGCCGCCGACCGCCACGGTGGGTCCGCGGCCGTACCCTATAATACAGTGACTTGAGCGGTTCGGTGTCGGCCTGCCACGTGGTCCCCTGCCGAGACACGCCTCGCATATCGCACTGACCACCGCGACCTTGGATGGCACATGGATCGTCTCGCAATCGTGATAGTCACCTTCAAGCGACAAGAGCTCCTGGGGCGTCTCTTTGACTCGATCGCGGAGCTCACCGTTGCGCCATGGCGCGTTGTGGTGGTGGACAACGAGGATTCGGCCAAGACGGCCCAGATGGTTGCGGACTTCTCGGCGCGCGTTGCCTCGCAGTGGGGCGGGACCTCTTCAGAGCCCGACTCTGCGGGCGGGACGACACGAGTGGTCTACGACCCGCAGGAGACCAACACTGGGGGATCTGGTGGCTTCTCAGAGGGCGTGAGACGTGCCTTCGAGCTTGGAGCAGAGTGGTTCTGGGTCATGGATGATGACGTGGCTGTGCTTCCCGATGCCCTAGAGCGTCTTGAGCCATGGTCGGCCAGGTATGATGTGGTGCAGGGCCAGCGCTACGACTATGATGGCACGCCCTTCTTCTGGCAGCACCATTTCCTGACGTCGCTGTGCATCTACAATCCGCTTTCGCGTGCTGGCTTCAACGGTGCGGACCATATAGACGTAAACGTGATGTGCTTCGAGGGGGCGCTCTTCCGGCGCTGCGTTGTTGAGAAGATAGGCCTGCCCGACTACCGCTTCTTCATCTACTACGATGACGCCGTCTACGGCTACCTTGCCAGCAAGGTATGCCAGCCCGTGCTGGTGCCAGACTTTGTGCTGAGAAGAACGCGAGAGGTACGTCACCAGGAGGTCGGTGCGTCCGGCATGCGCCAGATCTCTTCAACCTCTGATATGACCCGCTACCACATCATGCGCAACCGCGGCTACATGGCGCGCTACTTCATGCTGCACGGTGACTACAACCCCGTGGGTTACGGCTTTGGCACGTTCCTCTCGTTTGCCAAGGAGTTCCTGCGCTTGGCCCTGGTTGACCGCGGGCATTTCGGCCCCAGCTGGGCAAGGCTTTGGGCGGGCTACAAAGACTCCAAGGAGGCCTTGCGCGACCCTGCGTGGGAACCGATGCCGCCGCTGGGGCAGGGAGTGCGGTAGGGGGTCGTGAGTACGTTGTGCGGGCTTCGTCACGCGGCGGCAATGGCTCTTGTCCTCCTCTCCCTTCCGCGGGCGCGGGCCGCGATTAGGCAATGCTGACCGCAAGCCAAGCAAAGAATGCCCCCAAGGCGGCCAGCCCTATCACCCAGATGCGGAGGTTCATGATCCCCACCCGGTACCTGCGCACGGGCCTCTGCACGTAGGCGCGCGAGGGGTCGGAGGGGTCGTACCACACGTCCACGCCCGACCCCACCGG
>NZ_LR027575.1:44576-54592 GCF_900605015.1 Olsenella sp. Marseille-P4559
GGGCGGCCAGCCCTATCACCCAGATGCGGAGGTTCATGATCCCCACCCGGTACCTGCGCACGGGCCTCTGCACGTAGGCGCGCGAGGGGTCGGAGGGGTCGTACCACACGTCCACGCCCGACCCCACCGGGTAGAGGGCGGAGAGCGCGCTCATGGCGTACCAGCCGTCGTTGGAGCGGGTGTCCACGAGCCTGTCGGCTATGGCCGGCCCCCTGAACGTCCTCGGCAGGCCCTCCCTGCTCGTGCAGTTGCACCTCATCCCGGGCGCGAAGGTGCCGGACTCGAACCTGGGGCCCTCCACCTCGTAGCGCACGCCCCCGACCTCGTAGGCGCACCTGGGGATGAGGTTGTTGCCGTAGGCGACGTGGCCTCCGCCCACGACGGTGCCCACGGCGTGGGCGGTGCAGCCGGCCGACTCGTCCTGCCTGCGGAGCATCCAGGCGAGCGGCACGGCCAGGGCGGCCGCGAGGGAGAGCATGACGATCGCCGTCAGGCGCATCTCCTCGGGCGATGCGCCGGCCGCGAGGAAGTGCGCGATTGCATGTGCGTCTGGCATATCGTCCTCCCACTCCCAAACCCTCATCGCACGGCAGTCATGCCGAGAAGATCGATATCCAGAGGGTGACTGTCCCCAAAGCGGCCAGCCCTATCACCCAGATGCGGAGGTTCATGATCCCCACCCGGTACCTGCGCACGGGCCTCTGCACGTAGGCGCGCGAGGGGTCGGAGGGGTCGTACCACACGTCCACGCCCGACCCCACCGGGTAGAGGGCGGAGAGCGCGCTCATGGCGTACCAGCCGTCGTTGGAGCGGGTGTCCACGAGCCTGTCGGCTATGGCCGGCCCCCTGAACGTCCTCGGCAGGCCCTCCCTGCTCGTGCAGTTGCACCTCATCCCGGGCGCGAAGGTGCCGGACTCGAACCTGGGGCCCTCCACCTCGTAGCGCACGCCCCCGACCTCGTAGGCGCACCTGGGGATGAGGTTGTTGCCGTAGGCGACGTGGCCTCCGCCCACGACGGTGCCCACGGCGTGGGCGGTGCAGCCGGCCGACTCGTCCTGCCTGCGGAGCATCCAGGCGAGCGGCACGGCCAGGGCGGCCGCGAGGGAGAGCATGACGATCGCCGTCAGGCGCATCTCCTCGGGCGATGCGCCGGCCGCGAGGAAGTGCGCGATTGCATGTGCGTCTGGCATATCGTCCTCCTAAAGATAAGGGAAATTGCAGCAACAAAGTTAGGCATCGTCGAGCATCCAAAAGGGGCATGGGTTAGGCACTATTGATAATCTCAATCCCAACTTGTGCATACATCCTGTCTAGACTCTCTTCGAGGTCGAAGCGAGTGGTGTTGATCTGGCTCTCGAGTGAGGAAAGCTCGTCGGGGAAGTATCTTCCCAAGACGTACGACAGCTCTTCGATGTCGGAGAGCACATGCCTTGCCGACGATTGGACTTGTTCGTTTGCCGCGGCTACGTTGTTACGAGCGGCAACAAGCTCGCCAATGTGCCTCTCGGTATCGGCGCGTGTCCTGCTCGGGAGCACTTCTGACGAAGAGTTGGAGTGTGCGTAGTGCGCATTCGCACCAGCGATTGCCTCTGGCATCGTCACTCGATCATCGTGCCACGATGTTGCCATCGTTGTCGACATAGAGTTCCCCAAGTTGGCTGAGCTGCTTCTTGAAGGCAAGCTCCTCCTCGTCCTGGAACCCAATGAAGAAGACGGTGTCAATTGCGCTGTGGTCAAAGAAGTAGAGGGAGTCCACACCGGTCAGCCCCTCTGGGAAGAGGCATCCCGAATAGTCGTAGACATGCGTGTCACCACGTCTGGCCTGCACGCGGCCGGTAATCATAAGGCGCTTGTTGCCATCTTTGAGAAGGACAACGGATCCAACTGGTAGGAGGTCCTCGTACATTTCAACCCGTCCTTTCTGACTGAGCCCAGCGTGTTCAAGGAAACTAGATAGTGCAGGAATCGCAGGTTAATGGAATACGCTGTTCCAGCATTTTACAGAGTAGTCCTTCACTGCGGCAGGGAAGCCACCCCAATCGATATTTACGGATAAGCCAGCGCCCACACCTGCCCCTGCCCCGATCTCGAAACCCGCCGAGTGCCGGGTGACCTCTCCTCCAGCCTTAACGCTTGCTCCTCCGGCCCCTCCCTCGGCCTTGACATCTAGCTTTATGCCGAGGACGGTGACTCCCCCAGAGAGTTCGCCTTTCACGGCGTAGGCACCGGCCTCGGCCTTTGCCGTGACCCCGCCTGTATCAATTCGAGCGTTTGCTTTCGCCTCGGCGGTACCAATCTTGAAATTACCGTTGATATGCGCATTATTGTGCTTGTCGCCAGCTTGTGCGTTACCGCTAAGCTCGACAAAAGATCCAGAGGCTTCGGCACCCGCATAAAGGCTGGGACGAATGTTCCCTTCGTCATCGAAGAGAGTACCGCCAAGCTCTCCCTTTGCCGCTCCCGTAAGAAGTTTTCCCTCTGCGTCCGCCTTCGCCCCATTGGTCTCTAGGGCGGCCTTTCCATGCAGCCACGTATATTCACCCTGTATATATGCGCCTGCTTTCGCTTCTGGTTTCCCCTCTCCGGTAAGCTTGAACTTTCCAAATGTTCCCGCTTTTGCGGTGATGTCATTTCTTGCCCCGCTCAGCGTTCCCTTTACGGCCCCAACGCGAAGGCCAACCGACTGCATGTCGGATTTCTTGAGCGTCACGTCATTAGTCAGCAGGTCACCAACGGTCTTAAAACCTTCGTAGAGCTTGGCTTGGTCGACAGGGAGATACGCCTCGAGCCCCCGCACTCCCCATGAGTGGGTTGCGTTGTAGGAGGAGACTGAGAGCTGTGCCGTATCGAATGGCGCTCGATCCACCCCCTCGTAGATGCGCTGGGCTGCCACTCCGTAGGCGTCGTAGGCCTCTAGGACCGACTCGTAGTGATGGATGATGAGGTTTTGTGCCTCGATCAATAGTGAGTAGTAGGCACTGATTGCAGAGTCGTCTATGGTGATGACGCTGCAGAGCACGCTTGCCCTATTGAGGTTGTCGATGGTCTCGTCGCGCTCGTCCTCAAGTCGACGGATTTCCTCCCGGGCCTGGTCAATGCGGTCCTGTGCCTCGTCCGTATCAAGGACCCCAGGGCTTGTCTCCGGCAGACAACCAATCTCGGATGCATTGTCCTTCTCTGCCTCCCTGAGTGACTCAAAGAAGACCTTGTACGCATGGAGAACGGGAACCTGTCCGCGAATCTGGGAGATAAGTGCCAGGGGCGCCTTTCCTGAGAAGCCCGCGAGGTGGATGCTGTTGAATTTGTCTATCTCTGCATCGCAGCGGTCAATCTGCTTGTCTAGCTCGGTCACGTTCCTTTCAAGCACATCTGTTGCAGCCGTTTTATTGATTCGCATGAACTTCACCGGACTTCATACCGTGGCGGGGTGAGACACTTGGAGACGAGCGCCCAATCAAGCCGTTGGCTGGCTGGAGAGCATGTTGCTTGCGGCAGCGTTGTCGGCCTCCTGCAGCTGGGCGTATATCTGGTTGACCGCGTCAGCGTTGCTGGAGACGGTCTGCTCCCACTGCGACAGGGCAGTTGGAATCTCCGCGCACACATCGTCATGAATCGCCGAGGCGGGGACCTGGACATCGTTGCAAATCTCCGTGAGGGTGAAGCTGACGAATTCAGCCTCGTTGCTCATCAGCTCTGCGACAGCAGATTGGGCAGCGGTGGCGCTGGCGATGATTGGAACCCCCATGGCTCCCCCCCAAGGTATCGATCGATAGGATTTTTCGACTCACTTTAGCACTTCTCGTACATCGTGAGATGCACGTTGGGGTTTTCCAGGGCTACGCGAGCAACCACCGCGCAAAGCGTCCCAAAGAAGGCGCGGCGCTTGGGATCGGGGTCATCGCGGTAGCGCACCACGTCGACGCGGGTGCTCTCGGTCATGTCGCCAAGGCAGTCCTCAAGGGCTGCGAAGTTGTTGCCAAAGTAGTCGGGGAACCGGAGCTTCTTTGCAATCTGCTGGAATATCTCCTGCTCGGAGGTGGGGCCCGCCTCGCGGATCTTCACGGTTGCCACGTCTTCTCCTAATAGAGCTGCTCGAAGGTCTGGTAGTGGTCTGGCGTGTAGTATATGAGCCCATCGTTCGAGTACACGATGCGCTCGGCTCCTCGCCTTCCACCCTGATAGTTTATGTCACACTCATGCCATGTTCGATCTGGGGCGTCTGGCAGCAAGTGATCGTCGTTGTAGAAGACGCTTCCGCCGATGCTCTTGCCGGGGCACACCTCGTCAAGATTGCCCTTCTGCGGGTCCCAACCGGCCTTGCGCGCCCTTGTCTTTGAGATGAAGTTCTGTGGCAGCTCCCCATAGGTATGCAGGTAGAGGGCTACGTCTTCCTTGCTCGTGTAGCTGCCGTCCCGCTCAATGGCGGTGGCGGAGGACGAGACGCCCCCCTCGCTTGCCCCGGTTTCGCTGCAGGCGAGAAGGGCAGCGCCAAGTGTGGTTGCCAGCAGCACCGCCAGCAAGATGTGAGCCATGTTGCGAAGCTGTCCCAAGCAAAGGCCTCCGTAGTCGTGTGTGTCTTCGCGATTGTACACTGCCAGGGCTCGCGGCGTCCTCCTAATGTGGCTGGCCAAATCTAGACACGCTTGAGCCACGGCTACCGAAAGCCCTAGGATGTGCCGTGAGGCGCGGAAGGGCTAGGCGACATGAGCAAGACGACCAGGAAGAAGTACGACCCGAGGCTCAAGACGAGGGTCGCGCTCGAGGTCTACAAGGGCGAGAAGGTCCCGGGCCAGGTGGCGAGCGAGAGCGGCGTGGCGCCGTCGCTCGCGGCCGAGTGGCGCGACCAGCTCCTGGATGAGGGCGCCGCCGACGTCTTCGGCAAGGCCCAGAGGGCGCGCGAGGGGAAGGCGAGGGAGGAAGCCGCGAAGAGGGAGCACGACGAGCTGCCGGGGACGATCGGGCAGTCCGCCGTCGAGCGCGACCTCCTCCGCCGGTCTTGCGGCGGGTGCGGCCACGACCCGGGAGAGGCGCCTGGCGGCCGCCGGCGGCCACGACGGCCTCACGCGCAGGCACGCCTGCGAGCTGCTGGGCGTCGCCAGGAGCAGCGCCTACTACGAGCGCGGGGACAGCGGCAGCGCGGCCCCCGCGGACGACGAGCGCCTGATGGCCGAGAAGACCGCATCCACGTGGACAACCCCTCCTACGGCGCGAGGGAGGTGGCGCTGGTCCTGCGCACGGAGGGCCTCGAGGCGAGCCGCTGGCGCGTCACGCGCCTCATGCGCGCGATGAGCGTGCGCCCCTGCTGCCCGCTGCCGTCGCCCTCGAGGCCGTCGAGGGCCTCGAGGAGGTTCCCGCACCTGCTGCGCGGCAAGAGGGCCGACTTCCCCGACCAGGTGTGGTCGACCGACATAGCCTACGTCCAGATAGGGGGGCGCCACATGTGCCCGACCGCCATGGCCGACTGGCACAGCCGCTGCATAGTGGGCTGGAGGCTCTCCGACACCATGAGGGAGAAGGAGGTCATGGCCTGCGCGGAGCGGGCGTTTGCCGAGCACGGCACCCCCTCGGTCACGAACTCCGACCAGGGCTCGGTCTTCGGGTCCGACGCCTACGTGGGGCTCTTGGGGGGCAACCACGTCACGCAGGGCATGGGCGGCACAGGGCCCGCTGGAGGGACAACGTGCTGATGGAAAGGCGGTTCAGAAGCCTGAAGCCGGAGTGGCTGAGGACGCACGAGTGCTCCACGCCCAGGGGGCTGGAGCGTCTCGTGGCCGAGTTCGTGGGCTACCACAACGACCGCCGGATCCACCAGTCGCTGCTGGGATGCGAGACGCCGGCGGACTGGTATTACACCGGCATCAGCCGGAGGGTGGCGTAGCGGGATGCGGGAAGGCTAGGATGGGGACACCATCAGGCAGGGGCTTTCGGTAGCAAGAGCAAATCCGTGTCGAACGAACTCAGCCAGTTCACACCGACACTACCCACGCGCATGGTGGCCGGCTGGAGCATGCGGGACAACATGGGGGCAGGACTTGTCGTCTCCGCCCCCAGGATGGCATATTCGTGCGGATACGTGGCCGGAGGGGCCATATTCCGCAACGACCGCGGCAGCCAGCACGCGGGCGCCGAGCTTGCCGCATGAGCTACCGCGCACGACATGAGGCTCTCCGTGAGCCGAACTGGCATCTGCCACGACAATGCGGTCGCTGAAAGATTATGTGCTCAGGCACATAAGGACTCCTTGTGGGCATTGTAGGAGGTGCGAGGTTCAGGCTCTTTCATGGCCTAACTACTTTTCACCGAAGGATGCCCCTCGATTTTGAAGAACTTGTCTTCCTGCGAGAGGGAGAGCACGACGAAGTCGGGGTTTTGAACCAGTTCATCGGGCAGCTTGTCGCGCAGCATGGAGATGATCACCTGGACATTGTTATCCCGCGCCACCTCGTCAATCTTTCTGAGTTGGTTGCCATGGACCAGTTCCTTCTTGTCATTCAGAACAAAGTGCAGGCAGTCGATGCCCTCCTCGTCTGCAAAGCGCGTGTAGGCGATGTCAAAGCAGAGCGCCTCACCCTGCTTCTTGCCCGAGCTTATGTTCGTGGCGTCGACTCTCAATGAGAAGTAGGGGACCCCGCTTTTGTCCGTCTTGTGTTCCGGTCGCACGAAGTAGGTCTCACCGTAAAGTGTCTGCGAAACGAGGCCGAAGGCTCTGTTCAGGACGGAAAGCCTCTGCCGTATCTTTTCGTCCTGCCCCGCCTCTTCGCCCTGCCGGTCTATCTCGGCGATGCGCTCGTCGATGTCCTCCAGCCTGGCGTGGGACTCCCTCAGCTGCTTGAGCAGCCCTTCCAGCTCACCCTTCTGCTGGTATTTACCGTTTATCTCCACGAGCAGATCCTCGGCCTCCTTGGAAGAGATTTTGGAGGAGAGCTCGCCCGAGACCTTCTTGTCCTGCTCAAGGAGTGCATCCAGGTCTTGACGAAGGCCTTTCTGACGCTGCCCTAGCTCTGGAAGGTCCCTCTTGATGAACTTGGCACGCTCCTCCAGCATTCCGTTATGGAACGCGACCAGCTGCTCGAAAGACTTCTGGATGGACGGCACCAAGGCAGAAGCCTCGTCATACAGGAATCTGAGCTGTTCCACATCGACGGTCGAGCGCGCGTCTTCAATCGACCGTTCTGCGTCATGGATAAGCCCGATGCGTATCTCCACCCGGCTCAACTCCGAGCGGAGGCGGGCGATACGGATGGCCAAGCTGTCGGACTCGGTGAGGAGGTCTGCGTAGTTCTCAGCAACGGCGAGGTGTGATCGTTTGTCTTCAAGGGCGGCTATCTCGTTGTCGAGGACGTCAATCGCCGTCTCATAGAAGCCTTCGTCCCTGCCGGGGCTCACCTTCTTCGCAAAGGCGAACTCCTCCTTCTTCTTCAAGGCCAGACGCTGTTTTTCGGCCGCGTCCTTTTCCGTGCAGCCCAGCATGAACAGGTAAAGCGGCTCGTACTCGACCCCTGCCGTGTTCTGGCGCAGGAACGCCAGAGTGTGCGAGAGCGCCCAGTCGTCGATGCGGATGTTGTGGCCGATGACTTGACGGAAGGTGGGCTTCTCGCCAATTGGGAGGGAGGGGAAGAGTTCTTCCGAAAGGAGGTTCAGGAACTCCTTGGCCGGCGTCTGTGTGCCGTTGATGGTCCTTATGCACTGCTTGCCTTGCAGGAAATTGCGCTCGACCGTCAAGGTTTCAGGATTCGCCGATGACAGGTCGGCAACGAGCTCGAGATGAATCAGGACGTGCTTGACCCTAAGGTAGTCCTTCACGAGCTGGTAGACGTTTCTTGGGTTCTCGGGATCGGCGTAAATCGGCTTGGCCTCCGCACCGAGGCAGTAGTCGATGAGCCTCAGCACCGTGGTCTTGCCCACATTGTTGCCAGTGGCGGTGGATTGCGCGGACTCCGGTGTGTCATCAACGATGAGATTGAGACCAGGGCCAAATTCGATGTCACGGAGCATACCGTCCACCGATGACACGGCAAGGCGCTTTATGAACATAGCCTGATCTCCCCCTCTTCGTTCTTTTCGACAGCGCCCAGGAGGAACAGCCAGTCAATGCCAAGTTGGAAGCTCGTGGGCGAGATCCTATATTCATCTCTGAGTGCGTCGTACACCGTTTCCGCCTGTGTGAACCCGCCTTTTCCTCTGGACCTCGAAAGCGCGTCCAGAATCCATGCGCCAATGCAGTAGAGCATATCCTCCGGCCTTGAGTCTCTAGCGAGGATCATGGTCGACCCCGCTCTTCTTCGCAGGCTGCATGAGAATGTCAGGCCCTTTGTAAATCCGGCAGCGCATGAACGCATCTACGAGGACGATATCGATGCAAAGCAACCTCGTGGCATCGTCTATGCGTGCAATATCCCCGTCATCAGAAATCTGCCTTTCAAGCGCATCCTCCAGAGCGAAGAATGTCTCGTAAGGGTTCTGGCTGGCGAGGTGCGCCTTCACATACTCGCCGTTCAGCATATTGAGCATGGCGAGTCGTCCATTGGTGCCAGATTCGTCGTAGACTTGGTAAATCGTCTCCAGATAAGGCGTGTACGCCGAAACTTCCTGAATGTGGCTCTCTAGCTCACCGAGACTGTTTGCCCGAATCTTCGCGATAATCTCGAAAGGCACCGGGTCCTTCCAAGGCTGTTCTTCGAGATGTCCTTTTGTCAGGAGGGTCTTGACCACCGCAGCTAGAGCAGAGGGTACTTTTTCGAGATTGACCGAAGCAACGCCTAGCTCTTTTTCAACAATGCCGGCAGCATGCTTGAGGTCATCAACCTGAAGGGATTGGAGCTGCTTCACGAGCCGAGAGACGTCGATGATGTCGCTGCCCATATCGAAGGCAAGACCTTCTGGAACATCATTGTCTTTCATGGGCTGGTACTTCGGGGCCTTGGCGACTAGGAACATGAACTTGACCGAATAGCCTGCATATTTGGGGAGATCGATCTTATCTAGCGATTTCTTGATCTTTCCCCTCGACGCGTCCTTACTCACCTGCACGAAAATCTTACGTCCGCCATCGACCAGGTCATAGCCAGGCGTGTTTGCAACCGAATCGTTGGCGTCTACGAGTTGCCAGCCATAGGCGCAGTTGAGCAGGTCGCGAAAAAAGTATTCGGACAGCACCGCAGAATCTTGCAGATTGCCGGAGCCGTCAACCTTAAGTGAGTCGCAGTGCACAACGAGAAGCTGCTTTATACGCTTGATCAACAGCTCTCGTTCCATCATCGTCCTCCCCTCATCTATGGCTTCCTACAGTATCGAGAATATTATCACCTGCAATGCTGAGAATATTATCACCTGCAATGCTCCATTTGGGGGTCAGGAGAGAAATGGCACTGCATGCGGCAGGTGTGGCCGCTGCTCGCGAGGCTGGCGGAGATTGCATGGCTCATGGGGTCGGAGGAGACCGGGTGAGCTGCAATCTTTTGGTGGACAGGGGAACGGCGGGAACTTGCAGCGGTTATCCTCTGCACAGATGCCCACCCCACCAATACCAGCAGATCCTTCGTCTCGCTGGGACATGGCAGGAGGAAGCCATCAGCCGCAGGAGCGACCTGCCGCCCGGTTTCAGCAGGCGCTGCTGAAGCGCAATATGGACGGTACTGAAGCCCAATAACCGACTATCGGCCGGTCGATGCCGGAGCACGACAACCGCAGTGCCGATACGGGCTAATACTCAGGTAGATATTACGAAGTAATGCCAACGTCCCTCTCCAAAACGCTAGCTTCACGCCTAATCACCTTGTTCAAAAGTGCCGAGATTTCCTCATCTTTATAATCTCTCGTATTTATGCCGGCGGATTGTCAAGCTGAGTGCAACAGCTCCCGGTAGACCTCGTTGGCTGTCCTGCATTTCAGGACCCTCCTCGGCCTGTCGTCGATCAGGTCCACCGCATGCTGGACCTCCTCGTCCGTGACCCTGCCGAAGTCGGTGCCCTTGGGGAAGAGCTCCCGCAGGGGCCCGTTGGCGTCCTCCACCGTCG
>NZ_LR027575.1:54689-440916 GCF_900605015.1 Olsenella sp. Marseille-P4559
AGGACCCTCCTCGGCCTGTCGTCGATCAGGTCCACCGCATGCTGGACCTCCTCGTCCGTGACCCTGCCGAAGTCGGTGCCCTTGGGGAAGAGCTCCCGCAGGGGCCCGTTGGCGTCCTCCACCGTCGGCTTCTGCCAGGGATGGTGGGGGTCGCAGGAGCAGGACTGCACACCTCCCAAGGCCTTTGTGACATCCGCGTGCCCCGCGGACCCCTTGCCCCCGTCTGGGGTGACCGTCCCGAGGGGGCGTCCCTGCAGCAGCGCGACCTCGGCCCTGCAGACGCTCCCGCTGTCGTGGTGGCATCTCCTCGCGAGGGGCAGCCTCGACGCCCCGTCGGCGGGCGCGGGCAGGCACACGAGCCCGGGGCCGACGACCGTGCCGTCCTCCCAGTCCCCGGGGCGAGACCTCTCATCGGCCTGCTTTGGCCTCTCCTCCACGGTGTGCGAGGCCCTGACCCTGCCCCTCGTCTCGGGCCCCTTCCTGCGCAGGTGGCGCCGCACCTGGCCTTCGGGGCCGGCACCCGGCAGGCCGGGGGCGCCCGCACGGGCCTCCCGGCAGGCCGTCGGGAGGCCCGCGACGCACCTTCCGCCGTTCTCCAGCCTGGGCCTGCCGCCTGTCTCGTCCGGGGACCAGTGGCCGTCCATGATGAGCGAGCGCACCTTCTACGCGAGCGCGGGGCCCGAGAGCCGCCTCTTCGGCCTGCACCTCCCGCGGCGCGCTTCCGCCCTCCCCTGTGCGGCGCATGCCCCATGGCGGCCGTGGCGGCCGTCCCCCTTGGGCTCGCGGCAGACGCTGGAGCTGTCCCTGCCGGTCTCTCTCGCGATGTAGCCGATTGGCCTTCCCCCTGCATGCAGCGTGGCCATGCGGTCCCTCTCCTGAGGGCCAAGATGCCTGTAGTGGCACATTCCTTCCAGCTTCCGACGTTGGCCTGGACAACCAACATCGTAGCCTTCCGGGATGTGCCACGCCTTCATTCGGCGGGCTATCGTGTTGCACTCAGAATGCTAATCCTCCCCTCGCCGGGGCCGGTCTCGTAGCGCCTCCCGCGGTTGCCCCGCGGCTCGGCGGCCCTGCGCTTCGGCGGCACGAGGTCCCTGTGCGCCGCGGCGTAGGTTTTCACCGTCGTGAGGCCGCCCTCGTAGCCCTGCGAGCGGATTCTCTCGAATGTCACCTGCGAGTTGGCGACGCCCCTCCGGAGTAGGTCGTCCACGACCCCGGCGAAGCCGGAGACCACCGTGCTGGCGGCCCGCATGCCCGTCCTGCCGTGGGGGAGCACCTCGAAGCCGTGCCTCCTGGGCGTCCTCGCCCCCTGGCGCGAGATCCCGGTCCTGCGGCAGAGCTCCGCCAGGCTGCAGGTCTGCGGGTCGAAGTCGCCCCCGGCCTCGGTGGCCATCGCCTCAAGGGCCTCGTCTATGATCTCCTGGAGGCCATCGCTCCTGTCAGTCATCGCATCTTTCCCCCCATCGCCGGCGCGTCGACAACACCAGCATAGGAGAGGGCGGGGACGGGGGCGATGGTTGCTTTTCACTGACTGGGATTGGCTGTTTTGCTTCGACTATTCGTGGTTGGAATCACTCGGTGCTAACAGTATGCCCAGAGCACCGCTACCGTCTCGGCCATCAATGCCCATATGCACGATATCAGGCACAAGGTCATGGCAACGCTCCAGGGAGAGGGCGTGGGCGTGACACAGGCAGCAGCGCAGGAGCTCGTGCATGACATCAGCATCTACGATGCTCAGGCCCATATGGGCAGTGCGGCGCTTGATTGCGTGCTGACAGAGAAGAGCTTCATCTGCCAGAAGGAAGGCATAGCACTCACGTGCATGGCAGACGGCAGCATGCTCCGCTTTGTGGCAGACGAGGATGTATATGCCCCCTTCTCCCTCCTGATCGATGCCGGATGCGCTGCTGCATCGACGTTTCCTGCCAAAGACGCCAAGGCCCTGAGCCTTACCACCAGACGGCAGGGCTCCCTTGCTGCGATACACCTCATGGGCAGCTGCACGCCTGAGGCTGATATGGCGCTCCAGGAGGCAGCAGGGCAGCTCTCGACGCTGATCAAACGGTATGGCGGAACAGCGACGGCTGCAGCAGAGGGTAGCAGCTTCTCTATCGACATCCTGTTTCCCCTGGAGCAATCTTGACCCCACCTTCCTATATGTGATACTTCTGTCAACCGGAAGTATAGGAGCCGCCCTTGGAGTTCCGCGACGCTGACATACAGGATTTCTGGGAGGGAACAAACCTCGCGCCCCGAAGGGTTCCCTCTGACGTACGCAGGGCATTGGTGCGCAAGCCGCAGCTTCTGGATGCCGCTCACGCCTTGGATGATCTGAAGGTCCCTCCAGGGAATCGACTCGAGGCGCTCACGGAAGACAGGAGAGGCCAATACAGCATCAGGGTAGATCGTCAGTGGCGTCTACGCTTCAAGTGGATTGATGGCGAAGCGAAGGGGGGGGGTCGAGTTTGTTGACTGCCATGCGTGACCTTATGAGCACCCCAGGCGAGATTCTCAAGGAAGAATTCCTGGGGCCGCTTGGTATTAGCCAGTATCGGCTTGCAAAGGTTATCGGCAAATCGGAATCGGCAGTCTCGGAGATTGTGAACGGCAAGCGCGCCATCACAGTCGAGATGGCATGGCTGCTTGCTGAAGCGCTGGGCACGACGCCCGAGTTCTGGATGAAGCTCCAGACCACCTATGATCTCAAGACTTTTGATCCCTCGGCTCTCCCCGAAGTAGCCGCACTGGCTGTATAGGAAGATGCATTGATCGAAACTGCTGGAGAGCAGGTCTGAAACCGTAGCTTCCCCAGGGAGCTGATGGGCCAGCCGTTACTTTAGAAGGGCAGATTGTCAAGCTGGGTGCGACATCTCCCCGTAGGCCTCGTCGGCCGTCCTGCATCCCAAGGCCTTCCCGGTCTGTCGTTGGTCAGGCCTACCGCATGTCGGACCCCCGTCCGTGGCCCTGCCGAAGCCCGTCTCCTTGGGGAAGAACTCCGCAGGAGCCCGTTCGTGTTCTCCATCGTCGGCTTCTGCCAGGGACGGCGCGGATCGAATCTATCCTGTTGCACTCAGAATGCCAATCCGTCTCCATAAAAAATGATGAGGTTTGGCTGGACATGCTGAGGCTTGGGAACAGTCTCTCTCATATCCACGGGGCTCGCAGAGGATTCGGCTCGCGAGGCTCTGGACGGATTCGTTTCCGCCCTTGCGACTTTCGAGCGGGATGCGTGCGAGGTGGTGGAAAACCTTCCCAGGTAGGTGCCGTGCGGTCTCGATTCCGCGCGTCCAGGACCTTTCCACCACATTGGAGTACGGGCCCGAGGCCGTTTGGCCTCGGGCCCGTACGCGCAAGGCATGCGTTGCCGAGAAGTACCGCGCTACCCTGCGGCGAGCGTCTCGGTGATGCTTGCTGCGGCGGTCTTGCCTGCACCCATGGCCAGGATGACCGTTGCGGCACCGGTGACGATGTCGCCGCCAGCCCAGATGCGGGGGTTGGAGGTGCGGCCGTTCTCGTCAGCCACGATGTAGCCCCACTTGTTGAGGTCCATGCCACCGATCTTCTTGGCGAAGGGGTTGGCGTTGGTGCCAATGGCGGAGATGGCTACGTCGCAAGGAATCTCCTCGATGGCCCCTTCGATGGGCACCGGGCGACGACGGCCGGAGGCGTCGGGCGCGCCAAGCTCCATCTTCTGGACCTTCACGGCACACACGCTGCCGTCCTCGCCGGCGATGAACTCAAGCGGCGAGACGAGTGGCATGACCTCGACTCCCTCGGCCTTGGCGTGGTGAAGCTCGGCGCGACGGGCGGGCATCTCGGCCTCGGTGCGGCGGTATGCGATGATGGCGCGCTCGGCACCCAGGCGCTTGGCCGTACGCACGGCGTCCATGGCGACGTTGCCGCCACCAAAGACCACGACCTGCTTGGCGTGCTTGGTGGGGGTGTCGTACTTGGGGAACTCGTTCGCCTTCATGAGGTTCACGCGGGTGAGGTATTCGTTGGCGAAGAAGACGTTGGGCAGGTTCTCGCCCGGGATGTTGAGGAACTTGGGCAGGCCGGCACCGGTTGCCACGTAGATGGCATCGAAGCCCTTCTCGCCCAGCAGTTCCTCGGCGTTGGCGAGGTTGCCCATGACGGAATTGAACTCGAACTTGACACCCAGCTCCTTGAGGCCGTCGATCTCGCGCTTGACGACCGCCTTGGGCAGGCGGAACTCGGGGATGCCGTAGACGAGCACGCCGCCGCCGGTGAAGAACGCCTCGAAGACGGTGACGTCAAAGCCGTTGCGAGCAAGCTCGCCGGCGCAGGTGATGCCGGAGGGGCCAGAGCCGATGACGGCGACCTTCTTGCCGTTGGCAGGCCTCATCTGGGGCCTGCTCGCAAGTTCCGGCTGGTCGCCCAGGAAGCGCTCGAGCTGGCCGATGGCCACGGGCTCGGACTTCTTGCCGCGTATGCAACGGCCCTCGCACTGGCTCTCCTGCGGGCACACGCGGCCGCAGATTGCGGGGAGCATCGAGTCCTCGTGGATGACGTCGAGGGCGGCGCCAAAGTCCTGCGCACGTATCTTCTCGATGAACTGGGGGATCTTGATGTTGACTGGGCAGCCCTCGACGCAGAGCGGCTTCTTGCAGTCCATGCAGCGCTCGGCCTCGGCCAGCGCCATCTCTTTGGTGAAGCCCTTGTCGACGGGGCGGAAGTCGTGGGCGCGCTCGTCCGCCTGCTCCTCGTTGTCGGGAGTGCGCGGAGACTTCATGTCGGGGGCAAAGCGACCGTTTACCTGTGGCATGCGCACATCGCCTCCTCATAGGCCTTGAGGGACTGGCCCTCCTCGGTACGATATGCGGCCTGACGCGCGCGGAGGTCGTTCCAGTCGACCTTGGTGGCGTCAAAGTCGGGGCCATCGACGCAGGCAAACTTGGTCTCGCCGTCGATTTCGACGCGGCAGCAACCGCACATGCCCGTGCCGTCGACCATGATGGGGTTGAGCGACGCGGTGATGGGGGTGTTGTACTTCTCGGCCGTGAGCGTGGAGAACTTCATCATGGGGACAGGGCCAACGCAGAAGACCTCGTCGACGGCCTTGGCCTGAAGTAGGCGCTCGAGTGGGACGGTGACCACGCCCTTCTCGCCATAGGACCCATCATCGGTGGTGATGTGGATGTGGTCATCGGGCAGGAGTTCGCGGAACTGATCCTCGAGCAGCAGTAGGTCCTTGGTGCGCGCGCCCATGATGGCGTGTACCTCGTGGCCGGTCTTCACCAGCGTGCGGGCAACGGGGTACGCGATGGCCAGGCCAACGCCGCCGCCTATGACGCAGGTGGTCCCGGGAGCCATGACCGTGGGCTGGCCCAGCGGTCCGGTGACGTCCTCGATGGAGTCACCGGGCTCGTAGCCGGAGAGCATCTTCGTGGTCTTGCCAACCACCATGAAGATGAACTCGACCCAGCCCTCTTCGGGGTTCCAGTCCGCAAAGGTGAACGGTACGCGCTCACCGGTCTCGTTGGCGCGAACCATCAGGAACTGGCCAGCGTGTGCGTGCTTGGCCATCTGTGGCGCCTCGATGCGGAACTTGAACACCTTCTCCGAGAACTGCGTCTTTTCGAGGATCTTGTACATGAAGCAAACTCCTCTCCTGAACTGCCTGTTCCGTAGCGCCGCAGTCATCTGCGACGCTGACGTGCCATGCCTTGTCGCGCAGGCTTCCCAACCTACGCAAACACTTCCATTCTACTTAATGAGGTGCTGGCAGGAAGCAGGATTCGTCCTGCGCGGTTACTCCATCTGTTGGGCACGCAGCGGTCCGCAGAGGTGAGCGGTGCGTGCCCGCTTGTCCGCAGAGCATGTGGAGCCAAGCGGCTGCGGGCTGCGTGTGGAGCCGACGGTGCCGCCCTAACGCAGGGCGTCGGCAGGCATGCCATCGTTGATGATTTGGCCGCAAAGCGATGACGCATCCTGGGCCAGAATCTGGAACTCGTCCAGGAAGCCGCCTTTGAGCTCGCGCAGGACGTAGTCTGCCACCTGCATCTTCCCGGGTGGGCGGCCAATACCACAGCGTAGGCGCGAGAAGTCCCTCGTGCCCAGCTTGTTGGCAATGGAGCGCAGGCCGTTGTGGGCGTTGAGGCCGCCGCCCCACTTGGCGCGCACCTCTCCGGCGGGCAGGTCTACCTCGTCGTGCACCACAAGGATCTCTGCGGGGGACAGGTGCTCCTGTCGCATGAGCCTTGAGAGCGGCCCTCCGCTCGTGTTCATGAAGCCTTGCGGCTTGGCGAGAATGACCTCGCGTCCGCCGATGGCCACACGGGCAACCATGCAGCCGGCCTCGCTTTTCCAGTAGCGCGTGCCGGCCCGCTCTGCCAGGGCGTCGACAGTGGCAAAGCCAATGTTGTGGCGCGTGTGCTCGTATTCCTGGCCAGGATTTCCCAGGCCGCACACGAGCCGGATTTCCTTGGGGCGTGCGGGCATGCCGTTCCTCTCGCCGTTGGTGCTTGCGGTCACGGTAAGGGTAGCGCATGGGGGCAGGCCATGCGGGGCGGGATGGCGCCCCGGGGCCCCGGCGTCCTCGGCGTGCCGGAACTCGAATCTACCGCACGGCCCGATCGTGGTTCACAGGCCGATAGAAGAGCTCTGCCACCTCGGCCGGATCGCGCGTCTGTCCCAGCGCCCACATAGTCTTGGCCACCAGGGCCTCTGTGGTCATGTCATCACCGCGAAGTATGGCCGGCTCCTTGGCGTAGGCACTCCCAACCTCGTAGACGCCCAGGTCAAGGCCCTCCTCCGAGACCTGCGTGGTGAGCACGATGGTCTTGCCGCAGTCGATCCAGTCAAGGATCGCCTGCTCGAAGCGGGCATCCTCGCACTCTGGGATGCCGCCGATGCCAAAGGTCTCAAGGATCACGGCGTCGTAGTCTGGCCCCAGCGCGTCAAGGATGTTGGGCCCCAGGCCCGGGGTGAGGCGCACCACTACAACGTGCTCGTCCAGCTGCTCGTAGACGCGCGGGCGTCCCCGGCGCTGTCTCCCCGCCCCCGCGGCTCCGGGGATGGTCATGCCCTCCCGGCCCTCCCGGATGATGCGATTGTTGCGGATGATTGCCGGCAGCGGGTAGTTCACGCTGGTAAACGCGTTGAAGCTCATCGTGCGCTGCTTGTGGGCACGCGTCCCCACGATGACGGAGCCCCCAAACACGATGGACACGTCGTGCGAGGCGTCATCGGTGGCGTAGAGCAGCGACTGGTATAGGTTGAGCTTGGCGTCGGTGAAGGGGTTGGCCATGGGCTGCTGGGAGCCCGTGAGCACGATGGGCTTGGGACTTCCCTGGATGAGGTAGGAGAGCGCCGCTGAGGTGTAGGCCATGGTGTCGGTGCCATGCAGCACAACAAAGCCGTCGTAGTCGTCGTAGGCATCCGTGATCGTTGCCGCGATGCGCTTCCAATCGCGCGGGCGCATGTTGGTGGAGTCGATGTTCATGGGCTGAACGATGTCCAGGTCACAAAGGCCGCGTGCTTGTGGTACGTAGCCGGCCAGCTCCTCTCCGGTGAGCGCCGGTGCAAGGCCGCCACCGTCTGCCTCCGGCATGGAGGCAATGGTCCCGCCCGTGGCGACCATGAGGATTCTCTTCATGCGTCCCTCCGTTCGAGAAGTGCGTCTGCCGAGAGGTGCCGGCCACGCACCCCTCGGCTCTACGCTTCCGGCCTCACCAGGATGGGGATGCTATCCAACTTGTCAGCCGCCGTTGCAGGCAGGTAGACCGTAAGCTTGGCGCCACCGGTGGGAAACTCCGCCCAGCCCTCCTCGCCAATCGCCACGGTGCCCTCGACGCCGAGCACGCAGCGCCACGTCTCGCCTGCGTGACCCGCGCCCACGCACATGCGCTTTGTGGCGTTGCCCGCGCGCGTGGAGAGCAGGATGGCCGTCCCCGAGACTCCGTGTCGAGCGGTGCCCTCGCGCGTCCAGCCGACGAGGTCCTTCTCGTCAAACCAGTCGCGCTGCTCGCCGTAGGCAAAGCGGCGACGGACCTCCATGAGCAGCTCGAGCTCGGGAACGGCCGGAATCTGGTCGTTGGGGAGGCCAAAGAGGTCGCCCATGAAGACGCAGGGATATCCTGCCTCGCGCAGCAGGATGAGCGCGTAGGCAAGCGGCTTGAACCAGGGTTCGACCGTCGACTCGAGGGCCTGGTCGGGCTGGGTGTCGTGGTTGTCCACGAAGGTCACGGCGTGAACGGGGTCGGCGCTCACGAGGCTTCCGTCCAGGATGTGTGCGAGGTCGATGTCGTCACCTGCCGTTGACGCGTGGTAGAAGTTGAAGTGGAGCGGCACGTCGAAGAGGCTCATGGCCCCCTCATGGCCAAGGTACGCCTGAAGCTCGCCTACGCTCTGGGACCAGTACTCTCCCACGGCAAAGAGCTCCTTGCCGGTCTTCTCGCGCATGCGAGAGAGCCAGTCAAGGTAGAACGAGCGGCTCATGTGCTTCACGGCATCCAGGCGCACGCCGTCCACTCCGGTAAGCCCCAGGTACCAGCCGCCCCACGTGGCGAGCTGCTTGCGCACGCGCGGGTCGTCCAGGTCGACGTCAGCGCCCATGAGGTAGTCGTAGTTGCCAAGCTCATGGCTCACCTCGCCTGACCACTGCTTGCCCACAAGGCGGTAGATGCCGTTGCGACCCTCGAGCTCGTCGTAGTCGACGCCCGTGAAATCCGTGATGCCCCACTGGTAGCGGTCGAGCCTCCCGTCGCGGCCGGGGAACTCGAAGCGCGTGTAGGCACGAATCTCGCGCGGGTCGCCCACGGTCTGCATGCGGTCCTGGCCGTCGCATTCCTGTGCCAGCACCAGCTGCGTGCCGTCTGCGCCCATGCGGTGGTTGAGGACCACGTCGGCAAGCACGTTGACGCCCTGCTCCTGGATGGCGCGGATGGCTGCCAGGTACTCGTGGCGCGTGCCGTACTTGGTGCGTACCGAGCCCTTCTGGTCGAACTCGCCGAGGTCCCAAAGGTCGTAGACGCCATAGCCCACGTCCTCGGCGCCCGCCCGCCCCTTGTAGGCAGGCGGCATCCAGACCGAGGTGAAGCCCTTCTCCGCAAAGCGTGGGGCCATCTTGGCGAGGCGGCGCCAGTGCTGGCCGTCTGCTGGCAGATACCAGGAGAAGGCCTGGAGCATGAGTCCGTTCTTCGTGTTGACTGCCATGGGTCTCCTACTTTCGGGGCTTGATACCCAGGCGCTCGCGACGGGCGATGGCGTAGCCCTCGACGTTCTTCTGCTTGCTGCGCTCGATGGCGAGCGCATCGTCGGGCACGTCGTGCGTGATGCAGGAGCTGGCACCTGTAATGGCGCCGGCGCCAATGCTGATGGGTGCGACCATCATGGTGTCAGAGCCGATGAAGGCCCCGTCGCCGATGGTGGTGCGGCTCTTGTGCACGCCGTCATAGTTGCAGGTGATCGACCCGCCACCGATGTTCACCCCGGAGCCCATCTGCGTGTCGCCAATGTAGGAGAGGTGTGGCACCTTGGAGCCCTCGCCGACCACGGAGTTCTTGAGTTCCACGTGCGTGCCGGCCTTGGCACTGCGAAGGAGGTGGGTGTGGCCGCGCAGGTAGGCGCGAGGCCCGCAGTTGACGTCGTCGTCGATAGCGGAGTCTACGATTACGGTCTCGTCCACGGTGCAGTTGTTGCCCACCGTCGCGTCCTCGAGGCGACTGTTGGGGCCAACCACGCATGCCTCGCCCACGGACGTCTTGCCCCAGATGAAGGTCTGGGGGAGGAGGACGGTGTCCTTGCCAACGCGTGCCTCAGGGCCAATCCAGACCTGGTCGGGGTCGAGCATCGAGACGCCGGAGCGCATGAGGCCCTCGTTGGTGCGGCGCTGCATGACCTTGGTGACCTGCGCCAGCTGGACGCGGTCATTCACGCCCAAGAGCTCCTCGTAGTCGTCGCAGTGGACAGCCGAGACGGGCTCGTCCATGTCCGCGTAGACGCCAACCATGTCGGTGAGGTAGTACTCGCCCTGGCTGTTGTCGTTCGTGATCGTGTCGATGCCGGACGAGAGGCGCTCGCCGCAGAAGCAGTAGGCGCCGGCGTTGCACTCAAGAAGCGTCGCGCGCTGCTCGGGCGTGCAGTCCTTGTCCTCGATGATGGCACGCACCTTGCCGTCCTCGATGAGAACGCGGCCGTAGCCCGCAATGTCGGGCGGGGTCATGGTGAGCAGCGTGCAGGCGCTGTGGCTCGCACGGGTGGCGTCAACCAAGGCCGAGATGGTCTGCGGGCGAATGAGTGGAAGGTCGCCGTTGAGAACCACCACGGGCCCGGCAAAGCCGCCCAGGGCGTCGCGCGCCACGCGCACGGCGTGGCCGGTTCCCAGGCGCTCGGTCTGCTCGGCAAACTCGACGCCCTTCTCGTCTGCGAAGCAGGAGCGAACCTCATCGGCGCCATTCCCCACGACAAGCACGATGCGGTCGACGCCGGCCTTGCGGGCGGCGTCGACAACCCACCATGCGAGGGGCTTGCCAAGGACCTCGTGCATGACCTTGGGGTGATGTGACTTCATGCGCGTTCCCTCGCCGGCGGCAAGGACGATCGCGGTGACGGGCATGGCTGCCTCCTACGTTCGTGGTGGTTTAGGGGCTGCAAGGCCACCCCGACCTGTGCCGAGGGGCTGCATGACGGCTCAATGATAGCTCAGGCATATGGTTGAGACGTGCGGCCTGCCATTCCCTTGCCGTGCCCGCGCGCTGCTGCGGTGCGGACGAGCGCCCATCCAATGGGAAGCGCCAGGAGCGCCCAGAGCGCTGGTGTGGGGCGCAAGGTAGTCGATGGGGCCAAGGCGTGACATTCCTGCGGTTGGCCCCAGGGGGCCGAACAGCCGAGAAGCCCCCATAGCGTCCAGCGCAAAGCCCGCGCCGTCAGCGAGTGCCACCAGGAGCATCATGCAGGCTACACGTACGAGAGCGACGCCGCGGGGGCTCTCTCGGCGGCGTTGATGATCCTCTCGCTTGCCTGGGGCTTCTTGTCCGCCATCCGTCAGACCTCGGAGTGGCCCGCCGCGCCTTGGGAGACCGAGTTGTTGGCGTAGACGTTGTAGATGCACGTTGCCAGGGGCTCGGCAATGCTGATCTGCTTGATCTTGGAGCCGGGCTTGTTTGCCGCCTCGCATGGGATGGCATCGGTGACCACGCACTCGACGATGGGCGCGTTCTGCAGGCGCTCGACGGCCTGGCCGGAGAAGATGCCGTGGGTGGCAGAGACGTAGATGTCGCCGGCGCCCATCTCCTTGAGCTTGTTGATGGAGCCCACAAGGGTGCCGCCCGTGTCAATCATGTCGTCGTTGATGATGCAGGTCTTGCCCACGATGTTGCCGATGACGCCCATGACCTCGGCAGCATTGTGCTTGGGACGGCTCTTGTGGGCGATTGCCACCTCGCAGCCAAGGTAGTCCGCAAGCTTCTTGGCAACCTTTGCGCGACCCATGTCGGGCGAGACCACCACGGTGTCGTCCCAGTCGAAGTGCTTGGTCTTGAAGTAGTCACCAAAGTTGTAGAGGGCGGTGAGGTGCGTCACGGGGATGTCGAAGAAGCCCTGAATCTGGCCAGAGTGCAGGTCGAGGGTGATGACGCGGTCTACGCCGGCAGCCTCGAGAAGGTTGGCCACCAGGCGGGCGGTGATGGGCTCGCGGCTTGAGGCCTTGCGGTCTTGGCGCGCGTAGCCGTAGTGGGGGATGACAGCCGTGAAGCTCTCCGCGCTTGCGCGGGTGGCGGCGTCGGCCACGATGAGCGTCTCCATGATGAGGTCGTTCACGTTCTTGCCGGCGATGGTCTGGATGAAGAAGACCTCGTCGCCGCGGACAGACTCCTCAAAGCGAGCGTAGATCTCCCCGTTGGCGAACTTCTCGATCTTGAGACCTTGGAGCTGGAGCTGGAGGATGCCTGCGATGTCCTGGGCGAGCTTGGGGTTGCTTGTACCGGAGTAAAGCTTGATTTCCTTTTGGTAGGTGGTGGGCTTGCTCAGGTCTTCGTACATCGGCTGCCGTCCTTCCGTCTCCTATGCCAGGTTATTCAGGTTGTTCTCGCAGGCACGATGATAGCGTAGCTCATGCGCCTGCCGCTACCTTACATGAGCGCTTCATTCTCATCCCAGGAGGACCTTGGGAAGATCCCAGGGCTGGCGGGGCATGCGTTTTTGCCTGCGGGAAGTGTGGCGCCATGGCTTGGCTGCCGGGCCAAGAGGTGTGTGCGAGAAGGGATTGGCTGGGGTAGTAGGATTCGAACCCACATTCCAGGCACCAAAAACCCGTGTCCTAACCGTTGGACGATACCCCAGTGCGTGTGGCGCCCGCCGAGCGGGCTTCTCGGCTAGTGTATCAGAGTGTGGGTGCGCGGGAGGGTGCGCTCCTCGTGTCGAGAGGGGAGATCACAGCATGATGAAAGCAATTCAGCGGTTTGGCGGTGCCCTCTTCACCCCTGCCATGCTCTTCGCCTTCGCGGGGGTTGTGGTGGGGCTGGGGACGCTCTTCACCACCGAGCCCATCATGGGGCCCATTGCGGCGGCAGGTACCGCTTGGACAAAGTTTTGGACCGTGTTCCTTGATGGTGGGTGGACGGTCTTCAATCAGCTGCCGCTGCTCTTTGCCGTTGCGCTTCCCATCGGTCTTGCCAAGAAGCAGGCCGGCCGCTGCTGCCTTGAGGCGTTTGTCGCATATCTCACGTTTAATTACTTCGTGAGTTCGATGCTCTCGGCGTGGGCACCTGAGCTGGGCGTTGACTTCTCGGCAACCGCCGGGACCTCCGAGGGCATCGTGGCCATAGCCGGCATACGCACGCTCGACATGGGCATTGCGGGTGCGCTTCTCGTCTCCGGCGTGGTCATTGCGCTGCACAACAGGCTCTTTGACACCAGCCTCCCCGAATGGCTCGGGGTCTTCTCGGGCTCGACGTTTGTGTACATGGTCTCGTTCGTCGTGATGCTGCCGCTGGCGGGTGTGGCTGTGCTGGTCTGGCCCAAGGTCCAGTTTGGCATGCGCGTTTTCCAGCAGCTCGTTCTCGATGCGGGCTCGGCGGGCGTGGGGGTCTTCGTCTTCCTTGAGCGCGTGCTCATCCCGTTTGGCCTGCACCACCTGCTCTACGCGCCGTTCTACTACGACAACGTGATAGTGCAGGGCGGCATCTACGCTGCCTGGGCAAACGCCCTGCCCCAGATGGCGGCCTCCACCAGGCCGCTTGCAGAGCTTGCGCCCTGGGCCTCGCTTACGGCGACGGGCTGGTCCAAGCTCTTCGGCATCCCAGGCATTGCGGCCGCCTTCTACGTCACGGCCAAGCCCGAGCGTCGCAAGCGCGTGCTGGCCCTTCTCGTCCCCGTGACGCTCACCTCTATTCTCTGCGGCGTTACCGAGCCCATCGAGTACACCTTCCTCTTTGTGGCACCGCAGCTCTTTGTGGTTCATGCTGCGCTCGCCGCCTGCCTTTCCATGACCATGAACGCCTTTGGCGTGGTGGGCGTCTTTTCGGGCGGGCTCATCGAGATGTCATCGCTCGACTTTGTGCCCCTTTCGGCGACGCACGGTCAGACCTACCTCGTGGCCCTGGGGATTGGCCTGTGCTATACGGTCATCTACTTCCTGGTCTTCCGCCTTCTCATTCTGCGCTTCGACTTCAAGACACCTGGCCGCACTGACGAGGAGGACATCCGTCTGAACACGCAGGACGAGTACCGTGACGCCCATGGCATGCCGCGCGCGCAGGATGGCAGGCGGCTGGGAGCTGCGGGCGAGAAGGCAGACGGCGACCAGACGGATGCCTTTGCCACCCGCCTGGCTGAGCTGCTGGGTGGTGCGGAGAACATCGGGGGTATCACCAGCTGTGCCACGCGGTTGCGCGTGGACGTGCATGACCCCGGACGCGTTGCGGCAAACGGGGCGTTCGTGGCCGCTGGCGCGCGTGGTGCCATATGCAACGGACGTGCGGTACAGGTGATCGTGGGGCTCAACGTGATACAGGTGGCGGAGGGCATCCAGAAGGTTCTGGGGATGGGTGAGTGAGCGTGGCGGGCGTCGGGGGCGCAACAGATGCCGCCATACTGGGTCGCTCTAACTTATTGGATAACATGTCTGATATGTAGGCCCCCTTGTTGTGGGTTTGAACAAGTGGTTGAATGACAGCAGGTAAGTTGCACTGGCGAAGATGCGGTGTCGCGAGTAAGCCCGCCCGCACCCCGCCGTAGGGATGAGAGACGAGGCCTGCCGTGGGCGAGCGCGTGACAGCGTTCTTTGACATCGATGGGACCCTGGGCTGGACCGATCCGGTTTCCCGCGAGCAGATGGGTGACGGGGAGCGCAAGCTCTCACCGGCCCCAAGCCCAGCCGTGGCAGACGCCATCAAGCGCTTTGTGGCCAGGGGCAACCGTGCGTTCATCTGCACGGGGCGCGCGCCACAGGATGTCCACTCTCAGATGGCTGCCCTGCCCTTCTCGGGCATGGCCTGCCTGGCCGGTGCGTATGTGAGGGTAGAGGACCGCGTCCTTCGGGACGCCGCCCTGCCGGCAGAGGTCCTGACCTGCGTTGATGCGGTTCTCTCCCAGACCGGTATGGGTGCCCTTCTGGAGTCCACTCGTGGTTCCGTTGACGTGCGCGGGGGTGCCGCCGGCACACACCAGCCGTCTCCCGCGAACGTGGGCGAGGCCCTGCGGCTCATTCCGGGCGGACGCGTGCACAAAGTCGTGCTGCCAACGTCTGCCGCGAAAGCCGTGGCCGAGAGGCTCTCCGGTGTGGTGGGGCTCTCCGTCACGGGGCTTGAGCTTGGGAACAGCGAGGTAGGGCTGTCGGAGAACTGCAAGTGCGACGCCGTGAAGGCGATTCTCGACTACCTGGGCGACGCGGGCGCCACCTATGGATTTGGGGACTCCGAGAACGACCTTAGCCTGTTCGAACAGGTTGACGTATCCGTGGCGATGGGCAACGCCGCGCCGGCGGTGAGGGAGGCTGCGACCTACGTGACCGATACCGTGGGCAACGACGGCGTGGCCACAGCCCTCGCCAGACTGTGTCTCATTTAGGCGTGTCCGGGCTGGTGTTGCGATGACGGGGAAGACTCACATTGCCGTTGGGGCTGCGGCCGCCCTCGCGGTTGCTAAGCACGTCCCGGTGGCGCTGACGGGTGGGGTCCCGGTGCTTGCGGGCCAGGCTTCGTCGCTGGCATGCCTTGCCGCCGGTGGGGTAGGAGGCCTCCTCCCCGATGCCGACGTTTCGACCAGCGCGGCATCGCAGCAGCTCAGAAGGGCATGGTGGCTTCTCGTTGCCGTGGTTGCTGCCACATTTGCCGCGGATGCGCCCCTCGGGGGCGACCTCGGCGAGCAGGTCGTCGCCTTCGCGCGTGCTGCGGGGATGCACCAGGTTGCAGGGCTTGCCGTGATTGTGGCGGTGCTTGCCTGCGGGCGGGCATCTGGTCATAGGGGCTTCTCGCACTCGCTTGTCGCAACGCTCCTCTTCTTTGCGGGAGCGTATCTCGCGCTGCCGGGGCTTGCCCTTGCCCTTACGGTGGGATATGCGTCCCACCTGGTGATTGACCTTCCCAACAGGATGCCCGAGCGCATCTTTTGGCCCGTGTCAAAGGGTCAGTCGCTGGGTCTGTGCAAAGCCGGGGGCGTGGTGGACGGGCTGCTTCTCGCCCTGGGGGCTCTCGCCACGGCCGCACTGCTCGCGGGGTGGCTGTAGTCGCTGGGCCTGCGCGGCCGTCATCAGGACGTGGGGAATCGCCAGTCAGACGGGCTTAGGCGTCCGGGGGATTCCCAACCGGCGAAGAAGCGCGGTAGAGTGCGCCTTGCGGCGTCAACGCGCCGGGAAGCCATGCAGCCAAGACCTGCGTACCTGCCGTGCCTACCGCCTTGAGACGGTAGTGAAGCAGAAGATCTCCGGATGGTGGCGTACCTGCGTGTACTCGAACATCACGCCGTCAGAGTTGTAGGACTGGCTCTCGACCACGGCTACGCAGTTGTAGGGGTCGAGGTCCATGTAGCTGCAGTCCTCGTCGGTTGCAAGCTGCACCGTGATCCGGCGTCGACTCGTGAGAATGCGCATCCCCAGGTTTTTCTCGAGGTAGCTATAGACGGACTTCTCAGCCTGTTCGGCAGTGAGCCTTGGAACGGCAGACGCCAGGAAGTAGTCGTGGTCGACCTGGCGGGCAACATCATCCAGCGTGCGCACGCGCACAATGCGCACGAGCTCGACGCCCTCGGCAAAACCGGTGCGCCGCGCAAGTCCCGCGCCGCAGGCGACGCGTTCAAATGACTTTACCTGCGTGTCAGGGACAAGGCCGTTTCTGCGCGCATACTCGCCAAAAGACTCGACACCCTCAAGCGAGCCCTGGGCGCTGTGGGACTCGCGCTGCCAGATAACCCGTACCCCCCGCCCATGCATGGGCTGCACGTACGCGTCATCCGCAAGCATGGAGACCGCCCGTCTCAGCGTGTTGCGCGAGCAGCCGTACTCTGTCGTAAGCTCTCCCTCTGAGGGAAGAAGCTCCTGGTAGGAGTAGGTTCCCTCCTGAATCTTGCCCTTGAGGTCACGGTAGATGCCCTCAAAGATTGCCTTAGGCATATGGTCTCTCCTCGATGACGAACTGCTGGCCCGCTCAGGCACGATTGCAACGGAATGCGTGCGGAGCGCAAGCAGGCCACACGCGATACCCGACATCCTAAAGCTCTCAAAGGATGTTTGGACGAGTGACTGGTGAAGCCACAGAAACAGACGGCAGTCTACCTGCAAGAAAGATGTTATCCACTTACACGTGCCTACCGTTTACCACGAAATAGGTACCGTTCAGTCAAAACTTGTTTGAACAAGATTCCTGTCACGCTATCGTCATGCACAGGAAACGGGTCGTTACCTGGGCGAGTTCGTGTAGCGGCTCCGCGATATGCGAGAGCGACGGAGGGTGTCGTTCGAGAAGAAAGCAACGGGAGGATCACGATGGGGAACATTTCGAGGAAGCAGTTCATCACGCTCGGTGCGGCGTCGGCGGCCGTCCTTGGCCTCGCCGGCTGTGGTGGCAGCCCCAGCTCCACCACCAGTAGCTCGAGCAGCGAAGACCGCTCCGGCAGCGTCTACTGGCTCAACTTCAAGCCCGAGCTGGACGACGCCGCCCAGAAGCTTGCCAAGAGCTACATGGAGAAGTACCCCAACGTCAAGGTGAAGGTCCAGACCGCCGCGTCCGGCACCTACGAGCAGACGCTCACCTCCGAGATGGACAAGACGGACGCCCCCACGCTCTTCAACATCGGCACCACCGCCGGCGTCAAGGAGTGGGGCCCCAACGCCATGGACCTCTCCGGCACCGACATCGAGAAGGCCCTCTCCACCGACGAGTACACCTACAAGGATGACCAGGGCCGCCTTGTCTGCGCTGGCCTCTGCTACGAGTCCTACGGCATCGCCGTCAACTCTGACCTGGTCGAGAAGGCCGGCCACAGCGTGGACGACATCAAGGACTTCGACTCCCTGAAGACCGTCGCCGAGGACATCCACAAGAACGCCTCCACCCTCGGCTTCGACGCCTTCGCGGCCACCGACCTCGACGACTCCTCGTCTTGGCGCGTGACTGGCCACCTCGCCAACCTCGAGTACTACTACGAGGAGAAGGACGCCGGCGGCTGGACCGAGACCCCCGCTGCCATCAAAGGCACCTACCTCCCCAACTACAAGAACATCTTCGACTTGGCCATCAACAACTCCGCTGAGGACCCCTCGACCCTCTCCACCGGCGGCCACGATCCCTCGACCGAGTTCACCAGCGGCAAGGCCGCATTCTTCTTCACCGGCTCCTGGGACTACGCCACCATCGCCGCTGCCCAGAAGAACACCACGATGATCCCGTACTACTGCGGCGTCTCCGGCGAGGAGAAGGCCGGCCTCAACAACGGCACCGAGAACCGCCTCGCCATCAGCGACGCAGCCTCCGACGAGGACAAGAAGGCCACCATGGACTTCTGGCTCTGGCTCGTCACCGATCCCGAGGCCTCCAAGGAAATGGTCGCGCAGCTGGGCGTCCTCCCCTACACCAACGCCGCCAAGGGCGACAACGGCTACCTCAACAAGGCCGAAGAGCTCTCTAAGGCTGGCAACTACACCATGGACTGGGCTACGAACTACCAGCCCAACGTCGACCAGTACCGCAAGGCCCTCGTGTCTGCCCTCAACGCCTACACGGCCGACCAGTCCGACGCCAACTGGGGCACCTTCGCGACCGCGTTTGTCGACGGCTGGGCCCAGAACTACAAGGTTGAGAACGCCTAGAGCCTCATCCGACCCTTGACAGGCACACGGGGCCGGGTGTGATTGCGGCGCCTGGCCCCCCGTTTCTTTTCTCACGCGGGAGTGGAGAAGCATGAAAAGCAAAGCCTTAAAGCGGAGCTCCCAGATATCGTCAGCCAGACACTTCTGGTGGCTCTTCCTCCTGCCCGTGACGGCCGCGTTCTGCATTGGCTTCGTCTGGCCGTTCCTCCAGGGCATCTATCTTTCCTTCTGCAAATTCAAGACCATCTCGAGCGCACAGTTCATCGGCCTCTCCAACTACGCATCCGCGTTCTCGGACGAGTCCTTCCAGCACTCCTTCTGGTACACGGCACTCACGGCGGTCGTGTGCCTCGTCCTTATCAACGTGGTCGCGTTCGCCATTGCCTACGCGCTCACGCAGAGCATCAAGGGCTCAAACATCTTCCGCACGGTGTTCTTTGCGCCCAACCTCATCGGCGGGATCGTGCTTGGCTATATCTGGTCGATGATCTTCGACGGCATCCTGCAGCAGTACGGGACGTCGGTGGTCCTTGAGACGAGGTATGGCTTCTGGGGTCTCATCATCCTCATGTGCTGGCAGCAGATCGGCTACATGATGATCATCTACATCGCCGGCATCCAGTCCGTCCCCGAGGACATGGTCGAGGCCGCCAAGATCGACGGTGCGACCAAGGCGCAGACGCTCTTCAAGGTAATCATCCCCAACGTGATGCCCTCGATCACCATCTGCACGTTCCTCTCCCTCACCAACGGCTTCAAGCTCTTCGACCAGAACCTCGCGCTTACGGGTGGCCTGCCATACCAGCAGCTTGCCGATGGCACGACCATCAATACAACCGAGATGATGGCCCTGAACATCTACAACACGTTCTACTCGGGTACCGGTGCGTCGCGCGGCGTGGCCCAGGCGAAGGCAGTCATATTCTTCGTCCTTGTGGCAGCCATGGGGCTCGCGCAGCTCTCGTACACCCGTAAGAGGGAGGTGCAGCAGTAATGGCAAACCAGCCACAGACGCTCGCATCCGAGGCGCGTCACAAGAAGATCTTGACCGTCGTGTTCGCCATCATCTGCGTCATCTGGGTCCTGCCGGTCGTGTGCGTGGCGATCAACTCCTTCAAGCTGAACACCTTCGTCAAGACCGAGACCTTCGCCCTGCCCACTGAGGAGAGCTTTGCCGGGTGGTCCAACTTCGTCACCGGCATGACCTTCGGCAACTATCCGTTCTGGAGCGCGTTTGGCTACAGCGCCCTCATCACCGTGCTCTCCGCCGCGCTGATCCTCATCTGCTGCTCCATGGCGGCCTGGTACATCGCCCGTGTGAACTCCAGGTTCTGCAAGGTCATCTACACGCTCTGCATCTTCTCGATGGTCGTGCCCTTCCAGATGGTCATGTTCACGCTGTCCAAAACGGCCGATACGCTGGAGCTCAACACGCCCTTCACCATACCCATCGTCTACCTGGGCTTTGGCGCTGGCCTCGCAATCTTCATGTTCGTCGGCTTCGTGAAGTCCATCCCGCTGGAGATCGAGGAGGCTGCCGCAATCGACGGCTGTGGCCCGGTGCGCACCTTCTTCCTGGTGGTGCTTCCCATGCTCAAGCCCACGCTCATCTCCGTCGGCATCCTCGAGATCATGTGGGTCTGGAACGACTACCTCCTTCCGTACCTGGTCCTGGACATCAACAAGTACCGCACCATCCCCATCCAGATCCAGTACCTCAAGGGCAGCTACGGAACGGTCGACCTCGGTGCGACCATGGCGATCATCCTCATGGCCATCATCCCCGTCATCGTGTTCTACCTCGCCTGCCAGAAGTACATCATCAAGGGTGTTGCGGCCGGCGCCGTCAAGGGTTAGGCCAAAGGCCCATGCTCGTCTGAGTTTGTCCCCTCTTTCCCACCCCCTTCGCGGGGTCAACGCGGCCCCGCGAAGGGGGGGACCTCCTTGAAGACATGCAGCCCGATACGGGGGCGCGGGCCCCGGCTGCGACCTACGGAAGGAATCCGAGAGCCATGGCAGAAGTCAGCCTGAAGCACATCACAAAGATCTATCCGAACATCGAGAAGACCGCGAAGCATCGCCTCGGCAAGAGGGGCCCAGAGCCCGAGAAGAAAAAGAGCAACCTCAAGGTTACCGACGAGGGCGTCGTGGCGGTCGAGGACTTCAACCTCGACATCACAGACCGCGAGTTCGTCGTCCTCGTCGGCCCCTCCGGCTGCGGCAAGTCCACGACGCTGCGCATGGTCGCCGGCCTCGAGAGCATCTCCGGCGGCGAGCTCACCATCGACGGCAAGGTCATGAACGAGGTGGCCCCCAAGGACCGCGACATCGCCATGGTCTTCCAGAGCTATGCCCTCTACCCCCACATGACCGTGTACGACAACATGGCCTTCCCCCTGAAGCTCCGCAAGGCCCCGCAGGACCAGATCGACCAGAAGGTCCGCCAGGCGGCAGAGACGCTGGGCATCACCCAGTACCTCGACCGCAAGCCCAAGGCCCTCTCCGGCGGCCAGCGCCAGCGTGTGGCCATCGGCCGCGCCATCGTGCGCGACCCCAAGGTGCTCCTCATGGACGAGCCCCTCTCGAACCTGGACGCCAAGCTCAGGAACCAGATGCGTGCCGAGATCATCAAGCTCCGCAAGCGCATCAACGCGACCTTCATCTACGTCACGCACGACCAGACCGAGGCCATGACCCTGGGCGACCGCATCGTGATCATGAAGGACGGCGTGGTCCAGCAGGTCGGCACCCCACAGGAGGTCTTCAACGAGCCGGCCAACCTCTTCGTGGCCGGCTTCATCGGCGTCCCGCAGATGAACTTCTTCGACGGCCGTCTCGAGAAGACCGCTTCGGGCTGCGTCCTGCACGCGCTGGACACCCAGATTGCCGTCTCGCGCGAGACGGGCAAGGCCCTCGCTGCTGTTGGCATCACCTCTGCCGATGTCACCGCAGGCGTGCGCCCCGAGCAGATCCAGCTCGCCAGCGCAGGCGAGCCCGGCACCATCTCCGGCACCATCGACGTCTCCGAGCTCATGGGCTCTACGGTCCATGTGCACGCCAGCGTCAAGGGATATGACTTCGTCCTGGTCATCCCCACCATCGATTTCGACGGCGCCCTTGGCAGGTCCTTCGCCGACGGCGCACCCATCTCCTTCAAGTTCGAGCCGAACGCGGTCCACTTCTTTGACAAGACGTCCGGCAAGAACATCATCAAGCCGTAGCCTTCCCTCCCTCCCGCGACATCGGCTTGATGCGGCCCCGGCCCGCTTTTCTCGGACGGGTCGGGGCCCTTTTGCGGGAGTGCCCAAGGTGACGGCGTGCGTATGTGCGCAAGAGAGAAGGAGGCCACACATGGAGAGAGCAAGCGGCGTGCTCATGCCCGTCTCGTCGCTTCCGGGCATCGTGGGCATTGGCACCTTTGGTCGAGAGGCGTACGACTTCGTCGACTTCCTGGCTCGTACCCACCAGCGCTACTGGCAGGTGCTGCCCCTCACCACCACGAGCTTTGGAGACTCGCCCTACCAGTCATTCTCCGCTTTTGCGGGGAATCCGTACTTCATAGACGTCGAGGACCTGGTGCGCCTGGGCTACCTCTGCGAGAAGGACCTTGTCGTTCTGCCCTTTGGCGACAACCCGGAAGACGTTGACTACGGGACCCTCTTCCGTGGCCACCGTGCCCTGCTCGAGCGCGCGCTCCCGAGCTTCTCGGCAGCGCCTCCCGCAGGCTTCGATGCCTTCCGCGAGGCGAACGACCCCTGGCTTAAGCCCTACTGCGAGTTCATGACCACCAAGGAGGAGTTTGGCCTCAAGGCCTACTACGAGTGGCCGCGCGAGTACCGCAGGCGTGGCAAGGTGAGCGCGGAGCTCTGCGCCGAGCGTCCCGAGCGCATGCGCTACCACGAGATGACGCAGTACCTCTTCTACCACCACTGGAAGGGCCTGAAGGATTACGCCAACAAGCGTGGCGTCCTTATCGTGGGTGACATCCCCATCTACGTGTCCCGCGACTCGGTCGAGATGTGGGCCACGCCAGAGCTTTTCCGCGTGGACGCGACCGGCAACCCCACCTGCGTTGCCGGCACGCCGCCCGACCAGTTCTCTTCCACCGGCCAGTACTGGGGTAACCCCATCTACGACTGGGCTGGCATGGCTGAGGATGGCTACAGCTGGTGGCTCGAGCGCCTGCGTGCGAACCTCAAGCTCTATGACATCCTGCGCATCGACCACTTCCGCGGCTTTGAGTCCTACTGGTCTGTGCCCTTTGGCGCACCAGACTCGAGCTTTGGCCGCTGGGCCAAAGGCCCTGGCAGCGATGTCTTTGATGCCGTGGCCGAGCAGCTGGGCAAGCTTCCCATCATCGCGGAGGACCTGGGCTTCATGACATCCGAGGTCATTGCCATGCGCGAGCACACGGGCTTTCCTGGCATGAGGATCCTCCAGTTTGGCCTTGATGCCGAGGGGGACTCGCTTGACCTCCCGCACCGCTATGTTGCCAACACCGTTGCCTATGTGGGAACGCACGACAACGAGACGGCCATGGGCTGGCTCAAGGACACGGCAACGCCCAACGCCCGCGAGAAGGCCGCCCGCTACCTCGCCCTTGCGCCGGGAGAGACCGTGGCACAGGGTTGCAACCGCGCCATTGCCGCCTCGGTGAGCGACACCTGCATCTTCCGCATGCAGGACCTTCTGGGGCTGGACAACTCCGCCCGCATCAACACACCCTCGACCGTTGGGAAGAACTGGCGCTGGCGCATGCTTGCGGATGCCGTGACGCCCGAGGTCGAGGCAGAGCTCTCCGACCTGACCACCACCTACTACCGGGTCCCCGGCACGAAGGGGCCCGAGCTTCCCGAATAGGGGAGCACGGTTGCGCTGCGCAACCGTCGCCCGTCCTGCCATGTCAACGCGACATTTGGAGGTATCGCATCGCATGAAGACCGATCTTGAGGCACGCTCCCAGGAAAAGTATGGTCGTCCGCTCTCCGAGCTCGATGACTCCACCATCTGCACCATGCTCGAGGGCCTCGTTCGCGAGCATACGGCGACCATGCCGCTCAACGAGGGCAAGCGCCGCCTGTACTACCTCTCCGCCGAGTTCCTTATCGGCCGTCTGCTCACCAACAACCTCATCGAGCTGGGCGTGTACGACGAGGTCAAGTCCCAGCTGGCCGCTGCTGGCCACGATCTGGGTGCCGTGGAGGAGTGCGAGGTTGAGCCGTCCCTGGGCAACGGAGGCCTGGGTCGTCTCGCCGCATGCTTCCTGGACTCCATCGCCACGCTGGGCCTCCCCGGCGACGGCGTGGGCCTGAACTACCACTACGGCCTCTTCCGCCAGCACTTTGTCGACCTGCAACAGGCAGCGGAGCCCGATGGCTGGCTGGACCGACAGGGCTGGCTCGCGAGAGACGAGAGGGCCTATACCGTGGAGTTCGGCGGCTTCGCCGTAAAGTCTCGCCTCTACGACATTGACGTCTTGGGCTATGGGCGCACCACCAAGAACAGGCTCCGCCTCTTCGACCTCGAGGGCGTTGACGACTCCCTGGTACCGGTGAACTCGATTGACTTTGACAAGGGGGGGCTGGCCAAGAACCTCACGCTCTTCCTCTATCCCGACGACTCCGATGACGCTGGTCGGCTGCTTCGCGTGTACCAGGAGTACTTCATGGTCTCCAACGCGGCCCAGCTCATCCTCGATGAGGCCGTCGCGCGCGGCTCCAACCTGCATGACCTGCCCGACTACGCCGTGGTGCAGATCAACGACACGCACCCCTCGATGGTCATTCCCGAGCTGGTGCGCCTGCTCGTAGACGTTCACGGCTTCGAGCTTGACGAGGCCGTCTCGGTCGTGCGTCGCATGGTTGCCTACACCAACCACACCATCCTTGCCGAGGCACTCGAGAAGTGGCCGCTCGCGAGCCTTGAGACCGTGGCTCCGCGCATCGCGCAGATCGTGGTCAAGCTCGACGAGCTCGAGCGTGCCGAGCATGGCGACGATGACGCCGTGGCCATCGTATGCGATGGCCTGGTGCACATGGCCCACATGGCCATCCACTACGGCTTCTCGATCAACGGCGTGGCGGCGCTGCACACCAAGATCCTCGAGGACACCGAGCTTCACCCCTTCTACGAGCTGTATCCCGAGAAGTTCTCCAACAAGACCAATGGCATTACCTTCCGCCGCTGGATCATGGATGCAAACCCGGCCCTCTCGGGCGTGCTCGACGACGTCCTGGGCACGGACTGGCGCAACACCTGCGACCTCTCCGGGCTTCTCGACTTCACGGATGACGAGGCGGTGCTTGCCCGCCTGGATGACGCAAAGGCTGAGGCCAAGGCCGGCATGCGCGAGTTTCTCATGCAGACGCAGGGCGTGAGCATCCCCGAGAACGCCATCATCGACGTGCAGGTGAAGCGCATCCATGAGTACAAGCGCCAGCAGATGCTCGCGCTCTACATCATCTGGAAGTACCTCGACATCAAGAACGGAAACGTCCCCGCGCGTCCGCTCACCATCGTCTTCGGCGGCAAGGCCGCGCCCGCCTACACGATTGCGCAGGACATCATCCACCTCATCTTGCTGCTCTCCCATTGGATTGCGGCAGACCCGGTCGTCTCGCCGCACCTTCAGGTGGTCATGATCGAGAACTACAACGTGAGCGCGGCCGAGCGTGTGATTCCCGCCGCGGACATCTCCGAGCAGATCTCGCTTGCCTCCAAGGAGGCCTCGGGCACCTCGAACATGAAGTTCATGCTCAACGGTGCCGTGACCCTCTGCACGCTCGATGGTGCCAACGTCGAGATCGCAGACCTTGTGGGAGACGAGAACATCTACACCTTTGGCGCCTCCTCCAAGGAGGTCGAGCGCCTGTATGCCGAGCGCGCCTACGACGCGCATGCGCACTACCTGCGCCCGGGCGTGAAGCTTCTGGTCGACTTCATCGCCAACCCGGCGTTCCTCGCACTGGGCAACGCCGAGCGCCTGAGGCGCCTGCACGACGACATGGCGTGGAAGGACTGGTTCATGGCGCTGCTCGACATCGAGGAGTACATCCAGAGGAAGGAGCAGATGCTCACCGACTACGAGGACCGTGGTGCCTGGCGCAGGAAGTCGCTGATGAACATCGCCAAGTCCGGCGTGTTCTCGTCCGACCGCACGATTCGCCAGTACGACGAGGACATCTGGCACCTGTAGGACGCGCGGCCTCAGGCAGCCAGCCGGTAAGCGAAGGGCCCCGAAGCATCGCCGCTTCGGGGCCCATCCTGTGATACGTCGCGGTGCCCTTTCACAGCTGGATGCCCTCAAACGCGGCACAGATGGCGTCGAGCATCAAGACGGCGTAGGTCTGGGCGTCGCTCGTCGTGAAGGTGCCCTCGAAGTTGGGGCCCACGGGCAGCTCGATGCGTACCACGGGCACGTCCTCGCGCGAGCTCTCGACGGCGGTGCGCAGGCGCAAGGGGAGCGTATCGACGTCGTCCATGATCACGTTTGAGGTGGTGGAGCCGTCTGGCAGGGGTGCGGCCGAGAGAACGAGTACGGCCTGGGCCCCCTTGCAGGCGGCAGGGGCCGAGGAGTCGACAAGCTCAAGGCCCGAGGCATCGGTTGTGGCACTTGCCAGGTTCCAGATGCGACCCGCGACGTTTCTCGAGATGGGGTCCTCGCCGGTGATGCAGAGCTTGACGACTTCGAGCACGCCGGCTGCGCGGGCAAAGCCCATGCCGCCCTGTGGGTGCGGTCCCACCGCGGGGTTTCCGCCCCATACATGCCTCAGGCGGTCGATGGCGTCAAAGGTGTCGGGGAAGGCCATGCCGTCTGCCAAGAGCCCTACGCTCTCCTGGAACTGCTTGACTGCGGCTTCGGTGTGGGCGCCGTATTGTCCATCCACCGCGCCGCAGGAGAAGCCAAGCACGTTGAGGCGCTCCTGGAGCTGATGCACGTCGTTGCCGTGGAAGTTGGGGAGACGCAGGTAGAGGGTGCGGTCACCGATCTGGTAGCACTCGTCCACGAGTGCCGCCCACGTAGCCGTATCGATTGCCTCGCCCAGCTGGAGGCCGTGGTCAAGCCGGAAGCGCGCAACGGCGGTGGCAGTCGAGCGGCCAAAGGCCTTCTCGTCAGTCTCTGCCCTGTCGATCTTGTATCCCAGCGACCCCAGGCGCTCCTGGATGTCCTCCACAGCGGCGCCTGACGCGCCCTCGCGAATAGGTTCCATACCCTAGTTCCCCCCGATATCGCGGGCGCAAGGCGTCATCCGGCTAGCCCCTGCGCTCCACAAAGAAGTCTGCCATAGAATCGAGGACCGCGCGCGTGTCTCCGGCAAGCTCGACGCCCTCGAGGCGCCCCTGCGCGCTGCCCGCGAGGGCGCGTGCGCGATCCTGCACGGCATCGATGGCCCCTGCCCCCTCCATGAGCCTGACGGCACGGGCAAGCACCCGCGTATCTGTGGCATGCGACGAGAGGATGCCGAGAAGCTCGCCCCTCTCGGCCCCCGACAGGTGCTCGAGTGCCCAGCACACGGCCATGGTGCGCTTGCCCTCGGTGATGTCGCTCCTGAAGTCCTTGCCCTGTGCCTCGGCGCTGCCAACAAGGTTGAGCAGGTCATCCTGCAGCTGGAAGGCGAGGCCCGCGTCCATGCCAAAGGCCCTCAAGGCGTCCGTCTGCTCTTGGGTGCCCCCGCCGCAGATGGCACCCATGGCAAGCGGCGTTGCCGCCGAGTAGAATGCGGTCTTGCGTGTGGCCATGCACAGGTAGTCTGCGACGGATACGTCCCAGCGCCCGTCGCGGACCCAGCCCAAGTCGAGCGCCTGGCCCTCGAGCGTGCGGCGCTCCATCTCGACCAGCTCGCGCACTATGCGCAGGCGGCATGCGTCATCAAGGGCGGGGTCTGCCACAACCTTGCCGACGACCTCGACAAGCGCGAGGTCGCCCACGTTGATGGCGATGCCCGTGCCCTCGGCGCGGTATGTGCAGGGCTGGCCGCGGCGCACCTCGCCCTCATCGGCAATGTCGTCATGGATGAGGGCGGCAGACTGGAAGTCCTCGATGGCCGCGGCTGCCGCGAGGGCACGCGAGGCGTCCCCTCCCACAGCCTCGCAGCCGAGCAGCACCAGCGCGGGGCGAGTGCGCTTGCCGCCCGAGCGCGTGAAGCGCGCGAGCGGGGCATAGAGGTAGCGGGAGAGGTCTTGCTCCGCACCCTGTCCTGCGATGGACTGGGGCAGGTGTGCGGAGATGTAGTCCTCGATGCGAGGCCGGCGCTCGGTGAGCCAAGCGGCAAAGAGCCCGCCCCCGTCGCCGGCGGTCGTGGTGCCGCGTGTTGCCATTGCTAGCCCTCGTAGCCGTTGGGGTTCTTGGACTGCCAGTTCCAGGAGTCACGGCACATGTCGCCGATGTCGTACTTGGCCACCCAGCCCATCTCGCGCTTGGCCTTAGAGCAGTCGGCGTAGTTGGCGTCCACATCGCCGGGGCGGCGCGGGTCAATCTGGTAGGGGAGGTCCTTGCCGCAGGCGAGCGAGAAGGCCTTGATGATCTCGAGGACCGAGGTGCCCCTGCCGGTGCCGAGGTTGAAGATCTCGACGCCGGTGCGGCCATTCATCCAGTTGAGGGCCGCAGCGTGGCCGGTTGCGAGGTCGCATACGTGGATGTAGTCACGCACGCCGGTACCGTCGGGCGTGTCGTAGTCGTTGCCAAAGACGTGTACGCACGCGCGCTTGCCAATGGCCACCTGTGCGACGTAGGGCAAGAGGTTGTTGGGAATGCCCTTGGGGTCCTCGCCCATGAGTCCCGAGGGATGCGCGCCAATGGGGTTGAAGTAGCGGAGCAGCACGACGTTCCACGCGGGGTCTGCGGTGTGGAGGTCGGTCAGGACCTGCTCGATCATCCACTTGGTCCAGCCGTACGGGTTGGTTGCGGGCTTCTTGGGGCTCTCCTCGGTAAGCGGGAGGCTGTCCGGGTCACCGTAGACCGTGGCGGAGCTGGAGAAGATGATGTCCTTGCAGCCATGGTTGCGCATCACGTCGACGAGGGTGAGCGTGTTGCCAAGGTTGTTGGCGTAGTACTCGATGGGCTTGCTCACAGACTCGCCCACGGCCTTGAAGCCAGCGAAGTGAATCACACGGTCGATGTGGTCCCCGTCGAAGACCGCGCTCATGGCCTCGCGGTCGTTGACGTCGGTGCGGTAGAAGGTGAGGCGGGCGGCCGCCGCGTCACCCACGATGGTCTTGATGCGGTCGATGACCCTCTCGGACGCATTGGAGAGATCGTCGACGACGACCACCTTGTAGCCGTCCTGCAAAAGCTCGACCACGGTGTGGCTTCCAATGAAGCCCGCGCCGCCGGTGACGAGCACGCAGGTGTCCTGGGGGTCTTTTGCCTCGCTCATGGGTTTCCTTTCGGGTCTTGTGCCAAGGTACCTCGCGGCGAATAAGCCAAGAAGACAGTATACGTTGCCGATGTGTGCACATCGTTGGGTTTGCCAGGTGGCTTGGGGGCTCGTCGTCCATCCTGCCCCGCCACAGCCCTACCGTCCGCGTCGCAACTTCTCCGCCTGCCACCTTTCCCAAACTTTTTGTTTGCATAGCGTTATAGTCTGTAAGCAAGAACGCCGTCGTTGGACAGGCTTCACATCCTCGGCGGCGAAGTCCACAGGCACCACATGGGCGGCACGTGAAAAGCATCGCTCCAGAGATGCGCCCCAGGCAGGCATCACACCCAGGGAAAGGAAAGTACCATGGCAGGAACAAGCGTTACCAGGCGTTCGTTTGTGTCGGTGGCAGTTGCTGCGGCAGGCCTCGGGCTGGCGGCATGCGGAGGCACGCAATCGCAGACCGCTCAGTCGGCCAGCTCGGCCACAGCGGATACGACGTCTGCGGCAGAGGCAAGGACGCTCACCGTCTTTGCTGCCGCATCGCTCACCGAGTCGCTCACCGAGGCCGGCGACCTCTTCAAGGCCGCCAACGATGGCGTAGACATCAGCTTCAACTTTGATTCCTCGGGCACCCTCAAGAAGCAGATTCAGGAGGGCGCAGACTGCGACGTCTTCATCTCTGCAGGCCAGAAGCAGATGAACCAGCTCGATGCCCAGGCCGCATCCGGCAACGACGACGGCCTCGACTACATCGACCACGCCACCCGCTTTGACATCCTCGAGAACAAGGTCACGCTCTGCGTGCCCGATGGCAACCCCAAGGCCGTCCAGAACTTCGACGACATGGCATCCAAGCTCCAGGCACACGACGTCCTTCTCTGCATGGGCAACTCCGATGTCCCCGTGGGCCAGTACACCCAGAAGATCCTTGCGTACTACAACCTCGACGAGACGGAACTCGCCAACGCCGGCTGTATCACCTACGGCAGCAACGTGAAGGAGGTCACCTCGCAGGTATCCGAGGCCACCGTCGACTGTGGCGTCATCTACAAGACCGATGCCACCTCCGCCAGCCTCACGATGGTCGACGAGGCCACCGAGGAGATGTGCGGCCGCGTGGTCTATCCCGCGGCAGCAACGAAGTCTGCGCTCGAGCCCGAGCTTGCCAAGTCCCTCCTCGACTTCCTCAGGACGAAGGACGCAAGCGATTGCTTCGAGAAGGTCGGCTTCACGCCGCTTGCCGAGGCATAGCCTTGCCATGGACTGGTACCCACTCCTTAACTCGCTGAGGATTGCCGCCGTCTCGACGGTGGTGGTGTTTCTCCTCGGCGTGTGGCTCGCAGATGTGGTGGCCCATGCCCACCGCGTGGTGAAGGGCGTGCTCGACGTCGTCCTCACCCTTCCCCTGGTGCTGCCGCCCACCGTCGTGGGATACATGCTGCTGGTGCTTCTCGGTCCCAGGCGTCCCGTGGGCGCCTGGGTGCTCTCCGCCTTTGGCATCAAGCTCACCATGACATGGTACTCGGCCATCTTCGCCACCGTGGTCGTGAGCTTCCCGCTCATGTACCGCACGGCGCGTGGCACCTTCGAGAGCTTTGACCAGAGCCTCGCCAGCGCTGCGCGCACGCTGGGCAAGTCGAATGCCTGGGTGTTCTGGCGGGTTAAGATGCCTTGCTGCAGGCAGGGGGTCATCGCTGGCTCCGTTCTGGCCTTCGCCCGCGCACTGGGCGAGTATGGCGCCACCTCCATGATCGCCGGCTACACGCCAGGGTCTACGGCCACCATCTCCACGACGGTCTACCAGCTGTGGCGCACGGGCGATGACGCGCAGGCCTTCCAGTGGGTTCTTGTGAACCTTGCGATAAGCGCCGTGGTGCTGCTCGTCCTCAACCTCTTTGAGGGTCGCCAGCGCTCGGGCGCGGCGCGAGCGGGGGCGGCATCATGACGGTCTTGGAAGTTGACATCGAGAAGCGCCTGCGTGGCTTTACGCTGGGCGTCTCGTTCTCCCTGGAGCGCCCGGAAGAGATCATGGCCCTTCTGGGGCCATCGGGCTGTGGCAAGTCCATGACGCTCAAGTGCATTGCGGGCGTCGAGCGACCAGACGCCGGCCGCATCGTGCTGGGTGAGCGCACGCTCTTTGACAGCGAGGCAAAGGTAGACCTCCCACCGCAGAGGCGCCACGTGGGTTACCTCTTCCAGAGCTATGCCCTCTTCCCAACCATGACGGTCGAGCAGAACGTGCTCTCCGGTGCCTTTGGCGCCACGAGGGAGGAGCGCCTTGCTCGCGCGAGGCGCGAGATGGCGGCCATGCGCCTGGATGGCCTCGAGCGCCATCGCCCGCGCGAGCTCTCTGGCGGGCAGCAGCAGCGCTGCGCCATGGCACGCATCCTTGCGAGCGACCCAGAGCTCATCCTCTTGGACGAGCCCTTCTCGGCGCTTGACGGCTATCTGCGCTGGCAGCTTGAGCTTGAGCTGGCAGACGTCCTGCGTGGGTTCCCGGGCGGTGCGGTGTACGTCTCTCACAATCGCGACGAGGTCTACCGCATGTGCGATACGGTCTGCGTGCTGGACCGCGGCCGCTCTGACGCCAAGGTGGGCGTGCACTCGCTCTTCGACGCCCCCTCCAGCGTGGCGGCGGCCCTGATCAGCGGCTGCAAGAACGTGAGCCGTGCGCGCATGGCGGGCGAGGCCGGCGCGCTTGCCTGCGACGACTGGGGCGTCACGCTTGCCACGTCGATGCCGTGCCCCAAGGATGTCTCGCACGTGGGGATCCGTGCGCACTACTTCACCATCACCCCGGGCCTGCACCCCGGCGGGCCAAACGCAATCCCCTGCGAGGTGGACCGCGTGATTGACTCCACGTTCTCGACCATCGTGATGGCAAGGACCCCTGCGGGCGCGCTGCTGCGCTATGAGTGCGACAAGGACGCATGGGCCAGTCTCGAAAGTCCGACCCAGGTCACGCTGGGCATTGCTCCCGAGAAGGTCATGCCGCTCGTCTCCGGGGGCGCTTCGCAGGAGGCCGGCAACGCCAAGGCCGCCACGGAGGACGCGCCTCATGCATGACGACCTTGGCCGTGACATACGCTACCTGCGCCTCTCCGTAACGGACCGCTGCAACTGCCGCTGCATCTACTGCATGCCCGAGCATGGCGTGCCCATGCTGTCGCATGCCGACATCCTCTCGTTCGAGGAGATGCGCGGCATCGTTGCCGCGGCGGCGTCCCTGGGCGTGCAAAAGGTGCGCCTTACGGGTGGCGAGCCTCTGGCGAGGCGCGGCATCGTGGACCTCGTGGGCATGGCCTCCTCTGTTCCTGGCATCGAGGAGGTGGACATGACCACCAACGCCACGCTGCTTGCACCCGTGGCAAAAGACCTGCGGGCTGCGGGGCTCTCCCGTCTCAACGTGAGTCTCGACACGCTGAATGCCGAGCGCTACGCGCGCATCACGCGACGCGGCTCGCTTGCGGACGCGCTTGCAGGGCTCGAGGCCGCGCACGATGCGGGCTTCTCGAACACCAAAGTCAACTGCGTGCTCGTGGGCGGTGTGAACGACGACGAGCTTCGTACCATGGCGCTTCTCGCGTGCGACCACGACCTCACGGTGCGCTTCATCGAGCTCATGCGTATGGGGGAGTGCGCCCGGTGGCCCAAGGGGCGCTTCGTCTCTGCCGATGCGGTATTAGATGCCGTGCCCGAGCTTGCCCCCGTTGGGAAAGAGGGCGTCTCGGAGCTGTACCATGCCCCCGGCTGGCGTGGTAGCGTTGGGCTCATACGGCCCATGACGCACAGGTTCTGCTCGGGCTGTGACCGCATTCGCGTGACGGCGGACGGTCGCCTGAAGCCGTGCCTTCACTCCTCGGTCGAGGTCAGCCTACGTGGGCTTACCGGCCAGGAGCTGGTTGAGGCCATGCGAGGCGGCATCGCGTCAAAGCCTCGGGGACACCGGATGGACGACGGTCGTGCGAGCGACTCCGCACGGCCCATGAACGAGATAGGGGGCTGAGCCATGGGGCTCACGCACTTCAACGGGGAGGGACGCGCCCGCATGGTGGACGTGTCCGCCAAGCCAAAGACGCAGAGGGTCGCCCGCGCAGCGGGCAAGGTCCTCATGCGTCCGGACACGCTGGAGCTGGTGCGCGCGAGCGGCATCCACAAGGGCGATGTGCTCGCCGTGGCGCAGGTGGCGGGCATCATGGCCGCAAAGCGCTGCTGGGAGCTGGTGCCCATGTGCCACCCCATCCAGCTCACGGGTGCCGACGTGTCGTTCTCATACGAGAAGGACGGCATCGCCTTCACGGCAACCACGCGCTGCTGCGGCGAGACGGGCGTCGAGATGGAGGCGCTCACGGCTGCCTCGGTCGTGGGTCTCACGATCTACGACATGTGCAAGGCGCACCAGCGCGACATGGTCATCACCGAGGTGCGCCTGCTTGAGAAGGACGGCGGCAGATCCGGGCACTTCGTGCGGACCGCGGGTGACGCTCCCGCGGCATCGGCGGAGGCCGCCACGGCGTCTCTGCCGCACGGCACCGTGGTTGCCACCTGCATATCCGAGAAGAAGGGCACGCGCAAGCACACCGTTGACGCTATCGAGCTCAAGGTGGGCAAGGGCGTCGAGGGCGACGCTCACGCTGGCGGCTGGCACCGCCAGGTGAGCCTTCTCGCCAACGAGTCCGTGGACCTCATGCGCGCCAAGGGCATCGAGCTTGCGCCGGGGGACTTTGCCGAGAACGTGCTCACGCAGGGGGTCGATGTCAAGAGCCTGCCCGTGGGCACCACGCTTGCCGTGGGCCCTGCCCGCATGGTGGTGACGCAGATCGGCAAGGCCTGCCACAACGATTGCGAGATACGGCGCCTTACGGGTGCGTGCGTGATGCCCACCGACGGCATCTTCTGCGTGGTGACGCGCGGTGGAACCGTGCGCGCCGGTGACGAGGTTCGCGTGATGGGAGAGGGCGAGCTGGCATGAGGCTTGTAAAGACCGAGGACGCCATCGGGCACGTGCTGTGCCACGACATGACCCAGATTCTGCCCGGTGACCGCAAGGGTTCGCCGCGCTACAAGGGGCCTCGCTTCAAGAAGGGCCACAGGGTCACGGCCGAGGACGTGCCGGTGCTGCTCTCCATGGGCAAGGAGCACCTCTACGTGTGGGAGACCGGACCCGGCATGCTCCACGAGGACGATGCCGCCCGGCGTCTGGCCGCGCTCTGCCTGGGCCCGGGCTGCGTGGCGTCGGGCGAGCCCCGCGAGGGCAAGATCGGCATCAAGGCCGCGCACGACGGCGTCTATCTTGTCGACTCGGGGCGCCTTGTGGCGGTGAACGGCTGCGAGGAGGTCATGATTGCCACGCGCAAGGGCGGCTTTGCCGTATCCGCAGGCGACGACCTTGCTGGCACACGCGTGGTCCCGCTGGTCGTGAGGGAGTCTGTGGTCGAGGCGGCAGAGCGCGCGGCAGACATCGGGAGGATGGGCCCGCTCATGCGCGTGGAGCCGTGGCGCCTGGGGACGGCGGCCATCATCGCCACGGGATCCGAGGTGGCCAAGGGCCTTATCGAGGACCGCTTCACCCCTGTGGTGGAGGCCAAGCTCGCACGCTACGGCGTCAAGACGACCTGGCACGCCACGCCCGGCGACGATATGGACGCGCTGGTGGCGGCCATAGGCGAGGCGCGCGAGACCGGGGTCGACATGGTTGTGTGCACGGGTGGCATGAGCGTTGACCCAGATGACAACACCCCCGGCGCCATCAAGCGTGCGGGTGCGCGCATCGTGACCTATGGCGCGCCGGTCCTGCCGGGCGCGATGCTTCTCGTGGGCTACTTTGACGAGAGCGATGCTGCTGGCGAGCCGCGCGCGGTTCCCGTGGTGGGTCTGCCGGGCTGCGTCATGTACAGTGCCGCCACGGTCTTTGACCTGGTGCTGCCTCGCATTGCGGCCGGCGTGGAAGTGCGCCGACGCGACGTTGTGCAACTGGGCGAGGGCGGCCTGTGCCTGCATTGCGAGCCCTGCACCTTCCCCGTGTGCCCGTTTGGAAAGTAGGAGCCATGAGCCATAGCGAGACAGACAAGCAGCAGGCTACAGCAAGTGAGGCCTACACGGCAGTTGTGATTACCGTGAGCGACCGCTGCTCGCGCAAGGAGCGCGAGGACGCCTCTGGACCGGCGCTCGTAGCGCTTCTCGGCGAGAGGGGCTACCGCGTGGTGGCAACGCGCGTGGTGCCCGACGAGCAGCCACAGATAGAGGCGGCCATCAGGGCGGCGGCAGAGCGGGATGCGGCGCTCGTCCTCACCACGGGTGGCACGGGCTTCTCGCCACGCGACGTGACGCCCGAGGCAACTGCGGCCGTGTGCACGCGCATGGCACCAGGGATCCCCGAGGCCATGCGTGCCGCCTCGATGGCCATCACGCCGCATGCCTGCCTCTCGCGCGAGGTGGCTGGCATCCTGGACCGCACGCTCGTGGTGAACCTGCCGGGGAGCCCCAAGGCCGCAATCGAGAACGTCTCCGCAGTCATCGGGCCCATCGCGCACGGGATCAAGATGCTGCGTGGCGGGCAGGCGGACTGTGCGGCCGAGAAGTGACTTCTGCCCCGCCGATGCCGCAAGGCGCGTTTGCGCAGGCCTTCTCGTGATGTCTTGCCGTTTAGGGCTTTGCGGACCTGAGCCCTCACTCCAAGTGCAACGTCCCGTGAGCTGTGGCGGCCCATGGCCGAGCGGTCCTCGCCCACGGGAATCCCTGCCGTGCGACCTGGCTCGATGGCAAGCTCGTAGTAGTCGAGTGGTAGGTACCCACCAACGAATCCCTGGCGAGAGGTGCCGTCGCCCTCGGTGAGGCTGCCCGCGGGCAGCCGCAGCACGTCTCTCTCGAGCTTCACGGGCTCGATGGTGCCGCGCTTCACGGCGTGGTAGGTGGGATGTGCCATCCTGTCCGCCCGGGGCAGGCTGAGCCACAACTGCACACCAGGCAGGCACCGCGCGATGGGAACTCTCCTCGTGCTCGGCACCCGACCCGCACGCATCCACCGCACCTCGCCCGAGGTCACCATGTCTTCGAAGCCTATGCTGTCACGGTGGTGCATCGACCCCTCGCGCACGTGGCTCACGGTCCCGATGCCGCGGTGGGGGTGGAGCGGAAAGCCTGCCGTGTAGTCGTCCAGTCGTTCGGGTCGATGCTGTCGAACGAGTCCAGCATGAGGAAGGGGGGCCAAAGCCGTGCGCGGTCTGGTCCCCGGAATCCGCACAAGGCTCGCGCCCGCGCCATCTTGTCCGGTATCCCCTTACAACGTTGGTCGCGTGTCCGAGCACGCGCCCCTCCTCTGCTCGACCGCGATGCGGGCCTGGTCACTGGGAGCCTTATACCCTACCTGGCAGATAGCATTGAAGTGCGCCCGTGACCGGCTGGCCAATCACAGTATGAACACGGGCTACGCAAGGTGCCGCCTTGAGTGGACTACCCCCACAGCACGTCTGCGGCGAGGCGCGAGAGAACCGCACGCACGCGAGCGAGGTCGGCCACAGGTACGTGCTCGTTGGGCTTGTGCGCAAGCTCAAGGCTGCCCGGGCCATACGAGAGGCACGTAGGGTTTCCGCAGGTGCCAGCCACCACGGCAGAGTCGGTGTAGCCGGTGAAGACGTCTGTGGCTGGCACAATGCCCCATGCCTCCTCGCTTGCGCGCGCAAGGGCGGCCAAGAGAGGGGAGGCAGGGTCAAGCTCGATGGGCGGCCTGTCTCCGGCACAGCGTACGTCGGCGTGCGTGCCCGGGATGGAGGCCTCTGCTATGGCAACGGCCTCCTGCACGACCCTCTCGGCAGCTTGAGAGCCCGTAGGCGGCACAAGCCGCATGTCGATGGTGACGTGGCACTCGTCCGGCACCACATACGGGCTGTAGCCGCCCTCGACCTGCCCAAACGTGACTGTCGAGCGGCCAAGCTCGGGGTGCGTGGGAAGTGCGGCAACGGCAGCGCGTATGTGGCAGATGGCCTCTGCCATGGCAGCGATGGCGTCTGCGCCGCGCCATGGCGTGCTTGCGTGGGCAGTGGCCCCGTGCATATCGATTGCATACCACGTGCGCCCCTTGTGGGAGCCACGTGCGCGGCCATCGGTGGGCTCGGTGTCAAGCACCCAGCCCGCAGCACCCAGCCAGCCGGCGCGGATGGCGGCCTCGGAGCCGCGCATCCGGTCCTCCTCGTCCACCGTGCAGACGATCGCCAGGGAATGCGCGGGCAGGCAACCGCGCCGCCCCACCTCGTCAAGCGCGTCCGAGAACGCCAGCAGGGCGCAGGCCAGGCCGCCTTTCATGTCGCATGAGCCGCGACCATAGAGTTCGCCGTCGCGCAGTGTGGGCGAGAGGGCCGGCGTGCCATCGCCCCATCCTGCACCCACGCGGACGGTGTCCATGTGGCAGAGAAGCGTGAGGTCCGCTGGCGTGGACGTGGCATCGGCAGGCCCGGCGGTGGGGATCACCGCCCGGATGCAACGGCGGCCAGGCAGTGCCTCGAGCTCCTCGATGCGTACGGCATCGGCGAGGTCGCCCGCCCTCTTGCGACGCCTTTCCAGCCACGAGTGAACAAACTGCTCGATGGCACCCTCAAAGGCCCCGGGATCTGTGCTCTCCATGCCCACGAGCCGTGCTGTGAGCCCTGTCGCCTCGTCATCGGTGCGGCGTCGAGCGCACATGCGCCTACTCCTCCCCGTGTGACTTGGCCTCGTCCATGTAGCTGTAGAGCGTGTACTTTGAGATGCCAAAGTAGCTGCAGATCTTCTGCCCGGCCTTAGTGATGAGAAATGCGCCGGAGTCGTTGAGAAAACCTATGGCCCTGACCTTGTCGTCCCTGGTCATGAGCGCCACCGGCTTGCCCACCACGCGCACGCTCTGGTCTATGAGTTCGTCGAGAAGGTCGTTCACGTTATGGGGGATAACGTCTGGCTCGTCCGAGGCCGTGCTGGCGAGCGAGGTGAAGTCCTTGAGCATGTTCTGGAGCGCCATGATGGGCGTGGAGTCGAAGTTAATGGCAAAGATGGCCACTGGCTTGCCAGTCTCGTCGCGGAAGAACACCGTGCTCGAACGCAGCTCTCGACCGTCCTCGGTGCGCGTGTGATACGCAAGGTGGTCCTGCAGCTTGTCTGGGCCCGAGCTCAGGGCCTTGAGAACCACGTTCGATGGACCGTCGCCGAGCTTTCTGCCCGAGACCTGGCCGTTCTCTATGGCCACGATGGTGCTGTCGGGGTCTTTGGACTCAAGGTCATGAACGACAACCTCGCAGTTGCTGCCGAACTGCGCAGCGATGCCCCTTGCAAGGCGAGAGAGAAACTCGATCTCTGACTTCTTCATGTGTCCTCGATCCCTTCATGACGGGTCCTGCCCATCGGCCGCGCACCCTTTCGGCGCGTCGAGTCAAGCCGCGAGGTACGGTCACGCACAGACGGGGAGGTCAACAACGAGCACATACTAGCACCTAAACCCTAATAAAATGTAAGGTGAGCCATTATTTGACAAAGACGGGAGGGAGCGGCGTGCCCCAATGGGGCAGACGGCATTGCATCGCCGCTTAGCGGCACCCAATGCCGTTTTCGTATTGCAGAGAGCAAAGACCCAGTTAGAGACCGCATCCAACCAGGCAATGCGCTTCTCGGCGGACGTTTTGGGCCCACGTTATACAACGAAAAATATAACGTTACCGTCCACACCGGCAATCGACCGTACGCCGATGTTCTCCAGACCGCGGCACGCCAGACGTCAATTTGAAGCAAAATATTTGTTAGGTTGTATTACAAGATGTGCGAAGATTTGCCAAAAGGGTGATTCGCGAGGAGAGGCCAACGGGGAGGGGCCTCGTACCTGCGCTTCGTTTGCAGCTGGGTAGTCGGGTGCCCATGCGGCGCAGTCACGTTCGCGCAATGCCCGGCCGCTGCGGCATGAGAGGGCTGCGGCGAACACAGGTTTGGCCGTAGCTGATCTGCGGCATGCAGCGAGGAGGAGAGAGGTCCTATGCTACTTGTTGGAAACGGTCGGGTCGTGACCAGGGACCCCGAGAAGCCCTTCGTCGAGAACGGCGCCGTTGTCATCGACCGCGACAAGATCGTGGCCGTTGGCACTCGTGCGGAGATGGGCGCCGCCTACCCCACGGCCGAGTTCGTCGACGCCCATGGCGGCCTCATCATGCCCGGTCTCATCAACTGCCACACCCACATCTATTCCGGACTGGCGCGCGGCCTTGCCATCAAGGGGTGCAATCCCACCAACTTCCTCGAGAACCTCGAGCAGCAATGGTGGAACATCGACCGTCACCTCACGCTTGATGGCACGCGCGCCTGCGCATACGTGACCATGATGGAGTCGTTCCGCAATGGCGTGACCACCATCTTTGACCACCACGCGAGCTTCTGCCAGATTCCCGGGTCCCTCTTTGCCATCAAGGACGTCGCGCAGGAGATGGGCATGCGTGCCTGCCTGTGCTACGAGGTGTCGGACCGCGATGGCAAGGAGAAGCTCGCCGAGTCCATCCAAGAGAACGCCGACTTTGCCCGCTGGGCTACCAACCAGGACTCTGACATGATTGCCGCCATGTTCGGCGGGCATGCCCTCTTCACGCTGTCGGACGAGACGCTCGACCGTATGGCAGAGGCCAACAACGGCCTCACCGGCTTTCACATCCACGTGTGCGAGGGCATGGATGACGTCTATGACTCCGCCCAGAGGCACGGCTGCACCTCGATCCACCGCCTCCTTGACCATGGTGTCCTGGGCGAGAAGACCATGCTTGGCCACTGCATCCACATCACCCCTGCCGACATGGACGTATGCGCCGAGACCCACACCAAGATCGTCAACAACCCGCAGTCCAATGCCAACAACGCCGTGGGCACCGCGCCGGTGCTCGAGTTCTTCAGGCGTGGCATCACCGTGACCATGGGAACCGATGCCTACACCCACGACATGCTTCAGTCCCTCAAGGCCTTCGTGCCGCTGCAGCGCCTCAACTCCGCGCTGCCCAACGTGGCCTGGGGTGAGGCCATGACCATGCTCTTCAAGAACAATGCTGAGGTCGCGAACATGTACTTTGCAACCAAGCCGCAGGGCAAGCCCCTAGGCGTGCTTGCGCCCGGTGCCGCGGCGGACGTTGCCGTGTTCGACTACCCCGCGCCTACGCCCATCGGCGCGGAGAACATCGACGGCCACATCCTCTTTGGCGTCGAGGGACACGACTGCCGCACTACCATCGCGAATGGCCGCGTAGTCTACCGCGACCATACGTTCACAGACATTGACAAGGAAAGGATCGACGCCTTCGTGCTCGACCAGGCAAAGAGGCTCTGGGGAGAGCTTAACGGCTGCGAGCACTAGGCGTCTTTCCGGCAGTGGCATCCTTCGGGCGCCACTGCCATGACGTGCGCGGATCCCGTGGCGCCGCGCACGCCTCACGTCCCCACGGAAATGCGTTTCTGGAGAGGAATCGCAATGAGCGACATCATGCGCCCCATTCCGTTCGGCCAGCTCATGGACTGGATCCTAACCGAGAAGAAGGCCCAGGGAACCGTCTTTGGCGAGTCTCGCCTCGCCAAGCTCGGCGGTCATGCCCGTCCCATCTTTGGCGAGAGGGTCGAGTCGCCCGTTGGGCCGGCGGCGGGCCCCAACACCCAGCTTGCCCAGAACATCATCGCCTCCTACGTTACCGGCGCCCGCTTCTTCGAGCTCAAGACCGTCCAGAAGATGGATGGTGCCGAACTTTCCGCCTGCGTGAACAAGCCCTGCATCCTCGCAGCCGATGAGGGCTACAACTGCGAGTGGTCCACCGAGCTCACCGTACCCGATGCCTTTGATGAGTACGTCAAGGCCTGGGTTGCCTGCAAGCTCCTCGCGCGCGAGTTCGACTTGGGCGACCCGGATGGCTTTGTCTTCAACATGTCGGTTGGCTACGACCTTGAGGGCATCAAGGGCGAGAAGGTCAACACCTACATCGACAGCATGAAGGATGCCTCGGGCACCCCCGTCTTCCAGGAGGCCATTGCCTGGGCCAAGGCCAACCTCGATCACTTCCAGAACGTTGACGCCGCCTTTGTCGACTCCATCTCGCCGCATGTGTCCCGCTCGGTTACCGAGTCCACACTTCACGGTTGCCCGCCCGCAGAGATCGAGCGCATCGCGACGCACCTCATCGCCGAGAAGGGCCTGAACACCTACATCAAGTGCAACCCCACGCTCTTGGGCTACGAGTATGCCCGCAAGACCCTGGACTCGCTGGGCTTCGATTACATCGTCTTCGACGAGCACCACTTCAACGAGGATCTGCAATGGGCAGATGCCGTACCCATGCTCCGGCGCCTTATCGCCCTGGCAGCCGAGTGCGGCGTGGAGTTTGGCGTCAAGCTCACCAACACCTTCCCCGTTGACGTCACCCGCTCCGAGCTTCCCAGCGACGAGATGTACATGTCCGGCCGCTCGCTCTACCCGCTCACCACCTCGCTTGCCAAGCGCATCGCCGACGAGTTCGATGGCCACCTGCGCATCTCCTTCTCCGGCGGCGCGGACGCGCTGAACATCCGCGCGCTCGTCGACGCCGGCATCTGGCCGGTCACCATGGCGACAACGCTGCTCAAGCCGGGTGGCTACCAGCGCCTGGTCCAGGTTGACGAGTCTCTCTCCGGCATCGATGACGCCCCGTTCTCGCGCGTTGACCTCGCCAAGGTTTCCGCCATCGTGGACGACGCCCTCACCAACCCCCGCTACCGTAAGCCCGTCAAGCCCATGCCCGAGCGCCACGTGGGCCACGAGCTGCCGCTCATCGACTGCTTCACGGCACCCTGCCGCGAGGATTGCCCCATCGAGCAGGACATCCCGGGCTACCTGCGCGCCTGTGGAGAGGGCCGCTATGCCGACACCCTCCGCATCATCCTCGAACGCAACGCCCTGCCCTTCACGACGGGCACCATCTGCCCGCATACCTGCGGCGACTCCTGCATGCGCAACTACTACGAGGAGCACGTGCACATCCGCGAGTTCAAGCTCCTGGCTGCCGAGAAGGGCCTGGCCGAGGTGCTTCCCACGCTCTCCCCGCGTGGCACCGTGGCCAATCGCAAGGTTGCCGTTGTGGGCGCCGGTCCCGCCGGCCTTGCTGCGGCATCGTTCCTCTCTCGCGCGGGCGTCGACGTCACCGTGTTCGAGCGCACCGGTGAGCTCGGTGGCATCGTGCGCCATGTGATCCCGGGCTTCCGCATCTCTGACGAGGCCATCGACCACGACGTGGAGCTCTGCTCGGCATATGGCGCCACGTTCAAGACGGGTGTCGGGGTCACCAACGCGCGCGACCTTCTCGACCAGGGGTTTAGCGATGTCGTGGTGGCCATTGGCGCTTGGGCGCCAGGCCGTCCGGCGCTCCGTAGCGGCGAGGCGCTCGACGCCATCGACTTCCTCCGTGACTTCAGGGACGATCCTGCGCAATGCCGGCTTGGCACCGACGTCGTGGTCATTGGCGGTGGCAACACGGCCATGGACGTGGCGCGTGCCGCCAGGCGCGTGCCCGGCGTCGAGCACGTGCGCCTGGTCTATCGCCGTACCCGTCGCTACATGCCTGCCGACGAGGAGGAGCTCGTCATGGCGCTCGAGGACGGTGTGGAGTTCATGGAGCTCCTCTCGCCGGCAGACCTTGCTAACGGCGTGCTGACCTGCGAGGTCATGCGCCTTGGCGCGCCGGATGCCTCTGGTCGTCGCGCCCCCGAGCCTACGGGCGAGACCGTGAGCGTGCCCGCCACCGCGGTCATCACCGCCGTTGGCGAGCGTATCGAGCAGGGGCTTTACCTGGCAACGGGCTGCGATCTTGACGGGAAGGGCCGCCCCGTGGTGAGCGACTCCCTCGAGACCAGCGTGCCGCACGTCTTTGCCGTAGGCGATGCGCGCCGCGGCCCCGCTACCGTGGTCAAGGCCATCGCCGATGCCATGACCGTCACGCGTGCCATCTCCGGCGCCTCCTTCGACGGCATGGGGGAGTCCAACGTTGACCCCAGCTACGAGTCGTCGCTTGCGTCGCGTGGCAGCCTCGAGGCCGACGTCCAGTCGCTTGCCCACACGCGCTGCCTTGGCTGCGCAACCGTGTGCGAGACCTGCTGCGAGGTCTGCCCCAACCGTGCCAACGTGGCCGTCCGCGTACCCGGCATGCGCGAGCGCCAGATTGTCCACGTGGATGGCATGTGCAACGAGTGCGGCAACTGCGCCGTGTTCTGCCCGTACTCCGGGGGTCGCCCGTACAAGGACAAGCTCACGCTCTTCTGGAGCCGCGAGGACTTCGACGACTCCACCAACGAGGGCTTCCTGCCTGCCGAAGGCGGTATGCTCGTGAGGCTGGATGGCACCACCGCGGTCTATAACGTGGACGATGCCGAGTGTGGCCTTCCCGAGGCGGTCCGCGCCACCATCGTGGCGGTGCGTGACAGCTACGGCTACCTTCTTGCAAGGTAGTCAGGCATGCGCCGGTAAGAGCCCACTGGCGGGACGGCCGCACGGCCGTTCCGCCGTAGTACACACGGGGGGATTAGTTCATGGCACGAAAGAGGGACAAAGTCGCGGTCGTGAGGTGCGCAGGCGGGGTCGCGCCCGACCGCTGCTCGGAGGGTTGCATCGGGTGTGGCGCGTGCGTCGCCGCCTGCCGCATGCACGCGATCCAGCTTGACGGGAACGGCGTGGCGGTTGTCGACCGCGACGCATGCATAGGATGTGGCCTCTGCGCGCGCATGTGCGAGCAGCACATCATCGAGATCGTTCCGCGTCATCAGCGCATACAGGTGCTCTGCTCTAATCACGAGGTGGGGACCGCTGCACGCCAGATATGCCAGGCAAGCTGCATTGCCTGCGGCGCCTGCGAGCGCGTCTGCACGTCTGATGTCGTTCATGTTATCGATAACCTCGCCATCATTGACCAGCAGGAGTGCGTCTCCTGCGGCATGTGCGCAACCAAGTGCCCGCGCGGGGTCATCCACGATGCCTTTGGCGTCGTCGCCGGGCAATTCTAGGAAGGAGGGAAGATGGCAACCTACGGCTTCTTTGTGAACGGTCAGGAGGTCGCATGCGAGGAGAACAAGCCGCTCCTGCGCTTCCTGCGCGACGACCTGCATCTCACCTCCGTGAAGGATGGCTGCTCGGAGGGTGCGTGCGGCACCTGTACCGTGGCTATCGACGGCATTGCCACCAAGAGCTGCGTCATGACCACCAAGTTTGCCCAAGGCAAGCACATTCTCACCGTGGAGGGGCTTGAGCCCGCCGAGAAGGAGGCCTTCGTCTACGCCTTTGGCGCCGTGGGCGCCGTGCAGTGTGGCTTCTGCATCCCTGGCATGGTGATGAGCGGTGCGGCCTTGGTGCGCCGGAACCCCAACCCCACAGATGACGAAGTCAAGTGGGCCATACGCGGCAACATCTGCCGCTGCACCGGCTACAAGAAGATCATCGAGGGCATCCGGCTTGCCGCCGCCGTCCTGCGTGGTGACGCGCAGATAGACGAGGACCTCGAGCGCGGTGACGACTACGGCGTGGGCAAGCGTGCCTTCCGCGTGGACGTGCGCCGCAAGGTCCTGGGATACGGCAAGTACCCCGACGACCTCGACGAGCGCGACTTCCCCGGCATGGTATACGGCTCATGCGTGCGCTCCAAGTACCCTCGCGCCCGCGTCCTCAAGATCGACACGTCCAAGGCAGAGGCCCTGCCGGGCGTCCTTGGCGTCCTTACGGCCAAGGACGTGCCGGTAAACCAGGTTGGCCACCTCATCCAGGACTGGGACGTCTTCATTGCCGAGGGCGACATCACGCGCTTCGTTGGCGACGCCATCTGCCTTGTTGTCGCCGAGGACACCAAGACGCTCGAGCGTGCCAAGCGCCTCGTGAAGGTCGACTACGAGCCGCTCGAGCCCGTGCGCAACATCGGCGAGGCAAAGGCCCCGGGCGCGCCCATCATCCACAAGAGCTTCAACGCATTCGGAAACCTCGTCGAGCTCCATGACAACGTCTGCCAGAGCCGTCACGTCACGCGCGGCGATGCGCATGCGGCGCTCGCCGCCTCCGCGCACGTGGTAACGCATTCGTTCGAGACGCCGTTCACTGAGCATGCGTTCCTCGAGCCCGAGTGCGCCGTGGCCATCCCCTACAAGGACGGCGTCAAGGTCTTCTCCACAGACCAGGGTGCCTATGACACACGCAAAGAGGTCGCCCACATGTTTGGCTGGGATAAGACCCCAGAGCGCGTCGTTGTCCAGACCATGCTGGTGGGCGGTGGCTTCGGCGGCAAGGAAGACGTCACCACCCAGCACATCTCGGCGCTTGCCGCCTACCGGTTCAAGCGCCCTGTGAAGTGCAAGTTCACGCGTCAGGAGTCCCTGAACTTCCACCCCAAGCGCCATGCCATGGTGGGCACGTTCACCCTGGGGTGCGACGAGGAGGGCAACTTCACCGCTCTCGACTGCGAGATCAACTTTGACACGGGTGCCTACGCAAGCCTCTGCGGGCCCGTTCTCGAGCGCGCCTGCACGCACGCCGTTGGCCCCTACACCTACCAGAACACCGACATCCGCGGCTTTGGCTACTACACAAACAACCCGCCCGCCGGGGCCTTCCGCGGCTTTGGGGTGTGCCAGAGCGAGTTTGCCCTCGAGTGCCTCATCGACCTGTTGGCCGACGAGGTGGGGATAAGCCCATGGGAGATTCGGTACAAGAACGCGATCGAGCCCGGCAAGGCCTTGCCCAACGGCCAGATCGCAGACTGCTCCACCGCGCTCAAGGAGACGCTCCTCGCGGTGAGGGACGTCTACGAGAGGAACGCGGACCACGCGGGACTCTCCTGCGCCATGAAGAACTCGGGCGTGGGCGTGGGCCTGCCCGACGCAGGCCGCGCCAACATCCGCGTTGAGGGCGGCCGTGCCGTCATCTACTCTGCCACCTCCGACATTGGCCAGGGCTGCAACACCGTCTTCCAGCAAGACGTCGCCGAGGCGACGGGGCTCCCCAAGAGCGCCATCGAGAACGGCGAGTGCTCCACCGAGGCCGCGCCCGACTCTGGCACCACCTCGGGTTCGCGCCAGACGGTCATCACGGGCGAAGCCGTGCGTGGCGTGGCCTTCCTTCTGCGTGACGCCATGCTTGCCGTGGAGGCGGGCTGCCCCGTGCCGGACGAGCCCGTATGCGCCCACGGTGACGGCAAGACCGTGGAGTACGATGACGGGAACCCCTACGTGGACGAGCATCCGGAAGACCTCATGGCGGGCCATGCCCTGCGTGCAAAGGACCCGGTTGCCGCCCTCGCTGCCCTCGAGGGGCACGAGTTCCGCTACGTCTACTTCGAGCCTACCGACAAGCTGGGCGCCGACAAGCCCAACCCCAAGAGCCACGTGTGCTACGCCTATGCCACGACCTGCGCCGTCCTTGACAGGAACCGTCGCGTGAGCGACATCTATGCCGCGCATGACTCCGGCAAGGTCGTGAACCCCATCGCCATCCAGGGCCAGATTGAGGGGGGCGTCCTCATGAGCATGGGCTACGCGCTCACCGAGCGATTCCCGCTCAAGGACTGCGTGCCGCAGGTCAAGTACGGAACGCTCGGCCTTCTCCGCGCCAACCAGACCCCCGAGATTCACGCCGACTACGTCGAGAAGGAGCGCCTGCTCTCCGTGGCGTACGGTGGCAAGGGCATAGGGGAGATCGCCTCCATCCCCACGGCGGCGGCAATCCAGAATGCCTATCGCAGGGTCGATGGTGTGCTTCGAACAAAGCTCCCGCTCGAAGGCACGCCGTACTCCAAGAAGAAGACGAATGGCAAGGAGGCAGAAAAGCCCCTGTAACGGGGTGGCACAATAATTGGTTTGACTCGCGTACAGTTTGTTTGTTCGGCACCCGTAGGCGAAAGGCGGCAAGCATGGCCGAGTTGCTGAGAATGGAGAACATCAGCAAGCGCTTCGGTTCGTTCTATGCGAACAAGGACGTCTCACTTGACGTGCAGGAGGGCGAGGTCCACACCCTCCTTGGCGAGAACGGCGCAGGCAAGTCCACACTCATGAATGTCCTCATCGGGCTCTACCAGCCCACTGATGGAAAGATTTTCATGCGCGGCCAGGAGGTCCAGATAAGCTCACCGCGCGTGGCGGTCGAGCATGGCATTGGCATGGTGCACCAGCACTTCATGCTCATAGATGCCATGACGGGCCTCGAGAACATCATCCTGGGCGACAAGCGCCACGGCTCCCCCACGCTCCAGGAGGCGGACGACCGCAAGGCCATCGAGGAGATCATGGACCGCTACGGCCTGGAGATTGACCTCGACGAGAAGGTCTCCGACATGTCGATTGGCATGCAGCAGCGCGTCGAGATCATGAAGGTGCTGTTCCGCGGCGCCGACCTGCTCATCCTGGATGAGCCTACGGCAGTCCTCACCGACCTCGAGGTCGAAGGGCTCTTCGACATCATGCACTCGCTCACCGATGAGGGTAAGTCGATCATCTTCATCTCCCACAAGATGCGCGAGGTCATGCGCATCTCCGATCGCGTTACCGTGCTTCGCCGTGGCGAGACCGTCGAGACCGTGTGCGTTGCCGATACCACCGAGCAGGAGCTTGCCGACCTCATGATCGGCCAGAAGTTCGTCGAGAACACCTACGACAAGGTCACGGGTGCCGACAAGACGGAGTTCGAGCTTGAGGGCGTCTCGTACCACCCCGAAGCGAAGCATGGTGGCCTGAAGGACGTCTCTCTCACCATCCACCAGGGCGAGATCCTCGGCGTGGCGGGTATCGACGGCAACGGGCAGACGCCTCTGGCCGAGGTCGTGACTGGCCTCGTGAAGCCTGAGTCCGGCAGGGTCATTGGCCCGGACGGCTCCGAGATCGCGATCTTCTCGCCCGAGACCTTCATCGAGGCCGGCCTGGGCAACATCCCCGAGGACCGCAACAAGATGGGCCTTGTGGGCGACATGACGGTTGCCGAGAACCTCGTGCTCAAGCAGACCGAGAGCGGCCAGTTCTCCCTTGGCCACGGTAAGTGGCTCAAGATGGCCGAGATCCACTCGTACGCGGACAGGCTTCGCGAAGAGAACGACATCCGCTGTACCTCTGTCGACCAGACGGCGCGCAGCCTCTCCGGCGGCAACCAGCAGAAGGTCATCCTCGCGCGCGAGCTTGAGGGACGCCCAAGGCTCCTCGTGGCCGTCTATCCCACGCGCGGCCTAGACATTGGTGCCACCGAGTTCATCCACAACCAGATCGTGGCGCAGCGCGACGCAGGATGTGCGGTGCTTCTCATCTCGGCTGACTTCGACGAGGTGCTCAAGCTCTCAGACCGCATTGTGGTGCTCTTCGAGGGCCAGGTCATGGGCACGTATCCGGGTGCGAACCCTCCCATCAAGGAGATCTCGCTCGCAATGGCAGGAAAGTAGGAGGGGGACAACGTGGTAAAGAAAGCTCTGAGCCCGGAGGAGCGCAGCGAGAAGAGGCTGATGATTCTCACGCCTGTCGTCTCGGTGCTCCTGGCTCTCATCATTGGCGCAATCATCATCGCCTGCCTTGGGAAAAGCCCGTTCGAGGGCTATGCGGCCATGATCCAGGGTTCGCTTGGAGATGCCGCCAAGATCAGCAAGACGCTTGAGCGCGCCTGCCCGCTCATCTTCACCGGTCTGTGCGCCGTGTTTGCCTACAAGTGCGGCGTCTTCAACCTCGGCGGCGAGGGGCAGTTCATCATGGGCGGCTGCGCTACGGCCTCGGTCATCCTGGGCCTTGGCCTTGACGGTCCGCTCGGCCTTGCGCTGGGGCTTCTCGCAGGCATTGTGGCGGGCGCCGTCTGGGGGCTTCTGCCTGGCATCATGAAGATCACGCGTGGCCTCAACGAGATGATCACCACGATCATGCTCAACTACGTGGCCATGTACTTCATGGAGTACATCTACAAGAACGTCTACTCGGATAACGGGCTGCCCAAGACCGTTGCCGTCCCGCAGGGCGCACGCCTTCCCGAAGTCGCGGGCACGCACATTGGCGTCATCGTCGCAATCGCGCTCGGCATCTTCGTGTGGTATGTGATCTTCCGCACCTCGTTTGGCTTCAAGATTCGCGCCGTGGGACTGAACCCCATCGCCTCGAAGGTCAACGGCTTCCCCGTGAGGAGGCTCGTGCTGCTCGCCTTCATCATCTCTGGCGCCATCGCCGGCATGGGTGGTGCCGTCGAGCTTCTCGGCAAGACGCCCTACCGTCTGGCAGACGGCTTTGGCTCCGGCTTTGGCTTTGATGGCGTGGCCATCGCGCTCATCGCACAGCTCAACCCCATTGCCGCACTCTTCGTGGCCCTGCTGTTTGGCATCCTCTCGACGGGCGGCACCATGATGCAGAGCGTCATCGGCGTACCCACCGCCATCGTCGAGATCATCCGTGGCCTCATCATCATCTTCGCCGTTGCCGGAATGGCTGCCGTGAAGCTCCCCAAGATCAAGGCGTTCGTTGCCGCAAGGCAGGACGCCAAGGCCAAGAAAGCCGAGGTGACTGCATAATGGATTTCATGATTGCGCTCCCCACCATCCTCAAGGCGATGACCATGGGCGCCGTGCCCATCCTTCTCGCCGCGCTTGGTGAGGTCTTCTCAGAGCGTGCCGGCCTCGTGAACATCGGTCTCGAGGGCATCATGGCAGTCGGTGCGTTTGTGGGCTTTGCCGTGGCCAAGATGACGGGCAACCTCTGGGTGGGACTTTTCGTGGGCATGCTTGCCGGCGTGCTCGTGAACATGCTCTACGCCTTCTGCACGGTCACGCTCTGTGCCGACCAGGTGGTCACCGGCATGGCCATCAACATCCTGGCCCCCGCCGTGGCGCTCTTCGGCTACAACCTCTTTGTGGGGTCTAACTCCGCAAACGCGACTGGCTCGCAGATGGCGAGCATCGCCATACCGGGGCTCTCGCAGATACCCTTTGTCGGTGACGCCTTCTTCAACCAGACGCTCTTGGCCTACCTGGCCTTCATTCTCGTGCCACTCGTGAGGTACTTCTTCAAGCACTTCCGAGCGGGGCTTTCGTTCCGCTCTGTGGGCGAGAACCCCCATGCTGCCGAGACGCTCGGAATCGACGTCGTGCGCGTGAAGTACATCGCCTGCATCGCGTGCGGCGCGCTCGCCGCGGCTGGCGGCGCGTTCCTCACGCTGTGCTACACGCCCATCTACACCGACGGAATCGTGATGGGCCGCGGATTCATCGCGCTGGCCACCGTAATCTTTGGTCGCTGGAGCGCCCTGGGCGTCCTTGGCGCAAGCATGCTCTTCGGCTTTTTCGACGGCCTCAACGTGGCCCTGCAGGCGCAGTTCCAGTCTGCTCCGGTCATGTTCTTCAAGATGATCCCGTACATCTTCACGATAGTAGCGCTCATCTTCTTTGGGTCGAGGCATGCCGGGCCCAAGTCCAACGGTCAGCCGTACTTCCGCGAGCAGCGCTAGGGCGGCGCGCTCCCGGGTGGAGCGCTGCCTGTCACCGAGGAAGGTGCCTCACCTGGGAGTTGTTCGGTTCCACCCTCATTGCGTGCGGCTAACGTCGTGAGGTGCGGGTCATTGGGAGGGGGTGCGCGACGCATCCCCCATGGAGGAAGGAAAGGGTACATCATGAGTGAAACCAAGAAGTCTCTGTCCAACGTCATGCTCGACAGGCGCCAGGCAATCGCTCTGGGGCTTGGCAGCGTGGGCGCCCTTGCCCTTGCGGGCTGTGGCGGGTCCGGCAGCAGCCCCAGCTCGTCTGGCAGCTCCCCCTCTGGGGCCAGCTCCGAGCAGTCGAGCTACAAGGTCGCCATGATCATGAGCGGCATCATCACCGACGGCGGCTGGGACCAGGGCCACTACGAGTCCCTCAAGAGGGCCATCGAGTCCCACCCCAAGTGGGAGATGCTCGAGCCCAAGGAGAACACGGCCGATGCCGATGCCGCCACTGCGGCGCAGTCCTACGTCGACCAGGACGTCGACCTCATCATTGGCAACGGGAACCAGTTCGCCTCCGACTGGGCCGAGGTTGTGGCAGATGCGGCGGGCAGCCACCCCAAGGTCCACTTCCTCATCACGAACACCGATCCCGCCACCGAGATGACGGACTACGAGACCCTCGATTCCGTCGAGACGGTGCTTCCGGACTTTAAGCAGACCGGTGCCCTTGCCGGCGTTGTCGCTGGCCTCATGACCCAGACCAAGAGCATCGGCTTCATCGGTGGCATGAAGCTTCCGTCCACCACCACGAAGTACTCCGCGTACCTCGCAGCGGCGCAGAAGGTCACGCCGGGCGTCCAGGGCCAGTACAACTTCGAGGCCGGCTTCACCGATGCCTCCCTGGGCACGAACCTCACCCAGCAGTGGATCAACTCCAACAACGTCGACGTCATGTGGGGCGACGCCTCCGCCGTCGACAACGGTGCGCGCAAGGTCCTTGAGTCTGCCGGCGCCGACACGCACTTTGACATTGCCCAGCCCATCGACATCGTAGGCGACGACCAGCCCACCGTTGTGACCTCCACCGTCACGGACTGGATGATTGGCCAGGCCATGGACGAGATCGAGGCCGGCTCCTTTGGCGGCGGCAAGGCCATCACCGGCAACATGAGCAACGGCGGCGTGTCCCTCGGCAAGTTCTCCGACAAGGTCTCCAAGGACGTGCAGGACAAGATCAACGAGTATGCCGAGCAGATCAAGGCCGGCACCTTCCTCACCGATGACGAGGTCTCGGCCATCTCCAAGACGCTGTAAACGACGGTTCGTTCTTCGTAGGTCTATCGGGGGCGAGACACATGCGGGTGTCTCGCCCCCTCTGGAAAGGTTCTTGTATGTCGCGAAAGCAGTTCACTCGCGAGAAGGACGTCGCGCTTCTCGAGCGCGCCATCGAGGTCTCCCGAGCGTCACGCGAACATGGCAATACGCCGTTTGGCGCGATTCTCGTCTCGCCCTCTGGCGACGTCCTTCTCGAGCAAGAAAACGTTGAGATTGGGACACACAAGTGTACGGGCCACGCCGAGACCCAGCTCATGGAGCATGCGAGCCAGCTCTACGACAGGGACTATCTCTGGGACTGCTCGCTGTATGCCTCCGCCGAGCCCTGCTCGATGTGTGCGGGCGCCATCTACTGGGGAAACGTGGGTCGCGTGGTCTATGCCATGACGGAGCGGCGCCTGCTTGAGCTTACGGGGTCAAACGAGCAGAACCCTACGTTTGACCTGCCCTGCAGAAGGGTATTCGCGGCAGGGCAGAAGCCCATCGAGGTCGTGGGGCCGTTCCCGGAGCTGGAGGCCAAGGCGGCCGCCGTGCACGAGGGGTACTGGGACTAGGTGCTTCAGAGCCTGTCGCGGAGCAGAAGTGTCGGTTGCAACTGGGGAGGAAGCTATGAGAATGAACATAACGCGTAGGAACGCGCTATCGCTTGGGCTGGGAGGGGCTGCCGTGGCCTGCGGGCTCTCGCTTGCGGCATGTGGCTCGTCCTCGAGCCCAAGCTCGACGGACTCTGCCGAGAAGTCAAGCTACAAGGTGGCTCTGGTCATCAGCGGTCCCAAGAACGACGGTGGCTGGGGACAGGGCCACTACGAGTCGCTCCAGAAGGCAATCGAGTCCCACCCCAAGTGGGAGATGCTCGAGCCCAAGGAGAACACCGCCTCGGCGGACGCGGCCTCTGCGGCACAGTCCTATGTCGACCAGGACGTCGACCTCATCATTGCCGCTGGCAACGAGTTTGTCTCTGCGTGGGGTGACGTGGTTGCCGAGGCGGCCGATTCCAACCCCAACGTGCACTTCCTCATGACCAACACCGATCCCGCAACGGACCTCGCGGACTACGGGACCCTGGTCAAGGTGGAGACCGTCCAGGTAAACCTCAAGCAGACGGGTGCGCTTGCCGGTGTGGTGGCTGGCCTCATGTCCAACACGGGCCATATCGGCTTCATCGGCGGCATGCGCCTTCCCACCACGCTCACCAAGTACGCGGCCTACCTCGCCGCCGCGCAGAAGGTGAATTCCAAGATCGAGGGCCACTACAACTTTGATGCTGGCTTCACGGATGCCTCGTTTGGCACCAACATCACAAACCAGTGGATCAACTCGAACAACGTCGACGTCATGTGGGGTGACGCCTCCGCCGTCGACAATGGTGCCCGCCAGGCGCTCGAGGAGGCAGGCGTCGACACGCACTTCGATATTGCGCAGCCTATCGACTCCGTTGGCGCGGACAATCCCAGCGTTATCACCTCGACCGTCACGGACTGGATGTTTGGCCAGGCCATGGATGAGATCGAGGCCGGTTCGTTTGGAAGCGGTGCCATCATCGAGGCAAACATGGACAACGGTGGCGTCTATCTGGGGAGCTACTCCGACAAGGTCTCGCAGGGGGTTCAGGACAGGGTAAAGGAGTACTCCGAGAAGATTCAGGCGGATGCCTTCCTCACCGATGGCGAGATCGATGCGGTGAAGGGTACGTTGTAGGTGGTCACCACAGATCCTCTGCCGACGGCCGCGGTTCCAGTGGGACTGCGGCCTTTGTCGTCCTAATTCCCAGAAGGGGTCAGGTGGCGAGAATCCTCTGTCGTGCGTGCGCACACGTGAGACTGTCTGCCCGATTGGCCCTTCTGAGGCGGGACTGTGGCAAGAAGGCGCGATTCTGCGTACGCACGAACGGGGTTATCTGACAAGGCCCCGGTGTTTGCCCAGTTGGCTGAGAGGTGCTTGTCAGGGAAGTGCGATTCTGCGTACGCACGATGGCGCAATCCCACCATGGGACGGGCCCTGCGGCCGAGTGGTGATAACAGGTCATTGTAAATGCAATGCACACAAGGGTTAGCTGTTCAGATGCATAACGGTATATAAAATTTCAAATCAAGAATTACCGTTGGCGATACGGGTTCAACCGTTCGCCTGTATTGGGGGCCACTTCCAGGGAGCACGGGGATAACATCCGTATAGCAAAAAATAAATAAGCAGATAAAAAAACTCTTTGGCAGATTCACCGATGAGAACACCGTGGCCTTCGGGCTTATCACCAATGGAAACCAGGGCCACCCTCCCGGCGTCTGCCAATGAGAGCAAACACCCCGCATGTCAGTTCAACCGCGCACCTGCCGGCAGTCACGATGGCTGCATTGGCGAGCTCCGATAGCTCGCTGAGAGCGCGGCACCTTCAGACAACACATCAGCGAAAGCGCACCCGCTGGAACCGCATCCGGTTCCCGGCGGGCGCAAGCAGTCGGTTATCCGAGATAAGGAGTGATGCGCTGTATGGAGAAGACGCTGGACAAGATCTTCCACCTGAGGGAGCGTGGGACAAACGTGAGGACCGAGCTTCTCGCCGGCCTCACAACGTTTGTCACCGCTGCCTACATCCTTGCGGTCAACCCCTCAGTCCTTGCGGCTACGGGCATGCCTCAGGACGCCCTCTTCACGGCAACGGTCCTCATCTCGACCATCGGCACGCTGCTCATGGCAGCACTCACGAACTACCCGTTCATCCTGGCGCCGGGCATGGGCATCAACGCCTACTTCGCCTACACGGTCTGCCTGGGCATGGGCTACTCGTGGCAGGTGGCGCTCACGGCAATCTTCGTCGAGGGCATCATCTTTGTGATCCTGTCGCTCACCAACGTACGAGAGGCGATATTCAATGCGATTCCGGTGAACCTCAAGTACGCGATCACCGTCGGCGTGGGCCTCTTCATCACCATCATTGGCCTCAAGAACTCTGGCCTCGTGATCTCGAACGAATCCACGCTCGTCTCGATGTTCTCGTTCCACGGCTCGATCGAGGCAGGGACGTTCTCCACGGCCGGCATCTCTGCCCTTCTGGCCCTCGTCGGCATCGTGATCACCGCCATCCTCGTGTGCAACGGCGTGAAGGGCAACATCCTTCTGGGCATTCTCATCACGTGGGGGCTTGGCATCATCTGCCAGCTCACGGGCATCTATGCGCCCAACCCCGAGGCCGGCTTCGCAAGCCTGCTGCCGGACTTCTCGACCGGCCTCTCTGTCCCCTCGATTGCGCCCATCGCCTTCAAGCTCGACTTCTCGAACTTCTTCACGGTTGGGTTTGCCTCGGTGGTATTCGCGTTCCTCTTCACGAACCTCTTCGATACCATCGGCACGCTAATCGGCGCTGCCTCCAAGGCAGACCTTCTCGACGAGAATGGCAAGCTCCCCAACGTCAAGGGCGCCCTGCTTGCCGAGTCCTGCGCCACCACGCTGGCGGGCCTTATCGGTACCTCCTCCACTGCCACGGCTGTCGAGTGCACCGCCGGCATTGCCCAGGGTGGCCGTACGGGCCTCACCGGTGTCACGACCGCCCTCCTGTTCCTGCTATCGCTGTTCCTCTCGCCGATCTTTTTGGCCATCCCGTCGTTTGCCACGGCTCCCGCACTAGTCATCGTCGGCTTCATGATGTTTGGCGCCGTCACGAGGATTGACTGGGGGACCGCAACCGAGGCGCTCCCTGCGTTTGTGGCCATCGTCGCCATGCCCTTCATGTACTCCATCGCCGAGGGCATCTCGCTTGGCATCATCTCCTACGTGGCGATCAACGCCTGTTCAGGTGCCGAGAACCGCAAGAGGATCAGCGTTGTCATGTGGGTCCTGTTCGTCCTGTTCTGCCTGAAGTACTTCTTCATTTAGGGCATCGCTTGGGTATGGACCGCCTGCTGGCATGATGGACGCGCCTGCGTGCCGGCAACGGGCACAATAGGTGTGGGCGCCTGGACGCCCACCCAAAGGAAAGAGGCTTTACATGTCTGAGAAAACCTTCGCGATTCATGGTGACATCGTCTGGTCGCGCGACCGGGCAAACCTTCAGTGGGCGAAGGACGGCTACCTCGTGGTGGTAGGCGGCGTCTCCAAGGGCGTCTTCCAGGAGCTTCCCGCCGAGTATGAGGGGATCGAGGTCATCGACCACGCCGGAAAGCTCGTGATTCCCGGCATGACCGACATCCACGTCCACGCGCCGCAATATGGCTTCCGCGGCCTGGGCATGGACCTCGAGCTGCTCGAGTGGCTCAACACCCACACCTTCCCCGAGGAGAGCAAGTACGCAAACCTCGAGTACGCCGACAAGGCCTACGGAATCTTTGCCGGCGACCTTCTGCACTCGCCGACGACGCGCGCCGTGGTCTTTGGCACCATGCACGTCGAGCCCACAGAGCTGCTCATGGACAAGCTTGAGTCCACGGGCCTCAAGACGTATGTGGGCAAGGTCAACATGGACCGCAACAGCCCCGACTACCTCTGCGAGAAGGACGCTGCCACCTCGCTTGCCGACACGGTGCGCTGGCTGGATGACGTCGAGGCCAAGGGGTATGGCAACACCCGTCCCATCCTCACGCCGCGCTTCACGCCCACCTGCTCCGATGAGCTCATGGGGGGTCTCGGCAAGCTGAAGCAGGAGCGTGGCCTGCCGCTGCAGTCCCACCTCTCCGAGAACCTCTCGGAGATTGATTGGGTCCACGGCCTGTGCCCCTGGTCGTCCTGCTACGGACAGACCTACGAGCACTTTGGTGAGATGGACGGCGAGGGCAAGGTCGTGATGGCCCACTGCAACTACTCGACGGACGAGGAGGTTGCCATCCTCAAGCGCCACAACGTCTTCGTGGCCACCTGCCCGCAGTCCAACATGCAGCTCTCGAGCGGCATCGCGCCCATTCGGCGCTATCTCGTGGAGGGCGTGCACGTGGGTCTCGGAACGGACGTGGCCGGCGGCGCCACGCTCTCGATGTTCCGTGCGGTGGCAGACCTCGTCGGCTGCTCCAAGCTGCGTTGGCGCCTCGTCGACCAGAACCTCAAGCCCCTCTCGACCGCCGAGGCCCTCTACATCGCCACGGTAGGCGGTGGCTCGTTCTTTGGGAAGGTGGGCAGCTTCGAGCGCGGCTTTGAGGTCGATGCCCTGGTGCTCGATGACTCGGGGATCCGCACGCCGCTCGACTGCGACCCCGCGGAGCGCGTTGAACGCTACATGTACCTTGCCGAGGAAGGTGGGCGCATCGTTGAGAAGTACGTCGCGGGCGTGCGCGTGCTCTAGCGGCCCTTCTGGCTGCCGGCGTCTCATGCGGACGCCTGCAGTCCGTCGTTTTGGGAGTGTTGGCTGTTTACTGAATGATGACCAGCTTGGAGGGGTTATGCAAGGATATGGTGAACGAGTGCGCCCATCCGTTCTTTCCGGGCCGCTCGCCGCATTCTCCGTGCGGCATGCTGTATTGGAACTAACATTTTGTAATGAGGCATTACATCTTTCTATGAGAGGGGGCACGTCATGGAGCAGCTGAAGGAGGTTGGGCGTCCCGCCAAGCGTGTTGACGCGTATGACAAGGTCACGGGACGTGCGATGTTTGCCGATGACCTCTGTCCCAAACCCTGCCTGGTGGCGAAGATCCTTCATTCCACAATCGGCAATGGACGCGTGGTCTCCATCGATACCGAGGAGGCCAAAAGGGTGCCGGGCGTCATCGGAGTCTTTACCTGCTTTGACGTGCCAGATATCAAATATCCCGTGGCCGGGCACCCCTGGTACTCAGACTCCGCTGCCGAAAAGCGCGACAAGGCCGACAGGAGGCTGCTCGATGACCGCGTGCGCATCTACGGTGACAACATCGCGGCCGTGGTTGCCGAGGACGACGTGACCGCCGACCGCGCGCTACGCAAGATCAAGGTGGAGTACGAAGAGTACCCGGTTGTCTACGACGCGCGCGAGTCTCTCAAGGGCACGAACCCGCCCGTGCAGGACCGCTGGCCGGACAACCTCGCGGCGCACACGCTTGTCGAGACGAGCAAGGAGGACCTCGAGAAGCTGGGCTACGCGTCCTTCGACGAGGCGCTTGACGACCCTGCCTACCATCGCTTCTCCATCAAGACCTTCACGGGCGATCAGAGCCAGGCGCACATCGAGGTGTGCGTCTCGTACTGCTATGAGGAGAACGGCAAGATCACCTGCGTCTCGTCCACCCAGATTCCCCACATCTGCCGGCGCATCATTGGACAGGCGCTTGGCATCCCCTGGGGCCGCGTGCGCGTGATCAAGCCCTATATCGGCGGCGGCTTTGGCACGAAGCAGGACATCCACTATGAGCCGCTGAACGCGTGGCTCTGCCACCAGGTGGGTGGCCGCTGCGTCAAGCTCGAGCTTACGCGCGAGGAGTGCTTCTGGGACACCTCCGGACGCCAGCCCAAGGACTTCGAAGTGGAAGGCAGCGTAGGCGATGACATGCGCCTGCATGCCCGTTCCATCAAGGGCTGGTCGAACACCGGCGGCTACATCCACCATGGGCACGCGATCGTGCTCAATTCCGTCAACAGCTTCCGGTGGCTCTATCACACCTGCGAACAGGCTGTCCGTTGCGAGGCGTGGACCGTCTTCACCAACGGCCCGCATACCGGCGCCATGCGTGCCTATGGAGTGCCGGAAGGCGTCTGGACCGCTGAATGCCTCATGTCGGACATCGCCTACGACATGGGGTGGGATGGTGTCGAGTTCCGTCTGAAGAACGCCATTGCCCCTGGCTACGTGGATGAGTTCAGCCCTGGCAACACGATCTCCTATCGCACCGATGGCCTGCGTGCCTGCGTCGAGCGCGGCCGCGAGTACATCGAGTGGGACAAGAAGAAGAAAGAGTACGCAGGCGAGACGGGCCCCATTCGCCATGGTGTTGGCGTCGCCTTCTTCGTGTACAAGACGGCCGTGGCGCCGTTTGCGCTCGAGACGGCAACATCCCAGATCACGCTCAACCAAGACGGCTCGTTCCAGCTGCAGATGGGCGCTACCGAGATTGGCCAGGGTGCCGATACCGTGTTCAGCCAGATGGCCGCCGAGGCCATTGGCGTGGACACCGAGGACATCCATGTCGTGAGCTTCCAGGACACTGATGTCACGCCCTACGACGCGGGGGCCTACGCCTCTCGTCAGACCTTTGTCTCGGGCACGGCCTGCAAGGAGGCGGGGCAGAAGCTCCGTGCCAAGATCCTGGCCTTCGCGAAGGGCCTCTATCCAGACTCCCAGAGCGAACTCGACCTGCGTGACCATGCCATCTACGACAGCGGGGACAACAAGCTCTGCAGCCTGGAGGACCTTGCCCTGGAGGCGTATTACAACATCCACCAGAACGACCAGCTCTCTGCACGTGCGACGGTGAACATCCACCAGAACGCGATCGCTACCGGCTGCACGTTCTGCGACGTGACAGTTGACATGCCGCTCGCGCAGGTGACCATCAACAAGATCATCTCGGTACAGGACAACGGCCAGACCATCAACCCCAAGCTTGTGGAGCAGCAGATTCACGGCGGCATGGCGCAGAGCATAGGCTTTGCCCTCTCCGAGGAGGTCCTCGTCGATCCCAGGACCGGTCGTGTGCGCAACCCCACGCTGCTTGACTACAAGGTTCCGACCACCATGGACGTGCCCGACCTTAAGGCCGAGAACATCCAGACATACGATCCTATGGGCCCCTATGGCAACAAGGCTGTGGGAGAGACCCCGATCATCAGCCCCGCGCCGGCAATCCGCGACGCGATCCTCGACGCGACGGGCGTCAAGTTCTACGAGATGCCCATGACCCCACAGCGACTCTTCGAGGGCTTCAAGAGGGAGGGACTCATCTGATGTATGACATCGAATCGCTCTACGAGGCCACAAGCGTGGATGACGCATGCCGTGCCTTGGCCGAGGACCCCCAGGCCATTGTGGTGGCCGGTGGCACCGACGTGCTCGTGAAGGTGCGCGAGGGCAAGTTTGCGGGCGCCCACCTGGTCTCCATCCACGGCCTTTCTGACGAGCTCGACGGCGTCACGCTCGCCGATGACGGAACGGTAGAGATCGGCCCCCTCACGTGGTTCCACCACGTGACCACCTCGCCTGTGATCCAGGCAACCGTGCCCACGCTGGGCGAGGCGTGCGACACGCCCGGCGGCCCGCAGCTGCGCGTCTCGGGTACCATAGGCGGCAACGTGTGCAACGCCGCCACTTCTGCAGATTCCGCCTCGACGCTCTTTGCGTACGGCGCGCTTCTCGACGTGCGCTCTGTGCGAGGAGAGCGCACCATCCCCATCGAGGAGTGGTACACGGGCCCCGGCCGCTCCGTGCGGGAGCGTGACGAGGTGCTGGTGCGCATCCGCATCCCACGCAGCCACTACGAGGGCTTTACCGGCCATTATATCAAGTATGGCAAGAGGCGGGCCCTCGAGATCGCCACGATGGGCTGCTGCTGCCTGGTAAAGCTTTCGACCGATAAGGCCACTGTCGACGACATCCGCCTAGCCTTTGGCGTTGCGGCCCCCACGCCCATGCGTGCGCGTGGCGCCGAGGATGGCGTGCGCGGCCTTCCAGTGGCCGAGGCCGTCGAGAAGATCGGCGAGCTGGCCCAGGCAGACACGAACCCGCGTGACTCGTGGCGTGCGTCCAAGGACTTCCGGCTGCAGCTCATCAAGGAGATGTCGAAGCGTGCGCTTGCCGAGGGTGCGCGTAGGGGAGGAGCTGATATCTAATGGACATGAGGATCCTCAAGTGCACCGTCAACGGGAGGCCCGTGCAGGTTGGCTATGACCCGCGCGAGTCCCTTCTCGACACGCTTCGCGACAGGCTCCATCTCACGGGCGTCAAGCGTGGATGCGAGGTGGGGGAGTGCGGGGCCTGCACCGTCCTTGTCGATGGCGTGGCCACAGACTCCTGCCTGTACCTTACCGACTGGGCACAGGGCAGAGACATCCTCACCGTGGAGGGCCTCCAGGCAAAAGATGGCACGCTCGACCCCGTCCAGCAGGCATTTATTGACGAGTTTGCCGTCCAGTGCGGCTTCTGCATCCCCGGCATCATCATGAGTGCGGTCGAGATGGAGCGCTCGGGCAGGACCTACACGCGCGACGAGATTCGCAAGTGCCTCTCGGGGCACCTGTGCCGCTGCACCGGCTACGAGAACATCGTGAACGCGGTCGAGAAGGCCGTGGACGTGATGGATGGCGTTGTGGGTGGGGGTGCCTCAAAGCCTGTGGAGGCGTAGCCGTTCTCGACCTGCGTTGTGGGCGGGGTCGTCGCGGTCGCGGCGATCCCGTTCTTGGCTGCCGGCGGTTGTCGCCGTGCCCTACCCCCAGCTCACGATAATGGTGCTGTTGTCGTGTATGCCCTCGGCGGCAAGCTCCTCTCCTGCCTTCACGTCGTAACCTGTGCGACGCAGACGGCGCAGGAAGGCCACAAGCTTGGCGTTGTACTCGTTGAGCAGGCGCATCTGCTGCCGCGGAGAGATTAGTGCCTGCTCGCGCCCGTGGATGATGGACGAGATCGCATCCGCCACAAGCACGTTGCTGTTGGCGAGGAGGTCGTTGTAGAACGCATTGCCAGCCCCGGCGCAGTCCGTCTCGCCCGGGGCAAACTTGAGCATCACCGACGTCCTGCCGTACATGGCATAGGTGCGGATGCGTGTGCTGGTCTGCCCCTCTGCGTTGTGCATGGCCCAGCGCAGGGCATTCTCAGCAAGGGTATCGGCCTCTGCCTGGGAGCGGCCAGGCTTCGCGTTTGCCGTGAGGGCTCTAGCCTCATCAGCAGGGATGAGCTCGGTGGGCTGTGGCATCTGTGAGACCGTCTCAGGCATGATGTCCTCCGTTCTGGAACCGCACCCCGCGGCAGGCCTGCTGGGTCGCGAGCGTCGTCCAGCCGATGATACCGCGAACTCCCTCCGGCCGGGGGACAATCCGACCAGGGGACGGCCCGCCACCGTGGGCGTGCGCGCGGTCCCCCGGAGTTCCCCGCCGCTCGTCGAACGGGAGCCTAATGACAAGTTAGGCTTCCTTACAAACTGTTATCATCCGCTGTGGCACCGTTATGCATGGGCATGGATAGCGGTGCCCATTGCGGTCGCCCGCTGGGACACGGTTGGCGTGAGGACGCGCCCGGACGGGGGAGTTGAAAACAGAAGAGGCACTCCGCAGGGCCTTCCCGGACGTGAGGACGTCAGCCATGCGTGGGCACAGGAGAGGAGCCACTATGGCAAACGTTAAGATCAATGTGACTGAAGTAAGCCCGCATAAGGTGCAACGTCTGGCTGAGAGCTACTACAAGGGAGGGTTCTTCTGCGACGAGGCAGTCATGTGTGCCCTTCGCGATTCCTTCAAGCTCGATGTGCCTGAGCAGGTCATTGCAATGGTTTCAGGCATGTCGATGGGTGTCGGCAAGTCTGGCTGCATGTGTGGCGCTGCGAATGGCGGCGTCGCTGCACTCGGCCTGCTCTATGGACGCACCGCCCAGGATGGTCCTACTGACCCAGCCGTCCAGAGATGCATGAGCTTCACGCATGAGCTCCACGATTGGTTCCGCGACGAGAACGGCAAGCACGCCCTGTGCTGCCGCGTGCTTACCCGCGAGTTTGATATGGGTAAGGGAGCCCACAAGGAGCAGTGCATTTGGTTTACCGGCCTCTGCGCATGGAAGGTCGCTGCAATCGTGTGCCGCGAGGAGGGCATAAAGAATCTTGATGAGGGTGCCGAGGACGGCGCCGAGCCCCTGCCTCGCCTTAGGATCGAGGACGTTTTGCCCATGAAGAAGGAGGACTTCGTTGCTTAAGAGAGTCCCTCTTCCCATCACGGGGGTCATGCTAGGGTGCGCCGCTCTCGGTAACTTGCTGCAGGGCTACGGCGAAGGTTTCCATGCTGTCTTTGGCATCGTCGCGGTCCTGCTGGGTCTGCTCTTCGTAGCCAAACTCATTGGAGATAACGAGTCCGTACAAAACGACATGAAGAACCCCATGCTTGCGAGCATCTCGGGCACCTTCTCCATGGCGTTGTTGCTGCTTGCCGGCTATGCAAAGCCGCTTTCTGCAGAGTTTGGCATTGTCCTGTGGTGGACTGGACTTGCCCTCCACATCTGCCTGATTGTGTGGTTCACGGTCAAGTATGTTGCCCATTTCGACCTCAGGCAGGTCTTCCCAAGCTGGCACATCGTCTACGTAGGCATCGCAGCCGCTTCTGTGACTGCGCCGGCCTTTGGCATGGAGGCAATCGGTACGGCATGCTTCTGGTTTGGCCTCGTGACCTTTGCCATCCTTACGTTCGTGATCGTTAGGCGCTACACAAAGGTCGGGGAGCCTCCCGTTCCTGCGCGTCCTGTATTCTGCATCATGACGGCACCTGCCAGCCTTTGCGTTGCCGCATACGTCCAGTCCGTGACGCCCAAGTCGCTCGTACTGCTCGCTTGCATGGAGGTTGTCGCAACGGTTCTCTACGCTGTTGTTCTCTTGCGGCTTCCGAGATTCCTCAAGGTCACGGCTTTTGCGCCAAGCTACGCAGCCTACACCTTCCCGTTTGTGATTACCGCCATAGCACTTAAGCAGACCATGGCTTGTGTGGCCGCATTGGGGTCTCCCGCGCCTTGGCTTGCGCCGCTTGTGCTGGCTGAGACCATTATTGCAACGGTGCTCGTGCTCTATGCGCTTGTCCGTTTCCTCATGCACATCTTTGGCGATGGGGGGACCCAGGTACAGAAAGCCTAGGATGCCTCATGAGCCGTATCTTCCAATAGGAGATTAACCCCTAGCGGAGATGGGCTTGGTGGGCCGTGGCATCTGTGAGGCCGTCTCGGGCATGATGTCCTCCGTTCTTGGGACCACGTCCCCGCAGCCCGCCGCCGTGGACGCACCCGGGCGGGGGAGTTGAAAACAGAAGGGGCACTCCCGCAGGGTCTTCCCGGACGTGAGGACGTCGGCCATGCGTGGGCACAGGAGAGGAGTCGCCACGGCAAACGAGTACGATTACCATAAGATGTGGGGCGACCTGGGTATGGGCGTCGAGGCACACGATGGCCTCCTTGGGGTCGTGGGCGAGATGCACCAGATCATGTACCTTACGCAGGAGAACAGGCCCGTATCCACGTCCTACCTCGATGGCGTTGCTGCCAACCTGCACTCTGGACGCATTCGTGAGATGGTGGGCGGCCGTGGCGAGGGAGCTTCCAAGAAGATCATAGGAAGCTTCTATCTCTGCGTGTCCGAGGAGGTCGTAACTGCGGCAGGAGCTGTCGAGGTGGGCCTCTGCGCTAGCGCCGAGTGGGCACCCGAGAAAGCCGAGCGCTACGTGCCGCACAACACCTGCCCGCTCATCAAGGGCTTCATGGGCTTCAAGATCGGTCGAGTTTGCCCCTACATCGAAAGCGCCGACCTCGTGGTAGGCGAGAGCACCTGCGACGGTAAGAAGAAGGCGTACGAGCAATTTGGAAAGCTCAAGCCCATGTACATCATGGACGTCCCGCACGTGCGCAACGATGACACCAAGCTCCAGTGGCGGCATGAGGTCCATACACTTGCGGCAAGGATTGAGGAGGAGATCGGCCAAAGATTGTAGAGGAGAACCTGCGCACTGCCATCAGACCTGCTAATGACAGGCGTCAGGCCCTGCAGCGCCTCTCTGCTACCCGCGTGGCAGACCCGGTGTCCATCTCCGGCCTCGACTTCCTCCTCATCGTGCAGGCCGCCTTCATGGATGACTCCGCACGTCTGACCGATGCCATCAACAAAGATGGCCGACGAGTGCGAGAGGCGTGTGGCCGAGGGCGTTGGCGCTGCTCCAAGGGTGCCAAGCGCATTTTCTACACAGGCACGCCGATGGCAGTGCCCAACTGGAAGCTCTTCAACATCATCGAGAAGGCTGGCGGTGTGGTGGTTGGCGAGGAATGCTGTACCGGTAGCCGCTACTACAAGGACCTTGTGCCCGAGGGCGGTGCTACTGTGGACGAGATGCTCGACAACATTGCCGACCGCTACCTCAACATCCAATGCGCCGTCTTCACGCCCAACCAGGGCCGTCCCGCGTGGCGGGGACGGATGGGTTTCGGGGCAAAACCGTTCGCCAGAGCCCTTCGCCACTGATCGTGCAACAAGAAAGCTCCAAACTGCACGCAGAATTGAGGTTTTGAAGACTGTATTGAAGCAAGGAAGCCCTCCGAACGGCCCTTGGTGGCCTGGACCGACCGGCAACGTTCGGCTGAAACGACAAAACCCCAGTTGGTCGATGTGACTTTGCGTGTCGAGGCCGGTCGGACGCAGCATTGCGGTCGGCCGAGGAAGAACATAACCTTCTTATCCTCAATTCTGCGTGTAGTTTCGTCCGAACTCGTTGCACGAACCTCTCCGGGTGATGGCCTTGCGGTCTATGTGCGCGGGCTTCCGAGCAACGGCGCCACCGATATGCCCTCGCTTGGCGGATTTTGGTGCTCGTGCATATGCACGATGGCGCCTCCCTGCCAGGTGGCAGTCTCAAAAAGCAACCGTCGTACGTGAGCGACCGAGTCCCGTGCCCTGCAAGTGACCGCGTTCGCGCGTTGGGTATCGTGACCTCCGCCAGCGCCGTTGACGGCCCATTTGCTACCGTCCGGTGGCTCTCGTCGAATATCTAACAAAAAGTATGACAAACAGACTAATAATTTGACGTGCCAAAACGTGCAGAAACGCACTTTGGCACGCACAAACATGCGGCGGGGTACAAGACGCCCAGGGGAGGGCCCACATGGCAGCGCAGGCACAGGCGGAGCGAGATCTGGACGAGTCGCTCTTCAGACGAGAAGGCATTCCTCCGGTGGGGTCGCTTGTCCCCATGTCGCTCCAGCACGTTTTGGCATCCTTTGCGGGTGTCATCACGCCGGCCATGATGATAGCTACGACCTGCGGCCTAACTCAGGAGCAGGAGACGGCCATCATCCAGGTGGCCCTGATCCTCTCGGCTATCGATACGCTTCTGCAGCAGTTTCCGCTGTTCGGCCGCATTGGTGCGGGTCTTCCTATCCTCACGGGTGTCTCGTTTGCCTTCCTTCCCGCCTTCCAGGCAGTGGGTGCGGAGTTTGGCTTCTCGGTTCTGCTTGGCGCCGAGCTCGTGGGCGGTGTGGTTGCCATCCTCTTTGGCATCTTCTACAGCAAGGTGCGTGCCCTCTTTCCGCCACTGGTTACAGGTACTGTGATCTTCACCATCGGCGTGTCGCTCTATCCCACGGCCATCAAATACATGGCGGGAGGTGCCGGCTCGGCTGACTTTGGCAGCATTGCCAACTGGGTCGTGGGCCTTATCACCTTTGCCATGGTTTTTGCACTCGCCAATTTTGGTGAGGGCGTGCTCAAGCTGGGCTCGATTTTCTTTGGCATCATCATCGGCTGCATCATTGCCATCCCGTTTGGAATGGTGGATGGCTCTGAGGTGCTCAACGCTGGCTGGTTTTCGCTTCCCCAGCTCATGCCGTATGGCATCGAACTCAACCCCGCAGCCTGCATCACGCTCGGCGTGGTGTACATCATGGTGAACGTGCAGCTCATCGGCGACCTCTCCGCGGCCTCCGCAGGCTCCATGGACCGCATGCCTACCGAGCACGAGATTGGCGGTGCCATCAAGGCCCAAGGCTTGGTGAGCATCGCCTCGTCCTTCCTTGGTGGCCTTCCCACCTCGGCCTTTGGCCAGAACGTGGGCATTATCGTGAGCACAAAGGTCATCAACAAGTGGGTCTTTGGTGGCGCGGCGTTCGTGTTTCTCGCCGCAGGCCTGTGCCCCAAGCTCTCGGCGCTTCTGCTCATGATTCCGCAGCCTGTCATTGGTGGTGCTACCATCAGCGTCTTTGGGACCATCACCCTGAATGGCATCCGAATCCTTGTGAAGGATGGCCTCACCCCGCGTGCCTGCACCGTCTTTGGCATCTCGGTGGCCTTTGGCATTGGCATTGCGCAGGTGTCCGGCTCGCTTGCCGGTCCCGGCATGCCCGACTGGGTTTCTACCATCTTTGGCACCTCGGCCATCACGCCGTGCGCGGTCATGGCAATCATCTTGAACGGCGTTTTGCCGCCCGAGGGCAACACGCCTGAGCAGCGCAACCTCAAGCCGCTCCAGAACGGTGGGACAAGCGGTGGCGGGAAGGACGGGCGGTAACCCCAGCGTCTCTCGGTCCCCGCGGCCGCCTTCGCCGTAAAGGCCCACCAAATCGTTCCGTCCAAAGCGCATGAGGTACCTTTTGCCGGAGGTGCGACAATACTCCTTGCAATGCGCCCGGGAAGTGGTGTAATTGACGTACTAACAAAAAGTTTGGCAGTAAGACATTTTTTCTTTTCTGATCAAGAGGGCGCCGGGAGGTGGCGCACAGAGAGGGGAGCAGCATGGAGCCGAAGTTCAAGTGGGTCACCAATCGCATGCCCAAAAGCGAGGACAAGAACCTACAGGTCATGAGCTTGGAGAATGTCGCCAAGGCCCGCGCGTTCCACCAGAGCTTCCCGCAGTACTCCGTGACCCCGCTGGCAGACCTTGCCGGCATGGCCAGCCGCCTTGGACTTGGTGGCCTCTACGTGAAGGACGAGAGCTACCGCTTTGGCCTCAACGCGTTCAAGGTCCTTGGCGGCTCCTTCGCCATGGCGCGCTACATCGCCGAGGAGACTGGCCGCGACGTGGCGGACTGCGACTTTGACTACCTCACGTCCGATCAGCTCGAGCACGACTTCGGCCACGCGACCTTCTTCACGGCAACCGATGGCAACCACGGTCGCGGCGTTGCCTGGGCCGCTCATCGCCTCCACCAGAACGCTGTGGTCCACATGCCCAAGGGCTCCACGAAGACCCGCTTCGACAACATAGCCAAGGAGGGTGCAAAGGTCACGATCGAGGAGCTCAACTACGACGACTGCGTGCGCCTTGCAGCCAAGGAGGCCGAGCAGACCGAGCACGGCGTAATCGTGCAGGACACTGCCTGGGAGGGCTATACCAAGATTCCGTCCTGGATTATGCAGGGCTACGGCACCATGGCCGCCGAGGCGGCGGACCAGCTGCGCCAGCTTGAGGTCAACCGTCCCACCCACGTCTTTGTCCAGGCTGGCGTGGGTTCGCTCGCAAGCTCCATGGTGGGCTTCTTCACCAACCTCTTCCCGAGCGATCCGCCCAAGTTCGTGATCATGGAGGCCGGTGCTGCCGACTGTCTCTACCAGGGCGCCGTTGCCGCCGATGGCAGCCCTCGCATCGTGGGCGGAGACCTCCAGACCATCATGGCCGGACTTGCCTGCGGCGAGCCCAACACCATTGGCTGGGACATCCTGCGCAACCACGCCGATGCGTTCGTGAGCTGCCCCGATTGGGTCTCCTCCAAGGGCATGCGTATGCTGGCTGTCCCCGTGAAGGGCGATCCTGCGGTGACCTCTGGCGAGTCTGGCGCGGTGGGCATGGGCGTCGTCTCCACCCTCATGACCGACCCCGCCTACGCCGAGCTGCGCGAGGCCCTCGAGCTTGGTCCCGACTCCCAGGTGCTGCTCTTCTCGACCGAGGGCGACACCGATCCGGTGCGCTATCGCCAGATCGTCTGGGACGGCGCGTGGCAGAGCGGGAACGTGGCTGAGTGGGCCTTGGGCCCCACGTGGACTGGCGGGGATGCCAGCCGCCTTTAGAACAAAGACACCCCTCCAGTGGCGGGCCTGCGCCAACTTGCGAGACAGGGCAGCCGCAAAGGCCACCAAGCCTGCGGACAAGCTTGGTTCTCAGATGACACTTCCTGAACGCTGGGCTTACTGCCCAAGCACTTACGCCAACTTTCCCGACACTACCGGAAGGAATGAGCATGCAAGCAAAGAAGACCGTCATGGCAAACACCTACACCAAGGGCCTTCTCGACCCGAGCAAGCCCATGCTCGGCCCCGTGATGGATGGCGGCCGCATTGTGGTGAACACGGCGGCAGGGTGCTGGGGCCCTATGATTACCCCCGAGCTTCAGGGAGGACATGAGGTGTCCCAGCCGGTCTACGTGGAGGGCGCGGAGCCGGGAGATGCGATCGTCATCCGCATCGAGTCGGTGAACATCACCTCCAAAGCTACCGCCTCTGGCAATGACGAGCCACAGCAGGGCCGCTTTGTGAGTGACCCCTTCGTGGACAAGGTCTGCCCCCACTGCGGTGCCAAGAACCCCAAGTCCTACATCGAGGGCGTGGGCGAGAATGCGGTGCGCTGTGCAGAGTGTGGTGCCCCGGTGGCCCCCTTCCACTTCACCAACGGCTACACCATCGCCTTTGACGGCAAGCACCAGGTAGGCCTCACCCTCAACAAGGAGGCTGCAGAGAAGGTCGGTGCCGACCCCAAGACTTGCATGCAGACCCCGGACAACTCCGTCCAGAACCCCATCGTCTGCATGGCCCCGCATGACCTCGTTGGCGTGGCGACGCGTTGCCGCACCTTCATTGGCCAGCTGGGCACTACGCCTAAGTCCACCTTCCCCGACTCCCACAACGCCGGCGACTTTGGCCAGGCGCTCATCGGCGCGGCGCACCCCTATGCCAAGACCCAGGAGACGCTCGCCGACAAGACCGATGGACACATGGACATCAACAAGGTGCGTCCAGGTGCCGTGGTCATTGCTCCCGTGAAGGTCAAGGGCGCGGGCGTGTATGTGGGCGACGTCCATGCCATGCAGGGCGAGGGCGAGATTGCCGGCCACACGACCGATGTATGCGCCGAAGTCTCCATTCAGGTCTCCGTCCTCAAGGGCTTGGATATCGACGGCCCCATCATCCTGCCCAACATCGACGACGTGCCCCGTCTTGCCCAGCCTCTCACGGTGGATGAGAAGCTGGTGCTTGACCACCTGGCGGACGAGTTTGATCAGCCTGGTTACGAGGAGTCTGCGCCGGTGAGCTTTGTGGGCACTGGCGCCACGCTGAACGATGCCTTGAACAACGGCATGGAGCGTTGCGGCAAGCTCTTTGGGATGACGATTCCAGAGGTCATGAACCGCGTGACCATCACCGGCGCCATCGAGATCGGCCGTGCGCCTGGCGTGGTGTCAGTTTCGCTGCGCGTTCCCAAGGAGCGGCTTGCCGAGAAGGGCCTCTGGGACCTCGTCAACGAGCAGTACCATATGGAGTAGGAACCAGCTAAGGTCTCAGCTTACATACTGGCGTCCCCTTTCGCGCGTGCGGTACAAAAAAGGGCTCTTCGACGTTTCTAGTGGGCAGCGCATGCCGGCATCCCCAGGCCGGGAAGCCGAGCCTTCCCAGCCCGGGGAGGATCATCATCCTGAAGCAGGCCGTGTTCCTGAAGCCCCTGGCGATGCTCCTTGCGGGCTGGATGACTGAGTCGAGCCCTTCGAGGAAGGCGTTGGTGGGTCCCTCCCCCACCAGTTGAGCATCCCCTCCCGCCCCTTCCGGGGGTCCACGCAACGGCTCTCATCTCCGCCACGTTCGAGTGCACCGTCCACGGGCGGGGCACGGTGTTCGGCGACGACAAGATGGCGGCGGCCGTGGCCGACGGGCTCGTCTGCCACGGCCGCATGGTCGGGCTCGCAGGAGCCGGCCACCGCGTGGAGGACGCACCCATGCTGGGCAAGCGGAGCGAGGGTGATGCCGGGTGACGATGGATGGCGGGCTCGCCGACCCGCGCCAGGCAGCAAGGCCAGCCGACTTCAATGCCAAGGTGTCGACATCCGACATGCCAAAGACAGACGGGTACTCGACCGCGCGGCCCCTCCTGTGCGCTACCCTCACGTGCGGCACACCCTGGGTGCCCTCGCGCTCCTCGAGCCAGGCGTCGGAGACCTCCCATTCGCCCTCGGGCCCCATGGACCCCTCGAAGGGCCTTGCAAGCATGCCCGCCCGCGTACCGTCCACCGTGCCAAAGAGACCGTCTGCGACAAAAATCATCAGTTTGGGAAAGGCCCTTGAATTTCCCCTTGCGCATGCTTTAATTAGGTAAACCAAACAAAAAGTTTGGTTAGCAGACTTATTGTTTACAAGCCGGCGGCTGGAACGTTGCTCGATGCGAGGAGGACCCAATGAAGGAACTCGACTACGACAAGATCAAGGAAGCGGCTGATGCCTACAACGCGGACATGACCGCGTTCCTGCGCGCCATGATCTCCCACCCCAGCGAGTCCTGCGAGGAGGGCGACGTCGTGGCCTGCATCAAGGCCGAGATGGAGAAGCTCGGCTTTGATGAGGTCAAGGTCGACGGCCTTGGCAACGTGATGGGTTTCATGGGCACGGGCGACAAGATCATCGCTATCGACGGCCACATCGATACCGTGGGCATCGGCAACCGCGACAACTGGGACTTCGACCCCTACGAGGGTTTTGAGGACGGCCAGCTCATCGGCGGCCGTGGCGGCTCCGACCAGGAGGGCGGCGTCGCTGCCGCCGCCTATGCGGCCAAGATGATGAAGGACATGGACCTCATCCCCGAGGGCTACAAGATCATGGTCGTGGGCACCGTCCAGGAAGAGGACTGCGACGGCATGTGCTGGCAGTACATCTACAACAAGGACGGCATCAAACCCGAGTTCGTCATCTCCACCGAGCCCACCGACGGTGGCATCTACCGTGGCCACCGTGGCCGCATGGAGATTCGCGTGGACGTGAAGGGCGTCTCCTGCCATGGATCTGCCCCCGAGCGCGGCGACAACGCCATCTACAAGATGGCCGACATCGTGAACGACGTCCGCGCCCTCAACAACAACGGCGCAGACGAGTCCACCTCCATCAGGGGCCTCGTCAAGATGCTCGACCCCAAGTACAACCCCGACCACTACGAGGACGCACGCTTCCTGGGCCGCGGCACCTGCACCGTCTCCCAGATCTTCTACACCAGCCCCTCGCGCTGCGCCGTGGCTGATTCCTGCGCCATCTCCATCGACCGTCGCATGACCGCTGGCGAGACCTACGAGTCCTGCCTCGAGGAGGTTCGCAACCTGCCTGCCGTCAAGAAGTACGGCGAGGACGTGAAGGTCTCCATGTACATGTACGACCGTCCCAGCTGGACCGGCGAGGTCTACGAGACCGAGGCCTACTTCCCCACGTGGATCAACAAGGAGAGCGCTCCCCACGTCAAGGCGCTCGTCGACGCGCACGAGGCCCTCTTTGGCGACAAGCGCATCGGCTGCCCCAAGTCCATGGACAAGCGCGAGGGCAGGCCTCTGTGCGACAAGTGGACCTTCTCCACGAACTGCGTGTCCATCCAGGGCCGCTATGGCATCCCGTGCGTGGGCTTTGGCCCCGGCGCCGAGTCCCAGGCCCACGCCCCCAACGAGGTCACCTACAAGCAGGACCTCTCTACCTGTGCAGCTCTCTACGTTGCGGCCGTGAACCTCTACGACCCCAGCCAGGCTACCGATGACGTCACCGAGTACCGCGGTACCCTGACGGGCAACGACATCAAGTAGCACGCACTTCTCACCCACCCCCGCCGCAGGAGCGGCCTGCGGCCCAACACAGAAGGAGACGGCATGGATGCAACGTTCCAGAGCTACCTCGACCAGCTTTCCAAGCTCGACCACTCCAAGATGCACAACAGCGACTTCCTGCACACCTGGGACAAGACCACCGACGAGCTCCGCTCCCTCTACCTGGTCGCCGATGCCTTGCGCAACCTGCGCGAGCGCAACATCTCGACCCGCATCTTCGACTCGGGCCTGGCCGTCTCGAACTTCCGTGACAACTCCACGCGCACGCGCTTCTCGTTCGCGTCCGGCACCAACCTGCTGGGCCTGCAGCAGCAGGACCTGGACGAGGCGAAGTCCCAGGTGGCCCATGGCGAGACCGTGCGCGAGACCGCGACCATGATCAGCTTCATGGCCGACGTCATCGGCATTCGCGACGACAAGTTCATTGGCGAGGGCGACGCCTACATGAAGGAGGTTTCCGAGTCCGTCGAGCAGTCCTGGCGTGACGGCATCCTGGACCACCGTCCCACGCTCGTCTCGCTGCAGTCCGACTCCGACCACCCCACGCAGTCCTCTGCCGACCTGCTCTACCTCATCAACGAGTTTGGCGGGCTCGACAACCTCAAGGGCAAGAAGGTCGCCGTCACCTGGGCCTACAGCCCCTCCTATGGCAAGCCCCTCAGCTGCCCGCAGTCGCTCATCATGCTGCTCACCCGCTTTGGCATGGACGTCACCCTGGCCCACCCCGAGGGCTACGACCTCATGCCCGAGCTGGTCAAGCAGGCCGGCGTCTACGCCCAGGAGTCTGGTGCCACGTTCACCCAGGCCCGCTCCATGGAGGAGGCCTTCGAGGGTGCCGACATCGTGGTCCCCAAGAGCTGGGCTCCCTACGCGGCAATGGAGAAGCGCACCAAGCTCTACGCCGCCGGCGACTCCGAGGGCATCGACACCCTGGAGAAGGAGCTTCTCGCCCAGAACGCCACCCACATGGACTGGCATTGCACGCCCGAGCTCATGGCCAAGACCGCAAACGGCATGGACACCATCTACATGCACCCGCTGCCGGCCGACATCGAGGGCGTCTCGTGCGAGCACGGCGAGGTTACGAGCGAGGTCTTTGACGCCCACCGTGACGGTCTGTACAAGGAGGCCAGCTACAAGCCGTATGCGGTGGCTGCCATGATCTTCCTGCAGAAGGCCAAGAACCCGATTGCCATGCTCAAGGAGCTCGAGCAGCGCGGCCGCAGCCGTTGGCTCGAGGCATAGCGCCGGGCATCGGGGCGACTGGCGCAGGACCCACAAGGGCACGCGCGGGCTGGTCGGGCCGAGCCGGAATGCTCGCCTGGCCGGCCCGTGCCCTGTTTTTAGCGGCTAGGGGAGAATGGAGAGAAACGCATGGGAAGGCGAATCGTCGTCGCGCTGGGCGGCAACGCGTTGGGAAAGAACCTGCCGGAGCAGATGGCAGCGGTGAAGCACACGTCCAGGGCCATCGTCGACCTCATCGCCGATGGCAATGAGGTCATCGTCGTACATGGCAATGGCCCGCAGGTGGGCATGATCCAGGAGGCCATGACCCAGCTCACGCGCTCTGACCCCGAGAAGTACATCCCCTGCCCGCTCTCGGTCTGCGTGGCTATGAGCCAGGGCTACATTGGTTATGACCTGCAGAACGCCATCCGCGAGGAGCTGGCCAACCGCGACATCCACCACGGTGTGACCACGGTGCTCACGCAGGTCGAGGTCGACCCCAAAGACCCTGCCTTCGAGCACCCCACCAAGCCCATCGGCGCCTTCATGACCAAGGAGGAGGCCGACCACCTGGTGGCCGAGCGTGGCTACACGGTGGTCGAGGACTCCGGCCGCGGCTGGCGGCGCGTGGTGGCAAGTCCCAGGCCCAAGTCCATCGTCGAGCTTGACACCATCCGCTCGCTGGTCGAGGCGGACCATGTTGTTATCGCCTGCGGTGGCGGCGGCATTCCCGTCTACCACACCGAGGGCCATCACCTCAAGGGTGCGGCGGCCGTTATCGACAAAGACTTCGCTGCCGCGCGCCTGGCCGAGCAGCTGGATGCCGACGCCCTGGTCATCCTTACGGCGGTCGAGAAGGTGGCCATCCACTTTGGCAAGCCCGACCAGACCGAGCTCGACGAGCTCACGCCCGAGACGGCCCAGCGCTACATCGACGTCGGCGAGTTTGCTCCGGGCTCGATGCTGCCCAAGGTCCAGGCGGCGCTCCAGTTTACGCAGTCCGGTTCCGGACGCATCTCGCTCATCACCGAGCTCGACCGTGCGGCGGACGGCATCGCCGGGAAGACTGGTACCATCGTCCGTGGATAGCATGTAGGCATCGAAACGGCAATGCGCGCGAGGTGAGGGCCATGGAACCACGGGTTTTCTCGTTTCTTGTTGATGAGGACGACAAACGCTTCTTTGGTCCAGGTCCCATGGCACTGCTCTCGGGCGTTCGCGAGACGGGCAGCCTCTCTGCCTCCGCCAAGGCTATGGGCATGAGCTACACCAAGGCCATGCGCATTCTGCACGATGCCGAACACGCCCTGGGATGCCCCCTCACCGTGCGCTCCATCGGTGGCGAGAAGGGCGGGAGCTCGAACCTCACCCCTGAGGGCGAGGAGTTCCTCCGTCGCTATGAGGCATGGCGTCAGGGCATGAGTGAGACGGCAAACGCGGGCTTCTGTGCCGCCTTCGCCGGCATGGCTGGCGTGCCGAGGCTGGGCTGCGTTGTCATGGCAAACGGCGAGGCTACGCGCTTTGGCAGGCAGAAGCTCGTCGAGCCCCTGCGCGGCCGGGCCGTGGTCTCGCACACGCTTGACGCGCTGGTGTCGGCACGCCTTGATGTGGTGGTCCCCACGAGGTGGGAGCGCGTGCGCTCTGTGTGCGAGGCAAGGCACGTGACCTGCGTCGAGCCCGAGGGTCCGCTTCAGAGCGACACGCTGCGCGCAGGCATAAGGGTGCTGGGCAAGCGTGCGGGCTATGTCTTTGTCCAGGGAGACCAGCCACTGCTTTCCGGTGCGAGCGTCGAGGCGCTGCTCGACGAGTTTGCCGCGCATTCGGCCAGCGTGGTGCGCCTGGCCTGGCAGGGCCGCGTGGGGAGCCCCGTGATCTTTCCGGGGTACCTGGCCGACGCGCTTCTCGGCCTTGAGGGAGACGTGGGCGGAGGGGAGCTCCTGCACAGAAACCCAGACCTTGCCTGCGTCACGAGGCTTGTCGAGGCACGCTTCCCAGCCGAACTCGATGACATTGACACCCCGTCTGACCTCGAGCGCGTTGCCAGTGAGCTTGCGGCGCTGCGTGAGGTGTCGGAATCCGGTCAGGGTATATGGCCCGTCGCGGACGCGGGGCTTGGTGCCCCGGACGAGCCTGGCTCTTCGCTGTAAGGAGATGGTTGTATGGTTGCGCGGGCACGAAAGGTCCTGAGAAATGGGCAGCTGGTGACGCCTGAGGGAGTCTTTCTCGGCGATGCGGTCATAGAGGGCGACAAGATCGCGGACGTCGTTCCCGGTGGCCTCGACGAGGCCCAGCTGGCAAACGCTGAGGTCTTTGACGCCACGGGCTGCTGGGTCTACCCCGGCTTTATCGACGCCCACACGCACATGCAGTGCTGGACGGGCATGGACTGGACCGCAGATAGCTTCGAGACGGGAACGCGCGCGGCGGCATGCGGGGGCACCACGACCATCGTGGACTATGCCACCCAGGACAGAGGCATGACCCTTCACCAGGCGCTCGATGAGTGGCACAAGCGCGCCGACGGCACCTGCACGGCAAACTATGCCTTCCACATGGCCATCGCCGACTGGAACGAGCACACCCGCGAGGAGATCGCGGACATGCGCGACGCCGGCGTCACCTCGTTCAAGACCTACTTCGCCTACGACCACCTGAGGCTGGACGATGCCCAGACCATGGAGGTGCTCGAGGCCATCAAGCCCTTCGACGGCATCCTCTGCGTGCACTGCGAGAACGGCACCCTCGTAAACGAGCTGCAGCGCAGGATGCTTGCCAAGGGCATCACGGGGCCCGAGGGGCACCCGTTGAGCCGTCCCGCCGAGTGCGAGGCCGAGGCCATTAGCCGTCTCATGTACCTCTCCGAGCTCACGGGCGTCCGCGTGAACGTGGTGCACTGCTCGACCCGCCTGGGCTTGGAACAGGTGCGCGCCGCTCGCGAGCGCGGGGTCCGCGTGTCGCTCGAGACCTGCCCGCAGTACCTGCTGCTGGACGATACGTGCTACCTTGAGCAGGGAGAGGATGGCTTTGGCGGTGCAAAGTACGTGATGAGCCCGCCCCTGCGCAAGCCCTCGGACATCGCGGCGCTGTGCGAGGCGGTCGAGGATGGCGAGGTAGACCAGATCTCGACCGACCACTGCTCGTTCAACCTGCACGGGCAGAAGGACCGCGGCCGTGGCGACTTCACGAAGATCCCCAACGGCGGCCCCGGCGTCGAGCACAGGCCGGCGCTCATCATGACCACGTTCGAGGGACGGCTGGGACCCATGGACTACCTGCACCTGCTCTCTGAGGGCCAGGCGCGCGTGTTTGGGATGTACCCGCGCAAGGGCGCGCTTGCGGCGGGCTCCGACGCGGACATCTGTGTGTGGGATCCCACGGCTCGTTGGGCCATCGGCGCCGCCAACCAGCACCAAGCCGTCGATTACACCACCTACGAGGGCTTCGAGGCGCATGGGCGCGCCAAGCTCGTCTTTGTGAACGGCATGCTTGCCGTGCGTGACGGTGAGCCCACAGGCGAGAAGCCCGGTCGCTACGTGGCGCGCTAGGGTCTGCCGCGCGGGGGCGTGGCCTTGCGGGTCTCTCGCCCCTCGCCCTTCTCATCCATTGGCCGCCCGCGCAAGCGGGCAAGAAGCGAAGGAGTTTTTTCCCATGAGCAAGTCTGCCATCGTCACCGACAAGGCCCCCAAGGCACTTGGCCCCTACTCTGCGGGCGTCGTGTCCAACGGGTCCATCAACGTGTCCGGCCAGCTGGGTATCGACCCTGCGACCGGCAAGCTTGCCGGTGACGACATCCAGAGCCAGACCCGTCAGAGCCTGACCAACATGAAGAACATCCTCGAGGCCGCAGGCGCCTCCATGGCCGATGTGGTCGAGACCACCGTCCTTCTCGCCGACATCAGCGAGTTTGGCGCCATGAACGAGGTCTACGCCGAGTTCTTCGAGGCTCCGTATCCTGCGCGCGCCGCGTTCCAGGTGGCCGCGCTTCCTGGCGGCGGCAGGGTCGAGATCAAGGCCGTTGCGAGGGTGTAGGCCCAACTCGTCCCGAGGGTGCGGGCACCAACTGAGCATGGAGTTCTGAGCATCGGGCGGGCGGTGTCGGCAGGTTGCCGGTGCCGCCCACCCCTTCTCTTGGGGGCGCTTTGAGGGGGCCGTGTTCGCGGAATCCGACAACAAAAATCGCGGAAATCGACAACGAAAATCGCGGAATATGACAATGTTGCTGCTAGGCATATGCGATAATGGCAATGGAGGTCTCAGAGCATAAAGCAGGGAGTACGGGGAAATGTCGGTTGTGCCGAAGGGATATCTGCCCAGGATTGTCGATGATGAGGTCGAGGAGTGTCTTGCGACCTATGGGGCAGTCGAGATTGCGGGTGCCAAGTGGTGCGGCAAGACATGGACGGCGCGGCGACATGCCAAGAGCATCATCTATCTCGACGAAGGCCAGAACCTGAGCATGGCGCTTTCGGACCCGATGGCCGCTCTCGTTGGAGAGCGCCCTCACGTGGTTGATGAGTGGCAGCTTGCGCCTGTGCTCTGGGATGTGGTGCGACATGAAGTCGATGATGGGTCTGGAGAAAAAGGGCTGTGGATTCTCACCGGGTCATCAACGCCCGCCAAGGACAAGGCCCATCACAGTGGCGCTGGTCGCATTGGAAGGGTACGGATGCTCCCCATGTCTTTGCAGGAATCAGGGGACTCTACGGGTGAGGTGTCTCTGGCCGTGCTCTTCGAGGGCAAGTTTACCTATGCCACCTGCAGTATGACTGCGGACAGGCTGGTCTCCCTGTGCTGCCGTGGAGGATGGCCAGAGGCAATAGACATCAAGCCTGCCCGCGCCCTTCGCATAGCGAGGGACTACGTAGATGCGACAATCGAGCATAGCGTTCCCTCGAAGGGCGGCAATTCCGACATTGCCAGGCGCCTCTTGAGTAGTCTTGCGAGAAATCTGGGACAGGCAGTTACCAGGAAGACCATGGTGCGCGATATGTATGGGGAGACCGAGAACGCCGATTCGGCTTCGCTCGCAACCATAACGAACTACGTCGCGCTTCTCGAGTCGCTCTATCTGGTGCTGTCTATACGCGGATGGGAGCCTCCTGCTCGCTCTCCCAAGCGCTTTCGCACAAGTCCAAAGCGCTACCTTGTGGACCCCTCGCTGGCGGTCTCGCTGCTTCAGATGAACGAGCGGTCTCTCAAAGGCGATTGGCAGACGTTCGGGCTGGTATTCGAGAACCTCTGCATGAGAGACCTGTCCGTGTACGCCCGGGCACTTCCAGAGGCATCGCGAGATCCGGTGCACTACTACCGCGACGACAATGGCCTCGAAGCGGATGCGATAGTGGAAGACGCGGCAGGAAGATGGGGTGCAATCGAGGTCAAGCTTGGGGAAGACAAGGTCGAGGAGGCCGCTGGCAATCTCTTGCGCCTGCGAGAGAAGCTGGGGAGAAACGCGCTGGCCCAGGCCCGTGGCCCGGAGTTCCTTGCCGTGCTTGTTGGGCTTGGCGAGCAGTCGTACCGCAGGAGCGATGGGGTCTACGTCATCCCCATTGGCTGTCTGGGAAGGTAGAATCGGAGGCCGTTGTGGACGCCATCGCATTTGAGCAGATAAGGCAGGGTCACGCGCTCATGGCTGCCTGCTGCGCTCTGTACCTGGCTTGGTGGGCCATCTTCTTCTGGCCCAAAGTGAGCGGGGGCTCCGCGCGTGGGGTGCTGAGGGTCGTCGGCATCGTGGCTATTCTCGGCGCAGTGGCGTGCGGCGTCTTGGGGGCCACGCGCATTTGCGGGGGAGCCGCTAGCCTGTCCCGCTCCGAGGCCGTGGTTGGGTGCCTGGTTAGCACCGTAGTGCTCTACCTGATACTTCTCGGCGTCACGCAGTGCGTGTTCCAGCGTCAGCCCACCACCGAGCTGGTGCTTTTTGTGGCGTGGCTCGGCATGGAGGCCTGCTGCGCGCTGGCGCTTGGCGGTGTGGGCCACACCGGTGTTGCCGCGCTGGTGGCGGTGCTTGCCGTGGTGGGGTTTGTCGCGAGCCTGGTGTGCTATGTGCTCTACTACCGGCTCGACCCGCTGCCCTCCTTTGTTGACGGGTGCATTCCGTTGGCGCTTATCGGCGTCGCGAGCGTTGTGATTGCGTGCGCCCTACCCGCTGCGGCGTAGGGGGCGCGTGGGGACGGCGCTCCGGGGCCGTGCTCGCCGTGCTCGCGTCACATATTCGTGACCGAATCTGTGACCCGCGCAGGTCGCTACACATTCGGACGCCGAATGTGTAGCAGCTCACACACCCATAGCAAGCATTGTGGCCGAGAAGAACTGCGGCCCCTGCCCCTCGCGCTACACTCGCTTCAGGCGATGCTCGCGTATGGAACCCGCGGCCACGGGGACCTTGTCCCCGCACGCGCGAAGCATCGCGGCAAACCGTGCGGCCAGCTCAATACCGTGCTGGTCGTCGGCCTGGTTCACCACGATGTCGTCCGCCCGCACCACACCTGCCGCATGCTCGGTGGCCACAAGCCGCGCGTACAGCTCGGGTGTGCATGCGTCGCCTGCGGAGCAGCCCACGGCCTCGCACATGAGCTGTGACCGGTGCACAACCTCGCCTACGCTGCCGCCAAAGCCGGACGCGCCCACTACCTGGATGGTCTGGCGGCTCTCGGTGGGCACCACCGGTTCGTGAGCCGCGTGCGCCTTGAGGGGCAGCCGACGCGCCCCATCGGCCTCAACCAACACATGGTCGGCGAGTGCGGCGAGCGTCCCAAAGCCCAACGACGGAGCGCGGAGCTTTCCCGCCGTACCGTCTGCCCCGGGAGCGCGGTTGCCCACGCAGACAACGCGCGCGTACCAGAGCGCCTGCTCGATGTCGAGCACTGTGGCGTCAAGCAGGAGCGGACAGCCCTGTGGCGCCAGCATGTGCGTGGAGGTCGCGATGATCACCGTGCACCCGAGCTCGCGCGCAAGCTCGCTTACGAGGGTCGACTTGCCCCCGCTCCCCACCACTGAGAGCACCCCGCCATCCGTTCGCAGTAAATCCGTAAGATTCATGAGGAACCCTTACAAAAAGTCATATGCTCTAATGAGACAAAGGGACAGCCCCCTTGTCTCACAGCATACCGCATGCTGCTTTCGGCCCAACGTTATACACTCGTGTGGTTAACGCTCGACGTCGCCCCATGCCAGTCGCAGCGCTCCGCCGGTAGAACAGATTGGAGTCACCATGAAGATCGACGCACGCAATCTCACCTGCCCCAAGCCCGTCGTGCTCACGCTGGAGGCACTGCCCAAGCTCGCGGTCGGCGAGTCCCTCGAGGTCGTGGTCAACGACTCCGTCGCCCTTGGCAACCTCACGCGCCTTGCTGCCGAGAAGGGCTGCGGCCTTGCCACCACGGCATCTGGGGACGAGACAACCCTTACGTTCACCCCGCGCGGCGAGGTGATCGCTTCCGAGAATGCTGCCACCGAGGCCCAGGCCTTCTGCGACCTGCCCGCCACGGGTGCTTCCGTTATTGCCGTAGATGCCGACGCCATGGGTCGAGGTGACGAGAAGCTCGGCCACATCCTCATGAAGGGCCTCATCTACGCCCTGGCACATGGCGGGTCTGTTCCCAAGAAGATGATCTTCTTCAATGGCGGCGCGCACCTCACCTGCGAGGGTTCCGAGTCGCTCGATGACATCAAGGAGCTCGAGAGTCGTGGCACGACGATCCTCACCTGTGGCACCTGCCTCGACTTCTACGGCATCCGCGACAAGCTTGCCGTGGGCGGTGTCACCAACCTGTACGAGATTGCCAAGGTCATGGCCGGTGAGCCGGGCGTCACCACGCTGTAGCCCAGGCGCATGCCATGATCTATCTCAACTGTGCCGCCACGTCGTACCAGCGTCCCGAGTGCGTGGCTGCTGCCGTCGCTCGCGCCCTGCGCACCCTTGGCTCAAGCGGCCGTGGCGCCCACGAGTCCGAGCTTGCCGCCGCCCGCTCCGTCGCCCTCGCGCGGGAGCGGGTCTCGGCGCTTCTCGGCTTTGGCCACCCGGAGCGGCTGGTCTTTGCCGCCAACGCCACCGAGGCGCTCAACATGGCCATCCTTGGGACCGTGCCGGATGGTGGGCGCGTGGTCGCCACGGACTGGGACCACAACTCGATCCTGCGGCCGCTCTACAGGCTGCGCGACGAGAGGGGCGTGACGCTCTGCTTTGCTGCGGCAGACCGCCGTGGCGTGCTCGACGTCGACGCTCTGGCTGCCGCCATCACGCCTGGCACGAGCCTCGTCTGCCTCACGCATGCCTCGAACCTTACGGGCAATGTCCTGGCGCGAGAAGAGCTTGCCCGCGTGGTCCAGGCGGCGCACGGCGTAGGCGCGCCGGTCCTTCTCGACTGCGCGCAGACGGCGGGGGCGCGGCCCATCTGCATGGATGAGTTGGGCATCGACCTGGTGGCATTTACGGGACACAAGGCCCTTATGGGCCCGCAGGGGACAGGTGGCCTTGCCGTGGCCCCTGGCGTGGACGTGCATCCGGTGCTGCGTGGCGGCACGGGCGTGCGCTCCTTTGAGGAGGGCCAGCCCGCAGGCTACCCCGAGCACCTCGAGGCAGGCACGCTCAACGGCCACGGCATCGCAGGTCTCTCGGCTGCGGCTGCCTGGATCGCAGAGCGTGGCCTCGACACCATCCACGCATACGACCTGGCGCTTGTAAGGCGCTTCGTGATGGGCGCGCGCCGAGTTGGCGCTGCGGTCTACGGTGACTTTCCCGCTACGGAGGATGGCCTTCTCGCGCCCAGCTTCGACCATGCGCCGGTGGTGAGCGTGAACCTGCCAGGCTGGGACTCCTCGGAGGTCGCGGATGCGCTCGGCCACGACTACGACATCGCCGTGCGTGCGGGTGGCCACTGTGCGCCCCGCATGCATCGGGCGCTGGGTACCCAGGATATAGGTGCCGTGCGCTTCTCGTTTGGCTGCCTCACCACCGAGCAGGACGTGGATGCGGCCATACGGGCCCTGGCCGAGCTGGCCTCAGAGGGGGAGGACGCAGGCGATGCCACGACATAGGCGCAAGCCTCGGGTGGTGGCGTCGTTTGACTCCACGCACGAGGCGCTGGCATGCGAGGCCGCCTGCAGGGAGGCAGGCGTTGCGGGACGACTTATCCCAACGCCGGTGAGCATCCGCGCGGACTGCGGGCTTGCCTGGTCTATGCCACCGGAGGCGCGCGGTGACTTCGAGCGGCTTGCGGAAGGTCGCTTTGCCTGCGCTGGACTGTACGAGCTCGAGCCCTAGGGGCATCCGCCCCTAGGCGGACAAGGGGGAGACATGCTGGTTGTTGTGAGAGGTGCGGGGGACATCGCCTCGGGCATTGCCGTGCGGCTGCACCGTGCGGGCGCATCTATCGTGATGCTGGACGTGGCGGTGCCCACGGCGGTGCGCCGTACCGTGTGCTTCTCCGAAGCGGTGCGCTTGGGCGAGGCAGAGATCGAGGGCATCAGGGCCGTGCGGTGCAAGGACGCGGCCGAGGCCGCCAAGGTTGCAGCCACGGGGACCATCGCCGTGCTGGTGGAACCCAAGGGCGAGAATATCCCAACGCTGGCGCCGGAGGCTGTGGTCGACGCAATTCTCGCCAAGGAAAACCTTGGGACCACCAGGGAGATGGCGCCTGTCGTTATTGGCGTGGGTCCCGGCTTCCACGCCGGCGAGAACTCCAGCGCAGACTGCCACGCCGCCATCGAGACCAAGCGCGGCCACTACCTTGGGCGCGTGATCTATGATGGCTCGCCCATCCCCAACACGGGCGTGCCGGGAAACATTGCCGGCTTTACCACCGAGCGCGTGCTGCGCGCCCCAGCCGACGGCACCTTCGAGCCCATCGCAAAGATCGGCGACCAGGTCAAGAAGGGTGACCTTGTGGCCATGGTTGCAGGCGAGCCTCTCTGTGCGACCATCGACGGCGTGCTGCGCGGCCTTTTGCAAGGGGGCTGCCCGGTCACCAAGGGGATGAAGTCGGGGGACATCGACCCGCGCTGCAAGGTTGGGCACTGCTTCAGCGTCTCGGACAAGGCGCGTGCCGTGGGCGGAGGCGTCCTTGAGGCGCTGCTGCACTTCTCACACAGGCTGGAGGGATAGCAATGGCAGAGAACAACGTGGCATCCGCTGGTGGCAACGACGTCAAGCTCACCAAGCTCGCCGAGTGCGCCGGCTGCGGTGCCAAGGTGGGCGCGGGAGAGCTTGCGAAGCTCCTCAAGGACATCAAGGTCCAGCGTGACCCCAACCTTCTGGTGGGCTTCGACAAGTCGGACGACGCAGCGGTCTATCGCGTGACAGACGACGTGGCCATTGTGGAGACCGTCGACTTCTTCCCACCCATTGCCGATGACCCCTATACCTACGGTGCCATCGCCGCCGCCAACGCGCTCTCGGACGTCTACGCGATGGGTGGCGAGCCCAAGGTGGCCCTCAACGTGATGGCCGTGCCCGAGGACATGCCTGCCAACGTAGTCCACGAGATCTTGCGCGGCGGATACGAGAAGGTCTACGAGGCGGGCGCCTCCATCGTGGGCGGCCACAGCATCTACGACGAGGAGCCCAAGTACGGCCTGGCGGTCACGGGCCTTGTCGACCCGCGCCGCATGCTCACCAATGCGGGTGCCCGCCCAGGCGACGTGCTTGTGCTCACCAAGGCGCTTGGCGTGGGCGTAGTTACCACTGCCGAGAAGGGCGGCCTGGCAGACCCCGCGGATGTTGCCGCCGCAGAGCGGCAGATGATGTGCCTCAACCGCTGGGCGCGCGACGTGATCGTTTGCCATGACGTCCACGCGACGACTGACGTCACGGGATTTGGCCTCATGGGGCATGCGCTCGAGATGGCGCAGGGTGCTGGCGTCCGCATGGTTATCGATGCTGCGGCGCCGGTACTGCTCGCCCATGCGCGCGACTGGGCGCGACTGGGCATCCTGCCTGCGGGAATGTATCGCAACCGTCACTTTGCCGAGGCTGCCGTGGACATGACGGGCGTGCCGCAGGACCTCGCCGACCTCCTCTTCTGCCCCGAGACCTCGGGCGGCCTCCTTGTGGCTGTGGCGGCAGACGACGCTGACGCCCTGCTCGCCGACCTTCTCGCCGACGGACGCGTCCCGGATGCCCGCGTGGTGGGCCATGTGGAGGAATATGACGGTGGGCCACGAATCCGGGTGAGCTACGTTGGGTAGATGCGGTCCAGGACCATATACGTCGCTGAGTAAAATGAATGGCAGGTAGAACCCTATGACAGACTCACATGAGACCCTTCGCGACATGGTGTTTGTGGGAAGGCTCTTGAAAGAGGCCGGGGCGGGGCGTGCGTTTGCCCTCGCAAGCATCCTCGCCACGCGGGGGTCTATGCCGCGTGGCGCAAGCGCACGCATGGCCCTCCTCGCCGATGGCACCTGGCTGGGCACGATTGGCGGCGGCCGCATTGAGCAGCAGATGCAGGAGAGGTGCCAGCGCGTGCTGGCGGGCGATGAGCCCAACCAGCTGGAATGGATGACGCATGCCAAGACCGGCATGGCGTGCGGTGGTGACGCCCTCTGTGGCGTGATGCTGTGGGAGCCTGCATCTGCCGAGAAGACCCTGGGCGGGCTTCTCGACCACCTGCGCTCCGGCAAGCCCTTCGTGATTACCGAGGGGTGGGCGAATCTCTCAGACGTCACCGTCGAGCTTGCATACCTCGATGATCTGCCCCAGGGCGACCCGCGTGCTACCACGGAAACTGCCCTTTGGGACGAGGAGGCCAAGATCTACGCCGAGCCGGCCGGTCCCAATCCCATCGCCTACATCTTTGGCGGCGGCCATGTCGGCCGTGCCCTCACGCCGGTGCTTGCCAGCGTGGGCTTTCGCGTGGTGGTCTTCGACGACCGTGAGGGCGTCGCGGTTTCGGGCGACTTTCCGGCAGCGGAGCGCGTGGTGCTTGGCGACTTCACAAAGCTCGACGAGAAGGTCCAGGTGACCTCGCGCGACTACGTGGTGATAACCACGCACGGGCACGCCTGGGACATCGACGTGCTCGAGCAGGTTTCGCGCGTGCGCCCTGCCTACGTTGGCTGCATTGGCAGCAGGGGAAAGGCGGCGTTTGCCCGCAAGACCCTGAAGGAGCGCGGCGTGGACCCCACGTGGGTCGATGGCATTCACCTGCCGATCGGCGATGCGATTCTCGCTGTGACGCCGCCCGAGATTGCTGTCTCCATTGCTGCGGAGATGATCCGCTGCCGTGCGGAGCTGCGCCCGGTGTCCGAAAGGCCGCACCAGCACTAGGGGAGCGCGCATGCTCTCCAAGGCTACAATGGCTTGCAAGTAGAAGCCTATGCCTTGGGGGGCAAACCATGCACATATGTCCAGCAACGCCTGCGGACCTCGATAGCGTGCTTGCGGTCTACGAGAGTGCGCGCGCATTCATGCGAGAGGCGGGTAACCCCAACCAGTGGGGCGACAGCTTTCCTCCGCGTGAGCTGGTGGAGGAGGACATCGCTACGGGCATGTTGCACGCTTGTGTGGGCGAGAACGATGACGTCCTTGGCTGCTTCGCGTTCCTTCCCGGGCCGGAGCCTGACTACGCACGCATCTATGATGGCACCTGGCCAAATGACGAGCCCTATGACCTGGTGCATCGCTTTGCGGTGTTACGTCAAGGCCAAGGAGTTGGTGGCACGATGCTCGACTGGGTGCTGGAGCATGGGCGCAACCTTCGCACTGACACCCATCGCGACAACAAGCCCATGCAGGGCCTTCTCGCCAGCAGGGGGTTCTCGTACTGCGGCATCATCAAACTGGGGCGCAACGGAGACGACCGCCTGGCCTACGCTCACGTGTGACCAGCGATTGCCCGCATGCTCGAATTACCCGTTCTTTATCGGTTTTTGAGAAGTTGGCCCGACGTTTGCACAGGTCGCGGGAATCGCCGTTCTCAAATTCCGATAAAGAACGAGAGCGGTGAGAGACTGCGAGAGACGGCGAGTCACAGCGACTGGCAGTAGGTGACGGCGTCCATGGCGGGCACGCCTGAGCCACGATAGGACGATTTATCGCGTGTGATGATTGCCTCTGCGCCGAGAAGCACTGCGGTTGCGCGCACCATGGCGTCCTCGAGGTCCGGCTCGTCTGACGCGAATGCCGCATCGAGCACCTCATCCGTGAGCGCCTGTACTTCGACAACCTTGCGGAATGCGTCCATGCGCTCTCGTACCAGCGGTTCGTTGTGGTAATGGCGGCACATGATGTAGTATGCGTCCTTAAGACAGCCAGCTGGGACCACAGGAGTAACGTCTCCGGCATCGATGATGCCCTCGAGCAAGCGGACAGCCTCGGCATGACATGGCCGACCTGCACTGAGGTAGTCGAGGATGATGTTGGTGCCCAGGATGACCTTAGCCAAAGCGCCTCTCCCGCTCCTCGCCGAGAAGCTCCTTGTCCGAGATGGATGCGTCCCATGCAGGCTCATTATGGATTGGGAGGCTACCACCATGCACGTGATTGAGTACCTGCCCCTTGAGACGGAGCGGCTCTCGCTGCGTCGCTACACGCTTGCGGATGCACCTGCCATCTATCGCATCAACTCCAACGAGGAGGTCACGCGGTACCTGCCGTTCGGGCCAATGATGTCTGAGGAAGACGCGAGAAGCCAGCTGGAGCGCTTCTTCCTTCCCGCATACGCACAGGCAGATGCGGGGCAGGTGGGGCCTGGAGGCCTGCCGCTCGGCCTCAAGCTTGCCGCATGCCTCAAGGACACAGGCGAGCTGATAGGCATGGTCTTCGTCGAGACGTCCGACGGTTCGTGCGAGCTGGGCTATGCGGTCGACCACTGTTGGTGGGGAAGGGGAATCGCCACCGAGATGTGCCAGGCTGTGGTCGACTTGGCGCGCAAGCTGGGCCTCACCCGCCTGACTGCCACGGTTGACGTGCGAAACGCAGCAAGCGAGCGCGTGCTTGCCCACATAGGAATGAAACCTCGCCGCCCTGCCGAGGGAATCGGACAGGACGGCGAGGAGGACGGATGCCGCATGTGGGAGCTAGAGCTCTAGCCCTAGTGGTGGAACAGCCTCAGCCCCGTGAAGCACATCGCCATCCCGTAGCGGTCGGCAACCTCGATCACGTTGTCGTCGCGGATGGAGCCACCTGGCTCGGCGACGTAGGTCACACCCGAGCGGTGCGCGCGCTCGATGTTGTCGCCAAAGGGGAAGAAGGCGTCGGAGCCCAGGGTCACACCCGTCTGGAGCACAATCCACGCGCGCTTCTCGTCTGCGCTCAAGACCTCGGGCTTCTCGGCAAAGACGCGCTGCCAGGCACCGTCTGCCATGACCTCGTCGTGCTCGTCAGAGATGTAGACGTCGATGGCGTTGTCGCGGTCGGGGCGGTGAATGCCCTCAACAAAGCGCAGGCCAAGCACCTTGGGGTGACGACGCAGCCACCAGGTGTCAGCCTTGCTGCCGGCAAGGCGCGTGCAGTGGATGCGGCTCTGCTGCCCGGCGCCCACACCGATGGCTTGCCCGTCCTTCACGTAGCACACGGAGTTGGACTGCGTGTACTTGAGGGTGATGAGACTCACGATCATGTCAATCTTTGCGGACTCGGGGATGTCCTTGTTCTTGGTTACCACGTTGCCGAGAAGGTCTCGGTCGATCTTCGAGAAGTTGTGCCCCTGCTCGAAGGTGATGCCAAAGACGTCCTTGTGCTCGACGACGGGGCAGACGTAGTTGGGGTCGATCTGGACCACGTTGTACCCGCCATGCTTCTTGGAGCGCAGGATTTCGAGCGCCTCGGGCGTGTAGCCCGGGGCAATGATGCCGTCCGAGACCTCGTGCTTGAGGTAGAGGGCCGTGCGCTCGTCGCAGGTGTCCGAGAGAGCCGCCCAGTCGCCAAAGGAGCTCATGCGGTCTGCGCCGCGCGCGCGGATGTAGGCGCAGGCGATGGGCGTAAGCTCGCCCTCGTCATCGACGAAGAAGGCCCTCTTGTCCTCCTCGGAGAGGGGCGTTCCCACTGCGGCACCGGCAGGCGAGACGTGCTTGAACGACGCAGCCGCGGGCATGCCGGTTGCCTCGCGCAGCTCGCGCACGAGCTGCCAGGAGTTCAAGGCGTCGAGGAAGTTGATGTAGCCCGGCGTGCCCGAAAGCACCGCCACGGGCAGCTCAGAGCCGTCCTGCATGAGGATGCGTGCAGGCCTCTGGTTGGGGTTGCAGCCGTACTTGAGTTCAAGCGAGTTCATTCGTTTCCTTTCTGTTGTCCCCTTTGCCTCTTTGCCTGCTTGCTCAGACAACGCTTCGCGAACTCGCCGCAGGCAAAGAGGCAAAGGCCAGCGGAGAAAGACGACCTGCACGTGACAAGTACGGCTGCCACCCATCAGCCACGACACGCAGACAAACCAAAGGACGAAGAGCGAAGGACGAAGGGCAGAGAAACGAGTTCCAACGACATCAGGGGGTGGAGGCGACAAGGGCTGGCGGGCGCACGGCATGCCTTTCCTGCGGCGAGTTCGCAAAGCGCTGTTTGAGTCCGCAGGAAAGGCATGCCGTGCCACCCACCGTCGACCCTAGTCGCCGAGGTTCTTGTTGAAGATGCGCACCTCGCCGTTGACGTTGGTGTAGAGCGAGACCTTGTTGGCGGGGTCGGGCGCCCCCCACACCTCCTTGGGGCTCCCCATGCATACGTGGATTGGCTCGCCGGCAAAGCTGGGGAGGGGGTTACCGTCTCCCTGGTACGTGCTTATGAAGTAACCGCACCCGCCGTCAGCGCCCTCATACGAGAAGAACTCGCGAACACAGCGTCCGTCTCGCGCGCGCTTGAGGATGGAGAGGTCAAACGAGCCGTCGGGGTGCAGGATGGAGCTAATGCGCGGCGTGTAGTTGGGGGCGTCCGGCTCGTACTCGCGGGCCATGCAGCCGGCCACGAAGTCGCCCTTCTCGACGATGGTGTCGGTCTGGTCGCCGTTGGTCACCACCAGGTCGTCGCCCATGGTGCGAACGGGGTGGTAGATGATGAGGCTTGGGTCCTCGAGAAGCGCGGTATCATGCGCCTCGGTGCGGATGCCGTCCTCGGTCTTCACAAAAACGCGGTTGCGGCTGTTGGAGCTGCGCCCCATGATCCAGTAGTAGACGCAGCGGCTGCCAGCCACAATGCCGCGCCCGGGATAGGGGTTGTCGCGCAGCAGCTCGAGCAGATCCTCCATGGGCCCTCTCTTCCCTCGTGCACACGCGAGCGGGCCCAGCCTCTAAAGACAACAACGGGCTGGCACCCACTCAGGTGCGCTTGCCCAGACGGTCGGCGGCTTGTATTCACGCTGCTTCCCCGTGGTGTCCCACGATTATCCGTCAGTAACAGCGCGTTTCCTGCGGCTTCACTGTATCACGCAACGAATTCGTTGTGAGCTTGGCCTGCAGAATTGTTGCGTGAACGCATGGGTCTCGAATCGGTGCGGCTGTTTGTGGATTCCGACAAAATGGCTCAGTACTTTCCGCATAGCCAGCCTCTGTTTATCATCTACCTAATCAACTTCGGCTGGACGGTCGCCGTGGCGGCAATGTCCCCGAGCGTGACGTGCCCAGGGCACATGTCCCGCAGGAGGTCGGCGGCCACATTCGGCTCGCCCCGTGGCTGTGCCTCCAGCTGAACTCGTCCACGTACGACTGCATGCGGGCGGAGGAGAGGCCGTGGAAGGTGCCCCCCTCGAATGCCTTGAAGTTGGGATGACCCTGTGGGCCATCGGGAGCGACGAGCCCCAGTCGTCCACCTTGAAGGGCCTATGAACGAGACCAGCGAAGGATGAGAGGCCCGCCGCGCCCCCCGAAAGCCAGGTTTGACTAAATACAGCCCGAGCGCACCTCGTCCGCCAAGCCTCGGGTCAGAGAGCCTCTTGCGCGCCCTGCGCGTGCGGCGTCTCGCCGCAGCACGCTCCTGGGCGGTGCAGGTGCCGTAGCATCCGCGCCGGCCGTTGCGCGCGAGTTCCCTGCTCACCGTCGACCTGCTCCTGCCTATCCGCCTCGGCTATCCGAGAGGCGCTCTCGTGCCCGGCGTGCATCTCGGCTATCCTGTCGCGCTCCCTGGCGCTAAGATAAATGTAGTGGTGCATTTTCCCTCGGCCCGACGTTGACTTCGACAACCAATATCGTAGCCATCGGGAGTGCGCCGCACTTATGGAGTAGCAGCTGCTGTTGCACTCAGAATGCTAACCTGCCGTACGATGTCGACAGCGGCGCCTTTGGCGCCGGAGATCCATTCCCTCGGAATCCGAGCTTGGGGAGCGTTTCTCGGTAAGCCGTATCATCATCGGGCGGGCCGTGCAGGAGCTTGTCGATGCGGGATACCTCATAAAGCGCCCAGGAAAGGCACATTCGTGCGTGACAAGAGCAGCCATCTGCACCTCCTGAAATCCCTGAGTGATATTGAGACGAAGAGTTTCACGGAATCCTGCGAGGAAGCGGGCTACGAAGCAGGATCGATTGAGCTTGCCTGCAGATTGGAAGAACCTTCCGAAGAGGACCAGGCACTCTTCGAGCTTGTGCCCGGAGAGCGTATCATCTCTCTCAAGCGTGTTCATACCGCCAATGGCATTCCTCTCATGGCAAACTTCACGAAGCTGCAGAAAAGCGAGTTCGCGCATCTCGAAGACGAAGACCTGCGGAACAACTCACTTTATGAATCGATCCGTCTGCACAAGGGATGCACCCAAAGCTTGATGGCAGATGTATCCTCAGCTCGGAAAGCACCTTCGGCAAGCTTGAGTGCCTGAATGTGCCGGAGGGGGAGCCTCTGTTCCGTCTGGATGGCCGCTATGTGGATGACCAGAGCAGGCCCCTCATGGCGGAGAAGCAGATTATGGTCGGATCGAGATGCTCCATAGCGCTCTGGCGCTCCCGGGTCCAAGACGGAGATTCTGGGCGGGGCTGCCACTGGTACATGCTGGAGGCAGTCCTTTTTCTACGGCCAAGAAAACAATAACGTTATATAACGGTAGAGACATAATACTGACCTTTCACGGAAATAAGACAGACAAAATTGACTACTAATCTTGATAATGTAAAGAGCAGGGAGGATACATTCCCTGCCTTGCCGATTCCTGCGGGGAAGGGAAGAATCATGCCGGATATCGTGCTGGCCCGTATTGACAACAGACTTGTCCATGGCCAGGTGGGCAACTCGTGGGTTGGAGCCTGCGGTGCAAATCTCGTCGTAGTCGTGGATGACGACGTGGCGAACGATTCTGTCCAGAAATCCATCATGAAGATGACGACCGATGCAGCAGGCATCGGCATCAGGTTCTTCACCGTGCAGAAGACCATAGATGTCATAGGCAAGGCGAACCCACGCCAGCACATCTTCATAGTAGCCAAGACGCCGCAGACGATGCGCAGACTCATCGATGGTGGGGTGCCGATCTCGGCGGTGAACGTCGGCAACATGCACCATCAAGAGGGCAAATGCGAGTACAAGGAACCCCATGTGTATGTGGATGACCGGGATCTTGCCGACTTCGAGGACATGAAGTCGCATGGTGTCGAGGTATACATCCAGATTCTGCCGAACAACAGGAAGATTGGATTGTAGCGGAAGGAGGGCTAGCCAGACAGAAAAGTTCATGCAGAAAGAAATATCGTAGATACAGGAAGGAAAAGCAGGTATGGAGATTACGCTTATCCAGGGGCTGCTTCTCGCGCTTGTCGGTTTCATCTGCGGGTGTGACCAGATTTTCGAAGCGTTCTACTGGTTTAGGCCACTTGTCGTGTCCTTCTTCGCGGGCATCGTTCTGGGCAATGTCCAGCTGGGCGTTGCATGCGGTGCAGTGAGCGAGCTTGCCTATCTGGGGCTCTTGACCGTCGGCGGCACTGTGCCTCCTGACCCGCTCATGGCAGGCATGATGACGGTCGTGATTGCTTACATGACCGGACAGTCTCCGGATGCGGCCATCGGCCTTTCGCTTCCCTTTGCGCTTCTTGCGCAGTGGGTTGGCATCATCTTTAACACCGTCTACGTTTCTGTCGCACATAAGTGCGATGAGTATGCCAAGAATGCCGATGTCGCCGGCTTCGATCGCATCATTCCTCTTGTCATCGTCATCAAGGCAGGAGTCGTGGCGCTGATGGTATTCCTCTGCGCCTTCGCACTTCAGGGCCCGATCCAGATTTTCGTCAATTCCTTCCCCGGGTGGCTGATCCATGGATTCGAGATTGCCGGAGGCATGCTTCCTGCTGTCGGTCTCGGCCTGCTACTCATGGTCATGCTGAAGTCCCGCAACGTCGCCTATCTCTTCCTGGGCTTCATCATGGCAACCTTCCTCGATATGCCCAATGTCCTTCCTATCGCTATCACGGCAGCCTCTCTTGCATACATCAACTACAAGCATGAGAAGGCCACCGATGACGCTGTTGCGGCAGTGACAGCATCAGGAGTTACCTTTGATGGAGATGATTCAGATGGCATCTAATGAAATGTCCGCCTCTCTCAATGATGGTACGACTGGTGAGGCTGCGCCGAAACTCACCAAGAAGGATTTGCACAGGCTGGGCATTCGCTCCATTGCCGAACAGGCTGGCTTCAGCTTCGAACGCATGCAGGCTCCGGGATTTACCTGGTCGATGCTTCCATGTTTTGAAAAGCTCTATCCGGACTCCAAGAAGGATATGTCGGAGTTCATGACCTATAACATGGAGTTCATGAACACTGAGATGCACATGGCGACGTTTCTGATGGGTCTCGAGCTCTCCATGGAGGAGCGGCATACCGACCGCAATCTCATTGACGGCATCCGCAATGGCCTCTTCGGACCGCTTGCAGGCCTGGGCGACGCTATCTTCTGGTTTACCGTGCTGCCAATCTCTGCAGGCATCTGCTGCTCGCTTGCACAGGACGGATCTGTCCTTGGTCCCATCCTCTATATCGCCATCTGGTTCTTCATGGCAATCTCGCGTATCTGGTTTGCCGAAGCCGGTTATAACGTCGGATCCAGGGTTATCGAGAACATCGGCACGACGACCAAGTATCTCACGGAGGCTGCAGGAATCCTCGGTATGATGGTGGTCGGCGGCCTCATCCCCTCATATGTCACGCTTGTCTTCAGCGACGATCTAGTCTTCGGCGTCGGTGGCACAACGGTTCAGAGCGTCTTTGACAACATCATGCCCAACGTGCTTCCGCTTGCCCTTGTGTTCCTGATCTTCTGGCTCTTCAAGAAGAAGGCAAATGTCCTCGCGATTATTCTTGGCATCATCGCCTTCGGCATCCTCATGTCGTTCCTTGGCTGGATGTAGATCCGAAGACCGGTCTTTATGGATATCTCCCCGGGAGCAGCAGGGCTGCTTCCGGGGAGCCAGGATGCTGGCTGGGGCCAGATGGATTGAAGCATCTGTCCGGTGTACCTTTGCGGCAATCGCCATTCGATGAAAGACAGAGGTGTTGGACATACATGGTTTCTTTCGATGAGCAGAAGCTTCTTTCGGCGTTCGATTGCATCTACAGCAGAAGGGACGAGATAGAAGCGATGGCAGACGATGCATGTAGCCATGGCATCTCGAACATCCTGCTTTCTTCCTCAGGAGGCTCCCAGGCAATGCTCGATCCGTTTGCATACCTGATTGATGCCTATAGCAGCCTGCCAGTACGCTCGGTACTCTCGGCAGAGCTGGTGCTGCGCGGATGCAGAATGCTTGATGGTCGCTCACTTGCCATCATGTCGAGCAAATCAGGAGACACGGCAGAGACGGTTGCAGCGGCACATTGGCTCAAGGAGCGGGGCTGTAGAATCTTTTCCATAGTGGGCAGGCCCTGCTCGGCCCTCGGCGAGGTATCTGACTGGTGCTTCGTCTACGAAGATGGCAGGCCTCAGGAGCTTGTCGCCTATCTTTTTCTGGGTTGCATCCTCCAGAAGCTCGGCAGCTTTGCTCGATACGATGCCTTTGCCTATGAGCTTTCTGCCCTTGGATCTGCCCTCAACTCAGTGCGCAGGCAGTTCGATGGCAGGGCGGCCGAGTACTGCAGACTCTATCACGGCGAGCCATATCATATCTGGGTGGCCTCGGGCGATTTATGGCCGGTCTGCTATGCCTATGCCATGTGCGTGCTTGAAGAAAGCCAGTGGATACGGACGAAGTCGGTCTCAAGCCCCGAGTTCTTCCATGGCACGTTCGAGCTGCTCGAGCCTGGCGTCCCGCTGACGCTGCTTGTGGGCGAAGGCCCTACGCGTCCGCTCGATGAGCGCGTGCGACGCTTTGCACAGACATATACGGACAAGCTGACGGTCATAGATACCGCTGAGTTCGAACTGCCGGGCATCTCTGGCGAGTTCCGTCCCCTTCTTGGCCCTATCATCATGAATGCAGCCCTCCAGCGCATCTCCAAGAACATGGAATATGAAACGGGACACCCACTTGACTACCGCCGCTACTACCGCAAGGTGGAATACTGATGCAGGTCATAGGCGTAGGAGATAACGTATTCGATGTGTATGAGAACCTCGGCATAGCCTATCCTGGCGGCAATGCCGTGAACTGTGCCGTCAGCGCGGCACGTCTTGGAGCCGAAGCTTCATATTGCGGTGCCTTGGCCGATGATTCTTGGGGCGAAGTAATGCGTGCCAGTCTCAGGTCCGAATCGGTGGACCTCTCGCTCTGCCGCACCATCAAGGGTGGCACGACAAAGCTTGTGCGCCAGGAGAGGCACAAGGGCGAGCGCTTCTTTCTCGGCGTGGATGAAGGAGATGCCTGGGTACCCTTTCCAAAGCTCGATGCAGGCACTCTGGCACGCCTCAGAAAGGCTGATGTCCTTCTTTCGAGCTGCAATGGAAAGGTTGAAAGCCAGCTCGGTCTCCTTGACGGTCATGAGGGGATTCTCTACTTCGATTTCGGCGAGAAGGAAAAATATCGTACGGAGGAATATTTCGGGAAGGTTCTTCCGCATATCGATCTCGCGCAGTTTTCCATGTCTGAGACAGACGATTTGGAGGTCAGAGAGTTTCTCGATGCTTGGCATTTTGTGGAGCAGGGCATAGCCGTGCTTGTGACCCGCGGTACTGCTGCTCCGCTTTTCTTCTTCCAGGACAAAGAGGTACGGGGCGTCCCTGCGGAAGGCCAGATTGCGACCGATACCATGGGGGCAGGAGATGCCTTCGTCGCAGCCCTTGCCCTCTGTCTGAGTAGGCGGGGCTGGCGCCATGGATGGACCCCTGGCACCGCTGCCAAGATCGAGGCCGATCTCGCCGAGGCTGGCAGGCATGCCGCGCGCATGTGTCAGCGTGATGGCGGATTCGGCCACCCCTATCGGTGGAAGCGCACCGTTCGTGCCGTCATCTTCGATTTGGATGGCGTCCTCGTCGAAAGCGAACCCTATTATGTGCAGCAGCTGATCAATCTGGCTGCCTGCCATGGAAAGGCCTTCTCGCAGGAACAAATCGACTCAATCTATGGAAGCTCTGATGAGCACCAGTTGAATCTTCTCTGCGAAGTGACGGGAGAGAGTAGGGACGCGGTCGAATGCGAATATAACAAGTGCCTCTATGAGAGTCCCATTGATTACAGCAAGGTGGCCATTGCCGGCGCAGAAGAGCTGCTTTCTTATCTGCAGGGCAATGGAGTCCATATAGCTGTTGCGTCTTCGAGTCATCTCGCTGATATCAGGCGTGCGTTGGACCAGACCGGTTTGGCGCGTCACGTCGATGCCGTTGCTTCGGGATTCGACGAGTGCCATGCCTCGAAGCCCGATCCTGCTGTCTACCGTCTTGCTCTCGAGCGCCTGGGTGTCTCTCCAGACGAGGCGCTCATCGTCGAGGACTCGACCTACGGCATACAGGCAGGGGTGGCTGCAGACGTGGATGTGCTCTGCCTGGTCAAGCCCCATGGGAACGTAAACCGTACCGGAGCAGTGCTCGAATTCGATTCGTATGAACAAATTCTCGGATATCTGGATGCCGTGCTGCATCCATCGGACAGAACGCTATAGAGGAGTATTTCCATGACAGAAGAGAAGGCAAGGCCGACGATGCTCACATATGTCGAGAGCACGCCGGACCAGCTGGAAGGCAATATAGCCAATCGTGATAATCTGACAGGAGAGCTGGTCAGGGCATACGTAGATGGAGGCTATGAGCGTGTCTTCATTATCGCGTGTGGATCAAGCTCGAATGCTTCCCAGTGCGCCAAGCCATTCATGGTGAAGTATCTTGGCTATGATGTGCAGGTTGTGCCGCCGGAGACCTTCTGCTGCTATGAGCATGTTCTGGGGCCCACTGACTTCGCATTTGCGGTTTCCCAGACCGGCTGCTCGACCAATACCATAGCTGCTCTCGATAAGCTCCGTGCGCTTGGAAGGCCTCCCATCGGCCTGACCGGGAATTTGGATTCGGATTTCAAAGATCACGCCAGCATCCTTGTGGACTATGGGGTAGGGAAGGAAGATGTCAGCTACGTGACCCGTGGCGTCTCGACGCTGGCTCTCTTTCTCATGCTCTTTGCATTGGAAGCCTCGCACGTCAAGGGCCTGATAGATGGCAGGAAATATGCGGATGTCATAGCAGAGCTGGAGAAGGTGCCCAATCGCCACCGCATCATGCAGCAGAACACCCATGCCTTCTATGAAAGCCATAAGGCCGAGCTGACTTCGATGGATGTGGTCTATTCCTGTGGGTTTGCCCAGGGCTATGGGCTCGCATGCGAATCTGCGCTTAAGATGGGAGAGACCATCAAGGTGCCCAGCTTTGCCTATGAGGCAGAAGAGTACATCCATGGGCCAAACCTCCAGATTACACCTAATTACACATTCTTCTTTTACGACGATCTCGGTGTTTCGAAAGACCGTCTCCGCACCATCTGGCATGCGACGCGCTCGGTCAGCAATGAGGCCTACTGCATTACCGGCAGCGAAGAGATTGATGATGAACATGCAATACGCATGCCATTCGACGATATCTGCGAGCCAATGCTCGAGCCTGTCTATGTGCTTCCCGTCTGCCAGATTATCGCCTGCCGAGCTTCGACTGACCTCGATTCGTGGAATAGCCATCCCATGTTCTCGGAATTCTCCAAGATTGCCGTGACAAAGACGGCTTCGATCTTGCACGTGATGCCTTACTGACGGAAGGTACCTGGAGGCAGAACATGATAGGTTTCATTCTTACCGGACATGGCGGGTATGCAGGAGGGCTCTATAGCTCCATAAAGATGATTGCGGGGGAGCAGGATGAGTTCGCCGTGGTAGAGTTCCACGACGATGCGACTGCATCCGATTTCCCCCAACAGCTGCGCTCTGTGATAGACGAATATGCCGGAAGAGACGAAGAGGTGATTGTATTCTGCGATCTGCAGGGAGGCACCCCCTTCAATCAGGCCATGATGGCTGCTGTGGTCCTGCCAAATGTCAGCGTTGTCGCAGGGGTTAATCTGCCGTTCATGATTGAGGCGGCCATCAGCAGACCTGAGGCAGAGTGCGCCGAGGACCTCATAGAAGAGAGCTTGGCTGCGGGTCATGCAGGGCTGGCCCATTCCATCCTCCCTACCTCTGAAGGGGAAGGCTGCAGCGAAGAGGACGGAATCTGACAGGCTGTTCGCAGACTAAAGCACTTTCAAGCCGAAACCTGCGCCTTGAGCAGCAGCTCTGTGGGCCATGCATTCTGTGGGTTTTCGAGCATGAAGATGAGACCGGCGCCTGTCGTAGCATCTGCTAAGGCACCGGTCTCTGTTTATGCCGTGAACTGGCTGAGTTCGTTCGACACGGATTTGCGTTTGCTACCGAAAGCCCCTGCCTGATGGTGTCCCCATCCTAGCCTTCCCTCGGCCTCCTACGCCACCCTCCGGTTGATTCCCGAGTAGTACCACTCCGTCGGCGTCTCGTATCCCAGCGACTGGTGGATGCGACGGTTGTTGTAGTAGTCCACAAACTCGGCCACGAGGCGCTCGAGCTCCTGCGGGCTGGAGTACTCGTGGGTGCGCAGCCACTCCGACTTGAGTGTGCGGAACCACTCCGACTTGAGTGTGCGGAACCACCTCTCCATGAGGACGTTGTCCATCCAGCGGGCCCTGCCGCCCATGCCCTGCGTGACGTGGTTGGCGGCGAGGAGCCCGGCATACTGGTCCGCGCCGAAGACCGAGCCCTGGTCGGAGTTCATGACCGAGGGGGTGCCGTGCTCGGCAAACGCCCGCTCCGCGCAGGCCATGACCTCCTCCTCCCTCATGGTGTCGGAGAGCCTCCAGCCCACTATGCAGCGGCTGTGCCAGTCGATCACTGCGGTGAGGCACGCGTGGCGGCCCCCGATTTGGACGTAGGTTACGTCCGTGCTCCACACCTGGTTGGGGAAGAGGGCCCGCTTGCCTTTGAGCAGGTAGGGGAACCTCTTGGAGTGCCTTGACGGCCTCGAGAGCGACGGCACGGGGCAGCAGGGCCTCACGTTCATCTCCCGCATCAGCCTGGTGACGCGGTGGCGGCTGGCGTCGAGGCTCTCGGACCGGAGGACCCTCGCTATCTTCCTCGCGCCGTATGCGGGGTTGTCCACGTGGACGCGGCCCACCCCGGCCATCAGCCGCTCGTCATCGGGCGAGGCCTCCCGCTCCCTGGGGACGTAGTAGGTCGAGCCCCTGGGCACGCCCAGCAGCTCGCAGGCGTGCCTGCGCGTGAGGCCGTCGTGGCCGCCGGCGGCCGCCAGGCGCCTCTCCCGGGTCGTGGCCGCACCCGCCGCAAGACCGGCGGAGGAGGTCGCGCTCGACGGCGGACTGCCCGATCGCCCCCGGCAGCTCGTCGTGCTCCCTCTTCGCGGCTTCCTCCCTCGCCTCCCCCTCGCGCGCCCTCTGGGCCTTGCCGAAGACGTCGGCGGCGCCCTCATCCAGGAGCTGGTCGCGCCACTCGGCCGCGAGCGACGGCGCCACGCCGCTCTCGCTCGCCACCTGGGGACAGCGTCTTGTTATCCCTGACTACGTCGAGCGCGACCCGCATCTTGAACTTGGGGCCGTACCTCTTTCTCGTTGTCTTGTTCATGCAACAAGCCCCTCCCGTGCCCCCTGGCACATTGTCGGGCTTTCGGTAGCCGTGGCTCAAGCGTGTCTAGATTTGGCCAGCCACATCACCGTGCCATGGTGGGGGGACAGCCGCTTCTGGCCAATCTGCCAGGGGAGGCAGATGAAGGGCTGCTGTTCATGGCCTCAGAGCTCGAAATAGCCATCCTCCATCGTCGAGAGCCTTCTCTCGAATTCCTGAATGATGGGGACGCCGGCACTGCAGCCTATGCGGGTGGCCCCGGCACGAACCATAGCGAGGAAGGTATCGGCATCGCGTATGCTGCCTGCGGCCTTTACCTGCACTTCATCGCCGACATGTGCCTTCATGAGACGGACGTCTTCAACGGTTGCTCCCGACGCACCGAAGCCTGTGGAGGTCTTGACGAAAGTGGGGCCGACATTTCTTGCAATGCCGCACAGGGCAACCTTCTCCTCTTCAGTGAGGTAACAGTTCTCGAATATGACCTTGGAGATGAGGCTGGCATCTCTGCATATAGAGACAATCTGGCTCATCTCGTCCTCGATATAAGCCCAATCATGTGCCTTTACGCGCGTCAGGTTGATGACATAGTCAATCTCGGTGGCTCCGTTTGCGATTGCGTCTCGGGTTTCGAATGCCTTCGCAGCAATGGAAGTCTGGCCGAGAGGGAAAGAAATAGCTGCGCCGATATGCACGTCGCTGTCAACAAGCTCATGTGCACAGAGACTGGACTGAACCTGGTTCACAGCTACCATGCGGAAATGGTATTGGCGCGCTTCGGCACAGAGGCGCCGGATATCATCGTCGGCTGCGTATGGCTTGAGGTTCGTGTGGTCAACCATCTGAGCAAGATCATCAAGAGTGTAGCGAGCCATCAAAGCTCCTTTCATTGAACTAATATGTATATACATAATCATATAAATATCAGTAAAATGTCAATATAAAAATTGATAATGTAACTGCAGATGTATGTTAAATGCCGAGTTACATAACAACTTGGTATTATGTTAGGGATGAATGGGCATCAATCGATGGGGTCTCTGCAGAATGGCTACAAGGATGTGTCGGGCATCTGCTGCGCCGATGAATGTAGGAGTCGTCGATTGATGCTCTTGCAACTGCTGGAGGAAAGTCATGACACTGTACGAGAACATTACCAACGATTTGCTGGCAAAGATTAAGAACGGTACCTATCAGGAGGGACAGCGCATCCCTTCTGAACAGGAACTGGCACAGGCTTATGGGGTAAGCCGTCCTACGGTGCGTCACGCTCTGCAGCGCTTGGTGGACGATGGCTATCTCGATCGCCGCCGCAAGAGAGGAACGATTGTCTGCCGTCCGAAAGTGCATCAGCACTTTACCAAGGGGCTGATGAGCTTTTCCGACGATATGCGCCTTGCTGGCAACAGCACGCGTACCGTAGTAATCATCTTCGAGCGCGAAAAGGCACGGGAAACTGTTGCAGATGCGCTCCAGATAAAGCTAGGTGACGAGGTGTACAAGCTCGTCCGGCTACGCTATGTCGAAGAAACCGCCAATGTATTTGTGGAGACATATCTGCCCTGTGCCAAGCTGCCAGACCTCGATGGTGTCGATTTTGCTGCTGTGAGCCTATATCAGACGCTTGCAGATTGCGGCTTGGCTGTCGTGTCAGCCCACAGACGTTTTGAAGCTGTGCGTGCAGACGGTGCATTGGCAACTCTTCTCGATGTTGCAGTGGGCGATCCGATGCTTCTCTTCTATACGGTCGGCAGCGCGAAGGCTGGAGTGCCAATCGAGTATTCGAAGGCCGTCTACCGGGGAGAAGGAAATGTCTTCGAGGTGGATGTCGCCAAGCGGTAGATAGCTTTCTTGCTGTTGGACAATGATTGACATTGACCTAGGCTCTTGCTTCCCAGCAGTCCCAGAGGGGCTGGGGCATGTCTACGAGCGCGCGCCTGTGTGGACTATCTGCCTTACGCAAGCTGCCCGGAGAGCACGTCCTTCTTCTCGCGCTCCGGATGCCTCGCCTGCTCTGTCCACAGGAAGCACGAGAGGTAGTACCGCAGCCATTTCGTCGACATCCCATGGAACGGAAGTAGGAATTCCCTGAGTCTCTGGTGCATGGCATTGACGAGCTCGAGTTCGTCGTCCCTGGACTTCTTGGCGGCTGTGGCTGCGTGCTCCTTGACCTGAGCGAGGGGAGGATGCGCGCATATCCTGTGTGGCCATCAGTGGCGGCCCAGGAGTTGCCGACGATGCTTGCGAGGGCATCCCTGGGCTCCACATCGGGAGCCCTTCTCCTCCTGCAGAGCGCCGAATATTCGTCTCCGAGGCCGTTCGTAGCGCATTAGATGCAGGCCTTGAAGCTGGAGATGCCGCGCGAATGTACGGCATGGCTGTGCCGGTGCGCCCCCTCGGCATCTGAACATCCGACCCCTGCCTGCAAAGGGGCTCATCGAGACAGAGCCCGTCTGCCTGGCGGGAGATAGAGGCCCGTTCCTGAAGGGCGCGAGCGCCGCCTTCATCACTTCGAGGAGCCTCATGTGCATGAACTACGAGGCCCTAAGGCAGATATGGCAGCTTTCCGCAAGCACCCCGAGCGGGACGTATCTGAGGCACATGTCCCGCAGAAGGTCGGCGGCCACGTTCCGGCTCGCCCTGTTGAATCTGTGCGCGCGTCCCGCCGCCTTGGAGCAGCGCCTGTTCCCGTAGGCGGGGCACGCGAAGCCCGACGGGTACGCCTCCTCCAGGAGTCTCCTCTCGCAGGACTTCTCGTCGGGATACCTCCTCATGAGGTCCGCGAGGGTCCTCGCATCGACGCACTCCCTCATGTTCCTGCCGCCGCGTGCCTCTTCGCCATGGCCGTCCCCCTGTCGTCGCGGTCATCTCACGAGCAACATGGTGCGACGGGGTGTGGACAGAAATACGTGTCGCTATGCCGAAAGTACTGAGCCATTTCCGACAATTCCGGTATCCGGACGCTCACGTCTCTTGGGCTGTCGCGACTCAGAGTCCGTCCCTACATTCAAGTTACGCGCAGGAGGCCAGTAAAGAGGGCCGGACAATGGGAGGTGCTCTCGTGGGCGAGAAGATGTGGGCAGGGGTTCTTCACGGCAAGGACAACATCCGCTACGAGGAGGTCGACAAGCCAAGCCCCGGCCCCAACGAAGTTCTGGTCAAGGTCAAGCAGACCGGCATTTGCGGCTCAGACGTGCCACGTGTTATCGGTGATGCCGCGCACTTCTACCCAATCATCCTCGGCCACGAGTTCTCCGGCGTAGTGGCTGGGGTTGGAGAGAACGTCACTTCCGTGGAGGTTGGAGGGAACGTTGCAGGCGCGCCGCTCATTCCCTGCGGAACTTGCGAGGACTGTCAGCGCGGTGACTACTCCTTGTGCAACCACTACAGCTTCATCGGTACCCGTCAACCTGGCAGCTTTGCCGAGTATGTGGTGATTCCCGAAAATTGCGCAGTGCCCTTCGACGTCAGCGTCTCCTATGAGCAGGCAGCCCTCATCGAGCCTACTGCCGTCGCGCTCCATGGTCTCGAGCGACTTGACTATCACGGGGGCGGCACAGTTGCCGTTCTCGGAGGGGGCACTATCGGAATAATCACCGTGCAGTGGGCAAAGGCATTTGGCGCGCGTGAGGTGACCGTGTTTGACATCCTGCCAGACCGCCTTGAGTTTGCAAGGAAGATGGGCGCCACCAGCACCGTCAACAGCATGGATGGGGACTGGAAGGACCAGGTGAGCGCTATCACCAACGGTCGTGGATATGACTATGTAGTCGAGACCGCCGGTAGCGTTGCCACCATGAAGATGATCTTCGACATCGTTGCCAACAAGGGCCAGGCGTCTCTCATCGGCAAGATCAACCGCGACATTACCTTTACTCCGCAGGAGTGGGAGCACCTGCATCGCCGCGAGTTCACCCTCACGGGTTCGTGGCTCAGCTATTCTGCTCCCTTCCCGGGTCACGAGTGGACCCTCACTGCGGATGCCTACCGCTCCGGCATGATGCCCTACGACGAGAGCTTTATCTACACCCGATACCCGCTTTCCAAGATTTCGGAAGCCTTTGAAGAGTTCAAGACTCCAGGCAGGGTCAAAGGGAAGATTCTGCTCGATTGCGAGCGCTAGCACTAGCTGCGGTATAGCCACTCACTTTGGGCGAGAGTGGCCAAGATATTCGGCCATACAAAGAGAAGGGAAAGGTAATGCGTACGCCAGAAGACTGGAAAGACGGGGAGAAGATCATCGGTGCGTGCATGAACTGCGCTGGCTATGAGAACCTTTCGAAGACCATGGCCGAGCTCGATGACGCTGGAATTGACCTCTATCACCTAGACATCATGGATGGCACGTTCGTCCCCAACATTGCGCTTGGTCCTCAAGACGTCTCTGCCATTCGCAAGCTTACCGACAGTGTGTGCGATGTGCACCTTATGGTGCGAGATGCTGCGCGATATGTAGACATGTTTGTCAGGCTGGGAGCCCAGATTGTGCATGTTCATGGAGAGGAGGACAGTCAGGTTACCCGTACGCTTCAACACATTCGTGACCTTGGCGCTAAGTCTAGTCTTGCAATTAGCCCCTGCACCTCGTTTGAGACAACCAAGGAAGCCCTCAACGTATGCGACTACGTGTTGGTCATGCGTGTCAATCCCGGTTTTGCCGGTCAGAAGGCCCTTCCGTTCGTTGACGAGAAGATTAAGAAGCTCGTGGAGGCTAAGGACTACTACGGCTATAAGATTCTCGTCGACGGGGGCGTCTCTGCTCAAAGCGTGGCTGATCTCTGGAAGGCAGGGGTAGATGGCTTCTGCCTTGGTAATGCGGGACTGTTTGGCCACAAGGAAAGCTACAAGCAGATTGTCCAGAGTCTCCGCGCGCTTCCGCGCAAGTAGCGAGTAGCGCCTGCAAATCACGCGGGTGGACACCAAGAAGGAGTCGTAATGAAGTCGTCAGTAAAGGTCCTCGTCGCATGTGGCAGCGGCGTTGCAACGTCCACGGTCGCACAGGAGAAGGTAAAGCAGATTGCTGCCGATGCTGGTATTCCGGTCCAGGTTTTCAAGGGCACCATTACCGAGGTCCCAACCAAGCAGTATGACGTGGACGTTGTCCTAACCACGGCAAATTATAAGAAGCCCCTAGATAGGCCGTATATGACAGTGTTCCCGCTTATTTCGGGAATCAACGAGAATGCCTGCGCCAAGAAGCTAGTCGACCTTCTCAGGACAGTTCAGGCAGAGTAACTCAACCGCTATCCGAGTATCCCCGCTCTTTAGAAGGAGTCATCCATGGACATTGTTGTCAGCACCATAGTGGGCTTTTTCCAAGAATTCATGAGCCTGGGAGCCACCGTCCTGCTCCCTGTCGTAATCGCAATCCTGGGAATCTTCTTCAGAATGAAGCCGTCACAGGCAATTCGTGCTGGCCTCCTCGTGGGCATCGGCTTCCAGGGCGTCGTCCTGGTCATTAACTTCTTGATGCAGATTATGCAGCCAGTCTTTGACTACTATTCCGCACTCGGGAGTGGCTATGACGTTGCGGAGATTGGCTTTGCGGCACTTGGCGGAGCCTCTTGGACCGCGCCGTATGCCGTCTTTGTCATCCCAGCTATCATCATTGTCAACATCCTGCTTATTCGAGCCAAGAAGACCAACGTCCTCAACGTCGACATCTGGAACTTCATGCACTTCCTGGTTCCCGGTGCGCTTGCGTGGGTCCTCTTTGACAACGCGCTCATAGGTTTTCTGGTGACACTTGCGCTTTCCGTTGTTGACCTCTTTGCCGCTGAGAAGATCGCACCCTCTTGGGCGGATTACTACGGCCTTGACGGCACCGCGTGCACCTGCCTCGGCTATGTTGTCTACGAGTACCCCATGAGCTGGCTTATCAATAGAATCATCGATCACATCCCCGGTCTGAATAAGATTGACCTCAACCTCGACAAGCTTGCCTCGAAGATCGGCATCCTTGGTGACCCCGCTATCATCGGCCTCTTCGTAGGCCTGTTCCTTGGCCTCATGACCCAGCAGGACATTCCTGGCATTATTACCCTCATGGCTGGCATGGCCGGCGTTCTCGTGCTCATCCCGCGCATGGTCTCCATCATGATGGAGGGGCTGACTCCCATTGGGGCAGGGGCTAGCGAATTTGCCCGCAAGCACCTCACCGCTGATACCACCCTCTATGTTGGCATGGATATCGCCCTTGCCCTTGGCGACTTAACCTGCCTTACGTGCACGGCCATTATGATTCCCATCACCGTTGGCCTGTCTTTCCTCGTCCCCGACATGCGCTTCTTCCCGGCCGCGATTCTGGCAGAGGTCTGCTATGTGGCTCCTATGGCTGTCCTTGCAAGTAAGGGCAACGTGTTCAGGACTCTTATCTGCATGACCGTCTTCATGTACCTCATGCTGTTCTTTGCAAACATGTTCGCCGGCTACGCAACCCTTATGCTCAACGCCTGTGGGGTCGACTTTGGTGGAGGTCTCGTAACGGCATCTCACTTTGGCTATAACCCGGGCTGCCTGGTTGTTGAGTTCATTGCTCGTGCCATGGGCATCTAGTCAACCTTGCCCCTGAGTGTTGAAAGTGTAGGAGATTCAGATGGTTACCCAGAGCATCGATACCGCTGCGTGTGAGGCGGGTGGAAAGCTGTTTGTAGCTCTCCAAGGGTCCGCCTCTACGAGCGAAGAAGCAATCAGGATTTGTGCCCGCGCGCTCCAGGTTTACGGTTGCGTCACCGAGAAGTTTGCAGATGACTGTCTCGACCGCGAGAAGGTCTTTCCAACGGGAATCTGCTGCGAGACGTCCGTAGCGCTTCCGCACTGCCAGTCTAATGCCATTTGCCGTGATGCCCTTTGTTACCTGCGCCTCGACGAGCCTGTGAGCTTCTACAGGATGGATGGCCCAGAAGATGCGGTTATGACGCGCCACGTCTTCAATCTGGCCATCGCGCCTGGTCAGCATCTCGAATTCCTCACCAAGACCATCCGGCTGCTACAGGATAATACAGTTCTTGATGGGTTTACGACCATGACAAGTAGCCAGATTGCAGCTTATCTTTCAGAGCACCTAGCTTAGGAAGGGAGGCGGTATCCGCAATGAAGGAGCGTACTGCCGAGATTCTGTATCGTGTCGCCAACAACCCACGCCACGCTTTGAGGCTTTCGGTTTTGATGAGCGATTACCACATCTCGGAGAAGACGTTACGGGCGGATATCGCCTCCATAATCAAATTTGCAAGCCAAGACGGCGAGAGCCTCGTTGAGCTGACTGGACACCACATTCGGGTATGCGAACCCGCCTCTGCAAACTCTCAGACTCTCAGGACCATGCTGCATAGCATGGACCTTTACGAATACCACCTTTCACCCGATGAGAGACAATGCCTTATCGCGGTCGAATTACTGCAGCTCAAACCGGGCGAGTGGCTAACGGTGCAGGCAATCGCTGACGAATTCTATTGCTCCCACAATACGGTCACAACAGACGTGAAGGAGACGGGCGCATTTCTTGAGAGGTGTGGAATAAGGCTTGTGGGAAAGAGCAGCTTTGGGCTGCGTGTCGAGGCAAGCGACGAGCAGCGCAAGGACTTTCTGATTGGTGCCTTCTCGCACATCCTCGCCAAGCGCCTTTGCCCGGACAGCTACTTCCTCGACGTTCTTGAGGGTCACCTGCGGTTTGACATCCATCTAAATGATGTCGACAGGAGCGTACGAGCCTTCCTGCGCTCCACCAACTCCTATATCACGATGGACGCTGAGCACGAGATAGCTGCGACTCTAGTTGTCTTGCTCAACGAGCCGGAGGGCTTCTCTTATGAGGATGCGGGAGCATCAGATGATTTTGATCAAATAGGGAACCTGGTCAAAGTCGTTGCTATGGATATGGGGATACGCCTTGATGCAGACAGAATCTTTGGTATCGAGCGGTCCATCCTCAGCCGGGATATGACTCCACAATTAAGGCGGTTCGATGACTTCGACCTCTACTGCACAATCTCCCACTTCTTGATGCAAGTGGGAAAAGACCTGGAAGTCGACCTTCAGGGTGACGACCTTCTGGTCGAAGCGCTTTTCTCTCATATCAAGGGGTCTTCTCGTTGGGATGCCGATGGCTTCGAGCTTGATGTCTCTGGTGAAAAGGATGGTACGAGCGAACTCGTGAATCGGGTCGACCGTGCTTGCGCTCCGCATTTCCACATCATCGAGGACTATCTATGCAGGTCTCTTGGGAAGGGCATGCGAGACTCGATTGTCATCCATGTGTGCGCGGCACTGTATCGATACGAAAGTAACGTTCGCGTGTGCAACGTCCTTATTGCGTGTCCGAACTCCGCCGCCACGGGGAGATATCTTGATGCTCAGATAAAAGCCTATTTCAAATTCAATGTTCTCGGTATTGCTACATGCAGGGAAGTCGAGGAGGGCAGTTGTAGACTAAACAACGTTGACTTTGTGATTTCGACCGTCCCCATCGACACAGATAGGGTGCGCGTGGTCAACGTGAGCCCGGTGCTTTCGGTAGAGGACATCAACGAGATTCAGGAGCTTGCGTTTAAGCTTAGCCGCGCGAAAGTCGTTCCCCAAACAATCGACAACACTCTCGTGGCACGTCTTAGTGATATTTACCATGAGGGAAATGCCAATAAGGTGGCATTTCTCGACTGCGAACTGAGCAGGATTCTCATGGAAGTCGAGCAGGTAGAAGGTAAGACTAAACGAGACTCAATTCTCATTTCCAATCTCAGGGATAACTTCATTCAGATAGAAAATGGTTCGCTGGGCTGGAAAGATGCAATTAGGAAGGTCTCTTCACCGCTCCTTGAGGCGGGGTATGTTACAGAGAACTACGTTGAGAAGGCCATTACGAACGTCGAGGAGTACGGAAGCTACATCATTATCAGCCAGGGAATCGCACTGGCGCATGCCGCAAGCTGGGACGGGGCGCTCAAGAACGGGCTTGGCCTGCTTGTGTGCAAGGGCGGAATTCGTTTTTTCGAGGGCGAGGAAGTCGACCTGATGTTCTTCTCTGCGCAGTTTGATGGCGAGCACTACTTAGCAATGTTTCGTGAAATCAACAAGCTTGGCAGCGACACAAGGGGTTTTGAGCGCCTGCGTGCGTCAATGAGTGCTGAAGAGGTCCTTCGAAATCTTACTGAGATTCTCTCCGACTACTCCAAGTCATCCAACAGGTAACGTCTGCGGCTGTCTGGCCGTTTCAATACCCAAGCAATAGCCATGCGGTTCCACGCAAGTGGAACCAGCAGAATTGGAAGTGACGCCCCATGATTACCACGGTCACGCTTAATGCGTCAATCGACAAGGCGTATCGCATTAACATGCCCTTGACCAAGGGTACTGTGATGCGAGTTGCTGAATGCGAGGACTCTGCAGGTGGAAAGGGCCTCAATGTCGCCAGGGCTATCGCAGCCAATGGCGAGCCAGTTCTTGCCACAGGCTTTGTCGGTGGCAACAATGGGCACTACCTCTGTGAGCTGGTTGCCAGGGATGGCATAAGGGAACGCTTTGTCCGAGTGAGGAACGAGACGCGCTGCTGCATCAACGTGCTGGAGCCAGGTGGGGGCTCGACGGAGTTCCTCGAACCAGGCAGACCAGTCGATAGGGCCGAGCTTGAAGATATGATGAGTACTCTTCTTGAGCTCGCAAACCAGTCTGACGTTGTCACCATGAGTGGAAGCGTTCCGGTAGGTGCTGGCACCGACGTGTACCAGAGACTGGTGCGGCTTGTTCGCGAAGCGGGGAAGCCCGTGATACTTGACACTTCCGGCGATTACCTCATGCAGGGCATACGTGCGCTTCCAACCATGGTGAAGCCAAACATTGACGAGATCGGCCAGCTCCTGAATCGAAAGATCGAGGGCATTGACGAGGTCGTGAGCGCAGCACGGGAGCTCCATGAGCGTGGCGTGGAGATAGTCGTTGTATCCCTTGGCGCTGCGGGGGCGATTATGGCGTGTGACGAGGGTATCTTCCGTGGGTATGCGCCAAAAATCCAGGCGATAAACCCCGTGGGCGCAGGTGACACTATGGTGGGCTCTTTTGCGGTTGCCATAGCTCGTGGGATGAAAGGTTCTGAGAGCCTACGCTTTGCCATGAGCTGCGCATCTGCTAGCTGCCTTTCTCCGCATACTGGGCGATTCGACACCCAAGTTGCTGACGACCTTTTCAAAAAGACGGCTGTTGAGATAATCGCGTAGATATTGTGACCTGTGGGCTTCGGGAATCTCCAGCAAATTGTTAGATCTTTTTGGAGGACACGCATGGAGTGCACTATCAATTCTGATCAGATGTCAGTCGGTCTCACCTCGCTTGGTGGCACGCTTACGTCTATCAAGGACGTCTCCGGCTTGGAGTATCTCTGGCAACCAGACCCTGATGTATGGAGTGGGCAGGCGCCCATCGTGTTTCCCATATGTGGAGGGCTGAGAAACGATAAGGCCGTGACCAGGGAGGGATATCCCATCAGACTCAAGCGCCATGGCTTTGCACGCAAGATGCAATTCGAGCTCGCTGACAGCCGGGAAGACTCGGCTAGTTTCGTGTTGAGGTCTGATGAATCGACCCTCGCGCAGTATCCGTTCAAGTTTGAGCTAGCTGCGGAATACCAGGTGCACGCCCGGGTACTTGACGTGACCTATCGGGTGACCAATGCGGACGTAAAGCCGATGCCGTTCTTTGTGGGTGGACATCCCGCGTTTCGCTGTCCACTGTGTGATGAAGATGCATATGGTGACTACACCATTGAGTTCGAGCGCAACGAGACCGACGTTTGCACGCCGGTACCATCTACGGGGCTTATCGATGTTGCCCACAGGAACATGGCGCCTCAGGAGGGCAAAGTCCTGCATCTGTCGCATCAGCTTTTCGATTATGCCGAGACGATTTACGACTGCCTTGCGAGTCGTCGTGTGACGTTCTCTCGTGGCGGCAAGGCTCCTGGCCTGCAGGTTTCCTCCCCCCAGATGCCATACCTTATCGTGTGGTCAAAGCCCAACGCAGACTTTGTGGCCATTGAGCCTTGGAGTGGCCTGTCGACCTGCTCCGATGAGGATGACATTTTCGAGCACAAGCGTGGGTGCCTGGTTTGCAATCCCGGTGAGACAATCGAGAGGGGCTTCTCGATTGAACTGTTGCAATAGAGACTGACCTGCTATATCCCGTGTAAGTGACGCGCGAGGCTGGGGCATTTGATGTGCGCCGGCCTCGGTGCTTTCTGGACAAAACTCTCTGCACTTCCTCCGGGGAGTCACGGGCCAAAAAGACCGAGCGTCTTTGTGTTCTCTCGAGTTGCAGCATGGTAAGATATCCTACAAGATATCTTACTGTTGGAGGTGGCGCAATGCAGGTTGCTGAGGAGCGCGAGGCAAAGCTCTGCGCATGGGGCGCATCCAAAGCGGTGCGCATTCCCAAGGCAGTTTGCGACTCGCTGCGGCTTGCTGTGGGGTCCAATCTAAGTATCAGTTGCGGGACGGACGAAAACGGCCCCTTCATCCTGCTGCGTCCCGTCGACGAGAACCACAGGAGCTATTGCGACGCTCCGTACGTGTCAATCGACTCTCTCTTTAGGGGGCATTCGGACGTTTCCCAGCCCACTGAGGTGGATTGGGGCGAGGCCGTTGGTGGGGAGGTTGTGGAGTGAACAACCTCGAACAGGGAGATATCGTCCAGGTGGACTTTTCTCCGGCCTTCGGGCATGAGCCCGCCAAGAGTCGCCCGGCCGTCGTGGTAAGCGGGTATGGCTTCAACAGTTGCTCGAGCATGACTGCGCTTGTGCCCATCACAACGACAAGCAATGGATACCCCCTGCACATAGACATGGGGGAGAGTCCCGTGAGGGGCTATGCATGCGTGGAGCAGCTTCGTTGCCTTGACCTCTCGGCTCGTGGGTACCAGTTCGTTGGGGTTGCCAGCCGTGATGTCATGCTCAACATACTGTCCGCTATCAGGGGAATGCTCGAGCTGAGATAGTTCCGGCCCCTCTCGTCCCCCTCCGTTTGTGGTTTAGCTGAGGCGGATGGGCTTGCCATGCATCGTTTGCCTTTCTTGGGGCAAGCTACCTCAGTTACACACATGCCGCCCCAAGTGGCAGGATTCTAGGGGGATTGCTTTGGCTGCTCGACCAACTGACAAGAACGACCGTGCGACCATACATCGCACGCTGCACTACTTCTGGGGGGTCACGCGTCAGAAGACGGGCGCCTTCGTGCTCTCCATCGTGAGTTCGGTGGGTTACATCGCGCTGCTCACCTTTGCCAACACCTACGTCATGGGCCTCATCGTCGATCGCGTGCAGGCCTCGCCCGTCCCTGCCGAGGAGGTGCTTCCAGTCTTTGGGCCATACGTCATTGCGCTTCTCGTAGTGAATGCCGTGGGCCAGGCGCTCTCCAAGCTTCAGGACTACTCGGTCTACAAGCTGGAGATCAACGGTGACTACCAGCTCTCGCGCCTGTGCTTCGATACGCTCTCAAACCAGTCGATGACCTTCCACAACAGCCGCTTTGGCGGTAGCTTGGTGAGCCAGACGTCGCGCTTCGTCTCGGGGTACTCCGGTCTTGTGGATGTCCTTACGTACTCGCTGTGGCCGACGCTTGCCTCCATCGTGCTGACGGTTGGGATCCTCGCCCCCGTGGCGCCGCTTTTCGTGGTCGTACTCATGGTGATGCTCATCCTTTACGTGGTCATAGCCTATGGCATGTACCGGCGGATCCTTCCCCTCTCGGCAGAGGCCTCCCGTGCGCAGAACGAGCTTTCCGGCGTGCTCTCTGATGCCGTGACCAACATCCTTGCCGTTAAGACCTACGGTCGCGAGGACTACGAGCGCGGGCTTTTCACCACGGCGGACCGCGAGGCCATGGCTGCCGAGAACGTCAACATGCGCGCCACCATGCGACGCGGCCTCACGACCTCGGCACTCATCACGGCCATCATGCTCGTGGTCTCAATCTTTGTGGTTGGCGGCAACGCGTGGTTTGGAATAAGCGCCGGCACGTTGGTCATGATGTTTACCTACACCTACAACCTCACGATGCGCTTCAACTACTTCAACTCCATGATGCAGCGCATCAACCGCGCCTTTGGCGATGCTGCCGAGATGACGCGCGTGCTGGACGAGCCTACGCTCGTGGCAGACGATGCGGACGCAAAGCCACTCGTGGTTACCGAGGGATGCATCGACTTCGAGAACCTGCGTTTTCGCTACCCCGATGCGCCCCGGGACGACTACGTCTTCGAGGACCTCAACCTCCGCATTCCCGCAGGCCAGCGTGTTGGCCTGGTGGGACGCTCCGGCTCGGGCAAGACCACGCTCACCAAGCTCTTGCTGCGTCTGGACGACGTCCAGGAGGGTCGCGTTCTTGTGGACGAGCAGGACGTGAGCCATTGCACCCAGCAGAGCCTGCGCAGGCAGGTGGCCTACGTCCCGCAGGAGGCGCTGCTCTTCCACCGATCCATACGCGAGAACATCGCCTACGGCAAGCCCGATGCCACAGACGAAGAGATTCGTCGTGCGGCAGAGGAGGCAAACGCGCTCGAGTTCATCGAGCGGCTGCCGGACGGGTTTGACACCATGGTGGGCGAGAGGGGCGTCAAGCTCTCTGGCGGCCAGCGGCAGCGCGTGGCCATTGCCCGCGCCATCCTGGTCAACGCGCCGATCCTGGTGCTCGACGAGGCAACCTCCGCCCTGGACTCCGAGTCCGAGGCGCTTGTGCAGGGTGCGCTCGAGAACCTCATGCGCGGGCGCACGTCGATTGTGGTTGCGCACCGCCTCTCTACGGTGGCATCGCTTGACCGCATCGTGGTGCTTGCGCATGGCGAGGTCGTCGAGGACGGCACCCATCACGAGCTGGTCGAGCGTGGCGGGGAGTACGCAAGCCTCTGGAACCGCCAGACCGGCGGCTTCCTGGAGTAGAGAAGGGCGACACAGCGCGACTTGCGCCCCGGCCCCGTATGAACGCCCCGGCCTCGCATTCCTTGGTGCGAGGCCGGAGCGCTTTACTCTAGGCCGACGCCAGCAGCTTTGCTCCTCTTGTTCTGCCAGGCGATAACTGATGAAAAATGTTATCAATTACATTATTATCTGTACAAAAATGTAATTTAGAACACTTTTCGCAACTTAATGCTATCCTCTTAGGTAATAACGTAGGAGGAGGCCGTAATGCGCCGTACTGCGATGGGTGCTCTCGTCGAATGGAAGTTCCGTAGTTCTCGCAAGCCGCTGCTCGTCTATGGGGCTCGCCAGGTTGGCAAGAGCTATCTCATCAGAGAGTTTGCGAACACGGCTTTCGAAGACTATGTCTTCCTCGACCTTGAGAGGCAGGCTGCAGCGCGTGCGGCATTCGATGGAGATCTTGGCCCCGATCGGGTGATCTCCAACCTCGAGCAAGTTACGGGGCGTCGCATTGTCCCAGGGCGTACCCTCATAGTTCTCGACGAGATTCAGGCGGCGCCACGTGCGCTTGCCTCGCTTAAGTACTTCTGCGAGGAGCTTCCGAACTCGTATCTGATTGCTGCCGGGAGCCTGTTGGGCGTTGCCGTAAACCGTACGGGGTTTTCGGCGCCCGTGGGAAAGGTCGAGACCCTAACGCTTCTGCCAATGACCTTTGACGAATGGCTTGACGCTACGGGACACGGGAAAATGATAGGGGGAATCACAGAAGCCTATGCGAAAAAGGCTGCATATCCCCTCCATGAACAGGCGTTGGATCTTTACAGGACGTATATTCTGACCGGCGGGATGCCCGAAGCCGTCGCATCGTATGCCGAGCACGGAGACTTTGCGACCGTCTCGCGCGTGCAGCATGAGATCCTCGATCTCTATGTTGCAGACATGGCAAAGTACGCAGAGCCGGTTGAAACGGCGCGTATCCGCGAGGCATGGTCGAGCGTTCCAGCGCAACTGGCAAAGGAGAACCACAAGTTCCAGTACAAGGTTGTTCGATCTGGAGGAAGGGCAAGCCAGTATGCCGTGGCTCTTGATTGGCTTGAGACGGCAGGTCTTGTGAACCGCTGCATTCGCATCTCCTCGGGTCAGGTTCCGCTCAAGATGCAGGAAGATCGATCGGCATTCAAAGTCTACCTTGCGGATACGGGGCTCCTCTCTGCGATGATGGAAGTGCCACCAGCCGTGCTGTTCGACGAGGCTGCCCGCAAGCGTCTCGATGCGGGCGCGCTTACCGAGAACTATGTCGCGCAGAATCTGGTCGCAGACGGTTTTGTTCCGCGCTACTGGACGAGTGGAAGAACAGCCGAGGTTGATTTTGTCATCGAGGACGGTGGGGCGAGGGCCGTGCCCGTTGAAGTCAAGTCATCCGGTAATGTCCGTTCGCGTAGCCTCTCGGTCTATCGCGAGAAGTACGAACCAGTGCGTGCGCTGCGCTTGTCAACTCGAAACTTTGGGATGAGCGATGACATCGAGAGCATTCCGCTCTACGCGGCATTTTGCTTGAAGAAGGGCGCTGTTTGCTAGCACCTCGATGCCAACGCTTCAAATCCCACCCATCGTGGCGCTCATGGTACCCTAGGGCTGGTGGGCATGCCTGGTTGGGGCATACGACAAGGGAGAGCCTTGGGGTCAAAACCCGCTACCAACAGTACACTTTGGTCACGGCTGCAGGTGGGCGTGCCCCAGGCGAGGGAAGCGGGTGGTACAGGCACATGGGCAAGGGCCTCATCAAGATCAGCGAGATGGCAGGGCTTCATGGCGTCTCTCGCCAGACGCTCATCCTCTACGACAAGAACGGGCTGCTCCCTCCTGCGTATGTGAGCGAGACCGGCTGCCGTTACTACAGCGCTGATCAGATACCACGCCTGCGTCTCATCTGCCTGCTCAAGGAGATGGGCGTCACCCTGGCCAAGATCAAGGAGTTTCTCGAGAGGCCCACACAAGCGGATATGGTGGGCCTTGTCTCGGACCGCATTGGGGAGGTCGACCAGAGAATCGCGCAGCTCCAGCTTCAGCGAGAGGAACTCGTGCAGTTCTCGGAGATCTTCGAGCACATAGAGACCAGACGTTTGAATGTAGACATGCCGCACGTCGAGTGGATTCCCGCCCGTCGTGCTGTCTTCTCGCCCTATCCGTCGTGCGAGATGGACGTGAAGCACCTCCACCTGGCGCTCATGGACGCATGGAACAGGATCATTGGGGCGGGCCTCATCCCATCGCGTGGCTTCGGCTCGCTCCTCTGGGCGGACAAGGTGAGGGGAGACGAGCCCCTCGAGGGGGCCGGCAGCATCGTCATCCTTCCGAGGACAGACATGGCCGAGGACCTGGAGACCATATACCTGCCTGAGGGCGACTACGCCGTGATCTACAAGGTCGCCATGCCGTACGACCCCGAACCCATCAAGCGGCTCCTCGATTGGATTGACGATCAGGGGCTCTCTCCCGCTGGCGAGGTCGTCGACAGGTGCCTTCTCGACGCCGCCTTCTACAACGATGCCTTTGGAGAGGACTTCTGCCGCCTGGAGGTCCGTCTGGCTTGCTAGGTCCACAGGTGCAAGGAGCTGCCGTTCGCGGCCGCCTTTTGACCGTCCGCGAGAAATAGTGCCGCCGTGCACGGCTCCCTCATTTGACCCGATATCAGGTGCACTTTTGTACGTTTGCCCCGATGTCGTGGTCGGAGATGGGCTCCGACCAGAACCTGGAGGGCAACATGGCAGAGATCCACGATCTTCGCAGAGCGCTCGAGTACCTCAAGACCCAGCCGGGCCAGCTCCTCGAGACCGATACCGAGGTCGACCCCGAGGCCGAGGTGTCTGGTGTCTATCGTTACGTTGGGGCTGGCGGAACGGTTGCCCGTCCCACCAAGGAGGGCCCCGCGATGCTGTTCAACAACGTCAAGGGCTTCGATGACGCCAAGGTCGTCATTGGTATGCTTGCCAGTCGCCGCCGCGTCGCCAACCTCATCGGGATGGACTGCGAGCGCCTCGGCATCGAGATGGGCAAGAAGCTCAACGAGACCATCCCACCCGCGATGATCGGGGATGGCGCCCACATCGACTGTCAGGAGGTTGTCTACCGCGCGACCGACCCCGGCTTTGACCTGCGTAAGATCGTCCCCGCTCCCACGAACACCCCCGAGGATGCCGGCCCTTACATCACCATGGGACTTGCGATGGGCACCAATCCGGAGAATGGCACCTCCGACGTTACCATCCACCGCTTCTGCATCGAGGACGAGACGACCCTGGGCATGTGGATTACGCCTGGCTCCCGCCACCTGGGCGCCTTCCTCGACAAGTACAGGGAGCTCGGACGTGACATGCCCATCTCCATCTCCATCGGCCTGGACCCCGCAGTCTACATGTGCGCGGGCTTCGAGGCACCCACAACCCCGCTTGGCTACAACGAGCTCCAGATTGCGGGTGCCCTGCGCGGCAGACCTGTCGAGCTTGCGAAGTGCCTTACGGTCTCCCACAGAACTGCATCGCCAACGCCGAATACGTCCTCGAGGGCTACCTCTCCGTCACCGACACCATCCAGGAGGACATCAATTCTCACTCGGGCAAGGCCATGCCCGAGTTTCCCGGTTACACCGGAGACGCTAAGCCCGCGCTGAACGTCATCCACGTCACAGCCGTCACCACGCGTGAGCATCCCATCATGCAATCCTGCATCAGGCCTTCGCACGAGCACGTCTCGATGGCCGGCATCCCCACCGAGGCATCCATCTACAAGATGGTGGAGACCGCCATTCCCGGCCGCCTGCTCAACGTCCACGCCGCCCCCTGCGGCGGCGGCAAGTTCGTGGCCATCCTGCAGTTCAAGAAGTCCAGCAGGAATGACGAGGGACGCCAGCGCAATGCCGCCATGCTTGCCTTCTCGGCCTTCTCCGAGCTCAAGCACGTTTTCCTCGTTGACCCTGATGTCGACATCTTCGACATGTCCGACGTGATGTGGGCCATGACCACGCGCTTCCAGGCGGATGCCGACGTTATCGCCATCCCCGGCTGCCATTGCCACGTGCTTGACCCCTCGAACGACCCGGCGATGGATCCCTCCATCCGCGTCCACGGCATCGCGTGCAAGGCAATCTTTGACTGCACCGTCCCGTTCGACCAGCAGCAGGACTTCGTGCGCTCCCAATTCCTCGAGATCGACAAAGACAAGTGGGCCAGGGAGCTTGGCCTCTAGTCACCCGGGCACTCGACGCCCGTCCGGCGTGGCCGGTCGGCATGGAAGGAAGTCATCGTGGCAATAACGCTGAACAAGAAGACAGTGAGTCTGCTCGCAGGCATCATTGTCCTGGCCCTTGTGTGGGTGGCGCCGCTCAACGCCCTTGGCGAGATTGGCCGGCAGGGTCAGCAGTGCCTTGCCCTTACGCTCATGACCGTCGTCTGGTGGGCGTGTGGCGTTGCGCAGCCGGCGTACGTCTCGGCAATATACCTGGTGCTGCTCATCGCCCTCATCAGCATGATCATCCACATGTTCATGGGTTCGGTCATGGCAGTCCTGGGCATCTGCATCCCGGCTTTCCTCGCCTTCACGAGTGGCTCGGGCGTGACCGACCTTGCGGTTGCGATGATGGTCTTCTCGGCCATCAACATCCACTACATCCTGCCCTTCCACAACCTTGCGATCCTTGTTGGCGAGGGTCCCGACGCAGCTGGCTACACCTCAAAGGACGCCATGAGGATGGGCATCCCCCTCACGGTGGTCGTCTTCGTCGCCGTACTTGTGGAGGCGGCCTGGTTCCACCTGCTCGGCATCATGTAGGCTCTCGCTCGGGCCGGCCGCGCGCGTGCGACCGGCCCCTGGCATGGCCTCTCGCACCCCAAGGCGAGAGGCCATGCCAGGGGCAGGCACCTGACTTTGGGGGCAGGGACATGAGGAGAATCATCATAGGGATCAGCGGCGCGACAGGCGTGCAGATGGGCTATCGCGTACTGCAGGCATTGGCCGACACGCCCGACATCGAAACGCACCTTGTGGTGAGCGATGGGGCGCGCGTCATCTTCGACCGCGAGACCAACCTTGAGATGGAGGAGGTCCTCTCGCTCGCCGATGTCGTACACGACAACCGCGACCTTGCGGCAATCATATCGAGCGGCTCGTTCAGGACGGACGGCATGATCGTGGTCCCGTGCTCGATGAAGAGCCTCTCTGCGATGGTGAACTCCTACGACGACGACCTCCTCGTGCGTGCGGCGGACGTGTGTGTGAAGGAGGGACGCAAGGTCGTGCTGGTCCCCAGGGAGATGCCGCTCAACCGCAGCCACTGCCGCAACCTGCTGCAGGCGGCAGAGGACGGTTACGTGATCTTGCCTCCCGTGCTTACGTTCTACAATGGCTGCGAGACGACTGCCGAGCAGGTCGACCATGTGGTTGGCAAGATACTCATGCAGTTTGGAATCGAGTACGAGAGGTTCCGTCCCTGGGAGGGGTAGCCGTGAGGGATCTGATGGTGAAGGTCGGGGATGGCGACCTTGCGGTGACGCTTCGGGTTGCTGACACGGAGGGCCAGGGCCTGAGTGCCTTCCTGTACGGCGGGACGCTCCCACACGTTGGCGGCTCTGCCCTGGCGAGCCCCGGGGCATGCGTCCGTGGGGTCGCACTCTCGAGCTGCGATCTGTGGGTGCAGACGGTGCCGGGACACAAGGACAGCGAGGTCGCGAAGAGCTGTGCCCGCAAGCTGTGCCTTGCGAGCGGCCAGCCAGTCTGCGTGTGCGCAGGGGTCCATGTGGAAAACGCGACGGTAGAGCAGGTGCGCGCGCTTACCAGCAACTGCGAGGCGGCCACGGACAAGATGGTGGCGCTCCTGATGGCGGGCGAGAGGTGATGGACGTCGTCGGTGGCATCACCGAATGCGAGTTCGACCACGTGCTCGAGGCCAACTACATCGGCGACGTTGTGCCAGACCCCGCTGAGGCATCCGAGGTTGCCTGGGTGGCGTTGCCCGTGGTGGCTCGGGACCGTGCCATGTCTGCCGCGAGTCGCCGCCGCATGCGACTACTCCCACCCGTGTGCGGCAAACCGAGGGTCATCCTGCCAGATGGTGACGCTGCCCGTTGCGAGGGTCACCGGGACATTGATGAGGCGCTGGTTGGACGAGCCGCGGAAGCGCAGTGTGATGTCGTGGAGCTCCTGCACGAAGGGGCCGTCTACCAGGACGTCCAGGCAGGCGAGGATGCGGTCCATGTCCTTCGATGCGTGGTCGCCCCCATCGGTGAGCTGCTCCCACATGCGCCCAGAGTACATCCAGATGTTCTTCTCGGGATACGTTGCCCGTACGCGCTCGAGGAAGGGTGCCAAGACCGCGGCGTTTTCTGGCTCCGTGGGCTCGCCGCCCAAGACGGATAGGCCGTCAACGTATGGCGCGGCAAGCGAAGCGAGAATCTCTTCCTCGGTCTGCTGCGTGAATGGCTTTCCTGCCGAGAAGCTCCATGCCTCCTCGTTGAAGCAGAACTTGCAGTGCAGGCGGCAGCCAGAGACGAAGAGCGAGGTTCTCACTCCGACTCCGTTGGCGATGTCGCAGTACTTGATGGTTGCGTAGTTCATAGGGGACCTCTTTGGAAGAAAGGCGTGCTAGTGGGCGGAGCGCTGTGGGACGAGGCCATAGACCGCAACCACGTCAAGCTCTGAATCATACTCGTAGATGAGGTAATACAAATCGATGGGGCACTTGCGGATGCTTGGGCCAAACTCCTCCACAAGTGAAGAGGGGATGTTCGGCAATCCACTTTCTGGAAAAGACTCGATCATCGAAAGGAGGCGAACAAGATGTTTCTTGACACGGGGGGACCAGATGGTCCGGGTGTCATCCATGAACTGCGCGGTGAGAAGGAGCTTAGCCACGGGACTCTCCGTTTTCACCCATCATGGAGAGAAAAGCATCGACGCCTTCGATGCAGTGTCCCTCTCGAACGTCGTCTCGTCCGTTGATAATGCATGCGCGCATGCGCTCGGTGAGTGCCGCCTCCTCAGCTGCCTTGCCGAGCTGCTCCTCGAAGAGCTCCTCGCTCATGAAGACGAAGGCAGCGTTGCCGTTCTCCGTAATGTGGACCACGTCCTTCTTGGCGATGTCCTTGATTTCGCGCTGACGCGTCTTGAGGGCTGCGGAAGAGAAGATGGCAGTCATGAGAACTCCTTAGTTAGACCAGGTTCGATACCGAATATAGCACCAGATTAGGTATCTAACTTGGCCAGTTCAGGCAGCGGCATGCTAGGACCGAGGCATGGCTTGGAATGCCGCGTTTTCTCGCCGGTTAAGGCCTGCTAACTGGCGGGAGAACGCGACTTGCGGACTGGCTGCTTGGCCTCGAGGGAGCGAGCGCACCCGGTGGCAAAAAACCGGCCTGGTGCGTACGCATGACCGAGACCTGCGGCCAATTTGGACCTCCAGGGGCCTCACGCTGGCAAAAATCCAGGGTCATGCGTACGCACCATCCGCGCCCGTTGCCAGGCCCTTCTCGCCCAACTGGGCAAACGCGAGAAGCCTGTCAGATTTCCTTGGTGGTGCGTACGCACAACTCCAAGTTGGTGCCAACGCGGGAGAATACGCAAGAAAGGACCTTCCCCTCGTGAACGGCGAGTCGCGGAGCGAACGAGCGCAGTGCGCGAGCGCCGGGCATGTCCACGAGGGGGCGGTCCCATCAAACTTACAGGTGCAGCACGCGATCCTTGATCTCTTCGGTACGTCCCTGGTTCCAGAACTGCGTGCCAATGTAGCCGCAGGTGCGCCTGGCCACATTGAGCTTGGACTGGTCGCGGTTGCCGCAGTGCGGGCACTCCCACACAAGCTTGCCGTCGTCCTCTATGATCTTGACCTCACCGTCGTAGCCGCACACCTGGCAGTAGTCGGACTTGGTGTTGAGCTCGGCGTACATGATGTTGTCGTAGATGAACTGCATGACACGGATAACGGCCTCGAGGTTGTCCTGCATGTTGGGAACCTCGACGTAGGAGATGGCACCGCCGGGGGAGAGGCGCTGGAACTCGCTCTCGAACTTGAGCTTGGTGAACGCGTCAATCTTCTCGCGGACGTTCACGTGGTAGGAGTTCGTGATGTAACCGTGGTCGGTGATGCCCTTGACCACGCCAAAGCGCTTCTGCAGGCACTTGGCGAACTTGTACGTGGTGGACTCAAGCGGCGTGCCGTAGAGCGAGTAGTCGATGTTCTCGGCAGCCTTCCACTCGGCGCACTTGTCGTTCATGTGCTGCATGACAGAGAGGGCGAAGGACTTGGCCTCCTCGTCGGTATGGCTCTTTCCGGTCATGTACTTCACGCACTCGTAGAGGCCGGCATAGCCAAGCGAGATGGTGGAGTAGCCGCCGTAGAGGAGCTTGTCGATTTTCTCGCCCTTGTCGAGACGGGCCAGTGCGCCGTACTGCCAAAGGATGGGTGCGGCATCGGAGAAGGTGCCGCGGAGGCGGTCGTGGCGGCAGCGCAGGGCGCGGTGACAGAGCTCGAGGCGCTCGTCGAAGACCTCCCAGAACTTGTCCATGTCACCGTCAGAGGAGAGGGCCACGTCGGGCAGGTTGATGGTGACGACGCCCTGGTTAAAGCGGCCGTAGTACTTGGGCTTGCCCGACTCGTAGTTCTTGGCCTTGGCGACGTTGTCGTAACCGTTGCCCGAGCGGTCGGGCGTCAGGAAGGAACGGCAGCCCATGCAGGTGTACACGTCTCCGTGGCCCTCGGTCTCGCCCCTGGAGAGCTTGTACTCACGCATCTTCTTCTCTGAGATGTAGTCGGGCACCATGCGCTTGGCGGTGCACTTGGCTGCCATCTTGGTGAGGTAGAAGTATGGGTCGCCCTCGTGGATGTTGTCCTCCTCAAGCACGTAGATGAGCTTGGGGAACGCAGGTGTGATCCAGACGCCCTTCTCGTTCTTGACGCCTTGGTAGCGCTGCTTGAGCATCTCCTCGATGATGAGGGCGAGGTCGTGCTTCTCCTGTGGGTTGTGCGCCTCGTTGAGGTACATGAACACGGTGATGAACGGCGCCTGGCCGTTGGTGGTCATGAGGGTGACAACCTGGTACTGGATGGTCTGGACGCCACGTGCGACCTCCTCGTGCAGGCGCTTCTCGACCATCGTGTCAATCTGGTCGGGAGAGGCCTTGTAGCCGATGGTCTCCATCTCGGCATAGACCGAGCGACGAATCTTCTTGCGGGAGACGTCGACAAAGGGGGCCAGGTGCGTAAGCGAGATGGACTGGCCGCCGTACTGGCAGGAGGCCACCTGCGCGATGATCTGGGTGGCGATGTTGCAGGCCGTAGAGAAGCTGTGCGGGCGCTCGATGAGCGTGCCGGAGATAACGGTGCCGTTCTGCAACATGTCATCGAGGTTGATGAGGTCGCAGTTGTGCATGTGCTGCGCATAGTAGTCCGCGTCGTGGAAGTGGATGACGCCCTCCTCGTGCGCCTTGACAATCTCGGCGGGGAGAAGGCTACGCATGGTGAGGTCCTTGGAGACCTCGCCGGCCATGTAGTCACGCTGGACCGACACAACGGTGGGGTTCTTGTTGGAGTTCTCCTGCTTGACCTCTTCGTTGTTGCACTCGATGAGGGCAAGGATCTTGTCATCCGTCGTGTTCTTCTGGCGCTTCTGGTTCTGCACGTAGCGATAAATGATGTACTTGCGAGCCACGGAGAAGTGATCGAGGGCCATGAGCTGGTCCTCGACGAGGTCTTGGACCTCCTCGACGGTGACGGTGTGGCCGGCCTCCATGCACTCGTCGGTGACGTTGAGGGAGGCGAAGCGTATCTCGCGCTCGGTGAGGCGCTCGTCCTCGGGCACCTCCATGTTGGCCTTACGGATGGCGTTCTCGATCTTGGCGACGTCGAACGTGACCTCCGAGCCGTTGCGCTTGATGATTTTCATGTGCTCACCCTCCCTGTTGCACAATGCCAGGCAGACGGCAAAGAGGTGCAGCTGCCGGCCGTGCGTTTGGCGTGTTTCCCTAGGGCCGCAACCGATGCTGTGTTGTGGCGCTGTCTACTATGACACAACATCTTGTATGTGACATGCGAGATAAATACCGGATATTGCATTCCGTATGTACTCATTGCGTAGGAACATTGCCATGTCATCGCAGGTGAGCAATGCGAGCAGATTCAAACATTTTCGATAACGCTGCCGTTTATCGATTCGGTTTTCGGTGAACGGCAAAGGGTCTTTGTGCGTCATGCGAAGGTGAGCCCCAATCGCTTGGGACTGGCTCTCGGGAAGCGCGCGTCATGCCGCTGTCCGCCTTGGATTGCCTGTGGCTTCGCACAATGTAACAATCGGACGCGTCCTTGCCGACAGACGTGGCGCCGTGGCCAGCAGTGGTCTACAGTCCTTGCGTACATTACGTCTGCATCCGGGAAGGGGTGCGCATGCAGTTCTCAAGCAGGCTCGACCTGTTTGGCGACGAGGTCTTTGCCTCTCTCAACGCCAGGCGACGCGAGCTCGAGGCAGGGGGCCGTGAGGTGTTTGACCTCTCGGTTGGCACGCCAGACTTCGAGCCGCCGCATCACATCATCGAGGCGCTGGGAAGGAGCGCCGCGGATCCGGCCAACTGGAAGTACGCGCTGCACGACAAGGACGAGCTGCTCCGGGCCGTATGTGACTACTACCGCACGCGCTTTGGCGTGGAGACGATCACGCCTTCCATGGTCATGAGCTGCCACGGAACCCAGGAGGGAATGGGTCACGTATGCGCGGCGCTTGCAGACCCGGGAGATGCGGCCCTCATCCCAGACCCGTGCTACCCGGTCTTTGCGGCCGGCACCCTCCTGGCTGGGGCAAGGCCCTGGTACTATCCGCTCACGGCCGAACATGGCTTCCTCCCCTGGGTGGCGGGTGTTCCTGACGACGTGGCGGATGCAGCCCGATATATGGTGGTCTCGCTTCCTGCGAACCCCGTTGGCTCCGTGGGGACGCCCGAGGTCTACGAGCAGGTCATTGCCTTTGCCAAGGCACACGACATTGTGGTCATCCACGACAACGCCTACTCCGACATCATCTTCGACGGCCCTGCCGGTGGGAGCTTCCTTGGCTATCCGGGCGCGCTCGATGTGGGTGTGGAGTTCCTCTCGCTTTCCAAGTCCTTCAACGTGACCGGCGCACGTCTCTCGTTTCTTGTGGGACGCGAGGACATCGTGGCCGCGACGCGCAAGCTGCGCAGCCAGGTTGACTTTGGCATGTTTTTGCCCGAGCAGGACGCGGCCATCGCCGCGCTCACGGGACCACGTGACTCCGTGGAGCGCCAGCGCCTGCGCTACCAGGAGCGCAGGGATGCGCTCTGTGACGGCCTTGAGGCTGTTGGCTGGGAGCGCCCCAACGCCCATGGGTCGATGTTCGTGTGGGCGCGCATTCCGCATGGCCGCATGGACTCGCAGGCGTTTGCCCTTGAGCTCATGGAGAAGGCCGGTGTCATCGTGACACCGGGTGCGAGCTTTGGCCCCTCAGGCGAGGGATACGTGCGCTTTGCCTTGGTCATGCCCCCGGAGCGCCTGCGTGAGGCATGCCGAAGGATTGGGGAGTCTGGGGTCTAGCGGGGGTCTAGCGGGTTTGCGTCCGCAGCGCGGACGCGGCGTTGGATACGGTTGCATTGCCGAGGACCGGCCTCGGCAGCAGAGCGTCGGGCATGCCCGGCGAGGGGGTGGGGACATGAACTCGAAGAACTTCCAGGACCTGGTGCGGTCGTCGCGCACGCATCGGCGGTTCGCCGAGGATGAGCTGCTGTGCCACGGGGACCTTGTCGCGCTGGTGAACGCTGCGCGCTTTGCGCCCTCGGGAAACAACATGCAGGTCCTGCGCTTCCACATTGTGTCTGAGCCTGCGGAGCGCTCGGCGGTCTTCCCTCGTCTGCACTGGGCGGCGCTGCTGCGTGACTGGAACGGCCCCGCTGTGGGGGAGAGGCCTGCAGGCTACATTGCCATATGCGCGCCCAAGGCCGTTGCCGCCAACCCCATTTGCCTGATTGACACCGGCATTGCGGCGCAGACCATCGCGCTGGCGGCAGCGTCGCGAGACCTTGGTTGCTGCATCATCAAGAGCTTTGACCCCGACGTGAACGACGTCATGGGGGTCTCGGCAGAAGGCTACGTCACCGAGCTGGTGCTGGCCCTGGGCGTGCGCGGGGAGCGCGTGGTACTCGAGACGAGCGAGGGCGAGCACGGGCTTGCGTACTGGCGCGATGCCGAGGGCACCCATCACGTGCCCAAGCTCCCGTTGGAGGACCTCCTCATTTAGGGAGGGCGCCAATCCGGCACCGTAGGGGCCCTTCGTACGAGGCCGCAGCGATTGTCGGTGCTTCGGCGGCAGCGTTACGCCGCGCCGTTGCACCTCCCGAGCGACTCCAGGCCGATGAGCGCGGCGCCAATGGCCCCGCACAGTTGCGAGTCCTCGTGCGTGGCCACGGGTGCCCCAAGCACCTCGGAAAGCGCCCGCACGACGCCCTCGTTCTGGGCAACGCCGCCGGTCATGAGGAAGGGCGGCTCTGCCCCCACGCGGCTGGCGAGGGTCGCAGTCTTCTTTGCCACCGAGACGTCGAGCCCATGGATCACGTCGGGGGTGGGGGTGTTTGCCGCAACAAGCGAGACGACCTCGCTCTCGGCGAACACGGTGCACATGCTCGTGATGCGCACGTCGTGGTGCCACTCGAGCCCGCGGCGGCAGAACTCGTCGAGGCCCATTTCGAGCACGCGTGCCATGGCCTCCATGAAACGGCCCGTACCTGCGGCGCACTTGTCATTCATCACAAAGCCCGCGACGCCTCCGCTGGGGTTGAGGTGGATGACCTTGGAGTCCTGGCCGCCGATGTCGATGACGGAGCGTACGTCCGGGGCCAGGTAGTGGGCACCGCGCGCGTGACAGGTGATCTCGGTGACCGAGGAGTCCATGCCGTCGATGCTGTCGCGGCCGTAACCGGTCGACACGCGCAGCGCCACATCATCGCCCGAGATTCCCGCGTGCGAGAGGGCCTCGCCCATCGCGCGTGCGGCGGCATCTGCCGCCCGGGCACCGGTGGGGACGATGGCCGTGGCGACGATCTTCCGTGATGCGTCCATGAGGACGACGTCGGTCGACGTGGAGCCGGAGTCAACCCCCATTACGTAGGTCGCGCCATCGGCATCGGCACCCTTCCCGGCAGTCGGCTTGGTCGCTTGGCCTTCCGGCTTGGGTCGCATGCCACCACGTGCACGCAGGGTCTCGCCAAAGGCCTCGAGCCTGGTGCGCAGCTGGCCCTCGCTCTGCGAGGTGCCGTCCGTCTCAAGCTTGACCATGGGAATCCCATCTTCTCTCGCGAGGGCCTCGTATTCGAAGCCGTAGTAGTCACAGAACTTCATGGTGTGGTAGACCACGCTCTGCTGACCCCTCCCACCCACGAGCTCCTTTCGCTCGGCGATATCGTCCATGCGCATGCAGGGAATCTGGCCGAGAAGGACCGGCGCATACCAGTCGAGGAAGGCGTCGAGAGGGTCGCCTGCAGCTTTGGTTCCCTCTCCCTCGCAGCAGGTGCCGCATGCGGGGCCCGTGACCATCCGTGCGAGCTGCGGCGGGGGAGAGGCCTTGAGGTGTCGGTTGGTGCAGGTGGCGTTCTCCACCGGCATCCCCACGTCCTTCTCGACCTCGGCCACGAGGGAGGCGGAGGCGTGCGCGCCCAGGAGGGTCACACGGTTGTCTGCGCGGCCCACGCCCGTGCCGCACGCTGCGCAGGCGGCACCGACGTCGAACGTGGCACCCGAGTAGCTGGCATAGGCGTCCGCCAGGGCCCTGAGCCTCCTGCGGAAGAGCGCAACCTCAGCCGGGCCCCTCCGGTGCGGAAGGTCAAGCAGGAAGAGGAAGTCCATGCGACCCGAGGCCCGCAGCACGTCGTAGACGCGACGCACCACATCGCAACAGGTCACAAGCACTGCCTCGCGAGCGTCGGCCGCCATCATGCGCTCGATGAGCCCCTTGCCAAAGCCGCAGAGGTTGGGGTGGGCCAAGGCATCGGCATAGGCAAAGGACGCAACGTCCGCCTCGGCAATATGCGGCGTGGCGCCAAAGCCTGCCAGGAGCTCTGTGGGCGTGTACTTGCAGGCATAGAGGACGTTGTGCCCGACGGGTGCCTCGCCTGTGTGATCGCTACTCATGGCCAGCCTTTCGTCCTCTCTTGTCGACCATCTCGAGAAAGGCCGAGAACCTCGTGGTCATCTGTCCCTCCATGCAGTTGGCTCGGTCACAGGCGTCGCCATCGAGCACCAGCACGGGCCAGCCGGCGCCCTCGAGCTGCCGGCGTATGAGTTGCGCGGCGCCGGCGGTCTGCTTGCAGCCCCAGTGGCAGAAGAGCACCACGGCATCCGCGTCCGTCTCGCGCGCGAGACGCTCGATGCAATCTGCCCGGCGCGTGGCGGGCCCGTTGAAGCAGTTGCGTACTAGGCGCTCGGCCATGAACTCGTAGGGGTTCGTTGCGTCGAACCACGCATCGCCTTCCGGCAGGTACTCGAACATCATGTCCGACGCTGCGATTTGGGCGGTCTTGCTCGTGTTGACGAGCCTCCCCAGCGACTCCAAGAAGTAGGGCGAGACGTGCGCCCACACCAGGTTTACGCCCTCGTACGGGGGCGCGGCCAGGAAGTCCTGCTGCATCTCGTGTGCCAACTCCTCGCACTTGGGAAGCCCCAGCGAGAGGTGAAGGTCGAGCATCTCCATCATGTCGATGGTCATGGTGTTTGCGAGGTAGCGGCCGCGACGCGTGGGGAGCGAGGCAGCGAGTGCGTGCATGGTGCGCTCCGAGCACGCGCAGATCTCGCGCAGGCGGCTCTCGTCGAGCTTGCATGAGGATGCCTCCTCGGCGACCTTGGCCATCTCGCGAAGCTCGTCCGCCACGTAGAGTGCCGAGTCACGCGAGACGTCATAGGGAACGTCCAAGTAGACGTGCGGAATCCCCCAGAAGCGGCCCAAGGTCTTGAAGGTGAGGTTGTTGGCGTCGCAGGCTACCGAGCAGCTCGCGAGCATGCGCGGCCTTCCCAGTACCCCTGAGGTTGCCATCCCCATGAGGATGCGGTGGTAGGAGCAGTACGTCTCGGGAATGCCACGCCCCTCTGCTGCCGAGATGAACCCGCCCTCTGCCTGTGCTCCGCTTGCAAAGGAGGCAACGGCCTCCGCCGTCACGGGACGAACGCCCAGCGCATGGAATATCTCGTTGGGAGTGAAGATGCTCGTGACCACGGCATTGCCGAAGTCCGCGAGCGCTCCTACGACGGAGTCCATGAAGAGCTGGTAGCCATGGTTGCCCGAGGGAAGAAGGTCGCTGTAGGGGGCCAGGTGGACCTTGGCGCGCATGGCCTGAAAGCCGAGCATGAGCCAGCTGTGCACAAAGTCCGGACGCGTCAAGAGGTTCTTCTCGACAACGCCTCCGTACCAGTTCACGAGACGATCTCCTGCAGACTGGCCCGCCACGGCTACGCCTCCCCACCGCCCACGAGCTCGCGCACGTCGAGCTCGAGCCCCGATGCCTCAAGCGCCTCGCGGGAACCAAAGACGCAGACTCCCGAGGCGGAGGAGCTGGGGTCGAGCGCCGGCGCAAGAGCGCGTACGTCCTCGGTGGTGGTGTCGAGCTCCTGCTGGCGGATGATGTTTCGCCAGTCGGCCGGCCTCTCTTTGAAGCGCTGCATGTCCTGCCTGCGGGCAAGTGCACGGGGCTTCTCGGGCGCGTCTTGGGCGGCTACGGCCGACACCACATAGCCAGTGAGCTCATCTGTGGTGGGAGCCCAGTTGGCAAGCCATGCGGATGCGCCGTCGTAGCGCTCGAGCGTGCCTGCCACGTTGGGGTCGCGGAATGACCAGAACTGGCGGATGCCCTCGGTCGTGTGCTTGAAGCCAACGCCGTATGCTCCGCCCTTCACGCGCACCTCGTTCCAGAGGTAGTCGAAGGAGAGGGCGCGAGAGGCTACCTGCCAGGTGCCCAGGGTGCCCGTGTCCTCGTTGGTTGGGGCAGCGCCGCGCGCGACAAACGAGACGTTGGAGGGGATCACAAAGCCCTCGCACGCTGGCTTGGGCAGCGGCGCCTCGAGCCTGTGGGCGCAGACGCCCTCGCCCTGCTTCCCAAGGCCCAGCGTGCCACCAAGCTCCCAGAAGCGCTTGCGGTCCTCGGTGGGGCCGGTGAAGCTCACCGTGACCTCGTCAGCGGTGAAGATGCGGTCTGCCAGGTTGGGGAGGATCTCTTGTAGCGCGGGCAGCCTGCGGTCCCAGTCGGCAAGCAGTCGCTTCAGGAACAGATAGTAGTCGATGCCGCCCATCTGGCTTCCGACGATTGCGGCGGACGAGAAGTAGCTCGAGGTGCGTGCCATAGAGGCTGCATGCCCAGAGTTAACGAAATGCTCCTCCATCTCGACCTTGCGCTGCGTAAGGATGTCGCGCATGCGGTTGCCGTCGAGGAAGAGGGTCTTGCCCCACACCTCCTGCGGGATGCGGGCCAGGGCGTCGACCTTCTCGGAAAGGGCGCTTGCGTTCACCACGAGCATGGGACGGGCAAAGGAGGGATCGTCGTCGCGGCCGTAGGCCTCCAGGCCAAAGCCGAGGTTTCCGAGGCTGCTCTCGACAAGGGTGTCAAGGTCGGATGCGCTGTGGAGCTTCGTGCCGAGCTTGCCGAGCACGTCGGTGAGCACGCCGACGTACGGCAGCTCGGCAAAGCCAATGCGCCGCAGGTCGAAGTAGTGATAGACGTAGTCGATGTGGCGGGTGTCAAGCTCGTGGGCAATGCAGGGGAGCGGCGCCTCGACATCGTTGGCCTTGGGCTCGGGGCGGGCGGCCTCGATGTCTGTCAGGGTGAGTTTGGGCAGCGTGGCCAGGGCCTCCGGGGAATCCGGGGCTTCCTGCTCGGCACGGAGCGCCTCCACCTCTCGGCGTACGGCGCCGACGTCCTCGTCGCTCATCTGCTTGCGCATACGGACGAGCTCCTCTGCCTCCTCGGCGGCATCGCCCCCCTCTGTGGGGACAAGCTCCACGAGCGCGGAGTGGGGGTTCTCGCACACCGCCTCCTTGAGCAGGCGTTCGAAGAGACCGTTCCCAAGGCCCTCCTTGAGGTCTTCGAGGGCATCCTCGTACCGCAGATAGTCGAAGGGGTGGCTGTCGTTATAGAGCCAGCTCGAAAGCGCCTGCATCGAAAGCGCTACGCCGTCGGTTGCCCAGGAGCCAAAGTCGCGCTCGCGCAGGTTGAACTCCGCCTGGGCAAGCGAGGCCTCGAGCTTGTCGCGAGGGATGCCATTCTCGGCAAACTCGCGGCAGGAGTCCTTGATGAGGGTGCGGAACCTCTCGGACACGCCGGGCTTTGCACCCTTGAGCTGGAAGACCACCTCGGGCTGGGCCACGCCGTCGACGAGCGATGCCTGGAAGTCGTTGGCAAGGCCCGCATCGAGAACACGACGCTTGAGCGGCGCCTCGTTCGAGCCGCAGAGGGCATCGAGCAGCACGTCTGCCGCAAGCACGCGCTCGCGTTGGTCAGACGTGGCAAACACGTAGCCCACAGCCACGGAGGCGTTGTCTGGCGTTGTCGCCATCTCGACGCGCGAGGGCGCCGCAGCGACGGGTGCCTGGAACGGCAGGGGATTGGGCGCGCCGGCGTTGCGGTTCTCGGCCCCGCGGAAGCGCTCGTCGATGAAGGCCAGCTCGCGGTCGATGTCCATGTCTCCATAGAGGATGGTGTAGCTGTTGGGAAGCGCGTAGTGGCGGGCGTGGGCGTCGAGGAAGCCCTCGTAGGTGAGGGTGGGGATGGCGCGCGGCGCACCGCCGGACTCAAAGCGGTAGGGACTCTCGGGGAAGAGGGCCCGCGAGAGCGCGAGGCCCAGGACCTCATCGGGGTCGGAGAGGGCGCCCTTCATCTCGTTGAAGACCACGCCGTTGTAGGAGAGCGAGCCGTCTTCTGCGGCCTCGAGGTGCCAGCCCTCCTGCTCGAAGATGCGGGGACGATGGTAGATGGCAGGGTGGAGAACGGCGTCGAGATAGACGCCCATGAGGTTCTCGAGGTCTGTCGTGTTGGTGGAGGCCACCGGATACATGGTTTTGTCAGGGAAGGTGAGGGCGTTCAAGAACGTCTGCATGGACGTCTTGAGCAGGTTGACGAAGGGCTCCTTCACGGGATAGGCGTCCGAGCCGCAGAGCACGGAGTGCTCGATGATGTGGAAGACGCCGGTATCATCTGCGGGCGGGGTCTTGAAGGCAATCGAGAAGGACTTGTTTGTGTCGGCGCACGAAATCCACATGGCGCGTGCGCCCGATGCCTGGTGACGCAGTACGTAGATCGTACCGGAGACCTCGGGAACGGGTGTCGCGGAGACCACCTCGAAGCCGGCATGCACGCTGCCGGGGTCAAGCGACGAGTCGGGTGCGAGGAAGTCGCGCTTGGATGCTGTGGTGGTGTCTTCGGATGCCATGGTTCCTCCTAGCGGGGTGCAGGGGCGCCCGTGGGTTGGGGGCGCGCCTGCGACCAGTGCGGTTTGGGCCGCCGTTGCTGTTTTTCGTGAAGAAGCTTATCACGCAGGTATGGTGCCCGTTTTCTCGGAGGTGCAGACTGGGGACGCGGGGGCGGGACAAACCGCTGTAGAATCACATGTCGCCGCGCATGGCGCGGCATGGGGGCGGTTGGCCCGCTGTGGGTTGACCCACCGTGGCTGAGGGGGGACGAGGGAACGCTTGATGGCAGAGGCGCTTGGGGATGGTTCGCATGACGAGGGAGGCGTGCATCCCGAGATGGCGGGTGCCGCACCACTCGGCGACGGGCAGCGACGCAAGCGTGTCCTGTGCGGTGTGGCATGCACGCTTGTGGGCGGGGCGTTTTGGGGCATCAATGGCACGGCATCAAAGCTGCTCATGGACTCGTACGCGGTGGACCCCCTGTGGCTTGCGTGCTTTCGCGAACTTGCGGCCTGCTGGCTCTTCCTCGCGGCGGCGCGAATCACCAACAAGGGCCAGGTCACCCGCACCTTGCATGATCCCCGCTCGCTTCTGGGGGTCTTTGGCGTGAGCCTAGGGGCAATCCTCTTCTCTCAAGTGGCCTATCTTGAGGCTATTGACTGGACCAACTCCGCTACGGCTACGGTCATGCAGAGCTTAGGCATGCTCGCCGTACTCGTCTACGTATGCGTGAAGATGCATCGCGGGCCAAAGCGGCGAGAGGTGCTTGGCGTGGCGCTTGCCCTGGTGGGAACCTATCTCCTGGCAACGGGAGGCAATCCTGGGCAGCTCAGCCTGCCGGTGGGAGGCCTTGTGTGGGGGCTTCTCTGCGCGGCGGCCTCGGCGTGCCTCTCCATTCTGCCTGCGCGCCAGCTTGCGAGATGGGGCAACTTCGTGGTGAACGGCTTGGCGTTCCTCTTCTCTGGCGTCATCTTGTCTGTCGTCTACCGACCGTGGGAGCACATGCCACAGCTGGATGGTGCTGCCGTGGCTCTGCTCGCGTTCATGGTGGTCGTGGGCACGTTTGGCGCGTATGCGCTCTACCTGCAGGGCGTGAAGGACGCGGGGTCAATGCGCGCGAGCCTGCTGGGCACCGTCGAGCCGCTGACGGCGACGGTGACCTCGGTACTGTGGCTGGGTACGAGCTTCTCGGTAGCCGACCTTGTGGGCTTTGCACTGGTGCTTGCGATGGTGTACCTCACGGCATAGCTGCAACGGGTGCGTGGGAGCGACCGGCATGCGGCACTGCCCCTGCTTTCTCTAGAGTGGCAAATCGACGAGCGAATCACTCAGGAATCGCAACATTGGAGAAGCCGCGCCCGCCGCCGCACCTGCGCCTGCAGCTACCAGGCGAAGGCCACGGCGCACCAGGGGCCGAGTACGAGCATGCCATCCTCCTCGCGGTAGTCGTCGCAGTTCTCGACTAGCAACGAGCCCTCGGCGAGCTCGCCGGAGGGAAGCGCCGCCGCGGCCTTGCCGGAGAAGTTGCAGGCAACGACAAGCCGCCTTGGCCCGTGCGGGGCGTCCTCGAGCGTACGCTCGTAGGCGATTACCTGGTTTGACATGGCATCCAGGAAGTGGACGTCCCCGCTCTGGACCACCGGCATCTCCTTGCGGAGCCGAATGAGCCCTCGGTAGTAGCTCCAGACGGAGTCCGGGTCTGCAACCTCGTCCTCGGCGTTGATGGACGTGTGGTTGGCCGGAATCCCAATCCACGGCGTGCCCGTGGTGAAGCCCGCCTTCTCTGTTGCGTTCCACTGCACGGGCGTGCGCGAGTTGTCGCGTGAGCGCTCGTGCACAATGTGGAAGGCCCCTTCGGGCGTCTTGCCATCGTCCTGCAGGATTTGGTAATAGTTGAGCGACTCCACGTCGCGGTACTGGCTGATGTCTGAGAAGTCAGGGTTCGTCATCCCCAGCTCCTCGCCCTGGTAGATGTAGGGCGTGCCGCGCAACAGGTGCGTGCAGGTGGGGAGAAGCTCGCTCGAGCGGCGCCAGCTCTCCTTGGTGGAACAGTCGCCAAAGCGCGAGTTGGGACGGGGCTGGTCGTGGTTGGACCAGAAGAGGGCGTTCCAACCGCTACGTGCCGCCATCTGCTCTTGCCAGCTGGCAAAGAACTCGCGCAGGGCAGCGACGTCCGGCCTTCCGAGGGTCCACTTCTCCCCATCGACGTAGTCCACCTTGAGGTGGTGGAACGAGAAGGTCATCGAGAGTTCGTGGCACTCGGGGTTGGAGTAGCGCACGCAGTTGTCAATCGTGGTGGAGCTCATCTCCCCCACCGTGACCATGCCATCGATGCCGCTTTCGCGGACGAGCTCCTGGAGGTACTGGTGCACGTGCGGGCCGTCGGTGTAGAAGCGTCGGCCGTCGCCCTCGTGATCGTCCTCCCACTCGTTCGGCGTCCCATCAGGCTTGGAGACCTCGTTGACCACGTCAAAGCGGAATCCCGAGACGCCCTTGTCCTTCCAGAAGCGCACCACGTTCACGAGCTCGGAGCGCACTTCGGGGTTGTCCCAGTTGAGGTCGGCCTGACTCACATCGAAGAGGTGCAGGTACCACTTGTTGAGCGAGGGCACATACTCCCAGCAGCTACCGCCGAACTTGCTGTTCCAGTTGGTGGGTGGCTCGCCGGGGTCCTCGGCGGTCGCATCGGGAGCAGCGTCGGCGAACTTGTAGTACGCGAGGTACTTGGGGTCGCCCGCGAGCGCCCTCTGGAACCATTCGTGCTGGGTCGACGTGTGGTTGAAGACCATGTCGAGCATGAGACCGATGCCATGCGCCCTGGCCTTGCGTACCAGCTCGTCGAAGTCGTCCATGGTGCCGAACATGGGATCCACATTGCAATAGTCGGCCACGTCATAGCCGTTGTCGTTTTGGGGGCTCACGAAGAAGGGCGTGATCCAGAGGTAGTCCACGCCAAGCCGTTGCAGATAGCCCAGGCGCTGCGTGATGCCACGCAGGTCGCCGATGCCGTCTCCGTCGGAGTCCTGGAAGCTGCGAACGTAGATCTGGTACACGACCTTGTCGCCAAGGGAGGTTGTGCGATCAGCCATGGTGGTCGGCCTTTCTGGGTGGGACACGGACGGCCCCCGCGGGACCGTCCGACTTGGGACGCACGTCTAGAACCTTACGACGGGGGTGATGCCCGCAGTGACGGGACCGGACTCGGTGAGTGCGAGGTTCTCGGCCTGGCCGGGGTCGGTCACGACCTCCATGACCGTGTCCCTCTTGCCGGCCGCCGCCACCTTGTCGCGATCGAAGGTCACGAGCGGGTCGCCGGCATGGACCTTGTCGCCCTGCCTCACATGGACCTCGAAGCCGTCGCCGGCCATCTCCACGGTGTCGATGCCAATGTGGATGAGCACCTCCATGCCGTTGCCGAGCATGAGTCCCACGGCATGGCCGGTGTCGGCCATCATGACCGAGACGACGGCATCAGCGGGCGCCACGACCTGGCCGTCGCTGGGGTCGATCGCGACGCCGCGGCCCATGGTGCCAGAGGCGAAGACCTGGTCGTCCACCTCGGAGAGGGGCATGGCGGTGCCGGAGACCACGGCGCGCAGGGTCCCGTCGACGGCGAGTTCGAGGGGGGACTCGGTGGCGCTAGGGGCGGGTACCGCCGTGACCTCGTCGCCCTCGAGGGTGACGTCCTCGACGCCCGCGCCCCTGTCGATGCCCTTGCGCCTGCCCACCAGATAGGTGAGCGCGAACGGCACGACGACGGCGACGAGCATGCAGAGGGCGAAGGACAGGAAGTACTTGGAGTTGATCGAGAGTATGCCCGGCAGCCCGCCGACGCCGATGGCGTTGGCTGCAGTCGATGTGGCGGTGCAGATGATGCCCGCAATCGAGGAGCCGATCATGGCGCACACGAACGGGAAGACGTACTTGAGGTTGACGCCGAACATCGCGGGCTCGGTGACGCCTAGGTAGCAGGAGAGGCAGGCGGGGATGTTGACCTGCTGGGCATTCTCGTCCCTGCGCTGGAGCACGATCATGGCGAGCACGGCGGAGCCCTGCGCGATGTTGGAGAGCGCAATCATGGGCCAGAGCATGGTGGTGCCGGTGTCGGCGATGAGCTGCAGGTCGATGGCGTTGGTCATGTGGTGCAGGCCCGTGATGACGAGCGGGGCGTAGAAGCCGCCGAAGATGGCACCGAAGATGACGCGGAACTGGCCCGAGATGCCGGCCATGACCACGTTGCTGACCAAGGTGCCCAAGGCCCAGCCGATGGGACCGACGATGAAGTGCGCCGTCATGACGCCCAGCAAGATGGAGCAGAACGGCACGACGATCATCTGGACGATGGGCGGCGTGATCTTCTTGAAGAGGCGCTCGTAGTAGTTGAAGCAGATGGCAGCTAGGATGGCGGGGATGACCTGTGCCTGATAGCCGATCATGTGCACCTGGGCAAAGCCGAAGTCCCAGGTGTACTTGGCCCAGTCCCCGGCCGTGGCCCTGGCGACGCTGTAGGCGTTCATGAGCTGCCCAGAGACGAGCGTGAGGCCGAGCACGATGCCCAGCATGGGCGTCCCACCCATCTTCTTGGTGATGGAGTAGCAGATGCCCACAGGGATGCCGAGTTGGAACACGGCCTCGCCGATGAGCCACAGGAAGCCGTAGACGCCCGTCCAGAACTGGGAGAGCGAGGCGAGCGTCTGGTTGCCGTCGGGTCCGAAGTAGGGCATGTCTCCCAAGACGTTGCGGAAGCCCAGGATGAGGCCACCCGTGATGATGGCGGGGATGAGAGGCGCGAAGACCTCCGCGATGGCACCCATGGCCTTCTGGAGCGGGTTCTGGTTGCCCACGGCGGCCTTCTTGACGTCGGCCTTGGAAGCCTCCGACACGCCGGACACGGCGACGAAGTCGTCGTAGAAGTCGGCCACGTCAGTGCCGATGATGACCTGGAACTGTCCCGCCTGCGTGAAGCTCCCCTTGGCCGCAGGCAACGCCTCGATGGCCGGGACGTCAGCCTTGCTCGGGTCCGCCAAGGCGAACCTCATGCGCGTCACGCAGTGCGTGACGGCGACGATGTTCCCTCTGCCGCCGACGAGCCTGAGCATCTCCTCAGCGTCCTTCCGATACTTTCCCATGTGACCTCCGTTGTCTGGGGTCTCTCACCCCGCCTTTTGCCAGAACCTATTCAAATAGGTTCTGGCAACGAAGATACTCCATCCCTATTCAAATAGGTATGGAAACGGGTACGTGGCGGCGAACGGCAAGCATCAGTCGGCAAGCGGCGCGCTGATGCCACCCTGACGAGCGGGGTGCCCCAGACCTCTTCATTTTGTGAAGCCTCCCGGCTGGCAGTGCGGCTTCGCTACCATCAATATGATGGAGGCGTATAGATGGGAGCGCTGGCGCATGAAGGCGGTATACGGCCAGATCTATGAGGCGCTGCTCGATCAGATCCAGGGCGGCGACTACCCCTACCAGAGCTTCATTCCCTCGGAGGCAGAGCTATGCGAGCTCTATGCCTGCTCGCACAACACGGTGCGCCGAGCGGTCAGGCTCCTTACGCAGGAGGGCTACGTCCAGCCCATCAATGGCAAGGGCGTGCGCGTGATCTATCTGCCGTCTGAACGCGAGGACTTCTCGATGGGTGGCATCGAGACCTTCAAAGAGGCGGCGCGGCGGAACAACTTCGAGGCCGTGACCAAGGTTGTCAGCCTCGGGCACGAGATGGTCTCGAAGGCGTTTGCCCTCGAGAGCGGGTTTCCGGAGGGGTCGGACGTCACGCACGTGGAACGCGTCCGCCTCATGGACGGGCGTGCTCGGATCTTGGACCGCAACTGGTATCTTACCGGGCTGGTTCCGGACATCACCCCGGAGGTTGCGGCGGACTCCATCTACGCCTACATCGAGGGCACACTTGGCATGCGCGTCACCACGAGCAAGCGAACCTTCCTGGCCGAGAAGGCGAGGAGGGCCGACCGCGAGCTCTTGGACCTCGGAGGCTACGACTTCGTTGCCGTGGTTGTCAACCACACCTTCAACGACGATGGGGTCATGTTCGAGTACACCCAGTCGCGCCACCACCCCGAGCACTTCTCGTTTACCACGGTCGCCCTGCGCGACCAGCGCTAGCTGCCGTGGGTGCAGATGGCGCCCGCTCCCCGTCCCCCTGCAGAAAGGCCCTTCGGAGCGAAAGGTGCTCCAAAGGGGGGCCAGAAAAACCAAGACTCTTGATAGAGACGCTGCTTCGGAGCGGCCATACCGCGCCAGCCTAGAGCCAACCCCTAAATCGCGGCCATGTTCGCTGCGACGGAGGAATACCACGCCGATGCATTGGGCGGGCAGTACTTCTGCGCCATGGCATAGGTGAGATACCCGCCGTATCCAGAGGCAAGGCCGGCGGCGTGCGCGTAGATGGCTGTCTCCCAGCTGTCCCAACTCACACTGCCCCAGCCCCAGGCGTTGTGGGAGTAGGCGCAGTAGAGTCCCTTGCTGCTCTCGACGTTCGAGATTGCAGCCGAGAGGCGCGGGTCAATACCATACTCCCAGGCGGCCGCTGCAAACGTGCTGCCGTAGCCGGCCAGCGGAGAGCCGGCGAGATAGGCGTCAAGGCGCCCGCCCCACTGTGTTACGAAGCTGTCTTTGTCGCTCTGCCAGCTAACGTCGTCGGCGGAATTGCCGGAGTTCGAGCTGCCAGAGTTGCTCGAGCTATCGGAGCTGCTCGAGCTGCTGGAAGACTGCGGCACCTCGACGGTCGTCGTGTTGCCCGACTCGGTCTGGAAGGTCTGGCCCTCGCTCTGCGCCGCCTGCTGCAATGCCGCCTCGGCCTCCGCCTGCTGCGCAGCCTGCTCGTCTGCCATCTGCTGCTGCAGTGCCGTGCGCGCGGCCACTGCCGAGTCAAGGGCGTCTTGCGCGTTCTGACGCTCGGTCTCAGCCTGGGCAAGCTGGGAGTTGAGGTCCGCTTGCGTGTCCGAGAGCTCATCGGTGAGGTCTACCAGCGACTGGATCTGGTCGGTGTTGTATGAAGTCACAGAATCCAGGAATTGGATGGTGGACAGGAAGTCATAGAAGCTGTCGGACGAGAGGATAAGGTCGACCAGCCCCTGTGAACTCTGCTGCATCTTGTACTGCGCACGGATGCTCTGCGCGGCAGCAGCTCGCGCATCGGGAAGCTGTGCCTCAATCTCTGCAACGCGCTGCTGGTTGTCGTCAATCTGCTGCTCGAGCTGGGTGACCTTGTCGTTGGCGGTGTCAAGTGCCTCGTTGGTCTCCCCGACCTTTGCCTGGAGGTCATCGAGCGTATCGCCCCACGCTATGGCGGGTCTGGCGGCCCCGGCGCCGAGCGTGATGGCGCCGACGAGCGCTATGACAAGGGCTCCGGTACGTGCTGTAGACGGGAACGACAAAGGTCACCTCCGTGTCTGGCGGGTACGGCGCACACTCTGAGGTATGGCAAGTGCGCAGTTAGATAACCTTAGCGCGAAAATTGAGATATCACGTTTCCTGCAAAAAGTCTCAAGTCGTCATATAGGGTTGCAGCCCCCCCTGAGCGAGAGGGGCTGCAACCAAAAGCACATCGTCTACCAGCTAATTTACAAGTCATCTTCGCCTTACATCCAGACGGGAGAACAAGCTATGGGATTTCTGTGGGATGCCGCGAAGGTCACCAAGAAATCCGTGAGCGGATGGCGAGCTCCCGTGGCTGCGCTACTTCACCACGAGGACGTCGCAGGAAGTTGACCGGGTGAGGAAGGTGGAGATGGAGCCGAGAATTGCGTACTTGATGGACGAGAGCCCGCGTGCCCCGCAGATGACAAGGTCGGGCTTGACAACGTCAATCATGTCGTCCTTCAGGGTCTCGCGGATGCGCCCGGCCTTGACGATGACCTTGACGCTCTTGATCTGCGGCTCTGCTTCGGCTTCGGCGACCTGCTTGGCAATGGAATCGCGGAAGTCCTTCTCCAGCGAGGGGATGAGGTCGATGGGATAGGTGCCTGCGGTCTCGAGCGCGGTCGAGTCGATCACGTGCCCAATGTAGAGCTCTGCGTTGTCGTTGGCCGCCATCACGATGGCACGATGGAGCACCTCGGTCTGGCGTTCTGTCCCGTCAAGCGATACGAAGATTCTGTCGTACCCAAGGTCCTGATAGGTCTGGTTAGTCTCTGCCATGGCGTCCTCCTTTGTAAGCGTGCCGTAGGGCAACGCCTGCGCACTGCCCTACGGCAGGTTTACCCGTCACAGCGGCAATCTGGACGAGAAAAGGCGCGGGATGTGCGTCCCGCGCCCCTGAACGGCAGATGCCCTAGACGAGTGAGTCCACAAAGCCCACGCGATAGGCCCTGAAGACCGCGGCGCCTTCGTCCTGCGTTGCATCGAGGTCCACGTCGCCCCAGATGCCAAAGTCGTGGTCGTCGTCCGAGTCGCGGAACACCTGGTGGACGTGCCAGACGCGGTCGGTCCTCTCGTCTGCCTCGTCGATGTCGAGGTAGGCCGACGAGCGGGCGTCTGCGTCCAGCAGTATGCCCTCGTGCTCAGCGTGAAACGCGTCAAGCGCCTGCTGCCACACAACCGAGCGGTAGCCCCAGTCTGCATCAAGGTCGCCAAGCTCCTCGACCCTGCCTAGGGCAGCCAGTCGCACGCGGGCAAAGAGTGCGTTGCGTACGAGCAGGGTGAGACCGCGTCTGTCGTGGACGACCTCGTCTGCGATGGGGGCTGCCGGATTGGCGCCCTCGTCCTCGGTGCCGACGCCTTCCCACTCGTCGACGAGCGAGGAATCCGTGGTGCGCACAACAAGCCTGAGCCAGGTCACGATGTCGCCTAGGCGCTCATCGCGCTTCTCGGCGGGTACCGTGCGGTCAAGCACGCGGTAGGCGTCGGAGAGATAGCGCAACAGCGTTCCCTCCGAGCGGGCTATCTTGTAGCGTCCAATGTAGGTCTTGAAGTCACTCGCCGTCTCGACCATGTCGCGTAGGACGCTCTTGGGGCGTAGGCAGTAGTCGCTTGCCCAGGGAACCTTCTCGCAATATTCCGCAAAGGCCGTGTCGAGCAGCCCCTCGAGTGGCTTGGGATAGGTGACCTCCTGGGCGCGTTCCATGCGCTCCTCGTACTCGACGCCCTCTGCCTTCATGGCGGCGATGGCGGCACCCCGAGCCTCGCGCTCCTGAGCGCGCAGAATCTGGGGCGGGTCCTCGAGCGTCGCCTCGACCATCGAGATGAGGTCGAGCGCATAGGCCTCGCCCTCGGGGTCCAGAAGCTCGATGGCGGCGAAGAGGAAGGGCGAGAGGGGCTGGTCGAGCGCAAAGTCCTCGGGCAGGTCAACGGTGAGCAGGTAGGATGCCGTGCCGTCTGCCTCCTCGTGGCGCTCCACCACGCTGGCGTCGATGAGCGTGGCAAAGACCTCGTCGGTGCGCTGGGAGAGCGCGGCCTTCTCCTCGGACGTCTGGGCCGAGTCTTCGATGAGCTTGTGCGTGCGCATCCAGGCATCCCCGCCCTGCTCGATCTCTGCAAGCACCATGGAGTGCGTGATGCGCAGCCGTGGGCGGAGCTTCTCGGGCTCTGCCGCAATGAGCTGCTCAAAGGTCTGCTTGTTCCATCCCACGAAGTCCGATGGAGGCGTCTTCACCTTGATCTTCCTGGCGCGCTTGGGGTCGCCGCCTGCCTTTGCCAGGGCCTTGGCGCGCTCGATGTCGTACTCGGTGGCCTCGGCGATGACGCGGCCCTCGGTGTCGAAGCCGGCGCGACCCGCACGGCCTGCTATCTGGTGGAACTCGCGCGCGTTCAAGCGCCGCATGCGCCGCCCGTCGAACTTGGTGAGCTGGGTGAGGAGCACGGTGTGGATGGGCACGTTGATGCCCACGCCCAGCGTGTCGGTGCCGCAGATCACGGGGAGGAGGCCCTGCTGCGCGAGCTTCTCAACGAGCAGGCGGTAGCGCGGCAGCATCCCAGCGTGGTGCACGCCTACGCCCGTCAGGATGAGGCGCTTCAGGGTCTTGCCAAAGGTGGTCGTGAAGCGCGCGCCCTTGACGGCGTCCTTCAGGGCCTCGCGTTGCCCTTTGGACGAGACGCCATAGCTCGAGAGGGCCTGTGCGCTCTTGAGGGCGGCCTCCTGCGAGAAGTGCACGATGTAGAGCGGTGCGTCGCCGTCGCGAAGCGCCAGCTCGACCGTGCCCTCGAGCGGGGTCTCGACGAACTCGTAGGAGAGAGGCACCGGTCTGGGCGCGTCGAGCACCTGGTCGACGGCGCACCCGGTGTGCTCCTCCAGCGCGCTGGCGATGTCGGTGACGTCGCCCAGGGTGGCTGACATGAGCAGGAACTGCGTGTGGGGAAGCGCCAATAGCGGCACCTGCCACGCCCAGCCACGGTCGCGGTCGGCGTAGAAGTGGAACTCGTCTATGGCAACGCAGCCGATGTCGGCGTGCTCGCCAAAGCGCAGCGCGTCTTGGGCCAAGATCTCGGCCGTGCAGCAGATGACGGGTGCCTCGCTGTTTATCACCACGTCGCCCGTGATCATGCCCACGCTGTCCTTGCCGAGGAGGTCCACGAGGTTGAAGAACTTCTCGCTGACAAGCGCCTTTATGGGCGCCGTGTAGTAGGCGCGACGGTTCGTGCAGTTGGCGATGAAGAGCATGCCCACGGCCACCATGCTCTTGCCCGAGCCGGTGGGGGTGCCCAAGATCACGTGGTCACCCGAGGCTATGTCGAGAAGGGCCTCTTCCTGGTGGTCCCAGAGCCGCATCCCGCGTGACTCGACCCATCCGAGGAAGAGCTCGAGTGCGTCCTCGGCGGGGATGTTGGGGTAGGTCTCGTCATCTGGCCAGGGGATGAGACGCCCCAGCGAGCCTGGTCCGTTGGGGCCAAGGTCCACGGGGGTCGGCCCAGTTGCGTCGCTTGCTGTCGCGCTCATCGCTTGCCCCCCGAGCAGGGCTCGGCGCTGCCGGCCAGCTCCGCGCGCACCACATCCTGGAGGTGTCGTTCGGCGGTAGCCGTGGCCTCGGCGTCATCTGAGCGCCTTGCCTGACGGTAGGCTGCCATCGCCTGGGCAAACGGTCCCTCGACGAGGCTCTCCGGATCATCCTGCACATCCGCCGGTACACCCTGGGACGAAGTGCCGAAGGCCGTTCTCGCCCCGCCCGCCTCGAGCTGCTCGCGAAGTTGCTCGGCAAGCTTCCTGTCACTTTCGTCCATGCTGCCCTCCTCGGCCACCGGGGCCGGCCTCTCTTGCTATCCTGCGTTGTCTTCCATGCGCCCGCTGGCGGCGCGGAGCTTGGTGGTCTCGCGCCTGGCCCAAGTGGGCCTGTTCAGTATCGCACGTCCAACGCCTGCGAGGTCGCACGCACCTTGCTCGAGGAGCACCTCCGCTGCCATGCCCGTCTTGATGCCGCCTGCCAGGAGCACGGGCACGCCTACGGCCTGGCGGATGGGGGTTGACGAATCGGCAAACCAGCCCGGCATGTCCTCGTAGCCGGGCCTGCCGTAGTAGCACATGCCACCCGAGACGGATATGAGATTTGCGCCGCTGGCCTCCACCATGCGCGCGAGCTTTACGGCGTCAACGATGGCGTTGCCGCCGGGCAGGTAGTCGCAGCCGCCCAGACGCACCGAGACCGGATAGTCAGAGGGAAGCTCGGCTCGCATCGCGGCGAGGACCTCCAAAAGCAGCCGCGCCCTGTGGGCAAGCGGGCCTCCGTAGGCATCCTGCCGCTGGTTCGTGAGAGGCGAGAGGAACTGATTCAGCAGATACCCGTGCGCCGCGTGGATTTCGACTCCGTCGAAGCCGGCCGCGCAGGCACGGCGTGCCGCTGCCGAGAAGAGCTCGGGTATGAGCGCGATGTCATCGCCGCTCATGGGGCGGGGGAGCGGGTGGCCCACCTTGGCCCCGGGGCAGGTCGCAGCCGAAGGTGCCAGGGGACGCATGCCCGTGAGCGCCTCCGTGGCGGCCGAGCCCGCATGCGAGAGCTGCACAAAGACGGGGACGCCCTGGTCGTGTACGGTTGCGGCCTCGCGCTTGAGGCCCTCGACGTCTGCGTCGCGGGCAATGGACGCCTGGCGTGCCGTGGCGCGTCCCTCCTCGCAGATAAAGTGGTGGCCGCACTCGACAAGGCCGAGGTGGCCGCCGTGCGCCCGTGCGGCGTAGTGCTCGCAGAGGGCGGCTGTCACCTGACCTCGCGCGTCTGCCTTGCCCGTGGCGACAGGTACCATGACCAGGCGATTTCTCAGCGCGAGGCCACCTACGGCAAGCGGCTGGTCAAAGATCATGCATTCTCGCCTTCTGCTCCTGGGCACAGACGACGGCTGTCGCCAGCGCAACGCCAGCTTCGTTCGTGATGGAGATGCGCGGAGGGTCCATGTTGCGCGCGGCTAGGGTGCCAGCCAGGTGCCCCGTGACCGTGCAGACGGGTGCGCCTGACGGGGCGTCTGTGGTCTCCAGCTCGAGGGGATTGATTGCCGTGCCCGCAGGCAGCGCCCGCTCCAACGCGTCTATCGCCGCACGCTTTGCGGCGAGATGCCCGGCCACGTACTCGGCGGGGTCCCTGCGTGCCTCCGCCTGTGCGAGCTCGGCGGTCGTGAGCAGGTGGGCAATTCTGCCGTCTGCGCTCGCGGCAAGAAGGCGCTGCGCCGTGGCTATGCCCACGAGGCGCGTTCCCGTGGCATGTGTCCCCTCAGCCATGAAGTCCCTCTCGCCTCCGTGTTTCCCCGCAATGCATACCAGCATAGGGTAGCGCGGACGGAAGCTATTCGTGCGACTGGGCCCTTCGGGGAGGCCTCTTGCCGCTCTTGCCGTGCGGGGGTTTCTGACTGTCCCAAACCTCTTGCAGGATGCGCTGCGGAGACACGCCCAGCGCCTCGGCGTAGGCGTAGACCTCACCTAAGTGGAGCGAGCGGTCGCCGGACTCGAACTTCGAAATCATCGACTGGGACGAGTCAAGACGCTCTGCGACCTGTTCCTGCCTCAGGCCGGACTCGATCCTCAGCTTGCGGAGGACCTTTCCTACGAGTCTGTCGGCAATTTCATACATGCGCGGGAATGTAGACCCCCACGCGCAACATTCAAAAATGGAATATTCTTGTGTCTGCCGGGCAAACAACGCTATGTGGCAGGTGATACCTTGGAAAACCCACAAGATGAGCTCCACGGTTGCGCAGACATCGCCAGGGCGCTCGCCCGCCAGGCCGCCAGCGACCCCGTTTCGCCGGAGTCGCTCGACCTTCTCGCCGACAAGATCGAAGAAGCGGCGCGCCTGCTCGACGGGGAGCGCATCGAGCGTTGGGTGGAGGTCATTCGTGATGACAATGGCGTCGAGCGCGAGGTCCACACCCAGACGCGTTAGGTTGTGTTTGTCTGTGCGGGAGCGGGGCTATATCCCGTAGTCGAAGAAGGACGAGACGTGCACGGTGACGCAGCCGGTCTCTTGGTCGACAAGGTCGAGCGTCTTTACCGTGTCCTCGACGATGGCCACACGCCTCTCGGGAATGCCCAGCTCGCGCGCGAGCCGGCGGAGGAACTCGACCTTCTCGGCCTTCTGCGTGACGGTCACGACGTGGCTGGGGTCTAGCTCGTAGCAGCGCGTGACAAAGGCCCGCTTGCCGAGGGTCTCGAAGTCGCTTGCCTGAGAGCAGGCCCACACGTGGTCTGCGCCCTTGTCCGCGATGAAGCGCTGGATCTGCGGAACGGGGCGCGAGCTGGCATAGGGGTCGTGCGTGCGCACGTAGTCCTCCCAGTCCTCGTCGGGACAGGCGCTATGGGAGAGCTCGCCAAACTCGTAGATCGCGAGCACGCCGTCGATGTCGAAGACCACGGCGGTCTGTGGTTCTAGCAGGTAGTCCATGAGCCTGGTCATGCGCGTCCCTTCTCTGCGCTGCGGTAGTGTGCCTCGGAGTTTATCGCCTCTCTCAAACTCACACCTGGCTAGCCGGGCGAGCGCAGGGGTTTCCAAGAAAGGTTTCTCAGGGCGTGCGGTCAGCGATAAGGGGTATGCGTACGCACGATGCGGGATTCTGGGAATGCGTACCCGACGGCTTTCCCACCCTGCGGAGCTCGTCGCTCCTTCTGAAACGCCGTAAGCGCCCTCTGGGCAAACGTGAGGGCGTTTCAGAAAAAGCGGTGAGCTGCGAGAATCGCAGGGGCCTGAGCTGACACGCCAACGCCCAAGTGGGTAGACGGAGTAGTGTTCGGTATGTCTTCAATGCCCCACCGGGCAGGAAGAAGGTTGCCATGGCTCTCGATGCCAAGGTCGCAGACGCTCTCAACACACAGATCAACGAGGAGCTCTACTCGGCTTACCTCTACCTCACCTTCGCCGACTACTACGAGGAGCGCGGTCTTAAGGGCTTTGCGAACTGGTACATGATCCAGGTGCAGGAGGAGGTTGCGCATGCCAAGATCCTCCGCCGCTACCTCTTGGACAACGACTATCCGGTCAAGATGGCAGCCATCGCCGAGCCGGACAAGACCTTCTCGAGCGATATCGACCCGCTCGAGGCCGGTCTCGAGCACGAGCGCCACATTACGGCTTGCATCAACAGGTGCTACCAGGCTGCGTATGACGTGCACGACTTCCGTACGATGCAGCTGCTCGACTGGTTTGTGAAGGAGCAGGGCGAGGAGGAGACCAACGCCTCCGACATGGTCAAGAACATGGAGCTCTTCGGCTCTGACCCCAAGGGGCTCTACGACCTTGACCGCGAGTATCAGACCCGCGCCTTTGTGGCGCCTACGATGCCGATGTAGGGATGTAGGCTCTCACTTCTCGCATAGTCGCCCTTCACGAGGGGCGTGGTGGACGCAGGCAGTCCGCCGCGCCCCTCGCTGTGCCTAAAGCCACGCCTCGTTGACGTTTTCTCAAAACTGTTCGTTGCCACACATTCTCTCCACAATCTATGATTGAAGTCATCTCGTTGACAGGGTGTCAGCCAAGGAGGTGTGTCCCATGCGTGGTGAGATTGGTCAGGCGCGACGCGAGCAGGTCATTGCCGCAACCCGCTCGCTCTACGAGGAGCGGGGGATCGATTGCGTCTCGGTAAAGGACATCGCCGACAGGGCAGGCATCACGCGCAGCCTCTTCTACCATTACTTCTCAAGCCGCGACGAGGTCACCGACGCCATCCTCGACGACTATGTGCTCCGACTTCGAGAGTGCCTGTCACTTCTTCGCCCTGGGCGAGACCACGTGGGTTACCTCTGAGGGGGCGACGCAGCTCGCAGGCTGGAACAACGTCTTCAACGGGATCGCTGGCCTCATCAACATCTTCTGCATGACCGCCTGGTGGAACGTCTACTCCTCCAAGGACGGCCGAGACATGCTGTGGCCGGACATGACCTGGGTCTTCATCGTTGCCTATGACATCTGGAACTTCTGCTACACGTACAACTGCCTGCCCCACCATGCCTGGTACTGCGGCCTGGCGCTGCTGCTTGCCCCCACGGTTGCAAACGCCGTGTGGAACAAGGGCGCCTGGATCCAGAACCGCGCCAACACGCTGGCCATCTGGTGCATGTTCGCTCAGGTCTTCCCTGCGTTCCAGGAGGAGTCCGTCTTCGTGACCCACTCGACGCTCGACCCTGTGGCAGCAACCACAGTCTCGCTCATCGCGCTTGCAGCCAGCGTCGCCGCCATCTGCACAATCGCCTACCGTGCGAAGAGGCTGGGCGTCAACCCCTACAAGCAGGACGTCTTTGTTGGCACCCGTGACTTTGGCCAGGCCACGGCCCGCCGCGCAGACCTCGCGGCGTAGGGCACGCCGAGCGGGGACGTGTTCCCAATACGCATGCGGGGTGCCAGCCTGTGCTGACGCCCCGCGTTTTGTGCCGCCTGCGCGTGTGCGCTACTTCACGCCGTACTTCTCGTAGTACTCGGCAATGGCGTCCTTGAGCTGGGGGGTAACCACCGTACCCTCGAGCGCCTCGACGACCTCGGCCATGGTCACGATGCTTGCGACAGGAAATCCATAGCGCTCCTGGATCTCCTCCTGGGCGCTCACCCTGCCGCCCTTGCCAACCTCCATGCGGTTAAGGCTCACGATGAGGCCCTTGACCTCCACGTCTGCGGCCGAGCAGACCTTCGGGTACGTCTCGTCGATGGACTTTCCCGAGGTGGTGACGTCCTCGATCATGACCACGCGGTCACCGTCCCGAAGCTGGTGGCCGAGAAAACCGCCCTTGTCGGCACCGTGGTCTTTGGCCTCCTTGCGGTCGGAGCAGTAGCGAACCTCCTTGCCGTAGAGCTCGTCCATGGCAATGGCGCAGCTCACGGCCAGCGGGATGCCCTTGTACGCGGGCCCGAAGAGCACGTCGAAATCAAGGCCGAAGCTGTCGTGGATGGCGCGGGCGTAGAACTCTCCCAGGCGCTTGAGCTGGGAGCCTGTCACATAGGCTCCGGCGTTCATGAAGAACGGGGACTTTCTGCCGCTCTTGAGCGTGAAGTCGCCAAACTTGAGAACGTGGCTCTCGACCATGAAGTCGATGAACCCGCGCTTGTACTCCTCCATCGTGGTCCTTCCCTCGGGTGTCTGCCTCGGTGTGATTCTACGTCCAGGGCTGCGTTGCGCGTACGGCGGGGCCTGCAAGACCGGCGGATTCCTCGACTGCTCGCGCAATGAGCCCGAAGCCTTCCTGGTCTTCTGCTGAGAAGCGCGTCGGGTGTGGGCTATCGCAGTCGAGAACTCCCCAGACGCGGTGTGTGCCATCTGCCCTTGGGACGGAGAGCGGAACCACCAGCTCTGAGCGCGAGGCAGCGTCGCAGGCAATGTGCCCGGGGAAGGCGCGAACGTCGGGGACGAGGACGCTGCGCCTCTCGGCGGCCGCCGTGCCGCACACGCCCTTGCCAAAAGGAATCGTGACGCAGGCGATGTGCCCCCAAAACGGGCCAAGTACCAGCGTGTCGTTGGGTGTGGCCACGTAGAAGCCCACCCAGTTGACGTCATCGAGCCTCTCGCCGAGAAGCGCTGCAACGTTGGCGAGTGCGGGCACCCAGCCTGGTGCCCGCATGGCGAGCGAGCGCACCTGGTCTGCGAGGAGCTGGTAAGCGTCGACGTCTTGCTGCACGGCAAGCCATCCCTTCTCGGCATACGAAAGAATCGGGCACCGGCTCTGCCGGCGACCCGATTCTACGGCTTTCTCGCTGTGCGTCTACCTCTCGGCAGGCTTGGCGTCGCGCTGCCCATGGCCACCCCTGCGGCCGTGCCCCTCGCCATGGCAGCATCCGTGGCCGTGACCATTGTGGGGGCCGTGTCCGCAACCGTGGTGCGGTCCCTCGCCAAGATCGGTGAGCTTCTTCTCGACTTCTGCGGTTGCCTTGTCTACGAGCCTGCCCAACTCGGCGCGCTCCTCCTCAGTGAGCGAGTCAAAGGCGTCAAGATGCTGGCGCACCTCATCTGCCGGCGGCATGGCGGCGCGTCCGGCCTCGGTGAGGGTTACGGTGGTGACGCGCGCGTCCTCGTTGGAGCGCCCACGCTCCACATAGCCCTTCTCCTCGAGCTTTGCGAGCAGCTCCGATACGGACTGCTGGCGCATGTCGAGTCCCTCCTGCAGCTCTCTCTGGGTGACCTGCGGGTTCTCCCTGAGGAGGGAAAGCACGCGGCCCTGCCCTCTGAGGGGGTCACCCGCAGCGCCGCGGGCGTGGGCGCTTGCCATGTAGTAGTGGTGGACGAGGTGCCCGAGCCTCGAGACCCTGTGCTCGAGCGAGCCGTCCCCGTGGTGGCAGGCGTGAGCCCTGTGGTTGGTGTGGATGTGCCTCTCGTTGGAATTCGCGCTCTTCATATGAGCCGTCCTTTCGTCTTGCCTGCACCCGAAGCGCGGCTGTCACGCTTAACAACAGGTACCTGTGCAACTGGGGACGATACTAACAGGTACCTGTTGAACCTTGCGAGAACGGGTTCGAGCCCCATCATCCCTCCACAAATAACAGGTACCTGTGTAGGCTGATGGCGAGAGAAGCGGCTGCCGTCTCCCGGCATGCGTTTCTCGCCTGTCTCGCTGCGATATGATGGGTCGGTTAACGCGCTCGACACAGTTCTGGAGGAAGGAAGTCTCTTGGATCGCACAAGGATCGCCGCGCTGTACGCGGACATGGACCAGCTTGGCGGCACCAAGCTCGTGGTTGCGGGGTGGGTTCGCTCCATCCGAGACATGAAGAACTTTGGCTTTGTCACCCTGAACGACGGAAGCTGCTTCAAGGACCTGCAGGTTGTTGTCAACAGAGAGCGCCTTGGTGACGAGGAGTACGAGGGGATCGTTGGACAAAACGTGGGCGCGGCCCTTGTCGTCCACGGGACGCTTGCCCTCACGCCAGACCGTCCGCAGCCTTTCGAGCTGCAGGCGGCATCCGTTGCCGTCGAGGGCATCTCCGCACCCGACTACCCCATGCAGAAGAAGCGCCAGACGCGCGAGTTCCTGCGCACCCAGCAGCACCTGCGCAGCCGCACCAACCTCTTCCGTGCGGTCTTCCGCGTGCGCAGCGTGGCGGCCTTCGCCATTCACCGCTTCTTCCAGGAGCGCGGCTTCCTCTATGTGAACACCCCCATCATCACGGCAAGCGACGCCGAGGGTGCCGGCGAGATGTTCCGCGTGACCACCATCGACCCGGCCAACCCGCCGCTCACCGAGGATGGCAAGGTCGACTACAGCAAGGACTTCTTTGGCAAGCCCACCAACCTCACGGTGTCCGGCCAGCTTCAGGGCGAGAACTTCGCCATGAGCTTTGGTGACGTCTATACCTTTGGCCCCACCTTCCGTGCCGAGAACTCCAACACGCGTCGCCACGCAGCGGAGTTCTGGATGGTCGAGCCCGAGATGGCCTTCTGCGACCTTGAGGGCGAGATGGACGTCTCGGAGGAGATGCTCAAGTACGTCATCAACTACGTGATGGGGCACTGCCCGGACGAGTTGGACTTCCTCAACAGGTGGGTGGACAAGGGCCTCAAGGACCGTCTTCATCACGTTGCCACGAGCGACTTTGCCCGCGTGACCTACACCGATGCCGTGAAGGTCCTCGGGGATGCCCAGAACTCGGGCACGATGTTCGAGTACCCCGTCTCTTGGGGCGTTGACCTGCAGACCGAGCACGAACGCTACCTTACCGAGAAGCACTTCAAGCGCCCGACGTTCGTGACGGACTACCCGCGCGACATCAAGGCGTTCTACATGCACCTGAACGACGATGGCAAGACCGTTGCCGCTGCAGACTGCCTGGTCCCCGGCATTGGCGAGATCATCGGCGGCTCCCAGCGCGAGGAGCGCCTGGGCGTGCTTCGTGACCGCATCAAGGAGCTGGGTATGGATCCCGAGCAGTACAAGTACTACCTTGACCTGCGTCGCTATGGAGGCTGCCACCATGCGGGCTTTGGACTGGGCTTCGAGCGCCTGGTCATGTACTTCACGGGCGTCGACAACATCCGCGATGTGCTGCCGCACCCGCGCACCGTGGGCAACGCGGACTTCTAAGGAACCCGCTTGGCGCTGGATGGCGCCCGAAGCCCAGGTTTGCGACGGGGTTGCCGAACAAACGCGCCCTCCGGCGCCAAAACGGCACCGGAGGGCGTTCCTCTGGGAAGTGCTGTCGGGAAGGGGCCTTGTGGCGTCACGCCCGCGGCGCTTCGCCGCCCATCTCCCAGGAGCACGCACGCTCGCAGGTGGCATGCATGGTGACCAGCAGCGTGTCCACGGTGGGGAACCACCTGGTGGAGAGAACCGCCGCACCGTGGTTTGCATAGATCTCGACGGTAGAGCCGTCAATCAGCACGCGCAGGTCGTGCAGGCTCTCGAGCGGCAGTATGCGCTCGGTGCGTCCAGCCGCGGCCCTCTCGTCCACAAATGCCATGCTCAGCTGGCCTGCCCCTGCAGAGAAGGAGAGCTCAAGCGCCCCATCGAGCCCCAGCTCAAGGTCGCCTTCGATGCCTTCGAGCTCAATGTCGGCATAGTGGTGGGGGAGAATCGCGCCCACTGCCGGGTCCACGGGCTGAGAAAAGCCACGCAGCCCGTCGATCTCGGTCACCGGCCACTGGCAGAGAAGGCCATCCTTGCCTACCGAGACCTCGCGCGGCACGGTGAGGCAGTGGCACCACGCAAGGCCATCCGGCGCTGAGGTGTAGTCCGCGTCTGGCATGCCCATCCAGCCGATGAGGATGCAACGGTCCCTCTCGTCCCTAAACACCTGTGGCGCGTAGAAGTCAAAGCCATAGTCAAGCTCAACGAAGCAGCTCTCGTCCACCACCTGCGTATCGAGCACGCTCTGCGGCAGCGGGAAGTACCCTGCCTGGTAGACGTTTTGCCAACGCGCCTCTCCCGAGGGCAGCCCCTGCGGGCATACTACCAGGTAGTCGTGGCCGTCCAGCTGAATGACGTTGGGACACTCCCACATGTATCCAAAGGGGCGCTCGGACTCGATTCGCCCGCGGTAGGTCCACGCCACGGCGTCGGTGGACTCGTAGAGCAGGACATCGCCCACGTCATCCGCGCGGCGTGCGCCCAGCATCATGTAGTAGCACCCGTCCTGCTCCCAAACAAAGGGGTCACGCACGTGGCGGGTGAGGTCCGAGGGGTAGTCCTCAGGGCGGAGAAGGACCTGCTTCTCCGAGAAGGACAGGCCGTCCTCGCTCGTGACCATGACCTCGTTTGCGTCACGCCCCGTGTGGATGTGGTCGCCCTCGTACTTCACGTTGCCGGTGTAGTAGAGCCGCATGAGGTCGCGGCCATCCGGGGCACCACCATGCACGACGAGCGCGGAGCCCGAGTACGCACCGTCCTTGTCCTCGGGGATGGAAGGGACCAGGGCCTCCCCAAGGTCCTCCCAGCTCACAAGGTCGCGGCTCGCAAAGTGCCCCCAGCCCTTCTTGCCGGGTGCCGGCCAAGAGGGATCTGCCTGGTAGAAGACGTGGTAGGTGCCATGGAACTGGCAGAGGCCGTTTGGGTCGTTGAGCCAGCCCGTGTGTGGAGCCAGGTGATAGCGCGTTGTCCAGCGCTCGTGCGCGGCGGTCATGGTGCTCCTCTCGGGTGAAAGGCGTTCCTCATTAGGGTAAAGCGCGGGCAGCCGCAAAGCGACCGCCCGCGCAACGATGTGCATGGGGTTCTATCTGGTGGCCACTACGGCGTCGCCAGCCTTGACCTCACCGGTGGCAAGCTGGTCGACCGAGGCATATGCGTCGGTGTTCGTGATGACGAGCATCGTCGTGGCCGCCTTGCCAGCGGCCTCGATGGCGGAGAGGTCAGCGTCCATGAGGACGTCGCCGCGCCTTACGCGGTCGCCCACCTTGGCGTGAGGCGTGAACGGCTCGCCCTTGAGCTCCACCGTGTCGATGCCAATGTGGATGAGGACCTCGGCGCCGGAGTCGGAGAGAAGCCCTAGGGCGTGTCCGGTCTCGGCGACAACGGTCACCGTGCCGTCGACGGGCGAGACGATCCGGCCGTCCGTGGGCTCCACGGCAATGCCCTTGCCCATGGCGAGAGAGGCGAAGACGGGGTCGGAGACATCTGCGAGCGCGACAGCGGTCCCCGTGGCGGGGGAGCCGATGGTCTCGGGGACGACACCAGCGGGAGCACCTGCTGCCTCGGCCTTCTCCTCGGCCTCGAAGGCGTGGTCCTCGTCAGCCGCGGCAGCGGTCTCGGCGGCCACCCTGCCTGCGTCTGCCGGGGGCTGCTCGTCGCGGTAGACCATGGTGGTGAGCCCGAAGGCAACGCCAAAGGCGACGGCGAACATGATGATGTACTGGACGGGCTGGGCGATGCAGAGCAGGATGCCAAAGATGCCAGTGACACCGATGCCCGTGGCGGCGAGCTGCGTGACGGAGCAGATGAAGGCGCCCACGGCGGCGCCGATCATGCCACAGACGAAGGGCTTCATCTTGGGGAGGTTGACGCCGAAGATGGCCGGCTCGGTGATGCCCAGCAGGCAGGAGATGCCGGAGGGTACGGCGAGGGCCTTGGTCTTCTCGGAGCGCGTCCTGAGCGCCACGGCCAGGCAGGCGCCGCCCTGCGCGATGTTGGCGGCCGATGCGATGGGCAGCCAGTAGGTGACGCCCAGGTTGGAGAGCATGCCGATGTCGATGGCGGTGTACATCTGGTGCAGGCCGGTGACCACCGACGGGCTGTAGATGAGGCCGACCACGATGGCACCAATGCCAAAGGGCACGCTGAGCAGGAACTGCAGAAGACCGAGGATGTTGTTCTCGAGCCACACGAAGATGGGGCCGATGAACAGGATGGTGATGTAGGCGGCCAGGGACACGGAGACGAGCGGCGTCACGAAGAGGTCGAACATCTCGGGGACGACCTTGTGCAGGCGCTTCTCGAAGAAGCAGAGAATCCAGACGCCCACGAGGATGGGGATGACGTGGCCTTGGTAGCCAATCCACTGGATGCTGTAGAGGCCAGGGATGACGTCGAGTACGGGAATGGAAGTGATGCCGGGGACCTTGCCAGCCAGGATATTGGCGACTTGGTTGGCATTGATGAAGTCGGAGCTGATGAGTAGGGCACCGAACGATGCACCAAGGTAGGGGTTGCCGCCGAAGACGGTCGCCGCTGAGAAGCCGAGCAGGATCTGCAGGTTGGCAAGGGCGCAGGCATTGATGAGCCCAGCGATCTTCCACCACACGTTGGCGGTGTCGAGCACAAAGAGACCGGCGCCCTCGGGGGCGGGGGTGCCCATGAACTGGATGGCGCTCATGATGCCCATGAGCATACCGGAGGCCACGATGGCGGGGATGATTGGCACAAAGACGTCCGAGAGGACCTTGATGGCGCGCTGGAACGCATTGCCCTGGTTGGCGGCGGCCTCCTTGGCCTCGGCCTTCGTGGCAGCGGTGACGCCGGACTGCTTGATGAACTCGTCGTAGACCTTATCGACGGTGCCGGTACCAAAGATTACCTGCAGCTGGCCGGCTGCCTGGAAGTTGCCCTTTGCACCAACGACGTCATCGAGCTTGGCCTTGTCAACCTTCGAATCATCGGCAATGACCAGGCGTAGGCGTGTGGCGCAGTGTGCGGCCGAGACAATATTGCCCGAGCCCCCAATGGCCTCCAAGACCTCACGCGCCGCCTGTGCGTAATCCAAAGCCATGCATGCTCCCTTCCCCTCTTGGTTTCGTAGATGTGGAACCGTTCCCACAATAGATTTCATGGAGTAAAGAGCTGTTTAAACTAATTACTTATGAAATCGTTCTCATAAGCTCAATGGTAGTCAAAGGCTGGCCATGCAAATGTGGATTGTAGGAATAACGGTGAGTGGTAGAAAATCAGACGCGAACGGTACGACATCATTGCGCTGGGTTAGCGCGTGCTGGTGCGCGCATAGATTTCATAGCCCATGCGGAGTTCGCGGGGGACACCATCTCCGTCGGTCATGGCATCCACCAACATCTTTGCCGCTTCGACACCGCTCGTTTGGTAGTAGAAGTGCACCGTGGTGAGGCTGGGGATCATGATCTTCGAGAGCTTGGAGTCTCCCACACCTGTGACCTGGACGTCTTCGGGGATACGCTTGCCGTACTCACGCAGGCAGGTCATGGCGCCAAAGGCGATGTCATCCGTGGCGCAGACAAGCGCGTCAACATCGGGCACGGCGTCGAGGACCTTCTCGGCGCAGAGATAGCCTGAGTCCACCGTGAACGTGGCGCTCTGCTGGGCCTCGGGAGCTACGACCACGCCCATGCTGCTGCAGGCGTCGAGGAACGCACGATGCCGCTCGAGGCCTGCCGCCACGTCCTTCTCGTACACCCCTATGTAGCCAGGCTTGTGCGCGGTCTTGAGAAGCGAGTGCGTGAGGTCGTAGACGGCGTGGTAGTCGTCCTGGTAGACGCATGAGTGGGCATCAAGGCGCTGGCCCAATATGACCACGGGGATGTTAAGCGAGTCGATGGCACGATGGTGCGCGTGGGTGAAGACCGTTGCGATGAGGATGATTCCGTCGACCTTGTTGCGCTCGGCAAAGAGGTTGAGGTAGTCGACCTCGACCTTCTCGTCGTTGTCCGTGTTGGCGAGAAGAACCTGGTAGCCGTCTCGACTCAGCACCTTGGTAATGCCAGCTACCATGCGGCCGATGGAGTGCGAGTTGACCTTGGGAATGATGACGCCCACGAGCTTGGTCTTGCCCGTGCGCAGCGTGCGTGCCTGCTGGGAGGGGACATACCCCGTCTCGTTAATCACATGCGCGATGAGCTCACGCTTCTCCTTTGAGACGTAGCCGTCATTGAGGTAGCGCGAGACCGTCGCCCGGGAGACCCCGGCGAGCTTTGCAATCTCGTTTATGTCCACGTCTACCTGCCTTCCGTTTCCCTGGGGATCCCCCGCGCATCCTGAGAACGATACCAGACGAAAAGGGGCAATGCCTTACGAAAGCGGTGAGGGGTGTGGGGTAAGCTTTTGGACGGAGCGCCGCTCGTGTGGGTGACAAGGAAGGAGCGCACCATGCTGATGGAAGACGTGCGTGAGCGCATCGTCGCGTTTGGAAAGCGGATTGCTACGGAGGGCCTTGCCGTTGGGACGAGCGGGAACCTCTCGGAGTATGACCCCACGACTGGCCTTATGGCCATAAGCCCCTCCGGGCTTGGGTACTTCGATACCACGCCCGAAGACATCGTGGTGCTTCGCCTGGACGGCACTGTGGTTGAGGGCACCCGTCGGCCGTCCTCCGAGGCGCCGCTGCATGTCGAGGTCTATCGTCGTCGCCCTGCGGCTCGCGCTGTGGTACACACGCACTCGCCCTATGCGACCACGCTGGCTGCACTCGCCGAGCCCATTCGCGCGGTGCACTTTACGATTGCAGACTCCGGAGCCGAAGAGGTGCCCCTCTCGCCCTATGCTACCTTTGGCACACCGGAGCTTGCCGCCTCGGTGGGCAAGGCCTTTGGTGAGCACCCCGAGACAAGCGCGGTGCTCATGGAAAGCCACGGCCTTGTCGCCTGTGGGCCCAATATGGCTGCTGCGTTCGGCTTGGCCGTCAACCTGGAGTTTGTTTCGCGCATCCAATGGCAGGCCGAGTGCGCGGGCACGCCGCGCGTGCTCTCGGGTGAGGAGGTCATGGGCGTCGCGAAGCGCTTTGAGGTGTATGGTCAGCCCGCTGATGGCAAAGAATAGTTGCCCCGTGCGGGAGTGCATGGGTGTGTCTGCTGGGTCTTCCCCCAAGTGAAGGAGCATGTGATGGACGAGAACCACGTGAACGGCTGGCCGTTGCGCTTTGACTCCGAGGGGCACTTCCGCGTGCTGCAGCTCTCCGACATCCAGGAGGTCTCGCATGTGCGCAACGACACGATGGCGCTTATCCGCGCGGCCCTCGACGAAGCGCGGCCGGACCTTGTGGTGCTCACCGGCGACCAGATCAAGGGCTATGCGATGGAGTTTTCGCTTGCCGATGGCGCGGCGCGTGCCCGCACGGTGGTGCGAAAGGTCTGCTCCCCCATGATCGAGCGGAACATTCCGTTTGTTGTCACCTATGGCAACCACGACCGCCAGTGCGGCGTTGGGAACGAGGAGCAGGAGGGCTGGTACAGGGCCATTCCCGGGTGCGTGAACGAGCTTGTGGCATCTCGCGAGCCCGCGCTCTACCGTAGTGCCGGGACGCTTGCCGTGCCTGTGTTGTCGCACGGTCGAGAGGACATCTGCCTTGCCGTGATGATGGCAGACTCCGGTGCGGGCACGGGTGTCGGCGGCTACGAGCCCTTTGACCCCGCCGTGACCTCATGGATCACAGGCTGTGCGCACGGCCTTGCGGAGCGGATGGGACACCAGGTGCCTTGCATTCTCTATCAGCACATACCGCCTGCCCAGGTATATGACTGCCTGTGCGACGCCTTTGGTGCCGAGCGTGGCGTCCCGGGGTTTCGCGCCCACTACCGACCCGGCCACACGCTCGTTCCCATCGACGACCTGCGGGTGTCCGGAGAGCTTCGGGAACCCGTGTGCGGTTCCGACACGGACACCGGCGAGATTGCCGCCCTCGCTCGCGAGGGAAGCACGTTTGCGGTCTACTTTGGCCACGATCACAAGAACACGCTTGTCTGCCGCTGCGGCGACATCGACCTTGGCTATGCACCCGCCGCCGGCTTTGGCTCCTACGGGCCAGGCACCTCGCGTGCGGCTCGTCTCTTCACCTTTGACGAGCAGGACCCTGCGCGCTATGTGACGCGCCTTCTCACCTACGCGGAGCTCGTTGGTCCTCGAACGGAGCGCCCCCTTACGGATTGGGCGTCCGAGCGGGTCCCCCTCACGGCGGAGGAGGCTCGCGAGGCGGTTCGCCCTGCGTTGCCGGCGCTTGGTGCGGCGGCGGTCGCGGCGCTTGCGCTCGGTGTGGCAAAGCGGCAGAGGAAGGGCAGGTAGATGGCCGAGAAGAAGCAAGGCGAGATCGCTGGCCGCAGTCTTGCCGTGCTCAACGTGAGGCGCACCGTCCTGGTGACGCTGCCCTTCATGGGGGCGCTCACGTTCTGGCAGGCCTACGACGGCCTGGTCCCCCTCATGTTCAAGAATACCTTTGGCATGGGCGATACCTCGACCGGCGTTTTTATGTCGCTCGACAACGTGCTGGCGCTCTTCATGCTCCCACTCATGGGAGCGCTTTCCGATTGCACGACTACGCGGTGGGGCAGGCGTACGCCGTTTATCGTTGTGGGTGCGCTTCTCGCTGCGGCGCTGACCCCGCTTATCGCAGTGGCTAACGGCATGCACAACCTGCCATTCTTTGTGACGGTGCTCGTAGCGACGCTTGTCGTGCTCTCAATCTACCGTTCTCCCTCCGTGGCGCTCATGCCCGACGTCACGCCGCGTCCGGTGCGCAGCAAGGCCGACGCCTTCAACTCGCTTATGGCCGCCGTGGGCGGCGTCATTGTGCTTGTCGCCATCTCGCTGCTTGTCCCTGCCGAGGAAAATCCGGACTACATTCCCGTCTACCTCGTCATCTCCTTCATGCTTTTGATGACGACCATCATCTTCATGGTGTTCTTCCGCGAGCCTAGGGAAGTCGGGGCGATGCACCACGAAAGTGCCGAGCTCGGCATCCCCGAGGATGAGATCGAGGCCTCTGACGAGGGTGGCAAGGAGCGCGAGAAAGATCCGGTGAGGAGGCGCTCCCTTGCCTGCGTGCTTGCCTGCGTCTTCTTCTACTTTATGGCGAACAATGCCGTGACCAGCGGAATTTCTCGTTACGCAGACGTGGTGTGGGACATGGCCGGGGGTTCCTACGCGCAGGTGCAGACTGTGGCCACGCTTGCGGCGATTGTCGCCTACATGCCCATGGCCGAACTCTCCTGCAGGATAGGGCGAAAGGTTACGACCTACGTTGGCATTGCGCTTATGGTGGCGTCCCCGCTGCTCATCTCAGGTGCCTCAGAATTCTCAATCATCATCTACATGTGGGTGGCCGCCTTTGGCATAGGTATGGCGACGGTATCACTCACCGTGTATCCCATGATCATGGAGCTGGCGAGCGCCAACTCGACGGGGCGCTACACCGGGCTCTACTATACGGCAAGCATGTCGGCGCAGATAGTAACGCCCATTCTTTCCGGTGCCGTCATGCAGTTTGTGGGCTACCGATATCTCTACGTCTACGTTGCGGTTTGCGCTGCTATCTCGGCCGTGCCGCTGCCGTTCGTGAAGAATGTGGACTCGCTCACCATGGATGAGGTGCGCGAGCGCCAGGCTGCTGCAGGAGAGGGGGAGCCTGGGTAACGCTACCGCATGCACCAGTGACGCCGAAAGCCCCCCTTCCGACGTGATACATAGAGAGACCCTCCGGCGCCGGGTTCACACCGGAGGGTCTCTCTATGCAGTTCAAACGCTGGCCGAGAAGGGCTACGCGCCGAGAAGCTACAGTGCGCAGGACCAGCGGACGTTCTCGTCGTCTAGCTTGGTAGGGTCAAAGTCGTCCTTCACAAGGCGAGGCCCGCTAAAGCGACGGTCCCGCACGACCTTGGCCGGAACTCCCGCAACCGTCACGTTGCACGGGACGTCGTGGACGACAACCGAGCCAGCGGCAATCTTGGCATCGTCGCCAACGGTGATGTTGCCAAGGACAATGGCCCCGGCACCCACCATGACGTTGCTGCCGAGCGTGGGGTGGCGCTTCCCACCGTGCTTGCCGGTCATCCCCAGGGTCACACCCTGGTAGATAAGGCAGTCATCGCCAATGATCGACGTGGCGCCAATGACCACGCCAATGCCGTGGTCAATCGAGAAGCGCCTGCCAATCTGCGCGGAGGGGAAGATGTCTGCCCCAAGCTTGCGGCGGGTACGCTTGGCAAGAAGCAGGGCAAGCCCCTTCATGCCGTGGGTGTAGAGCCAGTGGTGGCGCCTATACGTCCAGACGATGTGGGTCCCCGTGGAATAGAGCACGATGTCCCAGATCGAGGTGGCCGACGGGTCACGCTCAAGCGCCGCATAGGCGTCCTCGCGCATGACCTCGTGAAGCGGCATCTCGTCAACGGTCCGCGTGTCCTCGGCAGAGCTGGCTGCGCCGACAGGGCGGGGCATAGGGCGGGCGTCCATTAGAGGTCCATCGAGAGGTAGCGCTCGCCCGTGTCGGGGAGAATTGCGACAATGACCTTGCCGGCGTTCTCGGGACGCTTGGCAAGCTCGACGGCAGCGGCCACCGCCGCGCCCGAGGAGATGCCAACGAGCAGGCCGTAGTCTGCCGCGAGGCGCTTCTTGGTGTCGATGGCGACCGCAGAAGTGACGGGCACAACCTCGTCAACAACGGAGGCGTCATAGGTCTTGGGGATGAAGCCAGCACCGATGCCCTGGATCTTGTGGGAGCCAGCGGGCTTGCCCTCGAGAACCGCGGACTCTGCGGGCTCGACGGCGATACCCTTAACGGAAGGCTTCTTCTCCTTGAGGAAGCGAGCGGTTCCGGAGATGGTGCCGCCGGTACCAACGCCTGCCACGATGAAATCGACCGTGCCCTCGGTGTCCCTCCAGACCTCGGGGCCGGTGGTCTCGTAGTGGGCCTGCGGGTTGGCGGGGTTTTCAAACTGGCCGGCAACGATGGCACCCGGGGTCCCCTGACGGAGCTCCTCGGCCTTGGCAACGGCGCCCCTCATGCCGTCCTTGCCAGGCGTGAGAACGATGCGTGCGCCATACGAGGCGGCAAGCTTGCGGCGCTCGATGGACATGGTCTCAGGCATAACGAGAACCATCTTGTAGCCACGTGCCGCAGCGAGCATGGCCAGGCCCACGCCGGTGTTGCCTGAAGTGGGCTCAATCACAGTGCCGCCGGGCTTCAGGCTGCCGTCCTTCTCGGCCGCGTCGAGCATCGCGCGAGCGATGCGGTCCTTGACGGACCCGCCTGGGTTCGTGGCCTCGTACTTGCCATAGATGGTTGCTGCGCCATCCACGAGCCCCGAGAGGTCTACGAGGGGGGTTGAGCCAATGATGGCTTCGATCTTCCTTGCTGCCTTCATCCTGCTACTCCTTGTGCGTCTGGTGACGAGGCAAGTCGGCTGCTCCCAATGGGGCTCCTCCGCCGGACAACTCGTCACGAACAAGGGTGACACTTATAAACCCACTGTACAAGTAGGAATTAATGAACGGAAACAAAATCCTATTTTGGTGGTGGGGTATTTCCGTCTCGCCTACCACAGGTTGCAGTCCGTTGACTTACTCCGCACAAGATGTTGTTACGTCGAAGCAGAAGACGACCGCACACGGAGAAAAACGAGCCGCCTGCATGAAGCCTGCTGCATTTGCTGTCCAAGCAGCAATGTGAGCCGGGTAGGCTATACCTGTATGCACAGGGCCATGAGTTCTCGGCTCGGGGTGGCAATCTTTGTGAGGGATGCCATGTACTCGAGTTACCCCATCCAGACGGGGGAGCGCCAGAGGCGGGGAAGCGCCGGTGCGCCGTATGGGCGCTCGGTCGCCCTCACAAGGCCTCGCGCAACTGTCTCCAGACGCCGGCGTGTTCGCAGAGGCGCCGCCGCAAGACCGCATCCCCGCGAAGACACGTCGTGCTTCGCGGTTCAGCATGCTGCTGCGGCGAGAAACGCCCGCATCCACGAGACACCCATCCCGCAGCTGCCATCCTACGTGGCACGCCATTCTCGCCCACGGCCAGTCTCCACGTTTCCTGTGGTTGCCGCTGTGCTGGTCATCGTTGCCATTGTGCTTGCGGTGATTGCCTAGCTGGGGCCGTGTCAGTAGAGTGGCAGGTCTCCCGTGATGGGGTCGATCTTCTCGGCGGGGAGAGGCTCGAATGCCAGGCAGGTGAGCGTTGCCTCTCCGTGGAACTCCGTAAGTCCCGCGTCACGCACGAGCGCTACGGCAAAGCCTTGCTTACGGCCCTTCTCGGTAATGTCGAGCAGCGCGTCCTCAGAGTCCACGTACACGCAAACCTTGGCCATCCCCGAGTCAAACCAGTCAGAGAGGGGAGTGGAATCTGCCTCCGGGTGGTCGAGGTAGACCCAAACCGGTGTCCCGTCCGGTGCGGTACGAATCCGCACCTGGTCAGGACGTCCCTCGCGGGCAAGTGCCATAAGCGTCGCCTCCACGCATGCATGCCCCGCCTGAGCCGCGATCTTTCCCTTGCGCATCTTGAGGTCTCGCCTCATGACGATCATTTGCTTGGACTTGTAGCCTGTCATGGAATTCCTCACTGTTGCGACGATACGTAGCTGCTGTCGATGGTGATCTTGCAGACTGCCTGCGGGTATCTTGCCGTGACGATCCTCGAGATGGCCTGCTTGAGCTCGTCGTTGGCCATTGCAAGGTCGTGCGGGCGCACGCAGTCAAAGATCACGTTTGTGTGCGTTGGGCCTGGTACCGTGCGCAGGTCGTGGATGGTAAGACGGGGGTCAATCTCGCGGATGTGGATGGAGATCCAGTGGCGCATGTCGGTGACGCGTGGGTCGTCTGTCACAATTGGGTCGTAGTGCAAGGTCATGACCAGACCCTCCTTAAGGAAGGCCTGCTCGATGTTGTCGAGAAGGTCGTGACTTGCAAAGACGTCGCCCTCGCCTGCCATCTCGACATGGGCACTTGCAAATTGGCGGCCTGGACCGTAGTCGTGGACCATGAGGTCATGCGTTCCCAGAACGCCGGGGTAGCCCATGATCTTGTCGTGGATGTGGGCGATGAGCGCCGGGTCGGGCGCGCGGCCCAGAAGCGGGTCGATTGCATCACGCACAAGCGAGAAGCCGCTCCAGCAGATGAATGCGCCCACGATGGTGCCGGCAATGCCGTCGAGGTCAATGCCCGTGAAGTATGAGACGATGGCAGCTGCGAGGACGGCGCCCGAGGTGATGACATCGTTTCTCGAGTCGATGGCAGTGGCCGAGAGCGTCTCGGACGAGATGCGCTTGCCCATCGAGCCGTTGAAGACGGCCATCCACGACTTGACGGCCATCGAGAGCACGAGAACCGCAACGACTGCTGGCCCAAACTCCGGGGGCTCGGGAGAGACGATCTTCTGGATTGACGTGATGATCAGGTTGATGCCAACGGCAAGCACGAGTGCGGCAACGGTGAGCGAGGCTAGGTACTCAAAGCGGCCGTGACCGTAGGGATGCCCATCATCTGCGGGTTTGCTTGCCAGCTTAAAGCCGAGAAGTGCGACGATGTTGCTCGAGGCGTCAGACAGGTTGTTCACGGCGTCTGCCACGATCGAGACCGACCCAGCGACAATGCCCACGGTGCCCTTTACGATGCAGAGCACCACGTTACACACGATGCAGACGATGCCAGCAAACTGTCCATAGCGTGTTCTGCCTTCGGGATCCGTTGTGCTTACGCTGGAGAGAAACCTCCGCACAAGCCACTCTGTCATCGCTGCCATCTCCTTTCGGTGGGTTGCTTGGGCCATTTGGGCATGAGTCTAGTCCTTTTCGCAAGCTAGGGCCTGGAGTTCCCCAAGCGTTGCGTTTCCGCCGCATGCGAATCTGTCACGAATCTGACGGCTTGGGTCACTTTTCGTGCTTTGCGCAGGTCATACGATGCGTCTTGTTAGCTCTGCCCCAGTACCGAGCGGTCTGGCACCCTCTATGGGCCAGAAATGAGTACGTGTGTTCGCATATCATCTCCATGTGCGAAGCCTTGTTGGTAGGGGGTGCTATGGGAATCACAGGCATGCTGGGCCTTCGCCTCCTGGTGGCGTGCGTGTTGTGCGCATGCGCTGGGGGAGGCGTGGGCCACGTTGCGGCCAAGCGCGAGCTTGGGGGATGGACGGCAGGTTCGAGAGCCCTGGTGTCTCTCTGCGGCGCACTGGCGGGGGCCTGTGTGGGCCTTGCTGCCGAGGGGCTGCCAGAGATGGTTGAGCTTCTTGTGCTGATCGTGGCCCTCCTCGTGTGCAGCGTGACCGATCTTGGGAGGCGCGTCATACCCAACTACGCGGTGGCGTTTCCCGTCGTCGTTCGTGGGGTGTTTCTCTGTCTGGTTGCCATTGGCGCGCTGGGAGACGATGGGGTCGGTGCCCATGTCTTTGTCGGTGTGGGAGAGGCGCTTGCGGGCGGGGCTGCGGTGCTCGCCGTTCTCGCCGGAACATGTCTAGCCTGGGCTCGAGTGAGGGGAAGCCCTGAAGGGGGTATTGGGGGAGGAGACGTCAAGCTCCTCTCGGCATGTGCGCTGTATTTTGGGCCTATGGGTGGCATGGCGTGCGTTGCGCTCTCGTGTCTGCTTGTGTTGGCAAGCTGTGCCGGTGTGTGGCTCGCCTGCCGCACGCGGAGCAAGGAGGCCTCATTTCCATGTGCTTTCCCGCTTGCCCCAACCATCATGTCATCGGTGCTCATTCTGACCGCCTACCGAGCATTATGACCGTTCGCACCTTGTGTTCCTTACGTTTGATTGCATAAAAAGTTTTTTAGTGTTGGGAGGGCCGTGGTAGTCGTAACATAAGTGGGCCACTGACGGTCCCCCCAATACCCGTCAGCGGTTTGGCTGGGACCCGCGCTTCGCGCCGCTCCCTGTCGAATGGTCTTGCCCTTCGAGTGCGCGGCCTCGCGCCCCGGTGTCCCCCCTACGTCGGGGCTCTTGATGGCCGCAATGTCGGTGCGCTCGCATCGCGTTACACTCGTGGGGCAAGGCCTGTATGTGATTCGGCCATGGCTGTTTGGGGGATTGCGTGATCAAGCTCATCCTTTCAGATTTAGACAACACCCTCGCATGGGCGGGAGAGCATGTCGTTACGCCGTATGCCCGTGATGCCATCCATGCTGCACAGGCTGCGGGCGTGCACTTTGCCCCTGCTACGGGAAGGGCCCCCTCGGCCCTTACCTGGATGTTCGACAACGACGAGGCCTGCCTCTCAACGGTGCTGGCTGACAATGGCCAGCTCATCTACGTAGATGGCAAGCTCGTCCACGAGGTCCCGCTCGGCTGTGAGGCGCTCCGCCAGTGTGCCAGGGTGCTTGACAGCATGGACGATGCCTGGCTTGTTCTCGACTATGTCGACACGGGCGAGCAGTATGCCGTGAGGGCTCCCGCGGACTACCTCGAGAAGTACCGGGCGCCATACTTCTTCGTGGTGACAGGCAGTGTCGATGAGGTTCCGGATCGTCCCGTCGTGAAGGCAAACGTGCGAGTCGTGGGCGATTTTGTTCGCGGCCGAGAAGTTCGCTCCGTACTCAAGGAGGCATGTCCCGAGCTCGACTTCGTCTTTCCCATGCAGGAGCGCCCGCACATCGACATCCTTCCTTCGGGGTGGGACAAGGGCGCCGCTGGGGAATGGCTCGCCCATAGCCTTGGCCTCACGAACGATGAGGTCTGCTGCTTTGGTGATGCCGAGAACGACCTGCCCCTCCTCACGCGCTTCGAGAACTCCGTGGCGGTGGGCAACGCTACGCCGGTCGCAGCCCAGGCGGCCCGCTGGCACATCGGTCGCGCCGACGAGGATGCGGTGGCGGATGCCATCTTTGACATTGCCCGCTCCACTGCGGCAGGGGAGATGCCCTCGTTTATGCGCGGCTAGTGTGTGATGGGCGGCCGTGGCAACGTGCCCCGACTTCTCGGTAGCCATTCCGTAAACCAATCGAAGCGCCCGTCTGGCCGGGTTTAGTATGTGTCGTTACAAGCTCGGGGTCATTTCTGTGCGATGGGGGAGTTATGAGGATCACTGATAAGCTTGCGGCGGGGCAGACGCTCTCGTTTGAGATCTTTCCACCCAAGGGAGAGATGCCGCTTGAGGAGGCCTATCGAGTTGCATCCCAGATTGCCGAGAATAGGTCCGACTGGATTTCGGTGACGTATTCCGCGGGAGGCTCGGGGAACTCGGCAAACACCGTTCCCATTGCTGCCAGGATCGAGGGTGACCTTGGGGTTACCGCGCTGGTGCACCTTACCTGCATGGGCGCAACCGCTGCCGACGTTGACGCCTACGTGGATGGACTGCGCGCGGCTGGCATCCAAAACGTACTGGCGCTCCGCGGCGACCGCAGGCCCGGCTCGGACGTGGTCGACTTTGCGCACGCCTCAGACCTCATCGCTCACCTGCGAGAGACGACGCCCTCGCTCTGCATCGGTGCCGCATGCTATCCCGAGGGCCATGTCGAGTCCGCCTCCCTCGATGAGTCTATGCGCACCCTGCGCATCAAGCAGGAGTCGGGGACAGACTTCCTGGTCTCGCAGCTCTTCTTCGACAATGACGACTTCTATCGCTTCCGTGAGCAGTGCCTGCGCTACCGCATCAAGCTTCCCGTTGTGGCTGGCATCATGCCCTTCACGAGCGTCAAGCAGATTCAGCGCATGGCATTCAGCTGCGGCGCATCCATCCCCGCAAGGGTCGTGAAGCGTCTCGTGCGTGCAGGGGATGACCCGGTGGACCAGGCGCGCGCCGGTATCGAGTACGCCTGCGAGCAGATTTGCGACCTTGCCAAGAACGGTGTCGACGGCATCCACATCTATAGCATGAACCACCAGGAGATTGCCCGCGCCACCCACGACGCCCTTGCAGCCATGGGCTACTTTGGATGATCCCATGGTCGAGTCGTACACCATAGATTCAATCGACCGCTCCGAGGTGCTGCGCTACCTGGGCTATGCGGGCCAGGAGATGACGCCCGAGCTCGAGGGGCGTATCGGCAGCGGTGCGAGCCGCTGCCTCTCCATTGGCACCCCTCGCGGTGCCTGGCGCATCTTCGATGCCGAGGGGCGCGGTACCAAGGAAGACGGCACGCCCTACGTTCGCCTTGCTGGTACGCCTCTGGAGCTTCTCGGCACGTCCATGCAAAAGCACATGGACGGTGCCGTTGCGGTTGGTGTCATGGCGGTGACCGTGGGCATGGGGGTCGAGCGCGAGCTGCGTCGCCTCTCGCTCACTGACCGCGTTGGGCAGGTTGTCTTTGACGCGGCAGCAACAACGCTGGTCGAGCGCGCGGCCGATGCCTGTGAGGCGTCCATCGTATCGGCGGGATACGAGCGTGGCCTCTTTGCCAACTCCCGCTTTAGCCCTGGCTACGGTGACATGCCCATGACAACGCAGCCCGTGCTCCTCCAGGCCCTCGATGCCCAGCGGCAGCTTGGCATCACCCTTACAAATACCCTGCTCATGGTACCAACCAAGAGCGTGACGGCAGTGATTGGCCTCTTCGAGACCATCCAGCCATCGACGCACGCAACCTGCGCCGGCTGCTCCTGCTTTGACTTCTGTACCATTCGGCCCACCGGCCACACCTGCCGCGGATAGCGGCGAGAGGAGCTGCTCATGAGCGTCAAAGATTCCACTCGGGAAGAGACCCGCTGGCCTAGGGACCGCCTTGTCCTGCGTCCTCGCCGTGTGCGCGACGAGCACCTCGCCTCCGTGCTGCGCGGTGAGGAGTTCCTGCTCTTTGACGGTGCCATGGGCACGCAGCTACAGGCTCGTGGTCTGGCGGCGGGCGAGTTGCCCGAGCTGCTGTGCCTTACGAATCCCGTGGAGATTCGCGAGGTGCACGCCGCCTACGTCGCCGCCGGTGCCGAGGTCGTGACAACCAACACCTTCGGTGCCAACGCGACCAAGCTGGGAGATGCCGCAAGCGTCGAAGAGGTCTTCTCGGCGGCGGTCGCCTGTGCCCGCGATGCCGGTGCCCGCTACGTGGCGGCCGACCTTGGCCCCACCGGACAGCTCCTCGAGCCCATGGGCCCCCTTCCCTTCGATGACGCATATGACCTCTTTGCCGAGCAGGTGCGCGCCGCAGACGCTGCCGGTGCCGACCTCTTTGTGATCGAGACCATGGCCGACCTTGCCGAGGCAAAGGCGGCGCTTCTCGCTGTGCGCGAGAACTCGGACCTTCCCGCGTTTGTGACCATGACATTCGGGGAAGACGGGCGCACCTTCCTGGGCACTACGCCCGAGGCGGCTACGGTCACGCTCTCCTCCCTGGGTGCCGACGTCGTGGGCATCAACTGCGGGTTGGGTCCCGCGGCGGTGGCTCCGCTGGTCGGGCGCATGCTCCCGTGGGCGTCATGCCCCGTGATGGCGCAGGCGAATGCCGGCCTTCCGCACGTGGTCGACGGCGTGACCACCTACGACGTTGGGCCCGAGGAGTACGCGAGGGACGTCGAGGGAATGCTGGATGCGGGCATCACCGTGATCGGCGGCTGCTGCGGTACGACTCCAGAGCACATTGCCCGCGAGCGCGAGCTCCTCTCTGGTCGCGCGCCTGTCGGGCGGCACGTGCGCGACAGCTTTGCCGTGTCGAGTTCCCAGGACGTCTGCTCGCTCGACTATGGGCAGGTGGGAGTCATTGGGGAGCGCATCAACCCCACAGGAAAGCGCTTGATGAAAGAGGCGCTGCGTTCGGGTGACCACGACTACGTGATGAACATGGCTATCGAGCAGGGTCGCGCTGGTGCCCAGATCCTCGACGTGAATGCCGGCCTCCCCGAAATAGACGAACGTGCCGTGATGTGCCAGCTGGTCTCGGAGCTCCAGGGCGTGAGCACGCTCCCCCTGCAGATTGACGCGGCCGAGCCGGCCGTGATCGAGGCCGCCGTGCGCAGCTATCCCGGCAAGGCGCTGGTCAACTCTACCAACGGCAAGGCGCAGACCATGGCAGACGTGCTGCCCATCGTGAAGCACTATGGCTGCGCTGTGGTGGGGCTCACCCTCGACGAGGACGGCATTCCCTCCACGGCCGAGGGTCGCCTCGCGGTTGCCAGGAAGATCGTGCGCGAGTGCGAACGGCTTGGCATCCCACGGCATGATGTGGTCATCGACTGTCTCACCATGGCGGCCTCGACCGACCAGACCCAGCCGGGGGCCATTCTCGACGCCATTCGCCTGGTCAAGCGGGAGCTTCCCGGCGTGCGCACCGTGCTTGGCGTGAGCAACATCAGCTTTGGCCTGCCCTTCAGGCCTCTCGTGAACGGCACCTTCCTCGCCGCGGCCTTCTCCGCCGGCCTCGACCTCGCCATCATCAACCCCTGCCTCACGCGCATGATGGACGTGGTCGACTCCTGGCGTGTGCTCTCCGGCGAGGACGAGAACGCCCAGCACTTCGTGGCCAACTATGCCGAGAGAAGCGATCGCGCCCCCGTGCCGGCATCGCCTGCCGAGAAGGGTGCCGTGCCCTCGGCTGTGGCTCCCGCTGAGCCCGCAGATACCGCTGCCCGCGCCCGCGAGCTGGTGCTTGCTGGCCGCAAGGGGCCCATGCCCGAGGCGGTAGCCCAGGTCATCGCCGAGCACGACCCCATGTACGCCATCAACGAGGTGCTCATTCCCGCGCTCGACGTGGTGGGGGAGCGCTTCGAGAAGGGCATCTTCTTCCTGCCGCAGCTCATGGCCTCGGCCGAGGCCGCCAAGGCGGGCTTCGAGACCATCAAGAGGGCCGTAGACGCCAACGGGCAGGACGCCAACGTTCCCGAGAAGGGCTCAATCGTGGTGTGCACCGTCCACGGCGACATCCACGACATCGGAAAGAACATCGTGCGGATGCTCTTGGAGAACTACGGCTACAGCGTGATTGACCTCGGCCGAGACGTACCGCCTCAGGTGGTTGCAGACGCCGTGGCGAAAGACCACGTGAGACTCTGCGGGCTCTCGGCCCTCATGACCGCGACCGTTCCAGCCATGGCAGAGACCATAGAGCTTCTCCGCAAGGACGCCCCCTGGTGCAAGGTCGTGGTTGGCGGTGCCGTGCTCAACCCCGAGTACGCGAAGATGGTCGGCGCCGACTTCTATGCAAAGGACGCCACCGAGACGGCCCGCATTGCGGCAGAGGTGCTGGGGTAGGACTACATCACGCGATGCACGGCGTCGTGCCAGCCTGCCACGAGCTTCTCCACGCGCGCTGGGTCCATCTGGCGGCAGAACACGTCGTCTGACTCGCGCAGCGCCTTGAGCTCGTCGATGCCGCTCCAGTAGTCCGTGGCGAGTCCCGCGAGAAACGCAGCGCCCAGCGAGGTGGTCTCGGTATTCTGCGGCCTTCTCAGCTCGCAGCCCAGGATGTCGGCCTGGAACTGCATGAGGAAGTCGTTCGCGCTGGCACCGCCGTCCACATTGAGCACGCCAAGGGGATGCCCGGCGTCTCGGGCCATGGCGTCGGCTAGGTCGAAAATCTGGTACGCAAGCGCCTCGAGCGCCGCACGGGCTATGTGGTTGCGCGTGGTTCCACGAGTGATGCCGAGGATGGCCCCACGCGCGTCTGGCTTCCACCAGGGTGCCCCCAGTCCCGTGAACGCTGGCACGATATAGACGCCGCCGGTGTCATCGACGCTCTTGGCCAGCCACTCGGTGTCGGCGGCGCTCTGGACAATGCCGAGTTGGTCACGGAGCCATTGGATGAGGGCGCCCGCGACAAAGACGGAGCCCTCGAGCGCGTATTCGGTGCCCTCTGCCTCGGGTGCCGAGGCAACGATGGTTGTGACCAGGTTGCTCGTGCTGAGCTTTGCTTCGTGACCGGTGTGCATGAGCATGAAGCAGCCGGTGCCATAGGTGTTCTTTGCCTGGCCGGGCTCAAAGCAGCACTGGCCAAAGAGGGCTGCCTGTTGGTCGCCCGCCACACCGGCGATGGGGATGCCCGCCGGCACGCCAGGGTAGCTTGTCTCGCCAAACGGGCCGCTTGAGCGGCGTACCTCTGGCATCATCGACGCCGGGATCCCAAAGAGGCCGAGCAGGTCCTTGTCCCAGCAGTTCTCGTGGATGTTGTAGAGCATCGTGCGGCTGGCGTTGGTGGCATCGGTGGCGTGTACCAGCCCGCCGGTGAGTATCCAGATGAGCCAGGTGTCCACGGTGCCAAAGAGCAGCTCGCCTGCCTCGGCGTGTTCGCGGGCGCTTGGCACGTTGTCAAGGATCCAGCGTATTTTGCTGGCCGAGAAGTATGCATCGGGAAGAAGACCAGTCTTCTCTTGAATCATCTGGCGAGCCCCCGGCGTGCTGCAGAGCTGTTCCACGAGGCCCGCCGTGCGTCGGCACTGCCACACGATGGCGTTGTAGACGGGCTGGCCCGTGGTGGGGTCCCACACGATGGTCGTCTCGCGCTGATTGTCGATGCCAATGGAGTCGATGTTGTCTGCTGTGAGGCCGCGCTTGGCCAAGAGCTCCGTGAGCGAGCCAAGCTGCGAGTAGAGAATGTCCTGCGGGTTATGCTCGACCCAACCGGGCTTGGGGAAGATCTGCTGGAATGGACGCTGTACGCAGTCGACCATGCGACCCGCGCGATTGATGAGCACCGCACGGCTGGAGGTAGTGCCCTGGTCGAGCGCAATGACGTACTTCTCGGCTGTCATGGCTAGGACTCCTTGGGTGCGCTGGCAGCAGCGGCTGCGCTTTTCCTGGACACGCGCTTCTCGATCCATGCCAGCACGTCGGCAAAGACCTGCTCATGGCCCGCCTCATTGAGGATCTCATGCCTCATGTGCGGATAGATCTTCACCGTTACGTCTGCGGAGCCAGCACCACGAGCTAGCGCTGCTGCCTTCTCGACGCCCTCGCCGTTGCTGCCCACAGGGTCCTCGGCACCGGCAATGTAGAGCAGCGGCAGGTCTCGCGGAACGCCTGCGGCGCATGTGGGTGAGTTGGCTTCGGCGGTGAGAGCGGCAAGCTCATGGTAGGCGCCCACGGAGAACATGAAGCCGCAGGAGGGGTCTGCAATGTAGTCATCGACGTTCTTGCGGTTGTAGGAGAGCCAATCGAGGTTTGTCCGGGCGTCGGGGATGGCCTTGCCATAGCCGCCCGCCCCCATGGAGTCGACGAACTCGGAGTGATAGTCCGCACCCCTGAAGAACGCCTCGAGCCACGTGATCCGGAGCGCTGCCCTCGACGCTGCGGAGGGAAGAAATCCGGTGCCGCAAACGACCGCCCCCGCCAGGCCCTCCCCATGGCGCGAGACGTAGGCGCGCACCTCGAAGCTGCCCATGCTGTGCCCAAAGATCACGTAGCGAGTCCCTGGGGCAACGCGCTCCTGCGCAATGCCGCGCAGGACGCCGATGTCTTCCACGAGCGCGCGTGCCCCACTCCCAACAGGCAGCTCACCCCAATGCTCTGGGGAGCAGGAGCGGCCGTGCCCTATCTGGTCGTGGCCAACCACGAGGAACCCGTGCGAAGCGAGGAAGCGTGCAAAGGCGTCGTAACGGTCAATGTGCTCGGCCATACCATGGACGAGCTGCACTACGCCTCGGGGAGCTGGCCTCTCCTCAGCTCTGGCCGACGCCATGCCCGTCGGCCACCAGGCGCACGCGCTGATGGTCGACACACCGTCTGTCGAGGGGAACGTAAAGCGCTCAAGGGTGACCTCTGTAGACATGCTGCTCCTTCCTCTGTCGTGACTGAGCAAACATTATTGTTTGCCGCTCCCGGAGGTGTGGGTAGATGTCCGTGGCCGCGCAAAATGGAGCTGCGTGTGGGCAGACAGGGTCGGCGAGTGGTAGGTGCGCGGTGCACTGGGCTCGCACGGCCCCACGGCCTCCCAGTTTCGCAGCCCCTCGCGGATGCTCCCGGCGGTCGTTGCACAAAAGTGCCCTATCGACGGGAAATCCTAGCTGCCATGCACAAAACCGCCCTATCGCGGGGCACTTTGGGATGCGAATATCAGGAATGTAATTACTATATTCATACTTATAAATTAATCATGCAGAATATCCATAATCTTGTAACTATTGTTCAGCCATTGATGTCATCGCTCTCAGAAGTCCCCGCGATAGGGCAGTTTTGTGCATGGAAAGCCGAAATCTCCCGCGTTAGGGGAGTTTTATGCAGACCGCCCCGCCTTGGAGTCGATTTGCCCTACCCTTGCTGGCCCTCGAGCGCAAGGTCTTGTGTCTCAAGCTCCTCGGCCTTTCGTATCGCCAGACGTGTCGCAAAGAATATCGCGCAGACGCCCCCTGCGAGCTTGCCCAGCAGCACGGGCACGATGAGCGTTGGCTGGAAGTTCGCAGTGAACGAGAGGTGATCGCCAAAGAGGAATGCGCAGCACACGCTGAACGAGATCACAATGACCTTGTCACGTGCCCTGAGGTCCTTGGCCATGGCAAGTGCGGCAAGCACGTTGGCGGATGCGGTAAGCAGGCCAGCTGTGGCATCTGCGCTCAGGCCCACGGCGCGACCGATTTTCGAGAGGGGCTTATCGAGGTATGTCTTGATGAGCCACACCATGGGGAAGGCGCCGCAGAGCATCATGCCAATGGCGCCCGAGACCTCCAGGGCGCGGAACTGGTCCTGTTCATCCGCGATGATGGGGTCGAAGCCAAAAGAGCCGAAGATGGTCGAGAAGAATCCGGTAAAGTACTCGATGACCACAACGACAAAGACAATCTTGAGCACGCTGTCGAGCACGCGACCAAAGACGATGAACCCGTGGATCATCGCATTGGGCCTGGTGGCGAGCCCCACGGCAAGGACCGTGCAGATGATGATGAGCGGCAACAGGTTATGGGCGATCTGCGACCACGTGAGAGCCAGTTGGTATGTCGCGGCCGCATTGGTCGAGACGGTCTCGCGAATCACGGGGTTTGCCAGTGCGATGATCGCGCTTGCCGCGAAGACGCCAATGGGGATGGCGAGAAGCCCGCTCATGACGCCCAAGGCAAGGTACTTGCGGTCTTTCGCCTCGAGCATCTTGAGCGCAACGGGTACGGTGAAGACGATGGTTGCGCCGGCCATGTAGCCGGTCATCATGGCCATGATCCAGCTCTCGCGCGTCTGCGCGAGAGCGTCTGCCAGCTGGTAGCCGCCCATGTCAACAGCGACGACCGTCGTGGCTGCCATCGCGGGGTCTGCACCGAGGGTGCCAAAGAGAGGCCCAAAGACCGCCGAGACAAACGAAGTGAGATAGGGGGCAGACGCCATGATGCCTGCAACTGGCAGGAAGATGGGACCAATGGAGTCGATGCCTGCCACGAATTCCTTGCCCAGCTCGCTTTCTGGGCGTACGACCGATGCAACGCACCCCGCTACCGCGCAGCCCATGATGATGAAGACGACAATCCTTCCAAAGACTTCCATGCTGCTCCCCTAGTCGCATCTACATGAAGGTGCCCGGCTCGTCATCAGTGACGCCGGGCGCCCTATCGTTTGTTCGATCAGAGCTCGTTTGCGAGATGTGCCGCATGCCTGCCGTACTCGGAGGCATAGCGGTGCCAAAGGTCCTGCCAGCCGCCCACCGGGTCGCCGCACTGGTCTTTGTAGAGCGCCCATACGAACCAGTACCAGGCGGCAAATGCCACGTAGGAGATGCAGTGGAAAAGCTCGTCGTCCGTGGGGTCGCGCTGGAAGTACTGACGGAGAACCTCGAGCGCCTCATCGTAGCTGTAGTCGCTGCAGCAGATGAAGGTCCCCAGATCGCTGGCGTAGTCGGACATGCCGGCGTACTCCCAGTCGATGAGCGAGATGTCCGTGCCCCTTACGAGAAAGTTGGGGTCGTAGAAGTCGTTATGGCAGAGGACCGGCGCACCAGACGTTGCGCGCACGCGCTCCTCGAGGCCCTCAACGCGTGCGCGAATGGTCTCAAAGTCCCGGTAGCGCGACCTCTCGTCGCTGTTCAGAAGCTCGAGAATGCCTGCCGTGTTTTTGAAGACGTCAAAGTTCCACTTGGACATGACACCGCAGGAGTGGAGCTTGCGTGCCATCTCCATGGCCCGGGCAACGTGGGTGGGGTTGTGGTAGTCGAAAGGCACGCATCCGTCGACGAAGCGCGAGATCTTCCAGCCCTGGTGAGGGTCCTCGTGGATGAAGGTACGGTCGAGCCCCAGCTTGGCGGCAATGCCCTGCGCAAACGCCTCGCCCTCGCGGTTGATGATTTTCTCGGTTCCGGCGCCTGGTCTGCGATAGACGTAGGCCTTGCCGTTTGCGACGAAGCGGAACGAGTCGTTCGTGAGCCCCTCATCGATGGGCGCGAACTCCGTGACGTCGCATGGCGTGCATCCGAGTGTCGCGCAGATGTTGTCGAGCGTCGTCTTGTCTGCCGTAAGTCGAATGGCGGTCACTGTCCGTGGCATAGCCGTCTCCCCACTCGCCGGGCGGCGAATGTTTGCTGTGCATTCAGTACACTCAAAAATAACGTAAAGACAGAACAGCATCGTGTACGAACAGCACGTCACGCCATTGACAGACTTCGTATAGATGCGACCTAACGATGATTCTTGAACAACGCCGAGAGGAACTTCTCGCTTATCGCCGCGCGCGGCGTCTTGCCAGCCCTGATGCCCGCCACCGGACCGCCGTGGCAAAAGACGGCAACCATCATAAGCGCTGCACCGGCAATCGCGTGGAGCGTGTCCCCCAAGGCCAGCTCGATGACGAGCCACGCCGCGGGAATCGCCAGGGCGCCCAGGCACAGGTAGCCACCAAAGAGCACCACGAGAAGGCCGATGACCGCCGCAGCACCTCCTGCCGCAGGCGTCATGAGGATGATCCCCGTGCAGGTCGTGGCCACGCCCTTGCCGCCATGAAAGTGGTGCCAGGCGGGAAACACGTGTCCGAGCGTCGTGCCAACCATGGCTGTGGCGCTGGCAACTTGGGCGTCGGCGGGGAAGAGCGCGCCTGCCACCACAAACGCGAGGATCGTCTTGGCAATGTCACCCGCGAGCGTGACCGCTGCCCACGTGGTGCCATAGGTGGCACCCATGTTTGCCATGCCGGGATTACCCTCCCCCACATCGAAGGCGCTCTTGCCGCTCGCATGCCTGCTCGTCAGCTCCGCCGTGAGAAATGACCCGCAGGCGTAGCCCACGGCGAGCGAGCACGCAACCACAATTCCCATACCTGACATGGCGGTCAGCCTCCCATGGATGCCGCAAAGGTATCGATGAAGTGAAGAGGTTTTGATGCTTCCCAGTTAGGGTACCCTACAACGAGGCGTGTGCCTAAGAAAGCGATGGAAGGGGTTGCGCCACATGTTCGACGGCGTCATCTTCGACATGGACGGTCTGATGGTCGATACCGAGCCCGTGTGGATGGAGTGTTGGGCCCCGGCGCTGGCCCGTTTTGGCTATGATGTGCCACCTGGCCTCGCCGACGCAGTGCGTGGCTCGGCTGGTGACAATGCCGCCCGTCTCCTTCACGAGATGGTAAGCTCGCAGCTGGACACCAAGGCGTTCTGGGCGTACTTCTCGCTTCTTGCCGAGAGGGTCTTTGCCCAAGGAGTCGAGAAGAAGCCGGGCCTTGATGAGCTTCTGGCGTATCTGGGCGAGCAAGGCGTTCCCTGCGCCGTGGCTTCGTCTTCGTCCAAGGAGGGCATTGAGCGCAACCTGCGCTTCATTGGCCATCTCGACTGCTTCCAGGTAATCGTTCCGGGCAGTGAGGTCCCTCACGCAAAGCCGGCGCCCGACGTCTTCCTCGAGGCGGCAAAGCGCCTGGGCACCAAGCCCGCTCGCACGATGGTGCTCGAGGACTCCTTCAATGGGGTGCGCGCAGGAGCAGCGGGCGGTTTCTATACGGTGATGGTTCCCGATCTTGCCAGTCCCAACGACGAGATTCGTTCCGTCGCTTCATGCGTGTGCCCGAGCCTGCTCAAGGTGCGCGACCTTCTCGCCCAAGGGGAAATGGGCTAGCGTGGGGGCTTGAGCACGCGCGTCCGTGCGCCAACAGCTTTTCCGACTCGTACCGGGAGGGTTCTCTCATGGCTGGCTTTCACTGTTCGGATTGCATCTACGGCTCCTTTGCCATAAACAAGGAGACCGGAAAGTATCAGGGCACCTGCAGCCGCGGCTTCACGCTGGCGGTGCCCCATGTGTACAGGGAGCCGGAGATGTTCTTTGCAGACAGTCCCGATGGACTGGTCCCTGTTGTCGATCCATATGGTAAGGAGTACCTCCGGCGAAGCAATGTCTGCGACCACTTTCTGCGTCTTCAAGACGCACGGCCCTAAGCGGCTGGCAAGCCATGGAGAAGTTTCTGAGATTTTTATCAAATAATGCACTTCTAATGCATGGTGAATTGCGCATTGAGTTCATAATGAACGGCTGGTACAGGCTAGTGTCGACAGAGTATTAGCAGTATCTAGCCACATGCTGAAGATGGAAAAGGCGGTAGCCAGATGTCGAGAAGGGCTCAGACCGACAGCGGCGAGACAAAGAGGAGTCTTGTCGCGTCAGCGACAAAGGAGTTTGCAGAGTGCGGGTACGAGGGTGCCTCCCTTCGTCAGATCTGCTCGAAGGCCGGCGTGACAACCGGGGCGCTCTACTTCTTCTTTACCAGCAAGGAAGACCTGTTCAAGAGCGTTGTTTCTCCTTTGATGAGCAAGCTTCCCAGCATTCTTGCGAGTTGGATCGAGCACGATATTGCCGTAATCTGCGACGAGGAGGGCGAGCCCACAAACGTTGAGGCGCTGCCCGACGGCTTGGCAGAGCTCATGAAGGAGTATCCGCTGGTCCCGAAGATTGTCCTGAGCAACCGAGACAATCCCGTGGTCAAAGAGTTCCTTGACGAGAAGGTCGATGAGATTGCCGAGATGGTCTCGAATCGCTTGGCCCGCAAGAACGCCGCCGGCGCAGACGGCTTCTCTTCGCACCTCTTTGCTACCATGAGTGCCGATGCGTTCATCCAGATTCTTGCGAACGATGAGGGCCTTCACATGGTCGCTGGGCATCTCGCCGGGTTTTCCACGTTCGTGCGTGGGGGCCTGAGGGCTGCGCTCCAGTAGATATGTCGAGAAACGTGCGAGGCGGGAGGTACCAGGGTGGCCAGCCAGCTCCTCTCGCTCTCGGTCGCCATGCTCGTTGCCGCGCTTGCCCCCTTCGTGGCGAGCGTCGTTCCGGGCAGGGCTATCCCTGAGGTCATCTTCCTCGTGTTTGCCGGAGCGCTTCTCGGCCCCTATGGGGCAGACGTGATTCGCCCCAGCGGTGGAACGCTTTCACTCATCTCCGAGCTTGGTATGGCGTTCCTCTTCTTGATGGCCGGCTACGAGATAAAGCCACCAGAGCTCGTGGGGCCCTTGGGAAGGCATGCCTCGATATGCTGGGGAATCTCCATGGTGGTGGCCATTGCGCTTGTGAGCCTCGCCGGGTTCAAGCGCTTTACCGGCATGGCAGGCATTGCCTTTGCCATCATGCTCACCACCACGGCATATGGAACCCTGGCGCCCATCATGCGTGCCCGCAACCTCACCGACACTCCCGTGGGCCGCGCCGTTACCGCCTATGGCGCTACGGGAGAGGTGCTTCCGGTTATAGCGGTGGCGCTGCTGCTCTCCACCAGGTCTCTGGTTGCCACGGTGATCGTGCTTGTGGCCTTCCTCCTGGTCTGCGTACGCATCGCGCACCTCTCGAAGTCCACCGCGCGACTTGGTGCGCGCTTTCGCGACTTCGTTCGGTCAGGCGCTGGGGCCAGCACGCAGACGCCCCTTCGCCTCGTAGTGCTCCTCCTCGTGTTTCTAGTCTTTCTCGCAGATGTCTTTGGGTTTGACTCGGTGCTGGGGGCGTTTGCCGCTGGCTTTGTGCTGCGCGTCTTCTTCCCGGACGGCAACGAGGAGCTGGAGGAGAGAATCGAGGCCATCGGCAACGGTTTTCTCATCCCTGCGTTCTTCGTGATCTCTGGCGCAGGGATTGATCTTGCCGCGGCGTTCTCTGACCCCGGCCTGCTCTTTCTCTTCATCGGACTCATTTTGGTGGTGCGTGGCGTCTCGGTGGCGATATCGCTGCACGTGAACCCCGAGACTCGTGGTATGCAGTCGCAGGAGCGCTTTGTGACCACTGCCTATTGCGTGATGGCGCTGCCGCTTGTGGTGGCCATCACCCAGATTGTGGTCGATGCGGGTGCTATGACCACGCAGGACGCCTCTGTTCTGGTGACGGCCGGCGCAATTACGGTACTCGTGGTGCCTATCCTTACCTCAGCCGTACGTGTGGCTGCGCCGGCGCATCCCGTCCACGCCCTCTCGAATATCGTTTCGGGCAAGGAGAACGCGAACGAGGCCTTGGCTCGTCAGCGCCAGGCAATCCGGGCTTCCCGCAGGCGCTTTGAGGCCGCCCGCGCCCGTCGCAAGCGCGAACTGGGTAGGGGCCTCTCATCCGTCGAATACATTGCCCGACACGATGGAGACGAGCCCACGGACAGTTCCAATCGTACATGATTAGGCCTGTAATATAAAAAATCAAATATGTCAGATTCTTGCAGTGCCTGGTGCGGAGGATTCGTCGACGGGTCAATCGTATGATGGTTACGTTGACGGTGGTCTTGGGAAGGGTGGCTCGTATGGCAGGCGCAGCAACTGGTTCGGCACGAGACCTCATTTTCCTCGCGCCCATCTTTCACGAGAAGATTTGGGGTGGTCGCGAGCTTGAGAGGTGCTTTGGCTACGATATCCCGGACGGCCCTATTGGCGAGTGCTGGGGCATCTCGGCTCACCCCAACGGCGACTGCACGGTTGCTGGCGGCGAGTTTGACGGCCTTCACCTCTCCGAGCTTTGGGAAGGCCACCATGAGCTCTTTGCCGGGGCCGAGGGAGACCGCTTCCCGCTGCTTGTCAAGATTCTCGACGCGCGCGAGAACCTCTCTGTGCAGGTGCATCCGGACGACGCCTATGCAGCCGCGCACGAGAATGGCTCGCTCGGCAAGCGCGAGTGCTGGTACGTCATCGACTGTGAGCCCGGAACGCGTATCATTGTGGGACAGCGTGCCAAGAGCCGAGAGGAGCTTGCGGCCATGATTGCCGAGGGCCGTTGGGATGATATGCTCAACTACGTGCCCATCCATCCCGGCGACTTCTTCCGCATCGAGCCGGGAACCATGCACGCCATCATGGGTGGCACGCTCATCCTGGAGACCCAGCAGTCCTCCGACGTCACCTACCGTGTCTACGACTACGATCGCGTACAACCCGACGGGACCAAGCGTCCGCTCCATGTGAGGCAGTCCCTCGACGTGGTTGACTACGACCAAGTCCCGCCCACGTCGGGCAAGGTCACCGCGCCCGAGAGGGATGGCGTGACCGAGCTTATGGCCTGCCCCAACTTCGATGTCGAGCGCGTGCGCGTCTCTGGCGAGAAGGTCCTTGAGCAGCCATGGCCGTTCATGTGCCTCTCGGTGATCGAGGGCTCCGGAACCGTCTGCGATGGCGCCGGCGTCGAGCACGGGGTGTGCGCGGGAAGCCACTTCCTGGCCCCGTCTGGCTCCGGTGACGTTTGCCTGGCGGGCGAGATGACCCTCATCACCTCGCACCTTCCGGAGTAAGTTTACGGTCAAGGATCGGTGCTCGGAAGCGTCTCGGCAGCAGATACACCACTCGTGCCCCGCGCAATCCAGAGCCGCTTGCCTGTCGGGGACGGCGATATCACCGAGGCGCTTCGCACCACAGCCGGCGTGGGATAAGAGGCTCTGGAGCGCAAGGCCGAGCGTCTGGCAGAGCTCATCGACAGCTCAGATGCCGTAGTGGTAGGCATCGGGTCGGGGGTGTCTACCTCCGCCGGATACGACTTCTACCATCCATCGGCCACGTTCGGCGAGGCGTTCGGTTCCTTCGAGAGGGCCCATGGTTTCAGGACGCTCTTCGATGGGCTCTACCACCCCTCCTCATCGAACGAGGAGGCGCGGGCGTTCAATTCGGCGGTCTCTGCCTATGTGGCGCGCCTACCTCTTGGCAAGGTGTACAAAGAGCTTGCCCGCATCCTCGCAGAGAAGCCGCACGTCGTACTCACGACGAATGTGGATGGGCAGGTGCCACGCGCCTTCGGAAGAGACCGCGTCTGGGAGTTTCAGGGAAACCTGCGCCTCGTGCAGTGCAGCCAGCCATGCACCGACAATACGGAGGACTTCCTCTCACATGCAGACGAGCTTGTTGCGGCGACAGAGATTGTGAACAGTGTGCCATGCATCAAATACGACCTTCTGCCGCGCTGTTCTGAGTGCCACCATCTGATGGTTCCCTGGATTCGCGATGAGCACTTCTGCGAGAGCAAAGAGTGGAAGGCTGCGCACGCTGCCTATGAGACGTTTCTGCATGACCATCTGACGGAAGGTGCCGAGCACGTGCTCTTCCTTGAGATGGGCGTGAGTTCGATGACGCCAGCGATCATTAAACTGCCGTTCTGGAGCATGGTAGAGAGCTTCCCTAGAGCTTTCTATGTGAACGTGAATGTCGGGGATGCCTCTGCTCCAGCGCAGCTTGGATCGCGTGCGCTCACGATCACGGCAGACGCCTCGGGGGCGGTGAGTCTCGTCTCGTCGAAGCTTGGCTGATTCCCGCATCGTGGGGCATCTCCGTCCCCGGTCGAAGAAGGAGATTACGAGGTGGAGGTAGTCGATGGGCGTATGGCAGACACGGGGGAGAGCCCCGCGGCGGCAATGCCTGTGGGCCCTCCCCTTGGCTGTCAGAAAAGCCAGCTCGCGTGTACGCGCAAGGCGGGGTCCGACGTCTCCACCTTATTCCGCCACTGGTGTTTCTGCGCTCAACCCGTCTCTCACGGTGCAATAAGCGTTACACGTCGGGGTTTCTTCAGAGAAGCCGAAGCCTGCAGCGAATGGGCGTCCCACGGTTGAGCCATCTTGCACGAAAAGGCGATATCGTACGGTTTTTCGGCAACCGCTGCATGAAAACGCGATATCGTGCGGTCCCTTTTTGCCAACAGGATAAAAATTTCAACCATGTTTGCGTGATTTTGCATATATAATATAAAATATACATAAATATGCAAACATAATTCAATATTTTATCTTACGGCGCTAAAACCGCCTTACGATAACGCCATTTCATGCAGCGATGAACAAAAAGCCGTACGATATCGCATTTTTATGCGACGGGCCCACTGTTGGTCCAAGGTAAAATCGCCAAACTAACGCCGAGAGAGCAATAGACCTTGTCGCTATCGCGCAAATGTAGCTGAACGGCGGGCCGATTTTGCCCCGTTGTTCAGCTTGTGCGCAGCCGCCCACTCGCCCATATTGTCGCTGGCGGCCTCGGTCTCAGACATGGCGCCATCCCCCTGCCCCGATGCCGCGGGCGCGCTCATGGCAAAGGAAAAGCCCCCGCCGAAGCAGAGGCCTCAAATCAGGTGACGTTTTAGACCAGGGCGCTAGAGCACGCTATCCGAGTCGGGCCCATTTCTCTGCTCCGACACTCAGGGTAGGTCTTACCGGCGCGGATGCACCTACTTATAACTTTGATGCCCTTTGTCCATCTACGCTGCAGGCTTCGCGCCGCCGGGGATTTCACCACCGCAGTGCGGGCAGCGGGTGGCACCGGCCTTGACCTCCTCCAGGCAGTGCGGGCAGATGGGGGCGGCCGCCTCCTTCTCCTCTTCCTGCTTGCCGGCAAGCTTCCTGGTCTCTTCGGAGAGCTTGTTCATGCTCTTGACCAGGCAGAAGATGATGAACGCAATGATGACGAAGTTGATGATGGCCGAGATGAACGCACCAAAGTTGAGCTGAGCGGCGCCAACGTTCACCACGAGGCCAATCTCTGTGCTGCCGCCGGTAAGACCGGTGATGAGCGGCTGGATGATATCGCCAACCAGAGAGTTCACGATGGCGGTAAACGCGCCGCCGATGATCACGCCAACCGCCATGTCCATCACGTTGCCACGCGAGATGAACTCGCGGAACTCGCTGAAGAAGCCCTTCATGATAATCTCCCCTCCGGAACTGCCATTTTGCTAGCTAGGAAAACGTCTGCACGCACTCGTGTTGCAAGATGTCGCCGTCGCCTAGCATGAAGAGACTCTACCACGCCCAACGTCGCAACACCTCGAGCGTCGTCAAAAGCCAAGCTCCCCAGAGTCGAGCATCACGGTGAAGGGGCCGTCGTTTACAAGGCTCACGCGCATGTGGGCGCCAAAGACGCCATGCCCCACTCGACCCGGTCCCAGGTCCCTCTCGGCAAGCTCGCAAAAGAGCCCGTAGAGGCAGTTGGCACGGTCTGCCGGGGCGGCTCCCGCAAAGGAGGGCCTGTTGCCGTTGCGCGCGTCGGCGTAGAGCGTGAACTGGCTCACCACGAGGAGCGACCCCCCCACGTCGACGAGCGAGAGGTTCGTGCGCCCCTCCGCGTCGGCACAGATGCGGAGCTTGCGCACCTTCTCCCACATGCGGCGGGTGACGTTCTCGTCATCTGTGGGGCCAACGCCGAGAAGCACGAGGTAGCCAGCATAGCAAGACCCCACCTCGACGCCGTCCACCTCTACGGCAGCGTGTTCTACTCTCTGGATAAGCGCGCGCACGCTAGCGGTCCAGCTCGTAGACTGCCGAGAACTTCTCGACGAGGTAGTCCGTGTAATAGCGCGGCTCAAAGTCCTCGCCGCACGCCATGCGCATGAGCTGCGCGGAGTCCTTGGCGCGCCCCCAGTGCCAGATGTTGGAGCGCAGCCACTCGCGGATCGGTGCAAGGTCGCCCGAGGCGCAGCAGCCATCGAAGTCCACGCCCTGGCGAACCATGGCAGCCTTGAACTGGGCGCCAAAGGCGCTGCCCAGCGCATAGGTGGGGAAGTAGGCAAAGTCGCCGTCGGACCAGTGCGTGTCCTGCAGGGCACCCTCGGTATCTGTGGGCACCTCAAGGCCAAGGTAGGTGCGGCAACGATCTGCCCAGAGTCCGGGCACGTCTGCCGCCTTGGCCTCGCCCGAGAAGAGCAGCTGCTCAATCTCGTAGCGCAAAAGGATGTGTAGGGGGTACGTGAGCTCGTCAGCATCGCAGCGGATAAGTCCCGGCTCGGCGCAGTTCTCGGCCATGTAGAGCTGGTGGGCCGTCATGCGGCCAAGCTGACCGGGGAAATGCTTGGCGAGAAGGCGCGTGAGCTGTTCGGAGAAGGCCTCGCTTCTTCCCACGTAGTTCTCGAAGAAGCGCGACTGGGACTCGTGCATGCCGGAGCTGGTTCCGCCCTTGAGCGAGGTGAAGCGGTAGGCGGGATCAACGTTTTGCTCGTACATGGCGTGTCCGCCCTCATGGAGCATGCTGAAGACGTTCGAGAGCACGTTATCGGGGTAGACGTGCGTCGCGATCGCGACAAAGCCAATGGAGGGGCCGCCGGTGTAGGGGTGCTCGGTCGAGCCAAGCCACAGGGCATCTGCATCCACGCCCTCGATGCGCATGAGGTTGCGGGCCAGGTCCCACTGACGGCGCTCGTCAAAGGTGCCCTCCACCACGCGGTGGCTGGGCTTTCTCGGCGACGCCATGCACTCTGCCAGAAGCGGCACCACGCACTCCTTGACCCTCTCGAAGAAGGGGCCGTAGAAGGCGCGGCTCGTGCCATACTCGTAGTGGTCAAGCCACACGTCGTAGGGGTCGGCATCGGGGTTCATGGCGTGGGCCATGCTCACGCGGGCGGCCACAAGGCGGTTAAGATATGGCTCGAAGCTGGCCCAATCGTTCGCGGCCTTGGCGCGACGCCAGACGTCATTCGCCTGGACGGCAAGGCGCGAAAACGCCGCCTGCTCCTCGGGCGGCACATTCACCAGCGAGGCGCGGTCGCGCTTCAAGATTTTGACCTGCGCCGCACGGGTCTCGCCAATGATTCCCGCATTGGACTCAAGGCGGTCGAGCAGGGCACCCACCTCCGGCGCGCAGAGAAGGCGCGTGGCCTCCTCGTCGAGCACGGCAAACGCCTCTGCGCGCTCCTCCGTAGCCTTGGGCGGGTCGATCGAGGGGCCAAACGTGGCAATCTCATCGAGCGCGTAGCGCAGCGCAAAGCGGCGAAGCTCGAGCGCGTCGAGGTCTGCCATGTCCTTCTTGGGATTGGGAAGCGCTGCGTTGGGCGTGGTAGGTGTCTTGGTGTCCATGATGTCTCCAATATGGTCTCGAGGGGCAATTGAGTGATGGTCGAGCCATGCCAACGAGTGTAGTCGATGGGGTGGCGCACGCCTTGCCCGAACGCAGCCTACACCGACATGCCAAACGCGTAACCATACCGACGTTCTGCGTCATGGGGCGTGCACAGATGGGCTTGTCGTGGGATGATGGATGCAGCATGCCCGGCCGCTATCCAGCGGTGAGAAAAGCCAACGAAAGGGGAAGCCATGCAAGCCGTCCTCGGCATCGATATCGGGGGTACCAGCATCAAGGCGGGATTGTTCTCGCCCGAGGGCGAGCTCCTCGAGGAACGCAAGATTCCTACGCCCGCACTTGTGACGTCAGAAGCGTTTGCCGTTGTGACGGACGGCATCACGCGCCTCCTCGCCGCCCATGACAATACGCCGGAAGACGTCATTGCCTGCGGACTCGACATCCCTGGCCCCGTTGCGGACGACGGTACCGTGGGCTTTCTCCCCAACATCGAGCTCGACCCGGATGGCCTTGTCGCCGCGATGAGCGCTGCCTTCCCCAATGCCTCGATTGCCTTCGTAAACGACGCCAACGCCGCCGCGCTGGGCGAGCTCTGGGCAGGGGTTGCCCATGGCGTCTCGAGCTTTGTGCTCATCGCCCTGGGCACGGGCGTGGGCGCCGGCGTGGTGGTAAACGGACGCCTGGTCGCAGGTGCCTTTGGCGCCGGCGGCGAGGTGGGTCACATCACGGTGAACCCCCACGAGACGGAGACCTGTGGGTGCGGGCGCCACGGCTGCCTCGAGCAGTACGCCTCCGCAAAGGGCATCGTTCGCCTCTACCTCAATGAGTGCGAGAGGCGCGGCGTCACGCCGGTGCACGTGGAGCACGCCACCGACACGCTCTCGGTGTTCCGTGCCCTCGCGAAGGGCGACGAGTGCGCAAAGATTGCCGTGGACCAGATGTGCGAGTACCTTGCCCTTGCCATGTCGCAGATCTCCTGCATCGTTGATCCCGCCATGTATCTCATCGGTGGTGGAGTGGCTGGCTCGTTTGCGACGTTTGCGCCCGAGCTCCGCCAGCGCTTCCAGGCGCACTCCCTCTCCACGTGCAAGGACGTTGCCATTGAGGCGGCGTCCCTTGGCAACCAGGCAGCCATGTACGGCTGTGCCTACGAGGCGCTGCGTATGCGCAGGGAGTCAGTGGGGGAGTAGCGCATGGGTGAGCCTGCTTTCGACATAGTCGCAGTTACGGGTTGCCCCACGGGCATAGCCCACACGTTCATGGCTGCCGCCGCGCTTGAGAAGGCGGCCCAGGATCGTGGCCTTACCATCAAGGTCGAGACGCACGGCCAGGTGGGCGTCGAGGGCAGGCTCACGCCAGATGAGATTGCACGTGCGAGGGGCGCGATCGTTGCCTCGGACCGTGACGTGAATGCCGGGCGTTTCTCAGGACGACCCACCGTGATCGTTCCTGTGACCGATGCCATCATGGACCCCAATGCCCTTATCGACCGGGCGTTCTCCATTGCCGAGGACTACATTGCCAACCTCGACTCGAAAGGCGACGCGGCAGCGAAGGCTGCGGCACACGCGGCTGCCGCAGCCGGGGGCAGAGCAGAGCACGACGATGACACGGGCCCCCTCCATGCCTTCTACCGCCACATCATGGGCGGCATCAACCACACGCTGCCCTTCCTCGTGGTTGGCGGCATTCTCACCGCAGCGGCGCAGCTCATGGGCACCCCTGCGGGCTTTGTGCCCGATGCGCTCTACGCCATAGGGCGGCTGATGGTGCTTCTCGCCATGCCGGTTCTCTCGGCCCACATTGCCGAGTCCATCGCCGGCAGGCCGGCCATTGTCTCGGGCTATGCCGTGGGGCTTATCGCCGAGGCGGGCCTTGCCGAAAACGCCTCTACCTGGGGTGTCATCACGGGCCTGGCGTTCTCGGGAGGCCCTGGCTTCATTGGGGCCGTTGTGGGAGGGTTTCTCGCCGGCTACATCACAAAGGCCCTCATGCGGGGGCTCATTCGCCTGCCCAAGCTCATAGACGGCCTCAAGGTGGGCGTGCTCTATCCACTGGTTCCCACCGTGGTCGCGGGCCTTGTCATGTGCGCCATTGCTGCTCCCACGGCTGGCATGAGCCGCGTCTTTACGGAGATCCTCGGCTCCTGCGTCCTGGCGGCTCCCGTCGTCGCAGGAGTTTTGCTGGGGTGCCTCTGCGCTTGGGACTTTGGCGGGCCCGTGAACAAGGTTGCCTTTGTCACGGGCGTGCTCACGCTCATGACGGGGCTGCTCGAGGGAGGGGGAAGCCTTGCCTATGCTGCGGGCACCGCAATCACGGCGGCCGTGTCTGCTGCGTGCATGACGCCTCCCATCGTGACGAGCATTGCGTGTGCCCTTGTGCCCTCGGCCTTCTCGACAGACGAGCGCAGGGAGTCCCGCAAGAACCTCGTGCTTGGGATCATCCACGTGACGGAGGGCACGATTCCCTTTGTGAAGGATGGTCCCGCCGCGGCGCGGCCCATCATGATGGCGTCATCGTCGCTTGCGGCCGTCCTGAGCTTCGTGTGGGGCGTGCGTTCCCCCTCGCCCGTAGGCGGCTTGCTCATCTGCCCGGTGGTGACGGGTTGGCAATGGTGGCTGCTTGCAGTTCTTCTTGGGAGCATTGCGGGCGGCGTGCTCTTTGCGCTTGCCAAACGGTATGATGAACATAGAGCTTCCGAGAGCGTCTCGTAAGGAGTTGACATGAGCGAATTTGTTTCTGCATCGCACGTCTATCTCGACAACCCCGCCACCAACGTGGACGAGGTCTTGCACTTCCTGGCCGACAAGTTTGTCGCCAACGGTGTCGCTGCCTCTGCCGATGACATCTACAAGGCCTTCAAGAACCGTGAGGAGGAGGGCACCACCGGCATGATGGGCGGCTTTGCCATTCCTCACGCCAAGTGCCCAGGCAGCAAGGAGGCCTCGGTCGTCGTCGTGAAGTTCGCTGGTGACGTGGACTGGAACACCATGGACGGCAACCCCGTCCACTGCGCCATCGCACTGCTCATCCCCGAGGGCGACTCTCCGGCCCCGCAGCTCCGCGTGCTCTCGAAGGCCGCCGTCCTGCTTATGGACGCCGACTTCCGACAGAAGGTCCTGGACTCCACGAGCGCAGACGAGATTGCCTCGATCATCAATGACGGCCTTGGCCAGTAAGGCTCTGTGACTGGCCTCAGCTGTCCTTGCTTGAGCGTTTACCCTCTGGTACCCGGTGGATGCCGGAGGGCTTTTTGCTGGCGAGACGCATGCGTCCCTCCGTCTCGTCCCTCCGTCTCGTGTGGACTCACCGTTTAGGCCCAGTTAACCGTTCGGAATTCCCGGTTGCATTGGAAGCGACATGACGGTCGTCTCGCGCTCGCGGAGTGCCTCTGCGGCCTCCATGCACGCCCCTCCTTGCCTCAAGGACCAATTCTGGTAGCAGAAGCACCGATTATGAAGGACCTCTCCCCGCATCGAACCCTGAGGATACCTTGAAGGCGTGGACAATAGCAGGGAGAGTAGCGGGGAAGGGGTATGTATGGGTCTGTTTGGCAAGAAGGACAGGCAAGCCGATGGGAGGAAGAAGCCCAAAGAGCGCAAGCCGCACCTGGTGCGTAAGAGCATCGGGCTTGTGCTGGCCGCGGGCTTTCTGGCAGTCGTGCTCGTACTGGGGTCGATATTGGGCGGAAGCATGGGTTCGCTGGTGACGCGCCTCTTTGGCTCGCCCGCCGACGCGCCCAGCTCCCAGACGGTGCAAGAGACAAACGGCACGGCGCGCCAGGCCGCCGACCAGGTCGAGGAAGAGGGGGCCATCCTTCTCCAGAACAGCGACGCGACGCTGCCCCTCTCGCCCGACGTCACGCGCGTGAACGTGTTTGGCTGGGCGTCTGTCGACTGGCTTGGCGGAGGCTCTGGCTCTGGCGGTGTCTCCTCCACCGAGGTAGGCCTGCTTGACGCGCTCAAGTCCTACGGCATCGAGACAAACGAGGACCTCACCAAGATGTACGAGGACTTCCATGCCGCGGGCCAGCGCCCCAAGACGCTTGCGAGCAAGCCGTCTGAGTCGAGCGTGCTCTACGAGCCCTCGATCAGCGATCGCGACTACTACACGGACGGCCTTCTCAACGGGGCAAAGGACTTCTCGGACACCGCCATCGTGGTCCTGCAGCGCTACTCGGGCGAGTCCAACGACATGCCGCTCGAGCAGTACAAGGTCACGACAAAGGACGGTGACGTCCAGGTGGACGCCAGTCGGACCTCGCTAGACCTCTCAACAGAGGAGGAAGAGCTCCTCGCATACGTGGGCGCCAACTATGCCCACGTCATCGTTGTGGCAAACGCTGCCAACGCGATGTCTTTGGGGGCCGTGGAGTCCACACCGGGTGTTGACGCGGTGCTGTGGGCAGGATATACGGGCCAGTACTCCGCAGAGGTGCTGCCCAAGATCTTGTGGGGAGAGGTCAACCCCTCGGGACGCACGGCGGACACGTTTGCCTATGACTTCTCCACGGCACCGAGCTATGCCAACGCAAGCGAGCACGTGGGAGCCTACATTGGGGCGGATGGCCTCTACCCCGCGGACGGCACCCAGATGGGCAACTTCTCGAGCCCAGAACCCTACACGCAGGTCTCGTACGTTGACTACGCCGAGGGCATCTACGTGGGCTACAAGTGGTACGAGACGGCGGATGCCGAGGGGTTCTGGAGTGCGACGTCGAACGAGCACGGCACGGGCTATGAGGGCGTGGTCCAGTACCCGTTTGGCTACGGCCTCTCGTACACGAGCTTTGGCTGGCAGGTAGTGGACGAGCCGGAGCAGGGCTCTGCGCTGGGCGACAAGACCTCCATCACGGTGCGCGTGACCAACACGGGCAGCGTTGCCGGCAAGGACGTTGTGGAGCTCTATTACTCGGCACCCTACACGGCAGGCGGCATCGAGAAGAGCGCCGTGGTCCTGGGCGACTACGCCAAGACCGGTCTGCTTGCCCCCGGCGAATCCCAAGACGTCACGCTCTCGGTGGATGCGCGCTCGATGGCGGGCTATGACGCCTACGACGCCAACGGCAACGGCTTTACCGGCTACGAGCTCGACCCCGGCACCTATACGCTGACGCTTCGCCATGACGCGCATACGGTTGACGCGGCGGATGGCGCGACCCTCTCGCTTACGCTTTTCGAGGGCAGACAGTTTGCCACAGACGAGAAGACCGGCGAGACCGTCTCGAACAAGTTCACCGGCGATGCCGCAGTGGACGGCGTGGGCGTGGACGGGCTGGGCTCCGGGCAGGACATCACCTACCTCACGCGCGCGGACTTTGCGGGCAGCTGGCCTGCGGTTGCCTCTTCTCGCGAGATGCCCCAGAGCGTGGCCGCGCTTAACCTCTACTCCGCCGATCGGCTTGCGGCTGATGATGCCCGTGAGGCCACGATGCCTGCCACGGGTGCCAAGAATGGGCTTGCCATCGAGGAGAACGGCGTCATCACCGATCTGGGGCGCGAGCTGGGCGCAAGCTACGACGACCCCCAGTGGGACAGCCTTCTCGACCAACTGACGGTCTCCGAGATGGAGAACATGGTCGCGAACGGCTACTCCGGCACCTCGGCTCTACCCAGCGTGGGACGCGACTATGAGACGCGCGAACTCGACGGCCCGGCGCAGGTGGGCGGCTTTGTGCCGACGAACCCCGGCACCGGATTCCCAAGCGCCACCGTGCTCGCCCAGACCTGGAACCGCGACCTTGCGCTTCGGATGGGTCTCATCTGCGGCGAGCAGGCCTCTCAGCGCGGGCTCTCCGGCTGGTACGCACCGGCGACCAATATCCACAGGAGCCCCTTCAACGGGCGCAACTACGAGTACTACTCGGAAGACCCGCTGCTCTCTGGTCAGACCTGCGGAAACGTGGTGGCGGGTGCAAGAAATGCCGGCGTGTACTGCTACGTCAAGCACTTCATCTGCAACGACGGCGAGGCAGGCGTCTACCGTGACGGCATCTACACCTGGATGGGCGAGCAGGCGCTGCGCGAGGAGTACCTCGAGCCCTTCCGCCAGGTGGTCGAGGACTTTGGCGGAACCGCCCTCATGAGCTCCTATGGTCGCATTGGCGCCGTGTGGGCGGGTGGCAGCGAGGCGCTGCTCGCGGGCGTGCTTCGTGGCGAGTGGGGCTTTGACGGCGTGGTCGTCACCGACTACTCCGACCACCCGGCATACATGAACAGTGACCAGGCCCTGCGGCATGGCGGAGACCTCTGGATGTGCATGGGTGGCTCCCTGACGACTGACTCAGGCTCTGCAAGCTACGTGAGCGAGCTGCGCCGTGCGACGAAGGATGCGCTGTTCGCCTACCTCGACGCTCGTGTGGCCAACGAGAGCTACGTAGCGTCTACGGGCGATACCGCCGCCGCACGTCCGGCAAGCTCTGCAATCACGACGCCGGTTCCTCTCGTCTTGAACGTGCTTCGAGCTGTTGCGCTGGCGCTTGTCGGCCTGGCCGTCTGGCGTCTGCTCGTGGGCATCCGCCTCAGGCGAGACAAGGGGAGTTCCCCCTTGTCTCGCCTGAGCAATGCTTCCCTGCGATAACACGAATATGACGGTCGATTGTGCGGGCCTCGGATGAGACAAGGGGGAGCCCTCCTTGTCCTTGTCTCACGCCTTGTTGGCGGAGCCGAGGTTGTCCATGTGGGATGCGACGACCCTGTAGATCTCCTCCATGCCGGGCTTCGAGGGCTTCTTGGGGTCGAAGTTGCCGGGGTTCTCGGTCATGTAGCCCATGAACCCATGGGTGAAGGCCTGGCGCAGCTCGGTGGCATAGTTCACCTTGCAGATGCCGTTCTGGATGGCCTCGGCGACCTGGTCATCGGGCACGCCGGAGGTGCCGTGAAGAACCAGCGGCACGTCAACACGGCTGCGAATCTCCTTGAGGACGTCCTGCTCGATGTGAGGGATGCCCTTGTACACGCCGTGCACGGTGCCCACGCCAACGGCGAGCGAAGTGCACTTGGTGCGGTTCACGAACTCCCCGGCCTCATCGGGGTCGGTGTAGGGGTTCTCGCCCTTGACCGCCGGGCCGTCATCCTCCTTGCCGCCAACCTTGCCGAGCTCGGCCTCGACAGGGATGCCCATGGCAAGGGCAACCTTGGTCACGCTCTCGGTGAGGGCCATGTTGTCCTCGAAGGGCACGTGGGAGCCGTCGATCATAACGGAGGTGTAGCCAGCGCGCAGCGCCTGCATGCAGCGGTCAAAGCCGTCGCCATGGTCGAGGTGCAGGGCAACGGGAACGCTTGCCTGCTCGGCGGCAACGCGCACCATGGCAACGAAGTAGTCGAGGCTAGCGTACTTCACGGTGCCCGGGGTGGTCTGCATGATGACGGGGGAGTGCTTGTCCTCGGCTGCCTTGACGACGGCCATCACAAACTCGAGGCTCTCCACGTTGAACGCACCCACGGCGTAGTGGCCGGCTTGGGCGTCGAGCAGCATTTCCCTGGTTGTGACGAGCATCGTGCTCTCCCTTCACGTGCCCGCGATTCGTGTCGCGGGGCTTTCCCTATCGCGCAAGGCGATTGTATCGTGCGTGGTTGCCGATGCGGCTCCATGCGTCTGCACGTCGGTGGCTCTGGTGGCGCAAAACGAAAAGAGAGTGCAAGGCGGACGAGTGGGGAAGCGTCTTGGCGGGCTTGTCGTGGCTTTCCTAAACGCAGAAAAGAAAGAAATTATCTTGTGGTATCTTTCTTTTTGACAAAGGCTTGGAAACATGATTTGCACACATGCGCTACGCAAGCGGACGGGGGGGGGTGCTACATGACGGAGTTTGCCGAAGAGAGGCGAGCAGCGATTCTCTCAATGCTTGAGAGGAGCTCGTCCGTGCAGGTGGCGGAGGTAGCAGACGCGCTGGGCGTGTCCCGTGTTACCGCGCGAGCAGACCTCGACGCCCTTGCGCGTGATGGCAAGCTGCGCCGTACGCATGGCGGTGCGGTGTCGCTCTCCCGTACGCTCACGGTGTCGATACAGGACCTGCGCGTCAACGTGAACGCCGAGGCCAAGCGCGCCATTGCGCGCGTGGCGGCAACGCTTGTGGAGCCGGGCCAAGCCGTGCTCGTGGACACGGGGACCACGGGCCTCGAGCTTGTGCGTGCCCTTGGCGAGAGAGGCGGGGTCACCATCGTGACCGCAGACCTCACCATTGCCGACTACGTTGACCGTTCGATGCCCTCGGCAGAGGTCGTGCTTCTGGGTGGGGCGCTTCGCAAGGGCCACCGCTACACCTCGGGTGCCGTGGCGGTCTCGGCGCTTTCCATGCTGCGACCCGACGTCGCCTTCGTGTGTCCTACGGCCTTTGCCCCTGGCCGAGGCTTCATGACCGGCTACGAGGGCATGGCCGAGCTCAAGCGGGCGTTTCTCGCATGCGCGGGCACAGCCTGTGTGCTCATGGATGCAAGCAAAGTGGGCGCTCGGGGCCTCTTCTTCTTTGGCGACGTTGGTGACGCCGACGTCATCGTGATGGAGAAGGACCCCGAGGGTACCGTTGCCAGCTGTCTTGAGGACGTGCCAACCCGGCTGTTCCTAGCCGGGGAGTAGGGCCGAGAACAACCTACAAGCCGAGCGCCCCTACGCCACGCGCTCCACGATAGTGCCGTCCATGAGTCCGCGGGCAACCTCCATGTCAAAGTGACCGGTCGAGGCAGACATGCAGTTGGCGCTTGCGCAGGCCATCGCGTAGCGCAGCTGCTCCGTGGGCCTCATTTTGCGAGCCATCGACACGGCAAACGCGCCAACCATGGTGTCACCTGCGCCCACGGGGTTTACGACCTCGATCTTGGGGGCAATGCCGCGGAAAGTCCCCTCCGCGCATGCCATCACAGCGCCGTCACCACCAAGAGACACCACCACCTGCGCAATGCCGCGCTTGCAAAGCTCGCGTGCGGCCGTGATGACCTCGTCCGTCGAGGAGACCTTGCGACCGAGTATCTGGCCGATCTCGTCGGTGTTGGGCTTCACCATAGTGGGGAGGGCGTCAATGCTTCCCTTGAGCGTGGCCCCCGAGGTATCAAGGATGCAGGGCTTGCCCAGCGAGCGCACTAGCTTGATGAGACGCGCGTAGGTGTCTGCGGGCAGGCCCCTGGGGAAGCTGCCGTTCATAGTTACCACGTCCGCGCGTGCGGCAAGCGAGGAGAGATGCCCCTCAAGGGACTCAAGCTCCCCTTCCGTGATTTCGCGGCCAGGCTCCAAGAACTCGGTGGAGAGCCCATCGGGCTCGAGCACGTTCACGCAGCAGCGCGTCTCGGTTGCAACCTCAACAAAGTCATGGGGAATTCCGTCACGGTCGAGAAGCCCACAGAGAAGCCGCCCATTGTTGCCGCCCACAAAGCCGGTCGCGAGAACCTCCTCGCCGCACGTGGCAACGGAGCGCGAAGCGTTGAGGCCCTTGCCGCCGGCGTTGTCGATGCACTCCGCTACGCGCATGACGGTGCCACGCTCGAGGGTGGAAGGGATGCGATAGGCCTTGTCGATAGAGGTGTTGAGCGTGACGGTGAGAATCACGGCGCTCCTCCCTGTGTTCTGGGGTGCGAACATAATACCAGTTCCTGAAAGACCATAGCGACCAATACAAGTCCGTCTGTTGGTGGCAATCACTTGATATACCAGAAATAGCATGAGAGTATGCGATAAATCTTGGGGTAAGACAAGCTGGTATTTGGATAAAGAGACCACTACCAGCAGAAATATCTGTGACCGATATGAATTTGCCCGTAAGCGGCATACAGGACAGAAAAATCAAAATTTCTCTGGACTAATTACGAAGGTCTTGTAAAGTGGCTTTAGTTGAAACGTGGTAATAACCAGTAACCGGAAAGCACGACGGATGTAACGAAGAGGTTCCTAAGCGGAACCGAAAGTCTTCTAGCCTGTATGGCGAGTTGAGGATTCCGTCAGAGGAGGACGTGCATGGTCGGATTTGTGCTCACTGGTCACGGAGATTTCGCCGTGGGGCTCGAGAGCTCCGTCAGAATGATTGCCGGGTCGCAGGAGGAGTTCGACATCGTCCCGTTCCACGAGGACGAGGCCGGCGAGTTCCCCCAAAAGCTCACAGGCACCATTGCGGCATCCGCTGAGCGCAATGGCGGCGTCATCGTCTTCTGCGACCTTATGGGCGGCACGCCGTTCAACCAGGCAATGATGAACACCCAGGCTGTTCCCGGTGTTGAGGTTGTCGCGGGCACCAACCTGCCTATGCTTCTCGAGGTTCTCACCACTCGCGTGCCCGACTCCACCACACAGGAGCTTGTCGACTGCGCCGTGGAGGCAGGCAAGGAGGGTGTTGCTCATATGGTTCTCTCGGTCGATGCGGACGAGGATGACTTCGAGGGCGAAGGCCTGTAATGGGCTTCTGGCAGAACGTGCTTGGCCCCTGTGCTGCTCATACCCATCGCCACCATGGGCGTTGCCTATGCGATTCAGGAGATGGCCGAGAAGTGAGTACGGTCTCCGGAATGCGTCGAACGTTTTAGGTCGTTGGCAGGGAAGCTCTCGCCCGCAAACTGCGGGAGGGCATGAGAAAGGGGAAGCAGGTATGGCTGAGCCCAACATTCTTCTTACCAGGATCGACAACCGTCTGATTCACGGTCAGGTGGTTACCCAGTGGACGAGCACCATCGGCGCCAACCTCCTGCTCGTTGCAAACGACGAGGTCGCCGCCAACCCCATGCGCCAGAAGCTTATGAACATGGCTGCTCCGCAGGATGTCGCTACGAGGTACTTCTCTATCCAGAAGACCATCGACGTCATCCACAAGGCGGCTCCGCGTCAGCACATCTTTATCATCGTCGAGACCCCCGAGGACGCCCTGCGTCTCGTCAAGGGCGGCGTGCCCATCAAGAAGCTCAACATTGGCAACATGCACATGTCTGAGGGCAAGCGCCAGGTTGCCACCTCCGTCGCAGTGAATGACGGGGACGTTGCGGCCTTCCGTGCACTGCAAGGTGCGGGCGTGGAGCTCTCGATCCAGCGCGTTCCGAGCACCCCTGTCGAGGCAACCTCGAAGCTCTTCTCGTAGCCTTCTCGTCTTTGCGGCAACCCATGTTTGGCCGTACGCACCCGTGAGGGATGGGTGCTGGCGATGGCTTTCTCTCTATCCGTTGCACGTGGTACAGGAACCATTGGAAAGGAGGAACAAGGATGGAATACAACGCACTCCAGGTGATCTTGGTCTTCATCGTCACGTTCATCGCGGCTATCGACCAGTTCAGCTTCCTCGAGTCTCTGTATCAGCCGATCGTCACCGGTGCGGTGATCGGCCTCATCCTTGGCGACGTGCAGACCGGCCTCATCGTCGGTGGCACGTACCAGCTCATGACGATTGGTAATATGCCAATCGGAGGTGCCCAGCCGCCCAACGCGGTTGTCGGTGGCATCATGGCAGCAATTCTGGCAATTACCCTCGACCTTGACCCGAATGCCGCTGTCGCTACTGCCATCCCGTTCTCCCTGCTCGGCCAGTACGGCGTGACCCTGATCTTCACGATCATGTCGCCCCTTATGTCCAAGTGCGACCAGTACGCCGCCGAGGCTAACCCCAAGGGCATCGAGCACATCAACTACCTCTCGATGTGCCTGCTCGGCCTCATCTTCGGCGTCGTCGTCACCCTGTTCTTCATCGGTGGCCAGGCCGTTGGCAAGACCGTCGTTGATGCCATCCCCGCATGGCTCAGCAAGGGCCTCTCCGCTGCCGGTGGCATGATGCGCTTCGTCGGCTTTGCCATCCTGCTCAAGTTCATGATGAACCGCGATATGTGGGGCTTCTACTTTATGGGCTTCGGCTTCGCCATCATCGTCTCTGGCATCTCTTCCTTGGCAACCCCTGCCCTGCTGATCCTGGCCCTCATCGGCTTCGGCATCGCCTACTGGGACTACCAGCAGAACACCGAGCTCAAGGGCTCCGTTGCAGTTGCTAACACCGATGGAGGTGAGGAAGATGGCATCTAACGAGGCTGAGACCGTTAATCGTTTCGAGGGCGCGACCCACTACCAGGACCTCACTCCTGCCCCTAACCTCGATCAGGCTACGCTCAACAAGATGGCCTGGCGCTCCTGCTTCCTGCAGGCGTCCTTCAACTATGAGCGCATGCAGTCCGCAGGTTGGCTCTACTCCATCCTCCCTGGTCTCGAGAAGATTCACACGGACAAGGAAGACCTTGCCCTCTCGATGACCCACAACATGGAGTTCTTCAACATCCACCCGTTCCTCGTCACCTTCGCCATGGGCATCATCCTGTCCATGGAGCAGAAGAAGGTTGACATCCCGACGATCCGCGCCGTCCGCGTCTCCCTCATGGGCCCGCTTGGTGGCATCGGCGACGCCATCTTCTGGATGACGCTCGTGCCAATCCTGGCCGGCATTACCTCGAACATGGCTATCGCGGGCAACATCTTTGGCCCCATCCTGTTCCTCGTCGCCTTCAACGTAATCCAGTTCGCCATCCGCTTTGGCCTCATGAACTGGTCCTACAAGATGGGCATGACGGCGCTCGACTCCCTCATGGAGCACATGCAGGCGTTCACCCGTGCCGCCTCCATCCTCGGCGTCTTCGTCGTTGGCTGCCTCACCGTCACCATGGGTAGCACCCAGATCAACGTCACCATCCCCAACGGCACCAGCCAGTCCTATGTTGCCCACACCACGACCGTCCCCACCAGTGACGTGAGCAAGTTCGAGGTCATCTCCACCGACACCGATGGCACCGTGCTCTCTGGCATGGTCTCGGCTGACGGTGCGCCTCTCGCCACCACCGACGCCGACGGCAACGCCGTGACCGCTGGCGCGACCGACCTTGGCAATGGCATGAGCGAGGTCACCTACATGATGACTGTGACCACCCCGGTCACCATCGACATCGCAAGCATCCTCAACAGCATCTGCCCCAAGCTTGTCCCGCTCGCGCTCGTCATGCTCCTGTACTACCTGTTCTCCAAGAAGAACTTCACCCCCATCAAGGGTATCGTTCTCGTGCTCGCCATCGGCATCGTTGGTGCTGGATTTGGCATTTGGCCCAGCATCTGGGGCTAGGTTCTAAGACTGCCGCGTTCCCGGGGCGGCCCGCCGCCCCGGGCGTGCTTCTTCAAAGATGCACGTGCGGCATAATGGTTGGTGCGGGTGCGCTTGCGCGTGCTCGCGCCTTTTTGGGACGGTGAGCCATGAACCCCATTTCGAGGAAGCAGCCTCTCTACGACCAGCTCGTCGACCTTCTCCACGAGAAGATCGAGAACGAGATGGGTCCCGGTGACTTGCTTCCCTCCGAGCGTGAGCTCTGCGAGACGTATGGTCTTTCCCGCACGACTGTGCGACTGGCCTTGGCGGAGCTTGAGCAGCAGGGACTTGTGACAAGGCAGCACGGCAGAGGCACGTTTGTCGCCAACACCACGCGCGAGGCAACGAACCTTATGAGCACCTACAGCTTCACGGAGCAAATGAGGAGCCTGGGAAGGGTTCCTCAGACGGTGGTTCTGGAGTTCGACACGCGAGAGGCGCCAAAGCACATTGCCGCATGCCTTGGGCTTCGCATAGGAGACCCGGTCATTCGCATGAAGCGGCTGCGGCTTGCAGACGGTACGCCTATGATGGTCGAGCGAACCTACCTGCCGGCCTCTGAGTTCATTGGCCTATCTCGCGAGGATGTGGAACGCCAGCCGCTCTATGACATTGTCGAGAAGGTCTACCACGAGACCATACGCGTCGCAGACGAGGAGTTCTGCGCCAGCGTTGTCCATATGGATGACGCCGAGCTGCTAGGCATCCCCGAATCCGCTCCGGTTCTTAAGCTCTACCGCACCACCTATAACGTCAAGAACACGGTCATCGAGTACACGCGCAGCGTGGCACGCGCTGACCAGTTCAAGTACAAGGTCTCACACTATCGGGGCTAGGGAAGGCCCCCGGGAGGAGAAGGCATGTTCGAGAAGGACGAGGCCACGCTCGAGTCCATGGGCGCTCGGATCACCACGGATGAGATTCGCCGGCAGCCCGACCTGTGGGAGGATACCCTCAAGATCTACGAGGACAACCTCGCCGCCATCAATGCATTTCTCGCTAGGGCCCGCGAGCTGGGCGGCTCTCGTTGTACTCGCGTGATTTTCTGCGGTGCTGGCACCTCGGCCTACGTGAGCGACACGCTCGTTCCGTATCTGTGCCATGCTGGTGATAGCGATGCGTTCGAGTTTGCCCCGGTTGCCACAACAGATGTCGTATGCGCGCCGCTCGACTACGTTCACCCTGAAGACCCCACCGTCATGGTTTCATTTGCGCGCAGTGGCAACAGCCCCGAGAGCATGGCTGCCTATGAGCGTGTCGGACAGGTTGCCAAGGACCTTCTCTACCTCAACGTGACCTGCGCCCCCGAGGGCAAGCTTGCTCGGGAGTCCAAGGACGACGACCGCGCTCTCACGCTGCTCATTCCGCGCGCAAACGACAAGGGCTTCGCCATGACGGGCAGCTACTCCTGCATGCTGCTCCTCTCTGCCCTGGTTTTTGACCGGGCACCCCTCGAGGAGAAGCGCGCTTGGGTCGCGCGTGCGGCCAAGATGGGCCGAGAGGTCGTCTCTCGTGAGTCAGAGATCGAGGCTTGGGTTGGTCGCGACTTTGACCGTGTCACTTATCTGGGCTCCGCCTCCCTCTCCGGCCTCGCGCGCGAGGGCCAGCTGAAGATCCTTGAGCTCTGCGCCGGTCGTATCGCCACCTCGTTTGACTCCTCGATGGGCTATCGTCATGGGCCGAAGTCCTTCGTCAACCCCAAGACGCTCGTATTTGACTTCGTGAGCAACGACCCCTACACCCGTCAGTACGACCTCGACATCTTGAACGAGATCAAGGGTGACGGCATCGCGCTGGCCACCGTTGGCATTCAGCAGCGTACCGGCAGCGATTTTGAGGGTGAGGCCTTCTCGTTCGATGGCGACGAGCTTCTCCCCGAAGCGTACCTTGCTCTCCCGTTCGTGATGTTCGCCCAGACGGTCGCAATCAATGCCTCCGTCAAGGTTGGCAACACCCCCGACACCCCCTCGCCTACCGGCACCGTGAACCGCGTGGTCAAGGGCGTGACGATTCATCCGTTTAGCCTGTAGTTTGTTGTTGCGAGCGTTTGGCGTGGGACTCCAAGGGTATACCTTGGTTGACTTTAAACCTCGTCGGACGCCCCGCCCCTCTATGCAAGGTAAGGGCGTCTTGAAAGGAACGACAATGGCAACGTATGCGGTCCACGCCGCGCACTTCGTCCTTCCCGGAAGGCTCGCCGGCGAGGGCTACCTCATGGTGGAAGACGGCAAGTTTGGTACCTTTGCCACCGAGAAGCCCGATTGCGAGGTCGTCGAGCATGCCGGTTCCTACGTTGGCGCAGGCCTGGTTGATACCCACATCCACGGGTTCCACAACCATGCAACCACCGACATTGACCCGTCGGGCATCAACGACGCAAGCGTTGCGCTTGCCCGACGTGGCACCACCTCCTGGCTGCCCACAACCTTTACCGATTCCATTGAGAGCATCGGCGAGCAGTGCGAGGCCATCGCAGATGCCGTCGATGCGCGCGACGAGGGGTTTGTTGGCGCTCGCATTCCGGGCATCTTCCTCGAGGGCCCCTTCTTCACCGAGAAGCACAAGGGCGCCCAGAACCCCAAGTATCTCGTGCCTCCTTCGTACGAGGCGTTTGAGGGCTGGCAGAAGAAGGCTCGTGGCCTCATCCGGAAGAGTGCGCTTGCTCCGGAGTACCCCGAGTCCATCGACTACATCGAGCGCGTGACCTCCGAGGGCGTTGTTGCGGCCATCGGCCACACCGATGCCACCTACGAGCAGTCGATGGCGGCCGTGGATGCTGGCGCGACGGTCTTCGTGCACACCTACAACGGCATGCGTGGCCTCCACCAGCGCGAGCCTGGCGTGCTTGGCTGCGCCATGACTACCGACTCCACCTATGCCGAGCTCATCGTCGACGGCCACCACGTGCAGCCCGCTGCCTGCGCTGCCCTTATCCGTGCCAAGGGCTGGAACCACGTCGTGCTCATCACAGACTGCCTCGCCTGTGGCGGCATGCCCGAGGGCGAGTACATGAGTGGCGGCCTGCCCGTTGTCATGAAGGACGGCCTCTGCTACCTGGCCGATATGAGCAGCATCGCTGGCTCTGTCCTCTCACTGGCCCGCGGCGTGAAGAACGTTGTTGATTGGGGCATTGTCCCGCCCGAGCAGGCCATCCGCATGGGCAGCGAGGTCGCTGCGCGCTCGGCTGGCGTGGATGGCGTCTGCGGCAGCATGCTGCCCGGGCGCAATGCGGACTTCAACGTCTATGCAGCGGATATGACGCTCCAGGCAACCTACGTCGGCGGCAAGCTGGTGCCGATGGAGTAGGGACGGGGCACTTCTGTTTCTTCGCGAAAGCATAGGCTCCGGCGTCAAATTGGTGCCGGAGCCTTTCTTCTCGACGTAGTGGCTGCAGATTTGGCTACAGGCAGACGAGAAGAGCGTCCCCTGGTGCCGACCGAACCAGGGGACGCCTCATGCGCGCTGCCGGAGTTCCTACTGCGCCTGTACGTCCGCCTCGAGAAGGCGTTGCATCACACGCGCCTGGACCTCGATGTAGTAGGCGTCATCTGCGGCGTTGAGCGTGCTCTCGTCAATTGCAGACATGCGCTTAGCCCAGTCTGCCTCCTGCTGTATGAGGTCGGTGTAGTCCGCAAACATATTCGCCTGGTCGGCGGCATTCGCATTTCTATAGGTGACCATGAAGTCGCAGTACTTGTTCATGAGCTCTTCGTAGGAGTCCATCATCTCCTTGAACTCCGGCGTCACGAGGGATGCGTCGGTCGTCGTAGAGGAGTCGGTGGGAGTGGCGCTAGAGCTGGAGCTCGTAGCGGTGTCACTGCCCGTAGAGCTTGCATCAGAGACGTCAACTCTGATGGAGATGACGTTGGCGCCCTTGTAGTCGATGCGGAGCTTGGCACCGTCTGCGTTACTCGCCTGGAAGTGGGCGTTGCCGCCACTGTAGTCCACGTCAAAGCCGGCTTTCTTGCACTGTGCGACATAGGCCGAGAAGGCATCCTTGTCCACGCCCCCAACGTTCACCGCGTAGACGTTGGGGGAGTCCTGCACGATCGAGCCCTGCGTGGACGGGGGAGCGGGAACCAGCGATCCCGGACCGCTGGTGGGCCAGGTGATGGTGTTCATTTCGTTTGGCGCTTCTATGCCGACGGAGAGCTCCTCCTTACTTTCGTAATAGGAGAGCCTGAGCTTGTAGCCCCCCTCGTTGAAGGCAGTATAGGCGCTCGTCGCCATGTTCGACTCGACCGTGAAGCCCTTCTCCTTGCAGGCATCCACGTAGCTCGAGTAATCACTGCTCGAGTACTTGGCGAGTGTCGCGGAAAATACGTTATCAGTATTGGTGTCGATATTGAAGTCGTCTGTGCCGGGCTCGGGAAGCATGGCCGCGAGCCCGCTCGTGGGCCAGCCCGCCTTTGAGTTCTTGGTGTCGCCCGACTGGCCCTTGCAGCTTGAGGCCATAAAGATTGCAACCAGTGCGACAATCGCGACCAGGATGACCTTACCCTTGTCACCCTTCTTGCCCTTGGGCACCCCTTCGCCGGACGATGCCCCAGAACCGCCTGTGCTATCGGCCTTCTCCCATTCCATGGACGCCCCTTTCTCATGCCTGAACTTGGGTTTATTGGGTTACGTTCCTGCTGAGTCAACTCTAAGAAGAGACGTTGGCCATTTCCTCAGTTGCCAACTGAATTCCACCACCAGTTTTCGGCTGGCAACTGAGGAAATTCTCAGGTGCTTCCTAAGATGGACCTTGTCGGTGCCTCGGCTCACCCCCGGGGCAAGCGCTTGCCCCGGGGGTGAGCATGAAGTCTTGCAATCTTGAGCAGGGAGAGCTCGTCGTTCTCCAGTGCGGCGTCGTTAGTCCCGTGAGCGCTGGGGCATGGACCGCCTTGACGCTCACCAACAAGCACCTAATACTCGTGTTGACGGTGCCTGACGGAAGCTTTAGGGCCTCGTGCTTTCCCAAACGGTTCCCCCTCGAGCAGGTGCTCGATGACGTGGGGGTGCCATGCACCATCGTGACCAAGGTCAATGGCAGATACGTCTTCAATGCCGCCTTTGCAGGCGAAGCTATTTCGCTGGCGTCTCCGGCAGATCTGCCGGAGACGCCAGGCGATGGAGCCATGTCGTCTCGAGTGCCGCAGTGGGCGACCTGGATGGCATTGGTTCGGCCAGCGTGGTAGGTGATGCGCTGGGAGATCTGCTCGATTTGACGAGCACGCGCTCGTGGCGCTGGGTGTACGGAGAAACTCGCAGAACGGGCGCGGCAACAACACGGGGCTGAGGACACCCTCTCGAACGGTTCGATGATTTATGTGCTCGAGAATATGGTGGCACCCCCGCTCAAGGAGGAGTTCGGCGCGAAGAAGCGTCAGACCCTGGGTCTGTAGGAGTGAGGCCGGGCTTTCCGGCCAAGGCGCGTCGGTCGTGCGTGATCCCTACCAAGGCAGTGCGTGAACCTCGCAGGTGGCAAAGTCGACGCGCTCGAATATGTGCACGTCGAACGGCATGCTCGAGCCCTCCTTGGGATGTGAGCTCAGGAAGCTGACGCCCCCGCCCACGATGTTCCCAGAGGCGTCGCGCAGGATGGCGGTGAGGCACACGCCGTAGTTGGGACTCAACGCGAACGACGAGCCATCCTTGTCGAGCGTCACGGTGCCCGAGACGGTGATGCCACCAAGGCCGTCGGCCCTAGCGGAGATATTCGCGGTCGAGAGCGAGGGTGGGGTATCGTTGGTCAGCGTGTCGGCGGTAGGGCTATTCGGCGTGAACTCTACGCGTGCGGGTGCCGTTGAGCCGTCGAGAGCAGTGCTCTGGTATGCCGTGTCGCCTGGAGCAAGGACCAAGAGGAACTGCTCGTCAGAAAAGAGGACGCTGCCATCGCCTGCATAGCCGGTAATGGTCACGCTAGGAAAGACGACCGTGCTCTTGGAGTTGTTGGTGAGCGAGAACTCGGCATACACGCTGCCGTTGCTCACCGACCAGTGCGACTCGCCAACGGAGAGGGCGTCCACAGTGGTCTGTGCGTCCTTTTTGTCCTGCGGCGTAGCGACAGAGGTCGCACCACCGCTTGAAGTGATGTTACTGGTTGCCTTAGTGCTAGCGGTCTCGCTCTGTGCGAGGTATTGAATGGCGAGAAGCACGATTACCACAGTACTAGCAGTGATGGCACAGACAAGGGCTATCGTGCGGGCGCGATGCGACCCATGCGATATGTGTGTGCCCGCGGATGCGTGTGGGTCGGGTCCGGCGACAGCGGTGTATTTCTCTCTAGGCTCGTTTTGTAGCGCCCGCTCGAGCTCGGCTGCGCTCTGGTAGCGTGCGCTTGGCTCGAACTCCGTTGCTTTGAGAACAACCGCCCGCAGGCCAGCGGATACGTCCGGAGAGGCAAGCGCCTGCTCGTAGCCCTCCTTGTCTTCGGGGTGAACGCCTGTGAGGAGGTAGCCCAAGAGTCGGCCTATGGAGTACACGTCCGATCGAGCGTCGGTCTTGGCAAAGCCGTACTGTTCGGGGGCAGCAAAGCCCCAGGTACCAAGTTGGTCGTCGCTGCCCTTGGCGTCCTCGGAGCTTAGCCTGGCAATGCCGAAGTCGATAAGGTGTGCACCGTCAGCAGCAACCACCACGTTCGAGGGGGTAATATCGCGGTGCACGATGTCATGGGCGTGGAGCTTTGAGGCCGCCTGACAGACCTCGCCAACCAGCCGCTGGGTCTTGGCGGAATCGAGCTTGCCGCGACTCTCGACGAGCTGCTCCACGGTCTCTCCCGGCACGTAGTCGTAGACGACAATGAACTCGTCGGGCATCTCATACGTCGCCTCGATATGGGGGAGCCGCGCACAGTCTATCTCGGGGAGCGCAGCCCAGACGCCCCGGCGGGCGCGTGTAGCAGGAATGCGTTTGCGCACGAAGGGGCCCGTCCCGTCCAGGGTGACGAGGTCGGTGATGCCTTCCTGCCCACGCGCGAGAACATGCTCCACATGGTAGGAGTCATCAACGCTCATTGCATGCATTGCCTGGTCGTTATTCAAGCCCCTGGTCCCGTCTCACACGTCGGCACGACTGCCGGCTTGCAGGTGAGGACCGGCTTTCATCCATGATATTCAACTCGGGAGGGGCACTCCTCAGTTGACAACTGAAAAATCACTGAGCAGACGAGGGCGACCGCCTGATCACATGGCCGCCTACCTGCCCGGCGCGCAGCCGGCGGGTGTGGAAGAGGGTCTGCTCGCCCAAGTCCCAGAGCTTGTCGTCGGTGGCGGAGCGATCAAAGCTGTGATTGATACACCAGATGATAATAGCATCCCGGCGCACCTTGGGCCACAGCTCCGAGACGCCCGACAGGCGTAGGAGCCGCTGCGTCTCGCGGAGCGAGCATCGCATTCCCAGGGCGAGCATGATGGAGTGGTCTCTGCCAGGGCGACTCTTGCCGGCAAAGATGTCGTAGACAACGGTGCCATTGAGGCCAGAGGCACGCGCAACCTCTGCGCGCTTCATGCCCCTCTCGTCCAGAAGCTCGCGCAGGTACTGGGGAAGGTTACGGTTTACGGTGGAGCCCGGCTCGTCGAGGTAGGATTCCACGTCGGGCACTGCTAGGAGGCGCATGAGAAGGTCCTCCGTCAGGCGTTCCTTTTTAGGCATGTGGCTCCTTACGTCTGTGTGAGAAGCTGCGCGGCTTGCGGCTGAGGCAATCGTACGCCTCTTGGGTTCTCCCTTGAGGGCGGACGGAAAAGCGAGTGCGCTTTTGACATGCGTCAGTCCCGGATGAGGCCACTGGTCCTCGTGCCCCACCCCCACAGCTGCGGAGAGTATCGTCATCTCTTAAAACTGGTTCCGATGACCCGCGAAAATGTGCCCGTCGTTTAGGAACTGGCGATGTTCTCCGAAGAAGAGAGAGACGTGTGACATGTCGGGAGCCGAGGCGGGTGCCGCCTGTCGACGTTACTCCAGCGCCTACGGCAGGAGATGCCCCTCCCTCCATATGCTGCATTTGTCGTAGCACGCTTCTGGTAGCGAAGATACTACGATAGACGTAGCGTCACGCGGGAAAGTGGCTCGTGCCAGACAAGATAAGCAGCGACTTCATTCGAGGCTACATCGATTCCATGGTCCTCTTCGTGCTTCTGCGGAGACCATCCTACGGTTACGAGATCTCGAGGTGTATCTGCCTGATCTCGGGTGGCTCTACACGGTTAAGGAGACCACGCTCTACTCGGCGTTCGTGCACCTGGAGAGGGGCGGTCTCGTCGAGGAGATCTCACAGGCTGCGGAGAACGGCAAGCGATGCACCTACTATCGCGTAACCCCTGCGAGAATTGACCGCTACCAGGTGCGATGCAGAGAGTGGAGGCTTACCGAGGATGTCGTTGGTCGCTTTATGGAAGGGTACGGTGCGTGATGGATGACATCAGGAACTGCCTCGAGTGTCAGTGTTCTCGCAGCTCCCCCAGACGCTTGAAGCGTGCCGTGCGAAGGATGAGCTTGCCAGACGATGGAAGACAGGTGCGTGGAGCTTCTCTCCTAGGACATGTCTGAGAAGGACGCGGCCACTGCGACCATAGCCGAGTTTGGTAAACCCGATGGGATGCTCGGATCTCTTGGCGTAAAGCCGCAGCCCACGCACAGGCGGCATTTGGGGCGCATCGTGGTTATGGTTTTCGGTGTCATCGTAGTGTGCTGCGTGTGCTGGGCGGTCTTTTGGAGCCGCGCGGAAGCGGATTTGCACGTAGGGAGCGTTGATGCAACCGTCACCGAGGACTTCTCGTCCGTGGACGTGAGTGCAGCTTGCTCGGACGTGGTGCTCAAGAGAGGGTGCGGTCAGGGTTAGCTACACCGGTGCCGAAGATACTCCGTTTGAGTACGAAGTGTGCGACGGCGTCCTCCACGTGTCGCAGAAGCAGACAAGCAGCGACGGCATCACCATCACCGTTATGGCTCCCACTGGAATCGAGCTTGCGTCTATAGACGCCTCCTCCCAGATGAACGATGTCAACCTCCAAGGAGTGAGCTCTGCTCGTACGAGCGTCTCCTCCCAGATGGACGACGTCGACGTGAACGATATTGACCTCTCCAACGCGACGCTCGAGCTTTCCGTCGAGATGGGGGAGGCCGCACTTGGCGGAGACGAGGTTCAGTCGGGTACAGTGGCGAGGGGCACTGGCGAGAAGGTCATTGAGGCCAGTGCTGAGATGGGAGACGTGACCGTAACCGCCTTGTAGCACAGGCGGGCAGAGACGGGAGAAGAAATGCCGAGAAACACCAAGCTCATCCTTTGCGACATTGACAACACCATCCTCCCGCACGGGCAGGGCCGTGTCTCACAGCGCACCATCGACGCATTCCATGCGGCGCTCGCGGCGGGCATCCACGTTGGCCCCGCAAGCGGTCGCGGCGTCGATTGGATTCCGCCGTTCTTCGGGGGCGACGGGGCGTGCTGCGCCACCTGCCTCGCGACCAATGGCCTGCAGGTCTATCTCGACGGCAAGCTTGTCCACGAGCAGCTGCAGCCCCATGACGCGCTGGTGCGCCTGGCTGAGATTCTCGCCGATACGCCGCGTGCGGGGCTTCTCTGCTTTGATGATGCTACGCCGCTGTTGGTGGCGGGAAGCCGAGAAGACCTTGAGGGTCCGTTTCCCGCATATGCCGAGAGGTGCGTGCCGGTCGATGCGGTGCCGGCCAAGGTGGTCAAGGCCAACGTGTTTGTCGACACGGACGAGACGGGCACGCGCGAGCTAATCGCGAGGCTCTCGCGCGAGGTGCCCGAGCTCGACTTTGACTATGCGCTGCTGGGATACTCCAACGTGATGCCGCGCGGCTACAACAAGGGGTCCGGCGCGCGCATGCTGTGCGACCTTCTCGGCATTGGGGCAGACGAGGCCGTCGCCTTTGGCGATGGGGGCAACGACCTGCCGCTTTTCTCGGCGGTGCCCAACTCTGTGGCCGTAGCGAACGCGCAGCCCGAGGCAGCCGCCGCCGCGCGCTGGCACATCGGGCGCTGCGACGAGGATGCCGTGGCCAAGGCGATAGAGGCCCTGGCGGCGGGGGAGTGGCCCTTCTCGGCGTAGCGGTTCGGGGGCGGGATGGCGCTGCGGGACCGTCTCGCGGGCTGGCTGGGACGTTGCCCTTGCCGCGAGGGTTGTAGGCGCGGTGCCAGGGCGCGGGAGAAGGCCAACTGGCGAGAAGGGCTCACGCACGATGGGGCTTTTCTGCCGGTCTTGCCATGCCGAGGGGTCCCACTGGCAGAGAAGTGACATCCTGCGTACGCTCAACCCTGCATTTCTGCCAATTCCACCCCTTGGGAGCCCCGCGCTGGCAGAAAAGCGATGACGTGCGTACGCACCACCCCAATCCGCTGCCAGGTCCCTCTAGCCCAACTGGGGAAACGTCGTAGCCCTGGCAGAAATCCCCGGTGGTGCGTACGCAGGACTGAGAATTTCTGCCCAGTTCCTCTCGGCGGTCAAAAGAGAGCTCTCGTGCGTACGCTCAACCACACATTTCTGCTCGACAGCTCCTTCCCGGATTTGCCGCTGGCAAAAAACGCGCTCGTGCATACGCACAAGTCCGTCTTGCTGCCACAGTTTCGGCCCACCTCCGTCTCTGCGCTGTTGCCGATGGGCGACAGGTGCCGCCTCCTGCGCCTGCTCCGCGTTTCTCTCGCCTACCATGGCGCTAACGCAGCGGGGAGGCATCATGACAGTTCTGATAATCGTTCTCATGGCAATCGCCATGTTGGTGGTTGCGTGCGTGGCTCGCGCGGCGGCACTCAAGCCAACGCTCCCCATGGGTTCGCCTATCGACGCGGGCGGCTACCACGCCGGCGACGAGGAGGTCGAGCGCTTCCGCACGCTGCTGCGCATTCCCACGGTCTCGCGCGACGACCCAGCCAAGCTCGACCGCGGGCCCTTCGACCGGTGGGTGCCCACGCTGGAGCGCCTCTATCCGCGCACGTTCAAGGCGCTCGAGCTCACCCGCATAGACCGGTATGGGATGCTCATGCGCTGGCCCGGTCGCGACCCCTCGCTGGCTCCCGTTGTGATGATGGCCCACCATGATGTGGTGCCCACGGACGGTCAGGATTGGACCCATCCTCCCTTTGCGGCCGAGATTCACGACGGCCAGATCTGGGCGCGGGGCACGCTCGACAACAAGCTCTGCTTCTGCGGCTGCATGGAGGCGTTCGAACACCTGCTGGCCGAGAATTACGTTCCGCCGCGCGACATCTGGTTCTTCTCGTCCTGCTGCGAGGAGACCTCCGGCCCCACGGCCGACAATGCCGTGGCCTGGCTGCGCGATCACGGCGTGCGTCCCTGCATGGTCCTCGACGAGGGCGGAGCCGTCGCCACCGGCGTGCCCCTGGGCGTGACCTCGCCCATGGCCATGGTGGGCGTCTCCGAGAAGGGCCACGTGGACGTCACCGTGACGGCTCGCGGGACCGGCGGGCACGCGTCTGCCCCCTCGAGGAACGACGCCACGCGCCTTCTCGCCCGAGCGGTGGAGCGCATCTGCGCAAACCCGGGAAGGCCCCAGGTGGCAGATGCCGTTGCCGCGATGCTCCAGGAGCTTGCCGCTCGCGGAAGCTTCGCCTATCGCATCGTCTTTGCCAACATGTGGCTCTTCCGGCCGATTGTGGGGCGCATCCTGGCGTCGGGCGCCGAGACGGGCCCCATGGTCCGCTCGACCTACGCGCTCACGCAGCTCGCCGGCTCTCCCGCGAGGAACGTGCTTCCGCCCGAGGCCACAGCCAACCTGAATGTGCGCGTGGCTCCCTTCGAGGACGTGGCCGCCTCACTCGTCCGCATCCGGGCTCAGGCCGCCGAGGAGTGCCGGGCGTCCGGCGTCGCGGCTGATGCCGTAAGCGTGGAAATCGCCGAGAACAGCCTGGTCAACGAGCCGTCGCCCTTCTCGCCCCACGACGACGCGCGGTTCGACTACATCCGTCGCTGCGTGGCGGGCGTCTACCCCGAGGCCGGCGTCTGCCCCTACGTGCAGACGAGCTGCTCGGACTCGCGCTCGTTCACGAAGATCTGCGACCACGTCTACCGCTTTGCCGCCTTCGTCTACACGCCGGTTGCGCGCGGCCTCATCCACGGCGCCAACGAGCGCATCCCGGTTGACGACTACAAGTGCGGCGTCGAGTTCTACGTCGCCTTCGTTCGGGGGCTTGACCAGCTGGGCGCATAGGCTGAGAGCCCCTTGCGCGTCGCGCTTTAACCAACGAGAGGAAAAGGCATGGCCGAGAACGATGCAGATTCCAAGGCGACCAAACCCGCAAGGGGCAAGATTCCCTTCGACTGGGAACGCTGTGCGGTGGCGTCCCTTCCCTTCATGGGAATGATCTCGTTCTGGCAGGTGTTCGATGGCCTTGTGCCCAAGATGCTCACCCAGACCTTCGGGCTCTCCAACTGGCTCACAGGCGTTGTGATGGCGCTCGACAATGTCCTCGGCCTGTTCCTTCTGCCTTGGTTTGGCATCCTCTCGGACCGCTGCCGCTCGAGCCTGGGGAGAAGGACCCCCTTCATCCTCGCAGGCTCTGCCGTGGCGGCTGTCTCGGTGCCGCTCATCGCTGTGGCTAACAACCTGGGAAGCCTGCCCCTGCTCATCGCGATGATCCTGGTGACGTTGGTCGCCATCTGCTCGTATCGCACTGCGACTCTCGCGATTGTCGCCGACATCACGCCGCGCCCCTTGAGGACCAAGGGCGACTCGGTCGGCAAGATCGTGGGGTACGCCGGAACGGGTGTCATGCTGGTGGCGATCTCGGTGCTCGTCCCCTCCGTCGCGGACCCGGACTACGTGCCCGTCTTCCTGCTGCAGGGCATCGTGATCGCCGTGGCGGCAGTGGTCTACCGTGTGCTTCTCGACGAGTCCAAAGCCGTGGCAAAGATGCACGGGGAGAGCCTTGCCATGGGCATCAGGGAAGACGCTGTCGACGTAGACGGCGATGCCGAGCAGGGCAGGGAGCGCGTGACCGACCCAGAGCTTCTCCGCTCGATTGCCCTGCTCCTTGGTGCAGTCTTCTTCTACTACATGTCCTACAACGCTATGACCACCAACATCTCACGCTATGCGTCGGACTTCTTCTCGATGCTCGGCGGTTCATACGCGATCATCAACATCGTCACCATTGCGGGCGGGCTCCTATCTTATGTGCCGGTGGCCAACCTCTCGCTTAGGGTGGGCAGGAAGCGCGTGGCCCTCGTGGCCGGGCTGGTGATGACCGTATGCCCCGCCATCATGTGGCTCTTCCCGGCGTTCACGCCTCTCTACTACGTGCTCTTCCTGCTCATGGGCGCATCGCTTGGCGCGGTGGACCTGTGCGTGTACCCCATGATCCTTGAGGGCACAAGCTCGAGAAGCGTCGGCCGATACTCGGGCTACTACTACACGGTGAGCATGGCGGCGCAGGTCGTGACGCCCATACTCTCGGGCCTGGTCATGGACGTGGCCGAGTCGCAGCTCTTCCTCTACATCACCATGATGGGGGCTGCCATGTGCGTGTTCATCGACCTGGCAAAGCACGGCGACTCCATCCTCGCGGACGAGATTCTGCGTCGCGAGGCCGGTACGGGGGAGTAGGGTGCAAGTTAGAATATGTCGCAGTGAGTTTACGATGGGGTTTCAGCGCCAATCTGGCGGTACTTACCCCCGGTTCGTAGGAGATGCTGCTGGTTTTAGCCCTATGGTTCAGAAATCAGTTCCTCTTGAGCCGCTTGTCCGATTACGCTCTCTGCAACACCGAAACTAAGACGTATTTGTTCGCAGGCAGCCAGATGTTGCCCCACTCCGTCGAGGTATTGTCTTCGAGATAGCAGACCTGGTCGATATTGAGCACAGGTGCGGACTCGTCACACTCCAACAATTCGCCGCGGAGTTTTCCGGCAATCCTCGCGCCGTACCGGACTTTTGCGTAACCGAGTTTTTTGCCAGACGCCTCTTCAATGGCGCTAAAAAGAGTTCTCTTGGAGTAGTCAAATTTGTCAATGCCAGGGCAGGTCAGCATGTTGATACGACTCTCCATGTACAACAGCGGGCCTTCTTCTGTTGAGCGAACGCGCCTGAGATAGTAGATGGGGGAGTTGAGTGGTACGCCCAGTCGCTGCGAGCACACCTTATCTGCAGTGATGACCTCGGCCCCCACGACCTTGGTAGTGAAGTTGATGCCCTGCATGCTTAGTGACTCGGCGAACGAAAGAAGGCTATTCCCCGTCAGATGCTCGACATTGGGCTTGATGACGAAGCTGCCTTTTCCCTTGACTTTTGTAATAAGACCCTCGTTCACCAGGAGCTGAATACCCTTTTGAACCGTTCCCCGGCTAATTCCGAACTGAAGCATAAATTGATGCTCGGATGGAAGCCTTGTCCCCTCCGGCCATTCTTGCGAATAAACCTTATCTCGGATGTAGTCTGCAAGCTGAACGTGCAGCGAAGGTGCTGTATCTGGGGATTGGTCCATGGCTATCACTCGTTCTGCTTGGATGCCCAATGCCCTTTTCGCACGACTACATGACTACATCTGCTATAGAACAACGGGCGACAATCACTAACACATCTCTGATATCGCCCATATTATAAGCGCCGCTCCTCCTACAAACAGAAGCAGGATGGTGAGACCATTTATCCCCAGAAAAGTCGCATGAAGAGAATTATATAGACCGCGTTTCCATGTCTCCCCGGGAAGGGTGTTGGTTCGCACTACGATAACGCATGCGCGGATGGCGTAGACAATCACAGCTATTCCAATTGCGATTCGTGCAATTCCCAATACAAGACTCTGCTGTGCGAAAGAACGAATATCTATGTTGAGAACGCTCGGGAATACGTACGCAAGTAAAGCAATTATGAGAACCGAAAGAAACAGATAGCCAGATCCTTTCTGGAGGTTCTTTCTCGATGTCTCGGGGCTTTGTTTAGTGCTTTTCGCGCTCATTTTTCCTCCGCTTGTTGATTGCGAATTCATATACAGGTCTTGCTCAACACTCGGTAGATATAATTGTCTACAAAATAGTAGTCAAGCTTTGGAGGATTTGGCAAATGGTGAAAATAGCCCCCTCATTGATGAATATGAGTCTGCTCCAGGTTGAGCACGATTTGCACATACTGGATTCAATAGCGGATTTGTATCACGTTGACATCATTGATGGTCACTATGTTCCAAATATGTGCCTGACGCCCCACTTCATCGCTCAAATACGCCCGATCACAACTAAGCCTATCGAGGCGCATCTGTATGTAGATGGAATCAACAAAGAGTTTCTCGATTCATGCATAGACGCCGGTGCATTTCTGTTGACTCTCCCGGCGGATGGGGTAGGACGCTCGATTCACAGGTTCTGCGAGTACATTCACAAAAGAGGAGTAAAGGTCGGGGCGTTCATTAATCCTTCTGATTCCGTTAACGTTGTTTCGTCCTATGCCACGGAGCTTGACTCCCTTCTTATTTTGTCCGTTGACCCAGGATTTACCGGGCAGAAGTTCATTGAGGGAACCTATGACAGGATTGTCGAGGCAAAAGTCCTGCGTGCTGAGGCTGGGGCTCATTACGATATTGCAATTGACGGAGGATGCAATGCGGCGAACTATCGTCTGCTGATAGAAGCCGGATGTGATGTCCTGAATCTCGGGCGCGGACTTTTTGATAACGGCGATTCGCTTGAAGACTCAGCGCGTTGCACTTACGAAGAGATTCGGGCCGCCGCGTGTGAGGCAAGCAAGTCGTCCGTTCTGAACAATTGACCATAAAAATGAAGTCAACCAATCCGTCCGCCTTTAATAATCTACCGCTTGCCTTATTCAAAACATGACTACAAAATAATGGTCAAGAATACTTCCTGTGGCAATGAGACCGCTCGGATTCATTTGAGGGAGGTGTAGGAATGGTTGGAATCGTTGTGGCATCGCACGGATCGTTGGCGTCTGGAATGCTCGATGCACTTGAGTTGCTGAGCGGAGAGCAAAAGGCAATAACGGCGATTGGGCTTCAGCGTGGTGACTCCCCTGACGCCTTTGTTGCCAAAGTAAAAGAGGCAATCAATGCCGTTGACGAAGGTGACGGGGTTCTGGTGTTGGTTGACTTATTCGGCGGGACTCCCTCAAATGCTGTTGCCCAGTTGCTCGGACGTGATGATCTGAATGCCGTGGCCGGGGTTAACTTACCGATGCTGCTCTCGGTGGTATTTGCTCGTGACGAGATGGATCTCAAGGCGCTCACTGAGGAAGCGGTTCGTGCGAGCTGTGACAGCGTGGTCGATATTCGACGCAAGCTGTTCGACACGAACGACGACGAAGAAGAGTTTTAATGTGATTGGGGCTACTATGCATGCAGCTGGCATGGACAACGTTCTTCTAACACGTGTTGATGACAGGCTGGTCCACGGTCAAGTCATGACGTCGTGGCAGAAGGCCACTGGCGCAAACAAATTCATGGTGGTTGACGACGAGGTCGCGGCCAACGACCTTATGAAGACCGTTCTCAAGGGCGTTGTGCCTAGCAACGTGAAGCTTGGCGTGTTTACGGTCCAGAAGGCCGTGGACAGATTGGTCAAAGGGTTTAAGCCTACTGACAAGGTAATCATGCTGGTTAAGACCCCGCTCACAGTCCTCAAGCTTTCTGATGCGGGCATTGACTTTGATTCCCTCAACATCGGCGGCATGGGCATCAGCGGAAGCCGTAAGACCTTCTACCAGAATATTGCTTGCTCTGACGAAGAGGGTGACGCCATGCGCAAGCTTATCGATAGGGGTTGCAAGATCACCATTCAGATTGTTGCCGACGATCCCAAGAAGGATGTCGCGGAACTCCTGAAGTAGGTCCAATAAGTCTCTCTCGTTGAGAAGGCAGGTGCTTGTTTCTATGCAAATCACCCTGTTGCAAGCTTTTCTTGTTGGTGTCGTGTACTACATGGGCTTTGTCGGAACCCCGTGGCTCATCGGTTGCCTAGGTAGCCTTTCAACCATTCAGAAGCCCCTGGTGGCAGGCGTGCTCGTTGGTTTTATCCTCGGGGATCCGGTGCAGGGTTGCATCATCGGCGCTGCAGTACAGATGCCCTTCATCGCCTACATCTTTGCAGGCGGTGCTCAGCCCAATGATCCAGGTCTTGCCGGTACGCTCGGCGTCGCACTTGCACTTGCGGCCAACCTCGAGCCGGAGGCTGCAGTTGCGATTTCCGTCCCGATTGCTCTTGTGGGCACGATTGTCAACGTCATTCGTATGACGCTGGACGTTACGTTCGTTCACATGATTGACCGCGCTTGCGAGAAGGGCGATATGAAGCAGGCAGTCTTCCTGCACATCGTCCCGCCGCAGATTCTTTGCTTCATCCTCTGCGTTGTTCCTGTTACCCTCGGCTGCTACTTCGGTGTCGACGCCGTCAATGGCATCATTGAGGTCATGCAAGGCCGTCCTCTGTACACCCTTGAGGTTATCGGCGGAATCCTTCCGGCACTCGGTATTGCCATGAACCTCCGCACGCTCGACCGCCCCGGTACCCTCATCTGGTTCGTCTTCGGCTTCATTCTCAGTGCCTATCTTGGCCTTGGTGCTATGCCGATCGCAATCATTGGTTTCGTTATCGCATTCTTCTATGTTCAGCTCGAGACGAAGGCCGAGGAAGGGCGCGGAGCAGCGATGCCCCAGATTGCGGCTACTTCAGCATCGACTTCAAGCGTTGCCTCCGATGACTCTGACGATGACTTTGAATAGGGGATGACACTCATGGCAGAAGATACGAAGAACGTTGTGACTGCTTCCAATGCCGAAGGAAATCACCTCGACAAACGTGACGTTACGCGTGCATGGTTTAAGTGGGTTTGCCTTTCCAACACGAATTACAACTACGAGCGCCTGATGGCATCTGCACTGCTGGCATCCTTCTCGCACATTCCCGACAAGCTCTACCCTGGGGATGATCAGAAGCGCGTCGAGTTCATGAGGCGTCAGATGGAGTTCTACAACACCGAGCCCCACTTTGGCTGCATCATCAACGGCCTCGCGCTCTCGATGGAAGAGGAGATGGCGAACGGTTCAGCCGTGACGCCCGAGGCTATTACCGCCGTCAAGACCGGTCTCATGGGACCGTTTGCAGGCATCGGTGACACTCTGTGGCAGGGTACGCTCACGCCCATTCTGCTTGCCGTGGCAATGCCCCTTGCTACGCAGGGAAATCTGCTTGGACCTCTGCTCTACATCGTCCTGATGTATGCAATCATGCTCTTCATCTCGCACTTTATGTTCTTCACCGGTTACAATTCGGGCAAGGAAGGCATCGAAAACATGATGGCTTCCGGGTCGGTCAAACGCCTGATTGCCACTGCGTCCACCATGGGCGCCATCGTTCTGGGGTGTCTTGCAAATAGTTACGTTACCTGCACGTCGTATCTGCAGATTCCAGTTGGCGAGGGTTACATTGACCTCCAGGCGACGCTCGACTCTATCCTTAAGGGCGGGGTGCCTCTCGCAATTACCCTTCTGACTTGGTATCTCCTCAAAAAGAAGAACATGAATTCAACAGTCGTTCTTCTTATCTTGGTTGGCATTGGTGTCGTGCTTGGTGCTACCGGTCTCTTTGGCGGTGCAGCATAGTATTTCTCACCCGGCTTTGGAAATCCCCCAAAGCCGGGTGCCATTTTCTCAGAGACAAAAGAACCCTGCTCATTTTTCATTAGGACGGAAATAACCTTATGGACAAGATTGTTCTCAAGCGCCCGTTTTTCGTCGTAAACCCCAAGTCCTACCTGTACGGCGAGGGGCTCCGCAGGCTCGCGCGCAAGACCGACGAGCTCTGCGAGCGCTACGGCTTCCAGTCCCTGTTCACCGCGCAGCTCGTCGACCTCGCGTGGGTCGCGGACAACTGCCCGCACCTCATCCCGTGCGCGCAGGCGATGGAGAGCCTCAGGCCGGGCCGAGGCATGGGGCACGTCCTCCCCGAGGCCCTCGCGGCGGCGGGGGTGCGCGCCACGTTCCTCAACCACGCGGAGAACCCCATGACGGTGGGAGAGCTCGCCAGGACCATCGTGCGCGCCCGCGAGGTGGGCATCCTCACCTGCGTCTGCGCCGACTCCGTCGAGGAGGCCAGGGCGATCGCCGAGCTCCACCCCGACATCATGACCTGCGAGCTCAACAGCCTCATCGGCACGGGTCACGTCGCCGGCGAGGACTACACCCGCGCGTCGACGGAGGCGGTCAAGTCCGTCTCGCCCGGGACGATGGTCCTGCAGGCGGCGGGCATCTCGACCGGCCAGGACGTCTACGACGCCATCTACTATGGCGGGGACGCCACGGGCGGCACCTCCGGCATCGTCTGCGCGGAGGACCCCGAGGCGAAGCTCGAGGAGATGTTCGCGGCGCTCGACCGCGTCCGCGCCGACGTCCGGGGGGAGGCCTAGCCATGACCGTCTACAAGGGGCTCGTGAGGGTCGAGACGCTCGCCGGGAAGCCGACCTACGTCGACGTCACCGGGGAGGTCGCCGGCATCGTCTCCCAGAGCGGTATTAAGGAGGGGGTCGTCCACTGCATCTCCTGCCACACGACCTGCGCCGTCTACTCCCAGGAGTTCGACCACGACGTGACCCCGGCCGGCGACACCTTCATGCAGGCCGACCTCTCGGACGGCCTGGACAGGGTCTTCCCGGAGCAGCACGACTGGAAGACGTACCGCTACCCCGGCCTTCGCCACTTCGAGGAGGTCGAGGGCTGGCCGGACGCGGAGGCCTACCTCCCAGGGGGCGACCGCACCCTGCTCTGGAACGGCGACGCGCACCTGCGCTCCGTGCTCGTGGGCGGCAGCCAGACCTTCGAGGTGGCCGGCGGCAGGCTCGAGATGAACGGCCTCGCGAGCATCTTCTTCGTCGACTTCGACCGCACGCGCGAGCGCACCCGCAAGCTCCGCGTCGTGGTGATGGGGGAGTAGCGTGCGGGTGGGATTGAACCCGCCCGCCTACTGCTGTGGCCTTCTCATGAAAGAGAGTACAAAAGCATGCTGGTAAACCTCACTGATATGTGTGCTATTGCCGAGCAAAATAACATGGCAATTGCCCAGTTCGACACCCCGAGCCTTGAAGCATTGCGCGCGGCGCTGGATGCCGCCGAAGAACTCGGTTACCCCGTAATGATTGCTCACGCAGAGGGTCATGAACCTTATGTTCCCCTTGATGTGATTGGCCCGACGATGGTCAATCTTGCCGAGAAGTCCAGCGCAATGGTATGCGTGCACTTGGACCATTGCGAAAACCTCTCGTATATGAGGCGTGCGCTCGAAATGGGATTCAATGGTGCAATGTTCGATGGCTCCTACCTTCCCTATGAGAAGAACGTTGAGATGTCTCAATATGCGTCGCAGATGTGCGCAGAGTTTGACGCCGGCCTCGAGTGTGAGCTCGGGTCCATGGGGTCTCGTGAGGCTGGTGTGCGCCCCGAGGGAGGAACTGCCGAGGAGTCTGGGGCAATATATACCGATCCGGAACAAGCTTCTGACTTTATTTCTAGTACTGGGCTAGACGCACTTGCTTGTTCCTTTGGCACCGTTCACGGCCTATATAAGGGCGAACCTCACCTGAACTACGATGTGCTTACCGAGATTAGAAAGAAGAATAAGGTTCCTCTTGTCATGCATGGGGGTTCCGGTGTTTCGGATGAGGATTATGCAAAGTCCATCAACGCAGGCATCCGAAAGATCAATTACTACACGTATGGTGTTGTCCGAGCTGGAGAAGCTGCTCGTGGTATCATTGATTCATCTGCAGGCAAGCCCGTGTATTGGCACGATATGACAATGGCTGCTTACAATGCCTTGTACACCGATTTCAAGAAGACCATCGAAGCGTTTGCAAACGGAGCAAAGCCGGTTGCTTAGTTCCAACGGTTGATATATCTCCTTGCTGACAACTCAAAACGCGCATTGATGAAAACCACGGACGGCCGATGTATACTGGCTGTTCGTGGTTTTCTGTATAAAAATGGCCACAATCTTGCATCCGTAATGAATGGACGGAGTCGCTCCTATCAAGACGAGACATCGTCTTTGCGGCGAAAAGACAGTATTGGGAGACAGTTCAAAACAGTTTGTTTGAAAAGAGTGCGTTACGGTTGGGGCTATGAATTGGCGTCGGGTTTTGCCACCATTCTTCGCGACTGGTAACCTCAAGTAGCTTTTCGGCACGTATCACTCAAAGCGGCGAAGGGGCGGAGTACCAGTTGGACCTGATAGAGCGCATGAAGTCCCAAGAGGGAAACTTTACCGAGTCTGAGCTTGCCGTCGCCCGCTACATTGCCGGTCACCCCATGGACGTGGTGGGTAACACCGTCTCGAAAGTCTCGGAGCTCTCGGGCCTCTCTGCTGCTGCCATCGTGCGCATGTGCCAGCGCATGGGCTACAGCGGCTTCTCGGAGTTCCGCTTTGAGATGGACCGTCAGCTTCTCTCCAACGGCACGCAGGAGGACGGTGCACGAGAGGGCGGTCTCCTCTCCCGCTTTGTGAACATCAATGCCGTCCAGCTGCGCAAGGTCGCCGAGGCAATCGATATGGCGCAGCTCAACCACGTTGCCGCATCAATCTGCGCTGCCCCGCACGTTGCCGTGTGGGGTGTCGACCGCATGTACGAGAGGGCCTTGCAGCTCTCCGCCGGCCTCATGCACGTTGGTATCTTCAACAGCGTGACAAATGACACGACGGTGATGGACGACGTCGCGGGCATTCTAGGCAAGGGCGACGTCTGCGTGGTCATCTCGCAGAAGGGACGCGACTACGACGCCTACGCCCTGCTCATGGACGCGATTCGCGAGAACGGCGGGGAGGCCTTCTTTGTTACGGTGAACGCACGGAGCCAGTTCATCTCGCACGCCTCGAGCGCCATCGTCCTGCCTAACATTGGTACCGGCGGACGCTCAGACCTCTCTGACGCCCAGCTCATGATCTACCTGTACTTGGAGATTCTTCTCGACGAGGTCGCGTACCTGAAAAGCAAGGCCGAGAGCGATGGCGACAAGGCAAACACGCCGGACGGGGGCGAGAACCCCCGTCCGGGTGAACAAGAGCGCTAGCCGAGAAGCTCGGAGACAACCGAGGCGACAAGAGTGCGTGGTAGCAGTACGTCGAGACCAGACGCCTCGCGCGCGGCGTCGCGCATCTGCGTGGTGAAGCCCATGCAGTCAAGGCAAAGGAAGGCATCGTTCGAACCGCAGAGCGTGGCCGCCGTCTCGCGCACCCCGTCGATGCCTGCATAGGGGCTTGCCGAGACAACGTCCACTTCGACGCCGTGCTCGCCCCACCAGACCTTGGCCTGCTCTACCTGGGACGACTCGGGCACCATCACCGCCACGCGCCGCCCGCCCGCAAGGGCGCGGGCAACGGAGTGGAAGAGCGGCTGGGGGTAGACGAGAGGGACCTCGTGTCGCATCTCGGGGAAGGAGCCGGTGCACAGCACGATAATCGCCCGCGCGCCTTCGTGCTCTGCCTGGTCAATTCTCGCCTGGACCAAGGGCAGCACCTTTGTGCCGGAGAACGTGACCTGGGAGCCGTCGCGCATGCGCGAGACGAGCACCTCGTCGTCGGGTTCGGGGGCAAGGTCGCGCTCGACTTCGGTGGCGGTGAGGTTATCGAGCGCCCCATACTGCACTAGCTCGAGCGTTGAAGCAAGGCGCGACTCGAGGTCCGCCGTCATGTCCGTGCGGGGTGCCTGCCCAACAGTGATGCCGGCAATCCTGGTTCGTGCCATGCCTAACGTGCCTGGCCAGAGGTCTGGAAGCGCTCCATGGTGCCATAGAGATCGGTCAGGTGCTTGAACTGCTCGGGGTCAAAGAATGTGCAGGAACCCTGACCGTAGACCTCCGCCACCTCCACGGCAAAGCGCGCGGCCTCCTCCACGTCGGTGCCGTGGGTGGCACCAGTGGCGCAACCGGCGACCATCTGCTCGGTAGCAATGGCAACGCCAACTACGGGCGCGCTGGTTGCGGTGGCGGGCTGCAGGATGCTGTTGAGGTGGTAGAGGTCGTTGCCGTACGGGGTGATGTCCTGCTGGGAGAGGGCAAAGACCTGCGGCATCTTTCCGGTGACGCGTGTCATAACGTCCATGAGGTCGTTGGAGACCGAGAGGATGTAGCCCTGCATCACGGTGGGGGAGATGGCGATTCCGTTCACGTTGATGATTCGGTTGCCCTTGGTGGTGTCGATCGAGACCACGGCGTCCATGCGCGGGTCGACCTCCATGCGGTTCATGGTCTCCATGTCGATAGGAGAATCCATGAAGGGCACGGGCTCGTGCGGGAGCGTGGGGGCGTCGGGACACACATGGGTGGCAACGATGACGTCGCCGGCAAGGACGTCGCCCTGCTCGTGCATCTCAACGAGCTTGAGGGCGGCGGTGAGTGCCGCGAGGGCACCGTCGCCGTCGGACACGGCCACGATGAGCTCGGGACGGGCGCCAAGCCCACCGAGACGGCCGACGACGCCGAGCGTGGGGGCGTCTCCGCCAGAAGACTTGCCGTTGGAGCCGGGGATGAGGACCTTCATGCAGTCGGTGCCGCCGCGCTCGCCGGAGACGCGCTCGACGGTAACGTCGCTTGCGCCGTGGGCGCGGAGAAAGTCCGCGACTTCGTTTCCCGATGCGGATGGCTTGTCGATGAGGTCATAGATGTCGAGCATCTGGCGAAGGAGCATTGGAATTCCTTTCAACGAAATACGTTTCAATCCACGTGCCAAACAATTCGCAGACAACACCGAGAACCGGCGTGTTTAGCGTCTACCTTAGCCCGAGAAGAGCCGTCAATTGTTACAGCACGATGTAACTTGTTTCATGCGAGTGAAATACACGCCCCCAGTCTCTGCTCTCCTGTCGCCAGCATGGCATGCTGCATTCAACGACCCGCAGGAGGTGGGTCAACGCGTGTGTGCCGCGTTGGTTGCCGGGAGGATTTGCCTGGCATGAGGGAGGAGCTGGCGATGAGCGCTCAGAACAAGACCAGGTTGAACGTGCAGGAGTCCATGGCGTGCCTCTCGAGGCGCGGCTTCCTACGCACGGCGGGAATGCTGGGCCTTGGCGTTGCAGCTGCCGGCCTTGCGGGATGCGGCGGGAGCGCCGACAGCTCGTCTAACTCAGCGGGCACCAGTGGAGCTGCCGGTGGCACCCTCGTGATCTCCCTGCCTTCCTCGCCCAAGTGCCTCGACCCCATTCTCTATACGGGCACCTACGAGTCCCAGATCATCAACTGCGTGTGCGACACGCTCGTCGACTACAACATGGACCTCTCCCAGATCGTGCCGGTTCTTGCGACCGACTGGACGATCAGCGACGACGGCCTTACCTACACCTTCAACCTGCGCAGCGACGCCAAGTTCCAGAAGGGCCAGTACCAGGACGGTCGTGCCGTCACCGCGGAGGACATCAAGTACTCTCTCGAGCGCTCCGCCAAGCAGTCCTCGATGAACCGCCTGGCGATGCTCGACCACGTTGACGTTGTGAGCGACACGACCGTCAACTGCGTCCTCAACGCCCCCGCTGCTTCGTTCCTCACCGCGCTCACCGATGCCGGAAACGTCATTGTCCCCAAGGAGGAGGTCGAGGGCTGGGGCGACTCATTCGGCGACCACCTCGTTGGTTCCGGCCCCTTCAAGCTCGACCAGTTCCTCAAGGACCAGGAGTCCGACCTCTCCAAGAACGACACCTATTGGGGTCCCACGCCCAACCTCGACGGCGTGACCATCAAGGTCGTCACCGACATGACTCAGGCTGCAAACGGCCTCACCACCGGCGAGCTCGACATGGCCACCTCGCTCACCGGCGAGTCCATCCAGACCATCAAGAGCAACTCCGACCTTGTCATGCAGCAGACGCCTGCCCTGCACATCGCCTACGTCTACTTCAACCAGGTGAACGGCCCCACCGCCGACCAGCGCGTGCGCAAGGCCATCCTCATGGCAATCAACCGCGATGACCTCGTGAAGGGCGTCTATCCGTACGGCGAGGCCGAGACTGCCTCCCTGCCGCTCCCCAAGGGCAGCTGGGGCTACGATGCCTCCGTCGAGAGCGACGTTCCCGCATACGACCCGGACGCCGCGAAGGCGCTGATGGCAGAGGCGGGATACGCTGACGGCCTCTCGCTCAACCTCTACATCTCCAACACCGAGGCTCGCATCAAGATGGGAACCATCCTCCAGCAGACGCTCAAGGAGACCCTGAACATCGACCTCGCAATCAACCCGTCCGACTGGGGAACCTTCAGCGCCACGGCCGCCTCTGGCACCGCTGACATGTATGGCATGAGCTGGACCTGGTATCCTGACCCGTTCTTCTTCCTCAACAAGCTCTTCAGCAGCTCCGAGGTGGGCGCGCTCGGCAACGGCGCAGGCTTTAGCCACCAGGACGTCGACGACCTTCTTGACAAGGCTCTTGCCGTCACCGACCAGGACCAGCGTGCCGACTACTACAAGCAGGCACTCAAGGCGATCGTTTCCTACGACCCGATGCTGGTCTACGCCTCCGAGTACGTGAACACCGGCCTCACCACCAAGGTCCAGGGCTACGAGCAGCGCGCCGACGGCAAGATCGTCATCGTGAACGACGAGGTCAACGTCTCGAAAACCGCGTAGCAGCAACATCGATTCTATCCAGCCGAGGGAGCATGGGCGAGACCTGCGCCCCCTCGGCACCGAATGGGGCCATCCTGCGTCGCGTTCGGATGAGAACACCCAGGGGGTGGTAGCAGGATGGCCAAGACAATCATCAGGCGGGCGCTTCAGACCATCCCCGTCCTGCTCGTTGTCGTAACGTTCACGTTTGTCCTCACGCGCATGATTCCCGGAGATCCCGCGGTGACCATGCTCGGTCCGCAGGCCTCGCCAGATGCCATCGAGACCATGCGAGAGAAGATGGGCCTCAACGAGCCCATGCTGCAGCAGTACGTGAGCTACGTCCTCGGCGTCCTGCAGGGGGACTTTGGCTATTCCTATTCCTACAACGGAGCAGTGATGCCCATCATCCTGAGCCGCCTCCCGTCCACGCTGATGATCACCATCACCGGACTCGTGCTCGCCATCCTGGTGGGGATTCCCATCGGCGTCGAGTCTGCGGTCAAGCAGAACACCGCCTTCGACTACATCTTCATGGTGCTGGCGCTTGTCGGCGTGTCGATGCCCATCTTCTGGCTTGGTCTGATGCTCGTCCTCACCTTCAGCGTGAACCTGGGATGGCTTCCCGTGATGGGCATGGGCAATATCGCCAAGGGTGCCTGGGACGTGGTGAGCCACATGATCCTGCCGTGCCTCTGCCTGGCGACGATTCCCGCCGCGACCTTTGCCCGCATCACGCGCTCCAGCATGCTCGAGTCCATCAACGCGGACTATGTGAAGGCGCTTCGCTCCCGCGGCATCAAGGAGTCCGTGGTCATCTGGAAGCACGCATTCAAGAACGCCCTCCCGCCAATCGTCACCGTGCTGGGCATCCAGCTTGCCGGTGCCTTTGCCGGAGCCATCCTCACCGAGACGATCTTCTCCTGGCCTGGCCTGGGGACCCTCATCGTGAACGCGGTCAACGGTCGCGACTATGCCCTCATCCAGGGCGTGGTTCTCTTCTCGGCAGTGGTCTTCGTCTTCGTGAACCTGGTTGTGGACATCGTGTACATGATCATTAACCCCAAGGTGAGCTACGAGGGAGGTGCCCGCTAATGGCAGAGCAGACGAATGCGACCGCGCCGGAGGCCCTGAGCGACGCCGCCAACCTCGAGATGCTCAAGCGCGAGCGGCGAGCGAACAACGTCTGGCACAAGCTCACGCGCAACAAGATGGCCGTCGTGGGGCTTGTCATCGTTGCCTTCATGGTCTTTCTCGCCGTGTTCGCACCGATCGTCTCGCCCTATGACCCCAATGCGACGGACATGTCCAACATGTTCGCGGCGCCGGGGCAGGCGGGCCACCTATTCGGCACCGACTCCTATGGTCGCGACCTGTTGTCTCGCATCATCTATGGTGCGAGAATTTCAATCTTCATCGCCATCGGCGGCACCATTGTGGGCGCCATTATTGGCGTGCTCCTCGGCCTTGTCGCCGGCTTCTTTGGCGGTGCGGTCGACTCCGTCATCATGCGCATCATGGACGGCATGATGTCCTTCCCGTTCATTCTTCTCGCCCTCATCCTCATGACCATCCTGGGACAGGGCACACAGAACGTGATCATTGCCATTGGCGTGGCAAACGTCCCCAACTTTGCTCGTGTGGTGCGTGGCCAGGTGCACGTGGTAAAGAACGAGGAGTACTGCAACGCCGAGAGGGTCATAGGTGCCTCTCCCGCGCGCATCCTCTTCAAGCACATCTTCGCCAATGCCATGTCCCCAGTCATCGTGTACTTCACGCTCAACATCGCAAGCGCAATCATCTCGGAGGCGGCGTTGTCTTTCCTCGGCCTTGGCGTGCAGCCCCCAACCGCATCGTGGGGAGCGATTCTCTCCGAGGGCAAGAGCGCGCTGCAGACCGCACCGCACATCGCCACCATCTCGGGCGTCTTCATCCTGCTTACGGTGCTTGGCTTCAATCTCTTTGGCGACGGCATCCGCGACGTCTTCGATCCCAAGCAGAAGCGGTAGGTGGTGAACATGACCGAGCAGAACACGGGGCTTCTCGATGACGCCGGAACAAAGTCGGGCGAGAGGATCCTCGAGGTGCGCAACCTCAAGACGTACTTCCACACGGCAGCTGGCATCGCCAAGGCGGTCGACGGCGTGAGCTTCTCCCTTGACCGCGGCAAGACCCTTGCCATCGTGGGAGAGTCCGGCTCTGGCAAGAGCGTGACCGCCTCCTCCGTGATTCGCCTGCTTGCAAAGACCGGCAAGATCGAGGGTGGCTCCATCGAGTTCGATGGCATCGACATGGTTCACGTGCCGGAGCGCGAGCTGCTCAAGCTTCGTGGCAGCGACATCTCGAAGATCTTCCAGGACCCCATGAGCGGCCTCGACCCGGTCTTCAAGGTGGGCACCCAGATGGTCGAGCTCATCCGGGCGCACAGCGACTTGGGCAAGAAGGAGGCCTACGACCGCGCCGTCGAGATGCTGCGCCTCGTTGGCATCCCAGACCTAGAGGCTCGCATGGACGCCTACCCCTATGAGCTATCGGGCGGCATGTGCCAGCGCGTGATCATTGCAATGGCGGTGAGCTGCCACCCCAAGTTCATCATCGCCGACGAACCAACGACCGCGCTTGACGTTACCGTTCAGTCCCAGGTCCTCTCGCTTTTGCGAAGCCTTCAGGACGAGCTGAGCACTGCCATTCTCCTTATTACCCACAACCTTGGCATCGTGTGGGAGATGGCGGATGACGTCATGGTGATGTACGCGGGACGCACGTGCGAGTACACCTCCATGAGGGAGCTCTGCTCAAACCCGCTCCACCCATATACCTGGGGCCTTCTCGACTCCATGCCGCGGCTCTCCGACACCGCGAAGACCGACCTCAAGACCATACCGGGCGTGCCTCCCGACCTCAGGCTTACTGGTACGTGCTGCAACTTCTGCAACCGCTGCCCCTATGCGACGGAGGAGTGCCACAAGCGCGTGCCGGAGCTCAAGGAGGTTGAGCCGGGGCACTTTGTGGCGTGCCTGAGGCAGGACGGCGAGCACAGGCTCGTGAGAGGCGAGGTGAACCACCATGAGTGAGACGCAGCCGATGGCTGTTGCCGCTAAACCCCAGGTTGCGAGCGGAGAGCCCATTCTCTCCATCAAGCACCTCTCCAAGGACTTCCGCCTGCGCGGCGGGAAGCTCTTCTCCAAGCCGCAAGTGCTCCACGCCCTTTCCGACGTGAGCCTGGACGTCTATCCCGGCGAGACGCTGGGCATCATTGGCGAGTCCGGCTGTGGCAAGTCCACGCTGGGCCGCTGCGTGGTGCAGCTGCACCAGGCCACCTCGGGCCAGATCGTCTACGGTGGCCAGGACATCACCAAGCTTGCCGGGCAGCAGCTCAAGGCGGTTCGCAAGGACATCCAGATGATCTTCCAGGACTCCTATTCCTCGCTTGACCCGCGCTACACGGCGGCCAAGACCATCGAGGAGCCCATGCTCATCTACCGTACCGAGCCCGATGCCTCCAGGCGCGAGCAGCGCGTCCTCGAGGTCATGCGCGAGGTCGGCCTGGACGTGCAGCACCTCCAGCGCTATCCGCACGAGTTCTCCGGCGGTCAGCGGCAGCGCATCAACGTGGCCCGCGCCCTGGTGCTTGACCCCAAGGTCATAGTCTGCGACGAGCCCGTCTCCGCGCTTGACGTCTCCATCCAGGCGCAGGTGCTCAACCTCTTCCGCCACCTGCAGCAGGAGCGAGGCCTCACGTACCTCTTCATCAGCCACGACCTCTCGGTCATCAAGCACATCTCCGACCGCGTTGCGATAATGTACCTGGGGCGCATCATGGAGCTGTGCCCTGCCGACAAGATCTATGCGCACCCGCTGCACCCCTACACCAAGGCTCTTCTCTCCGCCATTCCGCCCGAGAGCCCCTTCGACAAGAAGGAAGAGATCAAGCTCCAGGGCGAGATTCCAAGCCCCGTGGGCGAGCAGGTGGGATGCCCGCTTGCCGGCCGCTGCCCCTTCTGCATGGAGCGCTGCCGCCACGAGCGCCCATCGCTCGAGGAGGTCGAGGCCGGCCACCGCGTGGCGTGCTTCAAGTACCACGACGTCGTGGCGGAGTAGCCGTGCGAGTCTCGCGTAATCAGTCCGTTTGTTCGTTCGGAGGAGTGTTTGTCTGCCATGCCACAGGTCACGAAGGAAGAGCTCCACAAGAAGGTTCTCGACCACAAGGATGAGCTCGTCTCTCTCTGCCAGGACCTCATTCGCATCAAGAACCAGAGCCCGCTGGACCCGCAGGAGCCTGCGGTCGACTTTGTGAGAGGGTACCTTGCGAGCCATGGCATCGACTCGCAGCGCCTGGTTGCCTATGCGGGCGAGGACTACCCGGTAGTCTATGCTCGCATTGGCTCTGACGAGGGCTTCCGCATTGTCCTTAACGGCCACGTGGACGTGGTTCCCGTGGGGAACCTCTCCGGCTGGGACTTTGACCCTTTTGGGGCAGAGGTGTTTGACGGGAAGATTCACGGTCGCGGCGCCTCTGACATGAAGTGCGGCCTCGCGGTGCTGCTCTTCTCGATGGCGCTTCTCAACGAGTCTGGCGCCAACCTAAAGGGCGACATCCGCCTCCACGTGGCTACGGACGAGGAGATCGCAGGTACTGGCACCAAGTGGTTCTGCGACCACGGCTATGCGGACGGGGCGGATGCCGTGATGGTGGGGGAGCCCACCGGCCACGACACCATCGAGATTGGCCAGAAGGGCATCCTGCACCTCACGCTTACGGTGCATGGCACGTCTGGCCATGGTTCGACGGGCAACTACAAGGGCGACAACGCCATCACCAAGCTGGCGCGCGTCATTCTCCACATCGACGAGCTGATCTCCGTTCCTGGGCACTACCTGCCAAGCCAGGCCCACGCGGTTGCCAACTCGCGCACCATTGCCGAGCGCACCATCGACAACCCCCTGGTGGGCAACGCAATCGACCACTGCTCGGCCAACGTGGGCATCATCGAGGGCGGCGGCAAGATCAACCAGGTGCCCGACCTTGCAAGCTGCAAGGTGGACGTGCGCCTGCCCTACGGTTGCAAGCACGAGGACGTGGTTGCTGTCGTCGACCGCATCATCGAGGAGAGCGGCGTCTCGGGCGTGGAGGCAAGCTACGAGTGGATCGCCGAGGGCAACTACACCGATGACACCTGTCTCTTGGTGACTAGTCTCAAGGACAACATCGAGAGCGTCTGGGGCGAGGAGTGCCTGCCCGCCTACCAGTGGGCGTCCAGCGACGCTGCGCACTATCGCGCGCTTGGATGCCCCACCATCCAGTTTGGCCCAGCCAACAATGCCGGCATCCATGGCTACAACGAGGACGTGGACGTTGAGGACGTGGTGCATGCAGCAGAGATCTACATGCTCACCCTCTGTGACATGCTGGGCATCGAGTAGGGAGGTCTCACATGGGAGAGTGCGAGTGCGGTTGCGAGTGCGGGTGCGGTTGCGAGGCCACGGTGGACGAGGTCCCGGAGGCAAAGAGCGCACAGCTCACGTGGCATGTTGGCGATGAGACGATTGACTATGCGGCAACGGCTGGCCACTTGGACATCGTCGACCGCGACAAGGTTCTCGAGGGGCGCATGTTCAACGTCTCCTATGTTGCCACGGCCATTGATGGCAGCGAGGTAGACCCTCACAAGCGCCCGGTGACCTTCTGCTACAACGGCGGTCCCGGTTCTGCATCGGTGCCCATCAACTTTGGCGGCCTTGGCCCGCGTCGCGTTGTGACCCACGGGATGGACTTCGTGGGCGCTGGATATGAGGTCGTGGACAACCCTGGCACCCTGCTGCGAGAGTCAGACCTCGTCTTCCCGGATGCCCTGGGCACGGGCTGGTCCTTCGTGGCGGATGGCTACGATACCAAGCGCGTCTATGGCCTCGAGGAGGACGCACGAACCTTCTGCCGTGCCATCTGCCAGTGGCTTGACGAGAACGACCGCTGGGGTTCTCCGCTCTACATCTTTGGCGAGTCGTACGGGACCATGCGCAGCGCCGTTCTCATGCGCTACCTTGGCGAGGCGCACGTGCCCCTGGCGGGCGTCGTGATGCTCTCTGCCTACTACGACTGGACGCAGAACCTTCCGGGCAATGACCTCTATTACGTGGGCATGGTTCCCACCTTTGCCTCGACGGCGCAGTACTTTGGCCTAGTTGGCCAGGGCGTCGACGAAGACGAGTGGTTCGACAGGGCCTCTGCGTTTGCTGGCGGCGAGTATGCCTGCGGCATCTTCCAGGGAGACGAGATCGATCCTGCCGAGAAGGACGCCTTGGCAGAACATCTGTCTGCCTTTATCGGGCTTCCCAAGGACTATCTGCTTGTCCGCAACAACCGAGTTGAGCTTGAGGACTTTAGGAAAGACCTGCTCGCCGATCGTGGCCTCGTGTGCGGCCGTCTTGACCAGCGCTTTACTGAGACATCTCTGCTTCCCAGCCAGCGAGCCTCGTTCTACTTTGCCTGCGAGGACCCTGCCAACCACGCACTCGAGAGCTGCTGGTATGCTGCGTTCCGTGACTTCCTACGCAGCGACCTTGGCTACGAGGGTCCAGCCGAGTACCGCCTTTCGGTATGGGGCGAGATCGGCATTGGCTGGAATTGGGTCCACGACGAGCCCGGCTTCGACGAGACGACCGTTGCGGCGCCCAACCTAGCGTACGACATCGCCGTTGCCATGAGGCGCAGCCCCACGACCAAGCTCTGCATCTTGGGCGGTCGTTACGACACGGCAACGCCCTGGTGGAACGTGCGGCACACGATGTCGCAGCTCTACCTGCCGGATGCGCTCAAGCGTCAGATCACCTGGCATCGCTATGGGTGCGGACACATGGCCTACACTGACGAGCCCACGCTCCACGCCATGGCAGCCGATTGGCACGAGTTCTATAGCGAGTAGCCTCACGCAACCACTAACTTGCCGGTGGAGCACCGGCGAGCACCATACAGCGAACTTCTCCTACCCATTATCTACCCTGGTGGGTAATATTTGGGTAGGAGAGGAGCTCTCATGAGAGAAAACGAGCATACAGAGTTCAAGCGTGAGCCAACCAAGCAGGTGGTTAGAGAGGTAATCGCCTTTGCGAATACCCATGGGGGGACCCTGTATTTGGGGGTGGATGATAGCGGCACTCCCGTTGGGATTGCTGATGCTGATGCCGCAACACTTGCCGTGGTCAATTCAATCAGGGACTCCATTTCTCCGGACGCAACATCTCTCTGTCATGCTGACGCCTTGTCGAACGAGGAGTGTAAGGACTTGTTCGGCAATAGCCCCCAATCGGGCGCCGTTGTTCGTCTGACAGTTGAGGAGGGGAGAAGGAAGCCCTATTACCTTGCGCGAAAGGGATCAGTACCCGAGGGCGTATTCGTTCGAGAGGGGCCTTCGACTGCTCCAGCAGACCCAGGTCGAATTCTCGAGATGATTATGGAGTCGAGCCATTCTTCGTTCGAAGATCTTCCCGCAGGTGCGGATGACCTTTCGTTTGAAGCCTTGCGCAAGTCATTCTCGGCGGCAAAGCTTGAGCTGGGACAGCGTCAGATGAGGACGCTTGGCCTGAAGGACGGCGAGGGCACTTTCACCAACCTGGGCCTAATGCTGTCCGACCAGTGCCCCTTCTCCTTCCAGCTTACGTCATTCCAGGGCTCTGACGTGCGCATTATCAAGGATCGAAAGATTCTCGAAGGCAGTGTTCTCTCACAGCTAGAGCAGATGATCGACTACCTTGAGTTCAGAAACGAGACCAGCGGCATTATCACGCTTCCATATCGGATCGAGACGAGGAGCTACCCGGATGATGCCCTGCGCGAAGCAGTCCTTAATATGGTCATGCACCGCGACTATGGCTCTCCTGTCATCAACAAGGCAAGCGTCTTCGACGACCGCATTGAGTTCATGACTGCTGGGGGTCTTGCCCGAGGTGTCCGGATGGACGAAGTGACAAGCGGCACGTCCGTATGCCGCAACCCCAGACTGGCCAATGTGATGTTTCGCCTTGGCATGGTTGAGGCATATGGGATGGGGTTGCCACGCATCTTTGCGGCATATGCGGGAAGGTCTGCGAAGCCCATCGTCGAGGTCTCTGCCCACGTGTTCAAGCTGACGCTGCCTAATCTCAACTACGTTCGCGAGCACGGAGTGCCGGCATGGGCGGAGGAGGGGTCTCTCGTCCCCATGGGCGGAGTCCCCAGAACCATGGAGCAGGTGCCAGGACCCCGCGTAATGCGTCCAGGGGACTCAATTCACATGGTGATGAACATCGTGGAGTCCAACGGGAGCATTACGCGCGTGGAGGTCGAGCAGATCCTGGGCGTCTCAAGGTCCAGCGCCGGTAGGCTTCTTGAGGGCTTGGTGCAGGAGGGCAAGCTCAAGAAGGTGGGTTCCGGGCGCTCCAGCGCGTATGCTGTCGTAGCGTAGATAAAGGACGCACGATCACTCGCTCAGCGAGGAAACAAGGCTGTCTGCCCCTGCGGTAGGCCTTAGGTTTGCTCTCTGCTCGAGAATGTCTGTTCTGCATGATTGACGCTACTCAAGCTTTGGGGGTCACGTGGCCGGAGTTGAAACCAAGGGTGAAATCCTTTCGTATCTAGACAAGGTAACGCGAGAGATTGACCCACCAAAGGCAGAACCCTTCACTACCACTGCCGTTGCCAGCGCCTGCCATGTGAGCCGGAACTTGGCGAGTCAATATCTAAACGAGCTGGTGAGAGAAGGACTTGCAATTAAGGCTGGATCTCGGCCAGTACTCTTCCTGCATCGCAGGGATTTGGAACGGTACTTGCAGACAAAGCTTGAGAAGAACGAGTATTCCTCAATGTCCGAGCTGCTCATGTCAGCTGGAAGAACGGCATCACGAGATTTTGAGCAGGCAATCGGAAGCAACCTGTCTCTTGGACAATGCGTTGAGCAGCTCAAGAGTGCCATGCAGTATCCTCCCCACGGAATTCCGGTGCTCCTCGTTGGGAATCATGGGACAGGTAAGGAATACCTATCCAGGCTCACCTTCGAGTACGGAAAGAATGCGGGAATCCTCAGCAAGAATGCCTCGTATATCTCGGTTGATGCGTCTCGGCACAGAAATGCTGGTGCGTCTATCGAACGGCTGATCTTCGGGGATAGCAAGATACCGGGCTCCGTTGGTAACTCCCATGGGGGAGTCGTTTACATTCGACGCTTTGATCACCTGGATTCTGTCTCTCGAGATGCCATACTCCAGAGGATTCGAGAAGGCGAGACTGGCATACAACAAGAGGGTGGCTCCGCACGCTTCATTCTTGGAACGAGTCGAGAGATTGACAGCGATGCCGTGAGGGCAATTGCGCGGTCTATCCCCATCGTGATTAGGCTCCCGCGCCTTTCGGAGAGAACCATGGAGGAACGCACGCTCCTTGTTATGGATTTCCTCAAGAAGGAGGGCAGACGAGTTGCATCTGACGTGGCAATCAGCCGTGGAGCGCTCAGAGCTTTGGTCGCAAATGAGTTTGAGGACAATGTAGACGGCCTTCGCGCATGCATAACCAACTGCTGTGCCAACTCGTATCTCAACAGGAAGGATGACCGGCTTGTAATACAGACCTATAACCTTCCTCCCGACATCATTTCTTCTCTTCAGACAAGAGCTGATGACGACCAGCTTGTCTCCGGCGGTGCGGAGGAGGCTTTTTACGCTCATCGGCGCGTAACCGGTATATTCCAGCAACTGGTCGACTCATTCCGCTCATTCGAGGAGGGGAAGCTCTCGTTTGACGAGTTCTTCTCTTCGGCAGTTGCGGCACTGAAGTCCTACGAGGACTTCCTGGATTTCGGCGACCAGAGCGCAGACGAGCGCTTCGCTTCCTACGAGCAAGTTATTGGCCCCGTTGTCGATGAGATTAACGAGTCTTACGGTCTGGACCTAACGAGGAAGACCGCTCGACTTCTTTCGCACCTGGTCGTGTCTCAGTTATGGGCTGGAACTCCCTTGACATCGTGGCGCATGCACAACCGGGCCACCTTCAAATCCCTTTGCGCGGAGCTCTCCCGCCGTCATTCGGTGGCTTCTTCCGCAGTGTCTCAGATTGACTTCAAGGTGAAGCTCGCGCTTGGCGTGGAAATGGATGACTTGGTTCGGGCAGTGCTTCTTCTAGACATCTGCCAGGTCCTCTCTCCGGGAACCAGAAGGAGAAAGGCATTGGGAGTTGTGATGTGCCATGGCTACTCGACCGCCACGAGCATTGCGGAGGCGGCTAACAGGATGCTCCACGCGCGGGTGTTCGAGGCCATCGACATGACTTACGAGCAGCAGTTCTCGGATGTGGCAATTCCCCTTGCGCATCTGCTGGAGCGATTCTCGTTCTGCGAATCAATGGTCATCCTAGTCGACATGGGCTCCTTGGAGCAGATCCTAGATGTGATTCCAAGCTCCATCAGCAGCGACGTGTATGTGATGACCAATGTGTCGACGGGTCTCGCTCTGGAAGTAGGAAGTATCCTCGAGGGTCACGAGAGCCTGAGCGACAGCCTGCCAAAGGTCATCGAAGCCGCATCTCCGTGCTATCGCGTTGCCCGGCTGTCAAAAGCAGGGGAGACAGTCCTCTTCTGTTCCGAGGCGGGTGTAACCGCTGCCGAGAAAATCAGAAGGCTCATCCAAGATAGCCTCCCACAGGGCCTTCCGATTACTTTTGCAGCCTGTGACTACGAAGAGCTGGCGAGGGATGGGAATCAGTCTCCTTCCGTCGAGGGCGAAAACGTTCGAGCTATCGTTGGGACGATGAATCCTAACGTTACGTCTGTTCCCTTCGTCGCCTTGGAAGATCTTCTGAGTCAGGGCTACTCAGACAAGCTCGATGCCGTGTTTGCGAAGTACTTGGACCGTGCTGACATATCCGCATTCCACTCTGCGCTCCTGAAAAACCTGACGCTGAAGAACGTCGTTGAATCAATAACCATTCTCAACCCAGAGATGCTCTATGTTGAAGCCGACAATGCTATCCGACGACTTGCACAGCTCAGCGGGAAGAACATCGACTCGAAAAGAAGGCTCGGCCTCTACGTGCATCTTTGCGGACTGATCGAGAGACTCGTGACGAACAACTTCGTTGACTCCTTCTCGGGGGAGGATGAGTTCGTGCGTTCGAATTCCGAGTTCATTGCCTGGTTCCGAGCCGCATTCTTCGAGATGTGTCAACGCTATCGCGTTGAGGTCCCTGTTTCGGAGATAGCTTATGTGTACAAGATGCTCGAAGCCGATGGCTCCATTGGGGAATCTACTCGCAATGGACGCGTTTCTCTTGAAGACGAGTGATGACGCTAGAAGTGTCGAAGGGTTGTGTCGAGCAGAATACGATGCGCACGCACTGAGATTGCCGATTGTCGAAAGTGGCTTGTGAACGGCGCTTCTCCTTAGCCGTGCCCGCCTCCGCGATTTCTCGTCCCTATCTTCTATGTCACGGGCAAGCAGACGAGCTTGCTGTCATGGTTGCATGCGGGGGAAGGGAGATTGAGTTGAGCATTGTAGCAGCGAGAATCGACAATCGCTTGCTCCACGGCATCGTTGCCACCCAATGGGTCCCAAGGGTGAAGCCACAAAGGGTGATGGTTGTCGACGATGAGTATGCTGGCGACCCAACAAAGAAGGCCGGCATGCGCATGGCCAAGCCTGCGGGCGTAGCGCTCTCCATCATCAGCGAGCAGACTGCACGCGATCATTTCCGTGAGGGTAAGTACGATGACCACACGGTCTTCGTGATTGTCCGTGACCCCCGCATTATCCAGCGGCTCGAGGAGGACGGGCAAAAGGTTCCAAAGCTCACCATTGGTGGGACCGTCTCTCCCCAGGAGGGCCAGGCGGCAACCCAGGTGAGTCGCCGCGCCTACGTGCTCGATGCCGAGGTTCCCGTCTACTCGTCGATTGCGGCGCATGGGACCAGCATCGACATCCAGTACGTTCCGGCAGACAAGGACGAGCCGCTCTCTAAGTACATTGACCTCTGAAAGGAGTTGAGCGGGCATGCAAATTGCTGCATGGCAGATCGTTGTCATCACGCTGCTGGCTTTTATCTATAGGGTTGATCGACTTGGAACGCAGGTGTGCGGCCACAATGCCGTTCTCTACGCCTGGCTCGTCGGCCTGATAATGGGCGATGGAATGACCGGACTAATCGTTGGCGCGTCCGTACAGCTGATGTCATTGGGCGTTGCGGCCCTTGCTGGGTCTTCGGTCCCGGATTACCCCCTTGCGGGAATGGTCGGAACCGCAGTGTGCATCATGACCGGACAGGATGAGGGCGTTGGCCTTGCCGTCGGTATCGCCGTTGGAACCATGGGTGTCCAGCTCGATGTTCTCGCAAAGACCGCAAACGTGTTCATGGCGCACAAGCAGCTTGATTATGCGCAGAGCGGACAGTATGAGAAGATGAAGGCGGTGACGCTTATTGGGCCAGTGCTGTTTGGACTGACGGATGCCATCCCCATGCTCATTGTGCTTGCGTTTGGCGGAGACGTCGTTAATGCCATCCTCTCGATGGTTCCCGCGTGGTTCACCAAGGGTCTCTCGCTTGCGGGTGGTCTGCTGCCCGTGATCGGCATGGGCGCACTGCTTACCTACATGCCCGCCAAGCAGTACTTTAGCTTCCTTGCCATTGGCTTTGTGCTCTCGGCATACCTCGGCCTGTCGATTCTCCCCGTGGCAATCCTCGGTGGAGCCGCTGCGTACGAGGTCTACAAGAATCTGACCTCGCGGAGTGCTGAGCAGTCGATTACCACCTCAGAGGGAGGCCTTGAAGATGAGTAAGCAGATTGAGCAGAACTCGACCCAGGCTCCGGCAGACGAGAGCGGCCGTTTGCTCACTGACAAGGACATCAGGAAGTGCGCCTGGCGTTGGTGCATGTCGGTGAATGGTTACAACTATGAGACCCAGCTTGCTCCATCCGTGGTGTTTTCCGAGGCAGATGCCCTCAAGAAGATCTATCGTGATGACGACGCGGCGTACAGGGACTCCCTGGAAAACTCGGCAAAGTACTTTAACGTGACGCCTCCAGTCGCAGGAATCCTTCTCGGTGCGGGACTCGCAATGGAGGAAAAGAACGGCACAGCAGCTTTGGGGGCCGTCCAGGACCTCAAGGTCGGCCTCATGGGGTCGCTTTCTGGAATCGGCGATGCGATTATCTGGATCCTTATCCCAACGATTTTCGGCTCCATTTCTGCCTACCTAGCACAGAGCGGCAATCCTATCGGTGCGCTCCTGTTCGTGGCTGTCAACCTCGTGTTTAGCCTTGGGGTAAAGATCAAGAGCTGGGATTGGGGCTATCACTTCGGCACCCAGCTCATCACCAGTCTCGCTGACAAAGTCGCCGCACTTACTGAGTCCATGAGCATTCTCGGCCTCACCGTCGTCGGCGCGCTGATTCCCTCCGTCGTCAAGCTCTCGACCAACCTGACGATCAACATCGGGGATGTCTCCTTTGGCTTGCAGGAAGGGTTGTTCGACAAGATTCTGCTAGGGCTCCTGCCGGTATGCGCCACCGCGATTGTCTATCAGCTGATCAAGAAGGGAGTCTCGACCAACAAGATCATCCTCGGAATCATCGTCTTCTGCTGGCTTGGCGCTGCGTTCGGTTTCTTGGGTTAGCGTGCTTGGCGGGATGGGTCTCCATCCCGCCTATGCTGGAGGTATGCAATGAAGGTCTCTTCGACAAAGGTGGACATTGCGCCGAGTGGGGTTTTCTATCTTGACGGCTATCTCAATGACGTCCGACAGCTTCCGGGCGCAGGCATCCATGACGAGCCCTATGCCATCCTCCTTCTGCTGGAAGAGAGTGGACAACGTGCGTTGTTCGTTGGCATCGATGTGTGTCAGGTTAGCCTTTCAAGAACCAGGAAGATGAGGAGCCTCCTCTCCTCTCTGCTAGGCATTCGCGACGAGTTCATCGTCATCTCTGCGGTTCACAGTCACTCGTGTCCCAACGGCCTTCGTGACGGCAGCTCAATTTCCCATGACACCCCTGGTTACGAGGAGTTCGTGACCGGTCTTGTAGTCCAGGCGGCCTCCCGGCTTCCGGAGATGCTCGCTGAGGCAAAGCCCGAGATTCTGGCCACGAGAATCAGAGGATGGTACTCGAATCGCAACGACAAAGACAAACCGTTTGACGATCAGGCCTTTATCGTGAGATTCGTGGCAGATGATGGCTCCACTGTTGGGACGATGCAGAACTTCAATTGCCATTCGACCGTCGTCAGGCCGTTCAACCGTCTGATGACGTCCGATCTTCAGGGGTCGGTTCGAGCTCTGCTCACGCCTTGGGTGGGCATCACGCCCTATGCGTTCACGGGCGCGTCCGGAGATTTGGGAAACAGGCAGTTTCGTAGGGGTGACGGATTCGCTGAACTCCAGCGGACTGCCGTCGGTATCTCGGCGGAGTTCATGAAGGGCTCCTTTGAGCCGGTTGAGCTTGGGGCACCAACGGTCCGCGAGTTCACTCACAACGTGGACTACGACAACGGACAGTACTTCACGAGGTACCAGGAGCTTCTGGAGAAGGCAAAGCAGACACTCGCCGACGATTCTTCGACGGCGACGGAGAAAAAGCTGGCACGGACGGAAGTGCGTAGGCTGAGCGAGAAGCTCGAGATAGACCGCGTTCAGTTTCCTATAGTGATTAGGGTCATCGACTTCGGAGGACTAGTCTTCGTGACTTTCCCCGGTGAGCTTGGCAGCGTCCTGGGGATGCGTATCAAATCAATGTTTCACTCGCGGCGGTGCCTTGTTATTGGGTACGCAAACGATGCGCAGGGCTACTTCGTCCCGAGCGAGGACTATGGGCTTGGATACGAATCGTTTGTGACGAAGCTTCCTCGCGGTGGCATCGAGTCAGTGCTTGACGAGTTTGAGGAGTGGCTGTGAGACACGTAATTCTCGCTTCGCACCATAAGTTTGCCGCAGGTCTCGCAGACACGATAGAGTTCATTGGCGGGATAGGCGACTTCGACGTCATTTGCGCTTATATCGACGATACTCCGCTGGACGTTCGGGTCAAGGCATTGTTCGACGGATATGGTGTCGATGACGAGGTCCTCATTCTCACCGACATTATGCAGGGGAGTGTCAGTCAATCATTTGCACCATATATGAACGGTCATGTATTCCTTGTTGCCGGAGTTAATGTGACGTGCGCGCTTGAGCTCGTACTTACTCCGGAGCCCCTGACGTGCGATGCGATCGAAGAGGTTCTTTCCGAGGCGCGGAACTCCATGCAGCTTATGAACAGAGTTAACATCGAAGTAGCAGAGGGTGACGAGTGAACTCGCTAAGGCCGCATGCGCAATTTGAGTTGGGGCTGGTGGTGGTCTGCGCGGGCGGCATGATGGACGGTTATGCTTTTACGGCTCACGACCAGGTATTTGCAACGGGGCAGACGGGGAATGTAGTGCGTCTGGCACTTGCGGCATCTCAGCTTGATCCTTATTCCTTTCTCAGATACTTCATCCCCATAGTCTCTTTTGTCGCAGGCATCATTCTCTCCCGTCTGGTGTCGAGCAGGTTCTTTAACGGAAGAGAATCATCGGTGCAGAGTTGGGTAATCGATTTTGAAGCGGTAACGTTTGCGGTGATTGGGGTCTTCTCAGATTACATTCCAGATTTCATGTCCGACTGTGTGATTGCCTGCTGCGCGGCAATGTCATTCGAAAACTTCCGGGAGCTAGGACAGGGGTCGCGTTACTCAAGTACGTACTGCACTGGGAATCTCCGCTCCTTTTCGGAAGCCCTTTATGGGGGCTTATTTGAACGTGAGCCAAATGAACTGAGACGAGCGTTCCACTATTTGTCTCTCATCGGTTCCTTTTTTGCCGGCGTGGTCATCTGTGGCTACTTTGTCGAGAGAATCGGCGGGTCTGCTGCGCTTCTCATTTCCATCACGTTCCTTTTCGCGAGACTGTTCGTGGACGGATGGCCGTCAGGTGGTCTGCCATCAGAGTAGACGAACTCGTAGTTAGTTGGAGGCTTATCATGCGCATTGACGAGGCAATCGCTGTTGTGAAGGGCTACTGCCTGGGGATTTCCCCATGGACGGGCGCACCTATCGACGAGGCGACCACTCGCGACAAGGTCACCTACGGCACGACCGAGAGGGAATGCTCGGGAATCGTGACCTGCATCTGGCCGACCGCCAACGTCATCCGTCAGGCGATGGACTCCGGAGCAAACCTCATCATCTCGCACGAGGCGCTGTTCTGGAACCACGGAGACCACCAAGACGTGATTGGTGAGACCAAGGCCTATGCCGAGAAGAAATCCCTGCTCGACGCATGGGGAGGCACGGTCTGGCGCTGCCATGACTACATTCACTCGGGCGTCCCCATCGACGACGGTGCCATGGTCGACGGCATCTTCTTCGGCTTCGCCAGGAAGATGGGGTGGCAGGACTGCCGCGTGGGTGATGTCGCCCGCTGCCGTGACTTTGAGATTCCCCAGCTTACTGGGGTTGAGCTTGCACGGCAGCTCGTTAGCAACCTGGGCCTCAACGGGACGAGAATCACAGGAGACCTTTCTGCGGTCGTGCGAAGGGTTCACATTCCGAAGCACGTGATGGGGGACCCCGCCTCCGATACACACGAGATCAACCTTGCCGACAGCGAGGGCGTGGACGCCTTGGTGACCATGGAGTTCATCGACTTCACGACCTGCGAGTACATCCGGGATGCAGGGATGCTGGGCGAGGGGAAGTGCGCTATCACGGTTGGGCACTTCAACCTGGAAGAGCCTGGGATGGAACTCATGGCGGAGTGGCTTCCCGAGGCGTTGGGGACCTCTGAGATCTCCGTCCACTTTGTCCCCATGGGCGACACATACCAGTACGTTGTGGGGTAGCGTCCTGGCGACCCCGGAGGTGCCCGGGTGAGCCAAGGGTGCGCGGATGGCCCAGCGGTGCCCGGGTGACCCCTGCCTTTCGCTGGTGCTATGGTTGCGCGGGGAAAGTCTCCGCGTAACGCCAACTGCCTCGGACTTTGTCGTCTTGACGGTTGGGACCGCGCAAGTCTCCGCGCAACGCCAGCTTCCCCGCAACGCCAGCAGCACCAGGAAGGACTCCGACAATGTCAATGCCAGCCACGCTCGCCCTGCAGATAGTTGTCATGTTCATGCTGGTGGGCGTGGGTTTCGCGATGTTTCGCGCGGGCAAGATCACCATGGAGGGCAACCGCACCATCGGGAACATCCTCGTGTACCTCTCGCTGCCTTGCGTCATTGTGAAGGGCCTCATGGTGGAGCGCACGGCGGAGAACGTTGCCGCGCTGGGAGTCTCGGCGCTCATGGGGTTTGCTGCGCTTGTCGTCTCCGCGCTTGTCGCGCGTCTTGTCCTGCGGGATGACGCCATTGGCAACTTCTCGGCGACCTTCTCTAACCCGAGCTTCTTTGGGATTCCGTTGGTCGTGTCAATCCTTGGCCAGGGGCCCGTGTTCTATATGACCGCCTACATTGCGTTTATGAACCTGGGGCAGTGGACCTACGGCGTCTCGCTGCTCACGGGCGAGCGGGGGAGGGTGTCAGCGCGCTCCCTCGTGCGTTCGCCTTTCATGGTGGCGACGCTCATCGGCCTCGTGCTCTTTGCGACCCAGCTGCAGCTTCCGGGCGTGGTGACGAGCTGCCTGGACTACGTCTCGGCGCTCAACACGCCGCTGGCGATGTTTGCCATAGGGGTCTATCTGGCGCTGTCCCACCCGGCGGACATGCTCCACCGGCCTGGCCTCTACAAGGTTGCCCTGGCGCGGCTGCTGGTGACGCCTCTGGTGACCCTTGCGCTCCTGAGTCTGCTGCCTGCCACGATGCTCGAGATGAAGCTTGCGATTCTGGTGGCGCAGGCATGCCCCGTTGGCCTCAACGTTGCTGTCTACGCTCAGCTCCACGACGCCGACTACGTTTACGCGGTGGAGACCATCGTGGTCTCGGTGCTGCTCTTGTTGGTCTCGACTCCCCTGGTAGTTGGCCTCGCCCAGATGGTGTGGTAGCGCCTTGGCGCCCGTCCCATTCCCTGGCACCCGTTCTGTCCCCTGACCCCCGTTCTTTATCGGTATCTGTGAATCTCTCGCCGCATTCTCGCAGGTCGCGGGCATGGCGAGTCTCAGAAACCGCTAAAGAATGGGGGCAGGCATTGAGTGGCGTTGAGATTGTGGTTTCGAAACTATAAAATAATTCGAGTTTCGAAATCGACTGGGGTGGTGCATTCCATGCCTATGGTCTATCGCTCTGCCTATATGGAGCGCCTTCGTTCTCTCGAGGGGACGCGTGACATCAAGGTCATTACTGGCGTGCGACGCTCTGGCAAGTCAGAGCTCATGAAAGCTTTCGCATCGGAGACATCTGCTAATGATTCCCTGTCGAACAACGTCTACCTCGATCTTCTCGACCTTGATAACGAAGGCCTCCTTGAGTATCACGCTTTGCATAAACGAGTGGTTGAGATGTACCGAGAGGGTGCACACAACAGACTCTTCGTCGATGAGGTACAGCTTTGCGATGGTTTTGAAAGAGCAATAAATAGCATCTACAGTCGCGGTGGTTGGGATATTTACCTTACTGGCTCCAATGCATTCCTTCTGGGTTCTGGCCTCGCCTCTCTTTTCACTGGTCGCCAAAAAGAGATTCATATCTTTCCGTTTAGCTTCTGCGAGTATCGCGAGTACTTTGGAGGCGGAAGTGAGATTGACGATGACTTCAATGATTTCGTCAAGCGAGGTGGCCTGGCTGGTTCGTACGCGTACGGTAGCCTCTCGGAATCCTACGGCTACATTCGTGACATCTATCGGACAATTCTCACCCGTGATTTGGTGCAAAAGTTCTCTCTATCCGACACCACGGTTTTGGAGCGTCTTGCTGAGTACATGATGAGTAACGCCGGCAATCTCAACTCTCCCAACAACATCGCCAACACTCTTGAGGCGAATAGGGTATCCACTAACCATGTGACCGTTGGCCGGTACATGTCATATCTGCGCGACACATTCGTATTCTATGAAGCCAGACGCTTCGACATTAAGGGAAAGAAGTATCTGAGCACCCAGGCCAAGCATTACGTTTGCGATACGGGTATGCGATACGCAATCCTTGGTACTCGCAACATGGTGTGGGGTCGCATGTACGAGAACGTGGTGTTTCTCGAACTCCTGCGTCGTGGCTACGAGGTTTATGTTGGCAAACTCTACCAAAAGGAAGTGGACTTCGTAGCCAAAAAGGAGTCTGAGCTTGTGTATATACAGGTAAGTGATGACATTAGTCCGCAGCTGACGCTTAAACGCGAGCTGGCGCCCCTGCTCGCCGTTCGAGATGCCTATCCAAAAGTTCTTATTGCAAGAACGAGGCACGAGGAATATTCGATAGAGGGGGTCCGCATTATCGATATTGCAAGATGGCTTCTGGGCGAAGGGCCATTGAGCTGACGCGGCAGGACGACGGTTTTTCGGGGGCCCCTCGAGTGGCAACTGGCCTGAAGTTTGGTAAACCACAGGTCAGCGAATTGCCCCTGTCGATGTGATATATAAGGGATTGTACGAAATTTGCTGCTAACCGGAAGTGTCACGACGTGGCTGACCCCGGGACCCTCTCGCCTCCCTGCGCGCGTCCGGCGGAGTTTATCGCTCTTTCGTAAAACCCGTGTGCGGCAGCTGGGCAAATGCGGATGCTGTTTAAGGGAAAGCGATATTCTCTGCTGAGGGGGAGACAAAGCTGGCGCCGGAGCAAGAGTTCCGTACGTCATTGCCACGGGAATGGGCCTTCCGGCGTCACTCGGGGCCGCTCGCAGAGCCGCCCCTCCCAGAATCATGCAGAGCTTACGCCCGTTTCCTCTCCGTTCTCCTCGCCAGCATCCCATCGTGCTAACATGCCTCCTAGGCAATGACGGAGAGGTTTGGTCGTCGCGTCGCCAGCGGACAAGAGATGGGGCTCACCGGCTGAGAGGCCCCTCCAAGGCTGACGCCCAGGGTTCACTCCACCAGCCGCAACCTCAAAGCGAGGCGTGGGCCGGCCCCATCCGGACGTCGGCGTCCCACCTGCGCGAGTAGGGAAGCCGTAGGCCCCACGGCACGGGGCGCAACGAGTGGGCGTGCGCGAGAGAAAACGCGCGCGTCAATCAAGGTGGTACCGCGGAGACATCCGTCCTTGGGCAGCTTGGCCCGGGACGGTTTTTTACTGGCTTTGGAAAGGAACGCACCATGGCGATGTCCGATGACCTCAAGTCCATTGAGGCGCAGGTAGAGGAGGACCTCAAGGTCGCTGAGACCATGGAGGCGCTGGAGGCCTTGCGCGTAGGCATGCTCGGCCGCAAGGGCAAGCTCACGGCCCTCATGCACATGATGGGCCAGGTCCCTCCCGAGGAGCGGCGTGCCATGGGCCAGATGGCAAACGCCGTACGCTCCAAGGTCGAGGCGGGCATCGCCGCCCGCCGCGAGGAGCTGGCCCAAGAGCTCATGGAGCGCCGTATGGCCGCCGACGCCGTGGACGTGACGCTTCCCGGCCGCACGCTCTCGCCTGGCACGCAGCACCTTATCAGCCAGATTCGCGAGGAGATTGAGGACATCTTCTGCGGCCTGGGCTACACCGTCGAGGATGGCCCCTACGTCGAGACGACCTACTACAACTTCACCGCGCTGAACGCCCCTGAGGACCACCCCAGCCGCTCCGCGCGCGACACTTTCTACGTCGTGGACAACGCGCCCGAGGGCAAGGAGGTCCACGTTCAGGGCGAGTCCGACATCCTCCTGCGCACCCAGACCTCCGGTGTCCAGGTGCACACCATGGAGAACCACCAGCCGCCCATCTACATGATCTGCCCGGGAACCGTCTTTCGTCCGGACACGGCCGACGCCAACCACCTGCCGCAGTTCACGCAGGTAGAGGGCCTTGTGGTGGACGAGGGCATCACCTTCGGCGACCTCAAGGGCACGCTCGACTACTTCACCCGCGAGATCTTCGGCAAGGACCGCGCCACGCGCTACCGCCCGCACTTCTTCCCGTTCACGGAGCCCAGCTGCGAGGTCGACGTCTCCTGCGGCGTCTGCCACGGCAAGGGCTGCCGCTTCTGCAAGAACACCGGCTGGCTCGAGATCTTGGGCTGCGGCATGGTCGACCCCAACGTCTTCCGCTACTGCGGCATCGACGCCGAGAGATACACCGGCTTCGCCTTCGGCATTGGCGTCGAGCGCGTGGCAGCGCTCCGCTACGACCTGCCTGACCTGCGCATGCTCATGACCGGCGACATGCGCTTCCTGAAGCAGTTCTAGAGCTGGCGTGCACACCGGCACATCGGCCGGGAAGACGAAAACGAGGGGCGGCGCAGCGTGCCCGCCCAACATGGAAAGGCAATCACAATGCGAGTTTCGTATGAGTGGCTCAAGGACATGGTGGACGTGCCCGAGGACCCCAAGGACCTGGCCAACGAGTACATCCGCACCGGTACCGAGGTCGCGGCCGTCGAGCGCGTGGGCGCCGACCTCGACCACGTCTACACGGCGCAGGTGGTGAGCAAGAGGCCACACCCCGACTCCGACCACATGTGGCTCTGCCAGGTATCCGTTGGCGACAAGAACGTCGACGAGAACGGCAGCCCTGTGCCCCTGCAGATCGTGTGCGGCGCGCAGAACTTCAACGAGGGCGACCACATCGTGACCGCCATGGTCGGCGCCGTGCTCCCCGGCTGCGTGAAGATCAAGAAGTCCAAGCTCCGCGGCGTGGAGTCCTGCGGCATGAACTGCTCCGAGCGCGAGCTCGACCTGGGCAACGACCACGAGGGCATCATCGTCCTGCCGCCAGACGCGCCCGTGGGCATGCTCTACACGGACTACCTCGGCAGCTCGGACACCGTGATCGACTGCGAGATCACCCCCAACCGCCCGGACTGCCTTTCTATGACGGGCATGGCGGTGGAGACCTCGGCCGTTCTCGACGAGGACACCCACATCACGCTTCCCGCCATCAAGGACGAGAAGGGCCCCGACGCCCGCGACCTGGTGGACGTGCGGATCGATGACGCCGAGCTCTGCCCGCGCTACACGGCCCGTGTGGTGAGAAACGTGAAGATCGGTCCCAGCCCCGAGTGGCTCGCGCGTCGCGTCATTGCCGCAGGCTCCAGGCCCATCAACAACGTGGTGGACGTCACCAACTATGTGATGTTCCTCACTGGCCAGCCGCTGCATGCCTTCGACCTGGGCAAGCTCCAGAAGCGCGAGGACGGTAGGCGACACGTGGTGATCCGCGCCGCCCACGACGGCGAGGGGCTCACCACCCTTGACGGCAAGGAGCGCACGCTCACGTCCGACATGTGCGTCATCACCGACGGCGGCGAGACGCCCATTGCCCTTGCTGGTGTCATGGGTGGCCTCAACTCCGAGATCGACGAGACCACGACCGACGTCCTGCTCGAGAGCGCGACCTTCTCGCCCGGCCACACTTCCCGCACGAGTCGTAGCCTTGACCTCATGAGCGAGGCTTCCATCCGCTACGAGCGCCAGGTTGACGGCGCCGGTTGCGCGGCCGTCTCTGACGTGGCCGCGGCCCTCTTCGAGGAGTGCTGCTCGGCCGAGGTCTGCCCGGGCATCGTGGACGTCTATCCCGCGCCCGTGCCTGCGCCCGTGGTTCGGATGCGACCTGTCCGCGTGCGTGCGCTTGCCGGTGCGGACATCCCGGACGACTTCATGGCTTCTCGCCTCAGGCGTCTTGGCTGCAGGGTTGAGCCTGCAGGCGAGGGCGCCTATGCGGTGACCACCCCCACCAGCCGTCCCGACCTTACCCGCGAGGCCGACCTCATCGAGGAGGTCCTGCGCCTGTGGGGCGAGGGGGACATCACGCCCACGCTTCCCGCCGCGCGCAACCACGCAGGAGGCCTGACCGTCGACCAGCAGCGCATTCGCAAGATTGGTCGTACGCTGCGCGCCTGCGGCCTCTCCGAGACCACCACGTACTGCTTCGCAGACGAGAGCGACCTTGCCAAGCTCGGCATGAGCGAGGAGGGCCGTGGCATCCCCGTCCAGATCATCAACCCGCTCGTGGCCGATCAGGCCCAGATGCGTCGCTCGATCCTGCCGGGGCTTCTCCGCTCGGTGGCGTACAACTTCGACCACGGTGTGGGTGCGGTGGCGCTCTACGAGATCGGTCGCGTCTTCTTCGGCCGCGAGAGCAAGAGCCAGCCTGATGAGCCTGGCTTTGTGTGTGGCGTGCTCTCGGGTCGTCGTGATGACGAGTGGTGCCAGAAGTTCTCGGACTACGACTTCTTTGACGCCAAGGGCGTGGTCGAGCAGCTCCTCTCGGCACTTCGCGTGACCAAGGTGCGCTTCAAGGTGGCGGACCCCCAGTCCTACGGCTGGCTGCAGCCGGGTCGCGCGGCCGAGGTCTACGGCAACAAGGGCGAGCTCATTGGCTGGGTTGGCGACATCCACCCCAAGGCGCTCAAGGCATTTGGCATCGATGCCCCCGTGGTTGCGTTTGAGCTCTCGGTCGATTCGCTCCTGCGCCTCGCCCACCGCGAACTGCCCTACGTCGACGTGCCCACGCTTCCTGGCGTCGACGTTGACCTGGCAATTGTCGTTGACGAGTCTGTGACCTGCGAGCAGCTCGAGCAGCGCATCAGGAGCGCCGGCGGCAAGCTCTTGTCCGACGTGCGCCTCTTCGACGTCTACCGTGACCCCGTGCGCGTTGGCCTGGGCAAGAAGTCGATGGCCTTCTCGCTCACCTACCGCTCTGCGGACCACACCCTCACCTCGGAGGAGGCTGACCGTGCCCATAGGAAGCTGGTGGGCAAGGTCTGCCGTGCCACCGGCGGAGAGGTCCGCGGCTAGCGGGCCGTCCGCGCCGAAAGGACGTACGTGCCGAGCTGGAACATACACACCGCCCACGTCGAGCGGCTCCTTCGCGAGGAGGGGGCCGCCCGGCTGGGCGTGCATGACGTGAACGCGTTCCTCTTCGGCAACTTCCTGCCCGACATCTACGTGGGCTATATGGTGCCGGTGCCTGTCTCGAGGCTGCGCAGTTATCGCGAGACGCACTTTGCCGACGGTGGGGCCATTCCTTCGCCAAACTATGAGGTGTTTTGGGAGCGCTATGTTGTGAGGCCAGACGTGGTGGCAGCGGATGGTCCTGTGCACGACCTGGTGCTGGGCGCGTGGGCGCATCTCGTGTGCGATTCCGTGTACAACGCGCACGCGCGCAACTACATTGCGTCCATTGGCGTGAAGCCCGGCGATGCCACCCGCAAGCGCAAGCAGCGCGACTTTGCCCTCTTTGGGAGGACCTTTGACATCTCGCTGCGCCCGCGCGCGACGCCCGAGCTCATTGCCGCTTGTGCCGCGTATCCGCAGTATCCCGTGGACGAGGACGATGTGCGTGAGGCCGTTGCGGTGGCGGGACATGTCGTGGACAAGAACCACGCGGAGCTTATACGTGGCGTTCCCGCGTATGACATGCTTACGCCGGAGTTCTTCTCGAAGGCGTCGGCCGAGGCGGACGCGAGGATCGTCTTGGGTCTTCTCAGCGCGACGGGATGACGGCAGAGTAGCAAGTTTGCCGCTGCGGGGCCAGCCCTGCCCGTGACGTTACGTGGGGTTCCGGTGGTCGCAGGCAGATTGACTGGGTTTCCCAGCAAGGTGTATCTAAAACGCAGATTTCTGTGGCGGCCTTGCACATCCCTGCAATTCCGTACACGCTAACGCAACGTTTATCGCCTATGGTTGTGTAACGGCGCGGCATACTCGCGCCCAGGACGAGAGGAGTAGCGATGAGCTGGTATGAGCCATCATTTGTCTATCAGGTCTACCCGTTGGGGCTATGCGGTGCCCCACACGAGAATGACGGTGCCACGGTGCCGCGGTTGCGCAAGCTCGTCGATGACGGGTGGATTGACCACATGAAGCGCTTGGGTGCCACCTGCCTCATGCTCAACCCCGTGTTCCAGAGCCTTACGCATGGCTACGACACTACGGACTACACTACGGTCGATTGCCGCTTGGGCACCAATGACGACCTGCGCTTTGTTGTAGATGTGTGCCACAAGGCGGGCATTCGCGTGCTGCTCGACGGCGTCTTCAACCACGTGGGACGCGACTTCTTCGCATTTCGCGACGTGCGCGAGAAGGGCCAGCAGAGCCGATATGCTGGCTGGTTCGACATCGACTGGAACGGCAACAGCGAGTTCGACGATGGCTTCGGCTATGAGGCCTGGGCGGGGGTCTCGACGCTCGTAAAGCTCAACCATGCCAACTTCGAGCTCAACGACTACCTCGCCGATGTCATTCGCGGTTGGGTGCGCGACTTCGACATTGACGGCCTGCGTCTGGACGTGGCCTACTGCCTGGACCGCGGATACCTTGGCTATCTGCGTCAGATCGCCGACGGCATTTCGCAGGATCGTGGCGAGAAGTTCGTGCTGGTGGGCGAAACCATGTTTGGTGACTACAACCAGTGGATGGGCGATGGCCTCTGCGACTCGGTGACCAACTACGAGGCCTACAAGGGCCTTTGGTCAAGCTTCAACAGCGCGAACATGCACGAGGTTGCCTACGCGCTCGAGCGCCAGAGCGGAAGCCAGCCTTGGGACCTCTACACGGGCAAGCACCTTCTCGACTTTGTCGACAACCATGATGTGCCGCGCATCGCGACCAAGCTGGACGACAGGCGCCAGCTCAAGCCCCTCTATGGGCTACTCTTTGCCATGTGCGGCGTGCCGTGCGTCTATTACGGCAGCGAGTGGGGCATCGAGGGCGAGCAACACTATGGTGACTATGGGCTGCGTCCCGCGCTGGACGCGCCGGAGTGGAGCGACCTCACGGACTGGATCTGCGCTTTGGCGCATACGCGCGTGAAGAGTGACGCCATCGTGTGGGGTGACTATCACGAGCTGCAGTGCCAGCCGCAGCAGCTGGTCTTCCAGCGCAGTCATGATGACGAGCGGGTCATTGTGGCGATAAATGCATCGGCCGAGCCGGCCGTGGCGCACTTCGATGCGGGATGTGGGCGCGCCGTTGACCTCATCTCCGGCGAGCCACACGACTTTGGTGGGGGCTCGGAGCTGGCCCCCTTCTCGGCTTACTGGTGGCGCTGCGAGCGGTAGGAGAGCAATGACCGTGCGGGGTTCTTCGCGTGCGAACGGCAGGCAAATGGCCGAAGGTGCAGGGGAGTGCGTGGCGCACGTGCTTTTGGTGGGAATTTGGTAGTTGGCAACGGTTGGTGGCCGGCAGTCGGGGGGATGCCGGCCTCCTCACTGGCAGCTGGAGGCGAGTCCTGTCCTTCTCGGATGGATGACTGTGCATGAAATTGCTCTATCGAGCGGTTTTTCGAGAGTCGTCGCATGAAAACGCGATATCGCAAGGCGCCTCGGTGCATCTATCATCAAATTTGAAAATAAGTATTACAAATAATGCATATATTTGGAATAATATGCACTAATATGGAATTATAGTTACACTTTTGATGTGAAAGCCCAAAATCGACCTTACGATAGCCCGTTTTCATGCAGCGGAAGCAAAAAAGTCGTGCGATAAGCCATTTTCATACAGTTGGACCCCTGTGGCTTGGCATCATTGCTTGCCAAACGCGTTGTGGACAACGCTATTGCTGGGAGGTTGGATTGGTGCCGCCCCGAAGGGCCCTGGCTATTAAGGTAGCCGCCTCCCCTAGTCTCCCTGTTCGTGCTGTGCTATCGCACAGAAAGGCCGTCTCGGGAAGGAATCCCGAGACGGCCTTCGCAGCACTTGGAACAGCCCCTATTGGACCTGTGCCACCATCGCCATGTTGGTGCTGGTGGTGTAGTCGCCCTGACGTGGGGAGGTCTGCGGGTCGCCGGCGGTGATGACCACGATGTCACCAGGGCTCACGACCTCATTCTCCTTGGCGACGGTGAGGGCGTTGTAGAGCGTGTTGGAGAGCGAGCTCTGCTCGGTCGTCTTGAACGCGTAGACGCCCCAGTAGAAGCAGGTGCGACGAATCGCCTCGTCGCTCGGGCTCATGGCGTACAGGGGGATGTGAGGGCGGAAGTTGGAGACGATGCGCGCTGTGCGGCCGGAATGCGTGGGGCACAGGATGCACTTGGCGTCCACGCGGTCGGCCATCTCGACGGCCGCAAAGCCGGTGGCACCGTTCACGTTGCGCACGCCGCCGCGGTCGTGGTAGACGTTGCGCTCCTCGAGGTAGCACTCGGTCTCCTTGGCGATTTCGGCCATGGTGCGGACGGCGGCAACGGGGTACTTGCCGGCAGCGGTCTCGCCGGAGAGCATGACGCAGTCGGTGCCATCGTAGATGGCGTTGGCAACGTCGGCGACCTCGGCGCGCGTGGGGCGCGGGTTGCGGATCATCGAGTCGAGCATCTGCGTGGCGGTGATGACCGGCTTGTACGCGTTGTTGCACTTGCGGATGATGGTCTTCTGGATGTGGGGTACCTGAGCCGCAGGCACCTCGACACCCAGGTCACCACGCGCAACCATGATGCCGTCGGAGGCCGCAAGGATCTCGTCGAAGTTCTTGACGCCAAGTGCGCTCTCGATCTTGGGGAAGATCTGGACGTGCGGTGCACCCATCTCAACGCAGATGTCGCGAATCTGCTTGACCGCGGCACCGTCGCGGATGAAGGACGCGGCGATGGCGTCAATGCCCAGCTCGCAGCCAAACATGATGTCCGCATGGTCTTGGTCGGTGACGGAAGGCAGGCCAATGTTCACGTTGGGAACGTTGACGCCCTTCTTCTCGCCAATCTCGCCACCGTTGGTAACCACGCAGTGGATGTCAGAGCCGTCCACGTGGTCGACCTCAAGGCCAACCAGGCCATCATCGATCAGGATGATGGAGCCCTTCTTGACCTCGCTTGGAAGGTTGAGGTAGTCCAGCGAGATGTGTCCAGCGTTGCCGTGGAAGTCTTCGCTCGTGGGCTGTGCGGTCACGACGATGGAGTCGCCGGTGTTGACGGCGACCTTCTTGCCATCCTCGAGAAGACCGGTGCGGACCTCGGGACCCTTGGTGTCAAGCATGATTGCCACGGGGATGCTGAGCTCGCTCGAGATGCGGCGGACGCGCTCGATCATCTGGCGGTGGTAGTCGTGGCTGCCGTGGCTGAAGTTGAAGCGGGCAACGTTCATGCCACTCTCGATCAGGGCACGAAGGACCTCGTCGCTCTCTGTGGCGGGTCCCATGGTGCACACGATCTTGGTCTTCTTGCTAAATGCCATTTTTCTCCTTTTCCGCATTTCCTCTTTGATGCGAAGTCTGTGGCTAGCAGACGATGCTCCGGGGCACGAAATCGGTGCCATTGGCATATGCCTGCGCATTGTCGAGCGTGACGCGGGCGATCTGGCTCAGGGCCTCCTTGGTGAAGAAGGCCTGGTGAGAGGTCATGACCACGTTGGGGAAGGAGCAGAGACGCCCGGTGACGGAGTCGATGACCTCGCCTGCGCGGTCCTGGTAGACGTTGGCGTTCTCCTCCTCGTACACGTCGAGGCCAGCAGCGCCGATCTTGCCGGAGATGATGCCGCGGATGAGCGCCTGGGTGTCGACGAGGCCGCCACGGCCGGTGTTCACGAAGATTACGCCGTCCTTCATCTTGGCGATGGACTCGTCGTTGATCATGTGGTAGCTCTCCTCGTTGAGGAAGGCGTGCAGCGAGATGAGGTCGGCGCGGCGGAACAGCTCGTCGTAGTCCACGTACTCGTCGATGACGTGCTCCTCGTCGATGAGTCTCTGGTTGGGGTAGAGGTCGGAACCAAGGACCGTCATGCCAAAGCCCTTGCAGATGCGGCAGAGCGCGGCGCCGATGCGGCCGGTGCCGATGATGCCGGCGGTCTTGTCATGGAGCGTCTCGCCGACAAGGCCGGAGAGGTCGAAGTCGTTCTCGCGGACGCGGATGTAACCCTTGTGGATGCGGCGGTTGGCGCAGAGGGCAAGGCCCATGGCGTGCTCGGCGATGGCCTCGGGGGAGTAGGCGGGAACGCGGGTGACCTTCATGCCGAGGTCCTTGGCAACCTCGACGTTGACGGCGTCGAATCCTGCGCAGCGCATGAGCACGAGCTTCACGCCAAACCCGGCGAGGATCTCGAGGGTCATGGCGCCGCAGTCGGCGTTCACGAAGGCGCAGACCGCGTCATAGCCGCGGGCAAGGGCTGCGGTCATGGGCGTGAGGTTGGTCTCGGTGAAGTCGATCTTGACGTCTGGGTAGTCCTTGAGCTCCTTTGTGAACGAGTCCCTGTCATAGCTGGCGGTGCCGTAGAACAGAATCTTCATGGTTGCCCTTTCCTCGAGACCCTGTGGAATCAACCTCGCACGCGTTCACGTGCGGCCTTGGTAGAAGTTTACCGCATGCGAGCGGGAAGCGTGAGCTGTTCGGGCAAGTCCTTACGAATGAGACGGAGGCAGCGGGGCGGACGGATTGCACGGCCAGCGCAAACGATTGCGCGGCCCACCAATCGCCTCGGTGCCGAGCCGGAGGGTGCTTGGCCCCCGGGTGGGCCTACCCCAATAGGCGCCAGATGGTGGTCCGGCTTATCCCCAGGACGCGCGCCGCCTCCGTCTGGTTGTTACCGCAGCGCCGTATTACCTCGCGAATGACGTCTTGCTCCACCTCGCGAAGCGGGCGCATGACGTCCGTGCCCCATGCGTTCGAGGGGGCTCCGGCGCCGAGGCCACCTCCTTGGGCGATGATTCCACGCACCGCCTCTGCGCCAATGGCCCCGCCTTCCGCTGCGGCAACGCACTGCTGAAGCGTGAGGTGAAGCTCCTCGTAGTTGCCCGGCCAGGAATAGTGCACCAAGATGTCCAGGGCCTCGTCGGTGAGCATGAGCCTTGGGGTGCCTACCTCCTCGCAGGTGGCGGTGAGGAGCAGTGTGATGGCACGCCCCAGGTCCCCACGTTCCCTCATGGGCGGGACCCTCACGATGCTGAACCTGAGGCTCTCGTAGAGGATCTCCATCGTTTTGGGGTCAGGCGAGTCCGTGCTCTCCATCGAGACCATCAGACGGTTCCGCTCAACCATCCTCGTGCGTCGCACGATGTCCAGGAGCTGGCGCATCCTCTCTCCTCCCAGTGCTTGCAGGGAGTTGAAAAACAGCGTGCACTCTCCCGCGTAGAGCGGAGAGTTGGGGGAGTCGGCAAGGTATGCCCAGCTCTTCTCAGTTACCAGAGGGCAGTCGACTGTGACATAGGGGCGCGTGCTCAGGGGGCTGGAGAGGTAGAGAAGCTGGGCGATTTGCTCCTTGCCCGAGCAGGGTTCACCAAGGAGGAGGAGCGGCTTGGTCCCCCTCTGGACCCCGGCGACAAGCTGTGCCAAGTCCTCACTTGCCCGGGTTGTATGGAAGGCGCTCTTCTCATAGGATGCCTCGACCTCAGCTCTGTTGCTGCGTTCGATGCCCGCGTGCGAACTGTTGGATGGGGCGTTTGCCTGCGTCACGCTGAAGGCGAGGAACCTCCTGCCATCTGACTCCACAGGCGTCTTGTGAAGACGGAAGAGCCTCCGACCGCGTTGCAGCACCAGGCGCTCATCAGCCATTCCCGTGAGGTGCTGGCGCATGAAAGCTACGAGGTCGTCTCTGCCTTCCTCGAGGTTGGAGTAGGTGATCCTGCCCTCTGCCGAGAAGACGGCAAAGCGTGCGTCCTGTGCTCGGACGAGGTTCCAGAGCATGCGGTTCTTGGCGAGGAGGTCGTGGGTGCGCTGGCAGAACACGAGGGCTTGGTCGAGGGCGGCAGAGACGCTGGCCTCGCCGGACTCGAGGAGGAAGGCATTGAGGCCAAGGTCACGGCATCGAGGCAGCGAGAACGTGTCGCACAGGACGACAGGGTAGCTTCCCTCGACTACCGTTTGGAGCACGAGGGGAAGCTCGTCCTCGAAGGCGACCCCATGGAGGTCGAGGTCGAAGTCGCTGAACCTGGCCACCTCGCTCAGGGGGCCGATCGCGTTCTCAAAGCCCACGACGGCGGTTCGCCTGCCTTTTGGGTTATGGGCGATGAGGCACTCGTAGAAGTCCGCGACAGAGATTCCCACCTCGATGACGGGAAGGGCGAACTCGTCCTCGAGGAGCTGAGCGGTGCCGCCTCGTGAGATGAGGACGTCGTAGTCTGCCCCCATGCTCCCCAGGGCAGTGGCGAGGCCCTGTGAGAGGTCTCCCTCGTGGACGGTGACGGAGAGGTCCGGGTAGCGTGGGGCGACGCGCTCCACCTGCTCGGCAAGACCATGGTAAGGCGCAATGAACAGGACGCTGTAGCGCGCGAGATGATTCATGCAGTTCCAATCTGGAACAAACTCACTTTTAAAGTTGTCCCATATTGTAACCCAATAACCCTTCGAGAGAAGTTAATCCGCTGGCCTGCGTGCGCGATAGTGATTGCGACTGCAGGGGAGTTGCCGAAGGGAGGGGACCTTGGTGCGCGTGACGATCATCGCAGACGACCTGACGGGCGCCTTGGACTCTGGCGTGCACTTCCTTCCAGCGCAGGTTGAGGTTGCCGTCCTCGCCGACGCAGAGTGCTATCAGAACCCTGAAAACCTGCCCTGTGTGCTATCCATCAATGCGGATACGCGTCACGATACGGCCCAGGAAGCATACGAGAAGGTCTTCTCGCTTACCTCTGCCGCTCGCAAGGCTGGTGCACGTTGCGTGGTGAAAAAGACCGACTCTGCTCTCCGTGGCAATGTTGGTGCAGAGCTGGCCGCAGCATATGATGCGATGGGGGTTCGCCGCCTGCACTTCCTGCCTGCACTGCCGGGCATTGGTCGCGTCACCAAAGGCGGCGTGCAGCTGGTCGATGGCGTATCGGTATCCGCGAGCAGCTTCGGGCGAGACCCCTTTGAGCCTGTCGTGTGCTCACGCATCGACCACCTCGTCAAGACCCAGACCGATATCCCCGTATGCCTGGTAGCAGTGGGGGAGCCAGTGCCGACCGGTTTCTCGGGGATCATCGTCTATGATGCGACCACCGCAGAGGATATGCGCTCTCGCGTGCAAGAACTTGCCGACATGGGCGAGCTGGACGTCGTCGCGGGGTGCGCCGGTCTTACCGAGGCGCTCTCAGGCGTTCTCGGGCTGGGGAAGGACGATACGCCCGAGGCGGCCCCGCGCGGCGGCAACCTTCTGGTCGCCTGCGGGAGCGTGAGCCCCGTGTCACACGCTCAGTGCGCCTATGCGCGAGAGGCCGGCGCGGCAGTGTTCCCCGTGGCGGGACATCAAAAGTGTAATCAGGCATGGACAGGTTCCCCCGAGGGCGCTGCGTTCGTCGAAAAAGTGGGGAAGAGCTGGGAGAACAGCCCTCTCACTGTTATCGACGGCAGCAGACACGAGAACCTGGAGGGCCTTGTGCCCGAAGATGCCGATGTGCGCCAAACCGTGGCGGACAGCATAGCGAACATCCTTTTGCATGTATGTGAGCAGAAGATCTACGGCCGCGTGCTCGTCACCGGTGGCGACATCTTGGCGAGTTTCCTCGCGCAGGCGGGTGTGAAGCGCCTGCGGCCTGCATCCGAGACGGTCGGCGGAATCGTTGCCATGGAGGTGACGCTCGGCGCGGGACACCTTGTGCTTGCGGCAAAGTCTGGTGGGTTCGGCGAAAAGGAACTCTTCGTTGATCTTTCTAGGAACTAGTTCCCAAAGCGGGAAAGGAGCATTTGAAATGTTGGCAACGTATTCCCTCAAGCTTCCCAAGGTGGTCTTCGGCGGCGAGGATTCGCTCGAGCAGCTCGCCGGCGTGCTCGAGAAGGAGGGCGCGCAAAAGGTGGCCGTCTTCACCGACCCGACGCTGCGCAAGCTGGGGCTCGTCGATCCCGTCCTGGCTGCCGTCAAGGCAGCCGGCGCCGAGGCCACGGTATACGACGACATCCCGGCAGAGCCCAGCTACGGCCAAGTGCAGGCCGTCGTCGACCAGGTGGCGGGCACCGGAGAGGACATCGTGGTGGCCGTGGGCGGCGGCTCGGTCATGGACACCGCCAAGCTCGCCTGCGTCTGCGCAGGCGCGGACTACACCGTCCACGACCTCCTGAGCGATCCCAAGCGCGCAAAGAAGCAGATTGCCTGCGTGGCCGTTCCCACCACGGCGGGCACGGGTGCCGAGGCAACCATCAACGCCATTGTGGCCGTCTCCGAGGACGAGGTGAAAATCGGCATTGTGAACGATGACATGATGCCCGATTACGTGCTTCTCGACGTGCGCATGATACAGAACCTCCCGCGCTCCATCGCCGCGGCCACCGGCCTTGACGCCATGTGCCACGCGATCGAGTGCTTCACCTGCAAGAAGGCGAACCCCTTCAGCGACATGTTTGCGCTGGAGGCCTTCGACCTCATCATCAACAACATCGAGCGCGCCTGCGACGACAAAGACGCGCTGGACGCCAAGCGCGCCATGCAGGTGGCTGCCCTCTACGGCGGCATCGCCATCACGGCTTCGGGCACCACGGCGGTACACGGCCTGTCCTACCCGCTGGGCGGCAAGTACCACGTGCCGCACGGCGTCTCCAATGCCATTCTCCTCTCGCCGGTCATGCACTTCAACGAGCCGGCCATCCGAGACAGGCTCGCCATCGCCTACGACCGCGCCATCAAGGGCGATGCCAAGACCGAGGAGGAGAAGTCCGCTGCCGTCATCGAGCGCATGGACCAGATCGTGAGCCACCTGGACATTCCCAAGACCTTGGATGCGCTGGGCGTCCACGACGCGTCCATCGATTGGCTGGCCGAGGCCGGCATCAAGCAGCAGCGCCTGCTTTCGAACAACAAGCGCGAGGTCACGCTCGAGGACGCAAAGGCGATCTACCGCCAGATCATGTAGGGAAGGCAAGCGAAGGAAGGACAGGGCAATGGTTGAGTTGAAGGGCATCATCGTTCCCATCGTCGCACCGATGAACGAGGACGAGTCGATCAACACCGACGAGCTGCGCCGCCAGGTTGACCGCCAGATAGATGCCGGCATTCACGGCATCTTCCCGTTCGGCACCAATGGTGAGGGCTACATTCTCAACTTCGACGAGAAGAAGAGGGTCCTTGAGACCGTTATCGATCAGGTAGCAGGACGTGTTCCCGTTTACGCCGGCACTGGTGCCATCTCCACGAAGGAGACCATCGAGCAGTGCAAGATGGCCGAGGCCGCAGGCGCCGACATCCTCTCCGTCATCACCCCGTGGTTCGCAAAGGCCAGCCAGCACGAGCTCTACGTCCACTACAAGACCGTCGCCGAGGCCGTGAAGACCCCTATCGTCTTGTACAACATCCCCGCTCGCACGGGCAACGCCATCGCCCCCGAGACCGTTGTCGAGCTGGCGAAGATTGACAACATCATGGGCGCCAAGGATTCCTCGGGCGATTGGGACAACCTGTCTGCCTACATCGAGGACACCAAGGGCATGGACTTCGGCGTTCTGTCCGGCAATGACTCTTTGATCCTCAAGGCCCTCAAGGCCGGCGCCAAGGGCGCTATTGCAGGATGCGCCAACGTGTATCCCAAGAACATGGTCGGCATCTATGAGAACTGGAAGAAGAGCGACCTCGAGGCCGCGCAGAAGTGCCAGGACGCTGTTGCTCCGCTGCGCGCATGCTTCAAGTACGGCAATCCCAACACCGTGGTGAAGGTGGCCGTGAATCTGCTTGGCTATCCCGTGGGCAAGTGTCGCGCGCCCTTCAACTACCTGCCCGAGGAGGGCATCGAGGCGCTCAAGAAGACGCTCGCTGACGACAAGGCGAAGGGGATGTGCTAATGGAGACGCGTCTGCCCATAGTTGGCATTACCATGGGCGATCCCGCGGGCAACGGCCCCGAGATCACGGTCAAGGCACTTTCCGATGCGACGCTCTATGACCGCTGCCGTCCGCTGGTGGTTGGCGACGCAAAAATGATCGAGCAGGCCAAGGCTTTCGTCGGACACCCTGAGATAAAGGTACATCCGGTAAGCTCCGTCGACGAGGCCCTCTTCGAAGCGGGCACCATCGATGTCTGCCACATGGACCTTGTGAAGGATGTCGCTTCCTTCAGGATCGGCGAGGTCTCTGCAGAGGGCGGTATGGCCGCGTTCGAGAGCGTCAAGAAGGTCATCGAGCTTGCCCTAGCTGGCGAGGTTGATGCCACGGTTACTAATGCCCTAAACAAGGAGGCCATGAACCTGGCCCTAGCCCCTAAGGGCATGCACTTTGACGGCCACACCGAGATCTATGCCACCTATACCCATACAAAAAGCTATGCAATGATGCTTGCCTGGCATGACTTCCGCGTTGTGCATGTATCCACTCACTGCTCGCTGCGCGAGGCATGCGACCGCGTCAAGAAGGACCGCGTGCTCGAGGTCATCGAGCTTGGCAACCAGGCCTGCCTCGATCTTGGCATCGAGAGGCCCCGCATTGCGGTGGCGGGCCTCAACCCCCACTGCGGCGAGCACGGGCTCTTTGGGACCGAGGAGGAGACCGAGATTGGTCCTGCCATCGAGGCTGCGAAGGCAGAGGGCATCAATGCGATTGGCCCCTGCCCGCCGGACTCCGTCTTCTCCGAGATGCGCGGCGGCTGGTATGACATGACGGTCTGCATGTACCACGACCAGGGCCACATCCCCACAAAGCTCCTCGGCTTTGTCTATGACCGTGACAAGCAGGCATGGAGGGCGGTCGAGGGCGTAAACGTCACGCTGGGCCTGCCCATCATCAGAACCTCCGTTGACCATGGCACGGGGTTCGCGCTCGTGGGCAAGGGGACCTCGAATGAGCTCTCCCTCGTGAACGCCATCGACTACGCGCTGCGGATGGCCAGGGGGAGGGCCGCCAGAAGCGACGGCTAGGCCGCGTGCGGGGGCTTTGACCCTTCGCCGGATATCACAACTCACTGCTTTGGAAGCGCGAGGATGCGTCCTCGCGAGGTGATGCGCTGCGAAAAAAGACAGCGCGAGGAAAGGAGAGGCGGAATGACTACTGCGATGGTTCTCGCCCTGGTCGTTCTTGTCGCCATGATTCTCATGATCATGTTCGACGTGCTTCCGTTTGGCCTGCCGCCCATAGCGGCATGCCTCCTGATCGTCGTGTTTGGCTTGGGAGGTGAGAACCCGATTGCCTACGCCTTTGCCGGCTTTACGAACTCGACGGTATGGATGCTGGCCTTCTTCATGGTGATCCTTGCAGCGATCCAGAAGACCTCCATCATCAACAAGGTCAAGGACGCGATGACCACGCTGGTCAACAAGGGCGGCTTCAAGAGCTACGTGCTGCTCCTTCTCGTGGTCATGCTTGGCGCCTCGGTGGTTGGCATGGGATCGACGGCGTTCTACGTGCTTATCTTCTCGCTCGTGGTGACCATGCCCTACAACGAGAAGCTCCCGGGATCCAAGCTCATGCTCCCGCTGGGCATCGCCTCGAACCATCCGCTGATCCCCATTAACGTCGCCCTCCAGTACGGTGTTGCCATTGCGGTTTTGGGTGCCTCTGGCCTGAGCGCTGACAGCCTGTCCATGGTGCAGTTCGGCATCGTGTCCTTCTTCCTGTCCATAGGCTTCCTGCTCTGGGCCATCATCGGCTACCGGTTCCTGCCCTCTCACCCCGTGGCCGCGCCCACGATCGAGAACAAGGAGGCACTCGAGGAGGGTGGCTCCACGCTGAGCAAGGCCCAGGAGAGCGTCACCATCCTTGCCTTTGTCGTCGCCATCATTGCCATGATGCTCGTCAACGTCATCGGCGCACTGTCCTACATCATCCCGGGCATCTGCGCCTTCGTGATGGTCATAGCGAAGGTCGTCGACTTCAACGAGTTCCGTGACAACCTGTTCTCGCCCATCATCCTCATGACCGCAGGTGTCATTCCCGTTGCCAACTGCCTGGCCGACACGGGCCTCTCCACGCTCGTCGGCAATACCGTCGCCGGTGCCTTGGGCACGGGAGTTCCCGCCTTCGTGGTGGTCTTCGTCTTCGCGCTCATCTGCTCCACCTTTGCCTGTTTCACTGGCTCTCAGGTTGGCATGGTCATGATCTTCGCCCCGCTGGCCATCTCCGTCTGCCAGGGTCTTGGCATCAACCCAATGGCTGCTGCCGTCGCCGTCACCCTCTCCGCTTGGAGCGGCCATTACATGCCAATCGACGGCCTGCCCGCCATGGCGTATGGCATGGGAAAGTACACCATGCCCGAGTTCTGGAAGTTCACCATCCCGCAGTACTTCGTCCGTCTGGTGTTCCTGACCGCTGGTGCCATGATTGTCTTTCCCGCGTAAGCCCGATGTGTCCTGGGGCACGTCCACCTTCGTGTGGGCGTGTCCTCTCGTCTTTGCGGTGACTCCCCGTCGGGAGTCCCGCATTCCTCAGTGAGGAGGCTCTATGGCAATCAAGACTCTGGACAGACTGACCCCCGACGGACAGGTCTACTACGACTCCGAGATGAGGCTGACCGAGGCCTTCGTGAACCCCGGTCCCTGGAAGACGGCGCATGGCCCGGGGCTGCTCGAGACCCGGGCGGGAACCATCCTCTGCTGCTGGTTTGCCGGAACCTACGAGGGCGACACCGACATCAACATCGTGGTCTCCCGCCTGGAGAGGGGCTCCGACCGATGGAGCGCGCCCGCATATATCAGCCACGATGACGACCGCTCCGACCAGAACCCCAGCCTGTTCCTGGCCCCCAGCGGCGAGATATGGTGCATGTACACCTCGCAGCAGGGCCGTCAGCCCGGCAAGGACAACATGCAGTACACCGCCCAGGTGAAGCGTCAGGTGTCTACGGACGATGGTCTCACCTGGAGCGAGCCGGAGATCGTGTTCGCCGAGGAGGGCACCTTTGCCCGGCAGGCCATCCAGATTCTCTCCAACGGTCGCTGGATCTATGGCAACTGGCTGTGCACGGACTCCGCGTCGGCGCTGGCCGGGGATCCCTCCGCCTTCCAGGTCTCCGACGACGAGGGCATGACCTGGCGTCAGGTGATGGTCCCCGAGTCCGCCGGTCGCGTGCACCCCACCGTGGTGGAGCTTGAGGACGGACATCTGGTGGCCTTCATGCGCTCCCGGCAGGCGGACTGGATCTATCGCAGCGAGTCCCTTGACTATGGCGACACCTGGACCATACCCGTGCCCACGGAGCTTCCCAACAACAACTCGGGCATCGGTGCCCTCAAGCTGGCAAGCGGGCGAATCGCCCTCGTCTACAACCACTCCCAGGCACCGCAGTCGTACGGCGACAAGGGCGCCTGGCCGGGCCTGCGCTGTCCCGTCTCCATCGCGCTCTCCGAGGACGGCGGCAAGACCTTCCCGCTCATCCGCCACATCGAGCGCGGCCAGGGCTACGTGGGCGACGAGAACCGCTCCAACAACATGCAGTACGAGTACCCCACCATCATCCAGGCGGCCGACGGTATGCTCCACGTGGCGTATGCCTACGAGACCCGCAGGGGCGTCAAGTGGGTGAGGCTCTCCGAGCAGGACGTCATGGGCGAGAAGCGAGGCGCGAGCACCTACAACCCCACCTCCGGCGAGGTAGGGGCGCACTAGGAGACCAGGGCCCTGGCGCCCGACGTTGGACACGACGAAAGGGGAATTCATGATCTACGATGGCATGGCGGTCATCGATCGCTACAAGGGCTTCTCGAAGGGGCTTGACGCTCTCATCGACTGGCTCGCGGAGAACGACTACCGAACGCTCGAGGCGGGCAGGCACGAGATCTTTGGCGACGGGGTGTTCGCCAACGTGCAGAACACCAAGACCCGCACCTACGGCAACGCCCACTACGAGGTGCATCACCGCTACATGGACCTGCAGGTGGACGTGGATGGCAACGAGCGCTTCTTCGTGACCTCCGGCCCCGTCGATGCCTGCGAGCCCTTCGACGAGGAGAAGGACAAGCAGTACGTGGACGCCGCAGCCGATAACGGCGACGAGATCGAGGGCACGCTCGAGAAGGGCCACTTCGCGCTCTTCGTGGCGGGCGAGCCCCACATGCCCAACGTCATCTGCGCCACGACTGGTCCGGCGGCCATCAAGAAGATCTGCTTCAAGATCCTCACGGACGAGTTCTGGGACGAGGGCTAGGCCCTGGCGGAGAGGATTGTCGGATTCTCTTGACAATCCTCTCTCAAAATATAAAGTTGTCGAGTCTAGTCGACATTTTTGAGTCTGATAGACTGATTGTCGAGAGGAATCGACAATTTGGAGGCGAGAGATGGGGCAGGGATACATAGGCCGCCCTCATTACGAGGAGCTTCTCGAGGCACACAGGGACACAGACGACATCAAGGTCATGACCGGCGTGCGTCGCTGCGGGAAGTCCACCCTCATGGAGGCCTTCGCCCATCGCATGGAGGAGCAGGTGGGGCCGGCCAACGTGTTCTATCGCCGCATGGATGCGCTTGGGATTCCTCTCTCTCCCGATGCCGCTTGGCTCGAGCGCGAGGTGTCCGATGCGCTTGCCCATTCGGACTCGTCCAAGAAGCTCTACGTCTTCCTCGACGAGGTGCAGGAGGTTGCGGAATGGGAGAAGGTGGTGCGTCGCCTGCACACGCAGCCGCAGGCGGATGTCTACATCACCGGGTCGAACGCCCACGTGCTCTCATCGGACCTCGCGACGCTGCTGGGCGGTCGCTATGTGACCATCCGCGTCTACCCGCTGTCGTTCGCGGAGTTCTGTGAGTTCTCCCATACCTGCGGTGTCGAGTTTGCCAGCCGGGAGGCCCTGTTCGCCTCGTATGTTCGCTACGGGGGCATGCCCGCCCAGTTTGGTCTGCCCGAGAGGGACGAGAGGCGCCTCCTCGAGCTTCTGTCCGCCATCTATGACACGGTCATCCTGAATGACGTCGCCATGCACACGCGCATCGGCGACCTCGATCTCCTGTCCAAGCTCGTGCGCTACGTGTTTTCCACCTCGGGAAGCCTCTTCTCCACGCGCAATATCGTGAATGCCCTGGTGAGTGTCGGCAGAAAGACGAGTGTGGACACGGTGGACAACTACCTGCGGGCGCTCATGGATGCCTACATCCTAGGGGAGTGCGAGCAGGTTGGGTTGGCGGGCAAGCAGATCCTGAGACCGCAGAGGAAGTTCTATCCCGTGGACAACGGCCTGCGCAACCTCATGACGAGCTTCTCGCCCTCAGGCTTTGGTGCCCAGCTCGAATGTGTGGTGTTCAACGAGCTTGTGCGCCGTGGGTATCAGGTGGAGGTAGGGACCCTGCACCGCGGGGAGATTGACTTCGTGGCGCAGCGGTCCGCGGAGCGCCAATACATCCAGGTGTGCGAGGCGCTTTCCGGGCAGGAAACCTACGAGCGAGAGCTCGCTCCCTTCAGGGGCCTGCCCGACTCGTTCCCCTGCCTCCTGCTCACGCTCGACGATTTCCACACGGGGACGACGGAAACGGGGGTGCGGATCGTGAACCTCATCGATTGGCTGCTCGAGTAGGGAGTGGCTCTGCCCGTCACGCACGAGGAGCGGCCTCCGGTCGCCTTGCGATAGTATGTGTCAGGAAAGGTGCTTGGCACGGCAACCTTGGTGAGCCCTTGCCCCTCCTGGGGAATTACGATCGGGCATCAATCTGCCAGGCATGCGAGCTTGGCGGCCTCCCGGCCGCCCATGACCCAGGAGGAAAGAATTGAAGGAGTACCTGCAGGAGTCCGCGCAAGTCGTCAAGGACGTCGCGTCTGACGACACCTATGGCCTGGCCTCGGAGGAGGCGGCGGCGCGTCTCCAGAAGAACGGCCCCAACAAGCTCAAGGAGGCCGAGAGGGACCCGCTCTGGAAGCGCTTCTTCTCGCAGATGGCCGACCCGATGATCATCATGCTCATCGTGGCTGCGGTCATTTCGGCCCTCACGAGCCTGGCCCAGGGCGAGGCGGACTTCGCCGACGTGATCATCATCTGCTTCGTCGTCGTGGTGAACGCCGTCCTTGGCGTCGTGCAGGAGTCCAAGGCCGAGGAGGCCCTGGCGGCGCTCCAGGAGATGTCTGCCGCCCAGAGTAAGGTCGTGCGTGGGGGCAAGGTTTTCACCGTCCCATCCTCCGAACTCGTCGTTGGCGACCTCGTGGTCCTTGAGGCCGGCGACTCCGTCCCCGCTGACTGCCGCATCATCGAGAGCGCCTCGATGAAGATCGAGGAGGCCGCCCTCACGGGGGAGTCCGTGCCGGTTAACAAGGCTGCCACGGTTCTCGACGTGCTCGAGGAGGGCAAGGACGTCCCTCTCGGCGACCGCAAGAACATGTGCTACATGGGCTCCACCGTAGTCTACGGCCGTGGCCGCGCCGTCGTGGTGGCAACGGGCATGGACACCGAGATGGGCAAGATCGCCGATGCCCTCACGCGTGCCGAAGACGAGGAGACGCCCCTCCAGAAGAAGCTCGACGAGCTGTCCAAGATACTGTCGGCCCTCTGCATCATCATCTGCGCCCTGGTCTTCGTTGTCACCTGGCTCAAGCATGGCATGGGCTTCTTCGACAACATGACGCTCGTCCTCAGCACGTTCATGGTGGCCGTCTCGCTTGCCGTCGCCGCCATCCCCGAGGGCCTTGCGGCCGTCGTGACCATCGTGCTCTCCATCGGCGTCACCAAGATGAGTCAGCACAACGCCATCATCCGCAAGCTCTCCGCCGTCGAGACGCTCGGCTGCACCCAGGTCATCTGCTCCGACAAGACCGGAACCCTCACGCAGAACAAGATGACGGTCGTGCGCCACTTCACCGAGGACCAGGATCGTCTCGTGCGCTGCATGGCCCTCTGCTCCGACGCCAAGTGGGACGCGGCCCACGAGGACGCCGTGGGCGAGCCCACCGAGGCCGCCCTTGTGGCCGATGCCGCCAAGCTTGGCTTCACCTCGGATGACCTCGACTCTGCCAACCCGCGCGTGGGGGAGGCGCCCTTCGACTCGGGCCGCAAGATGATGTCTGTGGTCAACAAGGCGCCGGATGGCAACTACATACAGCACACCAAGGGTGGCCCCGACGTCATTCTCGCCCGCTGCACCATGGTCCACACCGCAAACGGCGACGTTCCCCTCACCGACGAGTGGCGCCAGCGCATCATGGAGGCCAACAAGGCCATGGCAGACGATGCGCTTCGCGTGATGGCTGCCGCGCGCGTGAACTACGGCAAGACGGCGCCCGCGGACTTCTCGCCCGAGGCGCTTGAGCACGACATGACCTTCCTCGGCCTCTGTGGCATGATTGACCCGGTTCGTCCCGAGGTCAAGCAGGCCGTGGCCGAGTCCCACTCCGCCGGCATGCGCGTTGTCATGATCACGGGCGACCACATCGATACGGCCGTTGCCATTGCGAAGGAGCTGGGCATCATCGTCGACCGCTCGCAGGCAATTACCGGCTCCGAGCTCGACCGCATGTCCGACGAGGAGTTTGCGAAGGGCATCGGCAACTATGGCGTGTATGCCCGCGTCCAGCCCGAGCACAAGACCCGCATCGTCAACACGTGGCGGAAGCTGGGCAAGGTCGTTGCCATGACCGGCGACGGCGTGAACGACGCCCCGTCCATCAAGCGCGCCGACATCGGCGTGGGCATGGGCATCACCGGCACCGACGTCACCAAGAACGTGGCCGACATGGTGCTTGCCGACGACAACTTCGCAACGATCATCAACGCCTGCGAAGAGGGCCGTCGCATCTATGACAACATCAGGAAGTCGATTGCCTTCCTGCTCTCCTCCAACCTTGCCGAGGTCATCTCGGTCTTCGTGGCGTCGCTCATCGGCTTCACCATCCTCGAGCCGACGCACCTTCTGTGGCTCAACCTCATCACGGACTGCTTCCCCGCGCTTGCCATGGCAATGGAGGAGGCCGAGCCCGGCATCATGGAGCGCGAGCCTCGCAGTGCCGACGATGGCATCTTTGCCAACGGCATGGGGCTTGACTGCCTGGTCCAGGGGACGTTCATCGGCGTCCTCACGCTCACCTCGTACTTCATTGGCCTGAACATCGAGGGTGTGCCCCTGGCATCCGTGCTGTCTGGTGTCAACAAGGGCCTCGACGGCATGACCATGGCCTTCCTCACGCTCTCGATGGTCGAGATGTTCCATTCGTTCAACATGCGCAGCCGTCGTCAGTCCATCTTCAAGCTGCCCACCCAGAACAAGTGGCTGTGGGCTGCGTTCGCAGCCTCGCTCGTCCTCACCTTCGTGGTCATCGAGACCCCGCTTGCGCAGGCCTTCGACTTCGCCGAGATCAACGCCTACGAGTACGGCATTGCCATGCTGCTTGCGGCCGCTATCATTCCGCTGGTGGAGATTTACAAGGCCATCATGCGTGCGGTCGAAAAGAACAAGGCGTAGCTGTCCATGGGGAAGCGCGCGCCAAAGAAGGGCTCCCAGAGGGGTTCTCGCAAGCGCAGCATCCCGAGAGCCGGCAGGTCCCAGCAGGGCCTGCCGGCCCCCTCTTCCCTTGCGGACCTGCCTGCCTTCTCTGAGCTGTCGGCATCCGAACGGCAGAAAAGCGCCTTTGGCAAGGCGGCGGCCTCGGCTTCGAGAGCTTTGGGCTGCGATATCGACGAGCTGGCGCTTGGATGTGTGGTGCGCCTGGACCGAGGCTTTCCCGCCGTGGTGACCGAGGACGCATGCTTCCGCGCGGAGTTCTCGGCGCACCTCACCAAGGGCAAGGACTCGCGCGTTGCTGTGGGGGACTGGGTCCTGGCGCGCGTGCCAGCCGGACACGATATGGGCCTCATCCTTGAGATTCTTCCGCGCGAGAGCGACATCGCCCGTTGGAGGGGAGGGTCTCGTGGCGAACGGCAGACGCTTGCCGCAAACGTGGACGTGGTCCTTGTCGTCCAGCAGCTGGGCTCTGCGCCCATCTCATGCGAGAGGGTCGCTCGCTCTGCCGTGATTGCGCGCGACTGCGGCGCGAGGGTCGCCGTTGTCCTCACGAAGGCCGACCGGGCATCGAGCGACGTGCTGGCAGAAGACGTTGCGGCTGTGCATGACGTTTTGGGCGAGGGCTGCAGCCTGGTCATGACCTCCTCGGAGGGCGGGATAGGGGCAGAGCGTGCCGAGAAGGACGCGGGGGCTCTCGGCATTGCCTGGGGGCCTTGCGTCGTGCGCTCGCTCGTGCCTGCGGGAACCGTCGCCATCGTGTTGGGGGAGTCTGGTGCTGGCAAGTCTACGCTGCTCAATGCCCTTCTCGGGCACGACGTGCTTGCGACCGGTGCCGTACGCGGGTCAGATGACGCGGGACGGCATACAACGGTTGCGCGTCGCATGGTCTCGGTGCCGGGCGGTGGGGTGATCGTGGACGAGCCAGGGCTGAGGAGCCTTCCCATCGTGGGCCACGAGCGTGGACTTGCGGCGGTGTTTCCTGAGGTCGCGGATGCTGCGAAGGGTTGCCGCTTCTGCGACTGCACGCACATGCACGAGCCGGGATGCCGTGTGCGTGGGCTGCTCTCCGCAGGCCAGATTTCGAAGCGTCGCTACGATGCGTATGTGGCGCTTGCCGCTGAGATGCGCGAGAGCGCTCGTACTCTCGACCCGGATATTGTGCTGTAGCTCGTGTCTTGCTGCAGCTAACGGGTTTTTCAACACTGTTGCGGCAGCGCTGCGTGACATCAGGGGCACGCGCAGGACACCCCCTTTTGGCAGAGGGTCCTCCTGAGGCTTGCACACAATTCCTTCATACCTTGAAACAGGGGCTGCGGGCTGCCCGGATGGTCTCCGTAGCCCGTTTGTGTGGCGATGCCGATGCCTTTGCCTGATAACACGAAATCGATTTTGCGCATGGCGTTATTCCCGCAATAACAATCATATGTGCCAGCTGGCTGCAAGAAAGGTGTCCGTAACCGGCCGCTCTTTCTTGGAAGGGCAGCAGCCCAGGGTTTTCCCCACGGGACAATTGTCCCAGCCCATTACGTTGGCGAAGGGAAGGGGGAGCCCATGTCACGCCGCTTCAAGACCTTGCTCTCTGGCGCGTTTGCCGTGCTTGCCGTCGTGCTGTGCCTTGCGTACGGGGAGAGCGTGCGGGCCGAGGAGGAGACGCGTCGCCAGGAGGCGCTCACGCGCTACGGCGGCGAGGTGGTGAGCCTCGTGGTGGCAACGAGCGAGCTCGATGAGGGACAGGTCGTGTCTGCGGGCGACGTGGCCCGGAGGGATTGGGTCTCAGACCTCGTGCCCGAGGGTGCCATCACGAATCTGGATGACGTCGTGGGCAGGCGGGTCACGGTTGCTGTGGCCTCAGGCGCGCCGCTCACGCAGCTCAACTTTAGGGAGACGGCTGCTGCCGTCGATGTCCCCTCGGGCATGATAGCAGTCTCCATTCCCATGGCCGACAAGCTCGGCGTGGGTAAGGGCGTGGTTGCGGGCGACCGTCTCGTTGCCTACCGGATTGTCGAGGGCACCGCCACTGTGCTTGCCAGGGAGGTCTCGGTGCTCTCCATCCCCGAGGGCGCAAAGTCGCTCTCATCGGGAACCCAGACCATGACCGTGGCACTTGCGCCTGCAGACGTCTCTGCCGTGCTGGCAGCGTCTACCGAGGGAAGCCTGAGGTTTGGCCTGCCCGCGGATGACGTACAGACGGTGGACGTAGGCACGTCCTCCGCTCCTACTAAGGTTGACCAGGAGGTGAGCCAGTAGTGGGACATGCCTGGAGCGTTCTCTGCCCGCCCGAGGAGCGAGCAGAAATGATTGCGGCACTCGAGTCGATAGATTCCCAGATGGACTGCGAGTTCGCCAAGGATGCCGAAGAGCTGCGGCAGCGTGTGGCGTCATCCGGGCGAGGCGAGAGGTCTGCTCTTATCGGCCTCACCAGAAGCGGGGTCTCCGACGTGAACCTTGCGGCTGCCGTCGTGTCTGACGGAAATGCCGAGAAGGTCGTGCTTGCGCTGAGGTCTCCCTCGGGGTCGCTTAGGTCTCGTGCCGCCCGTGCTGGTGTCGACCATGTCATCGACCTGGACGACGTTGTCCCATCGTCGTCTGCGGAGAAGGGCGTTGCGTCGGTTCCGGGGCCTTTGTCGGAATGTGATGGGGGTCGCGTCTCGGTGGCTCCGGGGCCGGCGCCAACGCTCAGCCGGGTGCATGCCCCCATCCTCACGTTCTGCTCAGGGAGAGGGGGCGTAGGAAAGACGTCGGTCGTGGCCTGCGCCGTAGCGGCGGCTGCCTCGTGGGGCATGCGGGTGGAGGCGGTGGACCTAGACCTCTCCTGCGGAAACCTCTATGCATCGCTGGGCCTTGCGAGAGGGACGGATATTTCGCGCCTCTCGGTGGATGACCTTGGAGATTCGGAACGACTGGGGAGGCTTGGCTCCCCCTGCGGCGAGCGCGTTCACGTGTGGGGGCCCTGCGAACGGCCCGAGACGTCGGAGCTTGCCGCGGCAGTTGTGCCGAGGCTGCTGGCTGCCCTTGTACGCAACTCTGACCTTGTTCTCGTTGACACGTCGCCCACATTCTCGGATGCGGTGGCGCTAGCCGTGCGCGAGAGCGACCGCGTGGTGCTCGTCCACGACAGGAGACCGGGCTCTCTGGCATCTCTTGCACGGACGAGTGGCCTGGCAGTGCGCTTGGGGGTTGCACGCACGCGCATCGCTCGACTGGAGAACCGAGTGAACGTGCGAGACAGGACAGACCAGGCGTTTGGCCGGGCAGAGGTGGGGCTTGAGGCCGCTCGCGCCTTCAGCGTGCTTGAGGGTGGCGACGAGGTTGCGGACTACCTGGGATACGGGGATGCCGCTGGCCTTCTGGAGGTGGGCTCCCCGTTTGCGGAGTCGGTCGCCGCCTGCGTGGCGCAGCTCCTCCAGGAGCTTGGGGCGCTCCCCGAGGCCGAGGGGGCGCAGCGTGCGGCGGAAGGCCTTGCTCCGCGGCGCAAGAGGTTCTTTGGGAGAAGGAGGGAGGCGGTCTAGGTGTCTGTACTCGATATGGTCCGTGAGGAGGAAGCGCGACGTGGGACTGTCGCCCCAGACGTGCGTGACCTTCGCTTCCAGCGGCAGTGCCTCAAGTCTGCCCTGGTTGAGCGGCTGGGGCTTACCACCATTGCCTCGATGCTCTCCGCGACGGACGTCGCCCAGGCGCGCTCCGCGCTTGCCGTGACCTGCAATGCAATCATCAATACTGGTGGCTATGAGGGGCTCTCGCAGGAAGACCTCGCGCACCTGGTGCGCCAAGTGACAGACGAGATATGTGGTCTTGGCCCCATCCAGCCCCTCCTCGAGGACGAAGGTGTCTCCGAGATAATGATCAATGGCTGCGACGCACTGTTCTACGAGCGCGATGGCGAGGTCTTCTCGGCACCGGCGATCTTCGACTCGCCCGAGCAGATCATGATCGTGGTCGATCGCATCCTCGCGCCCCTGGGGCGACGCCTTGACCGCAGCAGCCCTATCGTGAATGCACGGCTTGCCAACGGCGACCGCGTGAATGCGGTGGCGGACTCGGTTGCCATAGGCGGCCCGGTGGTCACTATCAGGCGGTTTTCCAACCGCATCACGTCCTTGGATACGCTGGTTGAACTCGGGTCGCTTCCTGCGTGGTACGCGCAGCTCCTGCGTTGGGCCGTGAGGACGCGTCGAGGGATTGCTGTGGCAGGTGGCACGGGATCTGGCAAGACCACGCTTCTCAATGCCCTTTCCTGCGAGATAGACCCGGGCGAGAGGATCGTGACCATCGAGGATTCCGCCGAGCTGCGCTTCGACGCACATCCGGACGTGGTAAGCCTCGAGGCGAGGGGTGCCTCCATCGAGGGCTCTGGCGAGGTCACCATTCGTGACCTGGTCAAGAACTCCCTGCGTATGCGGCCCGACCGCATTGTGGTGGGCGAGGTGCGTGGCGAGGAGTGCGTGGACATGCTCGCCGCAATGACCACGGGACACGACGGCTCGATGACCACGCTGCATGCCGGTACTGCCGAGGAGGCGGTGCTCCGCCTGGTGCTCATGGCGCGCTTTGGGATGGATTTGCCTGCCGACATCATCGAGGAGCAGATCGCCTCGGCGCTCGACCTCATCGTGATGTCGCGGCGGTCACCAGATGGCATGCGGTTCATCACCTCGACCCACGAGGTTGGGTGGTCGCGCGAGGAGAAGGCCGTCGACCTTGGGGAATGCGTCTCGTTTGATGTTGCGGAGAGAACTTGGGCGCTCGTTCGCGAGCCAGAGTTCGTAGGGCAAGGGGTGAGCGACGGAATTCTCGACGAAGGTGAGGTGGAACAATGGAGGTCGTCCTGCCGCTGATGGCGGCGGTCTGCTCGTTCGTAGCGACGCGCGTGCTTGTTGCGAGCGGGGAAAGGGATGCCAAGACCCTAGTGTCGCGGATGCACAGGTCGTTCGAGCGCTGGGCTGCTCGACGTCTTGAGTCTCTTGGGCGAAGCAGGGTGGTAGCGGCCCTTCTCGAGGGTGAAGACTGGAGCGAGGCCTCTCGTGCCCTTGCCGGGTTGTCTCATGAGGGTCAGCCAACCCTGCGCCGAGAGTCTGCATGTGCCGCACTTCTCGTCGCCGGCATTGGAATCGCGTGCGTGGGAGGGATCCTCTTCCTGTCCCCAGTCTCGGCACTTGCCCTCGCCGTTTCCGAGCGGGTCGCACTTTCCGTGTGGCGTTCGTCGCTCAGCCGCCGTCGAGCGCACGAGATTTCCCAGGAGATGCCGGGCGTGTTCCGGACGCTCTCCGTTGCCCTTGGCGCTGGTCAGACCCTTGCCCAGGCCATCGAGTACGTGGGGTCCCATGGGCATGGGCCGGTTGCGGCAGGCTTTGCGTCTGCGTCGCTTGGCCTTCGTTGTGGCGAGTCCACAGAGGATGTGCTCGAGGCGCTCTCGAACAAGCTTGAGGCGCCGGGGATGGGACTTCTCACCACCGCGCTTGTGATATCGCATCGAACGGGAAGTCCCCTGCGTGACTTGCTCTCGCGCTCGGCTGCCCTCGTCGAGCGCCAGGGGGAGTTCGAGCGCGAACTCGAGGTGAAGACGGCCCAGGTGAGGCTCTCTGCACGCATCGTGTGCGGTCTTCCGTTTCTCATGGTGGCACTGCTCGCCATCATCTCGCCGGACTTCCAACGGGGTCTCGTCTCACCTGTGGGCATGGGCAGCGTCACTCTGGCGGCCTTCCTTGATGCGCTTGCCGTCTTCGTCATTCGGCGGCTCATGGGGACGGTGCTCTGATGGCCGGCTTTGCGTTGGTGGTGGCGAGCGCATCGTGTGCCGTGCTTGCGGGGCTTGTGCCCACCCTTGGCGTACGTGGCGGTTCTGTTCGAAACGCGTCGCTTGCGGATGGTATCGACCGATTCCTGACCGACGCGCACGCGTGGCTTCGCGCCATTCCTGCCGTACGCGTGGCGAGGGAGCGAGACGCGCTTGCACGCAGGAGATCGGCCTGCCTGCACGAGATGCCCGTGCTGATCGATGTCCTTACGCTGGGGCTCTTTGCGGGTCTCTCGTTTGACGCCTCGCTGTCGCTCTACTGCGACCGCTACCAGACGGAACTGTCGCAGGCATTTTCGGAGGCGATGCTCAGCTGGAGGATGGGTGTCAGGAGCAGAGAGGAGGTGCTTGAGGACATGGCTCGTGAGCTGGGCGTTGATGCGCTTGCACGATTCGCGACGGTCGTGGGGGAGTCGCTCGCCTTTGGCTCGCCGCTTGCGGCGGCGCTCGAGGTGCAGGCGAGGGCGATTCGGGACGAGCAGCGTGCGCAGGTGGAGGAGGAGATCGAAAAGACGCCGGTCAAGATGCTCATCCCCTTGGGCGTCCTTGTCGTTCCGGCGATGCTTCTCGCGATTCTGGGGCCGCTTCTTGCTTCGGCGGCCTCGTTTGGAAGGTAGCCAGTGAGTCTGGTGGAAGGGAGCGTCACATGACATGGGCAGGAATCGGTCTACGGGTTCGGAGCGCGGCCGCGGGCGCGCTCCGCGACGAGCGCGGGCAGGGCACCACGGAATACGCGATTCTCGTCGGGGTGCTGGTGGTTATCGCCATCGTGGCAATCCTGGCGTTCCGGGAGCGGGTCTCACAGCTGTGGGAGGCCATAGCAAGCGGCATCAACTCCCTGTGAGTCGGAGGCGGACAGGCCTTGCCGTGGCAGCCCTGGGGTGCGCGATTGCCCTTGCGGCAGGCACGCTAGCCTGCTGCGGAGCATTGCGCGTGGATAAAGACGCGGGGCCTTCCCTGGCGGGTGCTCCCATAGGCGGCACCCCTGGGGACCTTGCGTACAGCGAGGCGGTGGAGTCCAAGGGCTTTGCGAGTGAGACGGAAGACCCCTCCGGCACCAGTGCGGTGCCGGAGGCGGCTGCCAGTCTCGTGCGTGAGTACGAGCAACGCAGTGATTGCGTGCTTGTGAGGTCTGGCTACCTTGACCTTTCGGGACAGGTCTGGAGCATGGTTGTGGAGGGGGCAGGATGGGTCGACGTGTGCATAGTCCAAGATGCAAACGACGGGACAAGCGAGACCAAGGTCATGCACATGGATGTCTCGGAGTGGGCGGCATCCCTCGATGCGCTTGGGTTAGGTGGCTAGCCGAGACGCATGGCCAGTCGACGCTTGAGTACGCACTGGTACTCGTTGCGTTTCTCTCCATGGTGGCGGCACTGGGGCTTGTGTGGCATGCTGCGCGCGACGGCACCCTTGTGCGACTGGCGACGGATGCTGCGTCGCATGGGGCACCTGCAGACACGGTGTCGTGGCTCCAGGACCTCATGGGGTTCTGAGATGAGGGCCCGGGGATGGCGTGCGTTGTGGCGTGACGCGTGCGCTTACGAGAATGGTCAGGCAACCGTCGAGGCGGCAGTCCTTCTTCCCACCGTGATGGTTGTGCTCGCGCTGCTCTTGCAGCCGGCAATGCTTCTCTACACGCATGCAGTGATGAGCGGGGCCGCCGCGGAGGGAGCCCGCCTCGCCACGACTGCAACTCAAGACGAGGTGGACTCCCTCGTGGGCGCCTACGCGAGAAGGAGGCTCAGGGCGGTGCCGGACGTTGCCTGCTTCCATGAGGGCGGCCCTGACGCCTGGGATGTGGATGTCGAGCAAAGCGAAGGTCGCGTGTGCGTGGCAATAGGAGGCCATGCGAGTCCGCTGCCTCTGGTAGGAGTGACTGCGGGGCTGGTTGGCCAGATGGATGAGGAGGGCGTGCTCCTCTCGGCAATGGCCGAGCGGCGCATGCGCGCCGAGTGGGTTGGGGGTGACTATGATGACTGGATTGCCACATGGGACTGACAACATGGCGCCTGGCGCCATCGAAGCACCAGCAAGGCCGCGCTTAGGCCTCTCGCTTTTCTTGGACGACGAGGGCGGCTACACCACGGTTGCCGTGGCGGTGGCGCTGCTTGTGAGCATATCGCTCGTCTTTGCGGCTGCGTCTGCAGAATGGGTGATGGTTCGCTCGTACGAGGTCCAGCCCGTGGCAGATGCCGCCGCGACAGCCGGGGCAAATGCCGTGGCGGCCTATACCACCATTGCACGGGTGCTCGACGCCTGCGTGCTCAGTCTGGGCCTTCTTGGGGTGACAGTCTTCGGCGCGGGCCTTGTGCTCTCGTGCATCCCTGCGGCTGGAGCCTTTGGGGGCAGCGTCTGCGAAGCGGGGAAGGATATCCTCGATGCGCGACGGGATTTCGCACGAAGCTCAGCGGAGGGACTCGAACGCCTTGAGAAGGTCCTGCCTGCGGTCGTGGTCGCCAATTCCGCCGCCTGCGTCGCAGAGAACGCCCATGCCCAAGGGTTGCCCTACGTTGGTTGTGCGGTGCCGTTCCCAACGGAGTCCAAGTCGGACTTCTCGTCGCTTGCTGCCGAGCTGTCATCGGAGGAGATGGAAAAAGACGCCGAGGAGCTGCGAGAACTTGCGGAGCAGGCAGACGAGGCCAAGGCTCTTGCCGACGAGGCTCGCCAGCGTGGGTGGATGGCGGATTGCGGGAGCACTCCCTACTGTCTTGAGGAACGCGCCTCCAAGCTCGCTGGCCTCCCAGGTGAGAGTAACCCTCACTACTCAAATGCAGAGGCGTGGAGCTTTGGCGCGCCTCTGCTGCGGTCCCGTGCGTACTACGCCGCCCGTGCCGCGCAGGAGAAGCCCCTGAATGCGTCGGTGGACGAGCTCACGAACTCCGCTGCCCGATCCGCCTTTTATGGCTATGCGCTCGGGGTGGTACGCAGCGGTGTCTATGTGGAGCATGAGGATGGCTCAGTCGAGATTGATCTTCCGGGCCTCCCACACAACGCCGAGGAGACCAAGGCGTGCGCACTCTACACCGACGACCTCTGGCCCTGTAGCAATGAGTCTTCGGGGACGGTCCTTCATGCCTCGTCCGCGTGCCCGGCGGCAACAGGCCCTTCGGCTGGCTATGCCTCCCTCGAGGACCTTGATGCAGGCACGGTGACACGGTGCGAGACCTGCGGCATGGACCTTTCTGCTATGGGTTCGGTTGCGGCCGCGTCGACCTCCACGTCCAATGGCTTCGAGCACTACTGGCGGGAGATTGTCGAAGCGTCGGAGGACTACGAAGATGCACGTAACCGTCAGGCAGAGGCTGAGAGCGACCTGCGTGACAAGGCGGAAGACGCACACGGCGCCTTCGAGCGCGCCCTCGACCAGCTTTCGGTCGTGCGGCCACGGATATGCCCTCCGGGTGCCTGGGGCTGCGTCGCCGTAGTCGCCAGGGCCGAGGCCACGACTGTGCCTACGGAGCTTACGGCGGCCTTCCTTTCCTCGGGCGAGCTCCCTGCAGGCGCTGCGGTCTCGGCAGCCGCGCTTGCGCCGGATGAATCCACGGCCGAGAACAACGTGCTGGCCAGCTTCTTCGATGGTGTGACCTCGCAGGGATCGGGCTCTGTCTTGGGCGGTGCCCTCGACGGAGTCTGCGGGCTCTGGGGACGCCTGTTGGTGGGGTATGGCTCAAAGTACGAGTCAGTTTCGTCCTCGGTGACGGGTTTTCTCGACGGCCTTGATGGGGTCTTCGGGGGAACGGTGGGGTCATGGCTGCGCGGCAAGATCAAGGAGACCGTCACCGCTTGCGGGTTCGAACCCGTGGACATGAGGCTCATGAAGCCCGTACTTGTAGGGTGGACGCGCGTTCTCGACCAGTCCGGGTACGACGCCGCCGGCAAGGTGCGACAGATGGTCGAGGCACTTCCCGCAGGGGCGAGCTCGTACGACCTTGCAAAGACGCTGGGTGTGTGGGCGGCCGATTCGCTCGGCCATGGTGAGATTACGGTGGCCGAACTCTCGATTCCGGGGACAGACATCTCGATCCCGCTCACCATCAGGCTCGATGACCTCTTGGGGTCACCATGAGCGGGATGAGGAGGTGTGCGGCCTGTGGGCGTCAGCGCGTTGGGAGTCCAGGCAAGCAATCCGGGCAGATGACTGTGGAGCTTGCCGTTCTCGTACCCGTGATCATCGTGGTTGCCCTGATTGTGGTGAATCTCATGGAGTTCGTGGACGCCTGCGCGGCGTTTGATCGCCTGAGTCTCGACGAGGTCATCGCCGAAGGCGTTTCCCCAGCAGGGGAGCAGAGCATGACGGCTTCGGTCGCTGCGGTCGAGGAGGCCCTTCGCTCCGCGCTGGGCCGGGAGGAACGCTGTGACGTTGAGGTGCGAGCGGAGCGTGTCGTTGCGGGGGAGGGCGAGCGGCTTCTTTCGGTAGCCCCGCTCCTCACGCGCTACACCTGCACGCTTGTGTTTCGACCATGGCCCAGAGAGCTTCGGCTTCCGGGCATCACGTACGTCGCTCCGCTTGAGTTGCGGCACGAGCGAACGCTCGTTATCGATAGGTACCGACCGGGGGTGGTGGTCTGATGAGGTGGATGTGCGTCGAGATGGAGAGCCCGACAGTCGAGCAGGACTCGCCTGCGTTGGGGTTCAGGGTCCTCTCATCATGGGTTGAGAAACTCATAGGTCTTCTCGGAACCGGGCCGTCTGCGCTGCCTGTGGCACTCATGAGGTGCGGCTCGATTCATACGTATGGGATGGCGTATCCCATTGACGTTGCGATTGTGGGAAAGTGCGGAGAGGTGCTCGCCTCCGTGCGGGCGCTGCGGCCAGGGCATGTCCTCTCCTGTGCCGAGGGGTTCTGTGTCTTCGAACGCCCTGCAAGTCCCTGTCCGTGGCCGGGTGTGGGAGAGACGCTGCGAGTCGCCTCGCTCTCGTTTGTTCCCCGGCGTGCGGCGCAGCGGTGCGCTGGGCTTCTTGAGCCTGTAAGGGAGGTGATTGGGTCATGAAGGCGTACAAGACAAAGGTGTGCCCCCGTTGCGGCGAGGTGCTTTTTGCCGACATGCACGTGTGCTACGGATGTCTGTACGAGTTCCCTGCCGAACAGGATGGCGCGGCAACACGCGATAGCGAGAAGCCCGTGGAAGGGGAGACGGGCGCAGCCTCGCAATACGCTGAGCTACCCGAGCTTAGGGAGGACGAGCCATTCCTGTGGGATGCCGGGCTTTCCCCGATGGAGTCGGCTCCGGGGTGGGAGGACGACACCTTGGACCTTTCCGTCGCTGACAGCCCAACCGACGCAGGCACAGGCGGCCCACGCGACGCAGGCGTGGAGACCTCGCCACCTCCTAGCGAGATCCTCTGCTGGGTGCGCACGCCATCTGCCGACGTGCGGCTGCCCATACCCGAGAAGGGCCTCGTTCTAGGCCGTGACTCCACGAGCGACGTCGTTCTCCACTCCCGTGCCGTGTCTCGCTCGCATGTGCGAATACTCCCTGCGGGAGAGGGCGAGAAGGGAATGCGTGTTGTAGACCTGGGGGCCACTAACCCGGCAACGTTCTCCGGAAGGGAGGTGAGAGGGGAGGTTCTCGTCCCACTTGGTTGGACAGTCTCTGTCTGTGGCACTTTCGTCACGGCGGTGCAGGCCGAGTTGTGACCTGCGCTCTGCTATTCTGGGGTCGCGATGCCACAGGATTTTCCACAACCATGCATTGGGGGACTCTATGAGAGACCGGCGCCCTGTTTGTGCCTCAAGATATCACCGGCTATTGCTTCTCACCTTGTCGCTGCTCACGCTGCTCTTTGCTGTAGCGCTTGGTGTCACTCCGGCACGGGCAGACGACTACAGCATGACGAAGACAAACATCAACGCGAGCCTGGACATAGCCGGAAAGCTCACTGTGACCGAGGTGCGCACCTTCGACTTCGACGGAGACTTCCATGGTGTCTACTGGAAGATTCCCAAGGGGAAGAACAGCTCCAACGGGCGCACGGTGAGCGTGCAGGTGGAAGGTGCGGGCGTGGTCGAGGGCGGCAATGCCCGACTGTTCACGGAGACCACCTCGGGTGCGAACGAGACGTACTCAATCACCGATATGGGGTCGTATCTGCAGGTGAAGCTCTACTCTGCCCAGAGCGACACCACGACACAGTTCTTCATTATCTACGTTGCCGACGGCATTGCCACGCGCTGGTCTGACACGGGGGAACTGTACTGGAAGTTCGTCTCGGACGGCTGGGACGTCGAGTCGCAAAACGTCACCTGCACCGTCACGCTACCCGTACCCGAGGGGGAGTCGGTCAAGGCGGGAGACAACGTTCGCGCCTGGGGACACGGCCCGCTGGATGCAAGCCTGTCTTTTGATGGGAATGAGGTTGTCTACACAGTCCCAGGAGTTGGCTCCAGCGAGTACGCCGAGGCTCGCATCGCGTTCCCCGCAAGCTGGATCTCCGACTGTCCCGAGACGTCGGGTACCATGCTGAGCTCCATCCTTTCGGAGGAGCAGAAGAACGCTGACGAGGCGAACGCCCGCCGCGCTGCGGCACGCTTTGCCCTGTACGGCTTGACGGTTGCCTGTCTTGCCGTTGCGGTTGCTGCGATTGCGGCTGCCGTTATCGCAAAACGCAAGTACAAGGAGACCCACACCGCGCAGTTCGATGACGATTACTTCCGTGACGTCCCCACGGGAGACCACCCTGCTGTCCTTGCAATGCTCGTCTCGGATGAAGATCCGGGCTCTGAGGCGCTCACCTCATCCCTCATGCGCCTTACCGACGAGCATGTCGTCAAGCTCGACAAGGTCAAGTTGGAAAAGAAGAGGATGTTTGGCTCGAAGCAGGTGGATGACTACCGTGCGTCGCTCGTGGGAGAGGTGCCCGAGCCAACGATGGGGACGGCCCAGGAGCGCAAGTCTGCCCGATGCGTTGACCTTGAAACCAAGAAGTTCCTCTTCAAGCAGCTCGCAGGTAAGATCGAGCCGCCGGATGATCCCTCGTATACTGGACACGAGCCGGCGCTCTACTTCTCTACCATCAAGGATTACGCAAAGAGGTCTTCCGAGAAGTACGCAAAGGCCTACGAGTCTTGGCAGGGCACCATCAAGGGCGAGTACCTCCGACGCTTCTCGGGCAATGGCTCTCTCAAGGGGACTGGTCGAGGAACTGCGCTTGCGCTCGGTTCGCTCTCGATCTTGGCAGCCATTCTCGAGGTGTTCGTCGTGGGCGTCTGGTTCGGCGGTGACCCTCTTCTCGTCCTTCCGGTCGCTGCCATCTGTGGCGTTTGCGGTGCGATTACCCTATTCATGATGAGCGAGAACCATATGAAGGACATCAGCCTGGAGGCCGTCGAGGCAAAGGCTAAGGTCATCGCCCTTAAGCGCTGGCTTACGGAGTTCACCCGCCTTGAGGAGGCGGTACCGGGTGACGTTATCCTCTGGAACCGCCTGCTGGTGATGGCGGTGGCGCTTGGCGTTGCAGATGAGGTCATTGAGCAGCTCAAGATGGTGAAGCCCGAGATTATCGACAATCCGGACTTCATGCCGGTCTACTACTGGTACTACGTTGGCCGGTCCGATATGGCCTCTCCCGCGGATGTCTTTACCAGTGCTGTTCACGAGGCCTCGGTTGCTGCGATTGCAAGATCCTCCGACTCAAGTGGCGGCGGCTTTGGCGGCGGCTTCTCGTCCGGCGGTGGCGGCGGCTTTGGCGGTGGCGGCGGAGGAGGTGCCTTCTAGCGGCATCAGCTCGCCTCGCCGACTTCTTTTCGTCAACCCGTGCGGGCACGTGCATCAGAGCATTACCCAACAGAAAGTGCTTCTCTCGTATGAGTTTGGGGTTCTCTTGGCTCTGGCTCGTGGAGCCTCTTGGAATCGAATATCATCAGTGCGGACTACTTGAGTGCGTGCCGAACGCCCCGGTGCAAGATATGCGGGGCATTTGGCATGAATGCGGTCAACTAGTAGGCGTGTGCGCGCTGCTGCTGCACTGGTGGCAGCTGAAGGGAGAGAAATGTATAACGTGCGCGAGATCAACAAGGATACGTGGTGGCTAGGCGCATCCGATCGCAGGATTCAGCTGTTTGAGAACACCCATCCGGTCCCCAATGGCATGTCATACAACAACTTCATCATCATGGACGAGAAGACCTGCCTTCTCGATGGCGTGGACGAGTCCGTCTCTCGCCAGTTCGAGGAGAACCTCGCGCACGTCCTGAACGGCCGCACCCTTGACTATCTCGTGATTGATCACATGGAGCCCGACCACTGCGCCGTTATTCCAGATCTTGTCCAAAGGTGGCCCAACCTCAAGCTTGTGGGAACCCCCAAGACCTTCGATCTTATCCGCCAGTTCCACGGATTTGACCCCGAGCCCCATGCCATCAAGGTCAAGGAAGGCGACACCCTCTCCCTGGGTCGGCATACCCTTCAGTTTGTCCTTGCCCCCATGGTTCACTGGCCTGAGGTCATGGTGACCTTCGACCAGCTCACGGGCACGCTCTTCTCAGCAGATGCCTTTGGCGGCTTTGGTGCCATAGGTGGTGCCATCTTTGCCGACGAGGTTGACTGGGAGCGTGACTGGGCCGACGAGGCGCGTCGCTACTACGCCAACATCGTGGGCAAGTACGGTCCTCAGGTTGCCTCGCTACTCAAGAAGGTCTCGAAGCTCGACATCAAGGAGATTGCTCCCCTGCACGCGCACATTTGGCGTCGCGACTTTGACCAGATTCTTTCTCTCTATGCCAAGTGGGCAGCATATGAGCCCGAGGACAACTCCGTTGTCATCTACTACGGCTCGATCTATGGCGGAACCGCCAACGCTGCGGACATTCTCTCTGTCAAACTGGCCGAGGCGGGTGTCCACAACGTGCGCGTTTACGATGTCTCCAAGACCTCTGTCTCGGAGCTGGTCTCCCAGGCATTCCGTTCGCCGACGCTGGTCTTTGCTTCTGCGACGTACAACATGGGCATCTTTGACGGCATGCGCGAGCTTCTCGAGGACCTTGCCGCCCACGCGATGAAGAACCGTACCGTGGGCGTGATTTACAACGGCTCGTGGGCCCCGCAGGCCGGGCATCTCATGCTCGACGCCATCCAGAAGATGAAGGGCATGGAGATTCTCGATCCGCACGTGCACGTGACCTCTGTGGTGGACGGGTCCGCGCTTGAAGAGCTTGACGCGCTTGCCGCGGCGATTGTGAAAAAGCTTGGCAAGTAGGGAAGTCTAGGGCTGCATGATAGACGGCGGGGCTCCGGATAACCCGGAGTCCCGCATCTTTTGTGCTGGGGCATTGCGGAGAGAGCAGCTAATGCCGCCGAAGAAGATGAGGCTTTGGGGTCGAGCGGAACTTTTGAGAGAGCCGAGGGGTCAGGCAATCTCTCCATATGTCATCTAGTGCCGTATGGCAGACAGCCATGTGACTGCCTGCCGGGTTTGTACGGATGGGAGCGAACCGCTTGCCGACCCGTATGACTCCCAAGGTCGTGACGTCTCTCAGCGGTATATGCGGGCACCGAGGCAAGCAGGTGCCCTACCAGAAAACCAGCGCGGACGCTCTGGGCAGAGGTTGTGGAGGTTACCGGCGAGGGCGAGAGGCGCATGCGCTCCCGGCCGACAAGCGCTCTTGGGACCCCTTATCAAAATTCGAAGCCCCGCATCGCTTTTTCGCAGATGCGGGGCCTAATTCACTGGTGGCGGGGAAGGGAATCGAACCCCTGACACGGGGATTTTCAGTCACTTGTGCCAACGGGACCCGCGAAATCTAAGAACGAATCAGCAGGTATTTATGGTATGTCTGGACACTGAGGAACCAAAGTCCCATACTATTTGGTGTACACATGGTGTACAGCGTGGTGTACACGGGTTCAGACACCTGATTGGGGGTGCGATGGGAATGGCGGCCGAGGAGAGGTACCAGAACGCATTCGTTCGCAGGCTTGAGCACCGCGAGGGCAGGCCATGGCAGGGCGTCTTGAAGTACAGGGGCATCGATGGCTCTTGGAAGCAGAAGACCCGAATGTTCGACCGTGAGACGGTGCGCACAAGGACACAGGCCAACGCCGCCCTGGCAGCGTGGAAGGCCGAGGAGGAGCGCGACGCGCTTGCCGTGGACGCGCTCATGCCCGTGACTGAGTATGTAAACCGCTTCATAGACGCACGCGAGGCGGCGGGAGAGATCGAGGCATCCACCGTCACCGACTACAGGAAGAGCGCCAGGAGGATGCAGGAGGCGTTCTCCGCCCTCCCCCTGCGCGACCTCGACAGCAAGGCCGTCCGCGCGTGGAAGGATTCGCTTGTCGCCCGTGGGCTTGCGCCGTCCACCGTGACAAAGGCTCTGAGGCTCCTGCACATGGTCTGCGGGCAGGCCGTCATGGACGGCGACCTCCCAGACAACCCGTGCCAGGGCGTCAAGGCCCCGAGCCTGGGGAGCGGCAAGAGGGCGAGGAACGCGCTGAGCGACGCGAGCATGGACAGGCTCATGGCGGCGCTGGACGGGTCCGGGCCGACCCCGTTCCACACAGCCGTGCAGCTGGCCGTACGCACGGGCATGAGGGAGGGCGAGATATGCGCCCTCAGGTGGCGTGACGTTGACCTTGTGGGAGGCCGTATTCATGTAACCCACGCCATAGGGCAGGCGGGCGGCAGGTTCTACGTCAAGGCTCCCAAGAACGAGGGCAGCGTCCGCAGCATCGCAATCCCGCACGACCTCATGGTCGTTCTAAAGGCTCATAGAGACGCTGTGAGGGGCGATTTAGCGGCGGGCGGCATGAAGAAGGGGCAGAGGGGCTATGAAGCCGCATTCGGCGCTCTCTATGTCGTGGGGGATGTGGAGGGCGGCTTCCTCTCGCCCACGCTGCTCTCGCGCGAGTGGAGGGCGCTCGCGACCGCGCTGGGCATCGTGGACACGCAGGGCAGGCGGGCCACCTTCCACGACCTCAGGCACACGTTCGCGACCGTAGCCATCGCGGCTGGCGAGGACATAGCGGGGGTGTCGGGTACCCTCGGGCACTCCACGGTGAGCACGACGCTCAACATCTACACGACCGCGAGGGAGAGGAGCAAGGAGTCAGCCATGGGTGCCGTGGAGCGGGCGCTCAGGGAACACGCCCCGGCCCAGGTGGTCAAGTTCGACCGCGACGGGACGCAGGGTTAGCGGTAAAAATTCCGAGGGTGGGGAAACCTGCAAGTCGTGACGAAGGGCATAGGCATGAGCAGTGGCTCGTTCTTCATCAACGTATCCGATGGCCTGACTGACACGAGGGATGTGTTGACATCCGTTGGGCAGGCGTGCGGCACGACCATAACGGGCGCTCCCGGGCTGGTACGCCCATGAGCACCATAGACGTTCACCCCCGCATTCATACGAGGCATCCTGAGATATCGGTCGGCGACGTGGTGGCTGCGATGCGCGGCATGGTCTGCTACCATCAGAGGGAGAGTGGTGAATGGCTTTCGGTGGGATTTGACGAGAGGAACAGGCTGCTTGAGCTTGTCTATGTGTATGATTCCGTCAAGGACGGCTTTCTCGTGTACCACGCGATGACGCCGCCGTCCGGGAGGACGCTGAGGGAACTCGGGCTTGAGAGGAGGGGGTAGGTATGGCAGAGAGCGACTTGGCCGCGAGGTACGGACTCTCCGAGGAGTGGATTGAGGCGAGCGCGGAGAGGTACGAGCGTGGCGACTACGAGGAGTCCAGCGCCCCCGTGCATATGGGTTCGCACCTCGATGCGGTGGGCACCAAGCGCGAGACGGTGACCTACGACGCCGCCGACGTGCAGGAGGTGAAGCGCATCGCCAAGGAGCGCAGGGTCAGCCGCGCCGACATATACCGCGACGCCCTGAGGAGATATCTCAGCTCGGTCGGCTAGAGGACCCGTCCGGCAGCTACACAAGAGGTTACATAGGCCCGCCACCCCTCAGACCGTGGGCAACGCGAGGGGGTGGCGGGCTTCCTGTATGATTGTAGCAGGGCAACGCGACAACCAGGAGGCAGACCGTGGGCAACGAACAACCGGAGCAGGCGGACGAGACGGGCGAGCATGAACTCGAGCTGTCGGAAGCAGCAGTGCAACAATGGGCAGACCCCATCCGAGTGCTGCCGCCCATGGGTTTGTCAACTATCCACGCCGAGGAAGTCTTGGGGCACGATGACTTCATGCTCCTCATAGAAGAGCGTGAGCGGCTGGCCGAGAAGCTGTTTGAAAAACGCACCGTCGAAGAGGCCATGGCCAACCCACACCCACTGGATCACGCATCCTCATATGTGTTCGACAGGAAGTCGCCCGTAATACGCGAGATTTACAGGAAGCACGGCGGCAATAGGCTCGGGAAGAGGCTGAGGGACTACCGCAAGCAGGCGGGCCTCAGGCAGGTGGACGTCTACGCGAAGACAGGCATAAGCAACCAGCTGCTGGAAGACATAGAATCCGGGAAACGCGAGGTCACCACCATTGAAGCCGCTTTGCTGGCGGAAGCCTATGGGGTACCTATGCCCGTGCTCTTGGGGATAGAGACAGAGGATGAGCACGGGTTGTTAGAGTCATTCCGTAAGATGCCACTGGCCAAACGCAGAGCGTTGCTGGACCTATTCACGGAAGGTACATAACCGTAGTTTTCTATTGCTCCGACGGCGTTTGGACCCTCTGGGGCTTGCCTACCAATAAAAAACTACTGTTCGCTGGCTATCGTGAGTACATAACAGCAGGTAGACAGCTTGTCTCGCCCTCCCGCGTGTCGTATCTTCCGTTCCAGAAGCCCCCGCAATTCCGCGAGGGGCAGAGGAACGGAGGTTCCACCATGGAACGAACGCGGGCAGTGGCACAAGGACCGATGATGAGCGCCAACGAGGCGGCGCGGCTCATAGGCTGCTCGGGCAAGCATGTGCGGGCGCTGTGCATGCGCGGCGAGCTGAGGGGCGTGAAGCTGGGCAAGTGCTGGCACATCAACCGCCAGGCGCTCATGGAGAAGCTGGGCCTGACCGAGGCGGGGGCGATGCCCCATGAGTAGTCAGAGGAAGGCCCCCGGGGCGGTTGCAGCCACCACGGAGGCCAAGGACGAGGAGATGGGAACCCCCTCGCAGACGATGGTAGCCAATAAGGCACGCGAGCGCATGGCACAGGCCCTCGCGTGGGTGGAGGACAACCCCACGGCATGGGCCTACGTCGAGCAGGAGGCACTGTCGCGTGCTTCAAGAGGCCTAATGGTCAGCCCACAGGAGCTGTTCGAGTTCGTGCGCTGGCATGACTTCACCAACGCGGCGGGTGGGCACACCACGGTGAACAACACCCTGATCCCGGCCCTCAGCAGAATCCTCACGGCGAGGCACCCCGAGCTTTCTCCCCTTGTGGAGCGCAGGGCAAGCGCCTACGACGGCCTCTGCGGCGAGGTGGCACGATGAGTGCCGCACGGAGGGGTGAACGCGGCGCGGGCTTCGTCTACCCCAGGCTCACCCTCGTGTTCGAGTGCCCCTGCTCAACGGGGTGCAGGGGATATGACCGCGACGCTTGCAGCATGGCGGGGGTGGTTGCCGAGGTGCCCAAGTCTATCCTCGCCTGTCCCTCGGGGACCTACCTCCTGAGGCGCGAGGACGGCGACCGGAAGGTGGCCGCGCATGACGCCGGATAGCATCGAGAACATCCCACAGGAGATGAGGGAGCGCCCCCAGTGGGTGTGCCACCGCGACGGCGACAAGGTGCCGATAGACCCCAAGACGGGCCGCAGCGTCAAGGCAAACGACCCTACAACGTGGGGCACGTTCGAGGAAGCCGTGGCGTGGGCCACGGGGCACGGCGGGGGCGTGGGGTACGAGTTCGCCGCCGATGACCCCTTCTGTGGGATTGACCTGGACCATGTGATAGGCGAGGGCGGCACGCTCACGCAGGAGGCCCGCGCAATAGTTGACTCACTGGACACCTACACCGAGGTCAGCCCGAGCGGCTCGGGGCTGCACCTCATAGCGCGGGCGGAGAAGCCCGAGGGCAGGAACAAGCGCACAAACGATGACGGTACGGCAATAGAAATGTACGGCCGTCTGCGCTACTTCCGCATGACAGGCAACGTGTTCGAGGGCCACGGCTCAATCAACGACCGCCAGGAGGCCGTGGAGGCAGTCCACGCCCGCTACATCGCCAAGCCGCAGGAGGGGCCGTCACGACCCGCGAGCACGGTGCGGGAGGAGCTGGACTGGGATAGCGAGGTTGTGGCCGTGGATACGCTTGTGCCGCAGCATCCCGCCCAAGGTGCGACGCCAGGCGCGGAGACAGTCATGGACCGCATGCGCCGAAGCTCGAAGTGGGGCGATATATCTCGCCTGTGGGAGGGGGATACGTCGTCCCACGGCGGGGACCACTCTGCGGCTGACCAGGCGCTGTGCAACCACCTCGCGTACTATTGCGACCGCGACGAGGCCATGGTGGACGAGCTTTTCCGCCGCTCTGGTCTCATGCGCGACAAGTGGGACGAGGTTCATGACGGGGAACACACCTATGGCTGGATGACGATTCACGATGCGGTGACAACGTGCCGCGAGTGCTACTCCGAGCGCCACACCACGAGAGAGCCAGCGGCAGGCACAGCCACAAAAGGAGAGTGGAGAAGTCTCATGGGGTGGATAGACGATGACGTGCCAGAGGACCCCGAACTCATAGCCGGGCTTCTCAGGAGCGGAGAGAAGTCGATTCTTTACGGCGCGTCCAAGGCAGGCAAGTCGTGGGTGTCCATGCACCTGGCAGCGTCACTCGCGGCAGGAATCCCGTTCCTCGGGCACGAGTGCGTCTCTGGGCCTGTCAGGGTCTGGTACCTCAACCTAGAGATCCACGACAACATGTTCAGGAAGAGGATGCGTGGGATATGGCGCGCACGGGGCATCGACCGCGACGCACAGGCTCTTTTCATGTGGGAGCCGAGGAGCAAGGCAGTGAGGAGCGCAGCGGACGCAGAGAGCGCCACAAACGACCTGCTGTGCATGGTGTCAGCAGGTGACTTCGTAGTGCTCGACTGCCTTTATATGATGCTCAACGGGGGCGACGAGAACTCGGCACAGACTATGCAGCCCATGATGAGGCAGTTCGACCGCCTCCTCACGGAGGGCGGGTGCTCGGGGGTGTGGCTTGTGCACCACCAGGCGAAGGGAGCGGCAGGCCAGAAGTCCGTCATAGACCGTGGCGCAGGCTCTGGCGTCTCCTCGCGGTTCGTAGACAACGTGTTCTCGCTCAACCACCTGGACGCCGACCCCGACAGCGAGTTCATCTCGCAGGCAAGCGCAAAGAAGCTTCACCCGCGCCGCCTGTCCTGCGTCATGCGCAACGCGGAGGATGACGAGGACGTGGACTTCCTGTTCGGCGGACCACGGCTGGTGCCAGTCACAGACGGGAACCTCGCGGACTTCTATGTCACGGGAAGCCCGCAGGCCAACGGCAGGCACGCGAAGAAAGCGAACGAGGAGCGCGCAGAACGCAACTGGGCCAAGAAGGTGGCGATGGTAGAGGCTGCCATTGCTGCCGCTGAGGCCGAGGGAGCGGAACCCACGAGGGGGTATGTGGTCAACTGGTGCACCGCAAACCACTCGGAATACGGCGTAGACAGAACATCAGAGAGCACCTTGGAGAAGTGGTTCCAGCCCAGCTTCGATAGAATGCCGTTCGTCATGGACAAGGGCAGCAAGACCGTAGTGGCCGTGGATGGATGACAACCGCTTAAGGGGCTACCGTCCATCCATCCGTCCGCGAATGACTTCTGAATATCCCACAGGAGGGAGCGTCCATAGACGGATGGACGCTCTACTCTTTAGCGGTAGACATCCATCCATCCACGTACCCCCCACTACCCGACCACCCCTCTGAAATAATCCGCGTGGACCGGCGGCCCCTCCACGAATTTTGACTGGCTGGCCCGAAGTAAAAAATTTCCCACTAGAAGCTTCACCCGCGCCTAGTCATTTGTTCGTGTGGGATTCCATGTCCTCGCGTATGAGCCGCTTGATGTACCCCTGTTTGTTGGGCTGTGCGGACAGCCATTCCCAGAGGTCTGCCTCTGTGGGGTAGAAGCGTGTGGTCAGCTGCCTCACGCTCTCCTTGCGGTACCTCTCGCTGGCCCTCTTCTGGGCCTCCGAGACTGCCATCAGCGCCTCCCTCGCGAAGGGAAACCGCGAATGTGGTAACCAATGTGGTAACCAGCATAGTAACCAAGCGCCCCGAAGCAAAGCCCCCGCACCGCATTTACGCAGGTACGGGGGCCTTTCTTATGGTGGCGGGGAAGGGAATCGAACCCCTGACACGGGGATTTTCAGTCCCCTGCTCTACCAACTGAGCTACCCAGCCAAAAGGCTTGCTCTTGCAAGCTCGTTTACTATATCAAACCGGAAGCAGACGTCAACGCCAAAGTTTCGCCAAACGAGAAAATCATCGTTGTGCTGTGGCTTGGAACTGGGCCTGATGGCTTTGGGGATGGCTTGCTTGTTGGATTCCCTGGGTCTCTCAGCACTGATGGCGCTTGTGTGGCAGAGGTTGGCCATCGTGCGTACGCACGACGGAGAAAAACTGGCAGGTTGGGGCCTTGACTGAGATGTTATGGCAGAACAGGTCCGTTGTGCGTACGCACGACTGACAATTCCTGACAAGGCTTCGGCGTTTGCCCAGTTGGGCGAGAGAGACACGTCAACGATTTGGGGTTGTGCGTACGCACGACAGCACTTTTCTGCCACACGGCGGCTATGAAAGGGTCAATTGGGCAGAAAATCCCAGTTGTGCGTACACACGATGGCACTTTTCTGCCAGCAGCGAGATTTTGGACGGCCAGCGATGCCCAAGCGGTGAGACTCCGCGGTTTGCAACGCCGGCACTCCCGCCGCCCGGCCCCTATGCAAGCCGAAACGACTTTCCGTCCTCGTCGAATGCCACGGGCTTCGTGCGCCCCACGAAGTACGAGCTCACAACCTCGCGCGCCGATGCCAGCACCGCCGCCTCGTCCTTCTCGGCAACTGCCTCGCGGCTCACCTCTACCCAGAGCGACTGTCCACCGCACGCATCGCGCAGCCGCACGCGCGCGGGAATGCCTGCGTTGAGCAGTGCCTCGTTGACGTCCGCAATCTCCAGGATGTTGACAACCTTCATCTCTCGCGCCCCTTCTCGCGCATCCACGCGAATACGAACTGCTGCTGGATTCCGCCCCACACCGGGTCCCACGTCACGTGGTACTCGCGCTCGGCTCGCTTGATCCAGGTGTCACGCGGCACTGCCTCGAGATATCCCAACCCAAAGAGGCAGATGCAACTTGCCACCTTAGGACCAATGCCTGCGCTCTCCTCGAGCTCTTCCATGGACTCCTCGAGCGTGACGTCGCTACGGTCAAGCCGCATGGGATGCCACGTGGCCGCGCGCTCGGCAAGCGCCTCAAGGTAGGGCCTGCGGTATCCCAGCTTGAGTCCCTCGGCAAACGACTCGTCGGCGAGAAGCGCCGCCAGCTCGCCTGGTCCAGGGACGTATCCCGCACCCGCGTCGAGCAGTGCGTCCATCGTCCTCTGTATGCGTGCGATGTTCGAGTTCTGCGACACAACAAAGCTCACGGTAGTGTCCCACCAGTTCTGCGCAAGCACCCGGATTCCAGCGCCCACGCGAATCACCTCGTCAGGCATCGCAAGCTCGCCCAGAATCTTCTCGTAATCCACGTCGAGGGCCAGGTAGTGGCACCAGAAGGCAAGTTCGCCGACCTCAACGTCTTCCCCGTTGGCGCGTCGCACGCACACCGCGCCCTGCTCGGCACCGCCCTTCTGCGAGAGCAGGCAGCGCCTGTGACCGCTGGCCACGAGCCAGCCATTCTCGACCTGCCGCCACGTGAAGACCTGACCCGATGCGGCAACGGCATCAAGCGAGAAAAGCGCGGTCTCAATCGTCGCCATGGAGACGCCTAGAAGCGCACGGAGAACTCGGTCTCGTCCGGGACGGGCGCGATGTCCTCCTTGGCGTCGATGGAGTAGCGGATGGGGAAACGCCGGTAGCTCTCGAGGAGGCGCGTGAAGAACGTGGAGACAGTCTCATCCGGCCCCTGGAGCTCCATGCTCACGGAACCGTCCGGCTCGTTTCTCACCCAGCCGGTGAGTCCAAGATCAAGTGCCACGCGCTGGCTGGTCCACCTAAAGCCCACGCCTTGGACCTGGCCCACGAAGCGCACGCGGATGCGCCGCGTGCCACCGCCGCCAGCCGCCGCTGCGCCGCCAGTCGTCGCGTTGTCCCTTCGCCTGCCCTCGTGCCTTTTCCCAAACATGGTACCTCCCTCGAACGCCCGCCTGCGTCACCAAGCCCCCTGCCGGCTTTCCATTTCTCGTGGTTGTTGCCTGCGCAGCAGCCCGCGTACACGGGTACGCTTACAATACTACCCGGATATCAAGGGCAACTGAGGAGACCACATGGCGACCAAGTGCAACATCATGACGGACTCGTGCTGCGACTTTTCCGTCGGGGAGGTCGAGCAGGCGGGCATCACGTGCCTCTCGTTCACCTACACCGAGGCCGGCAAGCCCGACGGTGGCCTCTCGGGTGTCGATGACCTCTTCCAGTCCCGCACCGCCCATGAGTTCTACTCCGCCATCGAGAACGGCGCTTGCCCCATGACCTCGCAGCCCTCGCAGATGGCCTACGAGGAGGCGTTCGAGAAGGCCATTGCCTCCGGTGTCCCCACGGTCCACTTTGCCCTCTCCAGCGGCATCTCCGGCGCGTATAACGGTGCCGTTACGGCCCTTGAGCGCGTGCGCGAGAGGCACGGCGGCACGCTCCCTACGCCCATCTACGTTATTGACTGCCTTATCGGCTCCACCACGCAGAACCTACTTGTCCACGCTGCCGTCGAGAAGCGCGACCAGGGTATGACCGCGGAGGAGATTGTCACGTGGGCCGAGGATGCGCGCTTCCACGCGCACACCATCTTCATGGTGGACAACCTCGACGCGCTGCACCGCGGCGGACGCATCCCCAAGTCGGTTGCCGTGGTGGGCGGTCTTCTCGACGTGAAGCCGCTTCTCACCTTTAACCTCGACGGCTCGCTGGCCATCATGGGCATGGCGCGCGGGCGCAGGAAGGCCATGCGCAAGATGGCCGACTTCTACGAGGAGCTCCACGATTCGTCCTACCTCGGCCATGTGGTGGCCATTGGCGACGCGGACTGCGTGGCCGACGGTGACTCGCTCGCCCGCATACTCAAGCCGTCCGAGCACGCGCTCAAGGTCTATCGCTCCACCATTGGCCCAACCATCGGCTGCCACGTTGGGCCCGGCATGTACTCCTGCTGCTTCTGGGGTCCGGACCGTCGCGATGACAGGTACAACGATGCCAAGAACAAGGGCAAGTCGGCCAAGTAGGCACGTCTCGCCACACCAATCACGTTTTCTGGGGCAGCGCGCCCCATCGCATCCAGGGGAGGTCTGCAATGAGCTGGACAAGAAGGGAATTCCTCGAGCTTGCATCGGCTGGTGCGGCGAGCGTGGGCCTTGCTGCCTGCAGCGCTCCCACGCGGCAGCAGCCTAGTGACACCACAGACCAGTCGGTCGATTCGACCTTGCAGCCCGCGGAGAACGTTGACCTGGGCGAGTTCAAGAGCCTGGCGCTCGACACCACTGCCTGGAAGTACGATGCAGACAACGACGTCTACTACCAGCTTGGCCTTACGTACTGCCTGAAGCCCGCCACGACCACCTACGAATCCCTGGCGATCTTCGTCCCCGGCAAGTACTTCACCGCCGAGAAGAAAGGCGACACCTACTCCTGCACCATAAACGATAAGGCCGTGGTGGGTGGCTTCACGCCGTCGACGGCGCCCATCCTTCTGCCCATCAACAGCGGCACGCTCTCCCCGCAGGCGAGTCCCACCAAGTACGGCTATGACGGGCTGGGCACCTTCCTCGATGCCGGCTGTATCTACGTCTATGCGGGCTTTCGCGGGAGAAGTGCCGGCTACGACTCCTCGAACGGCTCGACCGACCTCTATCCCGGAGGCGCCCCCTGGCCGGTGGTGGACCTCAAGGCTGCCATCCGCTACCTGCGCTACAACAAGGACGTGCTCCCCTGTGACGCGTCGCGGGTCTTCTCGTTTGGCTTCTCGGCGGGCGGCGGCGTAAGCGCGCTCCTCGGCTCTGCCGGTGATGCGGAGGCCTACCAGCCCTACCTGGACTCCATTGGCGCCATCACGCACGACGCCGAAGGCAACACGGTCTCCGACGCCATCTTTGGCAGCGCCTCATGGTGCCCCGTTACCTCCTTCGACACTGCCGACGCCTCCTACGAGTGGATGATGGGGCAGTTCTCGACCGCGGCCACACGCGCCGACGGCACATGGACTGCAGCTCTCTCACAGGGGCTTGCCGCAGACTACGCCAGCTACATCAACGCGATGGACCTACGCGATTCCGATGACTCCCAGCTCACGCTCGACGAGTCGGAGGGCAGCGTTTACACGCTGGGCTCCTACGCGAGCCAGATCCTCTCCATCCTCGACGAGTCTGCGACCAACTTTGTCTCGGACACCACGTTCCCGTACACGTACACACCGCAGCGTATCGACGACCCAACCTTTCCCGGCGATCCCAACCTTGCGACCACGCGAGCGTCAGAGGCTGCCGTGGCGGCGGCCAAACAGGGAGCCCAGTCCTCGGCAGAGGCGCAGTCTTCGGCAGAGACATCGGCCGACGGCAGCACGGAGACCACGGAGTCGACAGACGCGACCACGACGACTACGACAACCACGACCACGACGCTCCCCACGGGGACCACGCAGGTGCAGTCCACCATTTACGACACCGTGCAGAATTACTTCTCGGCACTGAACTCCGACTACTGGTGGATCAACTACAACGTGAGCCGCCAGACGGTCTCGATCTCGAGCCTGCGCGACTTCTCGACGCATCTGTGCCCCGCCGAGGCTTCGGTTCCCGCCTTCGACGCTGCTGACCGCTCCACCAAGACCAACCAGCTCTTTGGCATTGGCGAGGAGAGCACCCTGCACTTTGACGAGATCGTTGGCAATCGCGTGGCGGCAAACGCGGACAGCTACGCCACGCTCCAGGGCTGGGACGGGCCCTTTGCTACGGCCTGGCAGGACGACCTCGAGAAGACCGACTCCCTCGACACCGACATGGTCACACGCGTCTCGATGTTCAACCCGCTCTATTTCCTGAGTGGCACCTACGCAGGCTATGGCACGGGTGCGGTGGCGCCGCATTGGCGCATCAGCGACGGCGTCTTTGACACCACGACGCCGCTTGCCGTCTCGGCCAACCTGGCTTTGGCACTGCGCCACTTTAGCGGGGTCGAGGATGTGTCCTACGTGCCCGTGTGGGGTCAGGGCCACGTGATGGCCGAGCGCTCGGGCACCGCGAACGACAACCTTCTCGCCTGGATCGCCTCCTGCTGCGCATGAGACAAGGGACGGTCCCCTTGTCTCATGAGTGCGCCCCCGGTAGGTGGGATACCGGGGGCGTATGTGCATGGCAGCAAGGCTGGGGAAGAGGAGGGACAGCCTACCTGCCTGAGAAGAAATCGACGATTGCGTTCCAGATGTCGAGAAAGACGTTGCCCGTGCTCGTGGAGCCGCTTGCGGTGGGTTCCTCCGAGGTTGCAGTGCCATCCTGCGCTGTGTCCGACACAGTGGTGGCAGCGGTGATGTCTGAGTCGCCCATGGCAAATGTGGTGCTCGTGCCGCATTCCGCGTCGAAGGTACTGCGGTCGATGAGGTCGGTGCTGGCAGTCGATGCGCCCGTGCCGTCGTAGGTCGTGGAGTAGGCGCCTGTCACGGTGACGGTGAGGTCGGAGGTGCCCTGGACCATGGTCTGGCCGTTGGCCACGATTGTCACGGTCTTGCCGCTCTCGTCCACCACGCTTCCGCCGGAGGCCACGTTGAGCGCCGAGACGGTCGAGTCTGCCGTCACAACCCACGTTGACCCGTCGTCTACGTTTACGGTGATGGGGGAGTCGCTGGTAGAACCATTGGCGTTCTCAGTGATCGAGACCGCGCCCGTCCAGGTGCTGCTGTCTGTAAGGTAGAGCGCCAACGAGGAGGTCGTGTCCACGCTCACGTTGCCCCTGACATTCTCATCCGCAAGCGTCAGCGTTGCCGTGCCTCCGTTGGAGCCAGCCGTACCCCAGTTGTTGGAGTCGTTGCCCTCGATCTGGATGAGGTTGGCTGCCGAAGAGTCGTAATCGAGCTGTGTACCCTCAAGCAGGATGTTTGCCGTGGTGTTGGTCACGTAGAAGAACGACCCAGACTGGATGGCACTCGAGAGCTTGGAGCCAACCGCCTGGAAGCATGCTGCCTCGCCGGTTGTCGACTCGGCGTCACCCGAGGTGGACTGGTAGATGATGACCGCGTTGGCCACGGGGTCCGAAGCGGTCTTTTCGGTGATGGTGCTCGAAAGCGTCGAGTTGTTGATGAGGATGGTGTTGAGCCCCTCCATGCCGGCGATCTGGCTGCCGGTGGCGGTGCCCGTCACGCCCGAGACCTCGATGTCGCCGGTCGAGTAGAGCAGAGGCGAGCCGGACCCCGCAGTCGAGAGCGTGGAGCTGGTGACCGAGATGTTGCCGCCGCCACGGTCGGTGGCGATGCTTGCGCAGTGGTCGCCCTCGGTCGAGATGCCCATCTCGTTCGCGATGATGGTGCCGTCGTAGGTGGCATCAAGGCCACGCGAGTTGTCGGCCGAGGTCGTGATGGTGTCGCCGTTTGCGTAGATGGTTGCGCCGTCGGTGGCAAAGATTGCGTTGGAACCCTCGCTTGTGGCATTGAGCTTGGAGTTTGAGACCTTTGCGGTTGTCCCATCGCCCACGGCGAGAAGGATTGAGTTCACGCCATAGAAGTTGCAGTTGTCGCCGTTGGTGTCGTCGCCGGACTTCTCGAGCGTGACGCCGGAGAGCGCGAGTGTGCCGCCGTCCTCGGCCAGCGCCGCGTTGACGTCTGCATCGGTCGCGGTGATGGTCTGGCTTGAGGCCTCCTGCGTGTCTCCGTTGGCCACGAGGGTGCCGCAGAGGGCGCCCGTGTAGTCGTAGGTCATCGTGTTGGCTCCGCCGCCTGCGTCGCCGGGCGCACCTCCGTTGCCGGGTGCCTCGCCTCCACCGGAGGGCGGCTGTCCCGACGGGGCGGTTTGGCTCGCTTCGGCGCCGGAGCCGCTGGTACTGGAGCCCGCTGCCAGCGCGGGTAGGGGAGCAAGCGAGAGGAGCAGCGCTCCTGTGACAACTGCGATGCCTGCCTTGTGTACGATCTGGTCCACACACCCCATATTGTCTCTTCTCATCCCGGACCTCCTATGATGTGGTCTGGCAACGTTCCCTGGCCTCAGTATGTCCAGCCAAGGGCTGGGCTCCCGCGTCGTGGGCGCATCGACAGCACGTGGGCATAATGTTGAATCAACTCTCAAAGGTCCCTGTGTGAATACTGAAGTGAGACAAGGGGGCTGTCCCTCTGTCTCCTGCTATTGTTAGCGGAGGAAACGGCACACCCAGACGATTGGCACGCACATGGATCAGGACACGTTCGGCGAGAACAGCGCACGTACGACAGCCACAGCCCTTACCAGGCGGGGATTCTTGACCCTGACGCTTGTTGCGGCGTCGCTCTCGCTTGCCGCCTGCGGCACCCCTTCTGACGCGGGTGGCGAGAGCAGCACAAGCTCGACGACTTCCTCCTCGGATGGCTCCACCAGCGTCTCGACTGACGCTGACACCAGCGGCCAGCCCACGGGGACCTACGCCTCGGGCGTCCACCACGCGACCATCGACGTCACGGATTACGGCACCATCTCGGTCGCGCTCAACGCCGACGTTGCGCCCATCACCGTCTCGAACTTCGCCGGCCTTGTCGAGCAGGGCTTCTACAACGGCCTTACCTTCCACCGTGTGGTGAGGGACTTCATGATTCAAGGCGGCGACCCCAATGGCGACGGCACGGGCGGCTCTGACAAAACCATCAAGGGAGAGTTCTCTGCCAATGGGGTCACGAACAGCATTGCCCACGTGCGCGGCACCATCTCGATGGCGCGTTCGTCGGATTACAACTCGGCCAGCTCGCAGTTCTTTATCGTTCAGAAGGCGGCCTCGTCGCTCAACGGGCAGTACGCCGCCTTCGGCAACGTGACCGATGGCATGGACGTGGTTGACGCCATCGTGGACGCAACGGCCGACAAGGGAGATTCCAACGGCATTCTTCCCGCCGGGGACCAGCCGGTGATTGCCTCCATCGCGATGGCGGACTAACGCCGGCGCTGGCGGTTTTGCTCCCGGCGCCTGTACGCGGCCCATCCGACATCTTGGAAATCGTGCATCACGTCATCGAAATAAACGTAATAAAATAGTGGCCTTTGCGCCATATGGCAAGGGGTATATCAAAAAGCTATAAAAAACGCTGCTATGCTGCTATAATCTCATACATGAGAAAGGAGATTCTGCATGTATGAGATTGGTGAGTATGTTGTCCATCCGGGTCAGGGCGTGTGCCGCGTCGAGGATGTGACGGATGGTCCCAGCCCCTGCTACCAGCTCATGCCCGTGGGTGAGCGCCGCCCCATGCGCATCAGCTACCCTGTCTCCAGTGAGTCTCGCCTGCGTCCGGTCCTCTCGGCCGAAGAGGCTCGCGCCATTATTGACGAGTATCCCACCATGGAGGCGGAGCCGTACTCAGAGCATAGTGGGACCCTTGAAGAGCAGCACTTCAAGGACGAGATTCGCCGTGGCAGCTGCCTAGATTCCGTGCGCATCGCGAAGACCTTCCGCGAGCGCATCGACAAGGCCAAGTCCCGCAACAAGAAGCCACCCGTGGCATTCGACCGCATACTCAAGCTGGCAACCGCCCGCTCGCTCCAGGAGCTCTCCGTCGCGCTTGACACTACGCCCGAGGACGTCCAGGCGCTCTTCCAGGGCGCACTCGACGCCGCAGAAGGGGAGAACTAGCGAGAGAAGCACGATTCCGCGGCAACCGCCGCCGGCTGCCTCCCACACAACGCCGGCCGCCACGCGCGGTCGGCGCTCTCTCGTATGCGACCCTTGTCGTGCGCATTCTTTCCGCTGCGTTGCCATTCCCGGTGGCAGGCGACCTGTGCCGCTCTTCTTGAGTAGAATTAGCTCCAAATACAAGATGGCCTCGACCGAGGAGGGTTCGTGCCTACCGCAGACGAGACAGACAAGAACCGCGCGATCATCACCGTCCTAGGGCATGACCGCCCGGGTATTGTTGCAGCAGTGTCCACGGAGCTCTCCGAGCGTTCCGTAAACATCCTCGACATCTCGCAGACCATTCTGCAGGGCACGTTCACGATGACCATGCTCGTGGACCTGGCCGAGGTCGAGACGGACTTCTCCGAACTCAAGGGGGCTCTCGACGCGCTCTCGGAGCGACTGGGCGTTCAGATTCGCATCCAGCGCGAGGAAGTCTTCCACTATATGTACCGCCTGTAGCCCATATCCGCGCAAATACACGGCCAGTTTTGCGTTCGCCCCGCGTTTTAGGGCGGAGAGAAAGGTGTTAGGCAATGCCCCTTTTCAAAACAAACCGCAGCAGGAACGAGGTCTTTGGGCCCATCCTCTCGACGCTCGACACCTCCGCCATGACCCACGTGGTGGATGCCTACCCCATGCCCTCCAAGGGGCTGGGACGGCCTCCCGTCTCTGATGGCCTCTACGAGGGCTACAAGGACGCCGACGTCTTTGACGGAGGCCTCTACGGCCGCTACGACGTGAAACGCGGCCTGCGCAACGCCGATGGCTCTGGCGTGCTGGTGGGTCTCACCACCATCTCGAACGTGCACGGCTACGCCAAGGAGAACGGCGTTGTTATGCCCGACAAGGGCGACCTCATCCTTCGCGGCTACCATATCGAGGACTTGGTGGCAGGTCCGCAGAGAGAGGACCGCTTTGGCTACGAGGAGGTTGCCTACCTTGTGATCACGGGGCACCTGCCCACGGCTGGCGAGCTGGACGACTTCCGTGCCCGCATCGACTCGCGCAGGCAGCTTCCCGACGGCTACCTCTCGATCTTCCCCCGCACTACCTACAGCCACTCGATCATGAATGTGCTGCAGCGCGCGACGCTCCTGCTGTATGCCTTCGACCCCATGCCTGACGACACGTCACCTGAGCACGAGATTGACGTGGCGCTCTCGCTTCTCGGCCGCTGGCCGCGCACGGCTGCCGTGGCGCACGCCGCAAGCGAGGCTGCCATGAACGAGGACCGTCTGGTGGTGCCGCCCGCGCGCGAGGGCTTCTCGATGGCCGAGACGGTGCTCGACGTGCTCCGCGGCGACGAGGGCTTCTCGCACGAAGAGGCCATGATGCTCGATGTGATGCTCACGCTTCACGTCGAGCACGGCGGCGGCAACAACTCCACGTTCACCACGCGCGTGCTGTCGTCTTCGGGCACCGACGCATACTCCGCCTACGCTGCCGCTCTGGGCTCGCTCAAGGGTCCCAAGCACGGCGGCGCCAACTTCAAGGTTGGCCAGATGATTGACGACATCGGCGCACACGTGGCCGATTGGACCAATGACGACGAGGTTGCAGGCTATCTCGAGAAGATCGTCCGAGGCGAGGCGTTTGACCAGACTGGGCTCATCTATGGCTTGGGCCATGCGGTCTACACGCTCTCCGATCCCCGCGCACAGCTGGTCAAGCGCTACGCGCGCAAGCTCGCGCGCCAGAAGGGCGCCGAGGACAAGCTCGACCTCATCGAGAGCATCGAGCGCCTGGGGCCACAGGTCATGCGCGACGTGAAGGGGACCAAAAAGCCCCTCTGCGCCAACATCGACATGTATACCGGTTTTGTGTACTCAATGCTGGGTGTGCCCAAGGACCTCTACACCCCGATCTTTGCCATGGCTCGCGTGGCCGGCTGGGCTGCGCACCGCATGGAGGAGCTCTACGGTGCGGGCCGCATCATCCGACCGGCGTACCGCTCGGTCTTCGACATGCGCGACTATGTGCCGCTGGCGGAGCGCGGAGCCGCAGCAGGGAGCGACGCGGCTGCGGACGCGGGTGTCGAAGAGGGCGAGACGGATGGCCGCTAGCTGGCATCCCGGCTCGGGTGGTGCTTCTGGCAACCGCGTGCGGCCGCGCATCGTCTTCGCCGACATGGACGATACCTTCCTCGCCCCAGACAAGACGCTGCTGCCGCGCAACATGGACATGCTCGACCGTCTCGCCGAGGAGGGCATCGAGTTTGTGCCATGCACGGGTCGCGCTTGGAGCTCCATTCCGACCGCGGTCCGGTGCCATCCGGCCACACGCTATGCCGTGCCAGACGATGGTTCGGTGGTGGTGGAGGCACCGTCAGGGCACGTGATCTTCGATTGCGCCGTTGGTGTCAATCGTGCGCTGTTGCTCTTCTCGCGCGTTGAGGGCCTTCTCGACAGAGCGACCTTCGACGTGTTTGCCGACGGGCTGGTGTACGTGGACCAGGCGGGATGGGACCTCCTGGGGTGTTTGGGCCTCTCTGAGGTGCAGCTTGCCTACATGCGTCGGTCGCGCACGATTGCGACGCTGCCGCTGCCGCGACTCATGCGCGAGGCTGGGCTGGTGGAGCGCGTGGGCATGTGCTGGGGGGACGTCCCGGGGGCGGCTGGGGTTGGCGCGGCTGCGCGCACTGCCGTCGAGCGTGACCCCACGCTGCGCTATACCGGCTCGTACGGGAGCGCCATCGAGATCGTCGACGCCCGCGCCTCCAAGGGGGCGGCGCTCACGTGGCTCTGCGGGTACCTGGGGATTTCCGTCGAGGCCTCCGTGGCCTTTGGCGACTCTCCCAACGACCTCGAGATGATTCGCGCGGCGGGGGATGGCGTGGCCGTGGGCAACGCGTGCGACGCACTGCGAGGCGAAGCGGACCACGTGACGGCGACTAATGCCGAGAGTGGCTTCGCGACGTACCTGGAGGGCGTGCTGGGGGCGTAGATTGCGCCGCCCGCCGCGACGCTTGTCTCCCTGCCAAGACGTCGAGGCAAACGGTTGGGTTGCGGTTGGCACATCTGCCACTCTCGATGGCGTCGCAAGCCTCTGCCTGCCAGGCTTTGCCGACTATGCGGCAAGCAGGATGCCGGGGAAGTGATATCCAAGCGGGCGAGAGGCCCTGATGGACGGAGTTTGCAAATCCTTGGCTAAGCGCTGCGTCAGGCAGTGCGGGCACATACAATGTGACGCAGAGCAGCGCGCTGCTCTCGGGCTCTATGGGTTCAGGCGTCCTTGCGGAGAATGATATGAGTTCCAACTGGATTGTGTGCTCCACAGCAGTTACGTTTGGCAGGGGCTCGGACGAGCCCATCGAGCGGCTAAAGGCTGCCGGCTGCGAGGTTCGCCTCAACCCGTATGGCCGCCCACTCACAAAGGAGGAGATGCTCGACTTCGCGGGAGATGCCAGCGCAATTATCTTGGGCAACGATGACCTGCCCGCCAGCGTCATTCGCCGTCTGAAGAGGCTCCGCATCATTGCCCGGTATGGCGTCGGTTTTGATGGCGTTGACATTGCCGAGGCACGTGACCTGGGTATCGAGGTCACCTATGCCCCGGCTTCCAACCGAGAGGAGACGGCAGATTTCACCTTTGGTCTCATCCTTGACCTGGAGCGCCATATCTCGCAGATGGTCATTGACACTCGTTCCGGCGGTTGGACCAAACTCACTGGGACCAGCCTTTACGGGAAGACCATCGGCATAATAGGGGTGGGGCAGATTGGCTGCGCTGTTGCCCGACGAGCAATGGGCTTTGGCATGGACATATTGGGCTACGACATTGTCCAGCGCAATGAGGCCACGGTTTACGGGGTTGTCTACACCACCCTCAACGACCTGTTGAGAAGGTCTGACATCATCACCATTCACTTGCCTTTGGACGAATCGACGAGGAACCTTCTCGGGGCGCGTGAGCTTAGGCTCGTAAAGCCGGGCTCCATTCTCATCAACACGGCGCGAGCGGGAATCGTTAGGCACGGTGCGCTCGACAACGCACTCCAATCAGGCGCGCTCGCCGGTTTTGCGATTGACGTGTTCTCCAAGGAGCCGCCCGAGCACCAGCCCTACTACGACTACGACAATGTGCTGGTCACACCTCACGTTGCCGGGAATACTTTCGAGAGTAGCCGTCGCATGGGCAATATCGTGGTGGACAACATACTGGCTGTGAAGTCTGGGGTGGAGCCCCCTGATCCCATTACGCCTCAGCATCTCTACGAGTCGATGATTGTGATGGGGCAGTCCACCGGGAAACAGTAGGCCACGGCTTGTCCTGTGGTATCTACCGTGCCAGATGGGTAGGACCGGACTCTTCGAGCCCGTGCGTCGGCTCAGCTGACGAGCACTGTCCTCATTTATGCATTTATTTGGTAAACTAATGCACTATTAATAGCGAAAAAAGCATTATTTCGGCGTTTAAAATATGAAGAAATGATGAATATACCTCTCTATCATTAAAAAGTATGCATTTAAAATTCTTAAATACCATGAATAATGGCATTTAATCTCACAAATTAATACAAAAAATGCGCATTCAAAAATACTGGTTGTACTTATGGTGAGATTGTGGTCAAATTTCCTTAACAAGCACAGTTAATGCAATTGTCTCAACGTATGCTCGCAATGCAAATCAGGAGGGTATGACGTGATTGACCCCAGTATCACCAAGTTCCCCAAAGTAACGGTCATTCTCCGGGGATACACGTATGAGCAAGTTCGATGCGTAGTAAAAAACATGGTTGGCACTAGGCTGAGAGCCGTCGAGGTTGCCATGAACACGACTGACGCAGCGAAGATCATCGAGGGAGTCTCCAGGGAATTTGGCGATGAGGTTCTAGTTGGCGCTGGTACCGTCATCTCCAGTGTCCGGGCAAATGCCGCAGTTGAGGCAGGGGCTCGTTTTGCGCTCTCGCCCATCTGCTTCACGCAGGAGATCTTTAGCATCTGCAAGGCAAACGGCCTCATGACCGTCCCCTCGGCCTTCTCGCCTTCCGAGGTCTGGAACATGTTCGAGATGGGCGCAGACATCGTGAAGGTCTTTCCGGCGGGGACCCTTGGCCCCAAGTACGTAAGGGATATCCAGGCGCCTCTCAACCCCATGCCCATCATGGTCGTGGGCGGGGTGAATGGCGACAACTGCCAGGAGTTCTTTGACAACGGTGCCAGCTATGCAGGCATCGGCTCCGGGATCTTTGACCCCAAGCACATCATCGAAGCCGATGACGCGGGGCTCAAGGCGGATATCGAGGCGTTTGAGCAAAAGGTCCGCTGGTAGGAGAGAGGAGGATCCGGAATGGCAGACGTTGCATTTGGCCCTGAGCTCGTTGTGATTCTCGACGGAGCCAAGAGCTATCAGGATGTCGAGAAGGCACTTGCAAGTAGGCTCGTAGAGCTGGGGTACGCAAAGGAGAGTTACCCACAGGCCATCGCCGAGCGCGAGGTTGACTATCCAACCGCTCTTGATGTCCAAGGTATAAACGCCGCAATGCCGCACTGTGCCGTGGAGAACGTGAACAAGGCAGCCGTATGTGTTGGGGTACTCAAGGAGCCTGTGGACTGGCGCAAGATGGATGACCCTGACTCAACGTGCAAGGTGTCGCTGGTTGCCATGCTTGCCCTTGTTGAGGCCCATGCGCATTTGGACATGCTGCAGAAGGTCGTTTCTCTCATCCAAAACCAAGGACTCATGAAGAGAATCATCGCTTCTGGTAGCAAAGAAGAGACCTTCGAGCTGCTGAAAGGCAGTCTTGCATAGGGTTTGATGCACGTAATGGTGATGGTACGCGGATAGGGAAGGGATTAGAAATGGCAAAGCGCATATTGGTTGCGTGTGGCAATGGGGTTGCAACGTCAACCGTAGTCGCAAGCAAGATTAGAGACTACTGCAAGTCTAAGGGTTTGGATGTTCAGACCAATCAGTGCAGAATGATTGAGCTACACGACAAGGGCGATGGATACGACCTGATTGTGACTTCGGGCAAGTTCTCCGATCCCGACATCAAGACGCCCGTAATCATGGGCATCAGCCTTCTGACTGGCATTGGTGCCGACAAGACCCTCGAGCAGATTTACCAGGCAGTAAAGGACTAAATGCCCGCTGCATTTGAGACTGGGCGGAGTAGTGATACGGCAGAACTCCCGAGAAAAAGGATCCTGAATGGACGTTGTTGTTAACGGCATCTACGCCGCGTTCCAAGCCTTCCTGAGTGCAGGCGCATACGTGATGCTTCCCGTGATTATTACCGTCCTTGGACTGGTCTTTAGACTAAAGGTCTCCAAGGCGTTCCAGTGCGGCATCACCATTACGTGTGGCTTTGTTGGGATTAACCTCCTTGTAAACCTCTTGAAGACAGCTGTGACCCCTGCGGCATCGGGGATGGTTACCAACTTTGGCCTGTCCCTTGACGTGACTGATGTAGGTTGGGGTGCCGTCTCTTCTGTTACTTGGGCGTCACCAATCGTCGCCTTCTTGGTGTTCGAGATTTTGGGCATTAACATCCTCATGCTTGTCCTTAAGAAGACCAACACCATGGATGTTGATATCTGGAACTACCACCACATGATGATTGCCGGAATCCTCGTCTTCTTTGTGACCAGCAACTTCGTGCTTGCCCTAGTTGCAACTGGTCTGATGGCCATCATTTCCTTCAAGCTTTGCGACTGGACCCAGCCGCTTGTCGAGCACTTCTTCGGCATTCCCGACGTTTCCCTGCCTACGGTTTCCTACATCTCCTCAATCATCATTGCGGCTCCTATCAACTGGCTCATTGACCGCATTCCCGGGGTGCGTGACATCAGCTTCTCCATTAAGGGCGTGCAGAAGAAGATTGGCTTCATTGGCGACCCGATGATCCTTGGCTTCATTCTTGGCTGCGCAATGGGTCTTCTTGCTTGGCTGCCTTGGAGCCAGGTTGTCCTCACCGGAGTTAACGTTGCTGCCGTCATGGCGCTTATGCCCAAGATGACCTCCATGTTCGTCGAGGGTCTCATGCCCATCTCCGAGGCTGCCCAGGAGTTCACCTCCAAGAAGTTTGGTGGAAAGGCCCTGACCATCGGACTGGATGCGGCGGTTGTTGTTGGAAACCCTGACGTTATCACCACGGCCCTTATCATGATCCCCATCACAATTCTTCTCGCCTTCATCCTTCCGGGCAACCACATGATGCCGCTTGCCGACCTTGCTGTTGTCACGTTCCGAGTGGCTCTGGTTGTGGCCCTCTGCCGTGGCAATGTCTTCCGCTCCATTCTCGTGTCGATTCCTGTCATGGCGGCCATTCTCTACGCTGGGACCGCTGCCGCGCCGTTCATGACCGGGCTTGCTCAGTCCGCCGGTCTTGCTTTTGATGGCCAGATTGCTTCTATGGCTGGCCCGTCTCTTACCCAGACTGCAATCGTCTTCTGGACCTGCATCTCCGCTAATCCTTGGCTCGGCATCGCTATTCTCGTTGCGGTGTTTGCCTTCGTGTGGTGGTTTGTCGAGGAGAAGGTCACCATGGAGAAGATTCAGGCATACGCAGAGCAGGCTCAGGAGTAGTGGGATTCCCATTGCCCTGACGGATCGAAAGGCGGATTCTGCCGTAGGGACAGTGTCCGCCTTCGTGCAAGGAGTAGATATGCAACGCAAGATAGATCAGCTCGAGCCGTTCCAGAGGGCAATCTCCAAGGCGCACCTTGCCTCGGCCGGCATCTCCATCGACTCGCTCGAGGATCCCGACAGGCCCCTCATTGCCATTGCGAACAGCTGGAACGAGGTATGTCCCGGCCACGAGCCATTGCGCCAGCTTGCGGCGGAGGTCAAGAAGGGAATACTCGAGGCGGGTGGGGAGCCCATCGAGTTCAACACGATTGGCATGTGCGATGGCGTTGCGCAGGGGCATCCCGGCATGCGCTACTGCCTGCCCCACCGTGACCTCATCACGGACTCCTGCGAGGCCATGATCGTGGGCGAAGGCGTCTTTGACGGCGTGGTCTACATGGGCTCCTGCGACAAGATCATCCCCGGCATGCTCAACGCCGCCGCGCGAATCGACCTCCCCTCGGCCATCGTTACCGCTGGTCCCTGCTATGACGAGATCAGGCCGTCCGAGTCCAAGGCGCTGAGGGCGCGCTTCCTTCGCGGCGAGGCGACGGAGCGCGAGGTCATCGAGGGTACGCTCAGGTACTACACCGGGCCTGGCGTCTGCCCCTTCCTGGGCACCGCCAACACCATGGGGTGCCTCTCCGAGGGCTTGGGAATGATGCTTCCGTACGGTGCCCTTTGGCCAAGCTCTACAAGCCAACGGCGCTTCTCGGCACGTCAGACCGGTGCTCGTGTGGTTGACCTCGTGCGCAGGGGCATCCGGCCCTCGGACATCATGACGCAAGCATCGCTCGACAACGCGGTGAGGCTCCTTGCCTCCATCGGTGGGTCTCTCAACGCCATGGTGCACCTGCCTGCCCTTGCCCGCGAGCTGGGGCTGGAGGTCACATGGGACAAGGTCGCGGACATCACCAGCCGAACCCCGGTCGTGTGCGATGTGGTCCCCAACGGGGACATCAGCTGCATCAACCTCTACAAGGCAGGCGGCGTCCCGGCGGTTCTCAAGACCATCGAGGGAGACCTCGACACTTCCGTGATGACCGTCACCGGAAGGACCCTTGGCGAGAACCTTGACCGAGAAGTGCAGGTCGACCGTGCCGTCATTCGCACGCAGGACGACTCTGCTTCCGTGTGCAACGGCATCCAGGTGCTGTATGGAAACCTGGCCTCCGAGGGTGCACTCGTGAAGACAAGCGCCGTGCCTGCGGGGCAGCATGTCTGGACTGGTCGTGCCCAAGTGTTCAACTCCGAGGAGGAGGCGTTTGCGGCGTACAACCGGCATGCCATCACGGCCGGCACCGGCGTCGTCGTGCGCTACGAGGGTCCGAAGGGCGGCCCCGGCATGAAGGAGCTGCACCGTGTGACCGAAATCATGAAGGGCATCCCCAACTCCGCGGTCATCACCGACGGACGCTTCTCTGGAGCTTCGGGCGGGCTCTCCGTTGGGTACCTCTGCCCAGAGGCCCTCGATGGCGGGGCAATCGCCCTGGTTCGGGATGGGGACGAGATCCACGTCGATCTCTCGAAGAACCTCATAGAGCTGCATGTCTCAGACGAGGAGCTTGCCGCGCGCCGTGCGACATGGAAGCCTGTCATCCGCGAGAATGGCGGGCACCTGCTCAAGCGGTATGCGGAACAGGTGGAGTCCGCGAAGGCCGGAGCCGTGCTGCGCTAAGGCTTCTGGACTGTTGGGTCGGGGCTCAGGCCCCGGGTGGCGGCAAACCCAGCCTCCTGGTGCCCAGAACCCGACCTTCCGCCGCAGCATCCCCGCCGATGCCCCGCGCTCACTACAAGAAGCGGCGCCCTGCGCGTGCGCGCAGGGCGCCGCAACAAGATTTCGTGGCTCTTCTCGGCTGGCCCTTAGTTGGACTCGTCGCGGTCATCGAGGTTGAGCTTGGCCTCCGCCGCCCTCACGGCGCACTCGAGTTCCTCCTGTTCCTCCTCCCCGTCGGAGTCCTCCTCGTCGCCGTCGTCGATACGCAGCGGCTTGAAGCTTGCCGTGTCACCGCCAACCAGGGTCCTCTCGGCGTCCGACGCGTTCTCCTCGCGCTCGTTGTGCATGGAGGCCGAGAAGATGTCCTCGTCATCGGAGTCGTCGTTGTTCTCGGCGGGTCTGGCTGGGGCCTTGGGTGCCGCTGCCAGCACCGCGTTGGCGTCAAGTGGGATGCGTGTGAGCTTGTGCTGACGCTTGGTCTTGGCAAAGAGCGGCACGTACTCAAAGATTACCGAGGAGTTCTCGAGCCCGTACCAGCGCATGGGCGTGCCGCACAGGCGACGGATGAAGTACTTCATCTCGATGGTGTGCGTGTCTGTGCCGGAGATGTCGGTCTCGGGCGAGAGAACCTTGCGAATCAGGCAGAAGCGGAAGTCGCCGACGATGCTGTGCTTGCGGTAGATCGAGTACTTGTGGTCCTGCGGCGCCAGCTGGTTGTGCTCCACGAGATCCTCGACAATCTGGTAGAGGTACGTGTTCACGCGCTGGTTCACGCGGAAGCCCAGACGCAGCTGCACCTTGAACACGAAGTCGGTGTCAAAGGCGTTGACTATGTACTCATGGGTGTAGGGCTCGTCGGTCACCTGGACGTTAAGGAAGTAGTAGGCCTTTGCGCGCTTGGGGCGCTTGTCCAGGATCGAGTAGAGGATGTCGCGGTCGAGCTTGTCGAGCGACGAATCGTTGGTGAGAAAGACCAGGTTGTCGGCAAGCAGGGGATAGGACTCGTCGTGCGAGAGGTCGAAGAGTTGGTCGAGGTACTTGCGGACCGGCAGGTAGACAGACTGCGTGCGCTCGATGGCCGTGCCGCGGCGCCAGATGTACATGACCAGGAAGAGCACCGTGGCGAGAAGAACGGTGACGTACCCGCCGTGGAAGAACTTGGTGAGGCTCGAGAAGAAGAACATGAGTTCGACGGTGCCAAAGAAAACGAGGAACACCACGGCCGCCACGGGCTTGCGACGGGTGTGCGAGAGGTACGTGAACAGCAGGATCGTGGTCATGAGCATGGTGCAGGTGATAGCCAGGCCGTAGGCTGCTTCCATGTGCTCGGAGGTCTGGAAGAGCAGGACCACACCCATGCAGCCAATCCACATGATGTTGTTGACCAGCGGGATGTAAATCTGGCCGCGCGTCTCGGAGGGGTAGTTGATCTTCATGTGGGGCATGAGGTCAAGGCGGATGGCCTCAGAGACAATGGAGTAGGAGCCGGTGATGAGGGCCTGCGAGGCGATGATGGCCGCGAAGGTGGAGAGAATCACGGCAAAGACGCGGGACTCCTCGGGCAGCATCTGGAAGAAGGGGTTGAGGTCCGTGATGGCGGCAAGCTCGCTGCTGCCGTGGTTGGCGACGATCCAGGCCCCCTGGCCCAAGTAGTTGAGGATGAGGCAGAGCTTCACGAACGGCCAGGAGAGGTAGATGTTCGCCTTGCCCACGTGGCCCATGTCGGAGTAGAGGGCCTCGGCGCCGGTGGTGCAGAGGAAGACGTTGCCTAGGACCATGAGGCCGGCGGCGTTGAGGTGGTTGTCAAAGAGGAACATGATGCCACGCAGCGGGTTGAGCGCACGGAAGACGTTGAGGTCGAGGCCCACGTTGAGAAGGCCGGCGATGCCCAGGAAGAGGAACCACACGGTCATGACCGGGCCAAAGGCCTTGCCAATGGTGGAGGTGCCCGCCCTCTGCAAGGCAAAGAGGATGCAGAGGATGATGAGAGTGATGCCGACCACGATGGCCTGGTTGGTTCCGATGATGCCGTAGAAGAAGTCGATGGTGCGCAGGCCCTCGATGGCGGTGGTTACCGTGACGGCGGGCGTCAGGATGCCGTCGGCGAGAAGGGCCGCGCCGCCGATCATGGCGGGGATGATGAGCCACTTGCCGCAGCGCTTGACGAGGCTGTACAGCGCGAAGATGCCGCCCTCGTTATGGTTGTCGGCCTTCATTGCCACCAGCACGTACTTGACCGTGGTGATGAGCGTGATGGTCCAGATGAGTAGCGACAGCGCCCCCAGGACCACGTCCTCGCCCATCGTGGACAGACCGCCGTTGCCGGTCATGATTGCCTTGAGGGTGTACATGGGACTCGTACCGATGTCGCCGTAGACGACGCCCAGCGTTACGAGAACCATCCCTGCCGAGAGTGGAATGCCGCCCTTCCTGACGGGCTTCCTGGCTCGTTTGGCTGCGATTGGTGCATTGGATGTGGCCATGACGCTCCAATTTCCGTGGGTCCTACCTGCGTAACCCCGTGTTTCCCGACGTATCCCAGATACAAGTCGCTAAATATAGCACTCTCCTATAGCACTCTCCTATAGCACTCTCCTGAAAGGAGTACGAGTGCTCCACTCTTCTGACAAGTATATGCAGTTGGGGCGGGTTTTGTCCGGTGGCGTTCGCAATGGCGAGAAGGGCTGGCGCTGCGTTGGCGTTTGGGTGCCCCACGCGCGGCAGCGGAGGACGCGTGACCGTCCGGAATTTCCGGCGCGCCCCTCGTCTTGTGAAGAATCGCCGGTTGGGCGGCCGTAACCATTCGGAATTTGCGGCATTCACCGTGACGCCTGCCCCTCTCGTCCCTCTCGCCTGCTGCCACCACGCCGCAGCGCGCACTCGCCTAGAATGGGGCACGCTTACCATCTCGTAATAGGCACTTCACAAGGAAGGGACTCTCATGGCAGATAACCAGACGCAGACGGTGCCCGCGGCGGAGGCGTCGCGCCGCCCGCACGAGGACGTGCCCGCAAATGCGGTGAGAGGCGTGCCGGACCCGGCAAGCGCGCGCCTCTCGTGGGCAGACGGCGAGAGGGCCATCGACTACGTGGCCACGGCCGCCCATCTCGACGTGCGCGACGACTCCGGTCGCCTCGAAGGCAAGATGTTCTCGCTATCGTACGTCGCAGTGGACGAGGAGGGCCAGCCTAACGCAGCCAGGCCGGTGACTTTTGCCTACAACGGCGGCCCGGGTTCGGCGTCGGTGCCCATCAACTTTGGCGGTATCGGCCCTCGCCGAGTCCAGACAGACGGCACGAACCACCTCGCCGCTTCGGCCCCGGTGGCCGACAACCCCCACACGCTGCTCAAGGACTCCGACCTCGTGTTTCTCGATGCGCTGGGCACCGGCTGGTCTGTTGTCGCCGATGACTGCGACCCTGCGACGGTCTTCTCGGTCGACGGTGACGCTGACGCCTTCGCACGTGCGATCATGGACTGGCTCGAGAAGAACCACCGCTGGTCAAGCCCCATCTACCTCTTTGGTGAGTCCTATGGCACCTTTAGGAACGCCGTGCTCATGAGGCTTTTGGGCGAGAGGTCCGTGAAGCTCACGGGCGTGGTGATGCTCTCCGCCATCTGGGACTGGGTGCAGACGCTTCCCGGCGAGGACCTCTACTACCTGGGCATGATGCCCACCTACGCCGCTGCGGCGCAGTTCTTTGGGCGTGCCGGACAGGGTGTGGATCCAGATGTCTGGTTTGACCGTGCGATGGGCTTTGCCGATGATACGCTGGCCCCGGCCCTTCTCCGCGGCGACCGCCTGGGCGAGGAGCTCGAGCGCGACGTTGCCCGGCAGCTCTCGGAGTTTGTGGGCCTGCCCGTCGGGTACCTTGTCCGCCACCACCTGCGCGTCGAGCTCACGGAGTTCCGCCGCGAGCTCCTGCGCGACGAGGGCCGTGTGTGTGGCCGCCTCGACATGCGCTTCTGCTCGGACGAGCCCTCGCCCATGCAGGCAAGCTTCGACTGGCTGGGCGGCGAGGATGCGGCCGACGATGCCGTGGAGGCCAACTGGGCCAACGCATTCCGCGCGTTCTGCGCAGACGAGCTTGGCTACCAGGGACCCTCCGTCTACCTAGGGCAGAACTGGGAGAAGGTTGGCCACAAGTGGGTCTGGCAGCACGAGGTGCCGGGGACGGGCGAGAAGGTCGGTGCGCCTAACGTGACCGGTGACGTGGCGCTTGCGCTGCGCCGCAACCCCACGATGAAGCTTGCCATCATCGGCGGTCGCTACGACGCGGCGACCACGTTCTGGAACGTGCGTCACGACCTGAGTTGCCAGTTCCTCTCGCCCGCGCTCAAGGGGCGCGTGACGTGGCTGCGCTACGGCTGCGGGCACATGGCCTACGTGGACGAGCCCACGCTCGAGGCCATGGACCGCGACCTCCACGCGTTCTACGAGTGAGACAAGGGGACTGTCCCCCTTGCCTCACTGCCTCACCAGGTAGGCATGGTGGATCTTGGGGTTTCTCGCGTAGTCCTCAGGGATGGTCTTTGCCGTAATGTCCTCGAGGGCTACGCCTGCCTTGGCAAGCGTCTCAATGTCGGGCTTGAAGTTGCGCAGGTTGCACGAGAAAATCGCGCAGCCGCCGGGCGAGAGCAGCCTCGAGACCGAGATGATGAGGTCGGCGTGGTCGCGTTGCACGTCCCAGGACCTAGCGTGCATGCGGTTTGAGTTGGAGAACGTGGGCACGTCGCAGAAGATGAGATCCCAGGTGTAGCGGCGCTCGTGGCGGCGGTCGGCCACCCACTGCAGCACGTCTGCCTGGATAAACTCGTGGCTGCGGCCGTAAAATCCGTTTCTCTCCATGTTGCGGCGCGCCCAATCGAGAGACGGCCGCGAGAGGTCGACCGTGGTGGTGAGGCCCGCGCCGCCGTCTGCGGCGTAGCAGCTTGCCGTGCCTGTGTAGGCAAAGAGGTTGAGAAAGCTCCCGCCCGGGGTGCGCTTCATGAGTTCGCGCACCATCGAGCGCGTCTCGCGGTGGTCGAGAAACAGGCCGCAGTCCAGCCGCTCAGAGAAGTTCACCTCAAACGTAAGGCCACCCTCGTCTACGAGGTGCGCACCGCGGGGAAGCTCCACGCGCCCGTCATGCCTGCGTGAGGGGCGCACGTCGCGGCCACCTTCGCGGCCAAAGCCGCCGCGCCCCTCTCGCCCGCCGTCTGCGTACTGCGAGCCGCCACGCGCATGCGTGCGCACGCGCACGAACACGTTGGAAGGCTCGACGCCCATCACGCGCGGGGTAATTGCCAGCACGTCGAGAAGGCGCCTGCGCGCAAGACCCGCATCCACGTCGCGTGGGGCGGCGTACTCCGAGACGTAGAGCCAGCGTCCCGGCGTCTCAGAACCCTGGTACAGGTCAATCGAGACGGAATAGTCCGGCAGGTCGGCGTCATAGACACGGTAGCAGCTCACGTCCTCGCGCGCCGCCCACTTGGCGCGCTGCTTCGCCACCTTGGCGAGACGAGCGGCAAACTGGTCAGAGGCCCCCACTAGCACGGGCACGCTTCCGGTGCCCCCGCGAAGCTCCACCACGGGGTGCTCTGCCGAGAGGGACATGGTATCGTAGCAGCGGATCGTTGCATCATCGCGACCAACGATCACGTCGATGGCCCCTGCGGGCTCGCCGCCCGCCGCGGCGTCCGCGGCGTTGTCGGCACAGAGTGCGACCGCGCCCGCGCCGTCGTGTCCGGCAACAGCCCCAGCCCCTGCCGAGAAGAGCGAGAGCGCCTCGGCCTCGCTGGCAAGGTCATCCGGCTGCGGCCACGCAAGGTCAGCCACCACGAGGGGAGAGGCACCGCCCACAGCGGCAGCGAGCTCCCCTGCGGAGACAAACCGCGGCTCCACGCCCATGCCCGCCCCGCGCAGCGACCTTCTCGCCGCGCCCTCCGCGCCGGGACGCGTGTCGCAAAGCACGAGGTCAACGCTGTTCTCAGCACCCACTGCGGCGCGGTCGGCGGCCTCGGTGGCAAGCTCGACCCAAGCGTCTTCGTCATGGCCGGCCCAGCGCGAGAAGCCCCATCGCACGCGCAGCAGCCCCGGCGCGCGGTCAAGCGCCTGCGCTGCCGCCTCGACGGCAACGCTCCCTGTTCCGGAAAAGAGGTTAACCAGTACGGGCGACCCGTGGCGCACATCCCTAAACCAGCAGCCCGCCTCCAGGAGCGCTGCAGCGTAGTCCGCACGCCTCGGCGAAAGACGACCGCGGCTGGGAGGTGCCGCTTCCCAGCCGCGGCTGAAGAGCGGCTCGCCCGCAAGGTCAATGCCCACGGTTGCGCGCTCGTGCGAGAGGCGCACCACGATGCCCACATCCGGCACATCAGTGTTGACCACGGGTCGCGCTCCCCTGCGCGAAAGGAGCCTGTCGGCCACGGCGTCTTTCGAGCGCAGCGCCACAAACTGCGTGTTTCTCAGCTGCTCGTTGGTGCCGTGCGCCTCAATGGCCATCGTCGCGCCGGGTGCCACGTGGTCCTCCCAAGGGATTGCCGAGAGGCCCTCGTAGAGCGCGTCGGCGTTGGTGGCGCCCACGCGTGCCAGTACGAGCGTCACATTGGAGGCAAGGCGCGACCACAGGCAGCAGCGGTAGGCATCTCTCAGCGCTCCCGTGAACGAGACCCGGCCCACGAGCGGACGCACGCCCTTGGCGCCAAGTGCGTGAAGCTCTCCTGCCAGAAGCGACTCAAAGCCCTTGGGACACGTTGCGACAAACTCCATCGGGACACCTTTCGCCCGTAACCTGCGTGTCAGCCGGCACGCCTAGCGACGCCGTGCGCCGCGAATTCCGTTGCGACCATCATACGTGTTGCTTGTCCCGTGCGCCCGCCGACACCTATGCAGCCGCTTACAGCTCCACAAAGTCATTCGTCCGCATGAGCGCGCCAAGCGAGCCCGGCACGGATAGAATCTAAGGAGCAATGCTCGCACTTGTTCGTTGGCAGCCATGCTTGCACCGCACGTGCACGCATGGCAGGGAAGCAAGGGGGAACCATGGACGCAGGCGTGAAGGATACCATCAAGCTTTGGCAGGACAACGTCACCGAGCCAGACCTCAAGGCCGAACTCGACGCCCTTGTCAGCGCTGGGGACGAGGACGCGCTCAACGACGCCTTCTATCGCAACCTCGAGTTTGGCACCGCAGGCCTGCGCGGCACCCTCGGCGTGGGCACCAACCGCATGAACGTCTACGTGGTGGCCCAGGCAACCCAGGGCGTGGCCAACTACCTGAACGCTCACTACGACCACCCCACCATTGCCATCGCGCGCGATTCTCGCCTGAAGGGCGAGGACTTCCAGCGCGTGGTCGCCGGTGTGCTTGCGGCCAATGGCGTGCACGTCTATGTCTATCCGCGCATCGAGCCCGTTCCCACGCTCTCCTTTGCGGTGCGCCACCTGCACACTTCCGCGGGCATCGTGCTTACGGCGTCGCACAACCCGGCGCAGTACAACGGCTACAAGGTCTACAATGACAACGGCGGCCAGATCGCCAACGAGGCGGCCGACGAGATCAGTGTCTCCATCGCGGAGACGCCCGTCTTTGGCGGCGTCAAGATGATGGACTTCGATGAGGGCATCAAGCAGGGCCTCATTGAGTGGACGCCCGAAGAGGTTCTCGACGCCTTCATCGAGGCCGTCAAGAAGGTCTCCATCCCCGGCTTCAAGGCGCCCGAGGGCTACAAGGTCGTCTACACGCCGCTCAACGGCACGGGCATGGAGTGCGTCACGCGCATCCTGAAGGAGATCGGCGTGAACGACGTGACCGTGGTGCCCGAGCAGGCCGAGCCAGACGGCAACTTCCCCACGTGCAAGTACCCCAACCCGGAGTTCCGTGAGGCGCTGCAGCTGGCGCTCGACCTTGCCGAGAAGGTCAAGCCCAACCTCGTTGTGGCCACCGATCCCGACGCCGACCGCATGGGCACCGCCATCCCGCACGATGGTGAGTACAAGCTGCTCAGCGGCAACGAGATGGGCGTCCTCATGATGGACTGGCTCATCAAGATGGCAATCGATCGCGGCGAGGACCCCAAGCGCAAGGTGGCCGTCTCTACGATCGTCTCGTCCGTAATGCCCGACGCCTTGGCCAGGCACTACGGCTTTGAGATGCGCCGCGTGCTCACCGGCTTCAAGTACATTGGCGACCAGATCGACCAGCTCAAGGACGAGGGCGAGGAGGACCGCTTCCTCATGGGCTTCGAGGAGTCCTATGGCTACCTTGTGGGAACTCACGCGCGCGACAAGGACGCCATTGTCGCCGTTGAGATGTGCGTCGAGATGGCGGCCTACTACGCCGCGCGCGGCATGGACCTCTACGAGGCCATGGAGGAACTCTACAAGCAGTACGGCTACTACCTCAACGGCACCGTGAACGCGCAGTTCCCGGGTGAGGCCGGCGCCAAGCGCATGGTCCGGATCATGACCGATCTGCGTGAGAACCCGCTCACCGATATTGCCGGCTACGGAGTCGTTGGCGTGACCGACTTTGGCAAGGGTGCCGAGATGCCGCGCGTCTCTGGCCTGCAGAAGGAGTCCGCACAGGAGCTGCCTGCGGCCAACGTTATCGAGTACCGCCTCGAGGACGACAACAAGGTGATCTTCCGTCCGTCCGGCACCGAGCCCAAGGTCAAGGCATACCTGTTCGCCAAGGGTGCCACGCGCACCGAGGCCGAGGCCGTGCGCGCCAAGCTGCAGGCGGCTGCCGAGAAGGTGCTTTCGTAGGGACTGCGAGGCTCACTATTTTGGGCTGTAAGTGGGACCGGGGTCACGACGAGGTGTCGCGGCCCCGGTCCCTTTGGTTGTCTCGGCGCGGGTCGGGGCCGGGGCTAGCCCACGAGATGCTTGCGCACGCACGTGAGCTGCGCCTGGCTGACGCCACAGGCGAGAAGGTACGCCTCGGCCGACCCGTAGCTCTCGATGAGCCCGTCAAAGACGCGTCCCATGAGCTTTGCCAGCACGTCGACCGTGGTGAAGCTGGGGGAGACTCCCTGGTAGATATAGGCGTCCACCTCCTCGCGCGAGGCAAACGAGTAGGTGTAGTCGGCCACGATGCTCGTGCGGTCCACACCGCAGAGGCCCAGAAGCAGCATCGACGTAATGCCGGTGCGGTCCATGCCCGCCGCGCAGTGGAAAAGCACGCACTCCTTGGGTGTCGCCTCTGCGAACGCTGAGAAGACCTGACGTACGGCGTCATGGTTGTCGAGCATCCTGAGGTAGCCGGTGGCGAGGTAGTCGCGCGTGTCGCCGGGCAATCGCAGCCTGGGGTCGTGCATGTTGATGCCAAAGAGCGGCACATTCACGTAGGTGATGCCGGGACGGCTGGCAAAGACGTCCGGCGAGCTGGTGCACTCTGGGACGCTTCGTAGGTCGATGACGCGGGTGACGCCGTATTCGCGCAGGTAGTGCAGCTCTTTTCGCGAGAGCGTCGAGGTGGAGCCGGAGCGCAGGAAGCGTCTGCGGAGCGTGCTTGCACTGGATGTGCGGCCGGGGCTTGCCGGTAGGGGATAGCCACCCAGCTCACGGCAGTTGTCGCCCACGGGGAGGAGCTGCCCGCCCTCGGTGGGCGCAGGGGCGGGGGCCCCGGTTGGTGTGGCATCTGCGCCGCCTCTCTTATGGAACCAGCCCAGCATGGTCGGGGCCTTTCTCCTCGTCGCGTTCACGGTTGTAGAACTCCGTGACCCTGGCGTTGTAGTACTCGCTCTTCTTGTGCTCGGCCCAGGCGTCACGCTGCTCGACGATGGCTACGGCCTCGTCTGCGGCCTCCTCCATGGTCTTGGGGCGAACCTGCATGAGATAGGCGGCCATGCGCTCCATGGTGCCGACGGAGCCCAGGTAGAGGGCGAGAGCCTCGCCAAACTCAGCCGGCCAGCCACAACGCTCGGCAGCCCGGGCAAGCGCCGCCTGGGCGGTGTTGCGGTCTGCGTCCCTATCGTCTGTCTCGTTCATGGGGGCCTCCTCGTTCTGGTGTGCGTGGGTAATCCTATCAGTGAGTCGTGGAGCGGGAATTGAGGGCCAAGGCCGGCCGGCGAGAAAGTCTGGTCATGCGTACGCACCATCGGCCGTCTCTGCCCGATTGGCCCCTCCAGAGGTGTCTGCTGGCGAGAAACCCGGGTCATGCGTACGCACGACCCCCTCCTGCTGCCAGGCCCCTCTCGCCCACCTGGGCAAACGCCGCGTGGGTGTCAGAAAACCTTGCTCGTGCGTACGCACGACCGAGAAAAACTGCCCAGCGGGTCTCTCCGGGGGCTTCTCCGGCAGAAAACCTGGCTTGTGCGTACGCATGACCGCGCTCTTTTGCCCGATCTCGGTTCGCAACGGTTGTGAGGCCCGCACAATCGTCTGCCAGAGCCCAGGAAATCCTGCCTCCCCCAGAGGAATTGCGCACAGTCGAGAGGTGGGCATGCAAGCCCCAGGCACCTGCAAGGCTTAAGCCCATCCGTGCGTAGTTCGCGTGCCGACGTTGTGTGCGGGGGCATATGCGGGGGCAGGGCCGAACCTCCAGGTTCGTGGAGCTGTCATACTCGCTACGCGGGGCCTGTCGCCGGGACCGCCGGGTCCGCCGCCAAGAACCGCAGTCACAAGGAGAGGCGCGAATGACAAGCGAGAAAACCCAAGACGTACCATCTGCCAGCAACAACGTCGACGTGACAAGAATCCTGTTCGTCTGTCACGGCAACATCTGCCGCTCGACCATGGCTCAGTTCGTGATGGGGGATCTGGTCCGCAGGGCTGGGCGCGAGAGCGACTTCCTCATCGACTCTGCCGCCACCAGCCGCGAGGAGCTTGGTAGCGATGTCCACCCCGGCACGCGCGAGCGACTGCGCCGCGCGGGCGTTCCATGCGGCCATCACGCTGCCCGCCAGATGGGTTCCGAGGACTATGACCGCTTCGATTACATCGTGGGCATGGACCGCGACAACTACGATGGCATGTACCGGCTGCTTTTGGGCGAGAGGGGCATGGGATTCAGCTGGCCGCCCGTCTCGGAGCAGCTCGTTCGCAAGGCCGACCCCAGGCGCAAAGTGTCGCTTCTCCTGGACTGGACAGGACATCCCCGCGACGTGGCCGACCCCTGGTACACGGGCAACTTCGATGTCACCTACAGCGACGTTATGGCTGGCTGTGTCGCCATGCTCGACGTTCTTCTCGCCAAGGGGCGCTGACCACGGGAGTGCCCATCCCATGGGGCTCCTTGCGCCCGCGGGCATAGTAGAGAATGTAGAGAATGCCTCGCCCAGTGCAGGCGGCGCCTGAACCGTCATCGTGCGCCGCCATATATGCTATACAGTAGATGACATTAATCTCGAGCGGTCCGCCGAATCTTTCCGCGGGCTGGTTCCATGTGCCGCGCCAACGTGCGCGGAGAGTAGGGGAGCACATGAGCAAGATCGTCATTGTCGGCGCAAACCACGCGGGCACCGTGGCAGCCAATGCCATCCTCGACAACCATCCTGGTAACGAGGTTGTGATTATCGATCAGAACGGTAACAACAGCTTTCTTGGGTGTGACATGGCACTGTGGATTGGCGCGTGATTGAGAGCGCGGGCATCCACATGTTCTCGCTCGCGATCCAGGAGGGGCTGACCATCGACCGCCTGGCGCTGCTCGACATCTTCTCCCTCCCGCACTTCAATCAGTCGTACAACTACTACACCATGGCCGCCTACTCCGCGGTGCTGGGGGCATAGGGAGCGCGCCGGCGACGTGCGGCGGCGCGCACGTTGCAGCCGCACGTACGTTGCGGCGGCGCCGGAGGGCGCGTTTCCACCGAGGCTCCGGCTCGCGCTGCGCCCGTCGTAGGGTCCCGTTCCGGGGCAAGGGCGAGAGAACGCCACACATTCGTCCTCCGAATGTGTATCGACCTGCGCGGGTCACAGGTTCGTGTCCGAATGTGTGGCGTTAATCGTCGTACGCGGCGCCTCTTGGTGAGTTTGACGACTTCCCAGCTCGACTCAGGTAGCGCCCCTTGCTGTACGCCACTGCATGCGGAACTCTGTTGGAGGTTCCTATTAGTGTTGTCTCCGGGCGTTAGACTCTTGTGAGGCGATTCGATACCCATAGGAGACATGCATGCCCTCTGACCAGCAGTTCTCGTTCTTCTCCGCAGCTCAGGCCGCACAGCTCACGGCTATCACGCGGCCCGGGGCAGCTGCCAGGCGCCCCTCTGCCGTCGATATCGATGGCCTCAACCCTGCGCAGCGCGACGCCGTGCTCTGCACGCACGGCCCGCTCCTCGTGCTCGCGGGCGCTGGCTCCGGCAAGACGCGCGTTCTCACGTACCGCATCGCACACATGGTGGCCGACGAGGGCGTGCGCCCGTGGCAGGTGCTCGCCATCACGTTCACCAACAAGGCAGCGGCCGAGATGCGCGAGCGTCTGGACGCGCTTCTCCCCGGAGGCACGCGCGGCATGTGGGTGTGCACCTTCCATGCCATGTGCGTGCGCATGCTCCGCGATGACCCAGAGCTCGTGGGCTACCGGCCAAACTTCACGATCTATGATGACGATGACTCGAAGCGCCTGGTAAAGACCATCATGTCAGAGCTCGACGTCGACCCCAAGCAGTTTCCCATCCAGGCGATCCGCTCGCAGATCTCGTCCGCAAAGAACGGCCTCATCATGCCCGACGAGATGCAGGGCCAGGCCCAGACTCCGCTCGAGCGCAAGGCGGCGCAGGTCTATCGCGTGCTGCAGAATCGCCTGGAGCGTGCCAACGCTATGGATTTCGATGACCTCCTGGTGAAGGCCTTCGAACTCCTCGCCAAGAATCCGCAGGTACTCGACGCCTACCAGGAGCGCTTCCGTCAGATCAGCGTGGACGAGTACCAGGACACCAATGGCGTCCAGTACGCGATCACCAACCTTCTGGCGCGCAAGTACAGAAACCTCATGGTCGTAGGCGACGACGACCAGTCCATCTACTCCTGGCGCGGCGCCGATATCAAGAATATCCTCTCGTTCGAGAAGGACTACCCTGATGCCCACGTGGTCAAGCTCGAACAGAACTACCGCTCTACCGGCCACATCCTCAGCGCGGCCAACGCCGTTGTGGCCCACAACTCGCACCGCAAGGCCAAGCGCCTCTTTACCGACGCGGGCGATGGCGAGAAGGTCCGCGTGTACCAGTCCGCCGACGAGCGCGACGAGGGCCGCTGGATCGGCTCGGAGATCGAGAAGCTGCACGACAAGGGCGCAAGCTATGATGACATGGCCGTTTTCTACCGCACCAACGCGCAGTCGCGTATCTTGGAAGACATGTTTCTGCGCGCCGGCGTGCCGTACAAAGTAGTGGGCGGCACACGCTTCTTCGATCGCCAGGAGGTCCGCGACGTGATGGCCTACCTCAAGGTCGTCGTGAACCCGGATGACGACGTGGCCGCCCTGCGCGTGGTCAATACGCCGCGCCGCGGCATTGGCTCCACGTCCATCAGCAAGATTCGCGCCTATGCGGCCGAGAACCGCCTATCGTTCTTCTCGGCATGCGAGGCGTGCATTGCCGAGCAGGGCCTGCTTTCGCCCAAGGTGCGCAACGCCCTCTCCGAGTTCACGGGCACGATCGAGGCCGGCCGCCACATGACCGGTGAGCTCTCGGACGTGGTCGAGGCCATTGTCGAGCGGTCAGGCCTCGTTCGTGCGCTGGAAGCCGAGCATTCCGTCGAGGCGGACAGCCGCATCGAGAACATCAAGGAATTCTATGGCGTTGCGGCCGAGTTCGACGAGACCCATGACGACGCCGTCGAGACGCTTGAGAACTTGGAGCAGCTCCGCGCGGCGGGCCTGGCGAGCAGCTCGACTTCCCCTGGCGGCGATTCCGCGAATGGCGCGAGCGAGCAAGCGCCGCAGGGTGGGGCAGGGCTGCCTGACGTTGCGGCTGCGAAGCTCCCGGCACTGCTCGAATGGCTCGCGCTGCGCTCGGACCTGGACTCGCTTGCGGGCTCGTCGAGTGCCGTAACCATGATGACCGTGCACTCGGCCAAGGGCCTGGAGTTCCCGGTGGTCTTTGTCGCCGGCATGGAGGAGGGGATTTTCCCGCATTCCGCGCGCGAGGGGGATCCGGCTTCGATCGAGGAGGAGCGCCGCCTGGCCTACGTTGCCATCACGCGTGCCCGCAAGCGGCTCTACCTCACTTACGCGCTTACGCGCCGCGCCTTTGGCTCTGTGCAGGCCAACCCCCGTAGCCGTTTTGTGAACGAGATGCCCACGGCGGATATCGAGGCCGTGGGCGTGGGCTCTTCGGGCTTTTCGGGCGTGGGCTGGGAGAAGCGCGGGGACAGGCATGGCACCTTTGGCAGCGGGCGAGGCTCCGAGGTCTACGGTGGGCACGTCTTTGGCTCGCGTACGCGCTCGACGGGTGGCCCGGCTGTGCCCAGTGCGGCGGCCCCTCGCCCGCAGGCTCCGCGACGCGACGCGGCAAAGGCCGTGGAGTCTTTCTCGGCAGGCGATCGCGTCTCACACAAGACCTTTGGGCCTGGGGTGGTGATTTCGGCAAAGGGCGACACCATTGAGGTCCGCTTTGCCCGCACGGGCAAGACCAAGAAGCTGATGAAGGGCTTCGCACCCATTGTGAAGATCGAGGGGTAGGGGGCCGGCGCGACCGGTGGAGGATGTCTGCTGGCCGCGCCGGCCGCTGGATTATTGCGCGCGATTTTACGCTTGCTGCATGATTGCCCAGTTGAGCTTTAGAATCCGATAAAAACGCGCGCAATACTCCGAGACAGCATCCGTACCCTTTACCCTCGATAGGGGAGGCGCGGTATTCCCGATAGCACGAATTGACGGTTGGTGGCAGTTTGGGCTAAATTCTTGATATGATTCCGTTCTAGTGCCAAATCGCTGACCAGCACTTCAACAAATCTCAAACCAGTTTGTACTTCGGGTACCCGTAAAAAACTGCCACCAACCGTCAATTCGTGCCAAAGGGCCCACACCCCCATGCCATTATCGCCTCGTCGCGTTGCCGACTCACCGTCAGACCATCGTATGAGCGAGTACGCGGCACGGCCGTACCACGGCGAGAAAAGCGGCCGAGCGGGCTGCGTTTGGCGCGGTGAGCGTATCGTTTGCGGCCACACGTGTTGTGGCGACCTCGCGCGGGACGGGACCCCCGCGCCCTTCCGCGTCGCCTCGTCGGGCGTCGGAGAGTATCATTGCCTCTCACGAAATGTTCGACTTCCACGTCTGGGGGCGTGATGGAGGATTTCCTCGGAAATATCGACACGTCGGTGCTTGTCGGCAAGATTGCCTTTCTTGCCGTTGTCATTGGAGTCGCGCTGCTCGTGCAACGTGTGGTGGTGCATGGGCTGCGGCGCGCGCTGGATGCGGCGGGCGTGCCCAAGGCATCGATCTTTGTCAACATCGTTCGCACCATCATCTGGGCGTTTGCGCTTCTTGCCGTGCTCCAGCCGGTCTTTGGGATTCAGCCCACGGCCTTCGTTGCCGCCTTGGGTGTGACTTCCGTGGTCATCTCCCTTGGCCTGCAGGACACGGTGTCAAACGTCGTTGCTGGTCTGGGTCTTATGCTGGGGCGCGTGGTCCGGCCCGGTGACCAGGTTACCATTGGCGGCTTCTCCGGTGAGGTCGTAGACGTTACCTGGCGCTCCACGATGGTGCGCGACCGCGGTGGCAAGGTTGAGGTCATCCCCAACTCCGTCCTCAACAAGACCGCACTTACGCGCGAGACGGACTGGTCGGTCACGGACTGCCCGGTGGAGTTCTACGCCGAGCCCGGTTGCGACCTTGATGCTGTGGCCCTCGAGGTGCAGCACCTTGCTCGCGAGGCCTGCGGGGGCGCGCTTGCGCCCGGATTCACGACCGAGGCCCTTTTCGACGGCCTCGGTCCCTTGGGCATTCACGGCACGACTCACCTGCATCTTGTTGCCGGAACGAACTACTCGGTGCAGGCCGACGCCCTCGTGCGTGCCATCTCACGTGCGCCGTGGATTGCGCGGCCGACAACGGCTGCCGCCAACGTGGCAGCAGCGGACAAGGGCACAACCAACTGAAAGGCAGTGACGCACATGAAGACCATCGCAAGCTTCACCGTGAACCACCTGGTGCTCGAGCCCGGCGTCTACGTGAGTCGTGTGGACGAGGACCCCGTCACCGAAGCCGTGGTCACGACCTTTGACTTGCGCCTTACGGCGCCCAACCGCGAGCCGGTGATGGACACCGCAGCTGTCCACGCAATCGAGCACCTGGGTGCGACCTTCCTGAGAAGCGATCCCGAGTGGGCCAGCCGCGTGGTCTACTTTGGTCCCATGGGATGTCGCACGGGCTTCTACCTTGTGGTCTTTGGCCAATGCAGCTCGCGAGAGGTGCTGCCGCTCGTGCGTAGGTGCTTTGGGTTCATCCGCGACTTCGAGGGAGAGATTCCCGGAGCCAGGCCCGAGGCCTGCGGCAACTGGCACGATGCCGACCTCAACCTGGCGCACTGGTGGGCGCGCCGTTACCTCGCCAGCACGCTTGAGGTTATCGATGACGCGCACCTCACGTATCCGGCACTGCTCGACGACGGGAAGGACGAGGAGAGCCATGATGCGTAGCAACGCCCGCGTTCATATCAAAGTTGGTATTATTGGCTCCATGGAGGTCGAGGTGTCGCGCCTTGTGGCAAGCCTTGAGGACGAGTCGGTCTCGACTGTTGCGGGCATGGACTTCCACTCAGGGACGCTTGACGGCGTGCCGGTGGTTGTCGTGCGATCGGGCGTGGGCAAGGTCAACGCTGGCATGTGCGTGCAGGTGCTGGTCGACCGTTACGGTGTGACCCACGTGGTCAACACGGGCATAGCCGGGTCGCTCGACGCGCGTATCGACGTGGGAGACGTTGTGGTTTCGACCGACTGCCGCTACCACGACGTGGACGCAACGGTATTTGGCTACGAACCGGGCGAGATCCCGCAACTGGGATGCGTGGGCTTCTCGGCAGACGAGGGCCTGCGTGCGCAGGCGGTTGCCGCCGTGCACGACGTCGCGGGCGACGTGCGGGCTTTCGAGGGGCGCGTGGTCTCGGGTGACGTCTTTGTGGCGGATGCTGGCGAGAGGGAGCGTCTTGCTCGCGACTTTGGCGGGATGTGCTGCGAGATGGAGGGTGCCGCGGTTGCACAGGCGGCGTGGCTCAACCGTGTGCCGTTCGTGGTGGTACGTGCGATCTCTGACAAGCCGGGGTCGACAACGCCCATGGAGTACTCCGCTTTTGAGACGGCCGCGGCCGAGCATTGCGCCGCCATCGTGGAGCGCATGGTGACGCGCCTGGGGGAGTAGGAAGGTGCGCTCGTTGAGGCTGCCACCACACTCCCGAGGGGCCTGCGTTGTGAGCTGCGACTTTCCGAGCGCATGGCCCGTCATCACCCCTCTTGGCCCCGGCGGACTCCCCCAATGGCACGAATTGACGGTTGGTGGCAGTTTTTTGGGGACCCCCGAAGTACAAAATGGTTTGAGGTCTGATAAACCGCAGGTCAGGGAATTGCCATCACACATGTAATATATAAAAGACTTTCCCGAAACTGCCACAAACCGTCATTTTGCGATTCTAGCGCTAGAGAGCTACGTCCCGCCATCCCGAACCCTTGGTTCTCAGGCAAAGCGCAGTGCGCTAAACGAGCGTGACGCCGGGGGTGTCTATCGTCGAGAAGCGCAAAAGGAGGCCCTGCGTCGCCAATGCCCGCGCGTCGCCCCTACGCCCCCTGGATGCAGATGCCCACGACCTCGGGGCCAGTGTGCACGAGAAGGTCGGCCGAGACGCCGGACCGTATGATCTCCACGGCGTTATCGATTTGGGCAAGCAACCGTTCCTCAAGCTCGTCGAACATCTCGCACGCACTTGAGCAACAAATGGCCATGTGCACCTTGTCGTACTTTCTCGCCTGCTCTTCAACCAGGGAGACCTGCGTGTCGATGGACCGCTCCCACCCGCGCGCCTTGCGCACCACCACGTAGGAGCCCCCTTCGTTGCAGGTGATTACAGGCTTGATGTTGAGTACGGATCCCAGCCGGTACACGGCGGTGCCAATCCTCCCGCCCTTGTAGAGGTAATCCAGGCTCTTTACCGAGAAGAACACGGAGTTCTTGCGCGCCACCAGCTCGAGCATCGCCCCGATGTGTTGCAGCGTGATGCCGTCCTCGACCATCCGAACGGCTTCCATCACAACGAGGCCTGCGCCAATGCCGATGCTCTTGGTGTCCACCACGACTACGGGGAAGCCGTCCAGCTGGTCGGCAACCATGCGCACGGTGTCACAGGTGGCCGAGAGACCCGACGAGATGCTCACGAAGATCGCCGCCACGTACCCGTCGTCGTGCGCGCGGTCAAACTCGCGGCGGATGGTTGCGGGCGAGGGGAGCGAGGTCGTGGGCGTCTCGGTGGCCATACGCTCGATGAGCCGCTCGGGCGTGATGCTAACGCCGCTCTCGTACGTCGAGCCGTCCGAGAAGTTTATACGCAACGGAACGACGCGAACATCGTGCTCACGCGCGAAGACCGTGGGTGTATCCGTGCCCGAGTCGGTGATGACTGCGATCTTCTGGCTATTCAACGTTCCCTCCAAAGAACATCGGAGAAGAGGGCGCATCCGATTTTTTTATTGTAACAACTATAGCCATTGCATCTAGTTTTTGATACTAGATAATCTAATCAATAGAATTCAAGACGTCGTGGAGAGGAGTAACGATGGCAGACGAGCAGGACCGCATACGTCACTCCAGCAGCTCCAGCGCGTATTGCAACCTTGCGGATCAAATGACGGGCGTCCACATCTCGCGCCTCTCGGAACTCCCGCGCATAGAGCTCTACCTGGACCAGCTGCTCTCCTTGGTTGACGAGGAGCTCTCGTTCATGCGCCTGCCAGACGAAGGCCCCCTGGTCACGGGCTCCATGGTGAACAACTACGTGAAGCGCCACGTGGTTCCCGCGCCTGTCAAGCACCGCTACACCAAGCGTCACATCTGCTACGTGACCTGCGTGTGCCTCTTCAAGCGCATACTCTCGATCGAGCAGGTGGCGAATCTCATCCACCGTGTGGACGAGGAGAACCTCGACCTTGCACACACCTACGATGAGCTCTGCAAGGCGCTGGAATGTGCGCTTGCCGAGCAGTTTGCCGTGGGACCGGATTTCGTGGCGCCGGCGGTCGAACCCGTGATAGACCTGCGTGATGCCAACGGCATGCGGGTCGATTCGCCCCTTGACAGGACCATCGAGGCCGCGGTTGTAAGCCTTGCCGCAAAGATTTATGTCGAGCAGGTCCTGGCGCTGGATGAGGCGGCTGCTAAGGAGCCGGCCGCGCCTCTCGCCCCCAACCAGGCTCCCTCGGAAGCCGTGCCCGATGCCATAACGACGGATGCATAAATCCGTGGCATTGGTTGGGTAGGATAGAGAGGTAACGAAGGGCCCGAGCGGCCTCTCCTCAAGGAAACGGAAAACACAGCCAATGGCAAGCATCTACGGTGAGCCCGCAGTCCTCAGGCGCATCGAGCAGCGCAGTGCGGTCCACAAGGTGACTTCGAACGGGACGATAGCTGCCGCGGTCATGGTGCTCGCCGCCATCGCGGCGGTCATCACGGCCAACTCGCCTGCCTATGAGGTGATCGAGGAGGTTCTCCAGGCACCGCTCTCTGTGGGCATTGGCCCGGCGGTCTTCTCGGTTTCCCTCGAGGCCTTTGTGAACGACTTTCTCATGGCCATCTTCTTCCTTCTCGTGGGCATCGAACTCAAGTACGAGATAACCGTGGGCCAGCTGAGAAAACCCAGGCAGGCGGCGCTTCCCATGCTGGCTGCCGTGGGTGGCGTTGCCGCGCCCGCGCTGATCTATCTCGTCATCAACGCCGGTGGCGCCGTGCACGGGTGGGCTACGCCCATCGCGACCGACATCGCCTTTGCGCTGGGTGTGATGTCGCTTCTCGGCGACCGCATTGCACCAGCTACGAAGGTATTCTTCCAGACGCTGGCCATCGCTGACGACATCTTGGCTATCGTCGTCATCGCGCTTTTCTACGGGCAGGCCCCCAGTGTGGCCTGGGTGGCTGCGTCGGTTGGCGTGGTCATCGTGCTGTGGATCATCTCGCGTATGAAGGTCTACTCTGCAAAGCCCTACATGCTGGTGGGGCTTGTGCTGTGGGTGTGCATGTACAGCTCCGGCATCCACGCCACGCTGGCCGGCGTCATTCTGGCGTTCTTCCTTCCCGCCCGGTCCGACGTGCGCCTCTCCAAGGTGGGCAACTGGCTTGACGCCCGCGCCCGCGAGCTGGATGACACGTATGACGACGAGAGCCACGTGCTTGGCCAGCATGACTTCACCACTGCCGCAGCGCGTGTAGAGCGCGTGATGCACCATGTTACGCCACCGCTGGAGCGCATGGAGCGCTACATCTCGGTACCGGTGAACTTTGTGATCCTGCCCATCTTTGCGTTTGTGAACGCGCAAGTGAGGATTGTGGACATGGACCTCTCCGCAATCGTTGCGAATTCGGTGACCAAGGGCGTCTACTTTGGCGCCGTGCTGGGAAAGCCGCTGGGCATCATCCTGGTGACGTGGCTTCTCGTGCGCATTGGCTTTGCCAAGCTGCCCAAGCACGTGGACTGGCTGCAGATCATTGCGGTGGGCATCATGGGCGGCTTGGGCTTTACGATGTCGATTCTCATCTCGGGGCTGGCCTTTGCCGACCCCGGCGAGGCCATGGCAGCAAAGTGCGCGATCCTCGCAGGGTCGGTCACGTCGGCGGCGCTGGGGTTGCTGTTCGTGCATGTGACGAGTGCCGCAAAAGAGCGGCGAGACTCGCGTGCGAACGCGCTTGAGATGGGCGACGAGAAGGGCGACGATGCCGGCGGGGACGCGGCGTCAGGCCGGTAGCCGGCGGGTTGCGACGGCAGGCCACACCGGTGGGCCGTGCACCCAGCCCCGACCCCGCGCTAGTACCGCTCGAGGCGCTTGCGGATCGCGAAGTACTCCGAGAGCAGCAGCACCAAAAGGATGCTCATCACCACCACGGCGCCCACGACGGCGCCGGAGAGCCCCGAGAACCCAACGAGCAGCCACAGCACCGGCACGGAGAAGGCAAACGTAATGAGGTATAGCCTGCTCACGGCCTGCTGCTCGCGCAGCACCGTGATGATCTGGTACAGAAAGTCGATTGCCGCGCAGATGCCGCCGTTGGCCACCATCACGTAGACGAGCGGTCTGAACTGCTCGAAGTCTACGCCGTACAGGAACCCCATGATGGGGATGCCCAACCAGCCCATGAAGAGGCCGACAACCACGGTAATCGCCGCGATGACGCCCATCATGGCGAGGATGATCAGGTCGAAGCGCTTGTGCTGCACGGGGTCGTCCCAAATGCTCGCCAGACGCAGCAGCTGCGGCTTGTAGATCATCGCTGCCGCCATGAGGATGGCGTGGGCGGGGAAGTACATGGCGTTGTAGTAGAGCTGGTTGTCGTAGGAGAGCGCGCCCTCGATGGCAAACTTGGGCATGGAGTCGATGAGGTTGTAGAGAAACATCGCCAGGAAGAGCGGGAAGCAGTTGACGAAGATCTCCCTCACGCCACGCCAGGTGAGCGGCAGCGACCGCTCCGTCTCCATGAGCGCCAAAGGAAGCGTAAGCAGCACGAAGGATGCGGCGGCACCCATGGCCATGCCCACGCTCGCAACCATGAGGTTGCGCGTGAGGAGCAAGAGCACCGTGAACACCACAAACGCAAGCGCGCAGCGCACGGCCTGCGAGATTCCGGCCAAGTAGAGCTTGTCTTTCTGCTGCAGCCTGCCCTCGTACACGTCGCCCAGTGCATCAAAGAACCTAAAGCCCATGACGCCGCACACGATGGTGGTCATGTCAGCGTCGTATCCACGGATGCGGCAGTACAGCAGGCCGATAAGTACCATGGCAACGCACGTGACAATGCGGTTGACCTGGTAGTCGTAGAACGAGTCCATCTCGTCTATGTCCGAGACCTGGTAGGTGCGCACGCCGTAGTTGCCCGCAAAGTACAGAAGCGTGCCCACAACCATGGCCATCGAGAAGAGACCGGCGTTCTCCGTACCCACAAACTGCGTGGCCACGATGGTCAGCAGCGGAAAGAAACCGCCCCAGGCCGCCTGGCCAATGGAGTTGCACACGTAGTCGCGTGTGGTCTGGTGCGCCAGGTACTGCTCGGACTGCTCGGAGATGGAGCCCGAGAAGACCGAGGAGATCAGGCGGTTCCACCAATGGTTGGTCACGCGGCGGAGAAAGCCTTCCTTCTTGGGCTTTGCGGCAGAGAGGGGGCCCTCGTGCTTGCCGGCGCGCGAACCAACGAGCGAGCTCAGACTTTCCTGCCGGGTGTTCCCGCGTCGCCTGCTCGTGCGTGTCATGCGCCAATCATCCTCTCGTGGCCGCGGGGGCCAAGCTCGTCTCGCCTCTCGGGTCTTCTCGCCTGTGCGTGCGTGTCATTGTATCGCGACGCGCCGCAGGCTGCCCGGTCCTGATGCGCCCCATCGTGTACGTTGCGTTTCGCCTTCGTGGCCGCTTGGTGGGATTTGCACCGCCCTTACAGGAGCTTGCTAAGGTAGCACCTGTATGCTGAGACATGTGGTGCACGTGCACGTCCGTCGGCGGGACCGGCGGGAGCTGAGGGGGGATACATGACATCAACCGAGGTGCCAAGCCTAGGTGATGGGAGCGCCTTCGTGGGACCAAGCGAGGTCGAGCAGGCGCGCTCTGCGCTCGCGCTGGTGGACGTTCCCGAGGAGCTCCGCGACAACCTGGCACTCTTCCTGCGCCTGGTCCGCAAGGTGCTTGCGGAGAATGACCCAGACCTTCTCGCCACCTTCGACCTTCTGTTGGGCGATGCCATCCGCGTGACGTATGCAGACAGCGTGGCACACACGGACGAGAAGGCTGCCCAGGCCCAGAGGGCGTTCAACGAGTTTGTCTCGACCATCGACGGGCTTTCCATGGACAGGGCAACGCTGCTCATGCGCGCTTTTGTCACCTACTTCCATCTGGCAAACATCTGCGAGGAGAACTACCGCGTCTCATCGCTGCGCCGCCGCGAGGGCGAGGTCCCCACAACGGAGTCCGCAGACCCCATCAACGATCTTACGGTTGCCTATGGGCGGTTGGTTGACGAGTGCGGCCGCGCCAAGGCAGTGGCGCTTCTCAACCGCCTGGAGTTCCACCCGGTCTTCACCGCGCACCCCACCGAGGCGCGGCGCAAGGCGGTCGAGGGCAAGATCAGCCGCATCTCCGGGCTGCTCACCAGGCGCGCGACGCTCGCAGGCCTGGAGCTGGTGGAGAACGAGCGGCTCATGCTGCAGGAGATTGACGCCCTGGTGCGCACCTCGCCCATCGCGTACAAGAAGCCGACGCCCGTCGAGGAGGCCGACACCGTCATCGACATCTTCGACGCCACCCTCTTCGACATGGTGCCCGAGGTCTACCGGCGCTTTGACGACTGGGAGCTGGGCTCGCGTGCCGGCACCGTGCCGCCCATGTGCCCGGCGTTCTTCCACCCCGGCAGCTGGATTGGCTCCGACCGCGATGGCAACCCCAACGTTACCGCAAAGGTGAGTCGCAAGGTGGCCGAGAAGTTCCGCGTCCACATGCTGGAGGCGCTGGCCGACAGGACCTACTACGTGGGCAAAAACCTCACGCTGGATACGCGCTTCACCAAGCCCTCCGACGCGCTCCTGAACCTGTGGAACCACCAGGTCGAGATGAGCGAGGTCCTCTCGCAGCGTGCACTTGAGGTCTCGACCTCCGAGCTCCACCGCGCCATCATGATCGTAATCTCTGATCGCCTGCGCGCCACCATTCAGCGTACGGCCGACATCATGTACGCCTCGGCCGACGACTACATCGTCGACCTGCGGGTTGTTCAGCGCTCGCTCGCCGCGGCCGGTGCCGTGCGCACCGCTTACGGCCCCTTGCAAAAGCTCATCTGGCAGGCGGAGACCTTCGGGTTCTGCCTGGTGGAGATGGAGTTTCGTCAGCACTCGCTCGTGCACGCGCGTGCGCTCGAGGACATCCGCGAGCATGGGCGCTGGGGCGAGAGGGGAGAGCTCCAGCCCATGACGCGCGAGGTCCTCGACACCTTCCGCGCCATCGGCAGCATCCAGCGCGTGAACGGCGAGAAGGCCGCGCGGCGCTACATCATCTCGTTCACGCAGTCGGCGCAGAACGTGGCCGACGTGTACGAGCTGGCCCAGCTCGCCTTTGCCCACAAGTCTGACGTGCCGGTGCTCGACGTGATTCCGCTCTTCGAGCAGGTCGAGGACCTTGAGAGCGCCGTGGACACGCTCGACCAGATCATCAGGCTCGAACCCGTGCAGAGGCGACTTGCCCAGACCGGCAGGCGCATGGAGGTCATGCTCGGCTACTCCGACTCCTCGAAGGATGCCGGCCCCACCTCGGCCACGCTGGTGCTTCACGCGGCGCAGGCGGCCATCGCGCAGTGGGCCGAGAGGAACGACATCGACCTGGTGCTCATGCATGGCCGCGGCGGCGCGGTGGGACGCGGCGGCGGCCCGGCCAACCGCGCGGTTCTCTCGCAGCCCAAGGGCTCGGTCAACTGCCGCTTTAAGCTTACAGAGCAGGGCGAGGTCATCTTCGCTCGCTATGGCGACCCCACGCTGGCCAGACGCCATGTGGAGTCTGTGGCCGGCGCGACGCTTCTGCAGTCATCGCCTTCCATCGAGTACGTGAACACCGAGACCACGGCCAAGTACGCCGACCTTGCAGCCAGGCTGGATGTCTTGTCGCGCAAGCGCTATCGCGAGCTGCTCGAGACCGAGGGGTTTGCGGAGTGGTTCTCCACGGTCACGCCGCTTACCGAGATTGGCCTCATGCCCATAGGGTCGCGTCCGGCCAAGCGTGGCTTGGGGGCCAAGTCCTTGGACGACCTGCGCACCATCCCGTGGATCTTCTCGTGGTCTCAGGCGCGCATCAACCTGGCAGCGTGGTACGGTTTGGGAACGGCATGCGAGGAGCTTGACGACCTCGGGCTTCTCCGCCAGGCCTATGCCGAGTGGCCACTCTTCACGACGTTCATCGACAACATTGAGATGTCGCTCTCAAAGACCGACGAGCGCATTGGCCGCATGTATCTGGCGCTGGGCTCGCGTGACGACCTCGCGGAGAAGGTTCTGGACGAGATGCGCCTTACGCGCAAGTGGGTACTGGCGATTGTTGGTGACGAGTGGCCGCTTGAGCACAGACGCGTGCTGGGGCCGGTGATCCGCGCGAGGCTGCCGTTCGTGAACGTGCTTTCGGTGACGCAGGTGCGCGCGCTGCGCGAGATGCGCACGCGCGGCGAGCACCTCACGCCGGAAGAGCGCGAGCGATTCATCTATCTCATCCTGTGCACCGTGTCCGGGGTTGCTGCCGGGCTGCAGAATACGGGATGACGGTTCTGACACGGTAGATCTGCCGACCACGTTGACGACACTGCTCGACGAACGTGTTGCGGTCTGCAACACGTTCGTCGACGTTTCTGTGACGTCCTGCGCGCGTCACACGTTTGTGTACGATTGTGTGACGGTTCGCAATACATTCGGTGTCGAGTGGGGTAGCCTCTGGCTGAGCAGCATTTGTGAAGCGAGAAAAACTTGGGATTGACGGTTGCGTTACACGAGCATTTTCGCGTAAGATACTCCTCGCTGCATCCCCGGCAGCACAGATTTGGGCGTTTAGCTCAGGGGGAGAGCGCTTCCCTGACACGGAAGAGGTCAGAAGTTCAAATCTTCTAACGCCCACCATAAACTCGCAGGCCAGAGGGTGTTTCCTCTGGCCTGTTTTTTGTGCCCACCATATGCCCACCACGGTGTCCACCAAAACTGCAGTGGGGTGCTCGTGTTGCTGCGTGCCCACTGCGGCTTGGTGGGCACGAGTTGTGGAGAAATCATCTAAGTACGAAAGAGGCCGGAGAGGCATCCCTCTCCGGCCTGCATATGGGGCCTCCCGGGTTTCGGAAGGGCATCCCTCCGACCCACAGACTACGTCGGACGTCCGTCGCTGTAATACGCTTCACAAAGTCTTCTTTACGCTGTCAGTTAGTTGCATGATAAGCGCCGAACTATCGTTCTCCATTACCCTAATCCCATCCAGATGGTCAATAGAGCGCCGAGAACGGTACATACGACGCCGGTGATAATCGGGACGACAATGTTCCATGCAACCTTAGAAGTCCAAGACTCTTTTTCGACAATCTGGACGGGGAGGCCAAGAGTCTCATTGATGGCAGCATTGCCTTGCGCTGTCTTTGAGGCATCTACCTTAATGCCAAGCTTGTCGAGCTTGCCGTGTTGATCCTCAAGCATCATCAGCGCCTTGATGATGCGGTTGTTTACCTCTGCAAGGACTTTGCCATAGGCAGAAGAGGGAATGAGCTGACGGATACTCACGCATTGTATGCCGCCGGACTTCTTAAGCACCTCGCCGGCAAGAAACGAGAGGTCACGGTATCCGCCAGGATCTGCCTCGGAGAGCTTCTGGACGGAAAGAATATCCTCTCTGATTGGAACGTCGGCAATCTCGTCGAGCGTGTCGCTGCTTAAACATCCAACAGGAAGTGGGACGTTATTGACCTGAACCATCAGGTTGAATCCTGAGTAAGTAATGTTCAGGCTTTTCGTCCTGCGGTAATCTGGGACGTCATCAGTCCCCAGGTATCCCGTCAGCTCATTCTCCGCCCATCTCTCAAGCTCCTCGTTATGCACGTCATGCGCAAGCACCTGAAGCCTCTTGAGGGACTTCTCGATGGGCACGTCACCGTTAACGGCGTCGATGATGATCTGGCTCTTGGGCATCCGTCTCCTTACTCGTCATCGGAATCAGAATCGTCGTCCTCGTCCCACCCACGACGTGCCTGTCGGATCAGCATCTCGGCGATGGCCCTCATGATGGCCTCGTACTTCTCCCTGTCCTGGAACATGGAGGCGAAGGCGTCCTGGCTTCCCATGTAGGCGTCCATGGCCTCGTCACCAAAGATCTTGGGGAAGGTGCTGTCGGTGAAGACGGTCTCCCCGTCGTGAGTGAGGCTCTCGCGCACGCGCTCGTTCTTGGAGAGGCGGCGGTACAGCGCGTCCACCACCACGCGGTCGTCCTCGGTGAAGTCGCCCGCGTACTCCTCGTTTATCTTGGCCACGAGCTCGGAGAGCGGGTCCTCACGCTTGTCGAGACTGCTCTGCGCCCTCTTGTCGTTCTGCTCCAGCTCGCCCTTCTCGTCGGCCAGCTCGATGGCCCCGCGGTAGGTCTCCGTGAGCTTGTAGTAGTCCATCTGCACCTTGTCGTCGATGGCGTCCACGTTGATCTTGTCGGCGGTCAGCAGGTGTGAGAGGTACGAGAGGAGGATGTACTCCTTGTGCATCTCGCGGTCGAACATGCGGACGATCTGCGTCACGTAGCCGTACCACTTGATGAAGCTGCGGACCTTGCGCCTGAACTGGTAACGGTCCTCCTCGGAGAGCTCGTTGTAGCGCTTGGCGCAGGGGGTGAGCAGAGACTTGATCCTGCCCTGCACGTTCTTGCGGTTCTTGCCGAACTCAAGCGCCGCGACCGCGTCGGCGTCCTTCTCCGTGTACACGTGGTAGCCGTGGATCTCGCGCAAAAGGCCGTAGATCCTGTCGGTGTCGATGGGCTCGGCGAGGTCGGTCTCGATGTAGTAGGGCTGGAATGCCTTGAGGATGTCGTCGCGCGTGTTGGCGAAGTCGATGACGAGTGTGTCCGTCTTGCCACGGCACGTGCGGTCGATGCGGCAGATCGTCTGCACCGCCTTCACGTCGCGCAGCCGCTTGTCGATGACCAGCGTGTGGAGCAGCGGCTCGTCGAAGCCCGTCTGGTACTTCTCGGCAACCACGAGGATGGCGCCCCAGTTGTGGAACTCCTTCTTGGTCTGCGACTCCTTCACGTGCTGGCCGTCGTAGCCCACGTTCATGCCGCCCTCGGTGTACTCGGGGCCGTCCGTGCCGTCGGCCGGGTCCTGCAGCGCGCCCGAGAAGGCCACGAGCACCTCGATGCCGCGGTAGCCCTGCGACTCGATGTAGCCCTTGATGGCGCGCTGGTAGCGCACAGCTGCGAGCCGCGAGCCGGTGACTACCATCATCTTGCCACGCCCGCCGATCTTCCTGCCCGTAATCTCGCGATAGGCCTCCACGATGACGCGGGCCTTCTGCTCGATGGCGTAGGGGTGGAGCTCGGTGTACTTGCGCAGCAGCTTGAGCGTGGGCGAGCTTGGCACGTCGGGGTCGTCGGGGATGGACTTCGCCAACTGCACCGCCTCGTCGTAGGTCACGTAGTTGGCGAGCGGGTCCAGGATGAAGCCCTCCTCTATGGCCTGCCGCATGCTGTACACGTGGAAGGGCGCATACGAGCCGTCCGGCATCTCCTCCCCGAAGAGCTCGAGCGTCTGCTTCTTGGGCGTGGCCGTGAAGGCGAGGAAGGTTATGTTGTCGTGCCTGCCCTGCGCGGCCATCTGACGCAGCATCCCGTCGCGCTCGTAGTCGCTCGCGTCCTCCCACTGTTCCTCGTAGTCGGCGAACTCCTTGAGCGCCTCCTCGGTGTCCGCTAGGGCCTGCTTGAGATGTATGGCGTGGCTGCCAGTCTGCGAGCTGTGGGCCTCGTCCACGATGACGCAGAACCTCTTGCCAGTCGAATGCACCTCCTCATAGATTATCGAGTACTTCTGCAGCGTGGAGACGATGAGCTTGGCACCGTCGTTGAGTGCGTCGCGGAGGTCCTTGGAGGTGCACTTGTCGTCAATGACGGTGACCTGCCCTTTCTGGTGGTCGAGCCCTCCCACGGTCTCCTGGAGCTGTCGGTCGAGGACCGTGCGGTCAGTCACGATGACCACGGAGTCGAACATGGGCCTGTCGTTCTCGTCGAACATGGTGGAGAGCTGATAGGCGCACCACGCGATCGAGTTCGACTTGCCCGAGCCCGCGCTGTGCTGCACGAGGTAGCTGTGCCCCGGCCCCTTGGCACGTACGTCACGCGTGATCCTGCGCACCACGTCGAGCTGGTGGTAGCGCGGGAAGATAATGTGCCGAACTGTCTTTACCTGCTCCTGCCCATCCGCGTCGATAAATGTCTCCTGCTTCTCCTCCACGTGCTCGTAGCGGTTGAGGATGTCGAGCAGGGAGTCGGCCTGAAGCACATCCTCCCAGAGGTAGCTCGTCTGATAGCCGTCGGGGTTGGGCGGGTTCCCCCTGCCGCCGTCGACACCGGGCCCGTTCGAGCCCTGGTTGAACGGCAGAAAGTAGGTGTCCTCACCCCTGAGCTCGGTCGCCAACCACGCCTGCGAGAGATCCACGGCGAAGAACGCCACGATGCGCGAGTCGAAGCGGAAAGCCTCCTCGCGCGGATCGCGGTCGAGTTTCCACTGACGGATGGCGTCCTCGTGGGTCTGTCCCGTGAACTGGTCCTTGAGCTCCAAGGCGACGAGCGGGATGCCGTTCACGTCGAGCACCACGTCTACGGTGTTTCGCGTGTCGGTGGCCGAGTAGTGGAACTGGCGGATGCAGCGCAGGCAGTTCTTCCGGTAGAGCCTCTCGGTCTTGGGGTTGAGCCCCGACTCGGGGCGAAACTCAACGACCTTGAACTTGAGTCCACGGTGCTTGAACCCATGCTTCAGCACGTGAAGGATGCCGTCGTGGCTCACCGCGTCCTGGAAGGCCTTGAAGAACATCCGGGTGGGGTCGGCCGTCTTGCAGCGCTTCTCGAAGAGCCCCCACGTCTTGGGCTGCGTGGTCTGGACGTAGTTGACCAGCGTGGCGATGTCGATGCCATGGCCAGGCATGTCCGAATAGCCGTGCCCCTCGAGGGCCTGGTACGTGCCATCTTCGACGTAGATGAACGACTGCTTGTCAGATGCCTTGAGCCAACCTCCCTCCTCTGAGGTGAGGTAAGCCTCGATATCCTCCTCGAGGTTGCGCTCTTTTGTATCGGTCGCCATGGGGCTACACCTCCCGCTTTCCAGTGACCACCTCGTAGATGAGCGACTGTTTGTAGGCCTTAAGGTCATCGATGATGGATTGCTTCTGGGCAATTGCCTGGTCGATTGCGTCGCACTTTGAATCAAGCTGATTGGCAATCAAGAGCTGCTCATCTAGATTAGGAAGCGGCACTTGCGCCTGCGCGAGCATGTTGGCGGCTAGGTTTTGACTTGTTGCGCCTATGGCTGTTGCCACGGCTTGGTTTAACGTGGAAGAGCTTGCAAGTGCATAGTTGAGCCAGGAGGGGTTGCAGCCCTTGGGCCTTGCCACCGTGAGTGAAGAAGCGACTGTTCCTTCGTCTTCTTGTACGTTGAGCGCGCACTTTCCAACACTACCCCTGAGACAATAAACTACGTCGTCAATATGCAGCCTGACACCTCCGAGGGAGTCATATTTCATCTGCGTTATGTGCTTTGAGAACGTGTGGGAGAGATGTCTTCCGTTCAACTCTGCGGATGTGACGAACGGTATTCCATCGGAGACAATGTCATCGCCCGAAGGGTACCGCGCACTTCTATCACCGTTTAGGAAGAAGGCAACGTGCTTAAAACGCACAAGCGGCCAGTTAGCGGGCTTGTTGCCAATGAACGCATTGCCGCTTGGGACCATCTCGGCATAGGCATTGACTCCAGAGTTCACGGTATGGGTTATAAGGGCTTGCTCATAAAGCTCATACTCCGAAATCAAAGCTTCAGCATGGCTAATTGCCGTGTCAACTTCGGTGCACTTGGCGTCAAGGTAGTCGGCAATGCGTCGCTGCTCATTAAGTGGCGGCAAAGGAATATAGGTGTTTAAGAAGTCATCTACGTGCAAGTCCCATTGCCCAACACGAAGCCCGGTTGAAAGACCCCTCCAGAGATCAGAGAGCGAGCTGCAACGAAGAAGATAATGAGCATACCGAGGCCAGAGCCCTTCCGACCTGAACTTAAAAACGTGGTAAGCAGGGCTAACGATGCCATCATAACCAGACAAGGCCATAGAGCCTTGCCAGGCCTTCATTTTGTTGATTACAAAGTCACCTCTGTTCACATACTTGTACTTTGATGTGTCGCGTGAGGTGACATTGTGATTGTCGTCACGGCTGTCCTTGGGTATCACGCCATAATCACGATAAAGCGATAAGACCCTGGCATCGAGTTTGTTAGTTATTGCGGATGGGGTGAAAAAAGCCTTAAGCCGGAACAGATTCCATTGGGCAGGAATCACCCCAATATATGGCAAACCGCTATCCTTCATCTCCCGTGCCACGTTTATCGCCCCTCACCGAACAGCGCTTCAAGGCTGGCTTCGAGTGCCTTCTCGTGCTCGACGATGCGCTTGGCGATCTCTTCGGCGGGTTCCAGCTCCTTGTACTTGTAGAACGCCCGCGTGAACGGGATGGTGTAGCCGCGCTGGACCTTCTTCTTGTCGAACCAGGCGCCGGGGTTGTAGGGCTCCACCTCGCGCTGCATGTAGGCGTCGATGTTCTCGCCCAGAGGGACGTCCTCGGTGTCGGTGACCTTCTTGCCGTCCTCGTCCGTTTTGGCGACGGGCTTGCCCTTCCTGTCTCGGACGACAGTGCCGTCCTCGTCGCGCTCGGGCGTGTACACGGTGATGCGGTCGAAGCCGAACTCCGTCGAGTCGAAGAGCTTGGCTTCCACGCTCACGGCCGAGCCATCCTCGGCCGTGCCCTCGTAGGTTCCGTCGGCCCAGCTGCCATAGGCCTTCACGATGAGGTCACGGCACACCTTGGTGATGTCGTTCTTCTTGTCGCCGATGCCCTTGCGGCGCTTCACGAAGGCGTTGCTGGCGTCCACGAGGAGAACCTTGCCCCTGTGGCTCTCGGGCTTGTCCTTGTCGAAGAGCCAGATGTAGGTGGCGATGCCCGTGTTCACGAAGGAGTCAGTCGAGAGCTGGATGATGGCGTCGAGCCAATCGTTCTCAAGTATGTAGCGGCGGTAGTCGTCCTCGCCCCTGCCAGGCTTGCCCTTGTAGAGCGGCGAGGCGTCCTGGACGATGGCCATGATGCCCTCGTCCTTGAGCTTGGCGAGGCCGTTCAGGGCGAAGAGCGTCTGCCCATCGCCCACTGCCGGCAGCTCGCAGGGGAAGCGCCCCTCGCCGCCCTTGGCATGCTCGGCCTTGATGGCGGCCTGCCGAGCGGCGAACGAGATGCCGAAGGGCGGGTTCTGTATCACGTAGTCGAACTTGTAGCCGGGAAACTGGTCGTTGTCGTAGGTGTTGCCGCGTCGCATGTTGTCGGCGTCCTCGCCGCGGATGAGCGCCGAGGCCTTGGCGATGGCGAAGGTGAACGGGTTGAGCTCCTGCCCGAAGGTCTGCACATCCGCCTCAGAGTCGAGCGCGAGCAGCCGCTCGCGCATGCAGCTGAGCATCTGCGAGGTGCCCATGGAGCCGTCGTACACGAGCCGGCGGATGTGGTCGCCCTCGAACACGCGCGGGTCGGCGGAGATGACGAGGTCAGTCATGAGATAGACGATGTCGCGGCTGGTGAAGTGCTCCCCGGCCTCATCTGTCTCGGAGAAGCGGCTCACAAGGTTCTCGAAGATGCCGCCCATCTCGACCTCGGTCACTTTGCTGGGGCTGAAGTCCCCCTTGCTGCCGCCGAAGTCCTTTACGACCTGATACAGCACTCCGCTGTCCGCCATCGTGCGGATCTCGTTGTCGAACTTCATGCCGGACTGGAAGAGGATGTCCTGCACGTTCTCGGAAAAGCCCTGAAGGTAGTCCGTGAAGTTTTCTTCTATGCCTGCTGGGTCGGCCAGCAGGGTCTCCCACGTGAAGGAGGACGTGTTGTAGAAGTCGTAGCCCGAGGCGCGGCGCAGGAATCCGTCGCGTACGTCGAGCCCGGCAGTCCTCTTGGCGGTTTCGAGCACGTTCTCGTGCGTGGGTAGCAGGCAGTCGTGGAAGCGCTTCACGATGGTCATGGGCAGGATCACGCGCCCGTACTCGACGGGCTTGTAGAGCCCGCGCAGGGTGTCGGCGATGCTCCACACGAGCGCTGCCTTCTCGGCGGCCTGTTTTGTGGTCGTCGCTTGGAGCTCTCTTTCGTCAGTCAATTCGATTCAGCCTTTCATCGGTGTCATTGTTGATATTCTAAGACCTCAATAGGTGGCGTTCAGCGTGTCCAGCGCCCGTGCGAAGCTGTTGTTCGTTATCTTCAGCCCGTTGGAGTCCTCCATCCTTATGACGGGCGGGTACGTCTCTGGGTGCGCCTCCATCTCTGCGACGGCGCTGGATGCGCCCAGCTTGCCGGGCGTGCTGTGCGGCATCGGCCCCACGAGAACGGCCCGGTAGACGTACGAGTTGCGCAGCTTCGCGAAGTTGAAGTGCTTCAGCTCGTCGTAGTCGAGCGCGCATTCCAGGTCGTTGGAGGAGATGCCGCGCCTCCTCGCGATGCTCCGGAGCTTCCCCTCGCTCGTCATGCTGTCGCCGATCACGAGGACCTTGGTGGGGCGGACCTCGGCCCGCCCGTCGTCGCCCAGGAGGTCGGACATCCCAAGGAGGCGAAGAAGCTCGTCAAGCTCGCCCGTCCGGTTCGCCATGGTGAGGGCCGGCAGGAGGCCGTCCTCCAGGCGCTCTTCCACGGCCTGGCCCAGGTCGTAGAGCTCGGCGGCGGAGAGGGGCGTCAACGTCCCACCGCCTCGTCGTAGGCGCCGGCCGCGGCCTCGCGGGACTTGCGGATGCGTATCTTCAGGACGGAGATCTCGTCGAGGCGGGCCCGGTACCCGTCGGCAGCCTTCTTCTGCACGTCGGCCGGCGGCACGGGTATCTGGATCTGCCTGAGGTTCCGAAGCGGCAGGTTGGGGATGGTCGTCCCTACGACCATCTGCTCCAGGCTACGCTTCCCGTCCTCGCTTGCGAGGAACGCCGCCACGAAGTAGGGGTCCACGCGGTCGGTGTCGAGCCTGATGACGTAGAGGTTGCCGTTGGCGAGTATGGTCCTGCCCTCGGGCACGTCCGCCACTGCCACCTTAAAGGGCGCGCCGTTCTTGGAAATCACGAGGTCGCCGGTGCGCAGCCACTGCCTCTCGGTCTTCTGGTCGAGGCTAGTGAGGTTCGGCAGGTCGTCCGAGATGGCGCCGTCCTCGATGTCCGAGAGCCGAACGTAGAAGAGCCCCGTGTCCTCCTCGGTCGTGAGCGCGTCGAGCTCCCTCGCGCTGAAGCCCGCCCCTCGCTCGATTGCGAGCGACAGGTCGCCGAGCGGCCTGGGGTTCACAAGGTCGGGGGCCTGGCCGAGGTAGCGGCTGGCGTAGAGGCTGTAGCCGCGCGAGGCGATGTCGGCGCGCTCGGCGCGGCGACTCATGGGCCCGTCCTCGCCGAGGCGGCCCACGATCTCAGAGACGGCCTCGTCGGAGAGCGTGTTCCAGCGGCGCCCCTCGTCGGCGAGGTCGGAGGCGTCGACCATGCGGACCGGCCCGTCGTTGCGGCCGAGCACGAGGAGCGCGCAGCCGAGGGCCGTCGAGCGGAAGAGCCTGGTCGGGAGGGCCACCACAGCCCGGAGCATCCCGTTCTCCACGAAGTAGCGCCGCGCCCGCTGGTCGCCGCCGTTGCCAAGGGCTCCGTTGGTGACGATGGCCACGGCGGTGCCGCCCTCGGCGAGGGAGTCGTACGCGAGCCGGGCGAACACCCAGTCGGCGGAGGCGGGCCGTCCCATGGGGTCAGTCTCGTCCACGAAGGGGGCGAGGTAGTCGGCGCCGGGATTGCGCATGAAGGCCAACTTCATGCCGAAGGGCGGGTTGGCGAAGACCTTGTCGTAGGCAACGAGGGAGGGCCTGTGGAACACGTCGCCCAGGCCGACGGGGCGGTCCCCAGGGAGCAGCCTCATGCGGGCTACGGCCAGGCATGCCGCGTCCTGGCTCACGTCGACGCCGTAGGTCCTGATGCCGGGATTCCTCTCGATGGCATCGACGAGAAGGGAGCCAGCGCCGCAGCACGCGTCGTAGAGGCGGTCGCCGTCGTGGCAGTCAAGGATGGCGAGCGCGAGGGCGCGAAGGGGCTCGGGGGTCGTGAGCTCCCTCCGCATGCCGAAGCTCCTGTCCTCGTCCACGTTGTAGTGGAGCACGAAGTCGCGCAGCTCGTCAGTGGTGTAGGGACTCCCGAAGAGGTGTAGGGCGGCGCTCTCGAAGGCCCCGTCGGGGCCAGTGACGAAGCGGTCGCGCAGGATGGGGTCGAGCTGGTGGTCGCCGACGACCGAGAGGTACTGCTCGTGGTCAATGCCGTGGCGGTCAAGGCCCTTCTCTATCAGGAGGAGGGCGGCGTATGCCGCGAGGTTGGCGTCCACGCCCATGTCGCCCAAGGGCTCGATGTGGTCGAGGTCCTTTGCAATCATGATGCGGCTGGTCTGCTCTGGAGTAAGTGACAAGGCAACCTCCTGGTTATCGGTAACCGTATTACTATGGTTAAGAGTAACCAGATGAAGCAAAGCTGTCAAGTGCAATAGATGGTTATTGTTAACCAATAACTGAGCCACAGGCGATAGCGCTCGGGGACGTGTAGTCTGGCTTGAGTTGAAGGGAAGAGGACCTTTCACGTCCCACTGCCCGCCGGACGCTCGCCGGGGATCCGGTGCCGCCGCATGCTGCCCCGTCGTGGGTCGTCCGTGCCATGTGCGGGGCCGGGCCGTTCGTGCCACGGGGCTCCGCGCGCCCTGGGAGGTCACCGGGGCAGCCGGGACTCCTCCGCGGTCTGTCCTCGCGTGCGGGCCTGCGGCAGCCGGCATCGTCGGGCCGGTCTTCGGCCGCCCATGGCAGCCAGCAAGCTGTCTGCCATGGGTCCCCGGCCTCAGCCCGTCCCTCCTCAGCCGTCTGCCTCCGGCACCGCGCTCGTCCAGCCCGCTCCGTTGCTCCCGGCTGCCGTGCACGGTTGCCGTTTTGGCGTGCTACGCCCCGCGTCACGGACGTCCTGCCGGCCCCGCACATGGCGCTGCGTTATGTCGCTCGCCCGCATGCGCCGTCACCGGATCCGTGGGGCCGTCTCGGTCCGGCGGGCAGTGGGACGTGATGCTCGCAAGCAGCTGGCATGCAGCTCGCAGCAATCTTGCCTCTGGCCAGCACCGAGCTCGCAGCAATCTTGCACGCCACCGGCGCAACGCTTATAGCACTCCAAGTCCCGTAGGCCTTTCAGAGCTCACCAGACGGCACAAGTGGCCGCCTCAGACCCCGAACAGCCCACCGGTGACCGAATTATCGGTGCGGGCATCGTCACCGCACCGGCGAGCCCCCGGCCGCGTCGTCCGAACCCTCTACAGGTGTTCGAGCTCCTTGCAACGGTTGACAGCTGCCTTCACGGGGCCGACCGCCCTCCCGAACGCCGTGGTCCAAATCCCGTTGCCGTCGAGGGCGTTGGAGTTGAACTGGACGGTCTCCTCCATGGAAAGCCGCCCATAGCTCTCGGCCCCTTGTCCATCCGCGAACATCGCGGCGAACTTGCTCGAGAGCGGCAGGATGGTGGCCGTGAAGTCACTGTAGTCATCGGTGATACCGATGAACGAGACTGGCATCGAGCACGAGATGAACGGCATCACGGGCGACGCCTGCAGGACGATCATACGCATCCCGGCCAACCTGTCCCTGATATGGCTGGTTGGGGCCTTCGGATCCCCGGACAGCAGAGTGAACCTCATGATGGCGGCGTCGGCAACGGGCTCCAGACTTCCCCTGAGGCCGATGAGTCCGAGGAGGTCCCAGTCCCCTGGCGTGAGTTTCTCCTCCCGTGCGAACTCTTCGGCGATCTTGGCCGCATGGTCCCTGTCGCTTGCGAGGAAGGAGGGGCTCCTGGCGATGAGGTTGGCAACGAGATCGCACACGGCCAGGCGCCCCTCCTCAAAGCGCTCATTGACATAATCCTGTCTCTCGCAGCATTCCAGCAGGTCATCCAGGCCCTTCGATAGCCTGCCCTCGACTTCGAAAAGCTCGTCCTCGATACGGTTCTCCTGGAAGAAGGCGTCGCCATCCTCGCCGGTGCCTATCCTCGACTCGTACAGGAACCTCTCGCTGCAGATTCCTTCCGGGCGCATGCGAAAGTAGCGGTCGTCGACGCGCCTGTACGCGCTCAGCATACCGTCATTCCCGGCGAAATGCCGCAGATAGAACCTCGGCACGAAGTGCTGCCGCTTGGTGGAGCCCTTTCCCATGGCGGCTTCTTAAATCTGGATGGTGGTCTCGACGGGCACCTTCACCTGCGCGACGACCTCGTTGTAGAGCTGGGATTCCACCTCGGGAGTGTCGATGGTCACGACAAGAGCGTAGCGCACCTTGTTCGTCGCCTTGCCCAGCGCCTTGCGGAAGGCCCACCAGCCCTTCGTGGGGTAGATGGCAACATAGCGCGCGTCGGCAAGGTCGGCAGCATTCATTCTCTTGAAATCGCTGATGATGGAGCCGACATCACGGTTGTCGGCGCCCAGCACCCAGTCCTCCGCGCCAGTGGGGCCTCCGTTGTCGCCCCGACCCTCACGCATTTTCTTGCTTACGGACTTGCGGAAGTCCTCGAGGCTCTGCCTGCGGTCAATCACCTGGAAGCGCAGCCCGCATGACTGGTAGCGGAACTTGCTGCCCCAGCCCCTATCGCCGGGGTTGGGCTCGATGAAGTACGAGAGCGTGACACGCAGCTCGGCCTTGGCCTCGCCGAGCCTCAGCAGCTCCTCCCGTGGCCACGGCAGCTCATGCACGCGCATCTCGTTCGTACGGCCCTCTTTGTCGAACGGCTGAATCTCGCCCTGTACCACCAGATTGACTCGGCTGTCCAGGCAGCCGAGAGCATAGTCGATATGGGGGATGCCCCATCCACACGCGCGGAGCAGGGTCCGATAAGACCCCTTCTTGCCCTTCTCGACGTCGAATTCCCTCTTCATCTCGTCAGTCCAGCGCGCAGAATGGACGAGGAGGGCGCGCACCGTCTCGGGCCACAGGTCGGGATACGCCTCGAGGATTCGAGATGCCATCCACGAAGCCTGCGCGGTCGCCGCGCTGGTCGCCCTCGTGGTGGTGAGATAACGCTCTGGGAGCTCGTTCGACGTGGTGAGCCGTGAGAGATCGTCACAGTCCAACACATTGCGGTACGCATCTCCCGCAAGGTTTCCGCCGTCACAACATATCTCGGGCTTGATGGGCCACATGTCATCCCAGAGGACCGAGGTCCTGCTGTAAGGGCAGAGGTCGCCCTTCAGCGCCATCGCGGCGTATCCGTCGAATCCGGCTTCGCTTATGGTCACTGCGTCCGCGTACGCCCCGACTGTGAGCGCGTTCCATGCCTGCGCGGGGTCCTGGACGGGCGAGTTGACGTTATGGTCCGAATAGGGCGCGTCGTGGAAGCCGTTCTTGTCAACGTTGCCGGCGCTCACGAGACACAGACGCTTGTATTCGCCGTCCGCGTCGGTGCCTGCAGTAAGCTCGTCGAGCTTAGCCGACCAGGAGGAGGGCTTTCCGTCAATCTCTTCCGAATCGTCGGTAACCGCCATGCAGTAGACGCGGCTGCGATCGGGATGCTCCATCTCGATGTGCGCCATCGCATCTGCCGTGACGGAGCCGTAGAGGTGTTCCGGGTTGCGGTCCGAGTCAGGGAGGATCTTGACTGACTCGAGGTGGCCATGCAGCTGAATCGGACCAGCAGATTCCAGGGCATGCCTCAAGTCATCATAAAGTGCTATGCCCGCCATCTCGGTGCCATGTCCAGCACGATCATTCGGAGCCCATCCGTCATCGGCGGCGAGGACGGAATCGTCCGCGTCATGGATGGCGACACCCAGCAGCTGGTGGCTCGCGTTGACGCCCGTGTCGAGCAGGCACACCGACACGTCCGATTCGGTCGGAACGACCCTTCCCGCTGCATCGTCAGAGAGCTCCCTCTGGAAGCGTGGCTCGAAGTCGAGGAACTCGTGGTTGGGCTCTGCCAGTGGCCTCACCTCGTTCATGGGGCCTATATTGTCGAAGAGCGTCTCCAGGTCGTCGCCATCGAGTCTGGCAAGCGTGACTAGGCATTCGGGAAAGACGAGAAAGTCATCAGAGGCGTCTATCTGCCGGTCGCGGCACCACATCTTGAATCTGCCGAAGAGCTCCTCGGCGTTCTCCTGCGTCGTGCCGAACCATACCTCGCACCATTTGGGAGCATCAGCCGGATACTCGTCGTCCCTTCCGGTCCATAGGGAGCGAACTGGTACAGACTCGATGCTATCGATGCTCTCGACAAGCGGCTGGTTTTTGGGCTTGCCCCTCTTGGTGGCCTTGCACTCGTCCGCGTAGTCCGAGACCTTCTTCTCGAAGTACTTTGCACTCCTCTGGGGGACGTACACGGTGGCGGAGATCACCGGGTCATCGCCACCGGTGCTCCTCACGTTCACGAGCTGGATCTTGCTGTTCGTATTGTCAAACGAATCGGGGTCCATCTCGTAACCGGCCGAGCTGTTGAAGCGCAGGTAGGTGCCGCCGCGCCCCTCGGCAGCAGTGTCAGCCTTGATGGCCTTCTCCAGCTCCTGGCTCAGCTTCTTGGCATGGGTCTGCCGGTTCCGTGCGGGGTTCTTCCTCTCGCCGCCACCGCCGCCCGGCCGCTCATAGGCGCAGCCCTCCGACGTGTCGGAAAGAATGACGTTGCGCTTGAGCTCCATGGGCTAGCTCGCCTGCCTGCCGGCGCCGTAGAAGCCGAGCCTCTCGTCGCACAGCGCGAGCAGGCCGGCCTCGTTCACGTCGCCGTCGCCGAGCAGCGAGTCCTTGATGGCATCGTCGCACACCTGCACGATCTCGGCCTGGCAGAGCTTGGCCATGCGCGTGGCGAGCGCGGAGGAACAGCGGAAGGAGGGATCGTAGCCGCCCACGGTGTGGTCCACGAGTTCGCGGGCCTGCTCCTCGCTCGGCAGGTCGTAGTGCAGCACGTCGTCGAAGCGCCTGAAGAGCGCCGGGTCGAGCATGTCGCGGTTGTTGGTCGCGGAGATGATGACGCTCTGCGAGCGGTCGGCCTCGATGAACTGGAGGAACGAGTTGAGAATGCGCCTCATCTCGCCGACCTCGTTGTCCAAGCTCCTGTCGGCCCCGATTGCGTCGAACTCGTCGAACAGGTACACGCCGGGCACGCGCGCGATGCTGTTGAAGATCTGGCGCAGCTTCGCGCTCGTCTCGCCCATGTACTTGGTGATGAGCTTGTCCATCTGCACGGTGAGGAGCGGCATCTGCAGCTCGGAGGCGACGACCGAGGCGGTCATGGTCTTCCCCGTCCCCGGCGCGCCCTCCAGCAGGATCCGCCGCCTGTTCTCGTAGCCGTAGTCGGCGAGCTTCCCGCGCTGGCGGTACTCCCTCACCACGCGCCCCAGCCGCGCCTTTATCTCGTCGGAGACGATAAGGTCGCCCATCCGCACGTCGGGGTAGGTCACGGAGAAGAGCCCGTCGTTGCTCGCCAGGTTCAGAACCTTGGCGGAGGCCCGCTTCTGGTCGGCGAGGGCCTTCAGCTCGCGCGCGGCGGAGGAGTGCCCCTTCCTCGCCTCGCCGGCCGCTATCTGCAGCAGACAGCTGCGGAAGGCCTCGTCGTCGTTGGCGTAGTGGGCCTTCGCGAGCTGCTTCACCTGGTCGTTGGTCGCCATCAGCGATTCCCCCTTCCGCGAAAAAGTCAATAGATAATCCGTCTCTCCATGATAGGTCATGCGGCGGGATCCGCCCAGACCCCAAACGCCCCGCGCACCAAAGCTGCGGGTTGCCGGCAACACCGCCCCCTCCATAGAATGTGCGGGCGAAAGTGCCGGCTCGATAGGAGGCGAGAATGGGCGAGAAGGACCTCGACACCCTCAGGAGCGGCTTCTTGCTGCGCTCGCTCTTCGGCTCCGCGATGGGCAAGGAGACGAGCTACGAGCTGGCCTCGCGCCGCGCCTACCGCGACCTCTGCCGCACCCTCGCCGTCAAGGGCGTGCCCGGCGCGGCGAAAGCCAGGGAAAGGTGCGCCAAGGCCGTCGCCGAGGGGCTTCGGGAGGCCCTCGCACCCGCCCCGCTCACGTGGGATGGGTATGCGGAGAAGCACCAAGCCCTGTGCGATGAGCTGGTCGGAATCTACCAGGCCGAGGCTCCCGCCTGCGGCTTCACGTACGGCCACACCCAGAAGTGGGTGAATATGGCCGCCAAGTACCTCGTGGTGCTCGGCGTGAGAGAGGCGGAATCCAGCATCGGCGCGCTGCACGTCCCCATAGACTCCGTCGTGCTCAAGACGGTCGCGATGGCTAAGAGCGAGGGAGGCCTTGGGGTCGAGAGCCCCTTCGGCAAATGGACGGCCATCAATGACTATCCGGCCTATCTGGCATATGAGGAGAGCATCCGCAGGAGCCTTGGCGAGGGCGTCCTGCCCCTTGTTTGGGAGTTCGCCGTATAGAAGGGGCCGGTGCGATCGGCCGATGAGCGCCTCGCGCGACTTCACAAAGCTGTTCACAAATCCATACGCCGTTCACATCCGTGGAAAGGCGGAGGAAACTCATTTGGTGCTCTGACCTGCTGATTCCCAAAGAGATTCCCAACTCGACGGCATTGCCACATCAGGAGCGCACATACGACCGGTCATACCAGGAAAGCCGCCGCTCGGGTTTCACCGTGCCCGTCGTCATCAGGTCATTGGTATTGGTATCCACCACCCGCCGCCTAAGCAGTATTTGGTGAAGGGGCGTCCGTATCCTCTGCTGCGTCGTCCTCAAGCGCCCCGAAGTCGATCGTCTGCTGCACGGGCCTCGCCACCACGCCGAGCACGATCTGGGGAGCCTGGCCCGCCGCCTCTTCCCCGTCGAGGCGTCGCTCGGCCCTGCCGTACTCGTCGGGGTACTTGCGCTCGAGCAGCCACGCGGCCGCCGTCCAGCACTGGTTGCGCACCAGGGCCGCAGCGCGGATGGTCGTCAGGAGCGTCCGCTTGAACTCGGCCTCCTCCTTTTTTAGTCCGTCGCTTAATTCGCGCTGCAGCCGGTTCTTGGGCTCGCCTATCCAACGGTAGAAGGTGGACGAGTGTATCCCAAGCGCAGAGATGATGTCGCCGTTGGAGAGGCCGTCCGCCTTCAGCTGGATGGCCTGGTCAACCATCTCCTGTGTGAGCTTCGTCCTGCGCCCAGCCATATGCGGCCACCTTCCCGTGGAACCGGATGTTTCCCATGCCACCAGCATGGGGCGCGGTCACAACATGGGGATGTCCGGGACGCGACTGGACGCCCCCGTACGACTTATCAAAGGGGTTCTCAAGATTCACAAGAGCGAGATTCTGGCCGTCCCGCATTCTCGGCTCTTGCTCCCAAAAGCCCGTCGGTCTCGGGAAAAGCCCGGCTGGCTGATCAACCCCTATAGGGAGGTTGCCAATCAACCTCCCTATAGGGGTTGATTGCCTAGCTTTTCCGCACGCGGAGACTGTCAAATGACGTCCCTGAGAATCTGACGGGCTTTCCCGACAGGCTTCCGTGCTACCCATTGTCGTCACCTCCGACAGGGATGAGCTCCGTGCCCAGGGTCGGCTGCCATGAGGCCCAGGCGATGTGGTTCCTGCTCTGACCCCTGCCGCCGACGCGCATACGCACGAGCTGGTACTCGTCCATCTCGATGAGGTAGTCCTTGATCGTGTTGGGCGAGAGGGCCGTAAGGCGCTGCACGGTGCTGAACTCCACCGGCTCGCCGCCGTTTTGGTCGAGCAGCTCCTTGATCTTGCCCCGGGCCTTCGCCAGTCGGGCGGCCTCGCGGGTGGGGGCCTTGTCGAACCTGCCATCGTCGTCGCGGAAGAACAGGCCGTCCATGCGCACGGCGTTGAAGTCGAGGTTACGGTTGGCTTTGGACCTCTTGAAGCTGCGCAGGTCCGTCGCTATGCGCACGGCTACGGAGCCGTCCGGAAGGTCGGACATCTCCTCCTCTCCCGGCGCGAGCTCGGTGAGCGCCCAGAGCGCCGCGTAGTTGCGTCCCAGGGTCCCCGCCCCGCTTACGCGGTCGCGCGCCTCCTTCAGGTCCTGCGCGCCCTTGCTGAAGTGGTGCGTGTAGATGACGCCCGCACCGGTCCTGCTCGCCACCATCTTCAGGTATGCCAGGGTCGCCTTCGCGTCCTCGTTGCTGTTCTCGTTGCCCATGAAGAGCGGGTAGATGGGGTCGATGATCACGACGTCCGGCCTGCAGTCGCTGACGCAGATCGCCTCGGCCACGTCCTTGACCGTGAGCTCGGGGTCGTCGTCGGTGTGCGCGATGAGCACGCGCCGGGAGACCTCGCGGGCGACCTCGGGCGAGAGCGCGGCGTCGATGATGCGGTTGTCGTACTCGGCGGCGCCCATCTCGGTGTTCACCACCAGGATGCGCTCGCACCTCGTGAAGGAGAAACCGAGCACGGCCGTGCCCATGGCGAAGGCGACGACCATCTGCGCCGTGAGGAAGGTCTTGCCCACCTTGGGCGCCGCCCCGATGAGCATCACGGAGCCCTTTCGGAGCGTATTCTCGATAAGGACCGGAGGCAGCTCCTGCCGCTCCGCCGGGAGAGGCGAGAAGAGCGCAGAGAAGCCCCCGTTGCCGGAGCTAGCTCCGCCCTCCATGTCGGGAAGCGACTCCATGGCTAGTCCTCGATGCCGAGCATCTCGCAGAGCTTGGGCCCAGAGATGGCCCACGTGCCGCCGATCATCTTGGCGGGCAGCGTCCCGTCCGCGCACCAGCGCTGCACCTGCCTCTGGCTCCAGCCGCCGATCTCGGCCACGTGCTTGGGCGTCTCCCGCACCTTGATGTCCGCTCGCGTGATCCGCGAGCAGTCCAGCGAGTTCTCCCAAGCCCTGTTCTCACCCTTGCGTCGTGCCATATGAAAGCCGTCCTCTCTGTCGCCTCGTATAGGTGCGTGTGGCTACAGACAGGACGGTATATGGGTGTCACAAGTGGGCCTCGTGCCTCCTCACGACCCCGTTCATGGCCTCCATGCCGCGCTTCTTGGCGTCGGGCATCGCGTCCGCGTAGATGTCCACGGTGATGCTCACCTTGGCGTGCCCCAGGATTTTGCTCACGACCTCCACGTCCACGCCCTCGTGGATGGCGCGCGTGGCGAAGGTGTGGCGCAGGTCGTGGAACACGACGCGGCGGCCCTTGATGCCGCGCAGGTCGTTGCCCTGGGCGAAGGAGCGCCAGCTGCGCGAGAGGACGGTGGGGTTGAAGAACCCGCCGTTGGCGTTTCCGCAGACGTGGTAGTCGAGCGGTGGCCTGCCGCCCGTGTCAGAGAGGTCCGCGCCTGCCTCGGCCATCTCTCGGGCCTGCTGCTCGCGGCGGGCCAGGAGCAGGCCGCGAAGGTCTGCGTTGAGAGGTATGAAGCGGTTGCCCGCCTTGGTCTTGGGCTCCTTCTGGACGAATTCGCTGCCAGAGCGCGAGAGCACGTTGCACACGTGGATGGAGCCGGTGGGGTACTGCCCGGAGCCCTCCAGGTCCACGTCGCGCCAGCGCAGGCCGCACACCTCGGACTGGCGCATGCCGGTGAGCAGCGCGAGCTCCACGCACACCATGAAGGCGCTCGGGTCGCCGCCCGCGTTAGCCCGGTCGATGAGCAGGTTCAGCAGGTCGAGGCTCGAGTCATCGAGCGGGTTGGGGTCGGGGTTTGCCGACTTGGGGGCGTCCACGCGCTTGCGCGGGAAGCACAGGGCGAACTGCTCGGCGTCCATGTCGCCGTTCTGCACGGCGTACTCGCAGGCGTTCTTGAGGCACCAGTACGCGCGGTTGATGGTGGCGCCGGCCTTGCCCTGCCGCTCAAGCGACTTCTGCCAGGCGAGGATGCGGGCGGGCGTGAGGTCGCGCAGCCTGGTGCCGCCGAAGCCCCGGTCCATGCTGCGGATTGCGTAGCGGTAGCCGTCGTAGGTGGAGCGCGCGATGCCCGCGGGGTTGTTGGCGCTCTTGATCTTGCGGGAGGAGACGAACGCGTCCACGTACTCGTAGACGGTGGAGTCGGGCGTGACGGAGAGGATGGTGGCGTCCCCGGCCCCCAGCTCCGCTTGGCGGGCCTTGCGCTCGGCCACCTCGTCGTCGACCATCAGCTGCTCGCGCCACTCGGCGAGCGCGGCGAGCGCCCCCTCGCGCCCCTGGTTCGGGCGGGACTTGGTGGGGGAGAGGATCTCCGTGCGCGTGGTGCGCCCGTCGGCCGTCTGCTTGGGGTAGTTCTTGATTGCCTTGCTCTTGGACTTCCACGGGCCGTCGTCGTCGCTCACCTTGAGGAGGGCCTCCCAGTGGCCGCGCTCCACGCCGTCCTTGCCGCGCCTCACGCGGTAGCGCACCGTCCCCTCGCTGTACCTCTTCGCCATGCGCCGCGCCTCCCCGAAGTCACTGTGCCCACCATGGTGCCCACCAAATGCCCACCATGCATCTCTAGTAGAATCATATCAGAGGAATTCGCGCCAATCCGCAGGAATCAACATAATAGCAGGTAAACAGCATTAAACTGGTCGTATCAGTTCGCAGGCATCCGCGGCCATACGCGATACAACACGGACTGACACGGAAGAGGTCAGAAGTTCAAATCTTCTAACGCCCACCACGAACCATATGGTCTACCAGCTCGTCTGCTGGCAGGCCATTTTTCGTACGGCTTCCTGTCCAAATGCTGTCCAAGCCGCTGTCCAAATGCGGTCGGAAAGTTTGAACTATTCAGAGAGTCAAGTCTCGTTTGGCCTAACGAACATCCTCGCTCCTGTAACCATTTATCCCACGATGGTATCTACGCACGACTGAACAACTGGCGGCCCCTAAGAGTTCGGTAGTGTCGAGAATGACACACCATAGGAGCGTCTTTCTAGACACAATCACTGTACGGACGCTTACGCCCAAGTGGCAGGCAATATGATTCCCGGAGACAATAGCTCCCCCATTGAGCAATGCCAGGATGGCCTCATATCGACGGTCCATATTTGCCTCCTCATTATGGCCCGATTCTAATTGAGTGTCCTTTGAAATAACGCACATACTTTTGCCAACGATAGCGACAAGATTTCCGTTTACTGCTACTCTGCATGCACGCTGTCCGAGGGATTCTCCTATAGCGACCTGAAAGTCATGGAGAGCACGCTCAGCGCGCCCGAGTACGTCGGCGCACTCGACAAGGGTGGTACGCAGGTCAAGGCATGGAAGTACACCATCGACCATGCGTCCGAGATCGTTGTCGTCTCGACGTTCTCCGTGAAGGATGGGCAGACTGGCACCGTCACCGACTTCTCCTATGATCTGGCGAACGCGCAGGTAACCACTGCCGTGTTGCAGAAGGGCGATACGGCCACGGTCCGTATTACCGTCAGAAATAACGCAGGTGTGGAGGCGAACTCAACGTCACTGTTCGTCCCCCCTGCTCTCCAAGGCCACCAGCGTGAGCGACTCGTTCACCCCCGAGGGTACGGCTGGGCTTCCGCTCAGTCTCGCATCGATTGAGACCTCGTCAAACTATACGGTCAAGTGCATCAAGCTGAACCTAGGCGTGACATATAACGTGAACCGTGCTCCGCAGCCTGGCGAATATACCGAAGTCGCCAATGCCTCTGATGCCGACTTGCTGCTCCTGGCGTCCACGAAACCCCTAGAGGCCAACAAAGGTGGCTACGTTTCAGTGTCCTACGCGGTAAGCGATGGGGTGGGGCCTGCGTTCAACGACAAGCGGGACGTATTTAACACCGTTCTCGACTTTGACATCGAGGGCAACTCCATACTGACACTTGAGTCGAACGCCGTGATCTTTGTGGGCACCGATATCGTGCTGACCAAGGTGTGGAAGGACGGCGGAAGCGCCAGCGGTCTGCGCCCCGATGCCGACGCCTTCGCAGTGTCCCTGACGCTCTCATCGGACAAGGGCATCGATCGATATCGGTCAGCCCTCGTTATCTAGACCGTTAGATACGAGAAAAGAATGCTTGAGGACAATCCCTCGCTTGAAATCGTCACTGGGTGAAGCCGATCGGGAGATATCCGCGCCTATGCTCCCACATCTTCGCTCTCAAGTGCCATCTCGAGCGAGAACTTATCAATAAGCGACGATATGACCCCGTGCCGGGTAACGCTAAAACCGGCTGCGTAGTTGGCTATCCTAGCCGATCTCCCAAGGCTGTTGCCAGACATCCGGGAGGCAACGAATGCACTGATGAACGCGTCGCCAGCACCCGCGTCATCGGCCGCAACGAAGGCGCTTGGCGGGAAGAAACTCCTAGTTTCCCGCGAACAGAGATAGCACCCCCTGTTGGCAAGCGTGACGATGACGAGTTCTGGTCCCTGGCCAAGAAGCCAGCTCGCCTTCTCGTCCAACCCACCCTCGACGGATGGGCAGATCTCGTCGAGTTCAGTCTCGTTGGGGATGACGCAGTCGACAAACCTCAGGAGCTCCGCAGGAAGCTCCCCGCATGAGGATGGCTTGAGGACCGTCTTGATGTCTCGTTCACGGGCAATTCGGCATGCCTCAATCACCGCATCCACGGGCACCTCGGTCTGAACAAGGCAGTAGCGTGCGCCGTCAAAAGCTGCGGCGCGGCTCCGAATGTCATCGGGGGTCAGTTGTGAGTTGGCCCCTGGTATGAGGGAGATGGCTGTCTCACCCTGGGGGCTTGCGAATATCAGGGCCTTGCCGGTCTCAGTCTCCCCAATCCTCTTCACGCTCGAGTCGTCGATTCCCCATCGGTCGAAAACGCGATAGAAGTCATCCGACTCGAAGTCTGAGCCAACATTGCCAATGACGGCCGCATGAAACCCTAGCTTAGCGATGCCCACGGCCTGGTTGGTGGCCTTTCCACCAGGGAAGCTTTGCGTCGTGAGGGCACTGACGCTTGTGCCAGCCTTCGGCAGCCTGGGGACAAGCATGTAGGAATCGCAGTTGATGCTCCCCACCACGACGACCTTTTCCGGACCGCGCTCGATGGGGGCGGAGACAGTGCTCGTGTTCTCGAGCTCGTAGTGGGGGGCATAGCTCTCCCTCGAGTTGCGTCCCTCGATAGATGACAAGAGCCTCTCGCACAGGAAGGAGCCGAACTCCGCCGTCCTGACAGGGCAGGTCGATATCGATGTGTCATAGTTACCCTCCTGCGCATCGGTGCCCTCGCTTCGGAGCGAGATGAGGGAGATATCGGCAGGGATGTGGTGATGTAGCTTTCCCATGAGCTGGGAAAACCGTATGGCGTCACGAAAGTGGGAGGAGATTATCCCCGTCATCCTTCTCTCGGATATCATGCTGGCGATGTTTGCCCCCACGTCATAAAAGACAAGATCATCGCGCAGGCTGATGTCGGACTCGAGCAGGCAGTCCTTGTACCCCTGGAGAAATTCCTCGGTGCGTCTGCTTTGCGAGAGAAGGCATCCAATGTCTCGATGACCGCGGACAATCATCTCCTGCGTCATGTGGTGGGCAGCCTTGTAGTAGGGCTGTACAAAGCTGTCGCTGCCACCGTACATTCCAATGAGCAGATGTGGGACCTGCGAATCCTCGATTTTTTTCTCCAGGATGCGGCTGGATTCTGCCACGGGCTCCCAGATGATTCCAGCGCATCCGCTCTCGAGTATGGAATCGATGTTCTGCTCTTCCATTTCGGCGCTAGAGTAGCTGTCTAGCACGAGAGGTACATATTCGTTCGCTTGGGCGGTCCTGAGTATCCCGTCTAGCACCGAGTCGTACGAGACGGGCTCCCTTAGGACGACCGCGATGACTCGCCTGGCGTTCTGTCTCGTGATAGCAGAGGAATAGGGTACATAATGGTATTGTTTGACTATTCGTGCGACCCTATCGCGAGTCTCTCGGCTGATGGCTGAGTCCTTGTGGTTTACGACCTTGGATACCGTAGCCGGCGAAACCCCTGCGATGTGTGCGATTTTCTTGATGTCCATCCGTATGGCTCCTCAGTAGGGGCGATGCGGCCTTAACGGCCGTATACCCTGCCGACACTGACGTTCAGCTAACACTCACCCTGCTAATGACTACCGTTGGCGGTCTAGACTCCACAGTTTGGTTCTGGCAAATATACCATCGCATCAACTTGAAAGAAAGCATTTTAGGAAAATGTTTTCTCAACCTGACAACTGTAGGGAGGGCACACCGTGAGGGATTGGGAGATTGAGCGTCATACCAGAGACTGCCAGATTCCCCGTCAGCTACCGAGTGATGACAAGGTGCTATGGGAGGAGCAGTCTGACAATGTGGACAAGCTCCTCGACCGCTCCGTGAAGACTTACTGGGGGTCTGAGGCCCCAGGCTCCTTGGAACGTGAGGTCCTTGCGGTTGCAATGATCCAAGCTACGGAGAACAGGGGTCGGATTGTGCCGGACGCCGGCAGGCTCCTCATGGAAGGCTTTACGGCGATATCATGCGATGACATGGTCGGCCTCCACCGCGCGACACACCAGCTGTTCGAGGGATGCCGTAATGCCGTTGTGGACGAAACGTCCGACTACTGGCACTACAGGCTCTACGATACCTTCGAGGAGTACTCCTCCGCCGTCAGCTTTCCAGATGCCGTAGCCGTGGACATGGGCGACGGCCTGTTCGATTTGATATATGCGGGGTGGCTAGGCCAGGTTATCGGCGGGGCGTACGGGACCTGCCTCGAGGGCTACACCACCGACAACATCCGGAAGGCGTATGGCCCCGTCAGGCGTTATGTCAGGACGCCTAACACCTACAATGACGACATCACCTACGAGCTCGCGCTGCTGGTCGCCTACGAGAATCATGGTGCGGCTACCACGAGCAAGGACATCGCATACGAGTGGATGAGCAGGATCGGGTTCGGCTGGTCGGCTGAGGAGATGGCCCTGAGGAACCTTCGCTGCGGCATCATGCCCCCGGAAAGCGGAAGATTCAACAACCCGTTCTGCGAGTGGATTGGCTCCCAGATGAGAGGTGCGATTTGCGGGCAGATCTGGCCCGGGAACCCCAGGAAGGCTGCCGAGGCGGCGTTCCACGATGGGGAGATCTCCCACTCGGGCAACGGGATCCTCGGTGAGGTCTTCAACGCCGTGCTCGCTTCGATGGCGTTCTATAAAGGCGATATGCGAGGGCTCCTTCGCGACGCCATCGAGCTCATTCCCGTGGACAGCGAGTACAGGAGCGTGGTCGACTTCGCGCTGGAGCAGTGTGAGTCGCACGACAACTGGCTGGATGCATGGCGTCCCTGTGAGAAGAGGCTCGAGCGTTACAACTGGGTCCATGCGTATCCCAATGCCGCAATCGAGGTTATCGCGCTCTGGTTCGGCGGGGATGACTTCACCCATGTCCTGGAAATCTGTGGCGGATGTGGGCAGGACGTCGACTGCGTTGCCGCCCAGGTGATGACCGTGTGGTGCACGGCACATGAGAAGGATGACATTCCAGAGTACTGGAGCGAGCCAATCGGCGACCGTCTCGATACGTACATGTGGGGAATGAAGACGCTCAGCCTCTGCCAGATTGCGGAGAGGACCTGCGCGGTGGCCAGGGCCCTTGCCTAATCAATCGGGGTCTCTCCTATGCGGGATGCAAAAGGATGGAAGTTCGTTGGTGACACGAGGGAGAAAGGGTGAGGAACATGACAAGGAACGTGAGCAGAAGGCAGTTCATCGGAGCAGGCAGCCTGGTCGCCGCTGGCCTGGGGCTGAGTGCTTGTGTTAGCGAGCCGGACAGCGGGAGCCCCACGACAGTCTCCTCCTCTGACAGCGGCAGCCAGAAGAAGCGGATTGTGTACGTGATTAACGGCACCTTGGGTGACAAGTCCTTCTATGACTCCGGCCATGAAGGCGTGCAGATGATTGAGGACAAGTACGGCGACCAGTTCGAGACGGACACTCGCGAGATGGGCTATGACACCTCCGTTTGGGGTCCGACCACTCTGGACATTGCCTCCGAGGGTTGGGACATCATGGTGATGGGCACGTTCGACATGGTCGAGTATGCTGATGAGGTCGCCACGCAGTATCCCGACACGAAGATCTGGTTCTTCGACGAGTCGTGGGACTTCAGCTCCAAGCCCCATAACAACATCTACGGCATGCTTTTTGCGCAGAACCAGGGCTCCTATCTTGTCGGCATGGCCGCCGCCTATGCGACCAAGACCAAGAAGGTCGCCTTCATGGGAGGTATGGAGAACAAGGTGCTCCAGGACTTCTTCCTGGGCTACAAGCAGGGCGTGGCTGCCGCCGACCCCGCCGTTGAGGTGGTCGACGACTGGACGCAGAGCTTCAGCGACTCCACAATAGGGCACGACCACGCCAAGGCGCTGTACCAGCAGGGCTACGACATCGTCTTCTCCTGCTGCAGCAGCTGCGGCCTCGGTGCGTTCGATGCCGCCGTCGAGATGGGGGATGGCTACTACGTCATCGGCGTCGACGGCAACCAGGGAGAGTACTGGGAGTCTCAGGGCGCCACAGACAAGGCGGCCCATACGCTCACCTCGATGCAGAAGAACGTGAATAACACCTTCCTCGATGCAGCCGGCCAGGAGCTCAAGGGCGCACTGCCCTACGGGACGGTCGTGACCTACGGGCTGGACAAGGGCGGCGTTGGCTACTCCGTCACGTCGACGACCAAGGAAGTGCTCACCGCCGACCAGTTTGCGGCAATCGACCAGGCCCAGCAAGACATCATTGACAGCAAGATAAAGGTCGACACCGCATTTTAGAGACAACCACGGGTAGGCGCACCGGCCCGTCCTCCCTCATGGCTTCTCCCTTTCCTTTGCTATGGGGCTGGTGCGCCCCTCCCGTTCGTATGGATGGCGGACACGAGGGGGTGGGGACGCGATGGATGGCGATGACTTCCTGAGGCTCGAGCATATTACTAAGGTCTACGACAACGGGATTATGGCGAACGATGACGTGAACTTCTCGGCCTGCAAGGGCGAGATTCACGCGATTTGCGGTGAGAACGGCGCCGGCAAGTCGACCCTCATGAAGCAGCTCTATGGGATTGAGCAGCCGAACGAGGGGCGCATCATCGTCAAGGGGAGAGAGGTCAAGCTGACCAATCCCCAGGTGGCAATCGCCAATGGGATTGGGATGGTGTTCCAGCACTTCATGCTGGTTCCGTCCCTTACCGTGGCCGAGAACATCATGCTAGGTATAGAGCCGGTCGCCGGGCTGCGCTTCGACACCGAGCGCGCCATGGCCATCACGCGAGAGGCCTGCGAGAGGTATGGCTTCAAAGTCGACCCGGCGGCTAGAATCAGGAACCTGACCGTGGGGGAGAAGCAGAAGGTCGAGATACTCAAGGCCCTCGTCCGCGGGGCCGAGATCCTGATCCTGGACGAGCCGACCGCCGTACTTACGCCCCAGGAGACCTCTGAGCTCTTCGTGCAGCTTAGGGCGCTGAGGGAGCATGGGCACACCATCCTGTTCATCTCCCACAAGCTTAGCGAGGTAAAGTCGCTCTGCGACCGAGTGACCGTTATCAGGCGAGGACACACCACAGGCACATACGACATGAAGGACGTCAGCGAATCCGACATCTCCCGCATGATGGTGGGCGTCAACGTGGAGCTTGAGGTTCCCAAGGAACCCGCAGTCCCGGGGGCCGCGTTCCTCGAGGCGAGGGACCTATGTCTCTTCGATCGGAACGGCAAGCAGGCCGTCAACGATATCTCCTTCAGCGTCCGTACGGGGGAGATAGTCGGCATCGCGGGCGTTCAGGGCAACGGTCAGGAGGTCCTCATCGATGCCATCACGGGATTCGAGCCCGTGGGCAGAGGTTCTCTCACCATGGACGGGCACGACGTGCAGAGCACCGACATCCATGGCCTTCGACAGGACCGAATGGGCTACATCCCCGAGGACCGCATGGTGATGGGGGTTGCCGGCAACCTCTCCATCAGGGAGAACATGATCGCCGACAAGCTTGACGCCCCGCGCTACAACAAGGGCCCGCTGCTTGACCAGGCGGCAATCAATCAGGACACGGACGCCTGGGTCAAGGACTATGACGTGCTCTGCGACGGGGCCACGCAGCCTGTGGGCATGCTCTCCGGCGGCAACATCCAGAAGGTCGTCGTAGCGCGCGAGCTCACGAGCTCGCCCAAGTTCATCGTCTGCGACCAGCCCACGCGTGGGATCGACGTTGGCGCCACGGACTCCATCCGGCGCAGGCTCGTGCGGATGCGCGACGCCGGGAGCGCGATCCTGCTCGTCAGCGCGGACCTAGGGGAGCTCCTCAACCTCTCCGACCGGCTGTTCGTCATGTTCGACGGCGAGATAGTCGCCTACTTCCCAGACGTCAGAGCGGTCAGCGAGGAGGAGCTGGGCTACTACATGCTCGGAGTGAAGAGGATGCCCTCGGAGATGATTGAAGGTGCCTACATTGCCTAAGAATGCCAACATGGGCCTGCTACAGCGGATTCGCGGCGTCAGCGTCCAGACGAAGCACGGGATCTTGCGCATGACGGTGGCAATCGCCATTGGCCTTGGAATCGCGGTTGCGTTCATAGCGCTCACCGCAAAGGAGCCCGCAAGGGCGCTAACCTACTTCATCGCCGCCCCGTTCATGGGCACCTCTTACTTCTCGCACATGGTCGAGGTCATCATCCCACTCATGATGAGCGGGGCTGCGGTGTGCATCATGTTCTCCGCCAACCAGTTTAACCTCGGTCTCGAGGGAACGATCTACCTGGGCGGTCTTGTGGCCGCTCTCTCGGGGATCTACCTAGTTCCCAACCTCCCGGTGCTTGGCCCCATCTTCTCCATCCTCCTCGGAGGTCTCATCGGGTTCTTCATCATCGCCATACCCGCGCTCTTGCAGTACAAGTTCAAGGCCAACATCGTGGTGTCGACGCTGATGATGAACTACGTCTGCCTGTACGTGGGGCTGTTCTTCCTCTTCAGGGTATTCAAGGACCCGTCTTCGAGCGAGCATACCTATCCCATTGGGGAGGACGCCGGCCTGGCGGTCCTCATCCCCGGCACAAAAATCCACACAGGCCTCATCCTCGCCATTGCCGCTGTTGTCTTTGCCTACATCTTCCTCTACAAGACGAAGCTCGGCATGGCCATAAGGATGGTCGGGCAGAACCCGACGTTCGCAAAGTATGCGGGTCTGAGCGTATCCGGCTTGGCTCTGTTGTCCCAGTTCATTGGCGGAGCGATGGGTGGCATGACCGGTGCTGTCCAGATGCTCGGGCTATATCAGCGCTTCCAGTGGACCTCGCTTACCGGCTATGGGTGGGATGGCGTTACGATGGCCATCTTCGCCCGGAACAACCCAAAGTACCTGCCGCTGGCTGCCATCTTCCTCGCGTACTTCAAGACCGGTGCCTGGGCGATGTCGTTCAAGGCGGGCGTTCAGATTGATCTCGTATCGGTATTCGAAGGCGTGATGGTCCTCTTCATCATGGCTGAGAAGTTCCTTTCGGGAACCTACCGCAAGATGGTGTTCGCCGATGCAGACCGAAAGCGCAAGGCACGGAACGCCACAGGAGAGGGAGGCCAGGCAGCATGAGCGACTTCTTTGTCACCCTCGGCGGCATCGTATCTAACCCCAACTTCTACTTCACCGTTCTGAGCACGACTGTCCCGATTCTTCTGGCGACTCTAGGCTGCGCCATTGCCGAGAACGTCGGAAGTACCAATATGGCCGAGGAAGGCATAATGATTCTCGCGGCATTTCTAGGTGTCATTGGGACGGCATATTCGGGTAGTGTGTGGGTTGGTTTGGCCGTTGCCGTTGTTATTGGCATTGTTATGGGGCTCCTGATTGGCTACTTCGCCCTCTATCTCCAGGTTGACATCATTCTGGTGGGCATCGCGGTCAACCTGATCGGTGCGGGCCTCTCGGCCTTCCTCATGTACGTGCTCACAGGGGATCGTTCTGCAACGACCTCCCTGCATACGGGGACGCTCCCTACGGTCACGCTCCCCCTCATCAAGGACATCCCCTTCGTGGGATCCATTGTGTCGGGGCAGAGCATCCTGGCCTGGGTTGCCTATCTTGCAATCCCTGTCATGTCGTTCCTTCTCTACAAGACGAAGCTGGGGCTGCGCATCCGCAGCGTGGGAGAAAACCCTGATGCTGCGTCATCTGTTGGCGTGAGCGTGAACAAGACCAAGCTAATCGCGCTGGCTATATCCGGCCTGCTCGGAGGCCTTGCGGGTGCCTATCTCTCCATGTCGTACCTGCCGTACTTCTCCAAAGGCATGTCCGGTGGCCGTGGCTTTATCGCGCTTGCCGCCACAGCCATGGCCAGCAACACCCCCGTTGGGTCGCTGGGCACTTCTCTCCTCTTCGGCTTCTTCTATGCCCTCTCGACCTTTGCAAGCACGCTGGGCATCCCAGACCAGTTGGTCACAGCACTTCCTTACATCGCGACACTTGTCGGACTCGTTGTCTTCTCAATCAACCTGCAGCACCGCGAGCGGAAGCTGCTTGTCGAAGGCTCCGGCGGGGAAGGCGGAGCAAAGGCGGACGCAGCGGTTCCGGCAGAAGACGCATGACGCTTCCTCACCCAAGTACATTCGTCGAGAGGTGATTGTGATGTCTACGAAGAGGGTCATTCTGGACTGCGACCCGGGGCATGATGATGCGTTCGCAATCATGCTTGCGGTGCAGCACTTGGATGTTCTCGGCATTACCGGCGTAGGCGGCAATTCGCCGCTGGGGAACGTCACGCGCAACGCGCTTACGGTGCTCGAAGCGATTGGCCATGCGGATGACGTTCCCGTGTACGCCGGTTGCAGCCGTCCCATGGTTGCAGAGCTTGTAACTGCGCCCATGTTTCACGGCAAGAGCGGCTTGGACGGCCACCATCGGCCCGCCCCAACTCACGAGGTGCAAAGGGGACATGCCGTCGATTTCATCGTCGATACCGTCATGGGCACCGATGACGTGACGCTGCTCGCTACCGGCCCCCTTACTAACGTTGCGGAGGCGCTGAACAGAGAACCGCGTATCGCCGACCGCATAAGCGAGATATGCATCATGGGCGGGTCAGTCACCTTCGGGAACTGGACGCCCGCGGCAGAGTTCAACATCCTCGTGGACCCAGAGGCGGCGGCGCGCGTCTTCAACAGCGGCATCCACGTGAAGATGACGGGTCTCAACCTTACCCGGCAGTGCGGGTTCACCTCCGAGACGGTTCGGCGCTTCCGGGAGATTGGCACCCAGGCGTCGGAGTTCGCGGCGGACCTGACGGAATTCTTCACCTCTGCGGGAAGGAGGCTGGACGACCCTACCGTCGCTTGCATGCATGATGCCTGTGCCGCTGCGTGGCTCATCGGCCCCACGCTCATCAGGAGTGCGCCGATGCACATCGACGTCGAGCTTTCCGGCAAGCTGACGCGAGGGATGACGGTCTGCGACTACAGACACCTCTGCGGGCCTCATCCGGAGTGCGACATCGAACGCGATGCCCAGACCGGCTACAAGGGCGACGATCCCAACGCCGAGGCGGCACTCGAGCTGGACTACGACGGGTATCTCAAGCTCGTATATGACACGCTTGCCCGATACCAGTAGCGCTTCGTCTAGTTAGGGCGTTCAAATGAGGATATTGAACTTTGGTTCGCTCAATGCGGACTACGTATACGATGTCGAACATTTCGTCCGTGCGGGAGAGACGATTTCCTCCAAGTCCCTGAACCGCTACCCAGGGGGAAAGGGGCTCAACCAATCCATCGCTCTCTCTCTTGCGGGTGCGGAGGTCTTTCACGCCGGCCAGGTGGGTAGGGACGGCAGATTCCTGGTGGACCTGCTCGCGTCAAAGGGCGTGGATACCTCACGAATAGCTGTGGATGGCGAGGCGAGTACCGGCCACGCCATCATCCAGAGGGACGAGAGGGGGGACAACTGCATCATCCTCCACGGGGGAGCGAACCAGTCCCTGGGCGAGGGGACCATCGGCAGCGCCTTCTCGGGCTTTGCGAGTGGCGACTGGCTGCTCGTTCAGAACGAGGTCAACGGCCTTGGCCGGATTGTTGACGCGGGAAAGAGGTCGGGGATGTGCATTGCCCTGAATCCCTCGCCGGCGGACGAGAGGCTGAGCACCGTGGACTTGGGTGCGGTTGACCTCCTCGTCCTGAACGAGCTGGAGGCGGCTTGGCTCTGCGGTGCCCGGCCCGATGCCGGTGTCGCGACGCTCGAGAGAATTCTGGGAGAGCGATTCCCGCATGCGACAACCGTCTTGACTCTGGGCAAGAGCGGCTCTCGCTGCATCCGCGCGTCCGAGCCTGTGGTTGTGCAGGAATCGTATGCCGTCGAGACGGCGGACACTACGGGAGCGGGGGATACGTACACAGGCTATCTCCTTGCGGGGATTGTGGAGGGGGAGCCCATCGAGGTGGCGATGAGGAGAGCGGCCGCGGCATCGGCAATTGCCGTGACGCGGCCGGGGGCGGCGACCTCAATCCCCACGCGGTACGAGGTCGAAGCGTTCATCTCGGAGAGGGAGGAGAGGTAGTTGTATTCGCTAGGGTAAGAATCGACGGAAGGGATTGCGGTGGTGATCCTGGACCAAAAGGAACCAGGAGGAACGCACTGATGTACGGCAAGGAGCAGGGGCGGATTGCGATGGAAGCCTTCATCAGGTTCGACCGCAGCGCTGCGAACACGATACGGGAACTCGGCCATCCCAACCGCCAGACACTCTACGATTGGCGGAAGGAGCACCGGCTTCGCGGCGAAAGGTTCCTGGAGGATGGTCGCCGCAGGTAAAAGGTACACCGAGGACGAGGGACGGACCGCGGTTGACTACCGCCCGGGGCGGGGGAAGGGCCTTGCGGGGACCATGCGTGCACTCGGCTACCCGAAGGGCAGCGAGACGCTCGTGACCCGGATGGACGGGTTGGCCCCCGGCTGGCGCAGGCACAGGGGCCCGGGTCTCAGGAAAGGTGACGCATCCCTCGAGGGGAAGGCGTGGGCCGTGGCCGAGCTGGGAGCAAGGCCTGGCACGGCCGCCGAGGTCGCCGACCGCCACGGAGTGGCCAGAGACATGCCCCACCGCTGGAGAGGGGCGATGCTGGGCGATGGTTGCGGGGACGTCGAGACCAGGGGTGTGATGCCCTTCTGATTGTCAAGCCGTTTCTGGCATGCGATTCTGGGCGATGATGTCGTAGCAAGGCTCGCGTGCGACGTGTCGCCTGGCGCATCGCATCGCCTCGGGCCTGGGGTGTCCCTCGGACGTCCTGCGGGCCACATGCGTGCGGGTCCTCTCGCCCGTCCCCGGCCCTCCGGTGGCGACGATACGTGTCGCGCTGTTCGCGGCCCTGTCGCCGCCCCCGTCGGGCCTGTGGCGCGTCGCGGGCCCCGACGGCGCGGGCCGTGGTGCCAACCCCGCACAGCATTGCGAACGACGACTCGCCCCCGGGCATCGCCCCCGAGGGATGGTCGAGCTCCGCCATCGTGTCCGCGTAGCTGTGGTCGAAACGGACGGACGTCTCGATTGTGGCCCTCTTTTGCTCCTCGCTGCACATAGATCCTCCTGAACCCCGTTGGTCCAAGATCACCACCGCAGGCCCCCGCAGCCCCTTATGCGAAATGCTCCTAAGCTCCGATGATTCACGGGGCCTCCTTACAACTCGAAGTGGGGCCTGATGAGTGGAACGTAGCTTCAGGGCGCCCATCGCCGTGACATCTGGCTGCCGCTTGAGGGATCGGCTCTTGCAATGTGTACAAATATGGACAATAGTTCTTCTCGTCCAGCTGGCTATGCCCGGGAGAGCAATAATGGCCGATGAGATTTTGGCAGACAAGCCTTACTTCTATCCAAATGCAGGTTCGCTAAAGGCAGTAAAGGACCTGATAAAGACCATCGAAATAACGGCTGGGGATAGTAGCGCGACCACCTGTTCTGGCATAATGACAGCCAGGTTCGAGGCCGCACTCGCGGATATCGCCGCAGGCGGGGAACCGAGCTATGCCAAGTTTGCCTCTGAGCAGCCCGCGGTTGACTACCTTACCGAGAAGGTGCCTGCAGTCATCGTATGCCTGGCGCTTGTCGTTGGCGGTGCGATTGCAGGATTTCTCTGGCAGGCAATCCTCATCGCGGCATTCCTCTCCGCAGGAATTCACTTTACGATAGGGGTGGATAGCGAGCACATGGTGTCGGAAGGTAACCGCCTGCTCAATGAGCTTGACGACTCTATCTCATCGATTGATAGGACTCTCGAATCGCGTAAGACCAAAGGGACTCATAGGGACTTTCTAAAGACGCTGCGCTTGATGGCAATCGGTGCGAGAAACGAGCTTGCATCTGACCTCGAAGTCCGCACTCGTCAATAAGTTTCTCGGGCTTTTTGGAAACACCGCGATGGGAAGGACGGTACCTTTTGCCGCTTGAGAAGAACTCGAGTACACCTCTACATGTTCAGGTTGCCGACTTCATCCGTGAGAAGATTTACATGCGGGAGTGGGAGCCAAACAGCAAGATTCCGACAGAGTTCGAGCTCTGCGACATGCTCGGTGTTAGCCGTGGTTGCCTAAAGAACGGAATAAAAATACTGGTAGACGAGGGTCTTCTCGTTCAGTACCGCGGCCGTGGGACCTTTGTTACAGACCGAAAGATGATATCGCACCCCACGGGAAACACCCTCCTCTCGTTTGCGGAGTCGCTCAAGTCACAGGGAATCAGCTTCAAGACCAAGGAAATCGGTAGCGAGATTATCCCTGCCGACGCTTTCTTGGCAGGAAAGCTCTATATCAAAGAAGGGGATCCCGTCTTCTTCATGCGGCGAATCCGATATGTCGAAGGCAAGCCGATTATGTATATCGAGAATCGCATCAGGGCGAATGCAGTACCGGGAATCGGGAAGGTCGACTTCTCCCAAGAGACACTGTTCCAAGCGCTCGAGAAGCTGTCGGGGAAGAAGATAGGATTCTCCAACGCACGCTATTCCGCAGAGGTTGCCGGAGAGACCAAGGGCAAGGCTCTTGGGGTCGGCTCTGACTCGCCTGTCCTCCACCTTGAGCAGCACATTTTCTATGCGGACGATACGCCGGCAGAGTGGGGTAACGTGTGGCTTCAGGCCTATCGCTACGTGGTGGGGACAATTCTTCCCAGGGCTTGACTTCCGCTGGGGGCAAAATACCGACCGCTTATGGAAGACGCGATTTCAAATTTGGGCGACCGGAGAGGCTCCTTTGTCCATTGAGAGAGGATATCTTTTCTCTCTTGTCTGTCTCGCCGTGTGGCGGAATACGCCTACAGGCGCTCGACAGCCGTCATTTCCGCAGGTACTCAAAGTGAATTCGCAAGAAAATAATAATAAGCAAAAAATTGTCAAGTATAAAGCTGCAGAAATTTGTACAACTTCATTATACTTGCACAAATTTGTCTAGCTTTGTATATATGTTTGCGAGTAAGGCCATAGGCCATTTCCAAAAGGAGGAAATACATGCCGCTCGTGAACATGAACGATCTTCTTAAGATCGCAAAGAAGAACAAGCTTATGGTTCCCGCCTACAACTCCACCGATGTCCAGATGACTCTGGCAATCATGGATGCTTTCCAGCGTGCGGGAATGCCCGGAATTGTCCAGGTTGCGCCGACGAATGTGAAGCTCACTGGATATGAGTACATTGCTGAGACCACGAAAATAGCTGCCGAGCACTATGTGACTCCCTTTGCCCTGCATCTTGATCACGGTAAGACTCTCGACGATGTGCGTCAGGCTGTGGAAACGGGCTTCACCTCAGTGATGATTGACGGGGCTGCGTTGCCTTTCGAGGAGAACATTCGCTTCTCTCGTGAGGCCGTCGACTTTGCGCACTGCTATGGCGTGCCAGTTGAGGCCGAGCTTGGCGCACTCAAGGGCAAGGAAGATGATCACGTCAGCGAGGCTGATTGTCACACTGACCCTGCTCAGGTTGAGGAGTTCTGCGATCGGACAGGTTGCGATTCGCTTGCGGTCTCTATCGGGAACGTCCACGGGCTTCAGGAGAAGCCGAAGATTGACCTCAACGTTCTGGCGGAGATTTCCAAGGTCTCGCCTGTGCCGCTCGTCCTCCATGGAGGTTCAGGGATTCCGTTTGAGACAATCCGCGCCATGCGCCAGTACGGAATGATGAAGATCAACATCGCCAGCGACCTTCGCCAGACATACATTCGTGCCATTGCGAAGCGCTACGAGGAGAACCATGAGGAGGCAAATCTCGTCTCCGTTCTGATGGATGCGCGTAAGGCCGTCTCTGAGATGGCTTATGGCCTTGCAATTGAGATTAACAAGGACGTACTCATCGGTAAATTCGCAGAGCAAGTTGCCTAGCTGGTGCCGGCTCAGGCGTGTACGAGAATGGCGAGGGGAGGTTGTGATGGACGTTTCTATCGAACCAGAGGCAATTCACGCAAACCTGATTGCAACGGGCCAAGAGGAGTTGTTCTCCGAGATGGCTCAACCACTTGTACTTGCGGGAAAAGTTCATGATGACTTTGCGCGGCGCGTGATGGATCGCGAGAAGGCATTTCCGACGGGGCTTCCGTTTGAAAGCTTTGGTGTTGCGATACCGCACACAGATCCTGAACATGTTATTGAGCCGGCGGTTGCTGTTGCGACACTTGCGGAACCAGTGGAGTTCAGGGTTATGGGAGAGCCCAATCAAACGGTTTCGGTGACGCTTGCCTTCATGCTTGCCCTTAATGATGGGCATGCTCACCTCGAGTTTCTTCAAAAGGTCATCAAGCTGGCCCAGAATGCTGGCGGCGTTGAGAGGATGTTCTCTGCACGTGACGATCGGTCTTTGTTTGATCTGGTCAAGAGGTTCTTGACGTAACCAATTGGCCTGTAGGCAGTCTTGGGTCTACCCAAGGGGAGGAGAGGATTGGAAATGGCAAAGAAAAGGATTCTATTCGTATGTGCAACGGGAATTGCGACCTCAACGGTGGTTGAGGAAAAGGTCTGCGATTACCTGCGTGCGCAGGGAATCGATTTTGAGGCAGACCAGCGAAATGTCGGAAGCGTCCCCAGCATTGGTAACGACTTCGACCTTATCGTTGCCTCGACACAGGTTCCGTATGACATTGATGCGCCGGTTATCAGCGGACTTCCGTTCTTGACTGGCATTGGTGCCGACGAGACACTCGAGAAAATTAAGGACGTGTTGGCTAAATAGTCGTTCTTTGACGGTCTGAGGTGATGCACTTCATTGCCAAGACTTCGAATCCATTTATCGGGAATGGAGATGTTCCATGGATAGCGTGTATCAGGGCCTATATGACTTTGTTCAGTACTTCCTTGGGTTGGGTGCTATTGTCATGCTCCCAATCGTGATTTTTATCCTCGCCCTCTGCTTTAGGATCAAACCTTCGAAGGCGTTCAGGTCGGCGCTCGTGGTGGGCATCGGCTTCGTGGGCGTCTTCACCATCTTTAACCTCATGGGTGCTCAGGTTGGTCCTGCTGCGCAGGCTATCGTCCAGCGGACGGGCCTTGACCTCCCCGACGTGGACCTTGGATGGGCACCTCTATCCGCGATTACCTGGGGAACCGTGATTGCGCCCTTCGCCATCGTGCTCACGCTTGTGATTAACCTCGTGATGCTGGCGCTCAAGTGGACCAAGACGGTCGATATCGATATCTGGAACTATTGGCACTTCGCATTTGCCGGCGCCCTTGTGTATGTCGCGACGGGCAACTTCTTCCTCGGATTGCTTGGGTCTGCCATTGCCGCAGTCGTAGTTATCAAGATTGCCGACTGGTGCGCGCCCCTCACGCAGAAGTACTGCGGTCTGCCAGGCATCTCTCTGCCTACGCTCTCGAGTGCCGTGTTCTTCCCGATTGGCCTCTTGGGTAACTGGATTCTCGACAAGATTCCGGGAATCAACAAGCTGCAGGCAGACCCCGTCCACATTCAGAAGCGCTTTGGCATCTTTGGCGAGCCCATGATGGTCGGCTTCATGCTGGGTGTTCTGCTCGGCATCCTTGCTGGCTATGATTTCAAGGGCGTCCTTTCGCTTGCCATCTACCTCGCGGCTGTCATGTACATCCTCCCGCGCATGGTTCGAATTCTGATGGACGGCCTCATTCCCGTCTCCGATGGCGTGAAGGATTTTATGGCCAAGAGGTTCCCCGACCGCAAGGACTTCTACATTGGTCTTGATATTGCCGTCGCAATCGGCAATCCCGCGATCATCGCAACCGGTCTTCTCCTTACCCCCATTGCAATTCTGCTTGCCTTCATCGTTCCCGGCAACCAGACCCTTCCTGTTGCTGACCTGTCCAACCTTGCGGTGTTCTGCTCGATGATTGTTGTTGCATGCAACCAGAACATTATTCGTGCTGTCATCATCGCTATTCCTTGCCTCATTGGCGACCTGCTGATTTGCTCGGCCGCATCGCCTCTCATCACTCAGCTGGCGACTACCGTCGGTTACGACATGTCAGCTGCGGGCGGCGCAAACATCACTGCGTTCCTTGATGGTGGCAATCCGTTCCGCTATCTCATCTACCAGGTCTTCTCTGGTAACATCACGGCAATTGTCATCGCTGTTGTCGTTGCGGCACTTATGTTCCTTACCTACAAGCTCACATACGCTCAGACTCACCCGCAGGCTGAGGCCCGGGATTAGAATCGCTTATGTGGAAGGCGGGGGATACCTTTGGTGTTCCTCGCCTTCCGCTGGATGGCATATCTACAAGTGGAAAGTGAGGTGACGAGGATTGCCGTTCGCGATTGGCATCGACGTTGGGACTACAAACACGAAGGCAGCGCTCTTCGGGCTTCCCTCGTGCAACCCCATTCATATCGAAAGGATGCCAAGCCCGAGGATTATAGCGGGAGACAACACCGACTACGATATACGTGCACTCGTACGTGGAATTATGGATATGCTCTCCTCCTGTGTAGCATCAGCTGGAGAGTATGCCCGGGAGATCGAGTTCGTCTCCATTGCCAGCGTGGGTGAGTCGGGAGTGCTGGTGCGCTCCGATGGCACCTATTCCGATAAGTCCATCTTCTGGTATGACAATCGTGGCGAGTCGTATGCCGAGGAAGCGATATCGTCTGGGTATTCGAGCACTCTCTATCGAATCACGGGGATTCCAACTCACTCGAACTCGACCCTCTTCAAGATTCTCTGGATGCGTGAGCATGGTGCCAATCTGCAGGGCGCCACGTGGCTCACAATGGCTGACTTCGTTGCGTGGCTCCTATCTGGTCAGCTTGCTCAAGATCGCACCCTTGCATCAAGGACCTCTGCATACGACGTCCTGAACGACCGAATGTCGGTGGAAATCCTTGATCACTATGGCCTTCCTCGGCAGTTGTTTGCACCGCTTGAGGAGAGCGGGGCATCTCGTGGCCGGGTCCGGAGCAAGGTCAGTCAAAGGACAGGCCTCCCAAAGGAATGCATGGTGTGCGTTTCCGGCCATGACCATATGTCCGGTGCCGCTGTGTGCAATCTCCGGGTGGGTACGGAGGCCTTGAACTCGACTGGCACGTCGGAGGGTCTTCTTCTTCTGAATGCTCGGCCATCGCTTACTGATTCTTCGATGGAGCGGCAGATTACCAATGGGCGCTACGTAGAGACATCCTTGTTCACGTCGTATGCCTCAGTGCCTTCCGCAGGACTATCGTTTGAATGGTCGCTAAAGACCCTTGGGTATGAGCCGGATGACTATTACAAGGAAAGCTTGCCCAAGCTCTACGAGTCATACCTCGAGGGGGAGTTCGATGACACTCGAGTACTGTTCGTGCCGCATTTGAGGGGCAGTGGCCCTCCGTACAGAGATGCGGGATCTCGCGCACTCTTCTATGGCATGAGGGATGCGACGGATCGAGATGAGCTTGTTTTTGCAACGCACTCTGGTACTACCATGGAGTTCGCACGGCTCTGCGACTGTATGACGGACGGCAAGGGGCTGGGTGAGGATGTGTGCGTGAAGGTGATAGGGCCTGCCGCTAGAAATCCACTCTGGATGCAGCTCAAGGCCGACTTGCTCGGCATCCCTTTTGTTGCGTGCGATGTGGTGGAGGCGGTGTCACGCGGTGCCGTGATAGTTGCTGCACGCAAGAACGGCATTGACGTCGATCCACAGTTCTCCACGACTGCCTACCAGCCGAGCCCAGAACGTCACGACATCCTCGACGCTGGGCTCCATGAGTCCTATATTCCGCTTTGTGATTCCATCGCCAGGTTCGAGCGGCACCACATTGATTAGGGCTTTGCCTCGGTTGGATGTAGATCCTGGTCGGGGTGATTCGTGTAGCTGTTAGGCGAGGTCGTGTAGTTGGGAACAGGAATACCCTGAGATTAATTGCGTGGAGCGCCGCTTCCACCGCACTAAGCGAACCGCTTCGAGCGTGCGCCTGCTGGCACGGCTCTGGTGGCCCAGGTCCAGGCAGGCAGAACGGGACTCAACATCTAGGTCGCCAGCGTGGGCGTTCTCTGCGAGCCGCAGTTCAAGCCGCCGATAGAGAACCATGCGGTTTTCCGAGCATACCGCATGGGGCAGACGAGGAAGGTCTTTGTCTGCCGGCCCCTCTGTACCGACACCATCGACGAGAGGATCATGTGGATCCAGGCGGACAAGCGGCGAATCTTCGACACCTTTCTCGACATTTCCTCGCCATCTTCATTCACGATGCCGAAAACGCTAGGCAATGCTGCACGATTAGAACATCAAACATGCAAAGGCAAGAGAAGCGGCGTGTCTTACGGGCTTGCCGCAAGGTGTAGGTGGTGCCTCCCGCGCTCTCACAGACACCTTAACTGGTATTACCACTCACTGACCAATGCATGCATTTCGCGGCGCAAGCTCACCTCGATTTGCGTGACGCCGATACGATTCTGGCTGGATATGACGACATGACGATGAGGGGCACCTATGGCACAGTCAATCGAATTGCCGCTGGATATGAGGCTAAGGGTAGCTGAGCAGTCAATGGCCCCCAAGTACTACATCGTCAAGCGCACAATCATTAGGAAGATCGAGAAGGAGGAGTACAGGGAAAACGAGCTCATTCCCTCCGAGCGCGAGCTTACAGAGCTTTTCGGGGTAAGCAGGATAACGGTGCGACGGGCAGTTGACGAGCTCGTCGGCGAGAACTACCTCTACCGCATTCAGGGCAAAGGGACATACGTTAAGTCGCACAAGATTCAGCAGAACCTCGTCTCCATAACAAGCTGCACGCAGGACGTTATCAACCTCGGCATGACACCTAGGCGGCGTGTTGTCTCTGCATCAACGGAGATTGCCGACCAGAAGCGCAGGCGCCTCTTGGACCTTGGCGAGAATGACCGAGTTTTCCGGCTCGAGAGGGTTTACTTCGCAGACGATGACCCTCTGAACCACACGATTGCCTATCTTCCGTACAAGCTGTTTCCAGGCATCGACGCGCATGACTTCTCGAAGGAGTCCCTCTACGCGGTTCTCGAGTCGCAGTATGACTGCCAGATAACCACGGCAACGAGGACGATCGAGGCAATCCTGGCAGAGGGAGAGATTGCGCGCTATCTGCAGGTCGTTTCGGGAACTCCAATCCTCCACTTCGAATGCGTTACCAGGGGAAAGGTCCACGGAAGGGAATGTCCCATCGAGTACTTCAGATGCTGCTACCGGAGTGACAAGTTCAAGTTCTATATCAACCAAGTGATGGATGGGGGAGATGCAGCCAGGGGGAGTCTATAGGAGCACGTGCAAGGTGGGTTTGGTGGATAGGGGAGGAGAAAGGCCATGCAAAACCTCATAGGAAGGAAGATGTCGCGTCGTTCGTTCTTCGGTACCTCAGCAGCGGTGGCTGCCATCTTGGGCCTCTCGGCCTGTGGCGGCTCGAGTGCGTCCGACTCGGGTTCCGCCGACAGTGGTGCCGAGAACAAGAAAAGGCGCATTGCAGTTCTCTGCGACGATGCGGGCAAGAATGACAACGGCTACAACCAGGCTGCCGTCGAGGGCGCCCAGAGGGTTGGAGAGGACAAGGGCTGGGAGGTCAAGATTGTCGAGCCGACCAATGGCGTGCCCGATGCGCTCGAGTCCCTCGGTGAGGGTGGCTATGACATCGTGTTTAACATGGCATACGACTTCGATGCCCTGATCAATGGTGTGGGCGGCGCCGAGCCTCTTGCCAGTCAGTATCCTGACACCGAGTGGGTGATCTTCAACGACAACCCGAACGTGAGCGATGATGGCTCCGTTAAGCACAAGAATGTCATCGCGGTCCTCTACGACCTCAACGAGTCCTCCTTCCTTGCCGGTGCGCTTTCCGTCCTTGTGAACGAGAACGCGGCAACCCTGTTCAAGGGTGGCGACTACGGCTTCACTGACCCCAGTACCACGCGTGCATGCGGCTTCATCGGTGGCACGAACTCCGCAGGTATCGTTGTCTTCTCCTACGGCTACATCACGGGCATCAACTACGAGGCACAGAAGCTTGGCGTCACATACGACTACTATGCCAAGTACGACGCCGGCTTTACCGATTCCGCTGGCGGCGCTACCGTCGCAGGTACCTACTACAGCAATGGCGCAAACGTTGTCTTTGGTTGCGCGGGTAGCGTGGGTGATGGCGTTACGTCCAAGGCAAAGGAGGTTGGCAAGCTTGCCATTCAAGTTGATGGCAACAAAGATGACCAGCAGCCTGGCTATGTCCTCACCTCCGTGCTCAAGAATACGAACGTCCCCGTCCAGACCATTTGCGACGCGCTGGATGATGGGTCCCTCTCCTCGATGGACAACCTGCAGGATTACTCGCTCGCCTCTGGCGCGACGGGCCTAACGGATTGTACCGGGATTCAGAAGGCCATCACCACCGATGAGGGCAAGGCCAAGTGGAACGAGATCTGGTCCGAGATTGAGGACCTCAAGGGCAGGGTTGGCACTGAGATCAAGGTTGTCAACGCCCAGAACGGCGAGGAGTTCGATCATTCGACCTGCCAGAACGTGAACATCAAGTAATTGCTTGCCGCGGGACGGCGCAACGCGTGGCTTTCGTCCCGCGGCCCTTCCCCTGCTTCCCGGATAGGTGGTGCACTCGTGGGAAACATAATCGAGACGGTTGGTCTCACAAAGATGTTCGGGGACTTCACTGCCAACGACCACATTGATCTTGCGGTTAGAGAGAACGAGATCAAGTGCATCGTCGGTGAGAACGGTGCGGGCAAGTCGACGCTCATGAACATGTTGTATGGCATACTGCAGCCTACCAGCGGAAAGATTCTCCTGAGAGGGGAGGAGGCCACGTTTCGGTCTCCTGCAGACGCCATCTCACATGGGCTTGGCATGGTACACCAGCACTTCAAGCTCGTTCCAAGCCTCAAGGTGCATGAGAATGTACTTCTCGGCGCAGAGATCCTTCGTAAGGGGACGCGTCTCATCGACACCCAAGAGGAGATCAGGGTCGTCTCGGAGCTCATCGAAAAGTATAAGTTCGACCTCGATGCCTGCGCGAAGGTGGAGGACATCTCGGTTGGATCTAGGCAGTGCGTCGAGATTCTCAAGATGCTCTACAGAGACGTTGACATCCTCATCATGGATGAGCCGACTGCAGTTCTCACTCCCCAAGAGGTGGACAAGCTCTTCGATAGCCTGAGGGAGTTGCAGCGCCAGGGTAAGACCATCATCGTCATTACCCACAAGCTTCGCGAGGTTATGGAGCTTTCGGATTCTGTCACCGTCATCAAGCATGGCAGGGTCGTTGGTTCCTTGATGACGAGGGACACCTCACAGGAGCAGCTCGCCCAGATGATGGTGGGGCGTGAGGTCATCCTTACTGTTCATAATGACGAGACGCCATCATCGTTGGGTGAGGCCTGCTTCTCGGTCAGGGACCTCTCCACCATCGATGAGTACGGTAAGGAGGTTCTCCATGGCGTTTCCTTTGATGTGCATCGAGGTGAGATTCTGGGTATCGCCGGTGTCGAGGGGAACGGTCAGACTGAGCTCATCAAGGTGCTTACGGGGCTTATGACCGCAACGTCAGGAAGCGTAATCCTCGATGGCGGGGACATCACTAACCAGTGGCCCGACAGCTTGCGTGCCGAAGGGATGGCAATCATTCCAGAAGATCGCTTCGAGGATGGCCTCTGCTCGACAATGAGTGTCGCAGACAACTGCATAGCCGGCCACCATGGCGACCCGACCATCTGCAAGCATGGGCTTATGGACAGGAAGGCAATGCTTGCGAGAAGAGACTTGCTTCTCAAAAAGTACGACATCCGCGTCGGTGATATCGAAGGCCCCGTTGGCGCCCTGTCTGGAGGAAACGCCCAGAAGGTCATCATCGCCCGAGAGTTGGGGTCGTCTCCGCAGTTTCTCATCGCATGCCAGCCAACGAGAGGCGTGGACATTGGTGCTACGGAGTCCATCCACGAGGAGATTCTGAGGTTCCGGAAGGCTGGCAACGCCGTTCTCCTGATCTCCAGCGAGCTCACAGAGATTCTTGGGCTCTCAGACAGGATCATCGTCATGTGCAAGGGACAAATCACCGGCGAGGTGTCACCGAAGGAAACGACAAGCACGGAACTCGGCCTGCTCATGGCTGGCATCAAGCAGAGGGAAGGCGAGGAAGTTGAAGGCTAGAACCGTTGGCATGCGCATCCTCAACTCGCTTGTCCCCGTCCTTCTCGCGTTCCTTGTGGGTGGAGTGGCGATTGCCTGCCTTGGCGAGAATCCCCCTGAGACCTACTGGATTCTCATCAGCAAGTCTCTCCTGACCCCCAAGGGCTTCCTCACCACCCTGCATTACGCGGCCCCGCTTATCCTCACGGGTCTTGCCATCGCAGTGAACTTCAAGGCAGGCATCTACAACATGGGTGTCGAGGGATCAGTGCTTCTCGGCGGCTTCTTTGCCGGCATCGTGGGGGCGTATCTTCCCGGTACGTTGGATCCCACGGTGCTCAAGCTGCTGTGCCTTCTTGTGGGCGTGGCTTGCGGCATGCTCTACGTGGTGGTGCCGGCCCTGCTCAAGGCATACTTCCACGTGGACGAGATGGTCGTCACCCTCATGCTCAACTATGCCCTGGCAAAGGTGCTCGAATTTCTCGCCACTGGAGTCTTTCGCGACCAGGGGGCTGGCTACGTCTGCACCCCCACGGTTAGCGATGGCGCCATGTTCCAGCGAATTACAAGCGCGAAGCTTACGCCGTTCTTCTTCATCTCTCTCGCTGCTTTCGTCGTGATGTTCCTTGTGATGAATCGTTCCAAACTTGGTTTCGAGATTACGGCAATGGGCAAGAACGTCGAGTTCGCAGATGCCATGGGCATGAGGGTACGAAAGAAGATCGTTGTCCTCATGCTCATCTCTGGTGCCCTCGCAGGCCTTGCCGGAGCAGGTTACATGCTCTCTGACCAGTATCACTACACACTTTCCTTCTCGGGTGACCCGGGCCTTGGCTGGGACGGCATGCTCATTGCCCTGCTTGGCAACCACTCTCCAGTGGGAATTCTCATCGCCGCCGTCTTCTACGCAGCGCTTAAGACGGGTGCGGACAACATCAACCTCTACTCCTCCGTTCCAAAAGAGATCGTCACCGTCATCCAGGGGCTCATCATCCTGTTCCTTGCGGTGAAGCTTATCGATGAGCGCCTTAGCCTTGGGGACCGCGTGAAGAGGCGCATCTCTCACGGGGGTTCGAAGGCACAGGGTACGGTCAGCGTGACGCAAGGCAATGGCACAAGGGAGGCATAGAGATGGATCTGCTGGCGAACATCCTGTATGACACCGTCTACCACGCGACGCCAATCATCCTCTGCGTCATCGGCGGCGTATTCGCCTACCAGGCAAACGTTCTGAACATCGCACTCGAAGGCATGATGGGTATTGGGGCGTTTGCGTCGACCCTTACCGTTTACTTCACTGACAACCTGCTTCTCGGTTTCATTGCGGGAGTAGCGGCGGCGCTCGTGTTCGGAGTCATATTCTCCGTCATGGGGGTGACGCTCAAGGGAAACGTCATCATCATTGGCGTTGCCCTTAACTTGCTCGTGACCGCAATAGCTGGGTTCGTCATGGTGAGGATGAACGTGGCGAACATCTCCCTCCCAAACCTCAATGCTTCTGACCTCCAGATTGTAATACCGGGGGTAGACTCGGCTCCCATCCTGGGTCCAATCGTCTCCGGCCACCCAATCCTGACGTACGTCTCATTCATTGGCATTTGGCTTATGTGGGTCCTCTCGTATCGGACGAGGTTTGGTACGTATGTCAGGGTCGTCGGCGAGAATGAGGACGCTGCAAAGTCTCTGGGCCTGAAGACGGATCTCTACAAGATCGTGGGAATCCTCATTGGTGCAGCGACCTGCGGACTTGCGGGAATCAACCTCTCCACCGAGCGGATGGGGCTCTACACCAACAACATGACCGCCGGCAGGGGCTTTGTGGCTATCGCTGCCATCTACTGTGGGCGAGGGGATCCGCTCAAGTCCTCCCTGTACGCGATGCTCTTTGGATTCGCGCGTTCGCTCTCTATCAACCTTGCCATCTACGCTGGTCCTGCTTCGGGCCTCTTCGACGTCATCCCCTATGTGATCATGGTCGTCGTGCTGCTCTTCGTGCAGATCTCGAAGCGTCGCAACGTCCGCACGAGGGGATTTGCAAATGGCTGATAACGCATCGCGCAAGCACGAGAGCGCGCTGCTCGTGGTAGACATGCTGAGGGATTTCACGGACCCCAATGGCTTGGTCTATTACCCCCAGAACCGCGTCATCCTCCCACGGGTAAAACGGGTTGTTGGCATATGTCGAAGCGCGGGGATTCCGATAGTGTTCCTCAAGCACTTCAACAGGGCTGGCAAGGTGGACGAGAAGGCGGCCGCCATGAGGCCGAACTGCATTGAGGGTACATGGGGTGACGAGATCGACCCCATGCTTGAGGTTGACCAGAGCGACTACGTCATCAAGAAGCGTCGCTACTCTGGCTTCTTTGGCACGGATCTGGACCTCGTTCTCCGTGAGAACAAGGTTCGTAACGTGGTTGTCGTTGGAACGAAGACCAACTGCTGCATCCGGGCAACCGTTACCGATGCCTTCTACCTCGACTACAACCCCATCGTCGTGCGGGAGTGCGTGGCAACCGACTCGGATGTCGTGAACGACGTCCACCTCGAGGACATACGCAAGTACCTGGGTGAGGTCGTTGGCATGGACGAGCTGTTCTCGCGAATCGAGAGGGGTGAGCTTTGATGAGAGGCGGAGTCGTGCTCACATCGGGATACGTGAGCATGGACCATATGATTGAGATTTCGACACCAGCGCGTGTCGGGTACACGTCAGTCATCACGAACAGCACCTGTACCAAGACGTACTACGGAGGGTGCTCCGTGAACATAGCTTATGCACTCTCCAAGCTCGGCGTTCCGGCAAAGCCCATCCTCAGGGTCGGTGACGACTGGGAGGAAAATGGCCTCCGTGCGTTCCTCGAGAGTGCCGGTGTGGGCACGGACGCCATACACGTGATTCCAGGAGAGGCAACCTCGGCCAGCTACCTCATTCAGGACTCCGATGGCCAGCACATTTGCTGCTATTATCCGGGGCCCATGTCCGCCGAGTTCTTTCGACCCCTTCCGGACGAGCTTTTCGACAACGTGGCCCTAGGGGTGGTAACGGTTGCCTCGCTTAGGGATAACGAGGAGTTCTATGAGAAGTGCAGGGCCCATGGTGTCCCCATCGCGTTTGGGATGAAGGCGGACGAGACGGCGTTCCCGCGCGGTTTTCTCGGCAAGCTCCTCTGCCACTCGGAGATCGTCTTCATGAACGAGTCCGAGCGTCGCTGCATCGAGAGGATGTTCGGGCTCTCGAGCATTGAGGGCATGCTCTCCGATGAGGTCCATACCATCGTTACGACATATGGCTCGAGGGGCTCTGCATGGTGTCACCGCACGTCGAGTGGGGAAATCGAACAGGACTCGGTGGGCGTGGTCCCGTGTCCTAGGGTTGTTGATGCCACAGGTGGTGGAGACGCATATATGAGTGGCTTCATATATGGGTGGATGCATGGGAAAGACCTGTCGGAATGCTGTCGCCTTGGCGCGACGCTCTCCTCCTTCGTACTAGAGGCATACGGCTGCTGTGACTCTGCTCCCAATGAGCATGAGCTTCTCGGCAGGCTTGAGAAGAGCCGCGAGTCAATTGGAAGGATGAGTGACTAGCCTTGGCAACGCTGTACCTTGGTGCCGACAAGAGCACCGTGGCACCGAACGTGATCTTCTCGGGGGACCCCTGGAGAGTCGAGGTGCTTAAGCGTTACCTCGACAATCCAACCCACGTGGCATTCAACAGGGAGTTCAACACGTATACAGGCACGTACCATGGCATTCCCATCACGGTGAGCTCAACGGGAATAGGGGCTCCCTCGGCAGCCATCGCGGTTGAGGAGATGCATGAGGCCGGCATGAGGGTTGCCGTCCGTATGGGTACCTCGATGTCACTTCAGGATGACATGCTGGGACACTTCATCATCCCAGCGGCGGTGATGAGACGTGAGGGCACAAGTGACACTTACGTAGAGCGTGGCTATCCCGCGGTTGCCGACATCGAACTCGTGAATGCCATGAATCGGACGGTTGTCGATCATGGGTGTCGCTACCTCAACGGAATCGCTTGCAGCATGGATGGCTTCTACACCCAGATGCATGACTCCAAGCTCTCTCTTGAGCAGGGGAGGGACATCTCCTCGACCTTCGATGAGATGAGAAGGCTGCGCGTATGCGCGATAGACATGGAGTCGAGCTGCATCCTCACGGTTTCTCGCCTCATGGGAGTCAGGGCCTGCGTTGTGACCCTGGCAACGGTTCTGGAGAACTTGAAGGACAGCCTCAAGGGGGACGAGAGGGTGTCTGCAGAGGACCTGCTCTGCCGCGTTGCGCTCGAGGGTCTTGCACGCTTTGCAGGATCGGGGCATTAGGAGCCCATACATAGTAGTTTTCAACAGGAAGGGATGGTAGAGATGAAAGACATCAAAGACGTTATCAAGGTTCGCGGGGGATTTGTTATCGGCATGGTGCACTGCCTCCCGCTACCAGGGTCGCCTGCCTACCAGTGGGACGTGAGCAAGATCATGGGGCAGGCGGTCGAGGATGCTCGTACTCTTGAGCGAGGCGGAGTCGACGCGGTGATAGTAGAGAACACCAACGACAACCCGTTCACCGAGCTTATCTCCAAGACGCAGGTTGCCGCTTTGTCTGCAGCGACTGCGCTGGTGAGGCAGGCAGTTAATATCCCCGTTGGCGTGGATGCGTCCTTCAATGATTTCGAGGCGGGGCTAGGCGTCGCGGTTGCCAACGACTGCCACTTCATTCGCGTCCCCGTCTTCGTCGATACCGTGGTGAACTGGTGCGGCGTAGTTGGCCCCTGCGCCTACGAGGTGGTAGACATGCGCAAGCGCCTCGATGCCGAGGACGTGATGCTGCTGTGCGACGTCCAGGTAAAGCACAGCAACATGCTTCAGCCGCAGGTCCCCATCGAGGAGAGCGCGAAGAACGCTGCCGCTGCCGGCGCTGATGCAATCATCGTTACGGGAACAACCACAGGCGAGGAGACGCCAATCGACATGATCGAGCGCGTCAAGAAGGTGGTCAATGTCCCCGTTATGGCAGGTTCAGGCATCAATCCGGTGGATGTTTGCGAGCAGTTCAAGATCGCTGACGGTGCCATTGTGGGTTCTGCGTTCAAGAGAGGTGGGCTCACGACCAACCCCGTCGAATACAAGCTCGTGAGGAAGCTCATGGAGCCACTCGGCAGGTAGACGAACGTTACTGGCAGGATGGATAGAGAAGCAGGACGATACTGTTGGATGAAAGGCGGATTGACAGCAATGATGAGGCCGATGAAGCTAGCGGGCAGTGAACTCATGTTTGGTGAGGGGTGCCTTGAGTACATCAAGACGTCTGTCCACTGCAAGAAGGCATTCATTGTCATTGGCGGACATGCCGTCGAGGAGAACGGCTCGCTCGCCAAGGTCGAGGGGTACTTCCACGACGGAGGTGCGGAGACCTTCGTTTTCAGGGGCGTCGAACCCGACCCTCACTTCTCAACGGTACGCAGGGGTGCCCAGAGCATGCTCGAGCAGAAGCCCGACATGATTTGCGCTTTGGGCGGCGGCTCCGTGATGGACGCAGCCAAGACGATGTGGGTCATGTATGAACGCCCCGAGCTCAAGGAGCTCGATCAGATTCTGCACACGAAACCCCTTCCCAAGCTTCGGGAGAAGGCTCGCTTTATTTGCATCCCCACTACTTCGGGCACTGCGTCAGAGGTATCCCGCTCTGTTGTCGTTACGGATGATGAGAAGGGCCGCAAGCATGGTATTGGCGACATGGAGATGATGCCGGATATCGCTATTTGTGACCCTGATGTGACAAAGAGCATGCCGCAGCATGTCACTGCCGAGACAGGCATGGACGCCCTTACCCACGCTGTCGAGGCGCTTGTCTCCAACAGGGCCAACTATGTTGCCGACATCCTCGCCACGGCAGCGGCGAAGGACATCGTCAAGTGGCTTCCCCGCGCCTACGAGAACGGTGACGACATACAGGCCCGTGAGATGATGTGCGACGCTTCCATGACTGCGGGCCTCGCTTTCACGAACGTGTCGCTTGGCATTGACCACTCGATGGCACAGACCATCGGCGGATTCTTCCCCATCGCTCACGGCCGCATCTGCGCAATCCTACTGCCTTATACCATCGATTGGAACAGCAGAAGCGACTACGCCAAGGAGCGCTATTCCAAGCTTGCCGCAGAGATGGGCGCTTCGTATGGGCTTGCACAGCTGGTACGCGACCTCAATACGCGCTTGGGAATTCCCGACACTGTCAAGGGTGCAGGCATTGACGAGGGGGTCTATATGGCCAACCTCCAAGAAATGGCGGAGACATCGCTGCATGACGGGTGCACCAAGACAAACCCTGTCATCCCCACCGTTTCCGAGTTCGCAGAACTTCTCAAGAAGGCTTATTACGGCGCATAGCACCACGGTGCCTTGGACGTATCATCAATGTGGCCGCAAGGAGGCAATCGGATGAAGTTGATTCTCTACCTCTCGAACGGATATCCAACCATCGAGAACAGCATAGAAATGGCAAAGACGTATGTGGATGCCGGCTGTGACATGATAGAGATGGACTTTCCCAGCCGTGACCCCTTCCTCGAAGGTGACTTCATCGCAGGTAGGATGGCGAAGGCCCTTGAGAACGAGTCGAACTACGACAAGTACATGGAGGGGATGGCGAAGGCCCATACCCTCCTCCCAGATACGAAGTTCATCATCATGGCCTACGAGAACACCATTCGAGAGATTGGTGTGCCTCGTTTTACGAAGTTCTGCTCTGATAACGGCTTCGAGGACATTATTCTCGTCGGGCCCGATGGGGACACGATAAAGAACGGGCTGATTGGGGCCGGACTCAAGGTTAGCTGCTATGTGCAATTCAATCTTCCCGAAGAGGAGGTTAGGCAAGCGCTCGAGTCCAACGGCTTCACGTACATGCAGGCGGTTCCCACCCCCGGACAGGCTACACCCGAACACCCGACACTTAAGTCGTGCATCGATTATCTTCGCGGTCGAGGATTGAAGAGCCCGATTTACTGTGGGGTAGGGGTTCATGCTCCAGACGATGCCCAGATGGTGAAGGATGCCGGTGGCGACGGCATCTTCGTAGGGTCGACGATTCTCAAGCTCCATGGGGACAGACCTGTGCTCGTCAGCAAGATTCGCGAGTTTAAGGCGGAGTGCTAATGCTCCTTAGATTCTCCTGTTAGCATGCCCCCCGTTGGCGTGGCCCCTGCAAGATTGAACTGCCTCCCATCTCTTGGACACGAGAAATGGGAGGCCTCTTCATGGCTGGAAACGCTCTTTGCGATGTCGCACTCAGGATGCGCGCCGCCGAGCTGTACGACGAGGGGCGCGGACGCGCCTCGGTCGCGGCCCTGCTGGGTGTTCCGGAGGAAACCGTGAGACAATGGCTTTCGGCTTACGAATCCGTTGGCATCGAGGCCCTTGCACTGATGGGTGCTAGGAAGACGGCCTGCCCGTTCGAGACGAAGGCCGCCGCCGTCAGGGCGGTCGTGGGCGGGGGCATGACGGAGCCAGGGGCGATGGCGAGGTTCGGGATCTGCTCGCCCAGCGCGTTCAAGAGGTGGCTGAGGGCCTACCGGGGGGGCGCCGGGGCGCCCGGGCCCAAGCCGAAGGGCGGGCCGCCCGGGCCCAAGCCGAGACCCGCACGGCCCACGCGCGAGCAGGGGCCAGGGCGCCGCGTGCAGAGGCTCGGGGCGGAGAGAACGCCCACCTGAAAAAATCGATGGCCCCGAAGGCGGGGGAGCGCCCTCGAACCGCGAGAGGGCCGCGGCCGCGAGCGGGCCTTCGGGGCGACACCCCCTCGCCGGCCTGCTGGAATGCGCAGGATTGGCGAGATCGAGCTGCCACTACGCGCCGTCCCACCCGAAGGGTCCCACGAGGCCCGGGCCCTGGGGGGCCGCGGGAGAGATCCTCTCGCGCACGGCCGACGGCCGCGGGCACCGGCAGGTGGCCACGTGCCTGCGCGCCGGGCGGGGCGCGGCCATCGCCGGCAAGACGGTGCCCGAGACGACGCGCGGGACGGGCATAAGCCGCGGGATCCGCCGGGAGACCGACTGCCACAGGCTCAACACGTACGGGGGCAAGGCCGGCGAGACGTCCGAGAGCGTCATCGGGCGTGGCTTCCGGGCGGGCGCGCCGTGGGAGGAGGCGGGCACCGACGCCACCGAGCCCAAGCGGCCGTGGGGCAAGGCCCGCTTCGCGCCGACCTGCGACTTCGGCAGCAAGGAGACCGTCGCCTGGCCCACGTCGCCGCGCCCCGACATGGCCCAGCAGCCCGAGCCGCTGGGCCAGCTCCCGGCGAAGAGGCCGGAGGGCTCCGCCCCGATGCCCCATTCCGACATGGGCTGGCAGTACCAGCACGCTTCCCGGTGCGGACGCCTGCGGGCAGCCGGCATCGTCCAGAGCATGCCCAGGAAGGGCAACCGCATCGGCAACGGCGCGACGGAGCAGGCGTTCGGCCATCTTAAGGACGAGTCCTTCCGGAACCAGACGTGGCCAAGCTTCGAGGAGTTCAGGCGGGACCTCGACGCATACGTCGTCCACTGGAACGCTAGGAGGAGATAGGTCAGACTGGAGGGCTGACCCCGGAGGAGTTCCGGGATCAGTCCCTAGGCGCGGCCCAGGCCGCTTATTAGCCCGTCCAAGAATCGGGATGCAGTTCACGAGGTGCGGGGGCCACGTTTTTTGTATGGCGCATGGCATGGATCCTGACTTTTGCAGTTGAAGAGGCCGTTTTACCTGTGCTTACCGGGAAAACGGCCTCTTTTTCACTTGTATATTTTCTGTAGTGTTACAGGGCCTTCCAGCGCACCTCGCGCCCCTTCTTGAAAAGCCCCCTGATGTCGCCGGTGCGCATGAACTTCCTGGGGGCCTCTTCGCCGATCAGCGCGAATAGCCCGTCCGTGAGGTCGGTGCGGTGGTCGAAGAGCCACCACTCCGCGTCGACCGAGCTGCACTCCAGCGCCCTCATGTCCTCCAGTATCGCGCCCGCTGAGTAGCGGTTGCCCAGCGCGTGCTCGATCAGCCGCTCTATGACCAGTGCCAGGTAGCAGGTGAGGAAGTGGGCCTGGATGTGCTCCGGCGTCCAGACGTACACCGGCCTTGCCCCCAGGTGCGACTTCGTGACCTTGAAGGCCTCCTCGATCCTCCACAGCTCGCGGTAGGTGTCGACCACCCTCGCCGGCTCCCAGCCGGTCTCCGAGGTGACTATGCAGCAGTGGCCGTCGCAGGCGGCGTCGGCCTCGATGGCGGCGTAGTCGAGCTCCGGGGCCTTGGCGCACTCGACGACCTCGCCGGTGGCGGCGTCGAACCCCACGTTGCGCACGTACTTGGCGGCGCCCAGGTGCGTGGCGCGGGTGCACCTCCCCGGGTTGGCGACGAGCTGGCGCGACTTCTCCAGCACCCTCTCCCTCTCGTGACGGGCGCGCTCGGCGTACTTTCGCGACCAGAAGGCCACGACCTGCACGTCCACCTCGACGGAGTGCCCGCGCCCGTCGGCGGAGTCCTCCCTGGGGACCCTTATGGTCTTGGTGTCCTGCCGGGACTTCATCTTGAAGGTGCCGTTTGCGCTGGGGGAGTAGCCCCTGTCCGATATGACCCACTCGCGAAGCTCCCTGCGGCCCTTGGTGCCGCGTATGGACTGGCTGAACACGAAGCCGTCGCCGCGCGCCACGGTGGCGATTACGTTCTTCGAGCAGTTCATGCCCTTGTCGGCCACGGTGACCACCCGGCCCATGCCCGCCGCCCTCCTGGCCTCGGGCAGCGCGTCGACCAGGGTGTCGCCGTCGTGCACGTTGCCGGGGAATATGCGGAAGTCCACCGGCACGCCGTTGGCGTCCTGCATGAGCCCCATCTGCACGATGGGGTTGGGGCGGCGCTCCTTGGAGACGCCCTTGCGGCGCGGCTCGTCGCCGTCGCTCTCGAAGTAGTAGTTCGTGCAGTCGTAGTAGCCGCAGCTCAAGTCGCGTATGCCCGCGGCGGCGATGGACGAGTTCGCCTTCGACACTATGGCGCCCGACATCCTGGCGATCTCCGTGAGCCCGCGGTAGACGTCGGACTCGGACAGGTCGCATCGGTAGAAATGGCGGCCCGAGCTCTCCCACGCCGCCCTCTTGGAGCCCGGCGCCAGCAGCCTCTCCATCACCAGCAGCCTCAGCAGCGCGATCATGACGAAGCCCGTCCTCCTGCCCCGCATGTTGGACCTGACGGCGGCCTCTACCCCGAGGGCGCCGTAGTACGCCATCGGCACGGCGTCGCCCGCCGCCATGCGGTTGGTCCTGCGCTTGTCCACCCTCTGCAGGGGGTGGACGGTGATCGTCTGCGGCCCCTCCGCCGCCAGCCTCTCGGCGTCCATCGCCGCCACGACCTCGGCGAAGTGCGCGACCGGGTCGTCGAACTCCGCCTCGAGCGCGTCGACGTAGCCGAAGGTCTCCACGGTGCGCTGCCTCACGCGCCCGGTCTCGGGGTCGCGGTAGCCCTGCACGGCGGACAGGCTCACCCTGCCGCTCCTGCTCGGCGTCTTCTTCAGGTACATGCGGAAACCGCCTCTCACCTGCGGGAACATGTGCTTCGCATTATACACCGCGTAACACAACGTAACAAGATAAATACTTAAAATTTGACATAAAAAATGCCCATCTAGCTGGGCAAGGGGTGGGAGGTCAGACTAGGGCAACTGCAAAACTACGG
>NZ_LR027575.1:440927-473541 GCF_900605015.1 Olsenella sp. Marseille-P4559
ATGTGCTTCGCATTATACACCGCGTAACACAACGTAACAAGATAAATACTTAAAATTTGACATAAAAAATGCCCATCTAGCTGGGCAAGGGGTGGGAGGTCAGACTAGGGCAACTGCAAAACTACGGCGCGGACGCCTGCGGGCAGCCGGCATCGTGCAGAGCATGCCCAGGAAGGGCAACCGCATCGACAACGGCGCGACGGAGCAGGTGTTCGGCCATCTGAGGGACGAGTCCTTCCGGAACCAGACGTGGGCGAGCCTCGAGGAGTTCAGGCGGGACCCCGACGCATACGTCGTCCACTGGAACACTAGGAGGAGATAGGTCAGACTGAAGGGCTGACCCCGGAGGAGTTCCGGAATCAGTCCCTAAACGCGGTCTAGGCCGCTTATTAGCCCGTCCAAGAATCGGGATGCAGTTCACGAGGTGCGGGGGCCACGTTTTTTGTATGGCGCATGGCATGGATGGCTTGGCTGCTCCTTGGCGAATCGTTGGCATGGTGCATGGTGGTCTGAAAGCATTCGTACTCCTACTAATTGTTACGGCGTTCATCCTCACGTATTTCGCTATCGTGCCTGGATTGGAGGTGGGCTATTGGGCAACAGTTAACCAAGGGGAGTATCGGAGCGGCCATTCAACGTTCTAAAACCATCATTTTGTACGAAATCTTTGCATAAGAAGAATTCATTGCACCGTGCGAGATGGGGTCGGACAAGCTGGCCGCATTAAGATTATCTCGCGCGCTCAAACGGCGTAAATACTGGTGTAAACGGTATGTGACAAGCTAAAATAAGCTTGAGATTCCTTAAGCATGTTAATAAATTTCAAAATTAAAATCCTTGTGGATATTCGCAAATACAATCAAACAAATACAAGGTACGAGGGGTCATCTGAAAACATGGTTGTATTTTAGTGCGGCCTAGTACAAGAAAGCATACCTATAGGCAGGTTGCCAGCTTCGTATAATATGCGAGGCGTGTATGATGGGGCGCGACCGGTTCGCGTATTCCGTGTTTACGGCCACAACAAACGGAGACTGACATGCGCATCCCAAAGTATCAGCTAATCGAAGACGAGCTGCGCCGCGAGATTCAGACCGGCAAGTTTGCTCCGGGAGACCGATTCTACAGCGAAGCGGAACTCATCTCGAGATTTGACGTCAGCTCTATAACAGTGATACGTGCCATACGAGACCTGGTCTCGATGGGCTATCTCGTTCGCGAGCAGGGCCGCGGCACCTTCATTTCGCGGTCGAGCAGGCATAAGATCGTCGAGTTCGCCGATATCGAGGTTTTCGCTGGCTGCTGGGAGGACGAGAGCGTCGAGGTCCTCTCGATGGAGAAGGGCGATGACCCCGATGTTCGCGCCAAACTTCGCCTTGCGGACAGCGAGGACTACTACGAGTTCGTGCGCGTGCACCGCATCAAAAATGAGAGCTTCCTGGTCACCGAGTCCCACATCCCGGCCACCTACGGATTCCGGAGCGTGGCAAGGACTGCTATACGTCCATCTACAGCCGCTTCCGCGAGGACTTCGGAATTCACCTCGATGACGAGAGCTTCATCGAGCGAGACAGCATCGTCTTCCCGTCGCCTAAGGAAATCGTTGAGCTTCTTGGCCTTAAGGGTAGGGTGCCCTGCGTTCGCCAGGAGAAGATAACCACTCTGGCCAGCGGTAGAGTGGCAGAGCACTCCGTCAGCCACAAGCGTTGGGACTACTTCCAGATTGAGTTTGGTACGCAAAACGGTCTGGACACGCAGGGTCTGGATGCGCGGGCCTGCAAGGCGTAGCCGTTAGGTAATGGGCTCGATGTCCACGCCCTTGACTATCGCAAAGTAGCGTTTCTCCGCTTTGCGGTCGTCAATGTTTCCAGACTGCTTGGCGAGAAGGAAGCGGAGCTTTGGGCAGACCCTCTAGGCCCCTCCAAAGCCTCGGTCTGGTCGAGAAGCAGCCTGCTGCTGCGCTCGTGGTCGCTGTGCGACGCCGTAGGGCATAACGAGTGGGGAGTTCGCCCATGATTGCAGCAGGACTGCTGGGTTATCCTGCAGCCTCGTTGTGTTTTCATCGATTCCGAGATTCCGGTGAAACACAAATTGACGGTTGGTGGCAGTTTGCGGCAAATCCTTTATATGTGATAGGTAGAGTGATAAATCTCTGACCTGCGATTTATCAAAACTCGAAGCTTTCGATACTCGAGGTATACACGAAAAACTGCCACCAACCGTCAATTCGTGCCAATCGGATTCGCAACACCACCGGGAGTGCTGCCACATTCCGTGCCCTTCCTCAAGTTGCCCCATGCTACGTCGCCACAAACGCTGCCCCTCGCCAACAACGATTATGCGACCCTTGCAATTGCCGGGCTTGTGACCCGTACAAATCAGGATGGCCGACGTCCTGCAGCAAGGAAGGGCTGGTACCAGCCCTTGCGGCTCAGGTCTATATAGACACCAGCGGCGAGGTCTGTGAGACTCCGTACTTCTTGGCAAGCTTATCGAGCGCTTTGTTTAGCAGCTCAAAGCCGGGGTTGCCTAGAAACGTTCCAAAGTAGCCGTATTGGAACGTCGGCCAAGTCTGAATCGTCTGGCCGTTGAGGGTGGTGTGCTCGAAGATGCCGCTGTCCCGCATGCGCACATTTGAGGGGTACGGATGGCAGGGCCTTGAGGGTGTGAATGGCACGAATTGACGGTTGGTGGCAGTTTTTTGGGGATGCTCTGAGTACAAATCGGTTTGATTCTTGTTGAACTGCAGGTCAGCGAATTAACACGTCGTTGATAGTATATAAAGAATTTACTCAAAACTGCCACCAACCGTCAATTCGTGTTTGGGCTGGGGGCGCGGCACAGAAAACCGGTCAGCGGGACCGAGGACAATGCCTCCCATGAACTCCTACGCTTCAAGCCTCAATCGAAGCAGCGGATACGGCTCGCCTCGGTCATCTGTCTCCCTGCGGTCAAACGCCACGAATCCCATGTGCTCATAGAAGCCCACGGCTTGCGGGCTTTGCTCGTTTACCTCAAGCTCTTGGGCGTGCCAGATGTCCACCACACGGTGGAGAAGGGCCGAGCCAACGCCCGTCCCGCGCACGTCTGCATCAACGAGCAGCATCTCAAGCGCCTTCCCATTCACGCCGGCAAAACCGAGAGGGTGTCCGTCCTCTGCATACGCAACCGCCAGGCGTTCGACACCCGCGATAGCCTGCGGGACGTACGCGCGGATCCGTGTGATGTCGGCTTCGCCGAGGAAGGCGTGCGTGGAGCGAACCGAGCGCTCCCATATGTTGAGAAGGGCTTCAACAAGCTGCGGCGTTCTGTTGGGCGCGTCATCGATGCGCATGCGAGTTACCTTGAGTTATTGGAGGACGGTGGGGTGTCCCACCACCGTGACATCAACATAGTCGCAGACCTGGCATTGGCGCGGTGCGTCAGACGTAACCTCACGGTGCGTGAGGCCCGACCAGCGGCAGATGGAGCGCAGAATGGGAACTGCGGAAAGCCCTCGCTTGGTAAGTGAGTATTCCACGCGCGGAGGTATCTCGTCAAAGCTCTCGCGCAACACCATGCCATCGGCTATGAGCTCTTTGAGTGCGGAGGAGAGGACGGCATCGGAGACGTTGGTCATCTCGTCTCGCAGCTGACTGTAGCGTAGCCGCTCCTTGGTGGAAAGCACGCAAATGATGCGGCTCTTCCACTTGCCGCCAAATACGTCTAGCCCGTACTCCAAGGGGCACCGGATGTCCTTCCCAAGCTTTCTTTTATGCGTCATGGCTCTCCTCCGTGTTGTTGCAAGTCATTGTGGCTTTATAACTCTGCAGTTGTAACTCACTAATAAAATTATGAGTAACTCATAATTTGCCCTATATTTTTAGATTTCAGCGCTGCACGAATATCTTGAGCATGGCCGGTGGGCGCTCGCCGGCATCATGGCAACAGCCATAAAATGGGCAACAAGGGAAGGAACCAAACCATGAGCGTAAGGGCATATCTGCAGGTTACCATGACTGTCAATCCTGAGAACCGCGCTGCGGCAGCCAAGGTCTACCATGACTATCGCCAGCCGTTCTTGGACACCATCGAAGGTGCACTTACTAAGGAGCTTCTTGTTCGCGACGAGGACGTCCAGGTTATCCACGGCTTTGACAGCATGGAGCACGCGAAGGCATACCTGACGAGTGACCTTTTCACCACAAAGGTTGCCCCTAGCCTCAAGCCAACCTGGGCGGCCGATCCCGACATCCGCTTCTACGAGGTTGCATAGGGGAGTCGGCAACAGCGCAAACTGCAGCCAAAAAAGACACGCGTGCGGCTGGTGGCGACTGCGGTCCCACTGGCCGCTTGTCGTGCTCCATCCGTATTCCCCACATAAGGGCCTAATTAGTGTCGCGCCTTGGCAGTAAGGTCAAGGCACACGAAGTCGGGGAATGCCGTGATGCGGGGGCCAGATGGCGGAGAACGTGAAAACAGCGGAGGAGCTGAGAAAAGAGATTCGTGTCGCGCGTGACTCCGTCCTGGGGTTGGTCACGCGCATGGAAGACATCAAACTTCAGCAGATTCTGCAGATTCGGGCGGACTATGCGCTCAAGATTGGCTGCTGGGAGCAGGGCCTTCTCGAAGCCGAGATCGCCGCACGCCGTGCAAAGCGAAGGTTGGCGCTGGCGCAAGGACAAGCAAACAGGGGAGTAGCGCCGCGGATGGATCACATCGAGACCGTGCTCGACATCGAGTTTGCGGAGTGGTCGGCGCTGGCAGAAGAGGCGCACTCCGCTGCCGAGCAAGCGCTCGCTTGGCGTGCGGGCTTGGTGCCCATGACAAAGGCGGAGGCCAACATCCTTCACTCCGTGTACCGAACACTCATGAAGCGGCTGCACCCCGACGTGCATGTGGGAGAGGACGAGGAGCGCGCAGCGCTCTTCCAGATTGCGCAGGCGGCTTACAAAAACGGTGACGTGGAAGCCCTCCGCTCCCTGGAGGTGGCCACGCGCCGCTTCGATGGCCCGGATGATCTTGCAGAGACGGACGATGCGACGCTTCTCGCAGAGGAGCTTGAGCTTGCCCAGATCGAGGAGAACGTCATGCGTCAGCAGCTACACAAGCTCGAGGAGGGTGAGGACATAAAGCTTGGTCACATGCTTGCCGACCCTGATTGGGTAGCGGAGCGCACCATGGAGCTCAAGGCTGCCATCGAGCAGTGGGAGCGCATGCGCTATGAGTGCGACGCACGCCTCGAGAAGCTCAAGAGGAGCTTCGATGAGTGACGAGAGGGCGGTTGTGGGACCGTCCGGTACGGCGGGAGGTCTGGTGGCCGTTACCTCCGCGACGGCCGGTGCGATTATTGCAGCGATACATGGGCAGAGTGGGCTCGGCGTTAACGTGCCCAAGCCCTTCTCGCAGCCAATCTGTCTGGTGCCAGACACGTGTGTAGCTGGGACCACCCATGTGGCAAACATCGAGGATCTGGCGCATGGCTTGCACGAGGGCGACCACCTGCGCCTTGAGCGCGATGACAAAAACGCTTACGACCACTGGGCCATCAGGGTACTCAATGCGCACGGCGAGCATCTGGGCTATGTTTCTGCCGATATCAACCAGATTCCTGCGCGCCTCATGGACGGTGGAAAGCGCCTCTATGGGGAGGTCACCAAGGTGGAGCTAGTAGGTAGCTGGTGGAAGATCGGCATGGGGGTGTGGCTCGATGACTAAGGCTCGTCACGGCAGTGACACCTAGGAGAACAACGCCTCGGCCTTCGACTGCGGACGAGACAAGTGGGACAAGGGGACAGTCCCTTTGTCCCATGTCGACCGTCATACTCCAACATGTCGCCACGCTGTTGTCGGACCTCTGCACCTGATATGCTTATCGGGGTCCAGTGTCCGTCAACAACAGACCGGAGGTCTTTCATGTTCATGATCGTACCCATCGTCGTCATCGTGATCCTTGTGCTTTCAACAGGCTATGCCGTGCGCCAGCAGCACGTCGCCGTCATCGAGCGCCTAGGTAAGTTCCACGGCTTTGCCGGCCCAGGCTTCCATGTCAAGTTCCCCTTCATCGACATCACGCGCGACGTGAGCCTCATGACCGAGGACGAGCACATGACCTTTGATGCCAAGACCTCAGACAACGTGACCATCGAGCTGGATGTCTCCATCCAGTACCACGTGGATTACGCCGATGTCGAGAAGGGCGCCGATTCCGGCGTCTACCGCAGCTTCTACACGCTGCAGGACCCGGTTGGCCAGATGCAGGACTACCTGGCCGATGCCCTGCGCTCCCAGATTCCCGCGCGCACGCTGGACGAGGTCTTCTCCGAGAAGGACGCCATTGCCCACGCAATCGACGAGGTCGTTGCCGCCAAGATGCTCGATTACGGATACGTCCTGGTAACCACCCTCATCACGCGCATCAAGCTGCCGCAGGAGGTCCAGGAGTCGATGAACCACATCATCGCCTCGAAGAACAACCTCGAGAGCGCGACCAACGACGCCAACGCCGCAAAGGCCAAGACCGTCATTGCTGCTCAGGCCAAGGCTGAGGCCATGGCCGCAGAGGGCAAGGGCATCGCCGACCAGCGTGTCGCCATCGCGCGCGGCATCAAGGACTCAATCGACACCATCCGAGAGTCGGGTGTTACCGAGGAGGAGGCCAACCGCCTCTTCGAGTTCACCCAGTGGACCGACATGATGAACAACTACGCTGCGAGTGGCAAGGCGGCCACGGTGCTTTTGCCTGAGGACTTTGACCAGGGCGGCGTCTTCAAGAGCATCGTCGCGGGGAAGAAGGCCTCCGAGGGCAGGTAGGCGGCCATCGGGAGTTGCGGCTGCCAGCAGAGCATAAGGATAGGGGACGAGAACCCCACCTGCCTCGATTGCAGCGGCGGCTATGCCCGCTTCACCCGACGCTCCAGTCGCTTGCCCACCGCCACGAGCGTCATCACGATCACGTAGTAGACGGCGGCGACGGCGATGAACGGCTCAAACGCGCGGTACGTGAGCGCTTGGACGCTCTGTGCCGCGCGCATCATGTCCATGAGGCCAATGGTCGCCACAAGCGAGGAGCTCTTGAGCACGGTGATTACCTCGTTGACCAGTGCCGGAGCGACTGAGCGCAGCGCCTGAGGAATGATGATCTCCCACATCATGAGGCGGTAGGGAAGCCCCAGCGCCCGCGCGGCGTCGTATTGGCCGCGGTCAACGCCCTCGATGCCGCCACGGACGGTCTCCGAGACGGTAGCCGAGCCATTGAGCCCCAGCGTGAGCACCGACGCTGCAAACATCGAGACCTTGTAGCCCGTGAGCTGTGGCGTTGCGAAGTACGCGATGAAGAGCAGCACGATGAGGGGGATCCCGCGGAAGATCGAGGTGTAGAAGTCGAGCACGAGGCGCAGCGGCCTGCAGGGCAGCACCTTGAGTACGGCGATGAGGAACCCCAACGCAAAGGCAAGGACCAGCGCGGCCCCCGTCACCTCGAGGGTGACGGCAAGCCCGCTTGCGAACATTGGCAGGTAAGGCTCGATGACCGAGAAGTTCATGCGGGTTTCTCGCCAGCTGATCGCTACTTGGACGAGGAGGAGCCCACGCCCTCCGTTGCCGTGCCAGATGCAGAGAAGTCCCCGCCCCACTCGAAGTCCGTGCCAACATAGGTGCCAATGAGCTGGTCGATGGTGCCGTCCTCGAGCATCTCGCCGATGCACTGGTCGAAATCGGCCACAAAGGATGCGCCCTTCGTTGCCATGATGCGGTAGACGCCCACGTAGTCCTTGGTCTCGCTGCGGTCGAGAAGGCCCAGCACCAGGCCTTCGTTGGCGTCGCGCATGGACTGGCCCTCGGCGCCGTCGCACACGTAGGCGTCGATGCGGCCGGCGAGAACCTCCTGAAGGCACTGGTCGCCACCATCGTAGGTGTGGATGTCGGCGTTGGGCAGGACGGTAGTCACAAACTTGTTCTGGACGGTGCCGGTTGTGCAGGCGATGCTCTTGCCGGAAAGGCCGTCGATGGCCGTTGTGGGGTCGCCGCCCAGGGTAAGCACACCGACGAGCGGCTGGTAGTAGCCACGGGTGAAGTCATAGGTCTGCTCGCGCTCGGCATTTGATGACATCGCCATCGTGAATGAGGTGTCACTCGACTGGACGGAAGCAAGCGTGGCGGCAAATTCCTGCGGCTCGAAGTCGTAGGTGAAGCCAAGGCGGCTGGCCATCTCGTCTGCTACGGCAATGTCGAGACCCACGACCCTCTGGGTGCCGTCCGACTGCATCTCGATATAGCGATAGGGGGCAAAGGCGTCGTCGCCCACGAAGGTGAGATGCCGGCCGGAAAGGGCGGTGGCCTCGCCGTCTGGCGGGGCGGCAGTCGTGCTTGACGTGCTGTTGGAGGAGGCGGAATCCTGCGAGCCGTCGCAGCCCGCAAGCATGATTGTGGCGCCTGCTATGGTAAGTCCGAGAAATGCCCTGCGGCCAATCGATTTGTTCAGCTTGCTGTTCATGCGGATGCCCCCATACGTGTCTGAAGCGAGTGCCCATTGTAGCTCATTGAAATCCTAGCCATCTGCTATGAGACAAGGGGACTGTCCCCTTGTCTCACCTGTCTCATAGCTCGTCGCGAAGCCGGTCGATTAGGCGCGAGAAGTATGCCAGTGCGTCTTCGACGGGCTTGGGCGTTGCCATGTCAACACCGGCGTCGCGCAGAAGCTCGATAGGCGGCTTGCTGGATCCGCCCTTGAGGCAGCCCAGGTACTCCTCGACGGCAGGCGCGCCCTCGGTGAGGATGCGGTTCGAGATGGCAATGGCTGCTGCGTAGCTCGTCGCGTACTGGTAGACGTAGTAGCCGTAGTAGAAGTGCGGGATGCGCGCCCACTCCAGGCAAATGCCATCGTCCACGACAACGGCGTCGCCAAAGTACTGCGCGTTCAGCTCGCCCCAGCGCTTGCAGAGCGCATCGGCCGTGACGCCGCGGCCGTCGGCGTTCATCTCATTTACGTTGCGCTCGAACTCGGCAAACATGCACTGCCGGTAGAGCGTCGCCCGGAACGACTCGACAAAGTTGTTGAGCACGTAGGCGTGGGCCGCTGGGTCTGCGGTGTGCTCCAGGAGGTAGTGAGAGAGCAGCGCCTCGTTGAGGGTGGATGCCACCTCGGCCACAAAGATGGGGTAGTCGCTGTAGGTGGGTGACTGCGCATGGCACGAGAGGTACGTATGCACCGAGTGGCCCATCTCGTGCGCCAGCGTGAAGACGTCATCGAGGCTTCCGTTGAAGCTCGTAAGGATTACGGGGTTGGTGCCATAAGAGCCCGAGGAGTACGCGCCCGAGCGCTTGCCGGGCGTCTCGTATACGTCAATCCAGCGCCGCTCAAGGCCCTCGCGTACGATGGTCAGGTAGTTCTCGCCCAGCGGCTCGAGCGCCTTCAAGATGAGCTCCCAGGCCTCCTCGTAGGTGTAGGTGAGGTCAACCGAATCGACGAGCGGCACGTACATGTCCCAGAAGTGCAGCTCATCCACGCCTAGGACGCTCTTGCGCAGGCTCGCATAGCTGTGGAGCGCGCCGAGGTTCTCGTTCACCGCGCCCACAAGGTTGTCGTAGACCGAGGTGGGCACCTCGTTGGCATCGAGGCGGTACTCCAGGGCGTCCTTGTAGTGGCGCGAGTCCGCAAAGAACTTGAGCTGCTTTACTTGGGCGGCGAGAAGCCCGGCGCAGGTGTTGCGGTGCGCTCCGTAGCTCGCGTAGACCGAGTCAAAGGCGGACTTGCGCAGCACGCGGTCATGGCTGCGTTCAAGGTTGATGAAGCTGCCGTGGGTCACGGGATGCTTCTTGCCCTGGGCGTCCGTGGCGTCGGTAAAGGTGAGGTCGGCGTTGTTGAGCTGCGAGAACACACGCTCTGGCTGGGCAGCGGAATCGCCTGTGCGGGCGAGAATGGCCTCCTCCGGCGCCGAGAGGCGATGCGGACGCATGCGCAGCTCGCGCTCGACCGCGCGACGGTAGTGCTCAAGGCCCGGCTCCTCGGCAAAGAAGGCGGCGAGCTTCTCGTCTGCCATACCAAGAAGCTCTGCCGAGAACCACGAGCAGGCCTCCTCGGTCTCTACCTCCAGGCCCATAACCTGGTCGGAGTAGACCTGGTACTTGGCCACGCGGGTGTCGACGTCGGCCTGACGGTCGGCATAGTTGCCCAGACGGTCGAGGGTCACGCTCGACTCGTCAACAAGACGCAGGTAGGCGAGAAGGTCCTCGGCTGAGGCGCTCACACGGCCCCTGTATGCCGCGAGCTTTGCCGGGAAGGCCTTGGCACCCTCAAGCTGGCGTTCGAAGTCCTTGTCATCCTTGCACATGGACGAGAGGTCCCAGCGGTACCTCTCGGGAATCTGGTCGCGCGACTGATACTGCATGCGTGCTCCTTCGGGTGGGAGTTCTTCAGACTTCCCTATGGTACACGCTGGAGTTGGGGCGTGTACCATGACCGCAGGCGGGAGGGGTGGCCGTCCCGCCTGGGCGGCCTATGCTCGACCGGGGAGCTGTGCTATGGCCACGCCCAGGACGTGCCCCTCCATGGCATGGAGCAGCTCGTTTAGCCAGAAGCCCTCGCTGAGCTGCGGCGCATTGTCCAGAGCGTAGACGCGCAGGGTGTAGGTGTGGTCGCGGTCGGGCGGTTGTGGGCCGTTGTAGCGGCAGGTGAGGAGCGGGTCATTGCTTCCCACGAGGCGAGACGCCGACGAGTTTCTCCCCTGCACCATGCCAGCGAAGCCCTGGTTGGAGGCGTTCTCGGGAAACGAGGCCTTGCTCGCCGGAATGCCGCAGGCGCACCAGTGGATCCAGGGGAAGCCGCACACGGGGATGGAGTCGATGTCGTAGAAGACCACGGCGAGCGTGGCGGCGTTCGCAGGCACGCCCGTGACCTCGAACGGAAAGGAGCGCGTTGGCGTGCCGGCATGCAGGCCGTTCTTGTCGGCGTACTTGGCGTAGGCGTCGGGGATGTAGCCGTTCTCGTCGAGCTTTACATGTACGTCCATGAGTGCCTCCCAGGTTGGTGTGGTGCGTCCATTGTACGAGAGGGGAAGAGCTCCTGGCTTTGCGCGGGTCATGCAAGGAGCTTCCAACTCCCGGAGCATAATTATTGCGCGTCCGTTTTTGATACTCGAAGCCCAACTGGGAAAATATCATCGTTACCATAAAGTAGCGCGCAATAAATCGAGGGCTGAGACGAGCGCGCCGCCTGTCGACGCGCGTCTCGCCCGCTGTCGCGAACCCGGCTGGGTTCGCCCTGCTGCTCGCGACCCGGTGCAACCCCCCACATGGTAGAATGAGCAGGCCTGACGCGAGGCCCAGACGGCCAGACGAAAGGCGCCATATCCGGTCGCGCGAAAGCGGCCACACTACAGACGAGAGGCGCCGACATTCCGCAGCGCCGACAACATGTGAGGAGAAGCCATGCTCAGGAACAGCAACATCACCCGTCGTCAGGCGCTCGCCGCGCTCGGCTCCATCACCGCTGGCCTTGCGCTTACGGCCTGCGGGGCCAGCCAGACGCAGTCCACCGACGCCGCCTCCCCGAGCGACTCCTCAACCTCCGCCGCCACCGAGGACGTAACCGCCCGCGTGGCGTCGCTCAAGGGCCCCACCACGATCGGCCTGGTCTCGATGATGGACACCACCTCCGGCGTCCCCACCGAGGACACCCCCACCGAGCCCGCCGAGGGCTCGACCGGCATCACGTACTCCTACACCATCTCCGGTGCGGCCGACCAGGTCCTGCCGCTGGTAATCCAGGGTGAGACGGACATTGCCCTCGTGCCCTCCAATGTGGCCTCCGTCCTCTACAACAAGACCCAGGGCGGCGTGCGCGTGATTGACGTCAACACCCTGGGCGTGCTTTCCGTGGTCACCGGAGATGCCACGGTCGGGCAGTTCGAGGACGTCGCCGGCCACACCGTCTACCTCTCCGGCCAGGGCGCAAGCCCCGAGTACACGCTCAACTACCTGCTCGGCCAGGCCGGCATCAAGGACCAGGTGACCATCGAGTTCAAGAGCGAGCACAGCGAGTGCGCCGCGGCCATCCAGGCAGACCCCACCGCCGTCGCCATCCTGCCCGAGCCCTTCACCACGGCTACGCTGGCCAAGGACCCCTCGCTCTCCGCGCCCGTGAGCCTCACCGACGTCTGGGACCGCTACGCCGGCGGCTCGGGCAGCCAGTTCGTGATGGGCGTGACCATCGCCCGCTCCGAGTTTGTGGACGCGCACCCCGCGGCCGTTGCCGATTTCCTCTCGCGTCACGCAGAGTCCGTCGCTGCCGTGAACGGCGACCCTGCCGCCGCGGCGCCGCTCGTGGTGAAGGCCGGCATCGTGGCCAGCGAGGCCATCGCCGAGAAGGCCATCCCCAAGTGCAACATCGTGTGCGCCACGGGCGAGGAGATGCGCTCCGCGCTCTCCGGCTACCTGCAGGTTCTCTACGATGCCGACGCCTCCTCGGTGGGTGGCGCCCTCCCCGGCGACGACTTCTACTATGTGGGCTAGCCCAACGTAGGCATGGCAGGCGAGAGCAGCAATGCACCCATGACCCCGCACGGCGTGCTGCGCCGCGCGGGTGCCGTGGCGTTCTGGCTCGTGGTGTGGCAGCTGGCGAGCATGGCCGTGGGTTCCGAGCTGCTGCTTGCCGGCCCCATGGCAGTTCTCGTGCGGCTGGTGGAGCTCGTGCCCACGGCCGGTTTCTGGTCCGTCGTGGGCTTCTCGCTGACAAGAATCGCCGTGGGCTTTGCCGTGGCGCTCGCACTTGGCCTGGTGCTGGGGCTTCTCGCCCAGCGCCGGCATGCCTTGGCCGAGCTCCTCGCCCCGGCGGTGGGCTTTCTCAAGAGCGTGCCCATAGTCTGCGTGATTGTGCTGCTGCTCATGTGGGTGGGCTCGACGCGGGTCTCGGCCATCGCCGTCTTTCTCGCCGTGTTCCCGGCAATCTACTTCAGCGTGCTCGAGGGGCGCTCGGCCGCAGACCCCAGCCTGGGCGAGCTGCTCCGCGTGATGGGCGTGCCCGGCTGGCGGCGCTTCCTCGCAGACACGTGGCAGCAGCTTCTCCCGTACCTGGTGGCAACGTGCAGGAACGCCTGTGGCATGGCCTGGAAGGCCGGTGTTGCCGCCGAGCTCATCGGCAGCCCGCGCGGCTCCATGGGTGAGCGCATCTACCAGGCAAAGCTCCTGCTCGAGACCGGCGACCTCTTTGCGTGGACCATCGTGGTGGTGGCGCTCTCGTGGGCGTGCGAGAAGGCCTTCCTCGCGTGGCTTCGCTCCACGGGTTGTTGGGCGCTTGGCGCCAGCGTGCCACGAGCTGCGGGCGAGCGGCGCAGGGTCGCGGCACCTGTGCCAGCGGGGATTGCTCTCGAGGGCGTGACCTTGGGCTACGGCGATGTCGCTGTTGCTACCTGCGATTTGGTGCTGGCACCGGGGTCGCGCGCGGTGCTCGCCGACCCGTCCGGGGCAGGGAAGACCACGCTGATACAAACCGCGTGCGGGCTTCTCGCCCCGCTTGCTGGACGGGTCTTGGCACCGGGCTGGGGCGGGCTCTCCGTGCAGTTCCAGGATTCCCGGCTGGTAGAGGCTATGACTGCCGAGCAAAACGTGCTGCTCTGCTCGGCGGGGGCGCTCTCTGGGGGCGAGGCGCATGCGCTTCTGGCGGAGCTTCTCCCCGAGGATGCGCTGGGCAGGCCTGTTGCGGGGCTTTCCGGTGGGCAGCGCAGGAGAGTAGAGCTGGTGCGAGCGCTCGCGCATCCCAGTGCGGGCGTCGTTCTCGACGAGCCGTTCGCCTCGCTTGATGCGGCTACGCATGAGGCGGCGGCCGCATTTGTCATGCGACACCTCAGGGGGCGCACGCTGCTTGTGGCCTCGCATGCACCCGGGGACGCTGAGCTGCTGCGCGCGTCGGCCGTGCGCTTGGGTGAGGTTGCCGAGAGGTAACCCTACTTCGAGTACGCTGCCCGAACGCTCACGCCAGGGATGGCGCCGACGCGCCCGGCAAGCGCCGCGATGGTGTCCTGCGGAGCATCGACTGCGACCGAAATCACGTTCATGTGACGCTTGGGGTAGGGGATGCCCATGCGGCCGATGATGATGCCCGCATTCTCGTGAAGCACCTCGTTGAGGCGCGCGACCGAATCCGGATCCTCGACGATGATCCCCAGCACCGCTACACGCGTTTCCATGGTGGCCTCCCGATGGGTTGTCCCTTCTCCCTGTGCCGCTTGCAAGAATACGCCCCGCGGCACCGCTTTGACGCCGCAAGGCGCGTTGGTGCGGGGATGCGTACGAGAAAGGGGCTTCCGCTGCCAATCCGCCCCTGCGTCCCTACCCCCGAGGCACCAGCGGCGACAGCTCCCCCTGCGACACGATTGTGACCTCGTGCACCGCACGGCTGATGGCGGTGTAGAGCCTCCTGCGTGACAGCTGCGTGTCGGGATAGACCGCGGCCTGCGCGTCGGGTACCACCACATGGTCAAACTCGAGGCCCTTCGCCAGGCGAAGATCCATCACCACCACACCCGTTGCCGGCATCAGGGAATCTCGCTCCATGAGACGCACGCGCTTTCCCAGTTGCTTGGCAATCCAGTTGGCGCGGGCGGCGTCGGCGGCGACAATGGCGGTCAAGCCCTCCTCGCCAGCGGCCTTCTCGGCAATGCGTCCCAGCTCAGCGACGTAGTGCCCTGCGTCACCGTCTGCCACCTCGACAATGCGAGGCGGTGTGCCCGCGCGCTGGACCGAGGCGAGCCGCGCCCGTTCGTCCAGCGGCAAGAGACTCGTGAAGAGCGCTGTGATCTCGGGGCTCGAGCGGTAGCTGGTGAGAAGCTCGCAAGTCTCGGCCTCGCCATGCGTGGCCGAGAAGATCTGGCGCACCTGGTCGAAGGTCGCCGTCCCCTCTCGGATGGCCTGGTGCTCGTCGCCCAGCAGCACGAAGTGCGCCTGCGGGAAGTAGCGCGCAAGAACCATGAGCTGCGTCACGGTGTAGTCCTGCACCTCGTCCACCATCACGTAGCGTGCAGACTTCTCGCCGCCGCCCATCACCAGCAGCTTGAGGTAGACCCACTCGGCAGCCGAGAGGGCGCTCTTGCCCAGCACGCGTATGCCGATGCGATCGATGCGCAGCCAGTTGCCGCGCTCGATCTCGTCATGCGCATCGGCAAAGAGGTGCCGCAGGTAGGTGAGGGCGTAGGAGGCACACTCATCGTCGCACGCGGGGCTTATCGTCTGGCCAAAGACCTCGACCTGCTCCTCCACGTCGAGACCAAGCATCTCCTCCCAGATCTCCTCGCTCTTCGAAAGCGCTGCAAGCCTGCGGTCAAGGCGGTCGTGCAGCTCGTCTTTGACCAACGCCATGAGGCGCGGCCCCACTGGAATCCGCGAGAACTTGGCCACGGCACCCGCCACCGAGGACGCCTTGAGCATCACGCGCTCGCCGCAGCGAACCTCGCGCAGGTCATCGGGCTCGAGCGTCAGTGTGCGCACACCCTCTTCCAGGTGCGCGAGTTCCTCCGGGCTGCCGTCGCGCCCGTCGCCGCGCTCGGAGAGGCCAAGCGAGGAGAGGAAACCGCGCCACGTGAAGATGCGCGGGTTCTTCTCGCCCATGCTGGGCAGTACCGTGTCAATGTAGCGGAGGAAGACGTCGTTGGGCGTGAAGAGGAAGACCTGGTCGGCCGAGAGAGTCTTGCGCTCCTGGTAGAAGAGGTAGGCCACACGCTGGAGCAGCACAGACGTCTTGCCGGAGCCCGCAATGCCGCTCACGAGAAGCACGGGCACGTCCTTGTGGCGGATGACTGCGTTCTGCTCGCGCTGGATTGTGGCCGTGATGGCTGCGAGCTTCTCCGAGTGGTGCTTCTTGAGGGCGCCGAGAAGAAGCGAGTCCTCGATGGCCACCGTTGTGTCAAAGTACGAGTTGAGCGTGTCGCGCGTGATGTCAAACTGGCGGCGCAGCAGGAGGTTCACGGTGCGTGTGCGACCATCGACCTGGTAGGAGGTGGTGCCCATCTCCTGGTTGTAGTAGGTCTCGGCAACGGGGCTGCGCCAGTCCACGATGAGGGGGCGCTTGCGCTTGTCGGTCATGCCGGCGGCGCCAATGTAGACGTCGCGGGGTGGGCGGTCGGGTCGCATCTCGAGCGTGACCTTGGCAAAGTACGGCTGGCGCAGCAGCAGAAGCACGTGCTGGAGCTTCTCCACGGTGAAGTCGTGGTACTGGTTGTACGTGTCGATGACCGAGTTGAGCGTCTCGATGGCGGCGAGCGTCTCCATGGTCTCGTCTGTGCCGCCAAAGTCCGGGCGAATCTCCTCGCTCATCTCGCGAAGGTCGTCCGCGGCGCCCCTGTGGTTGGTCTCGATTTCCTCAGTGAGGGTATCGCGCAGGTCGCAGAGCTGGGCGTATATCGCGCTCAGATGGTCCTGCTCCTCACGGAACGTATCGTCGTGCGTCTCGTCTGCCATGCGTCCTCCCCGTGCCCGGCACAAAAGCGTGACGGACTATTGTAACGCGAGAGGGGCGACAGCACCGTGGCTCTGTAGCGCCGAGTGGGGTGAGAGTGGGGCGACAGGCGCTAGGTTGTGGCGTCACCGTCGATGGCAAGGCGCACGGTGCAGGACGGAAATCCCCCGGCGTTCGAGTACGCCACCGTGCACGGAATGCGGTCGGGGAGCGCCTTGGGGTCAAGGCTTGCCCCCAGTGCCAGCGCGTTCATCTCGCTGGAGTTGAGACGACCCATTAGCTCGTTGAAGACCAGACAGCGCCAGGAGGTGCCAATGCCAAACGGCCCCCTCTCGCGCACAAACTCGCCGGAGGCCGAGGTCACGGAGTGCCTGGCCATCTCGAGGTCGGCCGTGAGAACCATGGCGGTGCTCTCAAAGACGTACTCCTCGAGCCTCTCGGGCTCGCGCCTGCGTATTGCCATACGTCCCCCTTGGTCGTCCGTGGTCTTCTCGGTTGTGCACGGCGTGTCTAGTCGCAGGCCCTCTCGATGCGCTTGCGCAGTTCGTCGATGCCAAGACCGGTTTGCGCAGAGGTGAGCAGCATCTGCTCGCGCGGTACCTCGAGCTGGCGAGAAAGGAGCTCCACCTGGCGTGCCTGCTTAGGGCGGCTGAGCTTGTCGGCCTTGGTGAGCGCGACTACGAAGGGCAGCTCGTTTTCATGGAGGAACCCGAGCATGTCCTGGTCGAGCCTCTGAGCCTCCAGGCGCACGTCGACCAGGGCAATGACCAGGTTAAAGCTGCGCTCTTGCGCGAAGTAGCCCGAGATGAGGTTGGCCCAGCGCTGGCGCTCGGACATCGAGACGCGTGCGTAGCCGTAACCGGGCAGGTCGACAAAACTGATGCCGTCGGCCTCGAAGAAGTTCACGTTGGCGGTCTTGCCCGGCTGAGACGAGACCTTGGCCAGGGCCTTTCTCCCCAGCAGCCTGTTGAGAAGTGACGACTTGCCCACGTTGGAGCGGCCGACAAAGGCAACCTCCGGCGTGGTGGGCGCAGGGAGGCCGTCGACCGTTCCGTACGAGGCGATGAAGCGAGCGTTCTGGAGGTTGAGCGCCATGGTTGGAGTCCCCTTTTCACGATTTCCTAAGGCGTCATTCTACCCGAATGAGACAAGGGGACTGTCCCTCTGTCTCACGGAGTAGAATGACGCTATGAGTGGAGCCGGCGAGAAGGACGGAGACAAGCGTGGACCCCAAGGACCAAAAGCCTGACGAGCCGCCCAAGCACTCCCTTCTCGTCACGCTCCTTCTCGCCGCGGCAATCGCGCTGCTTGCGGGGCTTCTCGCCTGGGGCGTTCCGGTGCTGCTCAGGATGGGAGGGCACGAGGAGGAGCAGCAGGGTGCATTGACCGTCCAGGAGGACGTGCCCGAGGGCCCCAGCGAACAGGTTCCCGAGCCGTAGTTTTTCGCTGAAAGCCCACCGGCCCCGTCGCTCGCGCTGCGCACCCTTCATCATGGACTCGTTCGCAAGCACGCGCGCCCGCACATGCGGTGGCCCGCGCACAAAGGGGGAAACGTGGACCTTCTCGAGCTTCTCAAGGCAGCAGCCTATGGCATGGTCGAAGGCATCACCGAGTGGCTGCCCGTCTCGTCGACGGGACATATGCTCCTTCTCGAGCAGTTCATGCCGCTCAACGTCTCGAAGGACTTCTGGGACATGTTCCTTGTGGTGATTCAGCTTGGCGCCATCATCGCCGTGCTTGTCGCCTTCTTCCACGAGCTCAACCCGTTCTCGGGTGCCAAGTCTGCGGGCGAGCGCCGCTCCACCTGGATGCTCTGGGGCAAGACCATCGTTGCCTGCATCCCCGCCGCGATGGTGGGGCTGCCGCTTGACAACTGGATCGAGGACCACCTGGGAAGCCCGTTTGTGATTGCCGCCGCGCTTATCGTCTACGGCATCGTGTTCATCGTGATCGAGTCCATGCGCGAGCGTCGCGCCCGGCGCCTCATGGCCATGCCCGTCACGGCTCCAGCTACGGCCGCAGGCCCCTATCGCCCGCGTCACTTCTCGTCTGCCGCACCCCAGCAGAAGCTCACGGTCTCGCAGGCAGCAGACGCAGACGTCCGCATCCAGGACATCGACGACCTCGACTGGAGGACGGCACTAGGCATCGGCCTTTTCCAGGTGCTCTCGATTGTCCCGGGCACGTCTCGCTCCGGATCCACCATCATTGGCGGTCTCATCTTGGGCTGCTCGCGCACTGTGGTTGCGCAGTTTACGTTCTACCTGGCGATTCCCGTGATGGTGGGGGCCTCGGGCCTGCGCCTTGTGAAGTACTTCCTCAAGGGCAACACCTTCACCACCCCCGAGGCGGCCATCCTGCTCACGGGCTGCATCGTAGCCTTCCTCGTATCGCTTGCGGCCATCCGCTTCCTCATGGGCTTCGTGAAGAAGCACGACTTCAAGCCCTTCGGCTGGTACCGCATTGCGCTGGGCGTCGTTGTCATCGCATACTTCGCATTGGTCGCGGCGTAGGCACCGGCGGCACCGTTCACCCGCTACGACGCCATCTTCGTGAGTGCGTAGAACTTCCCCGCAGACGCATTTGCCAGCGTGTCTGCGTCCCAGGTCTTTGCCGTCACGGCGCTTGAGGTTGGGTCGTGTACGGTGTAGGTGCCGTCGGAGCCCTTCTCGACCACAAGGATCCAGTGGTCGTAGGCTGTGAGCGAGTTCGCCTTGACCTCCATGGCCAGTACGGTCCCCGACGCGAGCACTGCCGAGATGTTCTCGGCTGAGGTGTCGTAGGCGTGGTAGACCACGCCGAGCGAGTTGGACTCGGTCGTGAAGAAGTCCCCGCTCAGGTACGAGTCACCCGTAGCCAGGCTGTCCTTCTCGGCCAGAGCCGCTATCGTTGCAGGGGTGTTGTCAGTCGAGCCGGTAAGGCCGATGACCGCCATCGCCATCACAGTGGGGCCAGAGCCCGTGATTGCGAGCGCGCTGCCTGCGTAGTCAACCGCGCCCCAACGGGAGTCCCAGTCGTAGAGCTGCGGATAGCTCCCAATGGAGGCATCCTCATCGTATGCCTGCGCGGTCTTGTCGGAGTCAAGGTAGCCCGCGACGAGAGACGCCGCATCGGGCTCGTCGAGGGCCAGCTCAACCAGGCGCTCGTCTCCGTACCGGTCGGCGTTGGCTGCAATCTGCGCGATCTGGTCATTCTGGTCGAGGCGCGCGGTGAGCTCCTGCGAGAGCGTGTCCGAGATCCCGCTTGCCACGCGGGGCTTCTCCGCTTCGGCCTCCTGCTGCCTCTGGGCGGCGCTGTTGGCAACGCAACTGGAAATGGCGAAGATGAAGAGCACTATAGCGACAACGCCCAGCACCAGGACGAGCACCATGCGCGCATCAAGGCCCATGACGCGCCACCGCCCGGCACTCCCAAAACCAATGCTGCGGCTTCTCAGCTCATAGTCCCGCTGGCGGCTGCGTCCCTGTGACCTATAGCTCAGCGACGACTGCCGGCGCGGGTGCAATCCAGCACCCCGTCCGCGTTCGCCATGCGAGCTGTGTCCTCGGCGAGGCGCGCTGTTGCCGCTTCCGTGGGAGCGACTGCCGTGGCTGCCGCGCGACACACTCGTGCCTCGCTGGGGTCTCTGAGACCTGTCGTCGGAGTACTCCATCGTTCCTCCTCGCGTGGGTACATGGGCGTCCCAAGGCTCGATGCAGCTTTGCGAATGGCGCGCTATTGGGCTTGCCATACAAAGTGCCACCTCACATGCCTTATAGCACTATAAGGCAGTGTTGCTTTCTCGTCGTGCGAGAGTTGTGCAGACGGTGCCGGCGCATGCCTACGGGCCCATAAGTGGCATGAGCAGACAAATCCCGACAGCCAATCGCACTAACTCGCCGGTATGTTGCTTGCGTGACCCGGTACGGGCATGTGGATATGGCGCAAATTTGATACGTATAATCCGAAGAAAGTATTCATCGTTGTTTGGTGGCCGTGCCATTCGGGCAGGGCCACAGGTTGAGAGGCATCACGTGGCAAAGCAGAGAAACAATCGCCAGGAAGCCATCAGGCAGATTATCCGAGACAAGGCAATCCACACCCAGCGCGCGCTGGTGAAGGAGCTTCAAGACATGGGCTTCTCGTGCACGCAAGCCACGGTCTCAAGAGATATTACCGAGATGGGCCTGCGCAAGCTCCCCGAAGGCATCTACGTGCTCTCTGAGGACCTGCACCTGCAGCGTATGCTCTCGGAGTTCGTGATAGACGTGCTGCGTGCTGAGAACCTCGTGGTGATTAAGTGCCAGCCCGGTACCGCCTCCGGTATCGCTGCGGCCATTGACGGCGCGGCACTCTCACATGCACTGGGCTCTGTGGCTGGTAACGACACGGTGCTTGTGGTTACGGTTGACGGTCAGCATGCGGCCGCCCTGCAATCCCTCGTGAAGAAGCTCGGCAGCTCGAAGTAGAGACAAGGGAGAGACAAGGGAGAGACAAGGGGACAGCCCCCTTGCCTCTTGTCTCATTTTTACTGGCCTGTGGTCCCTGTGCCGCCGGTACCGCCACCGGTGTTGTCATCGCCGGTACCGCCACCGGTGTTCTCGCCATTACCACTGCCGCCGTTTTCGCCGGTGCCGCCGCCGTTCCCGCTGTTCTCACCGGTCCCGCCGGTACCGCCGCCGGAACCGTTCCCGCCAGTGCCAGCGCCGGTGTCGTCGCTGCTGTTTTCGGTCGTGGAGCCGTTCGTCTCTGTTGTGGTGGCGTTTGTGGTCGTCTTTCTGGTCGTCGTAGTCGTGGTTGTGGTGTTGTCGCTCACGGTGCTGTGCGGGGTCGAGTTCGAGTTCGAGTTCGTGGATGTAGAGGTACCCACAAACGTCCACGAGCTGTTGCTCTTGTAGGTTGCGGTCTCCGTGGAGACGGGGAACTCCTCGCGTGCGACACCCGACAGCGCAGCGTTCATGTAGTTGGTCCAGATGGGCTGGGCTGTGGTGGGCGTCGTTGCAAGCGCGCCCCTATAGTACGCGGCCCGGTTGTTGTCGCGGTTGCCCACCCATACCGTGGTGGTGAGCTGGGGGGTGAAGCCGCAGAACCAGAGGTTGTCAGCCTTATCCGAGGTGCCGGTCTTGCCGCCTACGGGCTGGTTGGCGGTGAAGTACCTGTGCACGTAGTTCGTCGTGTAGCCTGCGTCCACGACGCCCTCGAGGACCTCGCGCGCATCCTGGGCAACGCCCTCGTCGATTACCTGCTGGGGGTCATCCTCGTGCTCGTACACGATGTTGCCATTGCGATCCTCGATCTTGGTGATTGCGATGGCGTCGCGATGCACGCCGTTGGTAGCAAAGACGGTGTAGGCCTCGCACATCTCGAGCGGCGTAACACCCGAGGAGCCAAGGACCAGCGAGGGGACGGACTGCAGGTCCGAGTCGATGCCCATGAGGTGGGCAGTCTGGATGAGCTTGTCGACGCCAACCGCCATGACCACCTGCGCGTAGCCCGTGTTCGAGGAGAGCTCGGTCGCGCGGGCGAGGGTCACATAGCCGTACTGCGCGTTCTCGTAGTTGTGAGGTGTCCAGGTGGAGGTGATCTGCATGGGGGAGTTGCAGTTGAGGATAACGGTGGGGCTCATGCCGTCAATCATCGCCGCCATGAGCATGAACGGCTTGAAGCTGGAGCCTGCCTGACGCTGGCTGGTTGCGAGGTTGATGGAGCTCTGGCCTTGGCTTTCGTCATAGCCGTAGTTGGTGCCGCCCACCATGGCAACAATGTGGCCGTTGGTATTGTCGATAGACACCAGTGCTGCGGAGAGCTGGTCGTTTCCGGACATGGAGACGAGATCGTCTACCGCCTCCTCAGCGGCCTCTTGCTTCGCGGGGTCGAGCGTCGTGTAGACCCTCAGACCGCCTTTGAGGATGGTGTCGTTGTCAAAGTCGTTCTGGAGAAGCGACTTCACGTAGTCGGTGAAGTAGGGGTAGGAGCCAGAAGTCTCATCCTGCAAGGAGCCGGGGTTCAAGATGAGCTCCTCCTGCGTGGCCGCGTCGTACTCCTCCTGCGTGATGTCACCCTGTGCAAGCATGTTGCCCAAAACCTTGTTGCGGCGCTCGACGCAGGCGTCAGGATTCACGAATGGGTCGTAGTAGGAGGGTGAGTTGGGGATGCCCACAAGCGTTGCCGCCTCTGCCAGCGTAAGCTCGCTCGCGTGCTTGTTGAAGTAGGTGACGCTTGCCGCCTCAATGCCATAGGCGCCCTCGCCATAATAGATGGTGTTGAGGTACATGTTGAGGATCTGGTCTTTGGAGTAGGTCTTCTCCATCTGGATGGCGATGTAGGCCTCGCGCACCTTGCGCTTGAGCGTCTGGTCGAACTGCTCGGACGAGAGGACCGTGTTTCTCACGAGCTGCTGTGTGATGGTGGAAGCGCCCTCGGAACGGCCACTGAGCTGGCTCACGATGGCGCGCAGGATGCCCTGGGGGTCGACGCCGTTGTGCTGGTAGAAGCGCTCGTCCTCGACGTCGACCGTGCCCTTTTTCACGTAGTCGGAAATCTCGTCGAGTGTGATGGAGCGACGGTTCTGGAGGTAGTACTGCGCAATCTCTGTGCCGTCCGCGGCATAGACAATCGTGGGCTCGGCAACGAGGTATGCGTCTGCCGACTCGTAGTCCGGCAGGTCCTGCAGCCACGAGTCGACGATCGTGCCCAGCGAGAGAGCGAGCGCCAAAGCGAAGAGCGCTATGAAACCAAAAACGCCGGCGATGCCAAAACCGACGGCGTGCGTGCTTGAATGCTTTCGAGCCCTGCGGGTCCTGATGCCCATGGAACCTCCTTGTGTGGACACAATCGTACTCATTATAGGGAAAGTAGAGAAAGGGGCTCGTGGGCTTGTGTCTGTTCTGAGGGGACGTGGGTTAAGCCAATCATCAATCTACCCGAACCATTATCAAGCATGGAGCTGGAACTATGGGGTACTTGCTCGAAAGCGTCTAATTGCTTCTGGGGAATTGAAATGGGTTTAGAATATTCGCGTTCTGGCGCTTTTCAGCGCTGTTTGCCGCTTGCTTCGCCATAGCCCTCGTACGCCACGTTAGCTTGGCTTGCAAGGGATTGCGTTTGACGTTCTCGTGGCGGTGCAGAACGAGAAGTCCCGGCAAAGGGAAATTGTTTGGCTATTAGGACGTCTGGAAGTCCCGGATACCAGAGAGTAGGCTTCGATGATCAACTTTAACGTTCCGCCAGTTGTGGGAAACGAGATGGGGTATGTTCGCCAGGCAGTGGAGGACAACCGTAAGATTAGTGGTGACGGTCCTTTCACCAAGAAGTGTGAGCAGTGGATGTGTGACCGCTTCTCGACCCCAAAGGTTCTCCTTACCACGAGCGGAACATCTGCGCTGGAGATGGCGGCATGGCTCTGCGACATTAAGCCCGGAGACGAGGTCATTCTCCCCAGTTTCACGTTCTCAAGCACGGCTACCTCATTTGTGCTGGCCGGCGCCAAGCTCGTGTTTGTCGACGTGCGTCCCGACACGATGAACATCGACGAGTCCAAGATCGAGGCCGCCATTACCGATAAGACCAAGGCCATTGTTGCCGTCCACTACGCTGGCGTAGCCTGCGAGATGGACACCATCATGGACATTGCCCAGCGCTATGGCCTAAGGGTCGTGGAGGATGCTGCGCAGGGTGTCATGAGCACGTACCATGGCAAGGCACTTGGTTCCATTGGTGACCTTGGGTGCTTCTCGTTCCACGAGACTAAGAACTACTCTATGGGCGAGGGTGGTGCCATCCTCATCAATGACCCTCAGCTGTTCGAGCGGGCCGAGATTATACGCGAGAAGGGCACGAATCGCTCTCGCTTCCTCCGCGGACAGGTGGACAAGTACACGTGGGTCGACTGGGGCTCGAGCTACCTGCCTTCCGACATCAACGCTGCGTACCTCTGGGGACAGCTCCAGTGTGCAGACGAGATCAACGAGAACCGCCTTGCCAGCTGGGATGCATATAAGCGTGCGCTCCAGCCCCTTGCTGACGTGGGCGTCCTGGGGATTCCAACCAGCCCTGAGGGCTGCAAGCACAATGCTCACATGTTCTATGTCAAGGCAGCGGACCTCGGGGAGCGTACCGCCCTCATCGCATTTCTTAAGGAGCGTGGCGTTCAGTCTACATTCCACTATGTGCCGCTACACAGTTCGCCAGCTGGCCTCCGCTTTGGGCGCTTCTCTGGTGAGGATGTCTATACCACGCGCGAGAGCAACCGCCTCGCAAGGCTTCCCATGTACTATGGGCTGAAGCCTTGTGACCTCAACACCGTCGTGGAGGCGATTCACGCCTTCTATGCGGGCAGATACTAGGGGGATTCGTGTCTGAGAAGTCTGAGAAGAATGCTGGAAAGGTAACGAGGACCCTCGTCGCCCTTCATGGGGTCCTGCTCGTTCTGTCTCTCTCTGGTGTATGTTCCAAGCTCGCTTCACGCCAACCGTTCATGTCCCTCGCTTTCATCTTGCTCTATGGGGCGGTCCTGGTTATCCTGGCGTTCTACGCGCTCGTTTGGCAGCAGGTCATAAAGCGGCTCCCCCTTACCTTCGCCTATGCTAACCGTGCAATTACGGTTGTGTGGGGCATAGTCTGGGGCTACCTCTTCTTTGGCGAGAGCGTCAATCCGGTCATGCTGGTGGGTGCCGTGATTATCATCTGTGGCATCGTCCTCTATGCAACGGATGGCAGCGCCGATTCCGAGAAGGGCGGCAATGCCAATGAGTGAGCTAGTCGTTTATTCTCTGGTCTATCTCTTTGGTACCTTCATCAGCGCGCTTGCACAGGTGTTGCTCAAGAAGTCTGCCATGAAGACGTATGACTCTCCCATAAAGGAATATCTCAACCCCCTTGTTGTTACGGGGTATGCCATCTTTTTCGCAGCGACGCTATGCACGCTGCTTGCGTATAAGGTCGTGCCACTCTCGATGGGACCGGTCCTTGAGGCTACGAGCTATGTATACGTCACGATCTTTGGGGTCGCCATTTTCCATGAGCGTGTTTCCAAACGCAAGTTCCTAGCGCTTGCGCTCATCATAGGTGGCATTGTCATTTATTCGTTCGGTGTGTAGGAAAGGGGCTCTCCTGCTTGTGGGAGAGCCCCTGCTTGCCTATCCGTTGCTGATTGCAGTCTGGTCTTCGTGCCGCCTCTTTCGGTTGCGCACGCGAAGCCCAGTCCAGCATCCGGCAAGGGCACATCCCGACATTCCAGCGCACCAAAGGCCAATGGTGCGCTCGCTATCATGGTATTCAAAGCGAACCGTGTGAGATCCCGCTGGTACACGTACCCCCAGGAAACCGAGATTAGCGACAATCGCTGGCTGCTCCTCGCCGTCGACATATGCATGCCAGGATTGCTCCCAGCTGAACGGTACAACCACATAGCCATCTGAATCCAAATCGATGGTTCCTTCGATGTGGTCGTTCCCATAGCTCGTAACAGTGGGATTCGATGACATGCGTGCCTCGTATCCCTGCTTGTAAAAATCAAAGTAGCTCTCTGAAGTGCTTGAAACCTTGATGTTGGTAACCGTTGCGTCTTGCGTGTTGTTGACATCAGAGATGGTGACGCAGGCGTATTCGTAACCCTTGTCGGCCACGACAATGCGGATGTGCTCGTTGCCTGCCGCCGTCCGATAGCGGGCTTGAGACACGGGTGTGGCATCGCCTGCGTTCTGGTAGAGGGGAATGTTTATATAGAGATTGCCACTCTCCGTGGACGTCGCAGAAAGGTCCATGTCAAACACCAGGTACTCCTGACGCCCCTCAGTCGGAAGGCCCATGTTGATGACTCCACCAGGCTTGAGCGTCTCTGCAGTGGACGAGAGCTGCGTGCACTCTGAGTTCAAGACAGACTCGTAGGTGGCCGAGGTGACGTTGTCATCTTGGGCAATGCTGTCTGGCAGGATGACATTCGCGAGCATTGCGGCAGGCCTGTCCTCCCTGTCGATGCTCAGGAAGTCGGATCGGGACATGGCCTCAGATGACGTGTAGCCATACAGCATTGGGAGGGCGTACTCGTTTTTATAGAGATACCAGTCGCCCTGGTCGGAAATCTGGCCGTATCCGTATGGTACGGCAGGAGCAATGCCGTCATGATTGTTGGGTATGGCGAGATAGCCGACACCGAGAAGGTCATTGAGTACGTTGCTACGGACACCATACGCGTAGCGCGAGTAGCCAGATTGCTCAACGTAGTCGTTGCCCATGCTGGCGAGAAAATCGGTGGTCTGGCTGTTAATTCCGGCTCCGCCTATGTACATCTTGGTGGATAGGTACGAGCCCGCCATTGAGGAAGTAAGCAGGCCTCCCTGGTCGTCGATGCGCTGCTCCCCAACGGTAACCCCGGCATCCTCCAAGGCCTGGGCGGAGGTGTTGGAAAACGAGTTATAAAAGTCCTCCGGAGTGATGGTGGGCACGTTGTTGACAACCCGATATCCAGCAAAGACAAGCTCGAGTGGGACGACAATCACGAGAAGCGAAATCCATGCGCTGCGGCCAGTGCGCCTGGGCACGAGAAGAATGACAGCGTAGACAATGAGAAGCGCCCCCGCAAGCGCAATCGGCCTTTTTGCAACATGGTTTGGGTACAGGATAGCCGTACCCGTTGCGAGGAGAGCAAGGGCCACGCCGAAAACAGCGATAAGGGTCTTCGCGTTAGCGCGCTCCCAGAGATTCTCTAGCCCAAGAGTCCCCAGATATATGATGACCAATACGACAAAGAACGATGACATCCTGAAATCGTCATTGCCTACCGCAAAGCCGTTCATGAGATATCGAAGGCCAGGGAACAGACAGTAAAGGAGGGCGAAGAGCGCAGGCACAAGGAGCCAAATGCGCTGCCGTCGGTCTTTGCCCATAAGGCTTAGCGGGGTCGCAACTATCGTCAGCAGGCCGCAGTAGTAGTAAGGGGCATTGAGTGGGCTGGTCGGACCCACGTACTTGGCTAGATAGCCAAGCCCTCCCGTCGTGAAGGTGTTGACAAGTTCCGTAGCAATGGTGGTGCCATCCGAAAGGGAAAGTAGCTGGAGGAGAGACATGCCAGAGGAGTCTGTGCTCCCGGTGATGTTGGAGCCTACTCGCGAGCTTGTTGCGTACACACGAATAATGGGGAGCAAAAGCGGCAAGGCGAGCATCACGCCAGCGATATACAGACCAACCAGCTGGAGTACGGCAACATGGATGGGACGATTGTGATGGGGCGTGCCACCCTCGTAGCCAAATCTGAAGAGAGCATAAGCAAACAGCACCGCGCTGTAGAGAATAAGTCCGTAGAGGTTAAGAATGGAGAGCATGAGCGCGAGAGCGAGGGGAAACGCGATGAACTTATGCTGGTCATGGAAGAATCTTTCAAATGCCCAGAGGAGCATTACGGCAAAGGTGACCTCCATCGTATATGCCGTCCAGGCCGAGATGGCAAGCATCCTGCCACAGAATGCACACCCCAGGCTGATGACAAAGCGGGTCCTCCACCTTGCGTTAAGCCAGCCTGTGTACAGGTAGCAGAAGATGCCAGCTAGAACTATTTTTGCAATTTGGCACCACAGCATGCCCCAAAGGACTCCCTCGAATCCAAAGAGTGAGACGACATACTCGGCGTTCCAAGACTCTAGCGTCACCGTTCCTAGGTACTGGGATGGGTTCCAGGTTGAGAATATTCCATGCGAGAAGCGATAGGCAGCGTTCAGGAAAAACGGAACACTCTGTGCGTAGGAGTCCGAGCCAACTTCCACATAGACAAGCGCGCGCTTGCCACAGATGAAGTCGAAGTACGTAAGGCAGGTCATGAGAAGCAGCACCACAAGGAAGACGAGGAAGCCCCTTCGCTTGTGATCGTCCTCATCCATAGAGTCGATTGCGGCAGAGAGCTTGTCGAGCATTGACTTTCTCCGATTCCGACGATGTGAAGCTGACATGGCATATTGCTCATCACGATTGCACGCGCGATTCAATACGAGCTTGCCCACAACTAGCCATGATAAGGAAGTACGCATTGAGGTGCAGGCTGAGCGTAGCGCATTTTGATTGTGCGTTAGAATTCTATCTTTAGGGGCCCTCTCGGGGGCATCGCCTGAGAGGGAGGAAGCACAGTCGTGTCTTTGGTAGACGTTTCTATAGTAATTCCCGTCTACGGGTGTCGCGCCGCTCTGCCAGAGCTGCATCGGCGTCTTGTGACAACCCTGGAGGGGATGGGCAAGACCTTCGAGATTGTGCTCGTGGATGATTGCTGCCCACAGAATTCGTGGGAGGAAATCAAGAAGATCTGCGCGACAGACAGGCGGGTCGTAGGGATCCACTTCTCGAGAAACTTTGGGCAGATTCGGGCAATCACCTGTGGGCTTGATCATGCGCGGGGTGAGTGGGCTGTGGTAATGGACTGTGATCTCCAGGATCGTCCGGAAGCCATCCCGCAGCTCTGGGACAAGGCCCACGAGGGCTACGATGCCGTGTTCGTACGACGCGTCAACAGGAAGGACAAGGAGTCCACCAAGTTCTTTTCGCGATCCTTCTACAAGGTGTACGAGCATTTTACCGATGGCTCTTACGACAACACAATCTCCAACTTCAGCATTGCCTCGCGACAGGTTGTGGACCAATACTGCCGCATGAGGGAACACAACCGGGGCTATACGACATTCATCAAGTGGCTGGGCTTCAACCAGGCTGCCATTGACGTTGAGGGTGATGAGCGCTTTGAGGGTGAATCCTCCTACACCATGCGCAAGAAGCTGCGGATGGCGTTTGAGCTCATCACATCGCAGTCTACAAAGCCGCTCAAGCTGGCGGTCAACGTTGGATTCACGGTGTTCTTCATCTCGCTCGTTTACCTGATTTTCCTACTTATCTACCATGCGGTAGTGCCTGATGTGGCAGTTGGCTGGACCAGTACCATTGGTGCCATTTTCCTCATGGGCGGGTTGAACATTGGCGTTGCTGGCATTGTTGGCCTGTATGTAGGAAACATCTTCGACGAAACCAAAAACAGGCCGCTGTACGTCGTGAAAACCATCCTCAACGGCAGTGAAGGAGACGATGGGAAATGATCCTGGTCATCGGTGGCACGAGCTTTATTGGCATGTACACGATTGACGAGCTTGTCCGCCATGGCAAGAAGGTCCTTGCGACTGGCAGGAACCGCAAGCTCGAGCCCATGGTTCGCTCGCTGGGAGCGGACTATGTCGAGCTTGACATTACGAACGAGGGCGATTTCTCCAAGCTCCCCACGACCGACGTTGAGGACGTGATCTTGCTTGCGGCCCTGCTTCCTGCCAATGCCAAAGCAGACCTTGTGGATAATGAGAATGCCGCGGATTACTTTCAGGTCAACTGCATCGGCACGGTCAACGTTCTAGAGTACTGCCGCAAGAATGGTATCAAGAGGGTTATCTCGTGCTGCAGCTACGGGGATACGTCGAACTCTTGGGGCAAGGGATATGCCATCACTGAAGACGAGCCTCGCGGCTTCAAGTTTACGGGCGACCATGCCATGTATGTGATTAGCAAGAACGCCGCTAACGACACTATCGAGTACTACAACCAGCAGCATGGCATGCAGGGCGCCAGTTTCCGTTTCCCGCCGGTCTATGGTGTTGGCCCTCACGGGACGATTATGGTGAATGGCAAGCCCTACAAGTCTGGCATTCAGACCTTCATCGAGAACGCTGAGCAGGGTAAGGACATCGAGCTCTGGGGAGATCCTCACATCAAGCGTGACATCATTTACGTGAAGGACGTTGCCCGTGCGTTCAGGCTGGCCTTGGCAAGTGATGAGACCTATGGGCTCTACAACATGACGAGCTCGACGCAGCTTGATCTTGAGGATCAGGCGCAGGCCGTTATCGAGGTATTTGGTAAGGGCAAGGGTTCCAGGATTGTCTATCGCCCCGATAAGCCAAACAACACCCCGTCCTTTCTCTACAGCATGGAGAAGGCAAAGCGCGACTTTGGGTTTGTCCCCAAGTACACGGACTACAAGACCATGATGCTCGACTACCAGAAGGAGCTCGAGAGTGGTCGCTGGGAAGTGCTGGTCTCGGCAGACGATTAGGTCGCAAGCGCTTCTTGGGTACGTTGGGTGGCTGGGTTGAGAGAGCGAAGGTGTGTTATGAGTCACAAATCTTCCGTAAGGATTATCGCCATGCTGACGCTGTTCGTTGTGGCAGCGGCGTGGCCCAGCAGGGCGTATGGCTCGACTCAGCCTGGGGTCGCTGACCCCTATACGCCCTCCTCTCGCTCGGTAGTCATTGCTGTCGATGCTGGCCACGGTTCTGTCCTGGGCGATTATGGTGCTTCAGGTAACGGTCTAAAGGAATCAGAGCTAACCTCCACAATTGCTGATGCGATGAGGGAGCGTCTCTTGCAGTATGGGGATGTGAGCGTAGTGATGACTCGTCCCTCATGGGGGGCATACCCTAACCAGACGCTTGATTTGATGGGAAGAACCGAGACTGCTAGAAATGCCGGCGCAGACCTGTTTGTGAGCGTGCACATCAATGCGGGTGGCGGGACTGGAGCCGAGGTTTACGTACCAAATGCGAGTTCGTATAACTACAACTGCCGAACGGTTGGGTTGGCCGTAGGCCAGCGGGCGCTCAGCGGACTGGTTTCCCTGGGATTTAATAGCAGAGGCATAAAGACGGGGTCACTGTCGTCGACATATCCTGATGGCAGTGCGCAGGACTATCTATCCGTAATCCGAAACTCAAGGCTCCGGGGCATTCCCGCAATCTTGGCAGAGTGTGGCTTTATCGATACCTACTCCGATGCCAGCAAGCTGTCTAGCACGAGCAAACTCATGGCAATTGGGAGCACCGAGGCAGACGAGATAGCTGCGTACTACGGGCTCTCAATTGGTCCCAATGTGCCACATTTGTACGTAACCTCTATGTCCAACGATGAGATGGACATAGCCTGGGCATCCACGAACGCAGAGAAATACGCAGTCTATATTCGAGAGGACGATGCGGATTCCTGGAAGGCGTATACGGAGGACTACACCAGCACTTCCATTCGACTTGCGTCCATGCCTGATGGGAGTCCCCTCCAGAACGGCAAGACGTACCAGGTTCTTGTGCAGGCGTATCGTGGGGGCTCTTGGTCATCAATAGACGCTGGGGCTCGGTGGATTACCCTTGTTCCCTCCCCGGCCAACGTCACCGCCGCCGCCACCGGCGACGGCGAGGTCACGCTCTCCTGGGACGCCGTCGAGGGCGCCGACGCGTACGCGGTCGCCGAGCTCGTCGGCGGGTCGTGGAGGACCTACACCCTCGACTGCGCGTCGACCTCCTACGTGGTCTCCGACCTCGCCAACGGCGTGAGCCACTCGTTCCTCGTCCAGGCCCGCGTCGGCGGGCGCTGGTCGCAGGTGTCCGCCGCCCTGTGCGCCTCCGCGACGCCGTCCGGCACCACGAGGCCCTCTGCGTCGGCGGTCGCGGGCGACGGCGAGGTCACGCTCTCCTGGGCCCGCGTGCCCGGCGCCGAGAGGTACGCCGTGGCCGTCATGGAGGGCGGCGGCTGGCGCACCTACACCTACGACTGCGCCGGCGAGTCCTACGTGGCCGGCGGCCTCGAGAACGGGACCCGCTACACCTTCCTCGTGCAGGCCTACGTGGCCGGCGCCTGGTCCAGCTTCGGCGCGGACGACTACGTGCTGGCCACGCCCTCCGCCTCCACGTCCCCGGCCAACGTCACCGCCGCCGCCACCGGCGACGGCGAGGTCACGCTCTCCTGGGACGCCGTCGAGGGCGCCGACGCGTACGCGGTCGCCGAGCTCGTCGGCGGGTCGTGGAGGACCTACACCCTCGACTGCGCGTCGACCTCCTACGTGGTCTCCGACCTCGCCAACGGCGTGAGCCACTCGTTCCTCGTCCAGGCCCGCGTCGGCGGGCGCTGGTCGCAGGTGTCCGCCGCCCTGTGCGCCTCCGCGACGCCGTCCGGCACCACGAGGCCCTCTGCGTCGGCGGTCGCGGGCGACGGCGAGGTCACGCTCTCCTGGGCCCGCGTGCCCGGCGCCGAGAGGTACGCCGTGGCCGTCATGGAGGGCGGCGGCTGGCGCACCTACACCTACGACTGCGCCGGCGAGTCCTACGTGGCCGGCGGCCTCGAGAACGGGACCCGCTACACCTTCCTCGTGCAGGCCTACGTGGCCGGCGCCCGGTCCAGCTTCGGCGCGGACGACTACGT
>NZ_LR027575.1:473552-518892 GCF_900605015.1 Olsenella sp. Marseille-P4559
CACCTACACCTACGACTGCGCCGGCGAGTCCTACGTGGCCGGCGGCCTCGAGAACGGGACCCGCTACACCTTCCTCGTGCAGGCCTACGTGGCCGGCGCCTGGTCCAGCTTCGGCGCGGACGACTACGTAACGGTATCCATCGGTGTTGGACATCCCATCATGGGTTCGCAGGAAGTATCTGAAGCTGCGATGGTTGCCAACTTTAAGAGCTCTGGATACAGCTACCCATCGGATGTGTATTCCTCTAAGGGAGCAGCAAGTATCGAAGAGTTCGTCTCTCTTCTGTGCCAAGCGGCAAACTCAGAAGGGGTGCGTCCCGAAGTTGTGTATGCTCAGGCAATGATTGAAACCGGATACCTCCAGTTTGGTGGTGCTGTCAAAGCCGAACAATGCAACTTTGGTGGGCTTGGTGCCGTGGATAGCAGTCCGACTTCCGCGAATACCTTCCCAGATGTATATACGGGCCTTCTCGCCCAGGCGCAGCACCTGAAGGCATACGCCTCGACGGATGCCGTAAACAACACGCTCGTAGACGTCCGCTTCAAGTACGTCAAGCGCGGTTCCGCCAAAACCGTAGAGAAGCTATCCGGCACATGGGCGTCGAGCGAAAGCTATGGGACCTCAATCTGCCGTATCCTCGACTCCCTAAAGTAAGGGGATGGAGCATGAAGAAGCTCGCAATTCTCGGTGCAGGCGACTTTCAAAACCCGTTGATTCTCAAGGCAGAGGAGAAGGGGTACGAAACGCATGTCTTCGCTTGGCGGAGCGGTGACATTGGCGAGAAGACCGCAGACCACTTCTATCCCGTGAGCACTGCTGAGAAAGACAAGATTCTGGACATTTGCCGCGAAATTGGCATCGACGGGATTTGTGCGATTGGCTCTGACTTCAACAACATCACGGCTACCTATATCGCCAATGAGCTTGGCCTTACGGCAAACTCTGTGGAAACGGTGGAGCGTTCCACGAACAAGCACCTTATGCGAGAGACCTTTGCACAGCATGGGGACTCTTCGCCCAAAAGCATCCTCGTGACTCCGGAGAACCGTGAGAGCGTCGATATTTCCGAGATGCGATTCCCACTCATCGTGAAGCCCACCGATAGGTCTGGTAGCCGTGGTATTACCCGCCTCGAGAAGCAAGCGGATTTGCAGTCGGCGCTCGATGATGCCTTCTCCTGCTCGTGGGAGCATGCGGCTGTGGTAGAGGAGTATGTGACTGGTGAGGAGTTCAGCGTTGAGTACATCTCGTGGAAGGGGGAGCATCACTTCCTGCAGATGACCAAGAAGTTCACGACAGGAGCTCCCCACTTCATTGAGACAGGCCACTTCGAGCCGGCGCTAATCTCAAATGAGCTTGTCGAGCGGACAAAAGCCGTTGTTTCGCATGCTCTTGATAGCCTGGGTGTCCAGTATGGTGCCTCTCATTCAGAAGTTATCATTGACCGCAGTGGGAAGCCTTGGATAGTTGAGATTGGCAGTCGCATGGGTGGTGACTGCATTGGAAGCGACCTCGTAGAGCTTTCGACGGGGATTGACTTTGTGGGCGGGGTTGCCGATGTGGCGCTCGGCCTTAAGCCAGACCTAACACCCCAGCATTCAAAGGGATTCTCGATGATTCGCTTTATTTTCTCGCAAGAGGATCTGGATGCCCTCGTGCAGGTGCAGAAGGATTGTCCGGAGCTGCTCTGCAACGTGAGCAAGATCGAGCCGTTTGATCATGCTGTCACAGACAGCTCCAATCGATTTGGCTTCTTCGTCATGCGGGGGCAGTCGCTTTCTCAACTATGGAAGTACCTGCCAATCAGGTAGTATTGCCGAGGGGCGTATCGCTGGCGTTACCAGGCTGATGACGCTTCGGGCTGGATAAGGCAGCGCGACGGAGTAACGCCTGCAAGGCATATGCCTACGAGGCCGTGGAAGCCTAGTCCAACCTGCGCTATCCTTGTGCGTGCGCGGTCGTGGGCGCGGTCCGCGAAGCATGCGATTTATCACGGAGGACAGAGCATTGCTGCCAGTCGAAGAACAGCTGAAGGTCATCACCTCGGGCACCCTGCAGATTGTGCCCCTGGACGAGCTCAAGAAGAAGCTTGGGCGCGGGGTGCCGCTCAACATCAAGCTGGGTGTCGATCCCACCAGCCCGGACCTTCACCTCGGCCATGCCGTACCCCTGCGTAAGATGCGCCAGTTCCAGGACCTGGGGCACAAGGTTACGCTTATCATCGGTAACGGCACCGCCCTTATCGGCGACCCGTCCGGCCGTGACTCCACCCGACCGCCGCTCACGGAGGAGCAGGTCGAGGCAAACGCCAAGACCTACGTGGCGCAGGCCATGAAGGTCCTCGACCCCGAGAAGACCACCATCGTGCACAACGGCGACTGGCTAAAGCCCCTGGACCTCTCCAAGATGCTCAAGCTCATGAGCCAGTTCAACGTGGCACGCATCCTCGAGCGCGAGGACTTCCACAAGCGTTACGCAAACGGCCAGTCCATCGCCCTGCACGAGTTCATCTATCCGGTGCTCCAGGCCTACGACTCCGTCGTGGTGAAGGCTGACCTCGAGATGGGCGGCAATGACCAGATCTTCAACCTTCTTGCCGGTCGCGACCTCATGCGTGCCATGGGCATGGAGCCACAGGTGGCGCTCACTGTGCCGCTGCTCGTGGGCACCGATGGCGTGAAGAAGATGTCCAAGAGCTACGGCAACTACGTTGGTCTCACCGACCCCGCTGACGACATGTATGGAAAGCTCATGTCCATCACCGACGAGCTCATCCCGCTGTACTTCCGCCTGTGCTCCACGCTTCCCGTGGACGATATCGATGCCATCGACGAGCAGTTCAAAGATAGGACGGCCGACCCGTACGCCCTCAAGCGCGAGCTTGCCCGCAACATCTGCGACCTCTACCACGGCGCGGGCGCAGGTGACGCTGCCCGGGAGGCCTTCGACGCCACGTTCAAGAAGGGCGAGGTGCCCGAGGACATCGCCGAGTTCCCGTTTTCCACGGTCCAGGTGAACGACGAGGGTAAGGTCTACCTGGCCAAGCTCCTGGTGGACGTGAGGATTGCCAGCGGCACGGGTGAGGCGCGCCGTCTCATCGACGGCGGCGGCGTCAGGATCGACGGCCAGGCCGTCGGGCCCAAGTGCTACAACGTGGATCCCTCGCTCTTCTCGGCAGGCACGGTTCTCCAGAGTGGCAAGAAGCGCTGGGCAAAGCTGGTGTAGTGCCTGCGGACGTGGTCTTTTCGCATGTATGGCGTGTCCGGCTCCGCCGAGCTTCCAAGAGTTTCAGAATGGTTCGTCCGTGGCCCGCGTCCTTTTGGGTCACGGATGAATTTTGGAGGCGAGCAATGCAAGAGGTCTTCATGCACTTCTCCAATTTTAGAGACACCCATCCCGTGCCGGAGCTCCTGGCCCCCGCAGGCGGCCCCGAGGCGTTTAACGCTGCGCTTGCAGCTGGTGCCGATGCCATCTACTGCGGACTGGGCAACAGCTTCAACGCCCGCCGCGGCGCGCACAACTTCACCGACGAGGCCTTTGGCGAAGCGTGTCGGCGCGCGCACCTTGCAGGTGCCCGCGTCTACGTGACGGTGAACGTCGCCGTTGCCACACACGAGATTCCGCAGGTGCTTGAGCTTATACGTCGTGCCTGGGTGCTGGGAGCCGATGCCTTCATCATCCAGGACTGGGGCCTTCTCGCCGAGGTTCGCCGCAGCTGGCCGCAGATTGAGTGCCACGTGTCTACGCAGGCTAACGTGCACGACGCTCGTGGCGTCGCCTGGTGCCGCGAGCTGGGCGTGGCTCGTGTGACGCTCTCACGCGAGCTCTCTTTGGACGAGATACGCACCATCGCGCGCGAAGGCGTGGAGCTGGAGGCATTTGGCCACGGCGCGCTGTGCTTCTGCTACTCGGGCGTGTGCATGATGAGCTCGCTTGCAGGCGGGCGCTCGGCCAACCGCGGCATGTGCGCACAGCCGTGCCGCCTGCCGTATGACCTGGTGGACGAGGAGGGACACGCCATCGAGGCTCCTGGTCGCACGCGCCCCCTCTGTCCCAAGGACTACTGCGTTATCGATGACCTTCCCCAGCTGCGCGATGCTGGCGTGGCGTCGCTCAAGGTCGAGGGTCGCATGAAGTCTCCGGACTATGTGTATGCCGTGACCTCTGCCTACCGCAGCGCCCTTGACGCCCTGGCAGCGGGGAACGAGGACGAGAAGGCCAGCGCCGCACGCCTCCGCACGCTGCGCCGCGTCTTCAATCGCGACTTCACGGATGCCTACCTCTGGGGCCGCTCCGGCGACGAGATGATGAGCTACGAGCGCTCCAACAACCGCGGCGAGCTGGTTGGCGAGGTTGTCTCGTCCCGCGGGCTGGAGGATACGCTCGTGCGGCGCGGCGGCTCCGACGGTGGGCGTGAGCGCATGCGGCGCCTCACCCGCGCGGACGTCGAGGTTCGCCTAGGCCAGCCAGTAGGGGAGGGTGACCTACTCGAGCTGCGGCCGGTTGAGGACCCCTCGCAGTTCCTTACGGTGCGCTCCGAGCGCGCGGCAGCCGCTGGTGAGACCATCATCTGCCGCGCTTCTCGGCCCATTCCGGCTGGCGCGGTGGTGCGCGTGATCCGCTCGCAGGCAGCGATGGACGCCGCCGCGCGCGTCTCTGGACTGGGCGTGCCGCGCCGTCGGCCCGTTACTGTAAGCGTGCGGGCGCGCCTGGGCGAACCCTTCTCGGTGACGCTTTCCTGCTCGGACGGCATGGCCTCTGCCACGGTAGAGGGCTTTGTGGTCGAGTCCGCTCGCACCAAGGCTGTGACCAGGGATGACCTCATCGAGCATGTGGGCCGCATGGGTCAGAGCCCCTTCGAGCCCGTCTCGTTTGAGGTCGAGACAGACGAGGGCGTGGGCATGGGCTTCTCGGACGTGCACAAGGTGCGCACCCAGGCATGCAAGACCCTTGAGCAGGAGATCCTTGCGCCATACGAGATGCGCGGAGAAGGCCTTGCCGTTGCCCCCTCGGCACGCGGCGTGTCCGCGCGCCTGGTGGACGTGCGCGAGAAGGCCTTGCTTGCTGCGCCGGACGCGTGGACGAGGCCCGCGCCCGAGGCCTGCGCGCTGGTGGCTACGGCCAGGGCAGCGCGCGCCGCGCTTGATGCCGGCGCCACACGCGTCTACGCGACATCGGACGCGTTGGAGGACGGGGCCGTGTGGCCCGAGGGCGTGATTCCCTGGCTCGACGAGGTGTGCCGCGAGGGCGACCACGCCCGTCTGGACCCGTGGGTGCGTGCCGGGCAGCCTGTGGGCGTGGGCAACGTCTCCGAGCTTGCGCTTGCTACGTCGCGTGGTGCTCTCGCCGAGGTGCGCGCCTGCATTCCCGTGCACAACGAGAGTTGCCTTGTGGCGCTGGAGGAGGCGGGTGCCGCTGGGCTCTGGCTCTCTCCGGAGCTTACGCTGGAGGAGGTCTGCGCGCTTGCGGGGACGGCATCGGTGCCGGTGGGGCTTGTGGTCTCCGGACGCGCGCGCGCCATGACCAGCGAGCATTGCGTGTTGCAGGCGGCTGGTCGCTGCATTCACGATTGCCCTAACTGCGAGCTGCGCCGCCGACGTCTCTCGCTGCGCGACATCGATGGCAACCTCTTGCCGGTGCGAATCGACGTGCATGGACGGTCGCATATTTGGGCAGCGCATCCGCTGGATGCAACGCCGCAGGCAGATACCCTTGTTGCGGCTGGAATCACGCGTCTTATGGCCGATGCGACGCTTCTCTCGCCCGAGGAGTGCGCGTTTGCCGTCGAGCGAGTGGTGCGCGCACTAGCGGCGGTTGCGGCTGGGAGGCGGCCTGCTCCTCGTGTGCAGGGCGCAACCTCCGGGCATCTTTTCTCGGGCATTGGGTAATATGAGACCTTGTAGCCTATCATTACACTAGGAATTCGCGACAGAGGAAATTCGCGCGAGCACAGGCGCGGGGGCACCCGCGCGGGAGGAGAGGACCATGGCAGAGAACGAGACCCCCAGCGCCGAGGGTGCCGAGAAGGGTGAGCAGACCACCGAGGCAAAGCCGGTGCTTAACCGCAAGCTGCTGTCCGAGACCATTGACATCATCCGTCAGAGCCTGCAGGCCGACGGTGGCGACGTCGCCCTTATCGACTGCACCGATGACGGTGTGGTGACGCTTGAGATGCAGGGCGCCTGCGCTGGCTGCCCACTCTCGACCTACGATATGTCCGAGGGTATCGAGCGCATCCTCAAAGAGCACGTACCGGGCGTTACACGCGTGCAACCTGCGCTTCTCTAGGCCGGGTGCCGTCCGTGTGGCTGAACGATCTCTATCATTCGCTTGATCCCGTCGCATTCACGCTCGGACCCTTCCAGGTGCGCTGGTATGGCATCGCGTACCTGGCGGGGTTCGTGTGCGCGGGGCTGGTGATTGCGCGCGTGGCCAAACGCTGGAAGCTTGACCTTGCTACCGATGACGTGCTCTCGATCATGATCGATGTTGCCGTGGGTGTCATCGTGGGTGCGCGTATCTTCTACGTGCTGTTTTACGGTGCGGGATACTACCTCGAGCATCCGCTTGAGATCTTTGCCCTCAACCAGGGGGGCATGAGCTTTCACGGCGGGCTTGTGGGCGCACTTGTCGGTGGCACCATTGCGTGCAAGCGCTGGAAGCTCTCGGTGCTCACGGTGGCCGATCTTGCCGCGATTGGCGCTCCCATCGGGCTCTTCTTTGGCCGCTGCGCCAACTTTGTGAACGGCGAGCTGTGGGGTAAGGAGACCTCGCTGCCGTGGGGCGTCACGTTTTCTTCGGGCGGCAACGTGTACCGGCATCCCTCTCAGCTCTACGAGGCGCTGCTCGAGGGTGTGGTGCTGTTCTGCGTGCTGTTCGCGCTGTCGCGGCGACGGCCGCCCCGGGCGCAGGGGACGTTCATTGGGACGTTTCTCACGCTCTACGGTGTGTTTAGGTTTCTCATCGAGTTTGTGCGGCTGCCTGATGTGCAGCTGGGATACCTTCTCGGCACCAACTGGCTCACGATGGGGCAGGTGTTGAGCCTGCCACTCATTGTGGCGGGCATCGTGGTGCTTGTGTTTGCGCGGCGGTACGACCGTTCCCAGGTGGGTCGCCTTGAGCCCGCGACAGATGACGCGGCATAGGGGCGTCTCGCTTTTCTCGCGCGCTGTGCTCTCGTGTGCGATTGTGTTGCAGTCCGTCACACATTCGGTCCCGAATGTGTGACGCGCGCTGGTCGTCACACAAACGTCGACGATTGTGTTGCGTTTCGTCACACATTCGCGAGCATCAACGCCGTAGCCGGGCGTCATCCTAGGCGGAGTTTTCGACATGACAGCGGAGGCCCTTGGATGACGGCCCTTTTTGCGCATTCCGCTCATCCACAGGTTTTCCATTTTCTGCACCAGCCCTGAGCAGGCATTTTGTGGACGGCGCCCCTTTGTGCCTTGGTGACGATAACCGTATTTCATTGTTTTGCACCCCCGTATTTCAGCGCAAACGAGACCTGCTGTCAGATGCGTGACAGCAGCGTGCGAGGTTGCTGTCGAACTTTCTTGGAAACTCGAAGTGACATTCGGCTCGCGTCCATAAGCTTGGAGCATGGCAATCTACCTTGGACATACATCAGCCCTAGAGTACTGGCGTCGCTACGACTGGCCGCCAGGCGATGCGTCTCGGCTCGTTTGCCTAGATCATCTTGGGTCAAGTTTCTCTAGGGAGCGGGAGACGAGGGCTCTCCTTCCTCCACTCTCAGGGCTTACCTTTCCCTTGCAGGTACTCGTGAATGGTTCTTCTCGTCGCACTGGCACCGCGACTGCCTGTCCTCGCTACTGGAAGTGGGGAGGGAAGTTCCTGGCTTCCGAGAATAGCGTCCTCGTCTCTTCCCCGGAGGATACATTTCTGCAGCTTGCTCACAACTTTGATGGGCTTGAGCTACTGCTTCTAGGATTCGAGCTGTGTGGCTCATACCGCTTTCCAGTTGGAGGCGGACGCGTTGCCTACGGGCGTCCGGCATGCATGACGCCAGAGGCACTGCGCCTATCGTTGGCGGGACGAGATGGAATGCGTGGCGTCAAGAAGGTTCGTTGGGCCTTGCGATATCTGCTGCCGGGTTCTGGCTCGCCGATGGAGACGGTATTGGTGCTTGTGCTCATGCTACACGTCGGGGTAGGCGGCTATGGATTCCCACCGCCTTGCCTTAACAAGCGCTGCTACATTGACGAGTTTGGAATGAAGTACTACATCCCTGATCTTTGGTGGCAAACGTGGAAGGTCATTCTTGAGTACTTTGGCGGTCCTGACCACAGCATGCCGCATGACATGGTATCGGACAACCTCCGCCGGAATGACCTTCTCGACCATGGGGAGCAGGTGCTTGTCGCGGTGCATGAGCACCTTATCAGCGACTCGAGGATGGATCATCTCGCCATGCAGCTTTCACGACAGCTTGGAACGGGGGAGATTGACATGTCACGAGAGGCAAGGGCGCGCCGCCACGAGCTGAGGGAGAGACTCTTGCGCTGGGAGGGCGGGCTCTCGCAGTAAAGGCAGAGCGTTCCGGTCTGGACTCTGGCGCTCGGCATGCTGCTTGGGCATGCGATTGTGTTGCAGGTCGTAACAGTTTCGTTGACGAATGTGTTGCGACCTGGGTGTGTCACACATTCGTGCACGAAAGCGTTGCGGGCGGTCATGCTGCGAGAACGGTGCCTTCTTCTCGTCTATACTTCTAGCCAACATTCAGACCGAGGGCACGGTTTGGGCGGCTGTGAGGCCTGCAAATGGATCCCGGTTCTACTCCGGGTCAGCAACCGGAACTGTGCTCAGTCGTGCGTGCGCCACGCAATCGCTGGTGCCGCGCGTTGAGGCTACCGTCAACACTCGACGGCCCTGCCTGCCCTCGCTGCTCCAACAGGAGCAAGGAACAGGGGGCGGGGTATGAATCCCACAGAGTCCACGACTATGGCCAATCGTCGCCTGCGCGATAGGGTCTTGGCGGGCGTCCTGTCGCTGTTGATGGCGGCATCGATGGTGCCCACCAGCGCATTGGCAGAGGCGGTCTCGGAGGTGACGCCTGCTGAGACGAGCGCGTCGACTCCAACAGAAGGCGCCGAGACTACCGCATCGGCGCCGGCGGAGACCGCCGAGACGACCGAGGCTGCCCCGGTCGAGGAGAGTGCCTCGACTGCGGTCACCGCTGCGGCCCCGGCAGCCACTGCTGCCACCGCAGTCACCATCGTTAACGTATCCCTGAGCACGACCGACAAGCTCGTGCCGGGTGACACCGTCATCGCGATGGCCAAGGGCGCAAACGGCGCGGACGTCACCTCTAACGCCGACGTGAGCTGGTCATGGTACGCGGCTAATTCGGAATACGCCACTGGCGAGAAGATCGAAGGTGCTACGGGCTCCTCGCTCACCATCACCTCCGATCTCCTGGGGAAGTACATCTACGCAAGCGCTGATGGTGGCTTTGGGGCGACCAAGAGCCCTGCAGCCGGACCTATCGCCGAGGCAGGAGCCGTCACGCTGTACAAGGTGACGGTCGATGCGTCCGGTTCCGCGAAGGTTGGCCAGACCCTTACCGCCACTGCCTACACCGGCTCCTATGCCAAGGCATCCTCTACGGATATCGTGCACTACCAATGGCAGTGGGCGTCGGCCAAGACCACCTCGGACTCCGCGTTCACGGACATCCCCGACGCCACCTCCGCCACGTTCACCATACCCCAGACGCTCACCGACGGCACGTCTCTTCTCGGCAAGTACCTGCGCGTCAAGGCGACGAGCAACAACCTTGTGGTCTTTACAAGCGTTCCGTCTAACTACGGAGCCTCTTCGCAAGACCCCGTGGGACCCGTGGCGCTTGCCGGTGGCTACGACGTCTCGAGCGTGAAGCTCTCCTCCACGACCACAAACGCTCAGGTAGGCGCGACGCTTACGGCGAAGCCCCAGTACGAGAAGGCAAGCAGCTGGGGTTCGTACGAGACAGACCTTCCCTCGGACGCCAGGCTTACGTGCACCTGGTACGTTGCGGATGATGCAGCGGGCACCAACGCCCGAGAGCTCACGGCTGCAGACGGCGCCAACGGGACCTCGCTCGAGCTCTCCTCGCCGCTCGAGGGCAAGTACGTGTGGGTCACCTGCAGCTCCCTCATGGCATCGGCCTCAAGCGAGAAGACCCTGGTCAAGGCTACGGGAGCCTACGACCTGCACCACGTCGTGCTCTCGCCCTCCTCGGGCACGCTGATTGCTGGCGACACCGCAAAGGCCACGGTCTATGCATCGCAGCTTTCGGGCAGCAACGCGGATGTGACCGGCAAGGACGGCGTCAACCTGCAGTGGTATGTCGCGGCACGTGCCGACGCGCCGTCGGCAGAGTGGCAGCCGCTTGTCGGCTGCACGTCTGCCAGCCTGCAGGTTCCGGCGGCCGCGGCAGGCAAGTACCTTAAGGTCACAGCGACGAGCGGTACCACTTCCGTCTCTGGGGGCTTCGCCCAGCAGGTCGTGAGCGGAGACTCGCTCGCGGGGGCCACCACGCGCCTCCAAAACGAGAACTGGCGCCCCTCTCTCACGTACGGCACGGATACCAACATCAACGACGTGCTTCTCGCCAAGCTGGCGAAGGACGGCGTTGACACCACAGGTCTCACTGTGCGCGTGAGCAGCGTGTCCTTCTCGGGCGCTAACGCTAGTGCAAAGGTGGGAATCTCCTCTGCAGACGCCGACAACGGCACCATAACGTACTTCTCGTGTGACACCGACAAGGTCTCAAGTTGGAGCATCTCGTCGCTCCAGACGGTGAAGTCGATCGAGTTCACGCTCACCCGCGGCGACGAGACCGTGACGTATAATCCCAGCCGCACCTTCCAGGTGCCCTGGGACGAGGATGCCGCACGCTCCATCCTGCAGAAGAAGGTCGATGCCATCGCGCTTGGCTTTGCGGACGGCGACTCCGCGGCCTCGGTGACGCAGCCTGTCACGCTGCCTGCAAGCCTCAACGGCGCCCGGGCTTCGTGGGCCTCAAATGACAGCTCCGTGTCCGTAACCGGTGAGAGCTGGGACAGTTCGCTCACCGCCACGGTCACGCGCGGCTCTGCAGACAAGTCTGTGACCCTTGCGGCCACCGTCTCCTTCACCGGTTATGGCATGCCAGACGTCACGGTTACCAAAGACTTCCCGATTACCGTCAAGGCGGACCCCGAGGCGGTGGCCGCTGCCAAGGCAGGCCTCGGGGCCAGGCTCGAGGCGGGCTTCACCTACGACAAGGTGACGGCCTTCTCTACTGGTGATGCGGTTGACCACGCGGCCGTCTCCACGGACCTGCAGCTTCCCACGACGCGCACGCTGGGCGTTGATGGCAAGCACAACTCGGTTTCCTACAGCAGCGGCGATGCCCTGGTCATCCCCAACGGATATCGCGCGACGGTGGTTCGCCCGCTTGGTGCGTCACGTACCGTGACCCTGACCTGTACGATTACCGACAAGTCCAACCCCGAGATCACGGCGAGCAAGTCCCTGGAGTTCACGCTTCTGCCCATAAGCGAGCAGGACATTGACACGGCGGTCTCGCTCATGGAGAAGGCCAAGGCAGGATATGCCGAAGCGCTTCTCGACGGGCAGGACCCAAGCGACATTGCGGCAGGCCTTCACGCCTTCCTCGGCGCCTATGAGAACGAGTCTGGTGACCTTGCGTGGGCGCGCGACCGTGCAACGCAGTCGGCGCACCCCGGCATCGTGGCAGTTGAGCTGCCCGGCTATGACGCGATGGCCGGTATGGCCTGGCGTACGTTCAGATCGAGCCGTCCGGACATCATCTCGAACGAGGTTCTCGCCTACACCAAGCCCACGGACACCACGCGGGTGACCATCACCTCGCGCCTTTCCGACGAGCGCTACCAGGCCTACTATGCCTACTACAAGGATGACCCTACGGTAAGCGACCAGCTCAAGGCCAAGCTGGCAAGCCTCGTGGACCAGGACGTCTCGGCCACGTTCACGATCAAGGGCACCTCTGGCGAGGACGCACCCGAGAGCATCACAGCAAGCTGCTCGGTCATCGGTCCCAGCGCTTCCGGTGAGAACACCTCGTGGGCACCTGAGACCTCTCTCGCGGTTGAGCCTGGCACCACTGCGGCGGAGCTCACGAAGAGGGTCCTCGACGCCAACGGCATCACCTACGACAGCGACCTCTACACCTTCACCAAGGATGGCAGCCCGGTCGGCTATAACGCTGCCACCAACACGTGGTGGCAGCTCTTCATCAACGGCAAGTCCGCCAGCGTCATGGCCTCGAACTACATCCTCAAGGAAGGCGACAAGGTCGTCTGGTACTACTCGAAGTGGGGAGACTCCCTTCCTGGCCAGGTCACCGGGTCGGTCAAGGTCATCGGGAAGGACGCCTCTGGCAACGATCAGGTCTGGGCCACCACAACCTCGCTGACGCTCGTCAATGGCTCGACGGCCGCCGACCTCTCCGAGGCAGTGTTTGCCGAGAAGAGCCTCGTCCACAAGTCATCGGCAACTGCGGGCTACTACCTGAGCAGCATCACCTCGCCGCATGACGGACGCACGCTTGGCTGGGACAGCTCAACGAAGAGGTACTGGCAGCTGTTTGTAAACGGCAGGCTCTCCGACAAGGGCGCCGGCTCGGTTGCCATCGCCGATGGCGACGAGGTCGTGTGGTACTACGCGGCCGACGGAGACTCGCTGCCCGCGAGCGACGCCGTGGTTCTTGACCCCACAGCCGCGCGTCCCACAGACCTGCTTGCAGATTGGGCAGGCTACAAGGGCAATGACGGCACGGGTGTGGTGCGCGGGCTGGCTACTCCCATACCGGGTTCTGGCACGTATGCCAAGCTCGACTGGGCGCAGTCGCGTTCTGTGACGTCCATGTTCGTCAACGCGAGCGACGCAATCATTGTGAACGGGGACGTCTACGACGCTGCGCAGAAGCAGCTCTACCGGCGCGATGCCTCGACGGGCGTGGTGCTTGCAGAGGCTCGCCTCGCAGAGACTGTTGACTCTACAGCGCGTCTGCAATACACCGACGGACTCATCCTGGTGCCGCTCCACAACGGTCGCATCCAGGCCCTTACCGCCGACAAGCTCACAACGGTCTGGATCTCTGAGGCGCTCCCGGCCTCGACGAGCTCGAGCGGCGCAAGCGTTGAGCAGCAGACGCTCTCCTCGATTACCGTGCATGACGGGCATGCGTACTTCTCGACCGTTGCCCCTGAGGGCGCAGACTCGTGCGGCGGCTACGTTGCCTGCGTGAGCCTAAAGGACGGTAGCCTTGTATGGAAGCGCGAGAACAGCGAGAGCGTTGGCTACTACTGGACGGGCGTGACGGCTACTAGTGCGGGAATGCTCACGGCCGACGATGCCGGCAACGTGTACCTTCTCGACGCCATGACGGGCAATGTGGTCTCTTCTCTCTCACTTGGCACGCGCTGCCGTGCGCAGATCGTGATGAGCGGGAATACGGCATACGCGGTCACGACTGATGGCGCACTGCATGAAATCTTCCTGGGCGCCGACGGCTCGCTGACGGCTGGGCGCAGCCTGACGTTTGGCTCTTTCTCTACGTCGACACCTACCATCTGCGATGGCAAGATGTACGTAGGCGGCTCCTCTGCGGGAGACCTTACCCGCGGCGCGCTCTTCGTGATTGACCTTGCCTCCTGGAGGGTGGAGCACGAGGTCCTGGTTCCCACTACCGAGGTGAAGGGCCAGGTGGGAACCGGTGACGTCAAGAGCGCCCCTCTGGTGAACGTTGTCGCGGATGGCAATACGTACGTGTACTTCACCTGCAACGGTGCGCCTGGTGGCGCATACGCCTACCGACTGGGCGACACCAAGGCAACCACGCTCTTCAGGCCTGCCCAGGAGCTATGGCAGTACTGCATGAGCTCCATCGCATGTGACGCCAAGGGCAACCTATACTTCTACAACGACTCCGGATACCTCTTCAAGCTTGATGCCGGCCTTACGGTGCCGGTGTCTCCGGAGCCCTCTGGAGACGAGACTGACGAGCAGCAAGATGTCCAGCCTCCTGCCAGCGGCGTGCCCAATGGCGGCAAGAATCCGGTCGGCAAGGGCACCCCCCAAACGCCTGCATCCGCCAAGGACACTTCCGCAAGCGGCACCGCTCAGGCATCCGAGGAGTCGCTTCTCGGTGGCTTCTCGTCTACGAGCGTGACGTCGACCTCGACCGCCACCACGGGCGTAGGCGACACCTCTACCGGCTTGCCTGGGCAGGGTCTCTCGGCGGAGTCCCTCTTCAACCTTCCCATCTGGCCCATCGTGGGAACCTGCGTCGGCCTTGCCGCGCTCTTCCTGCTTGCCGTCACGCGTCGTCGAGAGGGCGACGAGGATGCCGATGGGAGGCGCAGCTAGATGACAGAACGTGACAAGGAGGAAGTGCGGATGGGTGCCGGCAGGAAGACCGTCCGCGCTGTCGTCGCAGCGCTGGCCGTTGTGCTCGTGGTCTTCTGCGTGTGGGCGATGTCCGTCTACGTGCAGGGTGGTGACCCCCTTGCATGGGCCAACGCGTCTGGTGCGCTTCGGACCACGGCAGACGAGACCGTGCAGGAGGCATCGGACAGCGAGCAGCCTGCCGTGGGTGATGCCACGGCCACCACGCTGACGGCAGATGACATCATACAGGCTCTGACCTCGCTTTCGTTTGATGGCAAGGACGTTTCTCTCGGCAAGGACGATGCCAAGGTGGTCCTCTCCTCCGAGGGCATCTGGGTTGAGGAGGCAAGCTCCGCCGACGCCCAGGACATGGTGGAGAAGACCTCCCAACGCGCGGCGGCGCTGTCCTTGTGGGCAGCAAGCAGGGGTGCCAGCCTGCGAGTCACCTGGATCTGCGAGGACGGGGCCGGCGCCGTTCGCATGGCCCTCGCCATGGCGGCGGGCACCACACCAACCTCGGGAGGCACCGCGCAGATTCTCTCGGCTGCCGAGGGGTATCGCATCTCGGGTGACGCGTACGCCAAGCTCGAAGATGCTACCATACCGCAGTCCGCCGGCACAGACCCGCTGCTGCCGGATGGCACCAGAATTTCCGTTGAGGGCGGCGTAACGTCTGGGGGCGAGAACCTCTCGTCTCAGGACGTCTCCAGCCGTCAGGAAACGGTCAACTCGGGTACCGCAGCCACATCCGGTGACACCTCGTCCGGCAGAGGCTCTGCGGGGTCCGGTACCAGCCCTACGGGTTCGCCTTCTGACTCCTCGGCCAGCCAGGACGCAAAGATCCACGTGAGTGTGACCATCAACGCGTCTGCCGACGGCGGCTCGGCCCAGTCCTACTCCGTCTCGCTTGCCCCGGGGTCCTCTGCCTATGACGCGCTTCTCGCCACAGGTGCCAGCGTGAATGCACGCGATACGGTCTACGGCACATACGTTGCCGCCATCGATGGCTATGCCGAGAAGGACCAAGGCGGTGCGAGCGGCTGGAAGTACGCAGTTAACGGCAGCTACCCCGGCTACTCGGCAGCCAACTGCACGCTTTCGGATGGCGATACGGTGACGTGGGTCTACGTCACGTCGTCATAGTGCCAGGAAGGTACGTCATACTCTTCCCATGCTTACCATGCGAGACACACATACCGCGTTCGACATCTGTCACCCTGTCGTGCCCGCGACGTACTTCGCCGCGACCATCCTCATCGCAATCTTCGCGATGCAGCCCGTCTGTGTGGGCATCTCGCTTGTCGGAGCGCTTGCGTTCTCGTTTGCTGCCCGGGGCTGGCGCCGCACGCTTGGCGGGCTTTGCTGGCAGTTGCCCATGGTGGCGCTCGTTGCCGTGGCCAATCCGCTCTTCTCGGCATCGGGGTCCACGCTTGTTGCCTACCTTGGGCCCATGGCCATCTACCGGGAGAGCATTGCCTACGGCGCATGCGCTGGCATCCTTCTCGTCGCGGTTGTCCTATGGTTCGAGGACGCTGCCTGCGTGCTCACGCAGGACCGTCTGCTCCAGCTGGGTGCCCGAGCGCTCCCAACGGTGACCCTGGTGACCTCGATGGCCGCCCAGATGGTGCCGCAGCTCTTGCGCAGGTCAGAGACCGTACGTGCTGCGACGCTCGCCACCACGGCGGCAGCACCAGCGGGCTCGCGCGAGCGTGGCGTGCGCATTGCCGACCAACTCATGAGCTGGTCGATGGAGGACTCGATCGAGCGCTCCGATGCCATGCGGGCGCGTGGGTGGGGTGCCAGGGAGCATCGCAGCTGTTACCTGCCGGATGCCTTCCGCACCTCTGACGCGCTCTCGCTCTGTGGCATTGCAGCGCTGGCAGCCGCGAGCGCATTTCTCGTCTACGTGGCCTGCTCCCAGTGGCATTTCTATCCCACCATGCCTCGGCTTGTCGCCTGGTGGGGCTATGCCCCCTATGTCGTGCTGGGACTCCTCCCTACGGCGCTCGACCTGGGACAACGCGCAAGGTGGGAGAGGCTTGCATGAACGCGCTCGAGTTTGGGGACGTGAGCTTCACCTACCCTGCCACCGATACGGAGCCGCATCCGGCACCCGTGCTCGAGCATGTCTCGCTTGCCGTTCCCGAAGGTGCGTTTGCACTGCTCACAGGGGGTACCGGCTCCGGCAAGTCAACGCTTTTGCGCCTGGCCAAGCCAGAGGTTGCTCCCACGGGAACGCTTGTCGGCAACGTGCTCGAATTTGGGAAGGACGTTCGATCGCTCTTGCCGATTGAATCGGCGCAGGCCGTGGGCCTCGTCTTCCAGAGTCCCGACAGCCAGATTGTGTGCGACACCGTGTGGCACGAGATGGCCTTCGGCCTGGAGAACCTGGGGACGCCTGTGCCCGAGATGCGCCGCCGCGTGGCCGAGACCTGCATGTTCTTTGGCATGGAGCCGTGGTTTCGTCGGCAGACGACGAGTCTTTCCGGCGGGCAGCGCCAGATGCTCGCGCTTGCGGCCACGCTTGCCATGCGCCCGCGCCTGTTGCTTCTGGACGAGCCCACCTCCATGCTCGACCCGGTTGCCGAGAAGGACTTTCTCGCCATGCTCTTTAGGGCAAATCGCGAGCTTGGGGTGACCGTCGTGGTGGCAACCCATGCTCCTGCGCCCATGCGCGATGTGGCTACGTGCGCCTTTCGCATGGAGGAAGGTCGTGTGCGCGAGCTTTCCCTGGACGAGGCCGTAGCCGCTTGTGCATTTAGGCCGGAGAGCATCCGGCAGGCAACGCCTGTTGCCGCGCGAGCTGTTGCCGCGCGAGCGACATCACGTCCCGCACTTTCCCTTTGCGACGCGTGGTTTCGCTACGAGCGCAAGGCCGACTGGGTTCTGCGCGGCCTTGACCTCGGGGCGCCCGAAGGCCAGGTCACGGCCATCGTGGGTGGCAATGGCTCCGGAAAGACGACGCTCTTGCAGCTTGCGTGCGCCTCGCTGACGCCGCAGCGCGGTCGCATTTCGCGTCCGCATGCTACCTCGCAGGCGTACTTGCCACAGAGTCCGCGCGCAATCCTCTCGGCGCAGACCGTTCGCGATGAGCTCATGCTCTGGTCAAAGGGCGTTGGCTATGGGGAGGCCGACGTCACGGCCATGATGGGGCGGCTCGGGCTTGCAGGCGTGGCGGCGAGAAACCCGCTCGACCTTTCCGGTGGCCAGCAGCAGCTTGTTGCCTTCGGCAAGATGCTGCTGGCCCAGCCGGACCTGCTCATCTTGGACGAGCCTACCAAGGGCCTTGACGCTGCGGCACGAACCAAGCTCGCGCTTCTCGTCCAAGACTTGCGCAAAGAGGGGAAAAGTGTCCTCCTTGCCACGCATGACCTTGCGTTTGTCGCGGCCGCGGCAGATTCGGTGTCGCTGCTCTTTGATGGGGCCGTCACCTGCACAGAAAGACCCGACGAGTTTCTCGCCGGGTCCTGGCTGTACCACGCGTAAGGCGCGGGCTGCGCCACCGCTGGGCGCTAGAACGTGAGGAACGGCTTCTCCATACCCTCCTCCTCGAGGTCGTCCTCGGCAAGACCATCCAAGTCCTCCATGTCCTCGAGCTCGATCTCGTCACCGTCGTCCTCGCCCCAGCCATATGCGCTGGCAAAAAGCTCGTCCACACTCGTGTCGGGAAGCGCGCTGGTCACGGAGCACAGGCCGTCGATGGCGGGTACGATCTTCTGCCACTGGGTGATCACGGGGTCCTGCGGTATGCCCTCAAGCTCGACGAGCGAGTCGAGGTAGATCTCGCTTGCGCCCTCCAGCAGGTCCGACTCGGCGCGCACGCTCGCGAACTTGGACGCGAACTTCTCGAGCGCCTCATCTGCCGAATCTGCCTCCACCACGCACGGCATGAGGCAGTAGTTATTTGCCTGGTCCTTGTCATCGTTGTAGCTGAAGTTTCCAACGTAGAGCATGGGGCCTCCTCCGGTCGATAGGTGCTGCACAAGCCCATCTTAGGCAATTCGACGCAGCTTGGGTGTGGTTTCCCGCAAGCGGGCGGTATGCTGTGGCATAGAGTCTTGTGTGAAGGCCGCAGGCAACCGGGAAGGTGTGCTGGAATTGAGGGGGAGTGACCTTTGAAGGCGAGCAACACAACAGTTCGTCAGCGCGTCTTTGCCGCCCTCGAGGTTCCCTCGATTGTTGCCGTCCCCGTTGTGCTTGCGCTCTGCGCCGTGACGGGAGTACAGGCAGCTGCCGGTCTCACCCTGCTCGTGGTAGTGCTCTGCGTGGCCCTCTTCCTCGCAAGCTACGAGACTTCGAGACCGGCGCTCAGACAAGTCATGCCCGCTTCCACGCTGGCGGCGCTCGCTGCGGCGGGGCGCATCCTCTTTGCTCCCATCCCCGATGTGAAGCCCGTCTCGGCTGTCGCGATCGTTGCCGGAGCAACGCTGGGCAGGCGCGAGGGCTTCATGGTGGGTGCCTTGGCAGCGCTCGTCTCGAACTTCTTCTTTGGCCAGGGCGTGTGGACGCCCTGGCAGATGTATGCGTGGGGCCTTGTGGGGTATCTCGCAGGCGTGCTGGGGGAGCATGGGCTTCTCGAGCGACGCGGCGTGCTGTACGCGTACGGGTTCCTCTCGGCGCTCATGTACGGGCTCATTCTCAACGGCTGGTACGTGATTGGCTACGTTGAGCCCATCACCTGGCCGACCGTGATTGCGGCGTATGCAGCAGGCCTGCCGTGGGATTGTCTGCATGGGGCTGCGACGGTGGGCTTTCTCGCGGCAATATGGATTCCTTGGGGCGCGCGAATCCGACATGCCGTTGCGAAGTATGGGTTGTAGGGCTTGCCGCTGCCGATTGTGTTGCGGGCTGTCACACGTTCGTCTCCGAATGTGTGACGAGCGCAGGTCGCAACACATTCGTCGACGATTGTGTTGCGGGCTGTCACACGTTCGTCTCGTAATGCGGCCTTTGCCGTTGAGAAGCCCTTGTCTGCCTCAATTGTGAAGAAACCCGGACTTCCCCGCAGCGCCTCCAAACCCCGTGTGCCCTCTCGCTTGCACCCAGAGCGTCAGAGAGTAAAATTTCATAGGTTACATGGGTATCGACCGCGTCCGCAGCCCGCCATCCCATCCCAGGAGATGGTTTGGCCGCGCACCGTCGCACCCGTATCCGTATCAGGTTAGACGCGCGGACGCGGGCCCGCGCCCGTTGTGGATAGGAGACTCAATGTCCGGACACTCTAAGTGGGCTACCACCAAGCACAAGAAGGCGGCAATCGACGCCAAGCGCTCGTCGCTCTTCTCTAAGCTCTCGCGCAACATCACCGTTGCAGCTAAGGTTGGCGGGGACCCCAACCCGGACAACAATGCGTCGCTCGCCGCGGCTGTTGCGCGCGCTCGCATGGTCTCCATGCCTAACGCCAAGATCAAGGCGGCAATCGACAAGGCATTTGGTGCCGGTGCCGACGCAGCCATCTATGAGGAGATCACCTACGAAGGCTACGGCCCTGCGGGTGTTGCCCTCTACGTTGACTGCCTGACCGACAACAAGAACCGCACTGCGGCGGACGTCCGCTCTGCCTTCACGCATGCTGGTGGCAACCTTGGTACCTCCGGCTCCGTTGCGTTCCAGTTCGAGCGCAAGGGCTCGCTGGCCGTCGACAAGGTGATTCACTCCGACGAGAAGAAGGTGCCCGACCGCGAGAATGCCGTGGACGAGGACGAGTTCATGCTCGCCGTTGCCGAGGCTGGCGGCGAGGACTACGAGGATGCCGGCGAGGAGTGGATCGTCTACACTGCATACGACAAGATGCAGGATGTCCAGAAGGCGCTCGAGGCCCAGGGCATCGAGGTCAAGGGCTCCGAGCTCACGATGGTTCCCACCACCCCTACGGATGTCTCGGTCAATGACGCCAAGAAGGTTCAGCGTCTTATCGATCGCCTTGAGGAGCACGAGGACGTCCAGAACGTCTACAGCACCATGAACGTCACCGACGAAATCGCCGAGGCTCTCGCGGCGGACGAGGACTAATGCGCCTATAGAGTACCGTTTGGCGCCGGAGGCCCCAAGGTCCCGGCGCCGTTTTTTATCTAGGAGCGCATAGGGCAGCCCCACGCCGCCGACCGCCTCTGCAAGTCCGGAGGGGTCCTGCCGTAAGTGTCCCCATGTGCCCAATGCGGGGCCGGGTCGTTTATGATTGCTATCATCAGTACGTGGACGTGTGGCCTTATAAGGTGTGGAGGCAGCAATAAAAGGGATCATTCTTGCGGGAGGCAGCGGCACGCGCCTTTATCCGCTTACCACGGTGACGAGCAAGCAGCTCCTTCCCGTGTACGACAAGCCGATGATCTACTATCCGCTCTCGACGCTCATGCTTGCGGGCATCAGGGACATTCTCATCATCAGCACCCCCAAGGACCTGCCAAATTTCGAGCACCTCTTGGGCGATGGGTCTGATTTTGGCGTTTCCCTCTCCTACGCCGAGCAACCCGAGCCCAATGGTCTTGCCCAGGCGTTCGTGATCGGCGCGGGCTTTGTGGAGGGGGAGGCTTGTGCCCTCGTGCTGGGGGACAACATCTTCTACGGCAACGGGTTCTCGCGGCATCTGCGCCGTGCGGTTGCATCTGCCGAGAAGGGCCGGGCGACGGTCTTTGGGTATCGCGTTGATGACCCCGAGCGCTTTGGCGTCGTCGAGTTCGATGAGGACTACAACGCCATCTCCATCGAGGAGAAGCCCGCCCATCCCAAGAGCAATTACGCGGTTACGGGCCTCTACTTCTATGATGCGCGTGTCACGGGGCTTGCGGCCAAGGTGCGCCCCTCTGCACGTGGTGAGTACGAGATAACCGACCTCAACCGCATGTATCTGGAGGACGCCTCGCTCGACGTTATCACCTTGGGCCGCGGGTACGCTTGGCTCGACACGGGAACGATGGAGTCGCTCTACGAGGCCTCGCAGTTCGTGCGTACGGTCGAAAAGGCCCAAGACCTGCCCGTTTCTGTCCCTGAGGAGATTGCCTTCGAGAATGGCTGGATTTCTCGGGACCATCTGCTCGGGTGCGCGGATCGCTATGGCAAGAGCGACTACGGAAAGCACCTACGTATTGTGGCGGAGGGCAAGATCGTTCCTGGCCGTCCATATGACAATTAGACGGAGGCTGTGGGACAAGTGGAATTTGAGAAAGAGCTGTCCGTCACCGAGACTGGCATCGTGGGACTCAAGGTGGTCGAGCTTGCCGTTCACGGTGACAACCGCGGCTGGTTCAAGGAGAACTTCCAACGTGCGAAGATGCGTGCGCTGGGCATCCCCGACATCCGCTACGTTCAGAACAATGTGAGCTTCAACTCAAAGCGAGGTGTCACGCGCGGCATCCATGCAGAGCCGTGGGACAAGTTCATCTCCGTTGCAACGGGGTCCGCATTCGGTGCGTGGGTGGACCTGCGAGAGGGGAGCGAGACCTACGGCCAGGTCTTTACGGCCACGCTCGACCCCTCCAGGGCCATCTTTGTTCCTCGCGGCGTGGGCAATTCCTACCAGGCACTGGAAGACGGCACAACCTACACGTACCTCGTCGACAAGCACTGGTCTGCCGAACTCAAGAAGACCTATACCTTCGTTAACCTCGCAGACCCCACGCTCGACATCAAGTGGCCCATTCCGCTCTCCGAGGCCGAGCTTTCGGAGGCCGACAAGCACCACCCCATGCTTGCAGACATTGTTCCCATGGAGGCGCCCCGCACGCTGGTGACCGGCTGCAACGGGCAGCTTGGCCGCGCGGTGCATGCGCTTGCGGAACAGATAGGCGTTATCGACACCTTCGACTTCTGCGACATCGACACCTTCGACCTGTCCAACCCCAAGGACTATGCCAAGTATGACTGGGGCCTGTACGGTACGGTCATCAACTGCGGCGCCTTTACTGCAGTGGACAAGGCCGAGACGCCGGAGGGCAGGAGGGCCTGTTGGGCCGCCAACGCCACGGGTCCCGCGCTCATGGCGCGCACATGCGCGGAGCACGGCATCGTGATGGTGCACGTGAGCTCGGACTACGTTTTTGACGGTACGCAAGCGCCGCACACAGAGGAGGAGGGTCTCGCGCCGCTCTCCGTCTACGGCCAGTCCAAGGCGGCAGGTGATCTTGCTGTCGAGGCGTGGCCGCTCCACTACATCGTCCGCTCCTCCTGGGTGATCGGCGATGGTCACAACTTTGTCAAGACCATGGCCAAGCTCTCGGACCGCGTGGCAGACCCCCATGACTCACTGGATGCAGTGACCGTTGTGGATGACCAGTCTGGACGTCCCACGTTCACAGACCAGATGGCAAAGGGCATATTCCACCTCCTTGGGTACCGTGGCGGTTTGGTGTGCGTTGACCCTGCCCCATATGGCATATACGACCTCACTGGTTCTGGTGCCACCAAGAGCTGGTATCAGATTGCAGCCAAGGTCTTTGAGCTCCGCAACCATAACGCCGGCGCCGTCACGCCTGTCTCTACGGAGAGGTACTACGCCAACGCCAGCGGGCCCATTGCGTCACGCCCGCACCTCTCGACCCTGTCGCTCGACAAGCTTGCCTCGACGGGCTTTGTCCCGAGGGACTGGGAGGATCAGCTTGCGGAGTACGTCGAAACCCTGCCCAACTAGGAAGCAAGGCAACTGACAAGGAGCCCTCTGATGTCTGAGGAATTGTTCGAGCCGCACAACATTATCGTCACTGGTGGCTGCGGGTTCATTGGGTCCAACTTTGTGCGTTGGGTCGCCGAGAACCATCCCGAGTGCCACGTTACGGTGCTTGACAAGCTTACGTATGCGGGCAACCCCGATAACATCGCGGGCCTGCCGGAGTCGCAGGTGGAGCTTGTGGTGGGTGACGTCTGCGACGCCGCGCTCCTCGACCGTCTCGTCCCTGGCCACGATGCCATCGTGCACTATGCTGCCGAGTCCCATAACGACAACTCCATTCTCGATCCCGAGCCCTTCGTGCAGACCAACGTCGTGGGCACCTATAGGCTCCTTCAGGCGGCCCGTAAGCACGACGTTCGCTACCACCACATCTCTACCGACGAGGTGTACGGTGACCTTGCTCTGGACGAGCCGCGTCGCTTCCGCCCGGACGACCCCTACAAGCCCTCGAGCCCGTACAGCTCCACCAAGGCGTCGAGCGACCTTCTCGTGCGTGCCTGGCACCGCACGTATGGCGTGCGTGCCACGATCTCCAACTGCTCCAACAACTACGGTCCTTACCAGCACGTGGAGAAGTTCATCCCAAGGCAGATCACCAGCATCCTTTGCGGCATACGCCCGAAGCTCTACGGCGACGGCAGGAATGTCCGCGACTGGATTCACACCGAGGACCACTCGCGTGCGGTGTGGGACATCCTTACCAAGGGCCACATGGGCGAGACGTACCTTATCGGTGCCGATGGCGAGAAGGACAACATCCACGTGCTGCAGGCAATCCTTGAGCGCATGGGTCAGCCTGCCGATGCGTTTGATTGGGTCCGCGACCGTCCCGGCCACGACCGTCGCTATGCGATTGACCCAACCAAGCTGGAGACCGAGCTCGGTTGGAAGCCCATCCACACCGACTTCTCCGAGGGGCTTGACCAGACCGTCGAGTGGTACCGTAGCCACGAGGACTGGTGGCGCCCGGCCAAGGAGGCAACCGAGAAGAAGTACGCAGCCCAAGGGCAGTAGGGGCGGCTGGCTCCGACGGACATCGCCGCAGCCGCGAGAGCTTACCCAATGCGGCGGCGTACGACCAGGGCGGGACCGCTCAGGTGATGAACGCGGCTTGGGGCATGATCTCCAGCGGAGACAAGATTGCGCTCTTCATCAACGAGAGGCATGCCACCACAAAAGCCATCCACCAGACGGGTGCGTTCACTGTGAGCATCGCCGACCGCGACCACATGGACGTTGCCGACTATTACGGCATTGCCACCGGAAACACGCTTCCCGACAAGTTCGCGCAGTCAGGCTACCACGCGGAGAAAAGTGCGCATGTGAATGCCCCTATCATCACAGAGTTCCCGGTCACGATGGAGTGCGAGCTGGCGGAAGTCGTTCAAACCGAGAACATCCACGCCATTGTCGGCACCATCGTGAACGTGAGCGCAGACGAGAAGGTCATTGGCGAGAATGGCAAGGTTGATCCCGAAAAGCTAAACGCACTGGCCTTTGATAACTTCCAGTCGGGCTACTACCTCGTGAACCAGAAGGTTGGCCAGGCATGGAGCGCCGGCAAGGAGCTGGCCCAGAAGGCACAGCGGCAGTAGATGCTGCCAGAGCAGAACTCCCGTGAATGGCCATGGGGGACAGGCGCTACTCCGTAGAGTTCGTCAGCGATGCACCTGTGGATTTGCATGCCGTTCGGGGCTACCCTAGCAACGATGCCATTCGGGAATCGAGCTATTACGAATTGGTCCCATGCCTTTTTCGAACGGCCTATCGTCTCATGCCGATGTCTGATGACGACATGTTGGATTGCGCGTCATTAGGGGAGGCCCCGTCAGTTTGCGGGAGCCTCCCTTCTCGCTTGAGGGCCTCTCGCAAGATCCACTCCACCTGCGAGTTGGCACTGCGCATGTCATCTGTGGCCCATTGCTCGATTGCTGCCCAGACCTGCGAATCTATGCGCAGGGGATATTGCTTTCGCCGTGTCATGCGGTCGACCAACCAGCACTAGTACAGGGAACTGGTGTTGAGGACCGGCTGTGCCTCGGACTCACCACAGAGCACCACCATGAGGTTCGATGCCATGGTGGCCTTGCGGTCATCGTCAAACTCGACGATGCCACCGTCGGAAAGCTCGGACAGCGCCATGTCCACCATGGAGACGGCACCCTCGACGATCTTCTTGCGTGCAACGATGATGGCCTCGGCCTGCTGACGGCGCAGCATGGCAGGCGCAATCTCGGGTGCATAGGCCAGGTGGGTCAGGCGGGCGTCATCCACCTCGACTCCGGCGGGAGCCAAGCGACGCACCAGCTCCTCGCGCAGGCTGGCTGAAACCTCCTCGATGTTGGAGCGCAGCGTGATGCTGGTGTTGGATGCATCGTCATCCTCCATGTGGTCGTAGGCGTAGATGCTGGCTGCGTGGCGCAGGGCAGTCTCGGTCTGCATGGAGACATATGAGACGTAATCGTCTACGTCAAAGAGGGCCTTGGCCGTGTCGGTCACATGCCATACAACAACGGTCGCAATCTCGATGGGGTTGCCCTGCTTGTCGTTCACCTTGATACGCTCGCCATCGTGGGTGCGCGCACGTAGGGACACCTTCGTGGAGATAATGTTGGCTGCTCCCGGCCTGTGCTTGGCGTTCTCGTCTGAGGGCTCCTCTTCCGTACCAGCTGAGCCTAGGGTGCGGCTGTAGAAGGGGTTTGCCCAGTAGAAGCCAGAGTCACGGATGGTTCCAACGTAGTTGCCAAAGAGCAGACAGACCTTCGCCTCTCCCGGTTGTATGGCAATGAAGCCAGAGCTCACGAGCACAGAAAGAAACAGGAGCACAAAGCTCGCCGCGAACAGGGGGTCAGTGAATGCCGGTGCCTCCAGCTTGGTGTTGTCCGCTGCGACGAGAAGGGATATGGACCATATCATGCAGAAGCAGGTCACTATGTACATGAGTACGTTTATGGCGAGTATAGCCCAGCCAGACTTTACCTGAATGATCTTCTCGGTAGACATAAGTGCCCCTCTCTTTTAGCCTTGGTGCTGTGGCGTCATTGCGACCGACTCTTGCGGAAGTGCTTACGTGATTCTTCTTTGGCATCAAAGTGATATCAAATACATATGAATATAGACATTATTTGCGAATGTGTTGGTGTAAACGTGGCGTAATGGTTCACAAAATCGTCATGGGGCGTTTGGAGTTCCTATAGACGTAGCCGTTGGGAAGCTTAGCCTGGGACTATGCGAAGGAGTTTCTTGGCTTTTTATGGGAGCCGTTGTATCACAGTTGCAGGCTTAACCGCCGGCCACGTCACCACAGTGGGATGCCAGAGGTTCCTCGGTAGACTGTTGCCGGGCAGCCCTAAGTACGGTGGATGCCGCGTGACTGGGAGGAAGGCGTCCCTCCGATGGCTGGCTGTGCATGAAACCGCTCTATCGAACGGTTTTTCTCGGACTGCTGCATGAAATCGCGGTATCGCGGGGACTTTTTGGCTGTAAATATCAAAGGTACAACCATAATTGCATAGAATTTAATTTTTACACATGTTTATGCAATATTCTGCATCTAATTGTTCAATGATTGATTAAAATTTGGTAACGGCACCGACGATATCGCGATTTTATGCAGCGTACGCCCGAAAACCGTACGATATCGTCATTTCATGCATCCGAGCGCTGCCGATGCGCACTATCGCTCTGCGGGGCGGCTACGTGTTCCGGCCCGAGGAGCTGCGGCAGCTCGTTGGCTAGCCAGCGTAATGCGAGGCGGCATGGATTTCCGCCCTGGCAGAGCGCTCATACCGAACTAACCCAAATGGGCGCGCCCTCTTCATTCCGCGTAGCGAGCCCTCCCCACGTGATACCGTGAAGTTAGTAAAAGTAAACTTTCTGTACAGCAGAGGGAGACTTCACAATGTTGGAGGCCGGACATACTTTTCTGGCAAGACTTGGCAAGACCAGACTGCGTCCCGGAGGGATTGACGCCACGGATTGGCTGGTTGACAAGGCCCATATTGAGCCCGATACCAAGGTCCTTGAGGTCGCATGCAACATGGGGACGACGATGATTGTGCTGGCCAAGAGGTATGGGTGCAGCGCGACGGGGCTTGATCTGGATGAGAGGGCTCTCGATAAGGCCCGCGCCAACATCCAGAAGAACCATCTGGGGGACAAGCTGCATGTTGTGCTGGGCAGTGCGTTTGACCTACCGTTTGAGGACCAGAGCTTTGACATCGTGATCAACGAAGCCATGCTCACCATGCTTTCGAATAGGGACAAGAACAGGGCACTCGTGGAATACTCTCGCGTTCTCAAGCCATCTGGGCTGCTGCTCACGCAGGACGTATGCTACAGGACTGATGACGTAGAGACCCAACAGGAGCTGCGCACGGGACTTAGCCGCGCCATCAACGTGAGTGTCGAGCCGCTTGACTGTGAGGGTTGGAAGAGCAGAATCGAGGAGCATGGTTTTGTCACAGAGCAAAAGTCTGGGGACATGACCCTCTTGGACCCGCAGGGAATGGTACGCGACGAGGGGGTGGATGGTGCCCTCAAAGTCATGCTGAATGCGATGAAGCAGGAGAACTTCGAGATGTTCGCCCGCATGTTCCACTTCTTCAATGACCACAAGAGCGACCTTGGATATGTGGCCAACTTCAGCCGTAGGGCAGCGGATGCAGCAGGGTGGCTGGCAGGTTAGGCATTCGGCGGCGTGGTCTCGTCCATATTGGGCTACCTTGGCGGCTTCACTACAGAGGGGGTTTGGAGCCATGGTAATCACGGCAGTAGCAGTTGGAACCAGGGGAGATGTGGGTCCGCTGGCAGAGCTGGGCGAAGAGATGGCCCGGCGTGGGCACGACTTCCGCATATTGACGCATGAGGCATTTCGGCCGCTGGTCGAGGAGAGGGGAGTCACCTTTTTCCGGTTGGATACGGATGCAGGCCATGCGATGCAGTATCTCGTGACGGACTACAAGACAAACATGGACTTCATGCGGGGAATGCTCAAGCTGAAAAGGGAGAACCCCTGCTTTATGGACCAGACGCTTGAAGCCATATGTGGTTCGGATTTGGTGATGTACGGCACGTGCGCGGCGTTTGCCAGGCACGCAGCGGAGTATTTGGGCATACCCTGCGCAAGACTCTTTTTCAGTCCCATGGATCCGACCAGACAGTATTCCCTCTACAGTGAGGACTACGACTCGGAAGAAGTCCTTAAGAGCTACGACGGGCTGCCCACCGGCTTGAACCTGATGACCATGATCGCCTTAAACAAGTGGCGCAAGTCAGTTGGGCTTCCCAAGTGGAAAATGGGCAGCACGTATACCGAGATGAATGGTCGCAAGGTGCTGACGTTTTACCCCACGAGTCCGGCATTGATGCCTCCGGATCCAGCGTGGGGCAATCACATCCATGTGACGGGGTACTGGTATCATCCGGAGGAATCAAAGCGGGAGTACAACGCGCCTGATGACTTGAAGGCATTTCTGGAAGCTGGCGAACGACCGATTTTCGTGGCCTTTGGGAAGGCCGAGTCACCGAATCTTGCGCGTCTCCAGCAACTTACGCTGGAAGCTCTCAAGAAAACTGGCATTAGGGTTGTTATCCAGGCAGACCAGATTCCTGTGGAAGAAAAGAGAAATACCGATAGGCTCTATTTTATCGACGCGGTCCCCTATGCCTGGATATTTGAGAAGGTAAGAGCCGTCGTCCACCACGGCGGAAACACGACGAATGGGCTGGGCCTTAGAGCCGGGCTTCCCACCCTCGTGATACCGCTGGCCTTGGATCAGTATTTCTATGGGAGAGTGGATCACCGGCTTGGGTGCGGCCCCGCACCGCTCTACATAAGAAAGAGGCTATGCACCGAAGATGAGCTGCAAGAGGCGCTGCAGGATCTGACAAGCGGAAGATACGATGGGGCAGCACAGGAAGTTGCCGATAGGATAAGGCTTGAGGATGGGGTTAACGAGGCCGCAGATGCAATCGAAGCATACTGTGCCGGAGGATAGTTTGGGCCTATCTTGTTACATGCCCGTTCCGACGCTGCCGTTACGAAAACGAACGTGCGCATGCTCTCAATGGTGAATCGGCTCGTCCATCCAGTAGTACTTCGCGAGGCACACGGGGATGATCAGCTCGAACCTCGTGACTATTTCCTCGTTGGTAGCTTGCATGCCACCAAGAATCCAGTCGCGCATCATCCACGTGCCGTCAACGTCTTTCGCTTGGATTGCGAATGCGATGCGCGGGTCGCGGATGCTTGCACCGTTGCGTGCGAGCAGGCCTTTGTCGGAGTGCATTGTGGACTTGATCTCATAGTCAAGCGTGCAGCCCGTTTCCCGCGATGAGTACGGGTGCTGCATGAAGTCGAGGTTCTCCCGGAAGGCCCGAAACTGCCTTCGGTACATCTGCTTCCAGTCCGGCCGGAAGCACGCCCTGTCCACGACGACGATGCCCTCCTGGGTCGGCTCGGCATAGAGTTTGTTGGCAAGCTCGTACTTGTCGGTGTAATAGCGGTAGAACGTCTGCTTGCTGACCTCAGCGGTGTCGACGATTCTCTTCGTGCTCAGCTTCTCAATCGGATAGGCTCGAATGAGGTCGACCGCAGCTTGCCGGATTAGCCTTTTCGCGTTCATGCGCCCCACCTACACGGATTCTTTGATTGTGGCGCCCTACTCCTCGACGTTCAAGCGCTCGACCCTGAAGATCACCGGCCGTGTGCCATCGGAGCAGCAGGTGATCATCTCGTTTTCGTTCTTCATCCAACCGTTCATGATAGAGCCACCCTGCAGGCCCGTATAGATATAGCGTGCGATGGCGTCCCAGGCCTCCGAGCAGAACGGCTTGCTTGGCCCGCCGGCTGTCTCGCTGGGGTCAGCATCGGTGTGGACAAGCGTGTTTTGGCCCATGTGCCAGAAGTCATCCCGGTCTCCTTCACGGTAGAAGACAAACTCGTCTCCAGGATGGTACACAGGGCAGACGCCCGACGTTGGATCTTTGCAGTATTGCTCCTGCAGCTCCGGGTACAGTTTCGTTTCCAGAACGGTGACCTTTACGCGATGCTTCATGCTTGGTGCTCCTTCTCGTTTGGCATGTTACGTCTGATGCGCACCACCATTCTGGCAGACCAGTCGGAGGATTCCGATTCACTCATCGCGCGACCGGTATGATATGTGACTCACGGCGTAATTGGTCACGTTATCTCAGCCCCAATGGAATTACACACGGCTGGGGCCCGGACGGGTGAAACCGCAGGTCTTCATGAAGCTTGGACTCGGCCGTGTGTAATTCGGCGCGGTGCGCTCACGTTGTGTGCGTTGAGGGGATGCCAGCGGACTGGCCCGGAGCCGTAGGGCTAGCCACAAGATTCCGAATTGACGGTTGGTGGCAGTTTTGGGAAAATTCCTTATGTGTTATCTCGGAAGCAGCAATCCTCCAACCTGCGGTTTACCAAACATTGAACCAGTTTGTACTCAGGAGAACCACGAAAAACTGCCACCAACCGTAAAAACGCGCCAACCCACTCGGAATCCCGCCCATTGCTATCCGTCTCACGGCGCCACGCTGGCACGAATTGACGGTTGGTGGCAGTTTTTCGAGCATGCCCCGAGTATCAAGAGGTTTCATCTCTGATGAGCCGCAGGTTAGGGATTTGCGACTCCAGCAGCACCACATCAAGAATTTGCCAAAAACTGCCACCAACCGTCAATTCGTGCATGGTGCCTCCGGCAAAAGTCTCTGGACAGCCGCATTGGCCTGGAAATATGGATCTCGGGGGTATTTTGTCACTGGGCACTGCGCTGAAAGTGCCTCACACATTACGGCTCGAGTACCATCTGATTCAGATGTATTTCAGCGACTAACCGAGGTGAAAACCACGTTGCGGCCGGTGCGGGTGCGGACCTTGCTGCCGGTACATCGGTCGCGTTCATGGCACCAACTGCTGCCCTGTGGGTCGCAACGACATGCGGTGCGGCTTCAGCCGGCACCGCCATCCCCACACCCTCCGGGTGCAGTAGCTGCCAATGTAGTATGAGATGCCTGATGGTGAGAAGAAGGACGCCAACCATCCTGGCGAGACCATGGTGGTGCCTGCCATCGTCTGCGACTTTGTGGCGATTGCCTCCAAGCAGGTTATCGCGATTTTCGCCTGTACTGGCCTTCTCGTGCTGATGACGGCTCTCTATATAACCGGCCGCTTCAACTCATACGAGACCGAGAAGCGACGGATTCGGAAGCTTCTGAAGAAGTTTGATCAGAAGCCCGAGTTTGATGAGTGGGCTGTCTCAGAGAGTTCCGGTGGGCACCCTGGCGACATGTTGTAGTAGGTGGCGGCTTTATAGATCTCCCTTGTCTGAGTAATCTGTAAAGAGGCCTTGAATAGTGCCCATTCTGAGCAGCCGCAAGCCTGAGCACCTGCGCTAGAACCTTGCTGCGGCAGACATCAGGCTCTCTGCCGATGAGGTTGCCGAGACCGACAGGCTCTCGAGCGAGCTTGACCTCATGGTCTTCGGCGACCACAGGAAGAAGGAAGGCGAGTAGCGGAGGTATGTGGTCGTCTTCCAGGTGGGTTGTCTTGCTGGATGAGCAATCGTATCGTCCTTTTGACTCAGATTGGGTATGCCTTGGAGAAGAGCATCGGTCTCGGTAGTACTGCCTTTGACATGGCTGTGCTCTATCTGCACTTGGTTGCAACGCTTCTCTTCAGAGTAAGCATAAAGTGATTCGTGTAGAATATCTTTAGTATTTGTAGAAGCGAACGGAGGCATCATGCCCAGGATTATCTCGAGCACAAAGCTCCGCAACGAGTACAACGAAATCTCGAGCCAGGCTCACAGGGATCCGGAGCCAATCTTTGTGACCAGAAACGGCAATGGAGACCTCGCCATCATGAGCATAGAAGCCTACGAGGCGCTGGCTCGGCGTGCCGAGCTCGTGAACATGCTGGCAGCAGGCCACGCCGACGTCGAGCGCGGACGTACCGTCGACGCAGATGAGGCACTTTCTGCTCTGCGCAGGGAGTTCTCCAGATGAGCGCATGGCGGGTACGCCTGACGGATATGGCGGTGGCGGATATCAGAGAGGCTGCAGCCTACATGGCTGATCAGCTTGCAAATCCGATGGCTGCCGATGACTTCTTGGACGAGGTGCAGGCCAAGGTGGACATGCTCAAGAAGAGCCCCGAATCATATGCCCGCGCAAGAGACTTCGACTTGGCGAAGGCTGGCTACCGATGGTGTCCTGTCGGGAGCTTCCTGATGTTCTTCATCGCAGACGATACTCATCACTTTGTGTGTGTCGAGAGGGTGCTTTTCGGGGCACGAGACTGGAAGTCGCTGTTGTGACATGCACTCCCTATTCGGCCTGTTGAACAGCTGAAACCCAGAGCGGGCTGGCTGTCTGCCTCGAAACATGTACTGGCTTCTTGCTCAATTCCGAGCCTTTGCAGTGCGATTGGGGGCTGCTCCTAGATACGAGCCTACTATTCTAGGTTTTCGCAGTCTTACGTCCTGCCTTCAGGGCGATTGCCACGCCGATTGCCGTGAGGATGACGAAGGCAACGACAGGCAGACAGTCAGGTGTCGAGAGCTCGGCGACAGTTGTAGAAGAACGGCACGGAGGTGGCAAAGCCCGCTTCGGCGAGGATGTCGGCCGCATAGGAAGCAGGCAGGCGGGTGGCACTCGTGAGGATGAAGTAGTCGCCCTTGAAGTGCCGGTATATGTGCCCGCGAAGGACCTCGTAACCCTCGGCCGGACGACCCTCGTCCCTCTCGTCCTTTGGCTCCGCTATGTCTCCCCAGTCGCGATGTCCTTCCCGCCATGGCATGTCCCCCAACCGCACGTACTTTTCATTGTATTGAGCATATTTACTCAGTACATTGAGTAAAATTACTCAGTACATTGAGAAACGCAAGGAGGTCGCCATGTTCCAGCGACATCAAGTCAAAACGATCGTCTCGCGCATGAACGAGGCCGACAACCCACTCATACAGGTGGTTGTTGGCCCAAGGCAGACGGGCAAGAGCACGATGCTCTCCCAGGCGTTGGACCAGATAGAGATGGACCACATCTACGTGAGTTCCGACGAGGCGATCGTTTCGAGTCCGGAATGGCTGCAGACCGAATGGCAGCAGGCGCGCAACATGACGGCCGGCGGATTGCGTCCTGTGGTACTGGTGGTGGACGAGGTCCAGAAGGTTCCGCACTGGCCCACGGTCGTAAAGTCCCTGTACGATGCGGATCGGCGCAACGGCACTCCCGTGCGCGCGGTGCTCAGCGGCTCGTCCTCCCTGCTGCTGCACAAAGGCTTGGAGGACTCGCTCATGGGGCGTTTCGAGCTCATCAGGTCCTCCCACTGGAGCCTCGAGGAGTGCTCTGAGGCCTTTGGCTACAGCCTAGAGGAGTACCTCTTCTTTGGCGGATACCCTGGTGCCGCTCGATTCGCAAGCAACGAAGTGCGCTGGGTCTCGTATGTGCGCGACTCTATCATCGAACCAACCATCTCCCAGGATGTGCTTCCCCTTGGAGAGGTCAGGAAGCCTGCCCTCATGCGGGCGCTCTTCAGGCTGGGTGCCACGTACTCCGGCCAGGAGCTCTCATACAACAAGATGGTCGGCCAGCTGCAGGATGCGGGAAACACCACCACGCTCGCGCATTACCTTGACCTCCTGGGCAAGGCGGGTATGCTGTGTGGCCTTCCCAAGTTTGACGAGAAGGCAGCGACACGCCGTAAGAGCTCCCCAAGGCTCATGGTGTACGACACGTCCCTCATGACCGCGACGGACGGGTTGGGTAGGGCCGTCTACGCTGCAGACCGTGCAAGGCGCGGCCATTTGGTCGAATCTGCTGTTGGGGCGCGGCTTCTGGCACGCGCACCCGAGGAGGGCTTCGAACTCTATTGGTGGCGAGAGGGCAACAGCGAGGTCGACTTCGTTGCGGTACGGGGAGCATCGATCTCTGCAATTGAGGTCAAGGGCGGCAACGAATCGCGACAGGGAGGAATGACGAAGTTTCTCCTGCAGCACCCCCAAGCAAGGCGCGTGACCGTTGGGGGGAGTTCCTCGGGCGCATGCACTCTGGACGACTTCCTGCGCGACCGCGTGCCGCTGTTCTACTAGGCGGCGCGGGGGCGGGGGGCGCTGCCATGTCCCCGCCTAACGTGCTGTGGCGTTGAAACTGTCAGGCATTACCATTCTCGCGACGGCGAAGTGCGACGGCACCGGTGACCAGCGCCACGCCCACGATGACGATGCCCAAGAACTGAGAGCTGCCCGCCCTGTCTAAGCCTCGTCAGGCGTAGTATTGACCCCATGGGTTTCGCATAGGCCTGGGGGTGCGCGTATGCAGCTTGGCTTCTCGATGGTCGGCGTCGTGTTCCTGCTGATGGTCCTCTACGAGTTCGCTTGGGCACGCTACTTCGGAGGCGGTGGGACGCTCGCCGGTATGTACCAGCCCCTCGGCCCGATACCCGTGCCCATCGCGAGCCTGCCCGTGGCAGCCTTCGTTCTCCTAGGCATTTGGTACCAGTCTCCCATTGCGGTAGTCGCCGCCGCCATGCTCGGGATTGGCCACACCGGCATCCACCTCGCACACCTCCACGAGCTCACAGGGCTCTAGCGCTAGCCGATAAGAGCGACAGTAGGATGCCCCGACGCCTCAGTGAGGGATGCCGAGGCATCTCGGCTTGCGCCAAGGAGACGAGCCCGCTACTTGCGGAGCACCGAGATGCGCTGCTGCACGTGGTTGCCGCTCTCGATCTCGTCGACTATGGTCACGCCGCCGCACTTGCGGAGCTTGGCGGCGAGCCTGCGCCGCCGACCGTTCTCGCGATTTCTCGCCGTTTACGGGGCTTCGAATGTTGGCCCCAGCTTACGAACGTGTTGCAGAGCGCAACACGTTCGGCGACGTTTCTGTGACGTCCTGCGCTCGTCACACATTCGTGTGCGATTGTGTGACGGTTTGCAACACATTCGGTGAAGAGGCGTTGGCTTTGCTGAGGTAGGCGATAGCGGGTCTCGGAGTCGTGAATCCCCACTGCTATGATTGGTCCACGTACAACCCCACAACGCGAAGGCGGAAATGCACGACATCTGGAACCCCTGGCATGGCTGCACCAAAATCAGCGAGGGCTGCGCGCGATGCTACATGTTCTCCATGGACAGGGCCCGCGGTCTGGATGGCGGCGTGGTGCGGCGCAACAAGACCACGTTCGACTACCCGCTGCAGCGTGACCGCTCGGGTGCGTACAAGGTGAAAAGCGGCGAGTTCATCCGCGTGTGCATGAACTCCGACTTCTTCGTCCCGGAGGCCGATCCATGGCGAGAGGAGGCGTGGAACATCATCCACGCGCGTCCCGACGTGAAGTTCTTCCTGCTGACCAAGCGGCCCGAGCGCATGGTGGAGTGCCTGCCCGCCGACTGGGGCCAGGGCTGGGACAACGTGATGCTCAACGTCACTTGCGAGAACCAGCGTCGTGCCGACGAGCGCATCCCGCTGCTCCTGGCCACACCGGCCGCCCACAAGGGCATCATGTGCGCGCCGTTCATCGGGGCGGTGGACATTGAGCGCTATCTCTGCGCTGGCGACCAGGCCAAAGACGCAAACGCAGCCGGCCGTTCGTACAAGACTCCCGACGGGCTTACGGTGCGCGGCTGCGGTATCGAGGAGGTGAAGTGCGGGGGCGAGAATTACGAGGATCCGCGCTCGTGCCACTTCTCCTGGGTGCAACGGCTTTCCGCGCAGTGCCGCGCGCACGACGTCACGTTCGCCTTCATCGAGACGGGGACCCGCTTCGTCGTGGGCGGCCGCGAATACTATCTGCCCAAGAAGTCCGTGCAGGCCCGGCAGGCGTATCGCTCGGGGGTCGAGCACGCCGGAGCGCCCCCGCAGTGGCGCCTTACCGACCCGCTGGGGCTGCCTCTGCCGCCCGAGTGCCTGTACCAACCCCGCTACCGCACGCGCTGCATGTCGTGCGGCAGTCACCTCATCTGCAACGGCTGCTGCAACTGCGGCCTCTGTGGCGAGCCGCCCGAGCAGCTGCGCCCTTGGAGCGGTGCCTGACCGGAATGCCGGCTGGGCCGCCTTGGCTGCAGAAATGCATTACGGCAAGCAGGCACTGGCAGGCATCGGCGTGACAACGCCGATGATTCTGGCAATCTCCGTCTTTGTCGTAGACCACATGAACATTGCGATGCAGCCCTTGCTGGGACTGGTGCAAGGAGCCCAGCCGCTGCTCAGCTACAGTCTGGGCACAAGGAGCATCCCTCGCGTGAAGGAGGCGTTCCGGTTGCTGCGTGTCTGGTCGGTTCCACTCACTTTCTGGCGAGTATGCACAGACGGTGCCGCTGCGGGTCGTGGTCCACCGTGACCTGCGAGAACCCCACCTGTGCCAGGTGGTCGTGGAGCTGCTCCGCCGTGTAGATCTGCAGGCTGTCGATAATCTTCTTCCATCTGTCATCGGAGGGATTTGTGCCGTCCGACTCGTTCACGATGAGGAATGCTCCGCCGTCCGCGAGCACGCGATGCACCTCCGCAAAGCTCTCGACCGGACCCGGCCAGAAGTACACCGTCTCGAACGCCGTCGCCAGGTCGAAGGTGCCATCCTCCAACGGCAGGTGGCTGACGTCTGCCTCCAGCAGCTCACAACGGCCCTCCGTCACGAAGGCCTGGTTGACCTGTGCGGTCTTTGCGAGCGATTCGGCGGAATAGTCGACGGCCACCATCCGTGCGGCGGGATACATCTTCAGCAGCTTGCCAACGTTGCGGCCACCTCCGCAACCCAGCTCGACGATGCTGCTGGCATGGATGTCACTCAGGTGGCCCATGCCCCAGTCTGACACCCGGGCGTGCTCTCGGTTCATCCCGGCGAGCATGCCCCTGCCCAAGACTCCTTCGGGCTTGCGTGTGTTGTTGAAGTACGTACGAAGAAGACCCATGGCGCCTGCTTTCGATTGACGTGCTGTTGTCAGTCTAGGCTAACTCTTATTGCATGCGAAGACGTACCCGTGTCGGCAGTCGGCGCAATCGCTACTGTGGGGCGCTTGACGACGGGGTCATGGCCGACGGCGGCTGTTCTACGCCGGAGGCATGGAACAGCCAGACTCGTTTGGCCAATCGGGCAACATGCCCAGATTTACCGCCAGGCGGTGGCCTGTGAGGGCCCGAGGCTTGAGGAGGTGCACGGCGAACTGCTGGACGTCAAGCACATGTATCTTCCAGACAAAGACTTCAAGACTCTGGACGAGAAGGGCAATCCAGTCATATACACGATCCTAAGCAGCAGGGACCTGACGAATTACGTGCTTTCCCAGATGATGAGGCTCGACCCCAGTGAGAAGCCATGCATTCCGGACAAGGTTTTCGATGCAGAGGTGGCAATCGAGGCGCATGAAGTTTCGGCGATGGGTTACGCTCAGTATCGCCTGGTGCCGAGCGAGAGCTCCGCTCGTCCGCTGAGGAAGCTTGGCAGGGACGATGCGCTGGAGAACGAGTACTACCGGATCTCGGTCAACGCCGATGGCACGCTCAGGGTCGAAGACCGTGCGAGCGGCTACGTCTATGACCGCCAGGCAGTCTTGGTCGAGAACGGTGATGACGGCGACTCCTTCAACTACTCCCCTCCAAGGCAGGATCTGGGGTCCGTTCGGACGAGGGTAAACCGGAAGTGTCGATCGAGGGTTCCGATATCTGCCAAAGGGGCACGATCTACTTCTCCATGCGCGTCCCCAAGGACCTGGACGAGAGGGCGAGGGGCATCCGCTCCGCCAACCTCCCCGTTGCGCTCAGGCGTGGCTCCCGCGCCATCGATCTCGAAGTTCATGTCGAGAACCGTGTCCTCTCGCATCGCCTGTTCAACAGCTTCTTTGATAAGGATTCAACAGCGACCCTGAAGTTCTCGCGCTCGGTGAGGGAAGCCTATCTGTGCGACCTCAGAGAGCATCGCAGTGGGGACGTCGCGTTCGAGAATAACTTGGTCAGCTTGCCGAGTCTTGGACACTGCAAGTTCCTGACGCTATTCGTGCGGTTGGTCTCCGCAGATTAAAGAAGTGCTGGGGTAGATATTGGGGCACGACGCCTATGGTGTCGCGCCCTGCTCTCTGCCCCGAGGCCGCGTATGCCGTCTCCTCCTGCCGGGCTCGTCCAGGAGGTTCCCGGGCTGGACGATCGTGTAGTCCAGGCCCGAGTCGCGCACGAGCCACTGGTCGGCGAAGAACTTCGCGATGTTGTAGTCCGTGATGCCTGCGAGCGCCGGGTCGCCCCACTTCTCCGGCTCGTCGGCGAACACCGAGCTGAGCAGGACGAAGCGCCTGATGCCGGCCTTTTTGGCGGCCTCAATCAGCTTGACCGCTCCTTGGCAGCTGCTTGAGACAGGAGGGCATGGATAGGCTTGGCTCCATCTGCGGGACCGCATGTTCTGCAGCCGGACATTTGAGGTCGTAGATGGGTAGCCGATAGTGCAGCGGATCAGGTTCACGAAATACGCAAAGCTTGGAAAAGGTAAGCGATATTGCAAAGAAATAGGGAAATATAGATAGCTGATTTTGCAGTAAATTAGGGAAACATAGGTGACTGATATTGCAGTAACCCCATATAATGAGTGGACATCTACAATGGCTAGCGTGACGGAGCAATGATCATGTTCGAGAGAAAGCTCTATAGAACGCTGCTCGACTGGAAGAACGAGCCGAATGGCAGAAGCGCGCTGCTGATAGAAGGTGCTCGACGGGTGGGCAAGACCACACTCGTCAAGGCATTTGCAGCCAATGAATACGAATCGAGCCTCTTCATCGACTTCTCGCAGGTTGGTAAAGATGTGCGGGATATCTTCAACGAGCATCGAGGGGATATCGATACGCTCCTGCGCATGCTTCAGCTCTATTTCGGTGTTGAACTGGTTCCTCGTCATTCGCTGGTCGTCTTCGATGAAGTGCAGCGTTTTCCGGTTGCTCGTGAAATGATTAAGCATCTAGTCGCTGATGGCAGATTTGATTACATGGAGACGGGTTCGCTGATTTCCATACGCAAGAATGTCCAGGACATTGTCATTCCTTCGGAGGAGGAGCGTGCGGAGCTGTGGCCGCTTGATTTCGAGGAGTACCTGTGGGCATTAGGGCGCAGGAATCTTGCAGACGAGATTCGCCGCTGCCGAGATGCCTTCGAGCCGCTGCCAGACAGCCTGCATCGTCAATGTACACGACTCTTTAATGAATACATGCTGGTAGGTGGCATGCCGCAATCAGTCAGCGATTTCATTGAGAACGCAACCTTCGCGCAAAGCGACAAGACCAAGAGACAGATATTGACACTCTACGCTGAAGACATCGAGAAATTCGGTGCAAAGGATGCGCGCAGGGCTTACTCCATCTTCATGGGTATTCCGGGTCAGCTCTCTCAGGGGAGCAAACGCTTCAAGTTCTCTTCCTTAGGCAAGGGAAGTCGCTATCATCAATATGAATCAGCGCTTCGGTGGCTTGAAGACGCACACTATGTGAACATCTGCCGACTATGCAACGATCCAAACGTCGGATTCAAGCTTACCGCAGATGAAGGCGAGGACAGCTCGCTCAAATGCTATATGGGGGATACCGGACTTCTTGTGTCGAGCGTTTTCGACGAGGGAGCAGAAACCGAGCAGATCTATCGCGCTCTGCAGTTTGGCAAGCTCTCCATCAATCGGGGCATGTTCGTAGAGAACGTTATAGCCCAACAGCTGCGCGCAGGAGGACGGCCTCTCTACTATTATTCATGGAACGAACCTCCACGCGAGGAGAGAAAGCGCCCGCGACCGCGAGAGATAGATTTTCTGATAACAAAGGGCCTTTCAGATGCTGCCGGCAAGCTGCGCATTGCACCCATTGAGGCTAAATCCACCAAGACGTATTCGACCATTTCCCTTGATGACTTCCAGAAGCATTTTGCCAGTCGCATTGGCAACGAATTCGTCTTGCACCCGGGCCAGTTTAAAAGACTTGGCAACCGAGTTTATCTCCCGCTCTATATGTCTTTCTGCATCTGATGCTGAGCCATGCATGGGCGGCGCATCATCCGAGGATCAAGAATCAGAGCTTCTCGAGCCGTTCCGGTGGTCGGGACATGGTTTGGAAGACGCGCAGCTAAGCTCCGCCAGGAGCTTGCTGAAGTTCACTCCTGCTGTTTCCAGATGACACGTGCCTGCGGGCTCAATCCGCTCGAGATCATGCGTGTCAAACCCTGCGTGAACGAACAGAAGCATCCGGTTGCGCTCAGCCGTGGCTGCTCGAAGAAGTACACAGAGCTCGGGACTGAGCAATGGATGTAGTGCGAGGCAGGCTCGTTCAATCCGGCGAGTCGCATTTTCTGCAGCTCGCCACACCCAGCTGAAAAAGCGCTAGGCAATATTGCAGCGAAATCGGTCTATAGAGGTGGCTGATCCTGCTATTGCCCCAGATGATTGCTGCAGACGGCAGAGATGGGCCGAGGTGGCCGAGACCAAGCTCCCGTGAACGTCCCGCCGGCCCTGCCATTCTCGACGGCTCGCTTCACGACTGGACGTTCGATGCGCTGGAGGCACACTACCGGACGCTCGTGCGCTACCTCCACTTCGACGATTGCGGAGAGGTGCTCGGGCGTGGCTGCGGGACGCCTGCAATGACAAAGAGGAGCAGGTACCCCAAAGAGGCATACGAGCTTGGAAGGAGACTGTAGCAGGATGAAGACAGAGCATGAGAAGCTCCTGGCAGGGGAGGACTACGACTACCGCGACCCAGAGATTCAGCAGATGATCGTCTCTGCAAGGAAGCGGGTGCGCAGGCTCAACGGGACAGATGATCCGGCCGAGCAGCACGGGACTGTGGAAGAGCTGTTGGGCCAGATGGATGGGCGAGCGCATCGTCCTCATGGCTCCGTTCAGGTGCACGTACGGAAAGCACATCCGCCTTGGCAGCGATGTGCTGGTCAACATGAACTGCACCTTTCTAGACTCAAACCTCATCATCATAGGTGACCGGACGCTCATTGCCCCCGACGTGAAGATTTACTGCGGCGAGCATGGCATGGACTGCACTAGGCGCTTCGGGACCAGGTCGGGTGGAACGAGGTATCTGATTACCACGACGAGGCCAGTCACCATCGGCAAGGACTGCTGGATTGGCGGGAATGCGACCATCCTGCCTGGCGTAACCATTGGCGACAACGTGATCGTTGCCGCGGGTGCCGTCGTCACAAAGGATCTGCCGAGCAACACTGTCTGTGGTGGCATCCTGGCACGTGTGCTGCGGAATCTACAAGAGTCGGATGCGCGATCTGCGCATCGGTGAAGCGGAGAAGAACATGGCCATCACGGTTAATCTAAGGCATACGGGGACAAACGGTAGCGCGAGGAAGTTCGCCCAGGAAATGGAGACGTCAGGCACGGTCGACGCCATCCGTAAGGAGCCTGGCAACCTGAGGTACGAGTACTGGGTCTCCTTCGACGACCCCGAGACGGTACTTCTCATCGATTCCTGGGCCGACCAGGCGACAATCGATGCGCACCATGCCTCTCCGGTGATGAAGGCCATCATGGGTTTGCGCGACAAGTACGACCTGCATATGACGTTCGAGCGCCATGTCTCGGACGAGGTGGGCATGCCTGCTGAGGACCAGAAGTTCATCAGGAGGTAGGGGAGTATCGGCGAGTTGCCGAGGGGAAGATCGGTTCCGATGGTGGCGGGATACCTCACGGCCTGTGCGACTGGCGGGCTGACGTACATCGGCGCAACTCCGTCGTCCAGTCGATAAGGAGCGCCGCCAGGGGCTTCAGGAACACGACCTACTTCAAGACCACGGATAAGTCGCGCGGCAAACGAGCTGAGCTTGTATGAATACGAGTAGTATAATCTAAATCATACAAATGGAATCCGTTGAGGGGAGACGCACATGTTCGTCGGACGCCAGCACGAGCTCGACGAGCTCGAGGCCCTGTATGCCAAGGGTGGCTTCCAGATGGTCGTTCTCTACGGTCGCCGTCGCGTCGGTAAGACAGCGCTTGCCACGCGGTTCTCGCAAGGCAAGCCGACGCTGGCGTTTACCGCAAAGGTGCAGAACGATACGCTCAACCTCGCCGACTTCTCGCGTCAGGTGTACGAGCACTTTGGCCTGCCCCTCGGCACGGGGTCATTCTCCTCTTGGGAGGACGCGCTCATGTTCGTTGCTCGTCAGGCGCGTGACCAGCGCCTGGTGTTCGTGTTCGACGAGTTTCCCTATGCCGCGCAGCACAACGCTGGCCTCGTCTCGACGTTTCAGATCGCCTGTGACAAGTTCTTCTCATCTACGAACGTGTTTCTCATTCTTACGGGTAGCAACCAGGGCTTCATGGAGGAGAGGGTCTTGGGCTCCGCCGAATCGGGAGAGCGGTTGGGTCAGAAGGACCCGCTGTTCGGGCGGAGGACGGCGCAGATTCACCTGGCCCCCTTTGGGTATCGAGATGCCGCCCTCATGCTGCCAGGCGTTGGTAGTGAGGACCTGATACGCTACTATGCCACGTTTGGCGGTACACCCTACTACCTGTCCATGGTGGATCCCCGCGAGGGCTACGCCACCAACGTGGAAAGGCTGTTCTTCCGCAAGGAGGGGCTCCTGTACGAGGAGCCAATCATGCTCCTGAGGCAGGAGCTTCGCGAGCCTGCCGTCTACAGCTCCATCCTGGACGCCATCGCGGCGGGAGCGAACAAGCCGCAGGAGATTGCCGACCGCATTGGCGAGCAGCGCACGTCGCTCGCCAAGTACCTGCGGACGCTCGTCTCGATGCGCCTCGTCGAGAAGTGCGTGCCGTTTGGAGAGGATCCCTCGAGGTCAAGACGGGGCATCTACCACATCAGCGAGCCGGCGTTCGCGTTCTGGTATCGTTTCGTGCAACCCGAGGTTGCATCCGTCGAGATGGATGCCGGAGGGCTCGTGGCCCGTGAGGTGCTGAAGAGCGATGACATCCCTACCTACGTGGGGCACTGGTTCGAGGACATCTGCCTCCAATGGGTCGTAAGCCAGGCGAAGTGCGGAGCGCTGCCACTTAGACCCGTGCGCTTTGGCTCATGGTGGGGCACGGACCCGTCCGTGCGAGAGCAGACCGACATAGACGTCGTGGCATCAAGCGAGCGTCGTAGCGAGCTGCTGGTGGGGGAATGCAAGTGGCGCAGGAAGTTCGACGAGGCGCGCGCCGCCCAGAACCTCGTGCATCGGGCTGGGCTGCTGGGGGATTACGAGTCCACGACGTACTGTCTTTTCTCGCGCAACCCTGTGGACGCCGGACTTCGCGATTACCTTGGCACGAGCTGGCTTTTCGTGGACGCCAAAGCGCTTTACCGGTAGCTGGGCAAATGCGGGTTCGCGTGCAACGGCTACAAGCTCGTTGGATGAGCCTTGTCCCGGCGACGCGCTCAAGGCCTATGCCTGCGCCGTCACTGCAAGCGACCTGCCCAAGAAGCCGCGATGAGGTCATGGGTAGTGTCGAGAATGTTGGTGTATCGGACATTTCGTTGAGACCTATGGCTACCGTCCAGAATTCGCAACTAGGCCAGAAGCTACTCCTCATCGCCGATGCAATCAAGCATTTTCTGCTCTGCCTCCTCCCAACGGCGCCGGGTCGCATTGGCATCGCAGATCCCGCCTACAAGTCCGTAGTTGCCGGGCAGGCCAACAAAGTCCTCGCATCGCAGGTCCGCCCTCAGCGTGAGCGTGCTTGTGAAGTCATCGGCGTCGGCGCCCGTTACCTCCAGCCAACTGGCGCTCAGCCCCGCGTCCGGCAGCCGGATCTCTATTTTCACCTCGGCATTCGGACCCGCCCCCTCGATAAGCCGCGCAAGCTCCCTGACGTTCATTACGCCGCCTCCCTCTCCATCTCGACCTCAGCTGCGGCGAGGATGCTATCCGCGAACCTGGAGGCGACCGTGAGCTCGACCTCCGTCGGCAGCGAGGTATCCCAGCCATCCTCGCCTCGTTTTTCGACGAGTGCCCATGACTCGCCCACCTTCTCCTGAGAGAAGCAGCGCGACTGCTGCCACGTATCGTCCGCGTCGGCCATGATCGCGCCCGCCAGGCGTATGAGCGACTCAGGGCTCGGGAACACCTGCACCACGCGCGACCTGCGCTTTATCTCGCGGTTCGTGCGCTCCTGCACATTGTTGGCGCGCAGGCGCTTCCAGTGGCTGGGCGGGAAGTCGAGGTAGGCCAGCGCGTCAGCTTCCGCCTCGTCTAAGATTTCGGCCGCGGCTGGGCAGAAGGTGTCCGCCATCTCAGCTGCCTTGTGGTAGGCGGCGCGCACCACCAGCGCATCTTTGGCCTTAAAAACCGGCGAGAGGAGCCTCGCGACACGCTTTCCTTTGCTTTTCGACTTGGCCCCCGCACAGCAGTCTCGCATCAGGCGGACAGCGCTTCGCTCCCACGCCGCACCCCGAGCTACCTCATCGACCGCCCTGGCCCGTCCGCCGTGCTCGTCGGAGACGACAAGCAGCACGCCGGGCACACCGCGGTCGCGCAAACCCCTCAAAAACGGCAGCCACGACTCGTCCGACTCGGTGTCTCCCACGCCGAACCCCACTACATAGCGGTTGCCGTTCTCGTCGCAGGCAATTGCGGTAACCACCGCGGTGGAGGCGACGTGGCCCTCGCGGCGGCACTTCGCATACGTGGCGTCCAGCCATGGGTAGGGGAAGTGCACATCGGGGCCGAAAAGGCGCCCGTTCATGTCCTCGACCTCCCTGTCCAGCCGCTCGCATATGCGGCTGGCCTGGTCCTTGCCGAGCTCACCGGCACCGAGCGCCTCAGCGACCCCCGCCACCTTGCGCGTACTGACGCCGCTGCGGTACATCTCGACCACTGCAGCCAGCATCGCACGGTCCGTGCGGCTGTGGCGCCCCATCACGTCCCCTGGGAAGAAGCTGCCAGCTCGGAGCTTGGGTATGCGCAGCTCCAACGTGCCGACGCACGTGTTGAGTGTGCGGTCGCGGTAACCGTTACGGCTGGTGCCGGCGTCCTCGGCGGCCGCCGCGGCCACCGTGTCCATCACCTCGTTTACGACCTGCTCGATCAGCAGGCGTGCCAGCTCCTGCATGTTCACGCAGCCGTCGTCGAAACGTGGCATCTCTGCCGCCGCCACAGCGGCGTCAACCGTTACACTTTCCATCGTGGCCATCGTCCTTTCCTCGAATCCGTTACCTTAGGCAGTACGAATTCTAGGACGGTGACCACACCTTTGTTCAGATGCCCATCAACGACCCGTTTTTGGGCTTACACCAACTTTCGCGACACGATCA
>NZ_LR027575.1:518900-527473 GCF_900605015.1 Olsenella sp. Marseille-P4559
GTGGCCATCGTCCTTTCCTCGAATCCGTTACCTTAGGCAGTACGAATTCTAGGACGGTGACCACACCTTTGTTCAGATGCCCATCAACGACCCGTTTTTGGGCTTACACCAACTTTCGCGACACGATCAGGTCATGCTCTACGCTGCAGCAAAGGGCGAGAAGAACGTGGCTACGACCTTGACTGCCCCCCAAGATGAGCGACAACTCCGATGCTGCGGCGAGCTGCGGGCGTGTCGCGTTTGCGCTCTAGCCTCTCAACAAAAGGCAGTGCTGAGGGCGTGCGCGCGCTCGTCGACTACGCGGCCCATGAGTTCGGACTCCGCCTCCTTGCAGCCGTTCCTCCTGGCGAGTGCCCTCCATGTCCGTACGCCACGCAGCACCCTTGCGACTGCGAGGGAGCTCTTCTCGGCAGCGAGTCCGCAGGACTCCGCCAGCTCCTTTAGGCCGTTGACCTCCGTCTTGCCCGTCTCGCCGAAGACCGACGTGGTGCGCCCCCTGCTCGGGTCGGGATTGATGTTGACGTCGAACACTGGGGAGAGGACCCAGCAGCCTCCCCTTCGGACAAGTCCCAGGTTTCGCAGGTGGTCGTCCGTGTTGTGCAGGGCTACGGAGAGCACGACGCGCTCAAACAGGGCCTCGAGCTGGGGGAGCGGGTCTATGCACCAGTCCACCAGCGCGTCCGCGACATCGGCGTAGTCGCTCTGTGAATCGTCACGCGCCCTGACCAAGCTCATCGCGCTCAGATAGGGAATCCTTTGACCGTCTATGAGCGAACCCTCGCGGTCGAAGCGCTCGAGCAGTAGGATGGAGTCCGAGCCGATTCGGAGCAGCCTCGCCCTCGGGACCGCGAGTCCGGCCGCCTTGGCGATGTCGAGGCTCGTCTTCTCCCATGCCATCACGTCCCACTCGTCTCTCGGGTGCGAGAACTTTGCGAGGAGGATTCTGCCCTCGTCCGTGACCGAGGCCTTGGGGCGGGCGCCGCCGAGCGAGCCGGAACCCGCATCCAGGAGCTCCTTGACCTGATCGTTGTCGGCGCTGCCGAGGGACACCTGGTTCGATGCCGCGACTAGTCGCTTGAGTTCGACGAGGGGAGGCACGGTCTCGTTTGGGGAGAGGTAGTTGTCTGAGCCGGGCACGCGGAATCGTAGGGCTCCCTGCCTTGACGCGTCGTAGACGCCCAGCAGGTAGTCCGCCTCGTCGCGCGAGCGCAGAGCGAGTCCGCTCCCACTGGACTCGGCAACTGCGCGCCGGTCGATGAGATGGCGGCCCCAGCGATCTGGGGAGGAGTCCCTCAGGGCCCCGGGAAGGCCCGCGCAGAATCCGGATGCGTCTCGAAAGGGGAGGGAGGGGTCGATTGCATAAGCGTCCGACGAGGCGAGATACCCCTGGTCATAGATGAAGGACGAACTGATGGATCCTCTTCGCAGGCTGAAGTGGCAAGTGCCCACAAGGACGTCGTCCCCCAGGGTGTGGGAAGTGAATACCTGTATGGTGGGGGTCATCGTTTGCTTCTCACGCGCTTGGGAAGCGCCCGGTCAGCCCTGGCGCGTCCCAGGTCCGTCTGGTACGGGTCCGTCGCGTCGACCACTGCGTCCAGGGTCTGGAGTGCGCGGCACGCGTTGAGGAACGTCTCCAGGCTGGCGGAGGGGTCGCCGTTCTCCAGGCGCGAGATGGTCGCGCGAGAGACGTTGGCCTTGTCGGCGAGCTCCTGCGAGGTCAGCCCGTAGAGCCTGCGCCACGTCGCGATGTTCTCGCCTATGCTTCTGGCCGCCAGCTTAGTCTTTGCAGATGTCGGTCGCTTCATGGAATCACTTGTCCGTTATTAGATGCGTTATAGCAGTTAACGTAGAATATAAACGACATTAATCTAGCATATCTGAGAGCGACCCTGGGGACTCTTCCCGCTACGGCCACCCGAGATAGGCGAGCATCCGATTATTGAACGCAACTTTTCGCGTTTTGGGCGTTTGCCCAGCTGGGCTCGGGACATCCCAGAATTTCGACTCTTTGAAACCTCGGCTCTTCGAAACTTCTGGTGGGTAACACGACAGTGCCGCATTGAGCCCGCAGCCCCCCAACGGTAGCATTTCCCCAACAGATGGTCCTTGGCGGGGGGGACCTCGACATCGTCGCCCAGCGCGTCTAGGCGGGGCGACAGGAGGCCGAAGGGCCCGCTCGTGCTCTCGTGCAACTCGCCTGTCAGGAGCAGGAACCGCTTCGGGCCGTGCGTTTGCCGCTCGCGCCGCGGGCGCGGCATGTGCCGCGGCGAGGCGCTGGAGGCGGCCGCCAGGAAGGGGGCCAAGGTGGTCTACGCGACCATGGGGGACGAGGCCCCGTACGCGGCCTGGCGAGCCGCGCCGAATCGGCGAGAGGCGAGACCCCTCGCGGGGCCTGCGCCGACATTGCCCTCGCGCGGCCTGTCAGCTGGAATAATCAGTTGACAGAACTATAGGAACACCCCTACGTCTGCAGGGCGAGCAACAAAGCCGACCCATGGCGCACCAGCATCTCGACGAAGGCGCCCTCCTCCTCGTCAAAGTCCCTGTGCACCCATTCGCATATCACTCCCGTGCTCATCCACGTGAACCCCACGATGTCGTAGTGAAACGACGAACTGTGGCTGTCCACGGCATTGGTCGAGACGAGCACGTGCTCCATGGCCTTGCTGAACCCAACCATGAACCGATTCCTGTCGTTTGCGGTGAGCCCGGTGACGAGCTCGCGTCGGGCAAGGAGGAAGCTGACGAGGTGGCGGTAGTAGTCGCGCAACCCCCCTTCATCCACATGTTCGCCCGCCAGCGTCCGGGCGGCCGGCGAGGCTCTGAGCTCCTGCTCCAAATCGCTCAGAAAACCCCGTTCCGTACTATCGAGCAAGTCATACTTGTCCCGGTAGTGCTCGTAGAAAGTGCTGCGGTTCACGTGTGCGGACGCGATGATCTGGGAGACGGTGATTGCCTCGATGCGGTCGCGGGAGAACAGCTCGAGGAACGCCTTCTGCAGCGCCGCCTCGGCTCGCACGTACCTTGGGTCCCTCGTGTTCATATCTATCCGATATCTCTGCAGTATATGCGCCAGTTATCCTGCTTGATTTTACCCGGTACCATCAAGATACGACAAACTTGCTGATCACAAGTGGCAGACGCCCGGGGACCGTCCGGAAACGCCTCTTGCTGCCTTGGGCGACCCGGCTCGCAACGGCTGGGGTCCGTACAGCCAGTCCATGTGCTTGAGCTGGTAATAGGGCGATGCCTTCACGTGGTCGGCACAGAAATGCGCCAGTGGCACGCCGAGCGTGGTCGCGATGGCCAGGTAGATGCGGCGCAGACCGTATTCGGCTCCGAAAGTCCTCCAGATGTCCAGAGCGGACTTGAAATCGTAGAACTGGTCCGCGGCCTCGAAGAAGCACTCCTGCAGGCGCCAGGGGGACATCTTCTTGGGGTGGAACGTGACGTTGGTCATGTCGAATAGCTCCCAGTCGTTGGCGAAGATGCGTCCCTCGGCGCGCAGCCGCTCGTAATCCGGCGTACCGGGGAAGGGCGTGAGAATCGCCGGTTGAATCTGGTAGGCACCAATCGATTTCGCGAAACGGTACGAGCGCTCGATGTCCTCGGGACCGTCGGTGTCAATTCCGAGCACGATGCTCGCGATGACGCGGATGCCATGTTTGCGGCATGCGGTGCCGGCCCGCTCGATGTCGGCGATGCTTTGGTGCTTGTCGATGGAGTCGAGCGACTCCTGGTTGAGGGACTCGATGCCGATGAGCACACGCGTCAGGTGGGCCTTCGCCAGGAGGTCGAGCAGCTCGGGGTCGCGGGCCATGTCGGTGCGCCCGAAGAAGAACGTCTCCTTGAACTGCAGGCCCTCGTCGATGATGCGCTGGCAGATCTTCTTAGCGCGCTCCTTGTCCGCGGTGAAGTTGTCGTCCTCGAAGTTCATGTACTCGAAGCCCTGCTCGTGGGCCATCCTGATCTCGGCGATGACGGAATCGACACTGCGCTTGCGATATGGCGCGAACATGCGTGACGTCGTGCAGAACGTGCAGTTGAACGGGCATCCCCGCGACGTCATGATATTGGCGGACTCGCAGGGCGTCTTGAGGATGCTGTAGTCGGGGAAGGGCACGTCGTCCAGGTTACAGACCGGCTCGGCGCGGACGATCTCTTCAGTGCGCCGACCCTCGACCGCGTCGAGGATTACGCTCTCTCCCTCGCCGACGATGACCTGGTCGGCATGGGTCAGCGCTTCCTCTGGCACGCTCGAGGGGTGGATGCCTCCGATAAGGACGTGCGCGTGCCCCTTCTCGTGGAACAGGTCTGCAATCTCATAGGCGCGCGGGGCGGTGGCCGTCATCGCGTATACACCCACGACGTCGGCCCACTTGAGCAGGCGCTTGTAATCCACCGGGCCATGCAGCTCCTGGTAGCACTCGACGTCGTGGCCGGCTTGCCGCACGATGCCACCTAGGATGAGCGGGCCTGTGATGGGATTCGAATGCCCGTAGAGCCTACCTCCCAGCCGGTAGATAGGGTTGCGCTTCACGAAGGGGGCCGGGACGATGAAGACGACGTGCATGCTTGCGCCCACCACCTCTCCTCACGGCGCACCTGGTACGGTCGTACGGACCGAGCCCCGTGCGCTGTGCGCATCCGGGATCGGGCCATTTGCCTCAAATCAATGATATCGGAGATATATCTACATGAAAACAGATACAAACAACGAGAGTATCGGATAGTCGAGGGGAGACGGGAATACATACGTCGCAACTGTCCGGCACCGTTCACGGCTGGCGACTTTTCCTCCGACCCCAAGTCGTCAATCGCGCAAGTATCAGCGCAGTTTTCGTACCCATCCGGGGCGTCATCTCAAGCGGCGATATCGTCTCTGCAACCGTATCGAGGAGGTTCCTGGTGCTTGCCCTCTCCACGCATGCGAGACGCCAGGCGACTGTCAGCGTCCAGCCTGCGCTCGAACGCCCCCCGATATCGAGACCTTACAGGCCAGGGCCTCGCCACCAAGAACCCCTGTGACTACTGCAAGCCGCCCAAGCGCGTGAAGCCCAAGATCAACGCGCTCGACCGCGCGGAGCGCACGCGCATGTTCAAGCTGGCGTAGGGGGCCTGGGACGAGTCCTTGGGCATGGCTATCGAGTTCGCGCTTACCACCGGCATGCGCCGCGGGGAGGTGTGCGCCCTCAGATGGTCGGACCTGGGAGATGACGGCACCATCACCGTGCGGCGTGCGCTCGGCAGCGCTGACAGCGGCTACTATGTCAAGGAACCCAAGACCAGGCGCAGCCGGGCAATCCCCCTCACCGGGCGCACGTTCGCCACCCTCCAAGGTTGCCGAGGCCTTCGACGTGGATATGTCGCTCCGCTCCCGGATGCTAGCCACGACGAGGGTAGTGTGCCGAATGTTCAACCAGGCGCGCGACGTCGGCTGGCATGTGGCGAGGGGCGCCCGCTCCACGGCGACGGTCGAGTTCTGGAGCTGGTACGTGCGCGTCCCGGGCTCCGGCATCGTTACCCTCCAGAGGGTCGAGCAGCTCGTCCGTATGGGGAGACTCCCCAGGAGGCAACGAAGGACGCCTCCCTCAGGGGGAGGCCCCATCACGTGTTCAATGCCTCCCAGGTGGAGAGGGTCGAGCCCTACGACCTGAGCGCGCACGCCCTGGCGAACGCCGAGGTGGAGCGCGTGGCGGACGAGTTCATCGAGTCCTTGAGGTGCCCGATGGCCGAGGGTCGCGTCGACGAGGCGTACTACCGGCCATCCACCGACTCGATCACGCTGCCACTGCGCTCGCAGTTCACGTCCATGGATGCATTTGCGCGTACGCTCCTCCACGGGATGTGCCACTCGACGGCGCGCGAGGTCGGCCGCGAGGTCGAGGGGTCGGAGGAGGGCTACGCCCGTGAGGAACTCGTGGCGGAGCTGGGCTCCGCCTTCGCCGCGGCGGACGCCGACCTGGGCATGGGGGCCTACGCCAACGCCGACATGGGGAGGACCTTCCTCGAGAACCACGCCGCCTACCTGCAGGGCTGGCTCACCTCAATCCGCGGCGACCCGTCCGCGCTCGCGAAGGCCGCCCCGCAGGCGTCCAAGACCGCCGACTTCATCGCCGACAGGCGGGAGAGGCTGGTGGCCTCGAGAGGGGACGATGCCAGGACGAACGCCCTCGAAAAGGAGTTTCTCTCCTCACGCACGAGATCCGCTGCGGAGATATCAGAGACACTGGGCGCAGGAAGCGCCCCGCGACCTCGTGCGCGGGGGAGAGACCTCTGAGGGCGACTACCGCCGTCGCTAGGAGATGCGCTGTGCGCCGAAGCTCCAGAGCAGCTCGTAGTACCTCGAGGCGCGCTCGTCGTCCGAGATATCCGCGGCATCGGGGGCGAGGTCAGAGTCGATTCCGTCTATCATCCCGGGCCAGGTTCGTACCCTGCCGTCCTCGCACTGGAACTTGCTGTTGGGGGTCACGGTCCTGAATTCCTTGAGCTCCTCCGCCGCGATGCGGGGGTCGGGGTCGAGATTCGGCATGTACGGTTCTCCGTCTCAGTCGGCGCGCATAACGTCTCGCCGGTCCGACCGCGGTCGAGACCAGCCATAGCAGCATATTACAGCGACGTCACTGAACCCAGTCACTGACGTCTGCAAGCGCATTGGTCTTCGCTGCTGGAGAACAGTCTCCTATATCGGCGGCTCTGATCCGCTTCTGGCTTGGTGGCCTCATAAGCCATCCAAGCCGAGAACAGACCTGTGACTACGCCACTACACTGGAGAAATACAATATCAAATTCATCATTTATGTCAGCGGATATGCCCGGTAGCGGAAAGACACTAAGAAATTGCAATACCAACTGTATAAATGCGGCAACGAGAGTGTTAAGCGTTGACGCCCTACTGTCCTTAATGGATGCCCGGCCTATCGTGAGGAAAATTTGGAACGAAAAGCACATGGCCAGGGTTAAAAGAAATTGAATAGTCAACCAGAGTGCGGATAGAGACGGCCCGATCGGCCTGGCCGCCAGGCACGCCTGATGGTATGGTCGCATCGCCAAACACGAAGCCGCCAGCGGGCCCATCCGCCTTCGTGCTTGGCGACACCCTGGGCGGACGGGCCCGCTGGCGGACAGGATGAGTGACCATGCCGCGCCGCGGGAACCCCTGCGGCGGCATGGCGGAGGGGCTGTCGGCTGCCCAGTTCGCCGAGCTCGCCTCCGCTGTCGCCGCGAGAAGGTGCCGTGAGGAGGTCGGAATCGGCACGTTCGACGAGGCGGCCGACGCCTGGGCTGTTGATGTTCGCTGAGAAGTGACGCGAAGGGGGTGGTACCGCTTTTCCGTACCGTTCTCGCTAGGCTGCAAGGGTTAGGCTTTGCCTGTATGCCAAGGGGCCCATCGAGCCCAGCGAGCGCCTGATCCTCTTTGTGTCGTGCCACCCTATGTAGCCATCGATCCTCTTCCCGAGCCCCCCCAGGCTGACGCCCTCCCAGTCCCTCCCGCAGGACATCCCGTTCTTCATGGTGCCGAGGAGGCCCCCCATGCGGGAGTTGTCGGGAGGGCTGCCCTTCCTCGACATCGAGCGGATGACTCCCGCCTCCTCGCAGATCGATATCCACCCGGGCCACCGGCAGTGGCATCCGCAGCCGCCGCGGACGACGAGGTGGGCCCTCTCACCGGGCTTGGTAAGCCTGATGGCTGCTTCCGGCATCGAGTCGGCCATCTCGGCGTCCGGCGAGGTCGACGTCGCCCAGCTCACGATGGAGCCGCCGGAGCAGTCCGGGACAGGGGAGAGGCAGGGCTTGCCGGCGGGGACCGAGAGCTGCGTCACGTCCGCGGGCCACAGGAAGCTGGGAAGCCCCGCCGCAAGGTCCTGCCTGACCTTGTCGCCCGGATGTTCCGTGACCTCGCCCGCGCAGGGGCTGCAGCGCCGCCTTGGCTTCGTCCTGCCCCGGGCCTCGAGCCCCTCCCCGGCCATGATGCGGGCGATCCTGCGCCCCCCGATGGCCTCGCCCCCCGCCTCGGGCCCGTCGTGGATGCGGCGCCTTCCGCAGGTGCCGTCATTGGCGTCGAGGACCCCCGAGATCCTCCTGCGGGCCCCCCTCGCCCCTGTCGGGGGCGCGGGGCGCCCCCTGCTGGCACTGGTAGCCTGGCCGGGCCATCCCGGGCGCCGAGGGAGGCTCGCACGGCCCCCGTTTGGGGCGCGGGGACCCGATCAGCAGGGTCTTCTCCCCGTTCGCGGGCTCGCTTGCCGGGTCGGCGCCCGCCCCCTTCCCCAGGGCCTCGGGGGCACCCTCCGTGATGTCGCGCCTGAGCCCGGGCCCCTCGGGCTCGGCCTCGGGCTCGGCCTTCCTGGCCTCGAGGGCGGCGGTGCCCGCCTGGGTCGCAGGCGACCTTCCCCGCGTCCGCGCAGGCTTGCTGGGGCGGCCTTCGGACATCGGGGGCTCCTCCTCAAGCAGCCCGCGCCTCCCCTTGCAGAGCGCGGATCTCGTACATCCTACCAGGTCGGCGACCTCCTGGGCGGACGATGCCCGAGATGCCGGGGCCCTGGCGGCAGCGGCCTTCTCGGACGCGTCGAACG
>NZ_LR027575.1:527573-539731 GCF_900605015.1 Olsenella sp. Marseille-P4559
CTGGTACGGATTTCCGGTACCACCCCCCCGTACGCATCGGGAATTGAGCAGTATTCGCATGGGGCCGTGCCCGAGTCGCGCAAGGGGCACGGCCCCGCTATGTTTCCTCCGGGCGGGATTTTGCTGAGTCGGACGAGGCCTGCCCGGAGAGGAAGGAAGGATGACCGTGCCCCTTAGCACAAGACAGGCTATCAGAGAGCTGGACGCCGGCGGGACGTCCAGGGCGCAGATAGCGCGCGACCTCCACGTGAGCCGCAACACCGTCCGCAAGTACGCGGACATGGAGGACATGTCGCCGGCGGCGCCCGTGAGCGCGAGGCCGCACCCCGCGATCGACGCCGACGCCGCGTGGGTCGACTCAGTCCTGGAGGCCGACCTCGGCGCGCCCAGGAAGCAGCGCCACACCGCCAGGAGGATCTACGACAGGCTGGTGGAGGAGCGCGGCTACAGGGGCTCCTACTCGGCCGTGTGCCGCCACGTGGGCGAGTGGAGACGCGCGCACGCGCGCTCCCCGCGCGAGGGATGCCTCGAGCTCGCCTGGGAGCCCGGCACCGCGCAGGTCGACTACGGGGCCTTCCGCGCGGTCGTCGCGGGCGCCCCGCGCACCCTCAGGCTCCTCGTCGTGACGCTGCCCCACCCCAGCGCCCGCTTCTGCGTGGCCATGGGGCTCGAGGGGTCCGAGTGCCTCTGCTGGGGCCTGCGCCTCGTCTTCGAGTGGGTCGGGCGGGCCCCGCGCGTCCTGGTGCCCGACGACGCCACGGAGGCCGGCCGCATGCTCCGCGGCGTCGTCACCGAGTCCGAGCTGTTCTCGCACTTCAGGGCCCACTACCGCCTCGAGAGCCGCTGCCGCGACCCCTGCCCCGGCAACGAGAGGGGCCCCGTCGAGAACGCCGTGGGGCCCCTCCGCCGCAACCTCCCCGTCCCCGTGCCCGAGGTCGCCTCGATCGACGAGCTCAACGAGAGGCTCAGGGCCGGCTGCGAGCGGATCAACGCCGGCGCGAGGAGCAGGGCCGGGGCGCCCACGCCGGAGGCGCTCCGCGAGGACCTCGCCGGGATGCTGGCCCTGCCGGGCACGCCCTTCGACGCGGCCGGGTGGGCGCACGCGCGCGCCGACAAGCGCGGCTACGTGCGCGTGGACGGCAACCCCTGCTGCGTCGGGCCCGCATGGCACGACCGCGAGCTCGTGGTGGGCGTGCGCGCCAGGTCCGTCGAGGTCCTCGCCGACCGGGGCAGGCGCGTCGCCACGCTCGCCCGCAGCTTCGGGGAGGGGGAGACCGTGAGGAACCCGGCGTCGCTGATACCGGCGCTGGTGGCGAGGCCGAGGGCCTTCGGGGAGTCGACGATCAGGCTCGACATGCCCGCCGCGCTCGTCGGCGATATCGACCGCTGCGACAAGGCCGGGAGGAGGAGGGCCCTCAGGGCGATAGGGAGGGCGTCCGAGCACTCCGGCTTCGGCGCCGCCTGCGAGGCGGCCGCGAGGATCTTCGGGGGCGGGAGGGTCCCCGACGACGCGTCCTGCGACGCGCTCGCGAGGCGCGTTGCCGCGGGCGGCCCCGAGCCGGGACGGGCCGACCTCGCCGTCTACGACGGCTTCCTCGGGGAGGCGGCGCGGGATGCAGAGTAGCGCGTGCGTGGCGGGCGCGGTCGTGGAGGCCGGCAAGAGGTGCTCGCCCGCGAGGTCCGTGCTCGCGGAGTGGGCCAGGAGGGGCACGCCCAGGCAGGTCGAGTACCTCCTCGGCTACCTCGAGGCCGAGGGCGCGAGCAGGGACGCCTCGAAGAGGGCGCAGCTCCTGAGGAGGTGCGCCCTGCCGCAGGCGAAGACCTTCGACGGCTACGACTGGTCGTGCGTGTCCTGGCCGGACGGCTTCGGCAGGGACGACCTGCTCTCGCTGTCGTTCCTGGACGGCCGCGAGGACCTCGTGCCCGTGGGCGACGTGGGCACGGGCAGGACGCACATGGCCGAGGCGCTCTGCGCGCTGGCGTGCCAGTCGGCCCGGCCCGCGCGCTTCCTCACCGCCTCGTCGCTCGTCGGCAGGCTGCGGCGCGCCCGCGACGAGGGCAGGCCCGGCCGCGAGCTCGCCCAGGTGGGCAGGGCCGAGCTGCTGGTCGTCGACGAGCTGGGGTTCCTCCCGCCCGGCGTCGACGGCGCGAGGCTGCTCTTCCAGGTGGTCTCGCAGGCCTACGAGACGCAGTCCATCGTCCTCGCGACCAACCTGGAGTTCTCGAGGTGGGGGTCCGTCTTCGGCGACGACCAGATGGCCGCCGCCGTGATCGACCGCGTCGTCCACCACGGCAGGCTCCTCCAGTCCGGGGGCGAGTCCTACCGTGTCAGGCACGCGCTCATGTCCCAGGACGGGGGTGGCGCCGGAGACCCGGAGTAGGGGCCCGGGCTGAAGCGCTAGACGAGGCGGATGGCGGGCCCTGCGACGAGAACTGAGCAGGGCCCGCTCAATTCAGGTGAGAATTCCGCTCAAATCCCGATGAGATTTTCGCTCAAGAGCTATTGACATAACACACCTGGGCGCTTCTCGTCCGGCTCATGTGCTACGACGCCCAGCTCGACCCCGCTGCTAAAGGCATGCGGCATCTCCCACCAGGCCGCCTTCGAGTGGCGGCGCAGGGCGGTGTCCAAGCCCGGCGGCTACCAGGAGCGCGTGGCGCTGCGCGGCAAGTGCTGGACAGGCGAGATGCACATCGAGGGCCCGACCCTCAAGAACGCCGCCGGATGCCACGCGATGCGTAGGGCTGTCGCGCAACCTCATATGCGTCTCCGTGGCGATCGGCGTGCACGGGAACCCTGCTGCGGCCGTGTGCGGGCACGGCAGGCCGAGCGGGAAGGGGGTCAGGGCGGCGAGGGGGGCCAGCGTCGCATACAAGGCCGACACCGAGGATCCGGGCTATCTTGAAGGCATGAAGATGGTCAACAGCCTGTGCGCCTGGATGAGGCGCTTCGTGGAGGGCTGCGTGGGCATGAAGGTCTCGGGCCTCCAGGGGCATCTCAACTGGTATGCCTATCTCTTCCGGGTCAAGCAGGCTGACGAGAGACGGCCGAAGGCTGCAAGGGCCCTCCGCCATCTGATGCTCACCGAGGCGCATTGCCGCAGTCCAAGGAAGCGCAAGCATCCGCACTCTGGCTGACTATTCAAACGCTTTATTTGGCAGCCAGAAGCATATCAAACCGTGGCCAGATGGTCGCTCTGGTTCACCCGTTACCTAGACTGTTAGAACATCTTTTATGCGCATGAAGAGGTAGGTCTGCATACATACGTTCCATTGAACGAAGGAACTCTTAGTTTTAACTTTGCGCATTTATGCGCCCTGTTCAGACTTTGGAAAGAAGCCTCTGTCTCGTATGGTGAAAGCAAGTTGATATGGAATGTCGCTATAGAACAGGAAGGAGAGCTGCGTGAGAACACTTGAAATCATTCAGATGCTTGATTCGACGGCTCAGTCACTTCCTGTTGTCGAAATCGCAAATCGACTTGGAGTATCAAAACGCTCTGTTCAGGATGACCTGCGTCATATTCGTCAGGCCAGCGCGGGTCACGGCTTCAATTTGGTAACGCATAGAGGCCAAGGCATCTCTCTCGACATTCTGGATCGCCAGGCTTTTGAGCACTATATCGCGCTGCTTGATGACCAGACTGAATTTGGCACCGTGGACGCTGAGGATATTTTTCAAAGTCTCCTTGACGATGCATCGGAGGATGGATTCCTGTCTTCGCAGGAATTGGCAGACATCTTTGGCGTTGGACGCAGCGCGATTTTTGCTGAACTGGATAGGGTAGAGGAAATGGCTAACCAGTCTGGCGTGATTCTTGAAAGAGAGCGTTCTCGCGGCATCCGTCTGACTGGTTATGCGCGTGCTATGAAACAATGTCTTGCAAGGCTCTTGCTTGATTCTAATTCCGCGGCATCGCGCAAGGTCAGTGAAGTGCTGCCAGAGGCGCTGGACACCAAAGACATCGTCCTCGACGTTCTTCACGACGCTCATCTTGAGGTCGAATACCCTGAGTACCTACGCTTCAGCGCGTTTGCTGCGGCAACCTTGTTTTATGCGATGAGAAAGCGCAATGACTTTAACAGCTCCCCTGATGTTTCTGCGGATATTCCCGACGGCATTACTGCTGCTGCCGATTTGCTTTGCAGCAACCTTGCAAAGATAGCTGGATATGCGACTACGCATACCGATCGGGAAGACTTCATCTGGATTCTCCGACAATTGGTTCGTGTCGACGAACCGCTGGCATTCGATGCCAAGAGACTTGACGAAGATCTGGGTGGCTTCTTTGCAGAATACGACAAAGAGCATGGAACTAGCTATTTTTCCGACTCGGTCTTGAGGACGATGCTTCTTACGCATCTAACGTTCTTGATTGAGCGCCTCTCAAAGAAAATTTCCTATAGCAGCAACTGTTCTCGAGAATTCGAGATTACTCATCCAGATAGCATGAATGTCGCCATTCGCATTTGTTCATGGCTTGGACAACGCTATGGCGTAGTGCCGACTCATGACGAAACGGCACTTGTTGCTTGCCATCTGGCTGCACATGATGAGCGGGTCAGGCAGCAAGCTTTGCGAAGCTATGCCAGAATCGCGGTTGTGTGCTCGACTGGCGGTGGGGGATCGTATCTCGTTCGCCTGCAGTTCGAATCTGTATTTCCGACAGCGGAAATCAAGACGTTCTCTTATCAGCAGCATGATGACGTACAGAAATACAATCCTGACCTTGTATTCAGTATGGTTCCATTCCAGCTTGATACGAACATTCCAATTGTCTATATCCACGAGATGCTTGACCAGAAAGATCTGGCTGGCATTCGTGAGTCAGTGCGCTATGGAAATCTCCACGGTACCGAGACGGATGATTCGGATGTCTGGAGTCTCATATCTTCTGATTGCTTCCGCAAGATAGATGCGCCGGATTATCGGAGCTATGAAGACGTGCTGGAGGCTATGGGTTATCAGCTTGAGGATGAGGGATATGGTCAAAGAGGCTTTACTGGACTCGTCCTCAAAAGGGAAAGCTTCTCTTCCACCCGTTATCTCAATGGCGTCTGCATTCCACATCCTCTCGAAACCGAGGCATTGAAGGATGCAATTTCCGCTTGGATTCCTACTGGCAAGCTCCGTTCAGATGAGCACGAGCCTGCTCGTGTCATCTTCATGATTTGCCTAACACGTAAGAGCTTATTCCGCTACCAGCAGATATCTAAGCGTCTCTATCAGCTGATGCTAAAGCCCGAGCTAGTCGATCGAGTGGCAGCGTGCGGATCCGCTCGTGAGCTGAGGCTGTGTCTCAAGGAGATGGAGGGTGTTCTCAATGTATAGCGATTTTCTGATTGAGCTGTCTTGTGCTGATGCAATAGCTGGTGATGAAGGGGAAGTGCGCCATCTGCTGCAAGAAAAGATTTCCAATATGGGCTTTGCAGAGGTGTTCTATGACGGTCTTGGAAGCCTTATCGTCCATCTTCCTCCTACGAAAACTGAGCAAGGAAAGGCAGTAAAGCTTCTTTTTATGGCGCATATGGATGAGGTGGGCTTCATTGTTCGGTCCATATCTCCAATCGGGATGTTGTATCTGCTTCCCGTCGGACATGTGCTGCCGAAGAGTTGCGATATGCAACTCGTGCGATTGACTGCAGATGATGGAAGAAAACTCAGAGGTATACTAAATAGCACGCGCGATGACAACAGTGTTATCTCAGGTATCTACACAGATCTTGGCTTCGATAGCGAGGCGGAAGTCCGAGATTATGGGGTAGCTGAAGGCAGAATGGTCACTTTCGACACAAATGCATCCATGCTTTCTGATGAGAGAGTTGCCGGGAAAGCGCTCGATGACAGGGTTGGCTGTGCTGCATTGCTGAAAGCTCTGGATTTGCTCAACCAGCAGTCTGAACGTATCAACGATGTGTATATCGCATTCAGCTCAAGCGAGGAAGTTGGTACTCGCGGCGGCAAGACAGTGGCCGATTTAGTAAAACCGGATATTGCGGTTGCAGTTGATACGGCAAATCATCCCGAGATGGATCGTGGATTCCGCAATCATCGCCAGCTTGGGGCCGGATTCATGCTGGAGCACTACGACAAGACCATGTCTCCCAATCGGGATCTCCTGAGATTTGCGAAGGCATTATTCGAGAAACACGAGCTTTCTTATCAGAGAGATATGTTCGGCGGTGGTGGCACTGACGCCGGCTTGGCTCATCTGGTTGATGGAGGCCGACTTGCTCTGGTCATCGGCATTCCGCTCCGTTATTGCCATGCAAGTTGCTCAATAGCTGATCTTCGCGACATAGAGGGTGCAGCAAACGCGGTTGCCGCTCTTGCGCAGGAACTTGACGCTGCGCAGCTTGACTCATTTTTGGCTTGGTAGCAAATAGCTGCATATAACCACAAGCGACAAACAAGAAAGGCGAGGCACCTATGACTCCCAATGAGCAGGAAATACTGATGATGATTTCCTCGTCAGGAGACTCGAAGGCAAAGGCATTCCAGGCTTTGCAGATGGTCAAAACCGGTGATTATGAGAAGGCACGCGAGCTTCTTGCCGAAGCCAAGAAGGCTGATATCGAGGCGCATAACGTGCAGACAGCAATGATATCTGCTGCTCTCAATGCAGATGGGTCAGATTCAGAGTCCATCTCGCTTCTTATGGTTCATGCACAAGACCATTACATGACTGCTCAGCTTGCGCGGGACCTTATTGAGGAGCTTGTTGATGTGTTCGAAGCCAGAGATCAAAGGAGGGGTGGCGTCAAGGAGTAGAAGCGGGTCGGTACGTGGAAGATTCAAGTGAAAGGGAGAGCCATGAATATCGTTTTATGCTGCGCGGGTGGTCTGTCTACAACAATGCTCATGAACTCGATGAAGGATGCGGTAAAACGCAGCCCGAAACTCAATGAGAGCGACTTTCATTTTGATGCCATACCAGTTGATATCCTTGATTCCGAAATCAACGATGCAGATGCTATCGTGCTTGGACCACAGATTGCGCACAAGCTTGATAGCGTGAAGAAGGCCTTGGGTGGCCGAGAGATTCCAGTCGTTGTGGTTGATTCTCAGACATATGGCCAGATGGATGGCACAACAGTGCTCAAGAAGGTGCTCGTCGAACAGCGTAAGGTTCAGCTCAAGAAGCAGGGGAGGTAGAGCAGATGTCTGAGCAACTGACCAAACCGAAAGAGACCAAGTTTGAAAAGGTCATTGGCAAGTACCTCAACCCAATTGCCAACTGGATGGATAAGGAAATTCATCTGAGCGCTATCAAGAAAGCTATGGTCGGCCTGACGCCGCTTCTGATCATTGGCTCTTTCTGCTTGATTCCTGAAGCCATTCCGAACATGATTGGCGAAGACAACGCTGTGTCTCAGTGGATTCTTGCCAACCTTGGCACGATTTATATCCCCTACAAGGTCGGCATGGCTCTCATGTCACTGTATGCTTCGGCAATCATGGCATACCATATGGCAAAGTCATATGAACTTGACGTTCCAGGATGCCTCTCTATGGGTGTTATTGCGTTTCTGATTCTGTCGGTGGACTATACGGAAGATGGAGGCATAGCTACTACCTATCTTGGACCAAAGGGCCTCTTTACCTGCATGTTCGGCACTCTGATTGCAGTAGAACTTTTCCGCTGGTGCAAAAAGAAGAACTTCACGATCAAGATGCCTGAAGCAGTGCCTGATTTTGTATCCCGCTCATTTGAGATGATTCCTATTTCCGTTATCATCATTGGCTTCTTCCTGATCATCAGGATTTTCTGCACGAATGTGCTGGGCGTTCTTCCTCCGCTCATCTTTACTGCCATACTCGCACCGCTTGTTGGCTCGATGGACAATCCCTTTGCCTATATGTTCCTGAAGATGCTGCATTGCCTTCTGTTCTTCTTCGGCATCCATCCGTCCGTACTTAGCCCGATTACGAGCCCCATTTCCACCCAGTTCCTTGCTGAGAACATTGCAAACTACCAGGCTGGCCTGCCAATGACGCACTTCTTCACGCCTGGCCCGATGTCTGCTTTCGGCAACTTCACGGGAACTGGCATCACGGGTGGCCTTGTCATTTGGTGCTGCTTCTCGAAGTCTGACGCAATCAAGAAAATCGGTCGCGTTGCATTCATCCCGATGCTCTTCGGCATCAATGAGCCGATTCTCTTCGGTCTCCCTATCGTTCTTAACCCGATCTTCTTCCTCCCGTATGTTATCGGTGGCGGCATCATCTCGACGGTTGACGCTTTTGCCGTCAAGCTTGGATTGTTGACACCTTCGTTCTTCACGCCACCATATGTGGGCGTCTTCCTCGAAGGATATCTCACCAATCTTGACTGGCGTTCTCTTGTAGTCAACGCCATCCAGCTTGGTCTTTCGCTGGCGCTCTACTATCCGTTCTTCAAGATGTACGAACGTCGATTCATCGAGAAGGAAATCGAGAACGAGAACAAGGGCTCGAAACTTCTGACCGATGAAGACCAAGCCATTCTCGATGATCTTGACCTCGGCATCTAGCCATTCAGGGGTGCAACGTTCTGCTGCACCCCGTTCTGGAAGGCCCCCTGCATGCAGGAGGTCTTCCAGAACGGGTACGATGGATTGGAGCTTGTAATGGCGGCACATCTCGCTCAAGTACGTTCCCTGTTGGAAGAGAAGGGGCTTGATGCGATTCTGATTCGCAGCAAGGCCATGAAGCGCTGGATGGGCACCATGACTGGAAGCGGCTGTTCTGTTGTGGTGTCGAAAACGGGCGGATGGTTGATTGTCGATGGACGCTACATCAATGAAGCGCGAGAGCGAGAGCATGATTTGTCAATTAGGCTGCTTCCCACTCAGACCGGAAGCGCCATTTATCGTGAGGTTGGTAACCTTGCGACCGAAGAGGGATGGCGAAACCTCGGTGTAGAAAGCTCTGCTACGCTTGCCAGCCAGTATTTGATGCTAGAACGAGAAGTTCCTCAGGTGACTTTGCTTGGCGATGAAATTGCTGAGCTACGCATATGCAAGACTGCTGAGGAAATGCAGAAATTGCAGCATGCTGTTGACGTGACTGATGCCGTCTTCTCGGATGTCGTGTCTAAGATGCATGTGGGAATAACAGATTACGAGATTTCTGCATTGCTGCAGTACGGAGGAATAGCAGGCGGCTCAGAGAAAATGTCGTTTGACACCATCGTGTCAATTGGGACACACACTGCCGATCCGCATGGTCGGCCCAAGGGAGATGTCCTTCATAGCGGCGAGCATGTGATGATGGATTTCGGCTTTGAGATTGGTGGCTTCCAGAGCGATATGACTCGTATCGTCTTTTGTGGAACCCCAAGCGATTCCATAATGCAGCTATACAAGGTTGTAAGGAACGCGCAGCAGGCGGGCATCGATGCAATTGGCGAAGGCGTCAATTCTGAAGATGTCGATGCCGCAGCACGTGCGGTTATTGAGACGGCGGGATATGGAGATTGTTTTACTCATGGGCTGGGTCATGGCATAGGCGTCGATGATGAAACGGAGCTCCCACTCCTTCGGCCGGGATGCCATTACGTGCTACATGAGGGAATGGTTATGAGCTGTGAGCCGGGTGTCTATGTCTCTGGACTCGGGGGCATCCGTATTGAGGATGACGTATGGCTTCATGACGGACATGGAATGCCGCTGAATCACACAACAAAAGACCCCATTGTCATTGACGGGGAGTAGCTATGCATTACGATTTCGACGCTGTTCATGACCGCAGAGGAACTTATTGCACTCAGTGGGACTATATACAAGATCGTTTTGGCGAGCCCGGCATTTTGCCGTTCTCGATATCTGATACCGACTTTCTGTCGCCACAGCCAATTATTGATTCAGTAAGCGAAGTGGCGCAGCGTGGTCTTTATGGCTATACAAGGTGGAACCATCATGATTTCAAAGGTGTTGTAGCTTCGTGGTTCGAAGAGAGGTACAGCGCGCCAGTCAATGAAGATTGGGTTGTGTATAGCCCAAGCGTTATGTATAGCGTGTCGGTATTGGTGTGGCTGACAACTAACCCAGGTGAGAGCGTGCTCACCTTGAGTCCCATGTACGATTCGTTCCCTGGCGCAATCGAAGGAAATGCGCGGCATATGGTGGCCAGCTCGCTGCTTCGTGGTACTGGCAATGCCCACTATCAGCTTGATTTTTCTGATCTCTCAGAGAAGGCAAAGCGCTGCAAAGCATTTCTCCTCTGCTCTCCACATAACCCAACCGGCAGAATGTGGATGAAAGACGAGCTGTTCGGCATCGCGAACATCTGCAAAGACAATAATCTATATCTCATTACCGATGAGATTCATGCAGACATTCAGCTAACGAACCGGCGGAATCAGTCTGCAATTACGCTGAGAGATGTTTGGGACAAAGTGGTCGTTGCATCATCTGCCTCCAAGATATTCAATACTCCCGCGCTTGGAGGCTCTTATCTAATCATTCCAGATTCTGAACTCAGAGATGCATTTCTGCAGATTACGCGGCATACAGATTATCTGAATTCCCCTACCTTGCCGGGCTTGTATGCGACCATGGTCGGATATTGGGAGTGTGCTGAATATGCCGATCAGCTCAGTTCGTACATTCAAGGGAACCGTGCATTTATTGCTCAGTGGACTGAGCGGAATGAGCCACGAATTCAGCTGGTCGATGCAGAGGCAACCTATCTTGCGTGGCTTGACGTTCGTGGTCTGGGGTATAGTTCAGCCACTTTGCAGGATGCGCTTGTCCATATTGGCGGAGTGGGAATTATGGCAGGGGAGACGTATGGTTCTGACGGCTTGGGCTATCTGCGCATGTGCATAGGCTGTCCAAGATCGAAACTTGAAGAGGGACTCAACCGTGTAGCCAAAGCTCTGCGTTATCTTGAGGAGGGTCACTGTGGCTGCTAAAAAGAATGCAAATCTGAGCAAGAGGCAGAGTCTTGTCGATACGAGTGCAAGTATCCCTTGGAGCCGTATCGGTGCCTATGCCATTGACTGGACAGCATCAGGTGTCCTGATTGGCCTTCCCGAAGTGGTTGTGTTCAATGTTGTATCCGGAACGCATGATATGTTCTCTGATGTGTATGTCTTCAGTGCTATGGGGCTTCCAGTGTTCTGGGCATATCTATGCGCTTTCTTGTCGCTCGCTGTGTTCCTTTTCTATTATGTATGGGTACCACTGAAAATCTATCCAGGTCAAACGCTCGGCAAGCATGCCTGTCATCTGCGGATTGCGCGTTGTGATGGTAGCGAGCTCTCCGTGAAGACATTGTTCATTCGTCAGGTGCTGGGGCTGCTTCTTATTGAAAGCTCCGCAACAATCATGGGCTCATATCTGCGCCAGGCGCTGACTCTTGCATCCGGTTTTTATGTTGACGGAATACTGGCCTATGCTGGCTCTATCTTGCTAATGATATCGGCCGTGATGGTGGTTGCTATTCGTGGCCAGCGTGCAATTCATGATTACCTTGCAGGCACCTGTGTAGTCGAATCCGCTTGATGACAGGTACCTGATGGCATCTCGAGATGTTGTGATGCAGATTATCCATGGCCTTTGAGCCAGTGAGCTCTATCGGCTTCCATACAATTTAAGATATTCTGACAGTCTACGTAACGGGTGATGCCGCACCTGCCTTGAGCTGCGGAAGCTCGCATCGGCCATCATCATGTGGCGAAGGACCCTCGCCGTCTCGGGCCAGCGGTCCCTTGCCTGGCTCACCCGAAAGAGGCACACGTACCAGTTGAGGTAGCTCTGCATGTTCTCCGTGGACATGCCGGTGAAGCGCCAGAGGCACCTCTTCAGCCAGGGGCAGAGGTTGCTCACGAGTTCCATGCGCTCGAGATACACCTCGTCGCGCACGTCAGCCTTGTGGGACTCGGAGACCGCTGAGAGGTCGCGGGCCAGCCCGCAGTGCGCCCTCTCCCTGTCGTGGACGATAATGGTCGCGCGGGGCTCGATCCTGGAGCCCATGGCTTCCCTGGTTGATCGTGTCGAAAAAGTTGGTGTAAGCGCCCCGACCGGGTGGAAATTGTAGAAAGGTGGGCCGTCGCCCTAGAATCTGAGATCGCGACAAATCGGATTCGTGGAAGGGAACGACGACCCAATGGACATCATATCAGAGGCCGCGATGACGGCCATGCGCATGCCGCGCTTCGAGGACGGCACCA
>NZ_LR027576.1:0-17128 GCF_900605015.1 Olsenella sp. Marseille-P4559
GTTGCGCCTCCCATGGGTGAGGCAGTGCCTGACCGCGGCCCCCTTCTGCTCCAGCGTGCATTGCCCGAGGCTGCGGTCCGCGAGCCTTCCTCCGTTCTCCTGCCACTCCCCGTGCCAGCTCACCAGCCGTGCGCGGCTGGGACATCCGAGCTCCCGTATGGTTGCCGTGGCCTTGAGGCCGTACTTGATGTAGGGCTCGACCGCCCTTTTCCTCTGTTCAGGGGAATACACGCCATCCTCCAAACGTCATCGTCTGGTACGGATTTCCGGTACCACCCCCTCTGCGTCACTTCTTAGTGAACATCAACAGACCCAGATGGGCTCGGGAAGGGGATGGGGGAGCCGAGGCCCCGGGCAAGGGAGTCCGAGTTGGGGACAGGGGCCAGGGGGGTGTTCCTATAGTTCCGTCAACCCCCTCCGTGAACGATTTCCATGCTCCTTCGAATGCGATTGCGCGCCGGAAACGGGCATGGCTGCGCCGCCGCCCCGCGTCGAACGCGGGGCGGCGCCTCTTCGCCCGGAAGGCGTCGGGCGCGCGCTACGCGGGCACGTACGGCCCCCTGTCGCGCATTGCCGCGCAGATCACCCTCAGGCGCTCGCGCGCGGTCGCCCTGGGCGCCGGCGCGTGCCGCATGCCCCTCGCGCGGCACGCGCGGTAGCACCTCCCGAACTCGCTGCCGCCGCGGACGAGCGACGGGCGGGGGAGCATGGGCAGGCTCTTCAGGCGCCCGTTGCCCTCCGGCGAGGCGGGGACCGAGCTTGTCGTGGTGCCGGACTGCGTGCCCCTGGGCGCCGGCGGCGACGCGGCGGGGCCCGGCCCTGCCGGCGTCGAGGGCCTGCCACGGGCCGCCGACCAGCTCGAGCGCGTCGAGCGCCCACGGCCCGGGGAGGCCGGGCGCGCGCCCGAGCGCGGCGTCGGACTCGGCGAGCGCGGCGCGCACGCGGCTCCCGCACCGGGTCGCCTGCTTGGCCGCGATCGCCTCCGCGCCCCTGCGGTCGCTCTTCGCGACGCCGGGGGAGGGCTCGCGGGCCCTCTTCCCGCGCTCGCCGGTGACGCAGGCCGCCCCCATGCCCGCGGCGCCGGCGCCCGCCCGCCGCCGGCGAGGCGTGCGCGGGCCACGCGGAAGGCCTTGCCGACGCCGAACCCGGCGAAGGGCCCGTGGCTGGGGTGGGCGGCCCCGGCCTCCCCGCATGCCTGCGGCGTCATGTGCATGGTGCGTCCCTCCGAGCGTGCCCGTCACCGGCCCGTCCGGGACGCCCGCCTGGCGACGCCCACGATACGAGCCGCGGCTGGCTGGGACCCTCGCCCGGCATGTTCCCATCGGTCGTCTTCGGCGGCCGGTCGGGTCGCCCAAGGGGCCCGCCTGGGGCCGCGCGGGCGTCGCAGGCCCAGGCGGCCGCCCCAGCCCAAGGGGTGGCGTCATGGCCGTGACAGCAACCGACGGGAGGAGACGGCCATGGCAGCACAGCAGTCGACGAGAGTGAGTTCCCTCAGGGACAGCTCGTCCCTTACGAACAGGCCCGAGTGGCTCTCTCCCAGGGACATCGCCGAGGTGTTCGGCGTGGGCAAGAGCAAGTCGTACGAGATATGCGCGACGCTGCCCCACATCTACGTGGGGCGCAACATCCGAGTGCACAGGCTCACGGTGCTCCAGGAGTTCCGTGAGAAGGGCTGCCTGCCATAGGGACTGCGGGCAACGGGGCCGAGGCACGGCGGCCGTCTCGGGCAGGGGAAATCATGGTGTCAAGAATAGTTCATATACGATATACTTCTGCCATGGCGATCATCGACGACATATACGCGAACGTGGACGACTTCGGGCTCGTCACCTCCGAGGAGGCTCGCGGGCTCGGGGTGTCCAACGCCGAGATGGTGCAGCAGGAGCGGCGCGGCAAGCTCGTGCGCGTCGCCCGGGGTGTCTACCGGATGCCCGTCTGGCCCCACCAGGAGGCCGCCCCCTACGCCATCGCGGTGAAGGCCGCGGGCGAGGGGGCCTACCTCTGGGGCGAGTCCGTCGTGGCGCTCCTCGGCCTCGCCCCCACCGACCCCACCTGCATCTGGGTCGCCTCACCGAAAAGGGTCAGGCGCGACGTCGGCCAGGGCGTCACCGTGCTGGGCATGCGCCAGGGCGGGGACGTCACGCACTACGAGGGCGTGCGCTGCCAGCGCGCGGCCGACGCCATCCGCGCCGCCGCGCCGGGGCTCGGGCGAGAGCGGGCGCGCGAGGCCGCGGAGGCGGCCCGGCGCGAGGGGTACATAACCGGCGGGGAGATGGATGACCTGGGAAGGGAGCTCTCATGACCGCGAAGAGGCCGAGCAGCATGCGCCACCTCGACGACGCGATCCGCAGGGAGTGCGGGGGCGACCAGGCCGCCTACGTGAGGCTGCGGACGCTCATGGCCAACGCCGTCGTCGCGAGGATGCTGCCCGACGGGGTCGTGAAGGGCGGGAGCGCCATCAAGATGCGCTACGGCAACGCCCGGACGCGCTACACCACCGACCTCGACACCGCGACGGCCACCGATCCCGCCGCCTACGCCGAGCTCCTCGGGGCGGCGCTCGCCCGCGGATGGGAGGGCTTCACGGGACGGGTCGTCCCCAGGGAGCCCGCGCACCCGAGGGGCGTGCCGGAGGAGTACGTCATGCGGCCCTTCGACGTCTGGCTCGCCTACCTCGGCAAGCCGTGGTGCACGGTCCCGCCCGAGGTGGGGCACGACGAGATAGGCGACGCGGACGCCGCGGACTGGGTCGACCTCGAGGACGCCGCCGCGGCATTCGCGGCGCTCGGCTTCCCCGGCCCGGGGAGGGCGCCGCCCATGCCGCTGGAGCACCAGGTGGCCCAGAAGCTGCATGCCGTCACCGGGACGGGGGACAGGGTGCGCGACCTCGTCGACCTGCAGGTCGTGTTCTCGAACAGCGACATGGGCCTCGCCGCGACGAGGCGCACGTGCGAGAGGCTCTTCGCCTACAGGCAGGGGCGGGCCTGGCCGCCGACGGTCGAGGCGCGCGAGGGATGGGACGTGCAGTACCGGGCACTGACCGAGAATATGGCGGTCATCCAGGACGTCAACGAGGCGGTCGAGTGGGCCAACGCGCTCATCTCGAGGATCGCCACAGCATAGCCCCCAGCGGCCGCCAACCCGCATCGGGAGGCCGATCAGGGTTTATGAGTCGGCGGACCCGGGGAGGGGGCAGGCTGCCGCAGGAGTCCCCAGGGCAGGTTCTTGCGGAGGCAGATGGCCTCGTCGGTTCTGTTGCCCCGACGAAGCCCTGCTCGAGGAACAGCGCGATGGCGGGGTTGTCCGGGGCGATGCTGTCCCACAGCACGCGGGCGCTCCTCTCCCTCGCGGACTCGCAGAGGGGCCGCGGCCCCTCTGCGACGCGATGACGATGACGCCGGCGAGGTGCATCCGCCCCGACTCGTCGTAGTGACAGGCGACCTCGCCGACGAAGTCGCCGCCCTCCGCATCCACGAGGTAGCGGTGGAAGCGATCGCCATCGTGGCGGGCCAGCCACCAGTCGTACCAGCCGTCCCACTCCTCCTCGGGGAACGGTATGGTCCCTCCCCACGCGTCGTTGTACGACATGTCTCCGGGTCGGCCATGAGAGCCTGTCGGAACCACAGGTCATCCCTCGTGGGCTCGTAGAGCTCGGTCACCTTCACCTCCGGCATGTGCGATCGGACCTTCCCCACGATTCTACTTCCCCCACGACTGCGTCGGGCTGGGGCTGTATGTGGCATACATGCTCACGGGGAAGTCGGCGATCGACCCCGCGTCGGAGGCGGGCATGTGCGCCACCCTCCTCGCGTTCGGTGCGCCGCTCGCGGCGCGGGGACCTCCGCGACCGGATCGGCGGGCTCCCCGCGTGGAAGGCGACGCTCCTCGTCCTGGCGCTCCCGCGCCGCATTCTCTGTCGCATTCTTTCTGATCATCGTGCTGCTCATGCGGTAGGACGCCCGTTCTGGCGCCCCCTGCCCAGTGCTATGTCAGCGTCACACGTGGCCTCGGGCGTCATGGCATGGTGGGTTGGACGTTCGCCCCGATCTTCTCCTGGACCTGTGCGGCTGCGCGTGCAGTGCTATCCTTCCTGCTACATGCATTCGTCGGCGAGCGAGCGCCGTCGCCAGCCTCGCAGAGGCGGGGCCATCGCTGGATTGGACTGGCCAGCTTACCCATGGCGGGTGCGCCTAAAGTAGGGAGCGCGAGGGAGCCATGCTGCTCATTTCGACAGGGGTTGTGGTCTCCATCCTGACCCTCGTGACGGTGCTGGCCCGCCGCGAGAGACAGGGCGAGTCCCCGGGGGACCCGGACAGGCCCTCCTACAGGATGCCCCGGATCTACCCAACGTCGTTCCACATCTTTGCGGTGATCTTCCTCCTCGGTGCGGCCCTTCCCTTTGCCGTCATGTTCGTTTTCTGGTGGTAGGGACAGCTCTCGGGCGAACTCCGGTTGACTCCTCCTGAAATCGAGCCAACCGGGGCTTGCGTGCAACGGTTCAGTCCTCGGGGAAAGGACCTCTTCGAAGAAGACCTCCTCTACCGACATCCGGAACAGCCTTGCGATTTTTGATTGCGAGGACGAGAGAGGGATCGTACCTGTCGTTCTCTATGGAACAGCGCGCGACGATTGCTCAACATCATATGGATTCAGGCAGGATCATCCGGACAATGCTGGCCATTGAGCATGAGAATCCATCGGGTGGGATCATCGGGTGAGTCGTTTAGACTGACCTACCCAGCGCGTACGCCCTCCCGGGGTAGCCCGACCGGGCGGTCATGCCAGGCGTGCCGTACCTACCGTGCCTCTCTGTGCCTGATGTCGTCGGGCGGCTCGTCGTAGGGCATGGTGCGTGGCGTGTCGCACGTGCCCGACTCGCGTGCCACGTCGTGGAACCAGCACTTGTACTCGATGAAGTCACGAGCCAGCTCCAACTCATTGAGCTGCCTGTCGATGGCATCGCGGCGTTCGCAGACAATGCGGCGGCACTCCTCGATGGTGGAGTCTCCAGCCATGTAGAGCCTTACGTGCTCGCGAATCTCCCTTATGGGCATCCCCGACACCTTCAGCCACTCCACGAAGCGCATCCACTCAAGGTTATCCTCGTCGAACAGGCGCCTTCCGTCGCTCGAACGCCACTGGTTTGGGTATGAGCCCGTTCTTCTCGTAGAAGCGGATCGTGGATGCCGGCATCCCCAACCCTGCCGCAGCATTGCCTATCGTGTACGGCCTCTCCATGGCATACAGCTCCTCGACCAGCTCAATCACGCGCTCAGCCTGCGCTCGACCCACCGTCGCGATGTCCTTGCGGGCGGCGTCGTCCACGCGGCTGGCGTAGGACACGCCGCAGGTGTGCTCGTACACCGTGCGTGACACGCAGGTCATGCTCGACAGCGACCTGGCGAGGCTGTATGGGGTGGAAACTAGCGCGCTGAACCGCGCGGCCAAGCGCAACGAGAACCGGTTCCCCGAGGACTTCCGCTTCCAACTCACGCGAGACGAGCACGAAGATTTGAGGTGCCAAATTGGCATCTCAAGCGATGACCTGCGGAAATTCGCGACTGGCGGTCGTTGCTACCTACCTTACGCATACACCGAGCAGGGCGTGGCCATGCTCTCGGCGGTCCTCAGGAGCGACACCGCCGTACGCGTGAGCGTGCAAATCATGAAGTCCTTCGTCGAGATGCGCCACTTCATTGCGGGCAATGCCGCCATGTTCGAGCGGATCCGCGCAGCGGAGCTTCGCCAGCTGGAGTACCAGAGGACCACCGACGAGCGCTTCGAGCGCGTCTTCGACTATATGGGGACCCACGAGTCGCCGCGGCAGAGGGTCTTCTTCGACGGCCAGGTCTGGGATGCCTTCGAGCTTCTGGTGTCCCTCGTGCGGAGGGCCAAGGGCGGCATCGTTCTGGTGGACGGCTACGTTGACGCCGGCACCCTCAACATCCTGGCCAAGAAGGCCGAGGGGGTGAGCGCGACCGTCTGGACCCACCCGCGCACGTGCCTCACCCGGCGCGACGTGGACACCTTCAACGCCCAGTACCCCAGGCTCACGGTGAAGCACACGATTCGCAAGGCCTAGCAAGGCCTAGCAAGGCCTAGCGAGAAGGGCCCGTTGCCTCAGGGGTATGGTTCGCCCGGCTCGCTAAGGTCCTTGCACCGCCGTGCCGTCCGGTCGGTGCGGCGTGCCACTTAGGACAGGCCCCTGCCCGCCAGGCATCACGACCGACGGGCGCGTACAATGACGACACACCAGAGGCTATGAGGAGGAGGGTTGCTGGGCATGAAGAGGAATCCCAACGCGCAGCCACCGCTCAGCGCGTGGTCGATCGCCCTGTCGTTTGTCCTGTACGGTGGCATCATGGGCCTCTGCTATGGGGCCATCATGTCGAGCCTTGCGGTGGGACTTGCCACGGGCGCCCTCGCCGGCGCGCTGTTCACGGGTATCCTGACGCTGTTCACCGTGCTCATGTCGAACAAGATGGAGCGCGACATGCCGGCAGACGCCCTGTACGCGGGACCCGCCAACCATCGCGTGGGGCGCTTGAAGACGGACGGGGGTACCTGATGCTCACGCCGGAGGTCCTCCTGTTTCGGGCCCATGGGGTGAACCTGCACCCCAACAGCAGGCTGGAGATCCCGCTGCGCTCCATCACGGACTGCCATGCTTCCGTTCGATGGCTCATCGTGCGGACGGACTCGAGCTAGGAGCGCTTCGTGGTCAGCCAGAAGGCGCGCTGGGTCGAGAGGATCGTGGCCGCCCATGACGCATGGCAGCGGGCCTCCCTTCCTGGCGGGCCCTCGGAGCAGCAGCGGGTAGCCGGTTGATCCAATCGAAACGAACAGCACCGTGCAGATGAGCACCGCCCATTTGTGCAGTACCTCCCGTACGTGCCTCTGATGTGACGTGAGCCATGGCACTACCCGTTTGTGCGCACGATGCCGCAACGCTCACGTGCTCATTGCGGAAATGGACGGTGTTCGCCTCGGCTGGCAGTTGAATCGCGCCCTGAGGGCAGTTGTGCAGGCAGGCGTAGCAGACCTCGCAGTGGTCGGAGAACTCCACCGTGTCCCCCACGACGATGCTGTTCGCCGGGCAGACCCGTGCGCAGGTTCCGCACAGGATGCAGTCATCGCTCACGGTGTATTCCCGTGCCGCGTCCCTCCTCAGGGTCTTGGCGGCATGCGTCTCGTGCCACGTCTTCATCTGGGCTATCTTCGCAGTCGTGACCGCGACCTTCGCGACTCTGGGTTGAGTTCAGAGGTCATCCGAACACTTAGGCCGTGAGGGGCGTTCGAGCAGTTAGCCGGACGCCCCTTCGCTTTCGGATTGCCAGATTACGGCACGTTTTCCCAGTTGGCTGGGCGGCCGGAAAACGCTCGGCCGTCTTCCGACGCATAGGTGCCCCTAGCCGTCCGCCCGTGGTGGGGACCCAGCCGGACGGTCGCGGCGGTGCCTATGGCGTGGCCTTGCCGGGCTACCTCAGTGGGCCGTCGCCCCTCTCGGCGCGCGCCCGCTCGACGCAGGCGGGCGTGAGGTCGAGCTCGTCGGGGGAGGGCTCCTCCATCCCGAGGGCGTCGAGGAGGCGCGCCGCGTCGTCGCCGAAGGCCGCCCCGAGGGCGCGCGACGGGGCCATCCAGGCGAGCCTGCCCCTGGGCCCGGAGTTGACCTGGCTCATCACGAGGGCGCAGCCGGCGCGCGCGAGCCTGTCGAACCTGATGCCGACGCCCTTGGGCAGGGGCCTCCTGATCTCGGAGTGGTTGCGCTGATAGCGCTAGCTTAGGTTTCACCAGATTGACCAACACGCGCCCCAATCCGACCAGCGCGGATGCGCCAGCCAAACCAGCGTGGTTTCACCACCTTTACCAACTAGGCTCAGCCCCGAACCGACGACGGAGAGGGGTGGGGGCCTTGGAGAGGAACCTCATGGCTGGGCTGAACGCGGACAGGGAGTGCGGCGTCAAGCCGAACTTCTCGGAGGTCGCTAGGAGGTACGGCGCGGACGGGCACACCGTCTCGAAGTACTGGAACGGGGGCGGGCCCTCGCCGGACGACGGCAGGCACGGGCGGCAAAGCGGGTTCGACCGCTGCCGCGACGAGATCGAGGAGAAGGCGGCGCTGCCGGGAGCCACGGCCAAGGGCACCCACGAGCTGCTGCTCGAGCGTCACGCGGGCGACGAGCCGCCGGTCCCGGGCCACAACGCCTTCACGAGCCACCTGAGGGGGCGCGGCATAGCCGTCGGGCGCGGCGGCGCGCCGGACGCGCACCCCAGGTTCGGGACGGCGCCCGGCGAGCAGCTGCAGTCCGACTGGAAGGAGGGCGTCACCATGCGCGACCGCTCCGGCCGCGGGTACCGCTTCGACGCGTACGCCTCGACGCTCGGATGGTCCCGGATGCACCACTTCGTGCGGTCCCCGACCAGGGCCAGGGACGACCGGCGGGCCTGCGGGGCGGACGACAGCCGCTGGCGGGGGGGCGGGCCGCGGCGGCGGCTCGGGGAAAACGTGCCGGCCGTCGCGACGCTCGGCGGCGACGGGAGGGGCTCGCGGGACGGGCGCGTCGCCGCCTTCGCGCGCGAGGCCGGCCTCGGGCTCGCGCTCTGCCGGCCCAGGACGCCGCAGACCAAGGGCAGGGACGAGGGCGCGAGCCGCCTCCTGTCGCGCCTCGGGGCCTGCGAGGGCGACTTCGAGGGCTGGGAGGGGCTCGACCGCGCGATGGCGCGCGTGCGCGCGAGGAGCAACGAGGAGCCGAACCGCACGACCGGCCTGCCGCCGGAGCCGCTCTTCCGGAGGGAGAGGGGGGCCCTGGGGCCCATGCCCCGCGAGTCGGTGCCCTCGGCGCTGGTGGGCGGCGTGCCGTGGCAGGTGGTGCCCGCCACCATGCTCGTCAGGTGCGCCGGGCGCGAGTTCCCGGTGCCGAGGGGGTGCATGGGGCGCCGCGTGAGGCTGCTGCTCGAGCCGGGCGGGCGCCTCAGGGCCTACGACGGCGGGGGGCTCGTGGCGGCGCACGACGCCGCCGCCCCGGGAGGGCCGGTAGCCTACCGCGAGGGCGACTGCGCCGAGGCGGTGGCGGACGAGCGCTGGGGCGGCGACGCGGACATAGAGGCGCAGGCCAGGCGCAACCTCGAGCTGCTGGGCGGGCCCGGAGGGGGCGAGGGGTCGTGACCGGCCCGGAGGGCAGCGTGCCGGAGCGCATGCGCGGCAACCTGGGGGAGCTCGGCCTCGACGCGATGGCCTCCTCCGCCCCGGAGTACTCGAGGCTGGTCGCGACGGGCGCGAAGCCGTTCCCCGAGGCCCTGCTCGAGATGACCGGCGCGCAGGTCGCCGCCGTGAGGGAGCGCGACCTGGACAGGAGAGTCGAGAAGGCGAGCCTCCCCCACGTGAAGGCTCTCAGGGACTTCGACCTCTCGTTCCAGCCGTCGGTCCCCAGGGGTGTGGTCGAGGACCTCGCGACGCTGGGGCTCCTCGACCGCCACGAGAACGTCGTGCTCGTCGGCAGCCCCGGCGTGGGCAAGACCCACATCGCCGTGGCGCTGGGGGTCGAGGCGATCCGCGCCCGCAAGCTCGCCTACTTCACCGACTGCCGGCGCCTCGTCTCGGACCTCGCGCACGCCGCGGGCAAGGGCCAGCTGGAGAGGCGGCTGCGCCTCTACGCCCACCCGTCGCTGCCTATCGTCGACGAGGTGGGCTACCCGGACGTGGACAAGCAGGGCGCGGACCTGCTGTTCCAGCTGACCTCGAGGAGGTACGAGAGGAGGTCGGCCATCGTGACGGCCAACGTGGGGATGGGGTCGTGGGCGAAGGTCTTCGGGGACCCGGTCGTGGCGTCGGCGATAGCGGACAGGCTCTGCCGCCACTGCCACCTGGTACGCATGACGGGGAGGTCCTACGGGACCAAGGACCTCGCGCCGCAGGACAGGGCCTCGCCGGCAGTGGTCGCCGATTCCGGCGCCCCGCGGTGACGGGACTGGCGAATGTACGTTGGTGCGGATGGGGGCGGTTCGCTGTCTAGTCTGGTGAAATCTATCTTGACTTCAACAGCGCTCGCACCCGCCCCTCTGCTCGGCGTGGTTCGGGTCGCAGTAGCAGAGCTTGGCCTCGCCCGGCCGCTCGCCGAACATCTCGGCGAGCGCGCCCTCGTCCGAGAGCTCCGTCCCGTTGCCGGTCAGGACGCACCCGAGGACGCGCCGCATGGCCCCCTCGCCGCCGGGCGCGTCCCTCACGAGCCCCAGGCCGGCGAGCACCGGGTCGACGGGCCTGGGGCGCCACGGGGACCGCCAGCTGGAGCCCCGACGGCCTGTGGCAGGGCGCGAGCAGGCACTGCCTGCCCTCGCTCGCGCCCTCGGCGGCGTCCATCCCCCAGGCGCTGTCCCGGACGCCCTCGGGGAGCCTCAGGGACTCGTCGTGGCTCCTCTCCCCGGAGTGCCTGGTCGACCTCCCCCTGCCGCCCCCGGCGTGGCTCCTGGGCCTGTGGGCGGCCTTGCGCCTGAGCCGGATGTCCTCGGGCCCGCAGCAGCCCCCGTCCGTCCAGTCGCAGACCGTCGCCTTCGATATCCCCAGCCCGGGGTACACGTTCACGATCTGCTCGGGCGAGAGGCCCCTCCCGTGGCGGTCGTCTATGGGCGCGCACTTCCGGGCGAGCTCGGGCTCGCTCTCGTCGACGCCCCGCCCCGCCTCCGAGGGCTCCGCGTCGGCCGCCCTCTGCGCGAGGCCCCAGTCGTAGCGCACCTTCGGGCGCCTGTCGCAGCCGCAGCCGCCGCGCCCCTTGCAGCCGTTGCGGCGCCTGGGCCACCTGCCGAGCCTGTCGCACGCCCCGGAGAGGCCGTCGGGCGCGGGCTCGCCCCTCCTGGCCTTCGGCGAGGTCACGAACCTGTGGCGCATGACCTCGTCGTGCACCGTCGAGGGCGACCTCCCGATGGACTCGGCGGTCTTCCGGCAGCTGTCGCCGTCGTCGAGCCCCCTCTCGATGCCCTTGCGATCGCCCTCGGTGAGCCTCGCGTACGCCCTCTCGGGCTTCCCCCGCCCCTCGTGCCCCTGGCGCCGGTCCTCTCGCCTCTCTTTCCGGTTCCTCTTCCTCCTGCCAGCCTCGGTCATCCCTTCCCAGCGGCTTCGGGGCGGGCCCATTCCCGCCCACACCCTCACTGGTTCCACGACCGCGGGGCTCTGACACTCACCCGTACGCGTCCGGCTGACTTCCGGACCCGTTCTGCTGAAGTCTCAACTCGAGGCTTCGCGACTCTGTGGGCCGTTATGTCCGCGCATACGCGCGCAAGGTGCCCCTTTTGGTAGAATGGACGCATTGGCCTCTGGCCAGGTCGCTTTGGGCAAGGCAGGTGGACGCTCATGCTCTGGGTCGGCATAACGGTGGCAGTAGCTGTGGTCCTTCTGTACCTTTTGGTGCGCCGTGCGCCACGAATCTGGTTCGCGGGTCTCACGAGGGATGCTCCGAGCGCTCTGAGGGACCTGCTCTCCAAGGCCGGCTGCGACAGCTCGTCGAAGGACGCCAGTGGGGTCGTGAGCACACCCGAGCGCGGCCTGTGTTGCGCTGGGTCGGGCCTGCTTTGCACAGCGTTTGTATGCGGCGTGTTCTTCCTGTGCGCCTCCGTTCTCGCTATCCTGCTTGACTTTGCACTGATATCGGGGGCCCTGGTCTTTGGCGGGTTCATGGTCGCGATGGCAGTTGGCATGGGCGCCCAGGCACTCAACTATCGGCTCGTCTGGGATGGGGACAAGGTCTGGTACCGCAACTCGTTTGGACAGAGCCATGAGTTCACCTGGGCGGATGCTACGGCCGTCTCGCGGTGCCCTAAGGAGCTCGCCATACGCTTTGGCAAGGTGCGGGTGGAGTGCTGGGGCCCGTTCGCACGGCGGGCCTACGAGGAGTTTGCCGCGCGCCACGATGGGGACCTCGTCTTTGAGCGTCCCCATGCCTACTACACCCGTTCCGGATTGGGCTCGTACCTGCTGGCTGTCGCGATGTCCGTGGCCTTCGTCCTTGCCTTCACCCTCCCGCATCCTGTTCAGAGCCTTGACAGGCAGGGGGTGGGGCCCTACGAGGTCACGCCCACCAACGTGCACGAGTGCGATGGCGCCTATCATATGACAGTTCCTGAGCACGACACCCGTGAGGAGTGGCGGTGGGACGACGTCATCATCGGCCGGGCGGACCAGGTGGCCGCAGACAGGCTCTATGAGGCCGAGCGGTCGGGCACCACGGTGCTGGTCTGGGGAAGGGCGTCGCACACGGATGGCAAGATAAGCAATTTGCTCATCTGCTGGCAGGTGCTCGACAAGGACGGAGGCGTGATCTTCTCCTATGACGACTACCTGGCGGGCCAGGAGGCCCTCATGCCGACCTTCATCGTGGTCGAGGCGGGCATCATAGGGGTCATGCTCCTCATCATCGGCGTTGCATGCCTGCACGAGTACCTCAAGCAGAGGAGGCTCCCACAGACGCAAGCGCTCGAGGACTTTGTCGCTGACGTCGAGAAGGCCAAGCAGAAGCGGGCCCAAGTGAGATGGTGACGCAGCGTGGGGTGGGCGCATGCCCCTCTCGATGCGCCGGTAAGGGGGAGACCTAATGCTCTGGGCGGCGCTCCTTGTAACCGCGGCCTTGGCCGCCGTCCTCGTCTGTGGCTCGCCTGGTTCGAGAAGGACGCGCCGGAGCCGTTCTAGGCCGGCGCCAGGCGCGGAACGACCGAGGTCTGCGTCACGGGAGCAGGCCGACGTCCCCTGTGAGGAAGTCCCCCACGCCGCACGCGGCGCTGCCCACCGCCAGCGTGCGCGCCTCGGGACGCTCGAGGCAGAAGGCCTCCAGGCCCCCAGTCGGCTTCACGCGGCCGCCCTTCGCCTCGACGGCGGTCACGTGGCGGCCATCGGACGCCACGAAGTCCGCCCCCTTGCTCCCCCCGCGCCACCAGCAGACCTCGGAGCCGTCCGTCGCGGCCCGCGTGAGCAGGTACGCCCCGGCGGCGCCCTCCGCGAGATGCCCCCGCTTCGAGGCGTCCGTGAGCGGCCCCTCGCGCCCGCTTCCGTAGGCGGCCGCCGTGTCGCCCCGGTCGTCGAGCTGGCCGAGCAGCCTGCGGTACGGGACCCCCCGGCGGAGTGGGGGGCGCCCAGATAGAGCAGCCTCCGCAGGAGCGCCGGGTTGCGGACCCGCTCCATGGCGACGTCGTCGTTGTCGATGCTGGCTGGTTGCCGTGTGCGGACGCAGGCGCGTCGGCAAGGCGACCCTCCTCGACCGGTTCGCGCGCGGTAAGCGCGCCCTGTACCTCACGGCGCAGGCGGACCCCTCCCTGCTCCCTGAGCTGCAGGTTGTCATAGACCATTCCTTCAAGGGCATGAACGTGGCCATGGCGCTCTGCGGCAGCAACGAGAGGTTCATGGAGGGCGAGGCGCTGGGGAGCAAGAGCCCCCTGCACGGCGTGGGGCGGCCCAGGCCAGGCTGTGCCCCTTGACTACATGGACGCCAGGGACATGCTGCCGGGGGTGTCGGCCACGGACGCCGCAGTTCTGGTAACGTGGAAGCTGAAGCACGTACGTAAGGAACGGAGGCCGCCATGCCCAAGGTCGTGCGAGTCGCATTGCCCGTCCTGTTCATCGCCGCCGTCTACTGCGGTTGGGCCCCCGTTGAGCTCCTGGGTCCCGGCGTGAGCGATGCCACGTTGGGCGTATGGATTGCCGTCGTGCTCGCCGTCGGTGCGGCCAACGTGGCCAATGCGTGCCTGGACCGCGAGAGGGATAGCCCACGCAGGCTGGCGTTCTGGGACATGCTGCTCAAGCTCTGCATGATCCCCTTCTACCTCCTTGTGTTCATCGGTGGGGTCGCCGTGTCGGTCGGGATGGCCGTGGTGCCTGGGCTCCTCTTGATGGTGCCCCTCATGGTGGGGATGCTGGCCGTGATCGACTACGTGCCGCTGCTGCTCACGTCCTCGTACGGTTTTGCCGCGGCGGTGCGTGCCCGCAGGCAGGGGCTCATCACCGGGGCGTCGGCGGTGGTGCTCTGCGTGCTACACGCGCTGTTCGTCACCGATGTCGTGGCGGCCATCGTGCTGTATGTGAGGGTGAGGAAGGCGGATGGCGCCTTGGTCACGGCGAGGGTGTGACGGCGGCATAAGCCCTGCTGGGCAGCGGTGGTGACCCAGGTTGGCTGGCCCTGCCGGGGGAGCGTGCGCTGGCGCGGGGCTCGGCAGCGTGGCCGGACCCGGGAGAGGCCCAGGATTGTGGTGCCGGCGGGCCGGCATGTCCGACCCCATCCTTCCAAAGTGCACACGTAACGCGTTTTCCGTGACGTTCGCCCAGTTCATATGTTCATCGGGCTGTCAATGGGCAATAGGCCCCCAGCCCCGATTAGCTGGGTCGGGGCTGGGGAGGGGATTGGGCTCCTCGGGCTCGGCTCCTGCCGTCCGCCTCGGCGGACGCATAACGCATTCCCAGCTTCACATTCGCGGATACGGGGCTCCCCCGCCCGCACCACCGCGCTTCGATGGAGGCCGTCCGCCGGGAGCCGTCGGGGCTCAGTCTGGCTCCGCGCATACGCCCTCGGGAGCGCGCAAATTGGGCCGCGCGGGTTCCTCCATGCGCCTTCGGCCGGGCCGACGCGCCCTCCCCCTATGCCGGCGGCCAGGAGCGCGCCATAGCGCCCGAGCATGCGGGCGCTGCCCTCCCGGGCGGCCCTCGCCGCCGCGGGCAGCGGCTCCTGCCCCCTCCTCGGGACCTTGCCCGGCCCCCTCCACCTGGGGATCGACGCGAGCCCCTCGACGAGCGGCCGCCTGAGGCAGGACGGCCCACCCTTCGTGGCCGCCCCGTGCGACTCCCTGTTGATCTGGGCTGTGGCGGCGGCCGCAATGCCGCGGAGCCTCTGCGGCGCTATCCCACCGCACAAGTCACGGCCATAGACTATGCTCCTCTCTCGGTGGAGAGGACCGGCGCCTACAACCGTGCCCAGATTGACGCCGGCAGGTGCGTCGTGAGGCAGAGGGACGTCTCGGCGCTCGGCCTGCCCGACGCCTCATTCGACTTGGCCACGGCCTTCGAGACCATCTACTTCTGGCCCGGCCTTGAGAGCTGCTTTGCCGAGGTGAGACGCATCTTGAGACCCGGTGGGCGGCTCGCCATCGTCCGCGAGCCTGACGGCACCGACGAGGAGGGGCAGAAGTACTCCAAGATCATCGAGGGCATGCGCTGCTACACCACGAGCGATATTGAGGGCGCCCTGCACGAGGCAGGTTTTTCTGAGAGCAGGGCACTCACCACCAGAGCAAGCCTTGGATCGTGGTGATGGCACGGTGCTAGGTGTTGAGCAGCTCATCGCCAACCATTTGGATTGGCCTGGATCTCAAGCGCGAGGCCTCGGAGGTTGCCGAATCGGCGTCCACAGGAGGGATGGCTACTATGCCTCCTGCTCCTCCACATAGGATCTGAAGCCGGGCAGAGCGAAGCGAACAACGCCTCGGGCAGGCTGCTCTATCACGCCTGTCGCGAGGAGCCTGCTTCTGTACTTCGAAGCGTAGCGGCTCTCGACGCCCATGCGCTCTGCAATGGCTGCGATACGGCTTTCGTGCACATCTTCGAGCATCGCATGGATGAAACGCAGGTCGTGTGCCGAGAGCTCCCGATAGGTCGGGGCAAGGACATGCTGCCTGAAGTCTTCTTGGGCATCGAGGATGCCCTGCTGCGCCTCGGGGAGCGTGATGGCAGAAGATGCTGCGCAGGCTTGCCAGCTCCTGAATCCGACGAGCTGCAGCATATAGGGATAGCCGCCGATTGCATCGGTACAGGCCTCAAGCGCATCGTCTGCAATCTCCTTGCCTGCGATTTGGGCTGTCCTGCGGAAGGCCGAGCGCACATCTGCATCGGCAATGGTGCCAAGCGTATGCTGCTGAGCACGGCGCAGGAACGAGACACTCCTGTCATTCAGAAGCGACGCTATATTGTGCGGAAGCCCTGCCATGGCTAGGGCAACCCGTCTTCCCTCACGTACAAAGAGCTGGTAGACGGCCGCAAGAGTGACCATCTCGTCGAGCGAGGGAAGCACCTCGTCGACCGTGATGAGAAGGCCCAGGTTACGGCTTTCCAGCTCATCGAGCAGCCTGCTCATGCGTGTCCTCCAATTCCCGTCTGGCGGGGATGCGGAGGTCCAGGTCGCACCAACAGGGCCGAGCGTGACACCGGTCATCCGGGCAACGTGGCTCTTGGCCCTGTCTCCGGGAAACTGCTCCAGGACAAGCCTGGTCTGCTGGTAGATGTCTTCGAGCATGCCTGCCATGGCGGCCGTGCCGACCGGAATCCATCCGGCGCCTCTGGCCTCCTCTGCAAGAGAGGAGAGGAGCGCCGTCTTTCCGGAGCCGCGGGGACCGACGAGGATGCTCGAAAGGTTGGGGTTACCCCGTCCCTGCTCGAAAGCTTCCAGGTATTCCTGGCGCAGCGCCTCGCGTCCTGCCATCACAAGCGGGATGCTGCCAAATTCCGGCGTGAATGGATTTTTGCCTGGCATGGAGTGCCTTTCGCCTTGTTCGCCTATTTTCGCCTTGTTCGCCTATTTTCGCCTTTTTTGCCTTCATCTGCAATGCGGGAGCCCTCTGGATTGCAGTGCCTGGCACGTCGGCTTTCCGGTCTTCCCCAGTCTCCTTCGGGCAGGTCGGCCGATTCCCCATGGGGTACATTCCGGACCGTGCAGTCCCGCATGCCGATCTCTTCCTGGAGGCTTCTGCCCTCACGCCCCTCATGCCCTGCAGCAGGGATTGCCACCTCGGCATGGCGAGTGGCTGCGTTCCTGCCTCCCTGGCGCTGTCTGCCAGGGCCTTCCCACAGCCGGACCGGACAAGACCTGCGGACAGGACAACAGCGGCCCGACAAGACGCCGGCGTGTGCGAGGCCCGCTCTGCCCAGGCATTCCGTCCTGGCCCCTGGGGGGGATGCTCCAGCCAAGCGCTTCTCAGACATTGGCGCTGAGCTTTCCGGTTCGTGCGATGGCAAGCTGGGACAGCTCCGAGGGGCCTACGTTCTGGACGCCGCCGAGCGCGGCACCCACGACGGGTTCGCGGCGCTCTATGGGGGAGGCCCCAGCGCCCCGAACCACGCCCGGGGCCTGAGCCTGCCGGGGGTCGCCGTGGCGGGGGGCGGCGG
>NZ_LR027576.1:17139-23997 GCF_900605015.1 Olsenella sp. Marseille-P4559
CATGCCAGCCTCCCGGATGCGTGCCTACGGCCCGAATCTAGGCGGTCGGCGGAACTGGTGAAACTGCGTTTGCGCGATTGGCTGAGATACATGGTCCGAACCGGTGGTTCCCATTGGCCTAACTGGCGTTTTTCAAGTTAGCGCTAACAGTCGCCCCCGCCTATAAGGCGCTGGGCGCGGGCGCGGGGCTCCCCTTCCCGATGCCGGCGCAGGACGTGGACACGGGGCTCTGCGGCTACGTCGACGAGGGCGGATCCTGGGCGATAGAGCCCTCGTTCTCTTACGCCGGGCCCTTCTCCGGGAGCCTCGCCGTGGCGCGGCCGCGGGCGGAGCCGGACGGGGAGCCCGACCGGATCGTGACCTACGTGGACGGCACCCCCGTCCCCAAGACGGAGGACCTGCCCTCGAATAGGCTGGTCTACGACGACAAGGACCTGGATCTCGACTACAAGAGGACGGACTAGGGTGCATAAGGATAAAGCGACGCCGGGCGGGGGTGAGGCTGGTGAGACACGCCGCTACTACGTGAGGCGAAGGGAAGAGCTCGTTGAGGAGCGAGACAGGCCATCCAGACGGAGGGTCGGCCTCGAGGATGCGCTCCGCAGGATGGACATCATTGGCGCCAGCACCGAGGATGATCTGCGGTATACGATGCGCAACCTCGGAGATGAGCACGCAGCAGAGCTCCGGCAGAAGCTCGTTCAGCTCGACAGCCTTCGCGAGGACGCGAAGAACTCCGTCCGGAGGCAGTTGGACGAGGCGGAGGAGCGGGAACGGGAGCTTACGAAGAGAATTGGGGAGCTGGACGAAGAGTTCGAACTCTCTCAGCAGAGAGTTGGGCGGACGCCGGTGACGAGGTGGAGGGCCGCGGCACACATCGCCCTGGGGCTACCGCCGTGGAGGCCGGGAGACGGGAGGGGAGACCCTGATGCGCGGCCTCCATGCCGCACCTGTTCGTGGTGGCCGACGAGTTCGCCGAGCTCAAGGCGCAGGAGCCGGAGTTTATGGACGGCCTGATCTCCGCGGTGCGCATCGGCCGCCCTGTGTATTGCAGGCTTGGAATTGCGTGTTGGGGCTGCGGTGGTGGATTTGGTCCAAATCCACCACCGCAGCCCCCTTCAGTCAGCGGGCTTTCGACACTTCGCTCACGGGCATGCCGGCCGTCCCCGAGGGGCTGGCTCAGTCGCGTGATCGGTCTTCGGCTGGGGGCCCGGGGCGCGCGACGGGGCCCTTCAGGGCCCGCGGTGCCCACCGCGGGCTCGAGTGCCGCCTCTGCAACCCCCCACGGCGGGAGCGGGAGGGGATTGGTCGAGGACAAGGCGGGCGCCCAGAGGCGCAGCATGTTCGTGCCGATGCCGGGGCGTGGGGCACGGACGGCCCCGACGAGGGCCCCCTCGGGAGGTGCACGGACATGGCCAGGAAGGGGTGCCACGAGAAGCCGGGGCAAGAGACAGCGCTCCCTTTCTGCCCCGTGCTGAACATGTGGGTTCCTTCCCGTCCCGTTTGGTCCAGGATTCCCACCGCAGTCCCACTTGTTCAAGAGGGTCCTGCTAAATACGGGGGATCCCCATGCCAACGGGAATGGGGCGGATCAAGATTCGGATTCAGGGGGGGCGGGCGTCGGCCCTGCCGCGCCGAGGTTGTACAATCGGGGCAGGCGTCGCCCCCCGCCGCGCTGCCGTCGCGGGCCGATGCGGCGGCGCGTGGACTCGCTGCGGGCTATGTATGGGGGTGTGTCGCATGCCGGAAGGTGACTCCGCGACGGAGGGGCGCCCCGCCTTCGTGCTGCCCGGGGACGGCTCCGACGTGACCCCGCAGGTGCAGGCGGCGAGTTCCGTCTACCCCTACCACGAGAAGGCCATCGGGGCGGCGGCCCTCGCCTGCTTCGCCCTCGCCTGCACGGGGCCGCTCCTGGAGCAGTTCCCCACAGACGGCCCCCTCAAGCGCGCTATGACGGTGGGGTCCATCCTGTTCTTCTGGGTGATCATTCTCCTCCTCGCGCTGTGGCCGCTCCTGGGGGAGCGGGGAATCTGGCGGGTGCGTGGCTGGGTCGGGTCGGCCGCCAGGCGCGCCCGCGGCCGGCTCGGCGAGCTCGAGGGCGCCGCGCTGACGGGCCTCGCCCTCTACGGCGACCGCCTGGAGTGGGGCGGCGGGGCCGGCCGGCACGCCGCGGGCGGCTCCGCCCCGTACTCGGAGGTGGCCTACGCCCTGTTCTACGGCGACCTCCTGCTCGTCTCCCTCCGCATGTCCCCGCAGCACCTGCCAGAGGTGGTCGCCGACGCCTCCTCCCTGGGCGCGCGGGAGCGCGGGGAGCTCGCGCGCTTCCTGGAGGGGAGGGTCAACGCCGCGCGCCGCACGCGGGAGTACCGCCGCTCCGTCCCCCCGGACTCCTGGGCCACGGGCGCCTCGGGGAGGCTCGCGTGGGGCCTCTGGCGTTGCACCGCCTACGGCCTGTCCCTCCTCTTCGTGTCGCTCGGCGCGTGGGCGCTCGCCGGCGCGCTGGCGGGGGAGCCCGCCCTCGCCACGCCCTCGGCGGCCCTCCTCTCGCTGTTCATGCTGCTTGTCGGCCTGGCGCTCCTGGACGGCCTCGGCGGCAGGTCGCTCTGCGTCCTGCGCAGGCACCCCACGAGGCGCCGCCTCCGGGTGGGACGCGTGCGCAGGAGGCGCCCTGTGGCGGGGGACGGGGTGGCGCGGCCTGACGGTGGCCCCGGCAGGCCGGTCCGATAGGAGGCGGCTATGTTCATGATGCGGGATCGGGGGGTTGCCGGCAGCACGGGGATGCCCGCGTTCTCCCTGAGGGGCGGCCCCCTCCGCGTGGACGACCCCGAGCTGCTCGCGCAGGTGCTTTTCGCGAGCTTGCGCTACCCACTGCACGAGCGCGTGCTCGCCCTGCTCTTCCTGCTCTCGCTTGGCGTGCTGATCTCCCTCTGGGGAGGGCTGGGGGAGGGCGCGGTGATGACGGCGTCCATGGCGCTGGGCGTCCTCGTGGCGCTGGGTGCCCTCGCCCTGTTCGGCGGGGAGCGGGCGCTGCTCTGGGGCTGGCGCCTCGCCTCGCGCCTTGCCCGCAAGCGCCTTCCGGTCGCGGACGCCCGCGACCCGGGGTCGCTGCGCCTCTACGAGGACCGCATCGAGTGGGGCGGCGGGCCTGGGCGCCCCGGCGGCGGCTCGGCCCCGTACTCGCGGGTGGCCTACGCCCTCCTCTACGGCGACCTCCTGCTCGTCTACCTCCGCATGACGCCGCACCGCCCGCCCGAGCTCGTCGCCGACGCGTCTGGGCTGGGCGAGGGCGGGCGCACCGAGCTCTCGCGCTTCCTGGAGGGGAGGGTCAACGCCGCCCGCCGCACGCGCGAGTACCGCCGCTCCGCCCACGAGGGCTCCTGGGCCACGGACGCCTTTGGGAGGCTCGCGTGCGCCCTCTGGCGCTGGACGCTGGCGGCCCTTGGCGCCTTCCTCGTTGTCGGCGGCGCTGTCGTTCTCGCCGAGATGGCCGTCGGGGCATTTCCCGCGTCCGATGCCGGGGGTCTCGCCCTCGGCGTCTCCCTTGTCCTAGGCGGGGCGACCCTGCTGGACGGCATCACCGCCGGCAGGACGGTCTGCTTTCTGCGCAGGCACCCAGCCGCATGGCGCTTCCGCGTGGGCCGCATGCGCAGGGTCGGCGCCCCGCGGGGCCGGCGGGAGGGCTAGGATGGGGATGTTTCGGAAGGTCGCCCGCTACGACGGAGCACGTGGCGAAGGGGTCGGCGCGGCGGGCCTCGGCAGGGGGATGCTGCCCCTGGGCCCGGTGGCGGCGTCCCGCCCATGGCGCGCGGCAGGCTCCAGATGGGCCCGTCCGGCCCCTCGGGGAGGCTCTGGGGCCACGCGGGCCGCGCCGTCCCCTACGGCGGCGCGCCCGTGCCGTCCGCCTCGGGGTCCCCCGCGCCGTCCGCGCACACGAGCGCGGTGCGGCCACCCGGCGCCCAGGCCGTCGTCGTGGGCGTCGCGGCCTGCAAGGCGTTGAGGGCCTTGGCGGGCTTCGTGCTCGCCGGCCCATTCGGCGCGTTCGCGGGTGCGGCTTCTTGGCCAGGGATGAGGAGGATGCCAGACGGGCAACGAAAATGCCAGGACGAACAGGGAGGGATGCCATGAGGGACTTCGTGGGGAGGCGCGGGCCTGCGGTGCTGGCCGCCCTGCTCGCCGCCGTGGCGGTGGGCGCCGCGGCGGGACTCGCCGGGCGCTGCGCCCGGACGCAGGCCACGGGCGGCGACGCGACCGGCGTCGGCTCCGGCATCGTCCCGGAGTCGGAGCGCGTCGCCCCGGAGGGCACGAGGCGGGTGAGGCTCCCTGGGGTTCTCACGGGCGGCAGCGTGGCTGGTGCCCAGGGCTACGCCCGGGACCTTCTGGGCGCCTCGCCCGCGGTCTGCGAGGCCGCGTACGCCAACGAGGACGGCACGGTGGACGTCTGGCAGACGCAGGAGCAGTCGGAGGAGAACGTCCGCAGGGTCTCCGGGGAGCTCGACTCGGCCAGGGAGGAGCTCGCCGGACACGGCATCGCCCTGGAGGTGTCGGACGACTGCCGCTCGGTCACGCTCACGGCGGGCGGGGGCGCCACGGCGCAGGACCTCATGTATGGGGTCTCCCGCGCGGTCCCCGGGGCGGCCGACCTGCAGGTGGAGGCCACCGGCGGCGAGGGCTTCTCGCTCTCCGTGGACATCGTCGACGGGACCACCGGCGAGGTGATGGGACACGCGGACCAGGACACGTACCTGGGCTGGAGCGCGGACCTCTCGTGGGTCGGGGGAGGCGGGGAGTCGTGAGCCGGCTGGTCCGGCTCGGCGGCGCGGGGGTCGCGGTCCCCGACGGCGCGGCCGTCCGCCCGCTGCCCGGCGCCTGCTCCCTCCTCGCCGAGGGGGGCGAGTAGCCATGGCGGCGCTCGGCGCCCTCCTCGCGACCGTGCTCATAGGCGCGCTCTGGGCCGTCGCGGCCCGCTCGGACCGGGGCGCCTCCTCCCCGGACCCCGACCGGCTCGAGTACCGCATGCCGCGCGTGTGGCCGGCCTTCTGCGCGTTCGGAGGCGTCTTCTGCCTCGGGCTGTTCGCGCTCTTCGTCCACGAGGCCCGCCGGGGCAACCCGACCGCCACCTGGCCCGTACTCGCATTCACCCTCGGCTTCGCCGCGTTCGCCTTCCTCGCCTGCGCCCAGTTCCTCTCCTGGCGCGTCTCGGTGGACGGCTGGGGCATCAGGGTCTCGAGGCTGCTCTTCGGCCGCCGCGCCGTCGCCTGGGCCGACGTCGACGCCCTCGCGGTGACCTACTACTCCAACATGCCCGGGCAGGTCCGCTCCGTCACGGTCATGTCCGGGGGCAGGAGGGCCCTCGCCCTGGACGGCATGTACCTCGGCGGCCGCGAGGCCGCGCCGGGGCAGCTCCTGGACGCCGCGCGCAGGCGGGGCGTCCCCGTGGCGCACCCCTCCGAGCTGCCGCCGGGCCTCACGCCGTGGGGGCCCGCGCGCCGCTGGTACGTGGGGCTGCGGCCGTGGCAGCAGCTGGCGCTGCTCGTCGCCGTCACCGCCGCGTTCCTCGCCGCGTCCTTCTCCCTTCTGTACGTCGTGGGCACCGCCGTCGGGCAGATCAGGTAGGGGGCTGGGATGGCGCGCCCGGGCGTGGTCGCGTACGCCGAAAGGCTGCGGGTGCCCTCCTGCGCATGTCCCCCGTCTTGTCCACGTCGATCATTCCCTGTCCGGCCTCCTCGGCCGGGAGCCGATGCAGTCAACCAAGTTAGGCCCTCGGTCTGGTTGGCGCGGGCGTGCACGAGCCCGAGACTTCTTCGTGCCCATACCCGAAAGGCCGTCGTGCCCGAACGGGGGTGGTATCGTTTTTCCGTACCTTGCCACCAGGCTGCCAGGCCCAGGCTCTGCCTGTGTCGTAGGGGGCCCATCGAGCCCAGCGAGCGCTTGACCCTCGTCTCGTTGTGACGTTCCATACAGGCGTCCATCCTCTCCTTGGGCTCGTCCGATGCGGCGCCCGCCCAGTCCCTGCCATGGAACGTCCCGACCTTCGTGGTGCCGAGAGGGCCCCCCATGCGAGAGCTGCCAGGGCTGCGCCCCTTGCGTGGCATGGGGCGTGCGATGCCGGCCCTTGCGCAGACGGGGGTCCACCCAGGCCGGCGGTGGCGACGGCCACAGCCCGAACGGGCCACAGGGTGGCGGCGCTCTCCGGCCGTCGTGGCGGCCAAGGCCGCCTCGGGCATGGGGCTGGCCATTCCGGCGTTGGGAGGGGCCGAGGCCGCCCAGCTCGCGATGGCGCCGTCGAGGCAGCCCGAAGCCGGGCCCAGGCAGAGCCTGCCGGCTGGCATCGAGGGCCGCGCGGCGTCGGCGAGCCGCAGGGAGTCGGGAGGCCCGGCCCCGAAGCCCTGACAGGCCTTGCTGCCGGGACGCCTTGGGATCTCGCCCCCATAGGGGCCGCAGGCCCTCCCGGGCCTCGCCCTGCCGCGCGCCCCAAGCCTCCCCCCTGCCGTCATCCGCCCTGTCCTGCGCCCGCCGACGGCATGCCCCTGTGCCCTGGGCCCGTCGTGGTGTTGATGTGCAATAGGAACTGACGCAGAGGGGGTGGTACCGGAAATCCGTACCAGACGATGGCGTCTGGAGGATGGCGCGTGCTCCCTTGGGCAGAGGACAAGGGCGGTCGAGCCCTACATCAAGTACGGCCTCAAGGCCACGGCAACCATACGGGAGCTCGGATGTCCCAGCCGCGCACAGCTGGTGAGCTGGCACGGGGAGTGGCAGGAGAACGGAGGAAGGCTCGCGGACCGCAGCCTCGGGCAATGCACGCTGGAGCAGAAGGGGGCCGCGGCCAGGCACTGCCTCACCCATGGGAGGTGCAAC
>NZ_LR027577.1 GCF_900605015.1 Olsenella sp. Marseille-P4559
TTCCTCTCCGGGCAGGCCTCGTCCGACTCAGCAAAATCCCGCCCGGAGGAAACATAGCGGGGCCGTGCCCCTTGCGCGACTCGGGCACGGCCCCATGCGAATACTGCTCAATTCCCGATGCGTACGGTGGTCAGTTTTCCGTGCGACATCCGCGCAGTTCCTATTGAAATTCAACAGCTGGCCGAGTGGCCCCACGGGGACAACCGGATCGAGGCCGAGACGCCCGCCGCGCTGAGTCTGGAGGCGAGCCGCGACGGGCTGGTGGAGCGTAGGCCTCGAACCCATCGCGACGCCTCGACACGAATCCTGCACCTGCGGGAACGCAGGAGGGGAGACCCCTTTCGGGGCCTCCCCCCCGTCTCGCTGGGTGCGAAAACCCGCTATTCCTTCAAGGTGTTTCGCTAAGGTTGAAAATCAACCCGACTCGATTTGGTTGCTATTCTCCGACGGTTCGCGGTTGGTTTAGGCCGACGCTAACAGCGTTCTCCATCTCGGAGATCACGGAAGCGACCGGCATCAGCAAGAGCACGCTGTACCGAAGCCTTGCGCACGAAGCCTACATGCCGCCGTCAGCCGAGACGGTGGCCGTACAATGTGCATATACGGACAGGAGGGAAAATGACCAGTGACGATGCTAGCATGCGAACGGGAAAGCCCAAGCTCACCGTCGACGAGCAGATTGGGCACCTGAGGTCCAAGGGAGTGACGTTCGACCTGTGCCCGGAGGAGGACGCCCGCGAGACGCTCTCCGACAAGACGTACTACTTCAAGCTCGCGGCCTATCGCGTGCTCTTCGACAAGCGCGTTGGAGGCGAGCGCGACGGGGAGTACGTGGGGCTCGACTTCGGGCACCTGCGGGACCTCGCGGCCATCGACCACATGCTCAGGTACACGCTGCTGCCGATGACCCTGGACATCGAGCACTTTGCCAAGGCCAAGCTCATGCACGAGGTCACCGAGCGGGTAGGCGAGGACGGCTACTCGATCGTCGTGGACTACCTGGCCAGCCTCCCGAAGAAGAGCCTGGACATCCGCAATGGCGAGATAAGGCGCCTCGAGAACGACAGATACAGCGGTGATTTGGCCCGCAGGTACGATGGCTCCTACCCCGCATGGGTGTTCGCCGAGCTGATCTCGTTCGGCGGCTTCATCGACTTCTACCGCTTTTGCGCGCTCAGGTGGGACGACAGGGAGATGCGAAAGGAACACTACCTGCTGAAGCAGGTCAAGGCCGTCAGGAACGCCTGCGCTCACTCGACGGCCATCGTCAACGGCTTCGCGCCCGGAACGCCCAGTAACGTCCGGACCCCGAACGAGGTTGCCCGGGCGCTCGCGGATGTCGGTTTGAACAAACGCGCGAGGCATTCCAAGATGTCGAATGCGAGGGTCCAGCAGATAACGATGACGGCCTTCGCCTACAGAGAGCTCGTCAAGGGAACCCACAGTAGGGAGATGTGCCGCACACTGGTAGACGCATTTATCAGCAGATCGGAAGAGCACTCGGACTGGTATGTCCGATCGGACTATTTCCGCTCCGCGCTGGCCTTCTTGAACAGGGTGTTTGACAGATGGATCTAAGCGGTCCATAATGTATCCAGCTAAAAAACCTTCGGGTTTTGCGGGGCGGGGTTGCGAAAGCGGTCCTGCCCTAGTTTTAATATGAGCCAAGCATCGTCAAGTGGCATGGCGTAGCAGGTCCTAGGTTCTCTGCCTGGGACCTGCCACTTCCTTCAAGCCAAGGACTCCCTCTTTGAGCGTTCCCTAGTCGGCGCCTGCCTGGCAGGCTGATATTCGCGGGCTTGTGCCCACATCCGTAGTCAGACGGGCGTTTAGCTACTTGGTAGAGGGATGTGGTACCGCAGCTCGATTCTCCGTCTGAGGCCTTCGGTGCGGAATCCAGCCTTCATGGCGGACGCAGCCCCTAGGGGTTGTCCGAGAAAGCAGTCGCGGGCAGGTCTCAGCCCTGCGTCGGGAGAGGCGCCTTTGGCAGAGAGGCTATACGGGAGGCCAGCTGGGCCTGATGGGCGCCCTCGGCGCGCCTCCCCACCCCCCAGGCCCGGCAGGCGGGCTCGCGGGCACAGGCCGTGTTGGTGACACGGCTGCTGTGGCCGGGCCTCACAAGCTCTGGGTGCCTCTTCACGAGGCGCCTCGTGCGTTCGGCACCCCGTCTTCCTGTCTCAGCCGACGCCTCCCGCCCGGGTGGGAGCCCCTTTGGCTTCGCCGAGCAGCCTGCGAAGCGCCAGGGGGCCTCAGCGAGGGCCCTTCTGGTGGCAGCGCTGCCACACTTTGCGACGTGGCCCCTCGCCCCCTTCCCGCCTGGGGGGTGCCCGGAGGGCGTGAGCCCGCGCCAGCCTGCGCACTCCTCGGCAGGGCCGAGCCTCGAGAACGAGCCTGCCTCGGCAGCCAAGCAGAGGGCGCTCGCGACATCGATGCCCTTGATGGCGGGGAGGGCCTCAACGACAGGAGCCCACCTGTCCCTTTCGGCCTCTTTCTCGACCGCCTCCTCGAGCTCGGGCTTGTCGGTCTCGGCGCACCTGGCTGCCGTTGCATGGTGGGCGTAGGTGATGCGGGCTGCCCCCTCGAGCCTGGTCTCGCCCATCCGCTCCCGGCGGGCGCGAGGCCAGCTGCCCTTCCCCTGGCCTAGGGGGTTGGCCTCGCTGAAGACGTAGCCTCGCCCCAAGAGGGACTTCGAGAGCCCCTGGCGGTCTCTCCGAAGGCCGGTCCCTGTGTCGCCTGAGGCCCGCGAGGGGCCGCGGGCCGCCCCTGCCTCCCCGGAGGGGACGAAGGCCTCCACGGTGTTGCGGCAGGCCAGCATCCGGGCGAGGGAGGCCGCATCCCCCTCGCCGCTTTTTCTCCTCCTGTCGGCAGCGGGCTTCTGCATCTTGGAGACCGCTGCCACGCAGCAGTCGGCTCCCGTCCCTTCGAGCTCGCGTGCCAGGCGCCAGCCGGTGGGCCCCGACCCGTAGGCGCACTCGGGGGACTCGCACCCTTTCGCCCACTCGGCTACTGGTGCGGCCCCTGCCCCGAGCTCCTCCTGGCAGATCTCGCCCGTGAAGGGGTTGAGGGCAGCTGCTGAGGTCGCGCGGGCATGGGCGTCGAGGCCGATGGAGGTAACACACATAGGTGGAGCCCCTTCCGCATGTGCGGTAACGGTGCCACCGCCAGAACCAATACATCCAGCTCTTAGTGTGGCAGCACTTCAGCCCGCGAGACGATGCGAGCAGGGGGCTTCAATGCTTGGCTCATATCGTCTTATAGGGGGTGAATTTTCAGAGCAAGTGCAACGCCTCTGAAAATTCACCATAATGAAAAGTAAAGAATGCAAAATTCATGTCATGTGCTAGATACGACATGTTTTTAGTCGGATAGGAAGGCAGCTCGAATGGCAAGCAATATACCCTCAATACTTGGCGTGCATGTATGCAGCGGAGCTTTTAATTCTGGGTACGACATCGATCTCTTTGGAAGCTTGCAGAGTGAAGGAAACAGCCCTAAGCCGGTTCGTGCTTCCATAATTTTCGGCCATAACGGTTCAGGCAAATCTACGATTGCCCGAGAGATTGCGGCGATTAGTCGAGGGGAATCCGGCGGTTATCTCTATGACGAGAGCAAGAAGATGTTGTCACTTGCTGACAACGAATGTGCTGGCATAAGGGTATTCGACGAGGATTACATCGAGTCAAAGACCCGAATTAAAGGCGATGGCCTTGACTCAATTGTGATGCTGGGCAAACAAGTATCGGCAGCCGAGGCTATTGAGGAGACCGAGAAAAGCATCCGAGGTGTAACTGCAGAAATAGAAGAGTTAGACAGCAGAATCACAGATCTTCAAAAAGGCTCAAACTCGGTCGAAAAATTAGAGAGGAAGGCAAAAGAGAGCGTCAAAAGCGCCGGCTGGGCAGAACGCTGTCAGAAAATTACCGGAAGGAAATCGAATCTAAGCAAAAAATCTTGGATAGACGTGCAAAACGCCAAAACGAAAGAAACTAGGGAGACGCTAGGGCAGCGGTTTGAAGCCAAGCTCAGCATCTTTGAGAAAGCCAGAGCAGCTGGGCAAGATGAGATTAGCCCCGTTCCCTCCATCGATATCGCACCATACGATGAGGGTTATCTAACGGAGTTACTCAGCAGACAGATTGACAATCCGGAACTTTCTGAACGAGAGCAAAGAATTCTCAAGCTAGTGAAGAACGACAACCAGACTATTGTCGATACCGCCATATGCGTCTTTTCGTCGGAAGACACACACGTATGCCCGATGTGCCAGCAGGAGGTTTCTCGGGAGCACAAAGAATCAATCGTTGCAAGCATCCGCAAGGTCCTTAATAAAGCCGTTGAGGAATTCAGGGGCGAACTCTCGAAAGCGTACCTCCCTTGCCTAGTTGAGACTGTCGATATTCCAGACCAGGTCACCGAATCAGCGAAAGCCGACTTGAAAGATGCTCTTCGTGAGGCCAATCGTCTTGTTAACGAATACAATTCGCGCATTGAGCTCCGCAAGGCAAGCATCTATACGGCTCAAACCGCAGATGTATTGGGCTTGGATGCGGCGCTGAAAAAGCTCGAGGTTGCGGCCGAGAGCGTAAACTCCGAAATCGACTCTATCAACGGTGCTATCAAAGATAGAAATACCTTAGAGAAGGACCTCCTGAGGCTTAACGATGCGATAAGTCGAACTGACGCTCGCCAAGACATCGAGTCCTGGCAAACGGCGGAAGGCGGCCTCACCAATGCCAGGGATGCTAAGAACAATAAGCTGGTGGAGCAAAGGCGGCTTCTATCGGAAAAGCAACAACAGGAAGCGGCATTAAAGCAGATCGACATTGCAGTTGACGTCATCAACTCGTATCTCGCGAATGTGTACTTCGATTCCGACAGGTTCAAGCTTGTGCTGGATGGCGAACGATACAAGGTCCTGTCCCATGGGCAGTCAGTTGCCCCGGATAACATTTCGACTGGCGAGAGGAATGTCCTGGCGCTTTGCTACTTCTTTACGGAAAGCGGAGAGGGCAAGGAACAAGGGCATGCTGACGATGACCCTCAGTATGTTGTTCTGGGGGTGGTACCGCTTTTCCGTACCGTTCTCGCTAGGCTGCAAGGGTTAGGCTTTGCCTGTATGCCAAGGGGCCCATCGAGCCCAGCGAGCGCCTGATCCTCTTTGTGTCGTGCCACTCTATGTAGT
>NZ_LR027578.1 GCF_900605015.1 Olsenella sp. Marseille-P4559
TACATAGGGTGGCACGACACAAAGAGGATCAGGCGCTCGCTGGGCTCGATGGGCCCCTTGGCATACAGGCAAAGCCTAACCCTTGCAGCCTAGCGAGAACGGTACGGAAAAGCGGTACCACCCCCAAGCCCAAGTGTCGATTAATACGTTAGCGAACACACCCATGGCGCCCGCGGCGGCCGTTCCCCTTCGGCTCGCGGCAGATGGTCGACCTGTCCCTACCGGTCTCTCCCGCGATGTAGGCGATTGACCTTCCCCCTGCATGCAGCATGGCCATGCGGTCCCTCTCCTGAGGGCCAAGATGCCTGTAGTGGCACATTCCTTCCAGCTTCCGACGTTGACCCAGACAACCAACATCGTAGCCTTCCGGGATGTGCCACGCCTTCATTCAGCGGGCTATCGTGTTGCACTCAGAATGCTAATCCGCCTGTCTTTTGGATATGTTGGAATACGTGGATGTAGCTATACCATATCCAGAAGACAGATAGGCATCTATGTGGGTATGGGCACTGCGTGGTTCGAGACATTTTGAGCCGGTGGCATACAGCGTGCAGCTCCAGCGACCCCATCAAGGCGAATTAACCATCGTTTCCCTAGATGACCAGAACGGTTACCACATTCATCGCTACTCAGGAAGTTTAAGCGGAATATACATCGTATCCATGCCTGGTATCTCTAGGAATCCATAGTGCAGATAAAAGCCCTGTACACCCTCATCCGCTGGATCGACAACGAGTGCTTTTGCACCAACCGTACCAGCAGCCGAAAGGGAACGAACTACAGCATCGCGCAGGAGCATAGATCCCAGCCCGGTCCCTTGGTACTGCTGATTAACGCCAAGCATTCCTAAAAGAAATACGGGAATGGATGAAGGTGCATTGCGTTTCAGCCAGCCGCCGCCAACACTACTCCTTATAATCGAATGGGAACTCAACGAGTAGAAACCTGCAACGGACTTTTCTTCTGTAGCAGCGAAGGAAACATATACAATTGCAGACCCGCGCTTTTTAGCGTAAGGAGCTCGGTTTCTAGCCCAATCGTCGACAACTTCGACTCCGCTGCAGAAGTCATCTAGTGTTTCGCCGTCCTCAAGCCTTCGAGGTTTTGTGAATCTCATGCCCACTCCGGCTTTACAGCGAGCAACTTTAGCATTGCTTCAGGCATTGGCTGCTCGAGTGCTGCGGCGAATTCGTCGAACTGCTGCGCAGATAGCACTGTCTCTGTTTCGGACCTGATGTCACGCTGTGCACATTCATCGAGATTGTTCAATGCCCAGCCAGTTAGACTGAGCCCCTTAAGCGCAGCTGCCCTCACATAGAGCGAACGCTTTTTTGCCGATAGGCGAAAGTCCAAACGTGCCGATTTCTCATCCATAGAGGCATCTACCTCATGCACCTTGGTTGCCATCATGTCCTCCCTTCGTTTGACAGCTAAATTGTACAGCAACAATACGTACAAGAACAATAAGAATGGAATATTTAATACACTAATAGTTTCCCAATCTACCGGACTATAGCTAGCCGGCAGGCAATGAATTCTTCCGCGGACGACCACGCGGACGTTTCGGCTTCATAGTTGCCGGGTTCTTCGGCTTGGGCTTGCGTCCACGCTTCTTAGGTTCTGGTTTTGGAGCCGGCTTGGATAATCCAAGAGCCTCCAGCTCAGCAAATATGGTCTTGAGGGTATGTACCCAGCAGCCGTCGTCTGTTGCTGGTTCGGCCGGGGAATCCATCAGTCTCCATGCAGAGGAAAGGTCGTCCATCAGTTCTGCATAGGACATGTTATCGAGAAGGCCAGCTTTCCCTGCCTTCCTGATGATCCTGCAGGTGGCAACTGTAGAGAGGAAGTTGATGAACTCGCTTCCCATCACAGAAAAGTCGCCCTGGCAGTTGGTGTGGTCCAAGCATTCATCGTTCTTGTGACGGTTGAATACCACTTCCAGAAGCCACCGGTCATTATGGCAAAGGTAAGCAGTCTTCGGATCAAGGTCCTGATCGGATTCCAAGACGATCACGCCAAAGAGGTCCTTCTTGATGGCGTACTTCTCGGGTGAAAAGGCATTTTTCTGGTTCTTCCGCATTTCTAGTGGGTAGCACAGGCCAGCGAGGACTGGGCCGAGAAGTCCAGCCTCCCCAGCCTCAGGAAGATCATGGTCTCGAAGTACCCGACGTTCCTGAAGCCCCTCGACGCCCTCCTGATCGACTGGACCACGGAGTCGGGCCCCCCGAGGATCGCGTTGGTGGCGCTCGACCTCCACCAGTCGGGGATGCCCTCCCGCTCCTTGCGCAGGGTCCTCGCCACCACCCTCGTCTCGGGCACGTTGGAGTGCGCCATCCGGCTCGCGAGCCTGTCGAGGGCGACCGCCGCGGACTCCCTGTCCGGGAGCCCGTAGACGTCCCCCATGGCCTCCTCCATCTGCTGTTGAATTTCAATAGGAACTGCGCGGATGTCGCACGGAAAACTGACCAACCGGGGGGTGGTACCGCTTTTCCGTACCGTTCTCGCTAGGCTGCAAGGGTTAGGCTTTGCCTGTATGCCAAGGGGCCCATCGAGCCCAGCGAGCGCCTGATCCTCTTTGTGTCGTGCCACCCTATGTAGC
>NZ_LR027579.1 GCF_900605015.1 Olsenella sp. Marseille-P4559
CTGCGGCTGCGAGGCCGGCGGGGACCCGTCCGGCGCCTCGGAACAGGGGGCGCGGGGGCGCGTCATAGACTCCAGCGGCGACTGGGTGGGCACGGCCCGCTTCTCCGACGCCGACGGGTACGGCTTCTCGGCCAACGGGCTCGCGGCCGTCGAGGACGAGGAGACTGGCCTGTGGGGCTTCGTCGACGAGACGGGATCCTGGGCCGTCAGGCCCACGTTCCTCGAGGCCCGCGAGTTCGCCCCCAACGGCCTCGCCCCCGCGCAGGACGAGGGGACGGGGCTGTGGGGATACGTCGACGAGTCGGGCTCGTGGGCCATAGAGCCCCGATACTCAGATGCGTTCCCGTTCTACGACAACGGAACGGCCAGCGGCTGGGACACGGCGGGCAACATCGTCTGGCTGGACGGGGACGGCAACGAGCTTGAGGGGGCAAGGAGCCCGCGCCTCCAGGCCGCCATGGACCCGGAGACCCGTCTTTGCGGCATCATGGCAATGGACGGCACATGGGCGCTCGGTCCGACCTTTTCCGACCTCGTCACCGACCACCACTCCGACCTCCTCCTCGCCCGGCCGCAGGGCTCGGGGCTCTGCGGCGTCGTCGACGCGGGCGGCGGGTGGGTCGTCGGGCCCGCCTTCGCCGACCTGGTGGTCGCCTTCGACGCCGACCCGCTTGCGGCGAAGGACGAGGAGTCAGGACTGTGGGGCTACGTCGGCTGGGACGGCGGCTGGGTGGTGCAGCCGGCCTTCTCCGACGCGACGCGCATGGGCGACAACGGGCACGCGCTCGCGAGGATGCCCTAGCAGGGGACGAGACGAGGGAGACCAGCTATATGAAGTCAAGATCTAGTGACTGATTTATCCAACCGATTCGCACTCGTTTTCCATCGCACCTTGAGAACCGGATATCGGATGCTTTGACGGGTCCGCGCCCGGCCTCGCCGGGTCGTACGGGGCCCCGTCCCGCATAACCGCGAAGGCCATGTGGCAGAGCCTTCGCGCCACGGCGGTCACGGCCACCCTGTGGCACTTGCCCTTGGCGCGCCTCCTCTCGTAGGACGCGCCCGGGGACGGGTCGCACCGCCGGACCCCGCTGGCCGCGAGCCACAGTGCCCTGCGCAGGTAGGGCGAGCCGCGCTTTGTGATGGGCCCGCCGCCGCTGCCGGACTCGCCGGACTGGCTCGCCGAGGAGGCGAGCCCGGCGTAGCTCACGAGCGCGGAGGCACTGTGGAACCGGGCTATGTCGCCGACCTCGGCGACGATCTGCGCGCCGGTCGCGTATGACACCCCCGGTATGGTGAGCACGGGGGGCTCGGCGCGGTCGGGCAGCCCGCGGACGGCGGCCTCGCCTCGGCGAACTCGGCCTTGAACGACTGCTGGTGGCGCGTGGGCGTGCGCAGCGACTGCACCTCGTCCGTGGCGGGCCCCGTCGGGTCGTACTGCCCGATGCGCAGCGCCTCGGTGACGGGGCCGCATCAACGCGGTCGCTCTTGACCTCGTCGAACCCCCTGAGCCTGCGCGCGGCGCGCACCTGCACCGGGTCGATCACCGCGACCCGGTAGCCCCTGGAGACCAGGAACGCGTAGAGGGCCATCCGGCAGTGGCCCGTGGCCCCCATGCCCACGAGGACGTCCGACGGCCCGTCGGCCACCTCATCCAGCCAATCCGCGGAAGAGCCCGGGTGGGGCAGGACGCCACTCTCCCTCGCGGGGTCGCATCGCGCCCCAGGAACCATGTCGGCGTCCCTGCCCGCCAGAGTCTGCATTGCACCAAAGCATCCGGTATCCGGCTCTCCGATGCAACGACTTAAAGATAGGAGGATCGCATGAGGGGGACAGGCGGCATCACGAGGAGGGGGCTCGCATCCCTCGCGGCGGGCGCGCTCGCCGCCTGCCTCTGCGGCTGCGAGGCCGGCGGGGACCCGTCCGGCGCCTCGGAACAGGGGGCGCGGTGGCGCGTCATAGACTCCAGCGGCGACTGGGTGGGCACGG
>NZ_LR027580.1 GCF_900605015.1 Olsenella sp. Marseille-P4559
ATCAGATACGTGTCCTGACCAGCCCAAGCGGGTTTTATTTTTGTCAAGTTTGATGATGTTTCTGAGCACTGTATTGTGCTGTATGTTGTACAATATGCAGCAGTCGTCTCGAGTGAGGACCACAAGATGCTCCTGAAGCAGACCCCCCAGAAGAACGGACGGGTAAAGCTCGCCGCGTGCGAGAGCTATCGGGTGGGCAGAAAGACCAGGCAGCGCCAGGTGAGGCCCTTGGGATACGTCGACGAGCTCGAGCGCGAGCACGCAGACCCCGTGTCCTGGGGCAGGTCCGTCGCCCTCGAGATGACGCGCGAGAAGGAGGAGGGGGGCAGGCCGTCCCCTTCGAGATCCACCCCTTAGAGAAGATCGACAAGAGGGAGTGCGGCAGGAAGAACCTGGGGTGCGCCATCGCCCTTGCCGTCTACGCCGCCTTGGGGATCGAAGGCACCCTGCGCAACCACGTAAGGGGAAGGGGGATCGGCTACGACCTCAACGCCGTCATGAGGCTCTTGGTCGCGGAGCGCATCGCAGAGCCGGGATCCAAGCATGCGGCCTGGGACAGCAGGGAGAGGCGCTTCTTCAGGAGCGACTTCACGGGCGATGACCTCCATAGGGCCCTGGGCGAGCTCGCGAGGGCCAAGGACAAGGTCGTCTCCTCCATGAACAAGAGGGTCGCCGAGGCGAACATGCGTGACATGTCCTGCGTCTACCACGACGTCACCAACTACTGCTTCGAAAGCGACGCCCAGGACGGGCCCAGGGGGAGGGGGGTCCCCAAGGAGATGGGGAAGGGCCCGATCGTGCAGATGGGGCCCTTGCAGGACGAGCGGGGCATCCCCATCTGCCACAGGAAGCTCGCGGGAAACACCCCGGACGCCCAGACCATGATCCCGGTGCTCTCGGACCTCAAGCGCGACTACGGGATAGGGCGGGTCATAGCCGTGGCTGACAAAGGCCTCAGCTGCTCTGGCGACATAGCGGCGGCCGTGGCCAGAGGAGATGGCTTCGTCTTCTCCCAGTCGGCCCGCGGCACCAAGTCGGACAGGGCGCTCAAGAAGTGGCTCCTGGACGAGCGCGGCTTCCGTCATGTGGGAGAAGACTTCAAGATCAAGGGCAAGCAGGGCTTCAAGACCTGCCACATAAAGGCCGAGGACGCAGGGGACGGACATGCCAGGGACGTCGAGATGCCCGTGAGGTACGTCGGCTTCTGGTCGAGGAAGTACGAGGAGCGGGCCCGGCACGACAGGGCCAAGGTGATAGAGCGGGCAAGGGGACTCATCGAGAACCCTGCTGCCTTCAGCGCCCACGAGGCCCACGGGGCCGCCAAGTACGTGAGGAACCTCCACTTCGACAGGGAGACCGGGGAGATCGTCTCCACCCACAGGCTCTCTCTCAACGAGGAAGCCATGGCAGAGGCAGGGGCCCTGGACGGCTACTGCCTCGTCGTCACGGGCGAGTGCGGCTGGGCGGACGAGAAGGTGCTCGATGCCTGCCGCGAGCTCTGGAGGATAGAGCAATCCTTCGAGATCACCAAGCCAGAGCTTAGGGCCAGGCCCATATACGTATGGAAGGACGCCCACATGGAGGCCCACTTCCTCACCTGCTTCGTGGCCCTTGCGATACTTCGGATCCTGCAGTGCCGGACGGGCATCCCTGCCGCCCGGATCAGAGACGAGATGGCGGGCATGTCGGCCACCAACTTCGATTCCAACTGGTGGGTCTTCGACCACAGGACGGACGAGTCGGATGCTCTCGCGGATGCTCTTGGCCTCCCCGAGCCCAAGCGCAAGTTCCTCACAACCAGGGAGGCAAAGCAGGTGCTCGCCAAAGCCAACAGGGCAAAACTACCACACAGGCAATAGTCACTGGACTATCAACAAAACCGCAGCTAGAAGCTGTATTCTTCACTTTCTAGCTGCGGAAAATGGG
>NZ_LR027581.1 GCF_900605015.1 Olsenella sp. Marseille-P4559
TCACTTCCCGCGACGTCTTTATCGACATGCTTGTGCTACTGAGTCGGTGTGTGCGTGTTATGTGTATATTATTCTTTGTTTCAGCACTGAGGCGTCCACGCGGAAGATCGCGCGTAGGGTCGTCGGCAGCGTCAGATGTGTATAAGAGCCAGGGTCCCGAGGGGGGGGCGCTCGAGGGGGTGCCGTCCGGCCCCTCCTCCCGCGAGAGGGGCGCGGTGCCCCGGCTCGACGGCCGGGCGGCCTGCTCCGTGCGGGACGACGGGGCCTGCGCGCGCGACCCGTCCGGCCTCGGGATCGTCTCGCTCGCTGTCGACGCCTGCTGCCGGTTCGCCGGCCCGGCCGCCGGCAGCAAGCGGCCCGAGCGGCAGGGGCACGGTGGACACCTCGGGGTCGAGCCCCTCCTCCACGGCTGCCGTACGCAGCGCGGTGTCAGGGGAGTACGGGGGCATGGACTGGGCTACGACGGTCGACAGGGACTACGAGGCCGCACGGATTAGGGGCAGCCTCTGCGTCGACGGCGAACTCCAAGAGGCAGGGGTGCTTGAGCTCTTCGAGTCAAGCGGCCTCTCGAACGCCGAAATCGCGGCCCTCGGCCTGCCCTACTCCGACCTGGTCGTGCGCTCCATGGGAGGTGACACCGGTGCGCCTAACGCGTTCCTGAATTTGGGGTACGGCGAGTCAGGGCGCAGCGGCCTGCAAGGATACCAGGGCGTCTACAGCGTCACCGTGACGCACTCGGCGCTCCCCGGGTTCATCCGGGCCGCGGAGTCGTGGGGCGACAGCTCGGGTCTGCCCGCGGGCACCAGCTCCAACATCATCAATGCATGTGACGCGACGGGCGCGGCGACGGGGACGTACTACGCAACCTACGATGCGAACGCCTCCACGAATGCTGACAACATGGTCTCCTACATGGCCGAGTCGCAGATCAAGGACCCTGTCGAGGAGGGCGTGAAGGAGACGGCCGTGAGCTTCCTCTCGAGCGTGACGGGCCTTCCCGTCGACACCGACGGGGCAGGCCTGGCTGGGAAGGCCTTCGATTGGGGCGTCGAGTTCTACGAGAAGTCCGCCGGTGCCACCGGGGCCGCAAAGCTCCCGTATGCGGCGGTCACGGCCACCATGGATGGCGTGATCAAGGGCTACCAGGTGACCCAGGACAACAGAATCTACGGTACCATAGGTAGTGCGGCGCAGCTCTCCGCCTATGCGACTGACGCCTTCCAGGGCTCCGGCGGGGTGCCCTGCAGCTCGGGCAACGGGGTCGCGGTGCTTGCGGGATGCCGGACTCCGGGAGAGGCCCAGGAATATGCTGATCATTTGTCCCGATACAAGGCCTGTCTGGAGCACGAGGACGGCTCGAAGAGCCACGAGGGCTGGCTTGACGAGCAAAAGGAGATAAGGGGCCTCAGCAGTGAGGGTGATGGGAATGGGACCGCGTCGCGCGTGCGCGACGCGCAGGCAGGCGCCTCCGCTGGTGCGACGCAAGCGGGCATGACGTGCCCCGCGTCGCGCGTGCGCGACGCGCAGGCAGGCGCTGCGCCTGCCGCTTATACACATCTGACGCAGCCGACGGACGCACGCGGCGAGCTTCCGCGGGGCGAGGTGTCGGTGATGGACGACACACAGACAGTCATCAAAGTGAGCGGCTAGAGCG
>NZ_LR027582.1 GCF_900605015.1 Olsenella sp. Marseille-P4559
CTGCCTCTCGACCCGTGGGTTGGGCCCTGCGAATCGAGCATGGCAATGTGTGCGGTGCCAGGACGTGTCCCCCTTGCCTATCTGTGAAACTTTTTCATGCTCACGAGTGAAAAGCCGCTCTGCTTTTCTGTGCAATTAGGAGGCTATCAAACACACTTGCGCGCCTCCGGGGCATCCTGGCTCGCGCCTCGCATGGGCGCTGCGGCGACCGTGCCCCAGACAGCGGTCGGCAGCGGCCCGCCTTTGCTCCTCTGGGTGGCGCCCTGGGTCGCGCCTCCTGAGCGCGCCTCCGTCGTCCTTCCGCTCCCGGTGCCACCCCACGGGCCGCGCCCGGCCTGGATGTCCCAGCTCACGTGTCGTGGCTGTGGCCTCAAGGCCATGCTTGATGCAAGGCTCGACCGCTCCTGCCCCCTGCCCAAGGGAGCACACACCATCCTCCAGACATCATCGTCTGGTACGGATTTCCGATACCACCCCCTCTGCGTCACTTCTTAGTGAACATTAACAACGCTCGCCCCCGAGCCCCATCGACCCCTCGAGGAGCTGACCCAGCATCCCAGCCCGAGCGTCCGTGCCCGACTCCGAGCGCCTGCCCGTCAGATGCCGGAATCATACCGTTCGGGGGAGCCGAGCACCCCGGCCCCTCGGCATGCTACCCACCAGAAGTTTCGAAGAGCCGAAACTTGCCGCGTGTCGAGAAATGCTTCCCGCTCGCCGCTGCACTTAGGATGCATGTGAGAAACAATAATAACAAGGTAAATACTTATTCATGAAGGAGGTGAGGAAAACTGGCTAGCGCATCGAGAAATACAACTTCAACAGATGGCCAACTCCGTAGTTTTGCAGTTGCCCTAGTCTGACCTCCCACCCCTTGCCCAGCTAGATGGGCATTTTTTATGTCAAATTTTAAGTATTTATCTTGTTACGTTGTGTTACGCGGTGTATAATGCGAAGCA